>CALSRS010000001.1:0-1175000 GCA_943788815.1 uncultured Gammaproteobacteria bacterium
AAAATGGCTCCCCGGGACGGGCTCGAACCGCCGACCTAGTGATTAACAGTCACCCGCTCTACCGACTGAGCTACCGAGGAACATGCTGGACGCGTATGGTACTGGCGCATCATATTAAGGTCAACTCATAGAACAAAAAATCCCGCTAAATTATAGAAAATAGGGCATAATTTACTCTCTTTAGAAATAATGAGATCAACCTGGTTTCTATCATTACCGAATGTCACGTGAGTTCAACTTAAATACTAGTTTCAAGCCAGCCGGTGACCAGCCAGATGCTATAGATAAACTGGTTAGTGGACTAAATCATGGATTATTACACCAAACCCTACTTGGAGTTACAGGTTCAGGTAAGACATTTACAGCTGCAAACGTAATCCAAGTGGTTCAACGACCCACATTAATCCTCGCGCCAAATAAAATACTTGCTGCTCAATTATATGGGGAGATGTCTGATTTTTTTCCAGATAACGCGGTTGAGTATTTTGTATCTTACTATGACTACTATCAACCTGAAGCCTATGTTGCGTCAACGGATACCTATATAGAGAAAGACTCATCCATAAATGAACATATAGAACAGATGCGTTTATCAGCAACAAAAGCATTATTGGAAAGGTCAGACACAATTATAGTAGCAACGGTTTCGGCAATTTATGGTCTAGGTGACCCGCAAACTTACCTTAAAATGGTATTGCATCTGGATAGAGGTGATATCGTCGATCAACGGCAAATATTACGTCGACTTGCAGAGTTGCAGTACTCCAGAAATGAGATTGAATTACACAGAGCTACTTACAGGGTAAGAGGTGATGTTATCGATGTCTATCCTGCAGAATCTGATAGATATGCCATTCGCATCGAATTATTTGATGACCAGATTGAAAGCATTTCTTTATTTGATCCTTTAACAGGAGAAATGAAAAGACAGATCCCCAGAGTAACGATATTCCCTAAAACACATTACGTAACAGATCGTCAGACTTTGCTAGACGCTATCGAATTGATTAAGGAGGAACTGGTATTACGGTTGGAGGAGTTAAGACATGAAAATAAACTGGTAGAGGCGCAAAGGCTGGAGCAACGAACAAGATTCGATCTTGAAATGATCATGGAGATCGGATATTGCAATGGTATAGAAAATTATTCCAGGTATTTGTCAGGCAGACAACCTGGAGAACCACCACCAACATTATTTGATTATCTGCCTGATAATGCATTGTTATTTGTGGATGAAAGTCATGTAACAATTCCACAACTCGGCGCCATGTATAAAGGAGATCGCTCAAGAAAGGAGAATCTGGTTAATTATGGGTTCAGATTGCCAAGTGCTCTTGATAACAGACCATTGCGATTTGAGGAGTTTGAAAAACTGGCACCACAAACAATATTTGTTTCCGCAACGCCCAGACCTTATGAAAAGGAAAAATCTAGTGAGATTGTTGACCAATTAGTCAGGCCAACGGGACTAATTGACCCTGAAGTGGAAATCAGACCAGTGATGTCTCAGGTTGATGACCTGGTGTCAGAGATCATATTGCGAACGGATGTTAATGAAAGAGTCCTGGTGACAACCTTGACGAAACGTATGTCTGAAGATTTAACAGAATATCTTCTGGATCATAAAATTAATGCCAGATATCTGCATTCCGATATTGATACCGTAGAACGTGTCGAAATAATCCGAGATTTGCGCCTTGGAACATTTGATGTGCTTGTTGGTATTAACTTGCTTAGAGAAGGCCTGGATATGCCAGAAGTCTCACTGGTCGCAATTTTAGATGCAGATAAGGAAGGGTTTTTACGTTCAGAAACCACCTTGATTCAAACCATAGGCAGGGCAGCACGAAATTTAAATGGCAAGGCTATTCTTTATGCAGATACAATTACAGGCTCTATTAGAAGGGCGCTGGATGAAACTGATAGGAGAAGAAATAAACAATTAGAGTATAATGCTGAACATAATATTACGCCGATAGGAATCAGTAAATCGGTAAACGATATCCTTGAAGGTGCCATGAGCCATGGCGCTAAAGGAAGGAAAGGCCGGAAAATTAGAGAAGATAAGAGTTTCTATTTAAGACTAGAGCCTGCTGCATTAGGGAAAAAAGTGAAAGAACTTGAAAAGCTTATGTATGAATGCGCAAGAAATCTTGAGTTTGAGAAAGCTGCCAGTTACAGAGATGAACTTAAAGAATTACAGGATGCCGGATTGGAAATAACGAATTAATTTTGGAAATCTAAATGACCAACGAAACTAAAAAGAATAAGCTCAGAGAGAGTGCGCTCGAATATCACAGGAACGATCCGCCAGGTAAAATAGGTGTTCATGCTACGAAACCGCTAGCGAACCAGCATGACCTGGCGTTGGCGTATTCACCTGGTGTCGCTGCCGCCTGCGAAGAAATTGTAAGGTCTGCTGATGAGGCGGCTTATATGACTAGCCGTGGAAACCTGGTGGCTGTGGTAACAAATGGTACTGCTGTATTGGGATTAGGCGCCATTGGTCCACTAGCTGCAAAACCGGTAATGGAAGGTAAAGCGGTCTTATTTAAAAAGTTCTCCGGAATTGATGTATTTGATATTGAAATTGATGAGCGAGATCCAGATAAGCTGGTAGACATTATTGCCAGTCTCGAACCTACTTTTGGTGGAATTAATCTTGAGGATATCAAAGCACCTGAATGTTTTGAAGTCGAAAAAAAGCTTAAAGAAAGGCTAAATATACCTGTTTTTCATGATGATCAGCACGGTACTGCAATAATTGTTGGGGCGGCTGTTTTAAATGGATTGCGAATTGTTAATAAAGATATTTCTAAAGTAAAACTCGCGGGTTCAGGTGCAGGCGCATCCGCTATTGCCTGTTTGGATCTGTTGGTTAATTTAGGCATGAAACGCGAGAATATATTTATTAGTGATTCAAAAGGCATAATCTACGAAGGCAGAGATGAAAAACTCGATCCGTCCAAGGCCAGATACGTACAAAAAACAGATGCACGTGTGCTGGATGATGTTATGCAGGATGCCGATATCTTTTTAGGGTTGTCGGGGCCAGGAGTTGTAAATCAAGAGATGGTGAAAAAAATGGCAGACAAGCCAATTATTCTCGCCTTGGCAAATCCCGATCCTGAAATTCTTCCTGAAGATGTATTGGAAGTCAGGCCCGATGCCATCATGGCAACAGGACGTTCTGATTATCCAAACCAGGTAAATAATGTGTTATGTTTTCCTTATATATTCAGAGGGGCGCTGGATGTAGGAGCAACAACAATTAATGATGAGATGAAGATTGCCTGTGTCTACGCAATTGCTGATCTTGCCACAGTTGAACCGTCAGATATTGTTTCCAAGGCATATGGAGGCAGTAATTTACAATTTGGTCCTGAATACTTGATACCCAAACCATTTGATCCCAGGTTAATTGTCAGGATTGCACCCGCAGTAGCAAAAGCTGCCATGGATAGTGGAGTCTCCACCAGAACAATACCTGATCTGAAAGTCTACAGGCAGAAATTATTACAGTTTATTTTTCAAACCGGGACTTTAATGAATCCGGTGTTTGATCAGGCAAAAGAGGAACCCAAAAAAGTAGTTTTTGCAGAGGGGGAAGAGAGAAAGGTTCTGCAGGCAGTTCAGCAGGTCGTTGATGAAGGTATCGCTATTCCTATATTGGTTGGCCGCCCCAATGTAATTAACAAAAGAATTGCTGAATTGGGTTTGCGAATTCAGGAGGGTAAGGATTTTGAAATTGTCAGCCCGCTTTACGATAAGCGTTTTAACCAATATTCGAAAATGTATCATGAAATCATGGGAAGAAACGGGGTGTCACCTGCAGAAGCTAAAAATATTGTCAGAACAAAAAACACGGTAATTGCTGCATTAATGGTGAGGCGAAATGAAGCAGACGCTATGTTATGTGGTTCAGAGGGGGCATATATTACTCACTTGAGATTTATCAGGCAGATTATAGAAAGGGAACCGGATGTGACTTCACTTGCAGCTGTTACCGCTGTGGTTTCACCCAAGGGCTTGTTTTTCCTCGCTGATACACACGTATCACATAACCCTAGCGCCGATGATATTGTAGAAAAGACATTGCTAGCAGCCAAAACAGTTCAACGTTTTGGTATTAAACCCCGGATTGCATTACTCTCGCATTCCAATTTTGGTTCAAGAAACAATGCCTCAGCAAGAAAAATGCGAAAAGCTGCCACGATACTTCGAGAGTTGGATAACAACCTTGTAATAGAAGGTGAAATGCACGCTGATGCGGCGATATCAGATGAAATAAGAAATATTGCTTATCCAAATTCTCGTCTCAAAGGAAAGGCAAACTTGTTTATAATGCCCAATATAGATGCTGCACATATCACCTATAGCATGCTGAAAATGATTGGAGGTGGTGTTACCGTCGGGCCGATTCTGGTGGGGAATTCTAAACCGGCTCATATTTTGACAAGCTCAACGACAGTACGAGGGATTATAAATATGACAGCCCTGTCTGTGGTTGAGGCACAGGACCAAATAGATCAAATGGCACTCTATTAGTGAGGAGTGCGACACAAGCGGTCAGGCAAGGATGTAATTTTTACCATCCATGCCTAATTACAGACACTTTGTAGTTATAAACACTTGTTTAATGACGCCCAGCTTTGTATCCTTGTCGCCCTTAGGATTACAGGCGCGTAGCTCAGCTGGTTAGAGCATCGCCATGACATGGCGAGGGTCGGGGATTCGAATTCCTCCGCGCCTACCAATCTAGATAAAAGTACAAAGTAGCCATCATTTGGAAACTCTGTACTTTTTTCTTTTTAATGTTCCACTTTTATTGACCAAGTGGCCTATTGTGGGGGCCACCACTGAATAAGTAGGTTTTACTATGCCTCAAATTACATTGCCTGATGGTAATCATCAGAATTATGAAAATCCTGTGTCGGTATACGATGTTGCATCCGCTATTGGGCCTGGGCTAGCAAAAGCAGCCTTGGCTGGGGAAGTAAATAACAAGCTGGTGGATACATCTTATGTCATAGAAGCTGATGCCAAGCTTCGAATTATTACTGACAAAGATCCAGAAGGCCTAGAAATAATCAGGCATTCGTGTGCCCATTTGATGGCCCAGGCGGTTAAACGCTTATATCCTGATGCCCAGGTGACTATAGGTCCTGTGATTGAGGATGGTTTCTTCTACGATTTTGCCTTTGAGCGGCCATTTACGCCAGAGGATCTTGAAAACATCGAATCAGAAATGGAGAAAATCACACAGGAAAATATCCAGGTGAGCAGAAAGCTAATGGAAAGAGATGATGCAGTCTCTTTTTTTAGGGATATTAACGAAGAATATAAGGCCGAAATCATTGAATCAATTCCGGAAAATGAACATTTATCACTCTATGAACAGGGTGGTTTTATTGACTTATGCCGTGGGCCTCACGTTCCAAGAACAGGAAGTATAAAGGCATTTAAACTGACCAAACTTGCAGGGGCATACTGGCGAGGCGATTCTCGTAATGAGATGTTACAACGTATTTATGGGACTGCCTGGCCTAATAAAAAATCACTCAAGCAATATTTGAACAGACTAAAGGAAGCAGAAAAAAGGGATCATAGAAAACTCGCCAGAAAACAGAATTTGCTGCATTTTCAGGAAGAGGCACCTGGTATGGTGTTCTGGCACGATAAGGGCTGGACACTTTATAGAATAGTTGAAAATTACATTCGTGAGCGACTCAACAATACAGGATATCGGGAAATACGTACTCCTCAGGTCATCGACCGTGTTTTATGGGAGAAGTCAGGACATATGGCTAAATTCAGTGAAGATATGTTCATGACAAGCTCAGAAAATCGTGAATATGCAATCAAACCCATGAATTGTCCTGCTCATATACAAGTATTTAATCAGGGCTTGAAAAGTTACCGAGAATTACCGCTTAGATTGTCAGAATTTGGTTGTTGTCATCGAAATGAACAGTCTGGTGCTTTACACGGATTAATGCGCGTAAGGGGATTTACACAGGATGATGCTCACATCTTCTGTCGTGAAGATCAGATACAAGCTGAGGTGCTTTCATTTATACAATTATTATATTCGGTATATGCCGATTTTGGATTTGATGATGTTATAGTCAAATTATCAACTCGCCCGGAAAATCGGGTAGGGAGTGATGAAATCTGGGATAATGCCGAAGACGCATTGGAAAAAGCATTAAATGCCAGCGGGCTGGACTGGACTATACAAACTGGTGAGGGAGCATTTTACGGACCAAAAATTGATTTTTCCTTAAAGGATTGTATAGACCGCGTATGGCAATGTGGCACGATTCAGGCAGATTTTTCTATGCCAGGGCGGCTAGGGGCTGTGTATGTAGATGAAAATAGCCACAAACAAGTTCCGGTCATGTTACACAGAGCTATATTAGGTTCTCTGGAGCGATTTATAGGAATTCTAATCGAAAATTATGAAGGTGCTTTTCCTTTATGGATTTCACCAATACAGGTCGTAATCGTGTCAATTACTGACCATCAGGCCGATTATGTGAAAGAAATTGAAGAAACCCTGAAAAAACAAGGATTCAGAGTCGAATCGGACTTGAGAAATGAAACGATCGGCCTTAAAATCCGCGAGCACGCAATGCAACGTGTGCCCTACCAGATAATTATTGGGGCAAAAGAAGTAGAAACAAAATCAGTGGCCGTGCGTACGCGAGAAGGCAAAGACCTGGGTTCTATGGAATTGTCCGGTTTAGTTAAATGCCTGGAAGATGAAATCGCGTGCCGCGGTCGTAATATTTAGGAGGGAGGGAAAACATATCGTAGTTGAAAAACAGAACCGTTTGAATGAGGAAATTATTGTAGATAATGTCCGATTAATTGGAAAAGATGGAGAACAAATAGGGATCGTTGCAACCAATGAAGCATTAAGTTTAGCCGATGAGGCTGGTCTGGATTTGGTTGAAATAGTGCCGAACTCTGAACCACCAGTTTGTAGAATAATGGATTTTGGTAAGTTTCAATTTGACCAGAACAAGAAAAAACATGCTGCAAAAAAGAAACAGAAACAAATACAGATAAAGGAAGTCAAATTCAGGCCAGGCACGGAAGAAGGTGACTATAAAGTCAAGTTAAGGAATATTGTTCGATTCTTGAGTAACGGTGATAAGGTAAAAGTGACGCTGCGATTTCGAGGTAGAGAAATGGCCCATCAGGAATTAGGATTGAAGATGCTTCAACGTATTGCTGGAGATATTGAAGAATACGGAATTGTGGAGCAGATACCTAAACTAGAAGGTCGGCAAATGGTCATGGTTATTGCATCAAAAAGATAGATTAAATCTGGAGTTAGTATTTTAATGCCTAAGATTAAAACAAATAGAGGTGCTGCAAAGCGTTTTACTATGTCAGCATCAGGAAAAATAAGACATAAACAGTCTTTTCGTAGTCATATTCTGACAAAGAAAAGCACAAAACGTAAAAGACACTTGCGTCCCATGAATGAAGTGCATGATAGTGATTATAAAGCGGTTGTCCGCATGATCCCTTACATGTAAAACGGAGAAATAGTATGGCAAGAGTAAAAAGAGGCGTCGTTGCACACGCAAGACATAAAAAGATTTTATCTCAGGCAAAAGGATATCAGGGGCGGCGTAAAAATGTCTACCGAGTAGCTACCCAGGCAGTAACAAAAGCAGGGCAGTATGCATACAGGGACAGACGTCAACGCAAACGGCAGTTTCGTGCCCTGTGGATTGCACGTATAAATGCGGCAGCCAGAATGTACGGAATGTCTTATAGTCAAATGATAAATGGTTTAACTAAAGCGCAGATAGATGTTGATAGAAAAATGCTTGCAGATCTTGCCGTACACGATAAACAAACTTTTGCCAGCTTAGTTAATGAAGCCAGGATAACACTGAGCGCGTAGCGCTGAGGTATTATTAGTTTCTGTCTTTTTCTTGGCAATTAATATCGATAATTAAACTATTAGCATTGCCATACAAAGTATCCTTTGTCTCTGACAGACATGTCTCATGTCTCTGCAATAAAAAAAATGAGTGATATAAAGCAAATACTTGAGCAAGCATTAGAGGCTATCAATAATGCTAATGACCTGCATATGGTTGAGCATGCTCGTGTTAACTATCTGGGCAAAAAAGGCATATTGACAGAAAAGCTAAAGCAGCTTGGTAAATTATCGATAGAAGATCGACCCAGGGCAGGCCAGGAGATTAATCAGGCAAAAACAAAATTACTAGATGCTATTGCCGGCAAGAAACAAAAAATTGAAAAGAAGCAGTTTTCTGAAAAAATCAGCTCTGAACAAATTGATATTTCATTGCCAGGGAAGGGGCAAACTCCAGGTAATATCCATCCCATAACCCAGACATTATTTGAAATCCAGGAAATATTTTCCACCAATGGGTTTGAGATTGCTGATGGACCTGAAATAGAAGATAACTATCATAATTTTGAAGCATTAAATATCCCGGAGGACCATCCTGCGCGGGCTATGCATGATACGTTTTATTTTGATGCGGATAGATTGTTGCGTACTCATACCTCTAATGTACAAATTAGATATATGAAAGAAAATGCCCCGCCTATTGCAATAATTGCGCCGGGTAAAGTTTTTCGCTGTGACTCAGATATGACACATACCCCCATGTTCCATCAAATTGAGGGTTTTTTAATTGATAAAAATGTCACGTTTGCAGATCTCAAAGGTGTGTTAAACAGCTTTTTAAACAAATATTTTAATCGAGAATTGCAAGTGCGGTTCAGGCCATCTTATTTTCCATTTACAGAGCCATCAGCAGAGGTGGATATTATGGGAGATGCAGGATGGATGGAAATCCTGGGATGCGGCATGGTGCATCCTAATGTACTAAAGAACGTCGGGATAAATAGTGATGAGTATAGCGGGTTTGCGTTTGGTCTAGGTGTGGAGCGAATGGCAATGCTTAAATATGGTATAGATGATATTCGACTTTTCTTTGAAAATGATATTCGTTTTCTGAAGCAATTCTAGGTTTTTAATTAGTACTAATATATAACGCAATATTGATTATTGGAAATGTTTGATGAGAATCAGTGAGGCATGGTTAAGAGAATTTGTTGATGCAAATTTGTCAACAGAACAATTATCTGACTATCTGACTTTAGCCGGACTTGAAATTGAAGCTGTTGATAAAATCAGTGTTGATTTTTCTGATGTAGTAGTAGCAAAAGTCCTGAGTAGCGAGAAGGTATCAGGTGCTGATAAGCTTTTAATCTGTCAGATAGATGATGGCACTAATGAAATTAAACAGGCAATCTGTGGGGCTGATAATGTTAGGGATAATCATTTTTATCCTTACGCTAAAGTCGGATCAAGTATTGCTGGTGGTCAAATAATAGAGAAGAAAACTATTCGCAACATCGCGTCTGAAGGGATGTTGTGTTCTGCAAAGGAACTTGGGCTCTCAGACACCTCTTCTGGACTGTATGAAATAGATAAAAATGTAGCACCAGGTCTCGCTCTTCAAGAATGCTTATCTATGGATGATATGGTGTTTGATATTTCGATTACCCCTAATCGTGGAGATTGTTTAAGTGTTATAGGTCTGGCAAGAGAACTGAGTGTATTGACGCGCTCAAATTTCAAAGAAATTGTTGCCAGCCCTGTTGAAGTCAATATCGATGATATTGTGAAGATCAATATTGCTGAGTTTGCTGCCTGTCCACGCTATTGCGGAAGAGTAATAAAAGGCATTGATGCTAATGCAGTTACACCTGTGTGGGTCCAGGAACGTTTACGTCGCTCTGGCATTCGATCAATCAATATCGTAGTTGATTTTAGCAATTATGTCATGTTAGAAATGGGGCAACCCATGCATGCATTTGACCTCCAGAAATTAAGTGGAGAAATATCAGTACGTCTGGCAAAAAAACAGGAGAAATTAGATTTACTGGATGGTGAAGAGTATTTATTAAAAGAAAATACATTGGTCATTAGTGATGATTCAGGTGCAATTGCCATGGCCGGTATTATGGGAGGGGAGGCTACAGGGGTGACTCAGGATACAAAATCAGTTTTTCTTGAGTCTGCCTACTTTTCTCCTGCGCATATTATGGGGCGGGCCAGGCAATACGGGCTACATACTGATGCCTCTCACCGTTTTGAACGAGGTGTAGACCCACAACCTGCCGAAATGGCATTAGAAAGATTGTCGTCATTATTGATTGAATTCTGCGGTGGTAATGCAGGACCGATAGTAAATGTTTCATCAGAAAAAAATCTGCCCGACCGACAATCAATATCCTTGAGAAAAGTACAGGTTAAGAGACTGTTAGGAATAAAGATTTCTGACTCCAGGATTGGTGAAATATTAGAAAATCTGGGATTTGGACTTACGGTCAATGATATTGGTTGGTTAGTGACAGTTCCTTCATACAGATTTGATATTGAATCAGAAGTTGATCTCATTGAAGAAATTGCAAGAATTCATGGATATGATCAAATTAATGAATCATTGCCGGCAGTTCGCATGAATCTAGCAAAAAAACATGACCGACAGAGAATTCATTTATCACTGGTTCATGCTATGACAGATATGGGATACACAGAAGTCATCAATTATAGTTTTGTTGATAAATCGTTTCAGGCAAAGATAAGTGGAGATGCTGATGAATTGTGTCTCCTTAATCCCATATCCAGTGAATTGGCCGTGATGAGAAAATCCTTGTTACCTGGTTTGCTTTCCACTCTGCAATTTAATGTAAAACGACAGCAAAACCGATTGAGAATATTTGAAATCGGACGTTGTTTTAATCTTGAAAATGGTCAAATTCAGGAAGACAAGTTGCTCTCTGGATTAGCGTATGGAAATATAGATAAAAAACAATGGGGTACTGATGAAATAACAAGTGATTTCTATCATATTAAATCTGATGTGGAATCTATATTAGGTCAGTTTCTTGATGCTAAGGCTTTAAGTTATGAAAATTCAGATATCCAGGCCCTGCATCCTCATCAAAATGCAAAAATTTTCTATAAAAATCAGAATATTGGCTATATAGGAATGGTAAACCCTCAGATTCAACAATCATTAGAGTTGGTGTCTCCCACGTTTATATTTGAATTAGATATTGCTGGATTACCTGCTGAAAAGTCACTAAAATACGTGAAAATCAGTAAATATCCGTCAATTAGACGCGATATTTCTATCATTGTCGATGAAAAGTTGCCCGCAATAAATGTCATAAATTGCATAGAACAAGAGGTTGCCGGGTTGTTGGATAACCTAGAGTTGTTTGACGTATATCAAGGGGAAGGTATTGATCTAGAGAAAAAAAGTCTTGCATTGGGCTTGACCTTTCGAAGATCTTCCAGCACTCTAACGGATGAGGAGGCAGACGTTGTGATAAGCAACGTCTTAATTTCATTACATAATCAGTTTGGAGCAATTTTGAGAGAGTAGATTATGGGGGCATTGACCAAAGCAGATATGGCAGAAATGCTTTACCAGGAGCTTGGCTTAAATAAACGTGAAGCCAAGGAACTGGTAGAGATGTTTTTTGAGGAAATTAGGGCGTCACTGGAATCTGGAAATCAGGTTAAATTATCTGGGTTTGGTAATTTTGACCTAAGGGACAAGAATCAGCGTCCAGGCCGTAATCCCAAAACGGGAGAAGAAATACCAATCAGCGCCCGACGAGTCGTCACATTTCGGCCCGGGCAGAAGCTAAAATCGAGAGTTGAATCTTATGTTGGAAGCATCCAATAACACTGAATTACCCGCAATTCCGGGCAAACGATATTTTACAATAGGTGAAGTAAGCGATCTTTGTGCCGTAAAACCTCACGTTTTACGCTACTGGGAGCAGGAATTTCCTCAATTAAAACCGCTAAAACGTCGTGGAAACCGTCGTTATTACCAGCGTCATGATGTGATAATTATTCGTCAAATTCGTAGTTTGTTGTATGAACATGGATTTACTATTGGTGGTGCGCGATTAAAACTATCTGGCACTGAAGCTAAGGATGATTCCAACCAGAGCCAACAAATCATCAAGCAATTAAGAAGCGAGCTTGAACAAGTGTTGGACCTGTTAAAGCGATAATAAACATACCAATACCCAGCAATAAGTTTTCATTTTAATCCCACGTTATTTTTCCATTAAGATATCGTTATACAACAATCTACAGAACACATGATTGTTGCTAGAGTTAGCTGTGTATATATGTAATATACGGCTATTAGTAAATTGAAAATTCGGGGCGTAGCGCAGCCTGGTAGCGCACCTGCCTGGGGGGCAGGTGGTCGGAGGTTCAAATCCTCTCGTCCCGACCAGTCAATCTAAAAGTGAATTTGTTTATTGATTTAAACAAGATGAATCAAACTTTTAAAAATAAGGCTTAATTGATGTGCGGAATTATAGGCGCAATTGGTCATAATAATATAACGAATGTCTTAACTACTGGTCTTTCTCGCCTTGAATACAGGGGCTATGATTCTGCAGGTATCGCTGTCATTGATGATTCGGAAAATATCCGAGTTAAAAAGTGTTTGGGAAAAGTTAAAGACCTATTATATCTACTGCAACAAGATTCAATAACAGGTTCAACGGGAATTGCTCATACTCGATGGGCCACTCATGGCGCACCTTCTACAATAAATGCACATCCTCATGTTTGCATGGATGAAATTGCAATTGTACACAACGGTATAATCGAAAATTACAATCCACTACGTCAAGAGTTAATAGAACGTGGATATCAATTCCAGTCTGAGACAGACACAGAAGTGATAGTCAAACAGGTGCATTTTAGTTTGACTAAGGATGCTGACCCTTTGCTTGCAGTGAAAAATACACTTAAATTATTAGAGGGGTCATACGCTATAGGCCTCATTTTTAAAAATCATCCAGAGCGGATAATTGCAGCACGCCATGGAAGTCCATTAATAATAGGCATAGGTGAAAATCAATATTTTATTGCCTCAGATATTTTTGCCTTACTGCCATTCACAAGAAAATATATTGTTTTGGAAGAAGGTGATATTGCAGATGTCGATTTAAATCATGGATTGCGAATTTTTAATTCAGATCTAAGTATGGTAGAGCGTCATCAGCAATATACAGAATTGCCACATGAAGAAGTTGCTAAATCTGGATTTCGTCATTATATGTTAAGCGAGATATTTCAACAGCCGGAAGCAATTGAAAACACTTTGAAACGCAATATTTCTGGTGACAAGTTTTTAATATCTGAGCAAGACGATCAGGATTTCTTGAAAAAATTAAAGGCTGTGCACATTGTTGCCTGCGGGACAAGCTATCATGCGGGCTTAGTTGCCAGGCATTGGTTTGAAACCCTTGCAGGTATACCGTGTACAGTAGATATAGCTAGTGAATACCGTTATTTTGATTCATATATAGCGCCAGATACATTGTTTGTTGTTATTTCACAGTCTGGTGAAACTGCAGATACATTAGCTGCACTCCAAAAAGCAAAGTCCAGAGAATACCTGGCAACATTAGGAATTTGTAACGTCCCTGAAAGTTCACTGACTCGAGAAACCGATTTAACTATGATGACAGTCGCGGGGATTGAAATTGGAGTAGCATCAACAAAGGCTTTTACTACACAACTTTTAAATCTTTTGACTCTGAGCTTAGCTATAGCTCATGCAAAACAATCCAGAAATGTTAATAGTAACGAATGGTTAAGTCAGTTACATAAGATACCTGAGAATATGCACAAAATTTTAAAGCTCGATGAGCATATTCAAGAAATTGCCGAACGTTTCGTTTCAAAAGATCATGCCTTATATCTGGGGAGAGGGATTATGCTCCCCATAGCAATGGAAGGTGCATTAAAACTAAAAGAAGTTTCTTATATACATGCTGAAGCCTACGCAGCAGGTGAATTAAAACATGGGCCACTTGCGTTGGTTGACGATAATATGCCGGTGATTGCTGTTGCGCCAAACAATGAATTGCTTACTAAATTGGTATCCAACCTTCAGGAAGTACATGCCAGAGGTGGGGAGCTATTTGTATTTGCCGATACAATGGTAGACCTGGACAGATTTGATAACGCTCATAAACTTAGATTAGATGTGGAAAATAATTTTTTAGCGCCAATATATTATTCTATACCGATGCAATTATTGGCTTATCATGTCGCTGTGTTAAAGGGCGCTGATGTGGACCAGCCCAGAAATCTTGCCAAATCAGTAACAGTGGAGTAGCGATAGCAATGTTTTATCCTTATTAACTCCCCTTCTTTTCGCATCAACACCTCATAAAAGAGGTTTCGTAGAACTCGAAATAACCCTCGAAATTAAACTTTCCTTTATTAGGGGAGTTGATGAGTATTATTGGCAATTGATAAGAGTCATAGAGGAGTTAAGAGGGAAGTCTTGGATGTATAAAGAGATATCCGACCATCTCAAATCAAGAGGATTCGTGTCTAGGAGAGGTAAACCCCTGTCTCCACAGTTGGTTGAACGGATGTATAAGAAGTATTTGAAGAAAATAGAGAACGAGTCCATCAAGAACATATCGATAGAATTAATAAAATCGTAAAAGTGATATATGGGTGTGTGAGGTAGTGTTTTACGATTTCTGTCTAGATAAATAGATGGTAAAGATGGATAGAAATGATTAAAAATACTCGAAATAATAGGTTAATGGGGTCTATTGATGGACCCTCTGATGTCTCTTATAGGTTATTTGTGAGGGATTTTATAGAGGATATAGAGTTCTCACGTCCATTTGCTGTCACTTTGACCATGAACTCTGTCCAATGGAGGAGTCATAGTCAGAATTTCAGACATTTCATGAATAGGTTAAATCAATCGTTCCTCAAAAATAGTTATAGGAGGTATGGTAAAAGGTTAACTGGTACTTTAATCGATTAGTCGATAAATTATGATCAAAAAATCAATATTACTAATTTCGATCGGATTAATTTGTAGTTACTTTTTAGTATCAATCTGCCTGTCCATGCAAACAACACGAAACGATATCTCAATAGTCATAACCGATCCAAAGGTCAATCCAGTTGCATTAAAAGTTGCAGTAATAGGAGATCCTCACTTATCAGAACATGCTGATTCGCTTTCACAATTCCGTACCTTGATATCAACGGTTAAAGACGCTAATCCCGACCTAATTGTTTTTGTTGGGGACTATATAAAGAATCCACGCGATATAGTCGATATGTCAACTCATCGTAAGAATATTATTAACGCAATAAAACTTGTCGACCCCATTCCTAATGCAGTAGTTCTCGGGAACTATGAAAGTTGGTCTAATCCAAAAGAATGGTATGCATCATTTTCTCGTGCTGGTTTGAATGTAATGGAAAATGAAATAGGTTTGATCGAAACATCAAGTGGACTTGTTTGCATCCGAGGATTCGGGGACGACTATACAGGGCAGTACCGTTATATTGATTTCCCACAAGCATGTAATGATGTGCCGAAAATATCGATTACTCATGATCCATCAGTAGCATTCTACGAAGAAGTAAAAGGATTAGTTATCGCTGGTCATACTCACTGTGGTCAAGTTAGAATACCGTTTATAGGTGCTTTATGGGTACCATCGACTGCTCCGTCAGAGGGACACTGTGGTTTATATATTGATAATGAAAAAACACTTTTTGTAACCTCTGGTATAGGAACAAGTATTTTACCGTTACGTTATGGAGCGCAATCCCAATGGGATTTATTAAAGATTCAATATTAAACAAAGCGTAAAATCTGTAACTGTATCCCGTCAAAGCATATGAGACAGAATTGAGCTGATTTCTAAGAGAGACTTCTGATAAGTTAAACTTATAAATAGGAGTCTCATTATGAGCAATAATAGCGAGAAATTAGTTAAAGATATACGTCGTCGTACCCGTAAGAAGTATTCCTCTGAAGAAAAGATCCGAATTGTACTGGAAGGGATGCGTGGAGAAGAAAGCATTGCCGAGCTGTGTCGCCGTGAAGGATTGAATCAAAACGTGTATTACCGCTGGAGTAAGGAGTTCCTGGAAGCGGGTAAACAGCGTCTGGCGGGCGATATAAAACGGGAAGCAAACTCCACTGAAGTGACCGACCTGAAGAAAGAAAATGACCAGCTCAAACGCCTGGTGGCTGACATCATGCTGAAGAACGAGGTACTTAAAAAAAGTGTGCTTGGCTTGGAGTCGACCTGGGAAGACGAATGAGTCTTTCAGCAGCTGAAAAGCTGGAAGTGATCCGCTTGGTAGAGGCGTCGGAATTACCCGTGAAACGCACTCTGGCCGAGTTAGGTGTGAGCCGCAGCAGTTTCTATCGTTGGTATCGGCAATACCTGGATGATGGTCCAGAGGGCCTGGAGCCAGATAATCGGTCCCCGAGACAGTTCTGGAATAAGATACCTGAGATGGTGAAGGAGCAGTGTCTGGAGCTCGCGTTACAGTACCCTGACAAATCGCCTCGGGAACTTGCCTGGACCATCACCGATGAGCACAACTACTTCATCTCGGAATCCAGCGTTTATCGACTGTTAAAGCAGTACGATCTCATTACCAGTCCTGCTTATATCCTGATGCAAGCGGGTGATTCGTTTCAGAATCCAACACGACGAGTCAACGAGCTTTGGCAGACTGACTTCACCTACTTTCGTATTGTTGGTTGGGGGTGGTATTACCTGTCCACTGTTCTAGATGATTACTCCCGCTACATCATTGCCTGGAAGTTAACAACCAGCATGGCAGCTGATGACGTGAAGCAGACGCTGGATGCGGCGATTGAGACCACGGGAGTCAACGAGATAACGGTCAAACACCGACCTCGCTTACTGAGTGATAACGGGCCTTGTTATATCTCCTCGGAATTGAAGGATTATCTGAGTAAATATCAGATGCAACACACCCGTGGCGCACCGTACCATCCCATGACACAAGGCAAGATAGAGCGATATCACCGCTCCATGAAGAACGTCGTGAAGCTGGAGCACTATTATTATCCGTGGGAACTCGAACATGCTATCCGGCAATTTGTACAATACTACAATCATGAACGTTACCATGAGTCACTTGATAATATTACGCCGGCAGATATGTATTTTGGCCGCTATCATGAAATTATGGATAGAAGAACCATTATCAAATACGAAACATTACAACAGAGGAGAAAGGAAAATTTAAGAATATATATAAATCAGTGAAACAAGACTATAATAGTTAAAAGTCTCTCTTAATATTTACGCTATTTTGTCCCAAATCTTTTGACGACTTACAGTTATGGAAAATGATTTTGATCTTGTCTTAATGGATGTACAAATGCCTGTCATGGATGGACGTACTGCAACAAAGAAAATAAGGGAATATGAAAAAGAAAACAATCGCCCTCATTTACCAATTATTGCCTTGACTGCACATGCTATAAAAGAAGAAGTTGATTTATGTATAGAAGCAGGCTGTGATAGTCACCTGAGTAAGCCGGTTAAAAAGTCGACCTTGATTTCAACAATACAATCATTTTTCAATTGATATATTTATTGTTATTCGAGCCAAATTGTAATTTTTTCTATGTCATCAGATGTTAGAATACCTGCAGCTTGTTTTAAAATCAGCGTATTAATGATGTAGTCGTATCTTTCTCTTGCCAGGTCACGTCTTGCCTGGAATGTAGAACGTTCAGCCTGAACGACATCTACAGCAGTTCGTGTACCTACCTCGAATCCAGCCTGAGTTGCTGCAAGTGCAGCTTCACTGGAAATTACAGCCTGTTGCAGGGCTTTAATTTGACTAATGCCAGACATAACCCCAAGGAAGGACTCTCGTGTTTGCCTGTAAGCTAGACGCCTAACTTGCTCCAGGCGCTCAAGTTGCTGGTTGAGTCTTTCTTGAGATGCGCGTACACGAGATGATACCGCCCCGCCAGAGTAAATTGGTACGTTCAGTTGTAGTGAAATCGTATTATTTGTAGTTTCACTGTCTCCGCTGGTATCACTTTCGTTATATGAACGCCTGGCATTGAAATCCACGGTGGGGTAATGTCCAGAACGTTGTATTTTAATTTCGTCCCTGGCGATATCAACTGAATGGATGGCAGCAATAACATTTAGATTCTCTGACAATGCCATTTCTGACCAGGTATCTATATTGTCAGGCTCGGGGTTTAGCAATGGCATTGAGTCTGACAATCCTGCGAGTTCGTAAATATAATTACCTGTAATTTCCCGTAGTGCTTCTCTTGCATTATCTATGTCATTTTCTGCGCGAATTTTCTCTGCAATTGCACGGTCATATCCAGCCTGAGCTTCCTGGACATCAGTCACTGCTGTCAAACCAACTTCAAAGCGCTGTTTAGCCTGTTCTAACTGACGACTCAGAGATCTTAATTCCGCTTCTGCAAAATTCAGGTTGTCCATGGCAGATAGAACATTGAAGTAGGTTGTTGAAACACGAATTGCAAGATCCAGTTCAGATGCTGCTAGTTCTGCATCTGCCTGCTTTATCGTCTTGTCAGACTGTTGAATTCGAAAATATCGGTCAGCTCTGATAATTGGTTGTGTCAGGTTGAGTGAATATCCCAGCGAATCTGAATTTGTCTTTTCTGTTTGAATTGCTTCGCCCTGATTATTAAAGATGATGCGACTGGTACCAGATCGTGTGCTGCTGGTACCTGCAATATCGGCGGAAACACCAACAGAGGGAAGATAAGTCGCCATTGCTTGAGGCCGTTCTTCAAGAATTGCTCGCTTATTTGCCGCTACCTGTCTAAATACAGGGTCATTTGCCATCGCTTGTTGGTAAACATCATGTAAATCTATTGCATAAAGTAAATTATTGGAAATAGGGAGATTACATATAAATATAAAAATACATATAACCGCATTTTTTTGCATTGTAGTTTTCATCCTGTGGGTAACTGGCTTACTTTGATCAATAAAATCTTAAATCAATTAATATGTTTTATATACATGGATGCCTAATATCTAGGCACAGTGTTATCAATTTGTTCAGACCAGGCGTCAATTCCTCCTTCCAAATTATAGAATTGACATTGAACACCTGCATTTTTCAGGAACATGCCTGCATTTAAACTTCTCGCGCCATGATGGCAAATAAGTACAACAGACTGTTTATCATCGATATCAGTTATCTTTTGATGAATTTCAGATAAAGGGATGTTCACACTTCCTGGAATTTTGCAGTGTTCAAATTCCCAACTTTCTCTCACATCTAAAAGGAATACGGATTTTTCACTATCAAGCCATTCTTTAAGTGAATTAACATTAATATGTTCCATTTATATATTTAAAATAAAAATTTATTTGTTTCAAATGAACCAATTAATGCAGGAATATCGGTTTCAAATATCACCTCTTTTGTCCATTGATTTTCATCTATACGGGTAATAAGCGTGGCATCCATAACAGGAGATTCGCCTATTACGGCAAACAACCTGCCGCCTATGGTTAATTGTTCCTGAAATTCTTTATCTAATACAGGCTGTGATCCGGTTAAAACAATAACGTTATATGGTGCTTTGGTTTTCCATCCATGAATTCCATCTGCAGTAATTAATTCGACATTCTGTATATTATTTTGTGTCAGTTTTGAAGTAGCCGATTGAGTGAATTCGGGAAAGATGTCAAGACTGATAACACTTTTACCAAATGTAGCCAAAACGGCCGTCATATAAGCACAGCCTGTACCAATTTCAAGAATATGGTCATTCTGTGCTATGTCTAATGACTGGATAATTCTAGCTTCGACCTTAGGCTGCATCGTCATTTGATCGTATGCAAGCGGGATGTTGCAGTCTGTGAAGGCAAGTTTTTTGTATTCCTCAGGGAGGAATTCTTCTCGTTTGATATTGCATAAAGTGTCAAGTACCCTTTGGTCTAGTACTTCCCAGGTCCTGATTTGTTGTTCTATCATATTTGAACGCGCTTGCTCAAAATCCATGTTTATCACCCTTTATTTTCCTCTAATAATATTTTTTCAATCCTGATATTATATATAAACGAGTGTATCTAGGGGCGCCTTTTTTTATTGGCTGAGATGACCCTCTGAACCTGATCCGGTTAGTCCCGGCGTAGGAAAGTCAGCACGTCGCTTATTATTGCCCTATAAGGCGCTCGTCCCAATATTGAGGAGATTTATATGAGCGCAAAACCAGAATTCCTTGGAAAAAATGCCCAGGTTGATAAAGCTGCACTGAAGCCTTTTCCAAATTCCCAAAAAATATATGTCGAGGGGAGCCAGAGTGACATCAGGGTTCCGATGCGGGAAATATCCTGCAACGATACGCCTTTAGGTGAATCCTCCGAGAAAAATCCACCAGTGACTGTCTACGATACATCTGGGCCATATACTGATCCAAATGCGACGATAGATATTCAAAATGGATTACCGGGAATACGATCCGAGTGGATAGCCAAACGTGCGGACAGCCTTGAGCTGGACATCCATAGTTCCTCATATACCAGTCAAAGAATAAACGATATCCATTTGAATAATATAAAGTTTTCTATAAAAAGAAAGCCGAGAAGAGCGATGGAATCACATAATGTAACTCAACTACATTACGCCAGAAAAGGAATCATTACACCGGAAATGGAATATATTGCCATCCGGGAAAACCAACGTCTGGAATCTTATGAGAACAAGCTCTATACAACACGACACAAGGGTATGGGGTTTGGCGCAAACTTACCTGATTTAATTACGCCTGAATTTGTCAGGGACGAAGTTGCATCAGGACGAGCCATAATTCCGGCTAATATTAATCATCCAGAAATTGAGCCCATGATAATAGGGCGTAATTTTCTGGTTAAAATTAATGCGAATATCGGTAATTCAGCACTTTCTTCGTCTATTGCTGAGGAAGTGGAAAAAATGACCTGGTCGATCCGTTGGGGAGCAGATACGGTGATGGATCTGTCTACTGGTAAAAATATTCATGAGACCAGAGAATGGATCATTCGAAACTCACCTGTTCCAATCGGCACAGTGCCTATTTATCAGGCATTGGAAAAAGTAGATGGTAAGGCTGAAGAGCTGACATGGGAAATTTTTAAAGACACGCTAATTGAACAGGCCGAACAGGGCGTTGATTACTTTACGATACATGCCGGTGTGCGATTACCCTATATACCATTGACAGCCAACCGTATGACAGGAATTGTCTCGCGTGGTGGCTCAATATTGGCAAAATGGTGCCTGGCACATCATCAGGAAAACTTTTTATATACGCATTTTGAAGATATCTGCGAAATTATGAAGGCATACGATGTTTCATTTTCTTTGGGTGATGGTTTAAGACCAGGATCCATTGCAGATGCAAATGATGCTGCACAATTTGCTGAACTGGAAACACTAGGTGAATTGACTAAAGTAGCCTGGAATCATGACGTTCAGGTAATGATAGAGGGGCCAGGTCATGTTCCTATGCATTTAATCAAAGAAAACATGGATAAAGAGCTTAAGGATTGTAGCGAAGCACCATTTTACACCTTAGGACCTCTAACCACTGATATTGCCCCTGGGTATGATCACATTACATCAGCAATCGGTGCAGCAATGATAGGCTGGTATGGGACAGCAATGCTTTGTTACGTTACGCCTAAGGAACATCTTGGTCTACCTGATAAAGCCGATGTTAAAGAGGGGATAATTACTTATAAAATAGCTGCCCACGCGGCTGATCTGGCCAAAGGACATCCTGCAGCCCAGATACGCGACAACGCTCTTTCAAAGGCACGGTTTGAATTTCGTTGGGAAGACCAATTTAACCTGGGACTGGATCCTGACAGAGCCAGGGATTTTCATGATCAAACACTTCCAAAAGAGGCGCATAAAGTTGCGCATTTTTGTTCTATGTGTGGTCCAAATTTTTGCTCTATGAAGATATCACAAGACGTGCGTGAATATGCATCAAAACAAGGTATAAGCGATATGAATGAAGCATTATCAAAAGGAATGCAGGAGAAATCAGATGAATTTAAACAACAGGGCAATAAAATTTATTCTAAACAATAAATAATCCGCGCTATTTTTAAATCCTGATACACGAGGTGCTATTCAGGAATATGTCAGATTTGAATAAATATATAAAAAGTGCAGCAGATCCTGTGTCTGCTGCACTTCGAATTGAAAATTTATTAAATATTCCTGAGTTTGAAAAATCAACAAAAAATCTTTCTGCGTCTGATTTAAAATCATTGGTCGACCTGATAAGTCTATCTGGATTTCTATATCGATATCTACGTCGACACCCTTATTCTGCAGAAGTTGGTAGCGAATCATTCAGCCCTCAGCAATTAAAGCAAGAACCTCTGAGTAGCATGGAAGAATTGAGAACCATGAAGTATAAACAATTGTTGAATATTACATGGATGGATTTTTCAAATAATTATGGATATGAGAAGATTTTGTTTGCTTTATCTCATCTCGCAGAATTTATATTTAATAAAGTTATAGATATCGGGCTCCCGGATACTCATTCTCAGTTGATTACCCAACATATGGCTACATTTGGCCTGGGGAAACTGGGAGCATCTGAATTAAATTTTAGTTCAGATATTGATTTAATATTTGTTTGCTCAAATACAAGCGACGTTGATTTAGAGATACATCACTACCAAAAAATATTGCAGGACAGCATTCGATTGCTTTCAAGTCATCTTGAAAAAATGACATCTGAGGGATTTTTGTATCGAGTAGATCTGAAATTGCGTCCATGGGGTCGCAGCGGTCCATTAGTAATGACAATTAATGAAACAGAAAATTATTATGAAGCAAGTTCGGAAATCTGGGAAAGATTTGCATGGCTCAGGGCGCGGCAGATAATGGGTTCAGAAAAACTTGCTTGTGATTTAAAAGCAAGATTGAAATCTTTTGTGTATAGACGATCACTTTCAGAGGATGACCTGGACAGGTTCCTTGAGATTAAAAATGAAATGTGTAATGCAAGAAGAAAAAAAAGGCACTGGAACGTGAAAGTAGGTGAGGGAGGAATAAGAGATATAGAATTTTTTATACAAATGCTGCAGATAGTTAATGCTTATCGGATTCCAGAACTTCAAGAAACAGGAACAATTTCGATATTAAATACCTTGAAAAATCATGGGCTTGTTGAAGAAGAAGAAGCAGCAGAAGTCTTGCATAGTTACCTTTTTCTCAGGAAACTTGAAAACAGATTGCAAATGATTGAAGAGCAGCAAACACATGAGTTGCCAGATGAACATGATAAAAGAATCATAATTGCAAGATCAATGGGGATCGCGGGTAAATCCAATGATGAAATACTAGATATATTTGAAACTGAATTATTTGCAAATCAAATGATAGCGAAAAGCTATTTTGATCGAATACTTCCGGGAAAGTAGTTCATATATGAAAGCTGAAGATTATTATCAATTTCTAGATCATGCCTGGCATCAGGAAACTGCGCGTAATAGCCTGGATCGTTGGGTTGACATTTGCAATCAGGAAAAATGGGAATATTCCAATGAAAATATGGAGATTCTGGTTCGTGTCTTTGGCGCCAGTTGGTATTTCACCCGATTTATATTTGTTTATGGAAATAAAATAGACGCGTTGTTAGAAGTCGAATTCAAACTTGAAGATGAGTTTAAAATAGCAGGTATACAATTTGAAGATATATTAAAATTTGATGAAATAGAACAAGCTATTAATCAACTCAGACTATTTAAAAATGCCATTATGTTTAAGATATTAATTGCATATCTTATGGGCACCTTGAACCTGGAATCGATAGAGTTAGCATTAACACGCTTATCGGAAAAAATATTAACCGCGTTAATACAGGTGTTAGAAAAAAAGACGTCGAATCTGAATGTTCCAATTAGTATCCTTGGCATGGGTAGAATGGCGGGTAATGAAATGACGTTTGGTTCAGATTTAGACTTGATCTTCTTGTATGAAAAAAATGACCATATATTGAATCCAGATTTGAGCTCAATAATCAGATTGCTATTAAGGTTAGTGGCTCAGCCATCATCTAATGGTCAGCTGTATGAGGTCGACATGAGATTAAGGCCTCATGGTAATTCGGGGCCACTGGTAAGCACATATCAGACATTTCTGAAGTATCACGCGGCAGATAGAGAAATATGGGAAAGGCAGATGATGACTCGATGCAGGCCTGTTCTGGTGCAGAGTAGTAATATTGATATGCTCATGAGTGAGCTGAATGATTATATATATGCTGAATATGCTGATGGTGTTCTTGAAGAGCAAATTGTAACAATGAGGCGGCGAGTCGAAAATGTATTGGGTAGTGTAAGAAATAAACACGAAATTAAAAGAGGTGCGGGCGGATTGATGGACATTGATTTCATTACGCATTTTTTTCAGTTGCGATATGGAATAAAAGAAAAGGTTCTGCAAACTGCAAGTACTCGAGATGCCATTCGTCAACTGGAAAACTCTAGATATATTAATAACAATGACAAAAAGACATTGCTAGATTCTTATGAATTCTTAAAGCAGGCGGAAACGGCATTAAGGCTATTTGACTTGAAATCTGTTGACTCATTTCCATCTGATGTTAACAGTAATGTATCCTTAGCCAAGGCAATGGGGTTTGGCAATAATGTCGATGGTTTTATGGATAAGTACCTTGAAATTACTGCTGAGGTAAGACAGCTTTTTATAAAATTAGTAGGTGACCTTGATTAGTTTTATGCTAATTGCTTATTGATGTCTTCCTCGTTACTAATCAATTCAACTTGTGATACTGCAATCTGATTTCGTCCCTGTTGTTTTGCTTTATACAATGCCTTGTCAGCACGAGACAGCAAAGTTTTTGACTGCTGTTCTTTTTGTGGTATTAGAGTAGCAACACCGAAACTAGCGGTAACTATATTGTCAACGTCTGAAAATCGATGAATTATATTTAAATCTCTGACAGCAATTAACATTTGATCGGCCAAGTCTTTCGCATTTTCAAGGTTGGTTATTGGCAATATTATGCCAAACTCTTCTCCACCATATCTTGCGGCCAGGTCATTATCTCGGCGTGCATGACTTTGCAAAGTGGTTGCAACCTGGATAAGACAAGTATCACCTTTTTGATGGCCATAATTATCGTTGTAAGACTTAAAGTTATCAATATCACACATTATCAGTGATATTGGTGTGCCGGACCGACTTGCTCGATTCCACTCATTAGCCAGGGTAGAGTCAAAATTCCTTCTGTTAGGTATTCCGGTCAAACCATCCAGATTGGATATTGCCATTAGTGTTTTGGCAAGCTCTTCTGCGCGTTCTTTTTCATCTTTTAATTGTTCTTCCGCCTTTTTTCTTTGTGCGAGATCAAATTCAAGACTGCTGTACAACTGAGTGACCCTGTTTTTCTCTTGTTTGAGATCATCAAGCAACTGTAAATTGTCAAACTGATAGGAAAGTGACTCAGAGATAATTTTGTGTAGTCTATGGGCAATTAATGATATGAATGAAACAAATAATAAAATAATGAAGCCAGATAGTTTAAGTTGCTCTGTAGGCTGCAATAGCAAAAATAGTATCACTGGTAGTGTTGCGGGTATGAAAAATGAAAAATATACGGATAACAAAATTATATTTGTTGCCACCGCCCCAGAGACAAGGCCGCCCAAAAGCATTAAGAAATATATGTTTTCAAAGTAATTCAAAGATCCCAGTATATAAATGCCTGCGCCAGACCAGAGTAAGCCAATAACTACTAATGAGCTATTATAAAACCAAAAGATAAACTTTGGGTCTTGCAGACCTTGCGAAGTGTTGATGTAGTTTTTGATTACAACATAACGAACCAGGTAGAATATAAAATATACTGCAATCCATAATGTGATTTCATATTGAATAGCGCTGTTGTAGTAGATTAAAAAAAGAAATGCAGCTGCAATCGCACCCATAGTGATTGCAGTTGGTGATTGATTTATTAACACATTGATTTGGTGTTTTTTGAAGTCTGAATATTTGTGATTTGTCATGTGTTTATTAGGGGATTGCATTTAATAGGTATATTAGATATGAATAATAAATCTGGTGCTCTGATAAGTCTAGTATGGCAGGTTTTGGGCTTATATATACTGTTCGAGAGCTTCGCATGGAAATATTTTCTCAAGGGGGTAATAAGAACAAACTTCCTGGTAACAATAGGACAATAATCTTTTTTTTACATCATTTTTATAACTAACTGATTTACCTGAATGTTCAAAGGGTGATGTGATTAATTTATCTTCAGGGTAATAGGAAGAAAGTTTATTGAAATAATGAGCTGGAAGTCTAAATGAACCGATACTTACAGAATGTATTTTCTCGATATCTAATTTATTGGCAACATCTGCAAAAAATGTTTGATATGTTTTTTCAAGATCGGTGTCATATATCAATGGGTCAAATCGTAAGCCAATATTCCAACCTTGATCTTGTAATTTTCTGGCCGAGGCTAATCTACTACTAATGTCTGGTGCTTTGTGATCCAGTGCTTTTGCTAATCTATCTGGTAATAAACTATAGGCAATAACACAATTATTAATGGGTTCAATATCCAGCAATGAACGAATTTGAGTGCTTTTTGTCCTTAATTCCAGTAATAGATTGGGTATGTCTGATATTTTTGGCAAAAGGTATTGCATAAAACCCGTTACTGGTTCCATAGCAAGGCTATCGCAGTCGTATCCGGAAAAAAAATGGCAAGATTTATCAGCATGTGAATTGCAAATTAATTTAATCTGCTGATAGAACTCCTCGTAATTTACAAATAAAACATAATTGGCAGATCGGTACATACCTTGCAAGAAACAGTAACGACAATCATAAATACAATTTAACATATGTGAGAAATAGTAATTTAAATCCCCACCGATGCTGTACTCAGAGGGGGCTGGCATTACTAAATTTTTATGTTTATGGGCTAAAATTAAACCAGGTGATTTTTTTTGTAATCTAAAATTTTGCGCCTTCCTGTTAAATACTTCTGAATAATGATCACAATCAATCACTGACGCATTACTAAACTTATTGCAAATCTGAAGAGTTTTATGGTGTGACGCAACCTCTTTTTCTATGTATATACGATTTATCATGGATATTACTTGGTCTTAGTAAGATACAGGTGTCTTATCTAATGTGAACATTAGATAGTCTAGGATTTCCTGGGCATTTTTAAATTTATGTATGCGATTCATATCTGGTACTGTCGTGGGGAATAAAATTTCCCATTTTTTTAATATTTTTTTTAGTTGAATTTTGTGTGAGTGCGTGAAGTGCTGAATCGAAGTAAGCTTATTATAAAGATTTTCATCACATGTAATTTCTTTGATTTCAAGTGACAGTGTTTTAAGGCTGTCTATCAGGCGTGTTATTTCTTCAATATTATTTTCAATTAACGACTGGATAATACTTTCATTCAGTTGTTGATAATGAGTATGTTCATTGTCAGATATGATTTTTAGGCAATGCACTAATTCACATGTGGTAACTTTGCATGCTGAGTAATAAAATCCAGATGACTCCATATCTAACATAAAACCATCTGGATATTGATCTGTTGCTGTGTCAATAGTCATGATTGGCAAATTCAGTAAACGTGACTTGAAAACTATTTGTGGAAACCAGGACTGCTTACTGCCAGTATCGATTATTTTGTTGGCGATAACGGGTGTGCCAAGGTCTAATGATTTGTGGCCAGCTATTCCAATATTTAACCAGCTTCGCATCTTTGATGATTGAAAAATGTTCATGGTGTGAATTACAGCGGCAGCTGAGGCTAGTTTTCCAATTCCACTGATAGTTAGTGTGATTGTTTGTGTGTTGTTCGCATAGGCTTCAAATATGTTCGAATTCTCAAGTTTTCTTAAATTGAAATGGCGAATTATGGGCTTGGCCTCCGCATGTAATGCAGTGATGATGTGAGTCATGGTTGGCTATCAGAATAAAGTTTTGCAAGCATTTTGAAATCTTCTGCGGCCACTTCATTATTGTGTTTTTGTGCCCCATTAATGTATATATTGAGTTTATATTTTAATGTATCTATAGCGTTTTTTCTTTGTGTGTCCGAGAGTATGCCTGAATCAAGTAAGTTTGCTAATGATTTGATCCTGAATCGATCCATACCCCAGTATTTTGTAGATAATTGATCTGGATGGCCGCCGTATTTCTCAACAAGTTTCTCTTCGGCATAAAGCAAAGGGTATTTTGAACATATCCTTAACCACAGATCATAGTCCTCGCAAGCGGGCAGTGATTCATCAAAAGTTCCGATGCTGTTAAAAATATCTCTATGTATAATTACGGATGATGGCGAGATTACACATAATGGGAGGCATTTTTTGAATATATATCCTCCATTTTTCTGATGCTTTTTTTTCTGATTTATTTGCTTGCCATTTTTAAACCATATTTCATTGCAATGGCATATTTTGTATTCTGGGTTAATAGTTAATAGTTTAGTTTGTGTTTTTAGCTTGTTTTTATTCCACTTGTCATCACTATCCAGGAATGCAATCCAGTGATTTACAGAGTTTAAAATCCCATTATTTCTGGCAGAGCTGACACCAGAGTGGGGCTGGTGAATGTATCTGATACGAGGGTATTTATTCGCGATCATCTTATCTGTGTTATCTGATGAGCCATCATCTATGACTATGATTTCATTTGGCATATATGATTGGCTCAGCACGGAATCTAGTGCCTTGCAAAGTGATTCTCTCCTGTTGTAGGTAGGTATAATTACACTTATTTTCATCGGATTAATATTATATATGAAGACACAATACGTACTGGTAATTAAATATGGAGCAATTTAAACTTGACGTATGCCATCTGTAAGAAGAAAAAAACCATATTGGAGTGGGTATAGTTATGACGAATTACTGGAACTTCGTTTTATTGATCTAAATATTAAAATATCTGATACTTCGCTAATGTCGCATATATATCAATTATATGAAGAATTGGAATATCGTGGCATTAAATTCAAACCTCATTGCTGGTTATCTGATGAATGGTTTTCTCCCGATAAAATACCCGGCATTGCAATTCCATTCTATTTGGCACATCCAAAATTAGTAAAGCTTGAAGCTCAGCAGGTTTATGAGGTCGAAGGTGGAACTGAAAGAAGTTGTATGAAATTACTTCGTCACGAGGCCGGGCATGCGATATCTACTGCATATCAATTAAGTAGAAGGAAAAAAATTAAGCGTGTATTTGGTGATTTTAATAAAAAATATCCTGATTATTATCGCCCAAATCCAAAAAGCAAGAATTATGTCATGCACCTGGACTGGTGGTATGCGCAAAGTCATCCTGCAGAAGATTTTGCGGAAACTTTTGCTGTATGGTTGAAACCAAGATCTCGTTGGCGGACAGAATACAAAGATTGGGCGGTGTTAAAAAAACTTAATTATATGGATGAGTTAATGGAAACTTTAGTTGATCGAAAACCACTTAATTCTAAAAGAAATTTTGTGGATCCCATTTCCAGGATGAAAAATACACTCAGACACCACTATAACCGAAAACGAAGCCATTATGGTGTTAATGTTACTGAGGTTTATGATAATGAATTAATTCGTCTGTTCAGAAGAGATAATAGCATTGGAAAATATCAACGATCAGCAGCAACATTTTTGAAAAATTATCACAATGAGTTATGTGATATCTGTGCCAGGGGGACCGGTATGTATCCCTATGATATTGCACAAATCCTGCAAAACATGATGGTCAGATGCAAAGAAATGAAATTAAAAATATCAAGATTTGATGAAGATTTAAAGACGGATGTGGCAATTTTTATTGTTTTGCAGAGTTTAAATTACAGGCAAAGAATAAATCATAGAATAGCAATATGAATATGTTGAAGATACTCGTGTTAATGCATGAAGATCTGGTTCCACCAGATTCCATGAAAGGATTTGCTGACAAAGAAATTGTTGAATGGAAGACAGAGTATGATGTTGTATCAAGTTTAAAGGCGATGGGGCATGAAGTTCAACCAGTAGGTGTCTTTGATGACCTGGGCGCAATCAGGCGTGCCATACAAGAATTTGAACCGGATATTGCGTTTAATATTCTTGAAGAATTTCACGGAAATTCACTGTATGACTATCATGTGGCAAGTTATCTTGAGCTTTTGAAATTACCTTACACAGGATGTAATCCACGTGGCTTAATGATTGCACATGACAAGGCATTAAGTAAGAAGTTGTTTACATTTCATAGAATAAGCACACCAAAATTTATTGTTTTTCCTATGGGTGAAAAAATTAAAATACCAAAGTCCATACGATATCCGCTCATTATAAAATCATTAGTTGAAGAAGGCTCGTATGGATTGTCACAGGCGTCCGTTGTAAATACGCAAGATAAAATGATTGAGCGAATTGAATATTTACACTCAAAATTAAATACACATGTTCTTGCTGAAGAATATATCGAGGGAAGGGAAATTTATATTTCTATTATTGGGAATTCCAGGCTGCAAACTTTTCCGTTGATAGAGCTGGAGTTTGGTGAGATGCCAGATGATGCTCACAAAATTGCAACATCAAAAGTGAAATGGGACTGGCGATATCAAAAACAACATAAAATCAACCTTGTTGCTGCCAGTAACCTTGATGCCAAGCTGATTAAAAAACTGTATTCAGTTGGTAAGCGTATCTACAAAATACTGGGGCTTAGTGGGTACGCCAGAATAGATTTGAGATTAACCGAAGACAACGCGATATATGTGCTCGAAGCAAATGCGAATCCAGATATCGGCTATGGTGAGGAAACGTCAACAGCTGCAGATCTTTCAGGACTCAATTATGAACAATTGTTACAAAAAATAATCAATCTTGGCTTAAGTTATAAACCGGAGACAGCTCGAATTTAGATAGTATTCTCAAGCCTGTTAGCAAAGCCGAGTATACCTGCTTTAAGTTTTTCATGTTGATTGAGCAAGTTCGCATATTTTAATTCATCATGCCCACCCCCAGCAGTAATGATATCTGCAACTTTCCTTCTCTCACTTGTTGGCCAGTATCTTATACCAGATATATTGTTAATTAATGGGGACCAACGTACCCAACTGGCTTTTTGCAATGGTGGTAATTTTTTCTTGGAGTTGCACTTAGTCAACTGCAATGCTTGCTGTATACACAAGTCTATCTCTTTTTCTTTTTCAGCACTAAAGGCTTTAGATAGTCTACGATTTAAACCCAGTGGGATAAATCCAATATCGCCTGTGTTGTTATGATTTTGATAATTATCATTGATGTCAAAATACATATTTACAGACGCTAGTGTATTTAAGGTCGAAAGGCTGGTGCGGTAGTCCGGATTAGATGAGATTTTTTTAATTTCTTTTTTGACTAGGTTGTGCATTTTTTTATCTCTGGGTCGAAATCCTAATTTGTAATAAAACCACCAAACACCAGACAACAAGCCTTCCTTGTTTTCGTGTCCAAGCTGGTAGGGGTCAAGAATAAACGTATCCACATTGAATAGCTGATGAGCGACGGCAAGGTTTCGAATAAAATATTTCGATGTTTCACCACCTCGAAATGGCGAGAATAGGTTAAATGCTATCTCCGCATTGTGATATAGATTGATGATTTGAAAATAACCTACCGGCATGCCATTCCTGGTATTTAAGAAACCGTATGTGGAATGGAGTAAATAGCGTCTGTCAGGCACCATGCTATTGCAATTTAACTGATGTCCATCGTCGAATGAAATTAATCTGACATCAGCTGGGTTTCCATATGAAAATGCATCAAGGTCTCTTTCATGAGTCAACATGGTTTTGCGCGCCAGATCGATAAACTTTATGCCATCTGATGCATTAATTTTTTTATGTGTAAATTTGATAGTCGTAAGTGATGTAGGTAATTGAGGTCGTTGCCTGTCAAATGCTTTTTTCTGGTAATGGACTTTTTTGCCTGTAATTTTGGTATTGGCAATATTTGGAGTATTGTGCGCGGCTTTTAATTGATATGTCATATTGATGTCATCATGAATGACTTCGCGTTCACGGTCATTTTTGAATGCTTTTTGCAGGCGATTGACAATGTAAGCGGCATCAGTCTCTCTTGAGTTTTTTAGCAACTCAACCCATTCTTGTGGTGATAAATCAAGTTCATCCATAGCTCCAATTTCCGGTATTGTCAGTAAAAGAGGAAGTATAGTGGTGAGTTTTTCAGGCTCTTCTAGTTCATCCCAAATGATGGACAGGGAATTTGGGCATTGATCAGCCAACCAGCAGGCCATAGGCCAAAAGAATTGAAAATGAATGTTTGTGCCAGCTATGCCGGTATTGGTAAGATCATTTTTAAATTTCTGCAAGTCAGTTCGTTTTGAAAATGATGCAAGCATATGTGAAGTCTGCCTAAATATTTCGTAGTTATCTGGAAATGCATATAGAAAATTTAAGACATCATGAAACCGTTGAACTTGCTGTGGGGTGCTGAAGTTTTGAGTTTTTAATGCGTTTAATAATTCAATCTTTTGCAGGGTAATATTTTGATTGAAGTTGGCCTTGATTTTTTCCAGGCGTTTTAAAAGGTGAATTGATTTCATTTAAAACTCAAGATGCTTAGGCGTCCTTGGAAATGGGATGACATCACGTATGTTACTTGTCCCTGTTGCCAACATGAGAAACCGCTCCAGCCCAAGGCCAAAACCAGAATGAGGCGCAGTGCCGAATTTTCGTGTATCGATGTACCACCAATAATCCTCCTGATTTAAGCCGCTTGAGTGTAATCTTTCAAGCAAAATATCATGCCGTTCTTCTCGCTGGCTCCCACCTATAATTTCACCAATCTTGGGGACAAGTATATCCATGGCAGCAACTGTTTTATTATCGTCATTAACACGCATGTAAAATGCCTTGATATCTTTGGGGTAGTCATAAACTATTACAGGTTGCTTATAGTAAACTTCAGTTAGAAAACGTTCATGTTCAGACTGCAGCTCTTTCCCCCATTCAGGTTTGAATTCAAAGTCCTGTTTTGCTGATTGTAATATTTTAATAGCATCAGTATAGGATAAACGGGTGAACGTGTTAGCCAGTATATTGGCGAGTCTATCTAGAAGATCTTTGTCTACATATTGTCCAAAAAGCTCAATATCTTCACTGCAGTGGTCCAATACGTATTGCGTCAGGTGTTTTATCAACTTCTCACCTAGTTGCATATTATCTTCAAGATCCGCAAATGCCACTTCAGGTTCAACCATCCAGAATTCCGCAATATGGCGGCTGGTATTGGAGTTTTCAGATCGAAAAGTTGGGCCAAAAGAATAAACCATTCCCAGGCTTAAACAGTATGTTTCAAGTGGCAATTGACCCGATACAGTTAAATGGGCCTGTTTACCAAAAAAATCTTCTGAAAAATCTACTTTATTATCGTTTTTTGGGACTGACGCCATATCAAGATTAGTTACACAGAACATTTCTCCTGCACCTTCACAATCAGAACCAGTAATGATTGGAGTATGAACCCAGTTAAATCCCTGGTCTTGAAAAAAATTATGAATCGCATGTGAAACTTTTGAACGAATACGAAACATAGCTCCGTATTTATTTGTCCTCGGTCTTAAATGCGCAATAGATCTAAGAAATTCATCTGAATGGCGTTTTTTTTGTAGAGGATATTCTTCAGGTGCGCTATCGATGATTGAAATCGACGCGGCACTGATTTCCCATTTTTGACCTTTCCCAGGTGACTGGGACAATTGGCCTGTGACACTAATAGAACTTCCCGTGGTGATAGACTGAATCTTGTCGTAGCCAGCGGTGTTTATGTCTGCGATAATCTGTATATTCGACAGGCAGGAACCATCATTCATTTCGATAAACGAAAATTCTTTTGAGTCCCGCCGTGTACGGACCCATCCGCTGACAGCAATATCACATAATGGCTGAGTTGCATTTAGCAGGTTATGGATTCGTAATTTTTCTTTCATCTAAGCTAACCTGATGTTTGTAATTAATATTTTTAAAAAATAAGCTGACATATTATAAATAACTATAAACCGATGAATAATACCAAATCTCAAATATTGCTTAAAACACCACTTCATTCATTACATCTTGAATTAGGAGCGAGGTTAGTACCCTTTGCCGGTTATGAAATGCCTGTTCAATATTCTGCTGGTATCAGAAAAGAGCATGAGCATACTAGAAAATCCGCTAGTTTATTCGATATATCTCATATGGGGCAGATCAAACTATACGGGAATGATATTGAATCTGTACTTGAGCAATTAGTCCCCGGCGAAATCAAAGATCTTCAAGAATATAGGCAAAGGTATACGGTTTTTACCAATGAGTCAGGCGGTATTCTAGATGATTTGATGGTGACTAAATTGCCAGATTGTTTTTTTCTGGTTGTAAATGCCGCCTGCAAACAGGCAGATTTTGATTATTTGCGTGAAAAATTTTCCAGTAAATATGATATTAACTGGATAAATGCCGCTCTTATAGCTGTGCAAGGACCCTTAGCACCACAAGTCATGGCAAAACTGCAGCCAGAATTAGCCCAAATGCCATTTTTAAGTGCCATACAAACCAGTATTGAAGGGATTTCTTGTCTAATACATCGCTGTGGATATACAGGTGAAGACGGGTATGAAATCTCAGTATCAAACGAAGAGGCGCAAACTCTGACAAAAATATTATTGCGTGATGAAAGCTTAGAACCAGCAGGACTGGGTGCCAGAGATTCACTACGTTTGGAAGCTGGTCTTTGTCTATATGGGCACGATCTGGATCATACGACTACTCCCGTAGAAGCTGATTTAAACTGGATTATAGCAAGAAAATATCGTCTTAAACCTCAGATTGAGGCCAGTTTTCCCGGGGCAAAAACCATCATGTCTCAACTTGATTCTGGGCCAAACAGGATAAGACGTGGTTTTCTACCTGAAAGCAGAATCCCGGTGAGGGAAGAGACCTTGATTATCAATTCTGAAGGACGAAAAATCGGTATAATTACAAGTGGAGGATATGGGCAGTCTATCGGCAAACCAGTGTGTATGGGTTATATCGATACGAAATATGACGATAGTGACGATTATAATGTTGAAATCCGTAATCAGAAGATATCGCTAACTAAAGTCGCATTGCCTTTTGTTAATCACAGGTATTACAAATAACTAAAAATAATAGAGATTAAAAGTATGAGTAATGAAAAATACACTGAAGATCATGAGTGGCTGAGAGAAAATGAGGATGGAACTGTCAGCATTGGCATAACAGATTATGCCCAGGAACAACTCGGTGACATTGTCTATGTAGAATTGCCAAATACTGGTGCAAGTTTTGATGCTAATAGTGAAATGGCAGTTGTTGAGTCTGTTAAAGCTGCTGGTGATGTGAAAGTTCCAGTTTCTTGCGAAGTGATAGAGGTCAATTCTCGCCTTGTAGATGAACCTGAACTTGTCAACAGCGACCCTCTCGGAGAAGGTTGGTTTATCAAAATCTCGGTCAGTAATATGAGTGATTTAGATGAACTAATGGATAACTCTCAATATAGTGAATATGTCGGTAATTTATAATCAAAATAGTATTTGATTTACTTTTTCTATCTTAATTAATAAGGAAGCTTTTAGCATGGCAGCAGATGACGTGTCATTGGAACAACTCGAACTCAAGGGGGATTTCATTCGGCGGCATATCGGATCTAATGAAGAACAAATTAGTGAAATTTGCAAATACCTCGACCTATCTAATGTAGATGACATAATCAAGTCTGCTGTACCCGATTCTATTCTTTCCAAGATCCCTTTGTCTTTAACTGAGGCCATTAGTGAACGAGACGTAATCACAAATCTACGTGGTATTCGTGAACGTAATAAAGTGTATAAATCTATGATAGGAATGGGGTATCACGGAACGCTAATGCCTGCAGTCATTAAGAGGAATGTACTGGAGAATCCAGCATGGTATACCGCATACACCCCTTATCAGGCAGAAATTAGTCAGGGTAGACTTGAGGCCTTGCTTAATTTTCAGCAAATGGTGACAGATCTCACTGGCATGGAGTTGGCCAATGCTTCACTACTAGACGAAGCAACTGCTGCTGCAGAAGCAATGGCAATGTGTAAACGAATTAGCAAATCAAAAACCAATAGGTTTTTTGTGGACGAGGAATGTCATCCTCAGACTATAGCTGTTGTAAAAACGCGGGCCAGATATTTTGATATTGATATCATTATTGGCGATGCAAGTGTGGAGATGGATTATTCTGATTTATTTGGCGCCTTATTACAGTATCCAGGCACATCAGGAAAAATCATGAATATTGAGCCAGTAATAGCAAAATTACATGAGCAAGATGCCCTGGTTTGCGTAGCATCAGATTTATTAAGTTTATTGTTATTGAAACCACCTGGGGAAATGGGGGCGGATGTTGTTCTTGGTAACTCTCAGCGGTTTGGTGTCCCTATGGGTTATGGTGGGCCTCATGCAGCATTTTTCGCGACAAGAGATGAATTTATACGGCAGGTGCCGGGTAGAATTATTGGCGTTTCCAAAGATAAAGATGGAAATAAAGCATTGCGAATGGTTTTGCAGACACGCGAACAACATATTCGCAGGGAAAAAGCCACGAGTAATATCTGCACATCTCAGGTTTTACTTGCGGTAATTGCTGGTTTTTATGCTGTTTATCATGGGCCTGAATCATTAAAACTTATCGCAGGCAGGGTCCATCGTTTTTTACAGATTTTTGCAGAAGGTCTTAAGCATCTTGGCTATGAATTAATACATGAGCAATATTTCGATACGATAACGATAAAAACACCAAATAGATCAAACCGCCTTGCTGCACTTGCCAGGGAACATGAAATAAATCTACGAATTGTAGATGCAGATCATATTGGCATTACCTTTGACGAAACAGTTACGCGAGATGAAATTCATGTCTTGTGGAAAGTATTTGCATCCAAGGATGTGGATTTTCTGAATATAGAAGAAATTAACAGCCAACTAACTGAAAATATTCCTGCAGATTTATTGCGAGATTCAGAGTACTTAACACATGAGGTTTTCCACATCTATCATAGCGAAACTGAAATGATGAGGTACATGCGAGGATTGGCACGACGGGATATTGCATTAGACCGAGCAATGATTCCATTGGGCTCATGCACCATGAAATTAAATGCTTCAACTGAATTGCAGGCTTTGTCCTATCGTGAATTTAGTGCAATCCACCCCTTTGTCCCTTTGGATCAGGCTAGCGGTTATCATCAGTTAATAGATGAGCTAGACGATATGCTATGTGATTTAAGTGGGTTTAGCGCGTTTTCCATGCAGCCAAATGCAGGTTCCCAAGGTGAGTATGCTGGTCTATTAGTTATCAGAAAATATCAAGAGACTATAGGGGAATCAAGTAGAGATATTTGCTTAATACCAGCTTCAGCTCATGGTACCAATCCAGCAAGCGCATCCATGGCTGGTCTTCAAGTAGTTGTAGTTAAGTGTGATTCTGAAGGTAATGTGGATATTGCTGATCTGAAATCGAAAGCTGAGAAATATTCAAAGAATCTTTCGGTGTTAATGATTACGTATCCGTCAACACACGGTGTCTTTGAAAGTGAGGTGAAAGACATATGCCAAGTCATTCACGATCATGGCGGTCAGGTCTACCTGGATGGAGCAAATATGAATGCCCTTGTAGGTATATGCAAACCTGCTGAACTGGGTGCTGATGTCATGCATATTAATCTGCATAAAACTTTCAGTATTCCACATGGAGGTGGAGGGCCCGGTATGGGGCCTATTGGTGTCAAGCCACACCTGGCGCCATATCTACCAGATCATCCTGTGGTAGAAGGGGTCAATCCTGCAGCAGGGGCACATGGTACAACAGGAGCAATATCTGCAGCCCCATGGGGATCCGCCAGTATCCTGACCATATCCTGGGCCTATATCGCAATGATGGGTGCGGCTGGGCTACGTAAAGCAACCATGGTTGCAATATTAAATGCCAACTATATTGCAAAGCGACTTGCCCCTTATTATCCAGTTTTGTATACAGGAAAGAATAATATGGTAGCACATGAATGTATTATTGATTTGAGGGCTATTAAGGCATCTACAGAAGTAACAGTAGATGATATTGCAAAAAGATTAATTGATTATGGTTTCCACGCACCTACGGTCTCATTTCCAGTAGCAGATACACTTATGATTGAGCCCACAGAAAGTGAAAATAAAAGAGAATTGGACCGGTTTTGTGAGGCAATGATAAGCATTCGTGGGGAAATTGAATTAATAGAAAAAGGTGAGGCGGACAAGAAAAATAATTTATTAAAAAATGCACCCCACACTTATGAGATATTACTGAACGAGAAGTGGGAGCTCCCTTATTCTAAAAAAGATGCATATTACCCATTGAAAACAGATAAGAACGATAAATACTGGCCGCCGGTTTCCCGGATTGATAATTTATTTGGAGATAAGAACTTATTTTGCAGTTGCATCCCCCTGGAGGAATATACGTAATTTAGCCAGCCACCTTGTTTCTTAAATAAACAGGTATTGCTTTATCTGCTTCTACAGATTTACCCTGTTCAAAATCTCGTTTTGCAAGTGTCAGTATATCCTTAGACTGTGGCAGAGCTTCAGGGTCAAATCCTTCAAGCTTATGGTTTAGTGTTTTCGATAAGACATCAGCGTATGTTTTCCATCCTGAGCCGACACCAAAATATTTTATTGAATCAGATGATGTGACGATTGCCTTGTCAGGGGATGATACTGCCTCATCACAGGCTGGAGTGACTGTGCCATCATCAAGAGTGTTATATTCGCACCAGTAAATTTCTTGCATTCTAGCGTCGATAGCGCTAAATATATTTGCATGTTTACCTTTCTCGGCGGCAGATTGCGCTAAAGCTGCAAGATTAGAGATCGGTACTACCGGAATGTTTGCTGCATAGGCTATGCCTTGTGTAATTCCTGCGGCAATTCGTATCCCAGTAAAAGAACCTGGTCCGCGTCCAAATGCCAGCGCATCCAGCTGTGCCAGTGAAATTCCAGCATCACTAATCAGCTCGTCCACCATACTCAAAATCAGTTCTGCATGTTTTCTAGGTGCTATGACCAACTTTTGTCTGATTTCAGAATCTACAAGAATTGCTGCAGAACATGCTTCAGTAGCTGTATCAATGGCTAGTAACTTCATGAGGTCATGCTCGGGACGATTTTTTTGTTTTTAATATATATCATCATTTGTGCAAGTAGTTGTTTATGGTCATATCTGACTAGCTTATAATTACACAATGTACAATCCTTTTGAAATATTTATTGGCTTAAGATATGTAAGAGCAAAACGTCGTAATCATTTCATCTCTTTCATCTCTCTAATATCAATGTTAGGCATTGCTCTGGGGGTAATGGCTTTAATTACAGTCTTGTCTGTTATGAATGGTTTTGAGAAAGAACTAACAAGCAGAATTTTAGGCATGGTCTCACATGCTACAGTTGTCGATTATGATAGTAATTTTGCAGACTGGGAAACTGTCAGTTTGAAAATAAAAGAGCATCCTGAAATTATTGGGGTAGCACCGTATATTGAAGCTGAAGGTATGGTAGTGTTTAACAAAAAAGTAAAGGGCACTGCAATACAGGGGATTCTGCCAGAAAGAGAATACGAAGTTTCTGTAGTATCAGAAAAATTAATATCCGGCGATTTTGATGATCTCGTGCCACGGGAATTTGGGGTAATTATTGGCTCAGAATTGGCAAGGTTTCTTGGTGTATTTGTGGGCGATAAATTAACAGTTGTTGCACCAAATGCGAATGCTACGCCTGCGGGCATCCTGCCGCGATTAAAACAATTCCAGGTAAAAGGTATTTTTGAAATTGGAATGCATGAGTACGACAGTGCACTCGTACTTATGCATATTGATGATGCTGGGCGTTTGTTTAGAAAAAATGGCCCAGATGCATTGAGAATTAAAACGGTTGATTTAATAAGGGCGCCTGTAATTAGCAGGGAAGTGGTGAAACAGATCCCGGGAACTTATGGGGTCATAGACTGGACGCAGCAACATGCAAACTTTTTCAGAGCATTGAAAACTGAAAAAACTGTCATGTTTGTGATTCTGACATTAATAGTAGCAGTAGCCGCGTTTAATATAATCTCAACACTAGTGATGATGGTCACGGACAAACAGGCAGACATTGCGGTATTACGGACAATTGGTTCCAGTCCATTTAGTATTATGACAATTTTCATGATTCAAGGAACTATCATTGGCATAGTAGGAATAATTCTTGGTGTTATTTCTGGTGTCTGGTTGGCAACAAATGTGGAGACTCTTGTTCCATCAATTGAAAGCATACTCGGCATCAAATTTTTGTCGCCGGATGTATATTATATTAGTGACCTTCCATCAGACTTGCACTGGAGTGATGTCCTTGTAATTAGTGGTGTTTCATTTTTATTTAGTCTCATCGCTACAATATTTCCTGCATGGCGTGCTGCACATATACAACCCGCAGAGGCATTAAGGTATGAATGAGCACGTAATCTGTTGCCAAAATTTATCTAAATCTTTTGTCCAGGGGGAACTGAACGTAACTGTTTTAAAAGACGTTAACCTTAACTTACGTAAATCAGAATGTATCGCCATCGTTGGTGCTTCAGGCACTGGAAAGAGTACGTTGTTACACTTATTAGGAGGTCTGGAGACTCCAGATACTGGTGTGGTGCATGTGAATGGTCAGAATCTTGCGCAAGTGACAGAAGCAGGTCTAGGACGTATTCGGAATAAATCTCTGGGCTTTGTTTATCAGTTTCATCATTTACTTTCCGAATTTACTGCAATAGAAAATGTGGCAATGCCATTATTGATCAGAAAAATTCCTGCACAAATCGCAAAAGAAAAATCAATTGAGATGCTGACAAGAGTTGGACTAGAGCACAGGTTACAGCATAAGCCTGGTGAATTATCCGGCGGCGAAAGGCAAAGGGCCGCGATTGCCAGGGCAATCGTTACCGAACCTGACTGTATTTTGGCCGATGAGCCAACAGGAAATCTTGATGAAAAAACAGCAAACCAGGTTTTTAATGTATTGCTGGAATTAAATCAGGCTATGAATATCAGTATGATCATGGTGTCGCACAATACTGGACTTCTTAAGTCTTTTGACAAAATATTAACATTACATAGTGGAACATTAAATGAAAGTGACAGACAATCTGCCTAGGACTTTCTGCTTAATTTTCGGTTATTCCATCGGCTCACCACAGAATGGCGCCATAGGACGCGAATTAGTATATAACTGCTTATAGAAGACACTATTGATAATAGTAGACAACCTGTCAATAACGGCGCCCAGATTTCTGAAAAAACACTTGTAAACCAGGACTGGTTAAATTGAAAATTAACAGGCTGAATAGAGACGCCAAGTAATACTGCTCCAATTTTATATGCGATATAAAATATAGGTGCCATAGTAAATGGATTTGTGGTCCAGGAAAATAACAGCGTAAGAGGCAGGTTAATTCTCAGAAGTACAGAAAATAGAATTGCCAGTATTGTATGGCCAGGTATTGGCAAAAAGGCAATAAAAAAACCAGTTGCGATACCCCCTGAAGCTGATCGGCGTGTAAGGTGGAAAATATCTGGATCCTGCAAGATTGCCTTTAAAAAACCAATATTTTTAGTTGATTTTATCGATTCATGATCAGGCATGATACGGATGAAAAAATTTTTTAATTTCATTTAATTCAGGTTAATCTTCAGTTCTTAATAAAATTCTAATAAATGGACTTTGCACATGCGCATGGAAAGCGTTCTGTATTTAGTTGGTGTTGTTATTATATTGCAGTTTCGTGTGTTGCCCTCAATGTATTATTTTCTTCCTTTTTTCATTATTTCATTATTTTTCCATAGTTATAGCATTGCAAAATATTCATTGTGGCTGCTGATCGGCATTATTTGGACGGTCATTTTTTCAACGGGCTTACTTGAGAGAAGACTTGAGGCGAGCTATGAAACTAAAGATATCTATGTTACAGGTTATATATCTTCATTGCCTGAGTATAAAAATAATGTTGTGCGCTTTAATTTCGAAGTGATACAGGCAAATGGTCTGCAAAGTGCGCATATATTATCATTGGGGAAAATCAGGTTAAGTTGGTATTCGCCTTCGCAAACACTCGAGCCGGGAGATAGACTAGAGTTAAAAGTCAGGCTTAAACGTCCACATGGGTATTTTAATCCTGGTGGCTTTGATTATGAGGCATGGTTGTTCAAAGAAAAAATTACTGCAACGGGTTATATCTCTGAATTATATTCACATTCACCTTCAGGTAGAAATTCCTCCCTATTTAATAAATATCGTTTAAATGTAAGAAATAATCTAGAGCGATATCAACATTCCTATCGAAACGCAACGGCACTAAGCAGCGCTTTGCTGATAGGTGATCGTAGTATGTTATCTAAACGTCAAAGGGAAGTCCTTTATAACTCAGGAACAACTCATTTAATTGCCATATCAGGGCTGCATATTGGTTTGGTTGGTGCAATTGGATTTTTTATAGCAAGGTGGGTTTGGTCTGTAAATTACAAAGGACTGAATTTCCTTCCTGCAAAGACTGTTGCTTCTGTCTTTTCATTTCTAGGGGCTTTTATATATTCAGGGCTGGCTGGTTTTAGTGTGCCTACGCAAAGAGCCTTAATTATGCTTGCCATGGCCTTGCTGCATATCAATCTTAAGAATCAATCATCAAAATCTTCTTTATTAGCAATAGCAATGATCGTGATCATTACTATTAATCCAGTATCTGCATTATCTGCCGGATTCTGGCTTTCGTTTTTGGCAGTATCAACAATCTTGCTTGCAATTAATTCAAACATTGGAAATTTCTCGAATTGATTTCAGACATCCCCCATGGTCATATAAATACACTACAAGCAGATATCTTTAAATTATTTGTAGCATCATTCGGTGCGGCAATTCTATTAATTTCCAAAAGATTAAGTTTGAAAATGGCGTCATTATTATTATTTTCACCCTTGTTTAGCAATATATCAGGGGAGCTAAAAAATGGTGATTTTTTAATATCGATTCTAGACGTTGGTCAGGGGACGGCTGTGTTTGTTCAAACAGAAAAGCATGTATTGCTATATGATAGTGGGCCTGCGTTTTACTCAGGGACAAATGCCGGCAATTTAATAATTCTTCCCTTTTTTAGAAGTTTGGGAATTAATAAATTGGATGCAATGATAATCAGTCATGGCGATAATGACCACATTGGAGGTGCAAAAAATATCTTGAGGGAAATGCAAGTCACTAAGAAAATTGGAAATGGACTATTCAATATAGATGAATTTCAATTTGAACCTTGTATTTCAGGGCAATCCTGGGTTTGGGATGGTGTGAAATTCGAATTTCTACATCCTGATATACATAATAATTTCATGGGCAATAATGCCTCATGTGTATTAAAAATAGGTAGTGAGGAGCAGTCAGTACTATTGGCCGGCGATATAGAAAATAAAGCGGAAGATATAATTTTGGATAAAATAGGCACAAAGATAAGGTCAGAAATACTTTTAGCGCCACATCATGGTAGTAAAACCTCCTCAAGTTCAAGATTTATTCGGGCAATAACACCCGGAAATGTTATCTTTTCCACCGGGTATCTAAATCGCTTCAATTTGCCAAATCAGGATATAATTGAGCGCTATACAATGAATGGTGCAAGCATATGGAATACTGCTACCGATGGTGCAATCCATATTAAATATCAGGGCAATAAGTTTGCTCTTACAACAGAAAGACAGAAACGTTCAAAATACTGGAATAAATAATGCCAGCCGAGTTATATTTTTAGAGAATTTTTGGAGGACATAGTGCTTGAATTGATTAAAGCGGGTGGAATATTAATATGGCCAATTTTACTTTGCTCCGTTATTTCTTTGGCTATTATAACTGAACGTTTCTGGTCACTTCGGAAAAATAAAATATGTCCAAAAAACCTAGTGTCTCATGTATGGGAAATGAATAAAAAAGGCCAGTTAGATAAAAAAGAAATTCAAAAAATTAAAAGACAATCTCAATTGGGAAGAGTGTTAGCAGCAGGTCTTCTTAACCGACATCATGAACGTCAAATAATGAAAGAAAGCGTAGAGGAAGTAGGAAGACATGTAGTACATGAACTTGGAAGGTTTTTGACAACTCTTGGAACTATAGCTTCAATTACTCCTTTGCTTGGATTACTAGGGACTGTGATTGGGATGATTCAAGTCTTCACCGTGATCACAACCATGGGCTTGGGTGATCCTGGAATACTTGCGGAAGGGATTTCTGTTGCACTGATAACAACAGCAGCTGGATTGACAGTTGCGATACCATCTTTGATGTTTTATCGATACTTTCAGGGGAAAATTGATGAGCTTGTTATTACTATGGAGCAAGAAGCACTTAAGATGGTCGAGGTAATGCATGGGCAAAGAGAACAAGAATCTTCTAATGAGTGATATTTAAGTATGAATTTCAAACCTGATCGCAAGGATGATCTGGAAATAAACATTACGCCTTTAGTTGATGTTGTATTTCTTTTACTAATCTTTTTCATGGTATCGACTACTTTTGAAAGAAAATCTGAAATCAATATATCACTGCCCCGCGCATCGAAAGCTATGAGAGAAGTAAATACGGATATTGTTAATATTTCCGTAGATAATAAAGGTGAGATATTTATTGACGACGTCCCACTTGTCAACTCTCAATTAGCGACTGTAAGGGAAGCCTTGGCAAGGAAAATTGAAGGTATACATGAGCCAGCCATAATAATTAATGCAGATCAAAATACAACACATCAAACAGTTGTGAAGATACTTGATGCAGCCAGACAATTGGCATTGTCTAAAATTACATTTGCAACACTGGTGATTGATGAGGAGTAAGCATTAAATATTTTAATCAACAATGATTTTTAGAAAACTGTTTGATCGCATTTGGTATGAAAATCATCCTGTTTCATATCTTCTATTACCATTAAGCTGGCTTTATGGGCTAGTTGTTAAGCTTCGGAAAATTCTATATGTCTCGGGCTTTTTTGAAACTAATTATGTTTCTGTCCCAGTTATTGTTGTGGGTAATATTACAGCGGGTGGTACTGGGAAAACACCATTTGTAATCTGGTTGTCAGAATATCTTACAAATAAAGGTTACACGCCAGGTGTGATTAGTAGAGGATATGGCAGGAAGTCTAACTCCCATGTTCAACAGGTTAGACATGATAGCAATCCTGAAACTGTAGGAGATGAACCAGTACTAATTGCAAAACGGTCTGGCGTTCCTGTTGCAGTTGCATTTGATAAGTATGAAGCAGCGAATCAATTGATTGACAATGCTAATTGTGACGTATTAATTTGTGATGATGGTCTTCAGCATTATGCAATAGGACGAAATCTTGAGATTGCAATAATTGACGGTGATAGAGAATTTGGTAACAATTACTTGCTTCCAGCAGGGCCATTGCGTGAGCCAGGAAGTAGATTGACGTCTGTAGATATGCTGATTTCAAAATCTAAAAAGTATAGAAATTCTTTTTTAATGGAATATGAATTTGGAGATTTGGTGCAATTAAATGACCAGGAAAAATTAATTTCTATTCATAATTTCAAGGGTCAACAAATTCATTTGGTGTCGGGCATTGCAAATCCTGAAAGATTTCATTCTATTTTCAAAGAACATCAAATCAATGTAATTAAACATGTTTTTCCGGATCACTATAATTACAGCTTGCAAGATATTAATTTCAATGATGACTATCCAATAGTGATGACAGAAAAAGATGCCGTAAAATGTGCAAAATTTGCAAAAGACAATATGTGGTACCTTCCAGTGGACGTGAAATTTAATGATGTTTTTTATCACAGAATAGAAACTTTAATCGCGGAGAACATAGATGGACAAAAAATTACTTGAAATACTTGTGTGCCCAGTAACCAAGTCACCCCTAATCTATGACAAAGAAAAGAAGGAGCTGATATCTGTTGCAGCTAAACTTGCATACCCGATTAAAGATGATATCCCTGTGATGCTGGAATCAGAAGCCAGGGAGCTAGATTTTGATGAATACGAAAAATATAAAAAGAAATAATGTCTGCTGATTATATCGTGATTATTCCCGCTCGGTTTTCCTCAAAACGATTACCGGGAAAGCCTTTGTTGAAAATAGGTAGTAAAACTCTAATTCAACATGTTTATGAAGCGGCGCAAAAAAGCAGAGCAAATAATGTCTATGTTGCTACAGATGATGAGAGGATAGTCAAAGTGGTTACGGGCTTTAATGGGAATGCACTATTAACAAGTCCTGGTTTAGTGTCTGGTACTGATAGAATACATGAGGCGGCAACATTACTAAAATTATCAAACAAGCAGCTTATAGTAAATGTGCAGGGGGATGAATACGGTTTAGATCCAAGCTATATTGATGATGTAGCCGAATCATTGGCAGCAAATCATGAGTCTAGCATGGCGACTTTGTGCCAAAATATCTATTCAGTAGATGAGCTAGAGAATCAAAACATAGTTAAAGTTGTCACAGACCATAGTGGAAATGCATTATATTTCAGTCGTTCTGTTATCCCCTGGGGCAATACTGATAATATTAATATACTCACGAATGATGAGGTGCTTGGGTATAAACATATTGGAGTTTATGCTTACAGGACTAGTTTTCTTGAAATCTTCACTCGCCTTAATATTCCAAAAATTGAACGTAAAGAATCACTGGAGCAGCTTAGAGCATTATATTATGGGCATAAAATCTTTGTGAAACTGGTAGATAAAAACAATGGGATTGAAATTAACACTAAATCTGATCTGAAAAATGCAAGAAAGTTATATGAAAAACTAACTTAAATTATTTATCTCTCTCGATAAATAATTCTTCCTTTAGTCAGGTCATATGGTGTCATTTCAATTGTGACCTTATCGCCAGTTAAAATTCTAATGTAATTTTTACGCATTTTGCCAGAAATGTGGGCCGTAATGACATGTCCATTGTCCAGTTCTACTCTGAACATGGTGTTAGGAAGTGTCTCAACAATTGTTCCTTCCATTTCAATCTGATCTTCTTTAGCCATGAATCTCCTTTATTGCTCATTTAATGGTAAACGGAAAATTATACAACAGAAATATAAAGTTAAATATATTTAATGTTCTTTTAAGGCCTGTAATGCCAAGCGCCGTCAAAAAACAATTCCTGAGGTTTGAATTCTGACTTGTATTGCATTTTTCTACAATTATCTATCCAGTAGCCAAGATATAACCATTTACGCTCTAAAATTTGAGCTTGGAGTATCTGGAATAATATAGAAAATTTCCCCAGGCTTCTGTTTGCAAAGTTTGGGTCATAAAATGTATACACAGCAGATAATGAATCGTCCAGCACGTCAGTAACAGCAATGGCAAGAATTTGTTGATTATGTGTTAGCTCAAAAAAAATAGTCTCACTCCACTTGGCAGTCAAGAATTCCATATATGCTTCTGGCGAAGGATTATCCATTCCACCTCCTGGATGTCTAGATGCCAGATACCTCTTATAGAGTTCGTAATGGCGTTGGTTAAATTCAGCTGGTTTTTCAGTAAGGCCAAGGTCTGAATTTTTATTCAGTATTCTTTTTTGGATTCTTGAAGGAGTGAAATCATTAACTGGTATTCTAATAGAAATGCAGGCACTACAGTTCTCGCATTTAGGAATATACAAGTGAGCGCCGCTGCGTCGAAAACCATAGTTCATGAGAGCTGAGTAAAGTCGCATGTTTTTGGGAAAGTCAGGATCGGCAAATAGTGTTATCGCTTCATTCTCTGAAAGATAACTGCATTGATGAGGTGGTGTTGCATAAAAACCTAATTTTTCTGCTGAGGTCATAGTTGCTTTATCAAAATAATGTCCTAAAGCTAACAAAGCTGTTTTAGCATGTCGCTAAATAATTTTCTTGGCACTGTCTTTGCTCCGAGACTCTGCAGATGCTTTGAAAATATCTGGCAGTCAATCAACTTATAGCCCTTATCTATTAATCTTGAAGATAACTTTACCAGGGCAATTTTTGATGCATCATTCATGTTGCTAAACATGGATTCTCCAAAAAATACTTTGCCGATGGATACGCCGTATAAACCACCGACAATCTCGCGTTTATGCCACGTTTCTACTGAAATAATTTTTCCCATTAGTTCAAGCTTACTATAGGCCTCAATAATCTCTTCTGTGATCCATGTGTCTGGATTACCATTTCTTGGCTGAGCGCATTTGTTAATTATAGTTTGAAAAGATTGGTTAAATGTAACTTCAAACACTCCCTTTTTTAGAGTTCTATTCAGACTTTTCGATATTTGAATTTCATCAGGAATTAATATACACCGTGGGTCAGGAGACCACCAAAGTACAGGTTGTCCTTTACTGTACCAGGGAAAAATGCCTGTGCTATATGCATTAATTAAACGGTCAGGTGTTAAATCCCCTCCAATTGCAAGCAAACCATCAGGATCACTTAATGCAGTTTCTATTGGTGGAAAATAATCAGCAATTATATTACTTGAAACCCAATACAATTTATTATGGCTTGTTTGATTGTTAGTGATCTGCGTCATTTGATCTCAATCTTTGCTTCGTTTTTATACGGCAAATGCAAGCTTAATTCATTAACATATACATTAATCTCTCTTTTTTCATGAACTAAGAATTCTTCAATGGCAGTTCGAAAGTTAATATCTTCTATCCAGTGAAAAGAGTTTGTTATTACCGGGTCGAAACCACGAGCGAGTTTATGTTCACCCTGTACGCCAGCATCGAAAAATTTAATGCCTTTTTCTATGCAATATTGTATGGGCTGATAATAACATAACTCAAAATGCAGATAAGGCAATTGCTCAACACAACCCCAATGTCTACCATAAAGTGTATTCTTTCCTTTCATCAAAAAAGAACCGGCAATATAGTTTTCGCCTGCTTTTGCAAGAATTATTAATGTCTCAGATGGCATGCTATTACTGAGTGAGTAGAAAAAATCTTTTGTTAGCCTTGGGTTCCCCCAGCGTTTATGAAAAGTTGAGCAATAAAATTCGTAATATACGTCCCACAGATACTCATTCATCTGACCTCCGGTGTAACATTCAATATCAACCATGCTTTCTATTATTTTTTTTCTTTCACGACGAATTTGTTTGCGTTTTTTAGAGTTCATGGAGCCAAGAAAATCATTGAAATCAATGTATCCCTGGTTGCGCCAATGATATTGAACTGTATGTCTTTGTAATAAATTCTTCTCAAGAAAAATATTTTCAGACTGAGATGGGAAAAGGCAGTGATATGATGACAGGTGATTAGACTTTATGATTTGTAATACTTTTTCTATAAGTTGTTGCTTGACAATATCAACCTGCGGATGCTTTGGATTTACCAGTAATCTTGGGCCTGACACCGGTGCAAAAGGAATTGCAGATACAAGTTTTGGGTAGTATTTGCCCCCAGCACGTTCATACGCATCAGCCCAGGACCAATCAAATACAAATTCACCATATGAATTCGTGCGTATATAAAGCGGAAGTGCACCTGTTAAGGATGAGCCAGAATAAAGTACAAGGTGGCAGGGTACCCAGCCATGGGATTTAAGACAATCAAAACGCTCTAGTCCGTAAAGATATTCATATCGAACAAATGGGTTATCTGTATCAATCAATGAATTCCAGCTTTCACAAGGAATTTCATCTAAACTGGATAACTGCTTTATTATAAAATCATTTGACAAGCAGGCATGCCTGGAAGGATTGAGGTTAATATTATTATATGGATCTATGTCTCACTGACAGATACCTGTTCCCCAATGACAGCAGTTAGAGACCTTTTGGAGCCTGCCAAAGAAAAACTTGTCTCCCTGTAATCGCCATTTTTCAGTTTAAAGCGAAAACTAAGGGTGATGCCTTCCATCAATGCAACTAATACAGAAGACTTTACCTGATTGTTGACCACTTTTCCTATTATGTATTCAGCGCTACCGGAGTCAAATCTGCATGGTGAATTATCTATGGAATTATTTCTAGCTGTGCCACTATCAATTTGATAAGTCGGGCATAGATTAGCACTTAGTCCTAATAGTCCTTTTTTTAAGATAAACCGGCTTTTTATTAAATTCTCGGAATCTTTAAAGATTTCCAATCGATAGTCACCTGTGTTTTCTGAATAAGCAATGGGGCCAGAAGAGAGCATTTCAGCATCTGTTGGTGTGATTGTTGCCCATTGAGCAATAGCAGTGCAGGGCGCCAATAACAGGATTATTTGCAGAAAATAAAAGCGTTTATTTCTCATGCCGTAGAATTTTGAACCTGGTTTAAGCCGGAACAGTAACATTTTTTATAGCAAAAATTGTTACTGTGGGTCCTCATTTTTCCCCTGGGAATATACAGGGAAGTTCATTACATTGTTATCTTTATCCGTAACTTCAGTCACCTTTGAAGTGCCCGTCTTATTAACTTCATCAATCCGTATGATTGAATGCAATGGAATATATGTCCTGGAAACATTTTCAAATTCAGCTTTTAAGTTTTCTTCTGCCGGATCGACGACAACGGTACTTTTTTCACCAAAGACCAGCTTTTCCACTTCAATAAAACTGAACATCTCACCCTGATGTACATTCCGGGCGTAGATTTCATAAACCTTTGACTGGTTGTAAAACATAATCTTATAAAGTGGTCTTTTTGACATATTTAGTACTCAGAATCAATTAGAATGATTCTAACATATACTGTGATATATAAATTTAACTAATCATGTTTCTGAATGTTGTTTTATGCCGAAAAATGATAGTAATTACTACGCAAAAATGATTGAATTTACTGAGTACATACGGTCTAAATTAAACAGAAAATTTTTGTAAAAGTTGTAAGGGTAGAGTTAATAAATGATATGATTCTTCTTTAAATTACAATATGATATGAGATATTTTAACTAATTAAGATTAACTATGGGTCAAGCATATAAGAAAAAATCCACTCCTGTTTCAAACCCAGGTTTCATTATAAAAAACTTGAAAGAGATTAGTTTTATACTGCTGGCCGTTATTGCCATTTATTTGACAATTGCGCTTTTCACATTTCATCAGGGAGATTCAGGTTGGTCGCAGGCAGTCAGTACAGGAACAATTAGTAATAGTGGAGGTGTGCTAGGGGCATGGATTGCAGATTTTCTTTTGTCCATATTCGGATATCTGGGATATTTTTTCCCATTTCTATGTGTTTTTGATAGCTGGCGGATTTTTCAATCTCGCCAACGTAAAGAACCAATTAATTATTATCGGATTAGTGCCCGAATATCCGGATTTGTAATATTTTTTATTGGTGGATGTGGTTTATTACGGATTCATTTTTTGGTGTCAGATAGTCTCCCTAGTCAGATTCCAGGCGCTGGCGGGATTTTTGGTGACGGCGTGAGCGCTATATTTCTTACAACTTTTGGACCTATAGGCAGCACTTTAGTTTTACTTGGTTTTTTTCTTATTGGTCTTACTCTGTATTCTAATATTTCATGGTTATGGATAATGGACATGACAGGTAAGGTAGTGCTGCAAGCCAGCGAAAAACTATTAGACACCTGGTATGAATTCAGAGAAAAAACTGCAGGAAAAAAATTAAAGAAGGAACGTGAGACGCTAATAAAGGAAGAAATTGAAAAGGTTGAAAGTCGACCTCCACCGATAATTGAACCTGTCATATCTGATATCCCAAAAGGTGAAAGGGCTGACAGGGAAAGACAAGAGAACCTGTTTGTTACACCGGCAGATTCATTTTTGCCGGCTCTGAATTTACTGGACGGGCCGCAGCCAGCAAAAGGGCGGTTTTCAAGGGAAGCCCTGGAAGCAATCTCCAGGCAGGTAGAATTAAAATTAAAAGATTTTGGAGTTACTGTTGAAGTAGTAGCCGTAAACCCAGGCCCGGTGGTCACTCGATTTGAACTTGAACCAGCGCCTGGTGTGAAGGTTAGTCAAATAAGTAACTTATCCAAAGACCTGGCCAGGTCTTTATCTGTGGTTAGTGTTCGTGTGGTAGATATCATCCCGGGTAAATCGGTGATCGGTCTTGAAATTCCAAATGAATACCGAGAGCTAGTGACGCTGGGTGAAATCCTGAATTCCAGAGAATATGATATTTCTGATTCGCCATTGACTTTAGCACTAGGCAAAGACATTAGTGGGCATCCCATAGTAACCGAGTTAAATAAAATGCCCCATCTCCTTGTGGCTGGTACGACCGGTTCAGGTAAATCTGTCGCATTGAATGCGATGATACTCAGCCTGCTGTATAAGGCTACGGCCAGTGAAGTAAGACTAATAATGATTGACCCAAAAATGCTCGAACTATCTGTCTATGAAGGCATCCCCCATTTATTGACGCCTGTAGTTACCGATATGAAAGAGGCAGCAAATGCCTTAAGGTGGTGTGTTGCCGAAATGGAGCGGCGTTATAAATTGATGGCGGCATTAGGTGTGAGAAATATCGGCGGATATAACAAGAAAATTAAGGAAGCGATCGCCAAAAAGAAACCGATAACTGATCCTTTTTATACACCTATCAGTGAAGAAGATAGTGCGCCAGATCTCGAAGAAGCTCCTTATATTGTCGTTATTATCGATGAATTGGCTGACATGATGATGACTGTAGGAAAAAAAGTAGAAGAGCTGATTGCAAGGCTGGCACAAAAAGCCAGGGCTTCGGGAATACATTTGATTGTTGCAACTCAAAGGCCATCTGTAGATGTCATCACAGGATTGATAAAAGCTAATATTCCTTGTCGAATTGCATTTCAAGTTTCATCCAAGGTTGACTCCCGAACAATTCTTGACCAGATGGGGGCTGAAAATCTCCTGGGACATGGTGACATGTTGTTTTTACCTGGGGGCACCAGTTTACCAGAAAGAGTCCACGGTGCTTTTGTTGATGATCATGAAGTCCACCAGGTAGTGGAAAATATCAAGTCACGCGGAGAGCCAAATTATATGGAAGAAATTGTACGCGGACCTAATGATGGTGGAGCAGATGCCATACCAGGCCTGGAGACATCAAATGATGATGCCGACCCCTTATATGATGAAGCAGTCAAAATTGTTACCGAGACTCGTAAAGCATCAATATCGTATATTCAAAGGAGATTGAAAATTGGATATAACCGTGCCGCCAGGATGGTTGAAGAAATGGAAAGCAGCGGACTTGTTGGGCCCTTAGAATCCAATGGAAGTCGGGAAGTCCTGGCTGGACCACTTCCTGAAGTTTGAAACATTAGTTATAACAAATGTTAAATAATACAATATGAAATCTCAACTGAAAAAAGTACATATTTTTGTTACTGGTTACACGCTCCTTATGAGCACCTTATTGCATGCGGCAGAATTGGCTGCACCTGTTGAAGATTTGAATAAATACATCAGCTCTCTAAGTTCATATCAGGCAGAATTTACGCAAACGATTTTTGGGCAATCAGGGCAGGAGATAGACCTGGTGTCTGGAATAGTTAAGCTTCAAAAACCTGGGAAATTTTATTGGTCATATCAATCACCTTATAAACAGGCGCTTATCAGTGATGGTGAAACATTATGGGTTCATGACATTGATTTGAAGCAGGTGACCATCAATGATGTCGATCTAATAAATGATAATTCACCGGCGTCTATCCTATCTGGCAACGTAGATATTAATAGTCATTACACCGTTAGTGATCTGGGAATATTTGATGACTACCGTTGGATTGAATTATTACCAATAGATACGGAGCGAGATTTTAGTGCGGTTAAACTAGGATTTCATGACGATCAGCTCGCTGGGATGGTATTGTTTGACAATATTGGTCAGACGACAGTCATACAGTTTGAACATATAAATCAAAACTTAACAATTAGCCCTTTGACTTTCAAGTTTGAACTACCCTTTGGTGTTGATGTAATTGATATGAGACATATCCAGGATAGCGAATAAAATATAAAAATATGTCCGATAGTGAAAGATACCGTCCTCTTGCTGACCGGATGAGACCTGAAAATATTGATGATTTTTTTGGTCAGGGGCATTTGCTGGGAAATGATAATAATTTAAGAAAAGCAATTAGTTCAGGCATCCTGCATTCCATGGTGTTCTGGGGACCGCCTGGTTCTGGCAAAACCACACTCGCGCAGATTATTGCGACTACATCCAAAGCCAACTTAATCAGATTATCTGCCGTATTAAGTGGAGTAAAAGATATACGTAAGGCCATAGAACAAGCCAGCAGGAATAAACAGGATTTCAAGCAGGATACAGTTTTATTTGTCGATGAGGTACATCGTTTTAACAAAGCTCAACAGGATGCTTTTTTGCCTCATATTGAGAATGGAACGATCTATTTTATTGGTGCTACCACGGAAAACCCCTCGTTTGAATTGAACAATGCCTTGCTCTCACGCTTAAGAATTTATGTATTAAAATCTCTGGATATAAAAAATATAAAATCAATATTGAATCTGGCGTTAAAAGATAGTGAAAATGGCATTGGAAGATTAAATTTATCCATATCAGAAGATGCATTAGATGTTCTTGCTGATTTATCTGATGGTGATGCCAGAAGGGCTCTAAACTTGCTGGAAATTATTTCTGATTTCAGGCAACAAGGGCAACTTGAGAAACAGGATGTAATTAACGTATTTTCATCTAACGAAAGTAAGCGCTTTGATAAAAATGGGGACATTTTTTATGATCAGATATCTGCATTACATAAATCGGTACGAGGCTCTTCACCAGATGCAGCATTATACTGGTTTGTTAGAATGCTAGATGGAGGATGTGACCCAGTTTATATCGCAAGAAGAGTTGTGAGAATGGCGACGGAAGATATTGGGAACGCTGATCCGCGCGCTTTGCGTATTGCCCTGGACGCATGGGAAACACAGGATAGACTTGGTAGCCCCGAGGGAGAACTAGCCATTGCTCAGGCAATTATATACCTGGCTTGCGCGGCTAAAAGTAACGCTGTATACAGAGCATTTAATGAGGCGAAGCGGGATGTGAATCATCAGACCTCTCTGGAAGTCCCCATACATTTGCGTAACGCGCCAACTGGATTAATGAAAGAACTTGGGCATGGTGACAATTATCGATATGCACACGATGAACCAGAAGGATACGTTGCGGGCGAGAACTACTTCCCTGACAATATGGAGCATGCGCAATATTATCGACCTGTTAATCGTGGGCTTGAACAATCTATTTCAGAAAAGCTTGCCAGGCTGAGAGAATTGGATAATGCAGAAAAATAATGCCATCCTTTCATATTAAATCAGATAATTCACAATGTTGAATGTATTATATATTGCTGCAGGAGGGGCGTTGGGTGCTTTGTTGCGATATTTCATGTCCAGCGGTCTACATAACACCCTTGGTCAGGGATTTCCATTTGGTACATTAAGCGTAAATGTTATTGGCTCGGTTATTATTGGTTTATTTTACGTATTAACCCAAAATAAATTTCAGCTAAGCCTGGAACTAAAAGCGGGTATAATGATCGGACTATTGGGTGCATTCACTACATTTTCAACATTCTCTCTTGAAACAATAACCTTGCTGGAGTCTGGGCAGTTATTTAAGGCGGCGCTAAATGTATTGCTTAGCGTAATGTTCTGTATCGGTGGTTGTTGGTCTGGGATGTTGATAGGTCGTTACTTATAAATGTAAAACATATTTCATTAGAATGATACAAAATGCTTGATCCACAAAAAATAAGAAAGAATATAGAAGACATTAAACTCTTGCTGTCAAAACGAGGGTTTGAATTTAATCTCGAAGAGTTTGCAGACCTTGAAGCGCAGCGAAAAGATATTCAGGTAAAGACTCAAGAGTTACAGTCTACGCGCAATAGGTTGTCGAAAGAGATTGGGATTCTTAAAAAACAGGGAGAAAGCACTGACGAGATATTAAAAGAAGTCTCAAGCATCGGTGATACATTAAAGAACAGTGAGTTAAAGCTGAATACTATTCAGGATAAACTCGATACCATATTACAAGGCATTCCAAACATTCCGCATGAATCAGTACCAGACGGCAGAACGGAAGCAGATAATGTGGAAAAGAAAAAATGGGGCAATATAAGAGATTTTAATTTCACACCCAAAGATCATATAGAGCTCGGTGAACTAAGTGGACTCCTCGATTTTGAGGCCGCAACAAAAATTACAGGCTCGCGCTTTGTCGTCATTAAAGGTCAACTAGCACAATTGCACCGTGCCTTAATTCAATTCATGTTAAATACCCATGTGAATGAACACGGATATACTGAAGTAAATGTGCCGTATATTGTAAATAGTGCAAGCCTTTATGGAACTGGTCAATTACCTAAATTTGAAGAAGACCTGTTCAAGATTCCCAGGCAAAATGCTGAGCCATATGAAATTCCTCTAGAAACAGATGTTGCCTCAAATCAGTCTGCAAATAATAAACTCGAAGAAAATTATTATTTGCTTCCTACTGCAGAAGTACCAGTGACTAACCTTGCAAGGGATCTTGTTATTTCAAAATCTGAATTGCCATTAAAATATGTATGTCATTCCCCATGCTTTCGCAGTGAGGCAGGTTCCTATGGTAAAGATACCCGCGGCATGATTCGGCAACATCAATTTGAGAAAGTTGAACTTGTACATATGGTTCATCCGGATTGCTCATATGATTCCCTGGAAGAATTAACAGGGCATGCTGAGACAATTTTACAAAAACTAGAATTACCTTATCGCGTTATTACACTTTGTGCAGGTGACATGGGGTTTTCAGCAGCGAAGACCTACGACCTTGAAGTCTGGTTGCCAGGACAGGACTGCTATAGGGAGATTTCTTCCTGCAGTAACTGTGAGGACTTTCAGGCGCGGCGCATGATGGCCAGATGGCGAAATCCTGATACCAATAAACCCGAATTATTACATACTTTAAATGGCTCAGGATTGGCGGTTGGACGGACATTGATTGCAATAATGGAAAACTACCAGACTAGTGATGGAAAAATACATATCCCTGATGTATTACGTGTTTATATGGGTGGTGTAACGGAGATTGGATGATCTGAACAGTTCAGATTATCTTAAGTGGTGGTTTCTTCATGCGTAGTCTAAACCAGTTCATTGTATTGAGCACTCGGGGTCGACTTACCATCCAACGTTCCAGCTGATATTTATTTGGAAAATCCACAAAAATTATTCCTGCAATAATTGTGAGGATTCCCTGGCCAGGTAAAATAAGCATCGCTATCCCCAGTATGATCAGTGTTATACCAGCAAGATTTTTAAGTAGCTTGAAAATTATTCTTAAAATGGGGTGCTTTATAGTAAACGATGTTCCTTCACGCTTTTCATGAAGAAAATAATCATCTGGTATAATAGCAATCAGGTAGGGTATTGTTATTAAGCTGCCTAAGAATATAAATAGTGAAAAAAACACTGCCCATGTCAGAAATTCTGGGTTCAACTGCATGGAATCGAGCATGGTTATTAATTCTTTGCCTCAAACATTTTCGCCAAATGCTGTCCAACAAGCATAGCAAGCACAAATACTATTGGTTCAGCAGTCAGTGATACTAGTGAGGCGATAGCAGGACCAGGACAGTAACCCGCAAGACCCCAACCTGCTCCAAATAACGTGGCGCCCAATATTAATGGTATATCCAGATCTTTTTTTGAAGGCAAGTAAAACTTTGTTGAAAATAATGGAGCCTCTCGACGTTGCACAAGATAAAAGCCAGGCAAACTTATACAAACTGCCCCGCCCATTACAAATAATAAGGTTGGATCCCAGTTCCCAGTTACATCAAGAAAATCGGTTACTTTTTGTGGGTTAATCATTCCGGAAATGGCAAGTCCAATACCAAATAATATGCCAGAAATTAGTACGCTAAGATAATATTTCATGAAATGAGATGCCTTATGACATAAACAACAATAATGGCTATTGCCATGAATATCAGGGTCGCAACAAATGAACGTTTTGATCTTCTGCCTAGACCACATACCCCATGTCCTGAAGTACAACCACTTCCTAAGCGAGTTCCAAACCCCACCAGTAATCCTGCTATCACAAGATATATGCCGCTTGTCTGCTGGGTGATAACTAATCCATTATTTATCACCGCAACTATTCCTGAACCGGCAATTAATCCTAACATGAAAATTATCCGCCAATAACGTTCAACATCATTCCATTTTCCGTATAGTCCGCCGAGTATCCCTGATATACCGGCAATGCGTCCACTGCTTGCAAGTAGAATGACTGAAGACAGTCCAATCAGCGCGCCACCCGACAGTCCCATAATAATCATATTTGTCGTAACCATATTTCTATATTACCCCATCATAGTAGCAAAAATCATTGTGACACCAGTTAACAAGATTGCACTGGCAAATACTCTTTGTAATACAGGTCCCGCTATATTAGATGCGATACGCCTTCCAAACAGCATTCCAGAAAAACTGCCAATAATAAATGGGACCATAATATACAAATCAAATTCCATTTTAATAATAGTGCTAATCGAACCAGATAAGCCAATTAATGTAATGATCATTAATGATGCGCCTACTGCCCGGTGTATCCCAAGATTTATGACCATCATAAGAATTGGGACTATCAGAAATCCACCACCAACACCAAATAGTCCTGATAGAATACCGGTCAGCAATCCTGATATCATCAGAATTATTGCACATGGAGTGGTGAAACTTAATTTTCCGTCAGGAGATAACTTACAAATGGGTTCTTTATCATCTCTGGCAGGCATTGCCCTGATTACGCTTGATTCAGAAGGCTTAGTAATGCTCTTGCGCCACATAATCAGACCCACGGATACAGCAAGAACAGCAAAACCAGCCAATAGTGTTTGCTGTGAAAAATATCGTGAGAAATACAGACCTATAGGGGCACCGATTACTCCACCTGATGCGAACATACTTATGGGTTGCCAGAGTAACAGTCCTGCTCGCCATGAAAAATAGGAGCCAATTGCTGCCGTCATGGCTACAGCAATTAATGAAACTGGTACAGCTTGTACCATATCCAGGTGTAGCCCATAGATTAAAAGGGGGATAGCAAAAATTGAACCGCCACCACCGGTTAAACCCAGTGAAATGCCCACAATAAAACCATAGGCAATCGTTATTAAAATATCAGGAGACATTGAAAAATTATAGATTGTTATTCAGCCAGTGATAGAAAATCACTGGCTGAAATGCATCAGGAAGTTATCGCTTTTAAGACTGCATCCAGACTTTGCTTGGCATCACCAAACAGCATGCGGGTGTTTTCTTTGTAAAAGAGAGGGTTGTCCACACCAGCATAACCCGATGCCATACTGCGTTTCAATACGATAGTAGTTTTACCTTTCCAGACTTCGAGCACTGGCATGCCGGCTATCGGGCTATTGGGTTCATCCTGTGCAGATGGATTAACAATATCGTTAGCTCCAATAACGATAGATACATCAATGTTTGGGAAATCTTCATTTATTTCGTCCATCTCAAACACTATGTCATAAGGAACTTTCGCTTCCGCAAGCAGGACATTCATATGACCAGGCATTCGACCTGCAACTGGGTGGATGCCAAATCGGACATTGATATTTTTATCTTTTAAGGTCTTGGTTATTTCGTTTACAGTGTGTTGTGCCTGGGCTACTGCCATGCCGTATCCAGGGATGATCATGATTTCCTTGGATTCCAGTAATAGGGCGGCTGTTTCTTCAGCTTCAATAGCTATCACTTCACCAACCTGTTCACTTCCACCAGATACAACACTCCCTTCGCTAGTGCCAAACCCACCAGCAATTACAGAAAGGAACTTACGATTCATTGCCCTGCACATGATATAACTTAGGATAGCTCCGCTGCTGCCTACCAGTGCGCCTACTACTATCAACAGATCATTGTTCAGCATGAAACCAGTTGCTGCTGCCGCCCAGCCCGAATAACTATTGAGCATGGATACGACGACGGGCATATCAGCACCACCGATAGCCATCACCATATGAATACCGAATAATAATGCTATAACTGTCATCCATACCAAGGGGGAAAGACCTTCACCCATGGCGGACTGTTCAACAAAACTAAAACATAGCCAAAGGGACAAGATGAGTAACGTTAGATTCATCCAGTGCCTGCCCGGCAATAGCAAGGGTTTTCCCCCGATTTTGCCACTGAGTTTTCCAAATGCAATGATTGAGCCTGAAAAAGTGACAGCACCAATCAATATCCCCAGGTAGGTTTCAACATCATGTATCGTTTTATCTATACCAGTGATTGATGCATCGTGTCCCAAAAAGTTGGCATATCCAACGAGAACGGCGGCTAATCCAACCAAACTGTGCAATATAGCGACAAGTTCTGGCATTTGCGTCATTTCGACTTTTCGCGCCAAGATTAATCCTATAGTGCCGCCGATTGCCATACCGCCAAGTAAAATCACATAATTGGCAGACACAACCCCGAAGATCGCAGCCAACAGGGCGATGAGCATTCCAAGCATCCCATAAAGATTTCCTCTTCGTGCTGTTTCCTGGTTGCTTAATCCTCCCAGGGCAAGGATAAAAAGAATGGAAGCGCCGATATAGGAAACAGTAACAATACCTAGTGTCATTTTAACGTCTCCTATTTTCTGAACATCTGTAACATCCGCTGGGTAACTGCAAACCCACCAACGATGTTAATGCTGGTTATAAATATGGCGAACCCTGCTATGTACATTATTTCTTTGTTAGTTGAGGACACCTGGATTATTGCCCCAATGACAATAATACTGCTTATGGCATTCGTGACACTCATCAGGGGTGTATGCAGAGAAGGGCTAACGTTCCAGATAACCATATAGCCAACAAAACACGCTAGCACAAATACTGTAAAGTGAGACATGAACTCAGGCGGCGCAACTGATCCTAGCCCCAGCAGTACAATTCCCCCTACAATAAATGTTGTGAGTAGAGCCATAGCACCTGATTTTTTTTCTGGGGGTACTTCTACTTTTTGAGATTCGGGTTTCGGTGCCTGTTTAGGCATTGCTGATAATTTAGGTGCAGGGGGCGGCCATGTAATTTCCCCCTTATTTATAACAGTAGCACCTCTGACAGCTTCATCCTCCATATCAACAATAATGTTGCCGTCTTTTTCAGGACACATATCATTTAGAAGATGTCTTAAGTTCGTTCCATAAAGCTGACTCGATTGGGCGGCAAGACGGCTGGGAAGATCGGTATAGCCGATAATTGTCACCCCATGCTTAACTACAACTTTGTCTTTTTCAGTTAGTTTGCAGTTTCCACCTTGTTCAGCGGCAAGATCGACCAAAACACTTCCGTCTTTCATGCTTTCTATCATTCCTTCAGTTATCAACTCAGGTGCAGGTTTGCCTGGAATTAATGCTGTAGTAATAATGATGTCTACTTCCATTGCTTGTCTGGCAAACAGGTCCATTTCAGCTTTGATGAACTCTTCGCTCATGACTTTTGCATAGCCACCATCACCAGTCCCATCTTCCTCAAAATTAAGCATCAGGAATTCTGCATCCATACTTTCCACCTGTTCTTTTACTTCCGGCCGGGTATCAAACGCACGCACTATAGCGCCCATACTTTTTGCAGCACCTATGGCTGATAGGCCGGCAACACCTGCACCAATAATGAGTACTTTTGCAGGTGGAATTTTTCCAGCTGCTGTAATTTGACCAGTAAAAAAACGTCCGAAATGTTGAGCGGCCTCAACCACGGCACGGTAACCGGCAATATTTGCCATGGAACTCAAACCGTCCATCTTCTGGGCACGTGATATACGAGGAACACTATCCACTGCCAGCACGGTAGCCCCAGTGCTAGCTAGCTTGTCCATCAGTTCTTTATTTTGTGCTGGCCAGATAAAACTTATCAGGGTGTGCTTGTTTTGTATTAATGCCGTTTCATCTATATTTTGATCCAGATAAGCAGCGGGTGCTCTGACTTTGAGAATAATGTCAGAATCAGCCCATAGCTGAGCTCTATCAGTCATGATTTCAACTCCGGCTTCGCGGTAAGCCTCATCCGAGTAATTAGCCAACTTGCCTGCCCCCGCTTCCATCGCGACGCTAAATCCAAGTTTATGTAATTGTTCAGAAACCTCAGGCGTTGTAGCTACACGTTTTTCACCCGCGTATAATTCTTTGGGCACACCAATGCGCATTATTTGTTCCCCTTCTTGTCGTTTATCAAGGATTTTCAATTTGCTTCAGACTGCAAGTGCAGGAGGGCAAAAAGCATTGGAATGCTACCATAAAACACGATTTAAGTTCAAAGTTATCATGTAGTTATCAATGGGGATCCAAGCAACACAGTTATCATTGTCGATACAAAAAAAAAGCCCCGGTAAAAACCGGGGCTCTTAGCTGATTTACTGCCTGATCAATTTTCCCCTGACAAGGCACCTAATAGATGTAGCAAACTGGTAAATAAATTATATATGGAGATATATAGGGAGACTGTCGCCATGATGTAGTTAGTTTCATGACCATGTACCATTTCGCTGGTTTGATACAGTATAAATCCTGACATAAGTAAGATAAACATGGCCGAAACTGCTAAAGACAGGGCCGGAATGCTGAATATTAATGCCCCGATTCCCGCCAAAAATGCGACCAGCACACCAACCATGATAAATCCACCCATAAAGCTAAAATCCTTACGCGTAGTCAAGGCGTAGCCAGAAAGTCCCAGGAAAATTGTTCCTGTGCCACCCATGGCAAGCATCACCAGTTGTCCACCATTAGAAAAAGTCTGCAAATAGGCATTTATCATGGGTCCTAGTGTCAACCCCATGAAGCCCGTTAATGCAAATACTGAAACCAATCCCCATGCGCTGTTTCGTAATTTCGTGGTAACAAACAACAAGCCAAAATAACCACCTAATGTTATGAGGGGACTCATAAACGGAAAATTAAACATCATGGATATCCCGGCTGTAACAGCACTGAATATCAATGTCAGCGAAAGTAATGTATAGGTATTACGGATCAGTTTGTTCGTGGCAAGAACTGATTCCGGTCTACTTGTTATTACATTGGACTGTTGGTTCATTATTTAAACATCCTCCATAAGTTAAGTTACTGAGTTATATATTGGTGTTTTTAAAGTGCCATTTCAAGCGACAATAATATAACATAATGAAATCTGATTTATTCCGATTTATCATCTAGTTGTGCTTGGCATTCCTTATTTATTGGACAGGTAATGAACAGAAAGTTCCTTCGCAGGCAGCTTATTGATTAAATTTGAACAGTTATTACAGAAAATTATAAATTTAACTTATAATGCTCCGCTTGTATTTATAGGAGCTGTAAAAATTATCAGGAGGGATGGCAGAGTGGTTGAATGCACTGGTCTTGAAAACCAGCAACGAGGCGACTCGTTCGAGAGTTCGAATCTCTCTCCCTCCGCCATTAATTATAATAAAAGGCCATTGTCCGGCCTTTTTTATTTTAGTCTGATCGTAACTATCTACATAGGCTCATGGTTTTTTACGGATGAGATGTAGAGGAAGTATAGAAATAGAAAAAAGCTCAGATTAGGAATATTTAAACATATAAAATCTATCCGCAGAATTTGCACCTTGCTTATTTGTTAAGAAAAACCTAATAAAGAACAGGGGGTTGAGCAGCTATATTTGTTTAATATTAGCAAGTATAGATGTGGTTTGTTTAAAACGGTCAATGACTGTATCGACAAATACTTTTAGAAATCGCAATTGTGTAGTTTCATCGGCACGATCCAAGGTTGACTTATTTACACGTATGAGTGAAACATCTGTTTTTGCCGTGATAGTAGCTGTTCTCTCTGTGCTGGAAAGGAAGCCCATCTCTCCAAAACAATCACCTTCTTTTAATGTATCTAAGGACTGACCATTTTTTTCTATACCAACCTGCCCAGCCAATATAATATAGAATGAATTGTCGCTTTCTCCTTCTTTGATTATCGTTTTGCCTGGCGGATAGCTATCCCAATTACTTGCCCTTACGAGGCTCCAAATTTCTGCATCATTGAATCCTTTGAAAAAGCCGAGACCTTGAAGTGATTCAAATTTTTCCTTTAGGTCATCTTGCGTTTCAATTTTTTCAAGGTCATCAAATATTAAAGCCAGATCCGCAGCTAAATCCAATCCTGATGAATATCGTTTAGAATTTTTCTTTTTCATCATTCTGGCAAGAATATATTCGAGCCCCTCTGGTATATCTGTTCGAAATTCAGAAAGAGACTGGGTGTTTTCATTGGTAATGTTGTTAGCTATTGAGGCAAGGCTATCGCCCTTGAAAGGGTGATGCCCTGTTAACATCTCATACATTACGGTACCAAGAGAAAAGATGTCAGTATTTGTCGATATATCCCATTCATTGATTTGTTCTGGGGACATATACAATGGCGACCCTAAAAAACCATCAAATTGAGTTGATGTTTGATCCGATCGGTTAATTCTGGCGATACTAAAATCAGAAACTTTTATATCACGGTCTTCGGTGAAGAGAAGATTGCTGGGTTTTATATCACGATGGATAATGCCTTGGCGATGAGCATAGTCTAGCGCTTTTGCACATTTATATATTATTCCAACTACTTCTCGTACGCTAAGCAAGGTGTTAGGTTTACTAAATAAATCCAGGGTTCGTGCGCCTGGAATAAATTCCATAACTAAATAACAAATGTCACCATCAACACCAGCGTCAAATAGGCTTAAGATGCTGGGGTGAGAGAGTACACCGGCAGCATGGGCTTCATTAAAAAACAGTTTTCTGAATCATTTGCCGTCCTCATTTTCATTAATAAATTGAGGGTGGGCGACTTTGATTGCAACATGCTTGTTGGAAAAGGGATCATGAGCCTGGAATACCGTTCCCATACTTCCTTTGCCCACTTGTTCAATGATTTCGTACTTACCTATAACCTCAGGTTGAGAAATGATAGTATGAAACGTACTATTGTAGTGGGTCTCTGTCTTGATATCATCCATATTTATACCGTTAATCATCCGGATTCTTCAGACTTTTAATCTGGATTTTTATAATTATGATTCATTTATCTATCAATCAATTTCACAAGTCAAGTCTCCATTCAAACTTGCGCTGTAAATATGGGTAATAATCAATAAGATAGGATGTAGCCACATGAAGAAAATTTTTGATATCAATTGCCAAGCATGCCCTAGAATTTCAGACAATCTAAAACAGGTAAAATTAAAGCATCCTACATATCATTGCAGACCTGTCCCTGCATTTGGTAGCCAGCGCGCATCCTTATTAGTCGTTGGTCTAGGCCCTGGAATGCATGGCGCGAATGCGACAGGCCGTCCTTTTACCGGTGATTTTGCTGGCATATTATTGTATGAAACACTCTATGAATATGGATTTGCCAGTAAATCTGAATCAGTGTCAACGGACGATGGTTTGAAATTAATTGATTGTAGAATTACTAATGCAGTGAAATGCCTTCCGCCAGATAACAAACCATTAAATGAAGAAGTTGTAACTTGCAATAGATATCTGGCTGAAGAATTGAAATTGGACAAACATGCCAAAGTTATTCTCGCATTAGGTGGGATTGCTCATAAATCCATATTACGAGCATGTTCGCTGAAACAAAGTGATTATCCTTTTTCCCACAATGCTGCACACAAAATTGACAACAAAAGAATTTTATTAGACTCATATCATTGCAGTCGATACAACACTCAGACAAAACGATTGACGACAAAAATGTTTCGGAACGTAATTAGAGATGCTAGAAAAATGATCTATGGAAAAGTCTAGTTTAAAAGAATTTTCACGCACACTGCCTAATAAGCCAGGTGTATACCAGATGAAAAATCTGTCAGGCAAGATTATTTATGTAGGCAAAGCAAGAAATCTTAAAAACAGAGTGTCCAGTTATTGGTCAGCAAGACAGGAATCTGCAAAAACGATTGCCATGGTCAAGAATATTGCCACCATTGATTATATTGTGACAAATTCTGAATCAGAAGCCTTGTTACTGGAAAGCAACTTAATAAAAGAATATAAGCCGCGATACAACATTACATTTAGAGACGATAAGAGTTACCCCTATCTTTATTTGTCTACGGACAATAGCTATCCAAAGTTAAGCTTCTACCGAGGGGCACGTAAAAAAAATGGCCGGTATTTTGGACCATACCCAAGCGCGGGCGCATCCAGAAAAACATTAAATATCGTCCAGAAGCTATTTAAATTGAGGCAATGTGATGATTCTTTTTTTAAAAATCGCAATCGACCATGTTTGCAATATCAAATAAACCGTTGTAGCGCACCGTGTGTTGGACTGATAAATCAATCAGATTACGCAGATGACATTGCAATGGCAGTATTATTCATGGAAGGTAAAAATGAACGAATATTAAATTTGCTAACAGAGCAAATGGTATCGGCTTCAGAAAAACTTGAGTATGAAAAAGCAGCAAAAACCAGGGACCAGATAGCAATGTTACGTGCTTTTCAGGAATCTCAGCATATTATTGCTGACAAGGGTGAAGCAGACTATATCGCCTGTGCTGTGAATTCGGGGCAGGCATGCGTGCAAGTGTTCATTATTCGTGGAGGAAGAAATCTGGGCAATAAAACTTATTACCCCTCAATAAAATTACAACAAGGACCGGCGGAAATTATTACGGCCTTTATCAATCAGTACTATTTAGATCAGGAAAAATATTTTGAGATACCCGAGAATATATATACTAGCCATAAGTTAAAAGATATTGGTTTGTTTGAAAAGATTTTGAAAAGTAACAGGGGTGCAAAAAAAATAAAATTCAATGACAAACCCCGGGGTGAACGAGCAAAGATACTTAAACTTGCAAATCATAACGCTGAATTAACATTGAAGCAGAGGTTGTCAAAAAAGCTTAAATTTGAACAGCAATTTGAAAGCTTAAGTAAGGCTTTGGAACGTGATGAAACTATTTCACGAATTGAGTGTTTTGATATTAGTCACCATTCGGGAAAAGTTACAATCGGATCGTGCGTAGTCTTTGGTAGAGATGGTACAATTAAATCCGATTACCGAAAATATAATGTGTACGGCGTGCCCCCAGGTGATGATTATCAAGCAATGGAACAGGTGATTAAACGACATTATTCAAAGTTACAAAAGCAAGAAAAAGCCTTGCCCGATATTATATTGATTGATGGAGGAAGAGGGCAGTTGTCCACAACAGCTAAAATAGTAAATGAATTACAGATAGACAATGCCATGCAGTTACTTGGAATCGCTAAAGGCCCTGGCAGAAAACCAGGCCTGGAAAAATTATATGTGATGTCCGAAGACTCCTTTATTAAATTGCAAGTCAAACTGTCTGTATTACTTTTGCTTCAAGAGATCCGAGATGAAGCACATCGTTTTGCAATTTCAGGACACCGTAACAAAAGTCGAAAAGAGCTTACAAAATCTACTCTGGATAATATAGAGGGAATTGGGAATAAGCGTAAACAATGCCTTATTCTTCATTTTGGGGGGATTCAAGGCATTATTTCAGCAAGTGTAGATGAGATTGTGAAAGTGCCAGGAATTAGTGAAAAACTGGCGGAACGAATATATACCAGCTTACATTAATATGAATATTCCTAATTCATTAACCATTTTCCGCATTATCTTAATTCCGGTATTTGTCATCGTTTTTTATCTCCCTGCGTCCTGGTCAAATATAATTGCTTGCATAATATTTAGCCTCGCGGCCATTACAGACCTATTAGACGGATACTTAGCGAGAAAACTGGGGCAGATTTCGAAACTGGGGGAATTTCTGGATCCTGTTGCTGACAAGTTAATGGTTGCCGTTGTGCTGGTATTGCTGGTGGCAAAAGATCCAAGGATAATTATGGTTATCCCTGCTGCAGTTATTATTGGCAGGGAAATCACTGTCTCTGCATTACGCGAGTGGATGGCAGAACTTGGGGCAAGAAGCAAAGTCGCCGTATCTGTCTATGGTAAAATCAAGACCATTGCACAAATGATTGCCTTAATATTGCTTGTTTTCAAACAAGATTTGTTTGGTTTGCCTGTTTATAATATTGGTATGGTTTGTCTTTATATCGCTACAATATTAACTTTATTATCGATGTTTCAGTATATAAGTAGTGCTTTGCCTAGACTGATAGAAACAAATACAAAACAGTAGCTTACGTTAACTAATCATTGACAGTTATACTGGCATAGCTACAATGTGCGTGCTTTCAGGGACTGATAAAATGATCCAGGCGGGAATAGCTCAGTGGTAGAGCACCTCGTTGCCAACGAGGATGTCGCGAGTTCAAATCTCGTTTCCCGCTCCATATTGTAATAAAGCCCCGGGCAAAACCTGGGGCTTTTACTTTATACTGATATTTGCAGAAGTTATAAGGCTGGGTGGCAGAGTGGTTATGCAGCGGCCTGCAAAGCCGTGGACGCCGGTTCGATTCCGACCCCAGCCTCCATTTATTAGATTAATGGAAAATTATAAATAATCACCATTGCCCGGGTGGTGGAATTGGTAGACACAAGGGACTTAAAATCCCTCGGTAGCAATACCGTGCCGGTTCGAGTCCGGCTCCGGGCACCATTTAATAAAAACAATGACTTACAAGCATTATCTATAGTATATTCTATTATAATATCTATTGTTTTTTCAGCTTTCAATCTATTTACATTTTATTCATTAATTAGTGCGTTAGATTGGAACTATTAAATGAAAACGATTAATTCAAAGTGAAACTTACTGAAGTACGGATATGGGTACCTTAAAAGATGGAAAATCTAATTAAATCATTTCTTAAATTCAGTAATAGTCTGGTTATTCCACTGTTGATTGCCAGTTTTCAAATTATCGCCCAGCAGGGAGGAGAGTCAGCAAATCCAGAACGCATAGAACGTGACCTGGTTTCATATCCGGCAATATTTTTTGACCGATACCAGCCAATAACGGCACTGGATATGGTTAACCAGGTACCAGGTTTTCAGTTAGACAGCAGTAATAATAATTTTCTTGAGGTGCGGGGGTTCAGTGAATCAGCGGGCAATATGTTGATCAATGACCGGCGCCCAAGCACAAAATCGGATTCATTATCTAATATGCTGGCTCGTATTCCAGCATCATCAGTAGAAAAAATTGAATTAATACGTGGTCAGGTACGAAATATCGATATGCGTGGACAGTCCGTGGTTGCTAATCTTATATTGCTTGAGGGAATTCCTGCATCCATACAATGGCAAGCGACTGCAAGACAGACGTTTGGTCATGGTCCAGTCACACCGGCATTAAACGTATCCTACGCTGACACGTGGGAAGGTGTAGATATAAACATCGGGGTAAATGGCAGGAAGAATGGGGTGGGGAGGGAAGGGACTGAAGATATCTTTGACGGAAACGGCAATCTGCTTGAAAGCAGGTATGACGATCGTGTTAACCGAAATGATTTTATCACTCCTAACCTCAATGCAGCATTCTGGATGGGAAATACACTAGTCCAGATTAATTCTAATTATACATATGGCATACGCTCAACTGACACAGTTTCCGACAGAACAGATGTAACAATAAATAGACGGGAATTTATTTCATTTGAACATGATGAAACTGAAGAGACTGTCGAGTTTAGTCTGGATTTAGAGCGTGATTTCAGCACATCATTTCAAGCTAAGGCGATATTTTTATATAACGACGGCAGTGAAGACTTTGAGGATTTGCAAACGGATGTAGATGGCTCAGGCAGCCAGACTTTGTTTCGAGTTGCTGATGGGGTATTTAATTCATCTGAATTAATTGGCAGACTTGAGTTCGACTGGGCAGGTTTTGACAATCACATCATTCAGGTAAACGCAGAACGTGCCCATAATATTCTCGACAGTAATCTTATTCAAACCGATGATGTCGGGGCGGGCCCGGTTACTGTAGACGTCCCTGGCGCCAATTCTCGCGTAGAAGAAACTCGTTGGGATTTTCTGGTTAAAGATAACTGGCGATTAGAGAGATTTGAGCTTGAATATGGTTTAGGTGCAGAGGCTTCCAGAATAACTCAGACAGGGGATGCAGAACTGGTGAGGGATTTCTTTTTCCTCAAACCTCAGATGATATTGAATTATTCCTCAATGGATCGCAATCAGACACGATTACGTGCAGCAAGAGAGATTGCCCAGTTAAACCTTGAAGACTTTGTTAGTGCGACAGAATTCCTCGATGATGATGTGGCACTGGGCAATCCAAATATTAAACCAGATGCAACATGGAAACTGGAACTTAGTCACGAAAAGCGTTTCGGCCAGACAGGGATTATCAAAGTAAGCCTGTTTCATGACTGGATTTCTGATGTTCTCGATTTGCTCCCTCTAACAGCGGATTTCGAAGCCCCGGGAAACATAGGAAATGGCAGACGCTGGGGCGTAATAGGCGAAGGCACTCTACCTCTTGAGTGGTTGGGTCTAACAGCCGCAAAACTCGATTTTAAAGTTAGAATTCAGGATTCTACGGTTGTAGACCCGGTAACAGGTGAGAACCGTTCTCTTTCCATACCCAGTCTATCTGGAGGACCGGTCACCTTTGATATAGAAAATAAATATGCCTACACACTGGATTTCAGGCAGGATATCCGTAGTCAGCAGTGGGCCTGGGGATGGGGTCTTTGGGAAAGGGGAAAACAGTTAAGGTTTAAAGTTAATGAACTGGAAATTTACGATGAAGGTGCGGAATTCAGGTTTTTCATTGAGACCACTCGCTGGTTTGGTATAAAGCTTCGGTTACAAGGTGAAAATATTCTCAATTTTGCTGATATCAGAGAGAGAAATATATTTACTGGAGAACGTAATCTCTCACCAATTGATTCAAGACAGTACAGAGACCGTACCCGAGGAGCAAGATTAAGCATCACCTTAAGTGGTAATTTCTAATATACTAGTTGCAACTGTCATAAATTTAGTCAAAATTCTCAATATTGAGAAAAACTAATGCTAGAGAAATACCTTGGTTTTATTATAACCATTTCGATTTACGTAAGCGTAAATCTTCCTGTTGATTCGCTTGCTCAGGGCACATATATTGAAGCTGTATCCTTGGATTCGGAATTGCATTTTACCCGTCTTGCCTTTGGAGTAGACGGTCATCCATTTTCAAATTATCCGGGTGAGCCCTGGCTACGAGACTGGCCTGATGCAGAGTATCATCTCCTCCAGGGAGTCAGGAGGCTGACTCGTATTGATGCAGGAGAGTACAGGCAAGTTAGCTTGCTTAATGATGCTATTTTTGATTATCCCATTGTCTATGCTGTTAAAGTAGGACTCTGGCATCTTAATAATCGAGAAGTCTCAAGATTAAGAGAATATCTATTAAAAGGTGGCCTGTTAATAGTCGATGATTTTCATGGCCCCAATGAATGGGCACAATTTATCGCTTCAGTTCGAAAAGTATTCCCTAATAAAACTATAGTTGATATCCCCGATGAACATGAAATCTTTCATGTCCTGTATGATCTCGATGATCGTCAGCAAATACCAGGTAGAAATGCGGTCTATAATGGGGTCACATGGGAACATCCATTAGGCATGCCTGAACACTGGCGAGGGGTTTATGATGAAGATGGAAGGATTTTAATGGCTATTAATTTTAATATGGACCTGGGGGACGCCTGGGAACATGCTGATGATGCATTTTATCCTCAACCGATGACTGCATTGGCCTATAGGATTGGGATTAACTATATTATTTACTCCATGACACATTGATTAACAGGGGCATTAAATGAAAAATATTTTTGGGATTATAACGTGCTGTTTTTTAGTAATGGGCTGCAGTGATACTGGTACGAATTCAAACGTTTTCGAATCCCAGGTAGAATCCATAGATAAGGCAGAAGAAGTCGAGCAACAAATTCTAGATGCCGCTGCAAAGCAAAGGCAGGCGATAGAAGAGAATGTTAATCCTTAACTATCCCTTTGTGATAGTTAATTAGGATTGTTATCTACCAAATAGCCCTTTTATAGTACTTTTCACATCATCAACCACATCTGTGTTACCGGCATTTTCTTCTATGGCTTGTGATTCGGCTCCCTGACTCTGACTGGGTTGTGCGCTAGTCTGAGGAGCGATACCCAAAGCTGTATTGCAAGGTGCAGGATCTGTGCCTGCCTTACTGAATAAGCCTTGTGCAAGCAATGATAAGCCACCAGTTGCAACCGCGGCACCAGCAGAAAGACCTGTTTTAACTGCATTAGCAGCATCAAATTCAGCTTGTGGATTTGCCAGGGTGCCACCAATTTTTGCAGCACCTGCGATACTACTTAAATTCAATCCAACGCCTTCCTTTGCATATGGTCTGACACCAATATTTATTTCTTCATTTTTCAGGTTTATTTCACCGCTACCTACCATGTACATCTTGCTGGTTTGTATTGCAATCTGGCGGTCTAGGTTAATCATGCCATCGTTAACAGACAAATTTACAACTGCGCATTCAAGCAAACTGGTATCTTCCTGAGAGGAAAGTGGATTTAATTTATTAATAGTTGAAAAGATGATATCTGCACCAAACATCTCGATGTTTGAGTTGGGCATAGTGGCTTCACCAATATTCACTAAGAAGCTTCCATTAAAAGACCCCATAATTTCAGCCACCGTTGTGCCGCTGCCACTACCATTGATGGACATATTAGTAGCACCTCCGGTAAACCAGAGGTCTTGTTCATGCGGTAATAGCTCAAGCATAATATCTTCACCCGTAATACGGGTTGTTAGTTTTACCTGATTATTATTAATGGCATCCAGGTTCAATGCTGCAGCAAGATTACCACCGGCTACCACAGCACGATTGCTCAGCTCAAGATTGCCATTGTTCAAGTTTATGCTTAGTTTATTCTCGGACAGTTCAATGGAAGGTGTCACTATGCGTGATGTAATGTAGTTTATATGAGCATTGATACTGGACAATGTTTCCAGGGGGAGGGCATCTCGAGAAAATAGGAACTCCACCTCCTCTTTATTCTCTTCTCCCATAAATGGTGTCAGATCAAGCACGTCAGATTGCAGATTTGCAGTAATCTGGGGAATTTCGGAGGCAGTAGATACTCCTATCGTTCCGGTTATCTTCAAATCACCCAATAACAGGTTAATATCATCAATATTTATCTTATCCAGACCGGAAAGTGTAAGTGTGCCAGCAATCTTCAACGGGCCTTGATCTGGAAGTTGAGCGTCTGCAAGGGAATTCATATCGGCTAATGAATCAATTTGGAGGTCAAACGCGATGGAACCACTAGGAGAATCCGGTAAATTTGTAAGAGAGCCATTTGAATTAAATATCAATTCACCCAGATTACCTGAGATATCAATGGGAAAATCAGCACCGGATGTCAAAGAATCAAGAGAACCTATCGTTCCAGATATTGATAATGGTACTTCGTTATAGTTGGCTTCCATACCAAAACTCAGTGGAGAATCAAGGCCTGTTACGGATGTTGTAAATTCTCTTAGCCTGAACTCAACAAGTGATTCATCTGTTAACTCACGGTAGCTAACGAGTACATTTTGTATTTCGACATCCTCAATACTAATCGGTGGCAGGGTAGTCTCGTCTGTTTCCTGAGTGCCTGTTGTGCTCTGATTTGATTCAAATATCCAATTCCCATGACCATCATCATTTTTCTCCAGAAATACGCTGGTATCGTGCAAAATAAAGTTATTTACCTGGATTTTTCCACTTAACAGTGGAATCAACGATACTTTTGCTTCAATTCTACCAACATCTAACAAGTTATTGTTTGTACCCCAATTCGCATTACCTAAGGTTATACCTGTCATTGCAATTGTAGGGCTTAGCGATGGAATTACTTCCAGGTCACCCTCAATATTAAATTCTCTGCCTGTGTGCTCACTGACTTTATCTATGAGAATTGGTTTATATTGATTAACTTCTAGTGTAGCTATGAAACCCACTAAACCTATTACAGTAAGAAAGGATAGTAAGCCTATAATATATATTAACTTTTTCATATTAATCCCGATTGATCTCCAGAGCTTAAATATACTCAAAGGGTGTTATGGTCATAAACAATACCTTAAGCACCAACTGACACTAGTTCATATTTAACATAATATACATTATACGAACCCATGTAGGTGTGCAGGTCTATATTACCACGTATTACCAGTACTGTTAGTGGTCAACATCTCATATTAAATATCTAATTAATATGAGATTATTTTATTAACCCATTCAATTTTAACATTAAGCACCTGCTTGGAGAGAAATTGTCAAATAAAATTAAACTCACCGTTGCCCTGGACCGATATGACAGACATTTTCCATTTTTTGATGGTACTGTGCCAGTTCATCACAACATTGAGCTGGATGTAAAACAAGTTGGTCAGAGTGTTAAATTAAAAGACGGTAAAGATCGACATGGGCGGATGTTGCACAAACAGGCCTATGACGTTTGTGAGTTTTCCATGTCCACATTTTTGATGGCCAAGGCCAGGAATATACCAATATCAGGAATTCCGGTTTTTCCAAGGAGATTATTTAGCCAGAGTCAAATGTGGGTCCACCCTGATTCAGGTTTTTACCACCCACGCGATCTAATAGGAAAAAAAGTCGCGTTAAGCTCCTTTCAGACCACGCTATCCTTACTGGCCAAAGGAGATTTGAAATTTCATTATGATGTTCCCTGGGAAGAAATACATTGGATATTAACAACTAAGGAAAAGGTCGATTTTACAGTTAAACCAGGGGTTAAGGTGGATTTTATAGGTAATCACCAAGATCTGGGAATAATGCTAAAAAAAAGAGATATTGATGCCTTTTTCTTACCTCATCCACCCATTTCAGTTATGCAAGGCAAAATACCTGCCAGAAGATTATTTGACGACTGTCTGCAGGAAGAAAAATCCTACTATGACAGGCATGGTGACTTCCCTATTATGCACATAATCGCAATCAGGCAATCTTTGTTGGAACAAGAACCCTGGATTGCTAAAGCGGTGATGGAGATGTTCGATGCGTCAAAGGAGCTGTGCTCAAGTTACTATACGGACCCAAATTGGTCTAGCATGGTCTGGGGACGCCATTATTTTGAAAACGAACGTGGTTTCTTTAAAGATGACCCTTGGCAAAATGGATTTAAACGAAATTACAGAAATATCGAAAGGTTTATACATTATTCTTATGATCAGGCAATGATAGACACGCCCTATTCTCCCGAGCTTTTATTTGCACCTCAGACCCTGTGTACTTAGTAATTCCAATCGATAATTTTTTGTAGATTCACCCTGAATTGTTGATATTCATCTTCACCAAGTAGCTGATTTATCTTCTCATCATGTTCGTGCAGTATAAGAAGTAGTTTATTGGATTTTTCTTTTCCGGACTGAGTTAATCTCAATGCATTATTTTCACTATTTGTGATAGTTTCTACCAAGCCACTGGATATTAATTCATGAATGATAATCTCAATCTCACTTTTAGGGATCTTGATTACCTTGTGCATCTCTGTAATCGTTGTGGAATTATAATGATTCAATACACATAATATTCGAGCTTTATAGTCAGACTCTATAATTTCATGCTGATGTTGTTCAAAATTTTCCTGATAGCTATGTATAGCCTGAAAAAGTAGTGAAAAATAACTTTCTGAATCTGAATGTAACAACTCACTTGGAGTGCCAGATTCATTATCATTTGCCGGCAAAGGCAACGAAATTGCATAATTACTTTGATTAAATATAAGGCCTTCTTTAGACGTAGTTTTCAACTCGACTACTTCACCGATAAAAATCCAGTGATCGCCTTCTTCATACAACTTTACTGTTTTGCATTGCAGCCAAGTGACACAGCCCTGGAGCAATGGCGCATCACCAAGTCCGCGTTTAAATTTAATGTTATTGAATTTCCCCACCTGTTTTGTTGCGAAGTGATTAGATATATCGCGCTGACCTGATGCCAGAATATTTACTGCGAAATATTCTGCGGATCTAAAAATACTTAAACTATCTGATGTGGATGCAAGGCACCATAATATTAGTGGTGGAGACAGTGAGACGGAAGTAAAACTATTGACAGTTAATCCTGTCATCTCACCTTTATTAGAGCATGCAGTAAGCACTGTAACGCCAGTAGCAAACGTCCCGAGTGCTTTTCTAAGTTCACTGGAATTAACTAAAACATCTGATGTCACGCGATAAATATCCCAAAAATGAAAGATTTTTTATAAATTGAACAGGTAAAAAAGGCATGTCTAGTAACACAATCCCTAGTATGATCATGTAAATTCATATCTTATTCTCATATTCTATCAATTGTTTGAATTCAATGTCGCATCCTAATTTAGAAAACATTAAATAATGTGGACAGGTAGCAGTTGCATTCAGTAAGTTGGCAGCCATGAAAAAACTCAGACATTTTTTGGAGTACTTCATTGCCAAGGTTTTATTGGCATTTTTTAGCACTCTTAGCTTTCAAATGGCGTCTGATGTCGGCGCCAAATTGTCAATTATTTTATTTTCCAAATCAAAACGTAATCAAATTGCCCGGAAAAATATTAGTTATGCAATGCCAGAATTATCAGCAAATCAGATAGACTGTATATTGACAGAGATGTGGGATAACCTCGGTCGTAATTTTGCAGAATTACCCCACATCAATAAATTATCCAGTGAGCATATACAAAAGTTAGTCGAAATAAGCGGCATTAACAATATCAGTACAACTAAAAAAGCAGCGCTCTATTTTACAGCACACCTTGGCAACTGGGAAATTGCCCCCAAAGTCTTTTTTGATCTAGGCAATCCTGTCAACATTGTTTATCGTCAAGCCAATAATCCAGGACTAGAAAAAATTATCCAGAAAATCAGGTCGAAATATGTAATCAATACATTACCCAAAGGACCCGATGGTTCTCGGGAAGTAATCAAACAATTGAGGCAGGGAAATCCTATCGGGATGCTGGTAGATCAAAAAATGAATGATGGCGTAAAAATTGATTTTTTTGGACACATGGCTATGACCGCGCCGGCTATTGCCAGGCTTGCGATAAAATATCAATGTCCGATTATTCCTGTTCGTGTTGTCAGACATAACAAACATAAATTTAAGGTGATTGTATTGCCACACATGGAGATTCCAGATACAAATAATAGGGATAATGATATTATTGAAGCGATGACTAAAATAAACCTAGTCCTAGAAGAGTGGATAAGAGATACCCCGGGGCAGTGGATATGGATGCATAATAGATGGCCATGAATTCCCGATCACATACATGACGGGGCATAGTAAATGAAAACGCGGCATGAAAAATTAATAGCAATAATATTTTTTATGGGTGGCGCCAGCGTTATCCGCGCATTGATGCGTTCTGAAATCAACGGATTTTACCTTACACTAGGTTTTGTGCTCCTTATAATTTCGTTAGTAATGTTTGTAAAGCAAATAAAAAGTTTATAATATTTTTTTCATGGAGATGTTTAGATGGGAGACGCGACCTGGATACTTTTGACCGATGGTTATTATATAAAATTATTATTTAAATCAGATGACGATGCTGAATTACATACTTATAGAGAAGAAGACTTTGAAAAGAGTAGTGATATTACCTATGAGCTCATAACGCGTTACAAAAACAACAGAATCGCCGAGGAGAAACGTCTCTCCTCTTCTTCTGCGGACATCCCGGCTTACACCTTCAGTAAGGTTGCGAATTTTTTAGAAGAAAAGCACAAAAGCAATATATTTAAATCACTCGTAATTGTCGCGCCACAAGATATTCTGGAAGTGGTAGAACAATCTTTTTCAGGTTCGCTGCTCAATGTTATTACAAATAAAATATCTGGAGATTACCTCAAGCTCTCTCAGGATAAATTGCAAAATCTTCTTGCAAAAGAAATGGTGGCAACACAGCAATAGTGCCTTAGGCTTATCCTGCTCGGCCTGATCTGCGTCTAAAAAAGCCATCCACTTTTTTGATCATCTGCTTTATGTCAGGGGAACTTAGATGTATCGAATGAGCGCCTGGAGTGCCAACTGATTCTATGAGTTCATCAAATCTTGCTTCATGAACGGACTTGATTTTCATGGCTTCAGATTTTGACATCCACACGTCTTCCCTGTCGCCAGTTTCTGGGTTAGAAAAAGAGATGAATGTGCCATGTTCAAGAACGGGGAATGAAGACTCAAACTCATCCTGGATAATTATTGGAACAAAATCATATCGCTGTATTGAACGCTTGAGTGCAAGCAAATCCATAAGCCGACCGTCAGCTTGCATAAAATCTGAACAATAGAGCATCATTGCATTAGGCGGTAGACACCTACTTAAATGTAACTTTCTGGATCCCTTTAAACTATTTTTATTCGGAGTAAACGTATCCCAGAGCTTTTGATAAAGATGATAGAAATGTCTTGAACCTATTCCCATGCCTAAACTGCGGATGCCATCTTCTGTATTCACCCCCAGACCAAATGTTGTCTCCGACTTCCATGCAGAATATAAAAGTGATGCAGTGATCCCAATTTGAATGTCAAGTTTTTCCCTGACCATCATGGAAGGAGAATTGTCGATAATTACCATGATTTTAAAATCACGAAGTGCAACTCTTTCGACAATTGTCAGCTCTCCGCGGCGTGCACTAGCGGGGATATTAATCCGTCTGGGGTCATCTCCGATTTCAAAATCTCGATAACCTAGCGGCTCATAGCCTTTACCTTCAAATGGGCTGGTCCATTCTCCAGGAGCGGTGCTAACGACCTTCTTGCCTGGGACAAAATTGACGGGGCGACTACGTATACCGTGGAGTAGTTCTTTGCTATCCATGACTGAATCTGTCAATAATAATTACAGAACCTTTTTTAGTATCGTATCGATGATTTCCTTCAGATATATTTCTTCCTCTCCTTCTTCAATTTCGCCTGGCTTAAATACCAGCCTGTGTCGAAGAATCGGATTTATTACACTGACTATGTCATTAGGGGTGACAAAATCATTCCCCTGCAAAACTGCATGCACCCGGGCAGCTTGGACTATGCTAATTCCTGCTCTTGGAGATACCCCGCCTGCCCGTTCAATAAACTTTGTAACAACATCAGTTGTCGTTCTTTCAGGACGAGTTTCGTTTAAAATTTGTTGTATTTTGGAAACAATGGAATCTTCTACATGGACTTTGTTTTTTACAATATCTCTCGCGGTTAGAATTCCTTCTGCATCTATAACTGTTTCTACTGAAGGCATGCCACCGATCACGCCGTAGCGTTTGACTATCTCTTCTTCTTCAGCGGGCTTGGGGTATTCCAGAAGAATCTTCATCATAAATCGGTCAACCTCAGCTCGACCTAGACCATAAGTACCTTCGGACTCGACTGGATTTTGTGTTGCAATGACCATAAATAATTTTTCTAGTATATATGTCCCTCCCAGTTCCGTTGTCACCTGGCCTTCTTCCATTGGTTCGAGTACTGTGCCTTTTGAACTAGTCCTGGCTCGATTTAATTCATCCGTTAACAGAAAATTTGTATGTAATGGCCCTTTTACTACTAACTCAACTTTTTTGGTAACGGGGTCAAAATGCTCAATTCCTATCACATCCTTAGGCAATAAATCAGCCGCAAAGGAAATTCGTCTGAATTGGACATCAGCAGCTTCCGCCAGTGTTTTGTAAAACAGGGTCTTGGCCAGCCCAGGGACCCCTTCTAGTAAGACGTGTCCACCTGCAAAAAGGCAAATCAGGGTATATTTCATTTCATCGTCCATACCAATAATTCGCTTCCGGACTTCTGTTTCCAGCGATAACATTATTTTTTGGACATCTTCCAGTGAAGAAGAATTGATATCGAGTGACATTAAATTATCTCCGATGTAATCGTGTTATTATTCAATTTATCCAGTACTCAGCCATTCCCTATGGACATGGGTTAGATATCTGGCGGAGAGAGAGGGATTCGAACCCTCGATACGCTATTAACGTATACACACTTTCCAGGCGTGCGCCTTCAACCACTCGGCCATCTCTCCAGGGTAGGCGCGAAGGTTAAACAATCTACTAAATAAGTGCAAATCACTATTATAAGAGCCTGCCATAAATTTATTGTCAGTTATGATAGTTATCGGTAGTAAGCATAAATATGTGATATTTTCCCCAGACGCCCTCAATATTAGCATTATTGCCTTATACAAATATAGTGAAGAATTTTGCAATAATTATGAATGGGCGATCACATTTTAGTGCTGTTTGGGATAAAATATTTCAACATAAATTGATATCAAATATACAAGTAATTAAGCATGAATGACGAACAAAATTTAAAACGAATTCTTATTTTCGATGATGATGCAGATCTAAGAAATCTTTTGCTCGTATATCTTGGCAAATTATTTACTGGCGTTGAACTAGAAGAATATGACCCCCTAATACTTGGCGCGCCAGATGATTCGTTTGATTGGTCAAAATTTGATGTTTTGATTCTGGATTAATTTTTTATGTCTTCATGGTGTAACAGGATTGGATATACTGCATGCCAATCGCAAAAACCCTGATTTTCCTGCCACAATAATGTTGACAGGTGCTGGAAATGAAGAAGTTGCCGTGCGGGCATTAAAAGCAGGTGTGTATGATTATTTACGGAAACAATCACTGGATAAACAAGAATTAAAAGCGTCCATTCTTAAAGCATATTCCAATCATAATCAGGAAATAGAACGTAAAAAAGATGTCACCCAACAAGGCAAAGCATTTAATAAGTCCCTGTTTTATCAGCAACTTGAATTCCATAAGGACATACCTGGTTATAGAGACAGGGTACTGCTTTATCTTGAGCTTGATAACAATCAGGCAATTGTCGAACGAGAGGGAGTAATACTTCGCGACAATATCGTTAGGCATATTGCTAAACAAAGTTATGAAATTTTCAATTTTGGCGAATGCAACCCCAGTGTCACTCGTCTTGGCGATATCGCAATTGCATTACTTATAGATATGCCTGACTCCAGAAAAACACTGGAATTCAATCTAAATGGCTTGCTAAATCATCTTAAAAAACATCCATTTAAATTTGATGGAAGGAGAATAGAATTTAATATCAATATTGGCGCAGTTGAACTGACTGGCGATGGTGAGTCAAAAGATATTGTTCTTGGCAGGGCAAAATCCTTAACACGCGAAGTGTCAGAAGCGATTGATATATCTTATAAAATATATGATGCACACGCCCAAGAATTAATTTCGACACCTAGTGACGATACTCAAGGCAGACCTGATCTATCCGATGTGCCTGACACGCCTGATGTGGCTAAAGCAGTTATTATACCAGAAGTGCCCGACAAATCTGATGAGGATATTGTAGCGCCAGAGCTTATAGTCAACACTCAAACATCGCCATCGGCGCAAGCCCCGAAAATCTCCCAAACTGACTTGCAGGAAAAGACAATACCTGCAGATAAACCAGAATTGCAAACTAACGTGCCGTCATCACCACCTGCAAAACCTGTTGCTGCAAAGAAATTACAAACTAAACCATCTGTGACAAGCACGCATGCATCGCTTCAACCTGTAAAGCCCAGGAAAAGCCTTGATGAACTAAAAGCAGAACTTGAAAGGGCAAAAACAGATAGCATTACACAAAAAGCTGAAGATGCTACTATTGATGAAACGACTACTGCACCATCAAGCGCAACTGAAGTTACAAGCCTGGATATCTCCTCCCTGGATGATACAAGCAAAAATTTGTTTAAAGAATTTGAAGAAAAACGAATCATCCTGTCGTTCCAACCTGTAATTACATTATTAAATGACGAAGTTGAAACTGATGATGAGATTCATTACGTTGGTTTACAACACGTCAATAATACAAATGAAAGGCCTGATGAATCATTACGTTCAAAAATTAATTCAAAAGAATTTCAAATGTATATCGATCGTTGGATATTACGAGAAATTATTGGCACATTATCAATTAAAAAGAATATAACTGACTCATTTATTGTCAATATAAGTGATGCTTCCCTGGCTGATGCTAGTTTTTTCACCTGGTTTAGAACGATGTTGACAGGCTTAGATTCAAAAAATATCGGAAAATACATATTGTTGGAAATTGATGCCAAAGATCTGGTGGTACTTGAAAAGCAGGCAAGTGCCCTCATTTCATATCTCAGGAAATCTCATCATTTCTCCTTCGTTCTGGGTACCGTGACAACAACAGAGGAGATTCTAAGCTATACAAATAAAATAAAATTTGACTTTCTTCGCTGCAATTCTATTCTTATCAAAGAGTTACAAGGTATATCTGTAAGTGATGCAGAGGTTGCGGAAAACGATAATAATGCAACCCATTCCCAGCTTGATTTGCTAAAATCTAAAGGAACACGGTTAGTTGCTGATGACATCATCGATTCGACAACTTTAACCGATGTGATCAGTCTCGGATCTGATTATGCCATGGGGGAATTCATAGGCGAACCGGTAACTCAGCTTGATGATGTTACTAATATAGAATCATTCGAAATCGTCTAATTATTATGCATATGAAGAATATTTAAATGGAATTGGAATCAAAAAAAATCGGAGTATATTTTCTCTGTTCTCCTGCTGTGATGCAAAATGCAGTTCAGCGACAAGGACAAACACTTAAAAGTGGTAACAAACCAAAACGATTAGGTGAGCTTTTACTTGAGGCAGGTAATATTTCCCAGGACGAATTGGAAGTAGCTGTTCGAAAGCAACGTGTAGATAGATTGAGACTCAGCCCCGTATTTCACATGCTTTCAGATCCTGAACTGGCTGCAATCAGCAAGCGATTTGAAGAAGTATCAATAGAACCAAGCAAGCAATTTATTATTCAGGATGAGCCTGACCCCACCTTGTATATACTCGCCAGTGGTCGCGTAGAGGTATATCGAACCACATTGGATGGCCAACATATTCATATCGCTTTTGTGGAGCCGCCAGAACCGATTGGCGAAATGGGTTATTTCCAAGGCGGTATTAGAAATGCTTCAGTTAGAGCAGTTGGCAACGTTCAATTATTGCAAGCCAACTATTCTGATCTTACACATTATTTTGAATACGTACCTCGTGTAGCTCATGAGTTCATGAAAATAGTTGAGCACAGAAAATATGAAACAGAACAAATTTTTCAAAATAAACCTCAATAACATTTCATCTCTGTAATTCTGATATTTATTTAGAATGCCAGGTATGATGCTACCTATACCTGTATTACAAGCTTGGAAATATAATGCCTGCCGAACAATTAAAAATCAATAATTCTAATGGCGAGCTATTGTCTGCCGCTTTAGATCTACCATCTAATCCACCAAAATTTTATGCTTTATTTGCACACTGTTTTACTTGTTCCAAGAATACTTTAGCAGCCACCTACATTAGCAAGAAGCTAGTTGAGAAAGACATTGCCGTTTTGAGGTTTGATTTTACTGGCTTAGGCAATAGTGCCGGAGATTTTGCTGACACTAATTTTTCATCAAATCTAGAAGATATAATATTAATATCAAAATACCTACAAACAAACTATCAAGGGCCAGCATTACTTATTGGTCATAGCTTGGGAGGAGCTGCTGTTTTATCTGCAGCTCAAAGTTTGGATTCAGTAAAGGCAGTAGTCACCATTGGGTCTCCAGCTACTGCCGATCATGTTCAACATCTATTTTCTGAAGCTGAAGGCAATATATTAAATAATTCTGAGGCACTTGTTGATATTGGAGGCAGGAAATTCAAGATTAAAAAGCAGTTTATTGAAGATATATCCCGTCACAATACGACTGAGCACTTGGCCCAGCTGAACAAAGCATTACTCATATTTCATTCGCCAGCAGATAACATCGTATCTATAGATGAGGCAGCTAAAATCTACCAGGCCTCCAAACATCCAAAAAGTTTTGTTTCCCTTGAAAACGCCGACCACCTCTTATCCAACAAAATGGACGCAATTTATGTCGCAGAAATAATTTCAAGCTGGGCTTCACGCTATCTATACAGTGAGCAGGATATTGTTAAACCACGAGCAGAAATTCAAGCAGGCACTGTCGTTATTAATGAAGAAAATCAGCGGTTCACCAGAACAATATACACCAATGACCATAAACTTATCGCAGATGAGCCGGTTTCTGCTGGAGGCGATAATCTGGGACCTGATCCATATGAATTTTTACTTACGGCATTGGGCAGTTGCACATCAATGACAATCAGAATGTATGCAAATAAAAAAAACATCCCATTGAAAAATATTGAAATATCATTATCACATAAACGAATCCATGCGGAAGATTGCGATGATTGCGAAAAACATGAAGGTATCGTTGATCTTATAGATAAACATATATGCCTTACTGGTGAGTTATCAGAGCAACAGCGCCAGAAATTAATGGAAATTGCCAGCAAGTGCCCTGTACATAAAACGCTATTAAATGAAATTGTTATACATTCATATTTACAGGAATAGCTCCTAATTCATGGAATTTCAAACACCTCTGATAGAGGGCGTGCTTATAAAACGCTATAAACGTTTTCTGGCGGATATTCAGCTAAGTAATAATGATATAGTTACTGCACATACATCAAATACTGGGGCCATGTTAGGTTGCAGTAGACCTGGATTAAAAACCTGGTTAAAAGATACTAAAAACCCTAAAAGGAAATACCCTTACAGTTGGGAGTTAGTACAAACAGAATCGGGAACTACTGTTGGAATCAATACATTATTAGCTAACAAACTGGTATTAGAAGGCATGCGGCGCGGTATTATATCTGACACCAATAAATACACCAGAATTCGAAGTGAAGTAAGGTATATTGATAAAAGCAGTAGAATTGATTTTCTGCTACAGTCTCCAGAACTTCCAGATTGTTTCCTGGAGGTCAAGAATGTCACCCTGGTAAAAGATAATGCAGCCTATTTCCCTGATGCAGTAAGTCTGCGGGGGCTTAAACACCTCAGAGTGCTGATTGATAATGTGAAAAATGGCAATAGAAGTATCATGCTTTATTGTATACAAAGAAACGATGCAAAGACATTCTCCCCTGCCCGGCATATACATCCTGAATACGCTAATTTATTAGGTGAGGCAGTTGATTCTGGAGTTGAAGCTTTAGCCTATCAATGTAATATCTCGCCAACAAATATTGACATCACAACTTCAGTGCCCATTGCGCTATAAATTCTCTTGGAATATTGCGCAACTTTAAAATATAAAATTCACCAAAAAGGTTGTAAATATTATGAATCTAAAAGTAAATGAAGAAGTAACTATCATTCAGTCAGTTGCCATTTTAATTGATGGTAATAATATGGAAAGAAGCATACATGAAGAAACTAATGATCAATATTCGATGCTAAATTTTGATGCATTAATTCCGGAACTATTGGGCAATCGTGGTTTAAACAGATTGATTTATTTCAGAGAAGGCACAAACATATCTTCAAAACTGACAGAAAGATTACATCAGAATTATCATGGTTCAGTTAGACCATGCCATAAAAGTGCAGATATACCATTAACCATCACTGCCTCACAGCTTGCCAGCAAAGTAGACACCATAATTATTATGTCTGGAGATTCTGACTTCGTGGAATTGGTTCGTCATTTGAAAGGTGAAGGAGTTCGTGTGGAAATTGCATCAATCCCAAGGACTACTGCTCATGTACTAGTTGAAGAGGCAGATTATGCCCACGAAATCACTAAAGAGTTCTGGTTTAGCCTCCCTCAAGCAAAACCAAAGAAACGAAAGACTGCAAAGCGATAATTAACATCAGATTTTAAGCGATTCCTCATAATTGATGGCATCACCATACATTACACCTGAAGGCTTTGAGAAATTAAAAACAGATTACAAAAATATCTGGGATAAGCGTCGCATTGTTGTTAATGCACTATCTGATGCAGCTGCAGAAGGAGATCGTTCAGAAAATGCTGAGTACATTTATAGGAAAAAAGAATTAAGGCACATAGATTCAAAAATTAGATACCTGCAGAACAGACTCCATGAATTGCGTATAGTTGATAATATAAAAGATACAGAGCACATCTATTTCGGCGCATGGGTAACCTTGGAAGACTTATCAGCTAATAATATACTTCGAAAGCGAATTGTCGGATATGACGAATTAGACTTTCACGAAGACTACATCAGCATAGATTCACCTCTGGCACGTTCATTACTAAATAAATCAATCCAAGAAGTTATTGAATACACAATAAAAAATAGCCAAATTACTTATAAAATAATTAATATTACATACCCATAATATAAAAGCTTTTCATGCTCCTGATATCAATAATATCAATTTAATCGAATTCTTATTCCTACTCAGTTATACTGGATTTCAGCATTAGGAAGGTAAGTTAACAGTTCAGTGTTTTTTTATTGCTTTCTGTAATTGACCTTCATGAAGTGCAGCATATTATTTTTTATTTTTTGACGAGGTTAATTGCATATGAGTAGCGGAACAGTTAAGTGGTTTAACGAATCAAAAGGTTATGGATTTATAACGCCATCTGATGGCAGTCCAGATATATTTGTACATTACTCAGTAATTCAGGGTGATGGATTCAAGACCTTAAAGGAAGGCCAGAGTGTTGAGTTTGAAGCTCAGGACGGTCCAAAAGGACTCCAAGCAACTAAAGTGACAATGTCTGACTAATAGATTTTATCGTTCAATCCTCCTGACTCACTCAGGAGGATTTTTTTAATTTCTATCCTTAACTTTACTAGCAACTGCTTTGCGTTGTTAATCTCATCATTTGACATCAATATTTCAAGTGCTTTACATGCCTTTACTGCGGATTTATGATTGTTTTCGCCTGCAATTTTAAACCAGGCATATGCAAGAGACAGATCTTTTTCAACTCCTATGCCATCCTTATAAGACAAGCCTAACTTAAACTGGGCAGGTTGATGTCCAAGAAAAGCTGATTTATAAAACCAATGGTAGCTCTGCTCGCAGTCTTTCTCTTCACAACTATCATCCATGAATATTTTCCCAAGCTGATATTGTGCAGGCGGATAATTTAATTCTGCTGCCTCAAGAAAATAATCAATAGAGTCGTGAATAGCACCTTTTTCATTAATATTAACAAGATATATTTTGCCAAGTTGATAACTTGCCTTTGCATATGGTTTTGCGCTGGCTTTTAATAAATAACTCACAGCAAGAGTCATATTCTGCCCAATACCATTACCATTCATATACAATAATCCAAGATTGTATTGCGCTCGATAATATCCATGGTCGGCTGCTTGCTCATACCATTTTACTGCTTCAGCATAGTCCTTAGGCACGCCTTTGCCATGCTCATACATTCTTCCCAAATTGAATTGAGCTTTTGTATAATTTCTATCGGCTGCTTTTCTATACCATTCCGCTGCCTGTATTAAATCAATTTCATGACCGACGCCATTTTCATACATAAGACCAATATTCAATTGTGCTTTAAGATGCCCATCTATTGCTGCATCTAAATAAAATTTAAATGCAGTAACATGGTCAATAATCCCAGATAATCCATTTTCGTATATATACCCCAGATTAAACTTGGAACTGACATGATCTAGTTTGGCAGCTTTTTCATAGCACTGAATGGCTTTGTGAATATCTTTATTAACTCCTAAGCCCTGCTGAAAACTCCACCCCATTTCGGCAATAGCGTTTGCACTATTTCTGCCCGCAGCTAACCTCAACCAATACATTGCTTTGTCATAGTTCTTCTCAATACCGTCACCATTCAAATATTTTGAACCTATACTTGCTTGTGCGGGGACAGAACCTTGATTTGCGGCTTCCAGATACCATTGGGCTGCTAGCCCCATGTCTTTGGCTATTCCATAACCATTCTCATACATATCTGCGAGTGTGAGCTGAGCAGAAACATCACCTGTTTCTGCTTTGCCAATAAGGAATGTAACTTCTGTAGATTCAACCATGGTGTAAGAACAAATTATAGTCTGAACGACTATAAAGATTTAGCTCAGATCCTGCAATCAGAGGGTATTCAAGATTTAACGCTATTCCTTGCTTTTTCCAGGTAATCTCTTCCTTTGGCAGTCTTTGCCATAGTGCTGGTATCAAATTCCCAGAACATGGCCAATTCGCCGTTTACAGCTGTCCTGGCTTCTTCTTTAAGCCGGCTATAATACCCATCAACGATTTTATGGGTTGAACACAATTTCTCGATATCCTTGAGGTCTTGATTTGAGACAGGGTTTAATGCAGCAAGGCTATTTTTCAGTTCACCCAGTTTAATGTCAACGCTTCTAAAACCTGATGATTTTGTTACTCCGATTAGTGAAAGCACAGTACCAAGAACAGGGGAAAATGTGACTGCACCACCAGCATAGTAGTAGTCTCCTGTTGTCCAAAAAACAACTGAGCCAGCCACAAGGCTTGTCAGTGTGATTAATATGAAAGTGATTAAGGTATCTCTAGCAGTAAGATGTTTTATTTCTGCAGATATGGATTTAATTTCCAGGTCTATGACTTCCTGGCTTGGTGGCTTGCTATCAATATTGAAATTCACAGGCACCCCTCTATAGAATTTAACCCCTCAACTATAAAGTTTAGGTGTAAATTAACAACTTATATTTGATAATTAACAATAAAATTGTGACAGGGTTTGTATTAAATATTAATTACAGACATTATTTGTTTATTTTACTCTTTATTTTACTTAATTCTGGTATGCATACGGAATAAATTTTTAACTTCAGAAGTTTTATCGCAAATAAAAGAAATTTCAAAGAGAATTATAAGAATTAAGTTGAACTTCGAGACCTAAAATACCGATGAACATCATCAGGCATGTCAAGATCCCATTTTTGCTCTAGTTCAAATGATTTTAAATCATTTGAACTGATATGATTGCGTGTGTCATCTAATACACTATCGCAGCCCCAATTTATATTCTCAAACACTTCGGGATGTGGCTCATGCATGCCAATCAGATAATAGCCTCCATCCTCGGCCGGTCCAATCACGATATCGAATTCATTTTTCAACTTCTCATTTGCAATATTTATATCCTGAGAGTTCAGTTCGGGGCAGTCGCAGCCGACGATGATTGCATGTGAATATTGATTTAATATCTCTACAAATGCATTGTTCATTCTTTCTCCAAGATTACTGCCTCTTTGTAATACCAGGTCTATTTCATATTGCCGAGAACAAAATTGGAGATATGGGTTTTCTAGATCTGGAGTGCAATATATATAAATATGATCTATTTCAGACTGTTTGACGCTTTCAATCGTTTTTTTAAGAATGTCTTTATAGAGATGCAGTGCACCTTCTGTCCCCCACTCGGGAATCAATCGAGTTTTGACATGGCCTTCGACCGGGTTTTTGGTGAATATAATGATGGCACTATTTTCTTTATTCATATTGTTTTGCCAGTTCATCTGGCGATATGCCAAATGCGTATTTAAGTCGTAACATCCACATTAATAATATTGTCTTCAAAATGCCATTTTCTTCCCACCTGCGACTGGATGTCACCACATATCTTGGTATACACACAGGGGAACTAATTCTCTTCAACCTTTTGCTTAATGCAATGTCTTCCATCAAAGGAATATTAGGGTATCCACCTACCGTCTGAAATAGCTCTCTTGTCATAAATATTGCCTGATCACCTGTTGCAACTCCTGTAAATCTGGAGCGAGTATTGATCATCCATTCTATTAGCCTGAATATAGTCGATTCTCCTGACAGGCGTATATCAAACCGGCCCCAATAAGATTTTTTTCCTATCTTCATGAAAATGTCTTCTATATTAGCTGGCAACGTGGTGTCTGAATGCAGAAAGATTAATATTGCTCCTGTTGCCAACCTTGCGCCAGTATTCATTTGCCTTGCCCTTCCAGGTTCACAAGTAATTAAACGGTCTACCTTTGATTTGGCAATAAAACACGTAGCATCTTTGCTGCCACCATCTACAATAATGATTTCATGGCCTGTTTTTCTTAAGTTTTGGAGTGAATCAAGAGTCTGAGATATGTTGTCTGCTTCATTTAATGCAGGAATGATAATAGATAACTTCATTATTTATTCATAAATTCAATCTCAGTTTAATGCCCCACCACAACTGCTACCCTGCCCTGCTGTACATCCATAGCAATGATCAGCGACAGCAATCTGTGTGTTGTTTACATCTATTGTCATTAATTCGGATATATGCAACTTTTTATTATTGTTATTAATATTTAATCCCAGCATTTGATTGAAATCACAATCATAAACATGCCCCTCCCAATCCACACTGACCAGATTTTTACACATAACATCATTTAGATTTTCATCGTTATGCGAATCTTTTAACAGTGTAATGTAATTCTCAAACTGATTTTTACTGACCAAAGTGCTTCCAAAGCGCTTGATGGGCATATTACATAGTGTATATAGCTTATTAAATTCTATACCGTAATCACTTTTTAGCTTTTGCTTGTAGGTGTTTTCAAGCTCATCCTGAGGAGGTGGTAAGTACGCTCCTAGAGGATTATAAACAAGGTTTAATTGTAAATCGGAATTTGATTTCCCATACCCCTGAGAATTTAATTTTAACAACCCATTAATGCTGTCATTAAACACACCTTTGCCTCGTTGTTCATCTACATTTTCTTCTGTATAACAGGGAAGCGAAGCAACTATTTCGACCTTATTCCTGGCCAGAAATTCAGCTAGATATTCATAAGTTTCAACTTCCAATATGGTCAAGTTGCATCGGTCAATTACATGTATTCCCATGTTGCTCGCCGTTTCAACAAGATAGTTGAATTGAGGGTGCATTTCTGGCGCGCCACCTGTTATATCCAGGGTATGAAATTTATTTGATTTCAGGCACTCAATTACAGCATCAATCGTCTCTTCCGACATCTTTTCTTTTCGATAGGGGTTGGAATTAACGTGGCAATGCAAGCACGCGAGATTACATTTCAGACCAATATTTATTTGCAGAATTTCTAATTTATTTCTGCGTATACCAGGAAATGTTGTGGGCTTAAGTAGTGGTAATGTATCGTGCATTTTGCAAAGATTTCATTGATGTATAGAATCTATTTCGTCGTCTAATTATATCAAGTTACTTAATTCTACTTTATTTCTCCTGATATAAGGGCTAAATATGAGACTGCGAATCAAATTATCGATAAACAAGCGAGTATTATGTGATGGTCAGGAGTTAGGCTCCTTCTGCTCAACCAGAATATTAAAACTTCTGAATTATCAAAAAAAGTAAAATACACAAACAAAGCAGGACAATTCTCAAATGGATAAGAAATACATCACTGCAAATCAATTATTGACTGATTCCTTTAAATTGGGAGCAGCCGTTTATCATAGCGGGTTTAGACCTGATTTAATCATTGGTATTTGGCGCGGAGGAACTCCAGTAGCGATCGCAGTGCACGAATATTTTAAATATATGGGACACGCATCTGATCATATTGCTATTCGTGCTATCTCATATTCTGGCATTGCAAAAAGACATGATTATGTAGAAGTAGCCGGCCTTGAATATCTACAGAAAAATAATAACTATATAAATCTCTTAATCATTGATGATGTTTTTGATACTGGAAATAGTTTCAAAACCACATTGAACCTGATGAGGGAGATAAGTGATAACTTCAATATTAAAATTGCCTCCCCCTGGTATAAGCCTGTAAATAATCAAACAGACTTATTACCTGATTTCTTTATACATCAGTCAGATCAATGGTTGGTCTTTCCGCATGAATTAGAAGGTCTCTCAATTGATGAGATTAAAATGTCTAAGCCTGAAATCTTTCAGATAATTACTGAAACAAATTAAATTCATTTGTAATATTAGTTTCAGTATTTTGTATAATACTTTTATGCCCTGGTAGCTCAGTGGATAGAGCACCCGCCTCCTAAGCGGGGGGTCGTAGGTTCAACTCCTACCCAGGGCACCATTCATTTAGGTCTATAAATCCATGTATATTTAAACAATGCTGCTACATTTGACTGCTATTTTGGACTTATCTGCCAGTCTGCCGACAAATAAGTGTTTTTTCTGAGAAAATTAATTATTATTGGGACATTAATCATTGTTTTAGTTAATTTAATGACTGGAGGGTAATATCATGTTCAACAAAACAACGGTGTTGATGTTTGGGATGATTTTGAATGCTAACCTAGTAGTGGCACAGGATAATCAGCCGATACAAATAGAAGAAATTATAGTAACTGCCCAAAAAAGACCAGAAAATATTCAGGATGTCCCTATTTCTATATCCGCATTTTCGGGGGATTTTCTCGATGATTCCGGAGTTGATACGCTACAGGATCTAGGGGCCTATACACCAAACCTCACTTTTAGCCAGTCCAGTCAGGTTGCAAATCAGCGTATTATTATGCGAGGCGTGGGTTCAGTAGGAAATAATGCCATTGAACCTAGTGTGGCTATATTTATCGATGGTGTTTATTACCCAAGGCCTTCATCTGTCGTCGGGACATTGTCTGATATTGAAGCTATCGAAATCCTAAGAGGTCCTCAGGGAACTTTATTTGGGCGTAATGCCTCCATGGGTGCATTAAATATAAAAACAAGAAGACCAAGTGAAGAATTAGAAGGCCAGATACGTGGCAGTTTTGGTAATTTTGATGCCATTAGACTGTCTGGAAATATCAGCAACAGTATTTCATCTGAGGCATCAGGCCGACTTTCCTTTCATTATTCCAATCGAGATGGGTATGGCAATAATACGTTTACCGGCAACGGAAACGACGGGAAGATTGGTGCTTGGGAAGATTTTGGTATACGCGGCAAGTTAAATTTCACCCCCAGTGATGTTGTGGACGTTAATGTAACACTCGATTACTCAGAGGTTAACAATGAAGGATCTATCATTGAAGTCCTCTCCGATACCGTCATTTCACCTACCTATGAAGGAACGATCTCTGCCGTTTTGAATCCAGTGGGCCTGACACCCGGTGGACCTGTCCCAGATACTACAAATACATTTGACTACATAGTAAACCAGGACCATGCAGATACTGCTGATGACAAGCAATTCGGTGGCGTGATGGATATTACCTGGGACGTTGGCGATCATGTTCTGAGGTCTATCACCAGTTATCGCAACTGGAAAAATGATACCTTTGAGTCAGCGTTAAGATTACCTGCGGATCTTTTGAACCGTGTCACTTCCTATGATGCAGATACCATCTCTCATGAATTCCAAATACTTTCACCTACTGGGGACTATTTTGAATATGTGCTGGGATTTTATTTCTATGATGAAAATTACAATATAGATCAGCAGTTTGATCTGGGGCCGGATTTTTGTGGGGCTGTCAGAAACTTGATTTATTCCAATGTATTTCAACAAGTATTTGATGGAGCGATAGCTTTAGGTGCTGATGCTGCTACAGCACTGGCTGCTGCTCAGGCTTCTCCACTTCCAGCAGGGGCAAGTGGCGCGGGGCAGGCACAGTGTACAGGAGGGCCACAGACAGCAGCGATTGAATCTGATTTTTCCCAGGACCTCACCAGTTACGCCCTGTTCGGCCACTTTAAGGTTAACGTCAACGAATATTTAAGATTTACTGGCGGCCTAAGATGGACAGCAGACGGCAAAGACGGTAGCTATGAGCAACAGGTCCCTAATGTCATCCTGCTTCCATCATCACTAAATCCATTAGGGATAAGTTTAAGAACCATAGATAGTGTTCCAAGCATAGAATTTGATGATGACAAACTTACCTGGATGGCAAATGTCAGTTATGACGTTACTGAAAATGCCATGATTTTTGCTACTGCATCCACGGGCTTTAAATCTGGAGGTTTTAATTCCGATGGAGCTAATCGTATCATTCCCAGAGTATTCAATTCTGAGGAAGTAAATAATTATGAACTGGGTATCAAGAGCTACCTGTTCGAGAACCGTATGATAGCTAATGTCACCGTTTTTAAGACAGAGATTGACAACTTTCAGGACAGACAGTTTGATGGAGTCAATTTTCTCGTTCAAAACGTAGGACAATTGACTCAAGACGGTGTTGAAGTAGATATCCAAATGCAACCAAACGAGAACTTCTATGGGATGATTGGCTTTTCCTATTTGGACTCTGAATTCGATTCATTTCCCAATGCCACTGCCCTGCCAGCCGTCATTGCTGGTGTATCAGGAGATAATCCACAAGATCTCACTGGACAACGTAACCACTTTTCACCCAAACTCCAAATATCTGCCATGGGTGAATGGCGAGACCAGTTGGCTGATACCCCATACGGTTGGTACTTACGTGGTGAATTTCAACATGTAGCCAGTCAAAATATCGGTGCTGAAACCAATCAGAACGTGCAATCAATTCAGGAGAGTTATGAGCTGGTAAATGCACGTGCAGCGATAACCGGTCAGGATGAACAATGGGAAATTGCGGCTTTTGCAAAGAATCTCACCAATGAAGGTTACTGCCAGACTATATTTAATCAACCCATAGGCACCACCATTGGCCTAGTTGATACTGATCCCAGTGGCACGCTTGGTGGAATGCAACGCTGTATACTGGGCACACCCAGAACCTATGGAATGGAAGCTGTATTTAGATTTTAAACAGATGATATGAACCTGGATGCACATAGCAAAGTGCATCCAGATTCATCATATTTCCTGAGAAATGATTTCTGTTGTTGCAGACAATCTGTGAATCAAAGTCCTTAAAAACACCTTCAAAAATCTAACCTGACAGTTTAACGATACCTGGGAGATGACAGTTGAATTGATCTTCACGAGCGATGTAGGTTCTTCTGCGCTGATGGAAGCTGACCTTTTTGTCTTGGCCAAATAACCCATCTCCCCAAAACAGTCACCCAATTCCAAGGTGCGTATGACTGTGTTATTTTTCTTCACAACAACTTTCCCAGATACGATAATATAAAAACAATCATCAAGATCGCCTTCGACTATGATACTTTCAGCTTCACTGTAGTTTTTCCAGGTGCTAGCATTAAGAATTTCCCAAACTTCAGCCTCTGGGAATCCATTAAAAAAATCCAGTGCACGCATCATATTAAATTTTTCTTCAGTATCAATTTCAGCTTCTGGTTTTTCCAGGCTTTCAAATGCATCGTTCAGATCAGTTGCCAGGTCCAGGCCACTTTGGTACCGATTTTTCTTATCTTTGCAAATAGCTTTTTTAACGATTTTGTCGAGCACATCGGGGACATCAGATCTCAATGACCTCATTGGAGCGGCTTCTTCATTCATAATTTTATTAACTAGATCTGAAAATTTACCTGCCGGAAAGGGATATTGTCCTGTTAATAATTCGTAGATCACAATGCCAAGTGAATATATGTCAGTCTGGCCATCGACCTTCTCTTCTCTCAATTGTTCAGGGGACATGTACTTTGGCGACCCCATCACACCTGCATCTGGTTGAGTGTCTGTTACATCAGGTTTATTAATATGAGCTATACTGAAATCACACATTTTCACGTCTATTTCATTGGTCACCAAAATGTTAGATGGTTTAATATCACGATGTGTTACCCCCTGCCGATGAGCGTAGTCAAGAGCTTTGGCGCATTTGAAGGCAATCTCAATTACCTTATCTATAGGTAATAAATTGGATTTTTTAGAAAATTTTTTCAGTGTTTCACCACCTTCAATATATTCCATAACAATGTAACAATTATCATCATCGACACCAGCATCGTAGATATTGACAATATTTGGATGGGTTAACTTACCAGCAGTATGGGCTTCATTGAAAAACAACTTTTTGTATTGCTCACCAGACTCCTGGTCGTTAAGTGATTCAGCCAACGCCAGCTTGATAGCTACCTGCCGGTCTATGTATGGGTCATGCCCTAGATAAACGATGCCCATACTGCCGCGATCAATTTCTCGTAAAACCTCATATTTACCTAGGTTTGTTATTTCTTCTGACATCGTTGTTTCATCCTGCTTTTGATATTGCCATTAAATTTGTGTTTGACAGTCTTCTGACCAAGGTGCGTAGAAATACTTTGCTAAATCTAAGCTGACATTCAATAGAAACCTGGTCGATCAAGGTGGCATTAATTTTAATTAGTTGCATTTTCTCTCTGGCACGAATTGTCGCTGTTCTTTCAGTCTTTTCAAGATAACCCATTTCGCCAAAACAATCTCCAGATACTAATTCACCTAAAATATGCCCTTCTTTACTGACCTCTGCACTGCCAGTTATTATGATGTAAAACGAATCATCAATATCACCTTCTATAATCACGTCATCTCCGGTATCACAGGTCTGCCAAATACAAGCTTGTATGATTTCCCAGACTTCAGATTCTGGGAAATCCTGGAAAAAATCAACTTCCTGCAGCATGTTGAAGATCTCCTGCTCATTGATATTCTCTTCTGGCTTCTCCAGATAATCAAAGGCAAGGCTCAGGTCAGCCGCCATATTTAATCCCATCGTATAACGATTAGATTTTGATTTTTGTAAGGCATGATGCACAATTCTTTCAAGGATATTAGGCAAATCAGATCGATAAGTAGATAAAGGCGGTTGTTGCTCATTAATAATGATATGAATTAATCTAGAAAAACTATCGGCGATAAAAGGATGTTTGCCAGTCAAAAGCTCATACATGACTATACCCAATGAAAACAAGTCTGTTTGATTAGAAATAGAATCTTCCTGAACTTGCTCAGGTGACATATACCTAGGCGATCCTATAAAACCCATAGGCATGGTATTCGTCGTATCCGACCCGATTACGTGAGCTATACTAAAATCACCGATTTTAATATCATTATCACCAGTAAGAAGAATATTTGTTGGTTTGATATCCCTGTGCACCACACCTTGCCTATGGGCATAATCCAGCGCTTTTGCGCATTTAAAAATTATTTCAACCACCTGCTCTACAGGCAGAAGATTATCTTGTTTGCAATGAGTTTTTAAAGTGTTGCCTCCTTCAACAAGCTCCATAACGATATAACATTCATCTTGGTCGACACCCGCATCTAATATTCCGATAATATTCGGGTGCTTTAACATGCCCGCTGTATGCGCTTCGTTAAAGAACATCTTGCGATATCTTTGCCCGGAATCCGAATCTTTCAAAGAATCTGATATGGCGACTTTCACTGCAACAAGCTTGTCTGCAAAAGGGTCATAGCCCTGGTACACTACCCCCATACTTCCGCGTCCAATTTGCTTCTGTATGTCATACTTTCCAAGTTTTTCAGGTATCGTATTGCTCATCTCAAAATATTAATCGTTATTCACCATTGCTCTTAGATTATACTTATATACTCAGTATTATAATGTATTATTACCCTATTTCTGAGACTTGAATCATAATAACACTACAAAAATATACCGATTTAGTAATTCCTGTTTTTTATTAATCTAGCAATCATGAAAGTAATATTACTCGCCGCTGGTGTTGGCCAGCGACTAAAATCCAGCCATAGACTTCCCAAGTGCCTGCTTGAATTCAACGGGGAAACTTTACTGTCCCGGCATATCCAAACTTTGGAACAATTTCCCGTGACAGAATTATTGATTGTCACTGGATTCATGGGCGAAATGGTAGAGAAAGAAATAAACGCACTAAGGAGTTCATTAAACATACACATGGTGTTTAATCCAAAGTATGAAAAAGGCAGTATTCTGAGTTTTCTGGCTGCATGTGGAAATATCAAAGCTGACAGCTCAGTCATATTAATGGACGCCGACGTTCTGTACTCCCCTGTCATGATCGATATATTATTTAAAAGTAATCATCTAAATACATTTCTATTGGATCAAAATTTTGAGCCTGGAGATGAACCTGTAAAACTTTGCGTCTATCAAAATGAAATAATAGAATTCAGGAAAAAGATACCGCAAAATATTAAATACGAATTAATTGGCGAGTCGGTTGGTTTTTTCAAGTTTTCAAATGTTGTATTTAAAAAACTGCATGAACAAGCCAATTTGTATTTTATATCAAACAACCACGAAGCAGCTTACGAAGAAGCCATTAGAGATGTATTGCTGGACAACCCTGAATTATTTAATTACGAAGATATCACTGGGATTCCATGGATAGAAATAGACTTTCCAGAAGACATAATAAATGCAGAAAAAACTTTAAACCAAATAAATAATAGTAATCAATGAATAACATCACCTCTCGTCAGACAAAGCTTAAAGATATCCTCAACTCCAGCAATCTGGAATTCATACTTGAGGCACACAATGGCATTTCCGCCAGGTTAGTTGAACAGGCTGGGTTTAAAGGCATTTGGGCAAGTGGGCTTGCACTATCAGCTCAGTTTGGCGTGCGAGATAGTAATGAAGCAAGCTGGACTCAAATTGTAGACATGCTCGAATTTATGACTGATGTCACGTCCATTCCCATTTTACTGGATGGTGATACTGGTTATGGTAATTTCAATAATATGCGACGTCTGGTTAGAAAACTTGAGCAGCGTAATATCGCTGGTGTTTGTATTGAAGACAAGCAGTTCCCCAAAACCAACAGCTTTCTGGATAGTGATCGTCAAGCATTAGCTGATGTTGATGAATTTTGCGGAAAAATTAAGGCCGGAAAAGATAGCCAGTCGATAGATGATTTTTGCATCGTTGCAAGAGTAGAAGCTCTGATTGCCGGATGGGGAATGCGAGAAGCCATTACCCGCGCTGAGGCTTATTTCGATGCTGGAGCAGATGCGATTTTAATTCATAGTAAAAACTCAGATCCTGGTGAAGTCCTTGAATTTTCCAGTATATGGGGAAATAGATGTCCACTTGTGATTGTTCCAACAAAATATTACAGCACTCCCACGAGTGTATTTGCTGATGCTGATATAAGCCTGGTTATTTGGGCCAATCATATGATTAGGGCATCAATATACGCGATGGAATCAGTCAGTCAGGAAATCTATCAAAATGAATCAATAGTAGACGTGGAAGACAAAATTTCTCAAATTAATAAAATATTTTCACTACAAGGTGCTGATGAACTTGATGAGGCTAATAAAAAATACCTAACACCAACATCAAAATATAGCGCCATTATTCTGGCAGCAAGTCGAGGCAGCCAATTTAAAGAACTCACAAAAGATAAGCCCAAAGCGATGCTGAATATCAATGGCGTTCCATTGCTACAAAGATTAACGACAGAATTCAAAGAACAGGGAGTGAATGATATAAACGTTGTTGCCGGTTACAAGTCCGACATGATCAATATTAACGGCGTTAAAATAACTAAAAATCAAGAATATGATAGTAGCAATGAACTTGTATCACTTTTTTGCGCCGTCAACTCCTTTACTGACAACATGATTATCATTTATGGCGATTTACTTTTTAGAAGTTATATCTTAAACGATTTTATTGAAGCTAAAGGCAATATAACGATAGTTGTTGATTCGGCTAACATTGACAAAGACATTTCAGGCATGCCTGATTTTGTATATTGTGACAAAAATGATGACCGTTCCTTATTCAGGCAGGATGCAAACTTAAAGCACATATCGGAATTACGGAATGAATCGAATGAATTACCTTCAGGAAGATGGATAGGTATGTTAAAAGTCAACAAGATCGGCAGGCAAATATTAGACAATGCTTTAACGGAATTATCTTCACAGGAAAACTTTAAAGACTTGACTATACCTGATCTGATAAACCATATTCTTTCCAATGGTCATGAGATAAAAGTACATTACATTAATGGCCACTGGCTGGACGTCAACGATCTTGTTGATATAGAGCGCGCTGGTGACTTTATTAGCACATCGGCATCAACAACTTAAAAGCGGCGGATAATATATGATAGAAGCCGATAAATTTATAACAGCAGCAAAATCTCATTCTTTTTTTTCATACACAGGCGTGCCTTGCTCTTTCCTAACGCCATTTATAAATAACGTCATCAATGATAATGAACTAGATTACATTTGTTCCGCCAATGAAGGTGATGCAATTGCAACTGCTGCAGGGATGGCAATTGCCGGAAAGAAAACTATCGTCATGCTGCAGAACTCTGGACTAGGTAACGCAGTAAGCCCAATCACATCTTTACTTTACACATTCAAAATTCCCGTATTACTTATTATTACTCTGCGCGGTGATCCAGCGTCTAACGATGAACTACAACATGAATTAATGGGAAGGATAACTGAAGACCTTTTGAATCTAATGGAAATAGGCTGGGAATACTTCCCTGATGATTCAGAAAACATCATTCCAGCACTTGGCAGGGCTGTAAATCATATGGCCGATAAAAATCAATCATATGCTTTTATTATGAAAAAAGGCAGTGTTAAGTCAGACCAATTGAGCACACCCTTAGTCTCTAAAAATAAACTGGATAATGAACTATATATAGAATCACTGACTTCACTAGATAAACAGCCTTCAAGACAAGAAGTTTTGTCTTTTTTGCAAAGCAAAACCAATCAGCAAAATAGCATATTGCTTGCTAGCACAGGTTATACTGGAAGAGAACTATACGCATTAGGCGATAGAAAAAATCAGTTATACATGGTTGGTTCCATGGGCTGTGCAAGTTCTCTCGGTCTTGGACTTGCGATAGCAAAACCAGATAAGTCTGTTGTCGTGATAGAAGGCGATGGTGCTGCAATTATGAGAATGGGGAATATAGCGACAGTAGGCCATTATGGTGATAAAAATTATTTTCATATCATTCTCGACAATGAACAACATGATTCAACCGGTGGGCAATCTACTGTCAGCGCAGGCATGAATTTTGCTAAGATCGCACAGGCGTGTGGCTATCCCGTCACATACTTTGGGAATTCGATAGAAATGGTGAACAGGCTGCTTATTGAGAATCAGAATATTGGTCCAAAACTTATCCATTTAAAAATTAAACCGGGAACGATGTCTAAATTACCTCGTCCCAGTGATCCACCTCATCAAGTAGTGAGACGACTCATGACACAACTATCTTCGTCGCTATAAAAAATGGAAATTTTACTTAATCCAGGACCTGTTAATATCAGTGACAGGGTGAGAAACGCCTTGCTCAAACCTGACATATGCCACAGAGAAGAAGATTTTTCCAGGCTGCAAAATTCAATTCGAGAAAAGTTGATTCAAATTTACAACCTGAATTCGCACTGGGCTGCGGTTCTGCTCACCGGATCAGGCACTGCCGCAGTAGAGGCAATGCTTACCAGTCTGATTGGTTTTGAGGACCATATTCTCATACTGGAAAATGGTATTTATGGGGAACGCATGACAAAAATTTGTGAGATATACGACATTCCTCACACAGTCCAGTCCCATGGATGGGGTGAACCGATAAATATCGAATTATTAGCTGAAAACTTAAATAAAGGAATTACGAAAATTGCCTTGGTTCACCATGAAACCACAACAGGAAGATTGAATAACTTAGATGAAATATCGGACATTGCGAAAAAAACATAATGTAGCTTTATTGCTGGATGCAGTGAGCAGTTTTGGAGCTGAAGAAATTCAATTTGATAACTGGAATATTTCAGGATGTGCAGCAACTGCAAATAAATGTCTGCATGGTGTCCCGGGGATATCATTCTCGATTCTACGCCGAGATTGTATTAATGAACATCATCAAGCTAAATCTCTCTATTTGGATCTAGGAAATTATTTAAAGCAACAGGATATTGGAGGTACACCATTCACCCAGTCTGTTCAGGTGCTCTATGCCTTAGATGAGGCACTTAATGAACATGCAGATATGGGTGGATGGGAGTCGCGCCGAAATGATTATAGATTGAAAATGGAGCTATTAAACAAAAGTTTCAAGTCCATAAAAATCAAACCGTACATAAATCCTTTAGATTCTTCCTGCGTTTTGTCGACATACTATCTGCCAGAAGGTAAAACCTATCACGAATTACATGACTACCTCAAACATAATGGCTTTGTCATTTATTCTGGCCAGGGAGATCTTGCTGCAAAAGTATTCAGGATATCTTTAATGGGTGCAGTTACAAAAATAGATATAGAACGACTTATAGATTTAATACGTAATTTTGCGAATGGACAACTGCCTTAGGCAGTTTTTACTGCGTCAGTTATTACGCTTAGATTAATATGAGATTCAATAAAGCTCAAAATACCCTCTTTTGTTAAACCGGCATCTTCAAGCATATCGTCTTGAGAGCCGTGAGGAATAAGTCTATCTGGCAATCCAAAATTATATACATTCACATCGATATCATTTTCGGCAATAAATTCGTTTATGGCGCTCCCAGCCCCACCTTGGATAACATTTTCTTCAACTGTGACAATAAATTCATGTTCAGCACAAAGACTTTTTATCATGAGTTCATCTAAAGGTTTAACAAAGCGCATATTAACCACTGTTGCATCAATTATATCTCCAACTTCCTGACATGCATAAACCACAGATCCAAAAGCAAGAATTGCAATAGACTTACCTTCGCGTTTAATTTCTGCTTTTCCTACTGGTATGGCTTCCATCTGCTTCACCACATCAACACCCGTTCCCGTTCCTCTCGGATATCTAACGGCTGCAGGTTGATCTAAAATAAATCCGGTATAGAGCATTTGTCGACATTCGTTTTCGTCAGATGGAGCCATAATTACCATATCTGGCAGGCATCTCAAAAATGTCAGATCAAAACTGCCATTATGCGTAGGCCCATCTGCGCCAACCAAACCAGCTCGGTCTATCGCAAATAGTACGGGGAGCTTTTGATTAACAACATCATTGATAAGTTGGTCGTAAGCGCGTTGAAGAAAAGTTGAATAGATAGCCACGACCGGTTTCAATCCATCACAGGCCATGCCTGCTGCCAGTGTGACACTATGTTGCTCTGCTATAGCAACGTCAAAATATCTGTCAGGAAATTCCTTTTCAAAACGAATCAAATCTGACCCCTCTCGCATGGCAGGAGTAATTGCAACCAGGCGTTGATCCAATCTGGCCATGTCACATATCCATTCCCCAAATATATTGCTATATGTTAGTTTGGATTTTTTATCAGACGGCATCATCCCCTGCTTTGGGTCAAATGGTTTTGAAACAGCGTGATATTTTACAGGGTCTGCCTCTGCTGGAGCATATCCCTTACCTTTTCTGGTAATGACATGAAGAAACTGAGGACCATCTAGTTCATGAATATTTTTCATGGTTTCTAATAAAGTAGGCATATGATGTCCATCGATAGGACCAATGTAGTTAAATCCCAACTCTTCAAATAATGTGCCAGGCACGACAAGCCCTTTGATATGCTCTTCAGCTCGCTTAGCGATCTCCCATACTGGTGGCATATTAGACAGGACTTTTTTCCCTTTCTCCCTGACATAGGTATAGAGTTTCCCCGATAGAATTTGAGCCACGCGATTCGACAGGGCACCTACATTAGGAGATATAGACATATTATTATCATTCAATATAACCAGAAGGTTATTTTTCAAATCACCTGCATGGTTTAATGCTTCAAAGGCCATGCCAGCAGTAATGCCTCCATCGCCAATTATCGCAACGACTTTTCTATCATTACCTAATCTGTCATTTGCTACAGCCATACCTAGAGCAGCACTGATAGATGTACTTGAATGCCCCACACCAAATGTATCGTATTCACTTTCTTCTCGTTTTGGAAAAGGAGCCAGACCTCCACGTTTTCGGATACTATGAAGTTGGTTTTTCCTGCCCGTCAGCACTTTATGTACATAAGCCTGGTGCCCCACATCCCAGACTAGTCTATCCTCAGGTGTGTTGTATATATAATGTAATGCAATTGTGAGTTCAACCGCCCCCAAGCTTGCAGCAAAATGACCACTGTTTTTGCTAGCCCAATGCAACAAAAACTCACGACACTCCTTAGCCAAAGGCTCAAGATCAGATTCCTTAAGTCGTCGCAGATCGTTAGGGGACTCGATTTTATCTAGAATTGGTTTGAAAATTGTGTCTGTCATTGAATTATTATAATTGTTATCTGTATTTGCAGTGACGGCTAATTACCGCAGTGCTGGGTCTAATGTTATGATGTTTATCAATTCTGTACATTTATTATATCATGCTGTATCTTACTAATTTTAGTAATTATTATACTAATTCATTTTTTCTGTTCTAGCCTGATTATTTTTCGGAGTTTATTTCAATGGGAGTGCCATTAAAACAGCAATACAGTATTGCGAAATATCTTATTGGAAACAAGTTGAAAGGCGTAAAACGCTATCCTCTTGTTCTTATGTTGGAGCCATTATTTAGATGCAATCTGGCCTGTTCAGGTTGTGGAAAAATTGATTACCCGGAAGATATCCTGGATAAACGTTTAAGTTACAAAGATTGCATGGATGCAATTGATGAATGCGGAGCCCCTGTTGTCTCCATCGCTGGTGGCGAACCACTAATACACAAGGAAATGCAAGAGATAATTAAAGGATATATCGCGAAAAAGAAGTACGTATATCTTTGCACTAATGCACTGTTGCTCGATAAAAAGATGGATGAATATTCCCCCTCCCCCTATCTCACTTTCTCAATACATCTGGATGGCAATAAGGATCGACACGATGCATCTGTCTGTCGAGATGGCGTCTATGAGAAATGTGTCGAAGTAATCAAAAAAGCAATAAGCCGAGGATTCAGGGTCACGATTAATTGCACCTTATTCCAGGGAGAGGATGCTGATGAAGTTGCAGAGTTTATGGATACTGCAATGTCTCTTGGTGTCGAAGGCGTCACCATCTCGCCTGGATACAGTTATGAACGTGCTCCCAAGCAAGATGTTTTTCTGAAACGAAAAGAAAGCAAAGATTTATTCAGAAATATTTTCAAACTCGGCAAAGGGAAAAAATGGCGTTTTAACCAGTCATCACTTTACCTGGACTTTCTGGCTGGCAATCAAACTTATGAGTGTATGCCCTGGGGAAACCCCACTAGAAATGTTTTTGGTTGGCAAAAACCCTGTTATTTGCTCGTAGGTGAAGGCTATGCAAATACATTTAAAGAATTAATGGAAGATACAGAATGGGATAACTATGGAACAGGGAAAAATCCAAAGTGTGCCAATTGCATGGTTCATTGTGGATATGAAGCGACTGCAGTGGACGATGCCTTCAGTAACCCTTTTAAGGCACTTAAAGTTTCAATGTTAGGCCCCAAGCTAACAGGCTCAATGGCACCCGAACTACCTATTCAATATGCCGACCCTAAAACCCCTGACCTGAAAGTCATTAACATTAATAATCAAGAACAAAAAGATTCAAACAAACAAGTTGCCTGATGCCGGAAATTTGGATTGCCCTGCCCGGCTTGGCTTTTTGGATTATTGTTTTTCTATTACCCTGGCGCCCCTGGAGCACACGAGAATCCCTGGACGGAAAAATTGGTCTAGACCGTGATTTATCAAATGTCACGGTGTTGATACCCGCTCGTAACGAAGCCACTACAATTTCTAAAACCCTGACTTCTATACAACATCAGGGTAATATTTTTAAAATTCTGTTAGTTGACGATCAATCAAGTGATGGCACTGCTGAAATTGCGTCTAATCTCAAACTTGAGAATTTGCAAATTATTCAAGGTGACAAATTACCCGCGGACTGGAGTGGCAAATTATGGGCGCTTGAACAGGGTTTGTCGCATGTTAAAACCGACTATACGCTGTTACTTGATGCAGATATTGAATTACTCCCGGGCACGCTGGCAATACTAATTGAAAAATCACAAAATGATAATTGTGACCTGGTCTCACTTATGGCCAGTTTGCGCATGCAAACACTCTGGGAAAAAATGCTAATGCCTGCATTTATCTATTTTTTCAAATTGCTTTATCCCTTTTCTATATCAAATACTAACAAGACATTAATTGCTGCGGCAGCTGGCGGATGCATATTGATAAAAACCGATAAATTAAGGGCAATAGACGGCTTCCAGACACTAAAGCATGAACTAATAGATGATTGTTCACTTGCCAGAAAAATAAAACAAAATCACGGAAAAACCTGGATTGGATTGACGCATAGCGCAGTCAGTCACAGGGAATATACCCAAATCTCCATGATTTGGGATATGGTAACTCGCACAGCATTTACTCAGTTGTATTACTCCATCACCTTACTAGCGCTATGCAGTATTTTGATGACAATTGCATTTATTCTGCCATTTGTCGCCGTTCTGAGTAATGACCAGTCTAATACATTACTAGGAACGGTAACTTTTCTTCTTATCTGGGGAACTTATATACCAATTGTGAGGTATTATTCTTTAAACCCCTTGTGGATACTGACACTACCATTTGCAGGAATTTTATATTTACTTATGACCTGGGATTCTGCAATACAACATTGGAAGGGCAAAAGTGCCATCTGGAAAGACCGAACATATAGCAGATAATATTGAGACTATGCCATGAGAATACTATTAAAAATAATATTGCTTTTTATATTATCGACGATGCTTAGTGTTAATGCTGACACGAAAATAACGCAATCACCTGACAATGTCATTGAAGCATTTCATGATAGCTTGATCAGCGTGATGAAAAATTCAACCGAGCTTGGTTATCAAGGAAGAGTAAAAGCATTATCAAGCACTATCCCGAACAGCTTTAATATACCTTTAATCTCACAGGTCATATTAGGAAGATATTGGTCTGAGCTCGACACTAGTCAAAAGTCTGATTTCATCTCTTTATATGAAGATCTAATTACAGCAACCTATGCAGACAGGTTTAATAACTTTGATGGAGAGACCTTTCAAACTGACTCTGTAGAAGAGCTAAATCGCGGTCGTATGTTGGTAAAAACATTATTAACTACCACTAATGGGGAGACAGTAAGCCTGGATTATCTGATGTCAAAACATGATGATAACTGGATGATTATAAGTGTCATTGCAAATGGTGCTAATGACATATCTATTAAAAGAGGAGAGTATTCAGACGTAATCAAAATACATGGTTTTGATAAACTAATTGAGCAAATAAGAAATAAAATTAACGAAGCCTCTAGTTAATTGAGAACTTCAATTTTCACCAGGATTAAGGAATAATAGTTTTACTTAGAATTAAGGAAATTGAATGACACAAGGTTTAACTAAATTAAAGCGTTTGTTAGTTCTCGTATTACTGTACAGCTCCCTTATTGCATGCACCTCAATGCAGCATATAGATGATGCACGAGTAATCGATACTAGTGACCCCTGGGAGTCAACAAATCGAACTATTTATAATTTTAACGATGGGCTTGATAAAAAATTCTTTAAACCAATCGCATCTTCCTATGTAAAGGTCACTCCTGAGCCATTTAGAATTGGTGCAACCAATTTCTTCAATAATCTCCACTATTTAAATGTCATTTTAAATAATTCATTGCAAGGTAAAATTGACCAGAGTGTTTCAGATATATTTCGATTTGTTTTCAATTCCACATTAGGTATTGGGGGGCTATTCGACGTGGCGACACCAATGGGGCTAGAAGCGCACAAAGAAGATGTCGGTCAAACTCTGGCAGTCTGGGGTAGCGCTCAGGGTCCATACCTAAATATTCCTGCTATGGGTCCGAATACCACGAGAAATTTGCCGGATTATGCAACAAAATACTTATTGAACCCATTTACATATCTCGCCTTTACTATTGCCCTGCCCGTTCAACTTCTGGAAATTGTTAATACCCGTGCCAATCTGTTAAATGCCAGTAATTTTCGAGATTCAGCGGCTATAGACGGATATTCTTTTACTCGTGAGGCCTATCTACAATCACGAAAAAATCTCATCTATGACGGTAATCCACCTGCTGAAAATTTTGATGATATCTTTGAAGATATCGATTTAGATGAGGAACCACTGTAAACAACCCGCCTTTAAAACGCATATCCACTTGTTTTTATTGAATATTATCTCGCTGCTACAGTTCGCATACAATATTACAGCACGACTACTCATTTTCAGGTCAGGACATTAGTCTGAATATTCCTGTAGAATATGGTGTCCCAATATCACGTCATAACTGAACGGTCCGGTACACCTTTTCACATCTACATCAAGATCGTATATGGTTAATTTATCTATTGAAATGCTATACTTATGAGAATAAATTCACCTAATTTTTCATGACTTATCACATGAGTGAAGAAATTCTAATCAATGTTAGTCCTCAAGAAACTCGAGTCGCTGTCGTGGAAAACGGTATTCTTCAGGAAGTCCTCATTGAAAGGAAGAATAAGCGTGGATTAGTAGGAAATATCTTCAAAGCTCGGGTATCTAGGGTACTACCTGGAATGCAATCGGCATTTATTGATATCGGTCTTGATAGGACGGGGTTTCTTCATATTTCAGACATCATAGATAATGAAGCTGAGACGCAAGATTCAGATAAGGTGGTGACCACTCTTCAGAATACATCTATAAGGGCAGTTCTGCAGGAAGGTCAAAACATCATGGTGCAGGTAATAAAAGATCCCTTGGGAACTAAGGGAGCCCGATTAACGACACGGATATCTATTCCCTCTCGTTATCTGGTGTATTTACCAGGACATCCCATGCTGGCTGTGTCACAACGAATCGAAGATGTAGAAGAACGCGATAGATTGCAAAGGATTATCCTGGACCATCACAGGAATTCAAAAAAAATAACTGTAAACTCCGATATGGATATTCAAGAAAATATCGATATTCTTGATACTGCGGGGGTGTTAAATAATGGTGGATTTATAATCAGAACTGCAGCCGAAGGTGCTAGCGCTGTAGACCTTCAAAAAGACATTGAATACCTATATAAACTCTGGAATGAAACTCAAATAGCAGGAAATGACACCAAAACACCTGAAATATTATATGAAGATCTTTCTCTTGAACTCAGAACTATGCGCGATTATGTACATCACGGAGTAGAAAGAGTACGAATAGATTCAAAAACAAGCTATGAAAATGCAGTTAATTTTTCCGCCAAATTTTTACCTGAGTTCCTGGGTAGAATTGAACACTATTCAGCCGAAAGACCACTATTAGAATTATATTCAGTGGAAGATGAAATTCAAAAATCCCTGAATAGTAAAATACAATTAAAATCAGGTGGTCATTTGGTGATTGACCAAACCGAAGCAATGACAACAATTGACGTCAATACCGGAGCATTTGTTGGACATAAAATACATGAAGAAACCATATACAAAACAAATCTGGAAGCAACTCAAACAATATGTCGCCAACTAAGATTAAGAAACCTGGGTGGCATTATAGTTATTGATTTTATAGATATGGCATCATCAGAGCATCAAAGGCAAGTATTACGCTCTTTAGAAAAACACCTCGAGCGCGACACCTCTAAATTTATCATCAGTGAATTAACTTCCCTGGGATTGGTACAACTGACCAGAAAACGCACGCGAGAAAGTTTGGAACATATATTATGCGAAACTTGTCCAACATGTGATGGCCGAGGAAAATTAAAAACTACTGAAACAGTATGTTATGAAATATTTCGTGAAATTATTCGGGATTCAAGGCAATTTGATGCTGAGAAATTATTGATTGTTGCTTCCCAACAAGTCATAGATATGTTGATGGATGACGAATCAATCAACCTGGCAGAGTTAGAGGAAACTCTGGGCAAACCAATTACATTCCAGGTGGAACCTTATTATTCACAGCAACAATACGAAATAGTCCCTTTGTAAAACAGGTTGCTATCATTGTCTACACACTTCATAAAGAAACTCTATAACTTTTCAATTTACCTGATTGGTTTCATTGTTCTGATATCTGCTTTATTTGCGACCCTAATACGAGTTTTTCTGCCCGATTTTGGAATGTATAGAAGCGAAGTGGAGGTATGGGTCAGCAACTATATGGAACTACCAGTCGCTATACATTCAATTTCTGCCGAATGGGTTGGCTGGACGCCACATCTACGCCTTGAACAAATAGATTTGATGGACAGCACAGGTACCAACCCAATTTTATTTATCGGCAATGCTCATATTAGTATTAACCTTGGCGCGTCAATTATAAATAGACAAATTATACCAGAAGAGCTTGTTGTCGCTGGACTGGACATGACTATATCAAGATTAAAAGATGGCTCAATTAATATCCAGGGGCTAGAAACAGAAAGTGATTCTGGAAGTATTGAAAGCAATAATGAGTTAGACAATTGGTTGTTAAGCCAAAATACTATTAGAATCGAAAGTGCAAATATACAGTGGCATGATATTTTACATGACCAGCCTATTCTCCCCTTAATAAATGTAAATTTAAATCTACAGTCAAACCTGGACAAAATATTTATTGATGGAAACACCAAGCTGCCATCTGAATATGGTGACGCCATGGAATTCACAATCAATGTCATCGGTGATTTGTTGTCTTCGAATTGGTCAGCTGAAGTTTTTTTAAAGACCCAAAATGTTAAACCTGAAAATTGGTACAAGCAATATTGGCCGAGCTCTCTCTCACTTTCTGATGGTGATACTACACTCTCCCTGTGGAGCACATTTAAAGATGCACAAATAGATAATTTTCGAGGTGAATTAAAGGCGGATGATTACAATCTGTATACACAAGATAAGATTGTTGCCAAAATTATAACCCTGGATGCTGATATATCAGGAAAACACGACCCTGCTGGCAATTGGATATTCAATATAGATTTAAATTCGCTGGAAACAGAAAATGGCTTATGGCCATCCTCAATTTATAGCGTATCAGTCAAGTCATTAGAGGGTAAAACTCATAAGATTATTGATATAGAATATGATTATTTAAAATTAAACGATATATTCCCCGTGCTTAGTAATTTCATTACACCCCACAAGCCATTAATTGAAAACTTAACGGGAGATTTGATTAACGGAACTGTCACATATAACTCAAACGAAAGGCCTGACAATAAACTTCATTTCGATACCACTTTCCAAAATATCACTCCTACAGTAAATAATTTTTCCTCAACATTAACAGGCATTAGCGGCAAACTGTCTGGAGGAATTACTGAAGGAAACATTAGTTTTCATGATAACCAAGCAAGATTAAATTATTTGGAAGGAGAAGATTTAATAAATCTAAATGGAGTTATTGAATGGGAAAAACCACTTGACACATATAAAATCCGAACGAGAGACTTCTCATTAAAGAATAACCATATCAATGTTTCACTAGATACTAATATCTCGTGGGAACCTGAATTATTTGTTGGTTTGAATTTGACAATTTTGGATAGTGATATTATGCATGCAATTAATTACATGCCATATACAAATTCATTTCGCGCAAGAGATTGGTTGAAGCGCTCAATAAATTCAGGCCTGCTCCGTAACTTTCAACTGGACTTTAAAGGCAAACCCAGTCAATTCCTACATGGCAATGAAATTGTTGATTTTAACGCGAAAGCAAATATTGAAAATGTGGATATGAATTTTTCAGATCGCTATCCTGAAATCACAAATATTGATGCGAATGTTGAATTCAACGGTCTTGAAATGTTAATGAAAATAAATCATGGCCAGATTTTCGAGGCAAATATAAATTCAGCAACAGCACGCATTCCCAATCTTTATTTAAGAGAAAAAATATTGTCTATATCAGGGACAATTGACGGCAAGCCACAGGACTTGAAATATTTTATTGACCAGAGTCCGCTAAGTAACGATACGATGATTTCAACAATCAATCATTCACTCATGCCCGAAGGGAATATCTCTTTGGCACTAGACATGTTGATACCCATTAGAAACCCTGAGCGCAAATTAAAAATAGAAGGAAATATGAATTTCCAGGACGCTTCCATTCAATCTAATGAAGTAGATCTTGTATTGTCAAAATTATCTGGAGATATCCTCTTTACAGAATCCAGCTTAACTGCAAATGACTTAGATGCTGTTTATGAAGGAGCGACAGTAACATTAGATATTTCAGGCTCCAAGTTCAACAATACTTTTCCCGCAAATATCACATTGTCAGGCAAAGCAGACAATATTTTTATTAGCAAACAGCTGAATAAATATCTGCCAAATTCATCTGAAGTCATAGAGAATATAACGACTAAATTATCTGGCAATACTAACTGGAATGCCTCGATACTTTACAGTAAAAATTCTGACAATAATGAATTAAGACGCCAACTTATTATTAAATCTAATTTAATCGGATTGGAATTAAATTTACCCAAGCCATTGGCCAAGAAAGGATATGAGTCTACGTCCTTATATTTCTCTAAACATCTTGGGAGTGGGAACGACAACGACATCACATTCAGTTTAGGCAATATAAATACTACATTCGCATATAAAAACTCACCGTCTCGAGAATTGCAAAACTTAAGCATATCGACAAATCATAGTAATACACAATCATACGATGAAGCAGGAATTTATATCTCTGGCAATTACGATTCAATTGATACGGAAGAATTACTGTCTCTATTTATTCCAAACAATCTAAAAAATGATAAAAAAGCATCATTACCTGTTAATGTGGATATTAAGGCCAGCAAGCTATGGTACCTCGGGCAGTTATTCAAGGACATATCTATTAAAGGCCAAACTGATCAGAATTACGACTGGGATTATGTCCTTGATTCAGAAGCAATTAAAGGGACTTTGAAAGTAGCAAAATTTCCGAATGAAGGTACTCACGTAATTGCAGATCTAGATCACCTGCTACTAACAAGCAATGATAGTGAAAATAAATCCAGTGTCGACCCTTCTCAGTTGCCGACACTTTTTGCAAATGTGAAAAAATTTAATTACAACACGCTGGACCTTGGCACACTGTCATTAACTGCTTTACCTTCTGAAAATGGCTTGCTTATTGAAGAGTTCACTTTTAGAAAACCAAAATTAAAAATTCAGGCTGCTGGGAAGTGGAGTAAAAATAGATACACAGGCAGCATGTCAAATTTCTTCATCAACGTTCACAGTAGTGAATTCAAAGAAATACTAAATACATTCAAATTTGATGACAATTTTATATCAAAAGCAGAAACGAATATAATAATTGACGCTAACTGGTCTGGAGGTCCGACCGAATTTTCTCTTGCCAATTTAAACGGTACGATAAATCTGGATATTAATAAAGGTCATATGCTAGACATACAACCAGCCGCTGGTCGCTTATTTGGTTTATTAAGCTTGCAAGCATTACCAAGGCGTATGGTTCTCGATTTCAGTGATCTATTTGGAGAAGGAATGGCATTTGACAATATAAGAGGGCTATTCAATATTAAAGAAGGAAATGCCTATACAGACAATCTAACCATGCGAGGTCCTTCAGTAAAAGTTGATATTTCTGGCCGCGCAGGGTTATCTACACAAGATTATGATCAAACCGCAATGGTAACACCACAAATCTCTGACAGCCTTGCCGTCGCAAGTGGATTTCTTGGGCCTGTAGGCATTGGTCTTGGTACTGTATTATACCTTGCAGGCAATATGTTTGAACCTCTTCAGGACAGCATAAATAAAATATTAAAAATAGAATATACAATCAAAGGTAGCTGGAGCGACCCTGTAATAGAGCGTGCTATAGTAAATAAAGATTCCTGATTACTGATCATGATGGAATGGAAACCACATATTACCGTCGCTGCTGTCATATGTAGAGAAAAAAAATACCTGTTTGTCGAAGAAAAGATCAATAACAATATTGTTATTAATCAACCTGCGGGGCATCTTGAAGAAGGTGAATCACTTAGTCATGCAATCATACGTGAAGTACATGAAGAAACCGGCGGGCACTTTTCACCTTCCGGACTTGTCGGAATCTACCATTATTGGAATAACGCCGAAAAAATAACTTATATCAGATTCTGTTTTCATGGCGAATGTTTAAACTTTGACACCAATGCAAAACTAGACAAAGAAATAATAAAAGTCATTTGGCTGACAAAAGAAGAATTAAAAAATCCAGCGTATTACAAAAGAAGTCCAATAGTCACCCAATGCCTTGATGATTATGAAGCAGGAAATCTACTTCCCCTGGAATTAATAAAATCTAATTTTGCTTATTAAATAATAGAAAATGAAAGTAATAATTGGCATGTCAGGAGGAGTGGATTCATCAGTTTCAGCATTTTTATTGAAACAACAGGGATATGATGTCGAGGCCTTGTTCATGAAAAATTGGAATGAGACTGAAAATGATGATAATTGCGTCTGGGAAAAGGATGTGGAAGACGCATTAAATGTATGTGAAAAACTTAAAATACCAATTAATACGATAGATTTATCTGAGGACTATTGGGGCCAGGTATTTACTTCCATGATTAAGGACTTTGAAGCCGGCCTTACACCTAACCCTGACATCTTATGTAACCAGGAAATAAAATTCACTGCATTTATGAAACATGCGATAAATCTTGGTGCAGAAAAAATTGCGACTGGACATTATGCAAGAATTCAAGAGAGCAACAACAGTTTTACGCTAAAAAAAGGAGCGGATAATAATAAAGATCAATCTTATTTTTTGTGCCGTTTAACGCAACAACAATTATCACGCGCTATTTTTCCTATTGGAGATATGAATAAGGATACAGTAAGACAAATTGCAAAAGATATTGGCTTCTCTATACATAACAAAAAAGATAGCACAGGAATTTGTTTTATTGGCGAACGCCCCTTTAAAGAATTCCTCTCCAAATACATTCCTGTAAAACCTGGACTTATAAAAACATTGGAAGGCTTAGTGTTGGGACAACATGACGGGGTTTATTTTTACACCATTGGACAACGCCACGGACTGGGAATAGGAGGTATGCAAGGAGGGTCAAATGCTCCATGGTATGTAGTAAATAAAGATATCTCCTCAAATACCTTGTATGTAATTCAAGGCAACAAAAGCCCTGAATTATATAGTTCAGGACTTACCGCCAGAAATGTGCACTGGATAGAAAATAACACCCCGAAATACCCCGTTGAATGTGCTGCCAAAACGAGATATCGGCAACCAGATCAGACTTGCCTGATAACTATGCAAATTGATAATTCAATTCAAGTGCTATTTGACACCCCTCAAAAAGCAATCGCCCCAGGACAATATGTCGTTTTTTATGACCATGATAGATGCCTGGGGGGCGGGATAATCACATCCGCCTTAAATTAATCTAAAACAATATTACAATATAATCTGTCTTCTTTTAGCTAAATAAAGCATAATATGCGTCGTTTCTTTTCAATAAAAAGTTGGAGTGTTTTTTAATGAGTAATAGTTTTAATTCGAAATCCACATTGGATGTTAATGGAGAAAAGTTTCAATATCATTCACTAGAATCTCTTAAAAATATTGGAGATATCTCGACCCTGCCATTCTCACTAAAGATACTACTTGAAAATCTTCTAAGGCATGAAGACGGTGAAAATATCACCAGGGATGATATTCAGGCAATGGTTAATTGGGATCCAACTGCAATACCTGAAATAGAAATCGCATTTACACCCGCGCGTGTTTTGATGCAAGATTTCACAGGCGTCCCGGCTGTTGTCGACCTTGCCGCAATGCGTGATGCCATGAAATCGCTTGGCGGTGACCCAGATAAAATCAACCCACTCTCACCTGCCGAACTTGTTATAGACCATTCTGTTCAAGTGGATGTTTATGGCTCAGTAGATGCACTAGAAAGAAATGCTTCAATTGAATTTGACAGAAATAAAGAACGATATGAATTTCTAAGATGGGGGCAAACAGCATTTTCAAACTTCAAGGTTGTGCCACCTGACACAGGTATAGTTCATCAGGTTAATCTGGAATATCTAGCTCGAACAATATTCACAAGAGAAATTAATGGTGAAGTATATGCCTATCCGGACACACTGGTAGGAACCGATTCTCATACCACGATGATAAATGGCCTTGGAGTATTGGGTTGGGGTGTGGGAGGTATAGAAGCTGAAGCCGCCATGTTAGGTCAGCCAATAACCATGTTGATACCTCACGTGGTCGGATTCAAGTTAACAGGAAATATAACTGAAGGGGTAACGGCAACCGACCTGGTTTTAACTGTAGTAGAAATGCTAAGAGAAAAAGGCGTCGTTGGAAAATTTGTTGAATTTTTTGGACCAGGTCTTGATAATTTACCACTTGCTGACAGGGCTACGATTGCAAATATGGCACCAGAATATGGTGCGACCTGTGGCATTTTCCCTATTGATCTTGAAACCCTTAATTATTTGAAATTATCTGGAAGACCAGACCAACAAATAGCAGTAGTTGAATCCTATGCTCGCAAACAAGGATTATGGAGAGACGAAAATAGCATTGATGCAAGATATTCAGATCTCCTGGAGCTGGATATGTCTACAGTCGTGCCCAGTATTGCCGGCCCCAAACGACCTCAGGATCGTATTGAGTTATCCAGCGCAAAAGAATCTGTTCAATCACATCTTAAAGAAATGAGTCCATCCGGCCCTTCTTCTGATGGTAGCACCAAGGTCAAACTGGATGGCCATGAAGAATTTGAATTGACTGATGGTGATATTGTCATCGCCGCAATTACTTCATGCACAAACACTTCTAATCCAGCAGTTATGATTGGAGCAGGTCTATTAGCAAAAAATGCAGCCGAAAAGGGTTTGAATGTGAAACCATGGGTAAAGACCAGCCTTGCCCCAGGTTCATTAGTTGTCACAAACTACCTGGAGAAAGCCGGTTTGATAAATTATCTGAATAATCTAGGTTTCAATGTTGTTGGATATGGCTGTACTACTTGTATAGGCAATTCCGGACCGTTAAAAGAACCTATCAGCAATGCTATTAAGAAATCTAACGTGATAGCCTGTTCAGTACTTTCTGGCAACAGAAATTTTGAAGGCCGAGTACATGCGGAAGTTAAGATGAATTTTCTTGCATCACCACCACTGGTTGTCGCTTATGCTATTGCTGGCACGATGAATATTGATTTAACTTCAGATCCGATTGGATATGATAATGACGGAAATGATGTTTATATGAAGGATATTTGGCCCACCCAACGACAAATTGCCGATATCATCGCAAGTTCAATTGATTCAAATATGTTCAAGGACAGCTATGAAAAGGTTTTTACTGGGGACGCCCGCTGGACGAGCTTGTCAGTACCAGACTCAAATCTTTATAAGTGGAATGATAATTCCACTTATATTCAAAATCCGCCATATTTTAATGGGATGTCTAAACAAGCTGAGCCACCAAAACCTGTAGATAAGGCAAGAGTCCTGGCTCTTCTTGGCGATAGTATTACAACAGATCATATATCTCCTGCCGGTGCAATTAAGTCAGACAGCCCTGCAGGAAAGTACCTTATTGATAATGGCGTAGACCCGGTAGACTTTAATTCCTATGGATCCAGAAGAGGAAATCATGAAGTCATGATGAGAGGGACCTTCGCAAATATTAGACTTAAAAACATCATGGCAAATGGCAAGGAGGGTAACTGGACAGTACACCAACCCAGTAATAATCTAATGTCGATTTATGATGCGGCCATGCAATATCAGAAAGAATCTGTTCCTCTTGTAATCATTGCGGGCAAGGAATACGGCACTGGTTCATCTCGTGACTGGGCAGCGAAAGGCACTAACCTTTTAGGAATTCGAGCAGTTATTGCTGAAAGCTTTGAACGTATACACAGATCTAACCTGGTTGGAATGGGCGTGCTGCCATTAACTTTCAAAGCTGGTGAAAATGCTGATAAATTTAATCTAAATGGCTCGGAAATAATATCTATTAATCATATTAATTCTGGTGACAAGGAAGCCACAGTAATTGTAAATCCAGGAGCGAGCAATGTATATTCATTTAATGTCATAGTCCGCGTTGATACACCTAAGGAGTGGGAATACTATAATAATGGAGGCATTTTACATTATGTTCTTAGACAACTTGCAGGCGAGTAATATTAGGATTTAATTAGTGTATGTTTTTTTCTGATGGAGAATTTTCTATTAACTTCCATCCCGACTGTGAGCAGCCTTGTGCCAGAAGATTATAGAACATAAACAACAAGGTTTTATTTAGGTTAAGATTTATTCCCTTACCTTTTTCGGGTAGTATCTCAAGTGCCAAAACGCCCTCTTCTGTTGATTTATAGTTAATTTTACTAGCAAGAAATCCTGCTTCCCCCAGAGGATAATTAATTATCTTCTCCTCTTCATAAGGTTTTTCCATTGCTCCCTGCTTAAATAATTTTTTTGTCTCAGGTGTTGAAGCCAAAGTTGGAATACCACCGTGCTTGTCAATTTCCTTGCTCAACAATTCTACTAATAAGCCTGTAAATCGTCTAGTTAACCAGACTCTGTATTCATCGCCAGCCTGAGTATTCATTCTTAGCATCAATCTGTCTTCTGCTGCCACATAATTCATATTCAACTGATGTAACTGGTCTGTCATAACAAAATATTATTTTTATTTATTAAGTTAATTGATTAAATTTTATTGGAATTCTAATAACTTATACACCGCTGATTCAAGGCCACTCATTTCCATGGTTTTAATGACATAGTCATTACACCCAAGTTCCATAGCCCTCTTTTTATCATCTGGCGACTCTGATGCGGTAAGAACAATAATAGGATTCTCAAACCCATTTTTTCGAAGTGATGCTATTGCAGTAAATCCATCCATGTCCGGCATGTTCAAATCCATAATTACCAGATCGGGAGGTGACTCCTAGCAAAAATTAATGGCATCTTTACCATTTTTTGCTTTATTAAATTGATAACCTAGTTTAGATAGAATAAGTTCAACTAATTCTATGATATCCTCATTATCATCTGTTAATAATACTGTTTTCATAATCACCTCCATTCCAGAAAAGACTTATCATTAAGAATGATTATACGAGCGAACCCCATCTTATGGCATTATCTTTCAAAAATGTAAATATCCCAAACTATTTAAAAATTCATCGCTTAAATCATATTTGCTGTTCCAGACAATACCAGGCGTTTCTTTTATAGTCCCAATTCTGGTAATTTCACAATTAAATTCTTTTCTTATATTATCAATCTCCACTGAAAACTTATTATTTAATGTAAAACATAGCTCATAATCATCTCCACTGAGCATGCCTAGTGATAGTCTTAGGTCACTATCCACATCGTTTAATTTGTTATAAAAAGGAATTTGTTCGATTTCAATTTCAGCTCCAGCCATACTTGCAGATAGAAGATGTGAAAGATCTGATTTCAAACCATCAGAGATATCTATACAAGCCGTTGCCTTATTTCTAAGAGAAATGCCAATATCAAGACGCGGCTCAGGCCTATTCAAACGCTGTAGACACAATTTATCTATATTGTCATTGCCTTCGTTTAGCATATGCAAACCGTATGCCGCCATACCAAGTTTCCCGGTTACATAGATTGTATCTCCCGGCATCGCACCGGAGCGCATAATTTGCTGCCCTTTAGGCACAACACCAAATATTTGCACTGTAATTGATAATGGCCCTCGAGACACATCACCGCCTATCAATTCAATTGAATACTTATTTGCAATAGAAAAAAATCCATTTGCAAAATCCTCTAACCATTTATCATCATTGTGTTCTAGAGTAATCGCCAAGGTGACATATAGTGGTTCAGCACCCATTGCTGCCATATCACTTATATTTACAGCAAGTGATTTATAAGCAATATCAAATGGCTTTGTTATTTTTGGAAAATGCACTCCTGAAACAAGAGTATCTGTTGATACCGCCATAAATTTATCTGACGGCATTTCAACAATAGCGGCATCATCACCTATCCCCGCTATAATTGAAGTGTTGTGCTTATATTTTTTCTTAAAGTATTGACTAATTATGTCAAATTCAGACAAAGCCATATTTACTTTTCTTATTTTTCCGCTGATTTACGTATTATTTTCGTCAGTTTATCCATAACGCCATTTATGTATTTATGCGATTCCTCTGCACCAAAGAGTTTTGCGAGTTCAATTGATTCATTAATAATGACTTTTTCAGGAATGTCTTTTAAGAATAATAGCTCATAAGTTCCCAGGTGTAATATGGCACACTCAACTGGGTCAAGTTCAGATTCGGGTCGATCCAAGATTTGAATTAATACTGATTTAATACTTTCTGATTCATTTATAATCCCGGCCAGTACGCTCTCAAAATATTCTAAATCGGCATTTTGAAGCTCATTTCTATCATTTTTGAACTCATGTATTATCTCCGACACCGGTTGCTTATTTAATAACCATTGATAATAAGCTTGAATAATATTTCGACGCGACCTGATCCTTGCCTTTTTAGAATACAAAACCTCTTTCATCCTATAATGAATCAATTGACCGCATCACATTAGCCATTTTAATAGCTGCTAACGCAGATTCTGAACCTTTGTTACTTTCTTGTTCTCCGGATCGATCTTGTGCTTGTTGTACAGTATCTACAGTCAAAACACCGAATATTACTGGAACTAAAGTTGCCGCACTGATTCTGGCAATTTCCGTACTTACACTATTCGAAATAAACTCAAAATGTGGCGTTTCTCCTTTTATAATTGCACCCAGAGTAATTATTGCATCTGGTTTTTTTGACATAATAAGTTTATTTACTACCACTGGTATTTCAAATGCACCTGGCACTTCAATGACGGGAAGTTCTTTTCTATCCAACCCCTGTTTCTGGAGTGTTGCCAGGCAACCACTAAGTAAGCGTTCTACAATGTATGGATTATACTGGCTAACAACTATTACCAGCTTAGGTTTAAACTCTTGAGTATCATTCATTTTAAATATTCATTATTTGATGTAATTAAATCAATTCGTCATGTAATCAACAATTTCTAGCCCAAAGCCTGAGATTGCGTGATATCGCTTTGGGGAACTCATTACAATCATCTTTTGCACGCCTAAATCAGATAATATCTGAGAGCCAAGACCAATGGTTCTGAAATCTCGACTTGAATTATTTGTCTCATTACTATTTTCAGATAACTCATTTAATTCTTCTAGTTGCGCAAGTACAGTATCAGGCTCTACCTGATTACAAAGTATTACAGCAATGCCGCTATCTTCCTTAGATAGCCTTGCAAGCACATCCTTTATTGGCCAACTACTACGCTTAGTATTGCCCGTTAAATCAAATATTGGATTCACTAGATGCACCCTAACTGGAGTAGGAACATCTGGCCGTATATCGCCTTTAACCAATGCGTAATGTAAATCATTCTTAAGCTGGTCTCTAAATGAAAACAATCTAAACTCACCAAATTCTGTTGAAAATTCTGATTCAGACACACGATCTATCGTTCTTTCGTGCTCTATCCTGTAACGTATGAGATCTGCAATGGTGCCTATTTTAATACCGTATTTTACTGATAGCTTTTCAAGGTCAGAACGTCTAGCCATACTCCCATCATCATTTAGAATTTCAACTATCACAGCTGCTGAACTTAAGCCTGCTAATCTTGCCAAATCACATCCTGCCTCAGTATGCCCAGCACGAGATAATACTCCCCCTGGATGCGCCATGAGTGGAAAAATATGTCCCGGTTGCACAAGATCAGACGGTTTCGCATTTTTTGACACTGCCTTTTGAATTGTTAGTGCACGATCTGCAGCTGAAATCCCCGTCGTAACACCTTCGGCAGCTTCAATTGAAACGGTGAAATTTGTAGTAATTCCAGACTGGGTATTTCGCGCCATTAATGGCAAGTTAAGTCGATGGCAATGATCGCGACTTAGTGGAAGACAGATCAATCCTCGACCATTTGTAGCCATAAAGTTTATATCTTCTGGACGTACACAATCAGCCGCAAGAATAAAATCACCTTCGTTTTCTCTATCCTCATCATCCATTAGAATGACCATCTTGCCATTCTTTATTTCATCAATAAGTTCTTCTGTTGTATTAAGTTCCATAAATATCAATAAGTTAAGGATGTTGAGTTTATTTTATTATATCCTTAATATGGTGTTTTGTATCTAGTGGGATTTTTGAACTAGCCGTTCCAGGTATCGTGAGATGAGATCAACCTCAATATTGACTTTACTACCAATTGAATAATTTTCAAATAAGGTTTGATGCAAGGTATGAGGAATTATATTTACACTAAAATTTTTACTATGTACCGAATTTACAGTAAGACTGACGCCATCGATACATACAGATCCTTTTTTACAAATATATTTACTGAATTCTTCAGATATTTCAACTTCAAACCTTTTAGAGCTACCATCATCATTTATTGAAATGATATTACCAACTGTATCGACATGACCACTAACAATATGTCCATCCAGCCTATCTGACAATTGCATAGCAAGCTCTATATTAACTCGCGATTCTATGCCCAGTGTTCCAAATGTAGTACAAGATTGTGTTTCTTTTGAGACGTCAAAAGAAATGATATTTTCCGTCACACTGATAACAGTAAGGCACACACCATTAACACACACGCTGTCACCGATATGAATACTCGAAATATCAATATCGTCAAGCACGACAGATATTCTCATGTCGTCTCCATTGTGCAGCATCTCTTTTATAAATCCAGATGCCTGGACTATCCCCGTAAACATATGATTTATTTCAATTGACTGGAATTACAGACTTTATATGTCATACGTATATCATCACCGATATTTCGAATCTCATTCAGTTTTAATATAATCTTGTTATTCATCTTTTCTATATCACCTATATTCACCATAGCACGTCCCTTATCACCAAGAATTATGGGTGCCTGATAGAGTATGAATTCATCTACAAGATGATTATCGAGTAATGCACCTGATAATGTTGCACCAGCCTCTACTAATATGTCATTAACATGATATTCTTTTGCGAGTATTTTCATGGAGGAAGAAAGAAAATCGACACCTTTATCTGGTAATAATACATCAACATCCATATTGCCAAGTTTACTTATCTTCTCATGCTTATCCGATGAGGTGAAAATTATGACTTTTCCTGGGTGATTGAATAATTCAGCATTTAAAGGGATATCCAGTTGCCTGTCAATCACGACCCGCAACGGAGTTCTTCCATGTAATTCTATTTCTCTCACAGTCAATCTGGGGTCATCAGAAAGGATCGTTCCTATACCCGTCAGTAATGCGCTGGATTCCGCCCTAAGTCTCTGTACATCATGTCTTGCCTGTTCATTGGTAATCCATTTGCTTTCACCGGATGCCAATGCTGTTTTACCATCTGTGCTTATAGCTAATTTGCAACGAATATAGGGAATCCCCGTGCACATACGCTTAACATAGCCTTTATTGATTTCTTTAGCTTCAGTTTCAAGAAGGCCAATTGAAGTATTAATGCCATGTTCTTTAAGTTTGTTCAAACCATTGCCATTGACCATAGGATTAGGATCAACCATAGATGCAACAACCTGCCCCAATTCCGCGGAAATCAGGTCTTGTGTACACGGCGGGGTTCTACCAGTATGGACGCACGGTTCAAGCGTAACATAACATGTTGCTCCACGAGCATGGTCCCCTGCCTGCTTCAAGGCATTAATTTCTGCATGTTCTTTCCCGGTTTGGATATGACTACCTTCGCCAATAATTTTATTATCTTTAACCAGTACGCACCCAACTCGTGGATTAGGGTGACTCGTATACAAGCCTTGCCTTGCAAGCTGCATGGCTCTGGCCATGTATGTGTAATCATCAGTCGACCAGCTCAATTTTCGTCACTATCTACATTAAGGAGATTTAGTTGATTTTCTCTTATGTCTGGAGGCAAGTCATTCTCTAACTTTTCAACTTCATCTAGAAAGGCGCGAACATCTTCAAAACTTCGATACACTGATGCAAATCTTACGTATGCCACCTGATCCATCTCTCGCAATTCTTCCATTGCCCATTCGCCCAATTTTCTTGATTTAACTTCCCTGACCCCTAGCGCCCTTAGTTTGTGGGAAACATGTCCAATGGCAATATCAATCATTTCCATAGCAACAGGCCTTTTTTCCAGGGCCCTTAAAAAGCTCGAACGCAATTTGTCTTCGATGTATTTCTGTCGTCTCCCGTCAGATTTAATAATTCTTGGGTAATTTAATTCCGCAGATTCATAAGTCGTAAATCTTTCCTTACAATCCTGACACTCACGACGTCGCCTTACCTTATCTCCTTCACCTATCAAGCGAGAGTCAATAACTTTTGTGTCATCAGCTGAACAAAATGGACAATGCATCAGGTTAGCACCATATTTCTTTAATATTCATACATGGGATATAGCTTACATAGATCACTAACTTTAGATTTGATATCACTTATTACTTGCTTGCTATCCATATCATCAATTAAAGCTGTGATTAGAGCAGCAACCTCGCGAGATTCTGCTTCCTTAAAACCACGCGTTGTAATTGAGGGTGTGCCTACCCGTATACCTGAAGTCACAAATGGTGATTCTGGGTCATTAGGCACAGCATTTTTATTTACGGTAATGTGAACCGAATTTAACTTAGCATCGAGTTCCTTGCCTGTAATACCTTTGTCTCGCAAATCCACGAGAAAGAGATGATTATCAGTCCCTCCTGATACAATATTCACACCTCGATTAATAAATTCATCCGCCATAAAACTCGCATTTTCTTTCACCTGCAATTGATAATCTTTAAATTCAGGCTGCATTGCTTCTTTAAAGGCAACAGCTTTGGCTGCAATAGCATGCATCATTGGGCCACCCTGATAGCCTGGGAAAACCATAAAATTGATTTTTTTCTCTATATCTTCATTTTTACGCCCTAGAATCAAACCCGACCTGGGTCCTCTTAAAGTTTTATGTGTTGTAGTCGTTGTCACATCAGCAATATCAACAGGACTAGGATAAAAACCAGTCGCGACCAGGCCTGCAACATGTGCAATATCTGCCACCAGGTAAGCTCCCACCTTATCCGCAATATCACGAAATCTCTGCCAATCAACTATTCGTGAATAGGCAGAAAAACCAGTCATAATAAGTTTTGGCTTGTGTTCAAGTGCCAACTTCTCTGCCTTATCGTAGTCAATTTCACCGTTGGCGGGATCCAATCCATATTGAACAGCCTTGTATATACGCCCCGTAACATTAACTGACGAGCCATGGGTCAAATGTCCACCATCTGCAAGACTCATTCCCATAATGGTATCCCCAGGTTCACACAGGGCAAGATACACAGCCCCATTAGCTTGCGAGCCCGAATGCGGTTGAACATTTGCAAAACCAGCGCCAAACAAGGTTTTTGCTCTATCTATAGCTAGTTGTTCAATTATATCTACGTGCTCACAACCCCCATAGTATCTTTTACCTGGATAGCCTTCCGCATATTTGTTTGTCAATACTGAACCAGTCGCTTCAAGAACACGCGGGCTAACGTTATTTTCCGATGCAATTAATTCTATGTGCTCTTCCTGCCGATGCATTTCACCCTGCATCGCATTCCATACTTCATCATCGAAACCTTTTATCTTCATGTCCTTGCTAAACATTACTTTTCCTCAAATAGTTAATTGCACAGATTCAAACATTGAAATTTGATAGATTACCAGATTCACCATCTGCTGGCTAAAAATGACTGATTTTCCCACAAAATACACCTTATAATCACACTATCGTCTACATATTTCATCTACCCTCACAGGGAGCATATAATTACGACAAATTTAAGCATAAGGACAACGATGTATGTCAGATACGGAAAAATTTTTTACTCGAGCCAACGAAATACTTGACAGGTTAGAAGGAATTATACCTGCCAATAACTGTCTCTATTTTAACACAAAAAATGCTAATTGCTGGAGCTATAATTCCACCAGTAATAAACTGGAGGCAATCACCAGACATTCAGAAATTTCACTTGATGATCTCTTATGTATCGACAATCAAAAAAAGCAGCTTTTACTAAATACACGGCAATTTTTGAATGGCCTGCCTGCAAATAATGTACTGTTATGGGGTCCCCGGGGTACTGGCAAATCTTCATTGATAAAGGCACTGTTTAATCAATATCAAGCTGATGGCTTAAAGATTATTGAAATCCAGCGAGATGATATGAAGAAGTTACCTGAAATATGTGATTTGTTATATGAGTTACAACATCGATTCATCTTATATTGTGATGATCTGTCTTTTGAGGAAAATGACCCAGGATACAAAATAATCAAAGTCATGCTTGACGGTTCAATTAAACAAACACCTGAAAACGTATTAATATATGCTAGCTCTAACAGGCGTCATTTACTCCCTGAAAAAATGCAGGACAATTTAGATTCTGGTTTTATTGATGGTGAATTGCATTACGGCGACAATGTTGAAGAAAAATTATCACTATCTGAACGCTTTGGTCTTTGGATTGCATTCCACCCTTTCAACCAGGAACAATATCTTTCTATAGTAAAATATTGGCTAGGTAAATATTTAGAGACGACAGAACCATTAAGCCTGGAGGCACAAAAAGCAGCATTAGAATGGGCATTACTACATGGCTCAAGAAGCGGTCGTTGCGCAATGTTGTTTACTAAAGATTGGGCTGGAAAATTAGGTTTATCAGAATCATGAGCATTTCTACAGGTATTATTGGAGGAACTGGACTTCAGTCATTAAACGGTATTAATGAACTATCTAGAAATAATGTTAGCAATCGATATGGTAATGTAAGTGCACCATTAATCAATGTCAGTATTAATGGAATTGAGGCCGTTTTTCTTGCTCGACATGGGACGCCTCATACTATTCCTCCCCATAAGGTAAATTACCGCGCAAACATATACGCCCTGAAAGAAATGGGGGTAAATAATATCATCAGCGTTAATGTGGTAGGCGGCATCACAAAATCAATGTCTCCAGGAACAATTGTATTACCACACCAGATTATTGATTATACCTATTCCAGAGAGCATACATTTTTTGAGGAAAATCTAGAATCCGTTGTTCATATTGATTTTACAAACCCATATTGCAATAAACTTAGAAATCAATTGATTGCCATTTCAAAATCCCAAAAAGTCACATTTATACCAAAAGCCACCTACGCAGCTACTCAGGGACCCCGCTTAGAAACAGCAGCAGAGATACGGCGCATTGAAAATGATGGGTGTGACATAGTTGGCATGACCGGAATGCCTGAAGCTTCGTTAGCCCGAGAACTGGATATTAACTATGTATCTATCTGTTTGGTCGTTAACTGGGCCGCAGGGAAATCTGATGAAATTATCACGATGGAATTGATTCACTCTCATATTGAATCTGGAATGAGAAAAATTCTTGAGCTAATTAAAATGGCGGTAATCAATCAATAAGAACAACAATAAGTTTATTCCGGATCATAGCGGCTAACCTGCAATATCACGCCAAACATTGGATGATCAAAATAATGCAGCTCATTTAGTATTATTCTCCTAGTCTCCGTTAGCCTGATGTACTCAACCGGTTTCATTTCGCGCTCATGTTCCATTGGCATTATTGTCAACTCCAATCCAGACTCCTCCTCATCATTTTGCATGGGCGGCTGCCTGAATAACACCATATCCAGATCTATATACAAATATAAATTACTTCTTATTTTCAAAGTCCCGTCGACCACAAGTTCAACTGGCTCATAGAAATTAACAGGCATAGGTTCAGTAACCAATCTTGCTGGAATGCTTATTTCATATAAATTTGAAGTATCTTCTGATTGAATATGGACTGGCAAGGCTTTATTTCCATCGTATCCTGGTTGCTGCCATGAAATATGATATAGAGGACGATATTCTCTTGATAATCTCAACACTCTATATATGCCGTTCATCCTGTAATTATCATCAGGAAGTATAGTGTACGGAGATAACAACTCCTGAGCATTAGCACTGGCACCCTCTTGATCAGTAGTTAGCGCCCTAATATTATGCAATTGTTTCAAGACTATTGCGTCATCCAAACCCACCAATTCTGGCTTTTGATACCAGAGTTCGCCGTCAACATCTGGATATAAATTTTCAAATACGATTAATTCGATCTGATACCAGACCGCTTGCGCACTAGACGACCATAAAATAAATGAATAGAAGATTAACTTATATATAATTTTGCTCATGCCGTATCTTTCGCAGTTAAAACCTCAGATAAATCTGACAAAAATTCCAAACGAGAATTTACATCCTCGAATTCTTTTATTATCCTTAATTTCTCGACCCCGTCCAGTTTATATATATCAGAATATTCAGTAATTAGTTTTATAATAATTGTAGAATCTATATTCGTATTATTATAAAAAATAATCCTCCCCCCATTCGATCCCAGGTCAATCTTGCTAATCCCCAAAGGCTGCACCTTCAATTTCATTTTTGTGACTTCAAATAATGTTTTCGTCGAATCAGGGATAGCGCCAAACCTATCGACCATTTCCTCCATAATTAAATCCAGGTCATCTTGTGATAGTGCTGCAGCAATTTTTTTATACATAATCAAGCGCGTATGCACATCGGGCAGATAATAAGAAGGTATTAAGGTAGGAGCATGAATTTCCACCTCAACCCCATGATCTAGCGACCTGTCTAATTTAGGTTGCTTGCCATCTCTCAATGCTGTTACTGCACGTTCAAGTAAATCAATGTACAAAGAATAACCTATTTCATGAATTTGACCACTTTGCTCATCTCCAAGAATCTCACCAGCACCTCTTATTTCTAAATCATGGATGGCCAGGGTAAATCCGATACCAAGCTCTTCCATTGACTCTACTGCTTGCAATCTTTTCATAGCATCTTTTGTTATTTCTTTCATAGACGGCACAAGTAAATATGCAAATGAATGATGATGTGAGCGCCCTACTCGTCCACGTAATTGATATAATTGTGCTAATCCAAGTTTGTCTGCTCTATTTATAATTATAGTGTTAGCCGAAGGCACATCAATACCTGACTCAATAATGGTTGTGCAAACAAGAATATTAAATCTTCTGTGATAAAATTCTTGCATAATTTGCTCAAGCTGTCTTTCTGGCATCTGACCATGCGCAAATTTGACTCGAGCATCAGGCAATAATTTCTGTATACGTTCAGCCATTTTAGCAATTGAGCCTACTTCATTATGCAAGAAATAAACCTGCCCACCTCGCTTGATTTCTCTTTGCATGGCCTCGACAAGCATTTCAGAATTCCATTCACACATAAAAGTCTTAACTGCATGCCTCCTGGAGGGAGCAGTAGCAATAATAGAAAGATCACGTAATTCAGAAATTGCCAGATTCAAAGTTCTGGGTATAGGTGTTGCTGTTAATGTAAGTATTTCTACTTCCGAACGAAATGCTTTAATCTTTTCTTTCTGCCTAACACCAAAGCGATGCTCCTCATCAATAATTAATAGTCCAAGGTCTTTATATTTAATGTCATCTTGTAATAATCTATGTGTGCCAATTACAATATCAACCTTACCATTTGTTACATTTTCGACAATTTGTTTTTGTTCGTTTTTCGCAACAAATCGAGACATCACCTCAATCTTAATCGGCCAATCAGCAAATCTATCCTTAAAGTTCTGGTAATGTTGTTGAGCCAATAAAGTTGTTGGTACTAATAGAGCCACCTGCTTGTTATTACTTACACACACATATGCAGCACGCATGGCTACTTCTGTTTTTCCAAATCCCGCATCTCCACAGATCAACCTGTCCATTGCTTTAGGCAATTTCATATCTTCCAAAACAGCTAAGATTGCATCTTCTTGATCAGGTGTTTCCTCAAATGGGAAGCCTTGTATAAATGCGCTGTATTCATCCTGGTTGATAGTAAATGCAATGCCACTTCTGGCTGCCCTTTTAGCATGTAAATCAAGCAATTCAGCTGCCACATCAAATACGCGCTTCTCAGCCTTATCTCTAATCTTTTGCCATTGCCCACTACCTAACCTATGCAAAGGAGCATGTTCTGGATCTGCACCGGTATATCTACTGACAAGGTTTAATGAAGAAACAGGGACATATAGTTTATCTTGATTGTAGTATTCGAGATGAATAAATTCATTTGTAATTCCATTTATTGTTAACTCTATTAATCCTTTGTATCTGCCCACGCCGTTTTCTTCATGCACCACAGGATCACCTATGGATAATTCTGCGAGATTCTTAATTAATGCATCTGTATTATTTTGCCTACGCTTCCTTAGCCTACGTTGATAAACACGCTCTCCAAATAATTGACTTTCACTGATAATAGCTATAGCAGGGTTGCCAATTGAGGCTCCATTTTCCAATGGCGATACTGTCAGGCAAAAGTCATAGTCACCACAAATGAACTCTTGCCAGGACTGTACTAACTTCGGCGACAAGTCATTTGACTTCAAGAGTGCAAGTAATGATTCTCTTCTGCCAGCAGATTCTGCAACCAGCAATACTTTTCCATCAAATTCATGCAGATATTTTTTAAACAGACCCAATGGATCAGGTAATCTTGCGTCTATATTTAAGTTCAAAGGTACTTGAGTGGAGTAACTTGCAACATCATTATTATCAGCCGAGGATATGGTCCGTATATGGATTTGAGAGAAACTGGATATTGATTCTATTAATTTAATTGGGCTGACATATAAATCATCAGGCTTTAGCACCATCCTGCCCATTTCATTCACTGCAGTATCATAACGCTTGGACACACTCTGCCAATGGTCATGCATAGCCTCTATAGAAGCTGAATCGAATAATATTACTGGTTTATTTTTAAAATACTCAAAAATACTACTGGTACAATCAAAGAATAATGGCAAATAAAATTCTATACCCTGTGGGCTTAGTTTATTGCTTACATCAACATAGATTTCTGAATTAAGTGGATTCCTCTCAAAAGTTTCACGCCAGTTCTTACGGAATCTATTGATTCCATCATCGGTATAATCCATTTCATTTGCTGGAAGAATATTTATTTCATTTATTTTTGAGAAAGATTTTTGTGTCTCCGTCTCAAATAAGCGAATACTATCAATAGAATTATCTAACAAATCCATTCTAAACGGCGAACTGCTTCCCATGGGAAACACATCAAGGATAGAGCCTCTAAATGCAAATTCACCATGTTCAGAAACCTGTGACACCGACCTGTAACCATAATCCAATAACTGAGTTTTAAAATCCTCAAGGATCAGTTCGTCATTTTCCTTAAATACCATGGAGCGAGCAGCAAGATATTCAACCGGCATTAAACGGCCCATGACGGTCGAAGCAGTTGTTATAATCAATCCTTTGTCTAAACTAATTATCTGAAATAAAGTTTTAATTCTTTCTGAAATGATATCCTGATAAGGAGAAAATATATCGTATGGCAACACTTCCCAGTCAGGAAAGGACAGAATCGGAAATGGCGCATGGGCATCCTGGAAAAACTGGATTTCTTCCAGCATATTCTCCATTGCCTTATTATTTTCTGTAATTAATATTACCGGTGATTTCTGTTTGATCACCGCATTTACAATAGCCAGACCTTTTGCAGCGCCATACAATTTTTCCCAATACAACAAGTCGCCCTGTGATATTGGCAATTGGGGTATTAATGGGCTTTGTAAATCAGTCATTTATATTTATGCATTAGTATGACAACAGCTCAAACAAATACTGTTGCGCAGAACACTTAAGGCCTGGGTTTATCTGAAATATGAGTTGTAGGAATTAGCTATATACGTGCAGAATTAATTTCATCAACTATTTTATTCAAAGACGCTAGAGGATCTTCAGCTTGAGTAACTGGCCTCCCAACCACCAGATAGTCACTTCCAGATTTTATTGCATCGAAAGGTGTTTGAATTCTCTTTTGATCGTTTGTTTCAGTATTGGCAGGCCTGATACCTGGCGTAACGAGACAAAACTCTTCACCAAGCTCTCTTCTCAACCCAACAGCTTCCTGTGCAGAACATACCACGCCATCAAGTCCTGATTCTTTGGCTGCACCTGCCAATTTATAGACCATATCTTCAGCTGTAATATTAATCCCAATTTTTTTCAAGTCATTATCCGTAGTGCTTGTCAGCACTGTCACCGCAATTAATTTATGCTTATTTCCGATGGATGGCACAGCTGACCTGGCTGCGTTCATCATCTCCTGCCCACCTAATGCATGAACGTTGACCATCCATACACCCATGTTTACCGCAGCCTTGCAAGCTTGATGTACTGTATTTGGAATATCATGAAATTTCAGATCAAGAAACACATCAAATCCCTTTGCGATAAGTTTCTCAACTATATCAGGGCCACAATATGAAAATAATTGCTTACCCACTTTTAATTTACACAGTGCCGGCTCAATCCTGTCTACAAACATCATTGCTTCTAATTTAGAAGAAAAATCCAGCGCCACAATTAATCTTGAATCATTCATGAGATTCCTAATATCGGTTTAATGGAACCCCAGCTTTTACATCCCGGACAATACCAATGCATTTTTAACACTTCAAACCCACAATTATTACATTGATATTCTGCGCTTGAGTTCAACAACTTTCCAAATAATTCTTTAACAGGTATCAATTCATTTTTATCAACACTAAGAGTGCCGGCAATAATGTATTGTAACAATTGATTTACACCATTCATGGTGGGGTTATCTTTCATGTTCTCTTCAAGAAAAGCTACAGCGCGGTCATTACCTTCATCTTTTGCAATCATCCTGGCTAGAATTTTCATTAAATTCTGTTCTTTATTTTTTGTCATTAGGTCTAAAAGATATTTTTTCAAGTGTTCTTCTTTACCTGTTTTTTCATAACATATTTCCAACAATGGTAAAATCTCACCTATATAATCCATATCCTGATTTTCTACGCGTTTATATGCTGCTATTGCACCTTTATAGTTTTGTTTTTTAAATAACAAGTCTCCTTCCATAATACTTGCTCGCACACACTTAGAATCTAATCTTAACGCTTGTTTAATTAAATCTTTTGCACGCTTGTCATTTTCTTCTCTCAATGCATCATCTGCCATTTCACATAAAAACTGAGCGATAGTCTTGCTAAAATCAAAATCTGATAGAGACTCCAGTCTTCTTGCTATAAATATTGCATTTTCCCAATCTCGTTGTTGCTGATAGATTTCAAGCAAGTGTTCGTAGGCTCTGGAAGTCAATACATCCATTTCAATCAATTCTTGAAATAAGGACTCTGCTCTATCCAGGATCCCAAGTTTTAAATAATCTTTCCCAAGCTCAAGATATGCCTGGGCACGGTACTCATTGCTTAAGGTTGGTCTTGCTATGAGATTTTGATGTAATCGAATGGCCCTATCCACTTCGCCTCTTTTTCTGAACAAATTTCCTAGTGCCAGATGAGTTTCGATTGTTTCACTATCTACCTCGATCATTTTAATGAAAATCTCAATCGCCTTATCTGGCTGTTCATTTAACACATAATTCAAGCCTCGAAAATAATCTGGATACAAGTTTTTCCTGCTTTTAAAATGATTTTCAAGATGCTTATTTCGTGAAATAAGCCATCCGGCAATAAAGGCAACAGGAATTAATAGAAATATTACGAAGTACCAATCTTGATTCATATAAGTCAATCCTTAACCGGGATGATCCGTAATGTATCTAATTCTTTTTCGGTAAGACGTATTTTAGAAGACAGACTGGATTTTTCTCTTTCCAGCCGTATTAACGAAGGTAGTATTGCCAGGATACCAAGCACTACACCTAAACATACGGCTGTAACGAGAAACAATGAAAAGGGTAAATCAATAGTGCCCAGATAATAATCAAAACTTACTGCTTGATCATTTCTAAGATGAACTGCCAAAGCAGATAAAATTATGAGTATAAATAGAAAAATCTTGATAATACGAAGCATATGTACTCCTACTGAAGGTCATATTTATCTAATTTTAGCGTGATAAAGGGAATACTACATCCCCAGAGAAACACAAAGTGGGATTTTTTTAAAAAAACTGGGTAAGGTTGATTCTAGAGACTAAATTTCATCCAGTTCTTGCTTAATCGGAATATCTTTTGTCTGATCAATGCGATCTCGGAGCTGCTTCCCAGGCTTAAAGTGCGGGACGAACTTGGCTGGCAAAGAAACAGGGTCGCCAGACTTTGGATTTCTTCCTACTCTGGGTGGTCGGTAATGCAATGAAAAACTTCCGAAGCCTCGGATTTCAATTCGTTCACCATTAGACAATGCATTCGCCATGTGCTCAAGAATTGTTTTTACCGCAAGTTCGACATCTTTATACGCTAACTGCGACTGTCGTTTTGATAATGATTCAATAAGTTCTGACTTGGTCATTTTTCTTGTTTTCAGTATTATTGAATTTTAAGTATGAACTAAAATCAGGTTATTTTCTAATTATTATCAAGCTGCTCTTTTAATAAGTCACCCAATTTTGTCCCACTAGAAGATTCAGGTGAATATTCTCTTACCGCTGCAATTTCATCGTCTGTTTCTTTTGCTCGTACAGATACAGCGATAATCCGCTTTTTCCTGTCTATCGCGGTAATTTTAACTTCTAGCTCTTCTCCTTCCTTGGTAAACATCCTGGCGTCATCTACTTGCTTATCAATTGATAACTCAGAAGCTTTTAGTTGACCTTCAATATCTTCAGCAAGCATCACAACAACATGCTTTTGCTCAATAGTTTGAACTACTGCCTTGACGATACTGCCTTTGGGGTTCTCTGCAACATAACTTGAAAATGGATCTTTTTCGAGCTGCTTGATACCCAGAGAAATTCTTTCACGTTCTGCATCTACGGCTAGCACTGTTGTTTCAATTTCATCACCCTTTTGAAATTTTCTGACGATATCTTCATTATCTTCAGACCAGGAGACATCAGATAAATGTACCAGTCCATCAATCCCACCATCAAGACCTATGAATATGCCGAAATCTGTTATTGATTTAATTACACCAATAACCTTATCGCCTTTATTCTGCATTGCAGCAAATTCTTCCCATGGATTTGGTTTGCATTGCTTCATGCCAAGAGAGATTCTTCTCCTTTCCTGGTCTATATCAAGAATCACAACATCTACTTCATCACCGATATGAACGATTTTTGAAGGATGAACATTTTTATTAGTCCAGTCCATCTCAGATACATGCACCAGTCCTTCAACACCTTCTTCAAGCTCAACAAAACAACCATAATCTGCAATGTTAGTAATTTTGCCGTGTAGCCGGGAACTTTCTGGAAAACGACGCGTAAGATCACTCCAGGGATCTTCTCCCATTTGTTTGAGGCCTAATGAGACTCTGTTTCTTTCACGGTCAAATTTCAGGACCTTAATATCAATTTCTTCGCCAATATTTACAATTTCAGAGGGGTCCTTAACACGCTTCCATGCCATATCCGTGATATGCAATAATCCGTCAATACCGCCCAAATCCAAAAACGCACCATAATCGGTCAGGTTCTTAACAACACCTTTGACTATCGCACCTTCAGTAATATTATCCAGCATTGCGTCCCTTTCAGCGGAACTTTCACTCTCTACCACGGCACGTCTTGATACCACGACATTATTCCGTTTCTGGTCTATTTTTATGACCTTAAATTCAAGGGGTTTACCTTCCAGGTAGGAGGTATCACGAACAGGTCGAGTGTCCACAAGAGAGCCAGGTAAAAAGGCTCGGACTTTGTCTATATCTACTGTAAAACCACCTTTAACACGTTCAGTTATTATTCCTGTGATAGTGTCACCAGCATCATGAGCCTTTTCGAGAAATTCCCATCCAAGCTGTCTTTTTGCTTTTTCTCGGGATAAACGGGTTTCACCAAAACCGTCTTCTACTGCATCCAAAGCAACATCGACGCTATCTCCGATGCTGACTTCCAAATCACCATTTTCATCATAAAATTGGTCAATTGGGATAAATGCTTCAGATTTAAGTCCTGCATAGACCACAACACTATCACTGTTTAGATCTACGACCGTACCATTGATGATACTGCCCGGTTTCATCCTGGCATCTATCTGACTTTGTTCAAATAACTCTGCGAAACTTTCACTCATGTAATTTCAAATTTTCCCAAGTATTTTTATATAAAAAATTAATATTAACAGTGACTAATTAATTAAGTATTAACCCCTAACTAAATTCGGATATATCTTGCTTAATAATATCCCAAATCTGATTAATAACTTGTTCAATCATCAAATCTGTTGTATCTATCACCACGGCATCCGGTGCAGGCTTCAGCGGAGATTCCGTACGCAGCTGATCACGGGTGTCACGTTCAGCAATCTCTGCCGAAAGGCGGGCAAGCGTAACACTAAACCCTTGTTCTTTCAACTGTTTATACCGTCTGTTTACCCTTTCTTCTGGACTCGCATTTAGAAAAATTTTAACCCGTGCATCAGGAAATACCACCGTCCCCATATCACGGCCATCTGCAATGAGGCCAGGAGGTTTACTAAATCCGCGTTGTCTATTTAACAGTGCCTTTCTAACTAGCGGATATTTTGCTACTTTTGATGCTGCATTGCCACATTCTTCAGTTCGTATTTGTTCAGTAATTTCCTTATTTTCAAGGAAAATACTTAATTTTTCCTCACTATTTGAACGCTTAAACACCACATTTAGATCACAGGCAAGATCAGACAAACTGTGCTCATCTTCTAATGAAATTTTTCTAGACAAGGCTGCATATGCCAAAACACGATAGATCGCCCCGCTATCCAACAAATGCCAACCCGTCTCTCTTGCTAGAAATAAACAGACTGTGCCCTTTCCTACGCCACTGGGCCCATCAATTGTAATAACTGGATTATCAGGCATGGTGAACTGAGATATCACAGCCTAATGAATTGGCCGACTCAATAAAACCAGGGAATGATGTATTCACGTTTACGCAATCGCGTATAGTAACTGGAGATGTCGCGTTGATTGATGCAATGGAAAATGCCATTGCAATTCTATGATCACCATAGCTATCAATTTCACCACCTGTTATCTTACCTCCGAGAACACGCATACCATCTGCCTGAGTTGAGACCTCTATACCCAAGCTAGTAAGACCTTCAGCCATTGCTTCAATTCGGTCACTTTCCTTAACACGCAATTCTGCTGCGTTTGATAAAATAGTTTCACCTTCGGCGTAGGCAGCAGCAACCATAATCACCGGAAACTCATCAATTGCCACAGGAACAAGTTGTGTAGGTATGTTTATTCCCTTCAGTTTACTGTATCTAACCCTTATATTTGCAACGGGTTCTGTGGATGTCCCAGACAACTCATCTACTTCTATATCTCCTCCCATAAGGCGCATAATTTCAATGATTGCAGATCGAGTGGGATTAATTCCGACATTTTCCAATAAAATATCGGCACCAGGACAAATACACCCGGCGACGATGAAAAATGCAGCAGATGAAATATCCCCCGGAACGATAATATCTACTCCCTTTAATGCTCCAGGGGTGATTTCTATAGTTTTATCGTCCCGATTTATTTTACCTCCAAACTGTTTAAGCATGCGTTCGGTGTGGTCACGCGTTACAGCAGGTTCAATAATGCGTGTAACTCCTTGTGCATAGAGACCAGCAAGTAATAAACTGGATTTTAATTGAGCACTTGCCACAGGAAGTTCATAAGAAAAGCCACGTAAGCTCTTGCCTCCTTTTATTTTCATTGGCAAAGTGCCTCCTTCACTACAGGATATTTCTGCTCCCATTTTGTTCAATGGTTCTACGATCCGTAGCATTGGCCTTTTTGACAATGATTCATCTCCTGTGAGGGTAGAATCAAATTTTTGTGCAGCAAGAATACCCGCCAATAACCTGATAGAAGTTCCTGAATTTCCAAAATAAAATGGCTTTTCTGCTTTCGTCAGTCCATTCAAGCCCACACCTTGAATTACAATCTTGTCACTAACATTGTCTATTTTGACCTTCATGTTTTTAAATACATCCATCGTGGCCCTTGCATCTTCACTATCTAGCAAGCCAGAGATCCTGGTCTCACCTTCAGCGATAGCCCCAAAGATAATGGCACGATGTGAAATCGATTTATCACCTGGAATGGTCAGCTTGCCAGATAAGCTACTAACTGGTGCGGCGATATAATCGATCCTGGTTTCGGAATTCATTTAATTATAATTCAACTTTTCACGAGTCGTCTTTACCCGAGAAAATAACTCAATTAACTCTGCACGTTCATCAGAATCGATTAGTTTTTTTATTTTAGTAAGGTGATTGGTGTACAGGTTTAAAAGTTCCAGCAAATTTGTTTTATTGGACAGGCAAATATCAGCCCACATTTCCGAATTGCTGGCTGCTATTCGAGTAAAATCACGAAAGCCGCCAGCGGAAAATTTAAATACATCTCCTTGCTCTTCCATATTTGCCAAACAATCTATCAATGCATATGCAAGTACGTGAGGAAGGTGACTTGTGGCCGCCAGTACCTTGTCATGATAATCAACCTCAAGATTCACAACATTCGCTCCGCATGTTTCCCACATTTGTGTAATGATTGAAATGTTTTGATCTGAATTTTCTGGTAGAGGAGTCAATATCACCAGGTGATCCTGGTAGAGTTCTTTGAAAGAGGCCTCTACTCCACTTTTTTCTGTGCCCGCAATGGGATGCCCAGGAATGAAATTAGTAATATTTTTACCTAGCACCTCTCTGGCTGCTTTTACGACACTGCCTTTTTCACTACCTGCATCTGTAATAATTACATCATCATTAATACAGGGGAGGAGCAATTCAAGTAATGGCCTGAAGGTAAAAAGTGGCGTTGCAAATACTATGACCTCAGCATCTTGCACGACGGTGTTAATATCATCTGAATAATCATCTATCACACCAAGATCCACAGCTTTTTGCAAATTATCCTGGTTGCGGCCGAAGCCTGAAATGATATTACACTGATCTTTTGCTTTTAAAGCCCTCGCAAGTGACCCGCCTATTAATCCGACACCAATTATTGCAATTTTATTAAATAACATTTGTTATTTTTACCCGGTTAGTAGTGAAGGTAGTTACAAATATTATAAAACGGCACGGGGATATGACCCCAATACCTTAATCATGGAGGCTTCCAGCTTTAAATGTGCAACAGATTTTGCAACCCTGGAATTTTGGATATGACCTTCAATATCTACTAAAAAAATATATTCCCACAAGCCTTTACGTGAAGGTCGAGATTCTATCCTCGTCATATTCACTTTGTTATCCGAAAAACACTTCAGCATTTTCAATAATGCACCGGGCTTACTTGGCATTGAAAATAGTAAAGATGTCTTATCATCTCCTGATGGTGCGACATCATCAGTAGAAATAATAATAAATCGCGTTTGATTATCTGACTCATCTTCAATATTTCGATTCAAGATCTTTAGCTTATAAATATCAGCATTAGCTTTTCCTGCGATTGCAGATGATTTATTGTCCTTACTCGCAAGTCGTGCAGCTTCTGCATTACTATTTACTGGTATTCTTTCTATTCCTGGCATATTGGCATCTAACCATTTTCTACATTGGGCAAATGATTGTTGATGTGAATATATTTTAGTAATATTTTTTTGAACCTTTGTTCGGCTCATCAAAAACTGGTTGATCCGTAATTCAACTTCACCGCTGATTTTAAGATTGGAATCAATCAACATATCCAGGGTATGGTTTACCACGCCTTCTATGGAATTTTCTACCGGCACAACTCCATAGTCACATGTGCCGGACTGAACTTGCTGAAAAACCTGATCAATGGAGGGTAAAGGAATACATTCTATAGATTGTCCAAAATGCTTCATTGCTGCAGCATGGGTAAATGTACCTTCGGGACCAAGATAGGCTACAACTAATTCTTTTTCCAGGGCGAGGCAGGCAGATATGAGTTCACGAAATAATCTTGCAATAGTCTTGTCAGATAAAGGGCCAGGATTGTCTTTAATGACGCTCCTTAAAATCTGCGCTTCTCTTTCAGGCCGATAGTATTTAACAGCCCCTTTCCCTTTATTTTTAATCTCTGCTATTTCTGTCGCTAGCAGTGCCCTTTCACTGATCAAGCGGATAAGTTTTTTATCTACCTCATCTATCCGTCTCCGGATTTCACCGAGTTTTTTCTCAGATGCCATTTTTAGCCATGTTTTTCTTTAAAATCCTGCATAAATGATATGAGAGCATCAATACCTTCCATGGGCATACCATTGTAAATACTCGCACGCATTCCGCCTACGCTTCTATGTCCTTTTAACTCTATGAGGCCATTTTGTTTTGCCTCACTGAGGAAAGTGGCATTTAAATCATCATCTTTTAAAATAAAAGGAACATTCATCCTGGACCGATATTTTTCTGGAATTGGATTTGTATAATAATCACTAGAGTCTATATATTGATATAGCTTGCCTGACCGTTGCTTTGCAAGATTATCCATACCAACAAGACCTCCTTGTCGCAGTATCCATTTGTAAATTAATCCTGCCATATACCAACTAAAGCTGGGAGGCGTATTAAACATAGAATCATTATCAGCATAAATTTTAAAATCCAGTAAAAATGGCGTTTTATCACCTGCTTTACCGATCAAATCATCACGAACAATTACGCAGGCAATACCAGCTGGACCAAAATTTTTCTGAGCACTGGCAAAAGTAATACCATAACGACTCATATCAAACGGTCTGGAGAGGAAATTAGAGGTCATATCACAAACCAGTGGGACATCGCCCGCATCCGGAATTTCATGAAATTCCACACCAGTTATGGTCTCGTTATCGGTGTAATATAGATAAGCAGCATCACTGGTTAATGACCATGCATTACGATCGGGGATCGAGTAATAATTATCATCGGCAGAATCTGCTGCGACATTAATATTTCCTAGTCGCGCAGCCTCTTTATATGCTTTTTTAGACCAACTCCCAGTTACCAGGTAATCCGCAGTTTCACCGTTGGCGAGTAAGTTTATTGGTGCGGCACTCATCATCATAGTTGCACCGCCTGGTATATATAGTACTTTGTAGTTATTTGGGATATTCAACAATTCCCTAAGATCAGTTTCCGCTTCCTCTGCAATGGAAATAAACTCTTTGCTCCGGTGGCTCATTTCTATCACGGATATACCGGTACCATGCCAGTCTAAAAACTCATCTTTTACCTGCTGCATTACTTCTCGAGGCAACATCGCTGGCCCAGCACCGAAATTGTATATCACCGCATCTGACATCTTGTATTTCCTTATTTTTCTGACTCTATTGTAACTATTTCATTTTCTTCTACAATTCTTTCAAGACTTGCAAGTCGTTCATCATCCGCCAGATTTACCAATCTAACACCTTTGGTATTTCTCCCCGTTACAGACACTTGATTTACCGGCGTGCGAATTAACGTGCCCTGGTCACTAATCAACATGATTTCATCGTCTTCATTAACAAGCACAGCGCCTACAACTCGACCATTCCTCTCATTGGTCTGGATTGATATTACGCCCTTTCCTCCCCTGGCCTGGGTAACAGGATAATCTTCAATTTTAGTACGCTTTCCAAACCCATGTTCGGTGGAGGTTAGTACAGCTGTTTCTGGCTCAACAATTATTAACGATATTAATTTTTGTTGATCCAACAACCTGATTCCTCGAACACCTTTAGCCGTACGTCCCATTACTCTGACATTGGATTCTTTATAGCGAACAACTTTGCCAGCATCACTAAACAACATCACATCCTGGTTTCCATCCGTAAGCTTGACGTCGACCAATTGGTTCCCCTCTGCCAGGTTAATAGCAATAATTCCACTTTGGCGTTGGCGCGAAAAATCATTTAATGCTGTTTTTTTCACAGTCCCATCAGCTGTTGCCATGAATACAAATTTATCTTCTGAATATTCTCTGATAGCAAGCACAGCATTAATCCGTTCGCCTTCCTTCAATGGAAGTAAATTGACGATGGGCTTGCCTCTGGCGATTCGACTAGCCTGAGGTAATTCATATACTTTCATCCAGTACAGCCTGCCGCGACTCGAAAAACACAATAAAGTGTCATGTGTACTCGCAATAAAGAGCTTTTCAATAAAATCTTCTTCTTTGATATCCGTAGCTGATTTGCCTTTTCCGCCTCGACGTTGAGATCGATATGTATCCAGTTGCTGTGACTTGGCATATCCTGCATGTGACAAGGTAACTACCACATCTTCTTCAGTAATCAGATCTTCCATACTCAGATTTTGGTGATCATCAATAATTTCTGTTTTTCTCTCGTCACCATATGTTTCTTTTAATGCGTTCAATTCACCCCTGATTTCATCCATTAATCTATCGGGTCGTGACAATATATCGAGCAGGTCTAGAATTTGCTCCAACAATTCTTCAAATTCCTTGATGATCTTATCTTGTTCCAGACCTGTTAACTTTTGCAACCGGAGTTCTAAAATTGCTTGCGCCTGAACATCCGACAATCGATATCCTGATTCAGAGAGACCAAACTCATCTGTCAGCCCATCCGGGCGGGATACATTAGCCCCTGCACGATTCAACATTTCTGTCACCAGCCCTGGTTCCCAAAGCGGTTCCATTAAACTTTGTTTTGCTTCAGCAGGTGTTTGTGATTTCTTAATCAGGGCAATAATGGTATCGATATTCGCCAGGGCAATGGCAAGGCCTTCAAGTATATGGGCGCGCGCACGAGCCTTCTTTAGATCATACAATGTCCGTGCAGTAACAATTTCCCTTCGGTGAATGATAAAAGCATTAATAATCTCCTTGAGATTCATTAATTTTGGTTGACCATTGTCTAGCGCAACCAGATTGATGCCAAAAACGTTCTGTAATTGTGTTTGTTGATAGAGATTATTCAGCAATACTTCCGGAACTTCGTTTCTACGTAGCTCAATGACCATACGCATGCCGTCTTTGTCAGACTCATCACGAAGCTCACGAATTCCGGAGATCTTTTTGTCCTTGACCAGTTCTGCAATCTTCTCCAGTAGCCTTGCCTTATTTACCTGATAAGGTAATTCTGTAACAACAATCGTTTCACTACCATTTGCCTCATCGGTTTCAATATGACTTTTAGCTCGCATGTATATGCGACCCTTGCCAGTGGTATATGCCTCATAAATCCCTTGAGAACCATTAATGATGGCAGCAGTGGGGAAATCGGGTCCGGGGATAAATTGCATCAACTGACCGATATTTAATTCAGGGTTGTCTATAAGCGCAATGGTAGCGCTGATGACCTCTGTCAGGTTATGCGGCGGAATATTGGTCGCCATTCCAACAGCAATGCCACTGGAGCCGTTTATAAGCAGGTTGGGAAGACGTGTTGGCAGAACCGTAGGTTCACTCTCAGAACCATCGTAATTTTCTGCAAATGGAACGGTGTCCTTCTCTATATCCAGCAACAATTCATGCGCAATACGCGACATTCGTACTTCTGTGTATCGCATTGCCGCGGGGGAATCACCATCTACCGATCCAAAATTACCCTGGCCGTCCACTAGCACATATCTTAATGAAAATGGCTGAGCCATTCTCACCATGGTGTCATACACAGCCGTATCGCCATGGGGGTGATATTTACCGATAACATCACCGACAACTCTTGCAGATTTTTTATAGGCTTTGTTGTACTCATTACCCATTACATGCATGGCATACAACACTCTACGATGGACAGGTTTAAGTCCATCGCGCACATCAGGAAGCGCACGCCCAACAATGACACTCATAGCGTAATCCATATAGGATCGACGCATCTCGTCTTCAATGTTGATCGGGTTTATTGACTGGGGGGATTCAGTATCAGACATGCAAAACTTTGTTTAGATCCGGACCTTTTTAGTTAAAAAAACACTCATAAAAACGAGCCAAAATAGTACCATACCAGGGAATGAAACGACACCTGAAATAGTCACTGAATTACGGAAATAAATAAAAAAAATCTATTGACTTTTCGTTATTAATTTCTCTCCAAAAATGACCTCATTTTTCCTTCATCAGGCGTTTCTATCACTCCTCGTTCCGTGACAATAGCCGAGATCATCTTAGCTGGCGTAATATCAAATACCGGGTTGAAAGTTGATGCCTGATCTGTGGAAATTGGATAGCTGGATATGTTGGTTAATTCCTTAGATCCCCGATCTTCAATTTCAATTTCCTCGCCAGACAATGTCATAGTATCGATTGTTGAAATCGGTGCGACCACCATAAATTTGATATCGTGGAAGTTGGCATTAACAGCATGACTGTAGCTACCAATTTTATTAGCTACATCACCATTTATCGCAATCCTGTCAGCACCGATAATAACCCAATCAACATTACCAGACTGCATTAAAACCGCTGCTGCACTGTCAGCAATCAAGGTTGCTGGAATGTTATCACGTTCCAGTTCCCACATTGTTAATCGACTACCTTGTAACCATGGCCTTGTCTCTGAAACAAATACAGATTTGAGATTTCCCCTGTTATAAAGTGTCCTGATGACGCCTAGTGCTGTGCCATACCCACCAGTTGCCAGGGAACCAGTATTACAATGGGTCAAGATTCCAGCTTTCGAACCAATATAATCAGCACCATAATTACCCATCGCTATATTCGCTGAATAATCTTCCTTATTAATAGCATGTGCTTCGTTTAGGACTGCATCGCGAGGATCACCTGAGATATCATCAATTATCTTTTGAAGCCGTTCAACGGCCCATTTCAGATTGACTGCTGTAGGACGAGACGCCAATAAGATCGATAATTTTGACCTCAGGTTTACCTGCCACCTATCAGAATTCACTTCAAATTCCTCATTCACAGCCATAACAAAGGCATAAGCAGCTGTAATCCCAATAGCAGGTGCTCCCCTCACAACCATGTCCTTGATTGCCTGACTCACATCCAGGGAGCTTGAATATTTCTGATAGATTTCCTTATGTGGCAATTCCCGTTGATCGAGTAAAACTAGACTGTTATCTTGCCATTCAACAGCCCTGATTGAATCATGCTCGTCGCTTATTTTCATAATTTTGGATATGGTTACGGTTACAATCTGGTTATTCTGTACGCTATGCCTGTTAGACACAATTAGTTTAATAATTACGAATATAAATAATGCATGTTGATTTAATTATCTCAGGACGATGGCTGGTACCAGTAGTGCCAGAAAATATGGTTTTAGAAAACCACTCCGTAATCATCAATGAAGATAGGATCCTGGACATACTTCCTGCAGACAAGGCAAGTAAAAAATACTCTACAGCTAACCAGCAGGACCTTAACACTCATGTCCTGATACCTGGCTTAATTAATAATCACACTCACGCTGCCATGTCGCTATTTAAAGGGCTGGCTGACGATCTACCCTTAATGGATTGGCTAAACAATCATATCTGGCCAGCAGAATCCAAACATGTTAACCGACAATTTGTCGCTGATGGGACACGTCTTGCCGTAGCCGAGATGATACGAGGAGGCATCACTACCTTTAATGACATGTATTTTTTCCCGGACATTACTGCAGAAATAGCCTCATCGATAGGCATGCGAGTATGTATAGGCTTAATTGTTATTGATTTTCCTACGGCCTGGGCAAATGACACACAAGAATATTTCGATAAAGGACAACAGGTACATGATTCATTACGGCACCACCCTTTAATTAAAACAGCATTTGCACCCCATGCTCCCTATACCGTTTCAGATCAACCATTACAAAAAGTAGCAGTGCTGGCAGAGGAGCTGGACATCCCTATTCATATGCACATTCATGAAACTGAATTTGAAGTTAATCAAAGCATTGAAAATCATGGCATCAAACCTCTCAAACGACTAGAAAGTCTCGGCTTACTAAGTCAGCGATTGCTTGCTGTTCATATGACCCAGTTAGATAAGGCAGATATTGATTTAATACAAAAATATAACGTTAATATCGTGCATTGCCCAGAATCTAATTTAAAACTTGCTGCTGGTTTTTGTCCCGTGAAGACATTGTCTGATTCAGGAATAAACGTGTCGCTGGGCACAGATGGTTCTGCAAGTAATAATGATCTCAATATATTGGGTGAAATGCGGACCGCTGCTTTGATAAGTAAAGGACTGGAAAGAGACCCCTGCGCCTTACCAGCTATGGAAGTCCTGAAAATGGCTACCATTAACGCGGCAAAGGCACTGGATATGGCAGACCAGATAGGATCATTGGAGATAGGCAAATCTGCAGATGTTGTGGCAATCAATCTAGAGACGATAGAAAGCTTGCCTGTCTATGACCCTATTTCGCAACTCGTCTATGCCAGTGATCGCAATCAAGTAACTGACGTATGGGTAGCGGGGAAACAGATATTAAATGAGCGCGCTCTGACGACCATGGAAGTAAATCAATTACATCACATAGCTAAAACATGGCATTCCAAGATCTCAGCAGGATAATATTTCAACAATGATATTTTAAATGTAGCTGAGAACTACTTTCTAATTGAATGCAACACACTATCATTTTCAAAAAACACTATAAAATTTCCATATTCCCAAAAACTAATCACTGGGTTGCCGATAGGCTCGCTTTTATTCATTGGGGTTCCATATTGTTGTTCTACTTCATTTGCAGTCATCCAGCGTTTTGGAAAGTCACTTTGCTGGGCACTAACATAACCCGCAATAAAAATAGTTAACAACATCCCTAATAACACTTGCTTTAGTTTTTTCATATTCGTTGACCTCATATTGCTATTACCTAAGGTTAATCACACTATCTTTAGATGTAAAGTCCTTAACAGATAAGTAAAAAGCTTCTATGATTATCAATATGAGTAATAACATCACTACTCGGCCATAAATATGTATACAACAAATACTCATGAAGAAAATTAATCGGCGAAAATTTTTACAAAAAAGCCTGTTAGCTTCAGGAGTGATCGCGTCCAGTAAAACATTATGGAATTCACCTGTTTATAGTCAGTCTCTTAATAGAGCATCGGGGCAAACGAGTAAACTGTCCAACCTTGGGTCAACGCTCCAGGTAATCAGAGTAAGCAATGACGCAGATACTCGCATGCGAGTCCCCAGAGGGTTTGTCGTTAGACAGATAGCTAGAACAGGAAAACCTGTCGTAAGTCACTCGGACTATCTTTGGCATGGTGCACCGGATGGTAGCGCAATATTTGCAACAGATGATGGTGGCTGGATCTATACATCCAACTCTGAACTGGACAAGGGCCGAGGTGGTGTTGGCGCGATACGATTCAACCGTGATGGTGAAATAATTGACAGCTACTCAATACTCTCAGGCACCTCAATCAATTGTGCTGGTGGCTCTACCCCCTGGGGAACCTGGCTTAGCTGTGAAGAACATGCCAACGGCCTAGTATATGAATGCGACCCATATGGAAAGGAACAGGCTGTATCCTGCCCTATGCTTGGTGCTTTTACGCATGAAGCTGCCGCCGTTGACCCGGCACATAAACATATCTACCTCACAGAAGACGTCCCAGACGGAAAGCTTTACCGCTTCACCCCGGATGATTACCCCGACGATGGACGCGCTAAGCTATCTACAGGCACACTCGAAGTTGCGCTCATCACGGGAACTAATCTTAATACTTCACGTGCGGTAAGCTGGCGTCGCGTTCCACATCCTGTCCCCCAATTAAATCTAACGGCCGATGGCTCAATCACGCCACCTACGCGAAATCAGGTGCCAGACGCAGAAAAATTTAATGGTGGTGAAGGATGTTGGTACTTTGAAGGCACAGTGTATTTTACCACCAAGGGCGATAATCGAGTCTGGGCACTGGACACCAACAAAAATACCCTTGAGGTCTTGTATGATAAAAACCGAGACCGAGCTTTCACTCCCGCCATGAACGACGTGGACAATCTCACCGTCTCTGCTGGTGGTGATATTCTGGTGGCCGAGGACGGCCCCGAAATGCGTCTGGTGGTGTTTTCACCTGAGACAACACCGTATGAGCTCGTTAATGTTCTGGGACACCGCAGGTCGGAAATAACAGGACCCGCATTTAGTCCCGATGGCTCGCGTTTATATTTCAGCTCACAGCGCGGACCAACAGGATCATCGCGAGATGGTCGCACATATGAAATGACAGGGCCATTTTTCACTTAAAACCTTACCGGCCTTGCTTCTTTTTTAATTTCATACAATTTGATACAGATCATTCTCTAACCTGCAGTTCTCTTTATCCTGACAGGTATTGCAACGACGAATGAATAAGACACTAAAATTATTTCATCGGGAGGTCACATAACATGGTTTCATTCAATAACATTTTGTTTCCAACAGACTTAAGCGACAATTCAAAAGAGGCAATGAAATATGCAACGAGCCTTGCTGAACATTATGATGCCATTTTACATATCATCCATGTCACTCTCGGAACAAACCAGTACCTGGCTTATGATGTAAATGTTTATATACCAGAAGATATTAGGCAAAATGAGCGAAAAAAACTTGAAAAAAGCCTGGAAGAGCTACCTCCCGATGAATTGGGAGCACCGTCCTCCGTTAAGCATGAAATCCTGGAGGGTCTTCCAGTCCCCGAGATCAGCCAATATATAAAAGACAACAATATCGACCTGGTCGTTATGGGTACCCATGGTCACACGGGTCTTAAACATTTAATTATTGGCAGTGTGGCTGAAAATATAGTCCGTAGTTCTCCTGTCCCCGTCCTTACAGTTCACGCTAAGGAATAATATAGCAAAATTAGCTTGCACATCTTTTAAAGCAAATAGCATCGTTACTTGATCGCGATCAAGTTGTCTAAACCTCAGTACATTAAAATGCCACTGTAAATTTAAAACAGGGTACATTTTAATGAAAAATATAGTATTAATATTATTTTGCGTTGGAATTGTCAGTGCCTGCGCTACCTCCTATAACCCACTGGATGATTACCGTGAAATCAAGCTCGCTAACGTTATGGAGACACTAGAAATATATCCTTCAGAAGATCTACCCTATAGTCCTGAACAGATCACTCGAGGTGAATATCTGGTGGCATTACTTGGTTGTGCAAGCTGTCATACTGATGGCGCTCTGGTCGGCACACCCAATCACCAACGACACCTCGCAGGCTCAAGCACAGGGATTGCCTATTCTAATCCACTAAATAACAGGAACCCTGGCGTGGTATACCCCCCTAACCTGACTCCTGATCCGGATACGGGACTAGGCAATGTTCAAGATCAAGCCATCATTCAGCAGATTACCATAGGCATAAATCCACAGGGGGGACATACATTGCCCGTTATGCCATGGCCTGCATATTCCAAACTGTCGAGTAACGACATCAACGCGATCGTGGCTTACCTACGCAGTCTTCCCGCTGTATCTCACAAGGTCCCTGATAATATTTCACCTGGACAAGAAGCCATCGCACCATTTGTACATTTTGGTGTTTATCAGAGTCGTCAATAAATTCAAAAAGTCTAATTGATATTAAGTAACTTTACATTGGAACGAGTTATTTGTACCGTCTTGATGATAATTAATCATCTGGGTAATGATTAGATAAGGTAACCTGATCTTAGTTTGTCAGAGATAACTTCAATGAGATATGGTAAACATTATGTGTTGTACTACGGTGTGATGGAATCTCAGTTTTCGGCATATTTGTTTCAAATGAGGACTAATCCAAGAGTTTTTCAGGTTTTCTAATCCTGCTCTAATGATTAAACTGGCTATATGTAAAAATTCGAATATTTCACATAAAACTATATTAATATAATGATTTTATTGCATAACAATACCTATTTCACGGGAGGGAATAATGAATTTGCATAAATTATCAGTAATGATCCTGGGAGTGCTCTTAACGGCCCCTATCATTTCACAAGCTCAAGAAGATATCGCTGGCATTCTCGGCTATCCAGATATGATTATTTATAACGGCAAACTTATCACCATGGATGATGAGGGTTTCAATGACCAGACTGGCACGATTGCACAGGCCATGGCAGTTCGAGACGACTCCATCCTCGCGGTGGGTAGCAACCAGGAAATTCGCCGTCTTGCAGGACCCGATACGCAACAGATAGACTTAGATGGTCGCACAGTCATACCAGGCTTGATCCTTACCCATGAACATCCAACGGACTGGGCATGGGTGGAACCTACCGCTTTAAATCATGTCTTTCCTGAAGGTAATGAACACATGGTCATCCGTTTTCTTGAAGGTGACGCTCAAACACAGCTGGATACCTGGGAAGATGTCCTCGCTGAGGCTGTCAGAGCTGCCAAACCTGGTCAATGGATACTTCTGAGTTCTGACTGGGGCTCAAACTTTGAATACATGCCCGAATTGTTCCCGACTTTTCTACCACCCATAACCCGTGAAAAAATGGATGCCATTGCACCAAACAACCCAGTGCGAGTAAAAAATGCCTGGGTGGATGGTTTGGTAAACACCAAAGCCCTGGAAGAAGCCGCAAGGATATTTCCAGAACAACGCGTAGAAGGACGTGGAAACCGTGGCCCTACAGGGCGTCAACTTGAACCCGATGTCATGCTCCACAACAAAGTCCATTTGAATGCTGAACTATTACGTTCGGTAATGGAGATGTGGTCGGCCTTCGGTGTTACCTTATACGGCTCCTCCCCCTATACCATAGGCAACCTTCAGGCATTGAGAATGCTGGACGAACAAGGCCGTATGCCAGGACGATTTGCGTGGAGTTACACAGGTCCGGATCTGCATTACCAAACCCTCCGTCTGGTATCCGCATTACTGGGTAATGGTACAGATTATTTATGGAATATCGGCGCCCATGGTGAACGCTCCGGTGGTTCGTGTACCACATTACCTGCATCTGAGCGTGTAAAGGCGATGGAAAACTGCACACTGGAACCCGGTGACGATGGACGACGGGTAAAAGAAGATATAGTTAGAAGTGGCGGACGTGTTGGCGCGATGCATTCTGGCGGTGATCTTGATATTGACCACTTGCTGGATATCGTCGAAGAGCAAAGCCGTGCAGCGGGATATTCACTTGAACAGATCCGCGAAAAACGCCATGCCTTTGACCATGCCTCAGGTGCCCCAAGACCAGATCAGATCCCACGCATCAAGCGTTTAGGAATGATGGTTAGTATGATTAACACAGTAATCTGGGAAAACCGTACGGCTTACAATACATCCTATCGTCTGCGCAACTACGGAGAAGAATACCTCAATTATGCGGTACCACGTAAGAGCGTCACCGATGCAGGCATCATGAATACCCAGGAGATTGACCGAGCCATACCTCATTTCTTGTGGTACAACGTTTGGGTAGGAATGACTCGCTACAATTCAGGTATAGATCGCACTCTGGCGCCAGAAGAAGGCACCGACCTTATCACTCAACTCAAGGCGCTGACCATGTGGGGAGCGTACTATGTATATAAAGAAAACAAACTAGGCTCATTAACAGCGGGTAAGTTGGCTGATTTTGTGGTGCTGGATCGAGATGTCCTTAGCATCCCGCAGGACGACCTCCCCAATGTCAAAACCTTAATGACGGTAATAGGCGGTAAAACCGTGCACCTCATTACCAGTCTGGCGGACGAACTAAATACCGATCCTGTTGGAGTCTCCACCTGGGCAAGTAAGCCGCTAGAAAACAGGCTGATATTCAAAGGGCCACCAGCAATTCCTGATTATATGCGTGCAACCATGCAGTAACAAAGGTGACTATTTAGATGCGTTACAGCCTATTCATTCTATTATTCATGCTTCATTCCCTGGCATTCGCCGGGGATGAAGACATGAACCCTACAGCCTATTCGGTATTTGACCCAGTGACGGGGTTTATGATCCCCTCGGAGGGTCCACCACCACCGCCGCACATACCGGCAAGCAATGCCACAACTCAAGCTCGAACCGATACGGTCACTCCTGAATCGCAATCCACAGTCGCCAGTCAAGCAATGACCTCACCAAATAGCATCGAAGATAATTCCAAGCAATCCCCCATGTGGATGTACCTGGTAGCGGCAGCATTAATACTCGGAGGATTTGCTGCGTGGGTCAGGAAGAAAGGGAAGATCAGTAGAAGTAATTTAGATTAAAGACAGATTCGAAAAGAATTCAAAATCATAAAAAGCAGTCTGTCTCCTAAATCATCTCCAACCGTCAATCAAATAAATAAATCAACTCCCTTATCAGAAAATTCCTGTGATACGGAGTCATTAATAAATAACTCTCATGCGCCAATTTCAGTCTAAACATACAATAATTGGTCTATTAGCTTTAACGTTTATTGCCACGGCTTATTACCTTTGGACATGGAGTGACGTCCTTGCTCATTTCGGTGGCGATAATGCCTACTACTTACTAACAGCAAATTATTTATCGCCTTATTCTAGTGCCAATCCCGTAGCATCATATTATTCTGGTATTAGTCAATATCCGCCTCTCTATCCTTTGCTACTTGCCCTAAGCGGTGGCGGCGAAAGCTTGTTAATGGCCCACATCGTTACCACTACCTGCCTGCTATTCTCACTTGTAGTTATCTATGGTCTTGCAAATAGTGAAGGAATGTCTCGATGGCAATCACTGGGAGTTTCCACTTTTTTTGCATTGTTACCGGGGACTTATATCCAGGCACTATCCATTCATAGTGAAAATTTGTACACACTCACCTCTCTGCTAGGCTTAATGTTTATTTCACTATATGAAAAATCAGAAAAACCACCATATCTACTGGCTGCTGCCACAATGATTGCCTGTGCCAGCCTGGTTAGAACAGCAGGCATTGCCCTGGTCATTGCATTTATCATCTATTTATTTCTGAGAGAGGCAAAGCAAAAATATCGCTATATGGTCATCGTCATCCTACCCATTATAATCTGGCTCGCCTTTCAGTCAGATAATGAGACCTCCTACCTTGCTGCACTGTCTGGTTTTTATAGTAATGACTTTTTGCAAATACTAACAGCTCACCTTACCAGTCAAACTCACTACGTACTAAATGCATGGACCAGCTCGTTCACCACTGGCATTTTTGGTACCGAGTTATTATATGCGCTTTTACTAGTATGCATTACATCAGCCCTATACAGAACTTACAGAAAAAAAATTGATGGGCTCTACGTTATTTTGTATCTGTGTATGATTATAATCTGGCCGTACCCTGCAGAATCTATACGCCTGTTATTACCCATAATGCCGATATTACTCATTCAAACAGGAATACTAGTTATGCAAACAAGTTTAAAATGCAATATTAAACATTCATATGCATTTGTGTTTGCAGGAAGTATCTTCTTTGCCATCACCCTGCCTGACCTATTACTCTCTGCCAACCGATTTAATTCTGATCTTGATCCCTCGCTAAGTAGATATAAACATAGCTATTCCTGGTATATCCCCTCATTGAACACAGCAAAACAATCCTTGAAATTAAACCGCGCGATTACAGAGTCCCTGGTAAATTACAGGAAGTATGTACCAGAAAATGAATGTGTATTCAGCATCAAGCCATCAATCTTGGGTTTATATATGCAAAGATTGAGTTCTCCATCACCACCGCAGGGACTGACAGAAGAAGCATTCACCAATGCGCTGTCGCAAAGTCGTTGTGGCTATATACTGTTAATGTCCCTGCAAAGCCCTAGTTATACCGAACCACTATATCCACTAAAACGATTGCAAAATAGATTGAATATCTTAGACATTAGTTTTATCGATGAGGAATTGAGACAGAATCCGGCTGTGATATTAGCGAAGATAAAATAAGTTCGTGTAAGAACCTGTCATAAATAAACGCAAATTGTCCCTAATAGTTATGGCATATTACCAGTTCGTTGTTAACTACTCTAATTCTAGCAACCAATATCCAATCAATTAGATAGTACTAATAACTGGACAACATTAAATGAGAAAAATTGAAATCACAAAAGAACCCGTTGAACTTTACAAGATTCTCAAATTTGAAGGCGTTGTTTCCAGCGGCGGTGAAGCAAAAGCAGTAATTGATAATTGTCAGGTGATGGTAAACGGTGAGATAGAAACGAGGAAACGAAAAAAAATCATGTCTGGTGACATCATTGAATATAAGAACGAGAAATTTAAAATATATCTCAAGTGAAAATGAAGTCATCTAGAAGCGTTAAATATTGAGAACACAAAACACCCTGCTTAACTAAAATATCCAGATTCATGTCAAATTGATGTCCCTCTTGTGCCAGAAGCAATGGGATGGAAAGCGGAAGTGCAATTATTGATTGCGCCCCTAGAAAGAACTCGGTGGCCCTTGATGGTCTTAGAACCTTTCCCATGATTCGAAGCCATGTACTTTATTTAGCTTTCCAGGATTTGCAGCTATCGTACTAGACTCTTAAGAAACTCCTTATACTTCTCTTTACCCTGCTGTTCCCAAACGTTTAAACAGGCAGTACCTATAATGGCAACATCTGCCAATCCTTTAAGCTCATCCACTTGTTCTGATGTCTTAATCCCAAACCCCAATGCCAACGGTAAATCGGTTACATTTCGACATCGTTGGATATAATCAGATAAGGAATCATCAAAATTTGTTTCATTACCTGTTACACCTTTGCGGGCAACACAATATAAAAAACCTGATGCATGATCCGTGATTTGGTTCATTCTTGAATCAGAGTTAACGGGTGTAATAATTTGAATATGATCAAGACCGTATTGTTTTCCTGCCTTATCCAATTCTAATGATGCTTCCATGGGGAGGTCGGCAATAATATAACCGCTACCACCTGCGGAATTCAGTCGTTCACAGAAGGTTTCCTCGCCCATACAAAAAACACTATTGTAATAGCCCATGAATAGCAATGGAAAATCAAATGCATCTGATGCCTTCTTGAAAAAATCGAAATAATCATCGCAATCAATCCCGTGCTCCAGGGCGACTTGATTCGCCTTGATAAAAGCAGGCCCGTCGGCGATGGGTTCACTAAAAGGAAGTTGCAGTTCAACCAGGTCGATATCGGCTTCTTGCATGCATTCAAGCATAGCCCAGTTATCTTCCAGTGAAGGATAGCCGACGACAGCATGAGTCATAAGGAGGATGTCTTTCTCCTTAAGCCGGGAACGGACATAAGGTTCCAGTGCTTTTTTTTCATTAATTTTATTTATCATACTTAATTTATATCCTGTTCACTTTGTGGACAGTTAATTCCCTCACCCCACCTTCCATTAGGATATGGAAAGATGGCATCGTATTAATCCATATTCTCTACTTTGCTTTTCAGGAACTCGTTCCATTTTTCATCCTTTAGCGCATCGGCGATAGTGAAAATATCTTTGTCACCTCGACCTGAAAGATTAACCAGTATATTTTTTCCTTTGCCAATTTCCTTTGCTTCCTTTAAGGCATGGACGATGGCGTGCGTACTTTCAAGCGCAGGAATGACGCCTTCATTTTTTACAGTGATTTTAAACGCCTCAACAACTTCTTTATCTGTGGCAGATTCAAATCTGACCTTACCCTGGCTGTGTAGATAAGCGAGGATAGGACCTACACCAACATAATCCAGCCCTGCAGAGACTGAATGAGTATCTTTCATTTGGCCTTCTTTATCTTGCAGGAAGTAGGTTTTATATCCTTGTGCAACGCCGACATGTCCCTGACCACTAGCGATGCGGGCGGCGTGCTGTCCGCTGTTCATACCTTCCCCACCGGCCTCCACACCAATGAGTTCCACTTGTGCATCATCCAGGAACCCGGCAAAAATCCCACTGGCATTGGACCCCCCTCCGACACAGGCAATTACTTGATCAGGTAATTGACCAATAATATCCAGCATTTGTTTACGAGCTTCCATACCGATAATAGATTGAAACCAGGTGACCATGAGTGGAAACGGGTGAGGACCACATACCGTGCCTAATACATAGTGAGTTTCGGCCATGGAGTCTGCCCAATCACGCATAGCCGCATTAATGGCATCCTTTAATGTTCGCGTGCCATCTTCTACGGCAATCACATTAGCGCCCAGTTGTTCCATCCAGAAGACATTAGGGCGTTGCCGTGCCACATCTACGGCGCCCATGTAGATAGTACATTCGAGCCCCAGCTTTGCTGCCATGGTGGCAGTTGCCACGCCGTGTTGCCCTGCCCCGGTCTCGGCGATAACACGTTTCTTCTTCATGCGTTTAACTAGCAAACCTTGCCCCATGACATTATTCGCTTTATGCGCACCAGTATGATTCAGGTCTTCTCTTTTGAGATAAATATTTGCCCCACCACATTGGCGTGTCAGATTTTCACAAAAGGTAACGGGTGTTGGACGACAGGAATAGGACGACATCAACTGCACGTATTCATCCCAGAAATGACTATCCTTACGCGCTGCATCAAAGGCATCGCATAATTCGGCAATGGTTTCATGTAGGATTTCGGGGATATAGGCGCCACCAAATTCGCCATAAAAGCCCTCGCGGCCTGCTTCAAATTCAAAAAGCTGTTCAAACATCGGATTTGTCATATCGAATTCAACATATAATTTAGGCTAGCATTATACGACATACTGCAGATAAAGTGTCTTTGTTGTGGATATTTAATACACTGGACACTGGCTTTCGCGAGTATGTCAGGCCTGGGTATTGTATTTTAAAAAGTCCGTTGGTCTTTCAAGATTCAAACATATCAACTAGCTCTTCAAAAAGTCATTTAAAATACCAGCCAAGCTGGCAGGTTGTTCCAGGTGCAGCATGTGACCAGCATCTGAAATCACTTCTTCTGTTAATTGGGGAATGGCTTCTTGGATTTCCGCCTTGTACCCATCTTTCATATAGCTTTTATATATAGGCGAGCTCTCTGCCATTACCAGCAAGGTATCGGCCGTAATTATTTTCCAGCAACTGATTACCTCGGCACGCCGGTAAAGTACTGGATTAACGCGTTTATGTCTTGGGTCATGTTTTATTTTAAAGTGTCCGCCTGCATCTCTCTTAGCCCAGTATCCGGCCAGAAATTCTGCTTGTGCTTCACTTAATCGAGGCGCCAGTTTTTTTAACCTCTCAACGACTCCATTTATATTTGGGTAAGTTGAAAAATTCACACCTGAGTCAAGCTGATCCAGCCATCTCATATATTGTGCCGGGGCGTCTTCTGGCTTACTGTCTGGGAGACCATACACATCCAGACTGACTGCATGCGAGACCTGATCTGGACATATGCCTGCGTATAACCAGGCAATGTTTCCTCCCATGCTATGTCCCACAAGCCTAACGCGTTGATTAGGTGAAAAATACATAATGATAGCCTGGAGATCGCCCAGATAGTCTGGAAACCAGTAGCCATCACTATTCCAGTCGCTGTCTCCAAAGCCTCGCCAGTCAGGGGCAATCAGATACCAATTATCGTCCATATAATCTGCAAGAAACTGGAAACTCATTCCCACGTCTGCCCAGCCATGTAACAGATAGACCGGCACTCCCTTTGGGTCTCCCCAGCAATGAAACCGGTACTGTAATCCTCTAATCTGAATATCATGAACGGTTGGCGAATTTTTCATTTGATACATGATGTTGCTATTCTCCGCTATGGCGTCACATTGCCCAAGCATATGAGGTATCATAAACTGAAACAATACCCGGAAGATTGAGATGATTGATTCGTCCCTCATACATAAGGAATTTCCTCAACCAGAGGATCTTTATTACCTGAATCATGCCGCTGTTGCTCCCTGGCCAGCAAGAACTGCAGAGGCTGTGGGTCAGTTTGCGCAAGAGAACATTACCATTGGGGCAAAAGACTATCCCAACTGGTTGGCAAAGGAAAAACTCCTCAGAAAACAGTTACAATCTCTGATTAACGCCCCCGCAGTTGATGATATCGCCCTAGTGAAGAATACTTCTGAAGCCATTTCCATTGTGGCCTTTGGTATTGACTGGCAACAAGGCGATAATATTGTCAGTTCTAATGAAGAATTTCCCTCTAACCGCATTCCCTGGGAAGCACAGTCCCGACATGGCGTGGAATTTCGAGAAGTGGCAATACAAGGGCAAGATCCCGAACAGGCGTTAATAGATGCCTGTGACAAGCACACCCGGCTTTTGACTATCAGTTCTGTGCAATACGCCAGTGGTTTGCGTATTGATTTAGAACGATTGGGAACGTTTTGCGCTCAAAACCAGATTCTGTTCTGTGTGGATGCAATTCAAACGCTGGGGGCAATTAAAATGGATGCTCAGGCCATTCAGGCGGACTTCATTATGGCAGATGGCCATAAATGGATGCTAGGTCCTGAAGGGATTGCGCTGTTTTATTGTCGAGAATCCGCTCGGGAACACATTACTCTCAACCAGTACGGCTGGCATATGATTGAACAGTATGGCAATTATGACTTGAAGGAATGGACCCCGGCCAAATCCGCGAGAAAATTCGAGTGCGGCAGTAACAATCTCATGGGCGTGCATGCCTTATCGGCTAGCCTGTCACTATTTGAAGAAATTGGAATGGATATAATAGAAAATAGCGTGTTGGATCACAGCCGATATCTAATGGAACGTCTTGCTCAGGATAATCGGATTTCGCTAATTACCCCAAGCAAAGAGCAGGCTTATGGGGGAATCGTAACGTTTCAGGTCCATGACCACGACCAGAATGCTTTACATCGAAACTTACTCAATGAAAATGTGATCTGTGCACACCGTGGCGGCGGAATCCGTTTTTCTCCCCACTTCTATACTACTCGCGAAAAAATAGATAAATCACTTGAGATATTATCTTTATCTATTAGATTTAATTAATAAATAATCTTTTATAACTTTCAGTTGTTAGTTCAGCGACCCGTTCTAGAGGTATCCCACGTAAATCCGCGATATGTTCTGCAACGTGCCTGACGTATGCGGGTTGATTTTGCTTTCCTCGAAAAGGCATGGGTGCAAGGTAAGGTGAGTCGGTTTCTATCAGAAATTTATCTTCAGGGACCTTTTTTGCGACTTCCTTTATATCAGTGGCATTTTTAAACGTGACTATCCCGGAAAAGGAGATATAGAAATTGAGTTCTATGGCTTGCATCGCTGTGTCTATGTCATCCACAAAGCAGTGCATCACTCCCCCCACCTGATCTGCCCCCTCTTCTCGCAATAGTCGGATAACATCCTGTTTTGCATCTCGAGTATGGACAATCAGGGGCTTATCAACCGATTTTGCAACTTGTATATGATCACGAAAGCGTTTTCGTTGCCATTCCAGATCGCCCTCACTACGAAAATAGTCAAGACCGGTCTCACCGATGGCTACGATATCGGGGTCTTGCCCCCATTTAGTCATCTCATCGACATCGATATCTTCCTCCAGTTCAGTATTGGGGTGTATCCCCACTGAAGCCTGGACCGTATCGTAGCGTCTGGCAAGCTCGATGACATCAGGGAAACTTTCCATATCAATACTTACACAAAGCATACCAGTAACAGCATTTTTACTAGCGTTCGAGAGAATTTCCTCTACCCCACCTTCTGATTCAATCATGGGTAAATGGCAGTGGGAATCAATGAATTCCATGGCTTAATCTTTGAATATAGGATAAAAGAATAAAAGGAGTGTTTTGAATATTAAAAGTAGAGTGATAAGTCACGTGGAATACGTTTCACGTATTACTTCTTACTTTTTAACTAAATTGTTTGAGTCGGTCTATCTGAAGAAAATGCGCCTGCCAGCTGGTTTTCAATTTTGTGCTTAGTCGCTCCTTTATCCAACTCATTAAACTGCACACCAATACCCGCCGTTTTATTGCTCTGAGCACCCTTAGGAGTAATCCAAACGACTCGGCCTGCAACAGGTAACTTTTCCTTGCTGTCCATTAACGTAAGCAACATAAAGACCTCATCTCCTAACTTATAGGGTTTGGCAGTAGGAATAAAGAAGCCACCATTTTTTATAAATGGCATATAGGAAGCATACAGAGCACTTTTATCCCTGATTGTCAGGGACAATATTCCCTGTCTTGGATCACGACCACCTGCTGCACTCACGTATCATCCTCCTGTTGATGACTGACCTTGCCAGAATAACAAAAAATCCTCAAGTAAACCTGTTTGATTCAGATTATAAAGTCCGGTGACTGCCTGATAATGGCGTCTCGCCATATCATAACTACTCACCAGCTGACGTAAGTTTAATTGATTTATGATCTGTTGCAAATCTTGACTATTTTGCAACTTAGCAGTATCTGATTGTCCTGTTAACTTTAATCTGGTCATTAGCGCGATTAAATAGACTAACCAATGAAAAACCTCAGTGGCGCCATATTCATGCCATTTCTGAGCAATTTGCATAAAATCTGCGCCTTGTTCCAGCAAACCTCGCAAGTCCTTTATTATTTGAGACTGTTGTAATGCTAAATCTGACTCCAGTAATTCCAATGCATACAAGGGTTTCCCCTGGGCCATGTTCCATATTTCATTGCATCGGACTGTATCGATATCCGAACTTTCCATTAACCAGCGCTTCCCGATTTCCTCAGTTGCCTTATGGAATTGAATCTGCTGACACCGGCTGCGGATGGTGACGGGTAATTTTGAAGGTCTGGAACTCACCAGCATGAGCACAACATTCCCTGCAGGCTCCTCAAGCGTCTTTAATAAGGCATTGGAAGAATTACGATTCATTGCATCTGCTGGCTGGATGATTGCAATTTTATAACTGGAATACTGGCTCGTTAACTGGGTAAATTCAATCAGACCACGAATTGGTTCCACCTTGATTTGTTTGCCGGGTTCTTCGGGTTCTACTTTGTAAAGATCCGGATGGTTACCGGAGGTAAATAGTAGACACGATTGACATTCGCCGCAGGCCTGAGAATTTTCAGCGTTGTCACATAAGAGCTTAGCCGCAATTTTGACAGAGAAGTCTTCTATACCGGTACCAGAAGGTCCCGATAATAAAAGTCCATGGGGCATACGACCATTCTGATGGGCCGTCATTAATTGTTCCCATTGCTCAATGTGCCATGGATAGCTATTCAGATTCAAAATATTGACTCCATGAGGATGCTAATCTGATTCTGTACTTCTGGAATTGTTTTCTCAGCATCAATAACTTTTATTCGGTCTGGATAGTCATTTGCCCTTTGGAGATAAACTTTTCTAATTTTCTCAAAAAAATCCCTATCTTCTTCTTCAAAACGGTCTTTTTTTCCTCTTTTTAATAAACGGTTAAACCCTGTCTCTACAGAGGCATCAAAAAGCAGGGTTAAATCAGGAGTAAGATCTTTGTGCACCCATTTTTCAATAATTTCAATTTTATCGGTGTCAATTCCGCGCCCACCTCCCTGGTAGGCATAACTGGCATCGGTAAAACGATCGCAGATAACAATTTCACCTTTGTTGAGTGACGGCAATATCACATTACTGATATGTTGAGATCTTGCAGCAAACATCAGTAACAATTCCGCATCTGAGCTTATTTCAAGATTGTCCCCATGCAATAATATTTCTCTGACTGCCTCACCCAGTTTTGTCCCCCCTGGTTCGCGCGTAACACAAACATCAAAACCTTTATCTAGCAAACAAGCAGAAAGAAATTCAACATGCGTTGATTTCCCTACTCCTTCAATTCCTTCCAAGGTGATAAATCTGGGTTTTTCCATATTTAGTAATTTTATCTACGATTTCTCTGGTAGAGATTTACTGCACGGTTGTGTTCAGCCAGTGTACTTGAAAACTCATGGGTACCATCACCTCTGGCGACAAAATACAACTCATCCCCCTCCGCTGGCTGTAATGCGGCATTTATTGCAGCTCGCCCCGGCGATGCAATGGGTGTCGGAGGCAATCCTCTATAAACATACGTATTATAAGGAGAATCAATGTAGAGGTCGCTGCGACGAATATTTCCATCAAAATCCTCACCCATAGCATATATTACCGTGGGATCAGTCTGTAACTTCATGCCCATTTGTAAACGTCTGACAAAAACACCTGCAATACGATCTCGTTCACCTGGATCAGCCGTTTCTTTTTCTATAACAGAGGCCATTATCAAGGCCTCATATTTATCTTTATAGGGTAAGCCTACACTACGCATTTCCCATTCTTCATCCAGGACTTTTTGTGTAAGTTCATAGGCACGTTGTAAAAATTCCAGATCCGTGGTTCCTCTAGGGAAATGATAGGTGTCAGGATAAAACATACCTTCTGGGTTCGCTTGCAAATATGGCATTAGCGAGCTAATGCCTGAAATAGAATAATCATCAATAGTGTGAATGATATCTTCGCTATCGCGGACTAGATTAATAATTTCAATGAACTTTAGTCCTTCCGGAATAGTAAGCGAATATTGTATGACGTTGCCTGATACGATTTTATCGAGTAATGACGACTGCGTAATACCCGGTGGCAAGGCATATTCTCCGGCTTTAATTAGGTGAGCTTTATTTTGCCACTTTGCTTCCAGGATCAAGTGATAGGGATGATTAATCCAGCCATTTTCCACCAATACTCTGGCAATGCTGGACAGGCTCATGCCAGATACTATATTCAAAGTCTGTATGGAAGATATCATCAGCGGCTCATTGATTTCATGCTGCATATCCTTGTACATCCACAGCAAAGATAAGCCTACGGAAATAACAAACGCCAAAAAAAAAGCAATTATATTTTTACTGAATATTTTTTTAAATGGCACAGCGATCATCGTCTTAATTAACATGTCTTACACGATCATAACTAGCGGATCCGAATTCCTTTAGGCATATTAGCGTCAAACCAGAATACTCTATGTTTGTTTTAATTTTATCAGATGTACGTCGCCACAGTGATTGACATGAATTTTAATTTATTTTTGATAACGAGATATTATTAAGGTGCCGTTTGTGCCACCAAAACCGAATGAATTGGAAAGAGTAACATCGATCTTCATTTCACGAGCATGATGGGGGATATAATCCAGATCACACTGAGCGTCCGGGTTATCCAGGTTTATCGTCGCTGGTGCCACCTGATCACGTATAGACAACAAACAAAATACGGCTTCGACACCACCTGCCGCCCCAAGCATGTGACCTAACATGGACTTTGTGGAACTGACAGGCGTCGTCTTTGCGGATTCGCCAAATACATGTTTTACCGCATTACTCTCTACCAGGTCACCTGCTGGTGTTGATGTGCCATGGGCATTTACATAATCAATATCTTTGGGGTCGATTTGTGCATCTCGGAGACAATTGGCCATACTGGATATTGCTCCTCTACCATCCTGAGATGGCGCCGTCATATGATAGGCATCACCACTCATTCCATAACCACAAATTTCGCCATATATCCTGGCACCACGTTGTTTCGCATGTTCGAGTTCTTCCAATACCACCACACCAGCACCATCACTAAGGACAAAACCATCGCGATCCTGGTCCCAGGGTCGACTGGCGCGTTCTGGTTCATCATTTCGAGAAGATAAGGCCTTTGCATTGGCGAATCCGGCAAGCCCTGTGGGTGATGTTGCCATTTCTGCCCCACCGGCAATCATGACATCGGCATCCCCATATGAAATTAGTCTCGTGGCATCACCGATATTATGAGTCCCAGTGGTACATGCAGTGACTATGGCATAATTTGGCCCTCTGGCGCCAACCAGGATAGATAGATTTCCTGATATCATGTTGATGATGTTACTTGGGACATAAAAGGGTGAAACTCGCCGAGGTCCACCATCAATAAGCGTATGCGTCCCTTTTTCTATTCCGGGCAGACCACCAATCCCTGAACCTATCGCAATTCCCACACGCCCTGCATTGCTATCTGTGATTTCCAGGCCTGAATCTTTAAGTGCCTGTATCCCCGCTGCAATCCCGTAATGAATAAAGAGATCCATTTTTTTAACCTCTTTTTTAGGGATGTAATCTTGCGGGTCGAAATTGCGTATAGAACCACCTATCCTGACAGGAAAATCAGTAGTATCAAAATGAGTGATTGCAGAAATACCACTTTTTCCTGCAAGAATGTTATTCCAGGTCTCATTAACCGAATTACCAAGCGGGGTTATCAGGCCCAATCCAGTCACAACTACACGGCGTTTACCCACTTATCACTCCTAATTAGTTATTTTCTTATTATATAAAAAAAGGCCGCATGGTGCGGCCTTAATTTAGGTCTATAGTATATTATTGTTAGTCCATATTTGAGTTGATGTAATCAACTGCCTGTTGAACTGTCGTTATTTTTTCGGCCTCCTCATCAGGAATTTCCGTTTTAAATTCTTCTTCGAGTGCCATGACCAATTCGACGGTATCAAGAGAATCTGCTCCCAGATCATCAACAAAAGATGCCTCTGCTGTTACTTCCTCTTCCTTAACACCTAATTGTTCAACGACAATTTTTTTAACTCGTTCTTCAATACTACTCATAATGATTGTTTCCTCCCTAATACGGAATTGGCACCTAAGCGCGGGTCTAAGTTTAGTGATTTGAATATAACTTGCAAGTTTGATAATACTTTTTATTAATAATTATTTTATAAACAGCAAGTTAACTTGATTTTCTAGAATAAATAGAAGTCAGATTTATGCCATGTATAGACCACCATTTACATTTATTGTCTCTCCAGTGATATAAGAGGCTCTATCTGATGCAAGAAATGAAACCACACCTGCGATCTCATCAGCCTTACCAAGTCTTCCAAGTGCAATCTGGCGAGTCATTTCATTTTTTTGGTCATCTGTTAATTGGTCTGTCATATCGGTCATTATAAATCCGGGGGCAACAGCATTTACAGTAATATTACGACTACCAATCTCCTTTGCCAGTGATTTTGTAAAACCTATCATCCCAGCTTTTGCAGAAGAATAATTGACCTGCCCTGGATTGCCTGAAAGAGCAACCACAGAAGTAATATTGATAATTCTACCATTTCTAGCTTTCATCATTCCCCTGAGACAATGTCGGGTAACTCGATAGACAGAATTCAAGTTGGTATTTATTACCTCATCCCATTCGGAATCTTTCATCCTCATCATTAGATTATCTCGGGTGATACCCGCGTTATTCACCAGTATCAAAGGTGTCATCTCTGCATCAGATAATTCATTAAAAAATGACTCAATGGATGGGGGATCGGAAACATCAAGGATCTTGCCAATTCCTTTTATACCATGATGTTGAAAATCTGCCTCAATATTTGCGACACCTGACTCAGAGGTTGCTGTGCCAATAATGAAGGCATTACATTTCCCAAGCTCCTGTGCAATGGCCTTACCAATACCTCTGCTAGCACCAGTTACTAATGCTGTTTTTCCTTCAAGATTCATATTTATTGTTCCACCTTTATTAATTCTGATTCCAGGACACCATAGGAATGCATGGATACAACATCAATATCACGATTAATTCGCTTAATTAAACCGCTTAAAACTTTGCCAGGGCCACTTTCAATAATCCTGGTACAACCCTGCTCGCAAATCTTGTTAACTGTATCTACCCAGTACACAGGCTGGTGTAGTTGTTTAATTAATAGTGGCATGATTTCATTTGCATCACTATGAGCTAATGCATCAACGTTTTGTATGACCGGTATTTTGGCGTTATTGATAGTCAGCGACATTAGCCTTTGCGCCAAACTCTCTGCTGCCGGTGTCATCAACGCACAGTGTGACGGCACACTGACTGGTAATAAAATTGCACGCTTTGCTCCTGCTTGTTTCGCAAGATCCATTGTATAATTGACAGCATCAATTTCTCCCGCAATTACCGTTTGTTCATTAGAATTAAAATTGGCTGCTGATACAGTTCCTATGTCTTTTGCCTGTTCGCATAATTCAGTTACTCGAATGCCCTCCAGACCCAAGATTGCAGCCATTGCACCCGTGCCTTTAGGTACCGCCTGTTGCATGTATTTCCCACGATCTCGTACCAGCGCAACTGCATCATTAAACTCAATGGCTTCAGAACATACTAAAGCAGTATATTCCCCCAGGCTATGCCCTGCCAGCACATCAGGAACTTCACCATTATAACTTTTCCACAAGCGCCAGATAGCAACACCTGATACCAACAATGCAGGTTGAGTAATTTCCGTCTGGTTTAATTTATCTTCTGGACCATTTTGAACAAGCTCCCATAAATCATAACCAAGGACAGCAGATGCCTCGGCAAAAGTTTCTGTCACTACAGGTTCATGTTCTGCAATATCACTGAGCATACCTATGCTCTGAGATCCTTGCCCTGGAAATACAAATGCAATAGTCACTTAACAAATACCTAAAATAAATTCCATTTAATCAATTAATACCTGAGCAGTACCGCGCCCCAGGCAAACCCACCACCAATAGCTTCCATCATTAGCAAGTGCCCTCGTTGTATTCGTCCATCATTAACTGCCACATCCAGCGCCAATGGAATCGAAGCAGCAGAAGTATTGCCATGATCCTGAACAGTAATAACAACTTTTTCTACAGGTAATGATAGCTTTTTCGCAGTGGCTGATAATATACGTTTATTTGCCTGATGGGGAACTAACCAGTCTATATCTGCCTGCTCTAATCCAGTGTCTGTTAAGACTTCATCTACAATGCTTTCCATGGAGTTGACAGCAAATTTAAATACCTCGCTTCCAGTCATTTCTATATAAGGTTTATTTCCTGGTCTGGACACACCCGATGGTACTTGTAGTAAGTTTGCATAATTGCCATTTGCATGTAGTACTGAATTATAAATTCCAGGTTGATCTTGAGCTGTGACAACAACAGCTCCGGCACCGTCTCCAAATAAGATACAGGTGGAACGATCAGTCCAATCTACAATTTTTGATAGACAATCTGCACCAACAACCAATATACATTTAGCAGCACCGGTTTTAACAAAATTATTTGCAATATTTAATGCATAGACAAAACCGGCACAAACAGCCTGAACGTCGAATGCCATGCAATTATTTGAAATACCCAGTTCACGTTGCAATAGACATGCTGTACTGGGAAAAGTCTGATCGGGAGTTGAAGTTGCAAAAATTATTAAATCGATATCGTTTTTATCAACTCCTGCTGATGCAATGGCATTAGCAGCAGCGACAAGGCCCATGTCACAGGTAGATTCATCATCTCGTGCTATATGGCGTTGTTTAATACCCGTACGTGACTGAATCCAATCATCGGAGGTCTCTACCATTTCCTCCAATTCAGCGTTTAACATTACCCTCTCGGGTAAATAAGAACCAGTGCCTGCTATGCCTGCGTAGATCATATTAATAATTCAACTATTAAACCAAGTTACCGTTAGAAATTTCTTCCAATCGGCTACTTATTCGTTGAGGGATATTTTTGCTTACTTCCATTTTTGCCACATTCAACGCGGATGAAAAAGATAAACTGTCTGCACTGCCATGACTTTTCACAACAATTCCACGTAATCCGAGCAAACTGGCGCCATTATATCTTCTAGGGTCAATTTTCTTTCTGATTTGATTCAGAATCGGCATTACTGCAATAGCTGAAAGTTTAGTATACCAATTACGGGAAAATTCATTTTTAACGTGGTAATTAACCATTTCTGCCACACCCTCACCTGCTTTAAGTGCGATATTACCATTGAATCCATCGGCAACAATTACATCAACATTACCAGTGAAAATATCAGTCCCTTCAACAAAACCAATGTAATTTAAATAGCTGTTTGATAATAATAAGGCAGCTTGCTTGATACGATCATCACCTTTAATGTCTTCAGAGCCCACGTTTAGTAATCCAACTGTGGGATTTTCAATATTATCCAACGCACTGGTCAGTTCAGAGCCCATCAGTGCGAATTGAAATAACTGTTCTGAACTGGAATTAATATTTGCCCCTAGATCTAAAAAATGCGTCTGACCTCTGGGACAAGGCATTGCAGAGCAAATTGCCGGCCTATCTATACCTGGAAGCATTTTCAAGACATAGCGTGAGATGGCCATCAATGCTCCGGTATTTCCAGCACTAACACAGGCATCAGCTTTATTTTCTTTGACTAGTTCTATCGCAAGACGCATTGAAGAGCGCTTTTTGTATCTCAGCGCCATTGATGGCAACTCATCCATCTCAACAACCTCATCTGTAAATAAGGTATTGATCTGAGGATGCCCAGTCAAACCGCTACTTTCAATTTCTTTAAGGAGCTCATTTTCTCTCCCTACCAGAGTAACGAATAGCTCAGGGTTTTTCTTAATGAAATTTGAGGTTGCAGGCACAATTTCTGATGGCCCAAAATCGCCACCCATTGCATCAATTGCAATTCGATCAGTCACAGGAGTCTGTTGAACTTAGTCAGTTTATAAGAGAAATGGATATCAGTTATGATAATCCCTTAGACAAAAGGAAGTTATTCTTCTGTAACTTCTTCCTGTTTATCAATGAGTTTTCGTCCACGGTAATAACCGTCAGGACTCACATTATGACGAAGATGAAGTTCACCTGTTGTTGGTTCTATGGATAATGCTGATGTAGTAAGGCTGTCATGTGATCGGCGCATTCCACGGCGAGAAACTGATTTTTTACTTTTTTGAACTGCCATTGTATCGACTCCCAGTTTAAGATTTTTGTTGTTTAAGAGATTTTAATACAGCAAATGGATTTTCCTTAGTGGCTGCATACTCCTGTAATGATTCCGTTGCCGGACAGTCTGCTACTTCATGTAATGGTACTAAAGGCAAACCCAGCAAGATTTCATCTTCAATTAATTTTAATAGTGATATTTTTCCTTTTTCGGCCTGGTACGGATCCAGATCCTCATTTAAATCTTCTAATTCTTCTTCTTTATTTATAATACCTATACTAACTATGTTTTTAACGGATATTTTCATATCATCCAGGCATCTCTGACATGTTACTGTTAGTTCAGATTTTATATTTCCGATTACGGTAACAATCCTTTTTTCATTCATGGAAAAAGTCAGCTCATAGTTAATACTGCCGTTGTCAGTATTCACCAAATCAACAAGCCGTTGCATGTCTTTTAACATGATTGCCCCGGAAATTGATTCACCCGAAACTGCAAATTTAACCGGGTCTATGCTTATAGGAAGGTCCGATGACATCAGGCGGGGAAGTTTAGCTACTCAAGGCTATGCTGTCAAAGACTGAAAATGCTGAAAACCTAGACTTGACAGTAAGTTACAGACTGCGATCATGACGAACCGTGAATACCGACATTAAAATCATATTAGCATCTTCATCGCCATTTCGACGTGAATTACTCCAGCGCCTGGATCTGGAGTTTACTGTCATTTCCCCCAATATTGATGAAACGCCACATCAAGGTGAGCTCCCTGAAGACTTAGTGCTTAGACTGGCAGAGCAAAAAGCAGAAAAAATTGCTGAAAATGTCGAGGATTCCATCATAATTGCCTCAGATCAGGTCGCATGTCTGGGTCCTGTTATCCTCGGAAAACCCATGGAACATGATGCCGCAGTCAAGCAACTAGAGAATATGCGGGGCAAGACTGTCATATTTTATACAAGTTTGTATGTCCTGGATGCCCAATCCAAACAGTATAAAACAAGCCGTGTGGATAATTATGTGCAATTTCGAGAATACACCGATGAAGAAATTGAGCGTTATTTGCAAAAGGAATTGCCCTACCATTGTGCGGGTAGCTTCAAGTCCGAAAAGTTAGGGATCTCCCTCATCAAGGAAATGTCTGGACCGGATCCTACGGCATTAATCGGCCTGCCCCTGATGAAGCTGTCTGAAATATTGCGCGAATTTGGGCTCCAGATACCTTGAATTAAGATTAGATATCAACAATAACTTATTAATTTATATCTATATTTATATATGACAATAATTTATTACTTATAGAAGTTCCTAAACGTTCTGCAAAGCGATCCAGATAATTGGGTTTGTAGCTATAATTGACAATATCCTCTGCGCCAATAATTTCCCGGGCGACGTAACTGGAACTACCCAGGTCATCTACCAAACCCAATTCCATTGCTCTTTCCCCAGTCCATAATAAACCACTAAAAACAGTATCATCATTTGAATCCAGGCGTTCTCCCCGGCCTTTTTTGACCACAGCTTTAAATTGCTCATAAATTTCATCCAGCATGGTATCCACATGGGCAATTTCATTCTCTTTTAATGGTGCAAATGGATCCATAAATGCCTTATTTTCTCCTGCATGGCGAACTCTGCGCTCGACGCCGAGTTTTTCAATTGTATCTACAAACCCAAATCCTGCCATGATGACACCAATTGATCCCACCAGACTTGCTTTGTCCGCATATATTTCATCTGCAGCGCTAGCGATGTAATAACCGCCTGAGGCACAAATATCGCTGATAACTGCGTATACAGGAATATCAGGATGTTTTTGCTTCAGCCTGACTATCTCATCGTTTATATAACCTGACTGAACTGGGCTTCCACCGGGGCTATTTATCCTTAAAATAATACCGGCGGTTTTATCGTCTTTATATGCCGCACGTAAGCCTGAAACGATGTTGTCTGCACTAGCACGCTCACCAGCCCCTATTGCCCCTTCAACCTCAATTAGAGCAGTATGGCTATCACCGGAAAGTCCTCTTCCAGGGATGTCCAAAGTCTCAGAAAGATAAATACCAAAAAATCCCAGTAGATATAGTGCAAACAGACATTTAAAAAATATTCCCCAACGCCTGTTTCGTCTTTGTTCTTTTAAAAATTCATTAGCGACCTGATTGGCCAGATGTTTATTAAAATCCTGTTCTGTTGTTTGATCATGACTTGTGTTTGTATCTGTCATTTACCTTCTCCAATAGATAATTTCATAATGTCTGATATGTCCATGTTGCTACCCTGGATTTAAATGAATTATAAAAGTTTATTTTGGTACAGTGACTATTGAATTCAAATATTCACTCAAATCATCAGGCAGTGGCGCGGATACACTCACCGGCTCATATTCCTCACTGCCGGGGACACTTATTTCATATGCATGCAAAAATAACCTGTTTAATCCAGTTTTACTCATTTTTTTATTTTGATCCTTATCACCGTATTTTTGATCTCCCGCAACAGGAAAACCCAAAGCATTAGCATGCACACGAATCTGGTGTGTTCTTCCTGTTGTCAGTTCTATCTCAACGAATGACATCTCTCCAACATGTCTTTCTAGCTTAAATATTGTTTCTGCATCCTTACCATCATCACTAACCTTTACCAGTCTTTCTCCAGATTTCAGAGAATTTTTCAATAATGGTAAATCAACTTTTATCCAGTCTTTCTCAAGATGACCACACAGTAGCGCTTTATAAACCTTGCGAATACTTTTTGCCTTAAATTGGTCATGTAAAAATGTCAGATACTGCATATTTCTAGCTAACATCAATACACCTGACGTTTCCTTATCTAACCTATGCACAAGCTGAATAGAACTAGCTTCATCCTTAAAAATTTTCCTGACAGCTTCTATTACACCGTAAGATTGTCTTGTACCACCGTGTACAACCATCCCGGACGGCTTGTTCAATATCACCAAATTCCTGTCTTTGTATAGAATATTATTCTTAATCATTTCCACCACTTTGGAGTCAGGTTCTATATTCATCTCAGATTGGTACGTATATACAGGAGGCACCCTCAAATTTTCTCCTGCTTGTAGACGATAATCCTGCTTTACGCGTCTACCATCAATTCTGACCTCTCCTTTTCTAATCATTTTGTAAACTCGTGTTTTGGGTATTTTCTTTAACACACTGAACAAATAATTATCCAATCGCCTACCCTGGTGATCTGAACTTATCTCGATGTATTTAACTGAATTTTGCTTTACTTCATTCACAACACTTCTTCCCATTGCTGGACTTATCCAAGATTGTTATATTAACACCACTGAATTAAAGCTGATTTAATTTGATAATGCTTGCAAACTGGCATTAAAGAGAAGAAATCCCGATAAAGTCAGTCGTTTTGACAAATAAGGACTGCTACAGGGTATGTTTGCACACATTAAAATCGAAAGATTTAAATACACGGAATGATGATATTTGATTTATTTCGTGACAGTAAACTTAAAATAACGAGTATTTAGTGAAATTAATGTTTTTAATAAACCTAATTACAGAATTTGCTTGCGTAACTTTAAAAATGGCGAAATACGCCATTCACCCGGAAACATTTGTTTCTCATGGGATTATGTTACTGCGCTACAAGGATATAAAAAATGAAGAGAATGTTAATCAATGCAACTCAACCAGAAGAGTTGCGAGTAGCCCTGGTAGATGGGCAACGTCTATACGACCTCGATATTGAATCAACCAATCGAGAACAAAAAAAATCTAATATATACAAATGTCGCATAGTTAGGATCGAGCAAAGCCTTGAGGCTACGTTTGTAGACTATGGCGCTGAGCGACATGGTTTCCTACCTTTTAAAGAAATAGCACATAGCCTGTTTGATAAAGATTCCAGTAACGGGAATGCCCGAGTAAATATTAAGGATGTAATCGAAGTTGGCCAGGAATTTATAATCCAGGTTGAAAAAGAGGAGCGCGGGAATAAAGGTGCAGCTTTAACAACCTTTGTTAGCCTTGCTGGTAGATATCTTGTACTGATGCCTAATAATCCAAGGGCGGGTGGTGTATCCAGGCAAATAGAGGGCAGTGACAGGGCAGAAGCAAGAGAAGCCTTAAGTTCTCTGGAAGTCCCTGAAGGTATGGGATTTATACTACGTACAGCTGGCGTAGGAAAAAGCTCAGAAGAAATACAATGGGATCTGGATTATCTACTTAGCCTTTGGGAAGCAATCACAAAATCATCTGGAGAGCGCGGCGCACCATTTTTAATTTATCAAGAAAGCGATGTAGTCATACGTGCAATTCGTGATTATCTCCGAAATGATATTGCTGAAATCTGGATTGATGATCCTGAAGTATATAAACGCGCTGAGACCTTCATGCAACAGGTCATGCCGCACAATATTAATAAGCTGAAACTCTATAAAGAAGTTGACCCCTTATTTAATCGCTATCAGATAGAAGGGCAAATTGAAGGCGCGTTCTCACGTGAAGTTAATTTAATATCAGGAGGCTCATTAAGTATCGACCATACTGAAGCATTGATCTCTATCGACATTAATTCAGCCCGCGCCACCTCCGGAGAAGATATAGAGGAAACCGCGTTCAATACCAATCTGGAGTCTGCTGATGAGATAGCCAGGCAATTGCGACTTCGTGATCTTGGCGGCTTAATTGTCATTGATTTTATCGACATGATGAATAACAGACACCAAAGAGAGGTTGAATCCAGATTAAAAGAAGCTCTAAAGATTGATCGTGCCAGAGTACAAATCGGCAGAATTTCACGGTTTGGCCTTCTAGAGATGTCTAGGCAACGCCTCAGACCATCATTGGGTGAATCCAGTCACCTGCCCTGTCCCAGGTGCAGTGGACAAGGTTCCATACGTAGTGTCGAATCGATTGCATTGTCAGTTTTACGAATTATTGAAGAAGAAGCTATTAAGGAAATGACGGGAAAAGTCGTCGCAAAATTGCCTGTTGAGACAGCAACATTTCTACTAAATGAAAAACGACAAGTGATATCTGAAATTGAAGAACGAGTTGATGTGCAGGTAGTCATCATTCCCAACCCTGATTTGGAGACACCTCATTACCAGGTCCAAAGAATTCGTCTGTCCGATACAGAATATAACGTGAATAAAAAAGCCAGCTATCTACTTAAAGACGAAGATAAAGTAGAGGATGCTGCTGAAATCATTACTGACAGGACCCCAAGACGAGAAGAGCCAGCCATAAAGCAGATACAGCATAATACTCCCGTACCCAACAAACAAAATACAGGCTTGTTTGCCTCCATAGGCAAATTTTTCTCTGGCTTATTTAGTAGTTCTGACACTGGCAAAGAAACTCAACAAAACCAAAGAGATAATAATCAAAAACACCAATCTCAAGCTAATTCTAATAATCGCAGGCGTTCATCCGGCAGCAATGACCGTAACCAAAAAAATGATAATAATCCAAATCGCTCTCGACGAGGACCACGAAAACCGGGTGGCGGGCAAAAAAATCGCCAGCAGGGCCAACAACGAGCCAGCGGAAACAAACCCAGAAACACATCGAAGGATCAAGGCAATCGTTCACAACGAAATCAAAATAATCCGGACAAAAACAATAACCGTCCTGAAGAATCTCAGGACAAGAGCACACCCCCAAATAACAACAGAAATGATAACCGACGACAAAGACAGCGCCAGGATAATAATTCTGCGCAACGATCTGAAACCAAGGATAGCGTGACTAATGAGGCTGCAGGCAATCTGAATAACGCTAACGAAAATCAGTCGCCACAAAAATCACAAGAAAACAGAAGCGAAACTCAAAACACTAACAAGAATCCTGTACAGCGTACTGAAAATAAGGAAAACGTAAAAAACGAGATTTCAGGAAATATTAATAACTTGAACGAAAATCAGTCGCAACAAAAACCACAAGAAAATAGAAACGCAATTCAGAACACTAACAATAATCCTGCGCAGCGTACTGAATCTAAGGAAAACGTGAAAAACGAGACTTCAGGCAATATTAATAACTCGAACGAAAATCAGTCGCGACAAAAACCACGAGAAAATAGAACTGAAACTCATAGTACTAACAACAATCCTGCGCAGCATACTGAAACAAATAAAAGTATGACGAATGAATCAACAGGTAGCATAAATAATGTGAATGAGAAACCAGCAGCCTCTACGCAAACACCTGAACATAAAAATGCACCAACTGAAGCCAGAAATTCTAATGCAACAGATACAAGCGCGTCTTCAACTGAAGGGAAACCAAAAAACGACACAACAATTTAATTCTCTCTCGTATTTAGAAATTTTATACCTGGCCAACGCTCAATTGTCAGATTCAAATTGACCATAGACGGTGCAAGATAAGTTAATAATCCAGCACCGTCTTCTGCAAGATTTTCTGATACTTTCTTCTTAAACTCTTTAAGCATTACTACATCATCGCACTTAATCCATCTTGCACTGACTGTCCTGATGCTTTCATAACTACAATCCACACTGTATTCTTCCTTCAATCTCCAGGCGACAACATCAAATTGCAAGACTCCAATTGCTCCTACTATTAAATCATTAGAGTCCAGCGGTCTGAAGACCTGTGTTGCCCCCTCTTCTCCTAATTCAATTAATCCTTTTACTAATGCCTTTGACTTTAATGGATCTTTCAACCGGACTCTTCTAAATAGCTCCGGAGCAAAATAGGGAATTCCAGTGAAATTAAGTTCTTCTCCCTGTGTAAAAGAATCCCCCACCTGAATAGTGCCATGATTATGTAATCCAATAATATCACCGGCAACAGCTGTTGCAGCATGCCCCCTGTCACCAGCCATAAATATCAGCGCCTTTGCAACAGTAACATCCCTTTTTTGTCTAACATGACGAAGCTTCATACCTTCCTTGAATTTACCGGAACAAATTCTCACAAAGGCAATTCTGTCTCTATGCGCCGGATCCATATTTGCCTGTATTTTAAATACGAATCCAGTAAATTCACTTTCATCTGGAGTGACTTTACGTTCACGAGACTCTCGTGATAATGGAGGAGGAGAATATTTTGCCAGATACCTCAGGAATTCTTCAGTACCAAAATTATTCAGCGCACTACCAAAAAAAACCGGCGATTGTTCAGCATTAAGGTATTTATTTAAATCAAACTTGGGACATACGCCTTTCACCAACTCTAGTTCTTCTTCAAATTGCTGCTTTGTTTGTGAATTCTCAAATATTTCCGGATAATTTAATCCATCTAAAATTGATAAATGCTTTGCGGGATCTAGCTTTGAATACATGCGAACATAATTTTCATAGAGATTATAGATACCTCGCAATGAACTCCCCATGCCTATCGGCCATGTGATTGGAGAACAACTAATACCCAGTTCCTGTTCAATCTCGTCCAGCAAATCAATGGGAGGCTTGCCTTCCCTGTCCAGTTTATTAATAAATGTAATAATAGGCGTATTGCGCATCCTGCATACTTCCATCAACTTTATAGTCCTTTCCTCAACACCTTTTGACACGTCGATTACCATAAGCACGGAATCTACGGCTGTTAATGTGCGATAAGTATCTTCAGAAAAATCAGCATGACCGGGTGTATCCAGGAGATTGATGGTACAGTCTGCATAATCAAATTGCATCACAGAGCTGGTTATAGATATGCCGCGTTGCTTTTCCATTTCCATCCAGTCTGAAGTAGCATGTCTGCTCGCTTTTCGGGATTTAACTGTGCCAGCCATCTGTATGGCCCCGCCATTTAACAACAGCTGTTCTGTCACAGTTGTCTTGCCGGCATCGGGATGTGAAATGATCGCAAAGGTTCGTCTTTTTTTATACGCTTCCATGATTTAATGCTTCTTCCTTTATAATAAAAATATTATTTTCTCGCCTGCACCATCAAAGATTTTAATTCTGAGACTGTATTTAAAAGACCAGTGAATATGGATTGAGCAATAATAGAATGTCCAATATTTAATTCAACGATATGCTCTATACTCGCAATCGAGACAACATTATCATATGTTAAACCATGCCCCGCATTTACCTGAATTCCCAGGGATTGGGCTAATTCTGCAGACTCCATAATTACATTCAATTCGTACTGAAACTCCTTATCATTAGTTGCTTGAGAATATCGACCAGTATGCAACTCTATGACAGGGACACCGCAGGCTACCGCAGCTTCTATCTGACCAACTTCCGGGTCAATGAAAAGTGATGTTTGAATCCCTGCTGACGCAAGTTTTTGGCAGAATGTTGTCACTCTATCGACATTAGCAAGGACATCAAGGCCTCCCTCTGTCGTCAGTTCTTGACGTTTTTCTGGAACAATACAACAAAACTTTGGCTTTAGATCCGTCGCTATCGATAACATTTCATCAGTCATTGCCATCTCAAGATTCAATGGCACATCAATACTGGCTTTAAGATCGTAGACATCTTTATCCTGAATATGTCTACGATCTTCTCTTAAGTGAACGGTGATTGAATCCGCACCTCCTTGAATGACTTGTTTTGCAGCACTAATTAGATCAGGGTAAGAAGTGCCTCTAAGCTGACGGAGGGTGGCAACATGATCGATGTTCACACCTAGTAATATTTGTTTCATTCACTCATTTCCTGGAAATAAAATAAAATTAGACAGCGGTGATGTTTTGCAAATATGCACGGTAAAGTTCCCGACTGCCAAATGGTTTATCTCCAACATGTATTTTCAGAAGCATTCTGAGCAAACGTTTTGCTTCTTTGGCAATATCATTATCCCAAATATTTTCATCATCCAGGGCTTTAAGAGCTTTCCCTGAGATCTGAATACTTTGCAAGCCATTATTCTTGCTCATGCATGGTCCGAATTCGGCCACATAATAATATTTATTATTAGCATCAATTTGCTCACCAGTATTAGCATCATGATCCAGAATCAGGCCATAACCTAATACCTGAAGTATTTTTTTTTCAAAGATCCTTAAAGTTTTCTGCTCATCTTGATTCTGAGTCAAGTTTGTCAATGTTTGCTGGTATATATCAAAAATTTCAGGATGAGGTTCATTGGTATGAAGCATTCGCATTAACAATTCATTCATATAAAAGCATGATATTATTTTACTACCAATAAGATTAACCCTATCACCCAAGTCTTCTACTTCAATCAAGTTACCCAAAGTACCTCTTTGGCTCCATGCTAAAGATATTCTTTTTGAAATTTGTAATAAGTTTGCCTTGTTATTTTTTGCCCTTTTCACCCCTTTCGCTACTAAGCACAAGCGACCATAATCAGAAGAAAGTATGTCTACGAGCAGGCTGGTTTCCCTGTATGGCCTGGTATGAAGCACATAACATGGATGCAAATCTACCCTCATGTTAGCTAAACGTCATTATTAACCAGGCCAAATAATTCTAATGAACTATCTATTTGCGTCCAGTTTTTCTTCACCTTAACCCAGGTATTTAGATAAACCTTTTTCTCATATAGGATTTCCATATCTTTACGCGCAGCTTCACCTGCAGTTTTCAATATGCTTCCATTTTTCCCAATGACGATATTTTTTTGCCCATCTCCTTCAACCCAAATTGTTGCTTTGATCTTAATAATGTCAGTTTCTTCCTCGAATTCATCGATTGTAACTGCCAATCTATAAGGAATTTCATCACTTAATCGATTGATTAATTTTTCACGAATATATTCAGATGCGAAAAACTTTTTATTCCTGTTAGTTACATATTCTTCTTCGAAAAGTGGAGGACTAACAGGCAAGGCAGCAGACACTAGTTCTTCCAAAGTATCAATATTTGTCCCGTTTTTAGCTGAAACAGGTAAAATATCCATACCATCAACACGTTCTGATAATGATTTTAAAAATGGGAGCAAATCTGATTTAGTTTTATTTCTGTCAATTTTATTGATGAGCAGTATTTTTTTTTGCTTATATTTGGATATAAGGTTAAATATCCTCTCATCTGGCTTTGTCCATTTCAGCGACTCAATCATAAACAAAATAACATTGACACCCTCAAGGCTGTTTTTAGCCTCAGCATTCATATGCTTGTGTAGTGGTGAATCGTATTCTTGTTGTATGCCCGGAGTATCTATATATATCGCCTGATATTCTTTCTGATTTTTAATGCCAAGCATATGAACCCTGGTTGTCTGGGGTTTACGTGAAATTATACTGAGCTTCTGATCCATTAGCCGATTTAACAAAGTTGACTTCCCAACATTTGGTCGCCCTAGAATTGTTACATAACCACACTTGTGCTCAGAATTGACTTGACCCATATCTGCCATTAATTTGTGTTTTCAAATATTTCTAAAACTTTACTGGCTGCTGATTGCTCTGCAAATCTCTTACTTCTTCCGCTCGCTTCAATGGACTGAGACAAGCCGTCTACCTGGCAACTCACAGTAAATGTCTTCTTATGTGCCTCACCAAACTCATCAACAATAGTATAAATTGGAAGTGGCATTTTCTTAGACTGTAATAGTTCCTGCAATAGTGTTTTTGGATCCTTGCCAACCCTTTCCACATCTAAACTATTCAGTTCATTCTCGTAAATAGATAGCACCACATCTTTGCAGGTCAAGAAATTTGAATCCAGATAGACTGCACCAATCAATGCTTCAAGAGTATTGGCAAGAATTGAATCACGACGCCATCCACCACTTTTCATTTCACCGGCGCCCAGCTTTATTTGTTTACCCAGATTTAACTCTCTGGCAAGTCTTGATAGTGATTCTTTTTTAACCAGATAGGAACGAAGTCTGGTTAGCGTGCCTTCTGATTCATCTGGATATGCATTGAAAAGTGCATCTGTGATAACTAATCCAAGAACCGAATCACCCAGAAACTCAAGGCGTTCGTAATTATTTTTACCTACACTTCGGTGAGTTAATGCAGTATCAAGTAAATCAATGTCTTTAAAACAATAATCTATCAGACTAAACGGCACAACACATCCGAGATTCAATTTCCGGTAGCTGACCCATCAAGTGGCAGTTGCTTATCAAATTCCAATAACAATTGAATATCTGCAAATAATTTATTGGTAGCTTGATATTGCAAATGCAGCTGCGGCGGCTGCCCCCTGGTTGCTTTGATAAGATTTAGATGATCCTTAAGATTGGCACCAGTAAATCGATTTATGTTTGTTACAGCCAGCGCCCTCAAAAATGCTCTTCTGACGTCTGCAACACTCATAGTAGCCACTTCTGGCTGAGATATAACTGATTGCAGCGCAGATTCAATTTGAAGTTTTTCGTTATAAAGTGGGAACAAACGAAGTACAAAAAGTACGACCATCGCAAGAGTACCCAATATAAACACAAGTCCTAAAAAAGTCAGTCCAGATTGTTTTTTCAAAGCTTGTTTCATTTTCACATCCCCATTTTAATTATTTTAATATAGTACCAATTCGGCTCCAGTTAACGCCACCATTTTTACTGTCCCAGTTCATCCAGATAAAAAATGCCCTACCTACTAAGTTTTGATCTGGCACAAAGCCCCAATATCGTGAGTCACGGCTGTTATCCCGGTTATCTCCAAGCACGAAATACATCCCCTCTGGAACATCTGTCTCAAAATTAAATGCTCCTCTTCCATCAGAATCTACTAGAATATCATGAGAATGCTCATCCAGAAATTCCGTAATCCACCTGTCATCATCGGCCATCATGCCTGAACCAAATGCCTCATAGGCGCCATTTACAACCTGTTTTTGCTCTACCCCATTGATATGTATAGTTTTATTTATATATTCCACATGGTCTCCCGGGATTCCAACAACCCTTTTTATGAACGGAATACTAGGATCTTCGGGATATCTAAATACAACAACATCGCCCCTATCGGGATATTTGTTCTCTACAAGCTTGGTGTTTAACACGGGCAATCTGATCCCATAATCATATTTATTCACCAGAATAAAGTCGCCGATTAAGAGAGTTGGCATCATGGAGGCTGACGGAATTCTGAATGGTTCAACCAGGAATGACCGTAATATCAATACAATAAAAAAAACCGGAAAAAAGGATCGTGCATATTCGACCCAAATAGGTTCATTCTCATGATCTAATAATCCCTGCTTCCCATCCTGGATTCTCTTTTCTTTAAAAAACAGTCTATCTAGTAGCCAGACAGATCCACTTATGAATGTAAACATTACCAGCCAAAAAGAAAAATCGAAGGTCATTGGTCTTTCCCAATATGTAATATCGCCATAAAGGCTGATTGAGGAATTTCAACCGATCCAAACTGCTTCATTCTTTTTTTTCCTTCTTTTTGCTTCTCAAGTAACTTTCGTTTTCTACTAATATCACCACCATAACATTTTGCCGTAACATTTTTACGCAATGCCTTTACATTTTCACGAGCAACTATTTTTGCACCTATTGCTGCTTGAATAGCAACTTCATACATTTGCCGTGGAATAAATTCTTTCATTTTCGAGGCAAGATCCCTTCCCTTACGATCTGCATGATCCTTATGTACTATTAAGGATAAGGCATCGACTCTTTCTGCATTAATTAGTATATCCAGCTTCACCAGAGAAGCTGCATTATAGCTTATAAAGCGGTAATCAAATGAAGCATAACCTCTGCTGACTGATTTTAAACGGTCAAAAAAATCTAATACCACCTCGCTCATGGGAAGTTCAAATGTTAAAGATATTTGGTTTCCTACGTATAATAGTTTTTTCTGCACTCCTCTTTTTTCAATACATAAAGTAATTACATTACCTAGAAACTCTTGCGGGACCAGGATATCTGCCTCGATCATAGGCTCCCTAATCTCACTAACTTTATCTACACCTGGTAGTTTTGAAGGATTATCAATATGAATTTTCTCTCCCGACGTCATAAGCACTTCGTATATTACAGTTGGCGCAGTTGTAAGAAGGTTTAAGTTATATTCTCTCTCCAACCTTTCCTGAATTATTTCCATGTGCAACATACCTAAAAATCCACATCGGAAACCAAATCCTAAAGCCTGTGAGGTTTCTGGTTCAGAATGTAAGGCAGCATCATTGAGACTTAATTTATCAAGCGCATCTCGTAATTCTTCGTAATCATTTGAGTCCACAGGAAATAATCCGGCAAATACTCTGGGCTTGATTTTCTGGAATCCTGGCAATTGTTCCGTTGACGGATTTTTAATTGATGTAATTGTGTCCCCAACTGGAGCACCGTGTATATCCTTTATCCCTGCTACAACATATCCCACATCTCCAGCTTCAAGACATTTACGAGGAGACCTTTTTGGCGTAAAAACACCAAGCTCATCAAGTTGATGATTCAATCCGGTAGACATAATTTTAATTTTATCACCAACGGTCAATTTTCCATCAACCACTCTTACAAGTGAAACCACGCCCAAATAATTGTCAAACCAAGAATCAATAATCAACGCTTTAACATAGCCATCTGGATTGCCTTCTGGTGGCGGTATTTTTAATACAATGGCTTCCAGTAGTTCGTCGATCCCCTGTCCAGTTTTAGCACTAACCAACAAGGCGTCTTCAGCCTCCAAACCTATAATCTCTTCAATTTCATTTATTACACGATCTGGTTCTGCGGATGGCAAATCTATTTTGTTAATTACAGGTATAATTTCCAGATCATTTTCCATCGCTGTAAAGCAATTTGCGACACTTTGGGCCTCTACTCCCTGAGCAGCATCAACTACTAGCAATGCACCTTCACAGGCACTCAAAGATCGGGAAACTTCATAACTAAAATCCACATGACCTGGGGTATCAATAAAATTTAGCTTGTAGGTCTTACCGTCGCGAGATAGATAATTTAGCGAAACACTTTGCGCTTTGATCGTTATTCCACGTTCTCTTTCCAAGTCCATGGAATCTAGCACCTGATTAGACATCTCACGCTCAGACAGGCCACCACAAGTCTGTATCAACCTGTCAGCTAGCGTTGATTTACCATGATCGATATGGGCAATAATTGAAAAATTTCTGATTAACTGCATGTTATTCCATTACTTATTAAGCTTAGCTATTTACCAACAAAACTGACTTTACTCAGATTTGGCAGATGAGGGCGAATTCTAGTTGATAGTAAGGGGATATTATACTTATTTTTGACTTGCAGATTGACTACTTTTAACTCTTGAATTGCATTTGAATTGTCGTCAAGTGAAACACATTACATGAGGTATATACAATCCATCAAATATGATTATCAAATTTAATCAAGTTGAAATATTCATGAATTTTTTTATTAATTCTGGCTGAAATTGAGTTTCACAAACCACTGTACTTCCAGCTTCAAGAACAGGAACACGGGCACCGTAGCGTTGTTTTAGTTCCAGGTCGTTATCAATCATTATTACGTGATGTTGGATATTATGATTATCCAGCTCTGTTTTGAAGCAATCACATAGGGGGCAATCAGTCTTACTATATAAAAATAATTCCCTCGTCATTTATCATCCAGTTTCAATGCAAGAAAAGTTGGGTTGCCACGACGCTGAATTAATATCGGAATCGAACGATTTTTTGGCAATCCCGATACTATATTGTTGAAGACATTGATATTAGCAATTTTCTCATTATTTAGCATCAAGATAACGTCGCCCTCACGGATGCCTGCATTACTGGCAGGTCCTTCGCTAATCGATTCAACAAGTACACCATAGTCTTCAATCTGCAATTGCTCTCGTTGATCTTGCTTCAGTTCAGACACCACAACATTGAGAGGGTTAGCGACTTTCTTATCTTCAATCTGTGGTGGAGAAGAATTATTAGCAGTTACATTTTCCGGTAATTCGTCAATCGTCACCATTATTTTTTTGGGTTTACCAGCTCGGATGACCTCAACAGCTACGGTCGAGCCTGTCGGAGTGCTTCCGACAATAGGTGGCAAATCAGTATAACTTCCAATTTCATGGTTATTAAATTTTACTATCACGTCCCCAACTTCGATATCTGAGCGTTCAGCTGGTGTATCTGGTAGCACCCTTGCCACGAGAGCACCTCGAGAGACATCCATACCAAAGGATTCAGCCAGTTCGCGAGTCACATCTTGCATAATAACGCCCAACCATCCACGCGATACCGTGCCTTTATCCCGTATTTGATCATAAACGTTTGTTACAACATTAATCGGAACGGCAAAAGATAGGCCCATATATCCCCCATTTCGGCTATAAATCTGAGAATTAACGCCTATGACCTCACCTTTAAGGTTGAATAAGGGTCCACCAGAATTTCCTGGGTTGATAGCAACATCCGTTTGGATAAATGGCACATAACTATCATTTGGCAAGTTTCGCCCCATTGCACTAACTATCCCCTGGGTGACTGAATAATCAAAACCAAATGGCGAACCAATTGCCAGGACCCATTCTCCAACTTTTAAACGAGATGAATCTCCCAATTTTAATACGGGAAGATTTTCACCATCGATTTTTATAACTGCAATATCGCTACGTGGATCTTTGCCTATGACTTTAGCTATAAATTCGCGCCTGTCATTGAGTCTGACGATAATTTCATCAGCATCAGAAACAACATGATTGTTAGTAATAATGTATCCATCTTCAGAAATGATAAACCCTGAGCCCAGCGATGAACGCTCATTAAATGGCTGTGTATTATCTGGATTTTGTTCTAAAAACTTTTCAAAAAACTCAAATAACGGGCTGTTCTCAGGAATATCCGGAGCATTAAAACGTCTCTGAGGATTATTCTCCTCCTTCAACGTGGTACTAATATTGACCACTGCGGGAGAGTTATCTTCTATCAGCGCAGAAAAATTCGGTAATTGCTGGGCAACAACTGAATTCAATAAAGCGAATAAAACAAATAAAACAAATCCTGAAATTAAACGATATAGATTTATTGCTTGACTCATAATTTTTTCCTTATACAACTGTATTAGTTATTGGGCACAACAGAATCTGCCATTCTGACTACTGTGGGCTGTGGCACTTCACCAATCGCGGTAACCTGAAATCCACCCCTGGTAGTGGAATAGACATTTACTCCACCCATATTTAAAGAACCATTATTGATAGGATTAACACTATTAAGTTTCTCTATAAATATAGATACAGTAGAAATTCCGTCCGTAAAAATCATGTGTTCCATTTTGGGGTCAACATCCGAAGAAACACTTTCGCCAGACACATTGAGTTTAAATCCTTCTGGCATCCAGGTTGTTCGCCATGAATTGTCTTCAGCTTGACTTTCATTCGCACTTAAAATAGCGCCTTGGTTAAATTGGTGCCAGGTATACTCGTTACCGGTAATTGATGGTTGAAATTCCGCATCATCAATTGAATTTCTCACAAGCAATTCTGTAAACATGACTGTTTCAAGGGACCTATCCTCACCATCCAGCATTTCTGACTTGAGCAAGAGATAATTTTCCATGTCTATCCATAGTCTATAACCGTATCTAAATTCATCCTTCGGAGAGATGTTTACAACCCATGTATCTCGCCCGGTCACGCGCTCTTCACCTATGGTTGAAAAATCGTAATACGCTGCAATTAAATCTATAGTCTCAGGTATCCTGCTGGTAAAACCCTGAGTTCGACTACGTTCCACCATGACTTCCTGAGTATCTGGAAAAATACAGGTAACTGTGTCGTTATTCCGGATTATTTCCCTGGCATGCCCGGTTAATGCAATTAACTTTTCTCTTTCTCCATTCTCATCCCTTTTATGTAATATCCGCATGACGTCCATATTTTTCCCACGGGTAAACACGAAAGTTCCTTCATAATCAAGATTTTTAGTCGCATAGACCATTTTGTCTACCAGTTCATCACTAGACTGCGCATAAGCCCCAGTCATAGCTAACTGCATGATAGCCATCAATAGTATGCTTGTTACATTATTACTATTCATTCGATCCTGTGGTCACCATGTGAACATGCGGGGTGACACCACCAACTCCCATACTGGTTCTATATTCATTATGGTTTAATAGATAACGATTAATACGCAAATCAGATTGCATCTGAACCTGAACAGGTCTTGCCTCACCAAGTTCAGGTAATTGTAATGGCACACCATATTCTATTGGTGCCTGCGGTAATTGGACTTGTGCAAGGGGTGCAGGTTGACTAGTGTGAATTTGTTGTGGCGATTGCATCTGTTGAAACCCAAAAATTGCCATTGCAGCAACAGATGCCGCTACTGCTATACCAGCCAGAGGTTTGGCGTAGTTTATAAATGTTTTTGGTGTTGGCGCTAATATGGTGGGTTCTAACTGGATGGATGCGGATATTTTTTGGGATAAGGTTAAATCATGATGCTCAGGGATTCGATTATGAAAACAATCTGATATCAGATGATAACGTAACCAGGTATTTTTAAACTCCTCGTTTTTAATCGAAGTGCCACATGATTTTGATTCCATCTCGCCATCCATAATGGCGGAAATTTGTTCTTTGATTAGCTCTGTCATACTTAAATCTCAGTCGTTAATTAATGGGTCTATCTGTTTATCTATCGCTTCACGTGCCCTGAATATCCTCGAACGCACTGTGCCTATGGGGCAATCCATAGCAACCGCAATTTCTTCATAACTTAATCCTTCCAACTCCCGAAGTGTAATTGCAACTTTTAAATCCTCAGGTAAATTCTCAATGGCTCGGGCCACTGTTTCCTGAATCTCCTGGGTCAATAACATATTCTCGGGATTCTCTAATTCCTTTAGAGCAGTCCCCTGGTCAATTTGTTCCATTTCAGTCAAATCTTGTTCGACTCCTGGAAAACGCTTGTTTGCCTGGACAGCAAGAAAATTTTTCGCCGTGTTAACTGCTATTCTATATAGCCAGGTATAAAAAGCACTGTCTCCCCGGAAATTAGGCATAGCCCGGTAAGCCTTAATGAAGGCTTCCTGTGTGACATCCATAGCATCTGCATGGTTCCTTACAAACCGCATAGCCAAATTAATTATTCTGGACTGATACTTGATAACGAGTAAATCAAAAGCTGCCTTATCCCCGTTTTTTACCCTATTTACCAGTTCTTTATCGGCTTCAAGGTTCCCCACGACAGTAACCTGAATATGTAATTGTTATTATTGTAATATGGGGTAATTTCATGGCTTTTTTACTTATCATTATTATATATGTGGAATAATCTGGATTTTTGATTCCTAGACCTAGTCATAGACGGTAATATATCTAAAAAATTCCCTATTTATTTAGTTCATTATCTTTTAATTCAAGAGCTTAGATTATCATTTAGTTATATTATATTAGATCATATGAGCAACCAATACCTACATGATGTTTTAATTATCGGAAGTGGCGCGTCTGGTTTAAGCCTGGCTTTGCAACTTGCTCAGTCATCTGACAATAATATTGCCGTGATTTCCAAGGCCATCATCAGTGAAGGCGCCACCTTTTACGCTCAAGGCGGGATATCCGCAGTGCTTGATAATCAGGACAGCATAGAATCTCACGTTCAGGATACATTGAAAGTAGGCAATGGGCTATGCGATCCCGAAATCGTAAAATTTGTTGTTGAAAATGGTTTGGAGAGTATTCAATGGCTAATTGACATAGGCGTAAAATTTACACGTTCATCAGCGTCAGATGGGAATGAATATCATTTACATCAAGAAGGCGGACATAGCCATCGCCGTATATTACATTCTGCCGATTCCACCGGTCAGGCGATCGAAAGCACCCTGGAAAGCCGGGTAAGAAATCATGCCAATATCGATCTGTTTGAACACCACTCTGCAATTGATCTGATTACCAAACATAAAATGGGTTTAGAAAATAACCGTTGCCATGGCGTTTATGTCCTGGACCAACAGTCAGGAAATATAAAAGTATTTCGTGCAAAAACCGTGGTGCTTGCGACAGGTGGAGCGGGGAAAGTCTATCTATATACAAGTAATCCAGATATTTGCACCGGAGATGGTATCGCCATGGCCTGGCGAGCTGGATGTGCAATTGCAAATATGGAATTCATTCAATTTCATCCCACCTGTCTTTATCATCCTGATGCAAAATCTTTCCTTATTTCTGAAGCCTTACGTGGTGAAGGGGCAAAACTTATACGTCCAGACGGAACGCCTTTTCTTAAACGCTATGATTCACGAGAAGAACTAGCTCCTAGAGATATTGTTGCTCGGGCAATAGACCATGAAATGAAAAGATTGGGCGCAGACTGCGTCTATCTGGACATCAGTCATCGTGACTGCAATTTTATCATTGAACACTTTCCTACCATTTATGCTAAATGTCTGCAATTTGGTTTTGATATTACTAAAGACCCGATCCCTGTCGTACCTGCTGCTCATTATACCTGTGGTGGCGTGATGATAGATAAGCACGGACGAACCGACCTTCCCGGATTATATGCCATAGGTGAGGTTTCATGCTCAGGTCTACATGGTGCCAACCGCATGGCGAGTAACTCCCTGTTGGAATGTGTGGTATTTGCGCATTCTGCGTACCGAGACATCAAATCTTCTCTAGACTCAACCCCATTGCCACCAGAGTTAAGCGAATGGGATGAAACTCAGGTCACCAATTCAGATGAAGATGTTGTCGTGTCTCATAACTGGGACGAGATTAGACGTTTTATGTGGGACTATGTTGGCATAGTACGTTCAACCAAACGACTAAAACGTGCCCAGAACCGTATACGACTGTTGCAAGCTGAAATTCAAGAATACTATAGTAATTTCAAGGTAACTAACGACCTCATTGAGTTACGTAATATCGCTGTTGTCGCGTCGCTGATTATTGACAGTGCCTTATCAAGAAAAGAAAGCCGAGGCCTGCATTATACGATAGATTATCCAGTACAACCGGTGATAGATTCCGGCAAGAGCACCATTTTAGAAATCAATAACTCACAAATAAAAATCACTGCAACTGACAATCAATAATTATCTCCAGCTTGTGTAGGCACCTATGTATTTTTTCACGAGTTACACCTCAGACATTATGGCATCTCTTGCTCATGTGAATTTTACTGTGCAGTAGGAAAAATCTATGTAATTAGCCAATGAGTGGTACATCTGGCATCCTGAATTTCTTAATCATGTCCTAACAATAGTCCTATAGAAACAATTAAACACCAATAATTCAAGGGATACAAAACAAAGATTATGCTGAGTATAGTTGTATATTTACTCAGTGGCTTCTATGATTTTCTTATATGCTTGAGAGTAATGATTCAAATGCCTTTTCATCCAAAATGACCACACCCAGCTTTTCCGCCTTCTCTGCCTTGCTCCCCGGTGAATCACCAACAATAACGTAATCGGTATTTTTAGACACGCTATTGCTCACCTTAGCGCCAAGTCCTAGCAACTTGTTTCGTGCGTCATCTCGAGTCATATTCAATAGGGTCCCAGTCAATACAAATGTTTTTCCAGACAAACTGGTATCTGCCGTTTTAATATTCTCTGGCCACCTAATGTTATGTGTTTGCAGCCGGGTAATTATTTCCCTGTTATGCGATTCTTTAAAAAAGGCAAGTATATTTTCAGCAACGACTGGACCAACATCGGATACCGCCAATAAGTCATCATTAGATGCATTCATTATCAACTCAAGAGTACCAAAATAGTCTGCCAGCGCCCTGGCAGTAGACTCCCCAACTTCGCGAATTCCGAGGCCATATAGAAACTTGTCCAGCTTTGTATGTTTACTCTTTTCCAGAGCATCAATTAAATTTTGTGCTGACTTGTCCCCCATTCTTTCCAAAGAAGATAATTGCTCTAAATTCAGTTCAAACAGATCTGCAACGTTTTTCACCAGACCTTCGCGATAAAGCTGTTCAACAAGCTTATCTCCCAGACCTTCTATGTTCATTGCCCGACGTGATGCAAAGTGAATTATTGATTGGATGCATTGACTGGGACAAAATAGTCCTCCGGAACAACGAAAGACTGCCTCATCTTCAGAGCGAAAAACGGCTGAGCCACAATCTGGACAATTCTGAGGCATGCAAAAGGCCTTGCTTTGAGCAGGTCGTTTATTTTTTATTACACTAACTACTTCGGGGATAACATCGCCTGCTCGACGAACAATGACAGTGTCGCCTGCCCGTACGTCTTTTCGTTGCACCTCATCATAATTATGTAAAGTTGCATTGGTTACCGTTACGCCACCAACAAAAACAGGCATCAACCTGGCAACTGGTGTCAAGGCACCGGTTCTGCCAACCTGTATTTCAATATCGACGACTTTTGTAATTTCTTCTTCTGGAGGAAATTTATATGCAATAGCCCATCTTGGTGCCCTTGATATAAATCCCATTATTTTTTGAAATTTCAGTGCATCAACCTTAAATACCACGCCATCAATTTCATATTTAAGGTCTGCCCGTTTTTTTGATATTTCATGATAGAAGCCTATACATTCATCAACAGTGCTTACACGTCTTCGCTCTGTTGTGACTGGCAAACCCCATGTGAGTATTCTGTCAAGGATTTCGCTATGAGATTCAAATTGAACATCATCACTGTAGTACCCTATTCCATAGGACATGAAAGACAATGGGCGTTTTGCTGTTTCTGTGGGATCAAGTTGCCTAAGACTTCCTGCCGCTGCATTTCTTGGATTAGCAAATATTTTTGAATCAGATATTTTTTGCTTTTCGTTAAACGCCATGAAGTCCTGTTTGTCCATAATGACTTCTCCACGTATTTCGATCACTGACGGATAATCATTTCCAATTAATCGCAAAGGAATGCTTTTAATTGTTCTGGCATTTAATGTGACATCTTCTCCCTGTTGACCATCTCCACGTGTAGCAGCTCGAATTAGTTTTCCCTGTTCATATAACAGGCTAATTGCTAGACCGTCTAATTTAGCTTCGGCAGAAAAATTAATTTCCTGGATATTCAAGCGATCCAGCACACGTTGATAGAATGCTTTCATTTCATCTTCATTAAAAACATTCCCCAGCGACAGCATAGGTATGCGGTGTTCAATCTCAGCAAATTGCTTGAGTGGCTTTGCGCCAACTCGTTGCGTTGGAGAATCATCTGATATTAAATCGGGGAATTGACTTTCAAGCTGAGATAATTCTCTAAATAACCTGTCATACTCTGCATCAGGCACTTCAGGCTTGTCCTGCACGTGATATTGATGATTATGATGGCTAATGACTAGCCTAAGTTCATTTATCCTTGAACGGGCATCTGCTTTCTTCATTGATACGCTATTCAGCTTCTTTTAACTTTTGGTAGAAATTCTCTATAGTCTCAACCACCAGTGGCGTTTTGTCAGGCCCCCATATAACGGCATCCAATTGCTCAGCAATTTGATTTGTTATCTCCAACATAGTGTCAAACACATGGGTCTGTGTGCCGTCATTTTTCAATGTTGCAAAGATTGTAATTCCGCTAGTCGCAAATTCATCCAGATTGTCTATTTCAAAATAGCCTGGTTCAAACATATTTGCGAGACTAAAAAGCGTTATCATTTTCCCTGACAAGTCAATATCCTGATAGTGATATATATTCATCTCACCGAATTCAAAACCTAAACCACTAATTACGCTTTGAAGGTCCAGGCCACAAAAACTCTCGTCTGGTTTTGCTACAACATGCAAAACAATAATATGTTCGATTACTGATAATTTGCCCTGTCGTTCTTCACCTTCAATTAAATGTGTCTGATTTGTAGACTCAAGGACATCTTTAGCTGACAAAACACTTTCAACTTCATCTTCACCATCGGAGCTATCATCAACATTATTATGAATTTTCATTTCATTACTAAAATTACCTTCAAGATTAGCTTCTACATCTCTATCACCCATGAAATGATTAAGATCAGCCAGTTCAGAGACCAGGTCATCCTCATTAAACTTAGTCTTGGTTGTTATGATCAGTCCGGGGCTGTCCTCAATATCATCGTCAGGACTTGTATTTCTATCTGGAAGCTCATCCTTTTGAACTCTGTCCCAAAAATATATGCCAACAATTACGACAACCCCGAGAACAATTAGAATTATACGTAATGCATCCATTGTATAGATTCAGAAACTAATAATTAGTAATTTGAGATTTACGGAAATGATTGTAACTACTATTGCAGCCATATTCTGGCGAGTATCAGGCAGATGCTGCCATCTCTATGGCTTCATCTATATCAACGCTGACCAACCTAGACACACCCGGCTCATGCATAGTGACACCTAGCAGTTGCTGAGCAATTTCCATTGTGATTTTATTATGCGTTATAACCAAAAATTGCACATCAGTTGACATTTGAGCCACTAATTCACTAAATCGACCAGTATTAGTATCATCCAGTGGCGCATCAACCTCATCAAGAATACAAAATGGTGCAGGATTCAATTTAAATATTGCAAATACAAGCGCTACTGCAGTTAGTGCCTTTTCTCCACCAGATAGCAAATGAATGCTACTGTTTTTCTTTCCGGGAGGTCTTGCCATTATAGTGATACCCGTATCCAAAAGATCATTGCCCGTCATTTCCAAAGAAGCATGCCCACCTCCAAATAATACTGGAAACATCTCCTTGAGGTTGGTATTTAATTGGTCAAAAGTCTCTTTAAATCTTGTGCGAGATTCCTTATCAATTTTATGAATTGCATTTTCGAGTGTTGTTAACGCTTTTTCCAGGTCTTCATTTTGCCGATCAAGATATTCTTTACGTTCACTCAGTTGATTATATTCTTCAATTGCAGCGAGGTTAATTGGCCCAAGTCTCTGAATTTTTTGCTCTGCCTTACTAAGGCTTTCCTGCCATTCTTCTTTGTTAGCATTCTCATCCAGATTTGACAGAACTTTTTCTGCCTGCTGATTAGATTCTTGCAACTGTTCAACAACCGTTTGCAATCTAACTTTCACCTCTTGTGAATCCAGTTTCAATTTCTCAAGATCGGTCCTGTGGTTATCAACATTTTGTTCGGCCAGTACTCTTGACTGATCTAATTCTCTGATTTTTATTTCAATCTGTTGCACACTTTCTCTGGATTGCGCCAATCGCTTTTCTGTTTCAATACGTAATTCCAGTTTCGCATCAAGGTTCTTCTTTAGCTCGTCAATTGGCTGACGTGTCGCACTGAGATTTTCATGCAGAACCTTATTTTGGCCTTCAAAGTTTTCAATTTGAGTGCCCGTTCTTTTTATAGATTGCTCTAATGATGCTTTCTGAGAACTTAATGCTTCTAATTGCAGGGCTATTTCATGACTTTGTTCATGCATGCTTTGCCAACTATTTCTGGCTGTGTCCAGCAATCCCTGGTGTTTTTGTCGTTGAGACGTAAGGGATTCTTTCCTGGCTTCAAGATCAGACAAGCGTTTATTCGCATCTTCGAGCATCGATTGATAATTTGAAATATCTTTATGACTGGACTCTTCTCGCTGCAATGATAATTCCATATCATCATTAATTTGCTCTATACGTGATTCAGACGTCTGGTTTTTTCCTCGAATCTCGGCATGTTGCGATTGTAATTGATTATATTCATCTTGTATTGCTATCAGTTTTTGTTCTGCAGCATTATGTTTTTTTTCAGTTTCTTGCAATTCAATTGCAGTTTCATCAAATTGGCTTTGTAAATTTGATATGGTGTTTAATAATGAATCATTCTCAGATTTTAATGACTGAATTTTCTGTTCCCTTATCAGAACACTTTCTTCCTCATTTCTTCTATTCACCCGCACCCAGCCATTACCTATCCAAATTCCAGTTTGGGTAATGACTGATTCATTTGTTTCTAAAGATGGGTACTGTGTTAATGCCTGAGAAATATTCTCTGCGATATAGACATTGCCAATTATGTGATCAATAGCTGTTTCATTAGACCGCACTTTATCGATTAATCGTGGAAGACTATTATTATTAGTCGTTTCAGCCATAGCTTTGGCATTTGAAACCAGGCTCAACTGACCGTTGGTAATTGATTCTAGTTCACGAACTGTATTTTCAAAATCTTTAACAACGACTGACTGCAGATACTGCCCAAGGACTGTTTCTACCGCATGCGTCCAATTGGGATCTACATCAATATCTTCATATAACCTTTGAGGGTCTTGTATCCCAACTCTCGATAACCAGTCATTTATTTCTTTTCCATCATCATCATTACCATGCTGCAATGATAATAAGGTAGCCAGAGTGCCTTCTAATATTTGTTGCGCAGTTCTGGTGTCAGATATTTTCTCCTTGATCTGGATTACTTTTTCATTGGAAGTACGAAGATTGTTTATCGATGCATCAAGATTCTGCCTGGACTGCTCCATTTCAATTTGCTTGGCATTTAATGTTTCGCCTAATTTACTAAGCTCGCTACTTTCATGACGTAGTTTTACTTCTTCAAGTTCTTGAGCAAGACTACGTTTGCGTGAGTCTATTTCCTCAAGGCTGTCCTTCACATGATTTATACGAGCATTACATACCTCAATTTTTTGCTTTAACTCTGCATCTTCTTCTTTAAACGCATCCCATTCACCCTGCCAGATTTGCATGGACTTTTCTGCCTGATTTAAAGAATCATAAGCGAGAGTACTTTGCGATCTGGATCCATCCAGTTCAGGCTCAAGAGAGGCTATTTTTTTGACGAGTTCTTGATATTTCCTTTCATCTGTCAAAATTTGATCTTTAGTTTCTTTGATTGCGGCTTCATTTTTTTCAATGTCATCAGATAATGCCGCAATTTTTTCATTTGAGTATTCAAGTTTTTGCTCAAGTTGGGAAATATCTCCACCTACCTGATAGTAGTCAGATTGGACCTGGTTTAATGTATCATTTGCAGCAGATAATCCAGAACGATGTGATTCAATTTCACCCTCTATTTTCCTGACTATAGCAATGTGTTCTTCAACTCTATTTTTCTGTTCTCTGACCTTTTGCTGGCGTTTTTCAACCTCAGAATTTAAATCTCGATAATTGATTGCGAGTAATTCTGATCTTAATTTTCTTTCTTCTTCTTTTAATACCTGAAACTTCTCGGCTGCCTTTGCCTGTCTTTGCAAATGATTTAGCTGTTTATTCAACTCTTCACGTATATCATTCAACCTGCTCAGATTCTCGCGTGTATGTGACATGCGGTTCTCTGTTTCTTTTCTCTTTTCTCGGTATTTTGATATTCCAGCTGCTTCTTCAACATATACTCTTAATTCTTCAGGTTTCGCTTCTATTAAACGGGAGATCATTCCCTGTTCAATTATCGAATATCCTCGTGGACCAAGCCCGGTACCAAGAAATATTCCATGAATATCCTTACGCCTGCAGCGGGTACCGTTCAGGTAATAAACCGAGATGCCTTCACGATTCATTTGTCTTTTTATCGAAATTTCATTATAAGAACTGTATTGACCGCCGGCTTTTCCTTCGGAATTATCAAATATCAATTCAACTAGGGCCTGACTGACTGGCTGCCTGCTGGTAGACCCATTGAAAATAACATCGGTTAGGGATTCACCTCTTAAATGTTTTGCAGAGCTCTCACCCATTACCCAGGTAACAGCGTCGATAATATTAGACTTCCCACAGCCATTAGGCCCGACTATACCGATAAGATTTCCGGGTACAGTCAAGGTAGTGGGATCTACGAAAGATTTAAATCCTGAAAGCTTGATTTTGCGTAAGCGCATGAAATGTTACAATACCTATTCGTAATGGTTGGCACAAGCAAGAATTTCCAGCTTGAATATTTTTGTTATGCCAAACATAATTAATTAAATTTAATTCAGTTTTACCGTGATATATATCGTCGGTAAAATAGATTAAGCTATGCTGATACTTCTTCTTGTAATCATATTAATCACAGGATAAAAATGGCCACAAAACCAACTTCTGATCTGGAAACCTTCTCTAACCCAAACCCCGATAAAGACTATACAATTCATATAGAAATACCGGAATTTACGTGCCTGTGTCCAAAAACAGGCCAACCTGATTTCGCTACTCTGCTAATCGACTATGTCCCAGATAAAGCATGTATCGAGTTAAAATCCTTGAAACTGTATGTCTGGTCTTATCGTAATGAGGGTGCTTTTCATGAAGCTGTGACCAACACTATTTTAGATGATTTAGTGACTGCGAGTAAACCTCGTTTTATGAGACTAACTTCCCGTTTCAATGTTCGAGGAGGAATATATACATCGATAGTAGTAGAACATCGTCAAGAATCTTGGAATCCTCAGGATATTGTCAAGCTTCCCTGATAAGGCTCCTGAAATTGAAAGATTTTATCAGTGGTTTCTGTTATGCCTTCTCCGGCTTTAAACTAATCAATAAAAGGGGAATAAGGAAGTTTATATTGGGTCCCTTAGTTATCAACAGCATTCTGTTTACACTGATAATTTTCCTGGGATTTAATGAGTTTAAGGAATTAATCGACTGGATTGAATCTCAATGGCAGTGGTTATCATGGATTAGTTGGTTGTTGTGGCCAGTTTTTGTCATTATTAATTTAATTGTGGTGTTCTTCTGCTTTTCTATCATTGCTAATCTCATTGCATCTCCATTTAATGGTTTATTGTCCGAAGCGACTGAAAATCACCTGAAACTGGAAAAAAATAACCAGCATCGTGCTGAAGTCTCAACAAAAATTACGATGGGCTTAATTCTAGGTGCCATATTCAATGAAATACGGAAATTATTATATATTTCATGCCGTGCTATCCCATTGCTGATTCTATTTATTATTCCGGTATTTCAACTGGCTGCGCCGTTCATATGGCTGATATTTGCCGCATGGATAATGGCAATTGAATATATGGAATATCCGCTGGGAAATCATGAAAAAGAGTTTCATGAAGTCAGGGAATGGGTAAAGGATAATAGAAACTTTTCTCTGGGTTTTGGCATGGGAGTTACCTTGTTTACTGCAGTCCCAATAGTCAATTTTCTTGCAATGCCAGTTGCCATCACCAGTGCAACCAAAATATATATGGAAAAAGCGCAGTCAGAAATTTAAATATGTCAAGATTGCTTATACCTCATCTTCTTGGTATATATATCCGCCTACAAAAGTATGGCATGGGGTCAGGATATGGCGACAAATAAAAAAGCCAAAAAGAAGGCTGCAAAAAAGAAAAAAATAGCAGCGAAAAAGACTATCGCCAAGAAAAAGGCTAAAAAGAAATCTACTAAAAAGAAGATAGCTAGTAGATCTCGTCCAGCAAAAAAACAACCTGTTAAGAAAAAGGCTAAAAAGAAAGTAGTGAAAAAGAATATCGTCAAAAAGAAAGTAGCCAAAAAGAAGGTCGCCAAGAAAAAGGTCAACAAGAAAGTAGCCAAAAAGAAGGTCGCCAAGAAAAAGGTCAACAAGAAAGTAGCCAAAAAGAAGGTCGCTAAAAAAAAGGTCAATAAGAAAGTAGCCAAAAAGAAGGTCGCTAAAAAAAAGGTCAACAAGAAAGTAGCCAAAAAGAAGGTCGCTAAAAAAAAGGTCAACAAGAAAGTAGCCAAAAAGAAGGTCGCTAAAAAGAAAACACTGGAAAGCAAATCTTCGACACCAGAAGTTGTCAAAAGACGACCGGGGCGCCCTGGAAGACCACCAAAAGTAAAAGTGGTAGAGAAAAAGCCACTCGTCACTTCTAAAGGAAAAGAAAACCTTCTGTCTCTTAAAAGCAAGACTTTTAGACGTTCTACTCCTGAACTGCAAACATTCAAACCCTACCACCCTAGCCAAGGTGAGGAATTTATGAATGCAGATCAAACTGAGCATTTTCGTCACATACTTCTCGACTGGAAGAAGTTATTGATGGAAGAAGTAGACCGCACCGTTCATCATATGCAGGATGAAGCTGCAAATTTCCCAGATCCCAATGATCGTGCGACCCAGGAAGAAGAGTTTGCGCTTGAATTACGCACACGTGACAGAGAAAGAAAACTGATACGTAAAATAGACGAAGCAGTGCTACGACTTGAAACAGGTGATTTTGGATTTTGTGAAATATGTGGTGTTGATATTGGAATTAAACGACTGGAAGCCCGCCCTACGGCAACACTATGTATTGATTGCAAAACTCTGGATGAAATCAAAGAAAAACAACTAGGGTAGAATCTACGAGTTTTTTACTACATCAATCCAATCAAAATCAATTATTTATCATTAAGACCAAGCCTTAATCTTAATTAATGTGGATGCCTGCAAATATGCCACAACAAGAGCGAAACAGGCAAGCAGGAACGCGCTTCAACCTGGCAAGTTAATTCGCGACTGCGCATTTGAGTTCTTCAGACTAAGGCATAGGCTAAATAGTCCAATTTTGATAACGATACTCAAAAGTTAAATGACGGTCGAGGATCCATATGTTGGAAGGTTTGCGCCGACTCCCAGCGGCCCCTTACATTTTGGCTCTATCATAGCCGCACTCTCAAGTTTTCTTGAGTCTCGTAAACATAATGGCAAATGGTTATTACGATTTGATGATATAGATACGCCTCGTATTGATAAAAGTTCTTATGACAATATATTACGTGCGATGGAGTCCTTAAGTTTGGAATGGGATAATTCGTCAATATATCAACAAAACAATCTCCCCTGTTATCAGAAAGTTATAGAGAGATTATCTGAACTAAACTTCCTTTATAAATGTGATTGCCCGAGAAAATTAACAAAAGGCAAGCCATATCCAGGTACATGTCGAGATAAAAATACAGATCATAATAAAAATTATGCCTTAAGAGTCAAGGTAGATGATGTACCTGTTTCTTTTTTCGATTTGATACAAGGAGAAGTTGTTCAGAACATTGCTGCACACTCTGGTGATTATATAGTTCAACGTTCGGACCGTCTTATTTCCTATAATCTGGCTTCCGCTATTGATGATACCGATGGAATTACCCATGTAATCAGAGGGGCTGATTTACTAGATACCACACCAAGACAAATATATTTGCAGAAATTGCTAGGGCTAGAATCACCTGTTTATGGTCATGTCCCTGTTGCTGTCAATGCCTATGGGCAAAAACTTAGCAAACAACATGGTGCCCAAGACGTACTACTGCACTATTCCCCATCAGAAGTTTTGGTTAAGACACTCCAGTTTCTCGGTCAAAATATTGAAAAGGATATGGTCTTAGCTGATACAAGAACAATTATAGACTGTGCCCTGGAGAATTGGTCACTATCAAGGGTTCCTAAAGTTGCATCCATAACTGGCGAATATAAATAATATATTATTTTTGACTACTCACTAATTTACACCTTATTAGTTAAGCATCGTGGATGCTATACTTCAATGCGATCCAGCCCATCAAGGGACACCATTAATTTTTGGTAATCGGACTCAGACTTACTCACATTTGATTTGAGAACAATTATCTTGGCACATCCCTTACAATTATAATGTTCATTTTTTCACGAGGGCTTTAATCCAAATTGAATACAATTTATCTGCGACTCGATGTAAACCGGATATTTTAACAGGTAATTCAGATAGCATGTCATCAACAGATTGAACACTTTTAGATGTATTCAAATTATTTTTATTAATTTCACACCAGGTAGTTACCATTTCTTCTGTCATCTCTATATGGCACTGCAAGGCAAGCGTGTTACCGTAAACAAACCCTTGATTCTTACAATAATCACTAGCTAGTATTGGAATAGCACCAACAGGCAATTCAAATGTTTCAGCATGCCAGTGATACAAAAGCATTTCATCATCTAATCCTGACACCCACAAATCTGTATCACTTCCGGGTAATTTCCTGGTGGTATGCCAACCAATTTCTACAACCGGATTTAACTTCACATCTACACCGAGTGCCTTTGCAATAATTTGACCGCCTAAACAATGCCCTAATACTGGCAAATTATTATCAATGGCTAGCCTGACTAAATTGATTTCAGCAAGTATCCACTCAAGTGGATCATTTACACTCATGGGGCCTCCCATTAATATCAGGCCACTAATATCATGCAAATTAACTGGTATTTTATCTCCTCTATCGATATTCACATTGATAACAGGCACTTCAAATCTATTTAAAACTTCCTGTAAATAGCCTGCCCCTTCATGTTCCACATGTCTGACAATCATCACTGGTAACATACTCTTTATCCTTCAGTCATATTTATACTAAGATAACACTATGCGCGGACTTATTATTTCAATCATATTCGTCATACTGACTTTCTCTTTTGCACAAGCTGATGAAAATATTGTCATTATTGGCTTGTTTAAAAACAAGGTCATTTTCAAACTAAATAACAAGCAATATGTCCTATCGCCCGGAGAATCTGTAGGCGATGAAATCATACTTATATCAGCCAATAGTAAAGAAGCGATATTTAATATCAACGGCCAGGAAAACCGATATACACTGGATGGGTCTATAGGCAGTTCATTCAATAAAGCCAATCCATCCAATATTGTGACGATAGCCCCAGATAGTAACGGTATGTATATCGTCAATGGTGGAATTAATAAACATCAGACACGATTTCTTGTCGATACCGGGGCTACCCTGATCTCAATGAATCGACATGAAGCAAATCGCTTTGGCATAGATTATAAATTAATTGGGAAAAAAGCGATGACTACAACCGCTTCGGGCACAGAGACTGTGTATATAGTGAATTTAAAATCAATACGCATAGGAGATATACAGTTGAACAATATATCTGCTGCAGTACATGATGGAGATTATCCTGACATTATTCTACTCGGAAACAGTTTTCTGAATAGAGTGTCCATCAGACGCGATGGCCAGTTACTGAAATTGAGTAATTAGATGATTATCACAAGCAAAATAGATGTTTATTCAGCCGGGATATTAGCCTTTATAAAAAGCATATACCTACATAATTGCAGGTATAAAAACAGAGTTATTGCACCTGCTTATAGCAACTAGGAAACCGTCCAGGTTTCTGCCGATCGCATATACTTATTTAGATCACCAGGACCACGTTCTTCGATGGCAGTTTTAACCTGTTTTTCCAATAATTCATCGTACGAAGGACGGTTTATTTTTCTAAATACACCTAGGGGAACAGGAAACTCAGGTACGTCCATTTGTGCCAATAAATAAGCAAGGGCTGCATTTGGCGATTGCTCATCGTGTACCAGTATCGACGATTTATCTACATCTGCGACATTAACGACATAAGGTTCCAAGGCACCATGGTCAGTTCGTATGCAAATTCCTTTTTCATTATCTTTACCAAATGTTACTGGCTCACCGTGCTGCAGATAGACAGTATTTTCCAACTGATTTTTCTTAGCTGCAAATGCATCGAATGTACCGTCATTAAAAACATTACAGTTTTGAAAAATTTCAATTATGGCAGACCCTTTATGCTTAGCCGCCTGTAACAGGACATCTCGCATCTGGGTACCTTCGGTAGCAATGGCCCTGGCAATGAATGTTGCTTCAGATGCTATGGCCAGATGTACTGGGTTTAAGGGCCTTTCGAGTGTCCCTAGTGGACTCGATTTAGTCTTCTTACCCACTTTTGATGTAGGTGAATACTGCCCCTTGGTCAGACCATAAATCTGATTATTGAAAAGCAATATCTTAAGATCAACATTACGTCTTAGTGCATGAATCAGGTGGTTTCCACCGATACTTAGAGCGTCACCATCACCTGTCACAACCCAAACCTGTAAATTTGGCCTTGATAATTTTAGACCCGATGCAATCGTCGGCGCCCTGCCATGAATAGTATGAAAGCCAAAATTATCCATGTAATAAGGAAATCGACTGGAACAACCTATACCAGAGATAAATACAATATCTTCTTTTTTCTGGTTTGTTTCTATGCAAATTTCTGGCATCACTCGCTGAACCTGGGCAAGGATGGAATAATCTCCACACCCTGGGCACCATCTGACTTCCTGTTCGGATGCAAAATCTTTACGTGTATATTCGGCTACTTCACTCATGTCTGCTCCAGTATTGTAATTATGCAACCTAGCTGGCTACTTTTCTGACCTTTTGTTCCAACATTTCATATAACTTGTCTTCTATTTCCGCAGTCTTAAATGGCTGACCTTGCAATTTATTTAATCCTTCAATATCGACCAGGTATTTAGCACGCAAAATCATTCGTAACTGCCCAAGGTTTAATTCAGGAACCAGCACCTGTTTAAAATTGCGCAATACAGCCTCAGTATTTCCCGGGAACGGATTCAAATAGCGTAAATGAGCACTAGAGACCGAATACCCTTTGGCACGGGCATTATCTACCGCATGTCTTATGGCCCCCATGGTACCTCCCCAACCTAATACCAGTAAGTCTCCTTCCTCATCGCCATGCATTTCAAGATCAGGAATAGAATTAACAGCACCCTCAACCTTACTCACCCTTAATTTGCACATTAATTCATGATTCTCAGAGTCGTAACTCACTTTGCCTGTTATGTTTTCTTTCTCAAGGCCACCAATTTGATGTTCAAGCCCCGCCACCCCAGGAACTATCCAGGGCCGTGCCTGAGTTTGTGGGTCGCGTGAATACGGTTGTATATATCCATTTTCACCTGTCGGTGCCTTGACTTCTAATTTGTCCAGTTTATGAAGGTCAGGAATTAACCAGGGTTCTGAACCATTTGCCAGGTAACCATCAGACAGGAAAAATACAGGGGTCATATACGTGACTGCTAACTTGAATGCTTCAACTGCCATATCAAAACATTCTCCCGGCGTCGCCGGAGCAACCACAATGACAGGACATTCTCCATTACGCCCATATATAGCCTGAAGTAAATCAGCTTGCTCTGTCTTGGTAGGCAAACCAGTAGAAGGCCCACCACGCTGAACGTTAGCTATGACCAAGGGTAACTCTGCCATTACCGCTAATCCGATGGCTTCTGCTTTAAGTGCAACTCCCGGACCACTGGTACCAGTTAAACCAAGCGCACCACCATATGCTGCGCCTATGGCCATACCCACAGCTGAAATTTCATCCTCTGCCTGTGCTGTCTTAATGCCGAAATGCCTCAACTTGGACAACTCATGCAATATGTCACTGGCAGGCGTGATGGGATAGGATGCATAAAATAGTGGTCTGCCACAAACGTGAGCTGCTGCCACAAAACCCAATGCCGTGGCTTCGTTGCCTGTTATCCTTCGATATTCTCCTGGGGGTAGATCTACCTTTCCAACGCTATATCTGGAGACAAATGCCTCAATAGTATCAGCGAAATTATATCCTGCATTTAATGCGAGTATATTTGGCGCCGCCAGAGACTCTTTCTTGCCGGTAAAAACCTGTTTAATACGTTTTTCAAAAAGATCCAGCGGCCGATCAAATAACCAACAGATGATCCCCAGTGTAAACATGTTCTTTGTCAGCTCAGCCTGGCGTTTTGTCAGGTCGGTATTTTCAACCGCCGCAAGACACACAGATGTAATCGGTAAATCATAGACCTGATAGCCAGCCAAACTGCCATCTTCTCTTGGATCTTCTAAATACCCTGCTTTCTTCAAATCCATTTTTTTAAAGCCATCCTTGTTAAGGATGAGTGTGCCACCAGGTTTAAGATCCCTGAGATTTACCTTTAGTGCTGCAGGATTTAATGCGACTAATACATCAGGTTGATCCCCTGGTGTATGAATATCTAATGATGAAAAATTTAACTGGAAACTACTGACACCTGGAAGTGTCCCTGCAGGGGCTCGAATCTCTGCGGGGAAATCCGGTAATGTACTAATATCGTGTCCTACAAACGCAGAGTTATCACTAAACATCGCCCCGGTAACCTGCATACCATCCCCGGAATCACCCGCGAAACGAATAATTACATTTTCGACTTCAATAAAGCCGTCGCTTCCATTTATATTCGTCTTATCAGAATCTGCGCTGACACTACCATCACTAGACATTTTTTATACCACTCTTAAATTGATTAAAAATAGAAAATTAAAGCATTAGATAAATTCGAGTTATTTTAGCAATAAGTTAAGAATAATTGCTAATTTATTGAATACCTTTCCAATTTTCATTCACCGTTGTGGGCTCACTCAAAGATATGGCTTACATTCACAAAACCGTGAGTCATCTCTTAATTTGACTTAAGCAATAAATCTACACTTAAAATACTATAATATTTAATTATTTTTCAATAGTTTATAGTATATATTTAAAGTATAAACGAGAGTCATATTTATATCCTTTAGTGTCGATTCATGCTATTGCCAGGTCTCTTTCTCCCAATAAGTCTCGGGAAACATGGCTCGATGATTCATCGTCCTGGCGATAACAAACAGCAGGTCTGACAATCGATTTACAAACATAATGAGCTCATTCTTTACTGGCTCATGATTATGTAGGTCTATCAGGCATCTTTCTGCGCGCCTACATATTGCACGCGCCATGTGACTGATAGCTGCCAGTTCATTTCCGCCCGGCAATATAAATTTATTAATTGGTGGCAGGCTCTCTTCCAAACTATCGATCATCGATTCAATTTTAAAAACGTAATCTTCTGTTACAAATTGATTTTTACTTATTGCCAGGTCACTGCCAATATTAAACAGCGCATGTTGAATTAATTCCAGTTGTGTATTGATATCTGCTAGTTCTGATTTAGCAATAAGCACGCCAAGCATGCAGTTTAACTCATCAATTTCACCAATTGCTGTGATCCTGACTGATGATTTGCTTTCGCGATTACCATTACTCAGCGATGTCATCCCTTTATCACCTGTGCGTGTATAAATTTTATATCTATGTTTAGGCATTTTTGTCCCCAGAGAAAAATATTAATGTTTAGTATTCATAATTTAGTGACAACATAAAATGTCTACCCGGCGCTGGATAAAAAGTTTCAGACAATGGCGAAGGAAAAGCTTGCCGGAAATCAAAACCAATTACCCCTGCATCGCTATATCTATTGTTTAGGAAGTTATTTGCTTGCAATGAGAGACCGACTTTGTTTACTCGATATCGAAAATTGATATTAATAACACTATATGCAGATAGAACATTAAAGTCATTCGCGTAGTCTCCATCAAACCTTCGTTTCCCCTGCGCTAGCCATTCTAAATACATACCTGCATTCTGAGAAAATTCGTAATTTAATGAAAACCTGCCAGAATTAAACGGAAGAAAAGTAAGTTCTTTGCCATCAAAATTACCGGTAGTAAATTTTGCACTAAGGTAACTATAACTACCTGAAAGTGACAAGGTCTCTGACAAAGAATATTTGCCTTCCAAAATAATGCCATTTCTGCGTGTATTACCAAGATTGGTATTCAGGAATGTGACAGGGTCAAATACAATCTCGTCATCAATATCTAATCGATATAATTGCAAATTAAAATAATCATTGCTTTCATTTTGCCATCCTGCCCCCATCTCAAAAGAATAACCAAGTTGTGTCTGAGGGAGTGGCACGGAAGCTCCAAAACCAAACAATTGAGAAAAAAAGTTATTATCCGCAATAGCAGAGTATTCATCGGCAGTCACAAAACGATAATTTTTTTCCAATTTTGCAAATACACGCCATGGAGAAGTAAGCTGATAGCTAAACCCTGCTTCAAATGCATTGGCGGTATCATCAATTTCAGTTCCATCAGGTAATGAACGACCAAATGACAAGGTATCAACGAGTAAATTATTTTGGACAATACCATGTCTAAAACCACCATATACATTTAATTTACTCGTTATTGTTGTGGTTGTCCGGTAATAATAGCCATATTGTGTTTGAGTATTATCCGTAAGACCAAATCGGGACTGAATTAGATAATCCGTTTCAAACCAGTCCATGCCGGTGTAAATATTTGTTTCAAAACCCAATAAGTTAAGGCTAATATTTAAACGTGGTGTCAGTTCAGTGTGTTGGCGTTTTGAACTAAATTTCTCAGGGTTGCCAGCGGAACTTATAATCCCTGAAATATCGTTAAAACGATTTGTGTACTCCATTCGAAATTCTGCAATCTCACCTAAAGCCTGCTCAAAGCCAATTCGACCGGCCTGGGTATCAGTATGAATTATATCTTCGTGGTTCAATGATTGTTTCCGATCTGTCCTTAGCAGATCCTCAAACAGAGCGCCTGGCAAAGCTATATTTTCCTTTGCCTTTTGAAGTTCAAAAAATATTTTTCCAGCAGAGTATTGATACCCTGCCCTTGCATTCACAGTTGTTAAACTAAGTTCATTATTATCACGAAAATTGTCCGTTAAGTGACGATGTATACTGAGTCGGTAATCAATTCCACTGTCATGTCTATTTTCCAGTGACCCAAAAAGCACCCGCTTATTGAAACTTCCGTATCTAGCATTTGCCTGTAGCTTTAGCGAATCAGGTTTTTTGGTAATGATATTTATAACACCACCAACGGCTTTGTCGCCATACACAGTGCTCATGCTACTTTTTACTAGTTCTATTTTTTCTATGTCATTAACCGAGATTGAATTCAAATCAGGCAAGCCATTGTCGGCATTATTCAAGCGTCTACCATCGATCATAATTAATGAATTCTGACCTGAAGTTGATGAAAATCCACGTAGCCCAATATTTGCATCAGTTCCGTCTCCAAAAAGATCTGACACCTGCACGCCGCCGCCATTTCGTAAAATTTTAACCAGATGATCTACGCCACTTAAACGGATTTCTTCTTTTGTAATTACCGTAATACTCGAAGGAGTATCTACAACAGTCGAATCAAATCGTTTATCTGATACCACGATGGTTTCTAAAGACCACGCATAAAATGAAAATACTAAAAAGAGCAAGATAGCTTTTGAAAAGACCAAATATATTTTTTTAAATTTCATGTCTGACGCTCCAGTTACTTAATAATTAACCGAGAGACGTAACCGACAGGATTAGGCAATAGACAGTATGCTACTGAATATCGACCCATCGCCCACCGCGATACGATCATATACAGGTAGGGCCTGTCTCCGGACTCGTGGATAAATTTGGTAGATTACCTTCCCATGCTTAGTGCACAGTGGTTTTTTATCTACCTTTTTCCACATACCGTTGCGGGGGCAGCGCCGGACTTGTTTTTTACTAAAACTTACCGGCTTCCAGTTTAACTTTTCATGCAGACCTGCAATCCAAGAACCAATACCTCAGGACATACTAATTGAATACATATAATTAGTGAATAACTATCGAAACTTATATCGTGACTGGATTGTCTCATCAATGACGATTATAATTAGTCGCTATCCTGTCTGAGGAGCGTTGCGATGGATTAATTCCACCAGGCTCAGACATGTCAAATAACATCAAACTGCGCTCGCTTTATTTACCCTGGAAGGGAAACAAGGCGAGTCGACCAGCCTCTTTTATTCCCTGCCTGGATATATACAACAACTGGAATTGACGTATGCCCATATCAGCAAACACAGATTTATTATTTGATGCATTATCGAAACGGATTTTGTTACTCGATGGTGCAACAGGCACCATGATTCAGAGCTATACCCTGGAAGAGAACGACTTTCGTGGGGAACGTTTTGCTGATCACCCTGTAGACCTTAAAGGTAACAATGACCTGCTAAGCATCACTCGACCAGACATCATCAGTTCAATTCATGATGCCTACCTACAGGCGGGTGCAGACATAATTGAGACCAATACATTTAATTCCAATTCGGTTGCCCTGGCAGATTATCAAATGGAAGACCTTGCCTTTGAGCTCAACAAAACTGGTGCTGAGCTTGCCAGAAAGAAGGCTGATGAATATCTAAAAATAACACCAGACAAACCTCGATTTGTTGCCGGTGTAATAGGACCTACTAATCGGACAGCTTCTATCTCACCTGATGTCAATGACCCCGGGTTTCGTAATATTGATTTTATGACGCTGGTCGAGACCTACACCAGTGCACTCGATGGCCTGGTACAGGGTCAAGCAGACATCATCATGCTGGAAACAATCTTTGACACACTAAATGCCAAAGCAGCCATTTATGCGATCGAAACCTATTTTCATGACCACAAGCTCAACCTGCCATTAATGATTTCTGGCACCATCACCGATGCGTCGGGCAGAACGCTAACAGGTCAAACGACCGAAGCTTTCTGGTATTCGTTGCGACATGCCAAGCCCTTAAGTATTGGTCTTAACTGCGCACTGGGTCCTTATGAACTTCGACAACATGTTGAAGAACTGGCCAGAATTAGTGAAGTACACGTGAGTGCTCATCCCAATGCTGGCTTGCCAAATGAATTTGGTGAATATGATCTGGATGCCGAAGAAATGGCTAAAGAAATTCAACAATGGGCCGATGAAGGCATGCTTAATATCATTGGAGGATGCTGCGGCACCACACCACAACATATAAAGGCCATCGCAGAGGCTGTAGAAGGCAAAACGCCCAGAAAACTTCCTGAATTCCCAAAACAACTAAAACTCAGTGGTCTGGAAGCTCTAACAGTTATGCCAGAAAGCAATTTTATCAATGTTGGAGAGCGCGCCAATGTTTCAGGCTCACCTAAGTTTTTAAAATTAATAAAAGAAAATAATTTAGAAGCTGCGTTGGATATCGCCCGTCAACAGGTAGAAAACGGCGCTCAGATTGTTGATGTCTGTATGGATGAAGGCATGCTGGAATCTGAGGAGCTAATGCACGAATTCTTATGTCTTATTGCATCAGAACCTGATATATCCAGAGTACCTATCATGATTGACTCATCTAAATGGTCAGTTATTGAAGCTGGCTTACGATGTGTTCAGGGGAAAGGAATTGTAAACTCAGTCAGTCTTAAAGAAGGCGAAGATGAATTTCTTGAACATGCAAGGCAAATCCGTTTATACGGTGCTGCTGTCGTCGTTATGGGGTTTGATGAAAATGGCCAGGCTGACTCTACACAAAGGCGATTTGATGTTGCAAAACGCTGCTATGACTTACTGGTTAATAAACTCGATTTCCCACCCGAAGATATTATTTTTGACCCCAATGTTCTCACTGTGGCAACAGGAATGTCAGAACATAATGACTATGCAATTTCATTTTTTGAAGCCACTCGACTAATTAAACAGCATCTTCCTCATGCCCTGGTAAGTGGCGGTTTAAGCAACATTTCTTTTTCATTCCGCGGCAATAACGCTGTACGTGAAGCCATGCATACTGCATTTTTATATCACGGCATACAGGCTGGTATGGACATGGCCATAGTCAATGCTGGTCAACTGGGGATTTATGATGAGATATCGCCCGAACTCCTTAAACGCGTTGAAGATGTCTTATTAAACCGTTCAGAATACGCTACGGATAATTTAGTTAGCTTTGCTGAAACTGTGAAACCATCAGGCTTGCGGGCACAAACAAATGATCATAGCTGGCGAAATAGTACCAGTATTGAAGAAAGGCTGAGTCATGCCCTGGTGAAAGGGATAGACGATTTTATTATCGCCGACACCCAGGAAGCCATGGAAAAATATCCCGCTCCTCTTCGCATAATTGAAGGCCCCTTAATGGACGGTATGAATGTTGTAGGTGATTTATTTGGTGCCGGAAAAATGTTTCTGCCTCAGGTAGTCAAAAGCGCAAGGGTAATGAAAAAGGCGGTAGCCTATCTCGTGCCGTTTATTGAAGAAGCCAATGCAGAAAGTGGCACGCCTAACACCAACGGCAAAATCATTATGGCAACTGTAAAAGGTGATGTGCATGATATAGGAAAAAATATCGTTGGCGTCGTATTACAATGCAATAATTTTGAAGTCATTGATCTGGGGGTCATGGTTCCTGCAGACAAAATATTACAAACAGCAAAAGACCAAAACGCGGACATGATTGGATTGAGTGGGCTCATAACGCCTTCACTTGATGAAATGGTCCATGTTGCAAAAGAAATGCGCCGCCAGGGATTTACATTACCATTATTAATTGGTGGTGCGACCACGTCCAGGGCACATACAGCTGTCAAAATTGACCTTGAATATGATGAAATTGTTGTGCATGTTAAGGATGCGTCACGTGCAGTAGGTGTTGCACAGAAATTAATCAGTCCGGATCTTAAGCCGGTCTATGTTTCAGAAATAAAATCCGAATATATAAAAGTCCGTGAACAACACAAAGGCAGACAACAAAAAATTAACTGGTTGACGATACAAGATGCACGCCAAAATCGTTTCAAAGTTGACTGGGAAGACTACACACCAACAGCGCCTGCGACTAAGACCATACAAATTCTCAATGATTACCCTTTATCCGAACTGGCAGAGTTGATTGACTGGACACCATTTTTCCTCGCCTGGGAAATGGCGGGCAAATACCCACGTATATTAAAAGATAAAGTCGTAGGAGAAGCAGCATCACGTCTGTTTGATGATGCCAAACAGATGCTGGAAAAGATCATTTCTGAAGAATGGTTTAGTGCCAATGGCGTATTTGGCATCTTCCCTGCCAATTCCACAGGCTTTGATGATGTAGAAATTTATTCCAGTGAAGAAAGAAGTGGATTAAGCGCTACTTTGCATTTTTTAAGACAGCAGACCCGTATGCCACCTGGTGTTCCCAATAATTGTTTAGCCGATTTTGTTGCGCCAAATGATTCGGGAGTTAAAGATTACGTAGGTGCTTTTGCAGTTGCATGTGGCTTTGGTATGGATGAAAAGATTAAAGATTTTGAGTCACAACATGATGACTATAGTGCCATCATGCTAAAAGCACTGGCTGACAGACTGGCAGAAGCCTTCGCTGAACGCCTACATCAACGTGTCAGGGAAGAATTCTGGGGATATGCCAGCAATGAAAAATTGGACAATGAGGCATTGATAGCTGAAAAGTATAAAGGCATCCGCCCGGCACCGGGTTACCCAGCTTGCCCTGAACACAGTGAAAAAGAAACCATTTGGCAATTGCTGGATGTATCCAATAATTGCCAAATATCGCTTACCGATTCCTGGGCCATGTCCCCGACTGCAGCAGTGAGTGGATGGTATTTTTCACATCCACAATCAAAATATTTTGGTGTAGGAAAAATAAACCAAGACCAGGTAAAAGACTATGCAAAACGAAAAGGCCTGGATATTCAAAAAGCAGAAAAATATCTGTCGCCAGCTCTGGGCTATGACTCGGAAAAGTAATACGTCTTTTTTAAGGTATAAATAAGTAAGTTATAGAATTCGTTCCCAATTATGGGTTCGATATACTATAGTAATCAGTCTGTAATCGTCTTTACTTTTTATTTTCTGGGGAGGGACTGTCATGTCATTTGTCCATAAATGTATATCTATGTTTTTTCTATTATCTTTTATCTTAAGCATCCCAACGCATGCAGATGAGCATTTCATATCCAAAGAAGTAAAATACGAAACAGAAGATGGCTGGACGATCAGGGGGACATTAAGATTGCCTCCCGGTGCTGGCAAAGGCAATGAATTTCCCGCCATGTTGATGTTACATGAAGAAGGTCATGACAGGCTGGATAGCGGTGACAATGATTCTGAAATCGCTCACCGCCTCCCCTTCCAGGCAGGCATTGCTTCCCTTGCGATTGATTGGCGAGGACGCGAAACCAGTATGGGCAACCATCAGCCAGTGCCTGATGAATTACATGAGTTCTCAACCCGGGTTGAAGAAAATCGCTATCTTGATGTCAAGGCTGGACTCGAATTTCTGGCTGATTACCCAGGTATAGATCGACTAAGACTGGGAATTTTTGCCTCACATTTCAGCGCAGAGCCTGCAGTAAGGGCAATGCGAGAAATAGAGATACTACCTCCACGAGCCCTGGTGCTTCTGGGTGGCTACAATTTGAGCCCAGAATCTAAAGCCTATCTGGCGTCCGTTGACATCCCAATCTATACGGGAGCCAGTATTCTCGACCGCGCTGTATTCCTTGATATGGCAGAAGTCTATGCCAAATCAAAGAACCGAAACAGTTTTATGATCGCACCGGTATCTGCTGGAAGAGGAATGAATCTGTTACACCACTCCAATCTAAACCGAGAAGAGCAAACAGATATTTCCGTCATTGGCCTGTTGGAATGGCTAGGAACAAACGTCAAAAACTTGGGCAGGGTCGAAGCTGTTTCATTTAAGACTCGAGACGGCTGGTAAATTAATGGTAATTTACGATATCCAGACAGTCTCGGAAAAGATGGGCGAAAATTACCTGGTATCATTCAGGTTTCCGGTGCACGTTCAAATCGTTACTCCATGCTGACATTTGAGAAAGAATTTTCGCGACGAGGTTATCCAGTATTAAGCATTGAACTTCGAGGGCGCGGTGCCAGCATGCAGGGAATGTCTTATGATTCTCCGGAAGTCTTCGATGTAAGAGAAAACCTCTTAGATAGTCCTTACGAATTAGATACCATGGCGGCGATTGAATTTCTGGCCACTCAACGGGGGATAGACCCCGAGAAAATAGCCCTGGTGGGTGAAGCCAGGGGGTCACGTTCAACACTGATTGCTGCCGCAAGTGATGAGCGAGTGAAGTCGTTGATCTTAATCTCAGCCTATGACCCGGATGACACCATGATACAAGCGGCAAAAATGCTTAAGATTCCCGTAATGTTAATAGATACTGAAACTAACTGGGCAACACCAGGAACATTGCAGATACACGAGCTGTTAGAAAGGGGGCAATTAATGATCTACCCCCGGCTAGGTCATTCACATCATATTCCTTATTTTCATCCAGAGATGCCAGCGTTTATGGGAGACTATCTAGAAAGAATGTTGCCACCTGGCGAACCAGCCTACCAATACGTAGAGAAACCATTTCAATAGTTTTAATTATGAAAAAGCCAAGTCGCACGTTATGAGTGTGACACTAACGAGGTGTTATGCTGGTTCTATTTCAGGATTTATTTGGCTACATCATCAATTAGATCGTCAGTCCTAATAACACCACCTGATTTTATTTTTGCTCTTAAACCAGCCCGATGAACTAGTGTAGGCAGTACCTCTTGGGTAACAATTTGCGCTAGATGTGAGCAAGGCTCACATAGTCGTATTCCCTCAAGCAAAACGTCACCGATCTGAAACTGCTTACCCACAAGTGAATTTAAATCCATGTTGCTTGTAATAATATTTCGTCGAAACAAACCAGGATCCAGGTTTAATCCAGTTTCCTTATTGAAATAATTAATCTGCTCAGACTCAATAAGTGTGACTTCAAAATCTTGAGAGCTTACAAGTTTCTCTGAAAATGTTCCCACAGCATGATAATAGCGATCACCAACAATGCCTCGACCGGGCTCTAGATGGACCTCTCTTACAGACTGCATAGGAGCCTGCGCTTCAGCTGCGATAAATATATCAACTATCTTTCCTCTCATGGTTGATGTCACCTATGGCTTGAATTACACAAAGCTTTACACCTATTACTTGAAAAATAGACCAAAATTATTCGAAACATTCCTGATAAATAAGTATAAAACATTGATATGTATGTAATTAAACAACTAATTGATTGTTCTTATTTCATCATAATCTCGGCGCCGGGTCCCAGGGGCAATCCAAGTAATATCCAGGCAATGAGGAGTAAGGACCATGAAATTAGAAATACCAGCGAATAAGGAATCATCAACGAAATAATGGTTCCGATGCCTATATTTTTATCATATTTTTGTGCGAAAGCCACAACCACCCCAAAATAAGGCATTAATGGAGTCACAATGTTGGTTGAACTGTCACCTATGCGGTAGGCAACCTGCGTGGCTTCAGGCGATATCCCTGAGAGTAATAACATAGGGACAAAGACCGGGGCGATTAATGCCCATTTTGCGCTAGCACTGCCAATAAATAAATTGATGAACGCTGAAAGAAAGATAAAAGCGACGAGTAAGACTGATAAATTCGCATCCAGCGACTGTAGTAGCTCAGCACCGGAGATAGCAATAATACTGCCAAGATTACTCCATCCAAAATAACTGACAAATTGTGCCGCAAAAAACATCAGTACCAGATATGCAGCCATGGTCTGCATGTGTTGTTCCATCCCATCGACAAACTCACTGGATTTTTTGTAGTGCCCACTTAACTTGCCGTAAATAATACCGGCCACTACCGCATAAAAGGCAATGATAGTGACAATGCCTGAAATAAACGGCGAGCGTAATATGCTACCCGTATTTTGATCTCGCAACACACCTGCTTCGGGCACCAAGCCTACAAGTAACAAACAGATAAATAATAAGGTGAAGACACCGACTGCTTTTAAACCCAGTATTTGATTCTCAGTGATCTGTTGCAGGTTAACTTTCGAATGATCTATATCAGGCAGACGAGGTGTAATAATCTTTTCAGTTACCCACGTGCCCACCAATGCAATTAAGAAGGTCGATACGATAATAAAATAATAATTGCCTGCTGCATTAACTTCATACCTCGGGTCAATCAATGCCGCAGCTTCAGTTGAGATACCAGCCAGAATTGCATCCACAGGACCGATAAGAAGGTTAGCACTGAACCCACCCGAGACCCCTGCAAATGCCGCTGCGATACCCACCAATGGATTTCTGCCTACACTGGCAAAAATCAATCCTGCCAAAGGGATCAATATTACATAGCCTGTGTCCAGCGCAATACTTGAAAAGACCGCCATAAAAATCACCGAAAACGTGATGAATTGTTTTGGCGTCTTTAATACAGTTGCCCGTATTAATGTACCGAGTAATCCAGAATGTTCAGCCACACCGATACCCATAATAGCAACCAGAACTGAGCCCACTGGCGCAAAAGAGGTAAAGTTCGTAACAGACTCTGCGAGAATTCTGTGCAAACCTTCCGCACTGATCAGATTTATAACAGTAATAATATTACCGTTTACGGGATGCTGAGCCTGTAGTGAGAACAAAGATGCTAGCCATGAAACAAGTAATATCACAGCGCAAAGGACAACAAACAAAATAGTCGGCTTAGGTAACCTGTTACCTGCCCTTTCTATACCATCCAGCAGTGATTGAATTTTCATTGTGGCTTTCGCTTTTTATTCCTGAATATCGTATCTTATCTTATTATTTAATCCATATCGAAGTACGCGATCCAGGGTAACAAACTAAATGAATAGTAATGCATTAATTAATCGGCCTATATACGTTGTCGGTGCGGGTGGCATCGGTACAGTTATGGCGTGGTGCCTGATTAAGGTCGGTGAATCCGTGACTGTAGTTGAAACAAACCAGAATAAAATCAACCATGGCAATAAGCATGGCTTATTGATTAGTGGTCATGGATCGGTAATGGCTAAACTGATTCAGTTTGACGAGTGGCAGCCTGAAGCAAATTCATTGATCTTACTTTGTACAAAAACCTATACCAATGCACAGGTTTTAGAAAAAATACCAGCAGACGCAACATTATTACCTGTACAAAACGGATTTGACCCACTACTGGATGCCAGTGATCATACTGCAGAAGGCATAGTCTCTTTTGTCTCTGAATGCGATTTGAATACCACGAAAACACGGATTACCCGGCAAGGTGAATTTCATTTAGGTCCCAGGCACAAGGTGACTCACGGGGATATCACTTACCTGTCACAACTAGCAGCGCAGCTCAGAAAAACCAAGCTGTTTCCGGTCAGCCTGGTAGATGATATTAATCCTTATAAATACAGCAAGCTAATGTATAACGCAGCAATTTCACCACTTGCGGCATCTGCTGGCGTCGACAATAGCGAACTTCTAAACCACCCGATAGCAAAAATACTATTTGTTGCACTATTGAAAGAAAATTATTTAATACTAAAACAAGCAGGGCTTGACCTTGAAAAAGTAGGCCCTATACATCCAGATCTGGTTTATCAAATATTGAAACATCCCATAGTCATCAATTTATTTTCATTATTTTTTAAACCCTCCCTACGGGGTTCCTATTGCTCCATGGCACCTGATATACACACTGACAAAACCGAGATAGATGCCTATAACGGACATCTAGTCACACTGGCCGGCGATTTCCCCTGCCCGATAAACCGAGCCGCAATCGACATGGTAAAAAGCATTGTAGACAATCATAGCGCTCCAGGTATTCAACATTTGATATCACTACACGAAGCACTGCCCAAAGGAGTATTAAATTGATACTCGTAACCGGTGGTGGCGGATTTATTGGCAGCCACCTTCTCAATATCCTTTTAGAGCAAGGTCAAACGGTACGGGTCATGGAAAAACCCGGTGCGAATATTGAACATCTTCCTAAGGAACAAATTGATGTCGTATTTGCAGACTTACGTGATGAAGCCGCTATTAAAAAAGCAACAAAACAATGCAAACAAGTTTATCACCTGGCAGCTGACCCCAACCTATGGCGGAAAAACCCTGCGGAATTTGATGCAATTAATCACATAGGGACAGCAAATGTCATAAAGCATTCACTGGATAACGGCGCAGAACGTGTTCTTCATTGCAGTACGGAAAGCATACTCACCTCTGAGTCGTTTCACGGTGGTGCAGTAGAAGATCTGATACTTAAAGAAAAAGACATGTTAGGACCGTATTGCCTGAGTAAATTCAAGGCCGAGCAAGTTGCATTTGAGTATGCAAAAAAAAGTAATGCGGTCATAGTCGCTAGTCCGACCTTACCTGTAGGCCCAGGTGACCGATTATTAACTCCTCCCACCCGTATGAACGTGGCATTTTGCCAGGGAAAACTTCCTGCCATTTTAGACTGCAAAATAAACCTGATTGATGTGCGCGATGTTGCAGATGGCATGATAGCCGCGATGTCTTCAGGAAAACCTGGCATACGTTATCTATTAGGGAATGAAAATATGCTGTTATCAGACTGGTTGAGATTGTTAGGAGGTTTCTGTGGACAAACTGTGCCTCGATATAAAGTCCCCTATACTCTGGCAATGACCGCAGCCTGGTTTAGTGAACACTGGGCGAGCTACATTAGCGGCACTATGCCTATGGCAACTCTCACCGGTGTGCGCTTAACTCAACGAAGCATGCACTTTGATCCTGCGAAGAGCTTGAGTACGCTTGGTATCCGCCCCCGTCCTGTGCGTGACTCTGCAAGAGAAGCGGTTAATTGGTATCACGAAAATGGTTGGCTTAAGAAGTAAAGTCTATTAACTTTTATTGAAACCTACTCTGCGTCCTCTTTAGATTTATATTGCTTGAGTTTCCACGCCTGCCATATTGAAAATATTAAAAATGCAGGGGCAATGGTTGCAGCCAGAATCAATAAATAAAGCAAGCCACCAAACCACGCAAATAATGGGATTACGAACATACTGTCATCCAGATCAAAGCCATCCGGGTATTTAAAAACTATTCCTGGATGGGTCCCGCTCATATGAAATTGAAACACGATTATAAATATTGCACCAATAGAGATTCCTGCGATTGCTCCCAATAAGGTAGTCCAATCGCCTAGCCAGGTAAGGCCACTTAACCCATAACCGATACCAATAAACAGAACTATATTCACCAACATGTCACAAATCAGATCATACCAGTGTCCCCACTTTGAAGACTGTTTAGTCATTCTCGCAAGTTCGCCGTCAGCCCTGTCCATTAACATGGAAAAGACAAAAATACTGCCTCCCCAGGCATGCCATGAGGCGGCATCTCGAGAAAAGCACCAGGCCGCCAATAGCCCGGACAAAAGTCTGAGGGTCGTAATATGATTTGGTGTGAATCGGGTCCCAACCAGGGGGTACATCAACCAACGTGCGACGCCATGTGCATGGGTTTTAGGAGGTGCTAAATTTAATCCTGAATTTGCAGATTGTTTGTCCATTCGGCCCCACATACTCCTTTATAATACTCACAAACTGAAACTACGATTAATTTCACAACACAAATGATAAAAATATTGATTAAATACTACCAGTAGTAATAGGTAAAAGGATATCCTATTAATATGGAAACATCAGACAAAATATTATCACTGTTAGGCACATTTCTTCCTGTGATAGGAACTGTATTAACAGTGATTCTGGCTAGAACATTCGAAGGGAATATAAGGTGGTCGATATTGTTTGGCTTACCGGCACTCACGATGGCCTTATGCTGGATATGGGCAAGTTTTATCTGGCAGGACGGCAATATGCTTGCTGCTGCCTTATTTTTCATCTACATAGCGAGTCTGATTATTTATTATCCAGTCCTGATCATATCTGGAGTGATCATAGCCAAAAATAATAAAATGTCCGCTCCATCCACTCATTCTGAAGATTGAGCACTGCTTGTTAACAGACAATTAATATCTGGTAGACTGAACTCTTAAGAGATCACCTGTCATACTCACACCCGACAGATAGTTTAAATATCTGGAATATTGTGTTATTTCAGTTTATCCATAAAATACGGCTACTACCGGGGCCTTTCTATAGAAAAGAGCCGGTATTTTGTTGACCACACAGGAATTTAAGGCCATGAAAAAAACCATGTTTGAAAAGATCTGGGACGCCCACCTGGTCCATGATGAAGCAGGACAGGCACCTATTATATATATAGACAGGCATTTGGTGCATGAAGTTACCAGCCCCCAGGCATTTGAAGGACTACGACTTGCGTCTCGCCCGGTACGTAGGACCGAATCCGTTTTGGCAACGCTAGATCATTGTGTACCTACAAAAGATCGTGATCTGCCAATCAAAGATCCTATTGCCAGAAAGCAGGTAGAGGTCATGATTGAAAATTGTGACGTAAATGGGCTCACACTTTACGACATGGAAAGTCCAAATAATGGGATTATCCATATTGTGGTACCTGAACATGGCTTTGTACATCCCGGCATGACAGTTGTATGTGGTGATAGCCATACCGCAACCCATGGCGCATTCGGTGCCCTGGCTTTTGGTATAGGCACTTCAGAAGTTGAACATGTGCTTGCTACTCAAACATTAAGACAAAAGAAATCCAAATCCATGCTGATTAATATTGAAGGGAAACTTTCTCCTTATTGCACAGCAAAGGATATAGCTCTTTCCATTATTGGTCATATAGGAACAGCTGGTGGTACAGGATATGTAATTGAATATGCTGGTTCAGCAATCGAAGACCTGAGCATGGAAGGCAGAATGACGCTGTGTAACCTCGCCATTGAAAGTGGCGCCAGAGCAGGTCTGGTCGCACCTGATCACAAGACCATCGATTTTATAAATGGACGTGAATACGCCCCTAAAGGTGATGATTGGGATAAGGCAGTTGAATATTGGATGAGCCTAAGAAGTGATGAAGGGGCTAAATTTGATAAAGAAATTACCATTAGTGCTGATGACATAGCACCTCAGGTAACCTGGGGAACGTCACCAGAACAAGTGACGGGCATCAATGGCAAAGTTCCCTCACCGGAAGACTTCGATGATGAGGGCAAGCGCAAGGCCTGTGAGAGCGCCCTGAATTACATGGGGTTAGATGGAGGAACTGCCATAACCGATATCCCTATCGATTTTGTATTTATAGGCTCATGCACCAATGGTCGAATTGAAGATTTACGCGCAGCCGCGAAACTGGCGCAAGGTAAAAAAGTAGCTCAGGGTGTCACCGCCCTCGTCGTTCCTGGCTCTTACCTTGTGAAAAAACAGGCCGAGGAGGAAGGACTTGATAAAATCTTTATAGAAGCGGGTTGGGAATGGCGAGACCCAGGTTGTTCCATGTGCCTTGCCATGAATGACGACAAACTTGCTGACGGTCAACGTTGTGCTTCTACATCGAATCGTAATTTTGAGGGTCGACAGGGTAAAGGAGGCAGGACACATTTGGTCTCGCCTGCCATGGCTGCAGCTGCGGCCTCTGCCGGCAAATTTGTTGATATCAGAAATCTGAAAGATTAATAACGGGATATTTATTATGGAAGCTTACGTAAAACATGAAAGTATTGCTGCACTAATGGATCGCAATAACGTCGATACCGATCAGATCATTCCAAAACAATTTCTTAAAGAAGTCCGCCGCACGGGTTTTGGCAAAGATCTCTTTTTTGACTGGCGTTATCTTAATGACGGAAGTGACAACCCTGATTTTGAACTAAACAACCCTGCCTTTAGTGGGGCAAAAATACTGGTGACGGGAGATAATTTTGGATGTGGTTCATCACGCGAACATGCCCCCTGGGCGATAGAAGACTATGGGATCAACACCATAATTTCCACCAGTTATGCGGATATTTTTTATAACAATTGCTTTAAAAACGGCATACTTCCCATTGTGGTTTCAAAACAGGAACTGGATGCATTGATGGAAGAGATCTCAAATAATCTAGGCGTTAAGTTTACAGTTGACCTTGAAAATCAGATAGTCAAAACACCAGCTGGTACCATTATAAATTTTGAAATTGATACATTTCGAAAGGATGCTCTGTTAAAAGGGCTGGATGATATTGCTCTCACACTGGAACATGTGAACAAAATAGACGCATTCGAAGAAAAGCAAAAACAACAACTACATTGGTTATATAACTAATTAGATATATCTACGTTTATAAATAAGCTGATGTCAAAATCTCCCCCAAGACACATTGAACTACTGGACACTACGCTACGAGATGGTGAACAAACCCAGGGAGTCTCTTTTCCTCCTGATGAGAAGGTCAATATTGCCAAGGCACTGCTAGGCAAATTAAATATCGACCGTATTGAAATCGCCTCAGCTAATGTTTCAGAAGGTGAAAAATCAGCTGTCAGCACAATCAATGCATGGGCAGCTGATCACGACTTGCTGGAAAGAATAGAAGTCCTGGGGTTTGTGGACAATAACAGAAGCGTAGACTGGATTAATGAAACTGGCGGAAAGGTGATAAACCTTTTAACCAAGGGCAGTGAAAAGCATTGCCGGACGCAACTAAAAAAAACCCTGGATGAACACGTTGCTGACATAAAAGAAACTGTCAGCTATGCGCAGCGCAATGGACTTAAGGTAAATATGTACCTTGAGGACTGGTCAAATGGCATCAAGGATAGTCCTGATTACGTGTTCGGACTTATGGACGCCATGAAAGATGCTGGTGTATCACGATTTTTATTACCTGATACCCTGGGCGTCATGGGACCAGATGACGTTTTTGCATGCATACACCAAATGGTATCGCGATATCCTAATCTCAATTTTGACTTTCATCCGCACAATGATTATGGCCTGGCAACTGCAAACGTGATGGCGGCGGTTAATGCGGGTGTGAATGCGGTGCATTGCACTGTAAATTGTCTTGGCGAACGTGCGGGCAATGCGTCTCTTGCAGAAGTAGCCGTTACCTTGAAAGATAAAATGGGAATGCAACTTTCGATCAATGAAGAACACATTTTTGATCTCAGCAAAATGGTGGAAAACTTTTCCGGCAAATGGGTTGCCGCCAACATGCCTATCGTAGGGGCAGATGTGTTTACCCAAACCGCGGGGATACATGCTGATGGCGACCATAAAGGCAAATTATATGAAAGTTCCCTGTCTCCTGAACGTTTCGATAGAAAACGTTCATATGCTCTTGGGAAAATGAGCGGCAAGGCATCTTTAATTAAAAACCTGGAAGCACTGGATTTAAGCCTGAGTGAAGAAAACCTGAATAAGGTACTGAAACGCATCGTTGAACTAGGCGACTCCAAACAGACTATCACCCCGGATGATATCCCATTTATTATTGCCGACGTTCTTGAAAGCAAAGACTACGATCATATAAAGCTGAATAATTGCTCTATTACCAGTGGCCTTGACCTTGAATCAACGGTCAGTATTCAGATTGAAGTTGGTGGCAAACAGTACAAAGCTTCTGGGACAGGCAATGGGGGCTTTGATGCCTTCATCGCGGCAACCAACACAGTATTGAAAAAATACGATTACAAAATCCCCAAGCTGGTCGATTATGAGGTACGTATACCTAAAGGTGGAGAAACCAGCGCCCTGACAGAATGTATCATCACCTGGCAAGGAAACGGAAAAAATCTAAAAACTCGGGGGATACATGCAAACCAGGTCTTTGCAGCGATACTGGCGGCATTAAGACTAGTTAATCTGCAGTTTCATGAGCGCGAAACAGGTAACCTATTCTGATTACTACAGGTTTATATTTATCCCAGTTTTTTTAATTCGTCCACCACCCTATCACCGAATTCATCCGTCGCTATCATATTCACGCCACTGCCCTGTTTAGACAGATCAGGCGTGGAATAACCCTGTATAAATACGCTTTGCATTGCCTTCCAGATATTTCTGGACTCATCTGGCATGTTAAAACTCAGCTCCAACATCATTGCAACAGATCCAATCATGGAATAAGGATTGGCGATATTTTTACCTCCAATATCCGGAGCTGACCCATGAGATGGCTCATAGTAGGCACTTTCATCACCTATACAGGCCGATGGCATTAAGCCCAGGGATCCAAGTATCCCACCTGCCTGGTCACTGAGGATGTCTCCAAACATATTTTCCATGACCATCACATCAAATTGTCCTGGATTGAGACATAGATAGGTTGCAGCGGCATCAACCAGGATATGTATTACTTCGACTTCTGGAAAATCCTTTGCGACTTCTCCCACAATCTCATTCCATAGCACACTGGACTTCAACACATTATTTTTATGAATATTATGCAGAACTTTTTTTCGTGTCATGCATTGTTTAAATGCAACTCGGATTATTCTGGCTATCTGTTCCTCATCATACTCAAGTGATTCCTTAACATATCTCAAGCCCTTATCATTGACTCCCACTTCCTTGCTACCAAAATACAACCCACCGACCAGTTCTCTTATCATAAGGATATCAATACCATCTCCTATAATTTCTGGCTTTAAAGGCGAGAAGTGAGCAAGACCTTTTGGCAGCGAAACTGGCCTGAAGTTAGCGTAGGTATTTAACCATTTTCTGAGTGGGAGTATCGCGCCACGTTCAGGGCGAAGATCAACCGGTATTTTCTCAGTTTCATCGTAACTCAGACCCACAGGTCCTTTTAATGTGGCATCCGCTTCTGCGCATATTGCTTTTGTAGATTCTGGAAATGGATTGCCATGTTCAAAATAGGCACTGGCGCCAAAGGGAGACTCTTGCAACTCAAAACTAACATCATTGCGCTGTTCTACAATTTTTAACACCTTGATAGCTTCACGCATAATTTCAGGTCCAATACCATCACCTGGCAAAACTGCAATCTTATATTTATTCATTACCGTAATTTTCTAACTAGTTAAGGAAGTGACATTATATATTAATGGTTTAATGTATGTAATTTCTGTTTAAATTTGCAATACCAATTCAATGGTTTTTCACTTAAAAATCATATTTACTTCCTAGTCACTGACTTGACGCCCCATCGGGGCGGTGTTAATTTGATTTTTCAATTTATTCTGCAGTTATTAGCTGCAGAATTAGCTTATTACGGAGGGGCGCATGAATTCTATTAACAGGCTGATTTCCACAACAATTTTATTATTACTCATTTTCTCGCTGAGCAGTTGTTCATCAGATCAGCAAGACCAGGTTGAAACCCCGCCTGTGCAATCTCAAGCGGCAGTGGTGGCTGCACCTCCTCCTCAACCAGTCAACGCCGACCTGGTAATTGAAGGTGGCATTCTTCTTGATATGGTCGCAGATGAAGCAAACCCCACCCGACTTAAAGGTCTGGTGATACGTGATGGGAAAATTGACCAAATTATTCCTGCTAATTCATCTGATTCCTTGCCGGCATCAGAAAAAACCATCAATGCTGGAAATAATTATATCTTGCCTGGATTGATTGATGGTCACGTGCACTTTCGAGTCTGGCTACCTGGTGCTCCCATATGGAAACGAGCCAGCCTGCATTATGGAATCACTACCTTATTTGATACCGGACCGTGTGGCGAAATATGCGATGAGACCGGACAGGAACCCAATGAATGGATAAAAGCCTATAAGGATTTTATGAATTCTAATCCAGAAAATCCTGACGGTCCCTCGCTTTATATCACAGGACGTCGAATTCAGGATATGGAAGGCAAACATCCTGTTGGCGAAAGATTAGAGAACCGTGAAGGAATATCAACTTACATGGACAGTCTGGTTAAGCTTGGGGTTGATGGCATCAAAGTGGAATCCAGTGTCCCCGGTGATATGCGCGCCATTTTGATGGAAGAAGCCAATGCCCGTGGACTGCCAGTAGTAGGCCATTCCAAAGATGCCTATGAAACTATTAACTCCGGCATGAAATTTATTGAACATATGTGGCCTGTGACCTCTTCAACCCTACTGAGTGAATGTCCTGAGCCATTGGGTTCACGACGATGTGACTATCTAATTGATCTTGAGAAAGCACCTGCATTAATTAAGACCATGGTAGACAATACTGTCTATCTCAATCCTACTTTATTTGGCGGATGGGGTTTTTTCGCTGAAAGCATAGCCAGTGGAGCGCAGGAAGATGAACGTGCCATGCAACCTGGCGAACTTTATGGTGACATGCCAGAACGTTTCAAGGAAGGTGTGACGAGATGGTGGTCACGTGGCGGAAGTTTAGACGCAGAAATGCTAGCGACTCAAAAAGCAAGCCTTGTCAGAGTCGGTGAATTTCTCAAAATGTTCAGTGAAGCTGGAGGCAGGATACTTGCTGCTACAGATGCTGGGGACGATAAGCTGGTAGGCGTCAGCTTGCACCGAGAAATGAAGCTGATGGCTGATGCTGGAATTGCCCCATATAAAGTTCTGCTAGGTGCAACCCGTTGGCCAGCTGAGATGACATACAAGGATGATATTATTGGCACCATTGAGGAAGGCAAGAATGCAGATATCTTGATCCTGGGAGCTAATCCGCTAGAGAACATCATCAATACCCGAAATATTCAATACGTAGTTCGTTTGGGTAAACTTGTGCAAGCACCAGATGATTGTTCAATTATTATCCCCCCGTTTGCAACCACCTGTAATTAATATTTATAAAACTATCGAGGAATAAATATGTTTCGAAGGATTATCACAGTTTCATTATCAGTATTTTTTGCGTTTATTACGTTGCCGTTAAGCGCACAACAATCAGTCAATATTGAAAACCAGGTTAGGCAGGCATTAAACGCCTCATATCGTACAGATAATGACCGTCAAGCTGATAGCTACAGGCTACCGGCAGAAACCCTGGCTTTTTTTGGCTTAAAAAATGATATGCGGGTTATGGAGCTATTACCAGGTCGCGGCTATTACACAAAAATCCTTGGCCAGATCCTGGCAGATAATGGGAAGTTGTATGTCGCAGCTGATGGTGAACGCGTAGAACCTGAGTTGCCCAAGTGGGGTCTTAATAATGTCGGAATTCTTAACGATAACTTTGCAACAGAACGACGTAATAATGAGAGACAGTACTCAATAATAAATGAGTTTTCATTTGATGTATCAGATCTTGATATGGTCCTGACCTTTCGCAATACACACAATTTCAAAAAGGATGACAGAATCAGGGTTAGCAAAGAAGTATTAAAGTCATTAAAATCAGGTGGTATTTACGGTGTGATTGGCCATACGCGCAGGCATATGGAACCCTATGATGAGGTTAGATGGCGCCGTGTTGATCCAGTTGATCTTATCAAAGAAATGCAGGAAATCGGTTTTGTTTTCAAAGACTACTCTACACTCCATTACCGTGAACATGACGGCCTGGTGCATGATACGACTCATGATTCTTTAGGACGTGACAGTGACAGGTTTACCATGATTTTCGTAAAACCTTAGATTATCCTGGCGTGATAAACAAAGATTAATCACAATTGTGTAAAGACCGTCTCACTGGCGGTCTTTATTTTCTAATTCTAATAAATTTCCCAATCAATAAGCTTACATACTCCTATCTGACTCCTTATATTCACTACTAATATGGTAGTATCTATAATGTTTTATTTATAAATACGCTATGAAACCTAACTTGCCTATACATCTCTTTTTATTGCTGGCTATCGTTACTATGACGCTTGCTGACAGCGCTATGGCGGATCCGCAATTACAGCGGCGAGTGTACTACGCATTGAATTCACCCGATCGACCTGAAGGTGATTGGGAACGTGATTTTGAAAGACGACCAATTGAAGTAATGAATTTTTTTGGCATAGATGAAGGGATGACCATATTGGAGATGATGGCGGGCCAGGGATATTACACCGAATTACTTTCTGCTGCGGCAGGCAATAACGGAAAGGTTTATGCTCATAATGAATTGATGGCGATGCGCATGCGATATGGTGCCTATGAAAAAGCCATGAAGAAACGATTATCAAATAATCGATTACCCAATGTCGAACTTTTGATCCAAAAATCTGACAATCTTCAACTCGAAGGTGTGGCTGACGCAGCAACATTGATACTGAACCTACATGATTTATATATTTATGGTGGAGAAGAAAGGGCATTAGCTGTTTTAAGCAGTATATTCATTGCCTTAAAACCTGGTGGCATACTCGGAATAGTCGATCATGTGGGCTCCCCTGAATTAGACAATACCCATTTACACAGAATCGACCCGGTAATTATTGATGAATTACTTTACCGGGCAGGCTTTATAGTGAATAGCCGCTCAGATGTATTATCAAACATGGAAGATGACCACAGCCTTCATGTATTCGAGCCGACGATCAAGGGACAAACGGATCGACTCCTGATACGGGCCTTAAAACCAAATTATCCATAACAACGGACTGTCAACTGGACGCCATTCAAACATCTAACATCCACTGTCCTTACTGTGGAGAACGCGTAGAAATTATTGTTGACTGCAGCATAGAGCAACAGGATTATATTGAAGACTGCTCAGTTTGCTGTAGGCCAATTTCCATATCGGTCTACATTGATGAAACACCTACGATTTCGGTAAAAAGTGAAAATGAATAAATGCCAGAACACTATTTGATATCATAAAAACTACGAGTACACCTTGGCATAACTTCATCTAGAAACTATCGTTATTTTGCTGATGTTAGAAAATCACGTGATTTTAGACTGATGCATATTGGTTTAATTTAACTTGTATCAGCCTCCTGCATTCCAATACTCATATTTTTGCATGATATCAACAAAATCCTGACTGGCCTCCCAATTAGCCAACCAGTCAATTAAATATGCATGTTCTGATGTATCAAACCATTCTCGATCCACACCGGCAAACTGACGAATAAATGGAAATATTGCCACATCTGCAAGTGATGCTCCTTTTGTTACAAGTCCTTCGCCCTGGTTATTACTCAACTGTTCATTTAACTGTTTTAAGAATTGTTTTGCGGTATCACGCAATTCTTCCTGGGTGTGTTGAGGATGCCGAACATGGTATTTATATTTATCTAACTGAACTTTAAATTCAAAATCATTTTTGTAAATCAGACTTAATGTCTCTTCCATATCCGCATTCAACCATTGCTCAGGGTCACATTTATCCAACGCCCACAACATGACATCCAGACTTTCATCAATGACGGTCCCATCAATCAGTTCCAATACGGGCACCGTGCCTTTGCTCGACAATGAAAGCATTTCACTCGGTTTGTTTTTTAAACTAACTTCACGGTGTTCACATTTAATCTGTGCCTTAGCCAGAGCCATACGGGCACGGATGGCATAAGGACATCTCCTGAATGAATAGAGAATGGGTAATTTCATGAGATGTGTCGAAATAAACTAGAAAACTACTTCTGTTGTCGCGCACCAATGTGCTGCTGGTTTCTTTCTTCTGCCAGGCGCACTTGCTTTTGCCGCTCTTGTAGCTTTAATTTTCTTTCAGGAGATAATGATTCATAACAGTTTGGACAAGAAATCCCTTCAATATAAAATTCAGATTTCCTGTCGGCCGCCGAGACAGGTGTTCGACAGGAGTAGCAAGCCTCATACTCTCCTTTAGCTAATGTCTGATTCACTGCAACCCTGCCATCAAAGACAAAACAGTCACCATCCCAAAGGCTATCCTTATCGGTTGTTTCTTCTAGATAACGTAATATTCCACCATGTAACTGATAGACCTCTTCGAAGCCCTGCTCCAGCATATAGGCACTGGCCTTCTCACATCGTATACCTCCGGTACAAAACATGGCGACTTTTTTATGTTCTGCGGGATCCAGATTCGTGTTTACATACTCAGGAAAATCACGAAACGTGTCGGTGTTTGGCAATGTGGCATTTTTGAAACTACCTATCTCACTTTCATATTTATTTCTGACATCAATAAGCAGTACATCTGGCTCAGAGATTAATTTATTCCATTCACTGCTTGAGACATATTGTCCTGTCATATAATTCGGATCAGTGCCAGGGCGGCCCAGCGTCACAATTTCTTTTTTTAATTTCACTTTCATTCTGTAAAAGGGACTTATCTCAAACTGTGATTCCTTATACTCCATATTCTCAAACCTGCCATCGGCATGTAAAAATGTCATGAGATCATCAATTGCCTGCCTGTCTCCTGACACCGTTGCATTGATTCCCTCACAGGCTAATAATATCGTTCCTTTTATATGGTTATTATTGCAAAGGTCATTAAGTACTGGCTGTAATTTGGCATAATCTTCCAGCACAATAAATTTATAAAACGTTGCGACAATTATTTCATTATTTTTCATATCTAATTCCGTCCGCTGATATCTTTATCAGTTAGCATGTGTATTATACCATTTAACAAAATTTGTAATTAATGAATGTCAGCACATGGAAATAATTAACGAAACTATTATTTTTTTACTTGCAGCAGTCATTGTCGTCCCAATCTTTAAAAATCTTGGTTTTGGCGCAGTACTCGGATATCTCACTGCAGGTATTTTAATTGGTCCATATGGTTTAAATCTAATAACAGACATTGAGCATATTCTGCATTTTGCTGAACTGGGCGTGGTCTTATTGTTATTTATTATAGGCCTGGAATTACAACCAAGTCGTTTGTGGGCCCTTAGAAATTCTATCTTCGTGTGGGGTGGTTTACAGGTAATCGCTTCCACCATAATATTCTCCATTATTGGCATGACCCTGGGTTATTCCATCACAATATCCACATTACTGGGATTCACACTGTCATTATCTTCGACTGCTTTTGCACTGCAGATGCTGGCAGAAAGAAAAGAACTCACAAGACGCCATGGACGTTCTGCTTTTACCATACTGCTATTTCAGGATATTGCCGTCGTCCCTGCCCTGGCAATACTACCCTTACTGTCCTCCACATCAGTCACTAGCACTGACGATAGTAAGCTGACAAACGTGCTGTTCGGTATATTTATTATACTGTTCATTATTTTTGCGGGTCGCATCTTAATGCGTTACTTTTTACAAATCATCGCTCGCACCGATATTAAGGAAATTTTAACTGCTTCTGCCCTGCTGATTGTCATGGGGGTAGCTATCATTATTGAGCATATCGGATTATCCATGGCGCTGGGCGCGTTCCTGGCTGGTGTACTACTTGCTGACTCAGAATACCGGCATCAACTAGAAACGGATATTGAGCCATTTAAAGGCTTATTGTTGGGCTTGTTTTTTATAGCGGTAGGTATGTCTGTCAATTTAGCACTATTAGGCACAGAACCGATCTCCATCATGGTGTTGGCCCTGTCCATCATCCTGGTAAAAGGAACAGTCCTATTTTGTATCGGTAGATTACAGGGCATGAACAATACATCTGCCAGACAATTGGCATTTTCAATATCTCAGGGAGGTGAATTTGCCTTTGTTATCTTTGCCGCAACATTGACCCTGGGAATTCTAAATAATGACATCACCGAAACTCTGATCGTTGCAGTCACAATCACCATGATCCTGACACCTTTGATTTTAATGGCAAATGATTATCTATCTGCTAAAAATACAGAAAAAAATCAAGAGTACGATACCCCTGAAGATGAGAATAACCAGGTGATCATTGCGGGCTTTGGCCGATTTGGATAAATCACCGGCAGATTATTATCTGCGAAAAAAATCCCATTCACTGCGCTAGAAAAAGATCCTGAACAGGTAAACTTTGTACGAAAGTTTGGAAATAAAATTTTTTATGGCGATGCAAGCCGTCTAGACCTCTTACATGCCGCCAATGCAGGTAAGGCCACACTATTCGTGCTTGCAATAGACGATATGGAAGAATCTTTAAAAACAGCAAGCATCGTACGAGAACATTTTCCACATCTTAAAATCTTTGCAAGAGCCAGAAACAGGCAACATTTTTATAAATTAATGGATCTTGGAATTACGCACATCCGACGCGAAACATTTTTTTCAGCACTGGAACTTGCCCGCCTGGTATTAACAGGACTCGGACTTCCAAACAAAGAAGTCAAACAATCTATCAATCAATTCAGAGACCATGATATCAAAAGACTATATGATCATCGACAATACAATACGGATGAAGAATTAATGATCTCAATGTCCAAAGGTGCTGCCAGGGAACTTGAAGAATTATTTGAAAGCGATAACAAGGACGAAGAAATAAATAATACGTAAGACTAAATTGACCATAATCCATCTAATCCAGGCACTTACTTAAAATTTGCTGCCCAAACAGATAGAACAGCAATCCACCGCTTATACAACTTGCACCAATAATAATACTCATGCCAATTGGTTAGTCGTTGAGCACATTCCCAAGCACCAAAGCACATACGGGTGAAATCAAGGTTATCAAAGAGACTTTCCCTACATCCATTCGAATCAAAATATAATAATAAAGCGCAAAACCGAAAGTGGATGCAATCAAACCAAGATACAAAATTGCATATAATACCTTGTCGGTCATCTCATCAGGCACAGCAACACCCATAATCATACATGTCAGTAAAAACATAGGCATGGCGATCAAAAGCCCACCGGCTGATGAGGCAAATCCTGTTAATTTTGCATCATATGATTTTATCAAGACCGAACTTAAGGAATGAATTACAGTACTGCCAAGCACAATCAACACCCCTAATAATAGTTTGCTTCCTGAGTAATAACTGTTACCAAAAATGACCATCAAACCCGCCAATCCCGATAGCATACCTGCCAACTTTGCTGGCGTGAGGGCATTTTCTTTTAAAATAATTGCTGCCATTGCACCAGTCATAATGGGCGAAAGTCCAAAGATGACAGAAATCCAACCAGAGGGAATATATTGTGCGGCCCAGTACACACCAGACATGGCAAGATAAATACTGACACCACTGGTTAGGTATGTTTTTAATGCACGTTTATTCAGCGGTAATACCTGTTTCAAAACAAGCAATACCAGGCCAGCGCCCGCCAAGCCCAATGACATCCTGGATGTCACGGCAAACAAAAAGCCAACGCCCTCACCGCTCCATTTTATAGCCAGCGGTGTCGTGCTCCAAAGTAGTACTACGCCCATATAGGCAATGCGTGTTTTCATTATATATGCCTGATTTAACGTCAAAAAAAAAAGGCCGCAGGTTAGTTAACCTGCGGCCTTTTATGGAAATCGTTTCTTTTTAAACTTTATTTACTTAAATCAATCCTTTCCTCAGCGCGCAGGCAATACGATGCCACCCAGATAGTCACTGGTAGGCAGACTGAACGCAGATATTTAAAATTAGTATTAAGATTCATGATGGGCGCATTCTGAATAGTTGTACAGGTCATGTCAATGATAAATATAAGCGTCTCAACGTTTAATAATCCAACATCATTAAATTAGACATCTATTGCTCAGGACGCATCCAAAATAATGTCTATCATCTCTTCAGGATGATTATAATCATGGGGTATCAACTTGGCTTTAATCCCGGTCTGAAGTAACAGGCTGGGAAAACTAGCTATCCCTAACTGCCGTGACAAATAAATCTCCTGCTTTAACTCTTCATTGGTATTGACGGACATAATGCTTTCAGAAAATTTCTCTTTATCCAGCCCTAACTCACCCGCAATTCCTACCAAGGTATCGAGATCGGATGGGTTTTTGGCATGTAAATAATATGCCTGCTGAATCGCATGGGTCATGTTCTCATCATATTCCATTCCTTGTTCCCTGGCGGCGATCACCGCCCGGCAAGCCATATAGGTTGCTCGACGAGGCTGGCATTTTTTCCAGAAATCAAAGTTAAACGTAATATCAGTGACGGTCTGCTGGATCCTATGCCAATTTGATTGTATTGTCTGACGCATCTCTTCGGGCATATCTTCCTGGGTATCTCTGGCCAGTCCACCCAACAATCGTTTAATTACAATATCATCAGGAAGGTTCTGCTTCAGGTAGTTATAGGATCGCGTGAACGCATAGCACCAGCTGCACATAGGATCGTGAACGTAATATAAAATTGCAGGCATTTTAGAAAATGATATTTAAGGAATTATAGTTAAAACAACAAATTCGGCAGCCACAAAGACAGCGCGGGAATATAAGTTACCAACCCCAGAAAAACCAGCAATACAGTCAACCAGGGTAATGCCGCCCGAACTACCTGCATAATAGACATATTCGTTATACCTGCGGTAACAAACAAATTTAATCCTACCGGTGGGGTCACCATACCAATTTCCAGATTGACCACCATAATGATCCCCATGTGGATAGGATCGATACCTAACTGGTTTGCGATGGGTAACAGTATTGGTGCAAGGATCAGAATAATCCCTGTTGGTTCCATAAAGTTTCCGGCAATCAGCAATATAATATTCACCACCAGTAAAAACTGCCAGGGCGCCATCCCCATGGAAATGATCTGTTCTGCAATCTCCTGAGGAATCCTTTCTGTGGTTAATACATAGGCAAACAGTAATGCATTAGCAATCAGGAACATCAACATAACTGTTACCTTAGCTGCATCCAACAAGACTTTGGGGACTTGACTAAATTTAACATCGCGGTAGACAAACACTGCAATAAAAAAGGCATACATCGCGGCCACCGCAGCGGCTTCAGTCGGTGTAAAAATTCCACCATATATACCACCCAGAATAATCCCCAGTAACAACAGACCCCAGAGGGAATTTCTTCCTGCCAGTATAATTTCTTTTATAGTAGCGCGGGGTTGTTTCGGAAGATCCAGTTTAAGTGCGCGCACGTAGATGGCGATCATTAACATCAAGCCCAGTAAAATTCCAGGGATGACGCCGGCCATAAATAACCTGCCAACCGAACTCTCTGTAGCAGCGGCATAGACCACGATAACGATGGATGGAGGTATCAATATTCCCAGTGTGCCGGCATTACAGATCACCCCAGCAGCAAATTCCTTGGTATAACCCGATCTCACCATACCAGCGATAACTATCGAGCCCACAGCCACCACCGTTGCAGGTGAAGAACCTGATACCGCTGCAAATAACATACATGCCAGCACCGATGCCATACCCAGTCCACCTCGCAGGTGACCGATACAGGCATTGGCAAACAACACCATACGACGTGCCACGCCACCGGTGGTCATAAACGCACCCGAAAGTATAAAAAACGGAATAGCTAGTAAGGTGTAGTGCTCAGAGGTATTTAATAACTTCAATGACATGGAAGCCAGCGACGCCTGGCCAAAAAACATAATAGTTAATACAGAAGATAGACCCAGAGCAACCGCTATGGGCATACCCGTCATCATGAATACAAACAGCATAATAAACAGCGCTATTGTTGTCATGGTCTACCCTGCCCCTTATCATCTGCCTGATTTACGTGAAGCTTAAGGGCCTCTTCTGCCTCATCAACTAGCAGTTTGGTGCTTTCCCCGGTAATCGTCCGATACAGTACCTGGCTAAAACGAGTAGTGAGTAATGCAAATCCAACAGGGAGTGCCAGGCGAGGCACCCAGACGGGGATGGGTAGATCCTGTGCATAATTACCCAGATCGTACACCATATTAATATAGCGCCAACTGCCAATAAAAATAATGATGGAATATGCAATGCACAGAATGGTTGCCACGATAGTGACGAACCGGCCTAATTTCTCACCCAACATTTTCACCACTGCATCCATTCCGATGTGCGAACCTACACGCACACCGTAAGACATGCCGACAAAAATTAACCAGGCAAATAGAATTGAAACCAGTTCCAAGGCCCAAACGAAGCTGTAATTAAAAACGTATCGGGCGATGACCTGGGCAAAGGTAATTACTGTCATGGCGGCAAGTAAAAACGCTACCACGCCCTCTTCCAGTTTTTCCAGGCTGCGCCACATGGCGATCGATGACTATACGGACTAGTTGTTTGCGCTTAGGGCAGCATCAATAAGGTCTTTACCTATCTCAGACTCATACTCTTGCCATACCGGTGCCATGGCGGAACGCCATGCTGTTATATCCTGTGGTGTGAGAGTCTGAATCCTGGCCCTGCCTGCTGCTTCGATCTGACCACGGTCACGCAGGTTGATTTCATTGGACAGTTTATTCGCATAATCAGTCGCTTGTGCCATGGCATCTGCAAGGCCAGTTCTGATATCCTCTGGCAAGCCGTCCCACCAGGTGGCGTTGGTAATGACCATATACAGTATTATTCCATGGTTGGTCTCGGCGATAACATCCTGAACTTCGTGGTACTTCTGGGTATAGATATTTGACCAGGTATTTTCCTGACCATCCACAACACCTGTCTGTAAGGCCTGATAGACCTCACTAAATGCCATCTTTTGTGGATTAGCATCCAGTGCACGAAACTGCGCCTGCAAGACATCAGACTCCTGGATACGGAATTTTAGACCCTCAACGTCTTCGGGTTTTTGTAATTGAGGTCTGTTGGTTGACAATTGCTTCATACCGTTCAACCAGTAAGCCAGTCCCTGCAAACCTTTTTCCCGCATGGCATCGAGTAGTAACACGCCTGAGGGACTGTTTTGAAATTTTATTACTGCATCAGAGTCATTAAATAAAAATGGTAAGTCATATACCTGCAGTTTTTTGGTATATCGATCAAATTTAGACAACGATGGGGCAAGAAAATGTATGTCGCCTAACAACAGTGCATCCATCCCCTGTTCATCATCAAATAATTGTGAATTGGGAAATATCTGAATTTCAACTCTGCCAGGAAATTTTTGCTCGGCCAGTTCCTTAAACTTTAAGGCGCCTTGCCCCTTGGGCGTACTGTCAGCGGTAACATGGCTAAATTTAATTGTGATTGGTTGTTCGCTACATCCCATCAATGTCAGAGTAAAAATAATTAAGCCAAGCAGTTTCACAAATACTCTCATACTATTCTCCATTAATAAGACTACTGACACGCCTGACCAGTGTCTAACTCCCCCAAATTGATAATGCCAACGAGGTTAGCAAATACCCTAATAATTCGCAAACCAGTCGTAATTAAAATCCATTTCATTTAAAACAATATACTACGCACTTAAAAATATTATGTTTCTAATTTAAGCGTTCCGGTCATGGCCCGGGCCCCGCTGCAATCTTCCGCCCAGAGAAATACATCGCCATCATCATTTTTTTTACCATATAACATGATGGCATCCCCATCGTACAGGGGACTTCTTGCCGTATATTCAAATGCCTTTATTTTAACATTTGGATTTTCATCTTGATAAAGATCGACTAACAAGGTTGCCGTTAGTGGTGCATGCACCAATAAGCCGGGGTAACCTTCCTTATTCACATAATCATGGTCAAAATGAATCTTGTGTGCATTGAAGGTAACGGCAGAATAACGAAACAATAAGGTACTGTCCGGTATGATTTGCCTGGACCAGTTGCAATCTTTATTTTGTATACCCGCATTTGAAGCCAACTGATTAACTGGACGCTTCGCCGGTTCAGTAGAGCCTTCTCGGTACACAATTTTCTGTTCCTCCTGAAGCAATAATTCATCACCCGCCAGGTATTCATGCATTAATGTCACAAAGGTCATGGGGCCTATTTTACCCGTTTTATCTTCAATATTACTGATAGTCGTACGATGTAAAACTTCCTGATTGACACATAAAGGCGAGTAATACTTAATTTTACCCCCAACCCACATACGCCTTGGATAATTTATAGCTGGAATAAAATTTCCCAACTTCTCATGGCCATCTTCACCTAATTTTGATTGCATCGTAAATGGAAACATCGCTAGCCAATGGCCTGTTGGTGGGACATGATTATTTGGCCAGGGAGGCTCGGCATAATCCAGTAAGGCTGCAAGCCCGTTGATACGATCAGATGATATGGCTATCTTTGATGCTATCGACCTGCCTATATATTCACTCCAGTCCCGTTTTGTTTCCATCTGCCTAATTCTTTGATCAATTCATTTATTTTTTTTAAATTCTGCCTTAACGCTATCGGTATGTTCACCCAATCCCGGCACCGGCAAACTAACTGGCGGATCATTATTGATGACGACTCCACTTGCGGTCAGATTAATGGGACCATTCGGCGAATCTACCGTGACTGATCTCCGTTGTGGATGTGACAGCACATCTTCCAGTGAATTCAGGCGGCCACAGGCGATATTATTGTTTAACAGTAATTCCATCAGTTCTTTCTGCTCGTGGTTGGAAAATATATTGACTATAATTTCATCCAGTAAAGCACGGTTCTCCACACGTTTTGATATACTTACAAAACGTTCATCACTTGCCAGTGACTCATCACCCAAAACACCTTTGCAAAATACTTTCCACTCTCTTTCGTTTTGAATTGAAAATACGACCCCTTTGCCATCACCTGTCGGATACATCCCATATGGTGCAATGCTTGCATGGTTCATTCCGACCCTGGGGGTATCCACACCTGCATATTCTTTATGTAACAACGGAACATTCATCCAGTCTGCAATCACATCAAATAATGATACTTTGATATAGGTGCCTGTTTTTGATATTGAACGTTTAATTAATGCCCTTAAGATTGCACTATAGGCTGTCATACCAGTACTGATATCACACAATGAGATCCCGACTCGTGCCGGGCCATCTGCGGTTCCGGTAACCGATGACAATCCAGATTCAGCCTGAACCAGTAGATCATAGGCCTTCATCTTTGCATACGGACCGGCCTCACCGTAGCCGGAGATACTACACATAATTAGTTGCGGATTAAGTGACTTGAGGCTTTCATAATCCAGACCAATGTCACTTACCGCCCCTGCCCTTAAATTTTGTATAAAGACATCGGCTTGCTTGAGCATGGCAAATAACACCTCTCGATCATCTGGATCTTTTACATCCAGGCATACTGATTCCTTACCTCGGTTCAACCAGACAAAATACGCACTTTCACCATTGACCACATGATCATAGTTTCGTGCAAAGTCACCTTCTGCGCGTTCAATTTTGATTACCCGAGCACCAGACTCGGCGAGCAAATTACTCGCATATGGTGCGGCCACTGCCTGTTCCAGAGTAACAACGAGTATGCCTTCGAGATCTTTCATTACTTAATAGGAACGCGGGAGCCCTAAGCGATGTTCACCCAGGTAGGCAAGGATTAGATTGGTTGATATTGGAGCAATCTGATACAAACGGGTTTCCCGAAATTTTCGCTCTATGTCGTATTCTTCTGCCAGGCCATAGCCACCATGGGTTTGCATACACATATCTGCTGCTGCCCATGAGGCTTCAGATGCCAATAGCTTGGCCATATTGGCTTCAGCACCACAATCGTGTCCGTCATCAAAAAGCTGAGTGGCTTTTTGCACCATCAATAATGCCGCCTGTGTTTGCGCATAGGCCCTGGCAATAGGAAACTGTATGCCTTGATTTTGTCCAATAGGTCTACCAAATACCTTGCGCTCATTGGCATAATTTTTTGCGGTCTCAATAAACCAGTTGGCATCGCCTATGCATTCTGCCGCAATGAGAATGCGTTCAGCATTCATGCCGGAGAGGATATAGGAAAAACCTTTACCTTCTTCGCCTATCCTGTTTTCTACGGGGACTGGTACATTATCAAAAAATATTTCTGTTGTGGCATGATTTATCATGGTTCGGATAGGCCGTATCTCCATCCCCGCCTGACACGCCTCATTGATATCAACAATAAAGACAGATAAGCCATGGGTACGTTTTTCAACCTGATCGCGAGGGGTGGTCCTGGCTAGCAACACCATCAAATCGGAATGTTCAGCCCGCGAGATCCATACCTTCTGACCATTAATTACATAATGGTCCCCCTCTCGTACAGCGGTAGTGCTGATACTGGTAGTGTCGGTACCTGCAGTAGGTTCTGTGACACCAAATGCCTGTAATCTTAATTTCCCACTGGCAATCTCTGGCAATATCTTCTGCTTTTGCTCCACACTTCCATGCCTGAGGATAGTTCCCATGGTATACATCTGGGCATGACAGGCAGCGGCATTGGCACCGTTTTCATGTATGGCCATCACAATTTCCATGGCGACGCGTAATGGCAACCCACTCCCCCCGTATTCTTCAGGGATCAAACACGCCAGAAGGCCTGCCTGCGTTAATGCCTGAACAAATTCTTCCGGGTAGGCTTGCTCCCGGTCTTTTTCACGCCAGTACTGACCGGGAAAATCAGAACAGATCTTTGTAATGGTGTCGCGTACCTGCGTAATTATTTCATCATGTTCCATAGTCAATCTTCTAAATCTTTAATATCCCTACTATTATTTTACGATAAAAGTGGTGTTATTTTATTATTGGATTCTGGCATTCGCCAGAATGACGATTTGTCTTCATCGTCAATCTAAAATTTACACAACAAATATCCGGAAGCCAGAAATGCCATAATACTTTTAGCGACATTCTTAATTACTGGATTCCCGCTTTGACATTGTCTCCATGAGTCGCCCTCGGTCTTCGTACCAGACGCGACTCTACCGATTTCATCCATGGAATCGTAACGCCGACATCCATGGATGCGTTCGCGTGAATAACAAATTTTTCTTCATCGTCATTCCGGAATTTGCGCAGCAAATATCCGGAATCCAGTAATAGCATAATACTTTTAGAGATATTATTAATTACGGGATTATCGCTTCGGCTTTGTTTCCATGAGTCACCCTCGATCTTCGTTCCAGTCGCGACTCTACCGATTCCATCCATGAAGACGTTCGCGGGGAATGGCGTCAAACTTCAAAACTATCCAATTTATCGTTGATTCACCATTTTATCTGATATGGGCTTGAAGTCATACCAAATGAAGTAATCATTATCCAACTTACTAATATTACATATTTGAGTAATTGGGACCAGACCCACCTTCTGGCGGAGTCCAGGTAATATTTTGTGCCGGGTCCTTGATATCACAGACTTTACAATGGATACAGTTTTGGGCATTAATCTGAAATGCCTTGCCTTTTTCTCCCTCAATAATTTCATACACGGCCGCCGGACAATAGCGTTGTGCGGGTTCATCATACGAAGCCAAGTTCTTGCTTATCGGGATATCTGCATCGGCAAGCTTAAGATGTACCGGTTGATCATCTTCATGAATGAGGTTTGTCAGAAAAACGGATGACACTCTATCGAACGTGTTTTTCCCATTGGGCTTTTCATAGTTAATATTTTTAGATAGATTCGCATTCTTTAATTGAGCGTGGTCCGCTTGCCTATCATGGATATTTATCGCTAACTTGCCAGCAAATAGATTTTGCTCAATGAAATTCATTGCGCCTCCTGCCAACAGACCAAAACGATGGATTGCTGGTCCAAAATTTCGACTGGCAAATAGTTCATCAAATAACCAACTGGCTTTAAATCTCTCAGGATAAGAGGTCAACACATTGTTAATATCAACATCCTGACCAATATGATCATTGATGGCCTCTGCCGCCAACATCCCCGATTTCATAGCGGTGTGTATCCCTTTGATTTTGGAAAAATTGAGCGTCCCCAGATCACATCCTATTAATGCCCCGCCTGGAAAAATCATTTTTGGTAGAGAATGATACCCCCCCTTACTAATGGCCCTGGCACCATAACTCACACGTTTACCCCCGTTTAAGTATTTTTGAATTTGAGGATGGTCTTTAAGACGCTGAAATTCATTAAATGGGGATAAATGCGGATTACGGTAGTTCAGATCAACTATTAACCCAACGGCAACCAGGTTGTTTTCAAAATGATATAAGAAGGACCCTCCAGGATTTTGGTCATCCAGTGGCCAACCGGCACCATGAATGACTAGCCCTGGTTGATGTTTTTCCGGGTCAATTTCCCAGATTTCCTTAAGACCAATAGCATAGTGCTGCGGGTCAACCCCTTGAGCTAGTTGAAAGTCCTCAGATAACTTTTTACCCAGATGACCCCGGCTGCCTTCTGCAAACAAGGTGTACTTCGCCCGCAGTTCCATCCCCGGGATATAACGATTTCCCTTAGGCTCTCCATTACGATCCACGCCTTGATCACCCGTAATGATCCCTTTAACGATATTATCTTCAATAATCACCTGCTGTGCAGCAAACCCCGGGAAGATTTCAATCCCCAGTGATGCTGCCTGCTCCCCTAACCACCGACAAAAATTACTTAAGGAGATGACATAATTTCCTTTATTGTCCATGCTGCGGGGCAATAACAATCCTGGCCATTTAAGAGATGAATGTTCATTGCGAAACAGGTAAAACTCATCTTTTGTCACTGGTACTCGCAATGGCGCATCCAATGACTGCCAGTTCGGAAATAATTCAGTTAGAACCCGAGCTTCCAATACCGCCCCTGAAATGATGTGCGCACCAATTTCAGAGCCCTTTTCAATCAGACAAACATTGATATCGCCACCTGATTCATTGGCCAATTGTTTTAAGCGGCAAGCAGCAGATAAGCCCGCCGGTCCGCCACCGACGATCACCACGTCAAATTCCATGCTGTCTCGTACCACTGTCATTTCACTATATTATCATGCCAGCAAAATATTACAGGCACAGTCCATTTCATTCATAAGCCCTCACTTCATACTTTTAATCCTTTACAACACCCAATGTATTTCATTATCCTGATTTCATCATGACAATCTCAATTAGTCCTCGCCGAAGTCTGTTATTTACACCCGCGAACCGTCCGGCCTTATATTCTAAGGCAGTTACTTCTGGTGCAGACATGATTTGTATCGATCTCGAAGACGCCGTTGCCTCCGATCAAAAACAAGCAGCTCGTGCTGAAGCATTAAATTTTTTATTACACGATAGTCAGGCTACGCCAGAACGTGTCATCAGGATTAACAGTCCCAACACAGCTATCGGCCAGGAAGAATTTGATGACGCAATTAAAAAGGAACATATTTCTGGCACAATCTTGATTCCGAAAGTTGAATCTTCATATCAAATTCTGGAACTACACAAACAACTCTCTAAAAAAGGCTCGCCTTTGAAACTGGCCATCATGATAGAGACCATCGTAGGAGTAGAAAATTGTTTTGATATCCTTGCCAATAACTCTCACCTTGATTTCGTAATGTTTGGTGGCGCGGACCTGGCGGCAGAACTGGGTACTGCCGTTGCACCTGAGCCCCTTGCCTATGGTCGTTCACGCTTAATCTACGCCGCAAAGCATGCCCAGGTTGACGTGCTGGATATGCCGTGCCTGAACTTTAAAGATCTGGATCAGGTAGATAAGGAATCACAAGATGCCAAATGCCTGGGCTTTACGGGTAAGGCCGTCATACACCCAGGCAACATTAAGAATGTAAATAGCATTTTCACCCCCACAAAAGATGAACTTGATCTTGCACAACGGTTTGTCGACGCCTATCAAAACAGTACAACCGGCGTTGCCGTCGTAGAAGGAAGACTCGTTGAGAAACCCGTGGTACGGAGCATGGAACTCATTCTTGCCCGAGGACGAGCAGCGGGATTAATTCCCTGAATTAAACATCTGGACTGAAATAATAATTTAACGACTAAAATCTGATTATATATTCATAGTATCGTTATTCTGACAAAAGCCAGAATCCAATCAAATCAAGAATTCATTAGATATTTATGTCACAGAGAATATCGGCTTAATATTCCCAGAATATCCTTTGTAAGTCACCCGCACTTCGAGATTGAGTCAATGCCACCGCGGCAAGTATTCGGGCCTTTTGTGGATTGAGATCATGAGATACCACCCAGCCATTCGCATCATCGTCTTCCTCACCATTTCTAAGTACAAAACCACCCTGCATCACACGTGAAGAACGAATGAAATGAACACCACTTTGACTAATACCAAGGACGGTCGCAAAGATATGACTTGAGACTGATCCATTTCCAGTCCCTGCATGAATGATGGCAACAGCACCGTTACGCTGATGCTCTTTATACAGAGTGTCATCCAGATTGCCATGAGCATATACCACCTGAACATTCGCAAGTTTATCTATTTCATCAATATTAAACTCTGAATGCACCGTATGTCTTTTTACAGGAGCGCGAAACCAATAGGCCTGCCGTTCCACCACCATACCCAGCGGTCCCCAGGGACTACTAAAGGCATTGGGCCGAATATTAATACTCTTGGTGGCATCCCTTGCAGTATGAATTTCATCATTCAAGGTGATGAGCACCCCTTTACCTCGACTGTCTGCACTGGATGCCAGGGCAACGGCATTAAATAGATTAAGCGCACCATCAGCAGACAATGCTGTACCCGGTCGCATGGCACCTACCACAACGATGGGTTTCTCAGTATGGATCACCAGATTGAGAAAAAAACCCGTCTCTTCCAACGTATCGGTACCATGGGTAATCACGATCCCATCTACATCATCAGATTTCACCAGTTCGGATACACGTCGGCCTAGTTGCAATAATCGTTCATTGGTATAGTCCTGAGATGCAATCTGAAACACCTGTTCGCCACGCACGTTTGCCAGTTCAGTCAGTTCAGGCACCGCCTGAATCAGCGCGTCCACGCCAACCGTGGCCGATTCATAACTGGCACTGGATGTACTCGTTGCACCCGAGCCAGCAATGGTTCCCCCGGTAGCCAGAATGACAATATTAGAAAGTTCGCCTTGTGCCTGTATAGATAGGGGAACTAAAAACAAGAAAAACAGCGTATTGCTAAATTGCCTGATTACCATGCATTGATTATTCATAAAAATATCCTTTAGTTATTTTCAGTTTTTTGCATTTATAAAATCCAACGGACTTTTAACCCCACGCCCTCCCCGGTTTAAGACATGAGTATATATCATAGTCGTATTCACATGTTTATGACCCAGTAGTTCCTGAACAGTACGAATATCATAACCATTTTCCAGCATATGAGTTGCAAAGCTATGTCGAAATGTATGACTTGAAATACGTTTGTGTATTCCTAATTTATTTACTGCAGTTTTAACTGCTCTTCGAAGTCCCGACTTATCTATATGATAACGACCACGCTTACCAGTTCTAGGATCTATTGACGTCTTTGCAGATGCAAAAACAAAATGCCATTTAAATTCCCTAGCTGCGTTTGGATATTTTCGAATGAGAGCATAGGGTAATTCAATATAGTTGATACCATTTTGCATATCGTGCTCAAAATGACTATGGGATTTAGAAATGGCTAGCTTTAGTCCAGCTATTGCTGTCTCCGGCAATACTGTTACGCGGTCACGCCCTCCTTTGCCTCCACGTATAAACAACTCTTTCCTGGAAAAATCGACATCCTGTATTCTTAACCGTAAACATTCCATCAACCTTAAGCCAGAACCGTACAACAACCTTGCGATTGTGCAGTAAGGCTCATCTAGTAAACTAATTAAATTAAAAACCTCTTCTACCGACATCACAACCGGCAACTTTCGTGGACGTTTTGCATACTGAAGCCCATGCAGGGTGTCAATTTCATGTTCTAGCACTTTTCGATATAAAAAAACAAGTGCATTCAATGCCTGGTTCTGCGTTGAGGCGGCCACATGTTCCTTGTTAGCCAGATGATTTAAAAAGGCTTCGATATCTTTCTCATCAAGGTTTTGAGGATGCTGCTTATTGTGAAAATAAATATATCGCTTTACCCAATGGACATATGCTCGCTCAGTTTGCAAAGAATAATGCAGATAGCGAATTTTATTGCGTAATTGATCTAATAATTTTGGCGGGGTCTTTTTGCTATCCATAGCATCACCTTATTAATTTATCCGTTGTGCTTACTATATTCCCTGATTTTTCTTCGGTAAAGGTTACATATATATAAAAATATGTCTATTCATAACCTACTGATTTAATTAGCATTAAGGATACTTTAATCACGCAACCATTTACTAAGGGGCATTGTCTAAATCTGTTATTGAAAACGCAAAGTAGGAAAGCTGGATATTGAGGACATTATTAGCTATGTTTACATAACATATTGAAATAAGGGGAGTTAATTCATGTCTGCTTCGACACACATATATAATACTATCTCTCTCTTTGCCTCCTAGTAACTTGTTAGGAGGCTTGGTTTGGAATTTTCTGATGGTATTGCAACAATTTCTCTTATCATCAGTTGTTATGTGTTTTATTGGACAAAATTGAGAAAATCGTACTCTTTTCATCTTATTCGAGTTGATGGGGTTATGTCTGGGGCAGGTATCAAATTTATTCTACTAAATAGTGGCAATTGTCCAATTTTAGTATCTACTTTAGGCATTACATTCAAGCACAAAAACAATCATGGCTGGACATCCCCACCTTCTTTAAGAAAAATTGATGGGCCAGAAAATGGATTTAAAATTCCTGCAGGTGATAGTGTAATCTTCTGGTTTGATTTGACTCAGAAAGCTATTACCTATTTAAAAGAAAACCCTGAAGGCATTAGAAATGAAGAAAGAAGATCATATGATTACCCAGTTTCTGTTATGCTCGAATGGTTTGATAATAGAGCTCAAGAGCACTCCGCAGATGCAGAGATTATAGAAATATATTTGCTTGATAGCGGAGGCACAATAACTCATCCACTACAGAAAAATCATGATTTATACAAAATTGCCTCCTAACAACCCGCTCCAGTTGACGCGGCAACTTACTATACTTATTTTTGACGCAGTGGCGTTACGCCGCGTCCCTGAGCTAAGACGTTATGCGTAAGTAAATGGATAATTTTGTAATTGTGATGATTGGTTATTACCCACTAGGGACTTATATTTTATTCATGCACAAAAAAATACTTGATATTGCCTCTACTTCAAAATTATCTATTTACATATTACTGGTTGTTTTCTTTGGTGCATCCCCAATTACTTATATAAGGATTAGTGATTCACGTACGATTTATGATGTATATCTAGCTATTTTTGCTGTTATTTGGTTTACAATTATTGGCACCAATACGCTATACGATAAAACCAAAAATAATCGTATAAATGAACCATAAATTACGCATAACAACACGCTCAAGGGAACCGCTAACGCGGTTCCTTAGCTAAGCCGTTAGGAGGCATGATGTGACCGATAGAGTCACTCAAATATCAGAATTCCTACTTCAGCTAGATAAGCTGAAATCCATAAATCGTCGCACCTATATCAATGGAGGCGAGCGTGTAGAAAACTCTGCTGAGCATTCGTGGCACTTGGCGTTCGCGTGCTGGGCTTTCGCAGAACAGTTTCAAGAAGATTTTGATGTATTGAAACTAATCAAACTTGCACTCATCCATGACCTCGGTGAAATCGATGCGGGAGATACTTATCTCTACAGCGATAATAGAAATAATGCTCATGAAGCAGAACGCAAATGCGTAGAAAATCTCGCTTCACATCCGGGTAATCCAATTGAAAATTTCGTGGAACTTTGGGAAGAGCAGGAGGCGGGAGAGACTAAAGAAGCAAAATTGCTAAAAGTCATAGATCGGCTACTACCTTTTCTCCACAATATTACCAGTGAAGGCCAGGCTTGGAAGGATAATAATATACACAAGAGCCAAGTACTAAAAATGCACCAATTCATAGAAGATGAAAATCCAGAGATCTATACTTGGTTTATATCCAAGGTTGAGTACGCTGTGGGGAAGGGATGGCTAAAAGCCTCCTAACAATTCACTCAAGAGGGACGCGCAAAAGCGCGCCCCTCAGTTAAAACGGTTATACCTCTTGAATTTACGAGGTGAATTTATGCCAAAATTAGTACAAAATTCGGGATAAATCCAAATTATATATTGGAGCTAAATACAATGTCTGCAGCAAAAGACCATATAAAACAATTAGTCAGTTCATTGCCTGAAGATTCATCCTACGATGAAATTCTTCGTGAAATAGCTTTTGCCCGAATGATTGAGAAAGGATTATCAGATTCTCGTGCCAAAAAGACCATCTCAAATGAAGAAATGGGGCAACGAATCAAATCATGGCAACAATAAATTGGACTGAAGAATCGCAGCTTTGGTTAAAAGATATTTACGAATTTATTGCCCAAGATAATCCGTCAGCTGCAACAGATGTGCTTGACGGCATATATCAAAAAGCACAAATTTTATCAGCGCATCCCGAAATAGGTTACAAGTACGAAACACCAGATAGTGAAGAGATACGAGTACTATTATATGGGCACTATCGTATCGCATATGCTGTCTATCCAAATCAAGTAGATATATTAGGAGTGTTTCATGGTGCACTCGACATCGACAGATATCTATAAGAGGTATAACAACTCGTTCGAGGTGCACCTCAACTTAGACGTTAGCTGTACAAATAACCATATTAAGCCTTAATCAAAGGAGAAATTATTAAATGAAAAATTCAGTGTTATTAAAGTCTTCAGCGGTTTTATGGATTATCTGGGGTGTAGTCCACGTATTTTTCGGTGTAATGATTATTCAAGGCGATACTAATTTTGGGATACAAGCTATTGGCAATGGAGTGGAGCTACCCAAAATAAACTACCCTGATGCACTTGGTGCCATAATGAATCAGCATGGTTGGAATTTGGTTTGGTTCGGTGTAGTAACGACTGTGGGGGCTACATTCATCTGGCAAGGAAATGATACAGCGATTTGGATAAACGCCATGGTCGGCGGATTAGCAGATTTAGGTTACTTCATGTTTCTTGATTTAGGTGGCTATGTAAAATTTGTTCCAGGTACTGTAATGACAATTATTGCATTGGTAGCAATTTTATTAAGCTTTACCGCTTACTTTAAAAATAAATCAAACAGCTAACAAGGCGCTCCAGTTGACCACCAAAAGCATCGCTCCTGCCGTCGCTCTGCTTTTGGAGCCAACTGAGCTTAATCGTTAGGCTACAGAATGATTAAGCGTCTTTTTTTGGCATATCTTATAGCGCCGGCAGTACCTTCCTTATTGGATGGCCTCTTAAGTATTGCCAGGAGCACTGTAAGTGCCGATGCGCCACTCGAGGCGGTGCACCTTTTCAATCCGTTTCTGACGATCATTTCGTATATGTGCGCAGGTTTAATTGGCATTCCGCTCTACCTTATCTTGCGCCGGCATCTAGGAAGTACCTGGTGGAAGTACGTTTTGCTCGGTTCTATTATAGGCTGTGTGCCCGCATTACTGCTCATGATGACAGTTAATAATGAACCTTCCGGACTTGGCACAGGAATCGTTACAATTGCCGCAGTGATCGGGCCCATCTATGGTGCTGTAGGAGGTATTGCGTTTTGGATAATTGGCATTGCAGAACAAACAGGCAAAGATGACTATCAAGCGCTTAAAGAATGACGCTTACTGCGTTGCTCCAAGCGCATCTTAAGCAAGCATTATAGGTCAACTATTGCCCAGACCTAATAGAAGGGGTACATTTACAATATGAATACAGTAAACTTTTCCGAATTAATGGATCTACCAGTTCAAGAGCATATCGGCTTAGTTTCTGCAATATTGGACAGCATTGCAGTGCATCCTGAGACTATTGAAATTACTGCTTTGCAAAGACTGGAACTTGACCGACGCATGGATGCCTATTTGGAAAACCCAACAGATGGCACTCCCTGGCCAGAGGTTAAGAACAAACTCCTCGCTCGCTGATGGAGCACCGCGTCATAATCCGACCTAATGTCGACCTATAAAAATAATGTTTCGAGGTACGCCAACAACACGCATCTCAACTCAGCCGTTATGTGTTTCGACCTAACTAGCCTGTGATGGATTGGAAAATATTTTTAACTGTTTTTGTGGCGGTATTTATTGCCGAACTAGGAGACAAAACGCAGCTCGCCACCATGATATTTGCAGCGGATAAAGAAGTAAGCAAATATACTGTTTTTCTTGCCGCATCTGCTGCATTGATTTTGGCTTCTGCAATAGGAGTTCTAGCAGGGAGCCTGCTATCTGAATATATAAATGAAAAATATTTGCACTATATTGCAGGGATTGGTTTCATAATTATTGGAGCATTTACTCTTTACAATGCATGAAACTCATAACAATCGCATGCAGCAGGAATTTGAAAATCTGATATTCGCATCAGCCGCTGATGCGAAGCGTGATAACTAATAGGGAAAAGATGAAGAAAATACACATCCCAATTTCATCATGTAACATTACAGATACAGTGAGAGATTATACGGAAAGGCTGATGAGTGAGCCCTGTTTAGTTATAGAGGGCGAGTATGCTTTTTGTAGAACCGAGAGCATAAACTTTTCTGTACGACAAGATTCAAAGAGTGAGCCTGGTAGTTTAAGATATTTGGGCTGGGAGGATTCAGTAGCACTAGACTTTACTGAGGAAAAAGACGTTAACGGAATAGCTTGGGAAAGATTCAGTGCTAAAAAGCAAGCCGACGAAATAAAAGAACTTTGGCCAGATACAGACTATTTGACCGAGCAGTTCTAACAAATTTCTGCTCTAGATGGCAAAACACTTCAAGTGTCCCACACCCTTGAGCTCAAGCCATTATTTAATGCAAATAAAATGAATATAATTAGCGAAGTAAAAAAATATTGGGGATGGGTTGGTATTAACCCAGCTGAAATCGTTGCCGAAAATGATTTTGGAAATTTAATCATTAAAGATGCTGATAATAAATTCTGGCGTCTTTGTCCAGAAGATGTTTATTGCGAGGTAGTAGCGGAATCAATTGACGATTACAACCAACTAATCAATGACGATGACTTTCTTAATGACTGGAATATGACGGTAATGGTTGATGAAGCTGTAGAAATGCTAGGTCCACTAAAAGAAGATTATAAATACTACTTGGTAATTCCTGGTGTCCTCAATGGAGAATATAGCGGAACTAATATTAGCACAGCGCCTTTTATTGAGATTATCAAGCTGTCTGGTGATTTAGGAAAGCGAATTAAAGATCTGCCAGATGGCGCTGAAGTTAAGCTAAAGGTAATAGAATAATTAATACATTTTTTATTATCGACCAAAATAATACTTAGCCTAATTTCAGTGTACCGAAAGTTATGAGTAGTGAACAACCAAAAAACCCTTTACATGGCCTGACGCTCGCAACCATTGTATCAAGCTTAGTCGAGCATTATGGTTGGGATGGCATGGCTCATAGAATTGATATAAATTGTTTCAAGAGTGACCCGTCAGTAAAATCATCACTAAAGTTTTTGCGTAAAACCCAATGGGCCAGAGATAAGGTAGAAGAATTATATATTTCAACATTTGTAAAGCCCTCCCCCTGGGGCAATTCAAAATAGATAGTCATGACCTCCAAACGAAAAGACCAGATTTGCGCATTACTCAAAGGTATTGAAACCGGTGATGCAGCATCGGTAGCCGTTGTCAATCCTGAAAAATATATCCAGCATAATCCTCAGACTCACGAAGGTGGTGAAGGTTTAGCTGCGCTATTTAAACGACTCTCCTTGACTTCTCCTCGAGTGAATATTGTTCGAATATTTGAAGATGGTGATTATATATTTGCACATACTGAGTATGATTTTTCCCAGTCAAATATTGGTTTTGAAGTATTCAGATTTGAAGATGATCTGGCTGTGGAGCATTGGGATAACATCCAGCAAAGACAGGGACCAAACCGATCTGGCCATACCATGGTAGATGGGCCGACCGAAGTAAGCGATCTCGACAAAACCGAAACTAATCGGGTCATAGTGCGATATTTCGCAGACGAAATTCTCATAAACCGCAAGCTTGATAAACTTAAAGATTATATCGATGAAGTGCACTTTATAGAGCACAATCCACGTATGAGTGATGGAATATCGGCTTTGCGTTCGGTACTTTCCGACCCCACACCTAAGGATGGCATCACGATTAAGTACGATAGAGTACATCGCCTACTGGCAGAGGGTAGTTTTGTACTTTCGGTAAGCGAGGGTTCAATTGATGGAGTCCCCTCCTCATTCTATGATCTTTTGCGACTTGCCCAAAACATGATTGTGGAACACTGGGATACGACCGAAGCGATCCCTCCACGTATTAAATGGAAGAATGATAATGGCAAGTTCTAATTTGAGATTCAAACCATTGGCACAGTCCCCTTATCCAATAACATCAATAATCTTATAGCAATCTTGTAGGAGAGAATTATGTCTATCCATGTTAAGAAATTTATTAATGTGGTTTTAATTAGTTTCCTATTTTCTAATATCGCCATTGCCCAAGATAACTACCGTGCCAGATATGGCCATGCAGAAATGGAAATCAGTTGTGATGTCAGTGCCAAAACTGCATTCACCCTTGGACTATTGCAATTACATTCCTTTGCCTGGGAGATAGCACGGGAAAGTTTTCATCAGGCAGCTGACATCGATAAGGAATGTGCCATGGCCTACTGGGGAGTTGCCATGAGTTATTATGACAGCTTGCATGAACACCCCAGTGACGGAGAAGTAGAATTGGCCAGGCAAGCACTGCAACAAGCCCAGTCTGCAGTCAACAAAAACAACCGCGAGCAGGCCTACATCAATGCCGCTAGTGAGATTTATCGTGACTATCCCGACGTGGAACGAGTTATCCGCGACCGTTACTACAACCAGGCCATGGCCAGGATAAAACAAGACTTCCCTGATGACGACGAGGCCACCATCTTTCATGCCCTGTCCATGCTGGCGCTGGCACGACGTGGTGAAGACGATGGCTTGTTGATACAGGCCGCAAATATCCTCGAACCTATGTTTAAACGCCTGCCGGAACATCCCGGTATCGCCCATTATCTTATTCATGCCTACGATGATTCCGGGGAACGTGATCTGGGTATCGATGCGGCAAAGCGCTATGCCGGCATCGCACCATTAATGACACACGCCCAACATATGCCAGCGCACATATTTGCTGGAATAGGAATGTGGAATGAAAGTAATGTGTCAAACTCAGGGGCATTGGAAGCTAATCCCAACTATTACCATTCCCTGATGTATCTTGTCTACGGCCATTTACAACTCGGTCAATGGTCCAGGGCCCGGGAACTTACTGATAAACTAAACACTCTTGCCTATTCTGAACAGGGAGATCGCGCGGAAAGGCGTGGATTACATTCAGTCAATACCTGGCTGTTGTTAGAGACACGAGATTGGGAAGCGGCAGCCATTGCGCCGATGCATTCCGATGCGGGACTTGATTCCGCCGAGACGCTTTATGTTCGTGGCATGGGATTGGCCCGTACAGGAAAACCAGCCGAAGCACTCCAGGCGCTGAACTCAATTAATGATCTGCTAGAGAAAATGACCAGGCTAAATGATTCAGGTATCGCTGTGCGTACACAACTCGTTAAAATTATGGCAAAAGAAGTGGAAGCCTCCATCGCCATGGCCAATGATGAACACGATAGAGCGATACAATTGATGCGAGAGGCCACTGAAATTGAGGACGCCCCTGGTGTCAACCGTGCACCACCGGACTCTGGGACCGGCCTACCCGCACATGAAGTCTTCGGCGAAATATTACTTAAACTAGGACAGAATGAAGCAGCCATAGCGCAATTTCGGCTAGCATTAAAACGTACGCCTAACCGCCTGCACTCTGTTAGAGGGATGGCAAAGGCAGCGGAAGCGGCCGGAGATTTAACATTGGCAAAACAACAATATGTCAGATTACTGGATCTCCTGGATGATGCCGACACGGGTTTTCATATTACTGCTGAAGCAAACAGCTTTATTGAAAGCCTACGCTAACTAATCTTATTTTCCGAGGGCTACACAAAGCTTTGGCAATACATCAAAAAGATCCGCTACCAATCCATAGTCCGCACTTTCAAAGATTGGGGCCTCAGGATCTTTGTTTATGGCGACGATGACTTTGCTGTCCTTCATGCCTGCCAGGTGTTGAATGGCTCCTGAAATTCCAATGGCAATATATAGCTCTGGCGCGACGACTTTACCCGTCTGGCCGACCTGGTGGTCGTTTGAAATATACCCCCCATCCACAGCAGCACGGGAAGCGCCTATTGCGGCTCCAAGCTTGTCAGCAATCTCTTCTATTAATTTAAAATTCTCAGCGTTACCCAGCCCTCTTCCACCGGATACCACAACACGTGCGGTATTGAGGTCCGGTCTTTTGGATTTTGTCACTTCTCTTGCGTGAAATGTTGATAGACCTGTTTTTGGAGTCACGGTGATGGATGCAATCTTGGATTGTTTATCTCCATGGCTGGCAGGTTCGAACGCGCTGGCCCGCACCGTTATGACCTTTATGGGGTCTTGCGTTTGTATAGTAGCGAGCACATTCCCCGCATAGGTGGTACGCACGAAGGTATCTGCAGACTTTATATTGATAATATCTGAGATTTGCGCCACATCCAGTAATGCAGCCACCCGTGGCATCAGGTTTTTACCAAAGGTTGATGATGGCGCCATCAAATACTCAATATCATCTTCGACCTGTTTTATGATCAAGGGTGCGAGTTCCTCAGCCAGATGATGTTGAAAATACTCAGCCTGTGCCAAGGAAACTTGAGTAACGCCTTCTACTCGGCTGACTGCATCTGCAACAGCAACACAGTCATGCCCCGCGACTAATACCGTAATTTTATTGGAGAGTTGTTTTGCAGCCGTGACTACTGGCAAGATTGAGGCAGACAAAGTTTGATTGTTATGTTCGGCAATTATTAATACGCCCATTTAAATCACCCTTGCTTCATTTCGTAGTTTGTCGACCAGTTCTTCCACGGAATTAAGTTTTACGCCACCACTGCGCTTAGGTGGTTCATGAACTTCCAGCGTGCGTAGTCGTGATTTAATATCGATATTCAAATCATCGACATTCAGGACATTAATGGTTTTTTTTCTGGCATTCATTATATTGGGTAAGCTGAGATAACGCGGTTGATTTAACCTAAGGTCAGTAGTCACCACCGCGGGCAAGCTCAGCGCAAGGGTTTCGAGGCCATCATCGACTTCACGAGTGACAAAAATCTGATTATTCTGAAGATCTAATTTTGATGCGAAAGTCCCCTGTGGCCACCCTAATAGCGCAGATAACATTTGACCTGTTTGGTTATTATCACCATCTATTGATTGCTTGCCCATAATGACCAGATCAGGCGATTCAGTATGAATAACTGATGAGAGAACTTTAGCAATACTCAGAGGTTGTAATGGCTGGTCTGTTTCCATCAGTATGCCCCTGTCCGCTCCCATCGCCAGTCCATGCCTAAGTACATCTTCACATACCTTGCTACCAACACTGACTACGACAACTTCATTGGCCATGTTTGCTTCTTTTAGTCGTAATGCTTCCTCAATAGCTATTTCACAAAAAGGGTTGATGCCCATTTTGATATTGGCATCTTCCACACCACTGCCGTCCTGTTTCACACGGACATGAATATTTGCATCTACAGTGCGTTTTACTGCCACCAGTACCTTCATTAATACCTCACATTTCGCCTGTATATAGGGTAGACTTTTTTATTCTTTTTTATGATATGCCTGCACAGCAACTTATGGATATGGAAAACAACGAATCACAATCAAACAGTTTGACACAACAGCTGGTCAAGCTGATACAGGAAAAGAAAATTATAAACGAGGACATCCAGGCCTGCACTTATTTCGTTCTGGATGCCCTGGTCAATGCCATTGCCGGTGCAAGAACTGATACGGGTAAAGTTATAATGCAATGGTGGAATGAACAAAAATCCCCCGATGCCGGGAGACAGGCATTTTTAACAGGTACATTAGTCCATACGCTGGAGATGGACGATCTTCATAAGCAATCTGTTACTCACCCCGGCTGTATAGTGATACCCGCAGCCATAGCAATTGCCGCACGTGATGGACACACGGGGAAACAACTACTGGAATCTATTCTTTATGGTTATGAGGCCATGTGCCGGACAGGTAATGCTGTGGGCAGGTCGCATTACAAAATCTGGCACAGTACCGCTACCTGTGGACCCTTCGGATCTGCTATGGCCGCAGGGCATCTTCTTGGTTTATCCGATGAGCAACTGGTCTGGGCGCTGGGCAACGCTGGCACCCAGTCATCTGGACTTTGGGAATTTATGAATTCAGGGGGTATGAGTAAGCACCTTCATGCCGGGAGGGCAGCAGAATCGGGTATCCTCGCCGCTGAACTGGCAAAATCTGGATTTACCGGTCCCCTGGAAATTCTGGAAGGAAAACAGGGACTATTTAACGCCACCTGCGCAGATGCCATTGCGACAGAAATTATCGCGAGGCCAGATAGCTCCTGGCACCTAACACAAACATCCATCAAGCCCTGGCCTTGCTGTCGTCATACTCATCCTGCCATCGATGCGGTCTTGAGTATCCATAAGGATATGACTAAACCGATAAAAGAAATCATAGTTCGCACATACCAGGCTGCCCTGGATGTTTGTGACCGGTCAGATCCGGCAAACGAATATGAGGCTAAATTTTCCTTACAGCATTGTGTTAGCACGGCGCTGATGGAAGGCAGCATTAAATTTGATTCTTTCGACGGACAAACCCGAGAAAAATATAAAGACACAAGACGAAAAATTCGTGTTGAGGCCTCCCCTGAATTTGATCAGGCCTATCCTGATAACTGGGGATGTGAAGTGGAAGTCATAATGGCTGACAATCAATCAATAATATCTTCTCGCCTGCATTGCAAAGGTGACCCGGAATTACCGCTGTCACCAGCAGAAATGGAAGAAAAAGCGAGATTATTACTCAACTATTCTGGAATTAATGAAGATGAACAACAACGCTTAATCAGTTATATTCTTGATTTACAAAACCAGCCTCAGGTTCACGAACTGACGGCGTTGCTAGATTTAAATTTTTAAACTTAAATAAGGACATCAACGGTAGAACACTATGTCGATAATTAAAAAACAAGACCTGATAGACAGCATTGCAGATTCGCTACAATATATTTCCTATTACCACCCGTTAGATTTTATCCAGGCTGTTAACAGGGCCTATGAAAAGGAAGAATCCAAACCTGCCAAAGATGCCTTGGCGCAGATTTTAGTTAACTCACGTATGTGTGCCCAGGGTCAACGACCCATCTGCCAGGATACTGGTATTGTTACGATCTTCATGGAAATCGGCATGGATGTTCAATGGGATACGGATATGAGCTTACACGATATGGTAAATGAAGGTGTGCGCCGCGCTTATACCAATCCTGATAATGTCTTACGGGCATCGATAGTGGCAGAACCAACTGGCGCACGTAAAAACACCCGCGACAATACGCCGGCTGTGATTCACATTGATTTGGTCTCTGGTGATAAAGTTTACGTCAATGTTGCTGCTAAGGGCGGAGGCTCTGAAAACAAGTCGAAATTTATTATGCTCAATCCCAGTGACAGTATCGTCGACTGGGTAGTAAAAACCGTGCCTACACTGGGTGCTGGCTGGTGCCCCCCGGGTATTTTAGGCATAGGCGTTGGTGGCACATCAGAAAAGGCATTATTACTGGCGAAGCAGTCCTTGCTCGCCCCCATTGATATGCCCGAATTAATTGCACGTGGACCAAACAATAAGGTAGAAGAGTTAAGACTGGAAATTTATGACAAAGTAAATGAACTGGGTATTGGCGCCCAGGGACTGGGTGGACTGACCACGGTGCTGGACGTGAAGATACTCGAATACCCTACCCATGCAGCATCTCTTCCTGTGGGTATGATTCCAAATTGCGCCGCCACCCGACATGCTCACTTCACCCTGGATGGCACAGGCCCAGTCACTCAGACGCCGCCTGATTTAAATGATTGGCCGGATATCACCTGGAAGGCGGGTGAGAATGTAAAATCTATCAATCTCGATGCGATTAAGCAAGATGAGATTGAAACCTGGAATGCAGGTGATACCTTATTGTTATCCGGCCATATTTTAACGGGGCGAGATGCAGCGCATAAACGTATACAGGGACTTTTAAAAAATGGTGAAGGTTTGCCCGAGGGTGTTGATTTTACGGACAGGTTTATCTATTACGTGGGCCCTGTCGACCCAGTGCGTAATGAGGTGGTAGGCCCCGCGGGTCCAACCACCGCCACACGCATGGACAAATTCACCGATATGATGCTTTCACAAACCGGTCTTAGTGGCATGATCGGTAAAGCGGAACGAGGCCCGGAGGCTATTGAAGTTATTAAAAACCATAAAGCCGTGTATTTAATTGCCGTGGGTGGTGCTGCCTACCTTATTTCTAAAGCAATTACTTCACAACGCATCGTGGCATTTGAAGATATGGGCATGGAAGCAATATATGAATTTGAAATAAAAGACATGCCGGTAACCGTGGCGGTTGATTCAAAAGGCAATTCAATCCATAACTCCGGACCGGCCGAATGGAAAAATATTATTTTCAAGAAAAAGGCCTGAGATAATAAGCAATAACTTAGCAGGCCAATAATAAGGGGGAGATAAATGAAAACTTATATCTTAATATTTGTATTTGTTATAAACCTGCTGATTTTTACCAATGCAGCGACACAGCAAACGAATGGTCGTTATGTAGATTTACCTGGTGTAAAACTCTGGATTGTTGATAGCGGTGGCAATGGTGACCCTGTAATCCTGTTGCACCCTCGGACAGGTAATTCAGAATTTTTTCAACACACTATCCCAGCACTGGCACAAGCGGGTTATCGTGCTATTGCAATCGATAATCCCGGATGGGGCAAAAGCATGGTAAGTGACCCAAGCAATACTACGCCAGTGGCACAAACCCTGGATGCCTTGTTTGATCACCTGGGTTTCCAACAGGTAAATCTTGTCGGGACCGCCATGGGAGGATATGAGGCAGTGGACTACGCTGCATGGAAACCCGATCGACTCAATACACTGGTGATAGCTGCCAGTGGTCTAGGATTTCAAAATGATCCTGAGTATGATGCCTTCAGGAAATTGGCCGAGATCCCGGGCATGAGCGAACAACCCTCCCATATCCGCGAGGTCAGTCCCAACTATCGGGCGAGTAATCCACAAGGACTCGCACAATGGCAGGTGATTTATAAAAATGGCCAACAAGATGGTGTCGCCCGCCCACCTCTTTTTGCACCCAATACGCCAGAAAAACTTGCCTCCATAAAAGCGCATACTCTGGTGATTGCTGGTGGCATTGATCTTGTGACGCCTTCTGGTGCTATGCGATTATGGAGTCGACATATTCAATCACCTAAGGAATTTGCTGTTATTGCTGAAGCCGGTCATGTGCTGGTATGGGAACAACCTGATGTCTTTAACCGACTATTGCTGGATTTCCTAAATAAGCACTAATCATCCCGAATTGCGAAATATTTTCGTAAATTGAAAAAACCTGGAAATACCGGTAAGAATTCACCATAATTAGCTCATCAACTCTTATTACATCGTAAATTTCACTGGGGGTCAGTCTGATGATAATATTTAAGAAATCCATTCCTCGTCGTACATTTCTACGTGGTATTGGGGCTTCAGTTGCCTTGCCTATGCTAGATGCTATGGTCCCGGCGATGGCAAATCCGTTGGAATCCCTAACAAAAATGCCAATACGCGCAGGCTACGTCTACACCCCTAACGGAATCATTCGTGACCGATTTCGACCCAAAATAGCAGGGTCGAGTTATGAAATGACAGACATGCTCAAACAATGGGAACCCTTTCGAGATCAATTGCTGATCCTCAGCAACCTCGATAATGCTGAAACCGAAAGGATAAATGGCCACGTGGGAGGTGCCGGCTCATTTTTGACTGGTTCTGTGCCGAAAAAATCTCTCAGTGATGTTGAGTCGGGAATCTCCGTTGACCAGGTAATTGCCAATAAATTTCGTCAGGAGACCCCATTGGGCTCACTAGAGATGTGTATTGAAAATGCGGCGGAATTGGCTGGTCAGTCCGAAGGGGCATACAGTTCTGCCTATACCAATACCATCACCTGGGGAAGCCCGACCTCACCTCTGCCGATGGTACATCGCCCCAGAGACATCTTTGAACGTCTGTTCGGCGGTGCTGGGGCAACGCCTGAAGCCAGGCATGCCAGAGTCAAGGAGCAAAAAAGTATTCTGGATTTTGTTAAGGATGACTTTGCAAGGACAAAACAAAAACTGGGTGCCAGTGATTTAGCCAAACTCGATGAGTTTACAGAAACCTTAAGAAACGTTGAAAGTCGTATTCAAAAATCTGCGAATCAGGATGTTGATGATATGCCTGATATTCAACGACCCGTGGGAGTACCTGAATATGAAGAACATGTGGGCTTAATGTTTGACCTTGCATTGGTCGCATTTCAAACAGATATGGCTCGTGTATTTACTTTCATGATCGCACGTGAATTCAGCGAGCTGGTTTTTACCAATCTTGGTCATAGTGATCCTTACCATCCCACTACCCATCACCGAGGTAATAAGGGCAAGATCAAACGTGCTGGTGATATTAATGTCTATCAGGCCAGCCTGTTTGCCAAGTTTCTGACAAAGATGAAAAACACCAAGGAAATTGACGGCTCATCATTATTAGATAATTCCATGCTGGTTTATGGTGCTGGTCTGGGAGATGGCGATATTCATAGCCAATGGAACGTACCTGTAGCACTGTTGGGCGGTGGTGGCGGCAAGATAAAAGGTGGTCGCCATATCGCCTATGAAGAAGGAACACCGCTAGCCAATCTCCATGTTGCTATGTTAAACAGAATGGGTATTGAGACAGAAAAATTTGGTAATTTAGAAGGAACTTCAAGCCAGGAGTTAGATCTGGATCGCCCAGCATAAGTATCTAGATTAAGTGATTCAAAAAACGGGCAGGTATTCATAATCCCTGCCCGTTTTTTTTATATGTCTTTATGAATCTCGTTTATGTGTATTGGGCATTTAATTTATATGAAATACCACCAAATAATTATTTTGACTGCTCAACCATATCGGCTAAACGTTTACCCAGTATGTAACTTATATTGAAATTAAGCTTGGCCACGATATTGGGAAAGTATTTAAGATCTTTTTGTAATCTCTCATAATCAAATTTTAATGCCGTTAAGTCTGTTTTCGCACGAACATCAGCCGTTCGGTTCGTCTCACGAATATAGCCAATTTCACCAAAAATCTGACCACACCCCAAGGTTGCCAGCACTGTGGACTGTCCATCGTCTCGGCGGATCACATCTGCTTCTCCACTTAATATTAAAAACATACTGCGTCCCGTAGTGTCCTGTTCAATCAATAATTCATCTGACTTAAACTCATGCAATTCTGAAATCAATATTGCCTTTCTTCGCTGGTAGTCTGTCATATTATGAAACAGAGTACAGTTCTCCAGGGAGTCTTCATCCAAAGACATCGTTAGTATTTGGTATAAGCCCACCAGCCTGATTTTTGACATAAGTATGGGGGTAATCATTAAATTTGTCAGTATCGATAACAGGATGGTTGCGGTTATTAAGGCCCCAAACTGTGCAACAACAGTAAATTCTGACAGGGTCAAAATACTAAACCCAACACAAAGAGAGATGGTTGAAATTATCATAGGGGGACCAACTTCACTTACTGCGGCATTGACTGCCCCTATATAATCAGATGACCTTCGGCAATGCTCAATATAACGTGTTAACAAGTGAATTGTCCCATCAACTGCCAATGCAATTGCGATGACAGCCACCATGGCCGTTCCTGGATTAAGAGGAATGTTAAGCAGACCCATGACACCAAACATAATACCTACTGGCAGTACAGCTGGGATTAATGCGATTAAGCCACCTTTATATGATGTAAATAAAACAGAAACAATGACAAAGATCAGGACAACCAGGACGATAAAACTATTCACCTGAGCACGCTTTAAATTTTCAGCTGCCTGGTGGACCATTAGATTTTTTCCAACCACATTGGACACGAGCTCAGCCCCTGCAAATTGGCTAACCACACCTTCAAGTTCTTCTATATAATCATTTAATACACGCGAATCATTTATATTATGTCTAACAATAATGTTTGCACGACTAAAATCCTGGCTCACATAGTTTTCCAGTTCCGAACGATGAAATAGCACCAAATATTGCGCGACCAATTGTCTTGAACGAGGTAAAGCTAAACCAGGTTGTTCACCTTGCATTTCATTGTGAACATATTTGAGTAAATCAGCCAATGAACGGCTATGATCAAACACACCCTGCTCTGCAACAAAATCCTGTATTAAAGCCAGCTTTTCTATATTTCTTGGCTCAAGAAATGCCTTTTCTGTATTTGACTCAAGGGTAATAAAAAAAGTATGGGCACCTGATAATTCCTCATGCATCCTGTCATGGTCCTGCATGAGTGACTGATTATCTGAAAAATATAATAAGGGATCGTTGGTCACATAAAAGGTTGAGGCATGATAAAAGAAAAAACCACTACACAAAAATGACAGAAACAAGATTAAGCCTGGGGATTTGGTTTGTGTATGACTAAACAACAAGATGAATTTACCTGGATAACTACCCTCGTCGTCCTTAATATTATTCCTGGCACTTGCCCCTCGATGGTAGATTGCCAATAAGCCCGGTATTAGTAATACAGAAATGATTCCATGTATGACCATTGCAAATGTAGAAGCAATAGCGAAATTTCTAATTATACTAATTTCATTTAGCATATTACTGGCAAAAGCAATGGTAATTATTAAAACTGTTAACAGAAATGACATCCCGGACTTTCTTGCAATTTTCCGCATTGCTTCTTCATGTGACATATCCTGGTGCTTTTTCAATCTTCGAAGATAGCTAATGATAAGATGCATCGTAGTAAAGGCTGACACGATAATAATTAACAAAGGTAAGATAGTACTTAATATATTTATCGGCAGCCCAAGCCAACCTTGTAATCCGAATGTACAGATAATGGCAGTAATTGAGGTTATTATGGGTATGGCCGCTGCAAGCAGGCTTCGAACGAAGATTAATATCAATACTAATACTAATAAAGCTGACAATGGCCCAAGTAAAATAAAGTCGTTAGCCAGTTGTGTTTTCAGCTCATAGATTAATCTTGGTGAGCCTACCTGAATCAAACTTTGAAAATTACCGCGCACATTGTCTAATTGTGATTCGATATCCAGATATATCTGTTCTCTGATATCTTGAGTAGCAAACTCATCTTCCAGTGCTAACACCATAGTCGTGATACGACCGTGTTCAGCGAAATATGAATCAATAAACAGCTGGTTAGTTAAAATGGAATTTCTCAGCGACACAATATCCAGTTCATCTTCGATATCCCGATTCATAACCAGACCGGAATCAAGTTCATTGTTGATGCGCTTTAATGTCCTGAGTGTAAACATACTGGACACTGCATTTACACCATTGATGCCTTCTAGTGCTGCATGAAGCTCATTAATTATGCGTAATTTATCATGCGACCAAATGTCATCATCTTCGATAAAAATATAGACATTGTCATCTGTTCCAAATTCTTCAAGCACTCGCCTGTAGGCGAGTCTATCGGGGTCACTAGACGCTATAAGGCTATCTAATCCTGTATCAACTGTAAGCTTGGGAATTCCAGATGCCAGCAATAAACTTACCGCTATAATGCCCAACCAGGTTACCTGGCGGAATCGTATACCTATTAGGAAAAGGTCTTGCAGCATTACTGAGATCCTCTTGCTTGATTGATCACAAACGAATTATCAATCTTGTTAATGCTGGCATCTATAAGTTCTGATTCAAGTTGCTCTTCTTGCGAAGGACTCAGATCCAGTGGAGGTTTATTTTCATAAAGCCAGTTTGCCGTAAATACATCTTCAGATACCAAATTATTGGACACCACTCTTTTGTTAATTTTTATCAGTGTACTGTGAAGTCTGGTCCTGTCCGTCATGTGCAGCATGGCTGCATTCCAGTTTTTCAGTGCATTTTTGCTTAAGTCATGCATAGACAACTGTTTCATGACTTTGCCTTTGTTATCATAATAATTAGTTTGGGTAATAAAGTGGCCATCTTGTCTGACCTGATGTGTCTTCAGGGGCGAGGTATTTACTGGATCGTCATCTTTTTCATAGACATCAATCAGAAAATACGTCACATCACCAATTTTACGATCAGCCCTGCGTACATATTGGTATTGCAAATCAAACAGATTACTAATCTGGCTAAGAGTGAAGTCCATTCCAAACAAGCCTTCATTATCATTCCACAAACTTTGGTGTTTTAATAATTCTCCGTTTGCGGGTAAATAAATGTACACACTGGGAATGGCCTGTGCTGTTTGTTCCACCAGGATTGCAACACCTTCATATTCATCAGGCTCATCAAATACCAGCAAAAACTTTACCATTCCGTTATCAGAAATCCGGGCAAATTTCCTGAGTTGTCTTGTATCACGATTACCTGCATGGTCTGTTAGAATTACAGAAATTTCTTCGTAAATATATTTTTCTACTTTCAGGTTTTGTTGAACTGAAGACATAATGGCTTCAGCTGTTAAATCATCAACATTCTGCGCAATACCAGCCTTCATCCCTGCAAAGCAAAGAAACACGATTGTGAAGCTGATAATTTTTATATTCATTTATCTGGTAGATATACTTACAGCTATTAAACGACCCAGTTCACCATATAAATCCTTCATCGATCTAACAATATTCTCATAATCATCCATGGCATAAATCCCGCTACTCATCAATTCGGTATTATGAGTAGATACGGCCCTCTGCTCTTGGTTATCCAGAATTTGCCACCTGGCAACTAGTTTCACATAACCATTATAGTCCCGCTCAAATTGTTCTATATGGATCTGCAATCTGTAATCAGCTTTAGAGAGCGTTCTATTTATTGGCGTACCAATATCATTGGTTCCAAGTAGGTCTGACAAATTTTGCGCCATTGTTCTCAACAGATTCTTACGGAAATTATCTCCCCATTGATTATTGTCAGAAAAAAATATCTGATTTTCATCCCCTCTACTGACAATATTAAATCGTTCCATATACTGCGGTATATGGACATCCATGATTTCGACCACAAGATTTGGGTCATCGGCAACAGGGGAAATCGATTCAACAGCATCCACCATATAATAACGAATCGAAGTCCCTCCCCCGCCACAAGCAAATAATATAAAAAGAGAGGCTATACTTAGCACAAAACTTTTAAAATATTTTTTTCTATCCATTACTCATCTCCATCGCCTTCTCTTCCAAATAGCAAAGACTGAGGATTCCTCTCGAGGATCTCTACTAATGCCCTTATTGACCGTGCAGTTTCTTCTAATTCACTGGTTAATTGAATGACGTTGTATTGCATGGGTGAATTTGGCTCGAGGATGTTATTTGTTAAATCCAGTGTTTCACGAAGTTTTTCCAGCACATCTCGACCAGCACCGATGGTATCATCAAGGCTGGCTTCATCAACCGCAGCCAGAATATTTTTAAATGACTCCATAGAGGTTTCGAGATTATCCAGGGATGCTTGTATTGCTGGGGAATTAAACAAAGAATTGGTTCCTTCGAGTGTGCCAAGTAGCTCCCTGCCTATATCTTCCAGATTTATTGTATCTAAACGAGAAACAAAGGCCTCGAGTGAATTGGTAATGGATTCAATACTGGCAGATGAGACGGTGGGCATCTCTGGGACAGTTTCGTTTGCTGCGACCAGTTCCAGTGGGGCATCTGGATTCATTATCAGTTCAACATAAAGTTGTCCTGTAATTAAACTCCCTGACTGTAATCTGGCACGTAGACCCTTATCTATCAGGTTGGTAATGGTATCCTCTGATTCACTAATTCCATCTATGTCTCGAAAAACTATACGTTCTGGTTCAATTTCGAATAAGACAGGGATTAAGAAACTTTCATCTTCATTATCATACTCCAGCCTGAAATCCAGCACGGAACCAACCTGTATTCCTCGAAATTCAACCGGTGCGCCTGGACTGAGTCCCCGAACTGAGCTGCCAAAATAAGCCACGTAATTTATCTTCTTGGTATACGCATTATTATCAATATCCCCGTAACCGTTATGTAGTGTATAGACCAAGCCCTGTATATCAGATGTTGATTCCTCAAGGGTTTCGGAGCTATCAAATGCAATACCCCCAAAAATCAGGCTCTTGACTGATTCTGTCCTGACATTGACACCGTTGGCAGAGAGATCAACTTCCATCCCACTGACATTCCAGAAACGGGTGTTACCCTGCACTATCTGGTCAAAGGGGTCATTAATAAATATATGTATGTAGACACTTTCCCTGTCATTCGCCAATTCGTAAGCCAACACTTCGCCCGCCTGTATTCCTTTGTAATAAACCGGCGACCCGACATCTATCGAACCGAGTTTATCTGCGATTAGCACAACCTGTTGCCCTAAGGTCTCAGATAAAACCACAGGAGGCGTTTCCAGTCCTACAAAGTGAAATTGTGGCGCACCCTGGCCTGGTTCAACTGAAATATAGGCACCAGATATTATGGTTTCCAATCCTGAAATACCACTGAGACTAAATTGAGGACGTACAACCCAAAACTGGGTGTTACGCCTTAGAAATGAATCCATTCCCTGATTAAACCGCGCTGAAAGTATGACGTGAGAGAAATCTTCACTGAACTGCATGCCTTCAATAACGCCGATATTCACATTTTTATATTTTATCCGTGTCATACCAACTTCTATTCCATCGGCTGTCAGAAAACTGATAGTGGCAACTGAACCTTGTTCTGATAAGGTTTTGACAATTAGCCAACCACCTACCAGGGCTGTAATGATGGGTATGACCCATACCATGGAAATACCTGAACGGTGCTCTATTTTAGGTGATGCGACTTCCATTATTCAATTACCTTATCATTATCGTCCAGCTTAGCATTATCCCAGATTAATCTTGGGTCAAAACTATGGGCAGCAAACATAGTAACGACCACAACACCTGCAAAAAAAGAGGCACCTATTCCTGGCCGTATGGTTGATAGAACATCCAGACTAACCAAAGCCGACAGTATACCAACAAGGAATATATCCACCATAGACCATGCGCCCACTGTTTCTGTAATTCGATAAAGAACTGTTCTGTCTTTGGGGCGCCATTTTGACCCGCGTTGAACCGACACGAGTAAAAAGGCAAGAACAATGAGTTTCATAACAGGAATCACAACACTTGCTACGAATACGATCATGGCAAGTCCCCACATGCCACCTTCAATTAAATGCAATACCCCACTTATAATCGTACTGGGCTCACCCTGGCCAAACCGAATAACAGTCATTACCGGATAAAGGTTGGCGGGGATAATCAGGATAGTTGCTGTCATTAGCAGTGCCCAGGTACGCGTAATGCTATCTGACTTTCGATGATGAATCGGAGATGAACATCGTGCACACTCATCCACTCCTGCTTTCGCACTGGTCAATAAACCACATGTGTGGCAATTCATCAAAGATTTAGGGTCAGAGATATCAGGTGGCTGATAATCAAAATGTTCCCAGATTGACTCTGGAATCAAAATTAGCACGGGCAGCAGCAAAGGCAACCAATAATCCGACCAATGCATACAGTGAAAAACCGGTTATAACATTAGCAAGGTCTTGCAATTTCACTATGGATATCAAGACCCCCAGCATAAAAACACTGATCAGGCTCCAGGGGTTAATTGCTTCAATCAAGCGGTAAATAGGACCCATTGCTGGCGGAACAATTCCAAATCGAAGTGGTATTAATAAATAAAGCATGCAGATAATAGTAATAAAAGGAAATCCGATGCTAGTAAAAAAGATAATTATGCCCAGATCCGGCATTCCCATTTGATACATTGCCAAGCCACTGGACAATAAAATATTTTCTTCCACTCTGCCGCCCAGCTCCAGGGACAAAAATGGAAAAGCATTTGCCATAATGAATAGCATTAAAGCCGTACTATATAGTGCTATACCACGGTCAAGACTGTTTTTTATATGCAGATACAAAAGTGAGGCCGCACCGTGTGCAACTAGCCTTACCTGATGTCTCTATCGGCTGGTAGTGATATAACTGGTCACATTCGTGACAGGCTATAATCTTCCCCTTCATCTTCAATGACACAACAGAATCTTGATTTTTTGTCGTTATAGTTATGCTATCCCCAGTGTCAAATTCTGCCCGCCTGGAAAGGAAAAGCCAAGTGCTTTAATCCGTAATATTCCAAAATTTAGCTTGTAACAGGTATTTTTTATGCCGGGGACTGTTTTCGAGTGATGTTAAATAGCCATATGCCGCCTATGATCAGGAACAAACCAAGATAGTGGTACCAACTAATAATTTTCACCAATGAAGATATAGGCCAAAATCGCAGTGAGTATGGGTACAAGATTTAGGAACAAGCCAGCATGATTAGCACCAACCAGTTCAATACCACGGTTCCAGCACATATACGAAACCACAGAAGGAAATATAGCGATGACGATTAATCCTGTAATGACTTGTTGATTTAACTGGATATATTCCCCCTGAACAAGCTCATATAAAAATAGTGGCAAAGACGTTAACGCCCCCAGGATGATTAATACAGCAAGTAAACTTAATGGATGAATGTCTGGTTTTTTATGAAGCAGCACAGGGTATAAAGCACCACAAAATACGCCCAGCAGCATCCATAAATCCCCAACAACAAACTCCAATGTTGTCACAGAAGAAATATTGCCCCTAAAAATGACCACTACAACCCCCATAAAACAGATTGCCATGCCTATTACCTGCGGCCGACTCAGTGAAACGTTCAATATCAAGTGTGAAAATAGTGCGATGGTGACGGGGAAAATGCTCGATATCAGTCCCACATTTACAGCCGAAGTGGTCTGTAGCGCAATATATAACAGGCAATTGAATGCACAAATACCAGTTGCCGCTATTAATAATAATCTAGGCCACCACTGAATGGCTTTTTGCCAGTCAGATCTAAGATGGGGCCAGGCAATGGGCAAAATAATCAAGGAGGCTAAAAACCAGCGCGCAAAGGTGAAACTTAGTGGCGGGACAAATTCAATGATCCCTTTTGCAACTACGTTATGACCAGACCAGAATAATACGGCAAAGAATAACAACAATACTGGCATTGATCTGATTTTTCCTGAAGATTAAACAACGAACATTAACAACATTACTTGATAAAGAGAAGTTGAAACAAATGATTATTTATCAGGTGTTAGTTATAAAATAATTATCTGTTATGCAGAACAGTTAATTATTTTTATAAGTCGATTTTTGCTCAGTAAGCTGTGTGTGCAATACTTTTAAGTCACTAACGAATTTGGCCTGTAAATCTAGCGGTAAGGAAATTGACTTCATGCCGGCTTTCAAACGATAAATCAAGCCTGGAAATTGCCAGATTTGCTGCAACCTGGATTCCTTGTTATCCGTCAAGGCTGAGAATTTAATTAAATCATCCACCACCTGGATTGCTCTTTCCCATTCAATACTTTTCATACTGTATTTTTCAAAGATATCTACCAGCAATACACACCAGTAATCCATTAAGAATGCTTCAATAAATTCCGGCAAATCTCTATCTTTTATACGTTGTATGATGGTGTTATGCACCCAACAACCAACAAGGAATGAATTGCAATAAAGTGACTCTTCCTTAAATGACCAGAAATTACCGAATTCATCAATGTCATTATTAATGCCCATTTCAGAATCCGAATGCTGCAAAAAGAAATCAAGAAGTTTATTCAGATCATCATATATAGAAATAAGATCAGTTGAAATTTGTCGATCAAACATCTGAAGCATGATCAATTTAATTTCCTTCCCACATCGCAAATCATCAAATGATTCCCAAAATGCATTATAAATTGTTTCTGGCTGAAGAGGATTCACAAAATTTTCGACATGAATATCATCGAGTATGTAATTCACATGTCTGTCCAGACCGACCAGCGCCTGTCTGCATTCACTCCGAATGTTGCCTACGGGCTCATGCAAGACACTAATTTTATTAATACTTATGCTTGCTTCAGAATTACTTGTAATTAATTCATTGCTCTCATCACTATCGCTTTGCACCGCTAATTGCCGAAGTATCTCCAAGTATATCCCTGACAAGCGATTTTCAAATCTTACTTGAATCTCCCTTTTTTTAAGGCGCAATTCTCTTACTGCATCAATGTAATAAGCACTATCAGTATCACATTGATCCCTGGATGCCATCTCAAACAAGACATGCTCCAGGTTTCCCATCATTACGGATAATGACGCATGCAGTCTGCTTGTCATTATTTCGCGACAATCATTTAATAATATTTCAGGTTCAGCGATAGACATAAAAACTTTGTTTTACCGTTTATTTAAGATTATTTATTTATAAACTAATGATTTTTTAATATTGATAAATTTGCCTGCATTGTGGGATAGGTCTCATCAATATGTTCACGAGTGTGAATTGCATCACATTTCTATTTCATTATTTAATTAACAACATCATTATGTCTCCCACTAAAGACAATATGCTATTGGTTTACAAACGTAAAAAGCTATCCAAGCTGTTTTTTCTCGAAATATATAGGCTGGCATAAGACTTGCACTTATAAATTTGAATTCATTAAGGAAGCAAGCCATGTCGAATATTAGCAAACAAAAATTGTTAGATTTAAAACAACAGGAAAATGAGTTTTTAAAGCTGGTGGATTTGAGTAACCGGAAGGAGCTGGCTCAATGCGCAAAGTTTCTTGCTATGTATATTGCACTATATCGACAAAAATTTGGTGATATCCCTGATGCCGGATATGAAAAACTGGTGACATCAACCAAACTTGATAATGAACTGCTTAACATCGTTCAGGACGGTATCAGCGAAGCAACCGAAATGCTTAAACTGGTCCTGCTTCAAAATCAAAAAGCTGATATTCCACAAGTAAGTGCTAATTATATGAATTAATAGACTTTAACATTTACCAACCACCGCCTCCACCACCGCCGCCTCCACCACCCGAGAAACCACCGCCCCCTCCGCCTGAACTAGAACCGGGCGCCGTTGCTGATGAAGAAATTGCATTGGTAAAACCTGAAGCGAGGGAACTCGAAAAACCACCAATATTGTGGTCGCTCCATCCAGCTCCGCTATACCATGTCGGGTGATATCCGATGGATTTATCCGATGTAATTTTGACGAGAACATCTGTAAATTTTTCGGCCCATTTTTGCTCAACATCCATGGCCAATGCATATGGCAAATACGTTTCAAATAATTCCGGGGTTCGGCCCTTTGGGTGCTTCCTTTCAAGCTGCTGTTTTTCAGCGACCTCTATATAACGTCTGAAACCTTCTATTTTGTCAATTAACCTTCTTCCCGCCAAGGTCGGTGCCTTGAGAAATTCATAAAACAACCAGTTAATCCCTGCACCAGCAACTGCGATCAACAGGATGCCTTTGTTTATTTCATGAGCAAACTGTGCAAACACATAGATCTCAATACCTGTAAACATGAGTGCAAATATGGAAGCATATACAGCGGCAATTATAGTAAATATGCTTTTGGCCCTGGCCCACATAGCTAACGCACCTTTGATCAGAAAAAATACGCCAAAGCTCCAGACGGTTAACCATGCCATGATAAATATATTGCCTCCGGACTGGTCAAGATCAGAATTAGAAAAAACGATACTTATTACGATCAGTATCGACAGCACTATGCCTGTCATGAAATAGCCAGAGTTTGTAATAAAATATCGGGTTTCATAATTTCTTCTTAGGGCATTTTCATGTGCCTCCAGAGCATTATTTATAAACTTGTGATTTTTATTTTTTAGTACCCTGCTCATAGAACCCTGAAATAGTTTATTCGCAAGACTAATCTCACCTGGAGCCATGACAACCTTTTTGCCAGTTTTTGTTAAAGTATATTCACCATCTGTTTCGCTAATCTTGAGAAACCCTTTTACGGCAAGGTTTAAGACAGCAGAAGCAAAACATTTATTGTCATAGCCCATTTCCTCCACATATCGCAGTGATGCAGGGGAAAATCCTTTTGGTGGTTGGTAATGAGTGATAATGACATAAGGTTCAGGATCTTTACCCACCATGCGCCATGCGAAAAAATAATAGAAAAATAATATGATCAAACCACCAAGGCCAATGATAAATGCACGATTGTCCTGATAAAAATAATTTAGCTTTTCATCAAATGTTGGTTCAACAATATGACCTTTAGGCCAACTAATAACAACGGTCAGACCTTCATTTGCATTTAACTGACGATTCGTTTCAAAATATGCGTTGCCAGCACTATAGCGATTTTCACTAAATGCCTGCTCATTACTTCCCTGAAGACCGGTATAAGCTGTGGTATTGATACGAGCACCTGGTATTGACTCAGGTAAGAATATATTTGCAGATGCCTTATCTATTGGAAATTCCCAGGCATTGCCTGTCACATTCCAATAAAGCTCATCAAAATTTTCATAAAAGCCTAACTGTCTGTTTGTCATGTACGTAAAAGTATAGGTGTACTCACCTGAAGGAAGAACATAATTTTCACTACCAAAAAAAGTTCGTACACCATTGTCCATATTACGCGTGAAGAAATTTTCAGACACACCGTCACGTTGGACACTGACAGCCTGAAACTCTACCCGATATCGGTTTCCTAATCGGTCCTGGTATGTTGTAGGAAAGTCTCTGTAAATTCCTCTTCGTATCTTGTTCTGTTCTGCTCTGACTACGATGGTTTCTGTGACTTCGATTGCACCATAGCCGTCAACACTAATATCACTATGAAATGATAATATTCTTTCATCTGAATTAACGTCTTGAAAGAATAATATTAAAAAACATAAGTAGACTAAACGAGGGCAATTCATCATTTTTTAATCTTGATATTAGTTATCAAAGTCAAAAAACGTTGCTCTGGAAAAACGAAAAGCCCTGGCAACAATGAGGTCAGGAAAAGAATCAATCCTTACATTCAGGTTATTAACACACCCATTGTAATACCTGCGTGCATACTGAATGTTATTTTCAACTTCTGTAAGGTTTTTTTGCAGATCTATAAATAAGTCGCTAGTTTTAAGAACAGGATAATCTTCTGCAATGGCAACAATATTCCTTACTTTATTTCCAATTTTGGTCTCGTATCTGCTGATTAATGATATATCTTCACTTCGTTCACTCGCCGTACGTAATTCAGTAATTGCTGTCAATGCGGTAGATTCATACTCAGCATATTGTTTGACTGCCTCTATCAATTTAGGGATTAAATCATGCCGGCGTTTTAATTGAACATCTATATCGCTCCATGACGTGAGTATGCGATTCTTGTCTCGAATCAGCTTGTTATAAATCACAATCAGCCAAATCAATATTAACGCTAGCCCACCTATCAGGATTTCCATGTGAGGTAATAATTAAATTAATTCGGCTCTATTTTCAGGGATGTTTAAACTTGGTTTATTTTGATTTGAATATAATCAAGATACTTGAAATAGTTAATATAACAAGACCACCTAGAAACACATACCCTCCCCAGCTAAACTCGGTTATATTGAGCATTAAATCTGCTGCAAAGTCCTTCAGCGGATCAGTTGCAGATGATACAAGATCGCCCAGCAAGCTTCGTTCCTCGCTCCCTTGAAAAATCTTTTTTATCGCTGGAAATAACAAGACAAACCAGATAGCAACAGCAGAGATTACTGTCATCTTTTGTTTTCCTATCAATACCAACAATGGGGCAAAAACGGCACACACAATAACAATATATGATTCTAAAGACGCGATACGGTTGTAGGTAATATCGCCATAAACAGGGATACTCGCCAATGGCAAAAAGACGCCAACAACTATCAAAATGCAGGAGAGATAAATCAAAATTTGCAGGAACTTTTTAGTCATGGAAATCACCTCTGTCTGGGTCGAATTCCATTATAAAAATAAATATTTGCGATTTGCTATAGCAAAGTCGACAAAGCATCCATATTAAATAGCAATACTGACCAATACCGCCATTTTAGCCCAATTTAATATCTAATCCCTATTCCAACAGGCTAATTTATTCGGGCCTTTTTAGATTTAAGGATTCAATATCATGCTATTCAATTCCAGCCCACAACGTCGTATCCCTTGTCTCGTAAACATCTGTTTACAAATTTCTGGTATACCGGATCTGCTTTATCAGAATTCAGTATAGAACGTGTAAACCTTCCCGTCGCAGCTCCCGCAGCCCCTGTTGCTGCGCCTTGTCCCGCATTACCTAGTATGGCTCCCACGGCTGCGCCGGTTGCGCCTCCGACTACCGCACCTTCTGTGGTTTGTTTTACTGTTTGTGAAACTTCAGATTGATTTGCACCGGAAGCATTTGCCAAAGCAATACAACTATCTATATCAGTATCGGCAATCTCCATACCGACGGTATTAAAATGGCCATTTGGATACAGTACGGGGCGAGTTGCTGCACATCCCGTAAGTTGTAGCAGACAAAATATAATAAGTAATTTCATTACGGAAAATTGCATCTATTTTCTCCTGGCATGTGTATACCAATAACGATCTGCTCTGCAATTCGTTTACCAGGGGCATGTATTAAAAAATGCCAAAGCACTAATCTTGTGTGACATTAAGTTTGGGAGAAAAATATATGAGCCTATCTGATCATAGGTAAATAGGGCTTATGCAAGGGGTCCTAAAAATTTTAGATCATATAAATAGCTTATTTGGCCCGAACAACCACGGCAAGAATCTCGTCATTTACGATGACTGCATCATAAAATTCCATACCGGTCAGTTCCGAAATATGTGTTAGATCGTCGGTCACCTGCTTGACGATTCCACTCAGTTCCTGACCTGAATCCAGCTTTATTGTTACCCGTTTTCCCATATGAGCAGTAAGGACAGATTCAATCGAATCATTATTTGTGATTTCCAGCGACTGAGCAAAAACACATGACACACTATTTAGCACCAATGTTAAAAACAATATCGATATTTGTCTAATCATGGCTATTTCTCCAGTTGAGAATTTTGATGATGGTGATTATTTTTTCTTTGGCACATAGAGATCAGTAATCGTGCCGTCGAAAACTTCTGATGCAAAGGCAATAGTTTCCGATAGTGTCGGGTGTGGATGAATAGTCAGGCTGATATCTTCTACCTCACAATTCATCTCTATTGCTAGTGCAGCCTCTGCGATCAGGTCGCCAGCATTGGTTCCCACAATACCTGCTCCAATGATTTGCTGAGTTTTGTTATCAAAGAGTAATTTAGTGATCCCCTCACTACGTCCAATACTTAATGATCGCCCACTGGCAGCCCAGGGAAAGACGCCTTTGCCATAATCAACTCCCTTTTCTTTCGCTTCTGATTCCGTTAATCCTACCCAAGCCACTTCTGGGTCAGTATATGCAACTGATGGAATAACCCTGGCAACGAACGAACGCTTTTCTCCTGCGCATACAGCAGCTGCAACTTTACCCTCATGAGTTGCCTTATGTGCCAGCATGGGTTGTCCGGTAATATCACCAATGGCAAAAATATTGTCAACGTTAGTGCGTTGTTGCTCATCAACGTTTATAAAACCACGTTCATCGACATTGACTCCTGCATTTTCTGCCCCAATCTTTTGCCCATTTGGAGTCCTGCCAACGGCAACCAGGACACAATCAAATGTATCTTCTTTAGGTGCCTTTTCACCTTCAAAGCTAACCACTAAACCTTTCTTGGTGACCTTTACGCCAGTCACGCGTGTGCCTAGATAAATATTTTCATATTGTGAAGTAATACGTTTTTGAAATGGTTTGACTATATCAGGATCTGCGCCAGCTATTAGCCGGTCGAGCATTTCGACTACCGTAATTTTTGTCCCCAGTTCATGATAAACCGTGGCCATTTCCAGACCAATGATTCCACCTCCAAGGACCAGCATACGCTCTGGGATTGTTTCCAACTTTAATGCACCGGTAGAATCAATAATACGAGGGTCTTCAGGCAAAAATGGCAGCTTAACTGGCTGGGAACCAGCTGCAATAATGGCCTTTTTAAACTTCACGGACTGACTTCCCTTGTCGGTTTCAATAATCATTTCATTAGCGTTTTTAAAACTACCCGTACCATGAATAATTTCAACTTTACGCTGTTTTGCCAGGCCTTTTAGGCCACCAGTTAACTGGCTTACGATCTTGTCTTTCCAGCTAGCAAGACGTGGTAAATCAATTTTTGGTTCACCAAATTCGATACCAAATTCACTTGCCTCATGGGTTTCTGTAATTACTTTTGCGGCATGCAATACCGCCTTGGATGGAATACACCCTACATTAAGGCATACACCACCAATTGAAGAATAGCGCTCAACAAGCACGGTTTTGAGTCCAAGGTCAGCAGCATGGAAGGCCGCTGTATAACCACCAGGGCCAGAACCAAGTACCACCACATCAATTAGATCCTCATCCGTTGCTTTTGTTTGTTCAGCACTTGCCAATGATGGTTTTTCTTCATGTGTTTTTTCAGCCTGCTTATTCTTGCTAGATTGCGGTTCACCTTCCAGGGTACATATCACGTCACCCTCAGAGACTTTTTCGCCCACTTTAACCTGGATTGATTTGATTATGCCCTCACTATCGGAGGGGATCTCCATGGTCGCCTTATCACTTTCCAAAACCAGCAGGGTATCTTCGGCAGCAATCTTGTCACCGGGTTTGACGGGAATCTCGATTATTTCAACTCCACTGAAATCGCCGATATTTGGTACTTTCACATCAATTGACATACTATTTTGTCCTTCTTTTTATATTATTTCCTGATTTTCCCAGCCGTCATATTACACAAATGACAGCGGAACTGAATCCGGAAAAAAATTTATCTGTCCAGACGCCAATATTTGATGCCTTAAAAAATATTTACTGGCCAAAATCAACACATTTGAGCTTGTTCACAATTGCCCTCGTGCTGACTTGGGCTATATCTAATGTTCATAAGTCTCTGAAATTGCTCATTTTGATGATACTGATAAAGGATACAGACTATTTTTATCCACAGCTTAGTCAGGATTAAATAACAGCTAATTCCACATCATGTTGTGGTTTAATTGGCACTTGACCACATTTTGTAGGGGTGCTATAAATTTACCTTACAAATAGAACTTAAACTTATTTCTAACTTTTTATAACAACTTATTTTCAAAAAATGTGTTGTCGATGGGGGAATCTTTTTGATGGAGGCGGAAAAATCAGTGGTTACACAAACGGTATCTGATAAAGAAAAATCAAAAGTTGCACAAATAACAGAAACTATTAATTCTAATACAACACAAACAGAATTTAATGTTTATCAACCTGGTGAATTTAAAGTCATCAGGCGTAATGGAAAAGTCACTGCATTTGATCCAAGTAAGGTGGGCGTTGCACTCACCAAGGCATTCCTCAGTGTAGAGGGCGGGACTGCAGCAGCTTCCAATCGTATTCATGAAATCGTCAATGATCTGACCAAGCAGGTGATACATGGTGTCACCCGGAATATGAATACAGGTGGTACTGTTCATATCGAAGATATTCAGGATTATGTCGAACTGGCATTAATGCGTGCCGGAGAGCAGAAAATTGCGCATGCTTACGTCATTTACAGGGAAGACCGTGCTAGAGAGAGGGCAGAAAAAGCCAAGGAAAATCAACAAGATCTGACAAAAAATAAAGAGCCAATTAACGTCACCCGAGAAGATGGCAGCCTCGTTCAACTGAACATGAATCGACTCATGGCCATCATTAATGAGGCTTGTAGCGGCCTTGAATATGTAGAAGGCCACCTCATTATCGATGACGCATATCGTAATCTGTTTGATGGTGTTAAGGAGACAGATGTCAACCATGCTCTGGTGATGAGTGCCAGAACATTGATTGAAAAAGAACCCAACTATACCTATGTTGCAGCCCGCTTACTTCTGGATCATTTACGTCAAGAAGCACTAAGTTATATTGAAGAAACCTTTGCCGGCGCAACTCAGGCAGAGATGAGCGAACGTTATCCCCTGTACTTTAATAAATATATCAACCGTGGGGCCGAGCTGGGATTAATAGATAACGAACTGTGTAAATATGATCTAAATAAGCTAGGAAAAGCACTAAAACCCGAAAGAGATCAACAATTTACCTACCTTGGGTTGCAGACCCTATATGACCGGTATTTTATTCATACTGACGAAAGTATTCGCTTTGAGTTACCCCAGGCATTTTTCATGCGTGTCGCGATGGGGCTGGCAATTAACGAACTGGACCGTGAAGCACGTGCCATTGAATTTTATGAGTTGTTATCATCATTTGATTTTATGAGCTCAACACCAACGCTGTTTAATTCAGGGACACGTCGTCCACAACTCTCCAGCTGTTATTTAACTACCGTACCAGACGATCTCGACGGTATCTTCAGTGCTATCAAGGATGATGCCCTGCTCTCCAAATATGCTGGTGGACTGGGTAACGACTGGACACGTGTCAGATCCATGGGCTCACACATCAAAGGTACAAATGGAAAATCCCAAGGGGTCGTCCCCTTTCTTAAGGTTGCCAATGATACCGCTGTCGCTGTCAACCAGGGTGGAAAACGCAAGGGCGCTATGTGTGCCTACCTTGAAACCTGGCACCTTGATATTGAAGAATTTTTAGAACTACGCAAAAACACCGGCGACGATCGACGTCGTACCCATGATATGAATACTGCAAACTGGATACCGGACCTGTTTATGAAGCGGGTATGTGAGGAAGGTGGCTGGACCTTGTTTTCACCCGATGACACTCCAGACTTGCACGACCTTTCCGGTAAAGCGTTTGAAGCCCGCTATGAAGAATATGAACTCATGGCTGCAGAAGGCAAGATCAAAAACCACAAAGTGATGAAGGCCTTGGATTTGTGGCGAAAAATGTTGACCATGTTGTATGAAACTGGACATCCCTGGTTCACGTTTAAAGACCCCTGCAATCTACGTTCACCTCAACAACATTTCGGTGTGGTCCATTCTTCAAATCTGTGTACCGAAATTACACTGAATACCTCTGATGAGGAAATTGCAGTATGTAATCTGGGGTCTGTCAACCTGGCACAACACGTTGATAAAAATGGTCTGAACATGAAAAAGCTGGAAAAGACTATTAACACAGCTATGCGCATGTTGGATAACGTCATTGATTATAATTATTACAGTGTTCCCCAGGCTCGTCGATCAAACTTAAGACATCGTCCAGTGGGCATGGGCATTATGGGATTCCAGGATGCATTGTATAAGTTACGCACCCCATATGCTTCAGAACAGGCAGTGCAGTTTGCAGATACGAGTATGGAAGCCGTTAGTTATTATGCAATACAGGCATCCGTAAACCTTGCTGAAGAGCGTGGGCCCTACTCTACCTATGAAGGGTCATTATGGAGTCAGGGGATATTCCCTCTTGATTCATTAGCCATACTCAAAGAGAACCGAGATGGTTATCTTGAAACTAATACGGATCAGACCCTTGAATGGGACAAGTTAAGAAAGCGACTCAAATCAATCGGAATACGAAATTCCAATTGTATGGCCATCGCCCCGACCGCAACAATTTCCAATATTTGTGGTGTTAGCCAGTCGATTGAACCCACCTACCAAAACCTGTTTGTTAAATCCAATCTGTCTGGGGAATTTACCATCGTCAATCCCTACCTGATCAGAGATTTGAAAGAGCATGGTATCTGGGACGAAGTAATGGTTAATGACCTTAAGTACTATGACGGAAGCGTACAGCCCATAGACAGGATCCCCGATGAGCTGAAAGCTCTCTATGCCTCTGCCTTTGAAGTTGATCCCCGCTGGCTGGTCGAAGCCGGAGCAAGGCGACAAAAATGGATCGACCAGGCCCAGTCATTAAATCTTTACATGTCTGAGCCAGACGGCAAGAAGATGGACAACCTCTACAAACTTGCGTGGATACGCGGTCTAAAAACAACCTACTACCTGCGCAGTATGGGGGCGACTCATGTTGAAAAGAGCACCTTGTCAGGTGGACGTGAAAACAAACTGGCTTCCGTAAATAGAGATCATGTCGATGAAACTCAGGCTCAGAAAGCATGTGCTATCGATGATCCTGAATGCGAAGCATGCCAATAAACAGTAACCATATTAAAGATGTGAGGAATAGATAATGTTAACAAACTGGAATGACCCACTGGCGAATCTCCGTCAAAATCCCAAGACAACAGCTCAAGCTTCTGCGGTCGACATAGACCTGGAATCACAAAAGCTATCCAACAGTCATTCCACCACCCCAGACTATGTCCCGACAGTATCACCAGGTGTGGATGCAGCTAAGGTTCAAAACCTGTCTCAGGATGAAGATTTACTTCAAGGTGCAACTGGCCTGGAAGAAGTTGAATTTGGGGCAGCGCGTATCAGCGTCGATGATAAACAGATGATTAATTGCCGAGCTGATTTAAACCAGTTGGTCCCTTTTAAATATAAATGGGCCTGGCAAAAATATCTTGATGCCTGTGCAAATCATTGGATGCCACAGGAAGTAAATATGAACGCTGACATCGCATTATGGAAAAATCCTGAAGGACTCACAGACGATGAACGCCTCGTAATTAAACGTAACCTTGGATTTTTTGCCTCAGCAGATTCGCTGGTAGCGAACAATCTAGTATTAGCCGTATATAGACACATTACCAATCCTGAATGCCGTCAATACCTGCTACGCCAGGCATTTGAAGAGGCATTACACACCCATGCCTATCAGTATTGTGTAGAGTCCCTGGGACTAGACGAAGCAGAAGTATTTAATATGTATCGGGAAGTTCCTGCCATCCATGATAAAGCAGCCTGGGCCATGAAATTCACCCAAAGTTTAGGAGACAAGAATTTTAGTACCGGGACACCAGAAGATGACCAACGACTGCTAAGGGACCTGATCGCATTCTATATCATCTTTGAAGGGATCTTTTTCTATGTAGGGTTTGTGCAGGTCCTCTCAATGGGAAGGCGCAACAAGATGACAGGTTGCGCCGAGCAGTTTCAGTATATTTTGCGAGACGAGTCCATGCACATGAACTTTGGCATTGATGTGATTAACCAGATCAAGATTGAAAATCAACATCTTTGGACAACAGATTTTAAAAAAGAAATTACCGATATTATCCGTGAGTCCGTAGAACTGGAAACACGTTACGCCCATGACACTATGCCTCGAGGGGTGCTTGGATTAAATGCAAAAATGTTTGAAGAATATCTTCAATACATTGCCAATCGCCGTTGTGCTCAGATTGGCCTTAGTGAGCAATACCCAGGTGCCACTAATCCATTTCCATGGATGAGTGAAATCATGGATCTTCAAAAAGAGAAAAATTTTTTTGAGACTCGGGTAACAGAATATCAAACAGGTGGATCCTTAAGCTGGTAAGCACCTGAAGATTTACCGTGACCGCCTAAAGGCGGTGAGCCGAGATGGAACTTGGCTATTGCCTGGTATCTCCAACCTCTTCCGGATACCAGGCCTTGTTATTCTCGAAGCAGTGCAATAGCGCTGCTTCCATGTCAAAAAAAACCCCAACAGAGCTGGGGTATGTGTCGTTGTTTGGTTGGTTAATGTTACTAAACCCAACCTAAATCCAGGTTTGTCATTATAATTATAATCCTGGTATGAAAGATCCTTCGGACTAACCGAAAGACCTATCATCTTGCAAGTACAGCATAGTGTTGATAAATGCTAAAACGTATAGCCAATCACAACTGCTTGCTTTGTCACCTTAGAAATTGATTATATTTTTTGCGACGCAGCAAAGGGTGAGGTATTACCGTAACCGTCCTGACTATCTCAACCTCGTGCTTGAAATGTACGTGAAATTATCATCATTGTCTAAGACCAATATATAAACTGTATAACTCATTGAATATTAGATAATTTATCAAATATACTATACTTAAGAACTTGAGTTTTTATGTGTAATTACGTTGCGTTAATGCAACAAATGTGTGGGGTTAGTAGACAGTCGCAGTCATAAGCAACAAGTCCATAATCAAGTCGATGCTTTCAATTATCATTGATAGTCCAAGATAATTTTGGACTTGAATCTGACTTATTAGCTATATAATTTTCTATGAGGATGAATCTAGCCACACATTAATGACTGACATATAATGCTTTAAAATAACATGGATAAATTAATAGAAAATATCAGGACGATCCATGTCCTTGATCATATTTACTAAATATCATAAATCATCAACTACAATGTCACTTCAAAGCAGCGTAGTGAAATGTTAAGGAGAATAACATGACAACAGTCGTTACCGAGAACTGCCAGAAATGTCGATTTACAGATTGCGTTGCTGTCTGCCCGGTTGAATGCTTTCATTATGATGATGATATGTTATATATCGATCCCGATGTCTGCATTGATTGCAGTGCGTGTATACCTGAATGCCCAGTACAGGCTATTTTTGAAGAAGATGATCTAGCAGAAGATCAAAAAAAATGGATTGAAATTAATGCCTCTCGCGCTCCTGACCTGCCAGTATGTTCTGAACCCATAGATCCATTACCGGGTGCAGAAGAAAGAAAGTCTGAACTGGGTTTTTAATCAGTTCACTATTCTTAGAACATACTAAAATAGCATCATTCCTTAGTAAGATATGAGTAAACCAGGAAGTGAGGGAAACCCACTCAAAGTCGCCATTGTCGGCAGTGGTCCTAGCGGATTTTACGCAGCAGAAGCTCTTTTAAAATCCGAACTTAATACCCAAATTGATATGTACGAGCGTCTACCGGTCCCATATGGACTGGTTAGAAGTGGTGTTGCGCCTGATCATCCAAAGTTAAAACAGGCTATAAACGTATACGCCAAAATTGCTGAATCTCCTGCTTATCGTTTTTTTGGAAATGTCACTATAGGAAAAGACATACAGGTTGATGATTTAAAAAAACTATATCATTCGATTATATTTACCTGCGGCGCAGAATCTGACAGGCGTCTTGGTATCCCCGGAGAAGACCTCAGAGGAAGTTATACTGCAACAGAATTTGTTGGATGGTATAACGGTCATCCAGATTTCCGTGATAGAGATTTTGATCTGTCTCATGATACGGCCATAATATTTGGACAAGGAAATGTTGCCGCAGATGTGAGTCGAATACTTGCTAAAACTCGAGATGAACTCAAACATACTGATATCGCTGAACATGCCCTGGATGCACTGGACAAAAGTAACATTAAACATATCTATGTTATAGGCCGACGTGGTCCAGCGCAGGCAAAATTTACATCCAAAGAACTGAAAGAATTTGGTGAACTTGAAGATAGCGATCCAATCCTTGTTGGGGATGAACTGATACTTAATTCTGAAAGTGAAACGGAACTAGAAGATAAATCAAATGCTGGGAACAAAAAAGTCTATGACCTGTTTCAGGGCTTTTCACAGCAAAATCCATCCGATAATAAGCAAAGACGGGTATATTTCACCTTCCTGAAAAGTCCAGTTGAGATCCTCGGGGAAGATTGTGTGGAATCTGTGAAATTGGAAAAAAATGCCTTGTCTGGTGATGCCTTTATGCAGTCTGCCAAGGGGACAGGAGAATACTCAGAGATTAAAACTGGTATTGTATTTCGCAGCATAGGCTATAAAGGTATAGCCATACCAGGCGTCCCTTTTGATGAAAAACGAGGTATTATTCCCAACGCCGAGGGAAGAGTAACAGATGATAATGGCTCCGCAGTACCAGGACTATATGTTGCTGGATGGATTAAACGTGGTCCTTCAGGAATTATCGGTACCAATCGTGCGGATAGTGTTGCAACAGTCAAAGCCCTGATTGATGACCTGGATTTGCAAAATGATAGCAATGACATGCCAGGCGAAGAGGCTGCGATAAATTTACTCAATAATAACAATGTTAATTTTGTTAGTTTTTCAGACTGGAAAAAGATTGATGATAAGGAAATTTCCCGTGGTGAACCCAAGGGGAAACCACGCGAAAAATATACCTACATTCAGGAAATGCTGGACGTATTAAAATAAAGAAATTATTTTTTTGTAGTTTTAATATAGCTATCTAGCAACATCTTTATATCGTCTACTCCCCCCTGGTTCTCTAACACAACCTGTTTAGCCCGCGCTCCCATTTCTTCACGTGTATTTTTGTCCTTCAACAGGTCTGGTATTACTTGAATCAGCTCATTTTCATCCATGACAGTAATGATTGCGTGAGATTCATTAAGTAAACGATATACTTCCCTGAAATTTTCAGTATAAGGACCGGTAATAATCGATCGAGATGCTACTGCTGGTTCAAGCATATTATGTCCGCCTACCGGGACTAGAGTCCCTCCCATAAATACTACGTCTGCCTTTGTATATAACTGCGTTAGAATTCCTATGCTATCTACAATCAACATATTACAATTTTTATGCCTTGAATCCTTATCTGTAAATAAGAATGGATTAAAGCCAGTATTAACAGCCATTGAAAATATATCTTTTGCTCTTTCAGGATGACGCGGGACGATAATATAAAAATTATTTTCAAAAGGATTTTCTAATTTACTAAATGCACCTAGGAGCTTTAATTCTTCATTTGCATGTGTACTGGCAGCCAGTAAAACTGCCCTGCTACCTACAAGCTCAGACAGATACTCATTATAAATATTTTCACCCAAGGATGCTGCAGCATCGAACTTCAAATTCTTCATTACAGATATTTTATTTGTATCTGTAATTAGCGTTTTAAATTTATCTGCATCATGCTGACTTTGCGCAACAATTCTTGACACCTTATCCAAAGTAGTTTTGGTCAAACCAGCCACTATTTGATATTGCTTAAAGGATTTATCAGAGATTCTGGCATTTACAATAATTACCGGGACTGTAATTTGATGACATTTATGATATAAAACAGGCCAAATTTCTGTTTCCATCACGATTAATATCGTTGGTTTAGTCTGCCGCAAAAATCGACTTATTATTAACGGATGGTCAACAGGTAAATATCCATGAATCAGTCCTTTCATGTCTATTGCAGATACTGATTGTGCTCCAGTCACAGTAACTGTAGTAATTAATATTTGATACTCTGGATAGCTGCTCATCAGATGAGAAATCAATGGCACACTAGCCTGGACCTCGCCAACTGACACAGCGTGTACCCATATTATGGGCTTATGATTTTTAATTATCGGTATAATCCCAAATGTTTGACTCAGACGATTTCGATACGCTAGATTAGAATTTATCCTTATCAATTGACGGATAAATTCAATCGGTATTAGTAATGAAATTATTAGTACATATAGGTAATACACGTGAGTAAATTCCAGAATACGTTATTTTCTTCTTGAACCAGCTTATTTCAAATATAATGCAACCATATGTTTTATATAATTTTTATGAGGATTTATTTTCTATCAACTTATTATTAACTGTAATATAATTAATGAATTGAATCTTAACATATACATATTGTCATAGTTTTATAATGAAAAATTATTTCTTTAAGTTTCTACTACTCGCCCCGTTTTTAATCGGTACGGTTTCTGCCGCTGAGATAGATGAACATATGAACTTCGATGCTGTTTATGATGTATACCGAGGTGGTCTCAAAATTGCCAAGATGAAGCGTATCTTAACAATTAATGGCATTGAAAATTCACTTTATTCAGAAACCAAAACCACAGGCATAGTATCTCTATTCAGGAAAGATAAAATCATAGAAAAAAGTATTTGGGAATCATCGAACGGGAAATTAGTCCCCAAATTTTATGAGTACCTAAGAACTGGTTCAAAAAAAGAACGTAATGTCACTGTCGAATTTGACTGGTATAAAAACCAGATTACTAATTCAGTTGATGGTGATTCATGGAAAATGGCTGCTACAAAAGGCATGCTGGACAAGCTCTTATACCAATTGTCTATTATGATGGATCTTAAACAAGGAAAATCTATCTTAACATACCAGATAGCTGATGGTGGCAAAGAAAAAAATTACATATTTGAAGTGGTTGGTGAAGAAGAAATAGATACCAAATTAGGAAAGCTAAAAACTTTAAAATTAGTGCGCAAGCGAGAGGATAGTGATAGAGAATCAATATTCTGGAGTGCTCCAGAGATGCATTATCTTCCTGTTAAAATTGAAATTACTGAAGACGGTGAAAAAACGGTAGTTATAATAAATTCATTAAATGGACTAAAGATCTAGTTTATTCTTCATTTAGCATTTCTAATAATTTTTCTGGTGGCATATATCCTGGCAAATATCTTCCTGATTCTGTAAATATTGCAGGCGTTCCCCGAACACCTAATGCTTGCCCAAGACTGAATTGTTCTACTACCGGATTGGCGCAATCTACATCATCTAACTCCAGACCTATCATAGCATCTAATAATGCTTCTTCTCGATTATCAGAACACCAAATTTTTTTCATCATGGTGGCAACTGGTGTATCTAAACCTTGCCTTGGAAATGCCAAATACTTAACTGCTATTCCTTTTTCATTAATATCCTTGATATCACCCTGAAGTCGCTGGCAATACGGACAGGTTACATCTGTAAATACATAAACGGTATGGTCTGGGTTATCAGGAGAAAAATGAATAAAGTCTTTTTCAGGCACAATATCCAATAAATTTTTTCTGGCTACTGTGCGCTTTTGCTCACTGAGATTCAGCTTTTTGGGGATATTAATTAAATCACCACGCAATAAATAATTACCATCTTCTGATACGTAAAATACTTCAGCACCTATAAGAACGGTATACATACCAGGAATTTCAGATTGTTCTACAAGATCAATTTCCATGTCTGGCAAAATCAATAGGATAGACTCTTTGACTTTGTCTATGTTGGTCTGTTCTGCCAAAGAATTTACAGATATACAGACAGTGGTTAAAATAATAAATAATTTCAGATACATGTGATTTACCATCAAGTTTGCCTCTGCTAAATATAAGTATATAAACAAGTAAAAGACTAAGGTATCTTATCAGACTTTCACGAGGGTTAAATGTTCCAAAATAATTTCATCATTATACACTGACCATTATGGCAAATCCGACAAAAATAAGCTCAGACACAGAACTCACTCTTGATTATGTTCTAAATGAACTTGAAAAAGACGACGTTATTAGCTCGCAACAAACTGCACAGATAAGATTAATTACTGATAATAGAGATAATATTGAACATCCGCTGAACATTATTTCTGAACTAGGTCTTCAAAGTAATACCAAGCCAAGTTACCTACTTAGCCTGGACAAATTAACTCGCTGGTTAGCTAAAAAATCCAGGCAAGAATATATACGAATTGATCCCTTGAAAATTGATGTGGCAAAAGTTACCAGTCTGGTTTCCCAGGCATATGCAACCAGGCAAAAAATACTCCCTGTTTATGTCACAGATACCGAACTATCAATAGCAACATGCGAACCATTTGTATCAAGCTGGGAAAATGAACTTGAAAGAATAACAAAGAGAAAAGTTAAACGGGTATTGATTAATCCAATTGACCTGAATAGATATTTGCATGAGTTTTATGGTGTCAGTCGTTCTCTTCAGGGAGCCGTTTCTGATTCAAAAAATAAAACATTAAGTACATTACAAAATTTTGAGCAACTAATTGAAGTTGGGAAATCCGGCGAACCAGATGCCAATGACAGACATATAGTCAGTCTGGTGGACTGGGTATTGCAATTTGCTTTTGAGCAACGTGCCAGTGATATACATCTTGAGCCTCGTCGAGATAAGGGACATGTGAGATTTCGTATTGATGGTGTTTTGCATAGCGTCCATGAGTTCCCTGTCATACTCATGGGTGCAATAACCAGTCGATTAAAATCTCTTGGTCGCATGGATGTGACCGATAAACGTCGTCCACAAGATGGCAGAATTAAGACAAAAACGCCCAATGGGAATGAAGTTGAGATGAGGTTGTCTACCATGCCAACCGCGTTTGGTGAAAAACTGGTTCTCCGTATATTTGACCCGGACATGCTAATGAAAGACTTTGTAGAGCTCGGTTTTTCAGACTATGACATGCAGCACTGGAGCAATATGCTGGAACAACCTCATGGAATTATTCTGGTCACCGGGCCCACAGGATCCGGAAAAACGACAACACTGTATTCAACGTTAAAACACATCTCACGACCTGAACTCAACATCTGCACAATTGAAGATCCCATTGAACTGGTAGACCCTCTGTTTAACCAGATGCAGGTTCAAACGAATATAGATGTTACTTTTGCTAACGGGGTAAGGACTTTACTCAGACAGGACCCTGATATCATTATGGTTGGCGAAATACGCGACCGCGATACCGCAGATGTTGCTATCCAGGCGGCCTTAACAGGACACCTCGTACTTTCTAGTCTGCATACCAATGATGCTCCCTCTACAATTACCCGTTTACTTGATATTGGTACTCAAGCTTATCTTGTTGGTGCCACCCTACTAGGGATACTTGCACAACGATTAATTAGAACACTATGCCCTCACTGTAAAGTAGAGACCACTGTAGATAAGATAGCCTGGAGAAATCTTGTTGCTACGGAAAATTTACCACCGCCTGAACTCATTTTTGGTCCCAAAGGCTGTGATGAGTGTCGACATACCGGATATATGGGCAGAATCGGGATCTATGAAACACTAATTGTAGATAAATCAATACGAAAGTTAATCAATACGACAAATGATTTAAATTTGTATCATGATGCGGCTATAAAGCAGGGAATGCCTCCTCTACAAATCAGTGGAGCACAAAAGGTAGCTGAGGGCATAACTACTCTTGAAGAAATTTACGCCACTGTACCACCGCGTAAAAATGATTAAGTCTGCATACCCTTGTTTTTTCATTGAATGTCTAGATTACCCACAAACCTTTATCTCATATATCACGCACACGTATATTTTGACCAAGGCAGCCTGGATGATGCGAGTACACTTTGTAAGCGTGCAGGAAAAGAACTGGGTATAACGGTAGGCAGGATACACACTCGAAATGTTGGCCCTCATCCTCACTGGAGCTGCCAATTGCTATTTAATTCTGAAGAATTTGACCGAGTAATATCCTGGCTCGATTCAAACCGGCATGGACTAAATATTCTGGTCCATGGTGTAACAGGTAACAACCTTCAAGACCATACAGATCACGCTGCTTGGTTAGGCGATTCTTCCAAGCTAAACCTGGAGATCTTTAAATAGCCCTTTATCCACGAGGATGATGCTGTGAATGCAGCTCTTTCAAGCGTTCCTTGGCTATATGGGTATAAATCTGGGTTGTAGAGATATCACTGTGACCGAGTAACATCTGCACAACGCGTAAATCAGCACCGTGATTGAGTAAATGTGTTGCAAATGCATGACGTAAAACATGAGGAGAGAGTGATTTATTGATTCCAGCTACAATTGCATAACGTTTTATTGCGTACCAAAATGTTTGACGGGTCATGGCTGTCCCCCGGTTTGATGGAAATAAGCTGGAATCAGGTTTTCCTTTAAAATATCCCGGCCTAATTTCCTTTATATAACGATTTAACCAGTCAACTGCCTCTTCTCCCAATGGAACTAACCTTTCCTTATTCCCTTTTCCGATCACTCTGATAACTCCCTGTCTGAGGTTAACCTGATCTAAGCTAAGCCCAACTAATTCTGATACCCTAAGCCCGGTTGCGTACAGGACTTCCAACATGGTTCGGTCTCGAAAACCGCTAGCTAGACTAATGTCTGGCGCATGCAGCAGTTTTTCAACTTCTTCTTCAGTCATCGATTTTGGCAAAGGCCTGCCGATTTTAGGAGAATCAATATTTATCGTAGGATTACTTTTAATGAATTTTTCCCTGCTGAGGTATTGATAAAATCGCCGCAATGTAGATAAACGTCTTGCGGTTGAACGTGCTGATTTAATTCCTTGCTCAGAAAGATACTTGTTTAAATCGACTGAAGAAGCACCTAATAGGGTTGAGTTATTTTTCACTAACCACTTGGTGTATGTAAGTAAGTCGTTGCGATAAGCCGACAGAGTATTTTGACTTAAACCTCTTTCCATCCACAATGCATCAAGAAATCGCTCAATCTCCTTAACTTGTTCCTCAACTGCGTCATTATAATCAGGCATTAACTTTCTCGTGCTCTAGTAGCCAGGTTTTTATATTAATTCGATTTTGTTTTCCCATATATCCTCCTATTCCTGATGCAGAAACCACCCGGTGACAGGGCACAAATATTACGACAGGATTGGTACGACAGGCCTGGCCGATTGCTCGACTACTGGTTTGTAATTTACTAGCCAAATCGCCATAGGTGATGACATGTCCCATTTTAATATTTTTTAATGCATTCCAGACTTTTAGTTGAAAAGCAGTTCCAGTTAGTGTCATGGGGATATCAGGCAATGGCCTACCATCTTCCAGGTATTGCAATATTAAAGATTGGATTTTATTTGAGAAGCTTGAGTTACTATCAAGTATTGGAACATTATCTGGCAGCCAGTTGATATTCGTAAGAGTATCATCAACTATACGGATCCCTATTTTTTCGACCGGGGTAGTAAATATGCTTGAGTAATTCTGGTAGTTCATAATGGCCCAGACAAATTGTCCAGGCCATTATAATATTGTTTTGTTCTGAATAGATCTTTTGATTATCAGGATTTTTCTTTGCCTGATGAACTGACTAATTTTTCCTTGATACGAGCAGCCTTACCACTTAGTTCTCTCATATAATACAGTTTGGCCCTGCGAATGTCCCCTCGGCGTTTGATCTCGATACTGGCAATACCTGGGCTATGGGTCTGAAAAACACGCTCTACACCCTCCCCATATGAAATCTTCCTCACGGTAAAGGCGGAATTTAATCCCCTGTTTTTCTTTGCAATAACGACACCTTCAAAAGCCTGCAAACGTTCTCTTTCGCCTTCCTTAACCTTGACCTGGACAACAACGGTATCACCGGGACCAAAATCAGGAATATCCTTGATCAGCTGCTCGGATTCTAGTTGTTCAATTATGTTTGTCATTTCAATACACTCCAAAAGTACTTATAGAGACTTTACGTCATTTTTAAACTCAGCCAACAAGCTATTTTGTTCCTCAGATAACTCAAGTTGTTCAAGCAAATCTGGCCGAGATTTCCAGGTTTTACCTAATGCTTGTTTTAACCGCCATTTGCGAATCGCTTCATGGTCACCACTGAGTAACACTTCAGGAACAGATTGTCCTGAAATTTCTTCTGGTCTCGTATAGTGAGGACAATCCAGTATACCCTCAACAAACGAATCCTCTACAGCAGAGGCAGAATCTCCCAATACTCCGGGAATAGTCCTTGCCATAGCGTCAATTATTACCATAGCAGGAATTTCTCCACCGCTTACAACATAGTCGCCAATTGACCATTCTTCATCTACTTCAAGATCAATCAGTCGCTGGTCAATACCTTCATATCGACCTGATATCAGTATTAAATCGCCTAATTCTGCCAGCTGCTTAACAGAATTCTGTTCAAGCTTTTTACCCTGGGGAGATAGATAAATCACCCGGGCATCTGGCATTTTAAGCCTGGCAAAGCGAATTGCATTTTGCAATGGTTCTACTCGTATAACCATACCAGGACCACCACCATAGGGACGATCATCGACACTTCTGTGCGGATCATCAGTATGGTCACGCGGATTAATTACTGAAACATTTACCAGGCCATTACTAACCGCGCGACCTGTCACACCAAATTCAGTTACCGCCTTAAACATCTCAGGAAACAGGGTAACTACTGCCACATTTAGCACTACAGGCACCTCGAATCCCAATCAACTACTATCTGTGATTTTTCCAGATCCACATCAATAATGTACCTGTCAAAAACCATTGGTATTAATTGGCGTTCCCTGCCTTCAACCACCAGAACATCATTTGCGCCGGTTTCCTGAATTTCACTGACAGTACCAAGTTGCTGGCCTGTGTTATCGACCACACTCAAACCAATTAGATCGCACCAGTATAATTCACCCTCTTTCAGGTCGGGTAATGCATCTCTGAAAATCGCAATGTCCTTATCAATATATTGTCTGGCCGCATCCCTGTCTGTCAGGCCTTCAAATTTTAATATTAGACCTTTACCTTGTTTTTTCGCATCCAGTAATATGACATCTTCCCACTGGTTTTGTAGTCCCATCATCAATGAGGGAAAATTAAAAATGTTCTCTCTTGGTCGGGTATAGGAAAAAACTTTTAGCCATCCTGCAACGCCATAAATTCCACAAACTCTACCAATTATTACTCTTTGCTTAGAAGCTGCCTTGATGTTGGCAGGCATCTCTATCTCCGAGGATCAGGCAGCAGCCGTTGCAGGGCTATTCTGTTGAGACTTTCTATATTGTTTTAACAGGTCAGAAACGCGATCAGATGCTTGAGCTCCCTGCCCCTGCCAGTAATCAATCCTGTCCAGATCGATAAGAAGCTCTGTTTCATTCCCTGTAGCAATTGGATTAAATAGACCAACGCGTTCAATATTGCGTCCATCTCGGCGGTTACGAGAATCCGTCACCACAATGTGATAAAACGGCCGTTTTTTTGCTCCACCCCTTGCAAGACGAATTGTTACCATTTACGTGTTATTCCTCTAATATTAAATATGAGATATGGTGTATCCAAAGAGGCGGTATTGTACGGGATATAAGATAAAAATAAAGGGCAATCAATCACTTAGTAAGGTGCTCTCATACATCAAAATTCATAATATATTTTATGTTAAAATTATTTAAATTATTCTTTATTTAACAATAACTTACTAATATTACTTAATCTTATTTATATCTACAGAAGAGTTTTAACATGTCATCAGAAGAGTTAATCAGGCTAAAGACTGCGTTTCGATCCCAGCTAATCTCTAATATTGACGCCCAAAATAGCAGGCAAAAACAGGTTTGTGACCTAAAAATAAAGCAGCAACTCAAGGAACTAGAACCGATATTAAACGCCACTCATGTATTTTGTTTTCTCTCCGTAAATCATGAAGTGGATACTCATGAATTTATAGATTGGCTTATAAATCAGGGTAAGAACGTCTCAATACCCAAAATTATCAACGGAGAAATGTTGGCTGTACGATTTCCCGGCTGGCAAAATTTGGTATCCGGAAAATTTGGTATTCGCGAACCTGAACAAATCGACATCGTAAGTTCCCCGGTAGATGTTTGTATTACGCCTGGTACGGGTTTCTCGCCACGCGGAGGTCGGTTGGGATTAGGTCAGGGTTACTACGATCGCTGGTTTTCAGAAAACATGGCTACATTCAAAATTGCCCCAGCATATGAACTGCAAGTAGTTGATGACTTGCCAGTTGAAAACCACGATATACCTGTAGATCTAATCGTCACAGAGAAAAGGATACTCAGACCCTAGTCTTTTCTTGTTTTCTGGTCCAGTAACTTGCAAATAATGATCCACTAATATTATGCCAAACGCTGAATACAGCACCCGGCAACGCAGAGAGAATTGAAAAATATTCTTTTGCCAGGGCAACACCTAATCCTGAGTTTTGCATACCTACTTCGATTGCAATGGTTCTTGCAGTCTTGTCATCATACCCTAGCCACTTGCTTATATAATATCCTGCCGCAAGTCCAGTCAGATTATGCCAGACTACGGCGGCTAACACAGGTAGTGCCACCAGATGCAGTTGACCTTGTGTCAATGCCATAATGATGCCAATTATAATTATAATCGCTAATACAGAGACAAATGGAAATAGCCTTTTAATTAAATGCAATCTATCTCCCAGATAATGATTGATCATCACACCAGCAACTACTGGTATTAATATAATTTTAAATATATCAAACATCATATCTAACACAGGCACCGGCACCCGCTGCCCGATATAAATCCATGCAAGCAATGGTGTTAACACCACAGCAAGTAATGTTGATATGAATGTCAATATTATCGATAGTGCCACATCTCCCCGTGACAGGTAACAAATTACATTTGATGCCGTACCGCCTGGACAAGACCCGACCAGCACCAAACCGATAAGTAGAGGTTCTTCAAGCTTAAGTATGATACTGACCAGGTAAGCTATCATAGGCATGAATAAAAACTGAAGAGCTATCCCAATAGAGATTACTTTAGGGCGTTTACATATCTCTATAAAATTCTCAAATCGCAATGTCATTCCCATACCCAGCATGACTATCCCGAGTAGTGGAACAATTAATTCAGAATGGGGAGACAATAATGAGGGATAAAAATATGATAATAAGGTGATTAGGATTGCACCTATGGGGAATAAAAAAGTAGCGGACATCAGTTATCGTCCTTTTGCATACCTGTCACCTTCCCCCATAAATCATACTCGTCAGAACGTTCTATTTGAACGTTCACAATATCGCCAATCTTACATTCTTTCATTAGCGGCATTATCACGTTTCCATCTATCTCTGGTGCATCACCTTTGCTGCGACCCACCATCCCTTCATTATCAACATGATCAATAATAACATCGAGCTCAAGACCCACCTTTGCTTGAAGCTTATTTTTGCTGATAATTGCCTGTGTTTGCATAAAAGTATGCCATCTAGACTCAGATACCTCTGCTGAAACGTGATCCTCGTAAGCATTAGCTGCGGCACCTTCTACCGCGGAATATTGAAAACAACCGACCCTGTCTAGCTCCGCCTGTTCGATAAAGTCTAGTAACTGGCGGAAATCATCGTCAGTTTCACCAGGGAAGCCAACGATAAATGTTGAACGGATTGTTATTTCAGGGCAAATTTCTCGCCATATTTTAATACGGTTGAGGGTATCTACAGTAGCTGCAGGTCTTTTCATAGCTTTTAATATTTTCTGACTACCATGTTGTAATGGTACGTCCAGGTACGGCAGTATTGTACCGGTTGCCATCAATGGTATTAATCTATCTATATGCGGGTAAGGATAGACATAATGCAATCTGACCCAAAAACCCATCATCCCCAACATTTCACATAAAGTTTGCAAATCTGATTTCAAATGGTTTCCATTCCAATTAACTTCTTTATATTTGATATCAACGCCATAGGCACTTGTATCCTGCGAGATGACAAGTATCTCCTTTACACCTGCAACTTTGAGTCTTTGTGCTTCATCCAGGATGTCATCAATAGTTCGACTTGCCAATTTTCCTCGCATTGATGGAATAATACAAAAACTGCATTTATGATTACAGCCTTCGGATATTTTCAGGTAAGCATAGTGATCAGGGGTAAGTTTAATACCCTGAGGTGGCATCAAATCTAAAAATGGATCATGATCTTCTTTGATTGGCACATGCTTAATAACTGAATCTACAACCTGTTCATATTGTTGTGGTCCAGTAATGCTCAATACCTTAGGATGAGCTTGCTTGATTTTTTCAGCATGAATTCCTAAACATCCGGTAACGATGACCTTACCATTTTCTTGAATAGCTTCCCCAATGGTCGCCAGGGATTCTTCCCTGGCGCTATCAATAAAACCGCAGGTATTGACTATTACAAGATCAGCACCATCATAATCAGGTGATATCTGGTAGCCTTCTTGCCGTAATCTGGTCAATATTCGCTCAGAATCAACCAGGGCCTTGGGACAACCCAAGCTAACAAAACCTATTGATGCCATATTATGATTCCAATGGTTTACCTGAGTTTAAATTCAAGGGATCGCTCGGATTAATTCCGACTGAAAATGGAACACGCCGATCATGGTGAGTCATCTGGTAGATCTTACCCATCCAGTTGTTAATGACTGCTTCTGCACTGTCATGCCAGGTATTATCCAGCCCTGATAGTAAAATATGCTCAGGAAATTCAGGTGGTGGCAATTGCTTTTCAATAGAATTTATTACCCTGTCTTTATATTCTTCCAGAATCCCGCAATTCAACTGACTAAAATAGTTTTCAGGAATGGGAGGATATTCTGATATGTCTTCGAAAATATATCTACCTACTTCCCGCTTGTATTCTTTCATCAAGCTATTTGCGTCATATTCAGGGTGTCCCTGAAAAAAAACATTTCTGAATCCATCCTCACTCACGGCAAGATGAACGCCAGCTTCATCACTTTCTACCAGGACATTTATTCCAGCTTTTTCAAATTGCGTGAGATCGACCTGATTAAACCGGGAATGCGGGACGTCAAAACGCGTATTTACTCCTGAGACCAAGGGGTGGGATTTATCCATTACCCGGTGGGAATAGACTCCCCATTGTTTTTTCACCAATGGACGCCGCTTAATACCGTATTTGAATTCCAGCAGGGCATGCGTAGCAAGACAGGAACATAATGTCGATGTGACGTTTTCATACGCCCACTCTGCAAAATCATGCAATGGTTTCCAAAACGCCTGGTTTGAAAGCTCGGGTCCTATCACATTGGCACCGGTGATAATCAGGGCATCCAGCCCTTCATCCTTAATTTTATCAATATCAGTGTAGTACGAATTGATATGTTCTAGCCCATCGGGACCACGCTCAATTTCCTTTAAGGTAAATGGGTGTACATAGAACTGTGCAATCTGGTTGCTTTCTCCTACTAATCTTAAAAACTGTCGTTCGGTCGCCTCAAGTGCCTTGTCAGGCATCATATTTAGTAACCCTATATGCAGTTCTCTAATATCCTGACGCACAGCGTGCTCACTGGAGATAACAGTTTCACCATCATTTTTCAGACGTTCAAAACTTGGCAATTTAGTATTAGCAACCAGTGGCACGATATTAGTTCCTCTTATGTCTCATTATCGAGCGTTTTAACAATCACATCCAAAAAATCATGATCGGACTGTATAGATTGTATATCTGTGGTGGAGATGGTGTATCCATATTCACCAGCAATTTCTTCATACCGAGGAATACGTTCATAGAATAATCGCGGAAATACCCAGCGAACGAAATCATCCGGTATAAGCTGAGCTGCATATTCCAGTGATTTGTACTCCATGTATTCTGCAAGCTTTTCATCAAGAAATTCCTCGCGATAATACAGAGGTTTTGGATCTGCTTCGGCCCGTTGTATTAATAATTTTTCGTCTTCAGCGGTTGCCTGTATATAAATTATCAAGCTATGTTTAGAGAGCGTTGATAACACATCATCATCTTCAAGTTCACACAGGCTTCCACTTGCATCATTAATGAAATGATCATATCCATAAACATCATGTGCTTTACTGATAAATCGAGGAACATCATTCATGGCGGCGATTTCCGCATCCCGATGTAAATTTTGTCTGTTCTTAAACTCGCGCATACCTATACCACCCAATTCTGGGTTTCCCAGTTTTCCCAGATAGGTAGATAAGGGCTTAAGATTATCAACCGTAATGTTATTCACAATATGGATAGAATCAGACAATAGTAATTCCCTGAGTATAGGAACCTCCATTGCGGACAACTTGATATTATCCAGTATGACTTCATCCATATATCGTGTGCCAATACGGTAGTCACATGAATAGTGGAACCAGTTTTGCTTACGAAGCAAACAGGCAAGACGGGTCTTCCCCACGCCCGACATACCGAGCAGGGTTACTGCCTTCTTGTCCCAGTCTATAAACTGCTTGCCAGTGAGTTTCATTTTATTTGCCTTTAAAAAACCGCGTATCGTATCGTAAATTGTGAATTAATTATATATTTATAATAAAGTTTATATCGTATCTATCTGATTAATATGACTAATTTTAAGCTTAAATGAGCTTGAAGTCCGAATCATTATCTTAACTAAAAATTTTCAGGATGACTCCCACTAAGGCCATGAGCACCAACAGTACCGTTGGGATATAACCAATTAACATACCCGGCCCACGTTTAGACGGATCATTTATATATGCCTTGTAATAAAGCGGTCGTCCTATTAAAAACAAACTTCCTAACAATGCAGCGGCAATCTCATTTGCATAAAAACCGGCAAGATATATTACGGGAATAAATATAATGAGTTGTTCCAGGGTGTTTTGTTGAACACGCAAGGTGCGTTCAAAATTTTCATTACCGATAATGGCTGGGGCTTTAATCTGATATTGCCCTCTGGCTTTACCTGCCATTCCCTGAAAAAAAAGATATTCAATCAATGCCATTATGACTACCAATGAAATGTATTCCATCTTGACCTCCTATACATATAATTAAAATATTATACGCCTTATTCTTAACATCGAACTTCTCGCCAAAAAAAAGGGGCCATTAAGCCCCTTTTCAGTACGTAACATCATACGAGCTTATTCGGAGACTTCCTCATCTACAGCCTTCATACTTAAACGCACCCTACCCTGACGATCTATTTCCAATACGATAACCTTTACAAGGTCGCCTTCAGAAAGTTTATCAGTGACATTCTCAACACGTTCGTTAGAAATTTGTGATATATGAACTAATCCATCCTTACCGGGTAAGATATTAACGAATGCTCCAAAATCCATAATCTTCGCTACTGTACCTTCATAAATTTTGCCAACTTCAATCTCTTCCGTCAGAGATTCAATTCTTGTTCTTGCAAGATCAGATGCAGACTTATCATTGGAATAGATTTTGACGTTACCTTCATCATCAATATCAATAGTAGTACCTGTTTCTTCAGTTAATGACCTGATGACCGCACCACCTTTACCAATAACGTCGCGAATCTTGTCAGGATTAATCTTCAAGACAGTAATTCTTGGCGCAAATTCTGACATCTCTTCTCTTGGGGTGGTTATCGCAGCGGTCATTTTATCCAGTATATGCAAACGGCCCTGTTTCGCCTGGCCTAAAGCAGCCTCCATGATTTCATTTGTGATCCCATCAATTTTAATATCCATTTGCAATGCAGTTATACCCTCACTGGTACCAGCAACCTTGAAATCCATATCTCCAAGATGGTCTTCATCACCCATAATGTCAGATAAAACTACAAATTTATCATCTTCCTTAATCAAGCCCATTGCTATGCCGGCAACAGGGGCCAAAATTGGTACGCCCGCCTGCATTAAAGACAAACTACATCCACATACAGACGCCATGGAACTCGAGCCATTGGATTCAGTGATCTCAGAAACTACCCGTATTGAATAGGGATATTTTTCCATGTCTGGCATGACAGCCATGATGCCTCGCTTAGCTAGACGACCATGTCCAATTTCACGCCGCTTTGGTCCAAACATACGTCCAACCTCACCGACACAAAACGGAGGAAAATTATAATGAAACATAAATTTATCTTTATATTCCCCTTCAATGGCATCAATAATTTGAGCATCACGGTCAGTACCAAGGGTGGTAATAACCAGTGCCTGAGTTTCTCCACGAGTAAACAGGGCTGAACCATGAGTACGTGGCAATATATCCACCTCGGCGGTAATGTCACGAATGGCATCAGGACTACGACCATCGATCCTGGGCTCTCCTGCAATAATTCCACCTCTTACCGTGCTACTTTCAAGACTTTTAATCACTGCACCTATGGTTCTGTCTGACCATTTATCTTCATTTTCCTGAAGAATAGAATTGATTACTTCAGACTTTATCTCATCAACTCGCTCTTTGCGGCTGAGTTTATCCGTTATTGAATAGGCCTCTCTTAATAAATCTCCACATTTGCTTTCTACAAGACTGATAAGATCTGAATCCTTTTCAGGTGGTTGCCAGTCCCAGGCTTTGGTGCCCGCCTCTTGTGCAAATTCAATAATATTCTGTATCACTGTTTGTAACTGGTCATGACCATACATTACAGCCCCCAGCATTACCTCTTCAGATAACTGATTTGCCTCAGACTCAACCATCAATACAGAACTTTCAGTACCAGCAACGACAAGATCCAGTTCTGATCCGTCCAAATCGCTCAATCTTGGATTTAAGAGATAATTCCCGTCTTTATATCCGACACGAGCCGCACCTATGGGACCATTAAACGGTACACCTGCAACGGCGATAGAGGCGGATGCACCTATCAATGCCACAATATCTGGGTCTATTTCAGGATCCAAAGACAAAACATTTGCAATAATCTGTACCTCATTCTTAAAATCTTTTGGGAATAAAGGACGAATAGGTCTGTCTATCAGTCGACATGTCAGGGTTTCTTTTTCAGCAGGACGACCTTCTCGCTTGAAGAAACCACCTGGTATTTTTCCTGCGGCATAGGTTTTTTCCTGATAATCAACAGTTAATGGGAAGAAATCTCTTTCAGTATCACCGTCTTTACTTGCAACACAGGTCACCATGACCACGGTATCTCCCATACTTACAAAAACAGCCCCTGTTGCCTGCCGAGCTATCTTGCCCGTCTCTAATACGACTTTATTGTCACCATATTGAAATTCTTTTGTGACGTGGTTCATGTTATATCCCCAATGTTTAATTTATCTGATTAATAATTTTTATAAAAAATAGAACGGTAATGTCGAAGTAATAAGATACTTCTAACAAACGCATGCAATTGAGATAGGACCACTTGTTATTTTCGAAGGCCGAGTCTTGAAATTAATTCACGGTAACGAGTGACATCTTTATTTTTCAAATAATCCAGCAATTTTCGTCTATGATTGACCATTCTGAGCAACCCTTGTCGAGAATGGTTGTCTTTCTTATGCGTTTTAAAATGCTCAGATAAATCTGTAATGTTTGCCGTCAATAATGCTACTTGCACCTCAGGTGAACCGGTATCTCCCGGCGCCATCTGATATTCATTGATTACTTCAGCTTTTTTCTGCTGATCTAATGCCATCTTCTTCCTTCTCCTGATTCAATACCTAATAAAAGGCGCGTATTTTACCCATGTGACAAGTCGGGGACAAGTTTATGATAAACCGGGCAACAGATTCTCATATTGTGGATAGATTTACCAATCTTCTGGGGGCTACCCGCCCGTCATCCAGAATCTCCCCAACACCCATAAAATCATGATTTTCATTGTAAATTCTGATTAATCCCTCTGTAGGCGCATGCGGCACCATCACTGCTTGTCCATTCGTAATGTAATGTGTACTCGAATGTGTCAGCGTAATCTCCGGTATATCATTAATGATGCTATCGACAGGTAAAAGCAATTTATCCAGTTCTTGCTCCCCAGTTTCAGCGCAATCATATAAATCGTCCATTGAAATCATATTTTTTGAAGAATAGTAACTTACAGCGGTTCGTTCCAGGTCCAGGATATGACCCCCGCAACCTATGCGATTTCCAATATCTTCCGCCAAGGTCCTGATATAGGTCCCTTTTGAACAATGTACGCTGATACTAAATTCATCGTCGTTTAAAGATAATAATTCGATGCTATATATAGAGACTTCCCTGGGATCTCGCTCTACAACTTTGCCTTCATATGCAAGTTCGTACAATCGTTTTCCATTGCGTTTGAGTGCCGAAAACATAGGCGGGACCTGCTGAATATTACCAGTAAACTCTGAAAGAATGCTTCGTAATATTTTTTCATTTAGATCTGGCACATCTGAAGTTTGAATAACCTCACCGGTACTATCAGCTGTGGTCGTTATGACACCTAACTTACAATTTGCAATGTAATGTTTATCAGCATTCAACAAATAAGAAGTAAATTTTGTGGCTTCACCAAGACATAATGGCAACATGCCGGTTGCCGGCTTGTCCAGACTTCCTGTATGCCCGGCTTTTTTAGCGTTGTAAATACGTTTTACTATCTGCAATGCATCGTTCGAGGTGATTCCTTTAGGCTTATTTAATAATAAGACCCCATTAACATCTCTTCGCAATTTATGTTTTATACTCATTCGTATTTATATCAGAATTGGACTGACTTTCATCCCTTATCAACTTTGACCAGGGAGTCTATCAATGCATTCAAATGAGTTCCTCGCTCAATAGATTCGTCATAAAAAAATTTCAACTTTGGAACCACTCTTGTAGTCATTATTTTTGAAAGCAAATGCCTGAAATGTCCTGCAAATGAATTTAACTTTTTTGTAATTTCTTCACTGGACTGTGTGACATCCATGCTCGTAAAGTAAATTTTGGCGTTTTTTAAATCAGGACTAACATCAACATAGGAAATGGTCACCAACTCCACGCCAGTATCAGACTGTTCATGTTGAATTATTTCCGCTAAATCTCGCTGCATCATGTCAGCAACACGTTTATTACGACCAAACTCTTTGGGCATAAATTAATTTCCGTTTCGATGACAATATAAGGGATATATCAATTAAATGGTCCTGGCGACAGAAATACGTTCAAATACTTCTATCTGGTCTCCTGCTTTGACACCATTATAGTTTTTCACCCCTATACCACACTCTGTCCCTGACTTGACTTCACTAACGTCATCTTTATATCTTCTTAATGATTCGAGTTCACCTTCGTAAATCACAACATTATCTCTTAATACCCGAATTGGATTGCTTTTACGGACCATACCTGTGGTGACGATACATCCTGCGATATCCCCCAATTTTTGGGAACGAAAAACCTCTTTCACTTCAGCAATACCGATTATTTCTTCACGTATTTCTGGTGCCAACATACCACTAACAGCCAATTTGACGTCATCAATAACATCATAAATGATGCTGTAATATCTGATATCGACGCCTTCATCAGCAGCCACTTTTCTTGCAGTATTGTCTGCTCGCACGTTAAAACCAATCACGATACCAGATGAAGCCAGTGCCAGATTTACATCTGACTCGGTAATCCCACCGACTCCACTACTTATAATATCGATTTTAATTTCATCTGAAGACAGTTTGGTCAATGACTCATGCAAAGCTTCGGACGAGCCTTGCACATCAGCTTTAATTAAAATATTAAGCGTCGACCCTTCAGATTCTCCCATTTGAGAAAGAACATTTTCCAGTTTACTGGCCTGTTGTTTTGCAAGTTTCACTTCCCTGTATTTCCCTTGCCTAAATAAGGCAATTTCCCTTGCCTTCTTCTCATCCGGGACGACGATTAATTCATCTCCCGCATTAGGGGTACCTGAAAGCCCAAGAATTTCTACTGGTGTCGAAGGACCAGCATGAGATAATTCTTTGGCATTTTCATCATAAATTGCACGTACTCTTCCAAACTCATGGCCAGTTAATACAACATCGCCTTTTTTAAGTTCACCGTTTTGTACCAACGCCGTTGCAACTGGACCTCGGCCTTTATCCAGTCTGGATTCAATTACGACACCTGATGCAGGGCCTTTATCGATGGCCTTCAATTCCAGAACTTCGGCCTGCAGTGAAATATTCTCCAGCAAATCATCTATACCTTCACCTGTAATAGCAGAGACATTAACAAAAATAGCATCGCCGCCCCAACTTTCGGGGATAACGTCGAGCTTGGATAATTCTTGTTTCACACGTTCTGGATCTGCATCTGCTTTATCAATCTTATTTACTGCAACAATGATGGGCACATTACCAGCCTTGGCGTGCTTGACTGCCTCTTCAGTTTGAGGCATCACACCATCGTCTGCGGCAACAACAATAATGACTATGTCAGTGGCCTTTGCGCCCCTGGCACGCATGGCCGTAAACGCTTCATGTCCGGGTGTATCTAAAAAGGTAATCTCGCCGAGTTTTGTCGAGACACTATATGCACCAATATGTTGCGTTATCCCACCAGTTTCACCTGCTGCCACCTTGGCGCGACGAATATAATCGAGCAAAGAAGTTTTACCATGGTCTACATGGCCCATTACTGTAACCACAGGGGCTCGGGGCACTTTATCGCCGTCCTCTATTGCTGTTTGAATAATCTCTTCTTCAAGGGCATTTTCCTTAAGTAATTTAGGCTTGTGTCCCATTTCCTCAACGACTATGGCAGCAGTATCCTGGTCTATGGTCTGATTAATGGTCACCATACTCCCAAGATTCATCATGGCCTTAACCACTTCTATTCCCTTTACTGACATTTTTTGAGCAAGATCCGAGACATTTATACTTTCTGGAATCTCTACTTCCCGAACAATCGGAGCCGTTGGCATCTCAAATGCATGTTGGGAAGAATGCTTAACAACTGAAGGTGGTCTGGGTGGCTTTTTCTTTCGGCGACCTGATTTTGCTGTCGCCACATGGAGTTCTTTTCGAAAGATTGGTTTTTCTGCGGGCGTTTCTGTCTTACTGGCAGACTCAAGCAATTTAGCCCTGGCTTTCTCTGATAGCGCAGATTCGGTGTTCGATTCAACGCTGCTCTCAGATGCCTTTACCTGAGGTTCTTCAGTGACTATTTGTTCACTAGTGACTAATTCTTCGTGTTCCTCTTCTTCTTTTTGTCTTGTTGCTATAGAGGCTTCATCTTCCTCCTTGACCTCTTTATTGAGGGCTTCTTCTGAAGCTTTATTTTCTTCTGCAATTTTTGCCGCAAGCTCTTCATGCTCCTGCTGCTTCAATGCCTCTTCTTCAAGTTTTTGCTGTTCTAGTAATGCCTTATGCTGAGCATCTTCTTCTTCAAGCACACCTCGTTTAGCGTAGGTGCGTTTTTTTCTGTATTCAACACTGACCATCTTGGAACGTTGTTTCAGTCTGCTGCCAGGAGTTGAAACCGGGACCTTTATTTCACTTACGGACTTGCGTTTCAGAGTGATTTTTTTGGGTTCTGATGATGATTCTTTTCCATGTTTACTTCTTAGAAACCCCAATAACTCAGATTTCTCCACATCGCTAATAACATCATCCGGCGCTTTTTTAGTAATGCCTGCTTCGTTTAATTGTTCGATTAAACGATCTTCCGGGATTCCAATTACATCTGCATATTGGCTAACGGTGACATCAGACATCAGTTGCACTCCCTGCATTTTTTTCGTCTTCTGCTTCGAACCATGGGATACGTGCTGTCATGATGAGTTTGCCCGCTGTCTCTTCGTCCATTCCCTCAATTTCAAGCAAGTCATCCACGGCCTGTTCTGCAAGATCCTCAGCCGTAATGATGCCTTTGCCGGCCAGTTCATATGCCAGAGCATCGCTCATTCCATCCAGGCTTAAGAGGTCCTCAGCTGGTTGGGTATCCATTAATTTTTCTTCACTGACTATGGCACGAGTAAGGATTACATCTCTAGCCCGGTCTCGGATTTCTTTGACCAGGGATTCATCAAATTCTTCAATGCCCAGCATCTCATTATCAGGAACATATGCTACTTCCTCGATACTAGAGAAACCTTCCTGGACTAATATATTTGCAACTTCTTCATCGACTCCCAGATGATCCTTAAACATCTCTGAAAGTACCTGTGATTCTTTCTCGCTCTTCTCATCTGCCTGTTGTACAGACATTACATTTAATATCCATCCGGACAATTCACTGGCCAAGCGAACATTTTGACCGCCTCGACCGATGGCTTGTGAGAGGTTTTCCTCATCAACGGCAACTTCCATAATATTTGAATCTTCATCTACCAGTATGGAAGCAACTTCTGCAGGTGCCATGGCATTGATGACAAACTGGGCAGGATTGTCGTCCCACAGTATTATGTCAACGCGTTCTCCACCTAACTCATTGGAAACGGCCTGAACCCTGGATCCGCGCATTCCCACACAGGCTCCGATAGGATCTATTCTTGGATCATTAGCCTTAACAGCAATTTTTGCCCTTGAGCCAGGATCTCGAGCACCACTTATGATTTCTATCATCCCTTCATTAATTTCAGGGACTTCTATTTTGAATAACTCGATTAATAGTTCTGGGGCCGTTCTGCTGAGAAATAGTTGAGGACCGCGAGGTTCAGATCGCACATCTTTCAAATATGCTCGAAGACGATCACCCGGCCTGACTGCTTCTCTTGGAATCATTTCTTCTCTGGAAATCAAGGCTTCTGCATTACTACCTAGATCAACAATGACGCCACTACGCTCCACTCGTTTAACAATTCCACCTACCATCTCACCCACACGATCCTGATAAGCTTCTACAACTTGATTTCGCTCTGCTTCCCTGACTTTTTGGACGATAACCTGTTTTGCTGTTTGTGCAGCAATTCGCCCGAATTCTACTGAATCCATGGGTTCTTCTATAAAATCACCCACCTTAATAGCTTTATTGTCTTCGCTGGCATCGCTGAATCGAATCTGGTGATCAGGAAACTCCACTATTTCGAGTTCATCTTCCACTATTTCCCATTGACGAAATGTATCGTAATCTCCCGTATTCCTGTCAATAGCAACACGCACTTCAATATCTTCACGATGTCGTTTTTTGGTTGCGCTAGCCAATGCGGCTTCAATCGCTTCAAATATGATCTCCTTTCCAACACCTTTTTCGTTGGAAACCACATCCACAACCATCAGAATCTCTTTGTTCATTTATATACTCTCTATATAACGCAATTTAAATTAAACCAATTACTCTGGGACAATTCTTGCAGAATCAATGTTGTCTTCTGACAATGTCACATCTCCCATATCTGATTCAATAGTAATATATGAATCACCTACTTTCTTTAGTTTCCCTGTAAATTTTCTTCTATCGTCCTGCTTTGAAAGCAAATTTACTCTAACTTCTTCACCCATATGCCGCCGAAATTGATCTAGCGTAAAAATTGGGCGATCCAGGCCCGGTGATGACACTTCCAGGTTAAATGTTCCCTGTATGGGATCTTCCACATCCAGGATACCAGTTACCTGATGACTCACCGATTCACAATCAGACAGATTAATCCCGTCTTCTTTATCAATGTATAACCTCACCAGTGAAAATTTACCCTGCTTTAAATGTTCAATACCCAGCAGTTCATATCCCATGGCCACCACAATCGGTGTAATCAAATCAACTAAATTTTTATTTTGCTTATACATATGCCTAAAACAAAAAATGGGCCATGGGCCCACTTTTCAGAATCTCTACGTATAACTCCTGCAAAGTATAGCCAGTAATTTCAGCTCCTGCCAAACAGTTCTTCCTTATCTAACCAAAAAAACCCATACAAAAAAGCCCCGATGTCCGGGGCTGCAGTCAAATCTGGTAGCGGGGGCAGGATTTGAACCTGCGACCTTCGGGTTATGAGCCCGACGAGCTGCCAGACTGCTCCACCCCGCAATAAGGGGGCGAATAATACAGCGAAAACTTTGTAATATCAAGGATAACTACGCCAATATGATTTATATTTCAATATGTTATGTCAATCTAATTGCTTGGCGTTTAGCACCCCAGGTGCCCGGTTTCTCCTCAAATACCCCCGGACATTCGGTACCACAATGCTGGCAACACCCATTATCTTGTAATGCCCAACTTTTTAGTACATACCAATCACGCTCTATTAATGGTGCTTTACACCTGGAACAATAGGTAGATCCACCTTGTTGATCATGGACGTTTCCGATGTAAACGTACTTTAAGCCGTTCTTCATCGCAATTTCACGTGAGCGTGTAAGTGTTTCTACAGGTGTGTTAGGGATATCCCTCATCTTCCAGTCCGGGTGGAATGCAGTAAAGTGTAGTGGAACATCACTACCTAGATTTTCCATTATCCATTGCGTCATGGACTCTATTTCATCCACACTATCATTCTCTCCTGGTATTAATAAGGTGGTAATCTCAAACCAGACCTTGGTCTGATGCTTTAGATATTTAAGTGTTTCCAGGACCGGCTCCAGGTTTGAGCCCGTAAGATAACGATAAAACCGTTGTGTAAAGGCCTTTAAATCAATATTGGCAGCATCTATATATTTATAAAATTCCTTACGAGGTTCTTCACATACATATCCCGCTGTTACCGCTACTGTTTTTATACCATAAGCATGACATGCCTGTGCCACATCAACGGCATATTCATGAAATATGACTGGGTCATTATAGGTAAATGCAATTGACCTACAGCCAGAAACGACAGCCACCTTGGCAAGTTTCTCTGGTGAAGCGGCATCCGCCAAGGTATCCATTTGCCGAGACTTGCTGATGTCCCAATTCTGGCAAAATTTACAAGCCAGATTACAACCAGCAGTGCCAAATGAAAGTACAGGAGTTCCAGGTAAAAAATGATTCAGAGGTTTTTTCTCAATGGGATCTATACAAAATCCACTTGATCGACCATAGGTTGTTAATACTATTTTCTGATTTTCACACGCGCGGACAAAACATAGGCCTCGTTGACCTTCATGTAATTTACAAGCGCGAGGACAAATATCACACTGTATACGTCCATCTTCCAGACTATGCCAGTATCGTGTAGGCCAACTGGATTCTATTTTATTTCGTTCAGACATCTTACTTTTTTCACCAAGTTGTTATAATTTTAACAAAAATCACTAAGGATCTTATCTATCACTATGTCTATAAGTTCAAATATCCGATTAACTGAATTATCAAGACAAATTAAACAAGCCGCCGTAGCTGGATCTTTTTATCCTTCAGACCGCGATGAATTGCAATCTATGGTAGAGAAGATGTTGGACAATGCCACAAATCAAAGCCCCCCACCCAAGGCGATCATGGCACCTCATGCAGGCTATATTTATTCAGGTCCCATAGCAGCTAATGCCTATGCTTCACTATACCCGGTAAGTGATTCAATAAAAAAGGTTGTATTACTAGGGCCTGCTCATCGTGTTTATCTAAAGGGAATGGCCGTATCTAGCGCAAGTCATTTTGCTACCCCCCTGGGTGACATCAGAATCAATACTGCATTAAGAGATTGCGTCTCCAGCTTATCTGGGGTTGAAATAATGGATGAAGCGTTTGCACAGGAACATAGCCTGGAGGTGCACTTGCCATTTCTCCAGACCGTCCTAAAGGACTTTACATTACTCCCTGTCGTCGTTGGCGATGCCAGTCCTGACCAGGTTGCTAAGCTCATAGAGTCAGTTTGGGGAGGAAAAGAAACATTAATCGTGATTAGCACTGACCTAAGTCATTATCATGACTACCAGACAGCAAATCACGTAGATACTGAGACAGCAAATTTCATCAAGCAGTTACAATATGAAAAAATTGGTCCAAAACAAGCCTGTGGCTGCCGTCCTATTAGTGGCCTGTTAAAAATTGCCAGAGATAATGGTCATGAGGTTTCCATTTTGGATGTCAGAAATTCAGGGGATACTGCTGGCAGTGATGACAGCGTTGTTGGTTACGGCGCTTTTTTACTCTATGAAAATAATCAACTTAGTAATGAGCAGAAAAAAATCCTACTGGATATTGCCAAAAAAAGTATTCAGCATGGACTAAAAAATGGAACACCACTCAGTATTAGCACTGAAGATTACTCAGGAATTATGTCTGAAAATCGAGGCGTTTTTGTGACACTGGAAATCGATCAACAGCTTCGTGGTTGTATCGGCAATCTTGAAGCGGCTCATCCGCTGATCTCGGGCGTAGCCATAAATGCTTTTAACGCCGCGTTCAATGACCCCAGATTTAAAAAACTTACTGATGAAGAGTTTAAGCAATGTGAAATCAGTATTTCAATCTTGACCCCAAGACAGGAAATAGAATTTGAGAATGATGCAACTTTACTTGAACAGATTGCAACTGGGAAAGATGGGCTTATCATCAGCCATGGCACAAGATCAGCTACATTTCTACCAGCTGTATGGGAAAAAATTCAATCACCAAAATTATTTCTTAGCCAATTAAAAAGCAAAGCTGGCATTGATGTGAATTTAATACCGGACAAAGCATGGAAATATCAATCCATCAGTTTTTCATATAAGAAGCTGAGTTAATTTTCCACCACAATCTCAAGGCATAAGCTATCCAGATACAGGGGGCTTATTCAGTTAATAATTTTTTAATTTGAAGCCTTGCATGGTCAACCGCCGCCTGATCGCCCTGGTTTAATTTTGCCTGTTCGATCGTTTTCCAATTCTGGCTTAGTAATGCCTTGTTAGATCTCTCCAAGGAATTGGATTTATTTGCCAACACGTAGGCCTGTTGCCAGTTTTTCTCAACTAACCTGATTTGTGCCAGTCTGGACCACAAAATTGCATTGTTGGGTTCAAGTCGAATTGCGCGTTCAATGGTCGCTGCAGCCTTGCTTAATTGCCCTTGTTGTTGCTGTTGCCGGGAATCATCTAATAATGCAAGAATAACCGGCTGTTGCTGTATCGTATTTTGTTGTTGAACTGGCAAATTTGCATTCATTGAATCGAGATCCAAAATACCATCGTTTTGCTCCAACGCTTCGTCATCACGAATAAGACTTGTTGTCTTACCTTCCCCTGCTTCTTCCACAGGAACATTATCTGAAGGCTGGCTAATCAAACCCGCACAAGCTGACAAAATAAATAAATTAAAAATTACCAGAACTAACTTTAAAATGTTCATTGTTGAAACCATCGTTTAATATTATTAAAAAGAGATTCACTCTCATTACTCCCTAGTTGACAAAGAAGATCAGGATCAGTTCTGTCAGTATCAAGATATGGTACACGGCCAAAATCAGTGCAGATTCCATTAAATCGTAAATGTACATTTTCTATCCAGCTAATTCCTGGTGGTTCAAATAGTCTTATCGGCTTAAGTGAGACAAGTTTCGCAATATCAGACCACAATAGCATTGCTCCGGATGCCCCAGTCAGAGAAGTAGTGGAATTATCATCTTTTCCTATCCAGGAAACGGCAAGATAATCCTCTCCATAAGCAGCAAACCAACTATCTCGTGAACCATCCGAGGTCCCGGTTTTGCCTGCCAGTTCCAGATTTTTCCCAAGCTCAGAAGATAACCTCTTTGCTGTTCCTTTTTGTACAACTTTGTTCAACAGGTAATTAATCAGGAACACGGTCTTTTCATCCCATGCTTGTTCCATATTTAGCTGATTTCGCGTTAATGGTATTCCATCGCGATTAAAAACTTCCTGTATGGCGTTAACTGGCACCTTATAACCACCATTTGCCAGTATTTGGTATAACTGGGTAACTTCCAGGGGTGTCAGCTCTAATGCACCCAATAATATTGATGGGTACGCATTAACGTCATTAGTCACGCCCGAACGATTTATTATAGACACCACATTCTTTACACCTATCGTCATACCAAGGTTGACGGTTGCAAGGTTATAAGAATTGATCAGGGCTTCTATAACACTGACTTTTCCATGCTCTTGCCTGTCATAATTTTCTGGGGTCCACGTCTCTCCTGTATCTTGCAATAAATTGACCTTCTCATCTAATAATGTTGAAAGCAAACCAAATTCATCTGGTCGGGATAAAGCGGCCAGATATACAAATGGTTTTATTAGAGAGCCTATTGGACGCTTTGCTTGAATGGCATGATTAAATCCTGAATACAGGTAATTTCTTCCACCATAAAGGCCCAGAACATTACCATTCACTGGATTGATGATAACTATGGCTGCTTCCAAACTGCCTGGAGGGTAATTCTGCTGGGTATCCAGGTTCTGAAGTCGTTTTTCTACTGTGATATCGATATCGGACTGAAACAAAGGTTGCAAGGTAGTATAAATTATCAATCCATCATTCTTTAATGCATCGATATCATACTCATTTAACAATTGTTGCTTGGCCAAATCAAGAAACGCGGCATATTGCTTGCCTGGTGTGACTGGTTTCGATGTCACTCCCAGGCGTCTTGATTTCAAGATCATATTACTTGCCGAGCTAAGGTGCCCCTGGTCTTCCATTACATCTAATACAAGGTTTCTCCTGGCAATTGTTCTTTCAGGCGAGCGTCTGGGATTGTAAAGCGATGCCCCTCGCACCATCGCGACAAGTAATGCCAAATGCTCCTGACTTAATTCACCAATCGGTTTATTAAAGTAAAATTTGGAGGCCGTCCCAAACCCATGGATGGCACGGGCGCCATCTTGCCCCAGGTAGACCTCATTGAGATAAGCGGTGAGGATTTCATCTTTTGAATATCTGCGTTCCAGCAGTAAGGCCATGATCATTTCGTTAAATTTTCTGGTAAGTGTCCTTTGAGCATTCAAAAAATAATTCTTAACCAGTTGCTGGGTAATGGTGCTGCCCCCCTGGGCAAATTCACCGCGACGTATATTGACCCAGAATGCGCGTAATATTCCTTTAAAATCAATGCCATGATGATGGTAAAAACCTCTGTCTTCAGCACTGGTTAAGGCCTTAATTAGTAAATCAGGCACATCAACTAACGATACCAGAACACGATCTTCATTATGATCCGGGTAAATTTTTCCGATCAGAACAGGATCAATACGTAATATGGCGATATTGGTTTCTAATTTCTTATCAATGATTCTCGAAATCACGCCATTTTGGAAATTAATATCATATAAATTTGCGGAAAACTTTCCGTCCCAGTAATCGAATGAACGCAAATAGACTAAAACTTGATTTTGATTTACATAGTATTCACCAGGTAAAGTGATTTCATTGACCCGTTGGTATCCACTTAACTCAAGCCTTCTTATTAATTTGGAAATCGCATACTGTTGACCTGTGTATACCTCAGCTGGCCTGCTATAAACACGTGCGGGAACAGACCATTTCCTACCTTCAAACTCATTATAGATTCTGTAATCCAACCACATTACATATGCAGATGAAACAACCAGGAAAATCAGAATTAATTTAATCAACTGGCGCGTGATAAAGGGTCTTGATGATTTTTTTTTCTGCGATGCAGAAGTAGGCTTTTTTCGTTTACTTGTTTTGTCTGCCATGGTTTGGCTAACTTTTGGTGTACATAATGATAATAAAAAAGCCCCGTTAAAAACGGGGCTTCAATCGTTAAGAGAGAGTCACAGAATTCACCAATAATCAGGCTTTTTCAGCAACTTTCCGGGCTAATGCCTGGCGTTTCTCTCTCCTCGCTTTTATCTCCTCTCTGGCCTCTCGTCGACGCTTAGCTGCCAATTGAGTCGGAGTTAATTGCGATGCCTTATTTTTTTTTGGCTTTCTTCTTTGTAGCTTTCTTCTTTGTAGCTTTCTTCTTTGTAGCTTTCTTCTTAGCTACTTTTTTCTTTGCAGTTTTTTTCTTTGTAGCTTTTTTCTTTGTAGCTTTTTTCTTTGTAGCTTTTTTCTTTGTAGCTTTCTTCTTAGCTACTTTTTTCTTTGTAGCTTTCTTCTTTGTTGCTTTCTTCTTAGCTACTTTCTTAGCTACCTTCTTTTTTGCTACTTTCTTCTTGGCTTTTTTCTTTGCTGCCATGATGTGTACTCCCCTTTAATTAAAGTTGGATTAACAAATTTATACAACATTAAAACTAAACAACAACACAATAAATTACAACACGATGTCTATTATAGTAGTGTTTTTAAATATTTCTAATTTTTTTTGCAAAAAAAATAGTTTTTTTAAAAATAATTGAATTGATTTGCTCTCGAGTGTGTAAATTTTCAACTTATACTGACAACACTTTTATTAGGAATATCTAATTAATAAATGTGATCTGATTCTCAATATAAGATGAAAATAAATTACTCAATGATTGTTTTTCAGTCTTTCAAAGATGACATCACGTGTTATGGCAACGCTTTTTGAACCATCTATTTGTATATATTTTGGCGCATTAACACTAGTTTTTAGCTGTAAATTTGAATAAAAATCTATTAGTGGTGCAGTTTGCGTATGATAAACCTGTAATCGCTTCTTAACAGTGTCTTCTTTATCATCATCACGCTGTATTAATGGTTCACCCGTCACATCATCCTTGCCTTCAATCTGGGGTGGATTAAATTCGATATGATAAGTCCGTCCAGAATCCAGATGTACACGCCGTCCGCTCATCCTACTGATGATTTCCTGGTCATTAACCTGTAGTTCAACCACAAAATCAACATTTATACTATTATTTTGCATTCCTTCGGCCTGTGCGACTGTACGGGGGAATCCATCAAACAGGTATCCATTGTCGCAATCATCTTCCGTAATTCGTTTCTTTATTATCTCTAAAATTAAATCATCAGAAACCAGATCACCAGCATCCATAATCTTCTTCAGTTCCTTACCCTTATCTGATCCTGCCTTTACTTCTGCCCTTAATATATCGCCTGTTGATATCTGGGGAATATTGAATTCCTGTTTAATGTAATTTGCCTGCGTCCCTTTTCCTGCTCCTGGTGGCCCCAGTAATATTAGTTTCATTGTTACATCCCCTTTATAATGGTCTTACTTATCTGAAGAAAATAATTGGCTAGTGACCTCATGAAAATAGAACTAGATCTACTGGACTCCAGTATCTATACAATCAAATCCTATTCAAAATCTGGTATTTTCATCAAAAATACACTATATCAGACCAACATTATAGTCAGTCCTAAGATTATAGTGGAAGACTGGGGGCCTACTGATATCAATAATATTGATCAAGATCATCTAATAGATATTTTTAATACCAAGCCAGAGCTGGTTTTAATAGGAACAGGAAGCAAGTTGTCGTTCCCTGACAATGAAATTCTAGATGCCATATTATTAAAAAATATTGGTGTAGAAGTTATGGATACCGGTGCTGCATGTAGAGCCTATAATTATATTGCCGGCGAAGGACGAATGGTCACCGCGGCATTGTTCCACCCTGGCATTTAATTACTTAATCTTCGTTAAACAGCGTCTCTAGCGAAAACCCTTCTCGTTCAAGAATATTTCTTAGTCTTTTTATAGCCTCAATTTGTATTTGTCTGACGCGTTCACGGGTCACCCCGAGTTCTTCGCCAATTTCTTCAAGTGTAGCAGCCTCCCTGCCGTGCAAACCAAAACGGCGTTCAACTACGGCACACTGCTTGTCAGTTAATTGATCCAACCAGTTATCGACATGCCTTTTTACATCAGCGTTTTGTAACAGAAATTCAGGATCCAGGTTATTATCATTCGGAATAGTGTCTAGCAAGGTCTTATCAGAGTTATAACTACTACTGTCAACTGAACTTGTTCTTTCATTTAAACCAATCATTTTTTCTACGTCATTGATTGGCCGGTCCAGAAATTCTGCTACATCTTCAGATGTTGGCTCACGATTAAGCTTTTGGGACAACTTTCTTGCAGCCCTGAGGTAAATATTAATTTCCTTGATCACATGTATTGGCAGTCTGACAGTTCTTGTCTGGTTCATTATGGCTCTTTCTATGGTCTGTCGTATCCACCATGTAGCGTATGTCGAAAATCTAAACCCTTTTTCTGGATCAAATTTTTCCACAGCTCTCATTAATCCCAGGTTCCCTTCTTCGATTAAATCCAGAAGTGCCATGCCTCTGTTCATATATCTCCTTGCAATCTTAACGACTAACCTGAGATTTCCTTCGATCATTCTCTTACGACTAGCTTCATCTCCCTTTAGTGCTTTCCGAGAATAATATTTTTCTTCCTCGGCGGTCAGTAAAGATGAAAAACCTATCTCGTTCAGATATATTCTTGTCGCGTCCAGTTCTCCTTGAGTTATAGAAAAAGTCCTGGTATCAGCCTTATTTACTTCCTCGACCTTTTCCTCAATTCCCATACTGGCAGAAGTAAATTCATCATCGTAATTGTCAGCTTTATCAATATCGTGGCCAAGATCAAGCTCACCTTCAGATGAATGCTCAGTTTTCTTTCTGCCTGCCATTAGACAATATTATTACTTAAGATTGAGGGGGTAAATACTGGAGAGGATCGACTGTTTTTCCATCTTTTCGAATTTCAAAATGTAATAGCACTTGCCCACGGCTACTCTTACCCATTTCACCAATGCCCTGACCTGCTTTGATAATGTCACCTTCTTTAACTAGCATCACCTGATTATGTGCGTAAGCACTTAAATATGTTTCATTGTGTTTTACGATGATAAGGTTTCCATATCCTAAAAGTCCACTACCGCTATAGACAACGACACCATCGGCGGCCGCCTGAATCTCCTGTCCTTCATTTCCTGTTATATCCAGTCCTTTTTGCGCAATGGGAGTATTAGATTTTATGATTCTCCCAATTGTTGGCCATCGCCACTGGATTACTGGTTGATTAATTACAGATCGAGGTCGCTGTTGGATAGGGCTAGCAGAAGATTTCGGCTTTGAACTGCTTGTAGAGATTGGTTTAGACGTTCCTGATATAATCGGCGTGGATGACACTGTTTTTGGTGCTGGGGCACGACCAGGAATTAACCATAATCTCTGGCCAGGATATATCACAAAATTACTCGATATATTGTTCCAGGCAGCGACATCTCGGTAATCGATACCATAACGCCAGGAGATAGAATATACGGTATCTCCATCAATAACCTCATGAAACCCTTTAGTCACCGGTTCCGGGTCATAACTGGTAACAGGAGCTGCATGATGTAAATCAGCTGTTCTCCTGTTATCAACGGGGGCTACTGATTTAGTCGAGCATGAAATGAGAAACAGCGACAGAATGACTAAAGATATTAATATCTCGATTTGCTTAAAGCTTCTGGTTCGCGTCAATTTATGCCCCCCAGCATGGGCACAAAGCTTACGGCATCCAAATACTTCTCAGATACCCCATCTTCATTTTTGGTTAATAAAAGTAATTTCTGGGAACCTGCTGAACCCACGGGGATTACCATTCTTCCATTCACCGACAACTGTTCAATAAGCTGGGTAGGCACACCAATGGGGGCAGCAGTAACAAGTATTCCGTCATAGGGCGCGTGTTCAGGCCATCCAAGATTACCATCGCTGTTCATTGCCTTGATATTTCTGCACTTCAGAGAGTAAAACCGCTCTCGCGCTCTGGACAATAACGCCTGGATGCGTTCTATCGTATATACCTGTTCTGCAAATTTGGACAATATAAGAGTCTGATACCCGCAACCAGTGCCGATTTCCAGGACTTTTTTGAGTGGTTTTCCATTAACAATAAGCGCCTCGGTCATTTTGGCAACAATATACGGCTGCGAAATTGTCTGATTAAACCCAATGGGAAGCGCCGTATTGTCATATGCCCGGCTTGCCAGGGCTTCGTCAACAAATAAATGACGCGGTGTGTTCTTAATTCCATCTAGAATTAACTCAGACTCAATACCCATAGAACGCAACTGTTCTACCAGACGATTCCGGGAGCGTTGCGATGTCATTCCTATTCCCTGTTGTTCGATGTTCATTTTATTGCCAGGGGACTTATCCATGATGCAACATCATCTATAATGTCATAACGAGTTAAATCAAACTGTAATGGGGTTACAGATATATTGCCATTTTCTATTGCATAAAAATCTGTTCCAGGTCCTGCATCATTACCATGTCCTGCAGGTCCAATCCAGAAAACTTCCCTTCCTTTTGGATCTGACATCCTAACGGAAGCCTCTGACTTATGCCTTTTACCCAAACGCGTTGTTTCCCAACGACCTGGCTCGGATTGCGAAAAATCAGGAATGTTTATGTTTAGCAATAAATCAGGCGGCAGTGATTCAGACAACATTCGCTCCAAAAATGTACAGACCAGACTGGCAGCATTGTCATAGTGTGTTGCATTGTAACCTGCGAGTGATACTGCCACCGCCGGGCGACCCAGAAAACGACCTTCCATGGCTGCCGCAACGGTGCCTGAATATAATACATCATCACCAAGATTAGGCCCTGAGTTTATTCCACTAATCACCATGTCAGGAACATCATCAAGCAGACCGGTAATTGCCAGGTGGACACAATCCGTTGGGGTTCCATTCACATATCTGAATCCATTTTTTGCAGTTTTGACTGATAAGGGAGTATCTAATGTTAGCGAATTGCTTGCACCACTTCTGTCACGATCTGGTGCGACCACCGTGACTTTACCCAGTCTGGAAATCTCCCTGGCAAGTACCTCAAGGCCAGGGGCCATGTAACCATCATCATTACTTAATAGGAAGTGCATGCTAATTTAATATCTTCATATCCATGAAATCATTCGACTATCTGTCATATTTGTTTGGCAGATGCCAAATATCAGATTAAAAAACTTATTATAACCGTATGAGGGAACTGCCAACCAGTTAATGGAAGATATTAAAGCAGGAATTCCAACAGCGCCTTTTGTGAATGTAAACGATTTCCTGCTTCCTCCCATACGACACTTTGAGGGCCATCGATTACCTCTGCAGTTACCTCTTCACCTCTATGGGCTGGCAAACAATGCATGAATATCGCTTTATTTGCTGCCAGTGACATAATTTCGGAATTCACCTGATAGGTATTAAAGATTTTGGCCCTTTGTTCTGATTCCTGTTCCTGTCCCATACTGGCCCAGACATCGGTAACGACCAGGTCAGCATCTTTAACTGCCAATTCCGGATCCTGAGTAACTTCCACAAAACTGGATGCCTCATCCAGCAATTGTGCATTTGGTTTGTGGGATTCAGGGCAAGCAATTTTCAATGTAAAATCTAATATGCGCGCCGCATTTATATAAGAATGACACATGTTATTCCCATCTCCCAACCAGGCCACGGTTTTTCCTCTGACATCACCTTTAATCTCAAAGAAAGTTTGCATGTCTGCCAACACCTGACAAGGATGGTATGAATCAGACAGACCATTGATTACAGGGATTTCCGAATGCTTTGAATAAGTCATCAGCTTTTCATGTTCAAACGTTCTGATCATGACGCAGTCAACCATTTTAGACAAAACTCTGGCAGTATCTTCCAGGGGCTCCCCCCTGCCTAACTGACTATCATCAGGTGACATGAATATGCCATGTCCTCCCAGTTGCACAATGGCAGTTTCAAATGAAACACGGGTACGGGTAGATGATTTTTCAAAAATCATTGCCAAAATTTTCCCTTGCCTGCTAGCTTCTATTTTCCCTTGCTTCAGCGCTTCCTTCATTTCAATTGCGCGCTTAATGATCTCGAGTAGTTCTGCTCGACTTAAATCATTTAATGTTAAGAAATGCCTGACGTTCATTTTATTAGCTTCGTAGAAAATCCTTGATCAGATCGGAAACCATAGAGACGATTTTTTCAGCTTCGGCATCAGAGGTTATTAACGGCGGCAAAAGTCGTACAACATTTTGTGCTGTGACATTCAATAGTATGCCTCTTTCCAATGCCGTTGTTACTATCTCAGCACAGGGTTTATCCAGTTCTATTCCTAACATCAACCCCTTACCCTGGATTCTTTTAATACCTGTCACATTTTGCAATCTGCTATTAAACTCATCCAGCATGGTTTTTCCCAGTTGATATGCCCTGGCATCCAGATTTTCTTTTGTTAAGACATCTATGACGGTAAGTGCGGCACTCGCTGCCAGCGGATTCCCTCCGAATGTGGAACCATGACTTCCAATGGTCATAGGCGCAGCAGCTAAATCATTGGCCAGACATGCACCTATAGGCACCCCATTTCCCAGAGATTTAGCCAGCGTCATAATGTCAGGTGTAACTCCCTCATGCTGAAAGGCAAACCACTTGCCTGTCCTGCACATCCCTGTCTGAATCTCATCCAATACCATTAAGGCATTATTTTTTTCAGTAATTTCACGTACATTCTTGAGATAATCATTATCTGGAACAACAATTCCACCTTCTCCTAATATGGGTTCGAGCATAACGGCAACAATGTCTTTTTGTTTATCAAAAATACTTTTCAGTGCATTGACATCGTTATAGGGAATATGAATAAAGCCCTCTACCAGTGGTTCAAACCCTTCTTTGATTTTATTGTTGCCCGTAGCAGTCATGGTTGCCATCGTCCTGCCATGAAAACTATTATTCATGACTACAATATAGGGGACTTTATAACCCAGTTGATGACCATATCGTCTACAGATCTTGATAGCTGCTTCATTTGCTTCTGCACCAGAATTTGAAAAAAACACTTTATCTAATCCAGATAATTCACAAAGACGTTTTGCCAACTTTTCCTGCAAGGGGACTTCATATAAATTGGATGAATGGATTAGGGATGAACTTTGTCTTGCCAGAGTTTCATTAAGCTCTGGGTGGGCATGCCCCAGACCACATACTGCGATACCAGCCAGCGCATCTAGATACCGCTTACCATTGGTATCCGTCAACCATACTCCTGAACCTGATTCAAATGCGACAGGCAGTCTATTATATGTTCCCATCAATACTTCACTCATTTGTGTAATATTTTTTCTTTCCTAAAAAAACAAGCCCGACACTTGCCGGGCTTGAATTATAAATGTTAAAAAAATCTGACTACAACGGCAATCCGTGCATTTGCCCGACCATGCACATCAACATTGGTATAGACAAGCAGGTGTTAGTCCTGGAAGCCATCAAGGCGACTACTTTAGCTTTAGCAATTTCATCACCACTTGCTTCTACTATACCCAGTATTTTTTTCTGGTTAGGCCAAATTAATATCCAGACATTAAACAACATAATACTACCCAGCCACGCACCAATTCCTATCACCTCAACACCATCAGCCAGAGCAAATGCATTGACAAATCCCCAGCCTGCTACCTCCAGAGCAGCAGCACCTGTCACCCAGGTCGCCAAAGCTGCCCACCTGAACCACAAAAGAGCAAGCGGTGCGACATATTTACTTATTGCCGCAGGCCCAGGGCCATCACTATCCGCAGTTGCAGTCGCGGCGGCTGGCACCTGTATAAAATTAAAGTAGTACAGTAACCCTATCCAGATAATGCCCACAAATACGTGTAACCATACGACAAGAGACCAGATCGCATTTCCTGGTGCATTAATCAGCACCGATATCACCACGGCAACAATAAATCCAAGGATTATTGTTCCTGATATAGATTTAAGTGGGTTCATAATAAGGTTTTCTCCCCTCTAAAGACTGTGAATTATAATTTGAAAATCGCATTATACTTATCTATCAATCGGCTTTCATCTGTTAACGTCATTTCATTGAAGGATATACATATCTGCGCGTATATAGGCCATAGTAAGGCTTTTCAGTACGATAAAACCAAGATATACTTGAATACTTGACTTATTTACTTAGTTATTAATTTGAAACATCGAGGAATTACATGGATATACATGACGAGATCAAACAAAAAATAGAAGATAACAAGATTATCCTGTTTATGAAAGGTAGTCCGGAGATGCCCCAGTGCGGATTCTCCATGCAAACAGCCCAGGCACTAAAATCCTGTCAGGCAGAATTTGCCTACGTCGATGTGCTTGAAAACCAGGAGGTGAGGCAAAATTTACCTAAAATATCAAATTGGCCTACCTTTCCCCAGGTGTTTGTCAATGGCGAGTTAATCGGTGGCTGTGATATTGTCATGGACCTTTATCAGAAAGGTGAATTGCAGAAAATACTGGATGGGGCATAAAAATATAAAGTGTGAGGTGTTAGGAGTGGAGTGACAGCAATTTGATATCTAGAGGCACTTCATGCCTTATGCCTCACAGACTCTTCCTACTCCTCATTTTCTTTTTCTAATTTCATCCAAATACAATTTCCTCCTGATTTTTCATTTAGCACTTCAAGCCGTTGCTGGTGGGCTAAACTTTCATTATCTGAAGGCAAGATAGTTCTTAACCTCGGTCGCTTATCCAGTATTTTGTGTGATTGTGGATCTGGAATAAATTCCTGCACTTCCTCATCCAGTAACAAATCAGTTTGACCGCCTGTCATTGCCAGATATACATCTAGCAATATCTGAGCATCCAGTAGCGCACCATGAAGATCGCGTTGTGAGTTGTCTATGTCATAACGATTACATAATGCATCCAGATTGTTTTTTTGCCCAGGATGCAGGTCTCTTGCCATCACCAGCGTATCCGTAATGGTGCAATAGTCTTGAAGTTTCCCCCACTTTTTTCCTAATTGTTTTAATTCGGCATTAATAAACTCTACGTCGAATGGAGCATTATGAATAATAAGCTCGCTATCTTTTATAAAATTAATCAAATCATGCGCGATATCTGCAAATTCTGGCTTATCAGCTAGAAACTCATTACTTAGTCCATGAATTTCAAATGCTCCATCATCAATTTCACGATGTGGATTTATATATTGATGAAAATGTTTATCGGATCGTCGACGGTTTTGAATCTCAACACAACCAATCTCAATAATTTTGTGCCCTTTTTCAGGGTTGAGGCCTGTAGTTTCTGTGTCTAATATTACCTGCCGCATCTTTACAATTGCCCCGATAACATATTATCAATAGCCAGATTTGCAAGAGCATCCGCACGCTCATTCTCTTTGTGACCACTATGACCTTTTACCCAACACCATTCGATATCATGACCCGAACATGCCAAATCGAGTTGTTTCCAAAGGTCCATATTTTTAACTGTCTTCTTGTTTGCTGTTTTCCAGTTTTTAACTTTCCAGTTTTTCAACCACTGAGTAATACCGTTTTTTACATATTCCGAATCTGTCGTCAGACACACCTTGCAAGATCGTTTTAATGATTCAATTGATTTAATGGCTGCCATTAATTCCATACGATTATTAGTTGTTTCAGGCTCTGAGCCAAATAATTCTTTTTCTGTGCCCTGGAAACGCAGTATTGCACCCCAACCACCAGGGCCAGGATTACCTCGACAAGCACCATCTGTGAATATTTCGACAACTTCTCCCATATTAACTGTCTGATATACGTGTTGTTGGTTCGGCGATTCTTGATTTAATCATATTTCGACGTTTGGACCATAAATCTTTAACTGGTGTTAGTGGTACTACCCGTTTCCTGACGACCACCACATAAATACTTCCAAAAATACTCCAACAATACTTACCAATTTTTTCCATAAAAAATAGCTTACCCATGATTTTAGAATTTTGTAATGGTGGGCGATAAAAAACCCTTTTCAACTGGATAAGGTCAAAATCCAGTAATGTAAACCAGTCTCTTATACGGTTATAACTGAAAAAATGTCCACACCAGGGCGTTTCTTCACGCCAGGCCAGCAATAATCGCCATATCCCAAATAAACTCCATGGATTGAATCCTACGATGATTAGATGCCCTTCTCCAATCAGGATACGTTCTATTTCTCTCAGTATCTTGTGAGGAGTCTGTGAATACTCAAGCACATGTGACAATACAACAACATCAACACTGTCTGATGCAATTGGTAGAGAATCATCCTGACAGATTAAAGATACAGCACAATCAATACTGTCTTCTTCATTTAATTGTGCAATAAAGTGATGATTTATGCGAGTACATGCCAGCAAGTGGTTTTGATGCACCAATCCAATCTGCATAAAATGATAACCAAACAGATCCGGCAGGATACTTTCCATAATCAGGTGTTCATCATCAATCACCTGCCGACCAAGCGGTGTATTAAACCAGTCTAATAAGCGTTGCCTAACGGAGTTCCTCGATAATTTAGTGTTTAAACTGTCAGTCATAATGATTATGATACATGATGTAATGTGCAATCATCCATGAGTCTATAACTATGATAAATGTTATACCCATTTCCGCATTTCAGGATAATTATATCTGGATAATTAAAAATTCAGAGTCCGATGGTGTAGCAATAGTCGACCCGGGTGATGCAGCGCCGGTAATTGACTATTTCACTACTTCTAAATTACACCCTGTTGCCATTTTAATTACGCACCATCATAGAGATCATGTTGGTGGTATAGAACAACTTACATCAAAATACACAATTCCAGTATATGGACCTTCATCTGAAAATATTTCAGGAATTACTCATCCTTTAAATGAAGGAGATACATTGCTATTGGATAAGCTTAATGTGAAATTTGATATTCTGGAAGTGCCAGGACATACCCTTGGGCATATTGCTTATTATGGCCATAAAAAATTATTTATTGGTGACACCCTGTTTATGTCAGGCTGCGGCAGATTGTTTGAAGGAACACCAAAACAGATGTACCAATCACTCAATAAGATTACAAACCTACCTGAAGATACTGAAATATTTTGCGCACATGAATATACACTAGCCAATCTTTGTTTTGCTCGAGCAGTTGAACCAGATAACAAAGATATCGTAGCTCGTGTAGAACATTGCAGCCAACTTAGAAAAAAAAATCTCCCGACCGTACCGGGAACCATCGGCGAAGAAAAAAAGACCAATCCTTTTCTCAGAGTGAACGAACCTGAAGTAATCAACTCAGCAGAAAATTATGCCGGTCATACTCTTAGTAACAACGTGGATATATTCGCCAGCATTAGAAAATGGAAAGATAATTTTTAGGCAGCTCGTTACCTGGAGCAAGATACTTACAAAACAAATAAAACTTGACGATTTTCAAACAGTTGCATACGATGGCGTGATGGGGACCCGAGCTTTTTTAATTATAACTATTATCTCTACATTAACTGCGTGCGCCACAACGCCTGCCGTTAAGCCATACAGCAATACCGATCAAACGCCTGTTATTTCTGAATCTACGCCTGTCCAAAGACCTGAGCCTGTTGAGTTAATTGAACAGGAACCAGTTCTTTCTGCAATCGCTCTTGAATCCACCCCATCTGAATCTGAATATTATTCAGACGTATGGACAAGAATTCGTAGTAATCTGGTACTGGATCGCCACCTTGAAAATAGTGCCGTAAAAGAACGTATCGCATGGTATGCACGAAATCAGGAGTATATTGATAGAGTTGCACAAAGGGCGACACCTTACATCTACCACATCCTCGAAGAACTGGATAAACGTAATATGCCATTGGATCTGGCATTGCTGCCAATTGTTGAAAGTGCCTATCAACCATTTGCTTATTCCAGAAGCCATGCATCAGGTATTTGGCAATTCATACCTGGCACAGGCAAAATGTATGGATTAAAACAAAATTGGTGGTACGACGGTCGAAGAGACATTACCGAAGCAACGCGGGGAGCGCTGGATTATCTGGAAAAATTAAATAAGCAGTTTAATGGCGATTGGCAACATGCGCTTGCTGCCTATAACTCTGGAGAGTACAACGTAGAACGCTCAATAAAACGGAACAAAAGCGCAAATAAAGACACCGATTTTTTTTCCTTAAGACTGCCTCGGGAAACCCGTGGTTATGTCCCCAGCCTCCTGGCTGTAGCTGAAATTATTGCAAACCCGGATAAATACAACATCACCCTGGTATCAATTCCAGACAATCCCTATTTTGAAAAGGTTGATATAGGTGGACAGCTAGACCTTTCAACTGCTGCCACCCTGACGGGCTTGAGTATGGATGAACTGTATACATTGAATCCAGGATTCAATAGATGGGCGACAGATCCTGATGGTCCACACTCCTTACTGGTCCCCATCAATAAAGCCCAGCTATTTAAAACTGGCCTGATGGCGATTCCTCAGGAAGAAAGAGTTGCCTGGAACCAGCATGTAATCAAACAGGGTGAAACACTCAGTGACATTGCTGATAGATATAAGACTAGTGTTGCAACAATCAAGGAAACGAATAAGTTAAGAGGAAACTTGATCCGCACTGGTCGCTCATTAGTCATTCCCACGCCCAAAGAAGCTGGCAAGTTTTATACCCTCAGCCTGGAAAACCGTTGGCTTGCTGGACTTAAAAAAGAGGGTTCCGGCAATCAATATATTTATACAGTTCGGCGGGGTGACAGTCTTTGGATTATTGGTCGACGATACAATGTTTCTATCAAGGATCTGATAAGTTGGAACGGTATAAACACCAGAAGTGTCATTCGCCCCGGACAAAAACTGACATTATGGATTAACTCTTCAGATGATAATGACAATACACAAACTGTCGCAGTTGCCTATACCCGCAGTGAAGAAGGACATATCGAATATACTGTTAAAAAAGGTGATTCTTTATGGCTAATATCCCAAAAATTTGGGGTCACAATTGCACAATTGCAAAAGTGGAATAATCTGCAAAATAGAAGATATCTCCAACCAGGACAAAAACTGCTATTGCAAAATGCCCCGGCATTGACTACGGGTGCATAACAATCCCCTGAATTTCAATTATTTATCAGCATATATGACCTGCTGCTTATGAACACAGCAGCATGGATAGTTATAGTTTCTAACCATGATTAAAATTATAAAGTTTCTGGTACGTTGTCTGCTGGTACTTCTATACCGTGTTGAAGTAACTGGAATTGAAAATTACCACAAGGCCGGCAAACGCACTTTAATTGTAGCCAATCACACTTCATTACTAGATGGCATAATTTTATATGCGTGGCTACCCGAGACCCCCACCTTTGCCATAAATACTGATATTGCATCAAAGAAATCTTTCCATTTTTTTCTAAGGTTTGTGGATCTTTTCGAAATGGACCATACCAGTCCATTATCTTTAAAATCCATGATTAAATTTATAAAAGAAGATAATAAGGCCGTAATTTTTCCTGAAGGCAGAATTACTGTTACCGGAACCTTAATGAAGATTTATGAAGGTCCTGCCCTCATTGCGGATAAAGCTGATGCTACGATCCTGCCGATTGCCATTGACGGAGCGCAATTGTCTCCTTTTTCCTATATTAAAGATCGTGGGCACATTAAACGATTTCCGAAAATTTCAGTAAAGATTTTGCCACCAGAAAAAATTCAACTACCAAATGGAATATCCAGTCATGATCGACGTAAGATAGCTGCCAGCAAGCTGCAACAACTTATGTTCAATTTACAATTCTCTACTTTCAGTTATGACAAAACACTATTCACTGCCATTTGTGAAGCCGCATCAAAATATGGCAATAAGCTGATAATACTCGAAGACATAAATAATATTGAATTAACCTATAAACAGCTATTTACGCGTCTTATTATTCTGGCAAATAAAATAGAAAAGAATACCGTTTCAGGTGAGCACGTGGGTGTCTTATTACCTAATGTCAATGCCATTGGTGTCATCTTCCTGGCATTACAATACCTTGGCAGGGTTCCTGCTATGTTAAATTTCTCTGCTGGGACCCAAAATATAATCAAGGCATGTGAAACCGCAAATATAAAAACTGTCTATACCTCCAGAGCGTTTATCGATAAAGCCAATCTAGGCGAACTCATCACTGACCTTCAGTTTCATGTAAATATTACTTACCTTGAAGACTTGCGTGATCAAATTAGTTTAATGGACAAAGTAACTGGCTTAATAAAAGGTCGTAACCCTCTAAAATATTATAGACGAAGAGGAATCCCCGACTCTCATAGTCCTATGGTCATCCTTTTCACATCTGGTTCAGAAGGCGTCCCCAAAGGTGTGGTTCTGTCTCACCAAAATATACTATCCAATTTCGCACAGGTCAGAATTCATATAGGTTTCAAACCTTCAGACATTGTATTTACTTGCCTGCCCTTATTTCATTCATTTGGCTTAAATGCCGGTTTCATCATGCCTTTACTTGGGGGAAGCAAGGTGTATCTCTACCCAACACCTCTACACTACCGGGTAATTCCGCAACTGGTGTATGAAAAAAATGCCACCATATTTTTTGGGACAAATACGTTTTTCAAAGGCTATGCAAAGCACGCCCATCCCTATGATTTTAATAACCTTCGATATGTCGTTGCCGGCGCAGAAAAACTCAGAGAAGATACAAAACAGCTGTATATGGAAAAGTTTGGTATCCGTATACTTGAGGGTTATGGCGTAACAGAAACTAGTCCGGTTATCTCTGTAAATACACCCATCGTCTCCAGGTCAGGTTCAGTGGGGCTAGCTATGCCCTATGTTAAAACATACCTTGAGCCAGTAGAAGGTATCGAACAAGGCGGACGACTGGTAGTAAAGGGACCTAATATCATGATGGGTTACCTGCTACATGATTCAGATGGAAAGATCATTCCACCAATAACTGAACGCGGTGAAGGTTGGCATGATACCGGAGACATTGCGGATATTGATGAAGAAGGCTACATATCAATCCTGGGTAGAGCGAAACGGTTTGCCAAGTTGGGAGGAGAAATGGTGTCATTAACTGCTGTAGAGGAACTGGCCACCTATACCTGGCCCGATTCAAGTCATGCTGCTGTCTCCATACCTGATGAAAAGAAAGGCGAAAAAATTATTCTTGTCACGGACAACCATGACGCGAATAAAAAGCAAATTCAAGAAGCTGCACGTAATCTTAAATACGGTGAAATTTACATCCCTCGAAAAATAGTCCTGGCAGAAGAATTACCTGTGCTAGGCACAGGTAAAATAGATTATATTCAGCTTAGTACCATGGTGATGCAGGCAGAACAAGAAGGGAGTGGGTTGATACAAAAAATTGGTAATCTTGTGAAAAAATCCGCCCCAGAATCTTCTGAAGAACTGAGTTCTCAGGAATAATTATTCACTATTTTCTGGTCAGCGGCACAAAACCTACCGGCAAAATCTCTTTAACCTCAACATCACCTGATCGGTTTTTTGTAATCACGCGTAGATATTGTGTCCGTGATTGTGCGCCTACGGGAATTACAATCTTACCTCCAGGCTTTAACTGTTCTATCAATGGCTGAGGGATTTCTTCGGGTGCTGCAGTCACAATAATCGCATCATAAGGTGCATGTTCTTGCCAGCCGTTATACCCGTCACCACTTCGAACCGTAATATTTTCATAACCAAGATTAAACAAGGTTCGTTGTGCTTTTTGAGCCAAACTGTCAAGAATCTCGATACTATAAACATGGTGAACCAATTCTGCCAAAACAGCTGCCTGGTAACCTGAGCCAGTCCCTACTTCCAGTACAATAGAATTTGAATTCACCTCGGCCAGATCGGTCATAAGTGCAACGATATAGGGCTGTGAAATAGTTTGCCGACTACCAATTGGAAGTGGTCTGTTCTCGTAGGCATAGGATTTATACAGATCTGGAACAAATTCATGCCTTGGGACATTACGTATTGCTTCTATCACCGCGCCTTTTAATCTGTCCTTACCGATATATTCTCTAGTCTCCATCACCATGGCTTCTATCTCTTCCACCAGAACATCACGGCGTTCTGGATAGTCATCTTGTGAGAAAGTAGAGACCGGGCAACACCATAAAACAAGTAAAGATAGAAATATCTTATTATTCATACAGTAAATATAAACTACCCTGATATAAAAGTTAAAATTCTAAAGGCACACTCATCTAAGACTGTACTATGGACCCACTTGCAACATGGAGGTTCCATAAGTCAGAAAAGCCCCATATAAGCCAGGTAAATTAATATCATTTATTACGATAATTTATCTGAATAGAAGTTTATATAATACTTAACCCTGTTTTAGATACAGATACTAGTTTATGAGACCATTTTGTTTTTATTCATTGACTGACAGGGCCAAAATACGACTTAACTGGCATAATTCCCGTCCGCTTTCTTCAGATAATATATTAAATACATTTTGCACTTGCTGTTTTGCCTTTATTGATGATGGCACGCCTTGATAAGCACCCCAGCGGTTTAAAGCCCGTATCACATCTTGAGTCAGGATAAATGTATCTTTACCAGCCATTCTCAAAAAATATGGCACCGAGTAACCTCCCATCTGCTTGTAGTGTTTTTTTATCTCCTGCCATAATCCAACAATATTGTTAGACGGCCAATTAGCCAAATAATGACCAAATCCAGATGTTTTTGTAAGCTGTTCATACATGATTGAAGCATTATGGCGTACTGAATGAATCTTTCCCCAATGCCTGATTAATAAACGATTAGCCATCAATACATCGAGATCTTCATCACTCATCGTGCGGACAAAATCCAAATCAAAATTATGATACGCCTTCTCAAAATTCGGCCATTTAGCATCCACCATAGCGTGCTTCAGGCCAGCCCTGAATATTCGCCTGGACATAGTTGATAAGTACCACGAATCATCCCTGGCACTAAGCATTTCATCTAAATCCGCTTTAGGTAGTATATTTTCAAGATCCTTATCTGGATTCAATATTAATGCAGTTTCATATATAGTTTGATAGCTTTTCATTTATATTAATTATAATTTTGATAGTTTTATACTGTTATTCAGATAAGTCATATTACGGGAACCACTTTATATGGAACAAATTAAATCTCATATACGTAACATACCGGATTTCCCTAAACCCGGGATTCAATTTAAAGATATTACCCCGTTAGTAAAACACCCAGACATATTGAATAGTGCGATCAATGAGTTAATCAAGCCATTTGATGGTAAAGATATAGATTATGTTGCAGGTATGGAGGCTCGTGGTTTCATCTTTGGAGCACTTGCTGCAAGAGCACTAAATATAGGCTTTATTCCACTGAGAAAGCCGGGAAAATTACCCTATGATGTACAATCAATTAGTTATGACCTTGAATATGGCTCGGCTGCGCTGGAAGTCCATATCGATGCAGTTAATCCGGGCGACCATGTTATTTTAGTCGATGACCTTATCGCAACCGGTGGTACCGCTGCGGCTAGTTGTACACTATTGGAGAATCTTGGCGCCGTAATTGCAGGGTGTGCTTTCGTGGTAGAACTGGATGAACTCAAAGGTCGAGAGAAACTATCAAAGTACCTGGTGCATTCTTTGGTACATTATTAATTCGATTTAGTCTGAAAGCAGGCAAATCACCATATTTTTCCATTCTGACACATCACAAAGGTGTTCATGAATATGTAGTCCTACCAGGTAAGCACCTTCTTTTTCACGACTCCAGGTTGTTTCACACATATGGTTATATTCAGAACCGGAAATTGGATTCTTGATTTTTAAAATAACTTTGCTATTAACAGGAAGATTTTCTTTTATTAAAAGACAGACACCGGTGAATGAAATATCTCGTGTTATACATTCGACTAGATCACCTTCATTTCTATCAGCTGAATCAGTAGAGACTATTTTGACACTACTGCTCAGCCTGCTAAGCAGCCGCCCTTCCCCTCGTTTTTCATCTAAATTATTGTTCGTCATTCCAATTTTTTCACCATCAAATGAGCTGCAATTAATATACCAAAACCAGAATAAATCCCGACAAGAGCAACCAGCATTAACAGGGCAGCTGAGACTGAAATAATGCCTAACCTCCCAAGAAATATTATTAATATAGCTAAGGCAGTAAAACTCACACCTACTACTGCCAGAATTAATATTTTATTACTCTTGGGTAATTTTGTATTTTTATTCTCTTGATTCACAGTTATGATTCAATTCAAGGTCTTACTTGAATTCTCAGCATACATAATTAGGAATCTCGTGTCATATACATATGTGTTGACTACTACAATAAATTGACAAATGAAAAAAAATACAAATTTTATAATTGTAATATTCATATTCATCCTTACTTACATACCGCATACTTATGCACAGATAGAAGCAGGAAGACCTATAGTTGTCTTACTAACACCTGAATCAATATACGCCGGCTCACTGGATGAGGAGATACCCAGTTATAAAACTGACAGTCTCGAGGGATTATTCAGCAACGAAAAAATTGGCATATTTAATAATTGGTTTGCATTAGAGATAGCATTCCAGGGGATATTTTATAATGGCATGAATATCAGACCGGAAGACCAGATGCTAATTCTGGCAATCCCGCCGGGAAACAATCGGGATGCATGGTTAAAAATTGTGAGCATCCTGTTTGACCGGTTTAATATTCCAGAATTATACATACATGAAACGCAGACATGGGACACCGCAATTACGCCAGAGTTGACGCCAGGAGAAAAACTTTACTGGATATCCAGAGAGTAAGAGCTCTTTATTTTAACCGCTCAAAATTAATACCAGGCAACTAATTAACCCGAACACGGGTATATAAATAGGAATACAAAAACCAGAAAATTTATTCTCATCTCGAATCTTAATTATAAGTAAGGATAGATTGACAAGTATAAATATTATTAACAATAAAAAACTGGTCGCTCTGGCCAAAGATACCAGCGGGAAAAGCCAGGTAAACATTATAATTAAACCGACAACAGTTATAGTAGCATTTACGGGCGTCCTTTTTTTCTGATTTAGAACACCAAACCACCTTGGCATCCATTGTTCAGAACTCATTCCATACAATACCCTTGATGCCATAATTATTTGTACTAAGGCACCATTTAAAACAGCAAATAAACTAATAATCGTAATCAGGTATGGTTCTTTGCCGGTTATCGTAGCGTATATTTCTGCAAGCGGCGCGTCCGTTGCAGCTAATTGCGATGGAGATGATACGAGTAAAGCCAGTGTTGATATCCCGACATAAATTAGAGTAGCAATGGCCATAGAAATAATAATTGCCAATGGCATGTTTCTTTCAACATCCTTAACTTCCTCGGCGATGTTCACCATGTCTTCAAACCCGATAAAAGCATAAAAAGCGAGTAATGCGCCAAGCATAATTCCATTCATATCATCCGAAGTATTAGGACTGATAAAGGTAGTTATCTTATCCGGCAATTCCAGGAAATACTGCCTACCCAACACCAGGATTAATAATAAGCCAAATATTTCAACCAAGGTTAAAACAATAGCTGTCTTTACTGATGCGTTAATACCCCAAATTGCAATAGTCCCTAATGCAGACAACACTAGTAAAATTACCAACCAGTCTGGAAAAATTAAAAAAATTGAAAGGTAGCCAATAAACCCTCGAATAATAGTGGCTGAGGACACTAGTGCGGTTAAAACAATTAACAATCCAACCAATACTGATAGCCAGCGTTTACCAAATCCATGGTACACATAAATTGCAGCACCAGCACTTTGAGGATAACGAGATACCAATTCTGCATATGTAAATGCAGTTAGACAGGCAGTGAGTGCCGCAATCAGAAATGAAATTATCGCGTAGTTCCCTGAAAATAAAGCAACCTTACCGACCAGAACGTATATGCCCGCACCCAATATATTACCTAATCCATAGAATACGATTTGAGGTAATGTTACAACCCGCTTGAGTTCAGTCATTTACGCGTTCATGATATTTAAAAAACTTACCCACCTCGCTAATATCTGAGTGAACTTTCATTTCTGGCATACTTTTCAAAAAGACTTTGCCATAAGATTTACTTTTTAACCTAGGATCACAGATCATTAAGACTCCGTAATCATTATTATCTCGTATCAAACGTCCTATACCTTGCTTTAGGCTTATGACAGCTTCGGGTAATTGATATTCCATAAATGCATTACCACCGAGCTCCTCAATTTTCCTTAGCTTTGCCTTCAACACAGGATCATCCGGAGTTGAAAACGGTAATTTATCAATAATCACACAGGAAAGTGCCTGACCTTTCACATCGACACCTTCCCAGAAACTTGATGTTCCAAGCAGTACACCATGTGGTGTATTTCTGAATGTCTCCAGTAATTCAGTTCTGGGTGCATCTCCTTGAATTAATACCGGGTAAGGTATTTTATTTCTAATTATTTCAGCCGCAATTTGCAGTGCACGGTGACTTGTAAAAAGAAAAAAAGCACGCCCCCTGGTGAGTTCAATCACAGGTATTGCCGCATCTATCGCCTGCTCGGTAAATCCGTTCACCCTTGGATCTGGCAAGCCTTCAGGCAAATAGAGCATAGCCTGTTTTTTGAAATCAAAAGGACTTGCCCATGAATGATGCTTGATATTATCAAGCCCCATTTGATTAATGTAATGATTGAAATTTTCTTTTACTGCCAGGGTCGCCGAAGTGTAGACACATTGACAATCATAATCTGCCATTCTTTTCTGAAAAATTTCAGAAACATTTAGTGGCGTTTGATGTAATAGAAACCCTCTACCTCTGATTTCCAGCCATTGGACATGGTCAACCTCAGGTTCATTTATAAACATATTCAACATGCTGATAAAACCATCAAATCGTTTGAAACAGTGGTTCAGCTCTTTACCACGATTGGCAAATGCATCAAGTATTTGATGAATATCCATACACTGACTGAATAATGCTGCAAGGGCATTTTCCACATCTTCAGATTTCTTTACTTCAAACCAGGCTGCGCGTGTATCATACTGATTTAATGCCAGGCGAAACTGCCTTATAGCTATATCCAGCTTATCTAGATATTCCAGTAACTCTTTCATGTCAGCGGCTTCAGAAAAATAAGCCTGACGGGAGTCTCTTACAAGTTCATAGAACTGATTACTACTGAGTGATTGTCCAAAAAACTGTGTGGCCAGATCCGGTAATTGATGCGCCTCATCAAATATCACCATATCAGCATTGGGTAGAATTTCACCGTAACCTTTCTCGCGCAAAGCCATATCTGCCAGTAATAAATGATGATTTACAACTGTAAGGTCAGAATCTGCAGCTTTACGTCTTGCCTTAAAAACATGGCAATCATCATAAAATGCACATTCTGCACCCAGGCAGTTTTCCGTAGTTGAGGTCACCATATATCGGATCTGAGCATCTTCTGGTATTACTGTTAGCTCAGACATATCGCCAAGTTCGGTCTGATTCGCCCATTGCCTGACTTCAAACAACTGTGTTGAAAATCGCTGATTCTCAGCAGTCTGTTCATTTTCCATCAACGCCAACCTATGCAGACAAAGATAATTTGCACGGCCTTTTAACAATGCCGTATTAATAGCCATTCCGGTTGCCTGCTGAATGGTTTTCAAATCTCGCTTATATAGTTGATCTTGTAAGTGCTTTGTTCCGGTAGATACGATTATTTTCTTACCCGAGAGTATGGCCGGGATAAGATAGGCAAAGGTTTTACCTGTTCCTGTTCCTGCTTCAAGGATAATAGACTGGTTATTATATATGGCCTCCTCAATAGCCTCAGCCATATCAATCTGTTGAGGACGGACCTGATAGTTATGGATAATTTCTGATAATGGGCCACTTTCAGCAAGAATATCCTCAGGACTAATTACCATACAGCACCAATCAGCAATTAAGATAAGAAAAGGTGACAACCTCTTCGATGGAATTACAACCTTTCATTTTCATAAACAGTCTGTCCAGACCCACTGCTATGCCCGCACATTCTGGAAGCCCATGTTCCAGGCTGTTTACTAGGTGCTTGTCGATGGGCATTTCATTCTGACCTTTTATTTTACGTTTTCGGTTATCTTCCTCAAAACGTGACATCTGCTCTTTCGCATCACATAATTCATGAAAACCGTTCGCAATTTCAACACCATCTATAAATAATTCAAAGCGTTCCGCTACTGGATAATTATCATTCCGAATCCTGGCAAGCGATGCCTGACAAGCAGGAAAATCAAAGAGAATAACAGCTTTATCTCCACTTAGTGCGGGGGCGATGCTTTGAGTAAAAATAAAGTCCAGCAAGAGACCTCGATCAACTGTATTTGTCTCCAGGCCATAATACTTTGCCTGCTCAAATAAGGTATTTGTATCTGCAAGATGTGGGTGTAAGCCGGTACACGATTCAAAGACATCACTATAAAGCATACGCTCAACGCTATGATAACCAAATATTGATAATAATTCTGACAGTTCATCCATTAGTTGATGATGATCATATCCTAGCCGATACCATTCAAGCATAGTGAATTCCGGCTGGTGATGAATGCCTGCTTCATGGTCCCTAAATACTTTACAAATTTGATAAATTGAACCACTTCCTGCCGCAAGCAAGCGTTTCATTGCAAATTCAGGAGACGTATTGAGATAAAAAGTAATGGGATTTTTATCATTAGGCGAGTGAAAATGGGTGTTAAAACTTGACAAGTTTGGGTCGGTATTTCCGCTATTAGAAAATATCGGTGTTTGCACTTCCATAATGTCTCTTTCCTCCATGAATCGACGAATGGTCTTATAATACTCGGCACGTTGCCAAATAATATCTAATGAGGCACTGGGTTGCCAGTCAGACGTCACACCTCACGCCTCTCTATTCTTTTGCTCTGGACATATACTCACCGGTACGGGTATCAACCCTGATTAATTCACCTTCTTCTACAAATAAAGGAACTTTAACGACAGTGCCGGTTTCCAGTGTTGCTGGTTTTGTGCCTCCTGTTGCCGTATCTCCCCTCACCCCTGGATCGGTTTGCGTGATTTTAAGGATCACAAAGTTCGGGGCAGCAACACTCAACGGCGTACCATTCCAAAGCGTTACTTCACACTCTTCTTCGCCTTTTATCCATTGAGCCGCATCATTAATGGCGTTTTTGTCTGCCATATGTTGTTCATAAGACTTATTATCCATGAAATGCCACATATCTCCATCGGTGTAGAGATACTGCAATGTGATGTCTATTACATCTGCACCCTCAACAGAATCACCTGATTTGTAGGTTTTTTCGAGTACTCGTCCTGTTTTCAGGTTTCTTAGTCTTACCCTGTTAAAGGCCTGGCCTTTCCCGGGTTTAACAAATTCATTTTCAATGATTGAACACGGATCACCATCAATCATTAATTTCAGTCCTGAACGAAATTCATTTGTATTATAAGTAGCCATTTAATCAATCCATAGTGCGTGATAAAGCGGCGTATGATACCTTGATTCCTATGAAAATTTCGAGTTGGCAGACAGATTTACAATCCAGTATTCACAAATATCAGGATTTACTCCTTGAAAGTGGCCTAAAAAATGACTCTAAAACAACCCCAGACGCCAGCTTATCCACATTTCCCACACGCGTCCCTCAAGCTTATCTTTCCCGTATAGATAAAAACAACCCTGAGGATCCATTACTGCTTCAGGTATTACCGACCATAGATGAAGACAAGAAGACCCCGGGATTTAAGACTGATGCAGTAGGTGAAATCAAGCGACACTTAACAGCGGGACTCATTAAAAAATATCATGGGCGAGCATTAATGATTACAACTGCTGCCTGCGCCATACATTGCCGCTACTGTTTCCGCCGCCACTATCCCTATGAGAAAAACCAGGCAAGTCAGGAAAATTGGTCAAATGCGATAACGGCATTACAAGCTGATCCTGGCATTTTTGAAATAATATTAAGTGGTGGAGACCCGCTTTCTTTATCAGATGAAAAACTAGAGAGCTTGATTCTCAAGTTGGGTAATATTCCACACCTGAAATTTTTACGTATACATACTCGTTTCCCCGTGGTTGTACCTTCCCGAGTCACCAAGCATCTGCTTGAAACCTTGAAGCATACGCGCCTAAAAACTTCAGTAGTGCTTCATATAAATCATCCCAATGAAATCGATGCTGATGTCAGATTAGCATTAAATGCATTTCATCATGCCGGCCTACAATTATTAAATCAGTCCGTGCTGCTAAAAGGTGTCAATGATGATGCAGAAGTCTTGACTAAGCTGAGTGAATCTATCTATTCAAATCATGTTCTACCATATTATTTACATCTACTGGACCCCATTGAAGGTGCTGCACATTTTGAGGTGGATGAAAGTGTCGCTCATAAAATTATGGAACAATTGCGAACCAGGCTCCCCGGATATTTGGTGCCCCGCTTAGTAAAAGAAGTGCCAGATGCCCCCTATAAAATACCACTAGGCTAATTAAAGCCATAGGCTCAAAAAATAAATGGACTAGCTGAATAGTAATTAGCTGCCATCTGACGGTTTCTTTTTTTCTATTTTTTAATTTTATCCCTGGTCTTTTCAGCGGCTCTTTTCAATTTAACAATTTGTTTCTTTTCCCAGCGCTCTCCTGCAAGCAGCATTTTTTTTGCTTTCTTTTCGCTTATTTTCAATAACTCTTTTTCTCGCTTAAGAGCATGTTTGAGGAGATCTTTTAATAATGCGATTTCATCTCGTGCTGAGACTCGTGCTGCTTTTAGAGTATCCTTTGTCACTGCCAGTTCTTTTTTCAATGTCTTCAGCAGGGCTGCCCTGCTCTTTTCTACGTCTTTACGCTTGCTTGCTCCCGCTTTATCAACTTGGATTTTCTTTGTCCTAAGAGCAGGTTTCTTTGCAGAAGTGGATTCATTCCTGACAGTTTTTTTCTTTGTTGTCGATTTTTTTCGAACCTCGGACTTAGCACCTGATTCTGTTTGATTTTTGTTGGTCGATGAGTCTGTATTATTCATATCTTCACCCTCTCCAGTTTGTCCAAAATTGAGTAACTGGTATTCAATATACATATTCTGACTATCGATATTATGATAAATATCAACAATCATGCACATTACAGATCGACTGTTTATCAGGACACTAACTGAATATCCTTAAGGCGTTGTTTTTATAGTTATTTTTGGATTAACTCTGTTCCAATCAACATCTCGAGTCAGATACATAAGCAGAGACAAGATGCCAAATAATCCGATGCTACCGATAACCAGTGCATATGCCTTAGAATTCAGGGTGATGTATAAATAAGAATATAATGCCCCTAACAGGCAAAAAATGACCGCTGCATATCTTCGGCTTTTTAAAATACTCAAGCTGTAAAGTGTAACGATCAAAACTGAGGCCCCTGCACTCACCAGGTATGCGTAGATAAAATTGATGTGCTCTGCCAAAGACAGTAACAGCAAGTAAAACACACAATTCACCCCCCCCACTAAAATATACTGAATTGGATGCAAGTAAAGACGAGTCATAATCTCTGTAAAGAAATAGACCAGAAAGGCCAAACTAATGATTAATACCGCATACTTTGCAGATCGCATTACCTGTTGATATGTATCCACAGATTGAACAAATCGGACACCATAGTGCGATTGCGGTGATAACAAATCTGGACTTAAATATTGCACAGTATCGTGCCCTATCCCACCCAGGAGTTCATTTACATTCCATCTGGCAGTAAACTTATCATTGTCTATCGAATGAACATCTGGCAGGTAATTACCATAAAACCCTGGGAAACCCCAATTAGCATCAAGTTGTAAACGGGTTTGCGTTGAATTAGTTATAAAATTTACTTCGCCACTTCCATTTATAATATATTCCAGTGAAAATTTATGCACTTCTTCCCTATTTAACATTTCTGGGTCAATCTCAGAAAATATAGTAACGTCCTGCTTATTTGTACCAAGAAAATTTGGGTTTTTCTCTAACTCAATTCCATCCCAGGTGAAGGTGATAATTTCCTTTACCGCTTTTGGATCTCCCATGGGAACCTGAATAAAACCTTCTATTATTTCAAATTCCGTACTCTCATTATCGTTATAACTAATATCCGATAAGTTATATGTTCCATTGAGTTTCACATGTGCGTTATACAACAGAACTTCGTAGATACTTCTATAGCGCAATTGTGTGTCTATGCTTATATCGATATCCAATGTTCGAGGACGAATATGCTTATACAAAGTATCATAAGTCCATATTCCCTGTTCTGTATTCTGTTTAAGGTAAGGCAAGGAGATTACTGGTCCTGTTATCCATTGGTCTTTCCCCCATGAAGCCATCACTTCATCATTTACCTGCCTGTATAAATTGCCACGTTCTCTTATTAGCGATTCAATCATTTTCATAGGAATTAACAAAATTAATATTAGGCCAGTTATTGTAAATACTCTGAATGTACTAGAACCCACAATGTTTCCAAGCTTCATATTTAAGTTTCCTCGTCTCATCATGAAATTATCTTTTATAATTGATAAAAAGATATAACAACATTCAGACATTGCCGTGATCAATTCTGACCATAATGTGAATTTCTGATAATGAGAATAATGTTTATTAACTTCATATTTCTCCTATTTTTTTGCGCTTGAGTTTGTTGATAGCTATACTCGCTACTGGTTTAATATGTGATCAACATTTTTTAAGGAACAAAAATGAAAGGAAAAATTGCATTCGAAGAACATTTTGCGATCCCAGATACCTCTGAACAGGCAAAGCCCTTTGCCGGAGATAGCGGCGTATGGGATGACTTTACACGAGAGATTATGGACCTTGATGAGGAACGCCTGGAGCACATGGACAACAGTGGTATCGAGCTGGCTTTACTATCGCTCAATGCTCCAGGACTGCAATCTATCTTAAATGCCGATGAAGCAATGAATGTAGCCAAAAAAGCCAATGACAAGATGGCAGAAGCAGCGCAAAAATACCCGGGCAGATATGGTGGCATGGCTGCTCTTCCCATGCATGATCCAGATGCAGCTTCACAAGAGCTTACCCGATGCGTAAAAGAACTGGGACACAAAGGAATATTGGTGAATGGTTTTCAGCAAATAGACCAACCTGATAATCAGGCATACTATGACCAACCTGAGTACCGAACTTTCTGGGCCACTGTACAAGAGCTGGATGTTCCTTTTTACCTGCACCCCAGAATGACTATCCCGTCACAGGCTCGCGCCTATCAGGACCATCCCTGGCTAATGAGTTCGCCCTGGGGATTTGCAGTAGAAACGTCTACCCATGCACTTAGACTGTGTGGATCTGGTTTATTTGAAGATTATCCCAATCTAAAGATATGCCTGGGGCATCTGGGTGAAGGTATCCCTTTTGGGTTATGGCGTATAGATGCCCGCATGGCATTTTCCCCCAGAGGATATCGTGGACTACGTCCACTGGGAGATTACTTCAGAGAAAATTTTCATTTAACCATTAGTGGTAATTTCAATGACGCCGCATTTCGTTGCACCCTGGATATGTTTGATAATGACAAAATCTACTACAGTGCTGACTATCCGTTTGAACGGATGGAAGATGCATCTGACTGGTTTGATAACACCCAGGAAATTAATGACGAACAGCGACAACAAATGGGACGTGACCACGCAATAAAACTATTTAAACTGGATCTTGAATAGTGACTAAGCCAGGCTCAAGCGACGCGAAGCACATTTTATCAGCATATAAAATCATTGGGAATGTGATGAACTATGGAACGGCTTATTGTAATTGATAGTAATTCATAGTGAGACACTGATAAGAGGCGTTTGAATGGCATTCCTGATATCCAAACATAAGCTTATAACTCAAAATTTCCTGATTTTGCTATGGGGATGATTTGGTAGTGTGACCCAATATCCAGTCTGGCATTAAACTCATACCTGATTTGCTCATTATTCAGACGTGCCAAATCTCGCAACAGCTTTATACTGCCAACCAGACTAATTTGAGAAATAACGCTTACTGTTTCTTCGCCGTACGGCTCAATTTCTGGAAAATTGTTTGATACTCCTGATACCACTTTGTTTCCTTCCAGTAAAATATCATAACTCATCCCAACTATATCTAGTGCAACACGATTAGGATTGGTAATTCGCAAAGTGACCTCAAATTCCGGACTCAAACCAGATGAATTACGTAATTCGATATTCATGATCGAAAATGCCGGTTGCTGAAAATCAGATGGCATACTGGCGCAAGCCGCCAGTAAAATAGTAGAAAGAAATATGTAAGTTTTTTTACCTAATCTAAACATTATTGTAATCAGGCTAAAATCGTCTCGATTTTTTAAGTTGGGGGTTGATACTATCTAGCTGAGTCTGAACTTCTTCGCAACTACACTCATAAACAATTTCCCTGCCCATGACATTGCCGGCATAGGCTTTCTTTGTCCGTGTGGGCATCAGATCACAAGTGACGCTGTGAACACCCTGACCAACGACTACCTGTATCCGTTCTAAACGCTTGCTCAGTACCACGACATCCATACTCTGCCCACTTTCGGTCACCTGCACTGTGATAGTTTCATCATTCATAGATAAAATTCCTTTGAATTATTTTAAGTATCAAAAACTTCACGTAATCATTGCATGATTTAATGGTATTAACTCTATAAGTCTACGATCCCAACTTCATTATCCAAACGGTCTGACACCAATTAGTGGTCCATGTAACCACATGGCAAATACGACGTAAAGCAGAAGACCCCCAATGACCGCAATAAATATATTCCCCTTGTTTTCTGGAATATGCGGAACATCTCTAACAGGTCTCCTTTTTACTGAAATTCTGTCTGTAACCGCCCAAAACAAAAATGCACCAAATAATATGAGATCTGCCGATGATCCATTTACCAGCAAATGTGCCGTAGCCCAAAGTTTTACGCCTATCAGTTGAGGATGTTTAATTTTTTTATTTATCGCGCTGGGGAAATAAGGTGCCAGCATAAAAATAAAAAATGGCACCAACAATAATGCTGCTATGTGTTTTAACCACATAGGTGGCATATATAAAATCGGTGCGGACAAGCGATATTCACCATATCCCCTTATTAACAACACCAGTCCCACCAGGGATAAGAGGCTATAGAATGCTTTCCATAATATTTGATTCTTTTCAGCCATACTATTTCTAAACGGCATTGCAAAAATTGATATCGAATGAATACTAAAAAAAATCACCAAACCCGCTATTAATTCAATCATTCTTTCAGCCTTTAAATTATTGTATTAAAACACGTATTAATTGTGGCTCAAGTTATAAGTCATCAATAAATTTATTTATAACACTCAATGTTGTACTTGCGCAACGCCATACCAATATATTTAAATATTTGTGACGATATAAATAACTTTTCAAAAATTATTATAATGGAAATTTGATGCGGAAATGCGTGAGAATAGAAAACTAAAGCGATATTCAGTGAAACTCAAGGTATATAGCCAGAAGACAGGTAAATTAATAGGCTACATAGAAGATATCAACATTAGTGGCATGAGCATAAAAAGTACGGTTCGCTTCCGAGATATGCAGGAAATCAAAGTATGGTTTGGCGTAGATTCTTATAAGAAGTCAGAAAAAATTGATCTCACAGTAATAAAGGTTTGGGATGCATTTACAGATACGATTCCACGTTTTTACAATACAGGCTTACATTATATAAACCCAGGTGAAGATACACTTGATCTACTACAGGAAATGATTATTGAGTTACGAGATGAATATGTAACCCAAAGAAGTGAATCATCGTATATTTAATACCTCTGCAACAGATAGAGGGGATGACAACATAAATCCCTGAAAATAATCACATCTCCTGTCTGCTAAGCATTTGAATTGTTCCTCTGATTCAATCCCTTCCCCAATGACTGTGATCGACATTGCCTGACTTAATGAAAAAATCATGTCCAATATTTTTTCATCTTGTACATTGAGAGGCATATTTTTAATTAGGCATTTATCAAGTTTAATATATTTAATAGGAAATAATTTAATAGGCTCCAGAGATAAATGGCCTGTGCCAAAATCATCTATTGCCAGCTGCACACCTAGTTCACATAAATTTTCTATAACTTTTCTATTCTCATGCAAATTCGCATCCAGATTTTTCTCAGATAATTCTATTACCAGGTTTTCAGGCTTGAATTGACTAATTGCCAGGGCATTTTGAACAATTTCCAGGAGTTTTGATTTGATTTGTAATGGGGAAACATTAATAAATATTTTTTCGCCTTTGCTTTTTTCTTCTTCCCAGGATTGTGCTGTCTGCATAGCAGTTAATAATACCCATTCTTCGATCTCATCAAGTAACCCTACCTTCTCTGCCAACGGTAATAGTTCTATGGGTTCAACTAGTCCCACATCTCTCGAATTCCAACGTATCAATGACTCATAACCCAATATTTGTTTTTCCTTTGAAAATATTGGTTGATATAAAATCTTCAGTTCATTATTTACAATTGCTGTTCGTAAATCATTTTCAACTTTCACATTGCTGAATATTTTATTATTTAGATCACTTAAATAAAAATGATGCCGATTCCGCCCCATTGCTTTTGCTTTATACATTGCGGCATCTGCACAACTAATTAGCTGCTGTATGTCTTTCCCATCTTTAGGCGCCAGCGCGATACCAATACTCGCTGATATAAAATGTTGTTTATCTTTTATACGATATGGCTGAGCCAAAGTATTCATTATTCTCTTTGCAAAATTTTCTATATCCTCCATATTTCGATACGAGAATATCAAGGTGAACTCATCGCCTCCATAGCGCGCCATTAAATCTTTGTCACGGACACAACTGCTTAATCGCTTACTAACAGCCTTTAGCAGTTCATCTCCTACCATGTGTCCCTCGTTATCATTAATATTCTTAAACCCATCAAGATCAATAAACATTAAGACAAATGAATTATCTTCGTTAATATTACTCAGTCTTGCTGAGGCTTCTTTCTCAAAGAAGAGACGATTTGGCAAATTGGTAAGAATGTCGTGATGAGCGAGGTGAGACAGTTTACTTTCTGACTCTTTCATTGTGCTGATATCTGAAAGGACGATAACAAATTGCGCAGAAAGACTATTTTCTGCATTAACCTTTCTAATATTCATCAGTAAATGCAAAACCTCACCAGCCTGATTTTTAAGATCAACATTACCTCGCCAATGGTCTTCATTGACCATATTGTTTTTCAGGTTTTCCAATTGAACTTCATCTGAGAGAAGTAAATCGTAAAAATTCATACTTTTTATTGCATTAGCATCAAAGCCAGTTAGTGTTTCAAATGCCAGATTTGATTTAAAAATTATCCCATCATTATCAGCAATCAGGATACTCTCAGTAGAATTATCAAAAGCTATCTTGGAATGTAACAATAGTTCATCTGCTTTAGCACGTTCAATTGCAAAACTGGCCAGATGACTTGCTGATTGCAAAATATATTGATGAAGTGGATTTGGTTTCCTTTTAATTCCACTTGTCAGAGAAAATGAACCGAATATTTCTCCGTTTATATATATGGGATAAGACCAACATGACCTAATTGAATATTTTTTTGCGATATCTCGAACATTTTCCCAGGAATCCGCAATGCTCACATCTTCTATAAACATGGATTTACCCGTTGCAACAGCACTGGCGCATGATCCATATCCATATTCTGGACTTATTTTACTAAAGTCTTTTCTGATTTCATCTGAATAACTGGGTGAGGCAATTACAGTCAAGCTGGTTTTATTTTCATTAAATACCATCACGGCTGCCAGGCCGTCGCCAACCAGTTTTTCACTCATAAGACATAATTCATTAAGCGATTCCGAGACAGATTTACGGTGCGCAATTAGCTCGAGCATTGATGTCTGAATATGAAAAACTTCAGTAATACTTTCGGTGTTTGTGTTTTTTTCTACTAATTCTGGTGCGGGCTTGGCCATAGTCAATATTAACAAAATTCACTATGCATTGGTTGAAATTTTACCCTGACAAAACAATTTTACATAAAAAGCGATTATACAACTTTGACCAATAAGGCAGACAGAAATCCAGCCAAGGTGGATAAGCCAACAACCGATCCACCCATTTCAAATGCTTCAGGCAACATGGTCTCGGCTATCATCGTTAGCATAGCCCCGGCAGCCAGGGCCTCAATACCCACCATAAAATAATACAGACCTCCAACGGGATCTGGCGGAAATATTACCGATCCCAATGCTGCACCCAAGCCTGTAGTCAACGTGATTGATCCCCACATGAGGTATATTTTACCCAGGGATAGACCATTATCCCTCATACTCACGGAGCTTGACATGGCTTCAGGCATATTTGCCAGAAATACACCGACTATGAACGCGAGACTAACCCCGCCGGGACTGACTACTAATAATCCGATAACTAGTGATTCAGGTATGGCATCAATAAATATTCCTAACCAAATCGCCAAGGATGCATTGCCATGTGATCGAGTTTCACCTTCGCTACGAATTTCTTCGGTGGTGACTGCTACCTGTTCCTTGTCAAGAAATTCCATGGTTTGTTTATGCCAATCTTCATTTACTTCCACATCTGTTTTCATAGACAATTCATCAAGTCTGGCTGCAGCCATTTTCATAATCTTGTCTCTAACTGTTCCATCTTCCTTAAGGAGGGTTTTAAAATCATCTCGTGAAATACTGTAGACCTGAACATTTCCTCTTGCGATAGCATCAGCAGTCCGTGGCCCTTCCTGTATTACACCAAGTTCTCCAAAACTATCGTATTTAATTAATGTTGCCAGTGTATTTAATTCATTACCTACGTGACGAATTATCTCCACTTCTCCACTGAGTATAAAAAACATCTCTTCTGCTGCATCACCCTGGCGGCATATTACTTCTCCATCAACATAGGTTTTTAATTCCAACTCATGAAGCAGATCAGCCATCAACTCCGGTGATAATTCGTTCAACACCTTAATTTTTCCGAGTTTCTCCAGCAAGATTTTTGAACGTTTATACTTGATCCGCTCCAGGTAATGTCGCGCACTGGATAAACGACGCATAAATGCACCGTAATTATTTAATATGGCATTTAATCCTGAGAAGGTGATCCCTCCCAAAATGGCAGCAGCAAAGACTACCCAGATAACTGTGCTACCGTGAGATTCCACATGATGAGGAACATGTCCAAATAATTCTATTGTCAGTGCAAATAGTAATGCACCACCACCAAAGGCCATGAAGATGGAATTAATTTTCTTGCTGGGTCTGGACCATAAGCCCAACCAGGCGCCTATGGGTAATGAAATGGCACTGATGATACCCCAGAAAAATGCGGTAGTTGTCATAGCAACTCCTGAAATTGTTTTCAGCTTAAAATATATTTATTTGTAATATCTGTCTTGTTATTAACAAGTAATATATACAGCCTGAGAATACTTAAAAAACTCAGAATTTATATACGATTTTTTATCGCAGACAAACTTAGCATGATCTACATCATGTAATAAAATGAGAAAATCATTGTATCATCCATATACCTTAGGCTACACGACCTATTTTCACAGCATTATGCCAAATGAAAAAAACAGATATTGAGCAAAAACCACCTCATTATTTAATTAATGAATTCTGGGGTGGCTTGGCCTCTATGCTAGTGGCACTCCCATCTGCAATAGCCTTTGGTGTCCTGGTTTACTCATCTATCAACCCCGAATTTGCTGGCGAGGGGGCACTGGTGGGGATGATAGGTGCAGCGGCACTTGGAATCACTGCCCCATTGGTGGGTAGAACCCCGGCACTGATTACCGCACCCTGTGCACCTGCTGCCGCAATACTCTCAGGACTTGCCATTACACTGGTAGACAGTGGTATGGATATCAGTCGTATACCCGGACTACTGGCACTAACCGCATTACTGTCTTCAGCATTTCAGATAACTTATGGCCTGATAAAAGGCGGCAGGTTAATAAAATATATCCCCTATCCCGTGGTCAGTGGTTATCTCTCAGGTGTGGGGCTGATTATCGCCATCAGTCAGATGCCGAAATTACTAGGGACTCCGGACGGTGTGGGTTTACAGCATGGGTTGGTATCCATAAGTGATTGGCAGTGGCCAGGAATCATTGTTGGTGTGGTAACCATCTCTGTGATGGTTCTGGCACCGCGGGTAACCAGGAAGGTCCCGGCTGCAATCCTGGGATTACTTGCCGGGATCAGCATGTATTTTATTTTGGGTGTTTTTATTCCTGACATGATGGAGTTAACAGGGAATCGCCTGATCATCGGTCCTATCCAATCCAGTGCCTCTTTTACCGATACGGTCAGTGGCCGGTTCAGTTCTATCCTGAAAATTCGCATGGACGATCTTGCCATGGTGTTCTATTCTGCCATGGCATTGTCGGTGTTGTTGTCAATCGACACTCTGAAAACCTGTGTTGTACTCGATGCCTTGACAAAAAATCGGCATAATTCAAACCGTGAATTGTTTGGGCAAGGCATCGCCAACCTGGCGTCATTTGTAACAGGCGGAATGGCCGGCGCCGGTACCATGGGCCCAACATTGGTCAACGTAACCAGTGGTGGCAGAAAATCAGCTTCAGGTATTGCTGAGGGGATCATGGTCATCCTCGCCATACTGGTCCTTTCCCCCTTAATAGCCTGGGTTCCTATTGCCGCTCTGGCCGGCATTATGTTAGTAGTTGCATTTAACATGTTTGAATGGAATGCCTTCAGGTTGCTGAAACATAAAGAAACCCGGCTTGATTTTGCTGTCATCGCGGCAGTCGTCATTGTCGCAGAAACCCTGGGACTGATTCAGGCATCTGCTACTGGAGTCGGGCTAGCCATCATTTTATTCATACGGGACCAGATAAGGGGTTCAGTCCTGCGACGAAAATTCACACTATCTGAAATCTCATCAAAGACAAATCGCCTTGAATCTGAAAGGGACATACTGAAAACCCAGGGTGAAAATGCTGCAGTAATCGACCTTCAGGGCAACCTGTTTTTTGGCACCACGGATCAATTATTCACTGAACTCGATAATGACCTTAAAACCCGAAAATTTCTGCTGTTTGATTTACGCCGGGTACAATCGCTGGATTATACCGCTGCACACTTGTTCACCCTGATGGAGGAACGCCTTAAGGAGAGATATGGTGATCTGCTGTTTTGTGGTCTACCATCCTCCCTACACAGCCGCCAGGACCTGTATAAATACATGAAACGTGTAGGTTTAATCAGTGAATCGGGGGTTGGGATCCGCATATTTGAAACCCGCGATTCTGCCATTGAGTGGATGGAAAATCGCATACTGGAAGACAACGGCTGGGAAAATACCGCAATAGAACAAGCACTGGACATCAAAGACATTGAACTACTCAGGCAACTAAAAGAGGACACAATTGACAGTCTAAAGAGCTGTATAAAAGAATTAACAGTAAAACCCGGGGAAAAAATATTCAGCCAGGGAGATGAAGGAGACGAGATATTTTTGTTACGTCGCGGTGTAATTCGTATTCTACTACCACTGAGGGGAGGTAAACATCATCATCTCGCAACCTTCAGCCGTGGTGATTATTTCGGAGAGATGGCATTTCTTGACAAAGGCACCCGGTCAGCGGATGCCGTGGCAAAAACCGAGTGTGATCTATATGTATTATCACGTGCAGAATTTAACAAACAGGTTTATAACAACCCGGTCATGGGGGTGCAGGTATTTGCACGTCTGGCACTGGCAGTCTCATTGAGACTTAGGCAAACCGATATTGAATTAAGAGGTAATGAAGATCGATAACTTCTCTTAATTATAATATTAATAACGAATCAGTAGGGACTCATAGCCAAAAACAGCATTTAAATGGTGCAGAAAGGCATGCTGTCCATATTCGGTCCACAGCTCATTCACCTGATCTTCAGCATCACCGTAGGCAGCTATCATACTATCAATGTCCATCTCATCATTGACTGACTGTGGCACAACATCCTCTAGCAGAGATAACCAGGTCATACTCACACCCATAATGTAAGTTGGCCAATGTCGTTGCACTGACTCGGGCCAGCTTTTATCACTTGTATCTTCAATATGCTTTTGTTTTGCATCGTCTGCAGATGTGCACCCTGTTGTTTCCAGAATATTTTCAGCTATTAATCTTTGTTTTATTCTGGATTGGTTAATTTTCTGACTGATCTGTGCTGCCACGTCTGATCCTGAATAAAAAATAAAACTAAACTGATGACCAGCATCATCACGGTTAGCACGTCTATGGAATCGCCATCGATATAGAGAATCTCCGTATTGCTTCAGAACTGGGGCAACAATTTGATGTGCAAGCAGTAAATCAAGCTCAAATTTCAAGTCACTCTCCTCGGGCCAGTATATCTTGAAAAAACAACTTCGCCAGGCTGGGTTGACCATATGTTGATCTTCCAACGGGTAAGACACGGACTGAGTTTGCCGTTGAGAGATAGAACTACACCCTGTAAGTAGCAAGGATATGAAAACTGAAATCAATAAAAAACGATAAGTGAAACAATTTATTTGCATTAGTCCTCCATCTGACTATTAGTCGATTCACACAAGCCATCGGTATAACTGAAGACATTCTCGTCACTGCAAGCACTGCAAGCATTTGGGTAATTCATATCCTCGGTATTGTCACAAGGTGTCGTAACACAACGTATGCCCGTGTCGCGTACCGCGCAGACCGGCATGTATATCTCGGCACAGACCTCAGGTCGAGGTATTGTACACTCGGTATTCGATTTGCGTTGAGCGGTCACGACAATATCAGACGATCCCATTGTCGCAGTCAGAGAGTTTGTAGTCACAGTATCCGAGTCTTCCAGCAATTGAGTTCGGGTATCGACCGGCATCTGGGGTGCTACCTGGTCTGCGAAATCTACTTCGCTGTTAATGGCCGAGATAGATTCAGGCAACTGCTGCTGCGTGCCCATAGCGGTCTCCTCTCTAATCTCATCAAATGACGTCTCCTCATCCGAGGTGATACTGCGCATGACTCTGAATGCTGGCAGGTCAGCAGTCGATGATTCTGCCGATACCTGTTCAGATGACACATCATTACTAATAATATTTTCTAGTATCACATTTGATTCGCTGATGGCCGCATTCTGACTAACTGCTGCATTGCGATTCATATCGAATGTTTTTTCCTGAGTGGCCACCTCAGACAGATTTTCAATGGCTGGAGTAAACATGGCCCGTTCAGACTCATTGGGAAGATTAAAAACCACCAATACCGACAACACCACCACCGCAGCAATAGAAACAGGGACATGCCAGGTGCTTGAGAACGGTGCCGTTACCCTCACAGGACCCGATCCTACAGCCTTGCGGGACGCGGCGAGTATTGCCTCATCCGTTGTCGCCGACGGCATTTCAGAAGCATTTTGTTGATATGCCTGTGAGAGTCCATCTTTCCCAGCCTGGTATTCGTTAAGGTCGTTGCCGTCTTTGTCGTTGCCTGTCATGGATTCATCACCTGCTTTAGTTTTTTTACTGCATATCGCAATCGGCTCTTTACTGTTTCCTTGTTGACTCCTGTTAGTGTAGCAATTTCCTCCAGATCCATCCCGGCCTCTTCTTTTAATAAAAATACATCACGCTGCATGACAGGTAATGATTCTACCGCTGCACTTAGGCTTGCAACCTGTTGTTGCAGGTCAACCTGAACGTCGGGCTGATCGTATTCTATAGCAGTTAATGTATCTGGATTGATATCTTCCATCTCGTATCCCCGATTCCCTGTCTGCCTGTAATAGTCGATGATACGGTGCCTCGCAATGGTGTATAACCAGGTAGTAAACTTTGCCTTTACTTCATATCCACCATGGTTCTGTATCAATTTCATCCATACATCCTGAAATAATTCATTGGCCGTTTCCTCTTCACGACACTGACGTAATATGTAACGATACACTGGTCCTTTATGACGCAAATATAATATTTCAAATGCGGCTGCATCACCCTGCTGATATAACAGCATCAATTCTTCATCGGCAATATCCTGATCCATAACACAAGTGTATGGCGTCAATGCCTCAGGCGTCAAAGGACGATTGTCACTAGCAGTGTCAAACATTGAAATTCGTCAGCATATAAACATCATTATTACACACGTCTGAAGCTAATCATTAACATGACCGCCCTTTGGGTGTTCATTCATCTCAAACGATATGATTAGTCTCATTACTCAATCAACCCTAGTTGCTGTACTCCCGCATTGTTCGGAGTGCTGAGGGATTCCGCCAAACGTACCAGAGACAAAAACTCTCCACGATAACCGAATGGATCTTTACCACGAGAATCACGCGCAAGGTCCATGATATTTCCGAAACTAAAATCTCCAAGCTGCTCTCCCCCTCGCAATAACTGACTAAAAGCAGCCACTGCCGCAGCGAATCTAAACTCAGTTGAGGTCTCCTCCAGGCTGCTGGCAATGTCCGTACGAACAAGGGGCCATTCCAATAATTTACTTGTGTCTGCACCGGGCACCTTGTATCGCAATCTGAGAAATGCGAGTTCATTCGTGATATCTGATTCAGGCAGCTTGTCCTGATAACGCAAAGGATCCATCTTCTGCCCGCTACTGCCTACCAGTGCAATTTCATAAATGGCCGTGACCGTATGACCAGCGCCAATCTCACCCGCATCCACCTTATCATTATTAAAATCTTCACGATTTAACACCCGATTTTCGTATCCGATTAACCGATACTCAGCTACCACGGCAAGATTAAATTCGATCTGGATCTTTACATCCTTGGCTATCGTCAGCATTGTTGAACTCATTTCATCCACCAATACCTTACGTGCCTCATTGAGTGAATCGATATAAGCATAGTTACCGTTACCGATGTCTGCCAATTGCTCCATCAAGGCATCGTTGTAATTACCAGCACCAAACCCCATGGTGGTCAATGCAATACCGGTATTTCGTTTTCTTTTTATCAGGTCTTTTAATTGCTCGATATTTACAGCGCCGACATTAAAGTCACCATCAGTGGCGAGGATAACCCTGTTAATTCCTTCTGGTATAAATGCCTGTTCCGCCATGGCATAGGCCAGTTCAATGCCCGCTGCACCGTTGGTTGATCCACCGGCAGTCAGACGATCCAGGGCGGTGATGATCTTTGCTTTCTGGTTTCCAGTTGTAGGTTCCAACACCACGCCAGATGCGCCGGCATAGACAACCAGCGAAACAGAATCTTGCTTTCGAAGCTGTCTGGTTAATAGTTGTAATGAGGTCTTCAATAGTTCCAGCTTATTGGCATCCTGCATGGATCCGGATACGTCCACGAGAAATACCAGATTAGCAGGCGGCAAGTTTGCAGCGCTTTCTTCATATCCCTTGATACCAATATGCAATAAGTGGGTATTTGGATTCCAAGGAGTTACTGAGATTTCCTTGTGCACAGTGAACGGCGTGGTCCCCTCCGCACGTTCAGGATAGTCATAGGAAAAATAATTTATAAGTTCCTCAGCTCGAACTGCATCGTGACGTGGTAGCTGTCCACTATTTATTATTCGCCTTACCACCGAATATGACCCGGTATCCACATCAATACTGAAGGTAGATACTGGAGATGCCAGCACCTGTTTCACAGGGTTGTCATCAAAGTTGGCATAGTTTTCGGTATCGAGCGGCTCTGAAGCTGGCTTTATGGAATATAGTAACTGGTCATACATCATGGGTGGGGCGCTTTGAGGCACGATACGGTAATAGTCATCCATTTTTTTGTGCATGACGGCGTATTCTTCAAGCTCATGTCTGGTATTTAATGAACTCTGAGACAACATTTTGGATTCTTGATTATAGTCTAAGGATTCCTCAGAGCGCTGTGCCATTACAATTACGTCATTAGCTTGCTCCACAGTTGAACCTTGGTCGCTATCAGTCATAGCCGTGGTGGACGATGTTGACGAATCTAAACCTGCCTTACTAATTTCCCGTTGTGGTTCTGTGACCGAACACCCTGTGAAATACACTATCATGACGAAAAGCATAAAAATTGAAATCTGATTCTTCATAGCCCTCTCCTGTTTTTAATGGATTAATCAAATGATTAACCATGTAAACGGAAGAAAATGAAAAAGGGGTTAAATATTGTGAAAATATTAATTAATTCGTCACATTTTCCGACCAAATGCATCAACGAGAAAATCTGGGAAAATGAATTGTAATTGGCATCAATTATGATGTTCATTCACAGCCGATTTTAAAAAACTGAAATTACATCTATACTTAATAAATCGTGGTTGATTCGAAAAATGAAAAGTTAAGTCGGCTTATTAAAAATACCCGCAAGTCGCGCGAAATTCGTGAACAGGGATATCGAACACAGGCATTAAAACTGTTTCCGCATGTCTGTGGCAGGTGCACACGGGGATTCAACAACAAAAACCTTCATGAACTGACTGTGCATCACAAAGACCATAATCACGATAATAATCCTGCCGATGGCAACAACTGGGAGTTGTTATGCATATACTGCCATGATAATGAACACCAGCGCTTACAATCAATTAGTGGAAGTGATCCGGGAATAAAACAATCCCTAACATCTACCTATAAACCGTTCACAGATCTGAAGTCCATGTTGAAAAATAAAAAGAAATAATTAATCATAGTTTATTTACCAGTCGTTTCCATATTCCCCCAGATTTCCTTTAACCTGTCATCACGGCCACAAGAATAACGGTAGAATTTGTATTTAAGTGGGCTCTTCTTATAGAAATCCTGGTGATAACTCTCATCACCTTTGATGGGATAAAAGATCATAGAATCCAGTATCGGAGTGACAATGGTCTCATTGGGAAATTTATTGACGTTATTTTGTTTTGTGACCTCGGCCAAACGTCTTTCTTCATCTGTTGAAACAAAAATTGCCGACAAATAGCTATGGCCTTTGTCACAAAACTGCCCCTTATCATCAAAAGGATCAATATTCACCCAGAAATGGTCTAGCAGTTTCTGATAACTCACTATCTTTGGGTCATAATGTATTTCGACTGCTTCATAATGGCCTTGATGGTTTCCGTTATAGGTCGGATTCTTCAATGTGCCTCCTGTGAAACCAGATATTACTTCGCTTACTCCATTCAATTTTTCAAAATCGGACTCTACACACCAAAAACACCCACCGGCAAAATAAGCGGTCTCTGCCAGCACGCTGACTGGCATCAATCCAAAGAGAAGAAATACGCTGGGGAAAAGAAATCTATTCATATTAAACAAACATTCTGCATTGCTTTGTAATATGTTACATTTTTATTTTATCTATTTTTCGTATCTGGTATTACTTAACACACCAATCTATGCGTGGATCAACATATGATCACCCTATCATATAGCTTTAATCTCAAGCATTATTCTGAAATACCTGTAACAACGCATACTAAAAAAAGATTAACCAATCTGGACTATTGCAGGCATATGAACTTAATACGATCTGATTTAGATAGTAAGGATCTATCCATCTTTCCCAATCTCTGGAGATGCAACATTTTCATATTTTTCCGGAAGAATCTTAAAATAGAAGAAAAAATTATTGATTTAAATCATAAGTCCCGCTGTTTCAGATAACCTTAATTAATCAAAGCAGATAATAATAGAACTCAAATGCATATACTGACTCAATCATGACGCTCACTGGTTTTCTAAACTTGCTTGGCTCTCTCGCGCTATTCCTATATGGGATGAAGGTCATGAGTGATGCATTAATGGAACTTGCCGGCGATAAAATGCGGAAAATCATGATTCGTCTTACGTCAAATCGCTTTAAGGGCGCTTTGATGGGACTATTTATTACCGGACTCATACAGTCATCGTCTGCAACCACCTTGATGGTGGTTAGCTTCGTTAATGCCCAACTCCTCAGTCTCACTGAAGCTATTAGCATTATAATGGGAGCAAACATAGGTACAACATTGACCGCATGGTTAATAACCATCTTCGGATTCAAGGTCAAAATGACTTCAGTGGCAATTCCCGTCATCTTCATAGGCCTGATCTTTTATCTAAAAAAAGATCGAAAACTCAATAATTTGGGAAATTTAATTATTGGCTTTGCCCTGCTGTTTATCGGTTTGGAATTCATGAAAGATGCCATGGATGGGCTTGAAAACAGTCCCATGTTATTTGAGTTTTTTAAGAATAACTCAGATAGAGGGTTTCTGGGGATACTTATCCTGGTATTCATTGGTACACTCTTGACCCTGATATTACAATCTTCCAGTGCGACAATGGCAATCACACTAGTGGCTGCCAGCCAGGGTGTTCTGACCTTTGAGGCTGCAGCCGCCATCGTCCTGGGAGAAAACATTGGCACTACCATCACTGCCAATCTGGCCGCGTTGATTGCCGGCACCGAGGCCAAACGTGCTGCACTTGCACATCTCACATTTAACGCTATTGGTGTTTGCTGGATATTACTGTTATTCAATCCATATTTAATGGCCATAGAAAAAATAGCCAATGAATTTGTATCGGCCTATCCCATGTCAGTTGCCACTGATATTCCCATTGGATTATCCCTGTTTCATAGTTCCTTTAATATTCTAAATACCTTACTTCTAATCGGGTTCATCAATATCATTGCCAGAATCGTAATTTACCTGATTCCTGATAAAGTCATATCGGAACCGATATTTTCTACATCTAAATATTTACACAAGGACGCCCTGAGATACCCTGAAACAGCCATCAAAGCCTTACTACAGGAAACCCGTAGACTCTACGAGGAAGCCGTGATTGAGGCCATCGCCCACACCCTGGGCGCACACCGCAAAGACATCATGAGCGATCTCCCGATCAGAGACATCGTCGAGAAGCATAGCCACCCCGGGATTAAACACAAGACCTTCATCAAGACACGCATCCAACCCATCTATACCGAGGTACTTGACTACGCGTCGGATATTCAGGAAAAATTTCAGCTCACACGTGAAGACAATGACAGGGTTACTCGACTGAAAAAAGTTCATCGTGATGCCCTGGATATCCTTGTACATGTCAGAACGTTAAAAAAAGAAATATCAAAACATGCAAATGATAATAATCCCGTACTTGACAATGAATACATGAAATTAAAATGCGCTGTTATTGAACTGCTTCGACTATTTCTAAATGAAAGCGATAAATTATTCATTACGGGAAGTAACACCTTGCTGGGAGGGGCCCAAAGCAAAGCGGAAACTGAAGATGTTAACCTGATTCTGGATATAGATAGATTAATACGAGATCACAAGATTACTTCAGAGCAAGGAGTTTCCCTTATTAATTGCAGTGCTGCAGTATTGGAAATATATCGAATGATGATTAAATCTGCGAAATACCTTGCCGTAATCGGTTCAGGATATGAACAACTGGAACAGGCCGTCCTGAAAGAAGAAGAAGATATCAACAAGCATGTAGAAGAAACAGCCTGAATGTTGACTGTCTTAATTCTCCCTAGCAGGCAATTTGATGAGCTCTCTGGCAATTTTATCTAGTTCTGCACGTGCCACAGAATCATAAGCCTGGTCATTAGCTCGTCCTTCATTGTGACCTACGAAATATAGTCCGGACCTTCCTACCAAAGCCGGAGAAACTGCCAGCATCATTAATGCCCTTGCCCCTTCATCTACTGTGGTTCGTGCCGGCCCCGGCATCTGTGCCACCATAGTGGTATCCATCATCGACGCCGGGTGTAAGGTATTAAATGTGACCTGAGTACCTTGTAGTAACTCACTATAGTGAAATGCGTGCATGACCTGGGCAAGCTTACTTCGATGATAGGTAGCACGTCCGCTGAAATAATTTTCCAACATGATATCGCCAAAATTAACCGGACTTTGAGCGCGCGATGCAACATTGATTATACGAGATGGCGCACCGTCTTTTAACAAGGGTAATAAAAGATCCGTCAATAAATAATGTGCGAGGTAATTTACCTGCAAGACCATTTCATATCCGTCCTGGCTAACACGACGCTGGCCGCCCGCAAACCCAGAACCCAAACCGGCATTGTTAATTAGAATGTGCAATTTTTGATGATCACGCTTCACATTGTTAGCGAGTTCACGGACATTATTTAAAGAACCAAAATCTGCCTGGTAAAATTGAGCACTACCAGCACTATTATTAATTTTTTCTACCACTTCCGCGCCACGCTGTGCATTGCGACCATGCACCAGGACATGCGCCCCCAACATCCCTAGTCGAATGGCCACTTCACGGCCTAAACCGTCGGTTGACCCAGTTATAAGGACAGTTTTACCGTCCATGGAAGGATAATCTGAATTTACTTGAGCATTAATCTGGCTGGCATAACTACTAATAATGACAATCAACGTAATCAGGGAGTTATTCAATATTTTCATTTAGATGCACCATTTGATAAATTAACATATAATAATTTTATATCACTTTTTACTATATTCTGTTACTTAAGTCATACTATTTACAGCTGTAATTGGCTTTATATAACTTAATTTACTAGTCTGTAATTTCAAACGCTTAATTCTGGGGAAAAAATGTTAAGAAAATTTCTAATTATACTTTCAATTTGTATTACCACTGTGCTTTCCGGGTGCGCAACAACGGGTGGTACTGATAATCACGGCGTAACTGAAGAGCTACTCTGCTTCATGGCCATGACTTTAGCCGGTGCAGGTACAAGTGCCGTAATTAAGAATGAACCTGAAGTTATTTTCCCCGGTGCAATAATTGGTGGTGCCATCGGTTATCTTGTTTGTGGAGATAAAGAGCAAGATACACCAAGCATGCCTGCTGATGCTGACGGTGATGGAGTGACTGATAACAATGACCAATGTCCTGGCACACCAAGAGGTACACGAGTTAATGCGTCGGGTTGTGCATTAGATAGTGATAGAGATGGTGTGGCAGACAATAATGACCGTTGTCCTGGCACCCCAAGAGGTGCTGCAGTAAATAGCGCTGGCTGTGAACTTGATAGCGATAATGACGGGGTCGTAAACAGAATTGACCAATGTCTTAGTACACCTGCTGGCCAGGCTGTTAACGAAGTTGGTTGTCACATAGTGTTCACTTTAGAAGGCGTGAATTTTGATTATGATAGCGCAAACTTAACGAATGCTGCGCGGACTAGACTTAACCAGGCCATTAGTATGCTGAGAGAAAATTCTGAATTAAATGTAAATATTGAAGGCCATACTGATAGTAATGGTAGTGATGCATACAATATGCAGTTATCTCAGAGACGTGCACAGGCAGTGGTTGATTATCTGGCTAATAACGGTATAAATCGAAGCCGCATGTCAGCACTAGGGAAAGGAGAAAGCTCTCCAATCTCAACAAATGATACGTCTTCCGGACGCGCTCAAAACCGCCGAGTTGAATTTATCATTAGAAATTAATCAGTAGTAATAAAGAGGAGACAGGATATCCCTGTCTCCTCTCCTTTTCTTATTCTTTCCTGACCTCATTTAGTTTGCAATACTGTCTTTAACACTGACATTTACTTGTGTATAGTGGTTCAGATGGTTTTTAGAACTTCTATACCATATCTAAAAAAATTTTCTTTTATTGCGCTACTTGTTACCCTTCAAGCTTGCAATGGCTTGTACTTCAAGGAAGCCATCGCACCACCCTCTACTACACAGTATGCCCTGCATGAATGGCCGTATGAAGAATACTGGACCGGAATTGTCTTCAACGGCAACAAAATCGGATTTAGTCACTTACAGATAGCACTAGATGAAAAAAGACCTGGCACTTACCTCATTAGTTCTAATGCCTCCATGCACTTTCGTTTTCTTGCGGTGGACAAAAAGGTCAAACTATACTCAAGAGACTGGGTTAATCCTGACCTTACGATTAACGGATTCGTCTATGACTATGATATGGACGGAAACCGACTGAAATTATATGGCGTGGTCAGAAATAATGTACTGACAGTAGTGATAGATTCTTCTGCTGGCCAAACAACAGAGCAATATCCACTACTAAGGCCACTATATCCAACGAGTGTAATCAATCTATATCCTTCTTTTCAGGGCATGAGTCCAGATGCCCGGTATGTGTATGATGTCTATGATGGGGAATCGCAACGTATGACAACACTGACACAACACGTTGAGAATTATGAATCCAGTGATCTATATCCTGGCGAAGCTTACAAAATCAAGACCAGTATGCATGGGCAAGATGTGACGACCTGGATCAATACCGGAGCAGAGCCGCTACTGGAAATGAGCATGAATGATATTTTCATCGCCGAACTGAAAAGCGAAGAGATGGCAAGATATTATCTCACACAGGCAGCACTTAATAAGGAGGAGTCATTATTAAATTTCAGTCTTATCGGTACGGATCAGCCATTATCTTTACCCAGAGAAACTAATTTACTGGAGCTGGAACTTTCGGGTACTGCTGATATGTACGATTTTCCGAATGATATGCGACAACAATGCAAAGGCTCAGGTGACATAACAAGATGCCGTATCAATGGCAGCCTGTCGCCAGTGGAAATTTCAGATATGAGCAGGAACTATTTAGATAGCAGCTTAGCTATACCCACTCGTCATCCTACTATCAATCGTATAGTCGGAGTAATAACCCAGGATAAGGCATCAGATTCTGACAAATTAAGCGCCATCATGGACTGGATACAGACGCATATCGATCCGGTTGCCACAGACGTTTTTACTGCCCTGGATGTTTTGCAACAACGTAAAGCAGAATGTCAGGGATTCAGTTATCTATTCGCTTCTTTTGCTCGCTCGGCAGGTATTCCAACACGTCTTGTTAATGGCATTGTCTATTCAGAACAACACGAAGGTTTTCTATATCATACCTGGGTAGAAAGTCAGGTGGATGGGAACTGGCAATCCATAGATCCCATATTCGGACAACTACATGCCGATGCTACGCATATTAAGTTTGTTGAAGGTGATAACACTGCTGACCTCACACCCTTGTTATCTGTAATCGGCAAACTCTCTGCGCGTATCGTGGAAGTTGAAACTGAATAAAACTAACATTTAAATATCCCACGGAGAATAATCATGCTCATACGTATATTTTTATTTGCATTGCCAACTCTGGTGCATGCTGTAGATGCGTGGGAACAACTTGCGCCACCACCCCTGCCCCAATCAGAATTTTCGGTTGCTCAGGTCGATGGAGAAATTTACTTATTCGGTGGTTATCCTGAAGATCGCATTACGCGTAATTCAGTCCAGGTATATAACATCGATAAAAACACCTGGCGTATGGGACCTGAGCTTCCATTTCCGAATAATCATGGCACTGCAGAAGTCGTAAATGGGATTATCTATCTTATTGGTGGTGCAACGGGATCCTCAAGTGACCCGGGGGGAGTAGGATACCAGAACGCTGTTTGGGCCATGGATCCTGACATTGGAATTTGGGAACAAAGATCGCCTATGCCCACCAGGCGCAGGGGCTTAAATAGTGCCGTGATTGATGGCCAGATTTACGTGGCTGGAGGGCAACCACCTCAAGCATTTGATTTTGCAGTATTTGACCCTCAGACCGATAGCTGGGAGACTCTACCCAATCTCCCATATGGACCAAATCATTTTATCCTCGCTGCCATTGGCGATAAAATTCATGCTATGGGGGGTAGATTGCAATCAAATCACACCTCTGAACTGACAGACAAGCATGCCATTTATGACCCAGCAACCCGGTCATGGGCTATGGGGACGCCACTACCCCGGGCTAGTAGTGGAAATAATGGTGTATTGGCATTTGCTTGTTTTCATGTCTGGGGAGGTGAAGGTGGTGGCGTTAACCATGATGAAATGATGGCGGATCACATTGTTTATGATCCTCGCTCTAAAACATGGACCCGCCTGCCAGACATGCCACTACCGGTGCATGGTGTTACCGGGGCTGCATTTAAAGACGGTGTTATTTATGCCCCTGGCGGCGGCATTGAGGCAGGTGGTCGATCGGGGGCACATATAAATCAAGCCTATCAACCAACAATACGATGTGACGAGTAAGATGCGTTATAATCTGTTATCGATATGACATTAATTTTTATGGAGTCAAAATGAACCTTTCAGACATACCAAAACAAAAATGGTTATTGTGGATTTCCCTTGGCACCCTGGCACTGGGGATACTTACTGTATTGATTACAGTTGCAGCTCCTCTTGGCTACCGCCTCAATCTTTGGAGCTACCGGACCGGTTTTACTATCCTTCGAACCATGGTCCCGATGTGGTTGTACATTGCGGGCATAACCGCGGTGATTACTGCTGTCATTGGATTTTTGGCAAATAAATGGCAGATGGAAAACATGACGCGGCTGGTGGAACTGGGTGCGGCAAGTGTGCTTATCTCACTGACGACCTGGTATGCGCCACAAACTTACCTGGAACCAGACGGTGACCCCTACCCCTCCATCCATGACATTTCTACCGACACAATAAACCCACCTGAATTTGTTGCTGTGCTACCGTTAAGAGAGGGTGCTGATAACGGTGTGGAATACGGTGTATCTCGGGATATGGATCCAAGGTTACTGGTGGAATTAACTGAACAGGCCTACCCGGATTTACTCGAGCCCGTGATCCTGGACGTCTCACCGGATACCGCGTTCGACCGCGCAATGAATGCTGTGAATCAATTGGGCTGGGAAGTTTTGGATGCCAATAAGGCCGCTGGACGAATTGAAGCATCTGAAAGTACCTTTTGGTTTGGATTCACAGATGACATCGTCATTCGTCTGACATCCATGAGTTCAGGCATAAAGATAGACGCCCGCTCAGTGTCAAGAGTTGGAAAAGGTGATGTGGGAATTAATGCAAAACGCTTAAGGGCTTTTTTTGAAGCACTTTAAAGGTATGTGAAGTGTTAGGGGTGAGGATTAATGTGTCAGTACTTTTGTCAGCTACGTCCGTCATGCCGGGCTTGACCCTGGCATCCAGTAAGAAAATAACCGCGTAGTGGCTCTTTTTTCACTGGATACTGGCATTCGCCAACATGACGACGTGTGAGTTATTCATTAATCACATATCACTGTTCTTCAATCAACTCCCGTTCCATATAATCCCCTACTAACTCAACCACACCCGGTTGAAAATAACGGATATGATGTGTCTGTCCATCACCTGGATAGAGCATCAGTTCACTGTTCTTTAACGCTCGATGGGCCTGTAGCGTCCTTTCTCTTGCACGATGCTCAGTGGATATCAGCAATACCGAAGTATCAAGAGTAGGAAATATTTTTGCCAGGTCATCATCATAGTAGACCGACATTAACACCATGGCCTTGATCCTGTCTGGATCCACCGCTGCAGCCAGTGAGGCATTGCGTGTCCCTCGTGCGCCTCCCATTAGTCCAATATTATTTTCATCTATGCCTTCTTGTTCCACCAGAAAATCAATTCCCGCCAAAACATCTAGAAAATAGGGACTCTCTGTGGGATCTTCGGCCCACAATTTTGCTATCTCAGGGTCTTCTACTGTTTTACCCATCATACTTTGCCCCCTTCCGCGTTGTTCAACACTCACCACGGCGATACCTCTGCGGGCCATTTCTTCTTCAAAGCGATAATAAGAATAGCGATTGGAACGCCCACCGGGGGCAATGACCACGCCTGGAATTTTTTTACCGTCCTTACCCATTTCATCTGGATAGCGAAAATTCCCATGGATCGTAAATCCGTCCTGCGTTGTCAGGGTAATCTCTCGATTCCTCCCCAATCCTTTCACGTTGGTACTTAGCCATCGGATCAAATGATCCATTCTCGACTCACCCTGGGCCGATTCATTATTTAAAAGTTCAAAAAACAGAATGTTGTAACCACGCTCGGCAGCATAAGGTGTCACCAAATGACTATTATGGTTTTTTGAGTCTACATAAATATCCACCATCTCCTTGAGGATGGGCTTGTCCACAATACTGGCACCGGTAAAAACCGGGACATCGCTATTGGCCAGAAAATCTTTTGATTCATCGCTGATATCAGTCCCACCTAGAATAACAATGGCGCGGGTAGGCACGTCTACCTTTTGCATGGCACGGATTGCATGCTCGGCACTGTATTGTAATGCCACGATCCCAATGCGAAATCCATCCACCCCCGGGAAATCCCGCAAAAACTCCATACCCGCCTTGATATCCAGGTAGGTATTATCATTGGTACTAAAAGCAAAATCATGACGTTCATATTCCACAGGCTGATCGTCCCCCATACTCAGCCCTCTACCACGTAAATCGATATTCAAAGCTGCAATTCCTGCAGTAGGAAGCACCTGCGCCAGACCCGGATCATCCCCTATCCCTACAAACTCATTCCGATCGTGTTCTTTTTCGTGCAACAGGATCATCGCCGGATATTGATTATTTCGGCTTGCGTCTGGTGGCAACCTTAGGGTTCCACTGATAGTCCATCCATCTTCAGTTTTATAGTTGATTTCCTTGGTAATATAATGGTCTGTGCCCATTGCAGGCGAAGACATACTAACCAGGAAAAATATGGAAAGGCAGGTTTTAAACATCTTATCCATCATATACTCCCCCTATGTACGACCGATATGCCAATGATAATAGCAAATAATCAATTCTTCTCCTTAATAATCTTGGCAGGTCAGATAATTACCGATGGATACGCGATTAGGCTAAAATAGGTCAAACTAGAATAACTTGTAATGGACTAATACACGCGGTAATGCACTGAATGCAATCCACAAAGCAACTAAACCTATTGAGAAAGGCATGGCAATGGGGCAGTCTTATACTCGCTCTATATCTCTTGAATTTTGCACTGAGCTTTCATAATGTCTGGCCAACTCTAGGTATCACCACACGACATGATCTCTCAGTGGAAGTAGCTGCACTGGTATTTTTCATATCGCTATATACCTGGAAAATTGGAAAAATCTCTACGGTAGTCATCACCTTGCTGGCAAGTTTGTTAACACTAATGTCACTTGCCCGTTACATAGAAGTCACTGCACCCGCCTTGTTTGGACGTCGTGTCAATCTCTATTGGGACGCACAGTACCTGCCTCACGTGGCGGAGATGATGATGGAAGTCGCATCCCCCATACAATTAATATTGCTATCACTGGGCAGTGCTATTAGTTTGGCCGTGATATTTTATTTATTACATCTATCCCTCAAACGCGTACTGAGTGCATTGGAAGAACCCCTTACACAACACGTTTTAAGGATCCTTATGGGCATCCTCATTGTGGGATATACCATGGGGCACATTAACCAACCTATACATACACTAAAATATTATTCTTTACCCCTGAGCAAAACCTACTGGAAACAACTAGAATTTATTTCATCTGTATTGGCAAAAGACATTAATGATGTATTGCCCAGTACCAATCCTTTAGGTAATTTTGATCTACCAGGTCTCAATAATACTGATGTTATTGTCCAGTTTATTGAATCCTATGGGGCCACGGCATATGACACACCATTCATTGCCGAAAAAATTTCTGACAGCAAAAACATGTTTACTTCTGCCATAGAATCTACGGGTCGTCGTGTGGTATCCGGGTTTATTGAATCACCTACCTTTGGGGGCAATTCCTGGCTATCACATTCTAGTTTTATGACAGGTCTGGATATCCGCCACCTATCTACTTATGAGCTGTTAGTTACCCAGGACCGCCCTACTCTCGCAGACCGTTTTAGAACTAACGGTTACCGACCAGTTGCCTTGATGCCAGGACTACGTACCGAATGGCCCGAAGGTAGTTTTTATGGTTTTGATATCATTTATGGTGAACAGGAACTCAATTACCAGGGGCCTGACTTTGGCTGGTGGCGCATACCAGATCAGTTTTCGCTAGCGCGAATTTTTAATCTGGAAATTAATAAACCCATCAGAAAACCACTATTTGTTTTTTTTACCACCATCACACCGCATATGCCATTCAGGCCAACTCCACCGTATCAACCAGATTGGCAAAGGTTAGTATCCGAAAATCCATTTAATGAATCAGACGTTAATTCTGCTTTGGCACTACGACCGGAATGGACCAATCTACAACCAGCCTATGCAGATACTCTGTCATATACATTTGAATATCTAGCCGGGTATCTTCGATCGCAACCAGAACAAAAATTCACATGGATCATACTGGGTGACCATCAACCGCCTGCTAGTGTCAGCGGCATAGATGTTAGATGGGACGTGCCGGTTCATATCATCAGTGACAATAATGTCATTATTGATAGATTAATAAACAAAGGATTCGTAGAGGGAGTATCTCCAGCAATAAAACCTGTAGATACTATGCATCAACTACCTGTCACCTTACTTGATGTGTTTTCCGGCGCATGAATAAAGTTCATAAATTTCAAAGCATAATCATTATTGCCTTGTCTGCAATAATAACTCTTTGTATATGGGCAGCTTATAACCGCCCTATTACCGAACCAGCATGGCCTGCCTCAATCAAGGGTATGGCGTTTTCCCCTTACCAGGTAAACCAGGATGCCATATCTGGAACCTTACCTACATTGGAACAAATCGATAGTGATCTGGCACTATTATCCGGGCAGACCCACGCGATCAGAACATATACCACTGAAGCGGTATTTAACGAAATTCCTGCACTTGCACAAAAACATCAACTGGACGTAACGATAGGTGCATGGATATCTCAAAATCTTATGCTTAATCAAGATGAGATAACTCGCGCAGTGGCCTTATCAGAGCTTCCAAACGTTACCAATATATTAATTGGCAATGAAGTCCTGTTACGTAATGAGCTTCCGTTATTTAAACTCATTGATTACATCGATGACGCCAAAGCAAGGATAAAAAAACCAGTTAGTACTGCAGAGACCTGGAGTATCTGGATGCAATATCCAGAACTTGCCGATCACGTTGATTTCATTGCTGTACACATTCTCCCATACTGGGAAGGCATCGATATTGCAGTCGCCATCAGTTTTACTGCGGATCGCTTGACGCAATTAAAGCAACGGTTTCCCGACAAACCCATCGTGATTGCTGAAGTAGGCTGGCCAAGTGAAGGGCGTACCCGTAATGATGCGGTGGCATCTCGAGCAAATCAGGCAACTTTCCTACGACGTTTTTTGACATTGGCAGAGGAAGAAAACTATAACTATTTTATTATGGAAGCCTTTGACCAACCCTGGAAACATAAAATTGAAGGTGCCGTCGGTGCCTACTGGGGTGTATATGACGTCCAACGTCTATCCAAGTTTCCCCAGACTGGATCTATCATAAAAATACCCAACTGGTTGCACCTTGCGTCTATCTCAATTGTTTTTGGCGCCCTGTTTGCAGGCTTGTTTGCCTTGTATAGTTATAACACTACCAGTACTGGCAAAATGATAATGGGCAGTATCATCTTTACACTCATGTCCCTGGTGATATGGCTAATTAATGACTACCTCACACCTTATTTATCATTCACCGGCATAGTCACCGGTATAGTGCTATTAATTTTAATGTTGGCTATAGTCATGCTGCTATTGTGTGAGACCCATGAGTGGATAGAGGCATATTGGTGTCACCACAGGCGTCGACCTCCTCCGGAGATAGCGGATAACAAAGATTATCTACCCAAAGTATCCATCCATGTCCCTATCTACAATGAACCCCCCGGCATGGTCATACAAACATTGAATGCATTGGCAAATCTTAACTATCCTGACTTCGAAGTTATCATTGTAGATAACAACACCAAGGATAAAAATATCTGGGAGCCAGTATCATTACATTGTAAGAAGCTCGGAGAAAGGTTTCATTTTCATCATGTCGATCCCCTTTCAGGGTATAAGGCCGGCGCACTTAACTTTGCACTTAAACATACCAGCAAAAATGCGAAAGTCATTGCTATCATAGACAGTGATTACACTGTAGAGCAAAACTGGTTAAATGAATTGATACCTGCCTTTGCTGCCCAGAACATTGCTATCGTACAGGCACCTCAGGACTACCGTGATGGAAATCTAAATGCGTTCAAGAGCATGTGCTATGCCGAATACAAAGGTTTCTTTGAAATTGGCATGGTCACCCGCAATGACAGAAATGCCATCATCCAGCATGGCACCATGACGCTGGTGAGAAAAGATATCCTCGAAGAAGCAGGAAATTGGGCACAATGGTGTATTACCGAAGATACAGAACTGGGCTTACGCATTTTTGAAAACGGTTATGAAGCAGGCTATACATCAAAAAGCTATGGCCGTGGCCTAATCCCCGATACCTTTTTGGATTTTAAGAAACAACGTTATCGCTGGGCTTATGGAGCAGTTCAAATTATCAAAAATCATATTAAACCATTGCTAGTCCCTGGTAATAGTCGATTAACTCTTGGCCAACGCTATCATTTTATCGCGGGATGGTTACCCTGGTTTGCACAAAGCATTAACCTGGTATTTAGTATAGTGGCCATTGCCTGGTCGGTAGGCATGATGTATGCACCCCAAACGTTTGAAGTACCTCACGAAGCATTCTCTATATTCCCTGTCCTGTTTTTTGGTTTTAACCTTTTAAAATTATTTCACCTTTACCGATATAAATTAAAGGTATCAACGGGACTAACCATTGCCGCAGCAATTGCCAGCCTGTCACTGTCCTATACCATAGGCAAGGCGATGATATATGGGATATTCACCAACAATCAGCCATTTATTCGGACGCCCAAACTGGCCAAACCTCACGCAATTTCGACAGCTGTAAAATCCTCATCTGAGGAGCTTTTGTTTTTCATTACATTTATAATTGCGATTTTTTCTTTAATGTCGCTCCCAAGGACTAACAGCCCGGATTTTACTTTGTGGTTAAGTTTACTGACTATACAAAGCATTCCCTACGGCGCCGCATTTATAACCTCATTGATCAGCGCAACACAAATGCCAGCATGGGTGTTTAACTCTGGCGCAAGCAAAAAGACACATTACAACCCTGAAACAAATGAACGATAAAATTATATCCAGTAAAAAGTTAAAAATAATAATAATAATAGACAGGATTAACAAGATTAATATGATATTACCTATTACATTATGAAATTTGTGTGCCCCATTATATAAATATATTTTACATAGACCCCATAAAATATTTATTATTAATAATATGAGAAATGCATTTAAATCCAGGATTGTTGTTGAACTATTTTTTCACATCCTGTAAATCTTGTTAATCCTGTCCAAAAGGAATAATAAATGACTACCCGTAAAGAAACTAAAGAAGATCAAAACGGCAAAATAATATATTCATTACACGCTGGCTATGAAACCGATGGCGATTACACGGATGCATTTCTGGCACGTCCTGCCGACGGTGAAAATTTACCCGGCATGATTTTACTCTCTGGCATGGGCGGACTCACCATGACCCAGCGAGAAATAACCCGACGTTATGCCCGGGCCGGTTTTGTTTCCTTGTCACCGGATATCATGGGTGCAGATATGCCACCGGGTCGTGCAGATCGGCTAAAAGCAAAAAACTCACTGGATGTAAATGACGTTACACGACGTATTATCGGTGGGGCTGCCTTCTTACGCACCCTCCCCTGGGTTGGTGAAAAGGCTAAGATTGGTATTATGGGATTTTGCCTTGGCGGGGGATTAGCCTTACTTGGTGCCGCACGCAGTGATCAATTCTCCGCAGGCGTTATCTATCATCAAAGCCTGTTTCCCGATGTAAGGGAACTCGAAAATATACATTGCAAACTCCAATGTCACTATGGGACCGATGACCATTCAACCCCAAAAGATGAAGTCGATGCCTTTACTCAAGCACTGGATACAATGGATAAAGAATATGAGTGTCTATGGTATGAGAACATGGGTCACAGCTTTGCCCAGGTGGCACCAGATGCAGACCTGCCAGCTGAACGCAAGGCCGCTTCAGATCTTTCCTACGATAAAAGTTTTGAGTTCCTTAAACGAGAATTAGCTTAAGAGTTAATAGGTATAATCTCTTACAACCACTCCGGATTCTTCCAAAGGTATAGCCCCAAGATCCATTAATAGTTTGAATGTACTAGGACTGGAACGTCTGGGCCGAGTGTCAAAATAACTCCCTAAACCGGCAACAATGATATGTCTGGAAATACTGACAGGATTCTGACCAAAGTTATCCTTAGCATTGATATCAGCACCATTTTCTACTAAATATTCAATAATGTTGTCGGCATTAATAAAACAGGATGCATGCAATGCAGTCATGCCATATTCATTGGTCGCATTGATATCTGCCCCTAGTTCTATAGCAACTTTGACGGTTTCCAGGGCCTCATCCTGAAATTCCTTGGAAAGAGATATCCAGTTGTCCGTTACACGGTCCATACCGGCAGCAGCCATTAGCGGGGTAGTTCCTGCAATGTAATTCACTCGTCTACCACTACCGCCTAGATAATAGACAGACTCTCCACTTGGTCGGTGAATATCACCACCACGTTCCACCAATAATTTAAGTGCCGGAGCATTTCTGTTTTTTGCTGCCATGTAAACAGGTGTCACACCTGCTGGCATAGTATCTCCCCTTATCCCAGTCTCGACGATACGTGTTGGGGATTTTAAAAACGGTAGATCAGGAACAGCATGATATTCATGATCAGATTTTGCATTTAATATCACTGCATTGGGGTCTGCACCCTTATCCAGCAGGCTTTTAACAGATTCAATCATGCTTCTACGCATGGCGGCATAATGTAAAGGTGTATATCCCCTATAGTCCCGCTCCTGAGGATTCGCCCCCTGAGCAAGTAAGAATCGGCTTAATTCATCATGTCCTCCGGCGGTAGCCAGTAATAATGGCGACATTTCATCTTTGGACATGGCATTGATTTCAGCATCCATGGAAACCAGTTTTTTGGTTGCCGCCAAGCTGCCGTTGAGGCTGGCAAAATGCAATGGAGACAAGCCCGAATGGGTTTTTTCATGCACACTCGCACCACTTTCAATCAAGGCTTCTGCAATATCTTCATGACCTTCGGCAACGGCCCACATTAATGCGGTCTGTCCTGCTTCAGATTCTTTCGCGTGAACATTGGCATTTGATGCGAGTAATGCTTCCACGATATCAATATTGCCAATATCAGAAGCTGTCATCAAAGGTGTCTCACCACTATTGATAGGTGTGTTTGGGTCTGTTCCTGCCGCCAATAACATTTTGGCTTTAACTGTATTACCATTTTTAACTGCAACCCATAGCGCTGTCGCGCCACTTTCATCGATCAAATTTACATCTGCACCATTATTAATTAATAATTCTACAATTTCCGTACTATCTCTGTGCACTGCCCAATGTAATGCGGTGGTCCCATCTGGAGATTGCTGATTTACATTGATATCGTCTTTTAGTAACTGCTGGACTTTGTCTTCATCGTTATTTTTAACGGCATCAATTAATCTTAAATCATCTCCATTTACTGCAGAGACATAAATTAACAGTATTAAAATACCGGCCAGATAATTTCTCATTTGAATTCCCCAATCAAATCTACAGTAAAAATAATAATGCTTATCCCAAAAGGTCCAGGTGTCCGTTGCTATCGCCAAAGGTATCATTCGGTATGTTTAAAACATCCATCATTCTTAGATACAGATTGGCCAGTGGTGTCTTTTTAGGAAACTGAATATGCCTGTTGCCTGGAATGCGCGAGTCTCTGCTGATTAGAACAATAGGCAGGTCCAGGGGTTCATGCATATTGGCGTCACCTAGACCACCACCATAAGTAAGTAAACTATGATCCAGTAAGGAGCCATCACCATCAGGAGTATCCTGTAAGCGTTCCAGAAAGTAGTTAAACAGACTGGTGTGATAGACATTTATCATTCCTGCTTTTTCAATCTTCTCTACATCACCCTGGTGATGTGTGAGAGGATGATATGGATCAGGCACACCAATTTCCGGATAGGCCATGGTGCTCATTTCTCTTCCCATCATATAAGTCCCAACTCTTGTCAGGTCTGTTTGATATGCCAGTACCATTAGATCAAACATTAACTTTGCATGGTCATCGAAACTTTGGGGAATCCCCGCTGGTTTATCAATATCAGGTAATTCGCGCATTGATTGCGCTTCTGCCATTTGTATTCTTCTTTCCACATCACGGGTTGCATCCATATATTGTTCAATTTTTTGTCTATCGCTAGCACCCAATTCCTTCATAATGCCCGTTGCCGCATCTCCTACAAAATCCAGAAGACTTTTACGTTCTTGCAATCTGGCCAATCTATCAGACTGGCTGGTACTATCACTATCACCAAATAGGCGCTCAAACACGGCACGTGGCTGGTTTTGTATTGGCATAGGCGTTGTTTCATCACGCCAGCTAATCGTACTGTTATAGGAACAACTGTCACCATCACATGATCCCACCACGGCATCAGATTCAAGACCTAGCTCCAGTGAAGCAAGTTGAGTCTCCTTACCATAATGTCGCGCAAGAATCTGATCAACGGAGATACCTACTTTTCGGTTTTCAAGACCTTCAGCTGTTCTCACATAGGGGTGCACACAAGTAAGAAACGCAGCGGATGCTCGGGGATGTTCACCTCCCGCTTCACCCTTTACACCTTTAGCTCTCCAGTTGTCCAAACCACTGATCACCGTCATGGATTCTTTAAATGGTGCCAGGGGCTTAAGAATCTGAGTCAGTTCAAAATCTTCACCTAAGGTTTGTGGCTTCCATTTTTTGGGAATTGCGCCATTGGGGAAATAGACAAATCCAACCCGTGTCGGTGTCATCCCTGGAGAAATTTCGGCAAAAGCCGGGACCATTGCATCCAGCATGGGTAATGCCATGGATGCACCCATTCCACGCAATACTGCACGTCGGGAAATATGTTTTTTAAATATCATCATGGTCCTGCAGACCTCCTCATTTGAAAGGGTTGACTCTGAACAACTTGCATAATAACGGCTGACCAGCGGTAATCCTGTTCTGCTGATTCACGTATAATCTTTCTGACTGCACGCATATCATAATATTCCAAACCTCTACCCAGAGCATATATCAATATTCGTTCAACAAATGTTCCTATAAACTGTTCACGACCTGACCATAATGCTTCGCGTAATTGTGAAGGTCCAGTGAATTCAATGCCATTTGGTAAGACACCTGAGGCATCTATAGGTGATTTATCCAGGTTGACCTCGCGGTATGTCCCTATAGCATCAAAATTCTCCAACGCCAGTCCCAATGGATCCATTAAGGAATGGCAACTGGCACATACGGGGTTATTACGATGTTGGGCCATTCGTTCACGCATGGACATCTTCATGGACTGTGGGTCTTCTTTTAATGAAGGAATATCCGGTGGCGGTGGCGGTGGCGGTGTGCCCAGGATGTTATCCAATACCCACTTGCCTCTAAGGGTTGGAGATGTTCTTGTTGCATATGATGTCACCGTAAGTACCGCACCTTTACCCAACAAACCCCAACGTGACTCATCTGTTAGTGAAACTTTTCTGAAATGGTTTCCGTGAACATCTGGTATCCCATAATGGCGGGCCAATTGCTCATTTACAAAGCTATAATCAGATTCCAAGAAATCCAGTATGCTCTTGTCTTCTTCGATGACATGAGTGAATAATAATTCGATCTCTTTTTTAAAAGCTGATTTTAAATTGTGATTATATTCAGGAAATACCGCTGGGTCTGGTGGAGAAAGTAGATCCAGATTCCTCACATGTAACCATTGTGAAGCAAAATTCTGAATTACCGCCAGCGATTTAGGATCCTTGAGCATGCGCTGCAGTTGTTTATCCAGCACAGATTGATCACGTAATTTTCCTTCAAGCGCCAGATCAATCAATTCTTTGTCCGGAATACTACTCCATAAGAAAAAAGATAGCCGGGAAGCAAATTCAAGATCATCAATGGTATATGCAATGCCAGACTCTATACCTTCGGGGTCATTTTCAACGCGAAAAAGAAAATCTGGACTGATCAATATCCCTTGAATGACGAGTGAAATTGCTGAATCAAAATCACCCTGTTCTCTTCCTGCTTTAAATAACGTAGTTAGCCGTTGTACATCTTCATCCTTCACCAATCGTCTATAGGCCAGTGTAGCAAGATCGGTAATAATCTGATTCGCACAATTTAATTCTTCACTGACAGAATCTGGCTTACAGCTAAATATTTTCTTGCGACTTGGCGTGTCACCTACACCGGAAAAATCATACGGCCCATCAACTTCTACTAATTTAACTTTCGCGCCACCAAACTCACCATCAACCCGGTACTTTCTAATGACTTCAGCCTTCGTGGTATCTTTAAGAAAGCTTACACCGACATTTCTCATTCCGGCCTTAATGTTTACCCGTGTTTCCAGTGTCACTGCGGACTGCTCATCACCACCGACTTTAAACCTATCCAATAAAGCGTTATCCAACCTGATTTCAAGTTGCTGTGATTTGGAAAAGCCATCTACTTTGCCTGCATATATCCCAACCGGAACACTGTGTAATGTCGCACGTATCACATACTCACCATCCACGGGAAAGTAATGTTGAAACGCCGTTCCTCCACGCGATGCAAATGGAAGGCTATCATCCACCCGATCTTCCTGATCCATGTTGTCTGGTAATAGATAGGTTTTCACTTCGGTAGGCTGCTTGGGATTACCCACGGCCAGTCGACTGATGGTTTTGGCAGCCGTGATATATCGTTCCATTAATAAAGGTGAAAGAGTTAAGACATCCGCTATGTTGTCAAAACCATGACCCGAGGCTGGATCCGACGGTAAAAGTTCTTCAATATTCACTTCCAGATTGAGTACATCTCTTACCGCATTGGCATATTCCGCCCGGTTTAAGCGGTGAGGAACGGAACGACCAGGGTTCGGATTAGCGGCAGCATGCAGATCCAAACCGTTTTCAAGATGATCGACTAAAAATTTGTATTCATTCTCCTCAGGTCTGGGCATCCCAACAGGAGGCATAGATCTCGCTCTCAATCGTCTAACAACTTTTTCCCACGTAGCAGGCTGATCTTTTATTGTCCCTGAAATCGCCTGGTCTAATAATAAATTAGCTGTCTTAAGATTTTCGTTATGGCAGGTAACACAATATGTTTGAACAATTTTACTAGCACGCGAATCTATGTCTGCATGGACCTGAGCTGACAATCCTAAAATGCCCATTATTGCGATGAGTAATTTATAGTTTCTAAGCATTGACGAATTATCTACATTTTAGTTAAATTGATCCAGTCAAACTATCTCTTTGATTTGCAAGAACTTATTTATCGTATTGCCAGGCTATCTTTTGATTGCCAGGTATGCCATTCCATCTGGGCCCCGGCCTAATTTGACGAGATTGGTAACCTGGTAGCTACGCAAATCAATCACGCTAATGGATCCTGACCTGGAATTTCCAATAAACGCTCGCTGGCTGTCAGATGATATCTCCACCCCCACGGGAAACTCCCCCACCCCAACCCTCGCCAAAGTGCGTTTGGTAGAAACATCAATAATAGTCACCTCTCCTGCCTCTGCGCTACTGACCACAGCCATTCGCCCATCGGGAGATATTTCAACCCGGATAGGGAATCCTTCCACAGTGAATGTTTCAAACACTTCAAGGGATTCAGTATTGAGTATCGATACTGTGTCAGATGCCCGGTTGGTAATCCATAGTTCAGTACCGTCTGGGGTTAGTGCAATACCCTCGGTACCATTACCGGTTTCAATATGCTGGATAAGCTGATTTGAAGTCAGATCGATGACCGAAATATTGCCGCTACCAAGGTTAGATGTGTATAGCCGTTTCCCATCGGGGGAAGCAACTACCATGTGGGTAAAGCGCTGGCCAGTTTCAATCGTTTGCAAGGGTTCCCCATTGCGAGGGTCCATTTGTAACACCGCAAGATTGGCCTCCACCGTGATATATAACCACTTACCATCATGACTGGGGACAATGCCATGGGGCCGGTCAAGACGTCTTAAATTTGAACGATAGATTTCACGACGAGAATTGGTATCGATGATGGAAACAGACGGACTACCTTCATAATTTGTGACGTAAGCTCGGTTAAGTTGTGGTAAGACGGTAATTTCATGAGGACCTCGTCCTACCTCCACCTTCGATTCGACTTCCAGAGTGTCAGCATTGACAAAATAGACGGCATCTTCCACCTTATCGGCAACCAGAAGGATATTGTTACTGGATGGCGCCTCTTGCGCATAAGCACCCGCACAGGCAAGGACCAGGTAGAAGTATAAAAATCGCAACAAGCTGACGTTCATAATCAATCCACTGGATATGCACCAACACTACCTGGAGTTTTCCAGGTAGTGCAATACACTATGATTGTTAGAATCGGTTCTACTAACGTGTAGTAATAGTCGGTGCCCAGTCTGAATCCTGGTAAATGATCTCATCCCCAACCACGGTGAGGATCACCTTGTTATCCACGATCCTGTCTCTAGGCACTTCGAAGAAATTTTCATCCATCACAACAAAATCTGCCAACTTTCCAGGCTCTAATGATCCGACTATGGATTCAGCCATTAACCATTCGGCTGCACGACTGGTAAATAGTCGCATGGCAGTCGCCCGGCTGACAGCTTCTTCTGGCATGACTATGCCACCTGAACCTGGCAACTGATCATCCGTTGCAATTTTTCGGTTAATAAAGAGATCAAAATCATGGAAATAATCAGATGGGCTCGGTACTGGATGGTCCGCTTCGCCAACCACTTTTACACCTGCTTCCAGCAAGGTCTTGGTAGGTGCAAGAAACTGCAAACCTTCCGGACCATAGCGTTTAACCTGATTAACAGATACTCGAATGTCCTCCGGTTTTAATGGCACATAAAGATTATAATCAACCATCAACTCCATCACATCAGGGACCTTCCCTACCGAACCACCATGGGCAAATCCGATCCGTAGTGCGCGGATATCATCCATAGACATGCGGGCTGCTACCCTGGCCTGTTCAATCCAATCAACGTGTTTCCTGAAGGCATCACTCCCAAATGAATGCACACTAAATACCCGCCAGCCAGATTCCACTGCGGGGATCAGGGTGTCTTGCAAACGATAAGCCTCGCTATCCCAGCAAAATTCTCGTTGCTTTAACATTTCAGGTCCAGGCAGATCATCACCGAAACAGGCTACCTCACGGTTATCCCCCGCACCACCGTCGGTAATCCCCATAGGCCAAAACCAGGGATTCACTTCTGGTGAGCTCTGATGCGCCCCCAGGTTTCTGACTAATAAATTTTGTGTGGGATATAGAACCGGACTACGTAACATTTCATAGCCGTAGCCAAACCTTACCGGCAGGCGTTTTTCTTTTCGTAACAGATCATAAAATGCCGTCAATGTTCTGCCATCTTCAATACTGGACGCAATCATGGTGGTGCCACCAACAGCATATTTTTCCATGGCACCTTTAATCAATGAATTAAATAACTCACGGGGTTCCCTGGGCGGAAATACAGTCTTCTCCCAGGCACCTGAATCCTGAAAAATACCGCCTACAAATCCGCGGTCGCCGGAATTTTCCGTGAGTGACATCACATCATTAGCCGCGGTGATATAACCGGGCCAAATTTCAAGAGTCTTTGCCAATGCCAGTTTATTCAACAAAATCATGCGATGACTGCAGTGTTGTAAATGGTGTGGATAACGCTCCACCCAGGCACACCCTTCTGCAAGGTGAAATTGATAATCTTCCTCGGCCTCATGATGGGCGTTTTCACTGAACAGATCCAAAAAGGGATTCTCACCTTGAGCTATACTTTCACCCAACTGTGTTTTTCGTGCCGCATTCCCTGGAATTGAAATGGCCTGCACCTGGCTCTTTCCATCAGCAGCAACGGTAACCCTGACGGCGACACCTGGCTGTTGTACCGCACTGGGACCAGCCCCTATGCCTAAGGTTGCCGGGTTATTTGGAAGCACATTTGAAAAATCTTCCATAGTAAGAAAGTTGTTGTAGATCCCCACGGTCAATGCGCCAATGTCTGGATAATCCGTCTCTTCATTAGGCACCAGTAGGATATGCACCCACTCTCCATTGTTTGGTTTGGTTTTGTCCACGACATCTCGGATGGCATCCAGGGTTGCCTCAGAAGTTGCTTGTAACAAAACAGCAGTATGGATACCAGGTGCCCATTGATATACCGCTCTTTCATCATCATCACCGGATCTCGCAATGGTGCTTTCGGGATGAACATGGGTGTCAACAAAGCCTGGGACTACCGTTTTGCCCTGAACATCCATGACCCGAGTCCCTGGACCTGCCAATGAGAGCATTTCATCATTTGATCCCAGCGCAAATATCTTGCCATCGCGGATGGCCATGGCCTGAGTAATTGTTCCGGGATCCGCTGAGAGAATTTCGTGGTTGTCCATACTAACGATATTGCCGTTGATAACGATAGTATCGACATAGTTCACTAGACGCAGTGGTGCATTTATCATGGCTTCCTGAGAAAAAACCAATAATGAATTTAGTAGAATTGCTATAGACAACGGGTATTTGATAAAAATTGATAAGCGCATAACTCCCCCTGGATTTACCGTATTATTTTTACTAATCATACCGATATTTAACGCTTACTTCATAGTAATTACGCACGGAAACACAAACGCCTGAATATCTGAGCCAGCTTATCTACTCGTTTGTGGCATCATTTGATATACGGTTGTCATTTATTTCCCCACAAAGACGCAGAATCAGCCTATATAATGTCTCAAGATCTTGTTAACCTATCCTTAAGAAATTCAGGAGGTAGGTATGGCGCATTCACGGCTAATTAAAACTGGCATTCACAAACTCATTCTCCAAATTACATTTGCAACATATAGCGTTTTATTACTGCATCCCGCATGGGCCCAACAACCAGTGGCTTGGGGAGATGGACCCGAGTTTCATACCTTTTCTATCGTCGCTCTGGATCCACAAACAGGAGAAACCGGCGTCGCTGTAACGACACGCGTCCCTTGCGTTGGAAATGCAGTCACCTGGGTTCGCGCTGGCGTGGGGGCCGTTGCCACACAAGGCAGAACGCGATTGGAATATGGTCATGATCTACTCAATCTCCTGGAAAATGGGATAGACCCACAATCCGCCATGGACCAGGTCGTCGCCGCCGATGAGGGTAGTGAGCACCGTCAGGCCGGTGTTATAGATATGAATGGTCAAACGGCTCAGTGGACAGGGAGACAACAATACCGCGCTGTAGAACAAGGTGATTATGTCGCCATGCGTAGCGGGAAAAATTATGCCACACAGGGAAATGCGCTATTTACCACCGAAGTCGTGGACGCCGTGGCAGAGGCCTTTGAAAAGAGTGAGGGTCAAAACCGTCATTTGGCTGACCGCTTAATTGAAGCCATCTACGCTGGTCAACAACTGGGGGGAGATTTTCGACATGGGACCAATCAGTCGGCGGCTGTTTTGGTTGCTGACCCCAGAGTCGGCATGAGTTTTCGCCCTGACCAGATCACGGTGGACATTAGCGTATGTGAAAATGAACACCCCGTCCAGGAACTACGGCGTATCTATGACACAATTTCTCAAACATTGGGGTTTCGTGAAATCCGTCAATATAAAGGTAATGATATTTTACAGCTGAAAGTCATTTTAAATGCCTTGGGGTACTACCGACCAGAAGGCTCAGTTATAATCACAGATCCTACTATGATTATTTATGATGAAGAGATCATTAGTGCAGTAAATCGTTTTCGACTGGATCAAAAACTTAGCATTGCACAACCAGGTTATGTCGATGCAAAAACTATTGATCTTTTATGGCAAGAACTGGAAAGTGCCAGCCTGGCTGATCGCGTAAGGGAAGATTTAAAAGCAATCGTTAGGGTAAGACGGTAGACATATTTTCCTCATCATCCCGGTCTAGAGCCGGCATGACGAGAGCTGGTGTAACTTGTGACTATATTTATCAGTAGGATTTCGAGTTGCTTTCATATCTAATAATGATGAACTTTAGACACCTCATCCCTCACACCTCACAATCTTTATTAATATCCCTTCAAAAAATCTGCCAGTTGCGGTGGTTGCCAACCTTCTGGTTTCAGGACCTTACCGTCCTCACGTTTAATCACCTTACCCGTTTCATCATCAATCTTGGCAAGGTTAGTACGCAGGACTTCCTTCCAGGCGCCTTCTGCATCAGCGCCCATGGAATGTAATGCACCGATAGTCACTACCATAATATCGATTAACGCATCGAGTTGCTCTACCCTGTCTTTATTTTCAATAGCCTCATGCAATTCATCTACTTCCTCAGCAATTAAATCTCGATACATCGCATATTGTTCTTCATTAATAGAATCACCGATAGTTTGATCGCAGGCAGCCATAAATTTAGCCTGGTCGGAAAAAGGGTTGGTCATCACGCCTCCATTGGTACTTTTAAGTAGAAAAGGTTAAATTATCATAAATATATCATGTAGGGGAAAGACATGAATAAATTCGTATTATTACTGGCGCTTAGCTTAAGCAGTGTTAATTCTTTTGGGCAATCAAACCAGGTACATAGTTTTTATAGCGGTTTTGCCTTGCTTCGTGACTGTGGGGCATATGTCCTGGCAAGAAAGCGTCAAGCCAGTGAGCAAGAAATTGATGCTGCAACGATTTGTGCAGGTTATGTCATGGGTGTTGGTGATGCCCACGATGAATTACTCACAGCTAATCAAACTCCCCTTTGGTGTGCGCCCCTGAATGTAACTGTGGGTCAAATGGTAAACCCCGTCCACCGATATATAGTCGCCAATCCTGAACAAGTCCACCTTTCTGCATTTAAACTCATTCAACTGGCCTTACAGGATAACTTTCCTTGTGATCAATCAGAGTAAGAAATCTTATGAGCAAATCTTTTCAACTCACAAACCGGCGAGCTTTTCTTAGATACCTTGCGGCAAGCCCCGCCATACTCGGCGCCAATAAAATAATGGGGCAACCTGCATTTGATATCTTTGACCCGTACGCACCCCAGCTAATTACTCGTGCACAAGATGCCATTAATGTATTTGATTTCCATGAAGCAGCTAAACAATCATATATGCCAGGACATTACACCTATATGTCTATGGGAACTGATGGTGGCGGCACCTTACGTGCCAACCGTGAAGGTTTCAAAAAATATCAATTACGCATGCGAAGATTAATTAATACCCGTTTGCTTGATACCTCAATTGAACTCTTTGGACGACACTACCCAACACCAATCATCATTGCACCCTGCGGACATCAAAGGGCATTTCATGCTGAAGCTGAAATCCCTGTTGCGCGTGCTGCACAAAGCCGTGAGACAGAAATGATACTTTCCACAGTCACATCCCTTGCTGTAGAAGACGTCAATGCCGCCAGGGGACAGCCCGTGTGGTACCAGCTATACGTGGATGAGGAATGGGAAACCACAAGAGGAATCGTAAAACGTGTGGAAGCAGCCGGTTGCCCCGTGATGGCCATAACTGTGGACCTGCCCATTAGTAATCGTGAAGCTGATATGCGTCACCACCGTGCAGATAATCCCAGTTGCCAGGGTTGTCATGCACCAGATTCCGGTGTCATACCGCCCAAACCCATGTATACGGGATTGGTCAGGACCTTTTCTGATCGGTCATTTCTGGACTGGGACTATGTCGATCGCATACGAGACATTACCGACATGAAAATCGTCATAAAAGGGATAGTAACTGCAAGGGACGCAGAACTGGCAATAGAACATGGTGTTGATGGGGTGATAGTGTCTAACCACGGTGGTCGTGCAGAAGATAGCGGGCGTAGCACCATAGAATCCCTACCAGAAGTCGTCGATGCCATTAATGGCCGAGTCCCCGTCATTATCGATAGTGGATTTCGTCGAGGCACAGATATCTTCAAGGCATTGGTCCTGGGAGCCGATGCCATAGCCATAGGCCGACCTTATTTATGGGGCCTGGGCAGTTTTGGACAAGAAGGTGTAGAGACCGTGCTGGACATCCTCAAACGTGAATTGGAAATTACTATGAAGCAGGCCGGCACAATCAATATCGATGAAATTAATCAAGGTTATATTGCGTAAAATCAGCAAGGAAGAAATTATACCCGCTACGAATATCTGTCCATGAATACCATGAATAGTGAAAAGACCACATTCATCAGAGCAACGCTAAATAATGCTCTTGAGAATATCAAACAAACTGGCATCCCGATTAACAGACTTTCCCAGGTGAAGACCACCTACTCCAATGGCGCTATAAACTATGACATTGGTAGTGTAAAAGAAGAAATCCAGCTTTATGTCATCGCCAGTAATCCTGGCATTGCCCTGGATGATAATGAAATTCAAAAAAAACAGGACATCCTTGTGCAATATGCAAAAATGATCGCACTTTGTTTGGCTTATCTGCCACTTTATGGCAAAGGTTCAAAACAAGAACAACTATTTGCAAATGAATGGCGTCGTCTGGAACGTGAAATCACACTACAAGAATTAAAACAAATGCAAGCATACTAAACATGACTAACAATCTCTTCTTATTATTAAAACACATTCACACAATTGTACTTTGTTTACTCTTTCTTCATGGATGCGGCCAGGACAATCCTTCTGAGGATATACATACTCTGCTAATCAATACCTCAGACAGGATGAATGTAAATCTGCCAGACATGGTAAACCAGGATATGTTGTTATTAGATACTGCCTATAAGGATATGGAATTTTCCTATTTTGTATCTGTATTAAACTATTCTATTGATGATGTGGATATTGATGCCTTTCACGAATTCATGCGACCTAATTTGATTAATGATATATGCACTTCAGAGCGACACCAGAAGTTCATCAGCAAAGGTGTCAGCATCCGCTATGTCTATTCTGATGAAAAACAACAAGAATTTACCACAATGATTATTCATCCCGCAGATTGTAAGCTGGCTAACTAATTTCTATTCATTGTAAACACAGGTATTAATGCCCACTTCCCAAGCACTGATTTTTATTATCTTTATATGAAATAGCATATTATTTTTTTATTGCTGTACTTCGTATGATATCGTCCTTTTTTAAATCAAAATTTGAGTATTCATGATAGCTATCTTGAGAGGTAAGCATGAGACATTTTATACGATTTAATGCATTAATCGTCGCTGCCATATTTATTTCGCTCGGCAGTAATCTGATTCTGGCGCAATCACCTCAGAAAGCAGAAAATTCAGACGGCCGTCTAATTATTCAAGGTGGGACCATCATTGATGTCAGGTCTGGAGCGCTATTACCCAACACGGCGATCGTCATGGAAAACGATAGAATCACAGCAATATCTAAGGAGCCTGTCGAAATCAGCAATAATGATCAATTACTGGACGTAACAGGTCAGTACATCCTGCCCGGCCTCATTGATGCCCACGTCCATTATGAAGATTTTGCACCCGAGCTTTTTCTTAATCATGGCGTAACAACTGTACTGGACCTTGGCAATGATTTTGAATGGATAAAGGCAACATCAGAAGCTATCCGCGATGGCTGGATCCCAGGTCCTCGCCTTTATTACTCAACACCGCATTTTGATGCCTCGCCTCCCGAAGGTAGTCCATTGCTATTACAACGGGGACACAAGCACTTCGTTGATTCTGTAGGTGAAGCTCGTAAGGCGATGACGGAATACCTCGCTCAAGGTATATCCGCAGTGAAGATATATGAAAAACTAACCCCCGATGTCCTTGGTACCATTACCGAGATGGCCGAACGCGCGAATATCCCCGTCATTGGACATTATCTGGACGCCGAAACAACTATAGCCACGGGCGGTACCGGTATTGAACATTTGTACGCGATTGCCCGGAATGCACAGGACATTGAAACCGCACAGTTAATCCGAGAACTCTCTGACCAGCGTCCCGGTAGCCTGGGTCTTGGAATCGTAGCATCAATAGACTGGAACAGGATCCCCAGCGTGATCGACCAACTGATAGAAAATAATATCTATCTTAATCCCACGTTGATGATTTACCGCTCTGTGCCTTATTTCAAAGAGAAAGGATTTCACTACGAAGATTTTGAATTACTTATAAACGACTGGCGACTCCGGTATATACCGTTACAGTTTAGAGTACATATTCTAAAAGAATACCAGGAACAAGGAAGTTGGCATTGGAATGATCTTAATCAGGAAGAACAACGATGGGCCATCCGTCAGTTTGAAAATGCCCAACGCATTACCCGGATGTATGCAGAACGTGGCGGCAAAATCTATGCAGGTCCGGACTGTGCCGCAGCCTGCACCTTTGGTCTGGGATTACATCAGGAAATGGAAATACTGGTCGATAGCGGTTTAAGCCCCTTACAGGCACTGCAATCGGCCACAATAATCTCTGCAGAAGTGATGCACATGGAAGAAAGTATCGGAACAGTTGAAGAAGGTCAGTATGCAGACCTGGTAATCATAAACGGTAATCCACTAAATAATATCCGCAACACTCGAAACATCGCTCATGTCATCTCTAAGGGAAAAGTACTTGACGGTAAATATCATCCCGAGTTCAATAGTCTACTGCCCAAGCCTGAACCTGAAACCAGTGGTCATTTTTTCCCGTCACCACGTATCACCTGGATATCACCAGAGGCCCTGACCACGGAATCCGATTCCGCACGACTGACCATAAGTGGTAGCGGATTTATACCCTATTCATTGATTAACTTTGGAGGATATAAGCTGGAAACTGAATATTTAGGCGCAACTCAACTTGAAGCCAATGTTCCGGCTTCTCTATTGCAACGGGGAACACACGAGATAACGGTAGAAAACCCGGATTTTGCGTTTGGAACAACTGATGACGCAGAAGCGGAAGACCTTTTTCACCTGGGTGTGCGCCCAAGGATCTCAAATGCATTTTTGATCATCGTCAAGCCACCTGGCGCGCCTATCTCCGTGCATCCAAACCAGAAGGCATACATCGAACAGGAATAGTTACGCACAGGTTTATCGCTCTTAAAAATTGAAGTCCTTGTCTATTTCACCTGGGCCAAGATCTGACTTTCTAGCACGCTCAATCGCTTTTACAAGCTCAGCATGCTCTACCGAGCCTTCACCAGAATGTAAATAAAGATCAGCTTTATGTAAAACATCTTCATAAAATTTCATTCTATAGTTCAAGTTAAGTAAGGTCTTGGAAATATAATAAATATCTTCACCCTGCTCTCTTAACAATGCTGCATGGTCTATCGCTGTTTTAAATTGCTCTTGTGTTGGTTTCCCCATTTAATCACCTCATCTTAAATTGCACCTTTTGACCACCTGACAATGTCTGCTGCGTTCATCGCGCCTGACTGCCGTGCCACCTCATCACCGCCCTTGAACATCATCAGTGTAGGGATACTTCTGATCCCAAAACGCACACCAAGAGACTGTTCGGACTCAGTATCAACTTTGGCTAACCTGACATTAGGTTCCAGTTCAGCTGCAGCGCTGGCAAACTGCGGCGCCATCATCTTGCAGGGACCACACCACTCCGCCCAGAAATCCACCAGCACGGGTATATCATTTCGTAAAATATGCTTATCGAAACTAAGCGCATCCATCGCTACAGGTTGCCCGGTAAATATCTGTTCGCGGCAGCTACCGCATTTCGGTTTTGCGTGCATGCGTTCCATAGGGATACGGTTTACGGCATTACAGTGTGGGCAAACGATGTGTAGAGATTCATTCATAATGACACCTGAAAATTTATTCTTTCAATTGTAACTATTAAATATGGGCACACAGTGAAAAAACAAGTCTTTACCCATTACTGGGAAAGACACGCCACGTTTCCAGGATTCCATGTACAATCCAGATCACTGAATACTGGTCACTAATTAAACAAGATATCCAGTCGAGCTCTGTTAATTTATGCAACTAATCAACGAAAAAATAAAATTCTGGCTTGGTGTCCTGAAAAACGCGTCCGGTATCTGGCTGGAAAATAATGCCTTTGCCATGGCAGGCTCCCTGGCATTTTTCACCCTGTTTTCCATTGCCCCGGTGATGATCGTGATCGTCGGTATCATCGGCCTGTTCTTTGGCGAAGAAGCCGCACAAGGCCAGGTTGTCCTGCAGCTACAGGAAACCATTGGTTTACAGGCAGCGGAAGCGGTGCAATCTGCTGTGGCACGTTCGCAAATGAGTGAAGGTGGAATTTTTGCCACCATAGCCGGTGTGCTGGCTATGATAATCGGTGCAACCACCGTATTTGCACAGATGCAAAATTCACTCAACGCTATATGGAATGTCAGGTCACATCCATCACGTAATGGTATCAAGGCATTTATTCAACAACGCCTGACTTCGCTAACACTGGTGATCACCGTTGGTTTCGTGATGCTGGTATCTCTCAGCCTGAGTGTCGGATTGCGTTCCATGCTGGGACATGTCGCCGGCTGGTTGCCCTGGTATACCCTGGTCTTCAGTGGGCTGGAATTTGTTCTATCCTTGTTAATTACATCAGCCCTCTTTGCAGCAATCTTTTGTGTACTGCCTGATATGAGATTAAAGTGGCGAGACGTTGCACTGGGGGCAGTGGTTACCGCGCTACTGTTTACCCTGGGCCGCTTTCTGATTGCACTTTATCTCGCCTATACCGCCACTGCGTCCACATTCGGTGCAGCGGGTTCCGTGGTGTTATTGCTTTTATGGGTAAATTATTCTTCCCTGATCCTGTTATTTGGTGCGGCGTTTACCCGCGCACACCTTGAGGCAAAGGGCAGAAACATTCCACCATCCAGGAGTGCCATTCGTGTCAGGCATCAGATCGTAGAAGAGTAAGTAAACAACGCTGCTACGCTTTCCTCATACTTGCGCAACCGCCATCAATAGAGGGAGTAATGGTAATGCAGGCGTACTTTTCTACAGTGCATGCCCGCATCCAGGAATTTCAATGACTACCCGCAGACTTTTTATCACTGGATTCCAGATAGCCACTACGCTGTTTTCCATCCTTAGGTTTGTAAGCGGTGCGTCCATGCACCACCCCTTGGAATAACGGCTGATGCTTATATTTAATAGAATAATCTATGCTAGATTCGAAGAAGTTTGACCAGATTTCCTCCAACGATCATTTCTTTCTCTTTATCCGTCAGAAATGTCGCATCCAGGATTAGATCAAGCGTATCCGGCCAATGAAATGGAATATCCGTACCATAGACCACCTGGCTAGCGCCCATTTCTGCAACAAGATGACGTAGGCCCTCATCAGAAAAAACCATCGAGTCGGCAAGGATCTGAGTCTTGAGATATTCACTTGGCATCTTCTTCGAGCAAACTGTGTTCGAACCACTCTCTCTCTCGCAAGTTACCTCGGTGCGGCCCAGATAGGAGGGTAAGTAACCACCGCCGTGTGCCCCACAGACTTTTATCCCGGGGAAACGATCAAATGTACCGTCGAAAATCAGGCGGGTGAGGAACTCTGTGGTTTCCAGCGGGTTGCCTATAAGACCTCCAAGGTTGCCTCGTTGGAGCACACCGTCTGTGTCAATATGCCTGGCATTGTCTGGGTGCATAAATACAGGCACATCCAGTTCTTCTACCTTGGCCCAGAAGGGATCAAACCGTGTGGTGGATGGAGACTCACCCATGACGTGTCCACCAATTGACGCTCCCCGCAATCCGAGCTCTTTCACTGCATACTCCAGCTGCCTTGCAGCCAGTTCCGGGTGTTGAATGGAGACCGAACTCAATCCTACAAACCGGTCTGGGTGCCGGTTACACCATTCGGCAATACCCTGGTCCTGGACCCGGGTGATTTGTGCGGCAAGGGCCTCATCGGCCTCATACCACCAATAACGATTTACACTGATCGCCTGTACATCTATACCACGCTCATCGAGCCAATCTATCCACTGCGGTCCGAATATGCGGTTATCACTTTCCAAACGCTCTAGCGGCGTACCCTTAACGACCTCGTCCGTAGCACGAAAGCCACAATGGGCGTGTATGTCCACCACTTTGACGCGTTTACCGCCGATATAGACCTCACGTCGTGTACTTTGCGCCAACGATGATGGAATTTGTGTCACAACTAATGAACCAGTACCAAGATATGCCAGGTTTCTCAAGAATGTTCTACGGTTTTGCATTGTTCCCCTCTCTATTAATTTGTAATTACCAGTCCCGTTATATTATGTGTAGTTAATAATTAATCTTTACTGCATCTCACTTTTTACGCTTTAGTTCCTATCTCTCACTTAAAGTTCACTATCAACCATAAGCTATCGGTCTTTCCATCCCCGGAGGGTACGGCCATTACCTATAGATACAATTTCATTAAATATAAATTAATAACACATTTACTATACCCAAGAATCCCCCCCTCCTCCAGAATCTATTAACTTTCTTTGCTAACAGGGTGGTATTTGCTTCGCAATTTGCGAAATGACGATGGCAAATATCCCCTGCACGTTATAGAGTTCAAAAAAAACACCCTCTCCCCTATAATAAACTCACCAACACCATGGGATAGAATTATGCCATTAAAAAAACTAATCTACTTGTCACAGATAATATTTCTTATTAACTCACAAGCTGCAATGGCCTGGGATCCGCCAGACAAGGTATCCCTGGAAGAGATTCAAAGAACCACAGATAAGGTCATGGCAAGCCCTGCGTTTCCCATTACTGAATCTGAAGATATCTTCCGCATTAAAGCCGTTGGCATGGATTGGGACATTGGAGTACGTATCTATGAACCTAATGATCAAACTCGTATCCCTGTGGGACCCGACGGCAAGAAACGTGGCATTTTTCTTATTCATGGCGGGACCGGTGACTGGCGCTCACTAGACCAGGTGGCGCGTCTCGCATCGGAACGTTTTGGATACAAGGTTGTGAGCATGACCTTCCCCGGAAGACTTAATCTGGATGATCCTTCCCGAAACTGGCCACGTGATACCTTTAATGATGATGGAAATCATCGCACACCGATGTGGTTGAAAGGTGAAGTCATCACTGCAGATCAATACGAGGTTGTAATGGACAAGGGGGATGAATCAACCGGTGTCCCCGCCAGGTACGGTACCAGTATCTTTCTCAAGGCAAAAGAAGGAACGACATTTTACAATCGCATGGGTGGATGGCCTGCAGCCTTTGAAGAAGGCATGAAGACCGCCATTTCCCGTCATTTTCCAGCAAGCAGTTATAATGTTTATGCCCATGGTCATTCCACCGGAGGTCCATTTATTCATTACATTAGTCAACGTGTCGATAACTTAAAGGGAATCGTTGGTTACGGTACCGCAATGTTCGGTTACATTAACAACGCCGCTGGTAGTGCCTTTGAATACCCGTTTAATTATTTACGCTTAAGGACCTGGCGCGACACTGCCCGTTACGCCGACGAAGGGTGGACAGATAAGGACTATAGCCTGCCGCAGAAGATGGAAATGGTGTTTGAGGCCTGGGACCAGGCCAAGAAACAACCCAACTTCAAGGCAGAAGATTTCATACATAAAAATGCCGTAGCTTCTCTGGCCGATGGTGCCCGAGCTGCGGCATCACGAATGGGCCTGGAAGATGAAGAAACTCAATCATTGGTGGAACGCTACGTGGGTTACACTCGAGAACTCAGAGGCCCCGGTATTAAACCCGTTCCTCCGGTATTACATATCAATGGTATCGGCGACAAGACCGTAACCTACGAACGCTATACCGAGTATGGTAAAAAAATGTACGAAGCCATGACCCCCCCTCCCAAGACACACGCTATCTTGTTTGGTGCTGGGGTACATTCCTGGAATTTCAAAGATGATGTCATCCCTCACGGCATTGCTCCTGCGGTGATCGCTATGTGGAATGAGGCTATTCGGGGTGGCTACTTCGATTAATTTGTTCGCCTTTCAGATAGTAATTATTTTATCTGGATTCCGGATTCTGCTACGTAGCACCGGAATGACGTAGGGTAGAATCAGTCATACTAATAAAAGCATACCCGATATATTATTAGACCGAGGCCAATATCTAATTAATTAATGCCTGATCGCTTAAGTCTCAATAAGCATGTGACCGAAAATTGCAAAGAAACCGATCATAATACCAGTCAAAAACTGGGCATGAACCAGGTATGAAAATTTTCTGATTTGCTGAGGCGTATAGCGCCAGGTCAGAAACAGGCCAAACAAGCCTTGCCAAACTACCAGCGCAATCAGTGCAGGAAAAAATAGTATCTGCATGGGTATCCCCATCATGGCAACATGAATCAGAATCACTGCAACTGCTGTAATCCCAAAATAAACATGGGTTCGATTTAATAAGCCCAGAAACTGGTTAACGACTGACAGCTTACTGGAGGGATAATAATCAGGTAACAAGCGCTGGGCGATCTTTCCCTTTCCCCATATTATTTTCAGCAAGGTACGACCATAGATAAATACCAACAACCAAAGCCCTGCCTCACCAAACACTTCCCCAATCTCATGAAGCTTGGTTTCTTTTTCATCAAACGGCGGGTAGAAAAAAAATACATACAGGGAATAAACCGCAGAAAGCAAAAATATCGCCGTTGTATATATTAATACCCCTTTAAAGCCTTTTAGATTCAATGATGAATCTCACTTTTGAAATTATGACTTTAGTTTCACATAGTTAAGTTAGAACTTTGCCCCGTAAGCAATACCAAATATATTCTGGTGCATTTCAATACCAACATTACCACCACCAAACTGCGCTGGGACAGCATCGGAACCATTCACCCCATCTTTGAAGGCATGGGTATAACTGGCGGAAATTTCACCACCTGAAGACATGGTCCAGGTAAATCCAAAGGTCATGTGATCCTGAATAACACCAGGTGCAAGCACATTAAACAGAGCTTCGGTATCGGGAATGGGTTGCTGGTTATGATTGTAACCTGCTCTCAGGGTCAGTGTGTCACTGTAGTCATAACTCAAACCAATTTTAATCACAGTTGAATTATCCCAACCAAAACCCGGACCGTTTTTATCGCCCAGATTCCCGGCGCCGCCATCAATAAAAGGCTGTCCATTCCATAAGGAAATCGTATTACCAACCGCTGGCACATCGCTAAACAATATGCGTTTAACATCCAGGGCTAAAGTAAATTCAGGGGTGACATTAAGAGCAATACCGACACCAAAATTAGCTGGCGCATCCATCGCCCCTTCATCCGCAAATAAGCCACGATACTTGTCAAACCTGCCAAAATTAGTTCTGGATTGATAAGATAAGCCCATGGTAAACGTATCACTAAATTGACCAATCCAGCCAACATGCACACCAATACCAAAGGCATCATCGGCACCAACGCCGGTAACACTGGTAGGGTCAGTAGAAATTGCAGCAAAGTTATCAATCCCCTTTGCCTTAAACCGCTGATAACCAAGGTTTAACGATAAACCGAGCGTATGGTTGATAAACGGCTTCCAGGTCACGGTAGGGGCAACAAACAATTGCATGTAATCGATCCCACTTTCATTACCAGTGGCACCGCTCAATAAGCCGATGGGTTGTTCATAGTCCGTGTTCATACCACCATTACCATAAACACTCACACCCAATGTGAATTCTTGACTGAGGACGTGGTTATACCCACCTTCTGGAATGATGAAATTTTCACGGCCATTACCTGAGAAAGAGCCATCCAGCGCGCCAGTACCTCCGGCTGTATTTTCCAGGGTGGCATCACGGTGTGGTCGAAATAGTACCAGACCAAGATCAAACCGATCTCCTATCAAGCCCATTCCTGCCGGGTTTGTGGCTGCGGCGAGTGAATCCTGTGGTAAAGCGATGCCTACACCGCCCATGGCCTGTGATTTAACGCCATAACCATGAGAAAAGTAACCGTTGGTCGCATGGCCTGCCTGACTCACAATTAATCCAAGGCCGATAGCCAGGATGGAATTATTCCATTTCATTTTTAATCTCCACTTATGTTCACAAAAGTTGCGAATACTAGCAGATAATTAGGTTTAAACATAAAATATAAAATATAAAATATAAAATTATATAGTAATGCAAAAAACTAATAAGCTGCTCAAGATTAAGTCCTGATTAAATTGTCCCTTTGGTAAATATTCCAACACTCGTTCCCTTGCAACCGCTATTGATGAGGGGAAGAACTGGAAACGCTGGGGAATTTTCTATTGTAAGCCTGAAACATAGCGCCCTAATTAACCTTTTGTGAACCTGAGAAAGTCCATGCCTGGTACAGTCTTAATCCAGTAATGTAACCGTCGCCTCTGGTGACACATATTTTCAATGTCTACGGCCTAACTTTATTTTCTTTTCTCCTCCCCTATAATCATTAAGGAAATGAATAAGACAAAAACAATTGTTCTCAAACTTGTTGCATTTGCAATAGTCTTAATCATTATTATTAGCTTACTTATTTTTACCCGATCACCCGATAAGCAACAAAACACACAAACCCAATCCGAAATCGCTCATTTCTATCAAGGCAAAACCATCCGATTTTTGGTGCCTTCACAACCTGGCGGTGGCTTTGATGCCTATGCGCGCCTGCTTGTGCCTTATATCGAAAAATACACCGGTGCAACTGTAATGATACTGAACTTACCCGGCGCCGGCGGCATGCGTTCTACCAATGAATTATTCAACTCACCCAATGACGGTCTGTCCATTGCTATCATTGGTGGTAGCAGTATGATCTTAAATAAACTGGCTGGTATTAAAGGTGCAGATTACGAAATTAATGAAATTGATTACCTTGGTCGCATTGTCGTTGATTCCAGAGTGTTATTCATTGCCAATCAAAGTGGATACCATGATTTCAATGATATTATTAATACTAATACAACCGTTAAAATTGGTGCTACTGGTTTGGGTGGCAACGGTTATGTCGATGCAGTCATCAGCAAAGAAGCCTTTAATCTTAATGTAGAAATTATTCATGGCTTTGACACCCTCGCGGGAGTCACCCAATCAATTAAACGAGGCAACCTCGATGGTGGCTGGGGTCCCTGGGGAAGTGTTAAATCCATCATCAATTCAGGAACGGAAATCGCTATTCTTCAATCTGGTGAAAACCGCAATCCCGATATCCCCAACATTCCCACAGTTCATGAATTCATTAAAAACAGCCACAATCCTGACAAGACAGATGAAATTCTTAGCGCCTGGAATGCATTTAATGAGGTCGGCCGTTTTTTAGCCGCACCACCTGGTACACCCGTCGACAAACTAGAGTTCTTGCGAAACGCCTTTAGTAAGGCAATTGATGATCCAGCCTTCCTTGCGGACATAAAACGAGTTGATCTTTCGGTACAATACGCCAATGCACAAGATACTCTTGATATCATTAAGCAATCAATGAAAATGAACCCTGATATTAATGAGCTATTTATGAGGGCGCTAAGAGGCGAATTATAGAATCTAACTCATCTATTAGCATCGCTAACCTATATCATAGCAGTCGACTTTGATGTGCCTGCACTCAAAACATGTTATGTTGTGAAGTCCCATGTCTCTTTCGACCACTCAATGACAAAACTCCGCCTTCGCTACCATACCTATGAGATAGGTGAGGCAGATATTCATGTCAGATCTCTGCGCGACAATCAACAATACGAAGACAATCAAGGCCTGGCTGAGAAGGCAGGAATCTCTTCTGCTACGTGGCCTCTGTTCGGTATCGTGTGGCCATCTGGTGAAGTAATGGCACACCTGATGAAAGATTATGACATCGCTGGGAAACGCATACTGGAAGTTGGTTGTGGCATAGGCCTAACCAGCCTGGTGTTAAACCAACGCAAGGCAGATATTACCGCCACTGACTACCATCCCGAAGCAGAGGGATTCCTGATAATTAACACCGACTTAAATAAGGAAAATCTAATCCCGTTTATTAAAGCTGACTGGGATGTAAGCTCCGATACATTAGGCAAGTTCGACCTGATACTTGGTAGTGATCTCCTTTATGAAACAGAACATATAGAATTACTCTCCAACTTTATTAATCGCCATACCAAAAAGCAATGTGAAGTCATAATAGTTGACCCAGGCAGAAATCAACATGCTCGATTCAGCAAAAAAATGGTCAAACTAGGCTACAGTCATAGCCAGTCTAAACCAGAAAATACCCATTACCTGGATAATCCCTTCAAAGGTCAGATACTGCGCTACAGCCGTTAACTTAATTCGTCATGCTGGGTAAAAGGTCTCAACTTAAGTCATCACTACTATGACAAATACCCGGAAAAAATAAATGCTCGCCTTAGGTAATACCAATTTATTTCTCTTCTCTACATTAACACCTCCATTCTCACTTTCTTGTTATAATCTCCAATAAAGAATCATCAGGGGAAATCTATGCCATACCGTCTACTTGCACTTGTCGCATTTATCATAAGCTTGCAACCGTCTATCTCTTCAGCACAGGATGGCTGCCAATACATCAAACGCTACATGGCGCCACTGGAATATCCTGTAGACAACTGGTCAACCGCCACTGCGGGACCTGCACCAGGTGAAGTGGAGCAACGACTTGTCGGTCCGGAAGAATGCCGGATCATCAAAGATGAAAAAATTACTAATGCTTATGGAAAGCCCTACCGCCATGTCGTCATCGCCACCAGCGGTTCGGTATTCGGATACACAGCACAAAACTCACGACTACTACCCCCCATCGGTACTGGTGAAGAAGGTGAAGGCCGTGAGAACACCTTTGCCGATCATGTTTTTATCTTGCAGGCACGGGGCAACATGGGCCCTTATGTCCCTGGCACGGCCCATTACCAATACCGAGAAGTCACCCCTAATAGTATTGAAGTATTGATCCCGGAAAATGCCAGCGACTGGAACGGTAATCTGTGGGTGCTCATGCACGGCGCTGCACACTTTTCACCGTTAAGATTCTTCCCGCGCGAACCCAATCAATTCAACCGTTATACCGAGGCATCTGAATCTGCAGGGGCCTTGATGGACACAGGATCTGTAGTGGTCTGGACACGGCGTGATGCCACCGGTAATGCCGAAGTGTCCACCGATAAACCTTCCAATGTTGTGCGTCTGGATAACGGTGTTGAACTGGGTGTCCCCGGCACTCAGGCCATGGGACTGAACAATAGTATGTCACTACTACGTGACTACACCGTAATCAGCGAAAATTTCATCAAAGAGCACCTTGGCAAAGCCCCCGACTATACCTTCTTTCGTGGTCATTCTGCCGGAGCTGCTACTGCACGCGCCATGCTGATGGTCAAGGGTGCCAATATTGATCACGATGGCAATAAACTCTTTGACGGTTTTTACCTGGACGACAGTGCCGGTGGCCGCGGTGCACCTACCTATTTCTGGGAGGCTACAGTAGTAGATGAGATCGGTACTTTTCGCCTTGAGCCCAGCGACACCGATCAAATGAGTTTTGACCCTGAACACCGAAAATTCATGGCACCGGTCATCGAAGTGGTCCACGCCGCCTACTCCGGTGGCAATACCTCCACAGTCCCAAGATTGTTTGAACGAGTCTATCCCACCTATGCCAACTACAAGCGCGAGAACGCGCGTCTGAATATCGAAAAAGGCATAGACGATATCTGGAAGTCCTATGAGATCGCCGATGTCAGCCATTCCGATGCCCAGTCACAAGCTGAAAAATACCCCGAACTCGCCAAAGATATGGTGGATATTGGTGGTGTCGCAATGGCCCTACACAAGGCACTGGAAGATTGGGTCATCACTGGCAAGCAACCACCGAACCAACGTGTAGAAGCAAGAGACGTATGGGAAATCGATTCCACCGTCGGACCGTCAATTAAATTACCTGAAACTGCCTGCCCACGTGGTGTATTTCGTACCTATATGAATCGTCCGGACGGCACTGCTATCGGTTCCAGCCCGGCGATCTTTGTGCCTTATCTCACCGAGCTCAGACCACAAATCAATGCCAACCAACTAAGACCACCCGGTTATAAAGAAGAATGGCTGGAACCCTTAAACCGGTATGGCTACTTAGTCGATATGACCAACAGTGGCCATCGCATGACCCGACCTAACATCGAGCAGGTTTGGCATCAGCGTTATAGAGAAGGTTATGAAACCGGCACCCTACGCCCCTACGAAACACTGACGCGGGAAAGATACGTAGAATGTGTTGCCGATGTGGTGAACAAGCTTCATGAAGACGGACTGCTTACGCAAGAAGCGCTCTCGTGGTATATCGAAAAGGCACAGTCAGATGACATTGGAGTAGATTAAAGGAAATTTTTAATGTCATCGGAATTATTTCAAGTAAAGGTAGCCTTTCAAGATCGAAAAGGCCACCCATTACAATACCAGTTCAATTGACCTTTCCCTCATTCCTTGGCTTGATATTTGCCGGCGTATTCACGTGGTTTATCTATAAAAAAATACGACAGTCACAAAGATCAAAACTTTATAGAAAAAATATACCATCAGATTACTTAGTAATACTCAAGAATAACGTCCCTCAATACAATCGCCTGCCAGAAAAATTTAAGATACGATTGCACGGACTAATTAACCTCTTCCTGGATAAAAAAGAATTTGTTGGTTGCGCAGGACTGGAAATTACAGACGAAATTCGGCTGACCATTGCGGGCAATGCCAGCTTGCTTCTTTTAAACCAGAATAAAGATGATTTCTCAGGTTTTACCAGTATTCTCGTCTACCCTGATACCTATGTAGCGAAAGAGATATCATATGATGAGGGTATTGAAACCCATCATCAAAGTGCCAGAGCTGGAGAATCATGGCATCGCGGACCGATCATACTATCGTGGTCAGATGTCATTAGAGGTATTAATAAGTCATCAGATGGCCACAATGTCGTCATTCATGAGTTTGCTCATAAGCTGGATGAAGAAAATTCTATTGTGGATGGTTTACCTATCCTCCGTGACAACACTGACTATAAGGAATGGGCAAAGATTTTAAGCCGAGAATATAAATCCCTGAGTATTCGTGTAAAGCACGGCACTAATACCGTCCTGGATGAGTATGGTACGAAATCACCACCAGAATTTTTTGCTGTAGCAACAGAATCGTTTTTTGAAAAATCCAAAAAAATGAAAAAAGAATTACCCGACTTATATGAACAACTTGGTAAATATTACGGCCTGGATCCTGCTAAATGGTAACCCACCTATACTTAAATCGCGAATGACCGAAATTTCAGAAAAACAATGTTTCGTTATTCCCCTATTTACTAAACACCTTCTTTAACAATTCTGTTGTACGACTTAAGGGATCTTGACGAATCTTCGCTTCCTCAATCGCCAGGTAATGAAATATTCCATTCAAGCCCCCTTCAATAACATAATCCGTCAAATCCGCTTTCACATCAGGAACAAATGGGATTGCTTTATATTTGTCCATTATTGAATCATAGGATTTAACCGCCCCAACATTCGCCAGGCTATCACTGACAACCGGACGCATCTCCATGGTCAATGGCGCTGACATCTTCGATTGAAAATAACGCGTTGCCGCATCATCAGGCCCATTATAGATACCTTTAATATCATCCAGGGTCATGTCGGATATGGCTTGTTCAAAAATCTTGGCCGCCTTGGGTGTGGCATCTTCCGCGGCACGATTCAGTCGGGTTTCCAGATCGTTTAGCATTGAATCAAGTCCTACTTTTCCCAATGTTGATTGCACCGTTGCCATCTTCTCAGGTAAGGGAATATGAATGGCAGGATCAGAATTAAATCCATCTGTCACTCCCAGTTGCTTAACCACGCGTCCCGCACCAACACTGAGTGCTTCTCGCAATCCCGCCTCAATATCACCGGAGCTTAATTCTTCTACGGCACTCGAGCCCGATGTAAGATTCTTGAGCAAGTCCTTGCCTTTATCCCACCATGCCGCATTCACCGAAACAGGTGTCACAATACACACAAAAATGATCAATATTATTTGATAGCGGCTTTTTAAATAGACAAATTTGTGCATACCGAACTCCTAATATAGATTGAGATCAGGGTAACATTTCTACTGCTTGACGTCCCAACTTCTCCAGACAAATCAAAGCTATGAGCATTTAGCTGACATACCCGCAAAAAATGAAAATAATTGATTGGGGATACCTCTTTTTTTAGCTAACAGCAGTAGGTACAAAGCCTCTTTTATTACGACTATGACCACAATTTTTTACTTCAGATATATGGGCAAAGTCGACTATGATACTATCTATATTTCAGAATAAAACCGAGATGATATTGTGACGACTGAACAAACTTCTGAAGACACAACTAATAGCCCACCTCCTCAGAAACCCCAGGGTAATGCCTGGCGAACCTTTGGCATCATCGTAATTACCATGGTAGTAACCCTGGGTATTAGTTACTGGGTCGTATCCTATTATCTCTTTCCCAGTGGTTTTAAACCAGTAGTATTAAATCAGCAGCAACAACAAACCCTGGATGAAAAGATCCAGAGACTCGGTGGCGGCATGATATCCGGTTCGTCTCAACAACTGGCGCCCGAGGCCTACAGTGAAGATAGTGCCCCGCGGGAAATAGAATTTACCGAAAGAGAACTCAATGCCTTACTGGCCAAGAACACTGATTTCGCAGAAAAGCTGGCCATTGATCTCTCCAACGATCTTGTCAGCGCCAACCTCCTGGTTGATGTAGATCCTGATTTCCCAGTGGTAGGCGGACAAACAATCAAGGTCACAGGTGGCATGGAGATGCGTCTGGCCGATGGTCAGCCGAGCGTATCCCTCAAAGGCATTAGCATCTGGGGCGTTCCATTGCCCAATGCATGGCTGGGAAACTTAAAAAATATTGATTTTGTAAAGCAATATGGAGAGTCCGGCGGGCTCTGGCAGACCTTCAATGACGGTGTCGAAGAAATAGTTATTGAAGACGGCAGAGTACTGTTTAAGCTCAAGGAATAATAAAAATAAATCTGAGAATGATCGCATGAAGAGAAGGCATATTTTAAAAACGCTGGGTGCGGGAACTATAGGGGTTGGCATAGCACCGAAAATATTTGGGGAGGCAAGCACAGCTTATTTACCTGGCACAGACGAGGCGCTCAAGGATTACATCAATAAAATAAAAAACCTTGATGCTCCACACAAAGATGACGTACAGATTCACTACAATCTACATGAAATATTCGAATCCACAGTGATGCGGCTGAGGCGTCTTCAAAGACTGGTAGGCCATGGTAATTTTGGCATCTTAAATTTCAATGATGGATTAGTATATGCCCGCAATTATCCCAGTGTCGGCAATTTCACAAAACAAGAACTACATTTTATGGAGACTATCTTCTATGAAGATAGTCAACGTTATGGCTACCTGGGGCCTAAGCCCTTAAAAGAAATAACAGATCAGGTTGTAAAAAAGGATGTAATTAAAATCCCGCGTAGTGGAAATTATTTATATAAAGAGAGGTCAGTTGAAATATTTGAAGCCATAAAAAAAGAGCTGGGAGATGAAGTCTTGTTAACTTCGGGAATCCGCAGCGTCATGAAACAGTTCCTGTTGTTCCTGAACAAGGTACACAATAGTGATGGCAACCTGTCGCTAGCCTCACGATCCCTTGCTCCTCCTGGTTATTCCTTTCACGGCAATGGTGATTTTGATGTCGGACAAACTGGCTATGGCAAATTAAACTTTACAGTACATTTTACCGAAACTGAGGTATATAAACGGCTAACAGAAATGGGATATCTAAAACTACGGTATCCTGAAGATAACCGCCTGGGGGTGCGCTATGAACCCTGGCATATAAAGATTAATACAGACGTTTAATTAGCTGATAGACCTTAAATAATTATTAAATCGTGGTCTGTCCCTTTTTTATTCCAAAGGCGCCACTGCTGCCCCATCAATATCATGCCGTTCCAATGCTCGGGCAACGAATCCAGAGGCCTTCATCTCCTCTACAAATTCGCGAAGATAATTCGCACCCACATCACGCCCTGGGTGTGTCACCATTGCTTGCTTTATTTCCATAAATCTTCCGTCCAACAAACGCAATCCAGGAAGACGCATTGCATCGGCCTCTAATTGTTGTTTAACACCCGCTGCCACCTCATAATTTTGTTCAACAAACATATCAACTACCGTCGGGGAGGTTGGTGAGCGAACAATAGTAGCTTGCGTTAAGTTTCTTGTTAGAAAGAGATCATAAGCACTCCCGGCACCAACAACCACACGCACTCCCTTACTATCCACTTCTTCATTCCTGCTAATTGGCGAGTCGTTTTCAACCAGGCAAGCGCCTTCTATTACGACATAGGCTGCGGTAAAACTAACCACCTCTGCGCGCCGTGGGTCAAGGGCAACAAAGCCAATGTCCCATTTTCCGGAATCCGCATCTGCGACCACCCTACCAGCAGATTCGTATGTCACTAACTCTATAGGCACATCCAGTCGCCTCGCGAGTTCACGGGCAAGGTCCACCGACACTCCCTGAGGTTTGCCAGTAGATGGATTTTTTGTTGCGAGTATGGGATTACCGAAATTTATCGCGGCGTGTAATATCCCTTCAGGCGCCAGGTCAGAACGTACTGTAGACATATCTTGAGGAATACTTGCACACATACTAATAGAACACTAATAGCTAATGCACTAGCGCTTCTGTACAAAAATAAATTCACAACTTTCTGCTTAAGTGATCGATCCATTTTTGTTGTATTTCCAGGGTGAATTTATAAATTAAGATTCGGTTTTTGCCATCAGCAGACCAAATTCCTCAGAAAACCGTCATCTGTCGCCAATTAAAATCCGTCAATTATTAACACGTCCTCTAATGGTATTTGCCCAGGTTTTGGCCATGCCGGTTTTATTGCTTTGCCCACAACCAACAACATACCAACTACATGATCCTCTGGCAGATTTATAATTTCAGCCACTTTACCTGCATCAAAACCAATCATAGGACAACTGTCATATCCCAAAGACTTTGCAGCCAGCATAATAGTCTGGGCGGCAATTCCTATAGACCGCATGGCCTCATCTCGCTGTAATGTTTCTTTGCCGTCATAGAATGGTTTTATCATCGGCACGAGTATGTTTCTAGCTTCCTCCGGGGCATCCTTCCAATAACGCGCAGGATCTTTGTCCCAGGATTTTAAATCTGCACACATCACAAATGTCATCGACGCATCTGTCACCTGCGCCTGATCCCAGGCGGCCTCACGAACTTTTTGCTTCATTTCAGGATTTTCTATAAGGACAAAGCGCCAATTTTGTATATTAAATGAGGTGGGAGCCTGCAATGCGCAATCGAGTAACTTGTTTTTATCCTCTTCGGCCATTTCAAATGCAGGGTCGTAATGCTTAACTGCCCTACGCTCACGTATTGCCTGTAATGTTTCCATTTATTTCACCTCAGTATAATGATGCTATGTATATGACTATTGTATGACTTGAGTGACGGGGATATGTACATCGAATCGTTTAAACAACCACGGAGTGAATGGTCCATTCCAAAAAACGACATAGGGATCTCCTGCCGGCAACAAATCTTTATTCGACTCCAACGATGCTTCGAGTTTAGCCCTGACACTATTGATATTTTTTTCATTATACGACCCCTTGCCACCCATGCTAATTACCATTCTTTCAGGTAATTCGATAATTTGAACCTCTGAGGTACTATCGAGTGCAGGGCTGGCATCACTACCCAGGTAAAAACGCATTTGTGCCTGTCCGAGATTCCCTTCAACAGGCACCGTCATAGATACATCATTATCGCGTATGTAATTGAAAAGCCGCTTAAACATATTGTTGGACTTATCAAAATATTCACCATCCGTTCCAGTCGCAATTAAGCGTGCATCTGGAAGTGTTAGCACCCTGATTTCATCAACCGGGGTCTTATTATATGCTTCTTCATAAGCCATTGATTCAAGCCCAAATGTGAGACCAATTAAAAGAACCGTCATTTGCTGTAAATATTTGAATCTCATGATTCATTCCTCTCATATATCTAAAATAAATTGTTATTAATTAAATATACAAAAAGATCCGTGAAAATCATGTGAATAGCAGTTGAATGAAGTCACACAGTGAATACTCGTTAATATCTTGACGAAATATCAGCAAATTACTTCAATTCATCGGCAATTGCAGCGGCACCTGCCACAGCGCAAGCGGTGTCCGCTTCCTGACCACCAGATGCGCCGGAGACACCCACTCCACCCACGGGTTCATCACCCATCATGATCGGTGCACCGCCACCTAACGGGATCACATTGGTTAACAGACGCTGCCCGGCACCTTCTGAGTCGCCTGCCGTTCGGTCTCGCCACTCCAGGGAAGTCCTGCGATAGGTTCGGGCAGTATAGGCCTTGCGAAACACGAGTTCCCAGTTGTGTGGAGAAGCCGTATCCGCCCTTACCTGCATTACCTGTTGCCCCGCCCTGTCCACCACTGCGACACTAAGGGTAACCAAATTACCCGGTTCACTACATTGGGCGATAACGGTATCGACAATCTTCATTGCCTGGGCAAGTGAGATATTATGTTGGACCAATACCTGAGCGGCGACGGATTGAATAAATACGCTGGCAGCAATGAATAAGAAAAACCTTAACAAATAAACTTTCAGCAAACTTGGAATGTGATTCACCATATGTCTTCCCCTATATTCTCAAAATGACAATTCAAAACAATAGTTTTTATTTTTTCACCTCCATAGAATAAACGAGGTCGCTTGTAATTAGTAAATTTTTTATGCAACACAGCGCATCATTCATATATTACTGTTTGTTCAGCATTATTTAGTGAACTTCATCTTATAAAGCGGTAGTCTGCTCCTTTATCAACCGTTTAAAGTCAGACTATGCCTATAAATTATTCGATCATTATCCCCGCCTATAATGAGGAAGATTTTCTCCCAGCAACCTTAACTGCCTTACAAGAAGCTATGCCAAAGCTTGCCCTGCGTGGTGAAATTATTGTGGTCGATAACAACTCCAATGATAAGACAGCAGTAATCGCAGAAAACCAGAACGCAAAAGTTGTTTACGAAGCCATCAACCAAATCTCACGAGCCAGAAACACAGGCGCACGTGTAGCGCAAGGCCGTTATCTGATCTTTGTAGATGCCGACACAATTATACCGTATAAATTATTACAACAGGCCCTGGCTAATCTTGAGAGCGGAGACATTATTGGGGGCGGCGCTTGTGTAGCGGGAAACGTTCGTCTGCCGATTTCATATCAAGTATTACTCAAACTCTGGAATTTCATTTCCAAATTAACAAAAAACGCTGCCGGGAGTTTTATCTATTGTCAGCGTGACGCATTTGAAAAAATTGGTGGCTTTAGTGAAAAAGTGTATGCCAGCGAAGAGATCTGGTTATCCCGAAAACTCAAAAAACTGGGTCGCAAAAGAAACCAACGCTTCTATATCATTAAAGAACCACCCGTCATTACCTCGATGCGCAAGATGCAATGGTATTCACCACTGCGCATCTTTTTATATCTATTACTCATCGTACTCTTCCCCTTCTCGGTACGTTTCAAATCCTTATGCACATTCTGGTATCGCAAACCTGCTTTAAAATAGAACAGCAAATTCATATGAAGGATTTGTTTCAACTTAGGTATACTCATTTCGACATAATCTCCACCTTTAAATATTAACTGCTGACCAGGACTATAATGACTATATCAATAAATGATACCGGCTACGGCATTGAAGATAATTCGTATAAAGCGGCTGGTGGCATCGAAGGACTCACCAAACTTGTCGATACCTTTTATCATTATGTAGATACCTTACCTGACGCAAGTATTATTCGAGTCATGTATCCCAAAGACCTGACAATTTCGAAACAAAAATTAGCTTACTTTTTATCTGGCTGGCTTGGTGGCCCCCGTTTATATAAGGAACATTATGGGTCTATTAGTATTCCAGGAATACATAGTCACATGAAAATTGGTACCCAAGAAAGAGATGCCTGGTTGTTTTGCATGAAAAAAGCAGTTGATGAGCAAACCTTTGCTGATTCATTTAAAACTTACCTGCTAGAGCAGTTATTTATTCCTGCAGAAAGAATTAGACAGACTTGTGCTTTAAGGGGAAGTGAGGATGTATCAGACCATCGTCCCCACAAGGGCGGGGACCCAGTAATATAACCGTCCCGCAAACACACCCGTACTTCATGCGTTTCTACCGCCTACATGAATTTAGGCGGTAGAAACGCATCTGGAACAGCGTTTGAGGAGCTAGAGCCGAAGCCAGTATCTAATATATAAAATACGCGCTTAGCGCGGTCATTATTTCGATTGGGTCAGACCCCATAATTAGTAAATATCTAGTAGGGGTAACCTTCCAGTCTGTCCATGCCCGGTTTGTAATCCGGCAAGGGAGCCCAATTTTCACGGTTTGGCATCTTCACCTTGGGTAGACTCTGGGCATTCATGATTTCGTCTTCTTCAATCACCTCATTCTTATAGAGCAGAAACGCGACTAGAGAATAGACCTCATTGGCGGTAAGGGTTCCCTCAGCACCCAGTGGCATGGCACGATTGATGTAATCCCATACGGTGGGTGCATAGGGCGAGCGGATAGGGAGGATTTTTCCAAACTCCCAGGGGTCGGCATCGGGCCCCTTATCCATTTTTAGTAGTCTTGGAGCGGGACCCTCTTTCAAGGTCACCCCATGACAAACAATACACCCTTTCGTCATATAAAGCTGTGCACCTTCTTTGGCATTACCACGCCCCTCTGGAAGCCCCTCTCCCGTTGGACTGATATCGATGTCCATGGTAAGCATTTCCTCTTCAGTTGGGGTACTACCGATTCCATATGAGGTTTGCGCAATCGCAATACCTCCCCACAGCAACAAGACAATAATCGAGACAAGTCTAGGAATACGCATTGTGTACACTCCCATCGCTCGCGACTCGCCATGTCTGAATAGAATTATCCCTACCCGGTACACGGTAAGACGGATCCAGCGGGACGCCAAAAAACTTGGCAACCTGGGCCCGCGATGGTTGGACCTTGCCCAGCTCATCCGTACAACGCGACATCAACATACTCTCCGATCCGTCCCATCTCCAGGGAATAGCAAACCGGGTATGGGCCATACGTTGTGGTGTGCCACGAAACTCCGCGTCTTGCCAACGTCGCCCACCATCAGTGGATACCTCCACCCGGGTAATAGCACCGTTACCTGACCAGGCCAGACCACTAATCTCGTAGTGTCCCTTATCAGGTAATGTCATATTTGAACAGGGATAGGTAATGACCGATTTCGGTCCGACCAGGTAACCCAGGGCAGCGTCTGTTTCGCTTTGCCTGAGATGTCCATAATCGTTATAGGTCATGTAGTATTTATCTACAGCCTCAATTCGCCTCAGCCACTTCACATTAAATATTCCTTCAAAACCAGGCACCAGGAGTCGCACCGGATAACCTTGCTCGGGACGAACCGCCTCGCCATTCATGCCATAACATACCAGGCAATCTTCCATGGCCTTCTCCATGGGTATGCTCGACGTCCCCTTCACTTCCTCATTACCTTCGGCTATGACCCATGATGCTCCACCTTTTACACCGGCCTCTTTAAGTAAGGTGGACAGCAGCACACCGGTCCATTCAGCACAGCTAGTCATCCCATGGGATTCCTGAATTGACTTGGCTTCAACACTGGGACGATTCGCCGCACACTCGATAAAATGTAAGCGAGTGACGGAAGGAAAACGTTTCAAATCCTGCAAACTGAAGGTCAGTGGATGATCGACCATGCCGTGGATCATAAGCTTATGCGCTTCGGGATAAATATCAGGGATGTAATGTCCGCGGGTTGTACCAATATAATGGAGTGCAGATGGTGTAATCACGCCTACCGATTCTTGAATTGGGGTCGACACATGCTTAATGAGCCCAAAGGTATCAGGGGAATGCGGTCTGCCATGGGATTCGCGCACCGCAGTCTCGAAACGAGAGCGTTTGCCGTAGGCGACAATTTCGTCAGTACCCTTTATGTAGACAATCGCATCAGAAGTCTGTGCACTCACAGTTCGTGCTGCTCCCGCCGCCAAACCTCCGGCCAAAACGGCACTGCTTTTCAGAAAACGCCTTCTATCAGATCGTTTCAACGCCATGGGTCTCTCCTTAATAATTTGGGTTACTTTTAATCACTTGCTTATGGTCGAATAAACAGAAGGATCAACCATTTTAAACCTGCTCTTAACTTAAAACTTATGCCTACTGACCTGACGTGTCAAGTGCATATCCAACAGGTGTTTTCGATGTTGAAATACAGCTCTTTTAGCTGTTAAGGAGCTTGCTTTCGTATATTCAGTCATACAGCAAATGAGAGACTATGGTCATACTGACGCATGTAATCCATATGAATGTGAGCGGTAAAGTCGCGTCTGGAATGAAGACGAAGTAAGACGCACGACTTCAGGGATGGAGGACGACTACATGGACATAGGAGGTAGAGCAACGTCTGGAACAGTTGCCGAGATGGAAATGCGTCTGGAACGACGTTTCGAGGTGCCAAAGTCGAGGACGATACGTCCATAACGAACAGGATCCAATAAATAAAGTACGCACATTGTGCAGACATTTTTCCAACCAGATTCCGGATAAGCCCTTCGGTCTTTCAAGAATAACAATTTGTTATCTATTGATTTTATTCTTTAAGTAACCAGATCAAAGAGGCAAAGAGTCCTCCAGCCAACTGCCTGGGTCTTTCAATATGCCCTTGATGGGTCATGGGAAGATCAAACATTAATGCCTCTACCTGAATGTCCGGGTTGTATACCCTGAGTTCCTGGACAACTTGATAGGTACTCGATGCTTCAGGATTGTCTTTGGTCCAATGGCCCGTATCCATCTCCGCTGCCGTCAGGACGATCTTGCTGTAACCTGTCAAAGGTGCCCGCATGGGGGCAAACAAATCAGCAAGCACAGCATCAACATCCACGTTATAACGGCTTCCCTCATTCTCCAAAACAGAATGCACCTGCTTAATCACACCCTCGCGCATGCCAGGGGTAGCACCCCGCCTTTCCACATCCTGTAATACTTGTTTAATTCGTGGACGCCTCTGGAAGACAAGTTCATCCATCCAGCGTTGGGCAACTTCTTCCGGCGACTTCGAATCATCCCAAACGGGATTTAAAGGCCCCATATAAGCACCGGAATAATCTGAGGTCGGACGGCCTCGTACCTCATCAACAGGTGGATAATCCGCTGCGGTTCGAGTATATCCCCAACGGTCCTGCATAGATGTTAGATGCGAGGTGCCGCCCGTTGCCCAGCCCAGTATCCGACCATGCATCCGATCTTTTAGCCTGGAACCATGGAGCATATAAGGAAGTTCTCCCCCAGTGGAATGACCCACCAGTACAAAGTCACCATCAACGGCTTCCTCAATCAATTCCACTACCCCATCCATGACCAGCTGAAACGTATAGGCCGCGTTTCTTACCTTGATTTCGTCACTACTCATATCGCCATCAAGCAAATATCCCATTTCGCGCTCCGATGGTGCTTCGAGCCACCCACCGTGACGGTAATTCCCCGGAATCGATACCAGCAACACGGGTATTTTCTGTGCCAGGTATTGCCCTACACCCGGTTCATTCAAGGGATTAACAAAGAAATTGTAAAAATTATTAGCCCCGCCATGGACTATCACCATCGTCGGCAAACCCCTGACAGGATTTTCAGGCATCAAATGCAGGCCGGTAATGTCCCAGTCCAGACCGTACTTTTGATAACGGACCTCATGCCAGGTGGGTTTGTAACCAATGGTTTTGGGATCCAGGGCTTCAAGTGTACGTGGGTCGAATGCGTTACCTGGTGCCTTGTCAGCGATTGCTTTGACGGCTCGGCCTTGATCGGGCACGTCCCACCCCAGGTTCTCGAAGACATCTTGATCAACACTATGGAAAGCCTTGTCTTCATCCAGCATATTTACTATCAAAGACTCGGATTTACCGAGCTGCTGTGCAAATACGGATGGACAAGTAAGAATGTATATAAGTACCGTTATGATTTTTGTAAAATTATTCATTATTTTTTCCTATAAGATTGGATATATACGTAGATTACTTTGTAATCGACACTGACACTATTGAACAGGTCCCAACATGCGGATGGTTCCGTCCTGCCTGGAAGTTATGTATATCTCACCGCTGACGCTCTGGCTGATCTGCATGTCTGCCCGAACGACAGTGGCTCCCAGGCTCGCCTCGATCAATTCCCTGAAGCTAACGTAGGTACGGTTGCCACTGGCGTCGCGGGTATAAAGCTGTACCTCTTCAACTGGTGCTGTGGTCTCTGGGATCCCGTCATCGGCCGCTTTCATGGCGGCAAGGTCGGCGACAAACAGACGACCACGCACAATGTCCCCAAATACGACCTTACCCCGCAGCTCGGGAATTCTGCCGTGGTAGGCAAAACCACCCGTAACTGCCTGCCCTTCGCTATGATCATAAGCCACCACGGGATAGGTAAACTCATCCTGACGCTCCCCGCTCAGGATATCCTCCGGCAGTGCGTATAACTGGCTACGCGCACCGCCTGGCCTGCTCAAACCATTATCGAAGTAACCCTCGCGCCGCATCCAGCCGTAATTTAGGCCTTCTCGAACGATATTGATCTCCTCGATATTTCCTTCACCGATGTCCGAGACGAAGAAGGTCCCGTCTGTAAGGTCCCACGAGAACCGCTGGGCGTTCCTGAAGCCGTAGGCATAAATCTCGCCAAGGGTGTTGGGATCACCATCTGCGGCAAACTTATTAACCGGAGGGATCGTGTAGTTACCCAGTCCTTTGGTCTCACCTGACTCGGAAGGACTGCGAGGATCAATCCGCAATATTGCACCAACTATACTATCCAGACGCTGTGTCTGCGCAGGGTTATTGCCGTTAGGTCCGCCGCCATTAGCGAAACCTAAATCGGATCCATGGATATAAAGCAGACCATAGTCGGGATCACCTGGCCTGGCCGTAGGATTGAACCCAAGCTCACTCAAAGAGTGTCGCGCCGCGACCACCGCATTACCAATGCGCAGTAACTCACGACGACTACCCTCGAAGACCTTGGCAGTCGGGTTTGTGGCACGCCATTCATTAATAATGAAATGATAGTTGGAATCTTTAGGGGTGAATCCCGGTGGCACAAAGTCAGGCATGGCAGGATTGCGCATCGCGCGTTCGATATGGGCAGTATAAAACAAGCCGTTTCGAGAAAATTCCGGGTGAAAGTTGAAACCGGTAAAACCGGCTGAATTGCCATCGTAGTATGAAAGCGGGAAGACTGCCCCAACGTCCAGGTATAGTGATGGCTGGTTATAGCGATCCAGCAGGTATAAGAATCCACGGGTATCATTAGCAAAGCGCCGGCCATCTGCAAGCTCGCGTACATAATTTACGCGAGCATATCCAGCACGGTGCTGATCAGATGGATAGACCCTGCTAGTATCTGGTAAGCGTGCTATCTCTCGGATCTCAACACTCAAACCTCGTTTGATTATGGACTCTGCAATGGGCTCACGAATTTGCCCATACATAGGGCCAGAGAATAAATACAACAGGACGAATAGACTGACAATTCTGATCTGAATGTGCATGCTTTCTCCTCGAACCCGGCAATGTGTTTCCGGATTCATAAAGTGGTCGCTACAGTTTAAAACCAGGGCCTTTTATCCCAAGCAGTTATATTATCAGACTTTATCTCATTAAATTCCTGCATTCCTTGCCATATCCGCACGAACGGCAGACTGATATTCACCTGGCAGGTGAATCATCTAATTCTAATATAGATAAATTTAGTCCGGTTCAAGCGCTGAATAAGTTCAAAATTAAACCGTCGTTCTCACGAACGACTACATCCTGCCTATATACTAAGTACAAGATAGCGGAAACACGCCATGTAGATTTCTTCCTTAGGCCTATATACGTCGCGGCTATGCAATATGGAATGGCATTGTGTAGATTTCATTATACTGGTGAATATAAACTAAACGGATGTGAACGGTACGATTCCATGACTCGAATCGGTAGAGTCGTATGTGGAACCAAGACCGAGAATGCTGCATGTTCTAAAGTCTAGTACAAGACGTCAAAAGCGACTAGTATCCAATTAAATAATCCTCACGTATGGCAACATCAATTTTCCTGATAAATATAAAAGTCAGTACTCAATAATGAACATCGAATATTTTATAAATTTTCATGTATTATTTCTGTGCTAATACTTGACTGATGATTTCAGTCACTTTACGATTTTCGCATTTCGCGAGAATATAGAATTAACCAGTAATTACGAATATGTCGACATTAGATAAACTTAAACAAGAAGCCTCGGAAATCACCCAGCCAAATCAGACGCCTGCGACTTCTGCACCAGCATCTCAGGAACCAACAGAGCAAGAGAAATGGCGCAAGTTGAAGCCGGTGATGAAATACCTGCAAGACCACTTTACAGAATTAGCAGCGACATTGAATGTCCTGGAAAAAGATATTCTGGTGGACTTTAAATTAAGCGATGCGGTAACAGTTAATAAATTAAAGGGACAAAAATATAAAATCACTCATCCCGAAGAAGATAAAGATAAACAATTTGTTTTTGAATTTGAAAACGTTGGAGAAAACCCGACTTATTGTTTGCAGCCAGAGGGGCCGATCGCCACTGCGTTTAAAAAGATGTTAGCTGATAACCAGATACAATGCTCGACCTCACCAGTACAAGGGAAGAAATCATATAAGTTTTCTATCAAGCCACAAATCAAAACAAAATACATATTCACCGCCGATCTTGATAAAGACTCAATCTCACTGGCCATCAAAAACTATAATACAATTTGGTCGCAAGTGAATTTATTCAAAAAGAATGACATTACGGCAAAGTTAATGGATGAACTCACGCATCATGTCATGCGAGAAGAAAATAATTATAATGAAATGATCGGAAATGTCATCTCCGAAGAAACACGTACAAAGCTAAGAGAAAAGTTAAATGCTGAAAAATCAGAGCAGGAGAAACTGGCTGAACAAAACCAAATCAATGAAGCAAAAGCGCAACAAAAATCTGCGAAAGAAAACACGTTTTTTGGCAAATTATTTAAGAAAAGATAATTTCGCCATCTATTTTCATTTCTAATAACATCCTCTCCAATAAAGTATTCCAACCTCCTTTTACTTAAATCCAGGTACGATTGAAGTGCGCGAGGCAACCAAGATATTAACCGTAGATGGAATTGAGATTCAGGTAGTCAGAAAAGATATCAAGCACTTATATCTATCGGTATCCCCACCAGAAGGTCATGTCCGTGTATCAGCTCCCCGGCGCATGTCAGATGACAATGTCCATTTGGCTATCTTCGCGAAAATAAACTGGATTAAAAAAAGACAAAATAAATTCAAAGGACAAACTAAACAAACAGAACTGCGTTATGTATCAGGGGAAAGTCACTATTTCTTTGGAAAGCACGTTCTATTACACGTAATAGAACGCCAGGGAAAACATAAAGTGGCACTGCTGGAGTCAGATCAATTGCAAATGTTTGTGAATCCAGGCACCACCATAGACAACAAAGAAAAACTATTGAATCAATGGTACAGAACACAATTGAATCAACGTATACCCGCACTGCTTGATAAATGGCAGCCTGTGATTGGAAAGAAAGTTTCTGAATGGGATATCAAGAAGATGAAAACACGATGGGGTAGTTGCAATATCGTAAAAAAGCGAATTTGGCTTAACCTGGAACTTGCCAAAAAACCACCAGAATGTCTTGAATATGTTTTTGTACATGAAATGGTTCACTTACTAGAACCGTATCACAATGCGAGATTCAAGGGATTTATGGATAAGTTTTTACCACAATGGCGAAATTTCAACGATGCCCTGTCAAGCGCGCCTTTGCGCCATGAAGACTGGCAATATTAAAGCTGCTCCTTACATACCCATTTAACAAACCAGGCCCGCACTATAACCAGAGGCCCATGCCCATTGAAAATTAAAGCCGCCTAAATGACCACTAACATCTAGCACTTCACCGACAAAATATAACCCTGGCTGTATTTTTGCTTCCATTGTTTTAGAGCTGATTCCATTTGTATCAACTCCCCCAAGGGTCACCTCAGCGGTTCGATAACCTTCTGTCCCCGATGGCTTCAGTACCCACTGATTAATTTTTTTACCTATTTCAATTAATTGTTTATCACTAAATTCCCTTAATGGTAAGTCAGCATATTCTTGCCACCATAAAGATTGTAATTCTCCCACGAGCGCCTTGGGTAATTGTTTAGCCAGTAGCGTTCTTAATAAACTACTTCCGTATTTATGTTTAAATTCCAGTAATAGTTTACTGGCATCCTTATCCGGCAAGAGGTCAATACTAACCTCATCGCCTTCTCGCCAGTAATTTGAAATTTGCAAAATAACAGGTCCACTCATACCGCGATGCGTAAACAGCATGTTTTCCCTAAACAGTTGACCATTGCAGTGCACATCAACCTCAATGGCGATACCAGATAAGCGTTCGCAAATTGGCTTCATATAATCACTAAACATTAACGGCACCAACCCAGCTCGGCGCTGCGTCAATGCCAAAGAAAATTGTTTTGCCACCTCATATCCAAAACCACTTCCACCCAATTTAGGAATTGACAACGCACCGGTGGCGATAATCAGAGAATGACAGCTTACCTTGAATATATTTTCTTCATCACCAACACCATATACGCCACCAAGTGAGTAGCGAGGCATTGTATTTAGGTCGATCTCTTCGACTTCCTCAAGATCCACTTCTAGCGCAGAAATTGTCGTCACATCGCAATGATCAATAATCTTGACGCCCTGTGTTTCACACTCTTGCAATAACATGTTTAATATATCCTTGGCCGTATCTCGACAAAACAACTGATTATGCTTACGCTCTTCATAGTTAATCTCATAACGCTCAACCATCGCGATAAAATCAGATGGTGTGTAACGATTTAACGCGGCAATACAAAAATGCGGGTTTTCAGAGATGAAGTTTTCAGGAACAACTATTTGATTGGTAAAGTTACAACGGCCACCACCGGACATAAGGATTTTTTTACCCACTTTATTAGATTTTTCGAGCACCAATACACGCCTTCCTCTGGCAGCGGCAGTCAGTGCGCACATAAGTCCGGCCGCACCCGCTCCCAAAACAACGACATCGTATTTATTGCTAAAGGTATTTGTTTCTTTCAAAATTCAAGCCTATGAAGTTTAGGTCAATATAAATACTAACTGTAAACAGATTTCAAACTTAACACCGGCACCTTTTATTCTCCTTTAATTCTCGTAAATCTAGATCAAGCTGGAATATAGAACTGTAACCAATCAACGAAAACTAAATCCCAGTTCGTATTCGCTATTAGTATATAGTGAACTTGATTGATTTTAATTAGCACTCCCACTAATACTCAAATGGCCTATCATTATGAATGAATTATTAAATATCTCGCCCTACTTATTAGCATTGCTCATTTTTCTTGCTAGAGTCACAGATGTTTCTCTAGGAACTTTTCGCACGATTGTTGTGTTTCGTGGGTATAAATTACTAGCGGCAATAATTGGCTTTTTTGAAACTATGATCTGGTTAGTTGCGGCCGGTCAGGTTTTTCAGAATCTTGACCAGTGGTACCTGGCATTAGCTTATGCTGGTGGCTTTTCGGTTGGTAATTATGTTGGCATGTGGATTGAAAATCATTTCGCCATAGGCAATGAGCTTGTCCGATGCCTATCATTTAATCGCGATATTTTAGCCAATAAAATAAGGGACAAAGGATTTCGGGTGGTTTCATTTGATGGTGATATGGGTGATGACAAACTTATTGAATTATTGTTTATTATTGAAAAACGGCGCAGTGTTCCTGGACTCATAAAATTGATTAAAGAACTTGACCCCAGTGCTATTTATTCTGTGTCCGATATAAAAAGTGTTTATGAAGGACCTGCTCCAATACGATGGCAATTATTATTCAGGTAGTCCTGGATATAAAATAATTAGTTTAATCTGGCTGCACTAATATCAGTCTAAATTTAAACCAGGTATTGATGAAATGATAAAAGAATCCGAGTCACCAGAAAATCAGCCTCCGTTGTCTCCGACACCTATAATTTCATTCTCACGTAATACACGCAAAAACTGTTCCCCGTATTTTTCCAGTTTACTTTCTCCCACACCTTTTAGTCTCAATAGCTGCTCTGCGGTATTGGGCCGGTGGTCGATGAATTCTTTCAAGGTAGCATCGTTAAAAATAATATAGGGCGGCACGCCCTGGGACTTTGCAAGCAGGGTTCGGCAGGCCTTGAGGGCTTGCCATAAGTCCTGGTCTTCGTCTGCGATGAGGGTGTTGCGGGGACTGATGGTGGAGATCTTGCTCATTGCGACTTCCTTACGAAAGGTAACTTGCTCTTCCCCTTTGAGTACCGGCTTGCTGAATTCGGTTAATAGCAATGAACCGTGTCCGGCAGAGTCGACGGTTAGATAACCCTTGGCCATCAACTGACGAAACACGGAACGCCAGGCATCCTTACCAAGATCCTTGCCAATGCCGTAGGTGCTGAGTTGATGATGGCCAAAGTTCTGTATCTTGATGTTATCCTTGCCCAGTAACACATCAATGAGATGCACCACACCAAACATTTGTTTCGTACGGTAAACGCAGGACAGGGCCCGCTGCGCGGCGTTAGTAGCGTCCCAGGTCTCCACCGGTTGCAAACAGGTATCACAATTACCGCAGTGCTCGGGTGAGTCCTCGGCAAAATATTTGAGCATGGCGTAACGACGACAACTGTCGATCTCGCAAAAGCCGAGCATGGCATCTAACTTATGCCGCTCCAGTGTCTTGTGGCTTTGGGCAGCCGAGGAGGATTCCGCCATCAACCGCAGTTTCACCACATCTTCTAAACCATAAGCCATCCACGCCGTCGCAGGCAGGCCATCGCGGCCCGCGCGTCCGGTCTCCTGGTAATAGGCCTCGATACTTTTGGGCAGATCCAGGTGGGCGACAAATCGCACATCGGGTTTATTAATACCCATCCCAAAGGCAATCGTGGCAACAATGATCACCGCCTCTTCATTGAGAAAACGTTCTTGATGGGCATGGCGTGTGTTACCTGGCAGGCCCGCATGGTAAGGCAAGGCCGTCAGCCCCTGATTAGTGAGCCAGCTAGCCATCTGTTCGGTCTTCTTGCGGGATAGGCAATAGACTATCCCCGCGTCACCTTTATGCTCGGACTGCAAAAACCGTAACAACTGCTGCTTAGGGTTATCCTTGCGGGTGATTCGGTAGTGAATATTGGGTCGGTCGAAGCTATCAACAAACTGTTTACCCTGTTCCAGTTGTAAGCGCGTAACGATCTCCTTGCGGGTCCTATCATCAGCGGTGGCGGTCAAGGCAATTCGGGGAATCGCTGGGAAGCGTTCATGCAGAATATTCAATTGCAGGTAATCTACTCGAAAATCATGACCCCATTGCGACACGCAATGTGCCTCATCGATAGCAAACAGGGCAATCTCCAAACGTTCCAGCAACTGCAAAGTACGGTCTTGCAGCAGTCGCTCCGGAGCAAAATACACCAGGTCGTATTCTCCTGCCAGTAATCCAGCCTCAATGGCCTCCACTTCATCATGGGGTAAGGTTGAGTTCAAATAGGCCGCGCGGATGTCCAACTGTAACAGGGCATTGACCTGATCCTTCATCAGGGCAATCAATGGCGAGACAATGATCCCCACCCCGGGGCGAATAAGCGCCGGGAGTTGGTAACACAAGGACTTACCGCCACCGGTGGGCATTAATACCAAGGCATCGCGCCCTGCTACTACCTCATCGATTATCGCCGCCTGATCACCACGAAAGCTTTCGTACCCGAAAGTATGTTGAAGTATGTCTAATGCCTGGCTCATCCTTGTCATAATACCTTACCTGTCGTTCCATCGGTGACATCCCTGTTCGTCATACTGGTGGAAACCAGTATCCAATCAGTATTATGACCGCGCGATGCGCGTACTTTTACGATTGGGTTCCGGCCTCGGCTCTGGCTCCTGCTTCGCTCTACCGCCTACATCCATGTGGGCGTTCGCGGGGACGCCGGGTTCTTGTATCTAGTCATTCCCGCGATCGCCTACGTCCATGTAGGCATGCGCGAGGACACGTTTTATTTCTGGGGTAAAGCAAATACGTAGACAGCATTATGACGTCGTGCTGTATTTAATTCTGGAACCAGGGCCAACTTGGCACCCGTATGTGACACCCCATCGCCAGTCAATATAGCGACATACTGCCTGCCATCCACAGCGTAGGTGATCGTACTGTTTTGAACCACACCACCCACAATGTTTTCCCATAGAATCTCACCACTCACTGCATCGAAGGCACGGAACCGTCGGTTCATATCACCCCAGAATATAAGATTACCCGCCGTGGCTAGCACAGCACCATTGGTGGGATTACGTTGAGCGTGAAAGGGTTCGATGACACCGGTCTCCATGTTCACCTTGGCAATTCCCGTCCATGCGTTTGGGTCTACGCCCTCGCGGATATGTGTCGTCCTTCGATGTCCATTGACTGTTGATATAGCGCTCGTGCGGGTGTAACAGACATCATGATATGGGATATACAATGCATTCTCATCGGGGTGATATGCCATAGGGTAATACCCCTTCACGTTTGAAAAACACATGGTATGACTCTGGTTTTCGCCAGTGAGTACCGTGTCCCGGCTGATAGAAGTTTGTCCGGTGTTGACGTTAACATCGGAGATATGAAACAGTGAGGTATCCTGGGCGGGGAAAGGTATTCCCCAAAGAAACTCTCCTGTACCACGGTCCATCACCCATAGACCGCCCGGCTCACCTACGGTGGCCACCATGTCGCGAACTTCGCCGCGTCGAACATTTGGATTGGACCATTTAACCAGATTGGGATCTGGATTAAACGGGGATGAGAACAAGACCCGTTCCTGAGTCCAGTCTGAATCCCAGTCATCCCCGGGAATATGTTGGTAGTACCAGGCTAGCTCACCGGTATCGGCATCCAGAGCTAAGGTGGAGTTACAGTAAAGTTCAGAGGGCGTAGTCAATGGCACATCAAAGGGATCATCATGACGTTTGAGCCGGGTGTGCGGAGACGGATTGGCTATTCCCCAGTAGACCAGGTTTCGTTCGGGGTCGTAACTGCCTGGCAATCCCCAGGGTGAACAGGTGCGGCTTCCTTCAGATTTATTACCCCAGGTGTTTGCACCTGGATCATCACCACCAGCACCAGCATAAAACCGCCAGACTTCTTCACCGGTTTCCGCATGGTAGGCAGCAATAAAGCAGTTTTCGCGGCCATCGGGATACGGGTCACAGTTGCGTCCTGTTATCACCTTATCACCGGCAATCATGGGACCGGTGGTGTATTCAGTGGTCTTCTTATAATCATGGGCCTGGGTTTCCCAGTGTATTTCTCCATTGCCGGCACCTAACGCCACCATGAATCCATCGGGGGCCGCATAAAACACCCGGTCACCGCGCAGTGACAGGGTACGAGTACGATCAATACCCACGTAATCCTCTATATCATCTGGTAAATCGCGTTCATATTCCCAGAGCACATCGCCGGTAGTAGCATCCAGTGCCTGGACAATACCTCGCGGATTGGAGATATACATCACCCCATTGTGGACCAGCGGAATGGCCTCCTGTGTCCCCGGATGCATACCACGAGACCAGACCATCTGAAGATTACTGACGTTGTCGCGATTGATCTGATCCAACGGACTGAAGCGCTGATTGTCATAGGTGCGGCTGTGCATCAACCAGTCAGATGGGGCCGGATTCAAAAGCATCTCGTCAGTCACTAATTCTTCCGTATTACCTTGAGCACTGACCTGCCCACTTATCAACAGAAATAAATAGCCCACTCCATATATAATTTTTGATTTGATCACGTTATCCCCCCCCAATTGAAATAGTTATTACCTGAGTAACCGTCTTATTGTAATGTAAATCAGCATAAGTAAATATTAATCACATTTGTGCGTGTTTTTACTCTGACCTTAGATATCCTCAGGGTTCTGCATCGCAGCCCCACAATGACATCTCTGAAAATTCATGCTGTCTGCGACCTCTTTTATTTTTACGGCTCCCCTTGCAAGGCAGGTGTGGTGTGAGGCGGCTTACGATGCTGCGTGCCCTGCTCAAATGCATAGCCCAGCCGGAACAACGTCGCTTCAGTAAACGGTCTGCCCAGAAACTCAATGCCCACAGGCAAGCCCTCAGGTGTAAACCCGGCAGGGACGACCAGGGCCGGAAAACCCAGTGCAGGACTCAAACGCCGGTTATTGCCGAGCGCCGTGGCGCCCGCCGGTTCCGGGTTTGTCATCACATCATCAGCGATCACCGCAGGGGGATGATCAAAGGTGGCGTATACCAGGGCATCCAGATCTTCATCTGCCATTAATTTAAGCACCAGTTGCCTTAACTCCTCTTTATTCTTAAGCACATCCAGATAACCAGGATCATCCATGGTCTTCCCCACATTGGGCATCAACCGTGCTGCCCGCCTGGGTACCACCTTCCCTGTCAGCAGGATTTCACGCACCGATTTCACCGGGGCATTGAGATGGTCTTCAAGATAACGATCCATGGCCTCTTCCGTCTCATAGACATTCGCCCCATGAATACTGCTGATACGTGCCTGTATATCATCAATCGTCACCGGATCGATTAGCTCAGCACCTAGATCCTGTAACGCTATGATGGCCTTATCGATAACTGCCCTGACCTTTTTGTAATCATCGGAATTTGGATCAGCATTCTTGTCCATGGGCTCGCGGATCACACCAATACGCGCACCAAGCAGTCCATTTTCGCGCAAGTCCGTCGTATAAGAAGTCGGCACATTGCCAACAGCATAGGCCGTCACCGGGTCATTAGGATCATAACCGGCAATAACATCCAACATGATGGCCGCATCCCTCACCGTTCGTGTAATAGGTCCTAAGGTATCCGTAGTTGGCCTGGCAGGCATCATCCCAAACCGGCTCACCAGGGGCAAGGTGGGTCTAAGTCCCACCATGTTGCCAACAGCAGCCGGTCCCCGCACAGAACCACCCGTGTCTTCGGCAACGCCCAGGATGGCAAAATTTGCAGCAATGCCCGCACCCGTCCCCGCTGATGAACCACTGGGATTGCGCGTGGGATCATAAGGGTTCCGTACTACACCAAAGGCAGAGCCCATGAAACTTGTAGCAAATTCACCCATGGTGGTCTTGCCAAGAATGATTGCACCGGCCTCCTTCAACTTGATGACGATAGTCGCATCTCTTTGTGGCACAAAATCCAGAAATACCGCCGAACCATAAGTGGTGGGCATATCACTGGTCTCCACCTGGTCCTTCACAAGAGTCGGGATGCAATGCAACGGTCCCAAAGGCCCGGAAGATTGATACGCTTCATCCATTTGATCTGCAGTCTCTAACACATTTGGATTCATGTTTTGCATGGTATTCAAATTTGGACCCGTCTTGTCGTAGGCATTGATTCTTTTCAAATACAATTCCACCAGGCCCCGGCAGCTAATGTCTCCAGACGCAAAGGCCTGATGCACATCAGCGACCGTCGCTTCGAGAAGATGAAAAGAATCTGAGCTGTTTGTATAGACCGCTTGCTGTGCAGCGACAGAATTAATTTGGGTCGCCATCGTAATAGCAACGGCGATGATCATGACAACTCGATTACCTGGCATTTGTAATACCCTCTATAGTTAAGTTCACACTCTCGTCATACTAACGAAAGCAATCCACATGGATGTGGTACATGTCGCAAAACGCTTACAGGGATCTAAGCAGTAGAACGACGTAGGAGCTAAAGTCGAGGACAGGGCATCCGTTGCGACCCGTATCCAATCATTTAAATTCTAAGAAATTTTTAGTCAGGTTAGCTTATATAGCAGCACGGAGGACTTCGGTTTCTTATTTAAATTCCTTTGCGATCTAAAAACTCTCCAGTAAACGGCTCCGCGCCAAATTCCAGTAGCAAATCAACCATTTCCTGGTTTATCACCGGACTAATACCTCTAATTCGGTGGTCATCACCACCACTGATTTGCCATTTGAGACGTTGCTCCGGATCACCCAGGGCTAGCATCATTGGAGTGACACCATATCTGTCCTGCAGATTCATATCCGCACCTTGCTCTGCCAGGAAGCGTACGAGTTTCGTCCACCCTCGATAGACCGCAAAATACAGTAATGTCCGACCGTCTTCCTTCCCCTTGGCCGGACCATCCATAGCTTTTTCAGTCAGGTGAGCATTGATATCCCCACCACCAATAGATAAGGCAAACTTTGTGGCTTCCAGGGCCTCATCCTCACTGCGGTGCTGGCGTTCCGCTCCTGCCCCCCCGGCCAGCATCAAGACTGTGCCCCCGCCTATTGTGGTCGCACCGACGTCCGAGACCTCTTCGAGGATATGCATGGATTCCATGTCCCCTGATACGGCCGCCAATAACAATGGGGTAGCACCAACCGGGTCGATCTGCCCAGGGGCCTCCATCTTTCGCGCCAAAAAGGGATTATCAAGATAGGCGTAAGAGAATTCTATGCGGGCGTTTGGGTCGGCGCCATAATCTAGCAATGCCGCCACCAGCCTTGGCATATTAGGCCGTTCCCAACCTAAGCGTTTATCGGTTATTGCATTTGGAGGGGTATAGTTATTCATCATCAACACCCCTTCATGTAAGGCGTAGTGTAGCGGGGCAATTCCCCAGGCATCCTTGATGTTTGGGTCCGCCCCGTTCTTGAGCAGGTACATCGCCAGGTCTTCATGCCCACTGGCTATCGCAATCACCAGGGCACTACCGTGCTCCGGATGTGGTGCATTCACATCCGCCCCCGCCTCCAGCAATATGCGCGCCGTTTCCACATCTCCCTGTTGGGCCGCAAAGTCCAAAGCTGTAAATCCACCAGAAACTTCAGGAAAACGTATCGTGGGAGGATAATTTTTTCCGAACACAGTGGAACCGGGAGTATCAACTTCGTAAGGTTCGAGTTCGGGGATCAGTTTTGTGCAGGCTTGCAAGTCGACCCCGTGCCTCACCAGCTCACGCACGACTGCGGGACGCTGCTCAGCAGCGGCCCACATAAGAGCCGTCTGCCCCCTTTCATTTTCCATCGCGTTCACATCCGCGCCCGCCGCTAGTAAGGCCTTTACACCCTCTACCGCGCCGGCACTGGCGCAACGCATCAACGGTGTCTCGCCAGTCAGTTTGGCACGATTGGGATCAGCCCTGGCAGCTAGTAATAACTCCACCACGACCGAATTCCTGTTCTCACAGGCCAATATTAAAGGAGTAATACTGTAATCAGTGGCCAGGTTCGCATCGGCCCCTGCGCGAAGCAGCAGTTCTACCTTCTTTATATCGTCACGATACACTGCCCAGGAAAGTGCCGTACTGCCGTCCGCCCGGGCCTCGTTAACATCGACTTTCTCATTCAGGAGTGATTGCAATGCCTCAATATCGCCCTCCCTCACCGCCGAGATCAATGGCACATCGCTGCTCAACGCGATGTGACAGGCCAGGCTAATCACCACGGCCAAGATTGACCTACTCCTAAATTTTGTCTGACGCATCCGCTTGGCTCCTGTTGGACTGCACCTTAGTTTCATATCTCTTGAAGACCTCAGGCGAGGCCCTTCAAAATGCCAGTGGCATCACTTTCACCCTCTACATACTCATCTTTAGACGCGCCAAACGCGTCGATAGCAAACAGGTGAAGATTTGATAAGGGCTCATCCTTATAAAGAATGTGTCGGCCAGTCTTGATTTTGCCCTGAGCCCCACCGAACACCACAGTCGGCAGGTTGTAATGCACGTGGGTGTTAGCGTCGCTCATTGCGCTGCCCGCCATAATCATAGAATTATCGAGCAGGGAGCTACCATCTGCCTCTTTCGTTGACTGCATCTTCTCCAGGAAATACGCGATCAGTTCATTCTGGAAATGGTCTATCTGCTTCAATGTCTCGATCGCACCTTTAATACCTCGATGGTGAGACAAGGAATGATGTCCCTCTTTGAAACCCTTTTCTACAAAGGTCCGGTTGCCGCCTTCGTGGCCCATCATTACGGTCACCACCTGGGTCATGTCGGTCAGATAGGCAAGGTGCATCATGTCAAAGATCATCTTGGCATGTTCGGTGTAGGTGTCTGGGATACCGGCTGGTCGCTTGACGCTTTCCAGGTCCATGTTGTCCGTGTCTGATCGAGATTCTGCCGCCTCTATCCCCCGCTCAATATCGCGAACTGCATCCAGATACTCTGCCATCTTGTATCGGTCGCTAGCATCGAGCGTACCCATAAGATGTCTCACTCGCTCATTCACGGCGTCCAAAACGCTGCCCCGATTCCGGTTGAGTCGGCGCTGTGTTTCCGGATCCAGCGAACTGGTATCCCCGAACAGCCGTTCGAACACCATTCGCGGGTTATTCTGCGCCGGCAATGCGGTGGTTTTTGAGGCCCACGATACGGTAGTGCGATAAAAACCTCTGAATCCACCATCATTCCCGTTGGACCATTCAGCCGGGTCCAAACCTAATTGTAAGGATGCCAGTGGCGTCTGCTGTCCAAGCTTCTTTGCCACCACCTGGTCTACCGAGATCCCTACTGTCGTACTGAAAGGGTGCTTGCCAGTCAGGTAGGCACCACAGGACCGAGGATGTTCTGCACCTGCTTCCCCCGGTTTGAAGTCCGCCGCCTTGAGATCCAGTCCACTCAATACCAGCATCTTTTCTCGGTATGGCGCAAACGGCGCCAGCGATGGCGTGATATCGTAATTCTTCCCTTCCATCTTCGGTGTCCAACTATCGATGATTCGGCCGCTAGGCAGATAGATGTATCCGAGGCGGCGAGGCGGCAGTGCCGCATCAATGGCAGCAAACGCCGGGACCATCGCATCTAAAAACGGTAAGGCCAGACTCGCGCCTGTACCACGTAAAAAAGTTCGGCGAGGAATGCTTTTCTTAAATATCATCATGGCTGACGCCCCTCTCTTCGTTTTTGTCCTGATTGAACATTTAACCGTATTATCATTGTCTTTCTATCTTATTACAGGTCATAGATTCCCAACTCGTCTTTATCGATGTCGTAGTAGACACCTTCGCTTTCAGTCGGCTCCTGATTACCGGGATTAGCGGTAGATTCGGGCAGCAGATCATTGGTCTGACTCACCACCCGCCGGTACTGAAACGGTACGCTCTCAATAACACCCTGTATCAGCGAGGGCCAGGTGTAATCTTCTGCGGCCGCCTGCTTCACGATATTACGCACTACAGCCTGGTCAAAATACTCGATTTTTCTCCCCAGGGCATAGGTCAGCAGTTTCTCAACGATCGTATGCACTACCCGGTCAGTATGTTCCAGTAACACATCCTGGAATTCCTTTGTATTCCCGAAGCTACTACCATCAAACAATATCCCCGAGGCATCTACCTCGGCATTGGCCTCGGTATAGCGCGTACGATATGACCCAATCACATCGAATTGCTCCAGCGCGAATCCAATGGGATCCATCATCTTGTGACACGTGGCGCATACCGGGTTGGCACGATGCTGTTCCATCGCCTGCTTCAAGGTCAAGGCTTTACCCCCATCGTCATCAGTCTTCAACGCTGGTACATCAGGTGGAGGTGGTGGTGGAGGCATGTTCAACAAGTTATCCAGCACCCATTTTCCACGCAACACAGGAGAGGTTCGGTTGTTATATGAAGTTGCCATCAGAATCCCACCCTTACCCAAAAGGCCTTGCCTCTCTGGTTGGTTCACCGGCACTCGACGGAAGCGGATGCCATCTACGTTGGGGATACCATAGTGCCGGGCCAGACGCTCATTAACAAAGGTATAGTTAGACGTTAAGATTTCCTTGACGCTGCGATTCTCCCTTACCATGCTCCCAAACCACAGCCTCACTTCATCTTTAAAGGCCGCTCGCAGTTCATCATCAAACTCAGGGAAGATTCCCATATTAGGTTCCGGGACATCCATAGCGCGCACTGCCAACCATTGTTCCCCAAAATTCCTGATGAATTGCTCAAAACGCGGATCAGCCATCATCCGCTGCACCTCTTGCTTTAGCATGTCAGGTTCGCGCAAGCGACCCTGTTCGGCTATCTGCAGCAAGGTCTCATCAGGGAGGGTGCTCCATAGAAAAAATGATAAGCGCGACGCTAATTCCAGATCGTTGATCGGATACACTTCATCGGCAACGCTATTGGGTGGACTGCGCTCAATTCGGAATAGAAAATCAGGTCCTGCCAGGATCCCCTGCAGGGCCAACTCGATACCACGCGTAAACTCATTCTCATCATGACCTTGCTGGTAAAGATCTAACAGTACTGCCATCTCTTCGGGAGTAGCCGGGCGTCGATATGCCTGGCGTGCCAGATTTGAGAGTATGGTCTGTGCACAGTCCTGCTTCTTTGCCGCACTCGCCTTTGGTGCCGGTCGGCATATAAAAATCTTATCCTGAGTTGCTGTGTGCCCAGGGCCACTCGCCTTAAAAGGTCCGGTGATGGTTACACTGTCCACGGCTGGTTCGCCACCCGAGTAGTCTTCAAGCTCACCCAAGGTGAACTCAGGGATCTTAATGCCCTCAGATTTTATGCCTTTGTCCAAAAAGGTGATGCCCACCAAACGAGTCCCCGCCTTGGCCTCAAAGCGGAGATGCAAGGCATTATCCGCTGTGAACATGTATCCCTGCTGGTCCGAATCTCCCTGGTACATAATTTCTGCGGTAAGCACAAATAGCGGTGGTGGTCGACCATGGACTTCACCACCTACTTTAAATGTGCCAACACGCTCATGATCCAGGAGCACATCCAGAGTGTGTTGCTCACGCAGGCCACGGATGGTGTTGTTGCGACCACGTTGCAACTTAACGCTAAGGGTATACTCACCATCCATAGGGAAATTGTGTTGTAGCGCCATACCACCACGCGATCCAAACGGCAGGTCCTCACTCATGCGCTGCCGTTGCATAAAATCAGGAGACATTGGATACACCTCGCTGATGGGTTCCATCGCAGTAGGTCCCACAGCCAGACGGCTGATTCGAGCCGCCGCAAACATATACCGCTCCATTAAGAGCGGTGAAACCATCAACACTTCGGCATTGTTATCAAATCCCTCAGCGACGTTGTCCGGCGGCAGTAACGCCGCTGCATCGATCTCCATTGCCAGCAGGTCCCGAATTGCATTTGCATACTCGGTGCGGTTCAAACGATGAAGCACTGGTCGCCCTGGATCCAGATTCGATGCTGCGTGCTGATCCAGTTCCGTTTTAAGATGGCTCAATAAAACTTCGTACTCACCTTTAGTCGGTCGCTGTGGCATACCCACTGGTGGCATTGCCCGCAACGTGAGCTTGGTCAACACCCGTTCCCACAAGGTGGGGTCTTCGCCAACATCACTTATATTCGCACGATCGAGCATCAAACCGGCTGTCTTCAGGGTCTCGTTGTGACAACTGACGCAGTAACGATCCAGTAGCACACGTGGGGAGGAAATAGAATTTTGAGCATTGTCGGATAGCGATTGAGCCTGCGCGCAGGTAAGCCCGGCAAGTAAAATCAGTCCAGTGAAAGTAGTGAAAACTCTGAAGCGGTATGTCATTACACCCCCCATTTAGTGCTATGCCATGTCGTCGAATAGCATAGCGTGATAGCGAGTTATAGTCACCATTATAGTAGGTTTGCTTTGAATCCTGATTTATTCAAAACGCTCATCATCTACGCACCAACTCACTTTTCACTAATGATCTATTCAGTGTAAGAGTATACAACTATTCAACACTAAAAATTACTGCCTACCTGTTTCAAGTTTTTATTCTGAACATCATATTGCTCGAAAATAGCCTCTATTTTTAATCTGTAGATTAATATTTGCATGTAACACATATTGCGTTACAATATATTGCGGAACACGTTACATTTAAAATTATGACAGCTAATAAAACATCCACATTAAATCTTCGTATCAACCCGGGGATAAAAGAAGCCGTAAAGCGAGCAGCTGAGCTCGAGCATCGCAGTATTGCTAACTTTGTTGAATTTCTAATCCGCAACCATTGCAAAGAGCAAGGCATCTCCATATCAGAACAACGACCACTTTTTGGGGCAGATAATGAATAGTAAAATTCTAAAAGCATTAATTGAAGCCGGCGCCATAAAGAAAATGGCCATTATTGGTGAAGGTAGTTTCTTTCGTATTGAGGTCTCCACTCAGGGAGGAATCAATACCATAGAAACACTCAATGGAAAATTAAAAACCTGGAGCTCTCTTGATGCAGCGGCAAAATGGATCCGTCAACATGGCATCGGGAAGTGTGATGTTAATATCAGTCGTTGGCACCCGGCACAAAGAGGAATGAAGTTGTAATTGTACTACCTATAATACACTTAACAGAATTGGAGCCTGAAACGAAAAACGTAGTCCGTCCTAATTCGGTCCTATCCTCCGTCATACTGGCGAAAGCCAGTATCCAATCATGTAAATACTAAAATTTTTTGGGTTTATAACAATACCATCGTTATTAAAACCATCCCCATCAGCATCAGCAAACCCAGTACGATTCTCCGGAATATTACTTCTGACGCATGTCTGCGTATCCGTCCACCAAGACGCACGCCCAACGTTACCGGCAGTATGCCTGCCACCGACAAGGTCAGCACCGGTAGTGTCAATAATCCAATCTTGCCGAATCCCGTAATCATCACCAGGGTATTAAAGGTAAACGCGCAGTTCATGGTCTGGACCAGGACGTTTCTGTCCATCTTCAGTGATAACAGAAATGGCATGATGGGCATGATTTGTGAACCAGTGACGCCATTAACCATCCCACTGATCATACCCACAGGGATTAAGAGCCGTTTTTCCATCTTTTGTGAGAAGTGAACGACCTCACTACTAAAGGCCCACAGGCTATAGATAACCATAATCACACCAAGAAATAATCTCGGCCCATCACTGCCACTGCTATTAAGAAAGAGTATACCCAGGACCAAACCAGGCAATGCGCTTATAAAGAGTATCCAGAAACGTTTAACCGACTCAATAAAGTGACCGGCTTCAAACATGACTATGAGATTACTGGAGAGTGATGGCAGAAATACTAATGGAATAGCCAGTTTCGGTTCCAGGAACATGGCCAACAAACCCAGACAGATAGTTGAAAACCCAACCCCGGAAATTCCCTTTAGGAAAGCCGATATAAAAAATGCCACAAGGACGATAACAATTGTTTGTGTCGCCATGATTTACAGCCAATCCAGTTAGATAAATAATGAGTCGCAGTAGGCGACAACCCATTTCGTTATGCTCGGATATTTAATATCAGAACAATATAATTATTGCTTATCTGTATCGCGTTTTTACTCTGACCTTAAATTCTCCTGAACCGGCGATTAATTTGCGAGCAGAACTTTCACCACTTTTTCCATTCCGCGGTCACTGTCTTGATAACGTAGAATAATGTCCATTTTATCGTCCTTGTTGAGGTCAAATGTGTCCACAAGATCGGGGATAGGTGGCATAACAACATCAAATCTTTGTGTCTCTCTCTCAAATAAACCCTCACTTCCATCCCCATAACTCACATTCAGGGCATCATCATCTTGCACCAGTAGATCAACTATCAGATCTCCATTGATGTCAACTATCAGTACAGTCGATAAAGAATGTTTACCGCTAGAGAGATCGTAGGTCGCTTTGATTTTTTGTGTGATATTCGGCTTATCCGGATAACCTGATTCGCTCTGCTGATAAAAATCCAGATCGATCGACATTGAACCTCTCACTAATGCATTCACGATTTTCCAAAAGCCTAGTTCCACCGAGGAAATAACAAAATCCGTCATTCCATCATTGTTAAAGTCTTTTTCCTGGGCATCAAACTGTATCCCGTTTGATCGTATCTGCGTATTGGGTTGATCTGGAAAATATAATGTCTGTGTAGGCGATTGACTTCCCATGAAAAAATCATAGGTGGTGTTTTTATTTAGTACACCTTTGCTGGTGATTGAAAAGGTGACTAAGTCCGGCTGTTTATCAGCATTAATATCAAAAATTTTATGGAAGGTTCGCGCCTGAATATTAGATTGATCTTCCCGCTCTAGTCGATCTTCCACCTCCTCTGACCCTTCGAGCTCGATACCTAATGGAATTGCTTGTTGCTCTGAAGTAAAACTACCCTCTTGTGTTTGTAGATATGCTTTCAACTCGGTTTCGTCCCAAATCAGAATATCATTTTTCTGATCAAAATTTACATCTACCAGATTTCGATCCTGGTATCGATACCGAATATTATTACCACTGCTTGAGGCCCTCATTTTAGGTAGCGCATCAATTAAAACCGGTTCTGCAAAAACACCGGGGGAGGTTTGCAGATAGAGCTGATATCCGTCGAAGCCGGGTAAAAAAATATCTTCCAATGAATCACCATTGATATCTTTGACTACATCAAGATTGGGCAACTCATCTTTAACAACATTTTTATAAATACTTTGTATATCAAGTAAATGATGTTCTTTGCCGCTGACAGGATCAAGCCACCATGCGGCATTACGTCTGAATAAAATGATGTAGTCCAACGAGGAATTCCGAACTTTTCCGATATCCATAAAGATAATATCAGTATCAATTTGAATATTATCAATCTCACCATCAATATATTGCCCATCACTTCCAAGAGAAAATATTCTTAGCGAACGTCTATGATCTTCAGTTATTTGGCGAACGATTAAATTCGCCTGTTTGGGATTTGTGATAAACGCGGGTATGACTTCGGCATCAACAGGCTCAAGCATGTTTAAGTCACTTACTTTAAAAAGATCATGTTGCTCACTTACAGCCGACTGAGACCAATAAAAAGTTGCCGCCAGTAATAAAAATAGCCAGTACCCATTATTCATTCTAACTATCCTCTTTTATAAAAAGTAATAAGAAATCTCTAAGGTATTTAGATTCAGAATAAAATATTTATTGCCCATCTGCATCGAGTTTTTACTCTGGCGCCAATCACGTGCCGCAAAATGTTGCTTGCACCACTTCATCAGGTTTTGGTGGCATCATATAATCATCTTTACCTTGTTGTCGCTCGTAAGGTTTCTGTAGAACATCATAAAGCACATGAAATACAGAAAAGTCGTTATGATCTTCAGCCGCCCGAATTGCGGCTTCGACCTGGTGATTACGTGGAATATAGACCGGGTTAATCGACTGCATACTCGCCTGGCGTTCATCATCATTCGTTGATTCTCGTGATAAACGTTGACGCCAGCGCAGCAACCAGGCATCTATCGCTTCAGGCTTAGCGAAGAGTTCTCTTAGCGCCATATCCTTTTCATTGGTCTTGGCATCTAATTGCGACAGATGATAAAACGTCAACGTAAAGTCAGCCTGATTATCCGCCATGGCATCCAGCAAAGCCGCTAGCAATGCTTGATCTTCTTCCGGATTCACATCGGCAATAGACCTTAAGCCACACTTGGCTCGAAAACCCGTCAGCCATGCGCCACTATAGCGAGTGATATATTTCTCCAGAATTTCCTGTGCCAACTCAACCCCCTTATCGGAGTCATCATCAAATAAGGGTAGCAAGGATTCGGCCAGACGCGATAAATTCCAAAGACCAATGCCCGGCTGAGCGCTATAGGCATAACGCCCATTTTGATCAATTGAGCTATACACCTGATTATGATCAAAGAAATCCATAAACGCACAAGGACCATAATCGATAGTTTCACCAGCCACGGACATATTATCCGTATTCATCACCCCATGAATGAATCCCAACTGCATCCACTGCGCAATCAGATCCGCTTGTCGCAGCACCACGGATTCAAACATGGCGATATATGGATTTGCAGCATCAACCATATCGGGATAATTTCGGTCGATAACATAATCGGCCAATGCCTTAATCGACTGGACATCATTTTTCATAGCAAAATATTGAAAGCTGCCTATCCGAATAAAACTCGATGCAACCCGCGTCATCACAGCACCAGCTACCATCTGTTCGCGCACCACTTGCTCTCCAGTGAGCACCGCCGCCAATGCACGCGTCGTCGGCACATGAAGTTGATGCATTGCCTCGCTAAGCAAGTATTCACGCAACACAGGTCCTAGTGCAGAGCGACCATCCCCGCCACGAGAATAACGAGTACGACCCGACCCTTTTAATTGAATATCCAAAGAGGCGCCATCAACACGATCCAGTTCACCAAGATAAATGGCACGACCATCACCCAACTGCGGATTAAAATGCCCAAACTGATGCCCTGCGTAGACCATTGCCAAAGGCTCACTGGTATCGTGAATCACATTACCTGAAAAAACCTCAGCCAGATGTTGCTCGTCGTGATCATCCGCCGATAAACCAAGTTCACCAGCAAGCTCCTCATTAAATTTAATTAAGACAGGATCAGCAACAGCCAACGGTTTACATTTTTCGTAAAACCCGTCACCTAATTCCAGATATCGATTTTTAAACGGAAGGTTAATCAATGGGACATTCAAACATAAAAACCAGATTCTCCAGTTTAACGTATATACCAAATAAATTGTTCGAATAATTAAAAATCAGGGACAGATCATAATTATTAATTAATTATGAAAAAAACATGGTCTGTCCCCATAAGGCGAGCACGAGGTAGCTTAGTTAGATATGGGCGTTTATACTTTCCATACAACCGACAACTCGGAGTTACCATGAAATTCAACCGCCTGTTCACCCTTACTTTGATCACATTCACAGTGTGGCTCGCCGCCGGTGCGCCCGCCTCAGCGCAGGGTGGACCCAACCTGCCACCGGATGTTTACGCTGACTCGAGAAACCGCCTGCCGCTACCCATGCGCGACGAGCTCGACAATAAACACAAGCAGACCTACGATGCTGTCTTGGCCCGCACCGGATCCGTGGAAGGATTACGCGGCATGGCTGGTATCGAACTGCACGGTAGCTCAGGCAATATTCGCTTCGAGTCACCCGCAGGTCGTCGCCTCATTGAACTGGCCATCATTGTGGGTGCGCGCCATGGTGAACAGAACTTTGAATGGTCACTGCATGCGAGTCAGGCGTTACGCGAGGGCCTGGAGATGGAAATTATTGATATTGTTCGTCATAAGCAGCCACCTGTGGGCATCGGCGAGAAAGAAGCCGCCATCATCTCCCTGGGCCGCGAGATGGCCGAGCAGCACCGCGTCTCTCCGCAGACCTATGCGCGCGCGCTGAAGGCGCTAGGCAAAGTAGCGCTGGTAGACATTGCCGTTACCGTGGCATATCGAGCCAATCAGACCGTACTAATCTGGGTTGACCAGCACATGCCACTGGACTATGTGGACGAGGCGCCTTTGCCCATTAACATCATCGAGTCACCACCCGATATCTACCCGCAATCGCGTAGCCGCCTGCGCCAGCGCGAGGGCCAGCGGCCGATCACACCCGGCCGTACACTCGCACCCTATGGCAAGGGCCCGGGACAGATCGCACTCACTCAGGCCGGTGGTAAATATCTGGACATCATGGTTGGTAAACCCTTGCGCGCCCTCGCCCGACTGGTCGCCGCGCGCGAGCTCAACCAGCAGGTGATGTGGACCGAGACTGAACCTGAGGCACGCAAACTGGGCCTGAGCTCCGTGGCCATCGAAGTTGTGCGCGATAACAAATCGACCACCGGCCTGACTGAGAAAGAAGCCATGGTCATTCAGATGGGACGCGAGTTGCTCGGCGTGCACCACGTTGCACCGGAGACGTATGTGAAAGCCGTTGATCTCTTCGGCGAGCGCGACGCACTGGACCTCGCCACCGAGATCGGTGAACACGCCCGTGAAGCCGGCATACTGACTATTTTCGATCAGCAACTCCCAGAGGGCGTGGAGCCACTACTACCTATGTGATGAGGTATGTCCTTGATCAATCGACACAGTCCCTGTTGATTGATCGATTGATTGCCAACTATAGTTGGCATATGATAGTCTGTGTAAGAAATATTCAACGGATGGATCCGACATGCAAACGACGGTTATCGTCTACGCTGATAATAAAGGGAAGGAACCCTTTAGCAATTGGCTGACCGGTTTAAGTGATGCCCGAATTCGACGACGTGTAATTATGAGACTACGCCGCATTGAACAAGGTCACTTTGGTGACTGTAAACATCTTCAGGATAATGTATTTGAATTACGATTGTTCTTCGGCCCAGGTTATCGAATTTATTTAGGCAAAGATGGTGACAAGTTAGTTGTCCTCCTGTGTGGCGGTGATAAAAGTACGCAACAAAAAGACATCTTCAAAGCACTAAACTTTTGGAACGAGTATAAACACCATGCGTAACTACAGAACACTCAATGAATTGGAAGCAGATTATTTCCACAAGAACCCTCGTGAAATTGATACCTACCTGACTGAAATCTTCAATGAATATGCCATTGATGCAGACTCTGCAGCATTATTGGCATCACTGCGCGTCATCGCGAAGGTAAAAGGCATCTCCGCTTTGGCCGAGCAAACGGGAATGAGCCGACAAGGGCTGCAAAAAGCGTTGTCAAATAAAGGCAATCCGCGTCTGGATAGTATTAACTCAATCATGCATGCATTGGGATATCGGTTAATGCCCAAGAAAAATAGACTGAATCCAGATTAATTTTTGGCTTTTGTTAATTCAATTAGAGGTTTAAATTTATCAGATGGCATTATAACTTGTTTCACGTATTCTCCATGTTCCCAATAAATCAGATACGCTTTCTTATTTTTCTTTGATGAAAGAATACGATAGTTATCATCTTTAATATGTAATGCGGCACAATTATCTAAACCAACTGCGACACCTTGAGTTGTTTTCATCATGGCTTTTAATGCAGGCTGGCGATGTTTTTCAACATCATAATGCGGACACATCAACACATCCGCATAATTCAGGCCTGTGACTTTTATTAACGACAGATTAGTTTCGTCTTTGAACTTACGGGAATCACTATTTCCTTGTCGAAACCAACAAATTGCACCCGCACTCAATCCACATAATATTGCACCACGTTTTCTGGCTTGATCTAAATATTTATCCACACCTAACTTACGCCATAACTTCATCATACGTAGGGTATTACCACCTCCTACATAAATAATATCGCTTTGTAAAATAAGCCTTTGTATTTTTTTGTCAGAAGGTCGATTTCGATACAACAACAACTCCTGCACAGAACAACCCAGGCGTTCTTCATACTGTTCACGGAAAGCTTCACAATAATCTACATTGTCTTCACTCGCAGTAGGAAGAAATAACACTCTGGGTGATTTTCTTTTTGCTTGCTTAACAATGCATCGATCAATCAGTGTGGTTTGGGGCTCGCGATTTGCAGGCACCATTATCTTTCCACCACCAATGGCAATAATATTTCTTTTCATAGGGTTTTTTATCAATAGTATCAATAGGGTCAGTGTCGATTGCTTTCCAAAATACTTATCACAATTCAATCAATCGACACTGACCCTATTGATTTTCCCTGCCGGGCAACCCCAAAATCTCCCGGGTCATTTTATCCAGTCGTTCCCGGGCAGCTTCATCGTATGTCTGGTCATGGGCACGGCCTTCATCATACTGCTCGAAGTAGATACCAGAGCGTCCTTGCAGATCGGGTGATGTGGCGACGTACATCACCACATTGGCACCTTCATCTACTGCGGAGCGCACGGGACCGGGAGTTTGCAATACCATAGTGGTACCCATTCTAGAGGCCGGGTGTAGCGTGTTGAAGGTGACGCCAGTACCTTCAAGTAATTCGGCATAATAAAAAGTATGCATGACCTGGGCGATTTTACTAAGACGATATGCCGATCTACCGCTGTGTTCGTTATCCTGATTAAGGTCGTCGAAGTTTAATGCCATCTGTGAACGTGAGGTTATATTAATGATTCTGGAAGGGGCTCTATCCTTGAGTGTGGGGAGCAGAAGTTCGGTCAATAAATAATGCGCCAGGTAATTTACCTGAAATAACATTTCGTATCCGTCCTCACTTTCCCGTCTTTCACCACCGGCAAAACCGGCACCAAGCCCGGCATTGTTGACCAGGACATCTAGTCTTTGATGATCACGATTAATGGCCTCGGCCATTTTCCGAACATTATCCAGGGAACCAAAATCTGCCTGATAAAACTCGGCATTGCCACCGTTGTTTTTTATCTCCGCAACCACCTCTGCCCCACGCTGTGCATTACGACCATGAATCAGCATATGGGCGCCAAGCCTGCCCAGGCGTGTTGCCACTTCTCTACCCAGTCCATCGGTGGATCCTGTGATGAGTATCGTTTTACCAGACATGTCAGGATAGTCACCTGCGTCCTGCGCCCAGGTGGTGGTGACGCAAAGGGAGAGTAAGAAAAGACTTACTATGATTGTGTTAACTTTATTCATCTGTAAATTGCGCCATTATTCGTGAATTCATTAGGATAACAAATGATTCGTTTGATGGGCAGAATTTCGCTAAGGAGTAATGATTACAATGTAAAATTCATCATTCCGGCGAACTCCTATATGAGGAAGGTGAGATCGAGAAGCTGGCCTGGGCCATGTAGACGATACATTTCATGAATGGAATCGGTAGAGTCGTGTCTGGAACGAAGACCGAGAGCGAAGCAGGAGCAAAAGCGGAATCTAGTTAATAAAATGCGCCGTGGGCGCTCAATCTATTGACTGGATTCCGGATAAGTCCTCCGGACTTTCCGGAATGACGAAATACAGATAGCATCATTCCCGCGAAAACAACACACCCTTCATTCCCGCGAACGCCACAGCCCGTCATTCCCTCGAACGCCACAGCCCGTCATTCCCGCGAACGCCACAGCCCGTCATTCCCGCGAAAGCGGGAATCTAGTTTTAAGAATCGTGACGAAGTCACCCCCACTCTCGTCATACTGGCGAACGCCAGTATCCAATTTATTAAGTCCGCCCTTTGGGCGGACATATAGTATTAGAATCCAGATCTAGCCTGGTATGACTTCGATATATGGATATTTTTTTTGGAGGTGGGGGCAGAGTAAAAACTCGATACAATACTATTTTTCCTTTTTACCCCAAACATTTTCCTTTTCGATCTCTTCATCATTCCGGTATTTTATCTGGATACCATGTAAGAAATTTCTCAGGATTTGTTCCTTGCACACTCTGTAATGTTTGTGGCCTTTCTTTCTGAAAAAGGCGCTGAGTTCATGCTTGCTTATCTTAATATCCACAAGTGCCAGGATTTTTAGAATGTCATCCGCCTGTAGGTTAAGGGCTATCTTGAGTTTCCTGAAAATTATGTTGTAGTCGAGTTTGTCTTCAGGCTCGGGTTTCGCACCTTCTTTCTTACCGCGCATGTCGTTAATCAGGCCATTTAGGAAACAGGCCAATGTCTTGTCATCAACGGGCTGTTGCTCAGGGTCTTCGTCCTTTTTTAACCAGTCACTGACCTGGCTGCGTGTGGCTGTGAGATCAGCTTGCGCGAAGATGGCGATCATTTTTGAATCGTTAAAATCAAATGAATAGCGAAGTCGGCGCAGAATGTCGTTGTTATTAATAGTTAAGTCCCGTCATTTGTTGGTTCGCTGGTCTGTTTGTTGAGGCGTATGCCATCGGCTTCTATCTTAATAATACGCTGTTTGTAGAGTCTGCTGATGACTTTCTTGAAAGATTTTTTACTCATACCAAATAGTTCCTCAATTATCGCAGGATCGGTTTTGTCATTCGCGGCTGCAAATCCATTGTGCCAATTAAGGTAATTAACCACTTTCATAGTGTATTGGTCTCGTGTCTCTTGTTCCACTTTAAGGGCCAGGTCAATCTTGCCATCGGCTCTCACAAATTTAATAAAGCCCCGCCTGGATTGCCCAAAACTAAGGCGTTCATGCACCTCATCTTTGTACACTAAACCCCAGTGGCTATGATTGATAATGGCCTTAAACCCCAGCTCGGTGCTGTTTGCAATAATAAGATCAACCTGTTGGCCGGGTGTGAAGTCGTGAGGCGCCTGGCTATCCAGAAACTTATCTATTTTGGATGAAGCAGTAATTCTGCCATCCGCCTTGTTCAAAAAGACATACACCAGATAGGATTTGCCCTCCTCCATAGGCACATGTTGCTCTCCAAACGGTGCCAGCAAATCTTTGTCCAGACCCCAGTCCAAAAACGTCCCGTAATCGGTGTTCTCAACGACTTTCAGGTAAGCGAATTCTCCAACCTTCACTTTAGGGATTTGCGTCGTGACGATGAGTCGAGTTTCAGAATCCTGGTATAGGAAAACGGGTAACTGGTCGTCTACCGCAAGACCTGCGGGGCAATATTTGGTGGGCAACAGGATTTCGCCCAGATCTTCCCCATCCACATAGGCACCCTGCTCAGTCATTTTTAATACGTTCAAGTTGTAGGTTTGCCCAAGGGTCAGCATGCTTGTCTCTTGTTATAAATCTGGAGGGGTATTCTAATCCATTCGACTCGATTTTGTTCTTGTAGTTGGTGCGGCATCTCAATAAGTGGGGTCAGATAACACTTTTTAAAGACCATCAAAGTTAGAAAGTCGTATCTGACCCCACTAATTTTCTCCCACGCCGCTTTAGATCTATTACGACCGCTTCATAGGGATAGCTTGGCTCATTAATCCGATCTTCGAATGCTGCAAGGTCTTCTGCATCTTCAACCAGACTATGTTGCACGGCTTCATTGACTAAATCTGATATCGATCGCTCTGTTTCTGCAGCTTTTACTCGAAGTGCATGGTGGAGCACAGGATCAAAATAGATGGTTGCCCTTTTAAGAGTAGTGTTCATATTATAAGGATGATGTCATATCGCAATAACGTCAAGACGTTGACCTTGCGACATTTCGAATTGTTACTCTGACCCCAAATATTCTTAGGTTACAAAATTAAGTTTCAAGACCTGGCCCCTTTGTTCTCTTTTTTTACTCTGACCCCGAAGGTCCGTTAATATCGAGGGAATTTTTAAAATGGATATCGCGCTGAGGATAGGGAATTTCTATACCGTGCTCGTGAAATTTATCCCATACGCCTAATAATATCTCATTAATAACACTTGATCTGCCATTCTGAGGATCTCCAATCCAGGCCCGAATCTCCAGATCCACAGAAGAGTCACCAAAGCCCTTTAAATGGCAAACCACCTTTGGTTCGTCTAATATACGCTCGGGTTGCGAAGCAGCCTCTACACATAATTTTACTGCTTTACGCACATCGGAATTGTAATGTACGCCTACCGGGATTCTTAATCTAATTCTGCTATTACTAAACGACCAGTTTTCTACCCGTGTGATTATCAGTTCTTCATTGGGTATTAAATGTTCAACCCCATCTCTTGTTTCCAAAGAGACGTACCTGGCATTTAAAGATTTCACCCATCCATAGGTATCTCCGATCGCAATTACGTCTCCAGGTTTAATTGATTTATCAAGTAATAAAATTATACCGCTGATAAAATTTGATACGACCTTTTGCAGACCAAAACCAAGTCCAACACCCAATGCGCCGCCAAATACTGCAAATATCGTCAGGTCGATACCCACTGCAGAGATGGCAAGGAAAAAGGCAGCAGTAATTAGTAAAATACGAATGAATTTACCGGCCAGCACTCGGGCTGAAGGTGTCAACACAGTTGTATTATTTAGCTTGTTTTCTACAAATCCTGCTAGAAGATTAGCCAGCCACACTGATAAAACGAGATAAAACAAACCTTCTGCTATTGACCACAGGGATAGATTTATATTACCAACGCTAAATCTCAAACTATCCAGGTACGCCACGGAAGGCTTAAGCATGCCAAGTATATTCAGAGCCGCAATCAACCATATAAAAAAAGCGATGGGTTTTGCGATTGATATATTCGTAATAAGAGAAGATATAAACCGGATAATAATCCAGGCCAAAAGCAGGCTACTGACAATATGAAATACCACATAAGACAACTGCAAATACTGGGCAACAAGTAGACAAATATAGACAAATACCAGTACCGTTGCCGGGAATATTATATGGTTGATAACCTTATTAGATGCATCGCCTTTATCACGACTGTTAAGATAGTTTTGATATCGTTTCTGCAGAACTCCAGAGACCATCCACGCGATGACAACTACAAAAGCAAGAGTGAGAAATTGATATAGATTTGTCCAGACTAGAAATTCTGAATTAACCCAATCGCGTAATCTATCAATCCATCCGGCAATATCCATATTAACTACTCTACATTATTTCCGTTAAGTACTGAATAATTATGATTGGTATCAGGATAAAACTATCTAGTTAACAAGTTTCGTATTTTTACTCTGACCCCAAATATTTTTTCAAGGCTCCTCAGGGAGGAGACAGCCGAAACACATACAAGCCATTGTGTCGATTGCCTTCGGGATTCGCCAGGTAGATTTCCGGTGAAAGAAAGTGCGGAACTCTCCACGGGCTGCCACCTCCTCGACCGGTAGGCACGGCAACGTATTGGACCCCGTCCACCTCGTACGTTATGGGGGACCCAAGGGCCGAGGTCGGCAGTCGAGTCTTCCAGAGCACTTCACCCGTCTCGATATCAAAGGCACGGAACCACCGGTCGATATCTCCAGCAAACACAAGACTGCCCGCCGTGGTGAGCGTGGAAGTGGTGAAGGCGGCGCGCTGTTCCACGCTCCACACCTCCTCCATGTTGGCCACATCGTACGCAGCAAGCTTGCCCAGGTTACCTTGTGAGTTCGGCGCCTCGAAGTACGACCGCTGTCCGTTGCCGCCGTGTCGCCCACCCTCCTCATAAAGCTCATAAATGGGAACTTCCTTACCCGAGAACTCCATACAGCTTTGGCTCAGGGGAATGACCAGCAGACCGGTGCCGGGGTGGTAGGCTGTCGAATGCCAGTTCTTGCCTCCCGCAGTGGACGGGCAAACCGAGACCCACTGTTCGACCTTCAATTCCCGGATGTCCTGGCGGTAGCGAACTGCCCCGATCTCGCGGTCCACCTCGTCGAAGATGTTCTGATACACGGTTTCGACCAGATCGATGTACTCACCCGTTTGCCTGTCCAGTTTCCATAAGATTCCGTCCTTGCCGATGGTGAGAATCACGGGCCGGCCATTTACATCCGCGAGGACCCGCTCGTACGCGACATCCATGTCGAGGCTTTCTCCGGCCACGTGCTGGTAGTACCACACGATACGCCCATCGTCGGGATCAATGGCAAGGGTTGAGTTGGAGTACAGTGCATGATCATCCACCGTCATCCACCGGCTCGCCGCAAGCCACGGCTTGGGCTGGGAGGTCCCGAAGAAGATGAGATCCTGCTCCGGATCGTATGTGCCGGCAATCCAGGCATCCACGCCGCCTCTCATCTCCCAGGGAAGCTCTCCCCAGGTGTCGCCACCGGGTTCGCCCGGACGCGCGATCGTATAGGTGCGCCACAGCTCATCACCCGTGCGCGCGTCGTGCGCGGTAATGAAGCAGGTCTCCTCGTTGTACACCCTGCAGTTATTGACGCCGTTGATGACCTTTCCTTTCACGATGATGGGTCCCGACGAGTTCTTGTAACCCAGCGAGACGTCTTCGACCTGAGTTTCCCATCTAACGGCACCCGTGCGGGCGTCCAGGGCCACCATGGCGGATGTGTTGGTCGCCACGTAAATCATGTCCTCCCAGAGGGCGATGCTGCGGTTAACCGTGCCTTCCACTGTGCCCTCCGGAGGTATATATCGGTATTCCCAGAGGAGCGTACCATCCATAGCGTCCAGGGCCTGGACAATGTTCCCCGGGTTAGTGATATACATCACCCCGTTACGAACCAGGGGTACCGGCTGGCTTATGCCGTCATGCATCCCCCAGGACCATGCGAGCTGGAGGCGTCCGACGTTTGCCTTGTTGACCTGCTCGAGCGGGCTGTATCCCATTCCATCGGGGGTCCTGCGCCAGTGCAGCCAATCACCGTCGGGTGGAGACATCAGGACAGCGTCGGAGGCCGGGACAAATCGCTCGGCCATTCGAAAGGTTTGCGTTCGAGCACTAGGCGTTTCGAAGATGGGGCCCGCCGTCAGCGGGGGCGTGACTATTGCGTCCGGCGAGGGGGCAGTGCCCGGGCGTCCGGGAACGGGGTAGGTGACGTTGGCCGTAGCAGCCTCCAGTGAGGCCACATCCCCGAGCACCTGACCCGGGGATGAAAAGGCAAGTTCAGTGTCTCCCGGCGCCACCCCATTTACGCGGAGGATGTACGAGACTACCGCCTCATAGCCGTCCTGGCTCAGGGACCCCGGAGCATCCAAAGGCATCGTCGCCTCGATTGTTTCCAGGAACGCGCCAACTGGTCTGCCGCCCCACTGCAGCCGGAAGGTCGCGCCGACCATCGGTGGCGCCTCGAAGCCGCCCTCTAGTTGCGAGCCGTGACAGCTGGCACAGTTTTGCTGATAGAGCTGCGCTCCTTCATCCGCCTGGGCAGATACGAAACTGGCTTGGCCTCCTTGTGGCTGCTGTGCCGAGACAGGGACGACAGCGCCGGCCAATAGTGCGGCGAAGACTGCGAGGGCGTAGCATCGATTTGTGTTGGAGTTTTCCATAGATTGTGTACTCGAGTTGGTAATGGAGTTTATATAGCAATAATAATGGGGTCAGGTCTTGTATTGCAATATTTTCTATCTATTCAATGCCTGTCTCATCCTTATAATAATACCTTAGCTGTCGTTCCATCGGAGACATACCTTTTCGTCATACTGGTGCATACCAGTATCCAATCAATTAAACCTTCATTCGTCATTCCCGCGAAGGCGGGAATCCAGTCATAAGTAGTCCGCGCTTTGCGCGGCCATTATTTCTGATTGGATTCCGGATAATCCCTTCGGGCTTTCCGGAATGACGATAGAGTAAAACCCCGTCATGCTCGCGAAATCTAATCTTGTCATTCTGGCGAAAGCCAGAATCTAATTTATTAAACCATCGCCAAAGGCGATACCCATTCCCGTCATTGTCTCCCCTTCCCTCTCAGGAGGAAGGGAGGATGGGGGTTCCTTGAAAAAGTGTCGTCATACTGGCGAACGCCTACATGGATGTAGGCGGTACGATTCCATGGATAGAATCGGTAGAGTCGTGTCTGGAACGAAGACCGAGAGCGAAGCAGGAGCCCGAGCCGAAGCCAGTATCCAATCTTACAAGTCCGCGCTTAGCGCGGGCATTTAATCAAACTAGATTCCGGATATTTGCTTCGCAAATTCCGGAATGAAGATAGAGTGATATTTAGGGAGGCGCCAGCCGAAATACATACAAGCCATTGTGTCGCTGTGTCTCGGGAGTCGTCATGGCGAACTCGGGTGAAAGGAAGAGCGCAACTCTCCATGGGGGCCCGCCACCTTGTCCGGTGGGCACCGCGACGTATTGAACCCCATCCACCTCATACGTTATGGGGGACCCCAGAGCCGATGTCTGCAGTCGGGTCTCCCAGAGCGCTTCACCTGTTTCGATATCAAAGGCACGGAACCACCGGTCGATATCACCAGCAAACACGAGACCGCCTGCCGTGGTGAGCGCAGCGGTGGTGAAGGCGGCGCGCTGCTCCACGCTCCACACCTCTTCCATATCGGCCACGTTATACGCCGCGAGCTTGCCCAGGCGACCTTCGGTGCCCGGCATCTCGAAGTACGACCGATCCGCCATGCCCCCGTGCCGCCCTTGCTCCTCATAAAGCGAATAAATGTCCACTTCCTGGCCCGAGAACTCCATGCAGCCTTGCATCAGGGGAATGACTAACATCTCTTTCTCAGGGTGGTAGGCCGTCGGGTACCAGTTGTGTCCCCCTGCCAGGGACGGGCAGACTGAGAGCCACTCCCCTGCCTTCGCCTCCTGGATATCCTGGCGATATCGCAGCGCTCCCGTCTCACGGTCCACCACTTCGAAGACGTCCTGATACACGGTTTCGACCAGATCGAGGTACTCACCCGTTTGCCGGTCCAGTTTCCATAAGATCCCGTCCTTGCCGATGGTGAGGAGTACTTGCTGGCCGTTTACATCCGCGAGCACACGCTCGTAGGAAACATCCAGGTCCAGGGTCTCTCCGGGAATGTGCTGGAAGTACCAAACAATTCGCCCATCGTCGGGGTCCAGGGCAAGGGTCGAGTTGGAGTACAGTGCGTGATCGTCCACTTTCATCCCCCGGCTGTCCGCCAGCCATGGCTTGGCCTGCGAGGTCCCGAAAAAAATGAGGTCCAGCTCCGGATCGTAGGTTCCGGCAATCCAGGCATCCACGCCGCCTCTCAACTCCACGGGGAGCCCTCCCCAGGTATCGCCACCGGGTTCGCCCGGACGTGCCACCGTATGGGTGCGCCACAGCTCCTCACCGGTACGGGCGTCATGCGCGGTGATGAAGCAGGTCTGCTCATTATATATCCTGCAGTTATTGACCCCGTTGATAACCTTTCCTTTGACGATGATGGGTCCCGAGGTATTCGAGTATCTCAGCGAGTAGTCTTCCACCTGGGTTTCCCAACGAACGACACCCGTACGGGCGTCCAGGGCCACCATGGCGGCCGTGTGGGTCGCGACATAAATCATGTCCTCCCAGACGGCCAGGCTGCGAAGCTTTACTCCCTCACCCCTGCCATCTGGAGAGAGGTACCGGTATTCCCAGAGCAACGACCCGTCCACAGCGTCCAGTGCCTGGACAATGTTCCCCGGATTGGTGATATACATCACCCCGTTGCGAACTAGGGGCACCGGCTGGTTGATGCCAGCGTGCATCCCCCAGGACCATACGAGCTGGAGGCGCCCGACGTTTGTCTTGTTGACCTGCTCGAGGGGGCTATATCCGCTTCCATCGTGGGTTCTGCGCCAGTGTAGCCAATCGCCGTCCGGCGGAGACATCAAGACATCATCGGAGGCCGGTATAAATCGCTCCGCCTCTCGAAAGGTCTGTGTTCTGGCACTGGGTGTTTCAAACAGGGCGCGAGGCGCTACTATCTCTGCAGGTGTCGGTGCGGTTCCCGGGCGTCCGGGCGCGGGATAGGTGGCAGTGGTCGCATTGGCCTCGTATATGGCTATGTCCCTGAGCACATGCCCCGGGGAAGAAAAAGAAAGTTCAGTTCCTCTGGGCGCCACCCCATTGATGCGAAGAAGATGCGCCACCACGGCCTCGTAGTCGTCCCGGCTCAGGGATCCGGGGGCGTCCATGGGCATTGACGCCTCGATGGTTTTCAGGAACTCCTCAACCGATCTGCCGCCATACATAACCTGGAATGTCTCACCAACCATTTCCGGCCCCGCGAGGCGGCCGGTCTGCTGCGACCTGTGAGAGCCGTGACACTTTGCACAGGCCTCCTCATAGAGCTGCGCTCCCTCCTCCGCCTGTGCGACCACGTAGCTGGCCTGGACTATTTCGGGGGACTGCTGGGCCGAGACGGGGACGGCAACCCCTGCCCACAGTGCGACGAAGACTACGAGGGCGTAGCCTCGATTTGCGTTGGCGTTTTCCATAGATTCAGGTGCTCGAGTTGGTAATAGAGTTTAATAATAATGGGGGCAGCTCTTGTATTGCAATATTTTCTATCTATTCGTTATATAGCTCCTCGAATGACAAGATTATTTAACCTTCCCCGTGGCATTGCAAGACCTGCGCCTACTCCTTGCTTTTAGTGACGGCCGATCCTGATACTGGTAGTAGCAAGCAAAATTTCTTTTAAAAATAAGATGAGTGCAACGATAAGAACAACCATCGCAATAATAAAAAGAAAGCCAACAGGGACAGCCACATCAAAATGAACAAATTCACCTAGAAACAATATTGCGACTACCGCAGAGACCAGCAGTGCACTGATGGTAGAACACGTAATAGACCAGTTGATATATTTTCCTCTAAGAGACAGGGCCGCTAATTCTTTTTCAATCAAGTCAATCGCGGCTTCTTCAGTGGGCAACTGTTTCTTCAGCACCCTGTCGCGGTCAATGATTCGAGAGAGACGACTAGTCATCACGTTAAGTATCGCGCCTATCCCCGTTAATAAAAACACAGGCGCAACTGCCAGCTGAATAACATGGGCGATAGCGGTTATGGTGTAATTTTCTGGCATCTTCAGGTAGTCCCTTGCTTAAAATAATATTGTTCAGTGTATGATATATACAAATAAATGAAATTAATTTTTAGTTACTAAACATAACGAGTGCAATGCATGGTATTACTGCAATCAGTATAGATATCAAACAACTTATAAAATGATATGAGAGACCGTAAGTTTCTATCATTGCATAGGAACAGCGGTAAGTAATATTTTATAATAAACAAGAAAATTTTATACATAGCTACTAAGCGGGAGTAATTCGATCGACAGATTTAGACATTGATAAAGATATACGCACCGATGAGTTGGAAATACGACTCGCACATCAGGACAATTCGATCGAGAAGATGAGCGATGAGATTTACAGGCAGCATAAACAAATTTCGCAGCTGGAAGAAAAAGTGAAATGGCTAGTCGAACGTCTGGAGCTGGTCACCTCACCGGAGTCATCGAACAGCCAATCCGATGAATTACCCCCTCATTATTAGCAAACTTGTGATATTTAAGGTCACAGTAAAAACTAACTGTAAATAGATTTTGAATTGCTACTCTGACCCCAAATATCAGTATCAAGTTAATCTGGATAAAGTCCAGGAAAAAACCTTTCCACGATGGACTGCGGGAACCCCAAACTGACTGGACCACGCTCAGTTTTCGATGTTAGTAATCTCTTATCTAATAATGCCTTTAATACCGTTCTGGCCTGCCGCTCCTTATACCCGGTTATCTCCTCTGCTTTCCCTCGCTCGAAACTTCCCATTAGCAAAGCTTCTTTTAACAACGCAAAGGAACCTTGTGGTAGTCTCTTCGCCCTTATCTCTTCTTCCAGAAAAATCTCCATGCGACCAAGCAACTCTGCAGGCTTAAGTAGACTTTCCATAAACGATACTTGGTCGATACATGTACTCAGAAAAAAGTTACAGAATTTTTCCAGGCCTTTTTGGCTTAAGTTTCCTCGGCCGTCCAAATCACCTTGGCGTGGAATATCAGCTTCACTGAGTGTGAGTTTATACTCCTCTACTTTTCGCGCTAACCCCCTGGATACCGACCACAGACTGCTACCGATACCGATCTGCTTGAGATAAGCATGCGAGAATAATCTGGCAACACGCCCGTTACCATCAATAAAAGGATGTATCCAGACAAGACGATGATGAGAGGCTGCTACTGCAACGACTCGTTCCATCCGTCCAAGTCTTTCATGATTATATGCATTCTCGAATCTATCAAGAAAATTGGGAATTGAACTTTCCTCAATAGGTATGTGGCGACCAACAACGACATCTCTGTCTCTTAATTCGCCAGGAACAACTTTCACCTTTTCTTTCGTATCGGGATTTTCTACCCAGAGCAGTTCATTCGGAAGATTTTCGCAAAATTCCTTATGCAACCATTTAAGATATTCCGGGGACACGACATTACTATTCTGATTTTCGCTAACATCAATTAACTCCTGTAACCGAATATGTGCTTTTGCCTCTAGTTGAAGGTTCCTTTTACGGGGTTCATTTACATAATCTCCCTGGATTGCCCGGTCAATATCACGCGGATGAGTATCATGCCCTTCAATCAAGTTACTGTAATAACAATTCATGGAACGTACCAAACTGCCAACAGCCAGGCTTAAATTCATGTGTAACATTCCAGAAAGACGAGCAGCTTTGTCCGTCAATTCCAAAGACAGATCCTGCAACTCTCCACTAACAGGGAGTGGCATCATTGGTTCCATCGCTGTAATATTTGTTTTTGCCACAATATTTGCCGGTTATTTTGCCGATATGTTTTTATTAATTATCAAAATAATATCAATTAGTTATATTTCTTTCAACAAAATTATTGCCGCAATTATTGCCGGTTTTTTTGCCGATGAGCCCCAAGTACATTCTTGCTAAAATTATAGGCAAAATTCCATAAAATCAGGCAAATAATCTGATATCTGACCTGGTCGTGATATTTAAGGTCACAGTAAAAAACTAACTGTAAATAGATTTCGAATTGTTACTCTTACCCCAAAGACTACCAGCGTGGCTCACGGCTGATGAGCGTCTTGCCGCCAAAGGTCAGTTGAACCTGTTCCAGTGTAGCCAGGTTCACCTTCCACAACTCCACCGAACCGGTGCGGGTCGATTCAAATACAATCCACTTGCCGTCGCGTGAGAACCAGGGGTGGCCCTCCTCTGCGGGTGAACGGGTGACATTGCGCGGTTTCAAATCATTTGTGTCATCGATGCGTGCAACATAGACCTCGTCATCTGTACCATTCCTATCGGACTGGAAGGCAATCCATTTGCCGTCTGCTGAACCGGTGGGACGACGGTTGAAGGCCGAATCATCGGTAAGAAAAACAGCCTGCGCTCCCCGGCCGTTTCCATAGAGCCGGACCAGACTCGCTTTGGGGGGTGTGACACCGCGGTTCCTGCGGTTCATGAAGATGAGACTGTCGCCCATATTCACCGGATTGACGGCATCCATGATGATAGTGTCGCTTTCCGGACCCCAGCCCACACGCTGGGAGCGACCGCCATCGCAATCATGCTGATAGATCATATTGTCGTCCCTGGCACCCAGAGAGACATGATGCAGTGCGCACCCTGGCTCGGTGGCAAACAGTTCGCGGCTACCATCGTAGATATTCAACTTGATTAAACGGGCACCGGCCTTGCGATCGTAGACGGGACCGTTGAATTCGGAATACAGCACGTGGGTACGGTCAGAGTACAGGGCCGGATGGTCGGCATGGTTGTCATTAAAGGTGAGTTGGCGCTGGCCCGAACCATCCTCCTCCATTACCCATACATTGCCGCCACGCAGGGGCTTGCCGGTCTGCGGGTCCATTTCGGTACGTACGAAAACGATGGGGTTGCGGTAGGGTTCGGTTCTAACCTCACCCGTGAACCCAGGCAAGGCGTCGGATTGCTGTGCCACTACCAGTAACGGAATCATGAAAGCCTGAACTAACAAAAACTGGATAATCATACGGGAGATATTATTCATCGGTAACGTATCCCTCACTTGCGGTCGGTAAGTTATATTTAGGCTCAGAGCAAAAACTAATTGCAAATGGATTTCGAATTTTCACTCTGACCCCCAATTATTTTACAAGTATGTCATCGCCCAATAACTTTCTAAACCCGACGACATATTTATCATAAACCTCATTCCCAAAATCCGTAATTTTTTCGTCATTCGCTAATACCGCAGGCTCACTCTCATCAGCAAATTTTGCCTGCTCATAAAATACTTGTAGCACTGAGGATTTCAATGGCTCTGATATGGGTGTTAACGCTACATCCTGGTAACGCGTTTTCCACTTTGAAAAATAAGTAGCATCCACATAGACAGGCAAATTACTATTGCCACGATTCTTTTCCACAATTTGATCAAACAAATCGACTGCTTTTCCAATAATTTTCTCAATTTTTTCCCGATCTAAAATAACGTTTTTGTACCTTGAATAAAATGATTCGATCACCCCATATTGTGCTAAAAAGAGAATCATGCTAATTGCAGACACCCTTGCCTTATCCAACGAATCTTCATTATTTAATTCAAGTTCAAGAAATTCAGACGAGCATTTATTCTGCAAATGCTCATCGTTAAACGGATAATCAATAGAAATACTAAACGATTTCAACAAAAACTCTTCTGGCCTCATGGATATTTTTGAATCTTCACCCATCTCAAATCCTTTTTTTCATATTATAAATGACACTTTATTTTCTTATTAACAATCTGGGTATGATGACGTTGCCTACTGCCCATGTACTCCACACCGTCATGTGGGTTGCACCAACATATAGGACAAACTCCTGTGCATTTGAAGCGACTAAGGCACAAATAATAGTGCCTGACATAGAGACTAAGACAGCCACCTTATGCCAGAACGCTCTTTTACCGCTTTTTACCTTCATTGTTGGTATTTATCACCCTTAATAGTACACGTTACTGTATCAGCCAATGTATGATCAACAAAGCCTAAAAGGCATCAGGTTTTGCATTGTAATATTTGATAATAAACAAGAACATTTATATGTGGCTACTAAGTGGGAGTAATTCGATTGACACAAATAGACATTGATAAAGAAATACGCACCAATGAATTGGAAATGCGACTCGCACATCAGGACAATTCGATCGACAAGATGAGCGATGAGATTTACAGGCAGCATAAAAAAATTTCGCAGCTGGAAGAAAAAGTGAAATGGCTAATCGAACGCCTGGAGCTGGTCACGTCACCGCAGTCATCGCACGACCAGTCCGATGATGTACCCCCTCATTATTAGCAATCCTGGACAATACAACTGTATTGAGTCAGACCAACGTAGAGAAAATATTGACTGACTATCTGTATCGAGTTTTTACTCTGACCCCAAATACTGAATACAGCCCCGGAATGACGATAGAGTAAAATTTATAGTTCCCGTAAAAACACCACCCCGTCATTCCCGCGAAAGCGGGAATCTAGTAATAAAAGCGTCGTCATACTGGCGAAAGCCAGTATCCAATCATTTAATTCCAAAATAATGATAAATTTCTACACCAGTTTCTTCTCTGCCGCATGCTCTGCTGCTAACAGCGAGAAGGCGTGACCTTGTGCGGTATGTAGCCCTGCCTGATAACCCACACCGAGTACCCCTTGGTGTTCTTGAAGTTGAGTTGTGGCATACAAGCCGGGTATAGGCTCCTTGGTATTGTAGTGAACTACCTGCCCATTGGTGTCCGTTACGACACATGTATAGCCTTTTAAGGGATCGGTATCCGGTGCCTCTTTATGTGCCATCACTCCATAGAAAGGTGCTTTCTCCAGGGGGCCCATGGTGTGTGCGGTGCGATGGTGGTCCGGATCGCCAGTTCCGGCACGGGCATGCTCGTTGAAATTCGCCACTGTGGCTTCCAGCTGGGCTGCGGGTATGTTCAGATTTTGAGCAAGTTCTGTAATGGTGCTTCCCTGTGCCAACCAATCCAAGCCCTCAGTAGCACCGGGGGGTCGGCCGGCAAAAGAGTACTTTTCGATCAAGTTTGTATCGAAGATGTAATAGCTCGGTAAATTTTTGAAGCGGTGCTCTCCAAGCGCATCAAAATCCAGGAGTGCCGTTGCCCCCTGATACGCTTCCTCACTGGCAAAGCGTTCCCCATTTCGGTTTACCATCATGCTGTGCCGTGCTCGCATCTCATAATTTCTTCCCCTGTTACTGGTAATTCCGGGGGCTTCGGTAACGTCAAAGCCGGTCAATGATGGAAGGCGGATCTTGCTGTAGACTTCCCCGCCAACACCCGTCGCCAGTCGCCATGAGTCGCCTAAACCTCCTCCCAGCATAATCCCCCGGTTCGCTCTAATTCTTTCCTCTTTGCCTTGGTGACTGACGACCACGCCAACGACACGACCATCTTCCGCCACTAATCTCACCGCGCGCGTTTGCATACGCACTTCGATTCCCCGCTGGATCATTGCCTGTAGCATGTAAGCGATATACGCAGCACCTGCCACAAACTCCTCTTCATCTTTCTTTATCAACGCATCCACCGCCTGCGCACCCAAGCGTTCTCGCCAAAGTCTTAAGGCAACTGTCTCCACACCACGAAGTGGACCCTGAAGGCCAACGCTGACACCCATGGTCCTTTTGCCACTGCTTACCATGCCCAGGGATGGATTGTGTTCCTGGCCTTCCATGACTTCTTCGAAATGGTCATAAAATTCGTTTTGCCTGATCTTATAGCGCCAATCGCCCAGGCTCGCCGCTGGAAACGGCTCCACCGTAATAGAACGCCCCTCTTTCTTGGACCCCACAGAAATATCTTCCCGGTGTAAGTCGTCAAAAGATTTGGGACAAAATAGCGTAAATGTTAAGAGAGACTTTTAACTATTATAGTCTTGTTTCACTGATTTATATATATTCTTAAATTTTCCTTTCTCCTCTGTTGTAATGTTTCGTATTTGATAATGGTTCTTCTATCCATAATTTCATGATAGCGGCCAAAATACATATCTGCCGGCGTAATATTATCAAGTGACTCATGGTAACGTTCATGATTGTAGTATTGTACAAATTGCCGGATAGCATGTTCGAGTTCCCACGGATAATAATAGTGCTCCAGCTTCACGACGTTCTTCATGGAGCGGTGATATCGCTCTATCTTGCCTTGTGTCATGGGATGGTACGGTGCGCCACGGGTGTGTTGCATCTGATATTTACTCAGATAATCCTTCAATTCCGAGGAGATATAACAAGGCCCGTTATCACTCAGTAAGCGAGGTCGGTGTTTGACCGTTATCTCGTTGACTCCCGTGGTCTCAATCGCCGCATCCAGCGTCTGCTTCACGTCATCAGCTGCCATGCTGGTTGTTAACTTCCAGGCAATGATGTAGCGGGAGTAATTATCTAGAACAGTGGACAGGTAATACCACCCCCAACCAACAATACGAAAGTAGGTGAAGTCAGTCTGCCAAAGCTCGTTGACTCGTCGTGTTGGATTCTGAAACGAATCACCCGCTTGCATCAGGATATAAGCAGGACTGGTAATGAGATCGTACTGCTTTAACAGTCGATAAACGCTGGATTCCGAGATGAAGTAGTTGTGCTCATCGGTGATGGTCCAGGCAAGTTCCCGAGGCGATTTGTCAGGGTACTGTAACGCGAGCTCCAGACACTGCTCCTTCACCATCTCAGGTATCTTATTCCAGAACTGTCTCGGGGACCGATTATCTGGCTCCAGGCCCTCTGGACCATCATCCAGGTATTGCCGATACCAACGATAGAAACTGCTGCGGCTCACACCTAACTCGGCCAGAGTGCGTTTCACGGGTAATTCCGACGCCTCTACCAAGCGGATCACTTCCAGCTTTTCAGCTGCTGAAAGACTCATTCGTCTTCCCAGGTCGACTCCAAGCCAAGCACACTTTTTTTAAGTACCTCGTTCTTCAGCATGATGTCAGCCACCAGGCGTTTGAGCTGGTCATTTTCTTTCTTCAGGTCGGTCACTTCAGTGGAGTTTGCTTCCCGTTTTATATCGCCCGCCAGACGCTGTTTACCCGCTTCCAGGAACTCCTTACTCCAGCGGTAATACACGTTTTGATTCAATCCTTCACGGCGACACAGCTCGGCAATGCTTTCTTCTCCACGCATCCCTTCCAGTACAATTCGGATCTTTTCTTCAGAGGAATACTTCTTACGGGTACGACGACGTATATCTTTAACTAATTTCTCGCTATTATTGCTCATAATGAGACTCCTATTTATAAGTTTAACTTATCAGAAGTCTCTCTTAGAAATCAGCTCAATTCTGTCTCATATGCTTTGACGGGATACAAGTCTGACATAGCTCAAAGCACCCCTAACCCATGCCATATTTTCTGTATTAATTTTGTTGCTTTCCAATGTCTCAACAAGAAATTGAATATTTTTTAAATACCTGTTTAATAAACGAGTTTGTTTTTTACTTTTATTTAATCTTATGAAATCTTTGGCATGATTAAGAATCGTTAAATCAACTTTATCTGAAATCGAAGCAAGCCCTAATAGTAATCCTTCTGCTTTAGTCTTTTCTTCTGTAGTTAATCCATGTATTTCATTTGCTTTTGTTAAATTTATAAATCCAGAAATTTCTTTAATTGCTAATCCAGTGATATAAGCCCTTTGTTTCGCTGATAATTTCCATTGTTTTTCATGACCTGATTGGTAATTTGTTGCGATGAACATTAATGCTGACTTAGCAATTTCACACGCTTCTTTATTATCTTCTGACCTCAATATATTTAATAGATCAAATGTATATTCTTGAAATATTATTTCATCTGCATTTTTCGACTGTTGGTTTTGTAAAATATGAGATAGATTTAGCACAAGTTCTTCACTTGAAATTGTTGAATCCGCGTCATAGTTATTCAGTATTTCTCGGAAATATTCCCTATCTTGATAGGTGAGTAATCCAAATTCATTCATTCTGATTCGCCGTTAATTATTTTCGACTAAAAGTAGGCCACTTAAATTGGTCAGCACTTATAAAACTTGAAATTAATTGATAGCTAGAAGACAGACTCATGATTATTTACTCCCCCAAGCCTAAACACCATAAGTACATTACTCCCATTCGCCGATTTCAGTTCAGGGTATAACCCGGCCATAGTGCGTGTGCCTATGCCTCCACCACCTACGGTGACGGCGATATATTGTTTTTCGTCCGCTGCATAGCTAATAGGATAACCCGTTACCGGGGCGCTAAGGGGGACCTTCCAAATTAGATTGCCGTTATCGGCATCCAGGGCAATGAAGTTTCGGTGCAGATCTGCAATGAATACCAGTTTGCCGGCGGTGGTGAGCACGGAACCCAGTGCGGCGCGTTGATTGTATGTCCATAATTCTCTGCCGGTGGTGGCGGAGTTAGCAACCAGTCGTCCTACCATTCCGTTGGAGCCTTGCATATGCCGGAGGTCGCTGTTGTCGACCCCGCTACGATTCTCATCCAATGAGACCACTTTGAAATTGGTACAGGTACTGCTGACCGGGCTGTATATGGCCGCGGTGATGGGATTGTAGGCATTGGTCTGGAACATCTTGCCGCCCCGGTGGCCCGGGCACACGAGCTGGGTTTCGCCGATGGCGGTGGGGATAATATCTTCATTGGGGGTGATCTCACCGGTCTCCGGGTCAATGCGGTCATAGATGTTCTGGTAGATGACCAGTTGGGTGTTCCAGAGATGTTCACCGGTCTCCCGGTCGAATGCCCAGAGGATGCCGGGTTTGCCCAGGAGATAAATCACCTTGCGTGAAATCCCGTTTATCTCCACATCGGCGAGGATGGGGTTGTCCTGTTGGTCGAGATCAAAGTTATCGCGGGGCTGCATCTGGAAAAACCAGCGGATGTCACCGGTGTTGGCATCCAGCGCGAGGATGGCGTTGGTGTATAGGAGGTCACCCCCTTGGGTGTCCCCCATGAGGATCTCGGGATACGGATAAGGGCTGGCGGTGGACCAGTACACCAGATCCAGATCAGGATCGTAGCTGCCGGTTAACCAGAATGAGGCCTTGCGTCTTTGCTCATAGGGGACGTTGCCCCAGGTGGCTTGATGGGCTTCAGGGTCATTGGAGCCGGCGACGGATTCCCGGCGCCAGAGTATTTCGCCGGTCTCGGCATCGAAGGCACCGATGGAACAGGCAGAGGTGGTGCCGGTACCGCAGGTTTGCCCGGCGAACACCTTGCCCTCGCCGGCGATGGGCCCGGCGGAATATCTCACCCGGTCACCGGGATCACCGGTTTTTATCTCCCAGACCAGTTCGCCGGTGCGTGCATCCAGTGCCACCAGGTAGGCATCGGGGGTGGTGAGATAGATCTTGTCATTATATATAGCGATGTTACGGGTGGTGGCCCCATCGGTGTTGCCTGCAAACGCTCGCCGGTATTCCCACAATAAATCACCCGAACGTGCATCCAGGGCCTGGACCACCCCGTTGGTGTGGGGAAGGTACATGATACCGCAGTAGACGATGGGTTCCTGCTGCATGCCCCCGGGCTCCATGGTCCATGCCCAGGCCAGTTGGAGATTGTTTACGTTGTCTGGTGTTATTTGATCGAGGGGGCTGTAGCCGGTGGCACCGTGGTCACGACGCCAGCGTAGCCAGTCGCCTGGGGATGGGTTTGCCAGGATGGTGTCGGTTACGGGAGTGAAATTTTCGAGGGGGTTTGTTTGTGGTTCGGGTTGTGCCTGGGGTTGGGGGGCCAGTATTGGGATCGGGGTCTGGACGATAGCCGCAGATTCGGGAGTTGGCGGTGGGGTTCCGCTGTCACAGGCGGTGAGGGCCAGGGCGATAAAGGCATATATGACGTGTTGTGTAATGCCATACTGATAGTTCATTGCTCCCCCCTTTAATTAATGACCACCCTACGGGTGGATTTATTCTATTAGATTCTGGCTTTCGCCAGAATGACGAGTATTAAGTTTATTGCCAATCCACATGATTACTCGTACTTTCATGCATCGCTGGGTCCCCGCCTCGGCTCTGGCTCCTCGAACGCTGTTCCAGACGCGTTTCTACCTCCTCCATCCTTGGAGTCGTGCTTCGCTCTACCGCCTACATCCATGTAGCCAATCCACATGATTACTCGTACTTTCATGCATCGCTGGGTCCCCGCCTCGGCTCTGGCTCCTCGAACGCTGTTCCAGACGCGTTTCTACCTCCTCCATCCTTGGAGTCGTGCTTCGCTCTACCGCCTACATCCATGCAGGTGTCCGCGGGTACGACGTTTCTTTTAGTTTCGTGCCACTCCTCTGCTTTTGCGGGAATGACGACGTATATTCATTATGTTCATGTCAAAAGCTCGCGTCAGGTCTTGAGTAGACATTCTGTCCACCCACATAGGTCGCCAATGGCACAATATCTTTTATCTGCTCTTCGGGTACGGTGAGGATATCATCCGATAACACCACAAAATCCGCCAGCTTTCCCGGTTCAATGGAACCTTTAATGTCTTCTTCATAGGTGAGATAGGCATTATTGAGGGTCATGACCTTGAGGGCTTCCATGCGGCTGATCTTTTGATCGAGCGCGACGGTCTCCATATCCACTGTATGACGGGTGACATAAAAATACATATTCAAAAAAGGATTGTTTGGCGCACTAGGCCAGTCACTCCCCCCGGATACGATGATGCCTGCATCCAGGAGATCTCGCATTCTAAGCACCTTTCCAGCACGCTCTGGGCCCCAGTCACGCAAAATGGTTTTCAAATCATTATACGGTTGGAACTGGGCTGACATCATCACCCCGAGGCGTTTGATCCGTGCTATCTGTTCAGGGTGAATGAGGATGGCGTGTTCTATGATCCAGCGTCTGTCCTGAATGGAACGCTCCTGGTTTGCGGCTTCAAATGCATCCAGCACGATGTCCAGCGTCCTGTCTCCCTTGACATGGATACTCGGCCGCCAACCGTAGCGGTTCATCATCAAGATGGCCTGTTTGTAGCTCTCTACCGAAGTTCGTGGCGTGCCAGTACTGCCTGTACTAGTGGCCGGTTCGCGCAGCAGGTCCCCCAGGTTAAACTCGGCGATGCCGTCTATGCGCAACCATTCGTCACCAAAACCGGAGCCCACGCCCCAGGGGGCAATCATCGCTTCAAGACCGCCCTCCTCACCGGCATTGAGTTCAAGACCCATGCTCACACGCATGGTCAGTCCGTCTTCGCGCCATAGTTCATAATAGGCGCGCATGATATCGGGAAACAATTGCAGTTCGCGGATACCCGTCAATCCCATGGCATGCTGCCTGAAATGCATCTCCTTGATCAGGGCCTTTTGCTCGTCAAGATTCGGTGGCGGGACGACTTTTTCCAACAACATGTGCAGCGCGGCCGCGCCGCGTCCATTGATCTCGCCATTCAACTCACCATCATTGTCCTTACCCAGCCTGATCCTGCGATGGGTTTTGGTATCGCGGGTAAAGCCGAGCCTGTCCAGGGCGGCGGAATTCACATACTGGCGGGCACGACTCTCAAACACCACGATGGGATGGTCCCGGGACACAGCGTCGAGGTCCTGCCGGGACGGTGGCCGCTGTTCTGGAGAATCAGTAAAATCCCAACTCCCAGCCCGGGTGAAGAGGGTTTCGCCGGGCGCCGCCTCTGCAGCTGCCTGTTGCAACCGTTCCAGCATTTCTGCTAACGAGCCAACACCCTGTAAATCGATGCCTCGTAATGTTAATAGGATGACATGAAATTGATGGTTATGGTTGTCCATCAATCCTGGGACAACCGTATTCCCGTGCAAGTCGATCATCTGAGTCTGGGGTCCGGCCAATCCCCTGACTTCGCTATTCGTACCTACCGCCAGGAAACGGCCATCCCTGACAGCGACCGCCTCGGAAATATTTGAAGCCTCGTCAACCGTAATTATCTTAGCGTTGTAATAAATGGCATCCGGGAGTGTGGGCAACATTCGCTGGGCGTAAAGTGGCGTCGCGATATTGCAGGCGATGAGTGCCAGAAGCACTAAGAGTACTGGAACGGATTGCTGTTTTTCACCTTTTTGACAGCTCATTAACTTCCCCCGAACAAAATGCTGTAACTAGATGCTGAGAAATCTCCCCTACCAAGTGTGGTGAACACTTCTATTCATGAATTTGCAAGGTTTGTGTGAGGTTTTCATGGTTTTTGCTACATTTTTGTTGCGCATAAGCACTTATTTTGATCACGATGAACCTGAACTTCCTCAAGATATTACTGGGTTTCGAAATCTCAGCAAGATTGGTTATTTGTACTAGACTTAATAGTAAGGGGTAACCCTTAAGAAAATGCTGACATCCTCGGCATAAGAACCTCATTAGGCGCCTGATGAGGTTTTTTCATTTTAGGGAAGAATTTAAAATCAATAACCTACCGTTATGACAACTTCTATTTATCCAACTATTACTCCGTCATGCTGGTGGAAACCAGCATCCAATAGTTGTTTGAGCGCCTGCGGCGCACTTTTATTATTGGATACTGGCTTTCGCCAGTATGACGACCTAGGCATTCGCCAGTATGACGGCTTCTATTTATCCAACTATTACTCCGTCATGCTGGTGGAAACCAGCATCCAATCAGTTGTTTGAGCGCCTGCGGCGCACTTTATTATATTAGATTCTGGCTTTCGCCAGAATGACGACCTAGGCATTCGCCAGTATGACGGCTTCAATTTATCCAACTACTACTCCGTCATGCTGGTGGAAACCAGCATCCAATCAATTGTTTGGGCGCCTGCGGCGCACTTTATTATATTAGATTCTGGCTTTCGCCAGTATGACGACCTAGGCATTCGCCAGTATGACGGCTCATCCTCTACATCATTCCGGTCGCGCCAATATGACGACCTTTTTACAATTGGGGTCGTTGTCGCTTGAGTATCATTCTATGGCGCTTCCTTTCCCTTTCTAATTAATCAGGGAGGCGAAAGACCAATACTGTATTCGCAGGTTGACTGCTACCGCATCCAATGTTGCCGCCAATTAAGTAGGCTTCATCATTCATGACAACGGCTGCAGCGGCGTGTCGTCCATCGGGCATGGGCGTTAATGTCGTCCAACTATTGGTAGCAGGGTCGTACGCTTCCACTTCGTTAAACGTCTGGCGAAGGTTGCGGTCCTTACATTCTCCACCGGCGTACACAATGCGGCCATTGAGATTAAAACCAACTCCTGCACTGCGTGGTGTTGACAGGGATGCGGCGCTGGTCCAGCTATCTGTATTTGGGTCGTAGATGAAATGTGTACCCAGACGGTTGGCTGTTGCCCCGCTACGACCACCGAAGACATGGATCTTCCCATCCAACACGGCGATGCCGGTATGATCACGGGCCTCAGGGATAGGCTCTGCCAGGGTCCAGGTGTCTGTCTTTGGATCGTAAACTTCATGTGTGGTCTGCATTTCCATCTCGGGGTTGCGGCCGGCAATGGCATGGATCTTTCCATTCAGGGCGACAACACCAGGGGCACCACGTGGGGTAGACAAGGGTGCAACGGCACGCCAGCTATCTTGAGCTGGGTCATATTCGAAGACACGATTAACGGCGCCTATATGAACATTGGCGACAAAGCCGCCAACCAGGTAAATTTTACCGTTCACGGTAGCAGCCCCGGCATGGGAGGCCACAGAAGGCATGTGTGAGAGATCCTGCCATGTGCCGGTTTTGGGATCGTAAACTTGAGTGAATCCGTTTGCCTGCACACCGGGTGATTGGCCGGTTAATACATAAATCTTGCCGTCCATTTCAGCCACCGCGATTTCTGCGCGCTCATAAGCCATAGGATGCTTCACATCCCAGGTTCCGCTTTCCTGCGCTGCCACGGAAATAGCGTAAACAGTGAATACACATCCTAGCAGTGCACGTCGGTAATTAATTTTATTCATAACGTCTCCATTCATGTCCATTTTGATATTAATCTTAAACTATCGCGGGCAAAGGAAAAAGGCAAAAACACCCGATTCACTATTCCCGAGCGAGCGCCATGGATGGCGTGAGTACTGGTAATGCAAGAGCATTCTCCAGTGAAGGCGGGAGTTTAGTTAATTAAACGGTGACGAAGTCACTGTACATAACGCTAACGATAGTAAGAGTCAAACTGTCTTCTTTAGGATGCCTGAATTCGTTGAAACAAGGAAAAAGGCAAAAACACCCGATTCACTCTTCCCGAGCGAGCGCCATGGATGGCGTGAGTACTGGTAATGCAAGAGCATTCTCCAGTGTAGGCGGGAGTTTAGTTAAATATACGCTGAGGAAGTTACTGTGCGTAGCGCTAACTTTATTAAGGGACAAACTGTTTGCTTAGGGATACCTGAATACGTGTGAAACGAAGGTATTAGTTATCCACTTCTTCCACGACGTCCTGGATTCGTCCCAACACACACTCGCCCACAGGGCCTGTGGGTTCGGATGAGCCTGCACCAAGTTCTTTGAGTAACTTTACGGTATCGGGTTTGGGTTTGGATGCGGCGAGGAGTCCTACTGTGTTTTCCCCTGATGCCAGGCTAAGGGGGGTACGTCCACAGCCGTTCATAACATTTATGTTGGCGCCCTCATCCACCAGGAATCGCACCAGGGTATTGGTACCGTTTAACGCGGCGACGTGTAGCGGGGTCCAACCGGTGATGTTGGCTTCGTTGACATCGGCGCCCAGGGCGACCAGGCGTCTTGCAATGGCCAGCGCTGCCCTTTCCTGTTCCACGGTCACGCCTTTTTGTCTGCCCATGCCCACGGCGGCCATGAAGACAGTGGCATCGCCCTGGATCTGATTACCGTCATCGTGTTTACTGGTTTGATCACTGAAGACTTCGTGATTGACCTCAGTGGTGACCTGGGTATTGGCGCCGTGTTCCAGCATGATCTCCACGGCAAATTGATCCTGAGACGCGGCGGCCAGAAATGCTGGGGTGGCATTGGCAAGGTTGACCCAGGTGAGGTGTTCAATGCGCATGTGCGGCGGCGGGTATTTCATGGCGGCATTGACATCAGCACCGCGTGCCAGTAATGCCTCTGCCAGATCATGCATGTTATCGCCGGGTAACATGGCCTTTCTGTTATAGCCCTGGTAATCGATCTGTTTTGTTTCACCTTCGACAACATCAAGATTCGATGTAGGATCATTGAGCAAGGCCAATTCCGTTTCGGTGAGAATTGCCATGTCTTTACAGGGCACACCGTCGGTAAAACCACAGACCCGCTTTTCCTTTTCCAGGCTTAGTCCCAGCAATACCTTAAGACCATCACGCATGGTGAAATGCAGGGCCGTCATACCGTTGGCATCGGTGATGTTCGGATCAGCGCCCCACTCCAGCAGATCCATCGCAAGATCAGCATGTCCCCAGGCCGTGGCAATCACCAGTGCTGGCCCGTCTTCAACGGACACTTCATTAACATCAACACCTTTATCTAATAGTAATCGGGCACTTGCCCTGTCGCCTTGTCTGGCGGCAAACATCAATGCGGAGTAACCGCCTTTGGCAATGGCAGTCACATTGCTACCAAAGCCTTCCATGAGCATGGGGGAAAATTCTTCGGGTTCAGCAAGTTTTTTGCTGCGCAGGTTAACGTTGGCCCCGCGGTCGATTAATACTTTGGCAACATCGGGATGGCCATAAGAGATGGCCCACATCAGGGCGGTTTGTCCACGCCTGGGGTCCTGGGTATTGATTGTCGCACCATGATCCAGTAAATGCGTGATGCTCTGGGTTCCCCCGGTCTTGGCGGCGGTCATGAGTACCGTCTCTCCGCTCCACGTGGCCTGATTGGGATCGGCGCCGGCTTCAAGCAGTGCTGCGATAATGCGAGGGTTTTGATTTCTGGCTGCGAGTATTAAGGGTGTGACACCCAGATAGTTTCCGGCGTTGACATCGGCGCCGGCATCGATCAATTGTTTTGCGGTATCCAGATTGTCCCAGTATACCGACCATGCCAGGGCGGTCGTGCCGTCTCCCTGGGCCTCATTGATATTATTTTCGTTCGTAAGGAGTGATTGGACTGTTTGCCAGTCCTGTTTTTTCGCAGCATTGACGAGATCCATGGGGGCGGCATGACAAATGCCCCATGCAAAAAACAGGGCAAACAATAGGTGTTGTCCTTTGAATAAGCTGGCGATGTTCATAGAGTGCGCCAGGTCTTATGCGGTGGAACTGAGGTTCAGCTCTCCCGTTGACTTACCAAAGGATTCAGTCTCGATACCGCCTTTGTTCAACATGCTGATATGCAGGTGATCCATTAAGGTGCCACGTTCATATTGGATATGGCGGCCACCCTTGAGTTTACCTTGAGCACCCCCCACCAACAGGGCGGGGACTTGATGCTGGTCATGGTCATTACCATCCCCCATACCGGCACCGTAAAGGAGCATGGAATTGTCCAATAGTGACGAGCCATCAATTTCTTTGGTCGCTGCCATCTTGTCAAGAAACTCGCTATACATCTTGGCATGATAGACATCGATCTCACCGGCACGTTGTCTCTTGCCGGGATCACCACGATGATGGGTCATAGGATGGTAGGGATCGGTATGACCCAACTGGGTAAACACCAGTTCGCTGTATTCGCGTGCCACCATGAAAGTAAATACCCGGGTCATGTCGGTCTGGAAGGCCAGGACCAATAATTCATACATCAATCTCAAGTGCTCTTCATGGGCCGGAATACCAAAGGGTTTGTCCACTTCGGGTAAGGCCATGTTGGTTTTCTCTTCGGCCTTCACCAGATTGAGTTCGACTTCGCGAATGGCACTAAGATACTCATCCAGTTTCACGGTGTCTTCGGCTCCGATAGCCTTTTTGGTTCGCGCAACATCGTCGCGGACAAAATCCAGCACACTTTGATCGATGCGAATACGGCTCTTGCGCGCTTCGGGATCGGTGCCACTGTCACCGAACAGGCGTTCAAAGATCTCGCGTGGGCGGTGTTCCATGGGCAGCGGTGTCGTGGGGCTGCTCCAGGAGATTGTGTTGGTATAGGCAGAGCTGTAACCGCCGGAGGATTGACCGGCCAGTTCCGCGGCATTCTCAAGACAGACTTGCAAGGATGAGATGGGTGTCTCTTTGCCAAAATTATTGGCGAACACCTGGTCCACGGAGATGCCGCAATAGATATCACTTAAGGACCGGGTGGGCCGTGCGCCGGTGAGATACATGGCGCTGCCGCCGATGTGGCCGCTGACGTTTTTTTCATTACCATTGTCCAGGTTACTGAGTACCAGTAACTGGTCACGATAGGCAGTCCAATGCTTGAGCATATCCGTCAATTCATAGTCGCTACCGGTAGTCTTTGGGCACCAGCGCTCCTTTACCATACCGTTTGGGGAATACGTGTAGCCTACTCGCATGGGGATCTTCGCAGCTGAACTGGCCATTGCGGGTAGCATGGCATCTAGCATAGGTAGTGCGAGCGATGCCCCCACACCCCGAAGAAAGGTACGCCTTGGGATGGCCTTTTTGAATATCATCATGGTCTCGTGCTCCTCATCCTAAAAGGTAAACTGTTAACTATTCCCGATACAATGTCTGAAAAACGGTATTCATCGGCTTCGGCATCACGCACTATTTGCCGCACCGTTGGCATATCATAATACTCTATATCCCGGCCCATGGCATAGGTCAGCAATTTCTGGGTAAATGCCCTGGCAATCACTGGCGAATTCCCGAGTAATGCCTGCTGTAACTCTGCTGGACCCTGAAATTCCAGGCCGTCCGGCAGCATGCCGCTGGAATCGATGAGCTGACCCGCATCCTCCGTTCGCCATTGGCCTATGGGACTGAAGTTTTCCAAACCAAAGCCGATGGGATCCATGCGGTTGTGACACACAGCACAGACCGGATTGGCACGGTGTTTTTCCATGGCCTCGCGCATGGTCAGTACCTTGCCTGTACCATCCACCTGCTTCAGGTCCGGAATATTAGTTGGCGGCGGCGGCGGCGGTGCTGCGAGGATATTTTCTAATACCCACTTGCCCCTGAGCACTGGTGAGGTGCGGTTGGGATAGGCGGTAATCGAAAGGATTGCCCCTTGTGCCAGAAGACCCTTTAACTCGGGCTCCTGAACTGCTACCCGACGAAATCGATTGCCGATGACCCCCGGGATCCCGTAATGCCGGGCGAGGCGATCATTAATATATTTGTAGTCCGCACGGAACAAATCAAGGATGGAGCGATTCTCCTGAAAAATACTCCCAAGAAATAATTTGGTCTCTGTCTGCAAGTCGCTACGCAGGGACTCATCAAACTCGGGAAATAATTTGTAGTCTTTGGAGGTATGGGGAAGATTGCGCAGCAATAACCATTGCTCGGCGAAATTATTTACCAGGGTTTTGGCTCGCTCATCCGCCAGCATGCGTTTTACCTGTTGTGACATAACAGCCGGATCACCCAGCCTGCCCTGTTCGGCCACGGTCAGCAGTTCATCATCGGGTATGCTGCTCCAGAGAAAAAACGACAATCGCGAGGCGAGTTCCAGATCACTCAGGGGATACAAACCGTCTTCAGATATGGTTTCGGGTTTACGGTAAACCCGGAATAAAAACTCCGAGCTGACTAATAGACCTTGTAGCGCCACCTGTATTCCTGATTCAAAACGACCGCCCTCTTGTCGACCTCTTTGGAAAAGACGCATGAAGGGATTGACTTCGGCATCAGCAACGGGTCGCCGCCAGGCGCTGCGTGCCAGCCTGGTGAGGATCTGTTTGGCACAGGCCTCTTCATCGAGATTTTTATCTGGCATGCAGCTAAAGATCCGCTCGCGGCTGACGGTATTGCCTGCGCCTTCGGCATTGAAGGGACCGCTAATGGTAATGTTGCTAACCGCCGGATTGACATAGGCCCTTTCATAATCATAGTTTCTCGGTATACGTGCGGTCTGGTGGTTGCTGTTATCTCGCCGCGGGACTTGCTCTTCCCAGGCATAGTTTTCTTCTAAAAAGGCCACCTGCACCATACGTTCACCCGCCTTGATGGGAAAACGTACCTTGAGATTGGCATCGGCCGTGGTTTCGTATTTGGTTTGACTGAAATTTGGCGGGATGGTGTCTCCTGTTTTGGCCCCCAGTGCCAATGCAACATTGTCGCCACCGACACTCAGCAGTTCAATGCGTTTACCATCCACCAAAACATCAAGACGATGAGGACGGTTCATCCCAATGACCATGCCGGAATCATCGGTGCGTTGGAGTCGCACGCTGATCTCATATTCACCGTCCAGTGCAAAACGATGATTTACGGCCAATCCACCCCGGGTACCAAAGGGCAGGTCTTCACTCATGCGTTCATGCTGTAACAGCACTGGCGAGACAGTATAAACCTTGCTGTTGGCATCAATACTGGTATCGCCCACGGCAAGGCGGCTGACCTCGCGGGCCACCTTCATGTATTTTTCCATTAATATTGGTGATACCGAGAGCAGATCACCGAGGTTATCAAACTCACCGGAATTATCCGGTGGAAGTAAGGCCGCCCCATCGATATTGACGGCGAGGAGGTCTCGAACTACGTTGGTGTACTCCGCGCGGTTAAGCCGGTGGGAATTGACGGTCCTGCCGGGATTGGGGTTGGCCGCCGCCCTGGTATCCAGAGTATCCACCAGGTGAGCGGCAAAAGATTGGTAAACGTCGTCATCGGGTCGCGGCATCCCCACCGGTGGCATAGATCGGGTCTGTAATTTCAGTAAGACTTTTTCCCAGAGTTCCGGATCACCTGCAATATCTTCAATGTCTGCCCTGTCCAGCATCAGGTTGGCGGTTTTTAAGGTTTCGTTATGACAACTAATACAGTAACGATCGAGAGTTGCCTGGAATGCCTGAGAATTACTCTCTGTTTGCCTATCCTGTGCCCATAGGACGCCGTGCCCAATGAGAAAAAGGCAAAGTGTAATGAAACAAATGGATAATCTATTTATGGCAGTAATCTCATATGACATTCATCAAAAATAGCTGGTTAAATAGTAGCTAATTGACTGTGCTAAATCAAACAGTTACAGAGAAAATAGCGGTTTTTGTGTTCGTAGTTCACAGAGATTCAAATTCCACCCCTGGTTTGATTCGCGGCACTCAGATTAATTCACCAACAAATCCACTCGATGCGGCTGTAAGAACACTGCCCCATCCGGCGTCATATTGTTTTCAAACTTCTCTTCGACTATTGCCCAGGTTTCATCGTCTAACTTATGTTCCACGAAGGTCCTGTTTAGGATTTCTTCCTTGAATATCGCAAAGCTTTCTTTCTTGCTTTGGGTTTTGAAAAAGATTTCTTCTTTGAGGTTTAGAAGGTTTGAGTCAACGGCCCTTTTGACTGCGGCAAAGGCCTGTTCGCGGACTTCCTGCTCATCGTGGAAGATGCGCATGATTTCGTTGTACTCGCCATCGAAGATGGGCTCGGAAATATAGGCCATGCCACCGGGTTTGAGGACGCGTTTGATTTCTTCCATGGCTTTGTCCATGAGATCCATAGGGACATGGTGCAGAGACTTAAACATAAAGACAATGTCGTAGCTGTTGTCGTCTGCAGGGATTGCCTGGGCGCCAGCTTCTTTGAAAGTAATGTTGGATGGCGCGTCGCTATTCAAGTTTTTTTCGTGCTGTATTTGGTCAACTTCACAAGCATCGATGTGACAGCTGGGATGGGCCTCTGCAATCTTCCTGGCATGCGGCGCACTTCCACAACCCAGTTCCAGAATTTGTTTATCGTTAAAGTCGAAAAGACTGTTGTAGACATCGGCGTCTTTGCAGATGCGGTCTATGTTGGGGCTATTAATTTGCATTTACTGCTCTTCCTTATTTTTTATAAGGATTGATCTTTTTTATTCATTCCGCAAGTTGCTTGTGAGAGTTTCTTGTTTTTCTCACTAATGCGGGAGCACTGCGTGCGGTTAATTTGATTAAATACTGGCTTCGGCTCTGGCTCCTCGAACGCTGTTCCGGACGCGTTTCCACCTCCTCCATCCCTGGAGTCGTGCTTCGCTCTCGGTCTTCGTTCCAGACACGACTCTACCGGTTCCATCCATGGAATCGTACCGCCTAAATCCATCTTGGCGTTCGCGGGAATGATGGTTCCTACTCAACGTCATTCTAGGTGCGCGTAGCGCAACCCGGAATCCAGTCATATTTATGAGCGCCTACAGCGCACTTTATTTCACTAGATTCCCGCTTCGGCTCTGGCTCCTGCTTCGCTCTCGGTCTTCGTTCCAGACACGACTCTACCGATTCCATCCATGGAATCGTACCGCCTAAATCCATGTAGACGTTCGCAGGAATGACGTATTGGGAGAAGTTCTCCAATATAACGTTCTAGAGAATCATCCAGCCTTTGTAAATAAGACGAATGGCGATGAAAGTAATCAACCATCTGAAGACCACTCTGAAACGTTTTTCTGAAATGAGGTGTTCGCTGTGTTTGCCTACCCAGGTGCCAAGAATACCGGCGATGCTGGCGAGGATGATCACGGGGATGTGTTCACCGTAATCAAAACCGACACTGGCATAGCCCATCACACGCATGGCTTCCATGGCGAGAAAGCACGATGCCAGGGTGCCGGTAACCTGACGTTTTAAAAGTGTGGTGCGCATGATGATCATTTGTAAGATCGCAGAGCCACCAATGGCCGTGGTTAAAAACCCGTGTATGACGCCGACCGGAATATAGGGGTATTTCATTTTGGGTCGATACCCTGTTGGTGGTAGCCAGGTAATGATGAGCATCATGGTGCCAACACTTAAGGCAAGGATAGCCTCTGAAAGGTAAATAAATGTTCTTGCGCCAAGGAAGACGCCAACGATGGCGCCTACGCAGAAGGTCCAGACGATGGGCCAGTTAGTATCTTTCCAGAACCACCCTACTCTTGCGATTAACGAGGTATAAATTAATGCTGGGGTTAATGGTAAGGCCGTGGTCATGGGAAGTATAAATGTAATGATCGCGAGAATGACAAAGAAACCACCTGTCGCAAATGATGCATTGATGTAGGCAGCCAAAAAACTGGCAAAGGTGATAATGATGGTTGTGGAGTCAAACATGAGACGGATATATTATTTTTTAGGGTAATGATACAGGGTCGTAGTGTGAGGAGTAAGGGGTGAAGAAAATACAGGTATAGCCGAAGGCGACAATAGTTTGATTGGATACTGGCTTCGGCTCCTGCTTCGCACTCGGTCTTCGTTCCAGACGCGACTCTACCGATTCCATCCATGGAATCGTACCGCCTACATTCATGTAGGTGTTCGCCAGTATGACTGTGACCAGATACTTCTCTAGTATTTCGTCATGCTGGTGGAAACCAGCATCCAATCAGTACTATGACCGCGCGATGCGCGGACTTTTACTACTGGGTTCCCGCTTTCGCGGGAACGACGGTGAGTTATTAATTTATATTTCGTAGTGCAGCGATGCGTTCGTCCAGTGGGGGATGGCTCATGAATAATTTTGCAAACCCGGACTTCATTCCGCCGGAGATACCAAAGGCTTCCAGTTGATCGGGAAGATGGGGGTCATCTGCGCCGCGTTTGAGTCTTTCTAGCGCAGAGATCATTTTGTTTTTGCCTACAATATTTGCACTACCGGCATCTGCTTTAAATTCCCGGTAACGGGAAAACCACATGACGATGGCACTGGCGAGGATGCCTAATATGATTTGCGCAATGATGGCGGTGATCCAGTAAGCAGGACCATGGCCGCGTTGGACTTTAAATACCACGCGATCGACGACGTGACCAATAACTCGAGACAGGAAGAATACAAAGGTATTCACCACGCCTTGAATTAATGTGAGGGTGATCATATCACCATTGGCCACATGGGAGACTTCATGGGCGAGAACGGCTTCTACCTGGTCGCGATCCATCTGGTCCATGAGACCGGTACTCACCGCGACCAATGCTTTATTTCTCTTCATACCGGTGGCAAAGGCATTCATATCGTTGGATTTGTAGATGGCCACATCAGGCATGCCAATACCGGCCTGCTCTGCTTGTCGCTTGACGATATTTACTAACCAGGTTTCAACTTCATTGGACGGTTGGCTTATGACCTTTGCCCCGGTGCTTTTTAATGCCATGGTTTTGGACAGCGCCAAAGAGAAAAATGAACCGGTCATACCGACAACGGCGGAGATGATGAGCAAGGCATTGAGGTCCAGATCGACCCCCTGGGCATCGAGCACGCCACTCAAGCCAAACATTTGCATGACAACAGCTAGCACCACCATTATGGCAATGTTGGTGGCAAGAAATAGTCCGATTCGCATCATGTTAGTTTTTTCCTTTCTCTATTAAATCTTTAAATTATAAAGCCACCCTAGGGGCAGACTTCTTACTATTGGATACTGGCTTTCGCCAGTATGATGGCGACTCGTTACTTCTCTATAACTTCGTCATGCTGGTGTAAACCAGCATCAAATCAATACTATGTCCGCGCGATGCGCGGTCATTAACTACTGGGTTCCCGCTTTCGCGGGAACGACAGGTTCTTGTATATCGTCATTCCCGCGAAAGCGGGAATCCAGCCCATTAAATAACTGCCTTACAGGCAGACATATTACAATTAGATTCTGGCCTTCGCCAGAATGACGGATGAGGAGACCGCCTCACTCTTAACTCTTCACTCCTCACTCTTAACTCTTCACTCCTCACTTATACCATTAGATATATGGACAAACGTTTAGTTCTCAAGGGTGATCACTCTTCTGCCTTATCACGTAGCACGGCGATGCTCTGGACCTTACGGTAATTTCTCGGGAGCATATTGCCGCGTCTGCCGCGTTCGCCATAGAAGTTATCGATGATATCTGGCTTTAAGGTGAGTTGTTGTTTCTCGGTCCTTAATAATAAGGAGTCACCTTCACTGAAGCAGGCGACAGCCGCTACATATTCCTCACGGGTCTTAAGCTTGGCCGGCGGGATCTGAATGATCTTGATGCCTTTACCTTTGCCGAGTAAGGGAAATTCTTTTAGATCCGTGACTAGCATGCGGCCGATGTTACTTACGGCAACGATGAAATCTTCTTCAGGATCGTAGACCAGGGCTGGAGACAACACCCCTGCCCCTTTTGGCACACTCAAAGTCGATTTACCTTTTTTGTTCTTGGTGTACATGTCTTCCAACTTGGCCTTGAAACCGTAACCAGCATCACTGGCGAGCAAATAAATTTCATCGGCTTCTCCCAGCATCACGCCAGCGAACGTCGCACCATCAGGTGGCTGGACCCGGCTGGAGACCGGTTCGCCGTTACCTCGGGCAGAGGGAAACGAATGGGCCGGCAAGGTATAGGTTCGGCCGGTGGAGTCTAAAAAGACGGCTTGCTGATTACTTCTGCCACGTGCGGCTTGCCTATAGCCATCTTGGGCTCGGTAATTAATCGTTGTTGCATCGATTTCATGGCCCTTGGCGGAACGCACCCAGCCTTTTTCGGACATGATTACCGTCACGGGTTCTGTTGGCAGCAGTTGTGTCTCATCTATGGCCTTGGCCTCTTCACGTTCTACCAACCTGGAACGACGATCATCACCGTAGGCCTCGGCGTCTTCCTTAATTTCATTTTTGATCAGGGTTTTTAATCTGGTTTTGGAACCCAACAGTTGCTGCAGTGATTTTCTTTCTTTTTTGAGTTCATTGAGTTCACCCTTGATCTTAAACTCTTCCAGTTTGGCCAAGCGTCGTAACCTGAGGTTAAGAATGGCTTCGGCCTGGATGTCGGAGAGTTTAAATTTTTTCATCAGGACTTTTTTGGGATCATCCTCGGTGCGAATAATATGGATCACTTCATCAATATTAAGATAGGCGATCATCAAACCATCGAGGATATGTATCTCCGCTTCCACCTTATCCAGACGATACTGCAGACGACGTGTAACCGTGTTCGTACGGTACTGCAGCCATTCTTTTAATATGTCACGTAAGTTTTTGACCCGGGGCCGCCCGTCCAGACCAATCATGTTGAGGTTAACGCGATAGCTCTTCTCAAGGTCTGTGGTAACAAATAGATGTGACATTAAATCATCCAGGTTCACCCGGTTGGAGCGAGGAATAATGACCAGTCGCGTGGGGTTTTCATGGTCGGACTCATCCCTTAAGTCTTCCACCATGGGAAGTTTCTTGGCGTTCATTTGCGCGGCGATTTGTTCTAGAACTCGGCTACCAGAACACTGATATGGCAAAGCCGTGATTATGATATTACCGTCTTCGGCTTCCCACACAGCCCGCATCTTGACGGAGCCGTGCCCAGTCTCGTACATCTGCAGGATATCGGCCTTGGGGGTAATGATCTCCGCACCCACGGGATAGTCCGGTCCCTTCACATGTTCAAACAGTTGTTTAACTGTTGATTTTGGTTCATCGAGCAGGCGGATACAGGCGGTGGCAACTTCTTTTAAATTATGCGGAGGAATATCAGTGGCCATTCCAACGGCAATGCCTGTTGTACCGTTTAATAATACGTTGGGTAAGCGAGCGGGCAGCAGTTTGGGTTCTTCTAGTGTGCCATCAAAGTTGGGCGTCCAGTCGACAGTACCTTGTGCCACTTCACCCAATAAAACATCCGCATAGGGTCGAAGCTTGGCCTCTGTGTATCGCATCGCGGCAAAGGATTTGGGATCGTCCATGGAACCCCAGTTGCCTTGTCCATCTACCAATGGATAACGATAGGAAAAATCCTGTGCCATGAGCACCATGGCCTCATAACAGGCGGAGTCTCCGTGGGGATGAAACTTGCCGATGACATCACCGATGGTACGAGCTGACTTTTTATACTTGGCCCCGGCTTTCAGCCCCAGTTCCGACATGGCATAGATAATGCGGCGCTGTACTGGTTTTAGACCATCTCCAATGTGAGGCAAGGCACGGTCAAGGATAACGTACATGGAATAGTCCAAATACGCTTGCTCGGTAAAATCTTGAATGGGACGGGATTCGTTTTGCTCGAAATCCAGACTCAGGTTTTGCTGGGACATGGGGTCGTGATCCTTTTTATAGCGACATGTGTAAAAGAATGTATTTTGTCAGATATAGGGGGTATGTGGGAAGGGGAAGTGTGAGGGGTGAGGTGTAAGGAGTCCACATATTGATAAATAATTTCAAATACTCCGTCATGCTCGTGCAAACCAGCATCCAGTCAATCTGATGACCGCACAATGCGTGGACTTTAATAGATTAGATTCTGGCGTTCGCCAGAATGACGGAAGTAGTAATTCACTATTTTAATAATCTAAGTATTCCGTCATGCTAATGTATACCAGCATCTAATCAGTACTATGACCGCGTAATGCGCGGACTTTAACTACTGGGTTCCCGCTTTCGCCGGAACGACGGTTATTTTTGTATCTCGTCATTCCCGTGAACGCCTACATCCATGTAGGCGTTCGCCAGTATGACGGTTAACTTGCTAATATTTTCAACGTTGAAATGCTTAAAACCTCACGCCTAACACCTAACTCTATCTAATTCACTCCTAAACCAAATCTCCACATGAACAATGCACTGTACGCCTTGTACCCTTCCATCTGGTATACTTATACGCATTGGGGGACATAACTTGAACGTTGACGAAATTCTGAATCGGATCGAATACACCGGTTCGCGAGAACCTTCCCTGGATGTCCTCATTGCCTTGCAACATGCCTACCTATACACCGTGCCGTTTGAAAATCTGGATATACATGCCAGGGTAAAGATCAAACTAGATATCCCAAAATTTTACGAGAAGATCATTTTGAATCATCGGGGCGGGTTTTGTTATGAAAGTAATGCCCTGTTTTCCTTTCTATTGGATGCACTGGGATTTGATGTTTCTATCATTGCCGCAAAGATGACTAACAGCGTGATAAGTAGCCCTGGCTATTCCCATATGGCATTAAAGGTTAGTTTAGACCAGGATTATCTGGTTGATGTGGGCAATGGTAAGTCAGTACGTGACCCCATGCCCATACCAGGCGATGTGATTTCCCAATCAGAAGGGATACGTTACAAAGTTGGTCAATATTCTAGTCATGAATATGCTCTTTTTTATCGCACTGAGGAGACTGACTGGCTGCCGAGGTTTGTCTTTTCCAAGGATCACCGCCACCTGGAAGAATTTTCTGTGATGTGTCATTACCATCAGACATCACCTGCATCTATTTTCACCCAGCAACGCCTGGTAACCCTGGCAACACCAAACGGGCGGATTACCCTGACCGGTGATACGTTGACAATTTCTCAGGACGGTAAGGAAGAAGCGCAAGCCATTGAAACTAAAGAACGGATGGAAGAAATATTAAATAAATATTTTAAGATTAGCGTTCAACTACCTGATTATTAATAATTTATTAATACGATTGTAACAATTCACATTAATACTCTCTGCCGACGCCACAATGATGCTGGGTACATTTACACTCAAGACAATCAGTATATTTCGTCATGCTGGACTTGATCCAGCATCCAATCATTGTGATGACCACGCAAAGCGCAGACTTTATATTTTAGATTCTGGCTTCGGCTCAGGCTCAGGCTCCTCGAACGCTATTCCGGACGCGTTTCTACCTCGGCAACTGTTCCCGACGTTGCTCTACCTCCTACGTCCTTGTAGTCGTCCTCCATCCCTGGAGTCGTGCTTCGCTCTCGGTCTTTGTTCCAGACGCGACTCTACCGATTCCATCCATGTAATCGTATCGCCTACATGGCCCAGGCCAGCTTCTCGACCGCTTCGCGGTCTCACCTCCTCCATGTAGGCGTTCGCCAGAATGACGAAAGTGAATGTTCGCTAAAATCATGCAGGGGCATATGCGAGATTTATGAAGTTAAACTTCGATTGTCAGCAAATCCCCTTTGGACTCCAGCCAGGTCTTGCGGTCTGAAGCGCGTTTTTTTGATAGCAACATATCCAACATGTTGTCGGCACTCTTGCCGCTGTCCAAAGTAAGTTTCACCAGGCGACGAGTTTCCTTTGCCATGGTGGTTTCGCGTAATTGAGGTGGGTTCATTTCGCCTAAGCCTTTAAAGCGTTGTACATTAACGTTACCACGGATCTTTTCAGCTCGGATATATTCCAGACGACCATCTTTCTCGGCATCATCCAGGGCATAGAAGACTTCTTTTCCCACATCTATTCGGTATAAGGGCGGCATGGCCACGTATACATGACCGTTTTCCACCAGGGAACGAAAGTGCTTTAGAAATAGTGCGCAAAGTAAGGTGGCGATATGCAGACCATCAGAATCGGCATCGGCAAGGATGCAAACCTTGCCATAGCGCAATTGGTCCAGCTTATCAGATCCTGGATCAACACCCAGGGCAACGGAGATATCGTGAACTTCCTTTGATGACAATACTTCCGAGGAATCCACTTCCCAGGTATTCAGGATCTTACCGCGTAATGGCATCACGGCCTGGACTTCTCGATCCCTCGCCTGTTTGGCAGATCCGCCAGCTGAATCCCCTTCTACCAAAAAGAGCTCAGTCACACGGGAGTCTTGCAAGGTACAATCTGCCAACTTTCCGGGTAATGCCGGACCACCTGTGATTTTTTTACGAACGACATTCTTAGCGCTCTTTAAACGTTTTTGCGCATGACTAATCACAAGCTCGGCAATACGTTCGCCCATCTCAACATGTTGATGCAACCATTGGCTGAACGTATCGTGGACAACACCGGAAACGAAAGTACTACACTCTCTGGAGGATAATCTTTCTTTTGTCTGACCGGCAAACTGCGGATTGTCCATTTTTACCGAGAGGAGATATGAACAGCGCTCCCAAATATCTTCTGCGGAAATTCGAACGCCCCGTGGTAGCAGGTTACGTGACTCGCAAAACTCACGCATGGCTTCGAGTAATCCCTGGCGGAGTCCGTTGACATGGGTACCACCTTGAGGAGTGGGCACCAGGTTCACGTAACTTTCGGTGATTAACTCACCCTCTTCTGGTAACCAGTGTATTGCCCAGTCAACGGCCTCGTGTTCACCCGCCCGTGACCCCATAAAGGGTAGTTGGGGCAGAAGTTCGGTGTCTACCAGTGCTTCAGACAGGTAGGTACTGATACCGTCTTCATAATACCAATCGATCTTTTCATTTCCAGACTCATTCTGGAGTTTAACGGTAAGCCCCGGGCATAACACCGCTTTTGCCCGCAGCATATGTTTGAGTTTGGTCAGTGAGAGTTTAACGCTGTCAAAATATTTGGGATCTGGCAAGAAACGGATGGTGGTGCCGGTATTTCGCTGCCCGACACTGCCCGTGGGCTTGAGTTTAGATTTGATCTCACCACCACTAAAGCCCATGTGGTATTCCTTACCATCGCGCTTTACAAAAACATCCAGTTTTTTTGACAGGGCGTTGACAACGGATACACCAACACCATGTAAACCACCAGAAAACTGATAGTTTTTATTAGAAAATTTACCACCTGAGTGCAGTCGACAAAGGATAACTTCCACACCTGAGACCTTTTCACCCGGGTGTTTGTCTACCGGCATCCCCCGACCATCATCACTAACCCCTATAGAACCATCTTTATATAAGGTGACATCGATTTTCCTGGCATGACCGGCAATAGCCTCATCGACGCTGTTATCAACGACTTCCTGGATAAGGTGATTGGGACGGGTAGTATCGGTATACATACCGGGACGCTTACGCACCGGGTCTAGCCCGGTAAGGACTTCAATGTCCGATGCGTCGTATTTATTACTCAACTGGTATAGCTCCTTTTAACTCGAGCGTATTTTAACATGTATTATTAAACTGTGAGGAGATGAATTCAACCGTCATACCGGCGAACGCCTACATGGAGGAGGTGAGACCGCGAAGCGGTCGAGAAGCTGGCCTGGGCCATGTAGGCGGTAGAGCGAAGCAGGAGCCAGTATCCAATTAAAATATTTCCTTGTATAAATCTTTCCATTCTGGATTGAAATTATTTATTACTTCTAACTTCCATTGCCTTTTCCAGTATTTAATTGCTTTCTCTCTGGCTAACGCTGATAACATATCTTCATGATTCTCATACCATACTAATCGATCAAGATTGTATCTTTTAGAAAATCCTTCAATAAATTTATTTTTGTGTTGCCAGATTCTTTTTGGCAAATTTGAAGTGACACCAACATATAATGTGCCGTTCTTTTTATTTGTCAAAATATATACACAAGGTTGCCTCTCCATGGCTTCCTCCAAATATAATGAAGTTTTTTTTATATTGGATTCTGGCTTTCGCCAGAATGACGCGTAATCATACTACTTAGTACATAGTTAGCTCTATAATATATTCTACTTTCGCGGGAATGACGGGGTTCCGGTAATTGTTATACAGTTGTTTGGCTTTCGCCAGAATGACGCATTCTTGTACGCTAATTGTTAAAACGTCATGCTGGTGTAAACCAGCATCCAAATTTCAAAATGGCGCCCTAAGGGCGCACGTCATCCTCTCATTCAATCTCCCCTAAATAAAGGGGATACTGGTTTTCGCGGGAATGACGGTAGCGAATAGAACTGACGATTATTAAATAGTCACCGCGCTGACACCTAACCTTTCACTTCTCACTTCTCACTTCTCACTCCTCACTCCTCACTCCTCACTCTTTACTTTTTACTCATAATCCACAATAAACTCCATGGGCACAGCGCTACCGCCACCAGGGGCGGGGGTAGTTGCACCGATCAAGTGACTACCAGGCATTCTAGTGTTCTCATTTGTAAGGATGGCCTGAATTTCATTGTGGCTAATGAAATGGGTTTGGAGTTTTTGCCCGTTAAACAAGGCGATGGTTTCCGGTTGAAATTTATCGCCGGTGATAACGATGGTGATGCCTGTTTTTTCGGTCACTATAGGCGGTTCAACATTTTTAATGACTGGTTTTTGATGGTACTGGTGTTTACTTACCGTGCCATGCTGTGGAAAGGGATTGTTGTAGTCGGCATGGAAATTACGGTCTATGACCTTACCCGCCATGATCAGTGTGTAGATCTTCCGAGCATTGGCGATGTCAGTTAAGGGATTGGCATCAAGTATGAGTATGTCTGCTGCTTTACCGGCCTCGATAGTGCCATAGCGATCATCGATACGTAATAATTCCGCGGGCCAGATGGTGGAGGATTTGAGTACATCCATTTCAGAAATTCCAGCATCCACTAGTAACTGCATCTCGTGGTGTAATGAGATGCCGGGGGTACTGGCTGCGGCGGTATCGGTACCGGAATAGATCTTTCCGCCTGCATCAATAAATTGATTTAAAAAGTCCTGGATTTTTTTATACCCCATTTCAAGACTTTGTTTTACTCCATCAGCAGGAATAAAATATGAATTATTCACAAATATCTGTTCACCTTTTGGATCTTCCAGGTAGGCCTGATCCGCCCAGTGGTACTGGTTCAGGCTGACGAGTTTTTCATCCATGGGGATGTATTGCAGATTTGGATTGGTGAAAAGATTTAGATCGTCCTGTTCTAACTCATCAGTCCTGTCTATCACGCCCTTCCATTCATGAATAAAGGTAGGATTAAGATAGGTATTATTCTCAATCAATATATCTATAACTTCATCGTAATATTTTTCCTCCATCCATTGGTATAGCAAAGGATGCTTGTGACCTTCTTCCAGTGGTATGGCATCAACTGCCGCCTGACCTGCTTCACTGCGTATTGTCGACAAGGCGATACCTTCTAAATGTTCAATACCATTAACGCCCAACTGCGCTGAATGTATCGCGTCATAGGAATGGGATATGACCCCAAGGCCGGCACGGTTAGCCTCAAGGTTGAGGGTTTTGTAAAGTTCATCCTCCGTATCCATTCCCATTCTTACGCAATCTGCATTGGCTTTGATAGCGCTGACAGCTCGCCTTGCTTCCCTTGGCGTACTGGCGGTGGCAAATAGCCGACGTTGTGCCACGGCAACATAGTTTGCTGGGGCATCTCCACCGATTCGACCACAGAAAAAATATCGCGGCCCCCGCAACTGCCCACTGTTGAGGCCCTTTTGTAATGCCTTTTGCCAATAAATTCGACTGCCAAGATCCACCACAGCGGTGATTCCATGATGTAGAAACAGTTCTCCCATGTACCAGTTGTAATGGACATGGGAATCCATAAGCCCAGGGATAATGAATTTCCCTTTGGCATCAATAACAACTACATCATCAGGTAGTTGGGGGCGAAGATTGCCTGTCCACACATCCTGAATGGTATCGTTCTCAATTAATATACTGGCGTTATTCCTCGGTCGACTTCCTGTCATATCGATTAAGGTTGCGTTTTCAATCAATAATGAGTCAGCCATAACACTAGACATCATTAGGCCTGAAAGAATGAGTACTGATAATTGAATAAGCTTGCGTTGAATTTTATACATTTGTATCACCTGACTGTGAGATGAAGAAGTTATTATCTTGGATTAACATAATTGAATTAGTGTAGATGTCAAAATTATATTTAATAATGAGTGCCTGCAGCACACTTTAATGATTGGATATTGGCTTCGGCTCAGGCTCCTGCTTCGCTCTCGGTCTTCGTTCCAGACGCGACCCTACCGATTCCATCCATGTAGGCATTCGCCAGTATGGCGTGGTCTCTTGCACCAATTTTTTAAATTGTTATTCTCATTCAAACTACCATCAAGAATTAATTTGCCCCTCCTTAGAGCACAATTTTTCATTGGATACTGACTTTACAAAAAAGACGAATTTGTTTGCTAAATTATATTTATTTATGATGAAGCAGGCATTACTCTTTAGCGAGGATGACGGAATTTTATATTTGTGTAATAAACTTAAAATGGGCCGGGGCAATATGGGGGTAAAAGGGGGACGCCCCGGCCAGATCCCTAAGGGGGGGGAGGGAAAAATCAGTTAATGCGAATATTCCAGGTCCTCAATTAAGGCATCGCGGATATTATCCGCAACTGGATCTACGGTATGTGGGTACTTGGGATGGTCTATCCCAGCAGCCAGTGTGCTACCGCTCTTTAACGCATTGATCATTTCGTCTGTTAATTCAAACCGCATAAAATGTACTGCTGAGGTTTTAGATTCTGTGGATCTCTCCATGTCTTCGTTATATATCGGCACAATCTTGTCAAAACCATTAACCTGCATCCAGACATTTGCTTCCACACCAACAAGTTCGGAAAGTCTCACCCTACGCTCCTCCACATCTTCAAATTCCAACATGAAAGTAGCCTTCCAATTTTTGCCATCGGGGATAAGGGGATTATAGGATTCGAGTTCCTCATTAATTCCATCTGCTTCAAATATTTTTTCTATTCTGAGCATTTCTTGTATTTGGTATTGAACTGTTATCTTGTCTTCAAAATACAAATTCGCATTGGCACCAATGGAAAGCCTTCGGTTTTTCTTATGTTCCATTACTCTGGCACGAAATTCTGGCCTGACTTCAGCATATTTCTCCAGGCTGTATAGGTCTTCACGTTTCAATTTATCCATAGTGCTCTCTCCTTATAGACCGTATGCGTGTCGCAATAACTTAAAAGGTGATTCGGCAACCTGGCCATTGTCCAGCCCCTGCTGGATCTGGTCACCCGCCATAGGACAGTCACTCACATAATGGTCCGGCTCAAATTTTTTCACCTTGGTAACTACGGGCTTACAAATTTTTGCTGCAAAATCATGAAACTCTTTTTTTACAGCGTAGGTGCCATCATGACCAGAACAACGCTCAATAACGTCAATCTCGGTATCTGGCACCAGCATCAACACATCTTTTGTCTTAAGACCAATTTTCTGAACACGCTGGTGACACGGAACGTGGTATGAGATTTTGCCCAGCTTGTTCTTGAATTGTGTTTTAAGTTTATTTTCCTTGTTTCTTAACATCAGGTATTCGAATGGATCATAAAAGGCCTCGGCGACCTTTTTTACATCTTCATTCTCTGGGAACAGTAATGGCAATTCCTGTTTGAACATAAGGACGCACGAAGGTACGGGTGCCATGATATCAAACCCGGCATCGACCATTTTTAGCAGTTGCGGGATATTAAACTTCATTGCCTCCTCTGCCTTATCGAGGTCGCCCAGTTCCAACTTGGGCATTCCACAACAGACTTCCTTGTTTACCAGGGTGACTGGAATATCATTATGCTCAAGCACAGCGATGAGATCTTCACCCATATCTGGCTCATTACGGTTGCAGTAACAGGTGGTGAAAAGTGCAACCTTGCCCTTGGTAAGTTCACCAGAATCTACGGGTATCTCTGGTTTGCTTCTTTTAGCCTCGCGTTTACGCAAGGTGTTACTGTGATACTCGGGTACGATGGCATTTTGGTGAACACCCAGTACCGACTCCATGGCTTTTCTGGCGGTCTTGTTTTTATTCACCGCGTTGACGGCCTGAGACACAACGGGTATTCCTGCCAGATTTCCAACGGTGTCTGTTGATGTAAGCAACTTGTCACGAAAGGTGGTCTCACCGTTCTTATGTTTAATCGCTTTGCCCCTTAACATAAGATGTGGAAAATCCACATTCCATTCATGTGGTGGCACATAAGGACATTTAGTGAGGTAACAAAGGTCACACAGATAACACTGATCAACGACCTTGATATAGTCCTTCCGATCTACACCGTCCATTTCCATGGTCTTGGACTCATCGACCAGATCAAATAAGGTTGGAAAGGCGTTACACAGACTTACGCATCGACGACAGCCATGACAGATATCAAACACTCGCTCCATTTCATCAAGCGCAGCTTTTTCATCATAAAACTCAGGTGCTTTCCAGTTGACTGGATGCCGTGTCGGTGCTTCTAGACTGCCTTCGCGATTATCTGCCATGTTCGTTATTCCTTTTCCTGGCTTATACCTGGCTTATAAATGAGGAGACCGGGACTAGCCCGGCCTCGTCACTAGACCGGATATATAAATTAACCGTTTAGACCATCCAGAGCTTTCTGGAAACGATTGGCATGTGAACGTTCTGCCTTGGCCAGAGTCTCAAACCAGTCAGCAATTTCATCAAAACCTTCGTCTCTGGCTGTCTTTGCCATTCCAGGGTACATGTCGGTGTACTCATGAGTTTCACCAGCAATAGCCGCCTTGAGGTTCAAATCGGTGGTACCGATAGGTTCACCTGTAGCCGGATCACCAACTTCTTCCAGGTATTCCAGATGGCCGTGTGCATGACCTGTTTCACCTTCTGCGGTGGAACGAAATACGGCAGATACATCATTAAATCCTTCAACATCTGCCTTTTGTGCGAAATACAGGTAGCGACGATTTGCCTGTGATTCACCAGCAAACGCGTCCTTGAGATTCTGTTCCGTTTTAGTGTCTTTCAGACTCATTTCTTATTCTCCTAACTAATTGTTTTTATTAAATAATTTATTGCTTTTGAGATGTGATTCTAATGTTAGAAATCGTACTCTGTGAAGGGTGGAGAGTCAATGCATTGATCATTGAATCTTGCAATATGATTAATAGTAATAAACTATTAACCATTAGCTAATTAATAAATTAATATATCAACATTAAAATTACAATTCCATCTACAAGTTAAGGTCAGTTACGGTAATATTCACCATTGATTTAAGCGAAGAGAAACCAAGGTGCCAAAAAAACCCAAAGAGTTTGATTTTGAAACGTCATTAAAAGAACTGGAAAATCTGGTTGAATCAATGGAAGAAGGTGACCTTGCCCTGGAAGATTCACTCAAAAATTTTGAACGAGGCATTGCGTTAACCCGTGCCTGCCACAAGGCCCTGTCAGATGCTGAACAAAAAGTTAAACTTCTCATGAAAGACCAGAACAACAAGGATGAACTGGTGGATTTTGAACCCGAAGACGACCAGGATTAATTACCATGTCGTTGCAATCTAAATTATCGGTGTACCAATCCCAGGTTGAATCTGCACTTGATCACTGGTTGCCCGGGGCACATGTCGAACCACAGAACCTGCATGAAGCAATGCGGTATGCTGTTACGGGTGGTGGTAAACGTATTCGTCCAGTCCTCGTATATGCGACGGGAGAAACATTTGGCGTTGATCTGTCTTCGCTGGATGGTCCCGCAGTTGCTGTCGAATTAATCCATGCCTACTCATTAATTCATGATGATTTGCCCGCAATGGATGACGATGACCTGCGCCGGGGTAAGCCTACCTGTCACAAGGCCTTTGATGAAGCCACTGCCATTTTAGCCGGTGATGCTATACAGGCATTGTCTTTTTATGTACTGGCGGCTGATACAAACAGTTCTGTTACACCGGATGTTAGAATTAAGATGATAATGAACCTGGCAAAAAACAGTGGGTCGCCAGGAATGGCCGGTGGACAGGCAATCGACCTTGCCGCGGTTGGTAAGAAGCTGACAATTGAAGAATTGGAAATTATGCACAACCGTAAAACCGGTGCATTGATACGATCCAGCGTGGAACTGGGTGCCCTTTCTTCACCGGATATCACAGAAGATGAATTTGATTTAATTTCAAACTACGCGAAAAATATTGGACTCGCCTTCCAGGTTCGCGATGATATTCTTGATATTGAATCTGACACCTCCACCCTGGGAAAACCGCAAGGCTCAGATATGGAACGAAACAAACCCACTTACCCGGAACTGCTTGGCCTTACTGGTGCAAAACAGGTCGCTGATGAATTACATCAAAAAGCCATTAATGCCCTGGACAATCTCAACAGAGATACAAACACTTTAAAAGAAATTGCTGATTATATCGTCGGTAGAAAAAACTGAAATTAGTAACATTTTTTCAATAAAACTGGAATAATCATAAAAACCAAGTAAAATACTAAGGAATTATTTTGATGGACGATATTTCACCAATGAATGATGCTGGCCACGACAATAGTGATGCTATTCCTGACGTTCAAAACAGCAAGGACGCAAGGCAAATCCCTATAGATAAAGTTGGAATTAAAGACATCCGCCATCCGGTTGTGGTGAAGGATCGTGCGGGTGGTGAGCAGCATACCGTGGCTAATTTCAATATGTATGTCAGCCTTCCGCATAACTTCAAGGGCACACACATGTCACGCTTTGTGGAAATTCTCAATCAACATGAATATGAGATTTCTATCAAAACGTTTAAGATCATGCTCAAGGAAATGATTCAGACCCTTGATGCCAAATCCGGTTACATAGAGATGACATTCCCCTATTTCATCAACAAGGCAGCTCCTGTATCCGGTGTAAAGAGCCTCATGGATTATGAGGTCTCTTTTATCGGGACGATAGAAAATGACGAACCTTGCATCACCTTAAAGATTCTTATACCGGTAACATCGCTATGCCCCTGCTCTAGAGATATCTCCGATAGAGGCGCACATAACCAACGCTCCCATGTGACCCTGACGGTGAAGACAGCAGACTTCATCTGGATTGAAGAGTTGATCGAAATGGTTGAAGGGGTAGCATCATGTGAGTTGTACGGATTACTTAAACGTCCAGATGAAAAATACGTTACCGAACGCGCCTACGATAATCCCAAGTTTGTAGAAGACATGGTTCGAGACGTTGCAATTGAATTAAATAAAGATGACCGGGTTGGTGCCTATACGGTTGAATCGGAAAATTTTGAATCGATTCATAACCACTCGGCGTATGCGATGTTGTCTCACAGCAAGTGAGGAGATAGGAGTGAGAGGTTAGGAGAAAAGACGCTTAGTTAACAAATTTCAGAATACCGTCATTCTGGCGAAAGCCAGAATGACGGTGAGAACATTTTCCCTACCTCCTCACACCTACCTCCACACTCTTCTCTCTTAACGCCTCACTTTCCTTTCGCCTCCTCCCACAAGGCCTCCATTTCATCTAATGAAGCATCTTCCAGTGACTTGCCTTTGGCTTCCAGACTGGTTTGAATATAACTGAACCGTTGTTTGAATTTCCGATTGGCTGACATCAATGCCGTTTCTGCATCCACATCCAGGTGTCTAGCCAGGTTAACGCAGGCGAATAACAGATCTCCCACTTCTTCAGCAATCTTCTCTTGATTGTCCATCTTGATAATTTCTTCATTAATTTCTGCCAGCTCTTCTTTCACCTTGTCTATTACTGGTTCAATCTCACTCCAGTCAAAACCGACGGTCGCTGCTTTTTTTTGTAATTTATTGGCGTGGATTAACGCGGGTAAAGCTGCACTTATACTATCTAGCAAGCCATCATCTTTTTTTCCTGCTGAGAGTCTTTCCTCACGCTTTATTTGCTCCCATGAACGGGACAAATCACTGGCCGTTTTAATTTCTGCGTCGGCAAATACATGAGGATGCCTGCGAGTTAATTTGTCGTTCAGGTTGATAACAACATCATTAAAGTTAAAGTCATCATTCTCGGTTGCGATTTGGCAATAGAAAATGATCTGAAACAGCAAATCACCCAATTCATCTTTGAAATGCCCTGTGTTTCCTGATTGTATGGCTTCTGCAATCTCATACACTTCTTCTATGGTATGTGGCAGTATGGTTGAATGTGTTTGTTCACGATCCCAGGGACAACCTTTGTGTGGGTCACGCAAGGTTTCCATTATTTTCAATAAGGACGTGATTGAATTCATATTTATTAGACCTAATTTGTAATGTATAGACTTGATTTTTTTATGATTTTCTAATAAAACTGTTTGGGTTTGACATATTTAGATGAATATATTGATCATACGGTTAGAAATAAACCGATTTTATTTAAAGGCATTATGAAATGACACCTTTAATATTGCGACTTGATATTTCCGGGATGCCAGTCACGTGGATGTCGTGGAAGGATGCTGTCAATCTATACTGCAGAGATATGGTTGCGTGGACTGCTGGTCATCATGAATTCACCTTTCATGGTGGAATGTCACGCCTTTCTGGCAAGCGCTCGTGTGTAGATGTAAATTCCATCATCGCCGTCAAGCGTTCCACAGGACATAAGCATGTTCAGCGTAGTATTCCACCATTGACCAACCGAGAGTTATTTCTTCGAGATGCCCACCTTTGTATGTATTGTGGTGGTGAACACCAGGAAATTGAATTGACGCGAGACCACGTGATTCCCTTGTCAAAAGGCGGTATAGACCGCTGGTCTAATGTCGTCACTGCTTGTCGACAGTGCAATACACGAAAAGGCAATCGCAGCCCGGAACGAGCTAATATGCCCTTATTAGCCGTGCCTTATGTGCCAAACTGGGCAGAATTTCTTGCATTATCAAACCGGCGTATCCTTCTGGATCAAATGGAATTTCTGAAAACCCAGTTTTCAGGCAGACCCATGCCGTTTCACAAACAATAAAATTTCTTATTCCAATATTACGGATATCCACAAGAACTATCCGACGAAGTTGTGATGGGGTTAACCGGATTAATTTCGTAAATCCATTGATATGTTAGGATAAATACGTCATTATTACGCTACAGAAAACTGGGGAATGCCAGAACGTAAGTTTCAATGTACAGGAGAATTTTAGATGAAAATAACACAAATTAAGGTCGCAATTCTTGCCATGGTGCTAGTTTTAGCTGGAGGTTGTGCCACACAACAGCAACTTGATGAAGTTCGGTCAATTGCAAACAGTGCACAGTCTACTGCTAACAATGCTGCTTCACAGGCAAGTAGTGCTTTATCAACTGCAAATCAGGCTCTTGATGCTGCACGCCGCGCCCAGAATGCAGCTAACGCTGCGCAGGCATGTTGTGATGCAAATACCAGCAAGATTGATCGTGCATTTGAGCAGGCAATGCAAAAATAATCGACTTATTAAGCTGAAAAAAAACCCGTGACTCGTCACGGTTTTTTTTTTTGCGTAAAAACTTTGGTGTGATTACTGAGGAATAATGTCGGTATCAAGTTTTAACTGAAGTGATGACGTGAGTGATTCATCTTGCGTGTCTGTCGACCCCAGAGTATCAACGGAAGTCATTAAAGGGGGCTGACTTTTTAAAGTTCCAATTTCTACTGGTATGCCAGTTCGCTTATCAATTACAGATTTTGCCAGGTCCCAATCGATATCATAAGCATTTTCCTTTGACAAACTGACCAGCATTTTTACGACGCTGGTTAAATTACCATCAAAAAGTTCAGCATCTTCATCGAGAAACGGATTGGCTTCGAGATAAATCTTTTGGTTCAAAATTCCTACCTTATAGGGCTGATTAACAATACTTACCCTGGTCCCGAGTGTGATCTGACTGAACAATGACTCAATATCTTCAGGATACAATCGAATACAACCTGAGCTGACACGCATACCAACACCATATGGACGATTAGTGCCATGAATAAGGTATGCAGGCAAGCCCAGACGCATTGCAAAATTTCCCAATGGATTTTCAGGTCCTGGCTTAACCACCTTGGGCAGTATCTTGCCTTCTTGTGCATAATGTTCTCGCACTGAATCAGGTGGATACCAGTGGGGGTCCTTCTTCTTTTGAATAATTTTTGTATTCACGTAAGGCGTGGACCAACCTTCACGGCCAATACCGATAGGATGAGTTATTACCTGTCTTGATTCTCCATTGGCAACAGGAGGAAAGTAATATAAACGCATCTCTGGAATATTAACCACGATACCTTCGTGCTTTGCGACAGGTAAGATAAAATTCTTAGGCAGTATAATTTTTTGACGGTCACCTGGTAACCAGGTATCCACCTCCGGGTTGGCCAACTTGATCTCGTGGTATCCAAGATCATGGATTCTGGCGATATCCGGTAATGTTTGTTCCTGTTCTGAAAAGGTTTCTATAATACTTCCAATAACAGAGTTCATTGCGTGGTATTCAAAAGTTTCGCCCCTCGCGACATTGGCCAGCGGCAGTGTTATTACCAGAAAATAGATAATGCCAGTTAAGTTATATTTCACGTGATATCTCATATTTCTAATTGATTAGTGTTCTTTTAATCTGGGAATTAATTCGACCAGATTACAGGGTTTTGTTTGGCTATCAAGTTGAGCACCAATCAATTTGTCCCAGGCAGTTGAACAGGCACTGGCAGACCCAGGTAAAACAAAGACATAGGTGCCGTTTGCAACTCCGGATAATGCCCGTGACTGCAAACTGGATGTTCCAATTTCTTCATATGATATCATTCTAAATATTTCGCCAAAGCCGTCTATTTTCTTTTCCAACAGGCAGGCTATCGCCTCCGGCGTGCCGTCGCGACCAGTCACCCCGGTCCCTCCTGTGGAGATGACGACATCGATGTCATCTTGTGCTATCCATGTGGCAACAGCGGCTCGTATCTTATAAATATCATCTTCGACTATCTTTTTTTCCGCCAGCTTGTGTCCTGCGGAACTTATCTTGTCTTCTAGCAGGCGACCAGACTTATCTGTTTTTTCAGTTCTGGTATCAGACACCACCAATACGGCAATGTTCAATGATACGGTTTGTTTACTCGCTGACATTTATCAATCCTATTTACTCGCTAATGATACATATTAGATCATAATTCATTGATATGATAAATACAGTCATTATGAAAGATAAGCAAAATCATCAAATATCCATGCGCCTGGATAAGTGGTTATGGTGTGCACGTTTTTATAAAACTCGTCGACTGGCCACAGACGCTATAAAAGCAGGGAAAATTAAGGCTCAGGGCAGTAAAGTAAAGCCATCTCACAATATTAAGATAGGCGAGGTTTTTGTAATACGTCGAGGTCCATATACCTTTGAGATTACCGTTTTGGGGCTTGCGAACCATCGCGGAGCTGCCAGTGAAGCAATGTTGTTATACCAGGAGAATGAGGAAAGCCTGAAAAAACGTGAACAACTGGCACAGCAGTTGAAAGCAAATAACGCATTGATGCCCCATAACTCTGGCCGACCGACTAAATTGGAGCGTAGGCGAATTATTCGGTTTACGCGAAAGACGAGTGAAGAGTAAGGGGTAAGGGGTAAGGAGTGAGGTCTGATGGGCGAAATTTCGATTCGTCATGCTGGTGTAAACCAGCATCCAATTAATTTAACGGGCGATCACTAGGCGCTCATATTTTCACTGAGTGGCGGTCACGCGGAAATGATATCTATATTTCTGACATGTCGACCCCTAACCCCTCACTCCTTACCCCTCACTCCTCACTCTTCACTCCTCACCCGCCTCTTAACCTATGCCCTTCCCCCATACACCATCAAAAAAACATTCTCCCAATGGCTTACGTTGTCGATCTGCCAATTCTCGTTCTTTCATGTCATCAGGAATATTCTCTTTTGCCATCTGGTATCCGACAGTCATCATGGCCATAGGAGAATAACGATCTGGAATATTGAATAATTGTTTAACCTTATCTGCATTAAACCCACCCATCTGATGGGTCATCAAGTTCATCTCTGTTGCCTGTACACATAAACTCATGGCTGCCGCGCCGGTATCATAGCTCCCCCATCGATTGGGTTTTTCATTTTGGCTGAACAGGGAATCAGATAATATAATTACGATCACTGGGGTATCTTTTGCCCAGGACTGGTTTCCTTCAACCAAACAGTTAAAGGCATTTAGCCACGCCGCCTCGTTAGTGGCTTTGTCACAAAAAATCAGTCGCCAGGGTTCATCGCCAAAACAAGATGGACTCCAGCGTGCCGCCTCTGCCAGTGTGATCAGGTCCTGTGAGGAAAGATTTTTTTCAGGGTCATAGGCCCTACCGCTCCAGCGACTAGCCAATTGTGTATTGATTGGATATTGTGTACTTGCATTTTTAGATAACATGATGTCTCCTGTTAGAAATCACAATTTGATAATTTTTTAATTGTTGTGACTAAATACCTGTATATCATATTCATCAATGTTAATGTATTCATATGGATAAACCCGTAAATATGACAGCCAAGGACACCATACAGAAAATATCTGACAATATTTGTACTGTAATCAAGGGCCAGGAAAGTGCCATCAGATTATTGCTATCTGCTTTTATCAGTGGAGGACACGTGTTGCTGGAAGATGTCCCAGGCACTGGCAAAACAACGCTGGCTAAGGCACTGGCAAAATCTATCGATGCAGAATATCACCGTGTACAGTTCACTCCTGATCTGCTGCCCACAGATATACTGGGGGTTTCTATTTTTGACCAACGTGACCATGATTTTCGTTTTCACCGAGGCCCTGTTTTCACCAATATTTTATTAGCAGATGAAATCAATCGCGCGTCCCCAAGGACACAATCGGCACTACTGGAGGCCATGGGTGAATCACAGGTAAGTGTGGACGGTGCTAAATATGATTTGGATGAATTGTTTTTTGTCATCGCAACCCAGAATCCCATTGAATTCCATGGGACTTATCCATTACCCGAAGCTCAAATGGACCGGTTTGCAATGCGTTTTGAACTGGGCTATGTCAATGAAGAACAAGAAGTTGAAATTCTAACTGAACAAAATACAACACACCCTTTAAATATTATTCAGGCATGTTCCCGACGGGATGACATTATAGACTTAAGGAAAGAGTTATCGAATATTCGCGTAAGTGAAGAAATCAAACAATATATTGTTGAAATTATTCGCGAGACACGATCAACACAAGGCGTTCTTAATGGGGCCAGTCCTCGGGCATCACTTGCCCTGATGAAATCGGCACAAGCGCTGGCATTGACTGATGGCATGGAATTTGTGACACCTGATCATATTCAGGAACTCGCCATTCCAGTGATTGCTCACCGCCTGATGCTGGATTCTCAGGCAAGATTTTCTGGACTGACTGCAAAAGGTATCGTTTCTGACATCCTCAAGGCTGTTGTCGTTCCTGTATAGGTAATGGTCACCACAGGACGATTACTTTATCTGAATTTCCGTATCCTGCACCGGATCAGCCGATGGGTACGCGAACGATTTTCTGCCGCCGGGATGCTGATCCTCGGCTGTATTGTGGCATCTGGCATATTTGGAATAGATACGCGCGCTTCACTCGCCTACCAGATATTTGCTATCACATTTTCACTGTTATTAATTTCTTTACTTGGCTCTTTGGTATTTCGAGCAAAATTAAAATCCACACGGAAATTACCTGAATACGGGACCGTGTACTTGCCAGTTAAGTATACGGTAGTCATTGAAAATCTGGATAACAAAAATCATTCCGATTTACTTTATACCGACATTCTGAAATCAACATTTCCGAGCTTTGAAGAATTCAAATCCACGCATGATCCAGCTGATAAGAAACGCAACTGGTTTGATCGAAAAATCGGCTACCCAAAACTGATGAGCCTACTAAGAAGAAATCGCGGCGCATCAACATCATGGATTTCTATTGATAATGTCCCAGCACATGATGAAAAAGAATTTAACATTGAAATTATCCCCACACGACGTGGCTATCTGCAATTCTCACACAGCAGGCTTGCCCGCCCTGATCCATTTGGATTATTTTTGTCATTTATTAACCAGAAAAAACAGGAAAAATTACTTATCCTCCCCCAAACCTATCGGGTACCACACATTAACCTGATGGGACAAAGAAAATATCAACATGGGGGAATTAATCAGGCGAGTCTTGTGGGCGACTCCCAGGAATTCATGTCATTACGCGATTACCAGCCCGGGGATCCTCTGCGGTCGATACATTGGCGTAGTTATGCAAAACGTGGTGAACCCATAGTAAAGGAATTCAAAGATGAATTTTTCGTCCGTCATGGACTGGTGCTGGATACATTTATAGAAACCAATACTTATAATCAATTTGAAGAAGCCGTCTCCTTAGTCGCCTCTTTTTCTCTGTCAGTTAAAGATCAAGATTCATTACTGGATTTACTTTTTATTGGAAATACGTCACATCATTTCACCGCCGGCAGAAGTTTTGGACAAACATCAAATCTCCTGGAGATACTCGCCTGTGTCACACCTCGTCTCAACAATGATTTTGGCCACCTGGAAAAACTTATAGAAAAAAACTTGCCTGAATTAAGTGGGTTAATACTTGTATTACTAGACTGGGATGAGAAACGACAAGATATGGCAAGCAGGTTTATTGCCATGAACGTCCCGATCATCGTTTTTGTGGTGATGGATAAAGTAATGGATCTTGATCCAGGACCATTAAACCAACATCCAGACCGTTTTATTCCTATTGCAGCCGATGACGTCCAGGAAACACTGGATAATGTAAACTGGTCAAACCTATAAATGGATACAAGCTTACAAAAACTCCCGCCAGCCCCGCCCTTTACCATCGGTGCCGCTTTAATACTCTGGGCCTGGCAAACAGAATTCTTAATATTTGCTATTCCCATGATCATTCTGATCGAATTGTCACACTGGACATCCTGGCGGTGGACAGTTAATAACAAGGAATTCAATCTGATTTCTGATTTTAGTGGTGTGGGATTTTTTATTGTCGTGGTTTATATATTTTCCACAGTGGGATCTAGAGGAATATTCGTAATTTTATCTGTTATGCCCTTTATCCTTTTTCTGTTATTGATTATTCAATTATATAGTGAACAGGGAAAAATCAATTTAAGTTCGCTGTTTGTCAGTTTAAGAAAACTGGACCCGAAGACATCACCTCAAGCCGACAGCAGGATTGATATTTCGCTTGCGTATCTAGCCTTGTGCATTGTTTCTGCAAGTTCAGGTAATAACAGGACAGATTGGTTTTTTATATTAAGCTTTTGTTTATTCGCGGTTATCCTCTGGCATTTCAGGCCCAGACGTTTCAAATTTGGTGCATGGCTTTGCTTGATTATACTTTCATTTGGAACGGCTTATGCCACGCAAGAAGGTTTAAGAGATATTCAACGGGCCATGGAATCATCCATTATTGGATTATTTGATCAATTTATGTGGCGATACCGTGATCCTGACAGGGCGACCACTGCAATAGGATCCATAGGAAGGCTAAAACGGTCCGATAGAATCGTGATTCGGGTTAAAGCGGATGATGAACTTAATACACCACTGTACCTCCGAGAGGCAAGTTATCACCAGTATAACTATGGCGTCTGGAATAATCAGTCACCTGCTTATTCATTAATTGACCCGGGTGTCGATGGAAGCTGGATACTGGATTCAGGGGACTCTAAAGGAACAATCAATATATCCACTTACATGCCTCGTGAAATTGGTGTAATTCCCGTCCCTCATAGCGCAAATCGTATAAAAGATATCGCTGCACTGGAAATTAACGTCAATCAGTATGGCGCCGTGAGAATGGAAATCCGTGAAGGCTGGATTAATTATAACTCAGACTATGAAGGTAATATGTTGGGTAGCGCTCCTGGAGAGGATGACCTGCAAGTCAAACCCTCATACCAGGCAGATTTTGACCGACTGGCAAGGGAGCTGGATCTTTATGATAAAACACCCAATGAAGCGATTGCAGAAATCACTCGGCACTTTACTGAAAACTTCACGTATTCATTGGATCAACGCCGCAGTTACCCAAGAGGAAAATTTTTACAGAATTTTTTATTTAATACAAAAACAGGACATTGTGAATACTTTGCCACTTCAACGGTACTTCTGCTTAGAACTCTGGGGATTCCGGCCCGTTATGCAGTTGGTTATGTGGTTGACGAATACAGCACTATGGAAGGTAGTTATGTTGCCCGCTCACGTGATGCCCACTCCTGGGCCCTTGCATATGTGAATGGCGACTGGCAAATCGTAGATACCACGCCATCTGTTTGGGCACCGTATGAGGATGCAAATGCCTCTGTATTTGAACCCTTTATGGATCTTTATTCCTGGTTGAGTTACCGCTATGCGCTATTTCAAGCCAGTGACGAACTTGAACAAGAAGAGAGCAACTACGATTTACTGTATTTCCTCATTCCACTTTTTGTCATTCTAATATGGAGACTGTTTTTCAAAGACAGGATTAACCGGAAGAAAGTTGCGGGTATACTCAAAATGATACGCAATAAACAGGGAGAAGATTCCAGTTTTTATGCGTTAATCGATGAATTCAATCGTGCAGGATATGCGCGTCGTAACGGGGAGACCCTGGCAAGCTGGATGAAGCGCATCAATGAAACAGGCGAATTTCCCGAATTAAGTGATGCCTTGAAATTACATTACCGTTACCGTTTTGACCCAGGGTTAAGGGGCAAAAAGGTGAAAAAAGAACTGGCACTACTGGTAAAAACTATCATTACACGAGGCATAACTCCTATCACGGCGCAAACTGACAAGTATTAATCACCAAAATCTCCCCACATATGGCCATAATCAGGTGCCAGTAACACGTTAATTTCAGTTATATTTTTCATATAGAGGCAGGTTTTGTTTTGTATTCATTTAGAGGGCTGGTACGATGTATACAGTGTATCTATGTGTGCGAAAATGTCTTTGCTATCATTGCATGCTTAGGACAAGATAATATTAGTAAACAATAACTTAACAACTATTAAATTAAATCGCGTCGAATATTATGGGACTTGAATTCACACTCGCAGGGTCACAAATTGATGGTGACCGAGATTATCAGGAAGATGCATTTTTGGTTACACACCTAACCGATGCACAGGGTAACCCCGCTGCCTTGATTATTATCGCTGATGGCATGGGGGGACACGCTGCAGGCAATGTCGCCAGTAATATGGCCGTTCAAGCATTCAATAAACATGTCTCTGCAAATTATCCAACGGAAAATCCCGATAAAATCCTTCATGAATGTGTCATAAAGTCTAATGCATCAATCGCTGAGACCGTTAAGGAGACACCTGCCCTGGCAGGCATGGGTTGTACCATGGTTGCGGCGATACTCGAGGCAGGAAAAATCTGGTGGGCAAGTGTCGGTGACAGCCATCTATATGTTATTCGTAATAAAGAACGACAAAAAATCAATGCTGATCACAGCTATGGTGGGTTCCTGGACAGGATGGAAGCCGCTGGAACGCCGGTAGAACCCGAAGAGGGCCTGGCACGTAATATGTTAATGAGTGCCGTAATGGGCGAAGATCTCAACGAGATTGATGTCTCCAATGAACCGTTTGATTTACAAGATGGTGACCGAGTTTTTATTTGCAGTGACGGAATGGACACATTAAGTGCGGGAAAATTTGTACAGTTTTCTGACTGGTCTGATAATCCAAAAGAATGCACAGAAGCACTACTTACTGCGATTGAAGACGAAGCCAAACCTAGACAGGACAATACCACCATCGTCGTTGTCGATGTTGCAGAAAAAGCAGCCACGGTAACACCGGCTGCAGAACCAGCTCCTGTGGCAGCGGCTGCAGAACCAGCTCCTGTGGCAGCAGAACCTGCGCCTGCAGCAGCGGCAGCAGAAAAAACAGCGCAATTCCAGATTGGTGAAACAGAGAAGAAAGGTAATACCGGGATGATTATGGGTATTGCAGCCGTCGTTGTTATTGGTATTGCAGTAGGCGGCTTTGTGATGTTTGGTGGCGGCAGCACATCTTCACCTGCACCCTCCTCTGCACCAACAACGGCATCTGAAAACGATATCTCTGGTCAGGAACAACTAGAGGTAGCTATTGAGGAAGAGGAATCAATAGCATCACAGGCCGAAGACGCTGCAGTTGAAACTGAAACTTCCACGCCAGTACCAGAAGTTACAGTTACAGAATCAGATGCAGGCAGTGAGTTTTCGGATAGCTTGAGTGATGGCTCGACAGGACCAATGATGGTCAGGTTGCCTGCAGGTAGTTTTGATATGGGTAGTTCCGGGTCTTCCAGCAGTGCTGAAGAACGTCCAAGACATAACGTCAGAGTAGATGCATTTGCCATAAGTAAATATGAGATTAGCTTTGCGCAATATGAAAAATTTGCCGCGGCAACTGGACGAGCGATACCCGATAATTTCTATATGGAAAAAGAAACCCATCCGGTCATCTATATCAGTTGGGATGATGCATTCTATTACACCAGATGGTTATCAGAGCAAACAGGCGAAGAATATCACCTGGCATCTGAAGCCCAATGGGAATATGCCGCAGGAGCAGCAGCCAGAACCACCTACTGGTGGGGATACAATGAAGAGCCCAATCGTGCCCATTGTTTTGGATGTGGTTCCGGTCTTGACCCCAGAAAACCTACCAAGATTGGTAGCTTTGGCCCAAATAAATTTGGCGTACATGATACCGCAGGCAACGTAGCTGAATGGGTCCGCGATTGCTGGCATGATAATTATGATGGGGCTCCAAGCCGGGCAGAAGTCTGGGAAGGCGGAGATTGCTCTTATCGGGTCGTTAGAGGTGGATCTTATAGCAGTCCACCCACTTCCATCAGGCATGCCAAACGAGACAAATTCAAGTCTGATTCTACCTATGACCATATCGGAATCCGTATCGTAAGACGAGTTGATTGATTTACGGGAATAATTGGAACCTGGTTATGATATTTCAGTCCAATAGAAAGACTGAAAGAATGAGGGGTTAATTATGAGCATATCTGACAAGGCCGGGCGAACAGTTGTGGTGTCCATCATACTGCTCAGTTCAAATTCATTAAGTGCTGATGAAAACTCTCCAGGTAAACCCAATGTCCTCAATCAGATTCCATATTCATCTAATCAATTTCCAGAGCATGCAATTGTTGTCGAATCAGAGCGATATGGTAGAGGGACATTCACAAGCTATCCCTCAAAATATAATAATCATCGCCCGATTAAATCTTCCAGAAATCGGAATGTCTATCATCCTCGTAATCTCCCCAGGAGTTATTCCTCTCCTCAATCAGGGGTCAGCTATTATTACTCAACGCCAATAACGAATAGTGGGTATATACAGATTGAATCAAATCATGGCAACTATAATAACCGTAGACAATCACCACAGTTCAGATCTGGTTCACCGCATATAAATTACGCATATGGTGCTCAACCCGTCACCCGCCATAAGTTATACCAGCAATATCAGTCCTATCCTTATTATCAACAGGCCTATCCTGCTGGTCATGCTCACGTGACAACACCGCAACCCAGACCCCAATGTCTCGGTCCAAATTGTGGAAAATAGCCCGGATTCTATGCGCTAGATTTGTGATAGGAATCCACAGTATCACGCAGATACACCAGTAATATCAGACTGGGAATTGCCACAAGAAAGGTAATGAAGAAAAACCAGGTCCATCCAACTGTTTCAATGAGAAATCCCGCTGGTGGACCAATAAATACCCTGGCAATCGCTGATAGTGCTGATAATAAGGCGAACTGAAATGCAGTAAAGCGATGGTCACATAAGGCTATCATTAAGCCCATAAATACTGCTGTCCCCATACCACCAACCAATTGGTCCATGGCAACAATGGTAATCATTCCCGCATAAGATTTACCTATGATTGACAAGCCCATGTATCCAAGGTTAGTCACCGCCTGTAAAATCCCAAACCATAACAAAGGTTTATATAAACCATGTGTCACCACAAACCCACCGCCAATAAAGGCACCTATCACCGTCGCTGTAATCCCAAGCCATTTATATAACACACCCGTTTCGGTCAGCGTAAAACCCTGTTCTCGGATAAAGAATAAGGAATTCAAGGCAATCGCAGAGGCATCGGCAAATTTATAAATGATAATAAAAACCAAAAGCCATAAGCCATGTTTACGAAACAAAAACTCTTTTAGCGGTTTAACTACGGCATCTTGTAATGAAACCGGTGGTTTCTCATTTACTACAGGTTCAGGACCCCAGAATGTTGACACCATACATATGCCCAACAATGCTGCCATCAGACAATAAGTAAACTGCCAACCCAAATTATCTGCGAGGATCCAGGCAAGTCCCCCAGACACTAGCATAGCGATACGGTATGACGAAGTGGTGACTGCTGCCCCGAAACCTCTTTCCTCAGGTTTCAAAAGATCTGCTCGATAGGCGTCAATCGCAATGTCCTGTGATGCGGACATAAATGCCAGTGCTAGTGCAAGCATGCCAAGAAAATATATATGTTGCTCTGGATCTGTAAATGCCATTTGGAGAATTATGAGCACTAGACCTACTTGTGTAATTAGTATCCAGCCCCGCCGTCTACCCATAAACGGTGGTATAAATCTATCCATTATGGGCGCCCAGATGAACTTAAATGTATACGGCAGTCCTATCAATGAAAAAAATGCAACGGTTTGTATGTCGACATCGGTGGTAGCAAGCCATGCCTGTAAAGTACTACCAGACAGCGCTAAGGGCAGGCCTGATGCAAAACTAACAAAAAGAATCATCGCCATATTACGGTTGGCGAGTGAATCTATAATCTTCCGATAACGATTAGAAAACATAATTTAGACTATTCTTGTTTATGAGTTTCAGTAAAGATAATATCACAGTCATGGGCGTTGAAATCGAAAGAAAATATACTGTTATTAGTGAGGCATGGAAACAAAATATCACAGGCTCAGATAATATCATTCAGGGCTATCTTGCCAATACAGATAAATGTTCAATTCGGATTAGGTCATCATCTGATAAAGCCAGCATTAACATCAAATCCATGAGGATCGGAATTCAACGATCAGAGTTTGAATATCCCATTCCAATTGATGAAGCAAAGCACATGCTGAACAAGCTGAGTATACAACCGCTCATAATTAAAACCCGTTATTATGTTAATCATGCCGATGATTGCTGGGAAGTTGATGTATTTGAAGGTGAGAATGCCGGGCTTGTGGTTGCCGAAATAGAGTTGGATGAGCCAGATCAGGCATTTGATATCCCTACGTGGTTAGGGGATGAAGTCTCAAACGACATTCGATATTACAATGTATCCCTGGTAGAGAATCCCTATCAGAACTGGTAATCCAGCATATTTCATATATTTTTACAGATTTTGACCTGTCCAGTTATCATACGTAGACTAGAATAATATATATTTAGATTAACCAAGGGTAGGCATTACACGCATGCTAGATGTCGTAAATAATGAAAATAAACTGGTCGACAATTTTGGTCGCACAGTTAACTACGTTCGCATTTCTGTCACTGATAGGTGTGATTTTCGTTGCGTCTATTGTATGGAAGAGGAAATGGAATTTTTACCTCGAAAACAATTGCTCACCCTCGAAGAGTTGGCATGGATAGGTAGAGCATTTACAGAACTGGGTGCATCAAAAATTCGGGTCACCGGTGGTGAACCGCTAGTACGTAATAATGTCATTAAGCTATTTGAAGATCTTGGTAATTTACCAGGGATAAGTGAATTAGTAACAACAACCAATGGTTCACAACTGGTCAAATATGCAAAACCATTAAAGGCAGCCGGCGTGAAAAGGATCAATATCAGTCTGGATTCTTTACAGGCGGATAAATTCAAACAAATGTCCAGAGTGGGTGACCTTGCCAAGGTGCTGGCTGGAATTGATGCTGCTTTGGATGCGGGGTTTGAAAAAATAAAAATCAATACTGTTATTTTAAAAAACAGAAATCATGATGAAATTACAGACCTTGTAATGTTTGCGGGTGAACGTGGAATAGATATTAGTTTTATCGAGGAAATGCCTCTTGGTGTGACAGATAGTCATGACAGAAAGGAAGCGTATTATTCCAGTGACCAGATTAAAGCCGATCTTGAAAATACTTTAACTCTTTTGCCCACTACGGAAAAAACCGGCGGCCCATCAAAATATTTTAAAATATCCGAAACCGGCACACTGGTTGGGTTTATATCACCACATAGTCATAATTTTTGTGACCAATGTAATCGTGTCCGGGTCACCTGTGAAGGCAGATTACTATTATGCCTGGGCCAGGAACATTCGGTGGACCTAAAACCTACAGTACGTTCCCATCCAGGTGATATCGACAAGCTTAAACAGGTAATCCGCGATTCTATGGACATAAAACCTAAAGGACATGATTTTAATCTTGATGTGAAACCCGTCATATTTAGACACATGAACGTGACAGGTGGTTAATTAGCAAAATTCCTGACGATATAAGCTCGGCCTTTTCTATGGCAGAAGAATTCCAGAAAAATGTTACTGGCGCAATCCTCGCCGGCGGGCTATCCAGGCGTATGAAAGGAATCGACAAGGGCTTATTGCAACTAAACAATAAACCATTGCTTGAATATGCCATTGAGAAAATTCGACCACAAACATCAAATATTTTCATCAATACTAATACTCATATTACAGAATATGAGCAATTTGGCTTTCAAATTGTAGAAGATGATATACAGGGCTATCCTGGTCCATTAGCAGGAATTTCAGCCTGCCTCAAACTAGCTAATACAGAATTCATATTGTGTGTGCCGTGTGACTCGCCTCTACTACCAGATAATTTGGGGGCTAACTTATACCAGGTAATGAAACAACATAGTGCAGATATCGCCTATAGCCATGATGGCACTCGTGCTCAACCCTTGTTTGCATTGATAAAATGTAAGCTGGCTGCATCTGCATCTGAATACTTAATGTCTGGTCATAACAAAGTAGAAACATGGTATAAACAACATAAAGCGATTGAGTGTGATTTTTCTGATCAGGCAGTCAAATTTTTGAATATTAATTCTGAGCAAGACCTTCAAAAGGCTAGTAATATCCATATAGAATAAATAGAATTTAACAATACCAGAATACTCTTGTCGACCCAGTCTAATATATAACTATCAATACAACGAAAATATTATGTCCGACTTTACATTTAACAATGAACAAAGCTGTGAGGACGACAGTGATCCTTCCTCGCTACTCATGGACAGTGCGTTGAGTAAAATTCTATCTGAAATCTCTCAAGTCACAGAAACACAAGTTATCGATATCACTGAAATATTAGGAAGAGTACTGGCACAGGACATTATTGCTGAAATCAATGTTCCTGCGGCTGCAAACTCTGCCATGGATGGCTATGCCATACTCTCTGGTGATATCCCTGGTGACGAACGCAATGAATTAAAGATTATCGGAACCTCCTGGGCAGGTAAACCTTACACAGCAGAAGTCCATTGTGGTCAATGCGTAAGAATCATGACTGGCGGTGTCTTACCCCATGAGACTGACACCGTAGTTATGCAGGAAAATGTCCAGCTTAAAGGTGACAGTATCATTATTGATGCCCGTGCGGTAAAAGGTGATAACGTTAGACCCATCGGTGAAGATTTTTGTAAAGGCGATACTATTATCCAGGCAAACACTCGTCTATCAGCGGCACATATTGGGGTGATTGCTTCATTGGGAATCAGAACAGTAGAGGTTTTTAGAAAGCTCAAAGTTGCATATTTTTTAACCGGAGATGAATTACGTTCAATTGGCGAAGTGCTGAAACCTGGGCAGATATATGACAGTAACAGCTATACTCTTGCCGGAATGCTGACAAATCCAGCAATTGATGTCCATAAGCTTGGAATCATTCCGGACGACAAACAGACGACTAGAGACGCCTTGGAGAACGCGGCAGCAACAGCAGACATCGTCATTACCACGGGGGGTGTTTCGGTAGGAGAAGCAGATTATGTCAGGGACGCACTTGAAGCACTGGGGAAAGTTAGTTTGTGGAAAGTTGCAATGAAACCTGGTCGCCCTCTGGCATTTGGTAAGGTTGTAAATGCGGCTTTTTTTGGACTCCCGGGTAACCCTGTATCCGCCATGGTGACGTTTTACCAGTTTGTTTTACCCGCGATAAATAAGGCTATGGGAATTAAAGATACCACGACACTGAGTTTTAAGGTCGTTAGTCTGTCATTTCTGAAAAAACGCCCAGGACGTGTTGAATATCAACGGGGCATTCTATCTCGTGACAATAGTGGTGAACTTGTTGTCAGCAATACCGGGGGGCAAGGGTCAGGGATTTTAAGTTCAATGGCAAATGCCAACTGTTTTATTATCTTGCCACTGGAGAGTGATGGCGTGAGCCCCGGTGAAACAGTAGAGGTACAACCGTTTTATGGGTTGATGTGAAATATTTTTGAGTGGTAAAGCGTTAGGCGTGGGGTGTCGAAATCGGATACATTGTAATTAACCCATTCATATGAGTAACTGCCATTCACTTTTTTCGTATTCTAATCGTGCCGACTCATCACTCCTCACTCTTCACATATCCCGAGGTATTATTCTTCACCCATCGCTGCCCTTCTTTCGTTTGTTCTTTTTTCCAAAAAGGGGCTTGTGATTTCAGATCTTCAAGGATGTGTTTGCAGGCGTCCAATGCATCACCGCGATGTGCGGCCCATACGCCTATAGCGACGATGGCATCACCAATGCTAATCTCCCCCACTCGATGTATAACCATAACATCCAGTAAGGACCATTTCTCAATCGCGTTCTGACATATTTTTTCTATGTGTTTTTCTGTCATACCAGGATAATATTCCAGCATCATCCCGGTCACCTTTTGATTGTCATTAAAATCTCGCATGGAACCAACAAAGGAGGCCGTTGCACCAAAGCGACCATCTTTATCCAGTGATGATTGATATTGCGCAATCACCTCATAGGGATTAAATACCGATTCAGTAATTTCAACTTTCATAGGTCAACCACCCGTTACTGCGGGGAAAAATGCCAGCTCATCGCCATCTTTTAAGCTTGCGTCATGCCGCGTATATTCCATATTAACTGCGACCTTAATGTCTGTCGGCATGTCTTTATCCATAATCGTCCGCCAGACATCCGAGACTGTCATACCTTGTTGGAATTGAATTATATCCTGGCTTTTTCCCGTCTCTTCTCGCAAAACTGCAAAATATTTAACTGTAATGGACATTAATCGTATACTCACTGACTCAAATACAAGTTACCAGTATATATGATATGGGAAATTACAGGCAGATATGAACAAACTCTCACATTTCAATAAACAAGGGGAAGCGCATATGGTGGATGTGGGTGATAAACCTGTTACCCACAGAATAGCTATCGCCGGTGGTAGTATTACCATGCAAGCTGAAACACTGGAACTCATCGAGATGGGAACGCACAAAAAGGGGGATGTATTGGGTATTGCACGTGTCGCTGGCATTATGGCAGCGAAAAAAACGTCTGATCTAGTGCCGCTATGTCACCCATTGTCGCTATCTCATATTGAGATTGATCTCACATGTGTTCAATCTACAAATAAGGTCAGTTGTAAGGTACGTGTGGAAACCACAGGACAAACGGGTGTGGAAATGGAAGCCTTGACCGCTGTTCAGATTACGCTGTTGACCATTTATGATATGTGTAAGGCTGTCGATCGCGGCATGACCATTTCAGACATCCAGTTACTGGAAAAATATGGTGGCAAATCTGGAGACTGGAACCGAACTGACTGAATCAGTATTCAGGACCAATAATTTTAAATAATCTCTGCATACCTGGTTCCCATTGATCAATGGGAGGTGGGACATATCCATTTTTGTTTGGCATTTCAACGTCGAGCAGGTTCGCTTGAGTTAATTCGGCAGATTCAGGAATAATCCCGTTTTTATGCAAAAGAAAAGCAGTTAGCGCATAGACCTCATCTGAGCTTAATGACCCTTCCAGATATAAGGGCATGGCCCGGTTGATATAGCTCCATACTGAACTTGCAAATGGCCAGTTGCTGCCCATCGTATTTCGACCAACCAATCTAGGTGCGCTTGCCCCTACACCATCAACTCCATGACAGGCCAGACACTTGGTAGCATAAAGTTTCTCACCGTCTACAACTGAACCTCTCCCCTGTGGTAACTCCTTGCCATCACCCGGATTTATTGCAATGTCCCATTGCTGGATCTCAGAATCCAATGCAGTTCGTCCAAGATTATAAGTGACACCCTGCGCTTGCACGAGACTGGATATCAATATCAGACTAAACAGATAATATTTCATGTCTCTTAGATTATTGCGTAGGAATTATAGACTGAACCGTTTTCGCGAATTCCCCAGGGTTGTATAGAATTGTGATGCCCGGAACCACGTTGTTCTCGGGTCGGCAACTTATCCGGGTCTACTCCCCAATATCGGGCAAATTGATGACGCGATGGTTGCACTTGATTCTGTTCATCTATACACCTGGCCATAATATGGGTAGGTTCACCGTTCCACTTCCATATTGAGTTGAACCTTGTATGTGCCATTTTGTGCTGAGGTCCTTCAATGTCTGCTTGACGCCAGATTTTCCCGGCATCCGTAGAGACCTCTACTTTTTTCACTGCACCCCCACCAGACCAGGCAAGACCAGTAATACGATAATAACCAGGACCAGACATAAGTTGCTGCTCTCCTGATGGTGAAGTGATCACAGACTTGGGGCCATTTTCATAATTATAAAATGGTGTGCGTTCATCTGATTGACGACCGGGGCGCACAGTATACTGGCGTATTTCCTGGTAGCCCATGTATGGACGGTCCACAACCTTAATGCGGCGTAGCCACTTGATGCTATATAGCGCTTCAAATCCAGGCACCAGAACACGCAGTGGATACCCATTTTGCGGACGTATAGGCTCACCGTTTTGTCCATAGGCAATCATAACGTCATCTAGTGCTTTCTTCATAGGCAGACTTTTTACCATCTTTCCCGGTTCTGCCCCTTCGTAAATGACCCACTTTGCATTAGCGTCATAACCTGCTTCTTGTAATAAGGTAGACATTAATACACCCGTCCATTCTGCGCATGAGGTCTTACCATGTGACCCTTGTACAGTTGGCTCCATCACCTCTGGACGGTTTGCCTGGCATTCCAGGTAATGTATGCGCGACACCGAGGGTAATCTGAGTAAATCATCCATGGTAAACACCAAAGAGCGATCTACCATGCCATGTATGATTAATTTGTGATCATCTGGATTGATATCCGGGGGATAGTAACCTTGCATGGTGGCAAAGTGTAAAGAATTGGGCGTAATAATCCCCATGGAATCCTGTAAGGGTGTCAACATTCCTTCGTGACGGCCAAAGGCACGATGTGTCTCGTCTATGTCTGCAATACGCTGACTGGTGACAAAACGGGAACGCCCACCGTATGCGAGCACATCATTACTGGATTCATTTGAAGTCTGTGCACCTGCCGCTTTAATACTACCCAGAGTGATCCCCATCATGGCAGTTCCGTGGGTAAGAAAACGTCTTCGATCAAGCAGATTCTTCATGTGCCCCCCTGGTGATTTACGTGATACTCGGGAATTCCATATTCATTGATTTTTATTGATGCCATTGAGTATGTCAAGAAACTAAGCCACCTGGGTTAATTAAGCTGATGATTGCGCCAAATATTGTATTTGGCATCTTGTTATTGCTGATATTCAACGTATAAAGTCAGGATCGGGAATCCTCACGGCAGGAAGATTTTGTTTATGCAGAATATCATTCTCCGCTGCCATGCCATTGAGATAAAGAATATAAGCAGTCAATGAATAGGTCTCATCTGGACTTAATTTGATATCGCGTTCTCCAGCCCCTGACGTCCCTAAGGGCATAGTCCGGTAGATCTTGTCCCAGGTATGGATAGGATATATTCGTAGGTAGCCGGTCAATTCAGGTGCACTGCCATTTATTCCATTTTCACCATGACAGGACTCGCAAGATTCTTGATACATAATCTTTCCTTGCACAGCCGTTCCTTTTCCTTCGGGAATTTCTTTCCCGGCAGGGTCCAGAGTCTTGTCCCAGTCGCTGATTTCTTCTTGTGTTGCGCTCCTACCTATTTCATATTGTAGGCCTTGACCACTGGCAGATAAGTGCCATCCGAATAATACGAGTAGTGTGAATGCCGCTAGTCTGACTCGCAATGAAGTCACTCGCTAACAGATTAAAGGGAAAACAATAGTGCAGGATTAATCAATCGGTTTTTTTTCCATTGGAATATCAACTTTCAGTAAGGATTCAGCGTTCATGACCTCATCGTGACCGATTACCCCGTTGATATATAGGATATATGCAGTTAGAGCATAGGTTTCATCGTTACTTAACTGTCTTTCCTGCGCACCAACAATGGCAAGACTGCGGGGCATTGCTCTGTGGATATAGTCCCACAGGGATGTTGGCATCGGAAGCCTGGGGCTGCCTTTCAAGGTGTTTTGTGGGCCATTTAATCCTTCTGGACCATGGCAAAAAATACAACTCTGAGTGTAAATCTTTTCACCTTCTCTTGCTGTTCCTTGTCCAGAAGGTAACTCAACACCTTTTGGACCTATGGTATACATCAATTTATTAATCTCTTCATCGGTCATGTTCCTGCCTAGACCAACTCCAGATGTCTGTGATAATCCCAGCTGGCTCATTAAGAGCAGCGATACCGACAATAGGCTACATAAATATTTTCTCACGATCGCATCCTTACTTTATTCTGAAAAAATCATGTTATTAATGATCATCTTCTTCAAAAAAAGCATGACCTCCGGAATAATAATGGCTGAGACCCTCCGGCCTACCATCAGGATATAATTCTTGCATGGGGTTGGTAACCTCGCCATTTGCGGCAATCTTCCAACTCATAATAAATGAGTTGTGGGTATCACGTGGCACCTGATTGCAATATTCTCCCATGATGTTGAAACATTCCGGACTGGAATCCACTCCCCATGTACTGGCCACTTCGTCTGGCGTTGGTTGTACATAGCCTTTTTCATCTGTACAGCGCGACTGGATAATTCGTTCTTGACCATCCCATTCCCAGTCCATACGGAAACGAGTGTGACAATAAGGTAATACAGGATTCTGAAGTTTGGCATCTCTCCAGGTTTCGCCTCCGTCGACTGATATCTCAACGCGTTTGACGATGCCTCCCGTCCAGGCCAGGCCACGAATCTCATAGTAACCAGGTCCTGGTAATTGATGACCCCCAGATGGAAAGGTAATAACCGACCTTGCCGTTGTTTCAAGACGGAAGTAGCGAGACTGTTCGGATGCCAATAAATAGCCACGACCATCTGGCATACGGTCTGTCATATTAAAGCCATCTTGTCGTGTCACGTAGGTATCATCGGTAACATACAATTGGGTCAACCATTTAACCAACCAACGTCCCGTATAGCCTGGTGCAACAACGCGAACTGGATATCCCTGATCAATTCTTAAGGATTCACCATTTTGTGCATAAGCGGCCATGGTTACTCCATCCATGGCCTTTTCCATTGGAAAACTTGAGACATGGTCACTGGGATCAGCTGCCATGGCAATGACCCATTTCGCATCTTTATGGACACCGGCTTCTTCAAGCAAGCTCTTGAATGAAACACCACTCCACTCACTTGTCGATGTCCTGCCATGGGTTTGTTGTACCGTCTGTGCTCCTTTTCTAAAGGCATCGCTGCCGTTGGAACCACAAGTTAATACATTAATAGAGGAAACTGAGGGCATGCGCTTTAAATCAGCCAGTGTAAATTCCAGCGGCTTGTCCACCATGCCAGTAATCTGCAAGCGATAATCTTCCGGGTTAATATCCAGCAAGACGCCATTTTCATGGTCTACCACAAAGTGCAATTCTGACGGTGTAATAATTCCATTCAGATCCTGTAAAGGCGTCAGGGCTGTTGCATTGGGATTATTGCTTTGCCGAAAGCGTATGCGCTCAGATTTTTCAAATTTTGATAAGAGTCCTCGGGCGCGAGTTTCTGTAACGTTGATAACATCTGGATGCAGCGCCTGACCATAGGAAGGGCGCGCAAGACCTGCCGTCAACCCAAGGGCCGCGCCTGTTTTCAGAAAACGTCTGCGACTGCCAGATTTCACTTTCATAATTCCCCCCTGAGGAATGATAGTATTCCTCAGTCTAGGATCAGGAATATTAGGTGTCAATTAGTATGTATTAAATCGCTGATTTAAAGCGAATTGACCTTAGAATCATTTAAGGAATTGAAAACATTATCTGCTGTTTCGCGATTTTTCCTCACATCATGGACCCTAAAAGTATCTACACCAGCCTTGACCCCAACTGCAGTCATCATTGCCGTTGCAATTGATAATTCTGCATTATCCGTTGAATTTATTATTGTTTGCAGAAACCGTTTTCGACTGGCACCCAGTACTACTGGGTATCCCAAATGAGTAAAAACATTCAGGTGGGAAATAATTTCCAAATTATGACTGAAGGTTTTACCAAAACCTAAGCCCGGATCAATCATAATGTTTGAAGCCTTTATACCAAAAGATTGTGCACGTGTTGCTTGTTCTATTAAAAATTCCTGAATTTCATTTATGACATTCTCATAATGGGGATTTAATTGCATACTCTTAGGTTCTCCAAGCATATGCATGAGAATAATGCTTACTTGCCTGTCTGCAGCCAGCCTGAACATCTCCGGGTCATCACGACACGCAGATACGTCATTTATCATGACTGCACCTGCATTAATTGCAGCATCAGCTACTTCAGTTAATGTGGTATCAACACTAATATGTATATTTTTTGATATCTTTGATTTGAGTTCTTCGATAACAGGTACAACTCGTTGGATTTGAACAGATGCACTAACCCTGTCTGAACCAGGACGGGTTGACTCTCCGCCTATATCGATAATATTGGCACCTTCCTCAGCCAGTTTTAAACCTTGAACCACGGCAGCATCGATAGCAAGGAAATCACCACCATCAGAAAAGCTATCAGGTGTTACGTTTAAAACCCCCATAATTTGAGGTCTTTTTGACCTTTCAGGCACAATCACTCCAGTAATTTTGAAAGATTATCAGTAGCGTTAATTAACGCGTCTGTCATCACTGGTTCACCTGCAAGATGTCCTCCCTCATTAACAATATTAAGCTCTGAATGAGGTAGATTTTGGTGTAATTCCCATGAGGCATCCAGTGTACATGTCAAATCTCGCCTTCCATGAATAATCTTAATTGGGACATCTGGAATAAGATTAAGCTGCTCAAGGATCTGGTTTTCACGAATAAAGTAGGAATGAATACCATAATGCGTTTCTATTCTTGTTTCATTTATGATTGAAGTCATATCTTGAGGAGGAGTGAACTCACCTATATCCAGGAGATAAGTCACTACCCTGCCCGTCCAGTTTGCCCAATGCCACGCGGCATTACTTACCTCGTCGGGATTATCAGACATTAATCTTTTATTGTAGGCACGAAATAGATTGTGCTGCTCATCATCTGGAATATGAGAAATAAAGCGCTGCCACGCATCTGGAAATACCCTGTTTGCACCATTACCTAGAAACCAGTCAATATCAATTCGCCTTGCCAGAAAGGTCCCACGTAAAATCATAGCCATCACAGTTTCTGGATATGCCTGAGCATACAATAATCCAAGTGTGGCTCCCCAAGATCCACCAAATATTACCCACTTTTCAATACCCAGGTTATTGCGAATTGATTTAATATCTTCGAGAAGATCCTGGGTTGTATTATTCGTTAATTCACCAGATGGAGATGACCTGTTACACCCTCTTTGATCATAATTGATGATACGGTAACGGACTGGGTCGAAATAACGTCTGTGATTTTCATTGCTCCCCGCCCCAGGTCCACCATGAATAAATATAATGGGTATGCCTGATGGATTACCACTTTCTTCATAATATATTTTATGCGTTGAATTGGTTTGCAGGTAATAGTGCAGACGGGGTTCTATCTCTGGATAGAGATTACGCATTGCCTGGCAATTATTTTTCTGGATTTGGTGGCCAAACTGCCAATGTATCTCCATCAGAAAAGTAGTGATCTGCAGCTAAATTCTTATCCACATTCACACCGTTAACCAGAATTAGATTTATTTTATCTGATGGAATACTGAACTTATCCATGATGCTCATTAGAGAATCATTTTCTCTAATATCCACATTAGTAGAATTGTCTTCGGATGTCTTTGGAAAATACGTTGCCAATTCTCCATGATATTTGACTAATAACTTCATAAACGAGATTTCCTCTTATAGGAATATTCTAAACATATTTACGAGACATAAGGAAATGTCAATCAGCATAATTTTTCAAATCTTCCATACTGTTTGCATTTAATTTCTGTTTTATAGAGCGATTGATCTCAGCGGCTTCCTGGTAACTCATGGATAAATATTTTGAGATTTCGCTGGTATTCATTCCTTTACTCAATAGCTCAAATAATTCCTGTTCCTTATCACTAAGTATTTTTAATAAATCTTTATTTCGAATCATGCTAATATTTTAAAATTTAGTGGCAATCATTTTCGGCACTTTCTAGTACCTCAATCAATTCCCTGGCCGATTGATATCTATCTCCTGGGTCCTTAGCCATAGTTTTATTTATAATATCCTGATATTTCACCAGATTTTCCGGTAATTCTGGTATTTCCGCATGTACATGTTGGTATATAAGTGCTGCTGGAGACATTGCTGTATAGGGTTTTTCATTTGTTAGTAGCTCATAAATCATAACTCCAGCGCTATAAATATCTGAGCGGCAATCAATCGGCATCCCTTCACCTTGTTCTGGGCTCATATAATGTGGTGTGCCTAGTATTTGTCCCACGGTAGTCACAGCTTCACTGCTTTGTATTTTTTTTTAAATCCCAAAATCTGCAATACCCAGACTATCATCTCCTCTAAACATAATATTCGCGGGTTTCAGGTCGCGATGTATAACACCAATTTCATGTATAGCTTCAAGTCCATAGCTGATATGGGTCATGTAATTAAAAGCAATTTCAGGAGATAACTTTAATTCCATTCTTTGTTTCATGTCGCCACGTGGGAAAAATTCCATAGCAATAAACCCATATGAATTAGTCAAACCATATTCATAAATTTTTACAACAAATGGAGTGTTGAGTTCAGCGATTAATTCTGCTTCCTGTATAAATCTACGCAGAAGTTTTTCATCTTGAACAGCAGACAAATCAACAATTTTTAAAACAAGCGAGTGATTATCTTCTGTGCGTTCTGCCAGGTATACCTTGGACATGCCACCTTCACCTATCATTCTGACAAATCGATAACCTGAGCTTAAATTATCTTCAGGAACTTTTTCCTTATCTTTCTTAATTTTGTTTATGATCTGTGTTGCATCATTCATTATTGCAACATGTTCACTTTCCTTAACTTCATCGAATTCAACCGCTTCATCAACCAGCTCTTTCAAGCGTTTTGGTGATACATCTTTTTTATTAATGTATTCGGCAGCACCCAGCTTAACTGCCTTAACTGCCACATACTCATCTCCTTCTGCTGTTAGAACTATTGTAGGTGGGAAACCGGAGGATCGACGATATGTCTTCAACCATTCGAGACCGTCTTCATTATTCCCAAGATTTACATCAAGAAGTATTAGATCGAATTTAGACCAGTCATAATTATCAGGTGGACGACCGAGTGCCAGGGGATCATAATCCTGCACGATGACATCGGGAATTTCTTTTTTCAAATACACACGCAATAGCGCCCTGTAATCGGCGGAGTCATCAATAATTAATACCTTAAAGCTCATTCGTTAATTCCCGGGATAAATATTTATGTGTATACAATATCTCATTAAGCACATACTAATACGCCTAACTACTCCACTTGAAATTTTCAGGTAAAGTTAATGAACTATTGTTATAATTTAATGCTTGTAATCAATCCGTTTATATTTTATTTTTCACGCTTTTGTTGCCGGAATAGCTCAGTGGTAGAGCAACCGCCTTGTAAGCGGTAGGTCGTGAGTTCAAATCCCACTTCCGGCACCATTCTTTTCTATTGTTAAGCTACTATCCTTGTATTACCGTTTCATTGTCCTAACTCTTCACTCTAACACCAGCACATTACTTCTGATATTTTTCCTTCCATTGTGCGTATGGCATACCATAAATGGCTTCTCGGGCGGTATCGTTATCCATTTTGATATTATTATCCGCTGCCGCAGCCAGGTACCATTTAGCCAGACAATTCCGGCAGAACCCGGCCAGGTTCATAAGGTCAATATTTTGAAGATCTGTATTTTGCCTTAGATGCTCGACCAGCTTTCTAAATGCAGCCGACTCCAACTCAATTTGAGTTTGCTCATCCATACCATCCTCCCGACTTGACAACTTAATCGACGAATTATACCTAAATTCTTAATATTCTTGAAATTAACCTTAAAGAAATGGTTAATTTATAGCTAAAAAATCAGAAATATGAAATGAAATATCGATTATAATCAAGAGATTGGTTAACAAGGACCAAATATGCAAACAGCTATACAATCAAAATCTTGCCGATTTCTACTTTTACTGACGTTTATCGTTTGTAACCTGAGTATCTTCAATTCCAGTGCCATTTCTAGTCCTTACTCGCTGGAAGTCTATAAAGCCAGTCAGGAACTTATAGTTAAAGACGGGGAAAAAGTAATAAAAAAATACCGGGTTGCCTCTGGTAGAGGCGGTGCAGGTACTAAACGTCAATTAGGCGATAAAATGACCCCAATAGGAACATATAAAATTCTCGAATTTAGAGATAACAGTAGATTCCATTTTTTTATGCAAATTAATTATCCAAATCCAGTTGATGCCTGGTATGGATATAAAAACAATCTTATCAATGGCAAGGAATTTAAGGACATTATTAAAGCATCAACTGATGATGAACTACCACCGCAAGACACCAAACTTGGAGGATACCTTGGCTTACACGGTATTGGTGAAATCACAAATAAAAAATTGACTATACATGAGCGCCATGACTGGACGGAAGGATGCATTGCACTAACAAATGATGAAATTTCTGAACTTCGTCAATTTGTATCCATTGGCACCTTAATACAAATATTTGATTAATATATTGACTCATTTTTATTTTCACTCATTGCTCAATATTAAAAACTCCAGTGACCAATAGTCATAAAATCAACGCGCTGATACTGCTAATCAGTCTTCTGTTTACCCCCCCTGCAATATCGCTGGAAATTCTTACAACAGAGATTGATCTAAATTGTTCTGAATCTGATACCCAAATCGTTGCATGTTCATATCGTCAACTGCTTAATCAGCAGATTAGCGATATAACAGCGCGTATCCATGGGCAGGAACAGGATATTAGTATTCATAACCGTTACCCTACAAGCGACAGTGTAACCGCCATATTGTTTGTCATAGATACCAGCGACACTGGCAGACAAAATGTCATTGAGATAAATTCAGAACAAATTGTACAGCTAACAGGTAATTTACAAGCTCATCATATTGCAGGCCTAGCCAGTTTTGATAAAGACCTTGTTGTCAGGGCACCTATTAGTTCAAGTAGAAATAGCATTGTAACTGCTGCCAGATCACTGGAAGCTGCTGGTCTGACAACAGAGCTATATCGTAATACCATAAAGGCAATAGAAGTCCTCGCCAGGGTTAATGCAGATAGGAAAGTTTTATTCCTCTTTTCAGATGGTCAGGCGGAAGACAAGGCTTATTACCATGCAGACGTTATTAACGCTGCCCGACGGCATGATGTGGTTATTAATTCATTTGGATACGCAAGATCAACCCCATTGTCTGTATCACTCCAAACATTGAGACGCCTGAGTGAAGAAACCGGCGGTATGTATTTTGAATCAAATACTAATTTTGAGTTACCAAATGAAGTAATGACCCGTCCTCTAGCCAATATTGATAGAGGAGGTCAATTTATTATCAACCTGGATTCAATAAATAATAATTCATCCCAGGAATCTGAACTCGACTTACAGTTTTTAACCTCTACACAGCCAATATCTGTAAGCATCCCTGTGAACTTGCCAATAACAGCCTATGAACCGCAACAAGCTCTACAGACCGTATCAACACCGTTAGTAAGCCCACCACAAGCTGTAGTCACAGTGCAATCCAAAGAGCGCGAATATATCGATTACCTTCTTTGGTATGGCGTGCCCAGCGCACTAGTCGTATTGATATTACTTACTATAGCGACACTATATATGTTATTTAAAAAGGAAAGGCAGCCTAAGCCTGTCAATGTTACCTATGCAGAAGTTAAACCACTTGCGTATTTAATCAGCCAGGACGAAAAGGCCAGTAGTTATCCAGTTACCACCACTACCTGGCGCATAGGAAGAAGTCAGGATAATGAAATGACGATAAATGACAGCTCAATTTCACGGCGACATGCAGAAATAAATCGAGAATCAAACGGTCAATTTGTTCTTTATGATCGTGGTTCAACTAACGGCGTATATGTCAATAATAAAAAAATTACCAAGAAAATTTTATCTGAAGGTGACATTATTGAAATTGGTGATTTTTTTCTAAGGTTTACAGAACACCCCAAGGATTTCCAATTCGGTGAAGATACAGCCATGCTAAAAACCAGGGCACCTAAGGTCAATTAATATATTTCATCGCGTAAACTTCTTCAGCACGATTCCATACCACCTGTAGTGTTAGTTCATCTGGCTTTGCCTGGAAATCCTCATTTATACATAATCCTGCAATCTCAACTAATGTCGTACCCATATATATCAGAGGAATCAGGTCTCGAAAACATGGAGGGATCCCTTTTTCCTGAAATATATTTTTCAGGGTGTGATGATGTCCTCCAAGTTTAATTTCTTCATGGCCATCTCGATAACGAATGCTTAGTTCTTTCCCATCAATTTTATGAATAGAAATTCCCATGCCAACAGCTGACCTGGTAATTATTTTCCCATATTTCAATTTACACTCATTATCAGGATCCCACCGGATTTCATTATCAAGCTGACTCATCGATGGTAAATTTTGAGTAAGAAAAATCATATCCCTGTATCTTCTAATTTCAACATCGTCCCATTTAATACAAGGTGATGCATCAGGGCCTGAGTGTACTATGTCTATTAATATCTGCCGAAGTATGGCGGAGCTAGGTGAACGTTGCTCTAGTGTTTTCAACCAGTATCTAATCAGATTTAATGATCTGGAATCTGATAGGTTTTTAATACAACTTTGATTTAGTGTATTGTTTGTCAAATTCATGCAACAGTCTAAATCGATTTTTGCCAACTCTTCAATCAGTTCAGTTACTTCCGTCTGAATTCGCGCAGAACGAGAAAGTGTCTTTAAAATACCAGGCCATCGTGCGTTTATAACTGGCATGATTTTATGGCGAAGATAATTTCGATCAAACCGCTCATCAGAATTTGAATCATCAATTATCCAGCTGTGGTTGAACTTATTTGCTATTTCAGATAATTCATTGCGAGTAATATTTAAAAAAGGTCTGATGTGCCAACCTTTACCAAATTTAATATATTCGGGAATAGCAGAAAGGCCTGCAGGACCTGCTCCTCTAAATAACTGTAATAGTAATGTTTCTGCCAAATCGTCTTTATGATGAGCTGTATAAAGAATATCACCTGTGTTTAACAGTTTCTTAAGTGCATCGTATCTTAATTTTCGCGACCACTCTTCCTGACTTTCTCCTTTAGGTGCAGCGGCATCTACATCGATTTCAATATATTTAACTTCCAATTTTTCACATAAATCAGAACAGTGTTTAGCCCATAAGCTGGATTCTTTACTTAATCCATGATTTACATGAACAGCAATTATTTTTGAATTGATATATTCCTGATTATTAACTAGAAGATTTAATAAAACATGTGAATCCATACCTCCACTATAAGCAACATAGAGATTTTCAGCGTCAGGATAATTCTTTAGAATTGCCAAAGCATGGGATAACAAACTGGGGCTAGTTGACATGTGTCAAACCTTGAAGCGTAAAATATTATTAATTTTCTATCTGAAAAATACCATAATTTCTAATACGATCCATTCTTCTTTGTACAAGATCATCAGTAGATAAATTTTTCAGTTTTGATAATTCATCTGTTAAATTTAATTTTATAGAGCTCGCTATTTCGTCATAATTTCTATGGGCACCACCAAGTGGCTCTTCAATAATATTATCTATCAACCCAGCTTCATGCAGCCGTTTTGACGTGATACCCATTGCTTCGGCGGCATCTTTTGTTTTCTCAGCACTTTTCCATAAGATAGATGCACAACCCTCAGGTGAAATTACAGAATATGTGCTGTACTGAAGCATGAAAACCGCATCTGCGACACCAATAGCCAATGCTCCTCCTGAACCTCCTTCTCCAATAACTGTTGCAATTATTGGTGTCTCAAGATCTGACATTAATCTTAGGTTTCTAGCGATGGCCTCGCTTTGCCCTCTTTCTTCCGCACCAACACCGGGGTAAGCACCTGGGGTATCAATAAAAGTAATAATTGGGAGCTTAAACCTTTCTGCCATTTCCATAATACGCATGGCTTTTCTGTATCCCTCAGGTTTTGGCATCCCATAATTTCTATATATTCTGTCTTGCGTGTCCCTACCTTTTTGATGACCAATGACAATGACAGATTCACCATCAAGCCTGGCGATACCTGTTACTATTGCAGGATCATCAGCAAAACTTCTATCACCATGTAACTCATTAAATTCATCAAAAATCCTTTCGATATAATCAAGTGTGTAAGGTCGGTTAGCATGACGTGCAACCATTGAAATTTGCCATGAACTTAAGGAAGAAAATATTGAAGCTGTTAATTCGTTACTACGCTTTTGTAAACGCGTAATTTCTTCTCCTACATTTAGTTCAGAGTCATCATTAACATAACGAAGCGCCTCAATCTTTGCTTCGAGTTCTGCAATTGGTTGTTCAAAATCAAGAAAATTCATTTTTAATTTAGACCACTAATATATTTAAATTTTGGCTTTGCTGTAAAATATTTATGCACATCCTTATAAAGCACTGACACCTTATCATTCCCCAGAATTACAGACAATTCTTCTAGAAGCTCATCGTTTATACTTACTCTCCAATCATCACCTAGAGTAATCAATCCGCTGGCCGAATCATTTTCGTATTTAATTATAACATGGCATTTCTCGCTTTTATGATTTCGCAAGACTTCTTGAACTAATGGAAGTGTTTTCTTTACTGAATCACGATTTAGGGTTAGAGACAGTAATCCACATAATGATCGAACTTCATCCAAATCAACCACCATGTCTGCTTTTATAGCGATTCCTGATGAATAGTAATCATCTTCAATTGCCTCTCCGACAATTATGACTAGCTTGTCTTTTTGTAACATTGAACGATATTTCTCATAAGCTTCTGAATACAAATTCACAACCATCCTGGCGGTTTTATCATCAACTCGCAATTCCGCCATTCTACCGCGTTGTCCTGATCGTGTTCGTATTCCTTCTAGATAACCAGCCACGCGAACAAGCCCAAGCTTTACGTCTCCTAGTGAAGATGTCGTGATTGATAGCAATTCTTTTTCATATTTTGTAATAGGGTGCCCATTCACATAAAAACCCAATGTTTCTTTCTCTGCTTTCAATCGTTCTAGTTCATTCAGATCTTTTACATTAACAAATTCTATATTTGTACTATTATTTGATTTACTAGAGTTCGAAAGTCCTAATCCAAACAAGTCATCCTGACCTGCTGAATTATTTGATGAAAACTGATCTGCTAATTGCATTGCTTTTGTTATGTTTGCAAGCATCCCTCCTCTTCCTGGACCAAGGGAATCTGCTGCACCCGATTTAATAAGCGCATCAATTACTCTTCTGTTGGACTTGCGCGAATCTATCCTGTTACAAAATTCAAACAAGTTCTCATATACTCCATTTTGAACTCTTTGCTCAATGATATTTTCTATTGCCGCTTTTCCTACACCCTTGATTGCCCCGAGACCAAAGCGTATTGTTTTCTCATCAACCACAGTAAATTTATACTCACTTTCATTGACTGATGGTGGAAGTAGTTCCAAATCCATACGATTAATTTCTTCTCGCATACTTACTATTTTGTCAGTATTGTCCATATCTGAGGACAAGACTGCCGCCATAAAAGCAGATGGGTAATGCGTTTTCAGCCATGCCGTCTGATAAGCAAGCAGTGCATATGCAGCAGAATGTGATTTATTAAACCCATAACCAGCAAATTTCTCCATTAAATCAAAGATGTAGGTTGCTACTTTTTCTTCTACGCCGTTACCTACTGCGCCTTCAACAAATATATTACGTTGCTCAGCCATTTCTTCTGCTTTCTTTTTGCCCATTGCTCGGCGCAATATATCTGCGGCTCCCAGTGTATATCCCGCAAGCGTTTGAGCAATTTGCATAACCTGTTCCTGGTATAGAATAACGCCATAGCTAGGTTTGAGAATTTCTTCGAGTGCAGGATGTGGATACTTGATAATTGCCTTGCCGTTCTTTCTATCTACAAAATCGTCAACCATACCCGACTGCAAAGGTCCCGGTCTGAATAAAGCTACAAGTGCTACCAAATCACTAAATTTATCAGGTTTCAATCGCTTAATTAATTTTTTCATTCCATCTGATTCAAGTTGAAACACTGCTGTAGTATCCATCCGTTGGATCAACTTATATGTTTCTATATCATCAAGTGGTATATCCTTAATAATAAGTTTTTTGTCATCAGATAAAATACTATCGATATCGTTTATTGCCCAGTCGATAATGGTCAATGTTCTTAAACCTAAAAAATCAAATTTGACCAGTCCGATTGTTTCAACGTCATTCATGTCAAACTGCGTTGAAGTGACATTAGTCCCCTGCTCGCAATATAGCGGCATGTAATTGGTTAAAGGTTCAGGCGCAATTACCAAACCACCCGCATGTTTACCCGCATTGCGAGAAAGACCTTCCAGATTTTTGGCCATATCAATAAGTGCTTTTACGTCATCTTCTTTTTTATAACGTTGTTTTAATAATGGTTCTTCATCTAAGGCTCGTTCCAGTGTCATATTTAGATCAAATGGAACTAATTTTGCGATTTGGTCAACAAATCCATAGGGATGACTATATATTCTTCCTACATCTCGTATTACAGCCTTAGCAGCCATTCTTCCATAGGTGATAATCTGTGACACATGGTCATGACCATATCGTTTTGCGACATATTCAATGACTTCATCGCGCCTTTCCATACAAAAATCAACATCAAAATCAGGTAGCGAGATACGTTCTGGATTTAAAAATCGTTCGAATAACAAATCATATTCAAGAGGATCAAGCTCAGTAATTCCTAAAGCGTAGGCTACAAGTGAACCCGCACCTGATCCTCGACCAGGCCCTACTGGTATGCCCTGCTGCTTGGCCCAGGAAATAAAGTCTGCAACGATCAAAAAATAGCCTGAATATCCCATGTTCTTTATCACTTCGATTTCAGTCGCCAGCCGTTCTTCATAGTGACTCAGTTGTTTATCACCTGCTTCAAAACTCATACTGTCTGTGATTTTCTTTAGTCCATCCTGGGCTTCTGATATTAACCAACTATCCTGGTCATGACCGTCTGGCACGGGAAAATCAGGTAAATAATAATTCCCAAACTCAAATCCGAGATTACACCGCTGTGCAATAAGATATGTATTTTCAATTGCTTCTGGAATATCCTCAAACAGCGTGCTCATTTCGGCATGCGATTTCATATATTGCTCTTCAGAATAATCTTTTGGGCGACGAGGATCGTTAAGTGTATATCCATGCTGGATACAATATCTTGCTTCATGTGTTTGAAAATCAGCTTTATTTAAAAACCTGACATCATTTGTTGCTACTACCGGTATGTCACATTCTAATGCAAGATTGATTGCTTCTTGAATGTAGATAGCTTCGCCAGGTCTATTGGTTCTTTGCAGCTCCAGATAGAACCTGTCCGGAAAAATCTTTTTCCACTCTTCAATATGCAGACGGGCAAGTTCCATGTCATTCCCGATTATAGCCTGACCGACATTCCCTTTTGTTGCACACGACAGTGCGATTAAACCTTCCGTATTACCTATAATCCAATCTTTCTGGACATGAGGTACACCCTGATGCTGACCATGGATATAACTACGAGTAATTAATCGTGTCAGATTGTGATAACCCACAAGGTTTTGACATAATAAAACAAGATGGGAAAATTCCTGGGGATTATCTGTGTCAAGCAGCTTGATTTCGACACCGACAATAGATTTTATCCCGCGCTTTTCTGCCTGTTGATAAAATTTTACCAAAGAAAATAAATTACCAAACTCTGTTAATGCAATTGCTGGAAAATTACTTTCCTGGACAAAATTTAAAAGTGGTCCAATTCTAAGAATTCCGTCAACCAAGGAGTATTCTGAATGGACATGTAAATGTACAAATGTATCGCGCATTTCGTATTTAATTTATATTTTCAATCGATAAGGCGTTGTACTGGTGAAAATGAACGCCGGTGTATTTCACATATGCCTAATTCTTCTAATGCAAATAGATGATCTTTCGTCGGGTATCCTTTATGTTTAGCAAATCCATATCCCGGATAAAGTTTATCCATTTCCTGCATTTCCTTATCCCTGGTTACCTTTGCCAGGATTGATGCTGCACTAATTGATGGAATCTTTTTATCTCCGCCTATTATAGCATCAACTTTGCAAGACACTGTTGGACACTTATTCCCATCGACAAGTACTAAATCAGGTATTTCCTGTAGGTTTTCTATCGCGACTTTCATCGCTAGTAGACTAGCCTGCAATATATTTATACGATCTATTTCTTCATGATCAACTCGCCCAATAGACCAGCATATGGCATGTAACATAATTTCATCGGCCAATCTCTGGCGCACTGAAGCTGAAAGCTTTTTAGAATCTGCTAATCCAATGATTGGAACGTCTGGATCCAAAATCACTGCAGCAGCAACTACTGGTCCCGCGAGAGGTCCTCGTCCTGCCTCATCAACACCTGCCAATTTCAATTTATTATCCTGCAAGGAATACTGCATATTCATAACAAATGTTGTATCGCCACTGCTGCTTTATTATCAATACCTTGTCTAAGTTGACTGGTAATTTTGTTGAACTCATTTATCTGCTGATGGCTTGCATCTACATTTAGTAAATTCATAATTTTGTTTGCCATTATTTCAGGAACACAATCATTTTGAATAAACTCAGGGACAACCTCTTTGCCAGAGAGCAGGTTAGGTAAGGCTACATATTTAACTTTAATCAATAATTTAATGATTTTATAACTAAACCAATTCATTTTATACATAACTATCATTGGTAATTGGCATAACATTGCCTCTAGAGTTATCGTGCCTGATGTCAATATTCCTGCATCAGCAGCTAACAGCACATCTTGTGTTTGGCCATTAAATATCTGAAAATCCGGTTTCCCATGTGAATCAATCTTCGCTGAAAACTGCTCCAAAATCATATCAATTGTTTCTTGTTTTAATACACTTGATATGAAAATCAGATCTGTATTCTGATTGTAAATACATTTCATGATCTCCAATTGCAACGGAAGTATTTTCCTGATTTCCGTATCCCTGCTACCTGGCATAATCGCGATCACTTTCTTTGAAGGATCAATGCCAAGTTTTTTCTTTGAAACGGCTTTATCAGTTACAGACTGAAATCGATCCACAATAGGATGTCCTACATACTTTGCATTTATCCCGTAATTCCTATAGACAGCTAATTCAAAAGGAAATAATACCAACATCAGATCAACTGCTTTTTTAATTTTTGCCAGTCTTCCCGAGCGCCATGCCCATACCGTTGGTCCCACATAATGTACTGTTTTAATTCCAGAGCTGCGTAGATGTTCTTCCAGGGTCAGATTAAAATCCGGCGCATCTATTCCGATAAAAAGATCAGGGGGATTGGAGATATAGTGGCGTATAAGCTTTTTTCTTATAGATAGCAGCTCAAGATAGCGACCTGCTACCTCCAACAAACCCATAACCGCCAGTTTTTCTGATGGATAAAGAATCTTACAACCTGCTGATTCCATCAATGGACCACCAATACCTTCAAAACAAATTTCAGGGTAAATTATTTTTAGTGATTCGATAAGCTCTGAACCCAGCAAATCTCCGGAGGCTTCACCTGAGACTATACCAACCCGTAACATTTACTTATCTAGCTATTCCGCGTTCAGATCCCTGAATGAAATCCAGAAAATATTTTACATATTCTGAATTAGCACTAAGAGGTTTCAGTTTGTTTATTGCATCTTTCAATAACAGCCGTTCTCTGTAAACAATCCTGTATGCTTGTCGCAGGATGTCTATCTCATCGCTATTAAAGCCATTTCTTTTCAGACCTTCTTTATTCAATCCACTAGGTTTTGCTGTGTTTCCTGAAACAGTTATATATGGGGGAACATCTTTTACTATGACGGATGAAATTGCACTAAAGCTATTATTTCCGATTTTACAAAACTGGTGGATGCCGGTGAAGCCACCCAATGTCACCTGGTTACCAATTACAACATGACCAGCCAAGGTAGTATGGTTAGCAAATACATTTTGATTCCCAATGGCACAGTCATGTGCAATATGAACATAGGCCATTATCCAATTTTCATCTCCTATCTGTGTATTACCACCCCCACCAATAGTGCCACGATTTATTGTGCAAAACTCTCTGATTGTATTCTTGTTGCCTATAATGAGTTTTGATTTCTCATTTATTGAGAATTTTTTGTCCTGCGGATCGTCACCTATTGAGGAAAACTGAAAAATTTTATTTTCATTACCTATTTTCGTTAGCCCATTGATAACCACATGTGATGCTATTCGAGTTCCTTTTCCTATCGATACCTCAGCTCCAATGACACTGTAAGCACCAATATCTACATCATTATCTATTTTTGCATCAGGATGAACTATCGCAGTTTTATGGATCAAGAATCTATTTCCGCAACTGTCGTTAATAATTCAGTGTTAGCAACTATTTTGCCATCAACGCTTGCAGTAGCAGAAAATTTCCAGATATTACGTTTAACAGTTATAAATTTAACTTCAAGAATTAATTGATCACCCGGCACAACTGTCTTTCTGAATCTTGCTTTATCAACCCCTACCAGGTAATACAATATATTATCTAAATCATCCCTGGATTCTGCTCCTGATATAACACCCAATATGGCCGCTGCCTGGGCCATGGCTTCAACAATTAAAACACCAGGCATTAAAGGTTGCTCTGGAAAATGACCATGAAAAAAAGGTTCATTAATAGTAACGTTTTTCAACGCCCTGATTGATTCACCCGGGATAACGTCGAGCACCTTATCTAATAATAAAAAAGGATAACGGTGAGGAAGAAAATTCTTAATTTTATTGATATCAATTTCAGCCATATTATTTCCCTGTTTCTTTAGATTTCGACATTTTATCTTCCAATGCATTTATCCTTCGCACCAGTTCATCAAGATGACGTAACCTGACCATATTCTTTCGCCAGGTAGTATTCTCCATTGTGGTCATTGAACCGGAGTATTTTCCGGGTTTATTAATTGAATTAGTTACCCCGGACATTCCTGTTATTACAACATCGTTAGCTATGCTGATATGTCCTGCTATTGCAGTTGCACCACCTATCATACAGCGTTTACCTATCACAACGCTTCCCGCAATGACCGCACTTCCTGCTATTGCCGTATGCGCACCTATAATAACATTATGGCCAATCTGCACCAGATTATCGATTTTTACACCATCTTCAATCCGGGTATTACTCATCGCGCCCCTGTCGATCGATGTATTTGCACCAATTTCCACATCATTTCCAATTTCAACTGTACCCAATTGAGGTATTTTTAACCATTGCCCATTATCAGCTACCAGTCCAAACCCATCAGACCCTATTACTACACCTGGATGCAATATGACGCGCTCACCAATTTTAACCTCATGACATAAAGTGACATTTGACTGTAACCTGGTGTGACTACCAATCTTACTATTGTCTTCAACGACACAACCATGACCAATATATACATATTCATCAAGCTCAACATGAGAACCAATATAAGTATTTGCCCCAACAAAAGCAGATTCTGATATTCGTGCGGATTTTTCAATAACTGCGGATGGATGAACACCAGGTTGATGTTCAGGTGTCGGATGAATAAGGTTCGCGACTTTTAAATAACTAGCATAAGGATCTTTGCAAACAAGTGCATGTGAAGGAGATAGTTCCAGGTCTTCGTATGAGACTATGACGGCTCCAGCATCTGTTTGTTTCAGGTCATCATGGTATTTTGAATTGGCATAAAAACTTATCTGTGTAGATTTCGCCGTCGATAGAGACCCTACTCCATTTATGACATAGTCAGCATCACCAATTAATTTTGCATTAATTAGCCCTGCGATTTCCCCAAGACTGTATTCCATTTCTGGATGATACGTGATGCATTCTTCTTATTCAGCCGCGGCCTGATCTGATAGATATTTAATAACCATATCTGTCATATCTACTTTTGCGCTGGCAAAGATTACACCTTCACTCATTACCAGATCAAAGTTATTGTCTCTTGCGACTATCTGGATTCCATTAATAATTTCGGTTTGTATTTTTGCCAATTCTTCATTACGCCTGAATGTCAGATCTTCCCTGAACTCATCTTCGTCCCTTTTTAATTCACGACGTTTATTTATAATATCGCGTTCAAGATTTCGGCGTTCATTCTCACTCATAATCGCTGCATCTTTGGCTAGCCTTTCTTCCAATGCTTGTAAGGTTTTTTGCTCTTCTACAAGCTGCTTGTTTCTTGGAGAAAATTCATTTTCAATCAGTGCAGTAGTCTTTCTCGCTTGTGGCGATTGCTCAAGTATTCTTACAGCATTTACAACACCAATTTTATATTCTTGTGCCTGCAAAGCTGTCGTAAAAGTGCCAAACGCACCGATGATCATTGAAATGATAATTAAACGATTAAATCTTCTCACGTAATCTACTCCAAATTATTTATAAACTAGAAACTTGTACCTATATTAAACTGAAATTTTTCTGTTCGATCTGTTGCTGTACTATTAATTGGTGTTGATAAACTGAAACTCATCACACCAAGTGGTGATATCCATACTGCACCAAGACCTGCCGAACCTCGCAATTTGGCCAGATCAAATTTTTCGTTTGGACCGCAAAAAGGACTGTTATTAACAGTAATAATAGGTGTATTTAGTCCTATTGGCCCAATTATCTGATCAGCATCAATATCCGTCTGACCAGAGCCGGTACAGTATACATTACCTCCATCAACAAAGGCAGAAAACTGAAATTGATCAAATTGCTCGAGAAATGGTATCGGAATTATTATTTCTGCGCCAGTCACAATCTTAATATTACCGCCTAATGGATTACCAAAGTTATCAACCGGACCAAGTGTATTTTGTTGATATCCCCTGATAGAACGGGGGCCACCAGCGTAATAATTCTCAAAGAACGGCAGTCTGTCAGTCCCCAGAAACCCGTCTCCATAGCCTAAATCTGCTTTTAAAGCGAAGACAAATCCCCGACCCAATGGCCTGAAATACTGGCCCCGGTAAGACAATTTATAAAATTCTAGCGATTTACCCGGGTTAGGTATCGCAGCTTCTCCAACAACCGTATAAAACATCCCTCGGGTAGGAAAAATAGTATTATTTCTTGTATCGTAGGAATAGCCAACGCTCACCCTAAGAATATCAAACTCATTTCCTTCGCGTTGTATGAAATCCAGTACCTGATTTGCAAAAAAACCATCTCCAGACAACTTATTATTTTCATACCCTATCGAAGTACTGATGGCATTAAATTCTGAAATTGGAAAACCAAAATTGACGCTAGCACCAATAATCCTGCTATCGAATGCGGTCAGGTTGGCCTCTCTACCATTGGTTTCCGAATAATTTACATTATAGCCTCGACTGATCCCATCATCTGTAAAGTAGGGATTAAAATATCCCAGACTGAACGTTCTACTGTAACTACTATTATTGAATGCAAAAGAGACCCTATTACCTGTTCCAAATACATTGTTCTGTGAAATGCTTGTGGAGATAATAAGTCCATCAAATTGGGAATAACCCAATCCAGCGGTAAATGTCCCAAAGGGTTTTTCCTCAACTGTATATTCAACGTCAACCTGATCAGCTGTTCCAGGCACTGCAGGCGTTTCTGAATTAACATCTGCCCCAAAGAAACCCAAGCGTTGCAACCTGACTTTACCGCGTTCTACCAGCGGTGTTGAAAGCCATCCTCCTTCCTGCTGACGCATCTCCCGGCGTAAAACTTCATCGCGTGTACGAACATTGCCTATAAAATTGATACGTCTAACGTAAACACGTTTACCTGGGTCTATAAAGAATGTGATTTCAACCGTATTATTTTCTTCATCTATATCTGGCACTGCATTTACATTCGCAAAGGCATATCCAACCGAGCCCAGAATACTTGTTAATCGCTCGCTGCTATTAGTCATTTGAGCCCTGGAAAAAAGGCTGCCTTCAATAATGGAGACCAGACCAAACATTTGCCTTTGGTTAATAACAAATTCACCTGCAAGTTTTACACCCGAGACTGTATATTGCTCACCTTCATTGATGTTAAGAGTGATATAAATATCTTTTTTATCGGGGGTAATGGTGACCTGTGTGGACTCGACATCAAAATTTATATATCCCCGGTCCTGATAGAAAGATTGTAAGGTTTCAATATCTGCACCAAGTTTTTGCCTGGAATAACGATCACCCTTGGTTAACATATTCATTATCCCGGATGAACCGAGCTCAAATTCATCAAGCAATTCTTTCTCTGAAAATACGGTATTTCCAACAATATTTATACTTCTGATTTTTGCGGCATCACCTTCAGATATCGTAACCGATATGCCCACTCGATTATTCGGAAGCTCTTCTACATCTGCAGAAATTCTTACGCCGTATTTTCCATTGGCATGATATTGACGTTCAAGTTCTATCTGTAACTTTTCGACTTGTGATCTATCATATACCCGACCTTCGACAAAGCCCGCTTCTTCAAGACCTTCCATTAAGTTATCTGTAGTAATGTCTTTATTCCCATCAATTTCCAGGCTACCAATGGTTGGCCTTTCATCAACAGTAATCAGAAGTATGTTTGCTTCGCGCTCAATTTTCACATCATCAAAAAAACCTGTCCGAAATAATTCACGTAGTGATTCAGCAGATTTTTGATCATTAAAAGCATCGCCTATTTCGACGGGGAGATAATTAAAAATTGTTCCAGGTGTCAAACGCTGTAGTCCTGCAATTCGGATGTCCTGAATTACAAACTCTTCAATTGCAAAGACTTGTACTGCATTCAACAAAAGATACAAAAATATAATTTTGCAGGATTTTTTTATCATGAATAATATAATTAACGAGTTTATTTCTTATCTGTTTACTTTAAATACACATCTATCCTATGACTCGGATGATATCGTTATACAGGGCCAGCCCCATCAAGCTGAGCAATAATACCAGACCTAATTGCTGTCCCATAACTTGCAGTGACTCTGACGGAGGACTCCCTTTTATTGCTTCTATGAGATAAAACAGGACATGCCCTCCGTCCAGTAATGGAATTGGTAATAAATTTAATACTCCAAGGCTGACACTAACAATCGCAAGAAAACCTAAAAAAGCAACAATCCCGAGTTCGGCTGTATCTCCGGCATACTTTGCAATCGTAATTGGACCACTCAGATTTTTTACAGAAGCTTCTCCAACGAGCATTTTACCTAATATTCGTAATGTCATCACAGATACTTCAAATGTGCGATCAAATGCTTTAATCAATGCCGAAACAACAGAATATGAATCCAGGGCATAAAAAGTGTTATCAGGACGATAACTGGTATCAAAAGCAGCGCCGATTCTTCCTATGATTTCTCCGCTGTCTGTCTCCACTGACTGGGGAGTAATAAGTAGCGTTGTGGCCTCACCATCTCGTTGGATTTCGACGTTAATGGCAGTATCTGGGCTGGAACGTATATATTCCACCCAATCTACCCAGCTTGTTATTGGATTATCATCAGCATTTATTACCAAATCACCTGATCTCAGGCCTGATTGTTCAGCAGCACCACCCGGGGATATTTCACCCATAATTGCAGGATATTCGGGGATACGCGGTTCTACACCGATTTTTTCGAGCAAGCTCCCCGATGCCATTTCATCAATGGTGATATGAGATAAATTCAAATTTACGAATCGTGTGGCATTGTTATTCCCTAATACTTGAACTTCAACGGTCCTGGCATCAACAATTCCAGGCACCAGAAGGTCTATAGTAGATGCCCATGTTCTAACCTCATTACCATCAATCTGTACAATTTGATCACCATCGCGTAACCCGGATTCCATTGCCAATGAAGAAGGAGTTATTTCATCTATGATTGGTTTTAAACCAGAAACACCAATCATGTAAATTATCCAGTATGCAAATATTGCAAAAATAAAATTAAATACAGGCCCCGCCAGGACAATAGACAAGCGCTGTCCGAGTGATTTACGATTAAAGCTCAGTTCCAGTTGATCAGGAGGAACAATACCTTCTCTTTCATCCAACATTTTCACATACCCACCCAGGGGCAAACCTGCTACTACAAATTCTGTTTCATCAGGTGAGAATTGCCGTTGTTTGAATATTTTTGTTAAGCCCTTTTTCCAGGGGGGATTTGTAAATCCCAGGTGCCACCATGGTGCGCTAAAATCAAAACGCCATATCGGCTTACCAAACCCAACTGAAAATCTCAAAATTTTGACATTACATTTTCTGGCCACCCAATAATGACCATACTCATGAAAAGTAATCAGGATACCCAATGCCAAAATAAAGGAAGCTAATGACTGAATAAATTCAATCATGCGGCTAATTCACCAATAATCTGTTCGGAGTATTGGCGCGCAGCTTTATCAGCATCAAGCACACAATCAATATTATCCGCAGCAATCGACGGAACATTAGTCAAGGTAGATTCTACAATTTTTGCAATATCAGTAAATCGTATTTCCCCCTGTAAAAATCTGGAAACCGCAACTTCGTTAGCAGCATTTAAGATTGTTGTAGAGGTGCCACCAGCAATCATTGCGTCTGCAGCAAGTTTCAAACAGGGGAATCTAATTGGATCAGCGATTTCGAAATCTAATCTTGCGATATCAAACAGGTTTAAAGAATTAACCCCTGATGAGATTCTTTCAGGCCATGCAAGAGCATGCGCTATAGGTGTACGCATATCCGGGTTACCAAGCTGTGCCAATATAGAGCCATCTTCATACTCAACCATTGAATGAATTACACTCTGAGGATGAATTAATACCTCTATCTGTTCAGGCTTTGCATTAAATAACCAACATGCCTCTATCACCTCTAGCCCTTTATTCATCATCGTAGCAGAATCAACAGAGATTTTTTTACCCATAACCCAGTTTGGATGTGCACAAGCTTGATCCGGCGTAACTATCGACAATTCACTTAATGGTGTTTCTCTGAATGGACCGCCAGATGCAGTAATTAATATCCGGGTAACACCTACACTACTCAATCCCTTCTCATAACCACCAGGCATACATTGAAATAACGCATTGTGTTCGCTGTCTATTGGCAATAACTCTGCCCCATTTTCATGTATTGCATCCATAAATAATTGACCTGACATCACAAGAGATTCCTTATTAGCCAGAAGTACACGTTTACCTGCTCGTGCTGCGGCAAGTGTTGGTATTAATCCAGCCGCACCAACGATTGCAGCCATGACACAATCCACTTCAGGCAAAGCTGCCACCATGACTAATCCATCCTGACCTGACAGGACTTCAGTCTCTGAATCTTCCTTAGACAGTAAATCTCTTAATTTATCCGCAGATTTTTCATTTGCCATAACAGCATACCTTGGTCGCCAAATCAGGCACTGCTCTTTGAGCTTCTCTACGCTATTATTAGCTGCCAGCGCGATAACCTGGTATTTGTCCTGGTGCTGGCTTAATACGTTCAGAGTGCTCAGACCGATACTACCGGTTGACCCCAGGATAGTGACGCCTTTCACCTGGCTAACCCCGCTAATGTAATAAATGATAAAAAAACCGGACTAGCCGCAGTAAAGCTGTCTATGCGGTCCAAAACACCACCATGCCCTGGAAGGATAGAACCACTGTCTTTCGCGATTGCACTCCTTTTAAGCAAACTTTCCATTAGATCTCCGATAATTGATGCTAAAACCGTCATTATGCATATTAACAAAAATATAATACTTTCAGATAGTTGAAATTCTTTATTAATGCTAAAACCTATACTGAGTAAGCAGCAAGCTACTATTGCACCCGTCACTCCTTCCCATGTTTTACCTGGGCTAATCATTCGCGCCAACTTATGTTTACCCCATTTTCGACCACAAAAATATCCTGATATATCAGCCGTCCATATCAATAGAAACAAAAATATTAAAAAGACAGGTCCTTCCTGAACATCCAAACTGTGAAGAATAAGCAGACTTAACCAGGCTGGTACCAGTGTAAATATACCTGCGAAAAACTTTGCAACATTGGAGCTTTGCGGAATCTTACCGGAAATTTCTGCACTTACAATCAACCACGTCACAAACAACCACCAAATAAAACCTGCATAAACAAAGAACATCCCAAGATTTTGTTTATAGCACCAATATGCTCCAACAAGACATCCAATAATGACAAGCATATAGATCGTAGACTGATGTAGCTTATGCAAGTTCGAGAGGCGTGCCCATTCATGAACACCCAACAAAATAATTATGCTGCTAATCAATGCCACCCAATGGGTTTCACCATATACTAATCCAAGAATTACCGGTGGTATTAAAAATAAGGCCGTAAGAACTCGTTTCCAAAGCATATTACTTGTCTTCTATTTGTTCCATGGTTAATCCAAACCTGCGTTGTCTACCTTCAAACCATTCAATTGCCTTTAATAATTGTTCTTCATTAAAATCCGGCCATAATTCATCACAAAAATATAATTCTGAATAAGCACATTGCCAAAGGAGAAAATTACTAATTCGTTGTTCTCCTCCGGTTCTAATAAACAAATCTGGCTCAGGGTATCCAGATAAGGAAAGATAACTAATCATCTCAGAGTCTGAGATATTTTCTGGTTCTAATTTCCCCTGCTTAACATCATCTGCTATTTTCTGACAGGCATTAATGATGTCCCACCGTCCACCATAATTTGCAGCCACAAACAAATTTAACCCGGTATTTAACTTAGTCTTCTTTTCACTGCTTTCTACCATGTTCACAAGTTTTTCAGGAAACTGGTGTCGATCTCCTATAAATTTAAGTACGACGTTGTTTTTGTTTAATTCTTCGACTTCATTTTTCAATGCCGAAATAAACAATTCCATTAATAAATCGACTTCCTGTCTAGGCCGCTTCCAGTTTTCACTGCTGAAAGCAAATACAGTTAAATTTTCTATGTGTTTTTTTGCACAAAATTTTACGATATCGCGTAGGGAATTTACGCCTTTTTTATGACCAGCACTTCTGGGTAATCCACGTTGAGTTGCCCAGCGACCATTACCGTCCATGATAATCGCGATATGTTTGGGTGAGCTTGTATTTTGCATAATGGAAATTTCTGAAATAATGAATTACTGCCGTAGCATGATTTTTGCAGGTTCAAAAACTTTCAGGCTTTAGATCTCCATTAATTCCTCTTCCTTGGCATTCAGTAATTTTTCGATTTCATCAATGTTTGAATCTGTCGCCTTTTGTACCCTGTCTTCGCCTTTGCGAAGATCATCTTCTGAAATTTCCTTATCTTTTACCAGATCTTTTAAATGATTATTTGCATCACGGCGGATGTTTCTAACAGAAACACGTCCTTTCTCTACTTCTGTTTTGACAACTTTTATCAGTTCTTTTCTTCTGTCTTCTGTCAATGCTGGCAATGGTACTTTCATGGAGTCACCGGTTGAAACAGGATTCAACCCAAGATCTGAGGTAAGTATCGCCTTTTCTACATCTGCAAATGCAGCTTTATCCCAAACTGATACATTCAAGGTTCTGGCATCAATTACATTTACTGATGCTACCTGGTTAATGGGAACATCACTACCATAGTAAGACACCATGACATGGTCTAACAGGCTGGGATGTGCCCGACCGGAACGAATCTTGGACAACTCATGTTTCAGGGTATCGAGACTTTTTTTCATCCGCTCATCGGCATCGCGAATAATATCTTCGATCATGCTAGTTCTCCAGAATGGCTGATAGTATTATTTTGTTAACTGCTTATAAATCAAGTAAGTACTGTATCACTTTTGTCATTAGCTTGCCTATGAGACAAGGGTGCCCTCATCCATGCCTCTGGCTGCTCGCATTAATGCACCAGATTTCATCATATCCAGCACACGTAGTGGCATGTTATTGTCACGACAAAGGACAACAGCAGTAGTGTCCATTACGGCAAGTTTTCTCTCTATGACTTCATCATATTCCAGTGTGTTATAACGGGTTGCAGATTTATCTTTGACTGGATCAGCAGAATATACGCCGTCTACCTTTGTTGCTTTTATCAAAAGATCCGCATTAATCTCTACCGCCCTCAAGCTGGCCGCTGAATCTGTAGTAAAAAATGGGTTTCCTGTCCCTGCAGCAAAAATAACTATTCGTCCTTTTTCCAGGTGACGCACAGCTCGACGCCGAATAAAATCTTCGCATACCTGGTTAACTTTTATTGCTGACATTACCCTTGCATACAAACCAACACGTTCTATAGCATCTTGCATGGCTAGTGAATTGATAATAGTTGCGATCATGCCCATTTGGTCGGCAGTAACTCGATCGATTCCAGAAGCTGCCAGACCAGTGCCACGAAAATAATTTCCTGCGCCAACAACAATTGCAACTTCTACACCAGCTGATTTGAGATCTTTCACTTCACCAGCGATTCGGTTTAATACGTTTGGATCTATTCCATACTCAGTCTTTCCCATAAGGGCCTCACCACTGAGCTTGAGTAATATGCGTTTGTACTTTATTTCTGGCGAGCTTTCAGTCAACGTATTTCCAGTATTTAATCTGATCCTTTGGCCTGTGCCATAACTTCTTCAACAAAGTTATCCTCTTTCTTTTCCAGTCCTTCACCAACTTCAAACCGGACAAAAGAAATAACGCTGGCATCATTTGATTTTAATAATTTGTCTATTGTTACGTCAGGGTCTTTTACAAACGACTGACCAAGCAATGTGATCTCCTTGAGAAATTTATTGATCCGGCCGGATACCATTTTCTCGATGATCTCAGCAGGTTTTCCACTTTCTTCAGCCTGGGCCCGAAATACAGTTTTTTCATTCTCTAATATTTCTTCAGGTACTTCCTCTGGATTAATACAAACTGGCTTGCTAGCAGCTATATGCATTGCCAAATCTTTGGCGAGCTGGTCATTTCCACCGTTTAATTCAACGATGACACCTATCCGAACACCATGGAGATAAGTACCAACAACCCCGTTATGCTCCAGCTTATTAAATCTCCTGATAGAAATATTCTCACCTATTTTTGCCACTAACTCTGCACGGGATTCATCAATGGTTTTGCCTTGCCCGTCATCAATTGATAACTTCAACACGTCTTCAATCGTTTCAGGTTTATTTTCCAGTAATACGCCAGCGACTGAATTAGCAAATGCGGTAAAATTATCATCTTTTGCCACAAAGTCTGTTTCGCAGTTTGTTTCCAGAATAACTGATCGCTTTGCATCATCTGATTGCTGAATTATGATGATTCCTTCAGCAGCAACTCTCCCCGCTTTTTTTGCGGCCTTGGCCATACCAGACTTGCGCATACTTTCAATCGCGGCCTCAATGTCGCCATCAGATTCCTGAAGGGATTTTTTACAATCCATCATCCCTGCACCGGTACGTTCTCGTAGTTCTTTTACTAATGAAGCTGTTATTTCCATTTTAAATCCTGTCTCTATGCTCTTTAATCACTTGCTTTAGTGGTTTTCTTTTTAGCTGTTTTCTTGCTTGCTGTTTTCTTAGTAGTGGCTTTCTTAGTAGTGGTTTTCTTTGAAGCAGTCTTCTTGGCTGTCTTCTTGGCTGTCTTCTTGGTTGTCTTCGTGACATCATCTGTATCAACCACAGATTCCTCGGCAGGTGCTTCCTCTCGCTTGTTGGCTGCATCTAATTTCACATCAGCAGCTTCTTCAGGCTGAGCATCATCTTGAGGCTTTAGGTCTGAACTTATATCAGTAACAGATACATCTTCAGTTTTGACTTCTTGCTGTTCTGCAGGTGCGGCATCAACTTTTTTGATCACTTTTTTCTTTGCTGGAGATTTTGGTTTTTTGATGTTCTCGCTGACTACAGGTGCACCTTCTTCATCAAGTTCAACAAAGTCATTTGCATTACCAGAATCACTGAGATGTCCCACAGACTCCCTACCTTCGAGAACCGCATCGGCAATTGACTTGCAATATAAACTTATAGAACGAATTGCATCATCATTACCCGGAATAACATAATCGATACCTTTAGGGTCATTATTACTGTCAACAACACCAATCACGGGGATACCTAATTTTACGGCTTCGCTCACTGCAATATCTTCATAACCTACGTCAATTACAAATAATACATCCGGTATACCTGGCATATCTTTAATCCCAGCCAGATTACTATGAAGTTTGTCCTTTTCACGTTTCAGTAATAGACCTTCCTTTTTACTGATTTTTTCCATACGGCCATCTGATTCCATCGCCTCAAGTTCCTTGAGACGGTTAATCGACTGTTTTACCGTTTTAAAATTGGTCAACAATCCACCTAGCCAGCGTCGATTTATATATGGCATTCCGCAACGAGACGCCTCTTCGGTAATGATTTTTTGTGCTGCACGCTTTGTGCCTACAAAAAGAATTTTACCTTTTTTTGAAGCGATCTTTCCGGCAAAATTGACTGCATCGTTTATTAGTGGCAGAGTTTTTTCTAGATTGATGATGTGGATGCGATTACGTTGACCGTATAAATATGGGCCCATTTTGGGGTTCCAGAAGCGAGTTTGATGCCCAAAATGAACACCAGCTTCCAGCATTTCACGCATGCTGACTGTTGACATGATATTTCTCCTTTAGGGTTAAGCCTCCGCACATTTCATATATTAACTCCTACGATAAGCATCGAGTGAGCACCCTATATATGCATTTGTCTGTGCGTGTGTTGTTTTAAGATTGCCTATTTAGCGGGCGCTTTATACCATACACGGGCTTAGGCAACAACTTTCTTGCGAACAAATGGATAAAAAATGGCCGTAATAATTAAAAATATAGATGAAATTGAAAAAATGCGTGTTGCCGGGAAATTGGCGGCACAAGTCCTGGAAATGATTGAAGATCATGTAAATCCGGGTATTACCACAGACGAGTTGGACAAAATATGTCATGAATATATCGTCAATGTACAAAACGCCATACCTGCACCCCTAAACTACAAAGGCTTCCCAAAATCGATCTGCACTTCTGTTAATCATGTAGTGTGTCATGGAATACCTGGTGAAAAGAGATTGAAAGATGGTGATATTATCAATATTGATATTACCGTCATAAAGGACGAGTTTCATGGCGATACCAGTAAGATGTTTTTTGTTGGTAGTCCATCAATTAAATCCAAACGCCTGGTAGACACCACATATGATTGTTTAAAACTTGGCATTTCTATGGTGCAACCCGGTATGCGTCTAGGAGATATAGGACATGCTATTCAAAAACTTGCTGAAAACTCAAACTACAGTGTGGTCAGAGAATACTGTGGTCATGGTATTGGCAGGGGTTTCCATGAGGACCCTCAGATATTGCATTATGGTGAACCCGGCACCGGTATTGAACTTGTCGAGGGAATGACTTTTACGATTGAACCAATGATTAATGCTGGTAACCGTCAAGTAAAATTATTACCCGATAACTGGACGGTCGTTACCAGGGACAGATCACTATCGGCCCAGTGGGAGCATACCTTAGTGGTCACCAATAATGGTGTTGAAGTACTTACCAGACGTAGTGATGAAGATTATTAAGGTCAAATCTAATTATAATGAGCATACAGCAACTCTTTAACCCCCAGGTCTTTGAACAGGAATTTAAAAAGCCTGCAAGCAGCATATCTCTTTTTAAAAATACATTAAAAGAAGGGAATGAGTTCCTTAACAAACAGTTTGACGAAGGCGTCGCTATCAGCAAACTGTTATCTGATCGCGCATGGCTGATTGATCAAATATTAAATAAAGCCTGGGATGTGAATATACACAACGATAAATTATCCCTGGTGGCAGTGGGTGGTTATGGACGCGGAGAATTGTATCCAGGTTCCGACATTGACCTCATGATAATTCAGCCTGCCCGTATAAAAGCTGAAATAAAGTCAGATATTGAATCATTCATCAGATTTCTCTGGGACATTGGGCTTGAAGTTGGACATAGTGTCCGGTCAGTAAAAGATTGTATCAGAGAAGCCAAATCAGATATCACCGTCGCAACCAATATAATGGAGTCTCGCTTATTAGCAGGAAGAGATGACCTGTATACAGACATGAAAAAATTTACAGGCCCGAACAAAATTTGGAAGCCGCGTAAATTTTTCGAATCAAAACACACTGAACAAATTGATCGTCACCAGCGATATAACGACACCGATCATAATCTCGAACCCAATATTAAGGAAGGACCCGGTGGGTTAAGAGATATACAAATGATTTATTGGGTAGCAAAACGGCATTTTGACGTTGATAAAATACAGGACCTGGTTGACCACGGTTTCTTAACTCGTGATGAATATAAAATCCTTAATTCCGGACATGATTTTCTCTCCAAAGTCAGGTACGCACTTCATTACATTACCGGCCGACGTGAAGATAGATTACTGTTTGACCTCCAACGAAAAGTTGCCGAAAAATTTTCTTATACATCCGAAGATAATTCTGCTATTGAAAATTTTATGCGTCGATACTATTCGACCATATCTGAGTTAAGCCGCTTAAATGAAATGTTATTACAGCATTTTGAAGAAGCTATTATCTATTCAAAAAGAAAAGAAAAAATAATTACTATCAATAAGCGCTTTCAAATAAGAAATAACTTCCTTGATATCACTCATGAGAACACATTTAAAAACTATCCGTTTGCTCTCCTTGAACTGTTCCTGATAAAACAGCAACAACCTAAAATTGCCGGTGTGCGAGCAAGTACCATAAGAAAGATTAGAGAATCACTCAATCTTATCGATGATGGTTTCAGGAATGACATCAGAAACAAGAGTCTGTTCATGGAAATTATCCGGCAACCTCGGAGAGTGGGCCATGAACTCCGCCGCATGCATAGATATGGGATTCTAGGTGCTTATTTGCCTGAATTCTCTGCAGTTGAAGGGCTGATGCAATTTGATTTATTTCATGTCTATACCGTAGATGAACACATCTTATCCGTGGTACAGATGATGCGAAACTTTACTATGGAAAAGTACCGAGATGATTTTCCACTCGCTAGCCAGCTCATGCAAGAACTACCCAAGCAGGAAATTCTCTACCTGGCAGGCCTTTTTCATGATATCGCCAAAGGTCGAGGAGGAGATCATTCGGAACTCGGAACACAGGATGCCCTGTATTTTTGTCGTAATCATCAACTAAGTGAGTTTGATTCAAGGTTAGTAGCATGGCTAGTAGAAAACCACCTGTTAATGTCTAAAACATCTCAACGAGAGGACATAAGTGACCCTGATGTCATTAATCGCTTTGCCACTAAGGTGGGAGACGAAATGCATTTAAATTACCTCTATGTCATGACAGTAGCAGATATAAATGGCACAAATCCCAAATTATGGAACAGCTGGAAAGCAGCTTTGATTATTGACCTTTACAAAAACACACAACGTGCTCTGAGACGTGGACTGGAAAACCCAATAGATAAAGATGAAAGAATAGAAGAACAAAAAGCAGCAACAATCAAGTTGCTTGAGAATAAAATTAAATCAACTGATAAAATCTTTCAATTCTGGCTTGAACTCGGCGATGACTACTTTATTCAACACTCACCTGATGAAATTGCATGGCATACAAAATCTATAGCTGTTGCGACTGAAAATAAATTACCACTGGTCTTAATCAGAGAATTAACTGCACGTGGCGGCAGTGAAATCTTCATTTATACACAAGACCAGGACAATATATTCTCACGTTCTGTTAAAACCTTAAGTTTTTTGAATCTTAAAATTCTAGATGCAAGAATTATCACCTCCAGTAATGGCTACACCCTGGATACATTCATTGTGATGGAGGAAAATGGCGAAACAATTACTGGCAAGCAGCGTAAAGATGAGATCTCATCAACATTAAAAACCTATCTAACCGATTATGATAAGAAGATAAACACTATTAAACGATTTCATTCCAGAAAATTAAAACACTTCCCCATCAAAACACAAATAATTTTTTCACAGGACAAGGATAACAACCGCACTGTAATGGAAGTAATCGCCAATGACAGGCCAGGGTTTCTCAGCGCTATTGGGACAGCACTTGATAAATGTAATGTCAGAATACTTGGAGCAAAAATTGCCACCTATGGCGAACGTGTAGAAGATATTTTCTTTATCAACGACATGGATAACAACATGATTAATGATGAAGCAACCTTCGAGCAATTAAATAACGAAATTCATAACGCATTAAAGCAATAGTCTTTCTTTAATTGAATAAAAAGTTAATTATTCCTTCACCAAAATCCGAGCAGGAGTTATTAACTCGAGCGGATCAATTGGCTGGAAAAACCATTAATAACATAGCACTATCGCTAGACCTAATCGTTCCTGAAAATCAAAATCATCATAAAGGGTGGACAGGTAATCTCGCCGAATTATTCCTTGGAGCAACCGCTTCAAACCGATCTGAACCCGACTTTCAAAAAATTGGGGTCGAATTAAAAACCATTCCAATGACAAAGCATGGCATCCCCAAAGAATCCACCTATGTTTGCACACTGAATCTTACTGAGACTGCGGGCGCAAGCTGGCATACATCATCTGTCTATAAGAAATTGAAGCGTGTCCTCTGGTTACCCATAGAGTCCAATCCTGCCATCCCCTTAAAAGACAGACGATTTGGTAGCGCCATACTTTGGAGTCCCGACAAAAATCAGGAAAAAATACTAAAAAATGACTGGGAAGAAATTATGGAACTGGTAAGTACCGGAGACCTGGATATGATTTCATCTTCATTGGGAACATATCTGCAGATTCGACCCAAAGCTGCAAACGCCAGGTCACTTGGAAAAAGTTTTTCGCGAGAAGGTAGGGCCACCACAACCTTGCCTCGGGGTTTTTACTTGCGGACTAGTTTTACAAAGACATTGTTTGAGAGTGAGGGATGAGGTTCATCACAGTAAGAATGTGATTGATGAGAAATAAAAATACTAAAATACACAAAATTTGATTAATTGTTATCTGACGGTGCCGACACCTAACAACTCACTCCTGCCTCCTCACGCTACCCCCACCCTTTCTTCCTTATTCACCTGGTAGTATCATCTCGCCTCATGACTTCACCACCAAACATGCACCGCCTATGTGTCGCCCCGATGATGACGCATACAGATCGTCATTTCCGTTACTTCCTGAGATTAATCTCTCGTCATGTTTTGTTATATACGGAAATGATAACAACAGGCGCCATAATTTATGGAAAACAATATCATCGACTAGAATTTGATAACACAGAACATCCATTGGCCTTGCAACTGGGTGGAAGTAATTCTCATGATTTGATCGAATGCGCAAAAATTGCAGAACAAATGGGTTACGATGAAATCAATCTAAATATCGGTTGTCCCAGTGACCGGGTCCAAAATGGACAGTTTGGTGCCTGCCTGATGTCACAACCCACTCTTGTCGCAGAATGCATCAATAGTATGCAAAATTCTGTTTCTATACCCGTAACCGTAAAGACACGCACGGGGATCGACAACATGGATGATTATGAATTTCTCCAAAACTTTGTAGAAACTGTTTCCTCTGCAGGTTGTGCCACCTTTATTATCCATGCGCGCAAGGCCTGGCTAAATGGTCTGAGCCCAAGGCAAAACCGTGAGATTCCACCATTAACTTATGACAAAGTGTATAAAATAAAAAATGATTATCCGGCATTAAAGATCATAATTAACGGCGGCATTACATCTTTAACCGAGGCCAACACTCACTTATCGCATGTTGATGGCGTTATGATAGGTCGCGCAATTTGCAACAATCCATACCTGCTTGCTACTGCTGACAGCCTATTGTTTGATGATAAATCAAATCCACTCAAAAGAGATGATGTAATTAATCAATACATGGGATATATTCAATCTCAATTGTCCCAGGGTCAATCACTCCAAAAAATGTCTAAACATATTCTCGGTTTATACCAGGGTCAACCTGGCGCAAGAAAATGGCGAAGATATCTAAGTGAAAACATCTATAAAGAAAATTGCGGCATTGAAGTCATAACAGATGCATTAAATTGTATGCATGCTGCGTAAATCACGCAAAATTAACTAAATAATTCGCATGAATTCCTTAACCAAAATTGGATCATTGATAGGTCTTGTATTATTACTTGGCCTGTTCCTGTGGAAAGGGACTATAGATTCTATTTATTTATTAATTGATTCTGGTTGGTCACTATTATTATTGCCCGTCATTTGGTTCCCTAGTCTGCTGCCAGCAACTGAAGGATGGCGACGTCTTTTTGGCAACCACCCTCCACCAGGATTTTACAATGCATTTATTGCAACCTGGATAGGTAGAGCAGTAAACAATCTGCTGCCAGTTGCATCCATAGGTGGTGAAATGATCAAAGCAAGATTGCTCCATCAATGGGGAATATCAGGCCTTGATGCCATAGCATCAGTCATGGTTGATAAAATTTCACAGGCATTGGCATTAATACTCTGGGGGATGGTTGGCGTAGGAACCCTTTTAATGATTTCAACCGATACCAGGCTTGCATATTATGCTACAGGTGGATTTGCAGTTTTGACTGTTTGTGTTTTGACATTTGCCATTTTGCAAACAAAAGGTTTTTTCGGTTTCATGGCAAATCTTGGTGGAAAATTTACTAGTAACCAAGCCTGGAAAGAATTTAGTAATAATGCCGGAGATATAGATGCAAGAATTCGAGAAATCTATCGTAGCAAGGGAAAGTTATTCTCAGCAATATTACTACGCACATTTAGTCTCGCGATTCAAACCGGTGAAGTCTGGCTGGCTTGCTATTTATTAAATTTTCCAATTGGTCTCGTTGAGGCCATAATGCTAAAAAGCCTGACTAGCACATTAACCGAAATCGCATTTATTATTCCGAATGGTTATGGGATACAAGAAGGTGCATTCATACTGGTAGGTGCGATACTTGGCATCCCCGCTGATATTGCATTGGTTTTATCACTTGCAATTCGTATAAAGGATTTTATTTTTGACCCTGCTGGATTAATTGTATTACATCAGATTGAAGTCAAAAACTTACAGAAAAAAAACCAGTTAGATTCTGACTAGCATCCTAAATTCCTGTTAGAATTCTGAATTTCTTAAATAGATTTATCACTAATGCTGGGAAATACCGAAATTCCAACTAAGCAGGATGAAAAGTTTCAGATAAAGATACTGGATGATGTATCACGAACTTTCGCACTGACTATTCCACAACTTCCGAATGAACTTTCCAGAGTTGTCGGCAATGCCTATCTGCTTTGCAGGATTGCAGATACCATTGAAGATGACAGGGACATGTTGTTTACGAACAAACGAGAATACTCGGAATTGTTCATTGATATCGTAGCTGGCAATTTATCTCCTGATGATTTTGCAAAAAATCTTGCACCTGAATTATCAGATTCAGCATCGATACAGGAAAAAATTCTAATCAAGAATACCGCATCAGTTATCAGGATCACCCATAGCTTTAATGAAAGACAAAGAACTGCTCTTACTCGTTGTATCAGAATCATGGCCGATGGCATGTCAAAATTCCAGGAATCAAACGTGAACGAAGGTCTTAAGACCCAAAAAGAGATGGATACATACTGTTACTATGTTGCGGGTGTGGTTGGTGAATTGTTGACAGAGCTGTTCTGCGATTATTCAGATAAGATACAAATTCATTATGACAAACTCATGGAATTATCTGTTTCATTTGGCCAGGGACTGCAAATGACAAATATCCTGAAAGACATTTGGGATGATAAAGAAAGAAATATGTGCTGGCTCCCTAATGAAGTGTTTAATCAATATGGAACTAACTTAAGTGAATTATCACCCGGCAACACCAGTAAAGAAGTCGAACAGGCATTGGGGCATCTTGTAGGTGTGGCTCATCATCACCTGGGCAATGCCCTGGAATATACCCTGCTTATCCCAGGCAATGAAAAAGGTATACGACGATTTTGTTTGTGGGCAATAGGGATGGCGGTTCTGACATTAAGAAATATTAATCAACATAGAAATTTTACCTCCAGACAACAGGTCAAAATTTCAAGAACAAATGTAAAAGCGGTTATTGCATTATCCAACCTGTTTACATCGAATGACACTGCCCTGAGAAAATTGTTTAAATATTACGATAAACAATTTCCACAGATCATAACTTAATACCAACGTTGTGAAGCATATTGGGATTGTTGCACCCCTTATTCCTGAAGCGAAATGTTTCACTAAAGCCCCCGTACGCAAGCAAGCTGTCAGTATTTCTAATCGTCTAAGCTTGATAGTTTCTGGTGAAGGCCAGATTCGCGCCAGTGAGGCCACAAACACCCTGATTGAATCGGGAGTTGATGGTTTAATCGTAGTTGGAATGGCGGGTGCGCTAGACCCTGCTCTGTCTCCAGGTGATCTTTTAATTCCTGAAGTGATAATCTCCGAATCGAACCAGAAATATTATTGCGATAAGGTTTGGTCAAGTCATATACATGAACAAATTCGTAATGACAGCCACAACATCAGTATTCATCCTTTGTATACTTCTGCCAATGTCATCTGTAATTCTGAAGATAAACTCAAACTCCATCAACAAACACAAGCTTGCGCTGTCGACATGGAATCTGCCGCGGTCATAGCACTGGCCTATCAACACCAGATTCCATGCATGGTGATACGAACAATTATTGACCCAGTAAACTATGCCTTTCCTGACTATATTTTTAAGCTGACAGACGAATTTGGTGAAATACCTCTTACACGATTGATACCTACTGTTCTTTTGCACCCATTGGAACTCAAGAAGCTATATCAATTAGTAATTTATTACCATCAAGCTACCCACACCCTGAAAAAAATAGCTAAATTGATGGAAAAACTCACCACCACAGGTCATTAATATGGTTTTTTTTGATATGATTCGCTACCACAAATATTTATAGATAAGTCATGTCGATATTAACTAAATCACAAATCAATTTCTTTAACGACAATGGATACCTGATTATACCTGGATTTTATACAAATGATGGGATGAAAAATCTCTGGAAATGGACTGACGATGTATCGGCTTTCCCGGAAGTACCGGGTAAATACATGATGTATTTTGAAAACAGCCTACAAGATCCCAATATTCGTATTCTATGTCGGCTAGAAAATATTGAACCTTACCATGAAGGATTCAGCCAGCTATTTCAAGATGGGAAACTACGTGATGCCGTCAGCGACCTGTTTGTAGAGCAAGCTGTACTCTACAAGGACAAAATAAATTTTAAAATGCCAGGAGGAGATGGTTTTAAAGCACACCAGGATATCCAGGCAGGCTGGGACAAGTATGCCAGTATACATATTACCGCCCTGGTCAGCATCGATGATGCCACCATAGACAATGGCTGCCTGGAAATGGCGCCGGCCAGGCATCGCTCAGGCGTCATAGGAGACATGTGGAAACCCTTGAATGAGGAAGAACTGGAATATATCCCCATTGAAACCAAGGCTGGTGATACAATATTTTTTGATTCCTATGCACCCCATAGGTCAAAGCCAAACATGACAAATGAACCTCGCCGTGTCCTCTATGTCACATATAACAAATCTTCAGAAGGGGACAAACGAGAGCAATATTATGATGATAAACGTAAAAGTTACCCCCCCGACTGTGAACGAGAACCGGACAAGGAGTATGTATTCCGAGTTTAATCTTACCTGTCATTAATAAAGATATCGGACCACCAGTTGTTTAAACAAACCGGCCTTCAAGTACTCACTAACTACATCATGCTGGTCGAACGCATGCGTTCGGTTATCCTGCTATTCTTTATCCTGATATCTGTCGTTGCAGGTGTATACACCGTCAACAACCTGGGAATGAATACCGATACTCGGGAAATGCTTTCTGCTGACCTGCCCTGGCGTCAGATGGACCTAAATTACGAAAAACATTTCCCACAGTTTCTGGACACAATATTAATTGTAATCGAAGGGAACACACCAGACCAGGCTGCCGACACAGCAACACTTTTAAATCGCAAATTAAATGATGAACCTTCATTAATTAACACAATCTATTATCCACGTTCATTATCAACATTCAGAGAAAATGCACTTTTGTTTTTATCAGAACAGGAGTTATATGAACTGTCTGATAATCTGGCTAAAATTCAACCCTTCCTGACAAGATTGACAGATGATATGAGTATCCGCGGGCTATTTAACATGCTCTCAGATGCGATCAATGCCATAGAAGATGGTGAAGATTTTGATATCGAGCCACTAATATATGAGCTTGATAAGGGAATAGAGTCGATACTGAATGAATCTTCTTACAGGGTCTCCTGGCAAAACTTAATTGATCCAGAATCAGCATCTTCCAATACCGTTTATCGCGATTTTATAATTATTCAACCGGTCCTCAACAAAGACGAGATGTTACCTGCTGAGCAGGCAATAGAAAGAATTAGAGAATTGGCAAGTTCTCCCGATATTGTAAAGACCGGTGCCACAATAAGATTGACGGGTAGTGAAGTTTTGGCCCAGGAAGAATTACTTAGTGTCAGCCGTGGGACAGAATTGGCAATAATACTCTCATTTTGTCTGGTGACGATCATCATGATTACAGGCGTCAGATCACTAAGACTGGTCTCGTTTACTTTAATCTCACTGGTGACAGGTTTAGTGTTAACTGCCGCGTTTGCTACTTTTGCTATCGGAGAATTAAACCTGATTTCAGTGGCCTTTGCCGTACTTTATATTGGATTGGGAATAGATTTTGCTATCCACTATTGTTTGAGATACCAGGAGTTAATTTATCAAGAAAACTCAAATCAGTTTGCCATAGAAGAATCTTCTCGAAATCTTGGACAATCTCTGACCATTTGCACTATCACGACAGCAATCGGTTTTTTCGCATTTATTCCGACTGATTATCAGGGGGTCGCTGAGTTAGGATTAATCTCCGGTGTTGGAATGTTTATTAGTCTATTTGTGACATTAACTTTACTCCCAGCATTACTAGGCGCATTTCCATTAAATTTAGTCAAACAAAGTGTAAGAAAAACGCCTAACACCCGGTACTTATCAATTGCCAACCTGCCAATTACTCATAATAAACATGTTAAAATCCTGGCAGCTATCATTCTCATAGCATCCTGTTTTACTATCCCAGGTCTACGCTTTGATCCCAACATCTTAAATCTTCAGAATCCTGAGAATGAATCAGTACAAACCTATCAGGACTTACTTGAATCCAGTGACACTACACCATGGAACGGGGTAATAGTCACAGATGATCGCAATGATGCCCTATTGACAAAACAGCGGATGGAATCTAATCCTGTAGTGGATAATGTAATCTGGTTAGAAGATTTTATTCCACAAGATCAGGACCAGAAACTATTTATAATTGATGAAATTAACCTGCTACTGGCAGGTGGTTTTTCCAATACAGAACTGAATCATGACCTTACACCTGCTGAAAAGCTGGAGGTGTTATCTAATTTTATAAATGAGAATGATGCATCATCTCTAGTACAAGAATCACAAACCATCAATTCTTTTCTCAATAATATCCAGATTTTCAAAGACCAATTAACGTCATCTTCTCCACAGCAACTTGAAATAGCTATGGATAGTTTCTCAACGACCATGTTGGCATCCTTGCCAGGCAGACTTGATTTGTTAAACGCGTCTTTAAATGCGGATTATGTGTCACTTGATTCACTGCCCGAAGAGTTAAAATCCCGCTGGATCAGTCCCCAAGGGAATTACCTTTTGAATATCACCCCCTCACAAAATCTCAATGACAGTATAGAAATGCGACGTTTTGTAGAGGAACTTTACAAAGTTGATAAACGCTTAACTGGTCCACCCGTGATCAATATTGAAGCTGGAGATGCGGTAATCGATGCATTCAAACAGGCATTAACTTACGCCATCATTGCAATCGCGTTTTTCCTGCTAATTTTACTTCCTAACAAGAAAGACAGTCTGCTCGTGTTATCGACCCTGTTGTTCGCTGCCATAGTCACCGGGGGAATAAGTGTTGTCGTGAATATTCCACTAAATTTCGCGAATATTATTGCATTGCCCCTGTTACTGGGTATTGGGGTGGATAGCGCGATTCACATTTTGCACCGTTTCAGGACCGCATTACCTGAACATAATAATATACTTGCTACCAGTTCCGCCCGTGCGGTCATAGTCAGTACCTTTACGACTATGGGCAGCATCGGAAACCTGGCCTTCTCTCCTCATGCAGGAACAGCAAGCATGGGGAAACTGTTGACTATTGGTATTGGCATGACCCTATTTGCAACCCTGGTTGTATTACCGGGTTTGCTAGTGAGAAAAAACTAGCCCAAGCCATCTTAATACTCATAAAATGTTGCGCCTATCCCTGGCACCGAGAACGTCCATGTAAATATTGAGAGAGTCCATCGCTTCTCCATCCTGGAGCATTGTCCATTTATCTCTCAAAATAACTATAGACTTCATGACTCAGGATGTAATCACCCCATTGAGGTATAGCAATTAGATGACCACAGGAGCTGTTATTTGGTTCGTTTATTGACCCATTCAGCAATGGCAGGAGGTAAGGTCTTTTGGGCCCTGGAACTGACATATATGCCAATATGTCCACCAGGGAACTCCATCTCTGAATAATCATCAGAACTAATACAACCCTTGAGTGCCCGTGATGCATCTGGTGGCACAAGATGGTCATGCTTGGCATAGATATTCAGGATCGGAATAGTTATTTTTTCAAGGTCAACAATGTCTTCACCTATTTTAACGCTGGCTTTGATCAGCTTATTTTCCTGGTAGAACTGCTTGATAAATTCCCGATAGGCTTCGCCGGCCTGGTCAGGGCTATCAAATATCCAGTTTTCCATGGTCATGAAATTCTTTAGCTTGGTTTCATCGTCGATGATGTCCACCAGATCCATGTATTTCTGTCCCATTAGTCTAAATGGTTTTAACATCATGAATGACCAATTCAGCAAATCGCCCGAGATATTTCCCAGGGCATCGACACAGGCATCAGTATCAACATGTCTTGCAAGATGACTTAGCATGTCATTTTTTGTATGAAAATCCACAGGTGTTACGGTGGTTATCAGATTCGCGACCTTATCCTGGTGGAGGCTCGTATAACAAAGACTGAATGTCCCACCCTGGCAAATACCAAGTAGGTTAATCTTTTTCTGTTTGCTACGCTTGCAGATGACATCTACACAATTGTCAATATAGCCATTAATATAATCATCCAATGAAAGATACCTGTCTGCATCATCAGGATATCCCCAATCTATTAAATACACATCCATACCCGCATCTAACAGGCCTCTAATGAGAGATCTGTCTTCCTGAAGATCAGCCATGTAAGGACGGTTAACGAGCGCATACACAATTAAAACTGGGACTTTATTTTGTTTTTTTGATCTGGACTTGTAATGATATAAAACTAACTTGTCCTCACTGTAGACAGACTCTTTATCAGAAACACCTGTTGGAGTTTCACCCAGATTGGTGAACGTATTTACCCCGGATGCCAGCTTGTTATTAAAGTCCAGGATTTCTTTGCTTATAGCTTGTGGATTTAGATCAAAAGGGTTCATAGCACTTCCAATAATAAATTATTTAGATTTTTTCCCGGTTTTACGTTTAGGGGTGGTTTTCTTTACTGCGGTTTTTGGCGGGGATTTCTTCGCCGCAGATTTTGCTTGAGATTTTTTTTGAACCTTTTTATTTCCGCTGGTAGTTTTCTTTTTTACAGATGATTTATTACCTTTGAGTTGTTCAATATCCACTCGAATCTTTTCCAAACCTTCTAAAAGCTTTGACTGCTCTTCCCGGTTATCACGTAATTCTTTCTTAATTGCATTTTGTTGCCTTGCAATGGATTCCATTCCTTTTGCTGTAGGCATATTAAGACTTTTCAGTAGGTCATCATTTAATTCGTTATAGTGGCTTTTGAATTTAACAAGAGAATTCACCTGGGCTGCATACAATTTTGAAAATTCTTCGGTTTTTGCATATTCAGCAAAGACATCTTCATTCGCATCAATCCACATGTTGTATATTTCTTTTAATGAACTGATTTTTTCCCCTGACTTTGCCCTTGCAAGTATATCTTCCCCCAAATTGTCCAGTGCCTGTTTACCAAGCATTGCAAATGCAGCATTGTATTTCTGATTGTTCAGCTGGTAATCATTCCATAAGCGCATTGTCTTTTGTGTCTTTTCCTGCAAGTCCTTTGTTAACCCTACACCTGGAACCTGGAATAATTTGTCAATGGTTTCATCCGGGACGATTGATGACAAAGCTTGATTCCACATGTTCATTGGTGACATCCCCATCATACCTGGGGCCATGGATGTCATTCCTGATTGGCTCTGAAACTGATCAAACATTGATTTCATATTTTCAAGGTGAGAAAACAATATCTTTTGCCAGTCATCAGGACCTTTAGCGTCTTTAGCGATATCACTAAATAAATTAGTGAATTGCTCCGAAACAGAATAATAAACCCTGGATTGGTCCATTAAGGTCTCGAGCATAATTTTGTTATCCTCAGGGAGTTGTCCTGCTACAGACTGCCACCAGTAATCCATTGCCTGGCCCCATCCGTTATTATGTAGCGGGTTATTTATCTTCTGATTTGAATTGGAATAAAAGGCAGAAACGGCATCAGTATATTGCTGCTGCAGTTTTGCCCAATCAATGTTTGAATACATATTATCTGTTGCCATCATTCAATCCTGGTTGCTGTCAGTTTCAGGGCCTATATATCTGGCCTGATTTTCACAAGTGGAGGCGAACTATAAAGCACCTTCATCTCTGTTGCAATGCAACATAATGTAGGTGGAAGATTTAGTCAATTAGTATTAGATGAATAATATGTTAACCGGAAACACCCTGATTATTTTTATCATAATAATCAGGGTGTTATAAGTTCTACTTATTTCTATATTACTGGTTTTCTCGGTTTTCGATTAAATGTTCTACCACGCTGGGATCTGCCAATGTGCTAGTGTCACCCAGGTTGTTTATTTCATTTGCAGCAATTTTTCGTAATATTCTTCTCATGATTTTGCCCGATCGAGTCTTCGGCAAACCAGGTGCCCACTGGATGATATCTGGACTTGCGATGGGACCAATTTCTTTTCGAACATGTTTTACCAGTTCTTTTTTCAATTGATCGTCGTATTCGATACCGGCCATTAAAGTGACATAGGCATATATCCCTTGACCTTTTATATCATGGGGATATCCAACAACAGCTGCCTCAGCCACTGCATCATGTAGCACCAGGGCGCTTTCAATCTCAGCTGTACCCATCCTGTGTCCTGAGACATTTAACACATCATCAATACGACCGGTTATCCAGTAGTATCCATCAGCATCACGACGAGCACCATCACCACTGAAATACTTGCCAGGAAATGTTTTAAAATAGGTATCGATAAAGCGTTGATGATCCCCGTACACAGTGCGCATTTGTCCTGGCCAGGATCGGTTAATACAAAGTGAACCTTCCGCCTCACCTTCTTGTATTTCACCTTTTTCATTCACTATCACTGGTTCGATACCAAAGAATGGTCGTGTTGCTGAACCAGGTTTTAATGCCGTCGCTCCAGGTAAGGGTGTGATTAATATCCCCCCGGTTTCAGTCTGCCACCAGGTATCCACCACGGGACATTGATTATTACCCACGACATGGTAATACCATTCCCAGGCCTCTGGATTGATGGGTTCGCCCACTGTGCCCAGTGTTCGAAGACTACTCCTGGAATGTTTCGTGACAAATTCATTCCCCTGCCCCATCAAGGCTCGAAGTGCTGTTGGTGCGGTATAGATGATATTCACCTGGTGCTTATCAACAACCTGCCAGAACCTTCCTGCATCAGGATAGGTTGGTATCCCTTCAAATAAAAGTGTCGAAGCCCCGTTACATAATGGGCCATAAATCATATATGAATGCCCTGTTACCCAACCAACATCTGCCGTACACCAATAGATATCACCGTCGTGATAATCAAAAACATATTTATGTGTCATCGCGACATAGAGAATATAGCCTCCGGTAGTATGTAATACCCCTTTGGGTTTACCCGTTGAACCGGATGTATAAAGAATAAAGAGTGGATCCTCTGCATCCATTTCTTCTGCAGGGCAATCACTACTGACAGAACTTACTGCTTCGTCATACCAGATGTCCCGCCCGTCAGCCCAATCAACCTTAGCCCCGGTACGTTTGTAAACAATGACGGTATGTACATTCGGGCAGTCATTGAGTGCTTCATCCACATTCGCCTTTAGTGGAACCGATTTTGATCCCCTAATGCCTTCATCCGCAGTAATTACAACTTCACAATCTGAATCCAGGATACGGTCTTTTAATGCTGTTGGTGAAAACCCTCCGAATACCACAGAGTGGACTGCACCAATCCTGGTACAAGCCAACATGGCAACTGCTGCCTCTGGCACCATGGGCATGTAGATTGAGACCCGATGACCTTTTTTAACTCCCCGTTGTTTTAGTACGTTGGCTAATCTACATACCATTTCGTGTAATTCACGGTAGGTAATCGCCTTATCAACGTCAGGGTCGTCCCCTTCCCAGATAATCGCTACCTGATCACCTCGAGATTCCAGGTGTCTATCCAGGCAATTGTAGGAGACATTTAACTTTCCATTGATGAACCATTTAATAGATGCCTTGTTAAAATCACACTCCTGTACTTTGTCCCATTTCTTTGACCAGCTAATAAATTCTTCGGCCTGAGTTGACCAGAATGATTCAGGATCTTCAATGGATTCACGGTACAGAGATAGATAACGGTCATTATCAATAAATGACCGATCTTTAGCGGAATCTGATACTGGATAGGTTTTTATATCAGACATACACTCTGTCTCCCTAATAATAAATAAATGTTATTTAGAATATAAAATCGAAATCAGAAAAATTAATGTTGCCCATACCTCTGCTCGATATATTCATCTATGATTTTCAGAAAATCACCTGCAATATTATCGCCCTTTAAGGTAGTGAATTTCTTGCCATCAATGAATACCGGCGCCGAAGGTGCCTCTCCAGTTCCAGGGAGACTGATTCCAATGTCTGAATGCTTGCTTTCTCCTGGTCCATTTACAACACAACCCATAACAGCAAGACTCAGATCTTCCACACCATGATACTTTTCACGCCATACAGGCATCTGATTTCTGACATAACTCTGGATTTTCTCTGCTAGTGACTGAAAAACGGTACTGGTGGTTCGTCCACAGCCTGGGCAGGCCGTCACCTGTGGTGTAAAAGATCTCAAGCCCATAGTCTGTAAGATTTCCTGGGCAACAATGACTTCTCTAGAACGATCGCCACCAGGTTCAGGTGTTAATGATATTCGTATGGTGTCACCGATTCCTTCCTGAAGGAGAACACCTATTGCAGCAGTAGACGCGACTATACCTTTTGACCCCATACCAGCTTCAGTTAAACCTAAATGTAAAGCGTAATCACTTCGTTTTGCCAGGTCACGATAGACACTAATAAGTTTCTGAACTCCGCTAACTTTACATGACAATACAATATGATCTTTTGCCAAACCCAGTTCTTCTGCACGCTGTGCACTGCTTAATGCCGAAATTATTAATGCTTCTCGCATCACTTCATCAGTATCTTTTGGATTGTCCGCTTTGGCATTTTCATCCATTAATCCAGTAAGTAATTCCTGGTCAAGACTCCCCCAGTTCACACCTATCCTCACAGGCTTATCGTATTCAATGGCTTTATCGATCATGGTGCTGAACTGAACATCCTTTTTCTTACCAAAACCGACATTTCCAGGATTTATACGATATTTCCCTAATGCCTGAGCACATTCAGGGTATTTGCTCAGTAACAAATGACCGTTATAGTGAAAATCACCTATTAAAGGGACATCACAGCCTTTTGAATCAAGAATTTCTCTTATTTTCATAACCTGACTGGCAGCTTCTTCCGTATTAACGGTGATTCTTACAAGTTCAGATCCAGCATCTGCAAGTTGCTTTACTTGTGTAGCTGTAGATTTAGCATCAGCAGTATCGGTATTGGTCATAGACTGAACAACGATAGGATTATCTCCTCCGATAATGCTATTTCCGACTTTTACTCCGACTGTCTTCAGCCTGACATGGGTTCCATTTAATGTATTCATTGAATATCCATTAGTATATTTAATTCATATTTATGCTTGTGAAGCGAGAAAATACATATTTTTGCAAAATGAATTTATGTGAAGGTACAATATCCCACCATTTGACGCCAGATATCCATATAAAATTTTTCTATAAATTTAATTATTAGTATATATCCAGCAGTTGATATCATCTTACATGATATTCCCCGCGGAAAAAATTAGGCAATCCCCTACTAGGCTTATGAATAAAAAAAACAGTTATAATAAAGAAGAATTACTTGCCTGTGGTAATGGTCAATTATTTGGCCCAGGAAACGCGCAACTACCTCTTCCAAACATGCTTATGTTTGACAGAATTACCAAGATCAATGATACCGGCGGTGAGGCAGGAAAAGGGATTATTATCGCTGAGCTTGATCTCACACCTGATACCTGGTTCTTTGACTGTCATTTTAAGGGTGACCCGGTTATGCCAGGCTGCCTGGGATTAGACGCCATGTGGCAACTAATAGGTTTTTTCCTTGGATGGACGGGGTCACCGGGACGCGGGCGAGCTTTGGGTGCAGGTAAGGTAAAGTTTACAGGACAGGCGACACCAAAAAATAAAATGATCACATATAAAATTACCATGAACCGGGTTATCCTACGCAGACTTATAATGGGCGTGGGCAACGGAGTGATGGAAGTTGACGGACGTGTCATTTACGAAGCAGAAGATTTACGGGTAGGATTATTTACTCGTACTGATGACTTTTAATACTGGGGGAATTTTGAAAAGAGTAGTTATAACCGGATTAGGAATAAAATCCAGTATCGGCACAAGCAAAGATGAAGTAATTAGTTCGCTTCGCGAAAGCCGGACGGGAATACAATTTTGTGAGGAATACGCAGAATTAGGTTTTAGATCACACGTTTATGGACCGATAGATCTGAATCTTGACGAACTTATAGATAAAAAGGTTCGACGCTTTATGGGTGGCGCAGCAGCCTACTGTTATCTTGCAATGAAAGATGCGATTGAAGATGCTGGCCTTGATGAGACACAAGTATCTAACCCTAGAACTGGGTTAATTGCTGGGAGTGGCGGCTCATCAACAGAAAACATGGTACTTAGTGCTGACATAATGCGTGAAAAAGGTGCACGAAAAGTACCGCCAACGATGGTTCCACGGGTAATGTCCAGTACCTGCAGTGCATGCCTTGCTGTCCCATATAAAATAATGGGCATGAATTATTCTATCAGCTCAGCCTGTGCGACCAGCGCTCACTGTATAGGAAATGCCTATGAGTCGATTCAAATCGGCAAACAAGACATTATATTTGCAGGCGGTGGTGATGAACTCCACTGGTCGGGCACATTACTATTTGACAGTATGGGTGCACTCTCATCTAAATATAATGATTCGCCAGAAATTGCATCACGTCCATTTGATGTAGACAGGGACGGATTTGTCATCTCAGGTGGAGGCGGCATACTGGTCCTGGAAGAACTGGAGCACGCTTTAAGCCGTAATGCCAAAATTTACGCAGAAATTATAGGTTATGGAGCGACTTCTGATGGTTTAGATATGGTAAAACCATCTGGTGAAGGTGCAATGCGATGTATGACTATTGCACAATCGACTTCAGATGTTGAAGTTGATTACATTAATGCCCATGCTACCAGTACCCCAGCTGGAGACGCTGGAGAACTTGCCGCAATAAAACAGTTATTCAATAATTCACGTATGCCACATGTCAATTCAACCAAGGCTTTAACGGGACACGGTCTTGGCGCGGCCGGAGTGAATGAGGCTATCTTTACATTACTAATGATGGAACAGGATTTTTTATGTGCATCAGCAAACATTGTCAATCTAGATTCCCAAGCGGAAGGTGTCCCTGTCATCACAGAACGTATTGATCAAGCTGGTATCAATGTCGCCATGTCCAATAGTTTTGGCTTTGGTGGAACAAATGCAACTCTACTATTCCAAAGATTTAATAATTAGTCTTTCAAAAACAAACCTGTTCCAGAGATAAAAAGTATGGAATCACATATTCTGATAACTCTGGCAGGTATCGGAATACTGGGGGTCATCTGCCAGCTGGTTGCAAATTGGGTAAAACTCCCCGCCATATTATTTCTGCTACTAGCAGGCATCATTGCCGGCCCCTTCACCCAGCAATTAGATCCGGATATCTTATTTGGCGAGCTATTATTCCCACTCGTTGCGCTTGCGATTGCAGTCATATTATTTGAAGGTGCCTTAACACTAAAACTGCAAGAAATTAAAAACCTGCGCTCCATGGTCAGAAACCTGATTACTACCGGAGCACTCATAACACTTATTATTACTGCAGCTGCAACCTATTATATTGCTCGAGTTGACTGGCATATTGCACTTTTATTTGGTGCTGTTGTAACGGTTACCGGTCCAACTGTAATCATTCCCATGCTAAGAACGGTAAAACCCAATGCCAACATTAGTAATGTTCTACGTTGGGAAGGAATAGTGATCGACCCCCTGGGTGCCTTATTTGCAGTGATTGTATTTAATTTCATTATTGCATCTGAAACCACAGATGCTTATACAACGGCATTCACTACGTTTGGCTCAATATTACTATTCGGCACGCTGTTAGGCTTTGCATTTGCCCTAATATTGGGCAAGACCCTAAGAAAACACATGGTGCCTGAATACCTTCGTAATGTATTAACACTGACACTGGTAATGGGCGTCTATGCAATATCAGATTATTTCCAGCACGAATCTGGCCTGCTAGCCGTGACAGTCATGGGTATTGTTTTAGCAAATATGAACAATACAGACATAGAAGACATTCTGGAATTCAAGGAATCTCTGAGTGTACTGTTACGTTCCGGATTATTTATTATCCTGGCCGCGAGGGTGGACTTTAACGATTTTTTGACTCTGGGATGGCAAGCCTTACTGGTATTGGCAATAATGATGTTTATAGCCAGACCATTGGGGGTATTTGTTTCAGGCATAGGCTCAGACCTTTCAATCCGGGAAAAACTGATGATCGCCTGGATAGGGCCACGTGGCATAGTTGCGGCCGCAGTTGCGTCAATTTTTGCAATTCGATTACACGAAGCGGGGGTGCCTGGCGCAGAGTTACTGGTTCCTCTTACCTTTATGGTCATCATCGGGACCGTGGTATTTCAAAGTGCGACATCACGCACTGTCGCATCATTACTCGGCGTTCGCGAACCTGATACTAATGGTGCGCTGATAATTGGATGCGGTAATGTAGCAAGAAATATTGGCAAAGCATTACATGACCAGAAAATTAAAGTTACCCTGGTAGATACACGGTGGGACCACATAAGGCTGGCCAGAATGGAAGGCCTCTCGACATTCTATGGCAATCCAGTTTCAGAACATGCTGAACTTCATCTGGATCTGACTGGCATTGGGCTCATGCTTGGGATGTCTGGCAGAATCAATGCCGACACCCTGGCCAGTATTAAATATACCCCGGAATTTGGTGCAAATAATGTCTATGAATTACTGAGTACCAGTGAATCCACCCTACCGGACATACATAAAACATCGATCCGAAATCGTGGCAGACAGTTGTTTGGCGCCAAGATTACCTACGGGGCCATCGCCAACTGGTTGCGCAATGGCGCGGAAATCAAGTCAACCAAGCTAAAAGAAGAATTTAGTTTCTCAGATTACCTCGAAAAACACGCTAAAAGGGTCATACCATTGTTTACTATCGATCCAAAATCAAAATTACATTGTTTTACCGATACCGATACCCCTGCACCTGAATCAGACTGGATAATCATATCTTTGCTGCTACCTGAAGGTATGGAATACCAGGAAATACCCGAAGAAAACGCCCCACCCTAAAACTTGTGACGCAATTCACAAAAGAAGAAAACTGGCATTTATAACTAATTTTTGTGATAAAAATCACAGCTATTTGGATAATCACTCACTAGAATTCAAGCATAGACTATCAACTCCCTATGGTAGTTCTAATGGCCCGGACAGCTCCCATCCTCCTCCCGTCCGGGCCATTTTTATTTTGGATAAATTCATGTAATAAAAATGGAACAAACGTTTCTACGGCCTGTCATATGAGTGTGTAATTATTCTGTGAAATGTACCGAATAAATAGGTAAGTAAATCGAGTAAATATTTGCTTACATTTACACAAAGTTACCAATTCGACATTATCCCCCCCGATAATGAACGAAGATAAGCCCGGACTCGCCTCCCCCCCCTATATAGAGTCCGGGCTTGGTATTTTGGGCAACTCCAAATTAATTCTTGTTAATCTCCTATGGTCCCCACTGCGGGCAGTTTTAACTGCATTTTTACTGGATTAATTCCAAAATTAAGACCGAGTATATTAATTTCCATACCCTCTTCTGCTGCCAGGCTGATGCCCAGTAATCCAAATAATGATAACTGATACCCACTTCCTCCAGTCGTAGCATCAATTATGCTGTCTCCTAGATAATCTTTTCCAATCGCAGTTGAAGGCATATCAAGTTTTAATTCTGGAACCTGTCTTCCTACATAGGCTGTAAAGGTATTACTATTGGGTCCTGGCCACATGACATATTTTTCTGAATACGGATAGGATTTGATTGCTTCAAATACTTTGGGTATTAATATTTCAGCTTCCTCTCCACGAAAATCCACCAGTATTTCTGGTTCATTTCCATACCAGTAGCGATCCGGTGTATCGATTGCTGAGACAACAACTGGCAGTCCACGGCGACTACGAAAACCCAGCACATGATGTACCGTATAATTTTTCGCCTGTTTTTCCTTGATACTAATCCAGGTATGTACAGCAAGGTTCCCCCGCCAACCAAAGGTTCTGGCTGAATAAACTTGCAATACTGCATCCTGATGATCCTCAGCTAATGGAGCCAGTCCTGCGCTAGAACGATCAGCATCACGCCAATGCGTACCATTGGCGGAGAGTACCCAGACACTGAGTACCAGAAAAAAAAATAAAAAGAGACTTTGTTTCACGAGATTCATATACAAATAAAAATAAGCAAAGTAATTATCAAATTGATTATACAATATGCCTTTTTTGGTAATTTATTAGCCAAATATATCATAGACTAAAAGGAAAAGGACAAATGGAAATTAAGGATAAAATTGCTGTAGTTACCGGGGCAAGTAGTGGAATCGGCCTTGCGGTCAGTCAACATCTCGCCCGATTAGGCGTCAGCAAACTGGGTATGGTCGATATCAGCGATGATGTTAACAACAAGGCAAAATCAATTAATGATGAAATCGGTAAAGATATTGCATGTCCATTTACCGGCGATACAACGGACGGAAAATTCAGGACTAGTGTATATGATGCCTTGTGCAATGAATCGGGCATAGTCAATATTTGCATCCCATGTGCCGGGATCACCCGGGATGCACTTGCAGTCCGTTACAATAAGGAATCAAAAAAAGCTGAAATTTATCCAGAGAATGATTTCAGAAAGGTTGTTGATGTCAATCTTATTGCCCCAAGCTACTGGGCAATGGAAATGCTTGCCCGCCATGCAGAATTAAGAGCGCACCAGGGATTGAAAAAGTGGCTCCCTGAAGAGCACGTACAGGGGACGATAATCTTTATTGGTTCTGTCTCATCACAAGGAAACAAGGGACAAATTTCTTATGCCAGTACCAAGGCAGGACTGGAAGGCGCAGCAGCTACCCTAAGCAAGGAAGCGATATTCCATGGGGTAAGGTGTGGGGTAATACATCCAGGATTCACTGATACCCCCATGGTTAGAGCATTAGGGGATGAATATATAAAAGAACATATACTTCAGTATACCCAGTTAGGCAGGCTAATCAGACCGGAAGAAATTGCTGAGGCAATTTGCTTTATGATCGCGAACTCTGCAGTCAGTGGTAACTTGTGGGCAGACGCAGGCTGGCATCCCGCTGCATCATGATACTAGCAGGTCCTTAACCATGAGTAAGGCATCCCCCTGACAATGTATTAAAGGATGTGGAACGATACTTTCACGCATTACTTCTTTATACCCTTTTTTCTTATATAAACTCAGGGCAAGCTTGTTATCTTCAATGACTATCAGGCTGAGCTTAGAGTATCCCTGTTGTATTGCCTTTTCTTCAGCGATGTTGAGAAATTCTTTCCCGATACCCATGCCTCGAAAGTCAGGATACATCGCCATAGCAGAGATATAGTAGCTGTTATCTTCCTCCAGTCTGGCATACGGCAACAACACGGGGTCACATGCATCAAAATCCAGATCACTACCAATATGCATGGGATAGGACAGCATCATCCCGATGACCTGATTATCAGCTTCAGCAATAATACAGTTTAGATAACTATAGAGAATATCTTCTCTTTGGTAACGACGCAGCCCGACTTCTTCAGGATTTTCACCGGGCGCTGCCATCGTAGACCACACGTAATTTGCAATTCCATCTGATGCAATACTATAGAGACTGACGATATGAGAACAATCTGAAATATTGGCTTTCCTGATACGGATGGAACTATTTATCATTTGTATATCACTGCTTTTCCCAGCAAAGAATTTCATTATTAGCTGGCATGGTAAAATTTCCAGAAAACTTCAAGCCAACTGAATTTGCCAATTGCTCAAGGTCTTCATAATTTCGTATTCCGCTAAGTGGGTCACGATCCTTTAACCAGATATCAAATGTTTCATTACTCTCACTGGTGTACTCACCTTTATATTTAAATGGGCCATATAAGATTAATAAGCCATTAGTAGAAAGCGTACGCCCTGCCCCTTTTATAAATTCTTCAACATACTTCCAACTCATGATATGGATGGCATTGGCTGAAAATACAAAATCAAATTCCAATACCTCCCATTCGACAGATGATACATCCAGTTCAAATGGCAATGCGAGGTTGGGTAATCCAGCTTCTCGCACCCATTGTTCCATACCAGGCAAGTTTTCCTTTAGATCTGTACATTTCCACTTCAAATGAGGTAAATGTTCAGCAAAATAGACCGCGTGCTGAGCGGTTCCACTTCCAATTTCCAATACTGTTCCTGGTTCCTTTAATAAATTCTTCAGAACGGACAGTATAGGATCCTTGTTCCTGTCACATGTTTGGGCATAAGGTTTAATCATTCATATCAACTTTAGTTCGTAGACGCTTTGTTTTACTTTTTCTTTTTTTATCTTCACGACGCTTTAGTTTCATATTTTTTGTGGGTAATGTTTTGATACGTTTTCGTTTTACCTGCTTTGCAGACAGTATCAAGGTTCGCAATCTGTTAAAGGCATCTTCAAGGTTTCTTTCTTTTGTCCGGTATCGCTGAGCTTTAATGATGATAATTCCTGCTCGTGAAACACGATAATCATTTAACTCCAGCAAACGCTGCTTAATAGGATCGGGCAATGAGGAATTATGAATGCAAAACCGTAGGTGTATCGCACTTGCCACCTTATTGACATTCTGACCGCCTGGCCCCTGCGACCTGATTGCCAAAATCTCAACTTCGGAATCTTTAATCTTAATCTGATTATCAATCTGCAACATAGCTCAGACAACTTTAACGTTAATTGGGGTTTAAAATATTATTCAGACTCAGTGTAAAATGTTTGCCTGCCCTGATACAAGAACAACCATCTGCTGATTATTAAATCAAAGTTATTTTTATACATAAGCACAGCATATTAGCTCTTTATTACATGTAACTAATATGCAAGAAATACCATATATAAATCCTGTAACAAATTAATAGGTGTATTTCATTAAAAAGGATGATTAACAAATAGATCGATACTATGGCTCCAAATACTTATAATGAATAGTCGGGCCGATACTAATGCCAATAATTTTATTATCAAGCTGGAGATACGAAATGAAATATTTTTATGCCTATAAAGTCCTTTTATTGTGGCTAAGCTTAGCCAGTAACATTGTCATAGCACAACAGACTTCAGAACCACAAATGACGTTCTTTGTTACAAGTACAACACAAAGCGGGGATATAGGAGGACTTGAAGGTGCTGATGCCATTTGTCAAAAATTGGCAACGGCAGTTGGCGCAGGAGCTAATATCTGGCGGGCCTACCTGAGTACTCACGGAACACAAACCCAGCCAGCAATCAATGCTCGCGACAGGATAGGTAACGGACCATGGCATAACGCTAAAGGTACTATGATAGCCGCCAGCCTGGCAGATTTACACGGTGATATACAAAGAGACAGTAATTTACTTTATCGTGATACGGCCATAACCGAAAAAGGTGACCTGGTAAATGGCCGTGTCAGACCAGAAGGCACTGGAAATGAACATGACATCATTACAGGTTCTGATTCACATGGTCGGGCGTTCCCTCCCGGTACCGCATCGGCAGGACACAATCTTACATGTAATAACTGGACTTATGGTGGCCCTGACGGTAATGCCATGATAGGTCATCATGACCGCCAGAGCGGTTGGAATACATCATGGAATTCTTCCCACTCAACGCGCGGCTGTTCACTGGAAAATTTCAGGGAAACCGGGGGCGCTGGTCGTTTTTATTGTTTTGCTGCAGATTAAATTAGGTACAAAATTGCAATAACTATAAAATATCCTGATTAAGTAGGATTTCATATGCCAGTTTGTCTAAAAATACTATTTTTATAGTAGAGGTCTTTGAGTTTGAATCTAAACGAATTAATGCATAGCATTATTGAATTTTATAATACATTTTCACTAAACGTATTTTTAACGCTCTTAGTTATCTTGTGTATCTATCTGATCAGCAGATTTACAAGGCCTAAAATAAAAGAATCTATTGAAACAAGCAGGTTTAAAGAGGAACTGATAAAATCTGCCAGCCATTATGCGAATATCATCCTGATTATATTTTCAATACCAGTCTTACTTTTGATATGGGGTTTTGATTTCCGAAATCTGCTATTACTATCGACAGGTATATTAACCCTAACCGGTGTTGCCTTATTTGCTAATTGGTCAATACTAAGCAATGTCACAGCATTTTTTATTATCCTGATACATCCAACATTCAGGCGCGGCAACTTTATCCGTATTATAGATATTGATAATTATATTGAAGGGTATATTGCTGAGATTAACATGTTCAACACACGACTAATTACGGATGAACGGGAATATATAATTTACCCTAATAATTTATTAATATCCCGCCCTTCAATAATTAACCCAAGAAAACAATATTCAACCGTTGGGAAAATAACAGATTTTGCATCTTCAAAAGATGTAGATAAAAAATAATGGTAAATACTCTGGCTTTTGATGTTTATGGCACTTTGATCGATACCAATGGAGTTGTCGAGAAATTAACCAGACATGTGGGCAATCTGTCAGTTGATTTTTCCAACACCTGGCGTAATAAACAATTGGAGTATTCCTTCCGACGTGGATTAATGAAAAATTACGTAAAATTTTCAGTCTGTACCCAACAAGCACTGGATTATACCTGCGAATATTTTGATGTTGACCTCTCCCCAAAACAAAAAGAGGATTTACTAAAACAATATAATGACCTTCCAGCATTTTCTGATGTCATTGAAGCTTTAACTAGCCTTCGAGCGTCTGGTCATAATATGTACGCGTTTTCGAATGGGGACCCCGTTTCGGTTGATGCCGTATTAACATCAGCCGGTCTACGTGACTATTTTGACGGTATTATCAGTGTTGATGACTTGAAGTCATTTAAACCCAATCCAGATGTATATCATTACTTTCTTGAAAAATCCGGGGCTGATATCAGTCATAGCTGGCTAATATCAGGCAATCCATTTGATATTATCGGCGCATTAAATACAGGGATAAAGGCTGCTTGGTTAAGACGGTCAAAAAATATGATCTTTGACCCCTGGGATTACAAGCCTACTGTGACGATTCAAACCTTACCCGAATTTTCAGGTTATCTGGACGAATCACTCAGGTAACTGTGATCGGTGGAACTGGACTATTTTCCATTCACCATCGCGCATTGCTACCACGATAGTAACTCGGCCATTAGAGATGGTTCGATTTCCACTTCGTACACCAGTAATAGTATCGAGACCTGAAAAAACGACGACTGTATCCGATAATTCCAGGACTGAGTAATTATTTATGGTCGCCGTTCTCGGCTGATCATTTAACAATGCTCTTTCAAAATATTCTCGAATTTCTTTAGTTTGCGTCACCACCAATTTACTTCCTGTGCCAAGAAACAGGGCATCACTTGAATACAAATGAATGATCCCATCTACATCAGCTTCAGCAAATGCCCTAGTCCATTGATTCAATACTTCAAGCGCATCCTCTTTTGGATCTGGATAAGCTATTAACGGATTCATAATTAATACTGCACTAATAAACAATACTCTGAGCATAAGGACCTCTTTAATATAAATTTCTGGCTTCTTAAGGTATTATCCTACAACTAATTTCAATAATAACTGACTCCAAACAGATTAATTCAGTATTTTTGTTGAGGTAAAAATGACCATCATCTCTTTTATTATTTTCACGACACTCGTCGCTGTTATAACTATTGCCTTTACAAGAAAAGACGATCATAAAACAATTACGGGGTACTTCCTGGCTGGCAGGACCCTATCATGGCCTCTCATAGCGGGTTCTTTACTACTAACCAACCTCTCAACTGAACAGATGGTTGGTCTAAACGGCGCAGCCTATATTGATGGTCTGTCGGTAATGGCCTGGGAAGTAATTGCTGTCATTGCATTGGTCGCTATGGCCCTGTTTTTCCTTCCGCGGTTTCTTAAATATGGCGTGACTACCGTTCCTGAATACCTGGAAATCAGGTATGACCATCAGACACAAGTCATCACAAATATAATTTTCCTATCCGCGTATGCATTAATTTTACTACCTATAATTTTATATACCGGTGCCACCGGCCTGATGGGAATACTGGATTTACCAGAAATTCTAGGGATAGAATCCAGAGCCACACTACTATGGTTGGTGGTATGGATGGTAGGTATTATTGGATCACTCTATGCGCTGTTTGGAGGTTTAAGAACCGTAGCTGTCTCTGACACGATTAATGGCATAGGACTATTAATTGGTGGTTTATTAATTGCCTGGTTTAGTCTTACCACCCTTGGTGAAGGCAATTTACTTGCTGGAATTCAAGCACTTTCAGAAAACACGCCGGAACGACTGAACTCCATAGGCAGCAATGACAATTCAGTTCCATTTAGTACATTGTTCAGTGGCGTACTGCTACTACATTTTTTCTATTGGACATCCAACCAGCAAATCATACAAAGGACATTTGGCGCAAAATCATTAGCAGAGGGACAAAAAGGTGTCATCACCACTGCAATCCTCAAATTATTTGGTCCGCTGTATCTAGTACTACCTGGGATAGTCGCTTTTTCCCTGTTTCCCGAGTTAGGTAATGAACATGCTGACCAGGCCTATGGCATGCTGGTCAATAAAGTTTTACCCGCAAGCCTTGCAGGTTTTTTTGCAGCCGTCATGATGGGGGCGATTTTATCCAGTTTTAACTCGGCGCTGAACAGTACTTGCACCCTCTTCAGCCTGGGCTTATATAAAAAAATGATCAATAAGGATGCAACGAATGAACAAGTAGTAAGAAGCGGAAAAATTTTTGGTTGGCTGCTTGCAATTTTTTCCATGACAACTGCTCCTCTATTGATGCAGCACGAAAGCATTTTTGCCTACCTGCAAAAAATGAATGGCCTATACTTTATCCCCATCTTTTCTGTTGTGATATGCGGCATGTTATTTAAAAAGGTCCCACCAATTGCAGCAAAAATTGCGCTAATAACAGGCATTACTATCATTGGCTGTGGATACTTCATTAGTCCATTTACCGAAATAGTTGAGGCAATTCATGAATTTCATTTCCTGGGGCTGGTCTTTGTGTTACTGGTATCGATATTACTGGTATTTGGTCAACTTAAACCTATGACTGATGAACCAGGAAAAGATATCGAGAATGCGGTTGATATGACGCCTTGGCCAAGGGTAAAACAGGCGGGAATTGTACTGATTATTTTCGTACTTTTAATATATCTATTTTTCGCTGACTTTTCAGTCCTGTAATATCATGTCGTGGCAACGAATGCGGTTTGAATACCTCGCACAGACATTACGATATACAACAGTAAGCCAAAAATAATATCTCAGTGAAGCAGGGTTTAAGAAGACACCACCAATGTGTATTCGGCCGATTCATAGGCTATCGGACGAAATCTATGAGTAGACGCTAAACTGCTTAGATACCTGGTTTAATTTTTTTCCTGATAAATATAATTACGTCTAAATACAAGGGCTGAAATTACTATCAGTGCAAAAAATATTGCCATTAACGGGTAAACAACCGCATACACAACTGGCGTTAATAACATTCGTGTCATGGTCCGTAGTACAACATTCTCTGCAATTACATCGGCAATAGGTGGAGAATATCTATAATACAAGGCCACAAACCTTTGACCCATATCGCTATGTAGCAGGACATTATCACGAAATCCCCTCAATTCCTTAACATAAGGATGCATATACGATCCATAGGCCGCCGTGGCGATAAAGCATCCACCTCCACCACCGGTGTTGGTTGGGGTGGGAGTTGGGGTAACTACTGGATCAACTGCTGGCGGATTATCGGGGACGTCATCCTCACCTTCAACCGAAATAAGACTATCTGTAGATGCTGTGGAATCCGTTGTCGCTAAAATGGAATAAGTTGCCACCGCGTCTGCACGCGCACATGCCAAATTCCAGCTTCTCAGGAAAGTCTCTGTATCTCCAGCCGCTATATCACCAAAATCAATCACAATATCATCCTGCGCAGTATCGCCTAGACTACCCGTGATTGTTGCCATGACATTTTCCGCAAGATCCGGTCCGTTATTGGTGACACTTACAAGAAAATCAAACGCATCTAAAAAGTTAGTTCTACATTGCGCTTCAAAAAACACGTCCGTTGAAACTGCAAGTGTTAAATCAGAACAGGTAGTCAACCCACCTACAAAAACCGTCGATGAACTACTATTGTTTTCGCTATCAGTATCCAATCCAGCAAAATCAGATAATTTCGCCTGATTAAAGAAACATTCAGGATTGGTAAATTGCGATGGTATTGCGGGTAGATTTAAAGTCGCACTAGATCCAGTTGTTAATGTATCAATTGTCCAGATGCCCGTATCGACATCATAACTACCTAAGCTGACAACCGGCACCATCCCGGTAGGCACTTCCATCCCTTCGGGTAGCGCTTCTAGTATTTCAATATCATTTGCATCATCACTACCGTCATTAGAAACAGTCACCGTAAATGTGACAGAATTTGCTGGTGCTGGATTTGTGATATCAACTGAATTGGTAATAGACAGGTCGGTAATTTCATTTATATCATCAGGCAAAGTTATTTGGGTAAAGACCAGATGATCTTCTGTAATCACGCCAACCCCAGGATAATCTATTAAGGGAAGCTCGGAAAAATCACCACTCGATGTTTCTGTTGCATCAAATACAGTTAATGCATGTATGGCATCGACTATGTCCATACCGTCTCCCAACACTACGCCAAAAACAGTAAACCCACCGTTCTGGTTATCCAGGTTTGCAGAATTGTCAGCGACATTAACAAACCAGGAACTGGTTGCACTATTGGGGTCGCCACCTCGTTTTGCCATGGCGACTGTACCGCGAATATTTGAACGACCAAATTCGTTTACGACGGGAAGATTTTCTGCTATTTCAACCAATGTTTCATCAACCAGGGTATATGAGCCTCCCTGAATGACGAATCCAGTAGAGCTACGATGAAAAAATGAATTCACGAAACTATCATCATTAATATAACTGACGAAATTATCGACTGTGTTTGGAGCTTCGTCTTCCAGCAAGTCTATCTGGAAGCTACCTAAAGGTGTCTCAACCAGGACAATAACTGCTTGTAACTGTAGAGGAATAAACACCAACCCCGCTAAAGTCAGAATTTTTAAAAATTGTCCAAATATTGTTTTCAGCACCCTATTTCTCCCAGATGGATCAGGCAGAGTTAAAATTTAATGTAAATTGTTGAAGGAAATCTAAAATAAATAAATGTAATTCGAATGATTCAATTATTATCTAACGTAGGTAGGAAATAAAAGTATACATCCCGTAAGCAATTTACACACATACCAGGAGAATATTATATTAAATTACGATTAAAGTTACACCTGTAACTCACGTAAAAGCTTAATTATAATTCTGTAGTACTTTAGAACCAGAATATTAGTGTGTCATTGAATATATTACTGCATTAACCCCTAAACGGAATGCGTCAGTAGATGGTTTCAATGGCATCCAGCCCTGATAATACCATTCCCAGAAATTTGCCAAATCATTATTATATCCGGCAGCAATACCAACATTACCTTCGTCGTTGATTATACCATGATAACTGATGTCACCCCCAGGAACATAAGGTGCCATCCCATTTAAGTCTTCCAGGCTAAAATGAACCTTAAATAATGGATGCGAGGTATCCAGTGAAATAAAATTTCGATCAGGGAATGCCCTTCTCACCTGGGATTTCATATTACTAATTTGAGCTGGTCCATCAAAATCATCCATAAGCACAAATCCACCTCGTGCAATGTATTCCCGCAAGTTTCTGACTTCCAGCAAGCTCAGTTCCATTTCACCGGGTTCTGAAACGTAAGCAAACGGATAATCAAAAATACTATCGCTACTCAGATCAACAATCTGATATGAAAGCACATCAACATTAACACCTGTAGATCGACGAATAAATTCGTTCAGATTTTCATCTGACTCAGGATAATTATGTGACCAGCCACGATGTCCCATCCAGCCATTGGTTCCAAAACGCCAACGGGCAACAACGAGTTCAGTCTTTGGTGGGGCATTTTGTGGGATAACATATCGGCCATATGAACTTCCTCGATAACCCTGAGAATAGACTGATAATGCTATGACAGACAATGCGACTAGTACGACAAAGTTTCGCAGATGAGTTTTAAGATATATTGGAGTGTTGCTCATAATACTTTTAAATCATACTCCAATTTTCTGTGCTTCAGTAATCCTGCGAGAAAATATTAACGTGAACGGACCCGGCTTCCATCATCCAGATTGTCGCCGGGGTGATTGATAATACTATCTCCCTCATTTATTCCTGAAATTACCTGCGTCATTAAGCCACTTCTTTGTCCAGGTTCTATCATTTTTAATTCAGCTACATTATCAATCATGGTGTACAGTGCCCATTCACCATCGATACGAAACAATGCGCTGGAGGGGACTTGTAAGACATTGTCTTCTTCCCATAAAACAAATGCAGTTTCAATACGATACCCGTCACCCAAACGCATCCATCTATCTTTTGGTGTCGTAATATCAACGATCACAAATACACGTTGTTCTTCTACCCCAAGAGCTGAAACTTTGGTAAATCCAACTGGTTCAACTGTGCGAACGATACCATCCAGAGTATCTCCCCCCCCCCAACGTGATAATAATACTTTTGTTCCTGGGCTAATTCTAACAGCATCACGAGACAATACCTCGACGACGATTTCAAGAGACAAAGGATCACCTATATCAATTAATGGTTCTCCTTTATAAACTACTCCCTCACTTTCATGATGAATTTTCAAAACCTGCCCACTGACCGGCGCCTTAATGTAGACCGTTTCATTATTATCACCTTCAGTTTCACCGGCTGAATATTTCAGTGCAGCTTCTGCCGAAATCTGTTCGTATTCAGCAATTTGCACCGAATACCTGGCTGACTCTAGCCTGGCAGCAGTCCGCCTGGCAGCCGCTTCACTTTGTTGTAAGCGATCCAGAGGAATCGCACCCGTGTCAAACAGGCGTCTTAATCTATCCGCCTCATCTTTTGCATATTGCGCATCAGCCTCAGCAGCACGTACTTCTCTTTCTGCAGCATTCAAGGCTGCAATGGATGCAGATACCATAGCTTGAGCTTCAGCACGACTTCGTGGATCGAGTACATTTGAACGTAATGGCTCCAGGCTGATAATTTCCTGACCCATGGTGGCTGAATCTCCTACGTCCATGTCGATACGCCGGGCATAACCATCTACCGGTGCGGATAAAACGTAGTGATCGATAATCCGCGTTTTCCCTTCTTCTTCTATTGTCACAACTAGTGGTCCCCTGTTAGCAACCACCGTATCAACCAATACCGGACGTGGTATAAAACCAATGCCTATGATGATGATAATTACTACACCAACAGATACCATTACAGGATGTTTTTTAATTAAATACATAATTATTCCCGAGTCTTTAATACACTAATTAAATCCAGATGATCAAGCCTGTTTCTCACCACAAGCCCAGATAATATTGAAGCTATAATGACAACGGTCGCCGATATGGCATAGGTTGAATATTCAATGATCAATGGCAACCTGAATATCTCCTTCGGAATTTCCTGAATCATATACCAGGATAATATCCTGCCAATAAGCATGCCCACAGGAATTGCTATTAGCGTCAACACCACCAACTCTCCCAGTAAAATAAAAGATATCTCACCACGAGTAAAGCCAAGTACCCTGAGGCTGGCCAAATCACGACTACGTTCAGACAGCGCGATTCTGGCTGTGTTGTATACAACGCCAAATGTGATTATTACAGCGAGTGAAAAGATAAACCCAACAAATATATATACCATTTCAGCTGAGGTATCATTAAAAGCCTGAACAATATGTCGATTTGACTCATAATTGGCGACACGCGTCATATCTTTTAGCTCATCATAAATCTGTTGCTCATAGTCAGAATCAATCTTAAGGTATACACCTGATATCAAATCATCTTCGCGCATCATACGATTTAAACTATTGATATTCATGTATGCACCAATACCAAAATATTGATTAACCAGGCCTGCAACTCTTAATTTTTCTACCGGCCTTCTGCCTTCAAGTATTTCCAATTCAATCTCGTCACCAACATTCACGCCCAGTATTTCACCCAGATAATCAGTCAATAATATTCCTTGTTCAGGAATTTTAATCGCCTGGTGTTGCGTATTCAGCTGTCGATGAAGGTCCTGTTCTTGTTGAAATCCATTTATACTGGTCAGGTATGTTTTGTGACTGTTAACCAGCCGCACTGGCACGGAACGAAATATTTCACCATAAAGCACACCATCCATATTCATCAAATTATAGTACGCATTTCTTGAACTTGGTTCGGTAAAAACCACGGTCATATCTTCTCTTTGTGCCAAGCCAAATTCTATATCAATCAAGAATTCCAGCGCGTCGCGAAAAAATGTTCCCACAACTAAAATGGCGCATGCCAGGGCGATGCCTGCAATAGACAAAGATGCCTTTACGGGCTTTCGTGATAGATGCCTTATTATCATTCTGGACATTTGAGGCAATGATTGAAACAAAGCTAACTTTTCAAACATAGATTTACGAAATTTTGCCGGTGGTTCTGGTTGCATAGCCTGAGCCGGTGGTAATTTGACAGCCCGGTTTACCGCAAACAATGTGCCAACTGATGCAGCGATGAATGTTATCAGAACGGCAATGGTGAGAATACTCAACCTGAGTTCGAATTCCATATAGGGTAAGCGATAAAATTCCATATAGAGACCACTCAAGGCCTGACCTAACCAGATTCCAGCTGCCAATCCTGTCATTAGACCAATCGTAACGATGATTCCCACATACCCCAAATAGTGTAATCCAATATCGAAATTGCTGTATCCAAATGCCTTAAGTGCCGCAATAATTTCCCGTTGGGTATTGATTAAACGTGAAACAACAATATTAAGAAGAAATGCAGCTACGCCTAAAAATATTGATGAAAACATTCCTGCCATTTGTTCCAACTGATCTATATCACTCTTGAAAATCCGGTGAGAGATCTGCCATTCCCTCTCCTGGGCATCACGTCCACCATACGGCTCTAGAATTAAGTCCAGTTCTACGATTACATCTTTGGCATTAATACCAGACTGTAAAGTTAATGCGATATTATTAAAGGCATTATCCATATCAAAGGCCTTACCTACCGCATCCCGTGACATCCACATCACACCAAATCGCTTAAAATCTGGCATTATTGCGCCAGGGGCGACCTGGTATATATATTCTGGAGATAATGCTATTCCGACAACACGCAGTGTTTCCAGTCGTCCCTTGATAATCATCTCTAAAGAATCACCTGGGACTAACTGATGTGCGTTTGCAAATACCTCATTTAAAATTACTTCATCATCTCTGACCGAGTCCGGAAACCTGCCTTGTAACAGGTATAAGCGATTTACACTCGGCTCACCAATATCGGGTATTGATACGACCTGTCCTAAAATTGGCTCAGAGAAATCTTCTACAGTCAGTTTTGCGGATGCAATCACGCGCGATTCTACTTTATCGACACCATCAATGGATTGAATGACTTCTAGCAGACTTTCAGGGGCACGATTTAAAGAAGCAAACACATCTTCAAATCGATAATCTCTATAATAGGCATCACGAGTATTGACCAGAGCGTCATAGGTAGTGATGGACATGATAAACGTTGATGTCCCAGCAGCGATAACCATGATGATTGCCAATGCCTGCCCCCACGTACCCTGAAGGTCGCGAAAAAGTTTACGGTTGATTGTTTTCACTGGTTCACCATGTAATGTCCTTTGCATGGATCTTGTCTGGATTCTCTTCGACATTGGATATTTGGCCATCAGCAAGATGAATAACACGATCTGCCATATTGCCGATCGAAATGTTATGAGTAATAACAGCCGTGGTAGTGTTCAACTCTTTATTGATCTGCTCTATTGCTGACAAAACGAGACAACCCGTTTCAGAATCCAGGGCGCCTGTTGGCTCATCACACAATAGAACTGTGGGTTTTTTTGCAATTGCCCGGGCGATTGCCACCCTTTGTTGTTCACCACCTGATAACTCAGAAGGAAAATGATCCATACGATCAGCAAGGCCAACCAGTTCCAATGCCTCTTGTGGGTGCATTGGATTTTCTGAAATTTCAGTCACAATGGAGATATTTTCTATGGCGGTAAGGCTAGGAATGAGATTATAAAACTGGAACACGAATCCTACGTGCTGCCTACGGTATTCTGTTAGTTCAGATTCAGTAGCATGGGTAAGGTCCTGATCCCCATAATACACTTCACCGCTGCTAGGCCGATCCAGCCCCCCTAGAATATTCATATAGGTGGACTTTCCGCTACCCGATGCGCCTAACAGTACAACTAATTCACCCGCATATAATTCAGAATCAATACCGCGTAGTGCATGAACTTTTACCTCGCCCATTTCATAAATCTTGGTCAGACCAAGAGTACGAAATACCGGGCTGGTTTCCTGTGTGCTATCGTGTATGTTATCGTTCATACTGTTATCAAAGTGTAGCATCGATTAACCAATAAATTATTAATGAATATGGAATATTTACCCGTTGTAGAAGTTGAAACATCCCAAAACATTGACTCCAGTGTTATATGGCTACATGGCCTGGGTGCAAATGGTCATGATTTCGAACCCATCGTCCCAGAACTGGGACTACCTGATTCAGCGGGTGTTCGATTTATATTCCCACATGCACCATCTATCCCTGTCACAATTAACGGTGGCATGGTCATGCCTGCCTGGTATGACATTATCGATATGACCATGGATAGACATATTGATCATGATCAAATAATGCGGTCTTCAGAAGAAATCAATAAATTAATACAACGTGAAATTGACCGTGGAATTCAATCTGACAAGATAGTTATAGCAGGATTTTCACAAGGCGGCGCAGTGGCTTATCAGGTTGCTCTGACCTATCCGCAAACACTTGCTGGCTTAATGACCTTATCTACCTATTTCGCAACCTATGAGACAATTAAACCTCATAAGGCAAACTTAAAGCTTCCTATACTTATTTGTCATGGCACTTATGACATTGTAGTCCCGGAAACACTGGGGAAAAAGGCTGTCGAGTTGATTGAAAAAATGGGATACCATCCGCAATACCAGACCTATCCCATACAGCATGGTGTTGGACCACAAGAGATTACAGATATATCAAACTGGCTAGTTAAAGTACTAAAGCTTTAAGGTTTTTTTAATTTACACTCAAATCTTTGTAGAGTTGCTGAAAAGAACTGGCGACACCACACACATAAACCTCATCAGTCATTTCAATTCTGAATGTTTCAGAAAAATTGCTAATAATTTCGTCATTTCGCAAAATGCCAATGATAGTACACCTCGCACGTTCCAGAATTTTATTTTGCACAGGGTGGCTACCTTCCAAAATCCCTGCTGATAACTTGACAAGCTTGACATGCGATTGTTGTGACACCATGTCGCCAAGAATATGATGCGACAATAGTTGACCTGATACTTCACTAACTGATACGGCAAAATCCGCTCCAGCCTGCTGAATCCGCCCTACACTCTCTTCCAACTGGGTACATGCAATAATTGGCACATCGGGTGCATAATTCCTGGCTACGGTGCTTGCTAACAATGTTGTATTGTCATTTTCACATGCCAGTATCATTACTCGAGAAACTAATAATTCTGCGTGGTCATAAACATATTTATCTAGTATATCCCCCACTACATCGACACCTGGTTTCTCCACGGTGTCGATAACACAAACAGACTCGCCAGCTGCCCGTAGCATCTCCACAAGTTTGTTACCAACATCATCATAGCCTACAACAACAATGGGGCCTTGCTTGGTGATGGGATGAGAAATCTCACTGATACGCTTGATACTCTCTGGTGTTCCTGCAGCCACAAGTATCATACCCGTTTGTAATTTTTCATCCTTTGTTGGACCAGGCAGTAAGGCATTATTCACCCACTGTGCGACGATATGTGCTCCAGTCTTGAGCCAAATTGGGTCAGCAGCTGTCTTGTTTATCAATGGACTGTTTTCATGTATACGGATCTCAGCAATCTCCATATGATGTTTTAATGGTTGGACACCTGTAATCCTTGGTCCTATTTTGTCACTCGCTCTCACGGCTGCAACAGCAGATAACACATGATTGGGAGTAAATGCTGTGGTTGCTCCGGCAAGTTGCATCGGGGCCCTGCGATTTGGATTATCAATTAATGCAATCAAAGGACCAGTAAAACCCAGTTCACGGGCACGCATCGCAAGCGTTGCATCATCCTCGTCCCTGCCGTTGGCAACAATTGCCCTAGCCGAGATAACACCAGACAAGTCCAGATCTTCATCATCTGATAAAGAGGCATGCACTACATGATAGTTTCGACTACTCAATTTGCGCGCCAGGTCTTCCTCATCCACTACGATCACCAGAGGTATTTTTCTACTTTCCAGTTCATTAATAAACGAATCGACTTCTGGACCATAACCAAAAATGACAACCGTATCATCAACTATGGGTAGCTTTTTTAATAACTCTCCCTCATGATAATTATCAATTAAAGGGCTCTCAAACGTATCAAGCTGTAATAATCCTTTCGTGGCATTCGCATCCCTGACTGCCTTACCCTCGAGTAAAATCGCGCACCCCTTCAGGCCTAGCGGTGTAAAAAGGTTTAATACAAATGCCGTCACTATCAATGCAGAAAAGGTAGTTTGGTCAATTGCACCCTGGGCTAATGCCAAGGAAGCGATAATAAACGCCATCTCTGCACGTCCACATAAACCAACACCAATAGTGAGTGCCTCTCGAAATGGTAATCCTATCCGTAAGGCCATCCCCCCGGCACTGATGATCTGACCTACTATCACTGTAGTGGTCAGTAACATAATAAATGCGACGCCTGAGAGGGTAAAGTCAAACGTGATTGAAAAACCCAAGGAGATAAAAAATATTGGTCACAGGAAGGAATAAGCAATACCATAAGTCCTGTCCTTAACGATTCTAACCAGGTTGGGGTGCGCTACCTTTTCTTCAAAGAAAAGGCCCGCAAGGTATGCACCGATAATCATGTGCAAGCCGATCGCTTCAGCAAACAAACCAAAAGCAAATGCCACCAGTAAAACAAAGGTGAAACCTTTTCCTCCTTGAGATCTGAAGGGCATCGTTAGGCGAGGATATATCCAGCGGCCAAGAAATAGAGCAACCATAAAAAAACCTGTTACTTTTGCGAGGCTGATAATAATACTCACAGGTTCGAATGTGCCATCAGTCAATACGCCAATGATAAGACCAAAAAATATCAGCGTAATCAGATTATCAATGACACAACTTGCAAGAAATATTCTCGCAATCCTGGTATTTGCCAGGCCCAGGTCCTTCAAACTTTTCAGGGTAATAACTACTGCTGTGGCGGACATCGTTAAGCCAATAAATATTGCCCCGGTAACTTCCATTCCAAACAAAATAGCAACACCAAAACTGACCACAAAGGGCCCAATCGCACCTGCAACAGCAACACCAAAAGAACGTTTTAATGAATCATAAAATTCTAGCGGTTGAGTTTCGATGCCTGCATGAAACATCAGAAAGAATATCCCCAGTTCTGCCAATAACTGGATAGCATCATTGGGCGTAATAAAACCAAACACAGCAGGACCTAGCAGAACACCCACGATTAGCTCACCCATTACCGTCGGTAAGCCCAGTGGACGCAGAGTGACAGCGACCACCCATATTCCGGTAAGTAAGATTAGTAAGTCCAGTGCGATTTGGTGCATATTCGTATATCCGGCTTAAACCAGAAATCCAGATTGATTGATTTGACGTGTGCGAACCAGTATCAAAGTCCCAATATAATACTCGTAATTACCTTTCGAGGTTATAAAAAATATCGACCCCTGTTTCCAGACTTCTTTCTGCCTCAAGTGAAAATTTATTTGATAATTTATAATTAAGTTTCGCGGTACTGATTTTGTCAATGATACCCAGACCATAACTTAAATACAGTTTAGGATTGATGTATTTACCCACTACGATAGAAGCATTCTGGGTTGTGGATCCACTTAGTGCCAGTTGATCCAATCCAAACATTGTGGCCAGCTTGTCTGTAAGAAAGCCACTTTTTCGAATTCCCAATGCCGTTGCAGCACCAATCAGGTCCTGACCTTCCCCAGAAGTCAGTGAATTAAGCGGTCGACCAAATACAATATATGAAAGGATCTCCTCCTGTGGCAGGTTAGATGATGAGAACAGTGTGATATCAAGAGACGACAGGTAACCTCTAACCCTTAAACCAACGGTGATATCGTCTACTATACGTGTCGTTGTCAATGACAAAGTGGGATTATTCAGTGATACCTTATTGTATATAATTCGACCTTCATCTATGGAGAGTTCCTGACCGTACGCTGCGTATCGACCATTGTTAATGACAATCTCCCCATCAGCCACCAGGATATTATTAGTATTGATATTTGACAGGTTAAGGTTACCGCTTAATTTCCCAGATATTCCCATCCCCTTTATCTCAATATTATCACCCAGCATCACTTTGACATTAATGTGTTGGTTTACTGGATTCACCTTATCATTTGTCTTTTTTCCATCCACAATTTCATCTGCTGATAGTGTCGAAGTTGCGGCTGCTTCATCCAGATCAATTATCCCTGATATGACAGACACCTCACCATTATAATACTGATCATTCAAGGTCAATATGGAGTGTATATCAGGGCTAACCACAGCCCAAACCTCAGGCAGATTTAACAGTTCAAAATTTTCTCCAGTGAGATCGGCACGAATCTCCAGGCCTTGATCAGTTATCTGAGTAATATTGGCACGTGCCTGAATCATTCCCTCCCCGGACTGTAATCGACCAGTTATTTCATACTTATTTTCTGAAAGGTTGGTACCCATCAGGTTAATATCTGAGATCCCAATACCGAGATCAATCATGTCATAACTCGCATCAAATATATCAGCCCTCCCCTGTACTATGGGTTCGAGCATTGTCCCACTCACTTTCAAATCAATATCAAAACGACCCTTTAGTGTCTCGAGTTCCGGGGCAACTAACGATAAAATCGATAAATCATCACCGCCTGCCGTGAGTGCACCCTGTATTCCAAGTTCATCAAGTGGATTAGTCAAGTTTTCAATCCCTGATACTTCGAGATTGATAACGACCGGTTTAAAATTTTCATTAATTGCAGGGACTTCACCCTGGCCCTTTAACAATTTGTTTTCAAGATCAATTTGCAAATAGCTACCCGACAAAGGAATGTCGTAAGTTATTTCGTCAGATGTATCCATGGTGACTTTACCATTAGTCACATCTATTCGAAGATTACCTATCGCAGGTCGATCTTCCTGACCAGACAACTGAAAAGATACATCACTTTGGCCTTCGAGTACTGGCGCACCCGGTAACTGCGATTGAAAAATTGAAAGCGGTATTTGACTGGAATCCGCATTAAGCTGCCAATCATGTGTATTGATATCATACTTACCATCGACACACACAGACCCTCTGGAATATTGCATACACACGGAACTCGTAGACACAAGATCGGGAGACAGTGATATATTAACTGGGCCAACAAGTGACCATGTATCGTATATTGAATGTTCTGCAACAAGCCTGGTGATATTTCCTGACCACACGGGCTCGGTATAGTTTCCCTCGCCTTCAATATCAAAAACTAATTCAGGCAAATGTGCATTAATAATATATTTATGTGAATCCTTCTGCCCGGTTATATCCAGTTTTAGTAAATCGATAATCACATCCTTATAGCTAACTGATTCCAGTGTGGCATCAGCAATTATCTGTGTATTCATTTCAAGGTTAGAGGAAATTTTTCCCGATATCGATTTTGCACTTCCCCAGGGTGAATTAATATCATTAGCTATAATGTTTGCATTAATGATGGGGCTTAATCGTGTTCCACCAACGCTGCCTATACTGTCTACGCTGCCATTAAATGAATCATGAATCTGGGAAAGGTCGGGGGAATTGAGCTGCCAGTTGATATTTAGATTATCTCCAATCTGGCCGTCAAAGCGCACATTAAAATCCGAATAATTACCGACAACAGATATATCAATCTCTGATTGAGTCTCCACACTACCGGAGATCTTCATAATCAAGGGTAAATTATTTAATTGACCCGAAACATCAATAGGATCCAGGTTCAATAACCACGCTTCATCTACATATGAGAAACTGACACCACCTGACGCTGCCAAGTTACTGTCCCAGTCTGGCCAGATGGACGCCACATTCAGGCCTTCCCCGCGCCAGCTTAATGAAACCTCGCTGGTATCTTGCCAATTAGCATCTACGACAGCAGAAACACTACCATTCAGTACCTCCATGTCCACTGAATCCAGTAAAATATAAGTCGTACTCCCACTCCCCCCAGTACTTATTGTTAAAGCCGGAATATTTCTATCACCTTCAATATTCACTTCCGCAGTAAGCTGATAAGAATCCAGCGTACCATTTATTGTCGCCTCCCCATGAGATGATATTGTTTCATCAATCTCCTGAACAAAAATTGTCAAATCTGCCCAGTCTAGCCCCAGCGATAAAACCTGATTTGCATAATCAATTCGCCCCGTTGTATGAAAACTGGCATCGCCCGCCGATACAGTGAGATCATTGAAAATTAATTGAGATTCATCCATATTCAGGTTGGTATCAAAAGCTATTTCAATTTCTTCTGGCAACAAACTGGATTGTTCATCCAAAGCTGAATCTGGATTTGCTGTCGGGGATGGATAATGAATATTGACCAAACTCGATCCTGTTGCCGAAGTCGATGTGCCATTAAAAGCAAGATTGATATTTAATTCCATTACAGGAAATGTTGCGTCCCATTGATTTGGATTGAAGCCTGTCAATAACAGGTTTCCATTCCAAACCGGATCATCTGCAAGGTTTTTGATAGTAATAGTAGAACTTACATCTGGTCGATCCAATTTAACAATCAGTTTGTTAATATCACCGTCCAGCGCCAGATCAGCCTGTATTGATGGGCCGGTTTCTGACACATAGGTAATTGCTGATTTAATTGAGACAGGATATGGACCTAGTAGCTTAACTGTGCCATTGGTTACAGCCTGAAGCGATGGCATCATAACTTGCAGATTATTAATTTCTACTTCATTGTCAGTAATACTGATCCTGGTTTGCACTGACTCGAGATGAATTATTTCTGTCTCATCGGTTTTTTTTAATGAAAGGTTTTCGACATCAAAATTGTCAATCGAAATATTTGGTACTAATGGAATAGAGACTTGTTCATCAGATGTATCTGCTTCACTGGCACTGAGGATCTCAATATTTTTAACGATAACTGATCCTATTTCCCAATTCTCCGATATTAATGAGAGAAAATCCCAGTCGATGGAAAATTCATCAATTAACACCTTGTTTGATACATCGGAGTACTGGATATCTGTCAGTGTAAAACCGTTATACAGGTCTCCTGATCTGACATTGATAGAAAATTCTGTATCTGAAAAATAATCAGCAATTGTGACTAGAGTTTTAAGACCTGCTGTTGTAGTAAGCAGAAGATGGCCTGAAAAAAATATGATCACCAAAGGCAGTACAAGAAAGAATATCCATTTTCTCATAGTTCCGGCCCCAGTATGATATGAAGACGTATCGGATTGTCTTTCCTGGAAATACCGACTGCCACATCAAACCTTAATACTGCCACTGGGGTTTGCCAGTGTATGCCTGACCCGACACTGTACTCCAGAGGTTCAGTAAACTTATCAAATGCGTTGCCGAAATCTGAAAATACAGCCGCACTCCATTTACCGGACAGACGGTGTTCATACTCAATACTACCCGTGGCGAGATAGCTACCACCTATCACTTCACCATCTGTATTTAGTGGCCCCAGGTTATTGAGGTCAAATCCCCTGACACTATTATCACCACCTGCAAAAAACCTTAAGCTTGATGGTAGCTTCAAAAAATTACTGGTCAGTGTGCCACCAACTTCAGCACGACTGATAAATCTGCCATTATCACCTACCGGATGAATATATTTCCCTCTGACCAACAATTGAAGAAAGTGAACATTGGAAATCACATTATTGACAGAACCTTTAAGATCAGCACTCAGCCGATATCCGCGCCGGGGAAACAGTGGATTGTCGCTGGAAGATTTCCAATAACTGATACCGGGTATCAGCAGGTGGCTGGAATCCTCGATATTACCGACTTTGAAGTTTTCATACTGATAGGTGACACTGAGGGTTTCATTCCAACCCCATCTAGGCCGTAAATGTTGTACGCTAGATTCAAATTTATTGCTAATTGCAGTGTCCGTATCTTCTCTAGACACAGTTGCCGTAACACCAAGCTCAGAATCCTGACTTCTAAAAAAAGGCATGAGATAAGCGGAAGACAAAGAGCTTCTGACCAAAGATAAGCGTAAATCGTTTTCGAGACGGTGACCTCGAGAATTTAGATACCGAACATCCCAGGCACCAGCCAGTCTTGGGCCAGTATCTGTTCCAAATCCAAGCCCGGCACGATACGCATGCTTTTTCTTTGCCGTAATTTCAACATTTACCGGTACTGTTTTCTCGGAAGTATTTACCTCACCAGTTTGGACAACAACCTGGTCAAAATAATTGGTATTCTGAAGTCTCTGCTGTATATCGACAAGTGTGCCCGCCTCATAATAGTCACCAGATTGAATCTGAATTAATTTTTCAACCAGGTCAGGTGCGATGATGGTGACAGGTAATTTTACGTTGCCAAACCGGTAGCGTACTCCTGCGGAATAAGTCAAAAATATATCAGCGATATTTTCTTCGGTAATAATTTCTAGTCTGCTCTGCTCCCACTTCCCCTCAAAATATCCCTTTTGTAGAGCAAAATCCTGAATGGATACTTTTCCCGTTTCATACAGATTATGCTTTAGCTGATCACCTGACTTCAATGAAAATATTGATACTGCTTTTGTTATCTCTACATCATCAACTGCACCTGGGATTATTTGTACATTAACGTTTCTAATAATGACGGGAGCACCGGGGTTGATAGTATAGTTTGCTATCCAGACCTCTCCAATATTCTCCAGTGATTGTGTGATTTCAGGTTTATAAAAACCATTGGCCCTCAGAATTTCCTGTATTTCACTATTTGACCTCACATATAACGCTCTGATACTGACGTCGGTCAGTCTTTCATTGTCTTTTTGCCTGTTGATTGACAGACCATTTCTCACAGCTTGCTCAAGAGAGTTAGAAATTCCACTAATATTCACACGCAGATGATCTGCCTGCGCCTGAAATACAATCAACCACAGTAGCGATATCTGGAATAAATACTTACTAATTTTCATGAATATTAAGTAGATCTCAAGTAGGTCAATGTCACAGCTTTATAGTACATATAGAACCTTCAGGATTTAGTCCCAATTAAATTTTCACCATTATAAAAGCTTATTCTAACTATTGAATAGTTATCAGACTTGGATAATAAAGTGACTGGCAAATAATATATGTTAATGCGGGAAGATATAAATAGGAATTACTGATCAAGCAGGATTCTATCAGAACTTTTGACTTTAAATGGATTTTCAAAAAGTTCACTTTCTTCTAACCATCTCTGTCTAAAACCACGCGCATCTATCATGACATAAGGGCCCAATTCATTCGCCTGTCTGTAAAGAAACAGTCCACCACTCAGATATCGTTTGTCGGCTTCCTGATAAAGTTGATCAGCAATATCAAATAGCACTCTTGCATCACTATTATTAATAACTCCATCTTGGTTCAGATCATCCATTTGATCATCAACAGGAGTCATATCAACTGCAATTAGTGCTGCACCTCCATAAATATGCCGGCTATAGGGATCTCTCCCTGAGTTAATTACATAATCTGGTGTTAAATAACCAGCAATAATCTTAAATGTATCCGCGGTTATTCCATTCTCATTAACTCGCTCAAGCAAAGCCTCCAGTTTCAGAAGGAGTCTTTCTCTCAACACTATGTACCGTGGAAATTTATCATCTGTACTAGAGGCAAACTGCCCTAAGGTAAAATGGGGGGACAGTCGGGTTGAGATATTTTCCTGGGTGACTTCAATAAAACCATCCGGTCTGAGATATAAGGGATCGTCACTCAAAGGTGGTGGATACTCGCCGATTAATTTTCCATTTACATGACCATTTCTCAATAAAGTCGATGGCACCATAACAAAGACACTGAGAGTGATTGATTCATTATCACTACGCGTGAGTCGTATATGTGTTAAACCGGATTTTTCAGGGGCCTTCCATATCCACCGATTGTCTCCAAGTCTATCCAGATCGCCAATACTAGTCTCGATACTAATGGGTAGGTCTGTTTGTCCGACTGTGCGGATCATCAGAGATTCATGAGGCAAGGCATATACGGAAAATTCATTGTATCCGTATATTTCATTATTAATAACTACCGAAAAATCAGACCTGCCATTATCAAACTGGGCAAGTACCGGCCTGCTGAATAAGGTCAAAACCAAGAGAATATTTAATAACATTTTCATTTCATGAAAGCCGCGGACAATATAGCCAGATTCATACTATGATGCATATCTAAGCGATTCGTTCAGAAAAGTCCCATATATATTCAACCATATCAGACTATGGTTGGTTCAGATGCCGGAACATCATCTGTGGCCGGGTCCATCTCATCCAGAAACTCTTCTACCTGTTCACCCGCATTATCCTTTCTGGCAAAGATAGCGATATGAAACAGTGCTTCACCTTCGTTAACCAGCGGAATATTGGTCTTACCAATAATTATTCCACTCGCGGGTGCTAATACATTTTCTTCCTTCTCTCCAAAGGGGTCAGACACAATACCGAGTACTTCGTCTTTTTTGACACTGGCACCCAGTGGTGCCATTGCCCTTAATAATCCGCTTTGAGGTGCTCGCACCCAGGTACTGGACTTAGCCACAACAGGTTCAGGTCTGGGTTTACGCCGGACCTGCTTTCTCAACATCCCAAGTTCGCGCATAACGGAAATCACCCCATCGAATCCCGCCCTAATCGCAACTTCATTAAATCGTAATGCCTCACCCGCCTCATACACCACGATAGGGATATTCATATCTTCAGCCGACTCACGTAAAGAGCCAACCATAATATTGGTATTCAGGATAACCGGTACTGTAAAGGCCCTGGCCATACGTTCAGTGTCTGGGTCATCCAGGACTGCTCTTACCTGGGGAAGGTTGTCTCGATGTATGGCCGCGGTGTGTAAATCTATCCCAAAATTACACCTGGACACGATTTCACGCAAAAATATATTTGCCATACGCCCCGCAAGCGAACCTTTTTCTGACCCGGGGAAGGACCGGTTTAAATCCCGTCTATCAGGAAGATAACGGGTCTTATTGATGAAGCCATAGATATTGACCACTGGAATGGCGACTAATGTTCCACTAAGGCTTTTAATTTTTTTAGAATGTAACACACGACGAATAATTTCAGCGCCATTGATCTCATCGCCATGGATAACGGCTGATACAAATAACACCGGTCCAGGCTTCTTACCATGGATGACTGATATCGGCATGGTAATGCCAGTATGGGTATAGAGATCAGGAACTTTAAATTCTACCGAGGCACGCTCACCCGGCTTAACAGTGACATCACCAATTTTAAAAACATCTCGCATATTTATCGACCGCCCTTGGTCCTGGTCTTGCCTTGTTTTGCATTCTTCTCAATAAACTGAATGATGGTTCCTGCGATATCTTTTCTGGTTGCTGTTTCTATGCCTTCTAACCCGGGTGATGAGTTGACTTCCATGACCACAGGCCCGCGCGCTGATCTTAATATATCCACGCCGCATACGTTTAGACCCATGGTATTCGCTGCCTTTAATGCTGTCCTACGTTCTTCAGCGGTGATGGTAATCAGTTCCGCAGAGCCACCACGATGTATATTTGAACGAAACTCGCCCTCCTGTCCCTGTCGTTTCATTGCAGCGACTACTTTTTCACCAACAACAAAACACCGGATATCTGACCCTCCGGCTTCCTTGATAAATTCCTGAACCAGTACACTGGCGTTGAGGCCAAGAAATGCCTCAATGACACTTTCTGCGGCCTTTTTGGTTTCTGCCAGGACCACGCCAATTCCCTGAGTACCGGAAAGCAGTTTTATTACCAATGGGGTCCCACCCACCATCTTGATTAAATCCTGAATATCATCAGGCTTATTGGCAAAACCGGTGATTGGCAGACCGATTCCCTTGCGGGACAATAATTGACAGGCTCGTAATTTGTCCCTGGAACGAGAAATGGCGACAGATTCATTAAGGGGATACACCCCTTTCATTTCAAACTGCCTTACTACAGCAGTTCCATAAAACGTCACAGAAGCACCAATGCGTGGAATGACTGCATCAAATCCCTCCAGAGACTCACCTTTATAATGTATTTCAGGTTTCTTCGATGTGATATTCATATAGCAACGCAGCACATCTAAAACTTGTATTTCATGTCCCCGTTGCTCAGCCGCCTCGATAAGTCGTCTTGATGAATATAATTTTGCATTCCTGGATAGCAGGGCTATTTTCATTTTGTATCTCCTGAATAAAGTGATGCCTGGTTTACAGGTCTTTTACTGGCAAGATATGATGATGCTGGATCGACACTAAATCCGCCGTCTATCAAGGCATTCCTTCCCAACAGCATGCGAAACATCATATCATCCCTACTGGTTAAGGTAAGTTCGATGGGCCATTTCATATTCCCTATTTCTAGAGTTGTCTTAATAACATAACGTTCCTCTTCATGACCTCCGGAATCTCTAACATTCCTTTTATCAAAGACTTTTGCTTCGCAGATAATCACGATATCGGTATTTTTTTGCTTCGGGTGGATATGGAAATTCACATATTGTGAGCCATTTACGCAGCTTTCTTCTACCTTGAAAGCATGAAGCGCAGATGTCTTCGCACCGGTATCCACCTTGGCTTTAATTGCAGGCAAACCCAGATCAGGCAGGCCAGTCCATTCTCGCCAACCTACTACATTTATATTATCTTTTTTCATGGCATCTGACTGGATATTTAATGGGACTCAATAATAATTTATTAATTCATACTACCACTTATGATTGCCACAAAGAACGAGGAAATTATTATTATAATAAGTAAAAAACTTATTTTTTATTGTCAACCTATAAACGCTTACCCCTAATTAGTAACGAAGTTTAATTAATGAAAAGTCCAAACTGACACAAACAACTAATTTTGAATTATAGACCCGATCCCCAAGGTTAATAGTCACATTATCTTTGTAAATTTCTGGATATAATTATATTAGATTTTTCATTCAAGCTTGCAGGCTTTCTATTTGCTCCATTAATTCTAATGCAAGAGCAATACCCGCGAGATTTATGCCCAGGTCCTGCTGCAATCGTTTGGCAGTCCTGGCTCTCACTATACTAACCCCGGTAAATCTCCACTGCTCCTGATTTGTCCCTATAGGCTCCAAAATTCCTTCGTTTACCAGCTCATTTACCCACGCAGTCTCACAGCAACAGATATTCGTGAACTCTTGTATTGTAACTTCGTAGTGCTCATCCAGTATTGTTCCTGTTAGTATCTTTTCGTTCATCGCTATACTCCCAATTTTTCGCGTGGGTTAAAGTCCAATTCCTGTTGCATTTTTTTATATAAGTCTTTGGCTTTTTCTGAATTGGCGGGTGGCAGTGTAATAACTGGAATTACAATTACATTACCTGGCGGTTTTCCAGGTATGCCTCGTCCTTTCATCCGTAATTTACTCCTGTTTCCTGTATCAGGGGGGATACCAAGTTCTACTGTACCATCCGGTGTTGGCACTTTTATTCTTGCGCCTAATGCTGCCTCCCATGGTGTAAGCGGTAATTCAACATAGATGTCGCGTCCTTCTACACGATATAAAGGATTTGGTTTGAATCCGATTTCAAGATACAAATCTCCCGCTTTTCCATCACCTATACCAGGCGCACCTTGTCCAGCGAGGCGAATTCGTTGCCCTTTTATTACACCTTTGGGAATCTGTACATTGAGACTGCGTTCTTTTACATTTACGTGCCCACTTTTGTCGACTTCTGGTGACCGCAAAGTGATAGTTTGCCTGATGCCTTGATAACTATCCTTAATATCAATCAGAACTTTAGCGTGGTGATCGTTTCCATGCGCATGAAAACCTTGATGACTTCCTTCATGATGTGATGATTGGTATTGACGACCAAAGATAGATTCAAAGAATTCACTAAACTCAGCCGGGTCCACCTTTTCACCTGTTCCGCTGTACTCAAAACCTTTGTCCCAATCCGGTGGCGGCCTGAAGTCCTGTCCTGATTGCCAGTTTGCACCCAATTGATCATAGGCGGCTCGTTTTTCCGGGTCTTTGAGCACTTCATATGCTTCACCGACTTCTTTGAAGCGGTCTTCTGCATCGGCTATCTTGCTTACGTCGGGGTGATATTTACGTGCCAACTTACGATATGCACGTTTAATCTCATCTTGTGATGCCTTGCGTTCAACACCCATTATTTTGTAGTAATCTTTGTACTCCATTCAATCCTCCAAAATTGGGTGGTCATATTAAATACGACAATATGTTTTATTTTGATGTATTGCAGGATTTTATAACTACCAGGAGTGAAACAATATGGAGACATGACAAACCTCTTTACACACCTGTTTAGCTAAGTCCATCAAACACTCAACACATACCTGACCATACATTCAAATGAAGCATTGCTAGTTTGCATGATTGTAAGTAGGGTAGCCCATCCTATCATGTGGAGTCAGTAACCATGCTGGAAACATTAACTCAAACTCCCTATCTACTTGTATTACTTATTTTTATTTCCAGAGTCGCAAATGTCTCACTTGGAACTTTCCGAACAATTGTTATATTTCGTGGGCACAAATTTCTGGCATCATTTATTGGTTTTTTTGAAATTATCATCTGGTTAATTGCTGCAGGCCAGGTTTTTAAAAATCTTGATCAATGGTATCTCGCCTTGGCCTATGCCAGTGGTTTCTCAGTTGGCAATTATGTTGGAATGTGGATTGAAAATCATTTTGCCATTGGTGATGAACTCGTCCGCTGCCTTTCGTTCAGTCGTGATATTTTAGCAGGGAAGATCCGAGATAAGGGTTTTAAGGTGATTTCAGTTGATGGCGATATGGGCGAAAACAAATTTGTTGAACTGATGTTTATAGTTGAAAAACGTAGAAATGTTCCCGGTCTAATAAAGTTAATTAAAGAGCTGGATCAATCAGCAGTCTACACTGTATCTGATGTAAAAAGTGTATATGAAGGACCAGATCTTTTACCAAGGCGTTCTTTTTTAGGAACTATTTTTCTATTACCAGAGACACGTCGATAAAAACATAATCATTTAAACGACCACTATCGTGACTATAAATAAATTCACCAATGTCATATATTAAAATAATATTTTAAAAAAATAATCACTATTAGTATTTAAGCTAAATTCTCTAATCGTGAGGTTGATGACTTAATAGAAGTTTCGAAATCATTATTCAGAATATGAAAAATTGTTTTAATAAAAATATTTTATCGTCATAATATAGACCCTGCCTCTCATTACCAATGTAGTTTTTTTTATTTAAAAAAAAGAACATGCTGACTGGGTCACACAAACAACAATGAATATCCATATAATATAGTTAGATAGTTCCATCAATTTTATATCCTAAATAATTAAAGTTTTTAATTTATCAAGCATACATATTTACTGCACACACATATAACGTGCAGATCCAAATCTATAATTCATGTCTTTATTTAAGAAATTTAAAGCACAAATAAATATTATCTAAGAATATTTGTTAGTGCTATCTAGTATGAGGTATTACCAGAATTTAGAACTCTGGCTGTATCCCGTCAAAGCATATGAGACAGAATTGAGCTGATTTCTAAGAGAGACTTCTGATAAGTTAAACTTATAAATAGGAGTCTCATTATGAGCAATAATAGCGAGAAATTAGTTAAAGATATACGTCGTCGTACCCGTAAGAAGTATTCCTCTGAAGAAAAGATCCGAATTGTACTGGAAGGGATGCGTGGAGAAGAAAGCATTGCCGAGCTGTGTCGCCGTGAAGGATTGAATCAAAACGTGTATTACCGCTGGAGTAAGGAGTTCCTGGAAGCGGGTAAACAGCGTCTGGCGGGCGATATAAAACGGGAAGCAAACTCCACTGAAGTGACCGACCTGAAGAAAGAAAATGACCAGCTCAAACGCCTGGTGGCTGACATCATGCTGAAGAACGAGGTACTTAAAAAAAGTGTGCTTGGCTTGGAGTCGACCTGGGAAGACGAATGAGTCTTTCAGCAGCTGAAAAGCTGGAAGTGATCCGCTTGGTAGAGGCGTCGGAATTACCCGTGAAACGCACTCTGGCCGAGTTAGGTGTGAGCCGCAGCAGTTTCTATCGTTGGTATCGGCAATACCTGGATGATGGTCCAGAGGGCCTGGAGCCAGATAATCGGTCCCCGAGACAGTTCTGGAATAAGATACCTGAGATGGTGAAGGAGCAGTGTCTGGAGCTCGCGTTACAGTACCCTGACAAATCGCCTCGGGAACTTGCCTGGACCATCACCGATGAGCACAACTACTTCATCTCGGAATCCAGCGTTTATCGACTGTTAAAGCAGTACGATCTCATTACCAGTCCTGCTTATATCCTGATGCAAGCGGGTGATTCGTTTCAGAATCCAACACGACGAGTCAACGAGCTTTGGCAGACTGACTTCACCTACTTTCGTATTGTTGGTTGGGGGTGGTATTACCTGTCCACTGTTCTAGATGATTACTCCCGCTACATCATTGCCTGGAAGTTAACAACCAGCATGGCAGCTGATGACGTGAAGCAGACGCTGGATGCGGCGATTGAGACCACGGGAGTCAACGAGATAACGGTCAAACACCGACCTCGCTTACTGAGTGATAACGGGCCTTGTTATATCTCCTCGGAATTGAAGGATTATCTGAGTAAATATCAGATGCAACACACCCGTGGCGCACCGTACCATCCCATGACACAAGGCAAGATAGAGCGATATCACCGCTCCATGAAGAACGTCGTGAAGCTGGAGCACTATTATTATCCGTGGGAACTCGAACATGCTATCCGGCAATTTGTACAATACTACAATCATGAACGTTACCATGAGTCACTTGATAATATTACGCCGGCAGATATGTATTTTGGCCGCTATCATGAAATTATGGATAGAAGAACCATTATCAAATACGAAACATTACAACAGAGGAGAAAGGAAAATTTAAGAATATATATAAATCAGTGAAACAAGACTATAATAGTTAAAAGTCTCTCTTAATATTTACGCTATTTTGTCCCAAATCTTTTGACGACTTACAATCATATAATCCCTGTAGCTTGTAATTATTTAAATTCATAAAGTATCTGGCAAATTATTTACCGGGGATATCCTTCATATTTAAAACTCTCACTTCCCGTTGTGGGTAAGGTATTTGAATATTATGTTCCTGAAGTACCTTCCATATCATGTGCATTAGGTCAGCACCTACCCGATTTGCGCCATCATCTATACCTTCCATCCAGAATTCAACCAAAATATCAATTCCATCGCTCCCAAATCCGGCTATCTCTGCATCAGGACGTTCTTCTATAGGAACAGCATCACCGCTGATCACCATGGGATGACTGGCAACAACCTCTCTGACTTTTTCAAACAAAAGATCCAGGTCCGTATCATAGGCAACAGTAAAGTTTATGGGGTAGCGTTGTTTCTGATTTTTGTGAGTCCAGTTAATAAAATTAGTCGTAATAAACTGTTCATTGGGGACCATTATGTCCTTACCATCATAGGTCTCGAGGATTGCTGACCGCATATTCAATTGACGGATTTGTCCGGACTCTCCATTCTCTAACTGGATGTAATCTCCCACCGTTATTGACCGGTCCAGTAAAATAATAATCCCTGAAATAAAATTTGAAGCGATAGACTGTAAGCCAAATCCCAATCCCACACCCACAGCACCCCCAAAAACTGCCAATGCCGTAAGATTGATTCCCATTAATTGCAATAACAGGATAAAAATGACGACTGACACCATTACCTGAAATAACTTGGCGACGACTTCACGCGTCCCCATGTCAAGTTCATCCTGATTACGGATAATCTGTATACCAATATTATTCGATATGCGACCGAACCAAAATAAAACGACACCAAATACTATTAACCGTGATACTCCATATAGCGATAGCCTGATATTTCCAATTTCCAGATAAATAGAATCTAGAAATGTAGTGACCTCATCCAGCCAGCCAAAGACCTGCAGGATTGCGATAGGGATAACTATCCATTTTACCAGGGAACGGACTAATCGCTTCTTGGTAAATCGTGTAATGATCAAATACAGAGTAATTATGATCGCCAAACTTTCTGCGAACTTAATTAGCCAGCTCTGTTGAAGGACTATAATGCTGATTTTATCTGCAATGGTTAAAAGCAGAATTAACAGAATTGGAAATAATAGATTACCTGCATAATAAATCTGTTTCTTCAGGGCAAGCAAATGTCCTGAATCAGGCTCAGTTTTGAGAACGGGGATAGTTCCTATAAATATTTTTGATATTGCAAATGCAAGGATAGTAGTGAGTAGGACCATGCCCGCCTGTGAGTAAAATTGCGGACTAGTTGACCACTCAAGCAAATTTTGCATGAAAATTTCCAGTTGTTGCATTATTTGTTCCATATTCATGTGATATATATCTTATGTCCAAACAACATTATTATATAGTTTAATATTTCAAGATTTCACTGAGAATATTTATCTGGAACAAGTATATAGTAAATCGTGCATATCGATCCTCAGACATAAATATTAACCTCAATGTTCGTAGGTTAATACAGTCAGCCACACGGGCCATCAATGAAATCAGCGCGCAATTGGCCCATGAAGGTAAACCCATATACTAACTGAGACTTGGGCAACCACCTTTTCCTGTGCCTCAAGCTGTCGTCAATGATTTTCTTGATATGTATTGTCCAAATGTAGTCAATGGTATTAATACATTATGTAAATGGTTGAAATAAAAAAAAGGTCCATACTAAAAAATTACAGTGTTCCGCTGAACGTTAAAAATATTCTGGGACCACGGACCTGATCACGAAACTCGATTGTATCCAAAGGCGTCAAATCACGCTCACCTGCAAACCGGTTTCGAGTACGGGTATCAGCCAGGTCCAGAATATTTTCAGCAAAAAAGGCTACCTTGATACCATACCAACGAGTAGTCTCTATAAAAGCGTTAAGATGCACGCCTTCCCCCAGTATTTCCAACTCATCAACCTTGTACCTTTGAACATCATCGCGTTCGGATACAGCCCAGCCCCATGACACCCTTTCTGATTCAATGTCATGGCGAAAATCAATACTATAGGCAAATTTATTTTCTATATTTAAGTTTGTGGGGTCAAAAACCGACCCGATATGGGAGAGCTCCCTGCTTACACCTGTGACCGGATCAACAACAGTGGAATCCTGCAATCTTCCCACTAATTTTAATCTCGCCCCTTCCAATCCTGTCCAATCCAAGCCATGTGTAGATATAAGCTCGACACCCCATCGACGACCGTTCCCAATATTTCCGGGCGACTCAAAGTCAGAAGACAAAGGCAATAAATCCAGTACATCTTTTATCCAGTGATGAAAGACCATGACATTAATAACGTTTTCTCGTCCAAATCTTTTTTCATGACTGAGTTCTGTTTTCCACGTCTTAAACGGACTAATATTTGGATTTCCTAATGCGAGATCATTATCTTCTAAAACTGTTGCACTTATAAAATCAAGTAAATCCAGTTGCGATATTTCTCGCGCAATTCTGAATCGGGTCTGACTATCCTGATTGATGGAGTAAGTGGCCACAGCGTGAGGCTTGAGAAAGAAAAAGTTTCGTTTCTCTTCAAAATCACCCGACTGGGTAATGGTTGAAATTTCTGCACCTAATCCATATTCAAACTCAAGGTTACCAATACTCCAGGTATCCTGGAGTAATAAGTCACCCCTGACTTCTTCTACCTTCGAATTCGCCCCAGGCACATCGACTTCGATTAGACCTGTACCTCTGTCATCTATCTGAGAAAACTTACCGTCCAATAAGTTATACGCCCCTTCCATGTTCATCTGAATTGCATGATTGCTTATCCCCGCCCAGTCAAATTCCAATCTGGTAATTCCTTCAGTCGTGACATTAAATGTATCTGTTTTTCTGTTTAGCGACATTAAGCCTGTTTCATCAAAAATTTGCTGGATCTGAACGCTATCTTCAAATCTCCGAAAAAAGAGAAATATAAATTTACCCGTGAGTTCCTGACTGAGATTACGTTGCAGATCAAATCCCGATTCAAAAAAGGGTTCATCTGATCTTCGCTTAATTCGCTGCTCTAGCGTGTCGCCGGCAGGTTCTATTGCCGTTCTGGACGAGAAAGATTTATGCTTATGATCAGCAATAGTAAAATTAGTATTCGACCTGAATAATGTCTCGCCAAATAACCGGGTCAGTGTCAAATTGCCTTTATAAAAAGTATTGCGATTATCACGCCCGACTTCCCTGTCCTCAATCATGGAACCAGTATTATCAAAAATATCCTCAGTGCCATCTCTTCCCACGCGAGATTGCCGCCCACTCAATCCAACATTATATTCAAACCCCGCTAGATTATTTGAGACAGAGATATTTGCACCAGGCGTAATATTCCCAAAGCCAAAGGTCCTTCTTAGAAACGCCTCCCATTTAATTGAAGCATTTTGATCTTCTTTTAAGATAATATTGATCAGGCTTGATTGCCCCCTTAGCTCAATTTCTCTTACTTGACTTCTAATTAGTTCAATTCGTTCAACGAGCTCAGCTGGAATTCTGGTAAGAATGTCTTCAGGTTGGTCCTGTTTTGCACTTGGCCTGCGGTCATTTATCAACAAGTTTCCTAGTGCGCCACCAATACCTCTGGTGGAATTATTATTTTCTAACTGAAAGCCAGGCACCTGCCTGACCATATCCATGGCGGTTAATGGTTGGTACCTGTCGAAATAGACACTGGGATAACTGACTACGCCCTCAGCAGATAACACTATGCCTGGTACTACTGATGAAAAAGTTTCATCAGTGTGGTCTTCTGCCCAAACAGAGGATGACAACGAAAAATGTATAAATAGGAAAATTCGAAGTAAGTCACGAAACTGCATATCTGAATTATATATATGGATGATAATTTAAATTGTATCGGTAAATTAAAATAACAAAATAATTTCAGATTATTGAGGAACAAATGAGCATATTAAATATAATTATTCGATTTTAATATATTAATTTACTGCTCCCATGATTAATCAGATGCTGAGGAAAAGCAGGACGCGCTTGCAATCTGTTTTTATATTCAATTAGTTCTGGATACTCTACAAGCAGTTTTAATGATTCTGCCCAGAATAGATCATAACAAATGATAATATCAGCAGCGCTGAAGTGATCAGTAATCATATATTCCTTATCCTTTAAATGCTTATCTATAACTGATACTGCCTTAATGTATTCATTTTTTGCCAGCTTGATTGCGGCCAGTGACCGCTTTTCCTTAGGATAAATAATCATATGTTTTCGAATTGACCAAAGATGCGGTTCCATTTCTGCAATACAAAAGCACATCCATTGATAATATTGGGCACGGTGTATGGTCTGCACTTCGGGTATCAGTTTTTTCTCAGGATACTTTTCGGCGATGTAGGTCGTAATTGCCGCTGATTCACTAATAAAATCACCGTTATCTTCAAGTACGGGTAACTTGCCGTAAGGATTAATTGCCAGGAACTCAGGCGTTTTATGTTCACCCTTTGTTAAATCAATAATCACACTTTCAAAATCAGCCTCTACTTCACGCAAGACCCAATGCACACGCATAGATCGACTGACATCAAATTCATATAACTTCATATTATTAACCGCATATTAATAACCTCATGCCAAACTTATACAGCATTCTTAATCCACAACCAACACGACTCATTTTGTCTCCAGCAAAAACTCTGCAGTTAATGGTGTATGGTCTGATAATTTCGTCCAGGGATAATGACTCAGCGTTTTGCAACCCACCAAGGTCAGGTTACGATAGTAAATACGGTCTAGTGCCAATAAAGGATAACGCGATGGAAATGTCTTTGCATGATACCCATGTGTGGCCATATGCACTTCGCTTAATTGCACGCCCGCAAACAGGTATTTACTTGCATGGTCACTCCAGTCATTAAAATCACCCGCAACAATTAAGGGTGCATCCAATGGTATTAATTCTTTGATACGGTGATTAAGACGTTTAAGCTGATGATTGCGAATAATTTTAAATTGATCTAAATGCAGGCAGATTACATGTACAATTTGTTGCGTATCAGGAATTTTAATCACACCATGCAACAAACTCCTACTGGCACGTTTAAAATAAGAAACGTTTAGATTTTCCCATTCTATAAATGGATATTTACTTAATATTGCATTTCCATGATGGCCTGAATTGTAAATAGCATTTTTGCCATAAGCATAATGCGGCCATATAGTGTCAGCGAGAAATTCATATTGAGAAACATCTGGCCAATTATTCAGTTTTCTGGCCCAACCAGTATGCTCGCCATAGATCTCTTGCAACATGGCAATATCAACATTTGTTTCCGTAAGGAGTTCGCGGATCTGGTGGAGCACAAACTGCCTGTTCGAGAAATTAAATCCCTTATGAATATTGTATGTGAGTAAATTTAGTCGGGCCGGGTCCATATCGCTATTTACAGACACCACGAGTATGTTTCGTCATGCCTTAATTTATCTTAAGATTCCGGAAATAATTTTTCCAGGTGTGCGATGTTCAGTCTATTCCATTTTCTGCAATTCGGCATTAATCTTTTGAAGTTCTTCCTCGCTTACTCTGGCAATTTCAAGCAATACATCACGATTCTCAAGTTGCACGGCCTGCTCTTCCCAATCTGCATCCAAACCTGATTTAAAGTCATTCTTAATCTTTTCCAGACGTTCTTCCAACTCTGCTTTCTTTGTCATTAATTCCTGTTTTGTATCACTCATTTTAATCCTCACCTTTATTTAATAGTTATTACAAATACTATTTGATAGATAACATGAGGATAATGATATGAATCATAACAATTACATTTTGCTTTCGAACTTATATAAGGTGATTACTAGTGTTTTAACCAGTCTAAATTGCATAAGTACTGTTAATCCACCTAAGGTGCTACTAAAATGAGCTCCCCCTGCAAGACAACCCCGATGCAATAGATGAATAGCGAAACCACACAGGCATATTATGAAAATAATCCAAGCGCGCGCTGGCTAGCATTGGCCAGCATCAGCATCTCAACATTTTGTGTTTCTATAACCATGTCCGCGGTAAATATTGCCGTCCCCGCCATTGCACTGGATTTTAATGCCAATGCGATATTGGTAAGTTGGGTACCCACCGCGTTTTTACTATCAAACGCAATCTTTCTGATTCCAGCCGGCCGGGCAGCAGATATTTATGGTCGCAAAAAGATCTTCCTGATAGGAATGTCGATTTTCTGTCTATCCTGTTTAATGGCCGTCCTGGCACCAAACATTGAAATCTTGCTAATTACCCGATTGCTACAAGGGTTTGGCGGTGCACTGGCATTCGCCACAGGACTGGCCATTATCATGTCTATCTTCACCAGTGAAAACCGAGGGTCGGCCATTGGCTTTGCCGCAGGTACGCTCTATTTTGGATTATCATGTGGTCCGGTAGTTGGTGGGTGGTTTACTGAACACTTTGGCTGGCGAATAGTCTTCCTGTTTCCTTTGGTCCTGGGGACTATATCCATAGTCATGATCATCTTTCGCTTAAAAGGTGAATGGAAAAATGATCATCCGGGAAAAATAGACTGGCTAGGGGGTCTAATCTTTGCTGTAGCAACCAGTTGCCTCTTCATAGGCATCTCCTTTGTCCCAAATATGCAGGCAATATTTCTATTGGGGATAGGTGCTTCGTTTATGATGATATTTATCTATCAGCAAACACAGTCAGAGTACCCACTGATCCATTTCAAGGCTATCATTCAAAACCGCATGTTTTCCCGTTCTCTCATGGGCAACCTCTGCATTTACTGGAGTAACTATCCGTTTATATTCCTTTTTAGTTTATACCTTCAATTTATTCGCGGTATGTCACCCGCCGATGCCGGTCAGATCATGGTGTTGCAACCACTAACGATGGCCATAGTTGCCCCCATAGCCGGCAGATTATCTGATCAGTTTGAACCTCGTATCATTGCTACTACGGGGTGCCTTATCATGACCTTTGCCTACACCATCTTACAATGGCTGGACGTTACAACATCTATCGTCATCATATGCATAGCAATGGTGATACAGGGACTGGGATTTGGCCTGTTTACCACACCCAATAATAATGCTGCATTAAGCTCACTCGACAAAACTCGCTATGGTATAGGCACGGCTTTATTAAATTTTTCGCGGGTTAGCGGAAATATGATGGGTACCGCGATGGTATTATTATTAGTCTCACTTTTTATTGGTAGAGTTGAAATTACCCCGCAACAATATCCCTCCCTCTTTAATGTCGTCAGTATTGCCCTGGGAGTCTCCTTCTTTATGACATTGAGTGGGGCCTACTTCTCACACTCAAGGGGGAATGCTCAGGAAAATGAACAGAAATAGCATTAGTATTATACATTCTGCATCGACCGGTTGAGACGGCAGCTAAAAGTAGACATTAGACTAGTAAGAAAATCGCAGTCTATCCGCAGTTATTATTATTGCCTATAATCTAAAAAACTTAGAAGTGAAAATTTACAGATGAAAACCTCTCAGTGAATATAGACTATTTGGTGGATATTATAATTCTGCTGACTTCAGCAGTAATTGCCGTACCCTTGTTTCAAACCTTACGTCTGGGGGCTATACCTGGATTTCTGGTAGCAGGCATTGTATTAGGTCCATCAGGTCTAAAATATTTTGAAAACTACAGTGAGATAGCACATCTAGCTGAATTTGGTGTAGTTCTCCTGTTATTCGTCATAGGAATAGAAATAAACCCATCCCGTCTTTGGAAGATGAAGAAGCTGGTGCTAGGGCTTGGGTCTCTGCAGGTACTAATAACAGGTCTCTTATTAGCTATCATAGTCCATCAATTTCTTGATTCCACATGGGGAGTTTCACTTTTAATCGGTTCGGCCTTAGCTCTTTCTTCAACTGCATTTGTGCTTCAATTATTAACGGACAGGAAGTTGATTTTTTCAGAATATGGAAAGGCATCCGTTGCCGTTTTACTCTTACAAGATCTGGCGGTAATTCCGCTGCTTATTTTTGTTTCATTGTTAGCTTCGCCCGATTTGACCATAGCAGAAGATATCTTTATATCATTGGCCGAGGCACTAATTATTCTTATCCTCATTATCATTACTGCCCGATATGTCTTAAACCCTCTGCTTAAGCTACTCGTCCGATTTAGTTCTCCCGAAATATTTACTTCTTCGGCTTTACTTTTAGTTTTAGGTTCTGCATACGCCATGGAAAGTATTGGACTCTCAATGGCAATGGGGGCATTTATCGCCGGGCTTTTAATAGCCGATTCTTCATACCGACACCAAATTATTGCTGAGATTCAACCTTTTCGCGGCTTACTGCTCGGTTTGTTTTTCATGACCATGGGGATGTCATTGGATCTTGATCGCTTTTTGAATAACCCCCTTATGCTATTAGGAATTGCTGTTGTATTGATGGCAATAAAATTTATACTCCTCTGGTCGATATCTCTTATTTTTGGCGTCAAGAAAAAAGCGTCTATTTCAGTGGCGTTACTACTCGCCCAAAGTGGTGAATTTGCATTGGTATTATTTGCATTAGCAAATGGCATGGGCGTCCTGGATGAGGTGTTATACCAACAACTTCTTATTGTAATCCTGCTTAGCATGCTGGCAACTCCGGTGCTTGAAAAAATAGCCTACCGCATATATTCAGCATCAGAAAAAAATACTTCAACTATTCCTGATTTTAACAATAGTGAAACAAAGCAAAATAACAAACCTGTCATCCTTGTTGGTTATGGGCGTATGGGTCACAGAATTGGCTATATTTTAGAATTAATGAAGGTCGATTATTTAGCAATCGAAAGTGACGCTAACATAGTTGATCGCGAACGTGCCGAAGGTAAGTCTGTGTATTTTGGGGACGCTCAACGGCCAGAAGTACTTAGAGCCGCTGGTATAACTGATGCACCATTTGTGATTGTGTCAATTAATGACATTGTAGTAACTGAACGAGTTGTTTCCTCTCTAAGTTCTATATTTCCAGATATCCCTGTCTTTGCGCGTGGACATGATCTTACCAAGTGTCGTGAACTTAAAGCACTTGGTGCTAAATTTACAGTGTCAGAAACGCTAGAGGCAAGTGCTGAACTTGCGCATGCCGCATTACTATATATAGGCGCTGAAGACGCTGAGATCTCTGTGGCGCTGGAAGAATTTCGGGAAGATTACTATGGACGTATCAATAAAGGTTTTGATGATAAAATTGAGTAATAAGGTCTGAGAAATATATTGATTACAATAGGCCAGCTTAAAAAGTATAACTAATAAAGGTCTGTCACGATATTTAGTTTTAGTCACTATGAGGAATCTTTAAACTATATTAATTAACTTGTAGTATCTAACATATTTTCTTATATTCATTTGATACCTACATCACCGAAAGAAAAGAAAAAACGGCACATTTATATGAATAACTTTCAACATTGGATGCAGTCCCCTCAAACGCACTCGTTTAGAAAACTGATTTTTCAAATACATTTATGGATGGGTATTGGATTTGGCCTTTATGTACTCGTGATCAGCCTGAGCGGGAGTGCCTTGTTACTCAAATGGCCTTTTTACGCCTGGTTTGAACCCAAGAATATTCAAGTAGTCGAAACCATTCCCCTGGAGGGGGAAGCCCTTAACGCCAGAATGGCGGAAGTATATGAAGGCTATGAATTAGGGTTTACCACCTATTCCTCCGAACCTGATTTGGCGACATACATTGTATTGAAAAAGGACGGTGAATATATTCCCCACTATTTCAATCAGTACACAGGCGAAGATGTAGGCCCTGCCCATCCATGGCAAATTAAATTTATACAATGGTTTGCAGATCTACATGAAGATTTGATGCTGGGTGACAAGGGCAAAGTAATAAATGGTCTTGGGGGGATGTTATTTGTCTTGATGAGTATCAGTGGTGTCATGATCTGGTGGCGTGGTCAAGCACGTTGGTTTGAGGGACTACAGATTAAGCGCAAGAGTAAACGCGCCTTTATATGGCAATTGCACAGCTTTATTGGGTTTTGGTCCCTGTTCTTGATGTTTGCCTGGGGAGTCTCCGCAATTCAAATCGGCTTTCCCGAATATGTCTATCCTGTCATTGAATGGATGCGTAATGATATAACCGGTTTTATACCACTTGATGAATCACTACGTTTCCTGCGCCGAGTTCATTTTGCCCGTTATACCACGGGTACGTGGTCAAACTGGGGATGGATCATTGCCAGCTTTTTACCTACTATTCTTTTTATTAGCGGATTTATACTCTGGTGGAAACGAGTCATATTAAAACAGAGAGATCAGATTAAATAATGAGGATAGAATAATTTTTTAAAGAATTAAACGTCACAAAATTAATCTTCAATCATTAATTAACCTCTGAATATTGATCAGTAATTGTGACACCTGGTGTTTCAATTGAAGCGCTTTTTTTCAGGCTTAATTAAAGAATGTGTTCTTAAGTTAAACAATACAAACCATATCCAATAGAAATCAGTGTTTATATGCAGGACCACGCAGAACTTTACCGGGCGTGGCGCCGGTATGATTTCCGTTATCAATCACAAGCACACCATTCACCAGGACATAGGGAACGCCAGTTGCATAAGATTTGGGGTTTTCGTAAGAATTTGTATCCGTGACTGTATCAGGATTGAAAACAACTACATCAGCAACAAAGCCTTCTGTGATCTGTCCGCGATCATTCATACCCAGGATCTGTGCAGGTAGTGATGTCATCTTGCGTATGGCATCTTCAAGGGTCAATACTTTTGTTTCCCGTACGTAACGTCCCAGCACACGGGCATTGGTGCCATAATTACGAGGATGAGGAACACCAGAACTACGTACGCTTGTGGCCTCTATACCCATCGCAGACCCATCACTTGCAACCGCTACCCAGGGTTGACGCATCACCAGACGTACATTGTCTTCGGACTGATTATGAAATACACCACGAATGTTACCACCCTCTAGCGCCATCAGCGTAATAAAGGTATCTGCGGGGTCCCTGTCACCTCGGGTTTCGGCGATATCCGCCAGACTCATACCTTCATAAAGTTTAACCTCCGACTGGCTGGCCGTCGCCATGACGATGCCTTCCCACCATCCATGTTCCTTGGACCAGGCAATGAACTGTGGATCTGATTTGATTTGGGGACGCAAAGAATTATCTCGTAACATTTCAGCAAATCGTGCCGGGCCATCTTCTCTCATCCATAAAGGAAAATTCGCGCTCCATCCATGGCTCATAGCCGTATAGGGGTATTGATTGGCAGTGATATCCAGTCCTCGATCTCTGGCATGTTGAATTTGATTCACGAAGTCTGGCAACTGGTCCCACAAATCCTGACCGCGAATTTTCAGGTGCAAAATATGTACAGGAATACCAGTTTCATCTGCCACACGGATAGCAAAATCCATTTCCTTTTGTTGCTCGAAACCTTCGCTACCTATGTGAGAAAAGTACACACTGTCGTGGGAGGCCACTACCCGCGCCAGCTCCAGGACTTCTTGCGGATGAAGTGGACCACCACTTTCAAAACGAGTCACCATGCCCCATGCACCTTCTTGCAAGGATCGCTCAACCAGGACTTTCATCTGTTCTAATTCGTCAGGTGTCGCAGGGCTGGCGTCATATCCCTTCACTACCAGGCGGACTTGTCCCTCTGACACATGGGAGATGATGTTCATCGAGATACCTTGAGCTTCGATCAAATCGAAGTATTCCGTAAACGTAGTCCAGTCGGTTTGTTCGTCAATATTCACCAGCCCATCACGGGGAGCAACGGAATCCCGTTCGCCCATAATGTCTACCGTCACACCCTGGCGTATTTTACTGTTAGCCATTCTATCACCAAGCAGATCAGTATGCGTGTGCAGATCAATAAAACCCGGTGATACAACCAACCCTTTGGCATCAATTAATCTATCAGCCTCTGGCTTTTCAATATGACCAATTGATGTGATAACACCATCTTTAATCCCTACATCTCCGTAATACCAGGGGTTCCCAGTGCCATCCACAATACGTCCGTTGGAGATAAGAACATCAAACTCTGCTGCTTGGGAAAATACAACAATGGAAAATAGAAAAACCAACACAAAGGTTTTCAAACGAAAAGTAAGCAACAAACCCCAGGTCTGCATTGAAATTTCGAGTTTTCTCATTATATTTGAAATTGCCAAAAGCTAAATATAAAGACCGTATTTATTTATTTTTACTGATTGTTATGCCACAGGTTTACCACACTACAAAAAAGCTCTGCCGTTTTCTCGGCATCATATAATGCAGAATGTGCCTGTTTTGCATCCCAGGCAATACCCGCCGCTTCTACTGATCTTGATAAAACCGTCTGCCCATATGCCAGACCAGCGAGTGTGACAGTATCGAAGGTGCTAAATGGGTGGAAGGGATTTCGGTTGATCTTGGTCCGTTCTACTGCGGCATTTAAGAATCCAATATCAAATGCAGCATTGTGTCCAACGAGGATTGCTCGTTTGCAATTTTTTTCTTTCATCTGTCCACGAATGACTTTAAAGATATCACCTAATGCCTTTTTTTCTGGCACAGCGATTTGTTTTCTGAATGGATGGTCAGGATCTATGCCCGTAAATTCCAGTGCGGCCTTATCAAGATTAGCGCCTTCGAAAGGATCAACATAACGGTTAATACTTTCTTTAATTGACCAGTTACCTTCCTCATCGGTATCCAGAATAATGGCAGCTATTTCCAGTAATGCATCGGTCCTGGCTTCAAAACCCGCTGTTTCAACATCGACCACCACTGGCAAATACCCTCTGAACCGCTCGGAAACCGGGCTCCTGGTCAGATCTTCATGACTCATGCTGTTTGAAGTTTCCACTGTAATGTTTCACCTGCCATTAGCGGGATAAGTTCACTGTAACCAAACGGTAATGATTTTGGGATGTCCCAGGACTGTTTAACAAGAGTCACCTTATGTGTGTTAACTGCAAGGCCATAAAACTTTGCACCATTGACACTGGCAAATAATTCCAGTTTATCCAGGCATCCTTGTTCATCAAAAATCTGTGTGTATATTTCCAGGGCATTAAACGCAGAATAGATACCTGCACAACCGCAATCGTTTTCCTTATCACCTATGGCATGAGGGGCACTGTCTGTCCCAAGAAAAAATTTTTCATTCCCACTGATTGCAGCATTTACTATCGCCTGTCTATGCTCCTCTCTTTTTAATACCGGCAAACAATAATAATGTGGTCGCAAACCATTTTTAAATAAAGCGCCACGATTGTAGAGTAGATGCTGTGGCGTGATGGTTGCTGCCAATGTCGCAGGTCCTTGAATAATAAAATCCACTGCTTCACGGGTAGTAATATGTTCGAGGACGACCTTGAGTCCTTCAAACTTTTGAATTAAGGGTGCAAGGACGTTTTCGATAAATACCTTTTCTCTGTCGAATGGATCAACATCGGGATCAGTCACTTCACCATGTATCAACAGCGGCACACCCGCGTCACGCATTTTTTCCAATACGGGATAGGATTTTTCAAGGTTGGTCACACCAAATTCTGAATTGGTAGTTGCACCGGCTGGATAATACTTCACCGCATGTACGTGTTCAGAATTTTCAATGTCATCAATATCTTCTGAGCTGGTTTTGTCTGTCAGATATAAGGTCATCAACGGCTGAAAATTTGTATCTTCTGACAAGCAAGCCAGTATCCTCTTCCGATAATCCATGGCGATCTCAACGCTAGTAACCGGGGGCTTAAGGTTAGGCATCACAATCGCCCGGGCAAACTGCCTGGCACTGTCATGCACAATGCTGTTGAGTGCCTCTTCATCCCTGAGGTGAAGATGAAAATCATCTGGCTGAATTATCGTTATTGATTCCATATTTACCCGTAAATACTCTGTAAACCAGAAAGGTATCATAAGACCGTACCTTTGTCTGATATGCTAACGTTTGTTGATTAACCACGTATTCGTTTATTATGTTACCGGACGAAAAACGGGAACACCATGAAATATAGAGAACTGGGAAATACGGGTATTGAAGTCAGCAGTATCTGCCTTGGTAGTATGAACTGGGGCTCCCAAAATACCGAAGCCGAGGGCCATACTCAACTGGATATGGCGATAGCTGCAGGCGTCAACTTCATCGATACTGCAGAAATGTACCCTATCCCACCCGTCGAGGCCACCTACGGGCGAACTGAAGAAATTATCGGCACATGGTTAGCCGGACGCGCAGACCGTGACAAAATAATTCTAGCCAGCAAAATTGCCCCGCCAGGTAAAAACCGACCCTGGATACGCGGCGCAGATAATAAATTAGATAAAAAAAATATTTACCAAGCTGTTGATAACAGTTTAAAGCGTCTACAAACAGATTACATTGACCTCTTCCAGGTACACTGGCCAGAGCGACACACCAATTATTTTGGTCAGTTAAATTACACCCACAATCCTGATCGTGATGGCACACCTATTGAAGAATCTCTGGAAGCACTCGATGACGTCATAAAATCTGGCAAGGTACGGCATATCGGAGTGAGTAATGAGACTCCCTGGGGCATTGCTGAGTACCTTAGAATCTCCAGAGAAAAATCCCTGGCAAGAATCGTGTCCGTACAAAACCCTTATAACCTGTTAAATAGAACCTTTGAGATTGGGATGTCTGAGTTAGCCATACGCGAAAAGGTCGGACTGCTTGCCTATTCGCCTTTGGGTTTTGGCGTGCTCACAGGCAAATACCTGAAAGATCAAAAACCAGCAGGGGCAAGGTTAACGGATAACCCTTCTTATAAAAGATATCAAAATAAAAACGGTATCACGATGACAGAAAAATATGTCCAACTGGCCAACGAACACAATCTTAACCCGGCACAAATGTGCCTGGCTTTTATTTTGACTCGCCCATTTGTCAGCAGTGTCATCATTAGCGCATCAAAACCCGAGCAGCTTCAATGCGATATTGATAGTATTAATCTGGAATTACCGGAAGAAGTGATTAAAAAAATTGACTCTATACACTTTCAACAACCCAACCCCTGTCCTTAAACTCGAGTACAGCAGGAACTAAAATGGAATTAACCCAACTCACAGCAATTTCTCCTATTGATGGTCGATATGGAGACAAGACAACCGCACTCAGAGACATATTCAGTGAATATGCCTTGATCCGTTATCGCGTTATTGTTGAAATTAGATGGCTGGAGACACTTTCAAAAATTGATGGTATTACTGAAATCCCCACACTTTCTACTGATACAAAAGATTTGCTGGAGAATATTATTCAATCGTTTTCAATTGAAGATGCCATACGCATCAAGGACATTGAATCCACCACCAATCACGATGTCAAAGCCGTGGAATATTTTCTTAAGGAAAAATTCAGCAGTAGTGGTGAACTTGACGCAATTAATGAATTTCTACATTTTGCCTGCACATCCGAAGATATAAACAATCTGTGTCATGCATTGATGCTTAAAGATGCGAAGGAGAAAGTCCTTGTCCCAAGTGTAAACGATGTGATTTCACAGCTAGCCCATTTATCCAAAGAACACGCTGGATTGGCCATGCTTTGTCGGACCCATGGACAACCTGCTTCACCCTCTACCCTGGGTAAAGAAATGGCGATATTTGCTCACCGCTTGCATAGACAGCAGAAACAATTTAATCAATGTGAAATTCTAGGAAAAATTAATGGCGCGGTAGGAAATTATAATGCCCATCTCGCCGCATACCCAGATATAGACTGGATGAAGATTTCAGAAGAATTTGTTACGTCTTTAGGGCTGATCTGGAATCCACATACGACTCAAATCGAATCCCATGATTACATGGCAGAATACTTTCACTCCCTTTGCCGCATAAATACTATCTTGATAGATTTTTGTCGAGATACCTGGGGATATATTTCTATTGGTTATTTCAAACAAAAGACCAAGGAAGGTGAAGTGGGTTCGTCTACCATGCCTCACAAGGTTAATCCCATCGATTTTGAAAATGCCGAAGGCAATCTGGGGATAGCAAATGCCCTGCTCGGTCATCTTGCCGAGAAGCTACCTATTTCAAGATGGCAACGCGATCTCACCGATTCCACATCGATTCGTAACATAGGTACCGGTATCGCGCACATTGCCATTGCCAGCCAATCATGCTTAAAAGGAATGAGTAAGCTTGATATAAATCCAGAGTCGATTGCCCAGGATCTGGAAGGCAACCAGGAAGTCCTGGCGGAGGCTATCCAGACCGTGATGCGGCGCTATGGGATCAAAAAACCCTATGAAAAACTCAAGGAACTCACACGAGGATTACGGATAAATCATGAAGACTTAATAAGCTTCATTGGCACCCTGGAAATACCAGCAGCTGAAAAATCAAGACTACAAGCACTCACACCCGCAAGCTATACAGGGAACGCCCAGGCACAGGTAAAGCAGATACTCCAAAAACTGGATTTATAATTCTTTACTAAACCAATTATTAATATCAGAATTTGAGCCGAGCCTAGCAAGCTAGAGTCGATCTATGATTCTTTTTTTTGTTATATATTTTTTCAGCGGGCTGAATTATCTAAGCAATATAAAATCCATTTTAAAACACGGTTGAATTAATAATGAATGAAAATACGTTTATAGAAGATCCAGAACATAAATTAAAAATGCGTAATCTGGAATTTAATGACTATGAGCAACTAAAGAGAATTATGGATACTGTGTACCCTGAAATGGGAGGTGCTTGGGCAGAGAAAAAATATCGAGCTCAACTATCTACCTTCCCAGAAGGACAGATCTGTATAGAAGATCACGGTGAGGTTGTGGCTGCAGCGTTTTCATTAATTGTCGATTATGAAAAATTTGGCGATCATCATACTTATGATGAAATTACCGGAGATGCCTATCTGACAACCCATGATCCCAGGGGTGATGTTCTATACGGTGCTGAAGTTGTTGTGCACCCAGATTATCAGGGTATGCGTTTAGGGCGAAGATTATATGAAGCCAGAAAAGAACTGTGCGAAAATTTAAACCTTAAATCCATTATTGCAGGTGGACGCATTCCCAACTATCAAAACTACGCTAATGAAATGTCACCTCAAAAATATATTGAGTTGGTAAAAAAGAAAGAAATATATGACCCCATTCTTACTTTTCAGCTATCAAACGAATTTGAAGTTAAGCGTGTTATTAGTAATTACTTGCCCGAAGATAAAGAATCAAAAGGTTATGCAACACTATTGGAATGGACAAATCTGTATTACGAGGATAAGAAGAGTCCTTTATTTGGTGCCGTAAAAACATCCGCAAGAATAGGATGTGTCCAGTGGCAGATGCGGCCTCTAAAATCCGTAGATGAGCTCATACAGCAAGTTGAGTTTTTTATTGATTCACTATCAGATTATCAATGTGACATGGCTTTGTTGCCTGAATTTTTCAATGCGCCATTGATGGGAATTGAAAGACACCAAAACTCCATTGACTCAATTAAAGCATTATCTGAATATTCTGAAGAGATAGTTGAAGCCATTTCGCACCTAGCTGTTAGTTATAATATAAATATTATAGCTGGGTCCCTGCCTATAATGGAAAACGACCAATTATACAACGTCTCCTATTTTTGCCGCAGAGATGGCACGCTTGAATCACAATATAAAATTCATCCCACACCGTATGAAAAGCGCGCATGGATTATGCAAGGCGGTGACAAATTAAATGTATTTGATACTGACTTCGGAAAAATTGGAATATTAATTTGTTACGACGTTGAATTTCCTGAGCTTGCGCGATTGCAATCAGAGGAAGGCATGCAGTTATTATTTGTGCCATTTTGGACAGACACGAAGAATGCCTATCTAAGAGTACGCTTTTGCGCCCACGCCAGGGCGATAGAAAATGAATGCTATGTGGTTATATCAGGCAGTGTTGGGAATTTACCTAAAGTCGACGGAGCTGATATTCAATATGCACAATCGGCTGTATTTTCACCATCAGATTTTTCGTTTCCTCACGATGCTATTATGGCTGAGACAACACCAAATACGGAAATGACCTTAATTGTCGATCTTGATTTAGAAAAACTAGATGAACTGAGAACCGGAGGCTCGGTACAAAATTATCTAGACAGACGTCGCGATTTATACCGAATAAATTGGTTAGGTAATAAAAATAAATAGCAAAGAGTTGCATTAGATAATCCTGTGTACGAAATTCTTTTTCGTAAGATCCGTATATGGCTATCAAAGCAGACTTAAATCTGAAAATTAGTGATTTGTTTCGATAGGTCAGTAAACTGCCCCTTAGCGTACATTCGCTAAATCAGAAAATTTCATGAATATTACTTAGTTCTATAGGTGCCAATACCTCATTATATGGATGCAAAATCAACGGCAGTGACCACCGATTACGCAGTGTAAAGCGTTATACATACACATAGGAGGAACAATGCAATTAACACCATTTCATTTAGCTGTCCAAGTTCGTGATATTGACGAGGCCAGGGACTTTTATGGCATTGGCATGGGATTTTCAGAAGGTAGAAGTACAGAAAATTGGATTGATTTTAATATGTTTGGTCATCAGTTCGTAACTCATCTCAATCCACAGATTAGTAAAACAGGAAAAATAGCTACTATTTCAAATCTAGTAGACGGACATGGAGTTCCTGTGCCTCATTTTGGTGTTGTTATGAACTTTGAAGATTGGGAAGCATTTACTAAAAAAATCAGTTTAATCATTGATGATTTTATCATTGAGCCGTATGTGCGGTTTAAAGGAAAACCAGGTGAACAGGGTACAATGTTCTTTTCAGACCCTTCTGGTAATGTCTTAGAGTTTAAAGCATTTAGAAACATTGATTTGGATCTTTTTGCAAAATAAATAGTGCACGCTGTTGGTACAAAACTGAAGTTTTATTGTTAATAAATTAATCTGTATTAACAAAAGTCAATATCGCATCTCTTATATTATCATCTTCATTATTCATGTGAGTGATAATGGTAAAGTGATCTCGGTTTGTGACTTCTAACGAATCTATCGATTCATTGCCAACACTTTTCATTTCTGTTACAAAACGTTCATTCTGCTCTCGACGCCAGTCTTCATCACCATCTGCATAGATCATTAACATGGGTGGTTTTCCTGATTTAATGTGTAGCGATACCGATGCCTTGTACCAATCATTTGGATCTTCACCCCAAACATCCTTCGGTCTATCTTTTGCCGTCTCTTCAACGTATAAAAATGGGCTAATTGGCAGGACACCTTTTATAGCTTCAATTTTTAAACCCTGTTTTTGTAGGTGTGCGGGGTCCATTGCCAGTAACACGGCAAGATAGGCTCCTGAAGAATGTCCAGACAGGTAAATACGACTCGGATCACCGCCATAGTGATGGATGTTTTCTTTCGCCCAGGCAAAGGCCGCAGCGGCGTCATTGACATGTCCGGGATGTTGAACAGTTGGAGTGAGCCGGTAATTGGCCGAAACGACCCCGATTCCAAAACCTTTCATCCTTGCCGCTAGCGCTTCGCCATCCAACTTGGTTCCCGCTTTTAATGCACCACCATGAAAAAATAAAATAACAGGAATATCTTTTTGGCCTTCGGGCATGAAGATGTCTAACTTATCTTTGTCATCGGCATAAATTGCCGATTCGATATAGTTAATGTCTCGGTAGGTATGCAATCCAGACAGGTCCTGCTCCCCTTCTACTAAGAGCTGGGCCTGAAGATCCGTTGAATATGGTGCGTTTATCATTATAAGTGCTACTAAATACAATTTACTTAGAAGTGGTGCTTTCATCATAAACATCAATCCAAACGAATTCATTCTCTGAATTTATTTCAACACTTTTGGGGACAAAATTTATTTCTATACATTATATATAGATAAATTTTATAAACTAAAAGTAGTTACTTGAACACATTCTCAATATTTTCATAGTGTTATATTGTAAATATGGAGTAATACCTCTAATCTTGCGCCAAATATATCCCAAATCTATTAGGCATACATGCTAGTGCAATACCTTAAATACCTGCCCGTTATTTTCTTCCTCACACTCAATACTCATGGGGTAATGGCCCAAAGTGCTTCAGAGGAAGACGCTAACAAGGTGGTTAAATTTGTGAGGATAAACATGCCTCCAGTAATTGATGGAAAAATCGATGAGGCGATATGGCAGCAAGCTGAAATTCTGACTGATTTTCACCAGACCCGTCCTGGTAATGGCGCACCACCATCTGATCCCACTGAGGTTTACCTGCTATATGATGATAATGCCATCTATATTGCTGCACGGATGTACGACAGTGAACCTGATCGAATATCTGCACCTACCGTAAGACATGGGGAAGGTCTGGGGCGAGATGATCGTATTGTTATCATATTAGATCCCTACCATACCGGTCGTGGAGCTTTTCGTTTTGAGACCAACGCCAACGGCATACGCCACGATGCGCTCTATGATAGCGTTAGTTCGTTTGAAAGTGCCTGGACCGCCATATATGAATCTGCCGCCAGTTATTTTGATGGAGGCTGGGAAGCGGAGATGGCCATACCGTTTAAATCGCTGTCATTTGATCCCAATATAGATACCTGGGGCTTTAATTTTGGCAGAGGAATACGTCGGCGTGGCGAAGAAATAGCCTGGGTATCGAGAAACCGTAGCTACAATGCCAGTATTCTCGGTTCGGCAACGGGTCTGACAGGTATGGAACAAGGCATGGGCCTGGATGTCGTCCCTTCAATTTCAGTCAATCGACAAAAAACCTATGACCCCACCAATAAGGACTGGAATTTTGAACCTTCGCTGGACGTATTTTACAAAGTCACCCCATCATTAAATGCGTCCTTGACCCTCAATACTGATTTTTCGGCAACAGAGGTTGATGACCGCCAGGTAAACTTGACAAGATTTAATCTCTTTTTCCCAGAAAAACGAGATTTCTTTTTGAATGACTCTGACCTTTTTACCTTTGGGCGAATTGGTGAAACTGGAAATGATGCAAGCTCGCGCTCTACTGATAACAATGGTCGCCCCTTCTTCTCTCGACGATTGGGTCTTGGAAATGGTCGACCTGTAGACTTAAAAGTGGGGGGCAAACTCAGCGGCCGCGCGGGTCGATATACACTGGGTATGCTAGCCATGCGCCAGGACGGATTTGAGGGTGTTGACGCCAGTAATATTTTTGTCGGACGAGTCTCAGCTAATGTGCTGGATGAATCTAGTATAGGCATGATGCTGACCTCAGGAGATCCGAATTCAAATAACAGTAATGTCATGGGAGGTGTTGATTTTCGCTATCTGAACACACGTTTAGCTGGTGGTCGCGTACTGGAGGCGGACGCGTGGTATCAAGTATCAGATACTCAAGGACTCAACGGTAACGATGATGCTTTTGGCATTGGTATACGCTCACCCAATAACTCTGGACTAAGAGGTGGCATTCAATATAAACAGATACAGGAAAATTTTAATCCTGCCCTGGGTTTTGTCAGCCGAACCAATGTTAAGGGGATAAGTACTGATGCTGGCTATACCTGGTATCCTAAAAATAGCTACTTTCAAGAGATCTTCAGCGGTATTGATGTGGAACGTATTAGCTTGTTGGGGGATGGTGGATTACAGTCCCAGGTGATTTTAGGCAGGATAGTCGAACTGCAAAATAACACCAGGGATTCATTGAATATACACTATACCCATACGAAGGAAGTGATCACATCACCGTTTAGTATCTATGAAGATATTAATCGAGAGATCATTATCCCTTCAGGCACCTATAATTTTGGTGAGGCTTCAGCAACCTTGTCCACAGGTGGGCAACGTGACCTGGCAGCTGACTTTACAGTTTCTGCTGGTGATTTTTTTTCAGGGACCCGCACCAATCTGGCTGGAGGCCTAACCTGGAGACAATCAAAATATTTTACCTTACGGACTTCCTATGACTGGAATGATATCAATCTTCCACAGGGTGATTTTATTACCCGCGTAACCAGTATTACTACAGAAGTGACTTTTTCACCTACCCTTTACTGGATCAACTTGCTCCAATATGACAATGTCTCTGAAGTCATGGGTTTAAATGCCCGACTAGTGTGGATACCCAAAGCTGGACAGGAAGCGCTAATTGTTTTTAACCATAGCTGGCAGGATGAAGATAAGGACAATAATTTCCGCTCTGAGTTAAGTGATATCAACGTAAAATTAAGTTACACCTTTCGCTTTTAAGCACTGATAATATCTCCAGGTCAATTACTTGACACACGTTTTCAAGTTGTAAGAATGACAACTTATGAAGACAGTCATTTTTAAAATTAAAGAAGTTAGCTGGGAACAGGAAAATCAACGGATCATGATGATTCGTAAGAAAGTATTCGTAGATGAACAAAATGTCCCCATGGAAGAAGAAATGGATGAGCTGGATGTTCAATGCTGGTTTGTACTTGCGGAAGACTCCAAAGAAAATGTCATTGGTACAGGCAGGTTATTACCTTCAGGAAAAATTGGTAGAATGGCCGTGCTAAAAGAATATCGAAATATAGGCGTAGGTAGCGCTATTCTCAACGCCCTGATAGAAATCGCGAATAACGAATCAATCAATAATTTATATCTACATGGTCAGGTCCATGCCAAGGCATTCTATAATAAACACGGGTTCATAGAACAAGGTTCCATATTTGATGAGGCAGGAATTCCACATTATAAAATGAGATTTATTCCGCATTAATGAATGCATAGATATGCAATAATATAGTAAGCACGAATTAACTTAATTTAGATAAAACATGCATAAATTTGATAACTATAAGCTTGGAAAATCTGAAGAAGAGATCAATATTGATACTATTGATGATAATGTAAATTCCACACTCACTATGGCTCAACAGGCAACACGGACCATAGATATCATTAGCCGCAAACTTGACCCTGCTATTTATAATACACCTGAGTTTATTGAGGCTATAAAACAATTAATTATCGGGTCCTCCAGGGCAAGAGTACGTATTCTTGTATTTGAACCGTCCCAAATAGTTAAACGTGGTCATAGGCTGGTGGATCTATCCATGAGCATGAGCAGCTATATCACCATCAATGTGCCTGGCAAAGAACATGGGAGCTTTAATGAGTCTCTGTTTATTGCCGATGCGACTGCTTATGTATACCGTTTGCAATCAGACCGCTTTGAAGCGAAATTAAATTTCAATGACAAACGTGCATCCCGTTTTTTGATTCATGAATTTGACGAGATGTGGGGAAGATCCAGGAGTGACCCTAATTTACGACGAACAATATTATGAGACGACATAGTCTCTTTTTACTTTTAACGATATTTATATCTTACGGACAAGCTCAGCAGATGAGTCTTGAAGTGATTCCACTGACTAACCGCACTGCTGATCAGCTAATCGATGTTATTAAACCACTTTTAGTGCCTGGTGGTTCAGTTTCTGGGATGAACAATAAACTCATCATAAAATCAACCCGTATCAACATTACGGAAATCAAACAATTACTTAACACGCTCGATAAACCATTACGTCGTTTACTCATTACAGTAAACCAGGGTCAAAATATCAATACGATTGACCTGTCTCAATCTGTCAGTGGTCGAGTGACCTCAGGCGATGTCAGCATCAGTAATCGCTCAATGACATCACACAACCAGGGCGTAGTGATTAGTAGTACAGATAGTGATGGAAACAGGATCAGCTACCAAGCGGAGCACAGGGAAACACGAACAGATAATAATCACTCTTTTTCAGTTCAGACACTGGAAGGCCAGCCAGCATTGATACAATCCGGTCTGTCTGTGCCTGTACAAAATCAAAATACGGTGTTTACCCGAAATGGCGTTATTGTGCGAGATTCTGTTGAATATGTTAATGCAACATCCGGTTTTTATGTTTTACCGAGGATTAATGGAAACCAGGTAACCTTGATGGTTGCTCCTAATCTTACCAGTGTAATTGGCCAGGTTTCCCCAAGCTTTGTCGTACAAAATGTACAAACAACCGTCTCCGGATTAATCGGAGAATGGATAGATATTGGCGGTCTGGACACCTCAACTCGGGCAAATAATCGGGGAATACTTTCCGGTAGCGAAAATCAACAGGCCGATTCACGTACAATACTAATCAAAGTGGAAGAAATCCGGTAAACTACGGGTTTCTAATCACGTTAATTGTACAAGTCCAGGACGCTTATTGATGCTCGTTGTCTGCGGAGGATCCGCTCTCTCTCAATTTAGAATTGATAAAAAACTCGCTACTTTAAAATCGATCTGTCCATCGATCAATTCAATTTCTACAAATTTCATATATCTTGTCAATACCACAGCATCACTCGATGAAGATGAAGCAGTTAAACTTGAAAATCTTGTCGATGGGAAAGTAGAAGACAATTTCAAGCTACCAAGTCATGCATCATATATCGTCATTCCAAGACCTGGCACGATCTCTCCTTGGTCAAGCAAAGCGACTGACATTTTGCATCATTGTAGCCTATCCAACGTAAACCGGATTGAACGAGGGGTCCTTTGGCAATTTGAAATAAATAGCAACTCAACATTAGACCTAAATATATTTCCAGAATTACATGACAGGATGACACAGACTATCGTGACCGAAATGTCACAATGTGAAGCCCTGTTCATTTCTGGCAATCCAAAGGAATTGACCTATATCGATATTCTTGGCCAAGGTAAACAAGCATTAGTTATGGCTAATAATACGATGGGGCTGGCATTGTCTGATGATGAAACGGATTATCTTTTTGACGCTTTTACTAAATTGAACCGTAATCCGGCAGATGTCGAAATCATGATGTTTGCTCAGGCGAATTCAGAGCATTGCCGACATAAAATATTTAATGCCAACTGGACTATAGATGGACAAGCTGTACCGGAAAAATTATTTGGAATGATTCGTTCCACCTTTGAGGCCAATCCAGGTAAGGTACTTTCTGCTTATAAAGATAATGCCGCTGTCATGCGTGGCTATCAGGCAAGTCGATTTTTCCCAGATACCCAGACTCACCAATATCAATATATAGAAGAAGACGTCAATATATTGATGAAGGTGGAAACGCATAATCATCCTACTGGCATATCACCTTTTCCTGGGGCAGCCACCGGCTCCGGAGGAGAAATTAGAGATGAGGCTGCAACAGGGACTGGCGCAAAACCCAAAGCAGGCATGTCTGGATTTACCGTATCCAACCTCAAGATTCCCGGTCAGCACCTTCCCTGGGAGACAGATTTTGGAAAACCCGAACGTATGGCTAGCGCCCTGGATATAATGATAGAAGGTCCCATAGGTGCAGCCTCCTACAATAATGAATTTGGCCGCCCTGCCCTTAATGGTTTCTTCCGAACCTATGAACAACTCAACTCGGAATCTGAAAGCATTTTAGGATTTCATAAACCCATCATGCTTGCTGGTGGTATTGGCTCAATACGCAAACAACATATTCATAAAAACGAAATCCCAGAAAAATCCAAGCTGATTGTCCTTGGTGGTCCTGCCATGCTCATAGGCCTGGGAGGCGGTGCTGCGTCATCAGTGGCTTCTGGTAAAAGTGATGCTGAGCTCGACTTTGCTTCTGTCCAGCGAGATAACCCTGAGATTCAGCGACGTTGTCAGGAAGTGATTGATCGTTGCTGGGCGCTGGGAGACAGCAATCCTATTATTTCAATCCATGATGTTGGCGCAGGTGGCCTATCCAATGCATTACCTGAACTTGTCCATGAAAGTCACCGAGGTGCAACATTCAGCTTGAGAGACATTCCTAATGATGACCGCAGTATGTCACCCATGGAAATCTGGTGTAATGAATCCCAGGAACGTTATGTGATGGCCATCAATCCGGAATCATTGACGCTGTTTGAAGATCTTTGTCAACGAGAGCGAGCGCCTTATGCTGTGATTGGCGAAGCCAATCTCAGCGGACAACTTATCCTGGAAGATTCGGAGTTTAAAAACAGACCCATAGATATACCGCTGGAAATCTTATTGGGAAAACCACCCAAGATGCACCGGAATGTGGAACATACCACATTTAAAAGTGACGAAATTCCTGTCGATACTATTGATTTTAATGACGCCGTTAAACGCATTTTGCAATTGCCCACAGTGGCAGATAAACGATTTTTAATTACTATTGGTGATCGTAGTATTTCAGGGCTGGTTGTCAGGGACCAGATGGTAGGTCCATGGCAATGTCCTGTGGCGGACGTAGCAGTGACCGCCAGTTCTTATACAGCTTACACTGGAGAAGCTATGGCAGTGGGTGAACGACCGCCTGTCGCGGTAATCAATGCACCCGCATCAGGCCGACTCGCGGTGGCCGAAGCTGTAACTAACATTTGCGCGGCTAGAATTACTAGTATTCAAGACATTGCCTTTTCAGCAAACTGGATGGCCGCCTGTGGACACGCCGGCGAGGACGCAAAACTATTCGACACGGTAAAAGCCGTTTCAGATCTCGCAAAATCACTACAGATATGTATTCCGGTGGGCAAGGATTCTCTTTCCATGAATACAATATGGAATGAAAATAATACAGAGCGACAAGTCTATTCACCGTTATCAGTTAACATCACGGCTTTTGCGCCTGTATGTGATATTCGAAAATCACTTACTCCACAATTACAGGCGAATGAAGACTCATGCTTATTATTAATCGATCTTGGCAACCATCAAAACCGCTTAGGTGGTTCATGCCTTGCCCAGGTCTATAATACCTTTGGTACACAAACTAGTGATCTGGATGACCCTGCCTTGCTCTCAAGTTTTTTCCAGGGCATTCAGTTACTCAACGAAATGGGCTTGATTGTGGCCTATCATGATCGTTCCGATGGTGGTCTATTTGTTACTTTATGTGAAATGGCGTTTGCTGGGCATGTTGGTGTGGATATCAATATCCACAATGAAGCATCACAACTCATCTCCTATATGTTTTCAGAAGAGCCTGGTGCTGTAATCCAGGTTAACAATCTCTATGTAGATAGCGTGATTAAAACACTTGTTGATTCTGGTTTACCTAAAAATCTTATTCAGGTCATAGGCAAACCGACTATGGACAAGAACTTCAAGATTACTTTTAACTCTAATCCGGTATTTTTGGAATCACTTACTGTGTTACATGGTTTGTGGTCTAACACGACATACCACATGCAATCATTAAGAGATAACCCACAGTGTGCCCGTGAAGAATATGACGCCATCATAAATATGGATGACCCTGGCTTAGATGTATCCGTTTCATTTGATATGAATTCAACTGCGCCAGAGATTCTCAAAGGCGTTAAACCCAAAATGGCGATACTCAGGGAGCAAGGTGTTAACGGTCAGATAGAAATGGCCGCCGCCTTCCATCGTGCTGGATTCGATACCATTGATGTCCATATGAGTGATCTGTTAAATCAATCAGTCTCTCTGGATGATTTTACGGGTATTGTTGCCTGTGGTGGGTTTTCCTATGGAGATGTCCTAGGTGCGGGTGGTGGTTGGGCAAAATCCATATTATTTAATTCACGTCTGCGAGATGAATTTCAGGCCTTCTTTGAAAAACCAACCACATTCGGACTGGGCGTATGCAATGGGTGTCAGATGTTCTCACATCTACGCGAATTGATACCTGGGGCATCACATTGGCCTGATTTTCTTAAAAATCGATCAGAGCAGTTTGAAGCACGTCTGCTATTGGTAGAAATCCTGGATTCCCCTTCCATTCTTACCAAAGGCATGGCGGGTTCAAAAGTTCCTGTAGTGGTTGCCCATGGAGAAGGCCAAACAGTGTTCAAACCAGGGCAAGACAAAGCCCAATCTAATCCCGTACTACGGTATATCAACAATAATCATCATGTTGCTGAAAGCTACCCCGCCAATCCAAACGGTTCAGTTGATGGCTTAACTGGATTTGCTAATGATGACGGCCGATTTACCATCATGATGCCGCACCCAGAAAGAGTTTTTCTTAGTAAACAATGGTCATGGAAACCAGATGACTGGAATCATGAAGAGACCCCCTGGATGATGTTGTTTAAAAATGCCAGGGCAGCGATTTAACATAGATATATTTCTTATATAATTCCTACACTATAGCTAACGAATCTTTGCGTATTTTTTTTCGCAAAAAAAGAATTTTCAATTACAAAAGTTGCGCCTCAACAACTTAAATAACAAAACCACTCTTATATCGCATCATTAATAAAGTTGCTAGATAACAACTAATATTACGAAATTACTTTTCCATCACGTCATTAAAAATAGTTGCGTGACAACAACCAAAATAATATTTTTTGTTTCATTTTTATTTTGATTTTTTTCTCTTATACTCTAAGTGAAATGATTTTTTTAATTTCAGTTATGAAAAAATGATAATAAATTAGAAATGGACACAATTAACTTTCATGAAAATATAAAAAACCATTTAGGTGGTTTATTAAATAATTTTCGAGAAAGTTATATTCCACACAGTGATACTTCTCAAACTATGGTGCACCCGTGCATCATTCAAGGTCGCCCTACACTTGTCTTTGAACGTGGTCTTCAACTTGATGAAGCCGATGTATTTAAATTATTAGTTGAATTTGCCAACCATAATGGCTTTGAGATTAAGGAAGACAGAAGGGAAGAGTTTATCGAGGGTATAAAACGGGCAAAAGACAAACAAACTGCTAACGCGATATCAATTATTGTCATTGCGGCCAGCCTGGTCACACAAAGAGTAATTGCTGATTCAAAATATGAGAATAATTGCCTCAACAAATCTGAAGATATGAGTATTACTATAAAATATGAACGCCATGATGAATTGTCGTATTTGTTATCTGATATTCGAAAAGTAAAAACAGAAGACGAATTGTTGAATGTGCTACTAGTTTGGATTAATTGCAATTCATCATTTGATTACCATCTTAATGAAATGCCTGGAATAAAAAAAGTTAATACGACTCAGATGAAAGACCTTGCATCTGGAAATGTGCTACCAGCTTCAATTACCCCAAGGACTTCGCATATCAAGGGGCTGTATAATTTTCATAGTAAAACAATATATCTGCTAGATTCTTTTAATATCAGCAATGAAGAAGATCGTGCAATTTTATTACATGAAGTTGTACATTTTCTTCAATTTCAATACGGTGATGATAATTTCTTTGATTGCAAACAAAAGCTAGAAAGTTTTGCATATAGATTACAGGCTAAATATCTATATAATAAGAATCAAAAGATAGATATCACAGGGCAACACATACGCCAAGCCAGCCGCTGTTATTAATTTTTTCTTATAAATTTGATATTCATCTGTTTCTTTATGCCATGAATTAGCTCTTGTCTCTAATTTGTTGGTTTTATTCACCCACCTGATTCATATTAAATATGACCAGAGGATACCTGAAGTATTATTGATCTCAGGATGACTCCGAAAGTAAGCAGCATAGGATATTCTTTTCACCTCTATTTCATCCTTAATTATCAGTAACTGACTCCTTATAAATATACCTATATCCTCCTGAAAGAATCAGCTATATCATAAGTAGGGAGCATATATAGATATCTTCTGCCAAAATATATAATATCAATGCCCATATGAGATGTAATTCGTATTTAAATTTACTGATTACCTTTTTAAGAATCTCGTAAAGATCATGATTTATCATAAACAAATCATCATCACTCACGCACCACATTAATAAATAGTCTTTTAAGATGAAAAATTGGCAACAGATATTACTTAGCTTGAAGATGGCTCGATGGAAAGCCTGGGATCGTTTTATTGATAAGTTCCCATTAATCTCTTCCTCCAGACTTGGACAGTATAAAACAGGACATTTACCTATTCCGCCTGCTTCACTACGACTACGAGTGGGTGAAGCGAGTAAACACATTTACATGATAACAGGTGAAAGGGTCTTTAGACGTCTAAGAAACCAGTTAAAAAAATATTTAAAACTGGAGGACTGCCAGACCATCTTGGATTGGGGTTGTGGATGTGGGAGATTAATTCGCAACTTTCCAGAAATTGTTCCTGTATCAGGTCTTCATGGATGTGACATAGACCCTGATGCCATTACCTGGCTGAAATCTCATTTTCCAGAGATGTCGTTTGAAACTGTGGCACCCTACCCGCCTACACCATACCAGGACAATCAATTTGACCTTATTTATGGAATATCCGTATTTACCCATTTAACAGAAGACACACAATTTCTATGGCTGGAAGAACTTAAACGAATTTCAAAAAAAGGTGGCATTGTTGCAGTGACTGTACACGGAGAAACCACTACTGATCCATCACTGGCAGAACCGCTGTCTGAGTCTGGCATTGCCGATCGTGAAGGTGACAGGTGGATGTTTTTCAAACACTTTCTGGATGATGGGTATTACCGTTTGACGAAGCATCGCAAAGATTATGTAATAGAAAAATGGTCAAACTACTTTGAGATATTGGACTTTGTGGAAAAAGGAATTGGGCGGCAAGACCTGGTAATCATGCGAAATTCTCTGAAGTAAGTGAACTTAAGATATTCGTCTGAAATCAAAGCATTCAGGAGATACCCATGTTAATACGACAGGCTGAAAACATAAAATCATCAGAAATTACTTCAAAAGAAGATTACCTGTCGCGACGGAAATTTTTAACCTCTTCGAGCAGCACCATACTTTCACTCTATATACTGCACGCCAGCCTACTAAAAAGCGGTAATGTTTACGCTGCTGAAAAAATTGAAAATGTAATAAAAAATATTGATTTTTCATCCGACGAAGAGCTGACGAAGTACTCATCAATCATTAGCTATAACAATTTTGCTGAATTTGGACTGGACAAGGAAGACCCCGCTGCTAATTCTGGCGACTTTAAAACCAAACCCTGGACCATCAAAGTCGAAGGTGAATGTAATAAACCAGGGGAATATCACCTGGAAGACCTTATCAGTCCACATCAACTCGAAGAACGTATCTATCGACTCCGATGTGTTGAGGCCTGGTCAATGGTAATTCCATGGATAGGCATACCCTTAGGCGAAGTATTAAAGCAATTTGAACCTAATTCTAATGCCCGGTTTGTAGCCTTTACTGCACCCTATCAACCTGATGTCATGCCCGGTATCGGCAAAGTTGCCTATGAATTCCCTTTTGTGGAAGGTCTTAGAATCGATGAGGCTATGCATCCTCTGTCTCTTCTTGCTGTCGGCCTGTATGGAGAAGAATTATTGAATCAAAATGGTGCACCCATCAGACTCGTTGTCCCCTGGAAATATGGTTTTAAAAGCATTAAATCCATTGTAAATATTCGATTTGTTCAAGAACAACCTCCTAGTACGTTTAACAAATTTGCCGCTAACGAATTCGGGTTTTATGCCAATGTAAATCCAGAAGTCAAGCATCCCAGATGGAGTCAGGCACGAGAGAGAAGAATTGGACATTTTCTTAAGCAGGAAACCTTGATGTTTAATGGCTATGCAGATCAAGTAGCCTCACTATATTCTGGAATGGATCTAGGAAAATTCTATTAAGCTAATAGCTTTTTTTAATGTAACTGTTAATAATTAATCATTGAATCTAACTATAAGCATTAACGATAAGGTGACAAGCATGTTAATTACAAAACCGTCTGATATAAAACCATCCGAAATAACCAGTAAATCAGTTTATCTATCACGCCGGAATTTTTTAAAAACCTCCATAAACACAGGTATTGCAGGATCTGTCGCCAGTTCGGGTATTTTAATGTCCGGCAACGCTCAGGCGGCAAAACTGGATAATATTCAAAAAAGCCCTTATTCGACGATAGGAGAAGATCTTACCGATTATGATTCAATCACTACCTATAATAACTTTTATGAATTTGGTACCAATAAAGAAGACCCGGCAAAATATTCCGGACAATTTAATCCTAAACCCTGGTCTATTCAGGTAGACGGAGAATGTAACAAGCCTGGCGAAATTGGCCTGGAAGATCTGATTAAACCTCATACTTTAGAAGAAAGGATATATCGTTTACGTTGTGTTGAGGCCTGGTCCATGGTGATCCCCTGGGTAGGCATACCCCTGGGAGATATATTAAAGCGCTTTGAACCGACCGCAAACGCAAAATATGTTGCCTTTAGTACTATATTCAGACCCGATGAAATGCCAGGACAACGTTCACGAGTATTGCGTTGGCCCTATTTAGAAGGACTACGAATCGATGAAGCCATGCACCCATTGAGTATCCTCTCAGTCGGGCTATACGGGGAAGAACTTCTAAATCAAAGCGGAGCGCCTATAAGACTCGTCGTACCCTGGAAATATGGATATAAAAGTATCAAATCAATTGTGAAAATCAGCTTCGTAGAAAAACAACCTCGCACGGCCTGGAATGATTCAGCCCCCAATGAATATGGTTTTTATTCCAATGTAAATCCCAACAGAAACCATCCTCGCTGGAGCCAAAAGAAGGAACGCCGGATAGGAGAGTTTTTAAAACGCGAAACTCTGATGTTCAATGGTTATGCGAACCAGGTTGCCTCACTTTACGAAGGAATGAATTTGCTTAAAAATCACTAATGTTAAAGAGATGCAGAAACTATACAAGCCGCTCCTATTCAGCGCTGCCTTATTACCATTAGCAGTACTGATCTATAATGGTATTAATGACAAGCTGACTGCCAATCCCATTGAATACATTACACACTACACAGGTGACTGGACTATTTATTTTTTACTCATCACCCTCTCCATCACACCATTAAGAAATTTATCAGGCAAGATTTTTATAGTTCGCTTCAGAAGGATGCTGGGGCTATTTGCTTTTTTTTACGGTTGCCTGCATTTCTTAACCTATTTCGTCCTTGACCAATTTTTTGATTTTGATGCAATCATCGAAGATATCGTCGACAGACCATACGTTACCGTGGGATTTACTGCATTTGTATTACTGATACCACTTGCAATTACCTCAACGAAAAAAATGATTGCTCGACTTGGTAGTAACTGGCGTCGATTGCATTCACTCATTTATGTCATAACTGCGCTGGGGATATTACACTATTATTGGTTAGTAAAGGCTGATATTACCGTACCCTTAACACTCGCTCTGATATTCACATTTCTACTGGTGATGCGTCTTCCCATGGCAAAAAATGTGAAAAACACCCTATTTTCAACAAGCAATTAAGTCTATTCACTGACTTATTATTCATTATTCGCTACCCTGTTAGCTGAACGATCATTTCAGGTGGCAAATGAAACAACGAATTGATAAAGAAGACATAAAGCTATTTCGTAATTCTGTTGGAAAAGTTAAACCGATTACTCAAGATAAGCTGTTGTTAAGTACACCAAAACAGAAAAAGAAACACAGCGCCCCAAGAAATACCCATACTGACATCGACGCAAAGTTTTACAAATTTCATTTAAGAGATAATGATTCACAAATCGGGCCAAATGATGTTCTTTTATTCAAACGTGATGGGCTACAAAATAAAGTTTTAAAACGTCTCAAAAAAGGCCAGATTCCTGTGATTGCTGAACTGGACCTTCATGGTCATACAATCAATAAAGCAAAATTATCAATCGACCGCTTTATACTTCAGAATCAAAATATTCATACTCCTGGTTGTATACGAATAATTCATGGGAAAGGCTATGGTTCACAAGACGCAACGCCTGTCATTAAACAATATATACCCGGTTGGTTGCAGGAATACCCTGATGTTCTTGCATATTGCTCCTGTCCTGTTTCCGATGGAGGAACCGGCGCCGTCTATGTATTAATGAAAAGAGGACAAAATTACTGAATTAATATTTCTTTCCTATTATTATGTTAGTGATAAAAATAAAGAAAAAGCATGGGTGCTCTCGGTAAAAATAAAAAATGTCTACCGTATTATTTAAAGATGCAAAGAACTTTCCAATAATAGCTAATGTTTATGTCGTTGATGACCAATTAACTAGCCGAGTTATTATGGAAAACATCATCAGAGGGATTGGTGATAACATCAAGGTATCCACATTCGAGACACCACAAGCTGCACTCGATGCCACATATCAAGCACCGCCTGATTTAATCGTGGTGGACTACAGAATGCCAGAGATGAATGGCGTTGAATTCACGCGAAAAGTAAGAAACATTCCAGAATGTATGGATGTCCCGATTATCATCTTCACAATTATCGATGACAAATCTGTTATGTATGAATCTCTGGAAGCAGGTGCAACAGATTTTCTAACCAAGCCTATCGACCATTACGAATGCAAAGTGAGGTGTCGTAATTTACTCACCATGCGTAGGCAACAAAAGATCATAAAAGAAAGAGCTGAAACATTAGAAAGGGTTGTCTTTAATTCAACCAGGACAATTCAGCAAAGAGAAAAAGAAGCTTTATCAATTATCAACAATATAATTGACATCAAAGGTAACTTTGCTGGATTCAATCAACAGCGTATGGGTATGATCTCCATGTTAATTGCCCGTGAGTTGCATATGGAAGAAAAGTTTTGTGATGATATTGAAATCGCAGCTCCCCTACATGATATCGGCGAAGTTAAACTCCCTTCATATTTATTATTAAAATCCAGCGAACTGACCAACGAAGAATTTGAGATAGTAAAACAACATACAACTTTAGGTTATGAAATACTTAAAGATTCAGAATCACCTGTATTAAACCTCGCCGCCAATATCGCCCTCAACCACCACGAAAAGATTAATGGCACTGGTTACCCCAACAAGCTTAAAGGCGAACAGATTCCCATTGAAGCAAAAATTGCAGCAGTAGCTGACGCATTTGATGCTATGACAAGCAATCGTAATCACAGATCAACAAAGTCCACAGATGAAGTAATTGGTATTATCTGCAATGAAATAGATAAAAGTTATGATAGAGATTGTGTAAATGCTCTTGTCAAGAATATAGAATCAGTAACCTCAATTAAAAATACATTTGATAATTAATCATTAATGACTGATCCCATTAAAAATATTATTAAATCAATTTTAAGTATTGGAAAAGAATTTGAACAATCGATAATACGGTTAATTGCTTGTTTAATATGTTTGGCCTATGCTTTAAATACGTATTCCCTAGGACTAGTAGACGCTGCAGTTGTAAATATTTTTTATGCAACAATTCCTTGCTGCATATTATTTGGTGTTTGGGCATATATACAGAGACTTATCCCCCTTAAGACTTTACATCGCTATATTTACCGGTGTGGGTGCCGCTACTTATGCGCTTGCATTATCAGATGAAGCTGGCGCACCATTTCTTGTTATTTACTTTTGGATTATATTGGGTAACGGCCTGCGTTTTGGCAGTAAATATTTAATAATCAATAGCGTATTGTCAATATTTTCTTTTTTATTAGTAATAAAGATTAGTCCGTTCTGGAGCTCGCATCTTTACGCAAGTTACGCAATCTTATTTGCAATGATAATTTTGCCATTATATATAAATGTTTTGCAGAAAAGATTAGAAAGCGCAGTTGATGCAGCAGAGAATGCTAATAAAGCTAAATCTTTATTTCTAGCAAACATGAGTCATGAAATAAGAACACCACTTAACGGTGTTATTGGCATGAGTGATTTATTAGAAACAACTAACTTAAACAAAATACAAACTGACTATGTAAGGACCATCCAATCGTCAGCTAAAGCTCTTCTATCATTAATTGATGACATATTAGATATCTCAAAAATAGAAACTGGCAAAACAGAAGTAAAATTCAATAATTTCAGTTTATTTTCACTGCTAACAAAAACAATTGAAACGATGCAACCAATAGCAGAAAAGAAAGGCCTGAATTGCAGGTTGCATATAGCCCCCGATGTAAATAACTTTGTGTCTGGTGATGATAAACTGGTTCAGCAAATCCTAATCAATCTATTAGGCAATTCAATTAAATTCACACAAACTGGCGATATTGATATAAATATATCGTCCAACAATTCAAATGATTGTAAGTCGTCAAAAGATTTGGGACAAAATAGCGTAAATGTTAAGAGAGACTTTTAACTATTATAGTCTTGTTTCACTGATTTATATATATTCTTAAATTTTCCTTTCTCCTCTGTTGTAATGTTTCGTATTTGATAATGGTTCTTCTATCCATAATTTCATGATAGCGGCCAAAATACATATCTGCCGGCGTAATATTATCAAGTGACTCATGGTAACGTTCATGATTGTAGTATTGTACAAATTGCCGGATAGCATGTTCGAGTTCCCACGGATAATAATAGTGCTCCAGCTTCACGACGTTCTTCATGGAGCGGTGATATCGCTCTATCTTGTCTTGTGTCATGGGATGGTACGGTGCGCCACGGGTGTGTTGCATCTGATATTTACTCAGATAATCCTTCAATTCCGAGGAGATATAACAAGGCCCGTTATCACTCAGTAAGCGAGGTCGGTGTTTGACCGTTATCTCGTTGACTCCCGTGGTCTCAATCGCCGCATCCAGCGTCTGCTTCACGTCATCAGCTGCCATGCTGGTTGTTAACTTCCAGGCAATGATGTAGCGGGAGTAATCATCTAGAACAGTGGACAGGTAATACCACCCCCAACCAACAATACGAAAGTAGGTGAAGTCAGTCTGCCAAAGCTCGTTGACTCGTCGTGTTGGATTCTGAAACGAATCACCCGCTTGCATCAGGATATAAGCAGGACTGGTAATGAGATCGTACTGCTTTAACAGTCGATAAACGCTGGATTCCGAGATGAAGTAGTTGTGCTCATCGGTGATGGTCCAGGCAAGTTCCCGAGGCGATTTGTCAGGGTACTGTAACGCGAGCTCCAGACACTGCTCCTTCACCATCTCAGGTATCTTATTCCAGAACTGTCTCGGGGACCGATTATCTGGCTCCAGGCCCTCTGGACCATCATCCAGGTATTGCCGATACCAACGATAGAAACTGCTGCGGCTCACACCTAACTCGGCCAGAGTGCGTTTCACGGGTAATTCCGACGCCTCTACCAAGCGGATCACTTCCAGCTTTTCAGCTGCTGAAAGACTCATTCGTCTTCCCAGGTCGACTCCAAGCCAAGCACACTTTTTTTAAGTACCTCGTTCTTCAGCATGATGTCAGCCACCAGGCGTTTGAGCTGGTCATTTTCTTTCTTCAGGTCGGTCACTTCAGTGGAGTTTGCTTCCCGTTTTATATCGCCCGCCAGACGCTGTTTACCCGCTTCCAGGAACTCCTTACTCCAGCGGTAATACACGTTTTGATTCAATCCTTCACGGCGACACAGCTCGGCAATGCTTTCTTCTCCACGCATCCCTTCCAGTACAATTCGGATCTTTTCTTCAGAGGAATACTTCTTACGGGTACGACGACGTATATCTTTAACTAATTTCTCGCTATTATTGCTCATAATGAGACTCCTATTTATAAGTTTAACTTATCAGAAGTCTCTCTTAGAAATCAGCTCAATTCTGTCTCATATGCTTTGACGGGATACATTGAATAATTTGTTATGAGTTGACTTGAATTTAAATGTGCATAAATAAATATATAAATTGTAATTAATAGGGTATTAATTGTTCTTACATAAGATTGATTTACTTCATTTGGTGATAATATATTTCCTTTGCCAGTCATTTATATAAATTATTTATTTTTCTAAAATAATATTTGCATATACACATATCCCCTCTTCCCTTCCCACAAACCCCATTCCTTCAGTGGTAGTTGCTTTCACATTTACATCATCGATTGATATATTCATGTCTTCAGATAATATCTGCCGCATATCTTTTACATAGGGAAGAAGTCTTGGTGCCTGTGCAAGAATGGTGATATCTGCATTACCAATTTCATAACCTTTTTCTTTAATTTTTTTTATGATATCTCTGAGTAAAAGTCGACTATCAATATTCTTATATTTGTCATCTGTATCTGGAAAATATGTTCCAATATCACCCATTGCTGCAGCACCCAGGATAGCGTCACACAGGGAGTGAATTACTGCATCACCGTCTGAATGGGCCTTTAATCCCTTATTATGTGGAATTGTTATTCCTCCAAGGACCAATGGTTTACCTTCAATAAAAGTATGTGCGTCGTACCCGTGACCTACTCGCATTACGAATTCTCCATTTGAGATAAATAAAATGTTGCCAGTTCAATGTCGTCAGGCATTGTTACCTTAATATTTCTAACAGAACCTTCCACCAACATCGGGTCTTCTCCTATTTTCTCCATTGCCTGGGCTTCATCTGTTAGTTTAATATTTTTTTCTATAGCCTGTTCAATTGATACTCGAAGCTTTTTATATCGGAACATTTGTGGTGTGAGGGCGTGCCAAAGCCCCTCTCTCTCCACGGTGGATGAAATAACGTTATCTAAATTTGAACGTTTCATAGTATCCCTGACTGGCATGGCTAGTATGCCGCCTGTGGGATGCTCACAAAGAGTGTTAATCAGTTTGTCTACATCTTTCATTTCAAGACAAGGACGGGCTGCATCGTGGACCAGGATCCAGTCATCGTCACTCACGCTATTTTCAAGGGCTATAAGTCCATTTAATACTGAGTGAAAGCGTTCCTTTCCACCTATTGTGGTAATTAATTGATCAATTTCGTTTATACCTAGATCACTCCAGGCAGGATCATTTTCTGCTAAAACTACCATGACACCATCAACTTGTGGATGACGGAGAAAAGGATCAATGGCATATTCTAAAATAGTCTTTCCATTGATTTTCATGTATTGCTTGGGGATATCTGCTCCCACTCGCATACCTATGCCAGCAGCAGGTATGATGGCCCAGCACCTTTGATATGAGTTCATTTTATTAATTATTTGTTGTTAGTATTAAGAGAGGCGTTATCAATAATCTGAAAAAAGGTTTCATCAGTCTTAATCATCCCCATTTCATCTCTTGCACGCTCTTCGATTGCATCCAGGCCTTCTTTAAGGTCAACCACTTCCGCTACCAGGGCTTGATTGCGTTCTTGTAGCTCGTTGGTGTCCTGAATTTTTGATTTTTTAACTTCTTCTAGCGCCCACAACTCTGGCAGACCACCTGTCCCATACCAAAGACGGTATTGTAATAATACAAGTAATACGATCAATATTGCGTTGATGTATTTCATCTGTTTTATCTGGTCAAATTAATAATCTCAGAGTATTTTAACTAGTTTAGATTATAAAATGCATTCTTGCCCGGATACGAGCATTTGTCTCCCAATTCATGTTCAATCTTCATTAACCTGTTGTATTTTGCAACACGGTCAGACCGCGATAATGAGCCTGTTTTAATTTGTCCAGCAGAAGTTGCCACGGCAAGATCTGCAATAGTCGTGTCTTCTGTTTCACCAGATCGATGAGATATGACTGCGGTATAACCTGCATTCTTGGCCATATTGATTGCGGCGATGGTTTCAGTCAGCGTTCCAATTTGGTTAACCTTGATTAAGATTGAATTAGCTATGTGTTTATCAATTCCTTCCTTGAGGATTGACGTGTTGGTGACAAATAGATCATCGCCTACCAATTGAACTTTGCTGCCCAGTTTTTGTGTGAGTTTGTCCCAACCATCCCAGTCATCTTCTGCCATACCATCTTCCATTGTGATAATGGGATATTTATCAAACCAGGGCATAAAGTAATCAATAAACTCTTCTGAACTCAAAGACAGGCCCTCTGATTCCAATTGATATTTACCATCTTTATAGAATTCCGAACTGGCTACATCCAATCCCAGCAGGATTTCTTCTCCTGCTTTGTAACCCGCATCGTTTATTGCCTGCAAAATTACTTCTATCGCTTCTTCATTGGATGAAAGATCAGGTGCAAATCCTCCTTCATCTCCAACAGCAGTATTGAGTCCTTTATCAGACAAAACAGCTTTTAATGCATGGAATACTTCTGCACCATATCTCACAGCCTCAGCAAGACTACTGGCGCCGACAGGCAGGATCATAAATTCCTGCATATCCACACTGTTATTCGCATGGGCGCCTCCATTGATAATATTCATCATAGGTACTGGCATCTGGAAGCTTTCTGTTGTGCCCAGGTATTGATAAAGAGGAACGCACTGATCTGCTGCCGCTGCATGGGCACTTGCCATCGACACAGCCAATATGGCATTCGCGCCTAGTTTGCTTTTGTTATCAGTACCATCTAGATCAAGCATAGCGTTATCAACGGCTTGCTGATCTGTCACTTCCATCCCAGTGACATGAGGCGTGATTTGTCTGGTGATGTTATCAACCGCTTTTAATACTCCTTTGCCCAGGTAACGATTTGGATCTTTGTCACGAAGTTCCAAAGCCTCACGTGCGCCGGTTGATGCGCCAGAGGGCACCATCGCGCTACCAACAGAACCATTTTCGGTATATACATCTGCGGCAACCGTGGGATTACCGCGTGAGTCCATAACTTCCCGTGCTATGATTTTTGTTATTTTTGACATTATTTAACTACCTTCCTTATTGCAAAATATTCAGATCGCTTTTACGGCATTATCAATTTTTTTTAACAACGTGAGTAAGCTGGACATATCACTTAATGGCCATGAATTTGGGCCATCACTTAATGCCTCTTGTGGATTTGGATGGGTTTCCATGAATAAACCTGCGATTCCTGCGCCCACCGCCGCTCGTGCCAAGGTCGGAATAAATTCACGTTGTCCCCCGGATTTATCCCCTTGTCCTCCTGGCAGTTGAACAGAGTGGGTGGCATCAAAAACAACCGGGCAAGCAGTGTCCTGCAAAACCTTCAAGGATCGCATATCAGAGATCAGGTTGTTATACCCAAAACTGGTTCCTCTTTCGCATACCATTATATTGTTATTACCGGTCGATTTTGCCTTTTCAACCACGGTCTTCATGTCCCAGGGAGCAAGAAATTGTCCCTTTTTTATATTGACCGGTTTCCCCTGAGAAGCGACATTCATAATAAAGTTAGTTTGCCGACATAAGAATGCCGGCGTCTGCAATATATCTACTACTGCTGACACCTCATTTAGAGGGGTATCTTCATGGACGTCTGTCAAGACTGGAACACCAATTTGAGATTTAACCTGTTCCAGAATTTTGAGCCCTTGTTCCAGTCCTGGACCGCGATAACTGGTGTGTGAACTACGATTGGCTTTATCGAACGATGATTTAAATATAAACGGGATGGCTAGTTGATCAGTAATGGTTTTTAATGCGGCAGCTGTTTCCAACACCAACTCTTCACTTTCAATTACACAAGGGCCTGCTATCAGAAAAAAAGGCTTGTCATTCCCCACAACATAATTAGACAGCTGCACCTTTTAGCTCCCTGGATTTTATAGTCTGGTAATTTAACGCTGCCTTGACGAAACCAGTAAATAGCGGATGACCGTCCCTTGGTGTCGAAGTAAATTCAGGATGAAACTGACAGGCAATAAACCAGGGATGATTAGACAATTCGATCATTTCCACCAATTTACCGTCCATGGAGACACCTGATATCACCATGCCTTTTTCCTCAAGTGACAGTCGGTAATTATTATTAAACTCATACCGGTGGCGATGTCTTTCAATTATTGAATCCTTATTATACAAATGATGTGCAAGCGTGTTTTCAACCAGAAAACACTCCTGGCCACCTAACCGCATCGTCCCACCCATGTCCGATTCTTCGCTTCGGGTTTCGACTTCCCCAGAGTTATCCATCCACTCGGTAATCAGAGCAATGACGGGGTGAGGCGTTTCCTTATCGAATTCGGAACTATTGGCATTCTCAAACCCAGCCATGTTTCTGGCCAGTTCTATCACTGCTACGTGCATCCCCAGGCATATACCCAGGTACGGGACCAGATTTTCCCTGGCATAGCGAACTGTGGTGATCTTCCCTTCTATCCCTCGACCACCAAAGCCACCGGGGACAATTATGGCATCCATTCCTTCAAGTACGACTGTTCCCGAACGTTCAATCTCCTCTGAATCCACATAAATAATATTGACTCGTGTACGGCTATGAATACCTCCGTGGGTCAAGGCTTCGCTGAGTGATTTATAAGAATCGGTCAAATCCATATATTTGCCAACCATGGCAATGTTAACCTCATGTTGAGGGTTATCCATGGATTCAACCACCGCATTCCACTGACTTAAATCTGCTTTACCTACGTTTAGCTGGAGTTTATCGACAACGATCTGGTCAAGATATTGTTCATTAAACAGACTGGGGACTTTATAGATATTATCCACATTAACTGCCGAAATAATTGCCGATTCCTGCACGTTGGTAAACAACGCGAGTTTCTTTCGTTCATTATCCGGTAATGCCTGCTCCATGCGACATATCAGGACATCAGGCTGAATACCTATGGAGCGTAGTTCTTTTACAGAATGTTGCGTAGGTTTCGTCTTAATTTCACCCACGGCACTAATATATGGCACCAGTGTTAAATGGATAAATAGTGTCCGCTCTGCCCCCAATTCGATTCGCATTTGGCGGATAGCTTCAAGAAATGGCTGGGATTCGATGTCGCCAACGGTACCCCCAATTTCCACCATGGCGACATCTGCATCCCCGGCGCCTTCTATTACATTCCGTTTGATTTCATCGGTAATATGCGGGATTACCTGTACTGTCCCGCCAAGATAGTCTCCCCGGCGTTCTTTTTGAATTACGTTTGAGTAGATTTTCCCTGTTGTAAAGTTATTTTTTCGGGTCATCCGGGTACGAACAAAACGTTCATAATGGCCCAGGTCCAGATCCGTTTCCGTGCCGTCTTCGGTAACATAAACTTCACCATGCTGAAATGGACTCATAGTGCCCGGATCAACATTAATATACGGATCGAGTTTGAGTAGTGTGACTTTCAAACCACGTGCTTCAAGTAAAGCGGCCAGAGATGCTGAAGCAATACCTTTACCCAAGGATGAAACAACACCACCTGTGATGAATATGAAACGCGTCATGCTTACCTGCTTTTCATGGTGAAAAAATTCTGGGGGAGTCTGCCCAATCGATTAATGAAAATCGTTTATTATCTAAATATAAGGCAAATTTTACATTCATAGAATGGAGCATAATGCTATCAGATATATCCTTGATATACCACGCCGATATCTATCTAATCTATAAATCGAGAGGGAAAAAATTGAGGAAAATACGGGATAAAAACCGTATGTTGTGATAAGCGCTAAAATCCTGAAATTTAATTAATATGAACTGTATGCTGAGAGGGAGACATCTATTACATGGTCGGGTTCGGCTACAATGAAAAATGGCTCAAATCCATTCTTACTGATGGCCACGTAGACATTCTCTTTCTCACATATTTCAATCCCAAATTCCGAATATATGAAATTTCCATTTTGATCGGTATATCGATAATCACCTGAATTAAACATTCCGACGTTATAAATTTTTACTTCTGCATTTTCTATCGGGGCACCATTATTCATTGTAACTTGCCCAGATATTCTAAACTCACAATGTGGTAAATTTTCAATAGGTGTCGCCCATTCTTCCATAGCACGAATCGCTTCTTGCTCCATACTCAGGGCCTGGACCTGGTATTGCGGCTCACTTTGGTAATAGCCTGCCAGATAATCGCTTAACCAGGCTCTAGTTGGCCTGGCCCCAAGGGTAAATAGTCCCAGGATAACCACGACCATCGCCACACCGGCAGTAATTGCCAATAACCATTTTAGAATGGGTTTCATCTTATTTATCAGTCGGATACAGTCATTGTCATTTCATAATCATCCATTATAAAGCCACCCTCAATATCCATAATAATATCACCAGATCGAGTAAATCCCATCTTTTGATAGGCTGTAATTGTCTCATCATTATACTTATTTACTGTGAGGTATAGGCAGTCAACTCCATTTGATGCTGCAATCTTATGCACTTCATTAATGACCGACCTACCATGTCCCTTAGCTCGCGCATCTTTGAATAAGTAGAACTTGCTAATTTGAAGTGCATTTTTATCTGGTCTTGGCACAAGACCGATATAGCCAATCCTGGCTTCGTCATCGCAAATAAAAAAATAAGTATAGCCCTCATTTAACTGCGCTGTTAATGCCTTTTCACTCTGGAACGTTTCCACCATGTAATCCACCTGTGCCTGACCAATAATGGAAGGGAAAAATTCGTTCCAAATCTCATGGGCCATCAAGGCTAATCTATGAACATCATCAACTGATGTGATGGGATGGAGTTTAGTCATAATATCAACAAGACAGGTAGCTCGTATTTGCATTGTACCAAATGCCTAGCGCGGTTAAATCTTAAATATTTTTTATACCAGGGAATGATCTCCCGAACTTCGCTTATTAATATTTAAACTACACATGATATTTATTATTGATGAACTAGATCAATTTTTTGACTTCTTTATATCGAAAACAAGCCATCACATGGTCATTAACCATGCCCGTTGCCTGCATATGGGCATAGACTATGGTTGACCCAACAAAGTTAAACCCTCGATTTTTAAGATCTTTGGAGATGGAATCGGAAAGATCAGTCTTCGCGGGAATATCAGATAACTGCTTCCATGTGTTTTGTATAGGTTTACCGTTTACAAATTGCCAGATGTAGTTATTGAAGGTACCAAACTCTTTTCTTATCTCGATAAATGCCTTGGCATTTTGCACAGCCGAATGGATTTTCAAGCGATTTCGAATGATGCCTGAATTGTTGAGTAGTTGGTTTATTTTTTTTGTTTTGTAGGTGGCGACTTTATTAAAATCAAAATTATCAAAGGCCTCTCGATAAGCGGCACGTTTTTTTAAGACCGTAATCCAACTTAATCCGGCCTGTGCTCCTTCTAATATAAGAAATTCAAAGAGCTTTTTGTCATTATGGACAGGCACACCCCATTCCTTGTCATGGTATTTTACATACAGCGGATCACTACCACACCAGCTGCATCGAGTTTTGTTACTCATCCTGGTTATTTTACAAGGATATTGATCTTTACAGACCCCTTTAATGTATTGGCTGATATGCAGGCCTTTTCTGACATTTCAGCAAGTCTTTTTATTTCATCGAGATCGTTATATTCACCCGTGACGGTCATAGTCACTTCAGAGAACCGTGGGGGAGCTTCTTCAAGTGTCCCTTCCACTTCAATTTGGATGTTAGTTGCTTCAACATCTCTTGCTCCTATCGCCGCGAGAAGATTACTCATGAAACAGCCACCAAGCCCAGCAAGTAAAAGTTCACCTCCCATGGGTCCCTTGTCTGTTCCCCCTTTGGCTTCAGGTCGGTCGATAATCACACTGTGGTTTCGTATTACAGCTTCAGATGTAATCTCACCTGTTTGTCCAATATTAATTTTAATTTGCGGCATGGTTTTCCCTTTTTTGAGTCTATTGTAAGTTAGTTATTGATGTCACTGTGTATCTTGCCCGTGAGGATCTGCCAGGACATGAGAAAATCACTCATCAGGCTATATAAAGGATATTGAAAGGTCGCTGGTCGGTTTTTCTCAAAGAAAAAATGCCCTGACCAGGCAAACCCGTACCCAGCCAAAGGTATTATGAATAACAGGCTAAATATTTGAGTCGTAATACTCACCACAAGCAGCACAATGACAATGGATGTCCCGATAAAATGTAATCGCCTGGACATAGGATGCTTGTGTTCATCAAGATAATAGGGATAAAAATCTACAAATGTGTGAAATGCTTTTTCAGTGTCTTTCATGATTATTAAATTCGAACAAAATACTAATGTTACTGATGCTAATCAGACGTCTCAAATTTATATCCAACACCATAAACAGAATGTATAAAATCATACTCAGGGATTACATCTGTAATTTTCTTCCTAAGTTTTTTAATGTGACTATCGATAGTCCGATCACTAACTACCCTGTGATCATGATAAATTCGGTCGATCAATTGATTTCGTGTATATATCCGTCCTGGATCTGATGCCAGTATTTTTAATAATTGAAACTCCACCACGGTTAAATCTAGCGGTCTGCCTTTAAGTTCGGCACGGTTCTTGGATTCATCTAGCTTGAGCTCTTCAAGGCGGATGGTATCTCCTGCTGCCCGTCTTAATACAGCCTTGACCCGGGCGACCATTTCTCTTGGACTAAAGGGTTTACAGATGTAATCATCTGCCCCTATATTTAGTCCCATAAGCCTGTCTACTTCTTCGACTCTGGCCGTAATCATAATAATGGGCAAATCGGAAAAAGTTCTGATTTCCCTGCAGATTTCCATACCATCTTTACCCGGCAGCATAATATCCAATAATATTAATGACGGAATATTATCTCTGACAGAAGGAACAACCTTGAGACCATTGGAAATGATCTCCGTGGTATACCCACTGCTCGTTAGATAGTCATTTAAGAGTGAGGCAAGCTTTGGCTCATCTTCAACGATTAAAATTCGATTTTCTTTGGTTCTCATATTATTTTACCCATGGCAATTCAATCATGATTTTAAGCCCGCCTAATTCGGATTGTGCTGCAGATATTTTACCCTGATGTGCGTCAACAATATTTTGACATATTGCCAAGCCTAATCCGGATCCACCTGTGTTCCTGCTACGTGACGTCTCTACCCTGAAGAGGCGATCAAATAACTTGTGTAGATCTGCCTGCACTACTGTTGGTGCTGTATCATTAAATTCAATTGTCACCTTATTTAATTTTTTGGCAACAGTAATTTCCAGCTTGCCTCGCTTATCGGTATACCGTAACGAATTTGAAAGCAAATTTGAAAATAGCTGACTTAAACGGTCAGGATCCGCATGAACAAAGAGATTACCTTCAAAATTAACATTAAACATAAGTTCGATCTCATCTGATTCAAACGCGTCCTGGTAAAAATAGATGGATTGCTGAAGTTGCTCTACAATATTTATTTCTTTCTTGTTATAACTCAATGCTCCAATATCTGACATCGATAACTCATACAGATCCTTCACTAATCTATCAAGATTTATGACTTCACTATAAATATTATCTATCGTTTCTGGTGTTAATTTTCTGATCTTGTCCTGCACGGCTTCAATCTCGCCTCGCAAAATTGCTAGTGGCGTCCTAAGCTCATGAGATATATCTGCAATCCACTGGTTGCGTGCCTTTTCGTTTTCTTCCAGCGTCGTTGCCAACTGATTAAAGTCATCAGTCAATTGTCCCAACTCATCATCGTATGATTCAGGAATACGGAAATTATAGTTTCCTGATGTAAGTTGTTTTGTTCCGTCACCAATAACATTAATTCGTTTAACCAGGTAACTTGACAATGGTATAGAGAGAATTAATGTCAACACTGCAATTACTATAGCGGTAATTTTGATACCGCTTAACTGAAGGTTGGAGAATTCAATTTCAGGGGTTTCCAAAATTCTTGCCAGCGGTCTTGCAACGAGGAAACCAATAATGTCTTTCTCTTCTGACACCAGTGGCTTGTATTCTGTTTCTTCAATTAAAAAGTCTGTCTGGCCAACCACATGACTTCTTGTGGAATCAATCAAGGCAATATTGGAACGATAAAAGCGCTTCTCACGCCTGGACATCCTGTTTTTCTCTTCTTCTTGTAATAATGGGTCGATAGCAATATCGTTTATCAGCAGACTTTCATATTCCCGGTCACGCTTGATCTTGGCACGCGCAAAGTTTTCAGCCACCACATCAGTCCACAAATCCTGATTATTCCGGATAAATTCCCAATTACCATTAAGATGGTATTGCGCTTCGAGATTTTCAATCAGGTTTTCCTGCGCATCCTTTTCATACTCATTTACATAGGCGAGGTAGGTCTGATCATAACTTTCTTCCAGCAATAGCACCATACTGCCCATAGCAGACATCAGCAGTAAAAGTATTGACAGGAAAATTTTATATTTGAGTTTTATGGTCACAGTGTTGACCGTGTTTGCAAATTGAAAGCCATATCTTACCCTGATTATTCAGACTGGCATATGTGAAAGGATTTCAGACACTCAATTTACACAGGTTTTACATAATTTTTGATGAGAATTGCTATATATCCAGCGGAATGCCTTTACGCTTTAACAGATCTCTAACACTGAGAATGACCGGAAAGATTTCCTGGTTCCAGTCTGCCCCTTGTTCATCAAAGGCTTGCTGTTCCATCTCAACGACCCAGCGATCTTCATTAAAAATTCCATTGGTGAACCAGATAATAAAAGGCCAGAGCACATCTAGTACCAGAGGAATTGAAGGCTTTTTAATATTGATCAATCCAAATGTGTGGTTAATTCGTTGCTCTTTGTCTACCGGGAGATAGGTGATCCACAAATCCAGTGCCGGCTCATCACTACCTGCTGTCCAAAACTTGAGGATCTGGTTGGGATATTGCGTACGCACTGTCATTAAATCTTTTCCATTGTCACCGCTGGGTTCCTTGCGTAATCCCAACATCACCTTTTCACCTATGGGTTGCTTACCCACACGGCTAAAGGTGTAATCGACTTCCACCCAATCTTCACCTTCGCGCATTCCCAGAAAGCTGGTATTTATTTTTGACATGATACGCCTGTGTAAGAACTGATGATTCATGTCCATGAGATTCTCATGTAAAAAAGAATAGTGGCATTTAACCTGATTATTTAGATAACGGGTTTTATACTTCCCCGAAGTCCTGGCGCTGATATCTGGGAAAAATGCGGTATCAGCCAATGCAGCGTCACCGGGAAAGACAAAAATCAAACCATATTCCTCTCGGCAGGGATACTGCTTCACGCCATTTGGAATATTTTCACTTTTTCCCACGTAGGGAATATTTACACACTGCCCCTGATTATCGTACACCCATCCATGATAACAACACTGTATCGTATCTCCTTGAACCACACCTTGACTCAACGGCACCTGCCGGTGGGCACATCGATCTTCCAATGCAAAAACAACACCAGATGTGGTCCTGACCAGAACGATGGGTTCACCCGCAAATGTTCTACCAATTGCTTTTCCGGATTTGACATCCCCTGACACAGCCAACGGATACCAATGATCTGGATGAATTCCCGTTTTCCTTAGGTCTTGATCTTTCTTTTTTGGATCCAGCTTAAAGGTTTTAATACTTTCTAACATTGAATTTATTTATATTTTATTAACTTAAATTTCACAAATAACATTTCTACTTATCGATTAATATGACCATATTTCATTTTATACCAAGATCATTACAACCATTATAACCCGGATAATTGCTTATCGTGGAATTTGCCTAATATTGCCAGGGCCATTATCGCACCCAGTAGTGCCCATCCCATATCTGACTGGGTATCCCAGACGTAACCCTGAGTGCCCAAAAATGATTCTGCTGCGGTTTCACTCATCACAGCAACTGCCCACTCAATCAATTCATAAAAGGCACTAATAGCAAGGCAGATACACACAATAATAAATTGCATCCAGTATTTACCATTCACTACATCAAAGCGAATCAACAATTCACGCGCTATCATAGCCGGTACAAACCCTTGTGTGAAATGCCCCAGCTTGTCATAGTTATTTCTTGTACAACCAAAGATCTCTTTTATCGTGTCAAACAATGGAACTTCAGCATAAGTGTAATGCCCACCTATCATTAAAATTACGCAATGAAATAATATTAATACATATAACAAGGTGCTTAGTGGAAAACGCTTGTAGCTAAGTGCCATGATAACAATACCAATAAGAGCGGGAATGACTTCAAGGAACCAGGTGGGATAATCATGTGGATTTATTGCTGACCAGATCAGTACCGAGAAAAATATTCCCACCCATAATGCTTTCCTCAGATTTATAAATTTTTCTGTCAAGCGAATATGCCCTCAGTGGGTATCATGGTGTTTTTTTCTTCTTGTTAGAGTCTGCCAGTTACTGACTGCAATTCCGCATATAAAACCCACTGCAAATACCACAAAGAAAATAAGCGCCCTTGGCAAAGCCAATTCCCAAATCAAAAATTTTAGGCTCGCGGTTTCTGAGTTTTGTAATGCGAATATTAAAACTAAAAATAATAAAAACAGAACTATCGCTGCCTTAATCTGCCGTGTAATTGAACTTGGTTCGTGTTGCTTATCCATAGATCAGCACCTTATTGTGTTATTGCATTCTGCTCATTAAATAATCATTCCATTCATCTAGTGTTTCCTGGGCCGCTTGTTGATGAACATCTGATAAACTTTGTTGTTCCCGGATGTAATTAAACATACAGCCCTCATAGAGAATCAATTCTGCCTGAAACATTTCATGTTCCATTTCCGAGGTAATTCTTCCAGTATTTGCAGGCTTGGGACACTCATTAGGAGAGACAGTTTCATGGGTATAGGCAGTCAGGGGGATTATCAGCATTAAGAAAATGACGATTTTCATAACCATTCCTCTCTATAAAACTTCCTTTACACATTCTGCAAAGGAAGAAGGGTCGGGCACGACTTTTACGCCGCATTCTTTAAGTACTTCAATTTTTTCTGCAGCACTTTCACCATATGCGGTTATGATAGCGCCCGCGTGCCCCATGCGTTTTCCTTTAGGTGCAGCCAAGCCCGCGATGTAACACATAACTGGTTTTTTCATATGTTCCTTGCAATACCTTGCGGCATCCACTTCCTGCAATCCTCCGATCTCACCTATCATCACTATGGCCTTGGTATCTTCATCCTTATTAAACCATTCCAATAACTCAACAAAATTTGTGCCGGTGATTGCCTCTGATCCTATGCCTAAACTGGTAGATACTCCAATCCCCGCCTTATTCAATTGGTAAGCAGCTTCAAAACCCAATGTGCCAGCACGCGCAATTATGCCCACGTTCCCTTCCTTATAAAGGTAAGCTGGCATGACACCCACCAGTGCCTTGCCTGGACTCATAATCCCTGCACTCCCGGGACCAATTAACTGCATACGATCTGCTTCAGGAAAACTCCTGACATAGCGTTTAACCCGTATCATATCCTGCGCCGGGATCCTGCCGGTAATACAAACACATAATTTAATCCCGGCATCTGCTGCTTCCATCATGGCGTCCCCGGCAAACGGAGATGAAACAAAAATAATACTGGTATCCGCGTCTGTTTTTTCAACAGCATCTCTCACCGTATCAAATATTGGCAAATCGAGATATTCGCTGCCGCCTTTTTCTGGGATTACGCCACCGACAACATTGGTTCCATATTCAATGATTCGTTTGGTATGAAAGGTCCCTTTTTCACCCAGCATTCCCTGCACTATTACTTTATTACTTTTATCAACTAGTATGGACATTTCAATTTACTTTTCTTGAATTTTTATTTAGGAACATGCTTGACGGCCAGTTCTGCAGCTTCTCTCATGGTGTCAGCCAATATCACAGGTACCTCACTATCTTTCAGAATTTTCTTACCCGTTTTTGCGTTCGTTCCGGCAAGCCTGATAATGACTGGTATCTTGATATTAAATTTTTGAATGGCTTTGATGAGTCCTTCCGCGACCCAGTCACAACGATTTGAGCCTGCAAAAATATTGACCAGAATAACTTTAACATTTTCATCAGATAACATGGTATTGACTGCCTTATTCACCACGTCTGGTTGGGCACCCACACCGATGTCCAGGAAGTTTGCCGGCTTACCTCCTGCAATATCGATAAGATCTAGCGTTGCCATTGCCAATCCTGCCCCGTTAACAATGCAACCGATATCCCCCTCGAGTCGGACATAATTCAAGCCTCTGTCTGATGCTTTTCGTGATAGAGGATCTTCTTGTGTATTGTCCCTGAGATTAGCGATTCGTTCTCTTCGAAATAAGGCGCTATCATCAAAACTCATCTTTGCATCCAGTGCGACCAAATGATCATCATCCGTCACCGCCAGGGGATTGATCTCAATCAATGTTGCATCAAGGTCTCTAAATGCGCGATAGCATCCGAGTAAGGTCGTAACCGTTTGAGTCAGTAAAGACTTGTCTATTCCCAGCTTGAATGCAATCCAACGGGCTTGAAAGGTCTGCATACCCACGGCAGGTTCTACCACGATACGGATTAAGGATTCGGGTTGCTCTTTATACCTGTCTTCGATATTCATTCCGCCGTCGGCAGAGGCAACAACCACCACACGTTCCATTTGTCTATCCAGCACAAACCCAACGTAATATTCTTTGACGACAGTGACTTGCTCTTCTACATAAATTCGATGAACTACCTGGCCTTTGGGTCCCGTCTGACGGGTGACCAGACACTTTCCCATGAGTTCATCGGCTGCTTTGCGAATTTCTTCTTCTCCTGAGCAAGTGATGATGCCACCCGCAGCAGAACGTGCGCCAGAATGTATTTGAGCTTTTACCAGGAAATGTTCGGAATCTATGCCCTTGGCGCGATAAACCGCCTGGGCAGGACTGTAGGCTAGTCCGCCTCGGGGGACAGTCACACCGAATTCTGATAACAGTTCTTTTGCCTGGTATTCATGAATATCCACGGCATGGTTCCTTATATACTAATAAAGTAATCAGTTTAAAGTGTAATCTACACAGAGTCACTCACTAGCCATTAAAGCTGCTTAACTATATTCCTGCGATAGCCGTTTCCAGGTCATTTATTAGATCATCAGTGGATTCATGCCCCACAGACAGCCTGATTAGCCCCTCAGAGATACCAACTTCGCTGCGTTGTTCATCGCTTAAGCGGTGATGGGTAGTAGTTGCCGGATGTGTAATCGTACTCTTTACATCGCCTAAATTAGCCGTAATTGAAAACACATTTGTCCCGTCAATGAGTTTCCAGGCGGCATCTCTACCGCCTTTTAGTTCAAAACTGACAATCCCACCAGACCCGGATTGCTGAGTTTTACTCAACTCATGCTGAGGGTGGCTGGTCAAGCCTGGAAAATGGACTTTACTAACCGCCTTTTGTCCCTCTAACCACTCCGCAACAATCTGGGCGTTTTGGCAATGGGCCTGCATACGTATACCCAGCGTTTCCAGTCCTTTCAAAAATACCCAGGCATTAAATGGACTCATGGAAGGCCCCGCTGTTCTTAAGAATCCAAATACCTCTTCGTTCATGATGGCTTCCGGTCCGATTATCGCTCCTCCAATGCAACGACCTTGTCCATCCAGATATTTGGTCGCCGAATGAATCACAATGTCCGCACCTAATTTAAATGGCAACTGCAATGCCGGAGTACAAAAACAATTATCCACCACTAACAGGCAATCATTATCATGGGCAAGATCCGCAAGTCTTTTTATGTCTGCTATTTCTGCCAATGGATTGGAGGGTGTCTCCAGAAACAAGAGTCTGGTTTCAGGGGTTATGGCATTCGCCCAGGCTTCATAGTCTGTCAATGCCACAAACGTGGTCGACAATCCAAATTTACTCAGGATATTATCAAACAAGCTCACGGTCGTCCCGAAGATACTTTTTGATGAAACGATATGATCGCCAGCTTTTAGTAATGACATGCAGGTCGTCATAATGGCGCTCATGCCAGATGAAGTACCAATACAACGCTCTCCACCTTCCATCGCCGCGAGGCGTTCTTCAAATGTTCTCACCGTGGGGTTAGTAAACCGTGAATAGATATTTCCAGGTTCGTCTCCGGCAAAGCGTGCAGCCGCCTCAGCCGCATCATTAAAAACAAAACTGGAGCTTAAAAAGATTGGCTCACTGTTTTCATTTTCCGGCGTACGCACCTGACCACTTCGTACTGAACAGGTCTGAATGTCATATTTATCTGGATTAATTTTTCCCATTGTTTCTCTCCATACTTCATTACTCATGTTGCTAAATGGCAGAGTCATCTTGAAAAACTGCTGATACGACATTTTTTGAATATTAAATACAAAAAAACCCGCATCAGCATTTGCTAAAGCAGGTTGACTCTCTTTAGCGGTATTTATTTAGCGCCCGCAAGCTGATACTCAAATCGGCGCTTGTAATAAGAATAGGCAGATATCATCAGTATGTCAATGATAATTATGAGGAATTTGTTGAGGATTAACGTTAATTCTAGCAAAAGACAGCTATTTAATACCGCTCTGTAATCTATAAAAGCATTAGAGATAAGATGTGCTTATACCAAAATCCGGTAGCTGCCGTTTTATTACTCCAAGCTTCATCTAAGTATTAAATGAGAGATAAAATTCAAAAAATTAACTCTCTTTCGCTTTGCCGTCAAAGGCTTCCAGTAATTCCTCGATTAAAGAATCAAGTTGAAATGTCATCACGGCAAAATCCTGATCGAATTGGGAGGCAAAATCATCCGCGTCAGTGACTGCCTCTTCTTGTATGGAACCTTCAAATTGTAATCTTTTTAAACTGAAATCTTCTCCAAGGACAAAGTGGATCGCGTGTTTCCATAATATGGCAAGTTGAATAACACGTTTACCCGCCTTGAGATGAGTCATTATCTCATCACTCTCCAGGTCCTGATTCTTGCACCGTATAATATTATTACTTTCCAGGGGATTGCGTAGCTCACATTCGTTATCCAGCTCAAATCCTTTAGGGAGACGTTGTTTTAGCCAGTGCGTCATGATCTCTGAGGGATCGCCATGACAGGTTAAGGGAATGACTGGCAATTCACCGAGGGTAAAACGTAGATAATCCAGGAACTCTTCTGCTTTCGTGGCACTTGCTGCGTCTATGACTAAGAGGTTTTTTTCGGGAGCAAAATACGCATACGTCTGGAAGGAACGTGTCAGGGCCCGCGGCAACAAGGTATGAATCACATCATCTTTGATATTGCGTTTCTCTTTTCGATAAATTCTACGATCCTGCTTGTCTTCTAGTTCATGGATTTTTTCTTCAACCATCTCATTTATGGCCGCGGGGGGTAGTATCTTTTCCTGTTTACGGGCACATATCATAGTGTAACCGTTACTGGTATGAGTATAGAGTTCGCTGTGTTTACCTAATGGGGGCACCCATCCATAACGAGAGAACTCAAGATTATTACAAGGTCGATAAAGTTGTTCTGCCAATTTCGATTCAAGTAATTCGTTTGATGTATCGATTTCTTTGGTGAGTCGATAGATACGAAGATTTTTAAACCACATAAGATCCCTTTACAAAAAATGACGCATTATGGCAGATGCGAGTAATGATACAACCGACACGTAGCTTTCAGGAAGGGAAATCACGAGTAATGAGAATTAATAAATATAAATGGGGTGGAGTAGGATAATCAAGGTGTCAAAGAGCTTGAACGAAGTAATTGTAGGGGCTTACGTCATGAGAAATTAATAAAATTCAGATTGATATAAACAATTATAACTTTTTCAAGTACTCTGACATCTTAATCACCCAGACTTTAGCCCTATTATTTTTCTCTGTTATGATGAAAAAATAATATAAAATAAGTGAAACATTGAGTTTAAAAAATAATGCAAAATCGACTAACATCGTTTATTAATTTCTTTATTAAATCGGGTTCTGCTAGTGGAATTCTGCTTATGCTGGCAGCTGTCCTTGCAATTCTTTCTGCAAATTCATTTTTGGAGCCGTATTACCAGCTTCTACTGTCTACACCCGTAGAAATTCGGGTAGGGAACCTTGAGATAGCAAAACCGCTGTTATTGTGGGTAAATGATGGCTTGATGGCTGTGTTTTTCTTTCTTATTGGACTGGAACTTAAACGCGAAGTCCTGGAGGGTGCGCTCTCTGACATTAAACAAATAGTATTGCCTGGTGTAGGTGCGGTGGGTGGCATGCTTGTTCCCGCCATGATTTATATCTATTTTAATCACAATGATCCTGTTGCAATACAGGGTTGGGCGATCCCAGCGGCCACCGATATTGCCTTTGCCCTGGGTGTATTATCCTTATTAGGTTCACGTGTTCCGGTGTCTTTGAAAATATTCCTGACATCACTTGCAATTATTGACGACATTGGTGCAATAGTAATCATAGCAATGTTTTATACCTCAAATATATCAGTTTCTGCATTGCTCGTTGTAGCCATTTGTTTGCCAGTTCTTTATATTTTTAATAAGCAAGGCGTCTATTCCAAAAGTCCATATCTGCTAATTGGTTTAGTTATGTGGATAGCGACATTAAAATCCGGAGTGCATGCAACTTTGGCTGGAGTGGTGTTAGCAATGTTTATCCCGTTGCAAACCCATAATAGTTCAGCTACTTCACCTTTGAAGTCCCTGGAAAAAGATCTGCATTCAACAGTTATATTTTTCATATTGCCGTTATTTGCATTTTCCAATGCGGGAATAAACCTGTCTGGACTAAGTGTTGATAGCCTTTTACACAGTATACCATTGGGTATTGCCCTTGGATTATTTGCAGGTAAGCAGATAGGTATATTTATTCCCTGTTATCTGTTATTGAAATTGAAATGGGCAGAATTACCGGAAGGGATGAGTATACATGGTCTTTATGGATGTTCGGCATTATGTGGAATTGGATTTACAATGAGTCTGTTCATTGGCTCACTAGCATTCGAAGAAACCGGAGTAAATTTATTAATTGATGAACGCCTTGGCATTCTGGTTGGATCGATTCTTTCTGGAGTAACCGGATATTTAATTTTGAAGTTTAGTTTAAAAAAAATTAATCACTCAGGAGTAGAGTAAAAATTAATCTAACTAAATTCCCAATTAAAGCAGCATGGAGTCGAATATGTATCAAGGTAGTTGGCTTTGAAATAACAAGTAAAATACAAAACATTATTTACTGCCATTGCTCAAAGTGCCGAAAGGCACAAGGTAGTGCATTTGCAAGCAATGGAAATGTCGATGTAGAAGGATTTAGATTTACATCAGGTGAACATGATCTCACAGCATATGTATCATCACCAGGCAGAACGAAATATTTTTGCAAACACTGTGGTTCCCCCATCATAAGCAAAAATGAAGCTAGCCCGAAAAAAGTACGTGTACGCCTTGGCACAATTGAATCGGATATTTCAGAAAGACCCTCAGCGCATATATTTGCCACATCAAAAGCAAACTGGGAAGAGATAGAAGGAAATCTTCCTCAATATGAAGGCTACGAACCAAGTAGATAAATCTACTCCCACAAGACGCTCAATGTCTATGCAAACTAAGTGTACTTCAAGACTACCAATAGCAAAGCAAGGTTAGCAATATGGCGGAATCTTTGAGCCAGAGTGAATTAATTAAAAAGCAATACCGCGATTCCACGAACCTTCGCGCGCGTGGCGATCTTCATCAACAATTTGGCACAAACAAACATGGGTGGTTCGATTGGGTATTTGACCGAATCGTAGTACCAAATAACGGTCGGATTCTTGAGGTGGGATGCGGTCATGGACTTCTATGGCAAAAGTGTATTGCACGCGTTGACCCTGCCTGGACGATAGTGCTGTCTGATCTCTCGGCGGGGATGCTTGATGAAGCGTGTCATGCGCTTGATAAGTTGAACGCCACAGGCTTTAAATTTGAAATCATTGACGCACAGAATATTCCACTGGAGGACAATACTTATGACACGGTGATTGCAAACCACTGCCTTTACCATGTGCCGGATCGGCCTCGTGCCATATCAGAACTTCAACGAGTATTAAAGCCCGGAGGCAGACTACTCGCTACGACTGTTGGAGAAGGTCACATGGCAGAAATCAGAGATTTGATATATCAATTTGATCCACGGTTACTCGAACAGGACAAAAACGTGCAAACTGGATTTACCTTGCAGACAGGAAAATCTGAACTAGACGCCCTATTCGATACAGTGCATCTTGAACAATATAATAATTCACTTGTTATAACTGAAATTAACCCATTAATTGAGTATGTGTGCTCATATGTCAATATGGATATCATGTCCCCTCAACTAGATCGATTACACTCGTTTCTAAGTAATGAGTTTCAGCAAATGAATGGGGAATTTCCTATTACGACACAAAGCGGTATGTTTGTGGCGACGAAAGCGAAATCGTAAGTTAATTATGTCACAATCGATTGTAATAGGCCTGCCCGCCTCTACCGCTGAGCAAGATTTTTAGACATGGGTATAAACTATGCATCAGGTTCTCATATATTCAGATAGCCTTACCTGGGGAATCATTCCCAATACCAGAATGAGATTGTCATTTGATAAGCGCTGGCCCGGCATATTTGAAAAAGTACTCATAGAAGCGGGGATTGACGTAAGAATTATTGAGAATTGTTTAAACGGTCGTCGAACCACATGGCCAGATTCTTTTAAAGACGGTAGAGATGGCTCAGACGGTCTGGCGCAAACCATTGAAATGCACTCCCCCTTAAGTTTGGTGATACTCATGCTCGGTACGAATGATTTTCAATGTACGCATGAAAATACTTCCTGGCTTTCTGCGCAAGGCACAGCCAAGCTGGTAAACATAGTGAGAAATTCCCCGATTGAACCGGGTATGTCTATACCCGAGATAATGATAGTCGCACCACCATTGATCAAGGAGCCTAAGGGAGATATTGCGTCCAAGTTTAAAGGTGCACACATCCGATCTATCGGCTTACCAGACGAGCTTGAACGTGTTGCAAATGAACTATCTACACTCTATTTCAATGCCGGATCTGTTACCGAATCGAGTAAGGTCGATGGGATACACCTTGATGAACCACAACACGCGATTCTGGGTAATACGATAGCCAGCTTCGTATTGGATACTGGGATATTAAATCCATGAGATCTATTACACGGCAACAATGGGCTATAGGATTCATTTTCATAGCATTAATTATTTATTATCTGGAAGGGATATTAATTAACCCATTTGCTATATGGAATGCCTCGCCTTTATTGATCAGCTATTTACTGGTAAGCAAAAGTATAGAACAGAATTCAAAACCTATTTTTATTGGTTTTGTCTTATTTACATTTATTTCTCTGACTCTGTCACTGTTAGGTCATTTTGCCTGGCACTTTGACTGGCAACAAACAAAAACCGGTTCATCCACCTCTGCCATTCTATTTATTTTTATTCCGGCATACGCAATCATTCTTGGTGGTGTAGGTTATGTTTTAGGATTGTTTATTGGGAAATTGAAATTTATAAATAAACCTGATATTGAGTAACTAGCTACAATTGAGGAATGAACTACTCGCATTAACATATTTTATAAAAGACCTATGTATCGACAATCAACAAGGTTTCTATTATTTAAATAGATTTTTATTAGACTTGAAACATTACGGGATCATATACTTAATATGAATCCACATTACTATTAATCAATCTAAGCCTGGGATAAACATGAACTATTTAAAATCACTCATTATTTTTATTTTCCTTGGTTCTCCGTTAATAGCTATCTCCCAGGAAGTAGCAGAGGAAAAAAAAGTTCTGATAGATGAATTGCTGATACTCACAGGCGCAGTAGATTTTGGCCAGTTGTTCTCAGAAATCTACATAAGTGAAATGTCCAATATAATAAGCCGAGCACAACCCGACACGGACCCAAAAGTATTTGTCATACTTGAAGAAGAAGTCAGCACGGTCATTAAAAAAGAAGTTGGCGACAAACAGGTTTTTAATGAACTCAGTTATCCGATTTATGATAAGTATCTAAGCATGGACGATATTGCTGAATTAATCGCATTTTACAAAACTGACCTGGGGAAAAAGACCATAGCGGTCATGCCTGCCATTAGCCAGGAAGCGACCATTGCGGGTCAGGAATGGGGTAAATCACTAGGACCTATTATTCAGCAAAGGATCATGACACGATTTGAGGAAGAAGGAATTGAATTCAATTAATAAGATCGTTGAAGATAATGCTGGCTGATGATTCAAATATATTTAATGAGTAGTGACTTTAATTAATTGTCCGTATACAAAACAATCGGAGCCTTACTTGCCTGCTACATAATCTATGCAGGATATACCGGCGAATTACACGCAAAATCTGGTATTAAATGGGAAATTATCAAGCGCACTAACAGCCCAGGGTATTTTTGGCTCATCCTGCTTACTTACACAGGCTTATGTATTGCCCTGATTACCATTTTCTAATGGTGGCTCATTAGAAAACAGCCTTGATAAATTTAACTTATTAGAACCCTGGTGGCATTAAGCATGAAAGCATACTGGAAAGAGCAATTATTAGCACAAAGTGACGATACGATTATGGTTGAAAACAATCACTACTTCCCGCCTGAATCGCTGGACATGAAATATTTTATAACCAGTGATAAGACAAGCCGATGTCCATGGAAAGGTACTGCCAACTACTATTCGATCAATGTGGATGACGATGTCAATAAAGATGCTGCCTGGTATTACTCCGAACCAAAACAAGCTGCAATGGATATTAAGGATCGCATTGCTTTTTGGCGTGGAGTAATAATCATAGAATAATTTTAACATGATAAAAAAACCTACCGATTTTTTCTGGCGTATAGCCAGAAAGTTTCTAGAACAAAACCATGTATCCGAAGGGACGCTAATGGGATTTCCCTGCCTTCGTTACAAAGGTGTATTCTTTGCTACAGCAGATCACCGTACGGGGGATTTGATTGTTAAATTACCAGTTGAACGTGTACAAGAGTTAATTAACGATGGTTCAGGTCTGCCATTTGCGCCAGCGGGCAAGATATTTAAGGAATGGGTTTTAATTGAAGGAAGAAATACGCGAGAATGGGAACTATTAATTTCTGAAGCCAAAGAATTTGTAACATATAATAACTAATCTGAAATACTCATGGTCCAAAGCACTGCAAAAACCGTTAAGGACTACCTTAACGAGTTGGAACCTGATAAGCGTGACATCATTACAAAGGTACGAAAATGCATTCGTCAAAACCTACCCAAAGGATATGTGGAAGTCATGAACTGGGGAATGATTACCTATGAAGTCCCACTAAAACGCTTTGCCAATACCTATAATAAAAAACCCCTTTTGTATTGCTCATTGGCCGCACAAAAAAATCATTACGCAGTATATCTAATGACAGTTTATTCAGGCTCTAAATATTTAAACATGTTAAAGAACGGTTATACGTCTTCGGGCATCAAGCTCGACATGGGGAAATGCTGTGTAAGATTCAAGCAACTTGATGGCGTAGATCTGGATACAATCGGAAAAATTATTGCTGCTTGCAGTGTTGAAGACTTTATAAAAATTCATAACTCTGCACATCGATCAAAAAAGACCAAAAAATGCTGACATGGACCAGCTTCAGTTAAGAAAATTTCGTGATTCTGATATTGAACGACTGGTAACGCTGGCAAACAACAAGAATGTGTCGCGCTATTTAATCGACACCTTCCCCTACCCTTATACGCCCGAGGATGCAAGGTTATGGTTACAAACTGGGCACCAACAGAATAAATCTGTTAATTATGCAATTACATTTGATGGTGAACTCATAGGCATTATCGGAATAAAACCCAACCGGGGATGGAAATCACACCTTGCGGAAATTGGCTATTGGACAGGAGAACCCTACTGGAATAAAGGCTATGCCTCCTGGGCATTAAATGAAATGACCTCACATGCTTTTAATGAATTAAAAATAAAAAAATTATACGCACCAGTATTTGAGGCAAATCATGCCTCAATGCGGGTGCTAGAGAAATGTGCTTACTATCGCGAGGGCGTTTTAAATCTGGAAGTCTTTAAAGATGGGAATTACCATAACATCCATTATTTTGCGAAAATCAATCCTGACGGAAATAATTAATAAAATGGATATTAGAATTATCATTGCAGATTACTCTAACACTGAACATGGCCAGGATATCATCTATCTTTTAAATGATTATGCCAATGATGCGATGGGCGGTGGAGAGCCATTATCTGCGTTTACTACAAGCAATCTCATCTCATGTTTGGCAAACATACCGAATGCATTTAGTATTCTTTGTTATATCGATTCAAAACCAGTTGGTCTGACAAACTGTTTTGAAGGATTTTCTACATTTCAATGTAAGCCGTTGATTTATATTCATGACATAGTCGTAATAAAAAAATTTCGAGGGCAAGGCATTGCTCAGGCCCTGCTACAAAAAATTGAAGATATTGCAGTAAAACGACTATGCTGCAAAATCACACTAGAAGTCCTGGATGGTAACGAGAGTGGGATATCAGCCTACAAAAAATTTGGTTTTTCCCCTTATGAATTACAACCTGAATATGGTCACGCCTTATTTTGGGAAAAGAAAATAGTAAACGAAGGAAAATAAAACCCTTAATTACGTCAAACCCAAATCAAAGCTCTCACATTGGATGTTCATCCCTCCATTACGACGACCTTTTCATTACTTAAGATCTAAATAATTTTCGAGATTAGGCTTTTATATTGAGTAGGCCCAAAAACAGGCGTTATAAGCGGATATTTTTAACTCTCCAGATAAACACAAAAAACCAGAAATGTTAAAAAATGCTATTTTCAGCGCATTTTGGCCAATATAGATGATATAATCGCCTGCTTTTCGGGAACTGCAAATCCCCTGTGATAATAACTAATAAACTTAATTAATCAGGTAACAATATGTCTGACACACCAACTATTATATACACTGAAACTGACGAAGCACCTGCCCTGGCCACGTTCTCCCTATTACCTATCATTAAGGCATACACTCGCTCTGCTGATATTAATGTTGAAACCAGAGATATCTCACTGGCAGGTAGAATACTCGCTGTTTTTCCAGATTTTTTATCAAAAGAACAATTCCAAGCAGATGCCTTGACAGAATTAGGTGAACTGGCAAAGACACCACAAGCAAATATTATCAAGCTACCCAATATCAGCGCCTCAATGCCGCAAATGACCGCAGCGATAAAGGAGCTTCAATCCAAAGGCTATCCACTGCCTGATTATCCAGATGATCCTAAGGATGATAAAGAGCAAGACATCAAGGCCAGATATGACAAGGTAAAAGGTAGCGCGGTGAACCCGGTCTTAAGAGAAGGAAACTCAGATCGACGTGCACCAGCGTCTGTTAAAGCATTTGCACGAAAGAACCCTCATTCTATGGGCGAATGGTCTTCGGATTCCAAATCCCATGTTGCTCACATGGACAAGGGTGATTTCTATGCATCAGAAAAATCCATCACCCTTGAGCAAGAAGATACCTTCCAGATCGAATTTGTAGATAAAGACGGTGCCGCAACAGTGCTAAAAGACAAATCTCCATTACTGGCTGGTGAGATTATTGATGCCTGCTTTATCAGTGCGGCGGAACTCGATGCCTTCCTGGAAAAAGAAATGCAGGATGCAAAACAACAAGACGTCCTGTTTTCACTTCATCTTAAGGCCACTATGATGAAAGTATCCGATCCCATTTTATTTGGCCATGCAGTATCGGTATTTTTCAAGGATGTATTTGCAAAACACGCGGACATCTTTGCTGAAGTGGGTGTTAATCCAAATAATGGCATGGGTGATGTTTATAACTTAATAAAGAAACTTCCTGAAGATAAACGTAATGAAATAGAAGCCGACATACAGGCTTGCTATGAAAACCGACCGGATATTGCAATGGTAAATTCTGACAAGGGAATTACCAACCTGCATGTCCCCAGTGACATCATTATTGATGCATCTATGCCAGCTGCAATTCGCACCTCTGGAAAGATGTGGGATAAGGACGGGAAATTGCATGATATGAAGGCCGTTATTCCCGACAGGTGCTACGCTGGGATCTATCAGGAAGCCATTGATTTCTGCAAGAAAAACGGGGCATTTGATCCAACAACCATGGGCAGCGTACCGAATGTAGGCCTGATGGCCCAAAAGGCAGAGGAATATGGTTCTCACGACAAGACATTTGAAATTGCTGGTAATGGCACAGTTCGCGTGGTCAATGGAAATGGCGACACTCTGCTTGAACATGATGTATCTAAGGGTGATATCTGGCGCATGTGCCAGGTCAAGGACCCTGCAATACAAGACTGGATTAAACTTGCCGTTACCCGTGCCCGGGCATCCGGTGCGCCTGCGGTTTTCTGGTTAAACCCTGAACGTGGTCATGACAGAGAACTGATCAACAAAGTTAATAAATATTTACCCGACCATGATACTAGCGGTCTTGATATAAAGATTATGTCGCCTGTTGAGGCCATCAGGTATTCCATGGAACGTATCAAAGAAGGGAAAGACACCATTTCAGTCACGGGCAATGTTCTGCGGGACTATCTGACAGATCTCTTTCCTATACTGGAATTAGGTACTAGTGCAAAAATGCTTTCCATTGTCCCCTTAATGAATGGTGGCGCCATGTTTGAAACGGGCGCTGGCGGTTCAGCACCAAAGCACGTTCAGCAATTTGTAGAAGAAAATCATTTGAGATGGGATTCTTTGGGTGAATTTCTTGCTATGGCAGCATCACTTGAGCATCTGGCAAGTGCCTATGATAATCCTCGAGCACAAATTCTTGCAGAAACACTGGATGCAGCGACTGGCAAATTATTACTGGAAAACAAGTCACCCTCGCGCAAGGTAAATGAGTTAGATAACCGCGGCAGTCATTTTTACCTGGCTATGTACTGGGCACAAGCATTGGCGGCGCAGGACAAGGACAAAGATATTGCAGATAAATTTAGCCATATTGCCAAAGCCTTATCAGAAAATGAACTCAGTATTATTGAGGAACTCAATGATGTTCAGGGTGAGCCTGTTGATATTGATGGTTACTATCGACCTGATCCAAAAATATGTGACGCCTCCATGCAACCCAGCAAAACATTGAAAAATATTATTGATAGTCAGTAAGTTAACACCAGGGAAAGTTACTTTTTCTGGCATTAATCATTAGAAAAGTGTCATTTACTGGCCTGCTTGATTAAACTAGGTCAGTATCATAACTGATAATATTTCTGGTCTCATGCGTACTTGTTTACTCATTGTTTTTTTAATTCTCTGTGGATGCAATTCGCATCCTGAAGATCCAGTTGTTATTCAGGGAATGACCATGGGAACCAACTATTCGATTACCCTTGGCATTCAATCCGAATTATCTATCGAAGAGATACAAGGTGAGATCGATACATTACTGGAATCAATCAACCAGCAAATGTCTACATATATTGAGGACTCAGAACTTTCGATAATTAATCAGAGTAATAGTCATGAGTGGCTGGAGATTTCTCCGGAACTATTTAAGGTCATCTCCAGCGCGTTGGAAATTAGTCAATTAACGGGTGGAGCTTTTGATATTACCGTTGGTAATCTGGTTAACCTTTGGGGCTTTGGACCGGATGATACGCACTCGATAATGCCAGATGATGAATCTATTGAATCTGCAATGCGAGCCAGTGGTTACCTGAATATAGAATTGCAAACCCAGCCTTACGCCATCAAAAAGTTAAATTCAGATATCTATCTTGATCTTTCAGGTATTGCCAAGGGATATGCCGTAGACAGGGTGTCAGAATATCTCGATGAGAAATATTTATCCTCGTATCTGGTAGACATTGGAGGTGAAATCAGGACAAAAGGTGAAAAACGAAATGAACAACCGTGGCGTATTGGCATTGAAAAGCCACTGGCAAAGACCCGTGAAGTCCTGCGTATTGTGACATTGGTCAATGAAGCAATGGCAACATCGGGAGATTACCGGAATTTTTTTGTTAAAAATGGAATACACTACTCACATACCATAGACCCCAGGACCGGATATCCTATACGCTACAATTTGCTATCAATCACCGTGCTAGACCAATCCGCTATGGTGGCTGATGCCCTCGCCACTGCATTATTAGTCATGGGGCCAGAAGGCAGCATTACATTTGCTGAAAACAATGAGATTCCAGCTTACTTAATTTATTCAGACGGGAATTTAATGATAGAAAGATTCACCAGTCAGTTTATACCTCACATAAATGAGTAATTGAGTATGACTTTCTATCCCCTTGCAATACTCGGCGGCATTTCCCTGATAGTACTGGCATGGTATGAGTCCATGCGTTCACGGGAATTTGTTACTGCCGTATGCCGCAGAAAATGCAAAGAATATGAACTACAACTTTTAGACCAGTCTGTATCTTTATCCAGAATCTTTGTGAAGAGAAAATTAACATGGGGGCTATCAGTACATCGCGAATATCGATTTGAAGTCAGCAGTAATGGTGCCGATAGATTAAAGGGATATGTCGAGATGCAAGGCACATACCTGATTTCTTTGCATATAGAAAACACAGATGGATTAACTATTATTTATCCTGAAAAATCCATAATGTTAAATTGAAAAATGTATTGAACAAGTTATTATCAGTTAATAAAATATTAATGAAATTTTACAGGAGAAATTATGCCTTCTTTTGACGTCGTATCAGAAATTGACCAGCATGAATTGACCAATGCCATTGATCAGGCTAATCGTGAAATATCTAACCGATTTGATTTTAAAGGAACTGATTCACGAATTGAAAAGTCTGAAGCCACTTTGAAACTCATCTCATCGACAGATTTTCAGGTCAATCAGGTTAAAGATATCCTGCATGCGAAAATAGCAAAGCGAAATATCGATGTTCGTTCCCTGGAAGAAGGCGAGATCACTGAAAGTAATAACGTCGCTCAAATGATTGTTACTGTACGTGAAGGGATAGACAAAGAGCTTGCAAAAAAAGTGACCAAACTGATAAAAGAATCCAAGATCAAGGTCCAGGCCAGCATACAAGGAGAACAGGTAAGGGTATCAGGAAAGAAACGTGATGACCTGCAACAAGTCATGTCGATATTAAAAGCTGAGAAAAGTATCGAGTTACCTTTACAATTTATAAACTTCAGGGACTAAAGAGAAAGTATAGATTTAAATATTGATTATTTAACGTAATACAAAATCATATAAAGACCCAGCAATACCATCACCCATAGAGCCATACTACCCGTAGGCCATGTCCTGGCCAGAATACCATTTGGTCCATGGTGCCTTGCCAGCTTATCCAGAATGTAGCCTAAAGTGATTCGCATTGCATCGCCAAGCAACTCAAGCGATACGTTGATGACTACTTTAACACCACGAAATATCGCCGGGAACATCCGTCGATAGAACCATTCTGCATCCAGATTAACAGACGGGATTTCATCAGGATATCGACCGGAACGATGTAAAAACACAACGCCTAGAATCGCAAAGGCAAGCAATTGCATTTGTGTCAGGACATGGGTCATGTCATAAGGTGAATAAGGCGCATCATAGGGAAGAATGCTATAAAGCATTGTCGGATAAACACCAATGGCTACGCAGAGAATTGCTGCAATTCCCATGGCAAGCAACATATTAACCGGTGGTTCTTTTGCCTTGATACCAGCATCATGGGCAAAAAATGCAAAATAAGGAATTTTAATCCCGGCATGTTCCAGCACACCGGCAGAAGCAAATAACATTGCCATCCAGACACCCCAGTAACCTTCCTCAAGTAATGCAGACATAACCATGGATTTACTCACAAATGAACTGAACAGAGGGAATGCGGAGATAGTCAATGCACCAATAATACAAAGTGTCGTCGTGATAGGCATAGACCGATATAGTCCACCAAGATCAGATGCTTTGGTACGCCCAGTGACATATAAAACTGCCCCCATAGACATAAACAACAAACCTTTGAAGAGCACGTCATTAAAAGCATGGCCCACTGCGCCATTCAATGCCAATGCAGAACCTATCCCAATTCCAACGACCATAAATCCGAGCTGGTTAATCATGGAATAAGCAAGCACCTTTCTGAGATCATTTTCAATCACGGCAAAAAATATCGGGTAGCAAGCCATGAAGACACCGATATAGATCAGAATTTCTGTACCCGGGAATCCTCTCGCCATGGCATAAATTGCGGCCTTGGTAGTAAAGGCACACAGGAACACCGTTCCTGTTGGTGTCGACGTGGGATAACTATCGGTTATCCAGTTATGCAATAAAGGAAATCCGCATTTAATTCCAAACGCCATAAATATCAGCCAGGATGCACCGCTATCTAAACCGATTTCATTAAATGTAATATCGCCGGTAGAAAACCAGATCCAAAGCGCACCACCGAGTAGTAATACCCCGGACAGTACCTGAAACAACAAATACCTCAATCCCGCATGAAATGAGCGTTCGTCGCGTGATGCCCAGATTAGAAATGCGGACGTTAATCCAAGTAATTCCCAAAAGACGAAAAGAGTAAAGAGATCCCCAGCAAAAACTGCACCGATGGCACTACCAGCATAAAGCAGACCTGCGACATGTTGCAGGGTATCTTTTAGATGTAATGCAAAGAGAATACAAATAAATGCGCCCAGATGAAATAAATATCCAAACAACAGGCTCAATTCATCAACCCGGTAAATAGTTAATTCTAAATCCAGTACCTGTAAATAAACTAGTGTCCCAGGTACCGCCTGCATGACCTGGTAACCACCAAAAACCGGAGCCGCCAGCATGATGACGGAACGTAACCATCCACGTGTAAATGCAGCCAGTATTGCGGCGATAAGAAAAGGCAGAAATGGATGCAGGTTACTCATCATTTCCATCCCGTCGCTCATAGTAATCCTCATCCTTACCAACAACTTTTCTTAGCAATTTTGCGAGGACAACAACGCCAACCAGTGCTGCAAAACCGTATAGCGCATAAAATGCAGGTATCTTTTCTAGTGGCATATAAACATGTCGGTGAACTATAAAATCTGCCACCACGAGCAAACCACAAACCACATACAGAACGTATCTGATTCGTTGGCGAATAACGGGCTTATCAGCCCAACCTAGATTTTCGTTATTACCGTTTTGCATATTTCACTCATTAATCAACAATCATGGATGCCAACATATACCAGGGGTCAGGATAGATAAATAAAACCAGGCACATAACAGAAGTAACCGTCATTGCGATTAAACAATTTAGCGGCGCTTCTTTTAGTCCGGGCTCCTGATTTTCTGGCTGTCTGATAAAACCACGTAATGGAATCGGCAACAAATAAGCAATGTTCAATAAAGAACTTATCATCAGAGTTGCTAACAGAAACAACTCACCTGCCTGCAATGTCCCCAGGGCAAGATACCATTTACTCCACATTCCCCCAAAAGGCGGCATGCCGATAATACTTAATGCGCCTATGGTGTACGCAGCAAACGTAAAAGGCATTTTTCTTCCCAGACCATCCAGTTGACTGATTTCCGATTTATGTGCGGCAACAAGAATTGCACCAGCGGCAAAAAACAGGGTGATCTTTGCAAATGCGTGCATCACTATGTGCATGGAAGCACCAATAATTCCAGCACTGGTGGCCAATATCGCACCTAGCGTGACGTATCCCAACTGACTAATGGTTGAATACGCCAACCTTGCCTTTAAGTTGTCCTTGGTCATGGCCGTTAAGGAGGCAAGCAAAATTGATATGGCGACGACATAGAGAAGAATTTCTCGACCGGGTAATTCAATCAGGGTATTAATACCAAATATATATACTGAAATCTTGATGAGTGTAAAAACACCGGCTTTGACCACGGCAACTGCATGTAATAATGCACTGACCGGGGTTGGAGCAACCATGGCGGCGGGAAGCCAACGATGAAATGGCATAATGGCCGCCTTTCCTACCCCAAAGAAAAATAACAATAAAATGACACTCAGCGTCATATTAGAGGCCGTTCCAGACAGTATCCCTCCAGATGTAAATTCAAGGGTACCCGCCAGATAATAGGTCCAGATCAATGCCAGTAAAAGAAAGCAAATTGACGTTGATAGTAAAATACCAAGATATACCCTGCCCGCGCGACGTGCTGCGTCAGTACCCGCATGTGTAACCAGTGGGTAGGTAGATAAAGTCAGGACTTCGTAAAAAACAAATAAGGTAAACAGGTTTCCTGAAAATGCCACACCCAGGGTCACTGAAATCGCAATGGCGAAAAACATATAAAATCGAGTCTGATTTTTTTCGTGATGACCCCGCATATATCCAATGGCATACACAGTGGTAATGATCCACAGAAATCCGGCAATCAGGGCAAACATCATCCCAAGCGGCTCAAGAGACAGCTCTATAGGAATACCAGGAAATGGTTCAGCGATTAAAAAGGATGGTCGCTCACCCTGCATCACCATATTTGCAAGCGGAATCAAGAGACCAAATACTATGATTGCCGTAATGATAGAAACCGCTTCACGAAGATTCGGGTTTTTGTCCCCAATAATTCGTATTAATGCTGCGGCAATTAATGGGAGCACCATAATGAGAGGCATCAGATAATGCTGTTGCTCCATCATTGTCCTGCCCCCATAAGCATTTCTGCTGCCTGTTGAGCCACGCCAATCGTTAAGTCAGTATTAATACCAAAATATATACTGGCACCGATTAATAACCACGTAGGGATCAGAAGCTGTAAGGGGGCTTCTTTTACTACAACTTCACTCGGTTCGACATTATTAAAATAGGCCGCCTCAACCAGCTTCCACATATAGATAACAGCCAATAAGGAACCAACTAGAACAACGACAGCAATTGGCCAATAACCTTGCTCCAGGGCGGCCAGTACCAGATACCATTTACTGATAAAACCTACGGTAAGAGGTACACCAATAAGACTTAAACCACCTACTACTATGGCCGCCATAGTCCATGGCATTATCTGACCCAATCCCTTGAAGTGTTCGATCCGCGCAGCGCCCATATGATAGGCGATACCGCCAAGCGCAAGAAAAAGCCCACCCTTCATCAATGCATGATTGAAGAGATGTAATATACCAGAGGTGAGTCCCGTAACTGACGCAAAGCTAATACCTAAAATCATGTATCCAATCTGTGCAACGCTAGAATATGCCAGCATGCGCTTTATGTTTTGCTGGAATATTGCCACAGTTGAACCGATTAAAATTGCTGGAATTGCCATTAGCATCAGCACTGTGCCCATAGGCATAATCTCAAACGCAAATGTCACGCCAAAAATAGTAAAGACAAAACGCAATAGCACATATATAGCAACTTTTGTGGCTGTTGCAGAGAGAAACGCACTTGCCGAAGATGGTGCATAGGCATATGAATTAGGCAGCCAAAGATGCAAAGGAAACAGGGCCAGCTTGAGACAAATACCGACTGTCAGAAAAGCAAATGCTGCCCGTATCGTTCTGGTTTCTAATACCTCAGGGATCCTCTGTGCTAAATCAAGTATATTCAGCGTCCCAGTCATCATATACATCAGACCTATGCCAATCAGTATGAATGTCGCGCCCAGCGTACCCATAATCAGATATTGAAATGCAGCAGTCAGCGCGCGCCTATCCTTACCAAGACTCACAAGGGTGTAAGTTGAAAGCGATGATATCTCAAGAAACACAAAAATATTAAATGCATCACCAGTAATTACTATCCCGAGTAGCCCAGTAAGGCATAAAAGATAAGCAGAATAAAATAATGTTTGTTTATGAGGAGCTATCTCATGTTCTATGCTTTTCCCCGCATAAAGCATTACGACTGCACCTATCATAGAGACTATTAATAATACAAAACCACTGATTTTATCAACGCGATATTCTATACCCCAGGGTGGTGCCCAATCCCCCATTTCATAGGAGATAGGACCTGTATTGATAACTGCTGAAAGCAACTCAATGCTTATCCCAAGACTGATCAAACAAATAAACAGGGCAAAAAGCCATACCAGTTTTGGTCTGTGAATAATCAGGCACAATGGCGCCGCAATTAAAGGCAAAACAACTTGTAATGCCGGCAAATTATCGCTGATCAAAACGAACCATCCTGTTTATGAATATCATCTTCTTCTATACTGCCGTAATCTTCATAGATTCTTACTATCAAGGCCAGGGCGAGTGCCGTGGTAGCGACACCAACCACAATAGCTGTCAGCATTAATACATGGGGCAATGGATTTGAATAAATTTCTATGCCATCAGTCAGAATGGGGGCAGCACCATCTTTAACTTTTCCCATACTTACATACAATATAATTACGGATGTTTGAAAAATATTTAAACCAACAACTTTCTTAATCAGGTTGCCCTGTGCAATAACGATATAAAATCCCGTCATCATCAAGACAATGACTATCCAGTAATTATATAAACCTAAAAATGTATTCATTGCTCTTCAATTGAACGAATTCGTTTACGATCTGAAAAATCAAAAAATATGGATAACATCACAGATGTGACAGTTATACCAACACCTAATTCAATCAGTAAAATGCCATAATGTTGTCCATGTACAGGGTCATGAGCGAGAACATTATATCCAAGAAAATTACCACCTAAGAGCATGGTTACTACTCCTACTCCGGCAAAAAGGAGCACACCCGCAGACATCAATAGATGAATAACAAAGGGGCTAATCACTTTCTGGGCACTTTCCGTACTAAAGATAATCGCATATAAAATAATTGCCGCAGCAAAAATTACCCCTGCCTGAAAACCTCCTCCAGGTCCATAGTCCCCATGAAACTGAATATACAAACCATAAAGCAAGATTAAGGGGATTAACGCTTTGGCAATTACTCGTAAAATAAGGTGATGTGACATTGAAGGACTCGGTAATGCAATTTCAGGACGCTTACCAAATCGGCCCAGAAGTGACAGCACACCCAGTCCTGCTGCAAAAATAACCACCGTTTCTCCAAGTGTATCGAACCCTCTATAACTGCCCAAAACTGATGTTACGATATTTGGTACTCCGATCTCTTCACCTGACTGCTGAATATATCTAGGCGCCACATGGTGATGAATTGGATCACTTGGATCTGAAAAATATGGCATATCAAGGGTGGCATAAATCAATGCCCCTCCCGTCACAACGACAACCATTAGTGGCAATGTGGAGCCATGAGAAGATTTTTTTTCTCTTCTGCTGGTTAGAGCAAGGGTCCCTAGCATTAAAACTGTTGAAATACCTGCGCCTACAGCCGCTTCTGTTAATGCGACATCGACTGCATCAAGATTCACAAAAAAACTGGCAGACACCAGACTGTAAATACCAAATAAAATAACAACGGCAAACAGATCGCGAATAAATACAATTGATAATCCAGTAACTACCAATATACCCATTAAAACGATGTCGATTATATTAACTATTTTGATTCTCCTTATCTTTCAAAAATGGTTTTAACCCACTATGTAAGGCAGATTTTGCTAGAGAATGTGCCGAAGTTGGACTGGTATAAGCTATGATTAACAACACCAATAATAATTTAATGATCATCATTAATGAATTTGCCTGCAGCATAAGACCTATGATTATCAGGAAAGTACTTAATGTATCCGTCACACTGGCGGCATGTAACCTGGTAAAAAAATCGGGAAATCTGAACAGACCTACTGCACCCGTTATTCCCAGAAAACCTCCTGCCAACAAACATATCCAGCTGAGCACGTTCAAAAAGATATCCATCACTGCTGCTCCACGTCTGCTTGCTGTTCCTTGTTGTATTCAAAAAATCGCAACACAGCAATCACACTAATAAAATTTATCAGTGCATAGACCAGGGCAATATCTACCATGTCACCGCGTCCTGCGGTAACACTCAATACCGATAGCAATAGCACCGTTTTGGTTCCCACGACATTAACTGCAAGTATCCGATCATAAAGTGTCGGACCAAGAATAGCCCTGATGAGAGCGATGATCATCACAACGAGAATACTGATAGAAATTATGGTAAACATTACAATCATCTCTCCAGTTTGCTTACCCGTTTGTCCATTTCACCGGTCAAAACACCTTCTTTTCCTTCTTCACTTAAGGCATGAACCTCAAAGGTATCACCATCTATATCAAGGGTAATTGTTCCTGGCGTCATCGTAATTGAATTCGCGTAGAGCACACGACAAACGTCACTTTTCTGAGACGCCTTCACTTTAAATACCGTCGGACTGATTGCGGCTTCTCCCTTCCATACCCTGGTAACAACATCAAGATTGGATTTGATAATTTCAACGAGCAACCAGAATAAATAAAACGGCAAATGAATACTCATTACGATAGAGGGTTCAACCTCGCCATCAACGTGTTCCATACGTCTACTAAGATAGAGGATGAGTCCAATAGAGATTGCACCTAGCCCAAGTAACAGGGGCGTATAATGACCTGAGTTGACCAACCAGAAGACCGCGAGTATCACTGTTAGACTTAATAATTGTTTCAAGGTCTTTTCCTTCTCAAATCTTTATATTCAATGCTGCATTAGTATAACAATATATTTACTCATGCTCCCAGTCACTAAACGTAGAAATTTCATGATTTTCGACAGTTTAATACTTGACATTATTATATAGAACGTGCTCCCACTCATAAATAATGAATACTTGGTATTCGACATCTGTATAATTTCAAATATGATAAAAAAACGTACTTTAAAAAGTCTATTATTGTTTGCTGGATTGTTATTCATAGGCGCTGCCATCGGACTTTTCACGTCTCGTTTTTATTCCACAGCAGATGCCCCACCTGAAATTAGTCGCCTGTTGTGGCCTAATCCAAAGAACATCGCTGACTTTTCGATGATAGATCAAGATGGTGACCGCTTCGGAGTTCAAAACCTTAATGACAAATGGTCTTTTCTTTTTTTTGGCTACACCTATTGTCCCGATGTATGCCCAATAACATTAACTGTCCTGGACCAATTTTATAGTGGGATAACACGTGCTGAAGATAGAGAACAAGTGCAGGTAATATTTGTGACTATAGACCCAGAACGAGACACGACGTCACGTTTAAAAGAATATCTGGATTTCTTTGAGCCGGAATTTATTGGACTAGGCGGCTCTATCGAGCAAGTGAATTCTCTCACCGAACAAATCGGGATAACGTATTTACATCATCTACCTCAGGCTGATGATAATTATCTCGTCGATCACACAAGTTCTGTCTTTTTGCTGGATCCTCAGGCGCGGCTTGTATCCATTTTTTCTGCACCACACACTACAGATGAATTTGCGTCTAGATTCACTGATATCCGTGATTTTTTGTCTAATTATCAGTGAATAAGTTTGTTTTTGTATTTCTGGTTTTAATCAATCATGCATCATATGCTGATAAGCATATTGTAATATCGGCCCCATCGATAGCATTAGCACCAGCTTCCTCAACTACGTATGCTGCTTATCTAACGATTTATAATCAAACTAGCGATGATATTTCATTACGGCGTATTGAAAGTACTGATTTTCAAAAAATTGAGATCCATCAAACAGAAATAATTGAAGATCTGTCTCAAATGCGTCATTTAGATGAAATTACTATCCCAGCAAATCAACAAGTCTCTCTTGAACCCGGTGGTTTACATTTAATGCTGCATAATGCCACTATCCCATTGGTACTGGGTGAACAGAGACAATTGATATTTCATTTTTCAGATGGAACACAACGTACCGAAATATTCACAGTAAATAATCTAACTGATATCATTTCACAAAACAGTATAAAAACTCCTGATGAGCCACAGACGAACTATATGAGATCCTTAAAAGTATTTTTACAACGTTTTCTTCCTCAACATACCCTTTCTGGATTAATGTATGAAATTGCTCGCGTCAAATGGGAGCCCCTTAAGAACATTTTAATCAGCAAGTTTATTGACCTCTATAAAGTTGATATGTCTATTGCAAAAAATCCGGATCCAAAATCATATGCTGACTTCAACTCTTTTTTTACGAGGGAATTAAAAACGGCTTCGCGTCCTATAGATAATACAAAGAACGTCATTGTTTCGCCAGTTGATGGAGCAATCAGTCAGTTTGGAAAAATTCAAGATGATTTGCTGATACAGGCAAAAGGAAAAAACTATTCTGTTAGCACATTATTAGGCGACAAGGCAGAAGTTGCCGATCAATTTAAAAATGGATCATTTATCACAATATATCTGTCACCAAAGGACTACCATCGTATTCATATGCCATTAGATGGACAATTAAACAGCATGACCTACATTCCCGGGAAATTATATTCCGTCAACAAAGCGACAACGGATCAGGTAGATAACTTGTTTGCCATTAATGAACGTATTGTTAATGTATTTGATACAGACATTGGATCTGTCGCGCTGGTAATGGTTGGGGCAATTTTTGTTGGTGGCATGGAAACGACCTGGGAGGGAGAAGTAACTCCAGCATCAAATCGTCGAGGATTATCACGAAACTATGACACGCAACAAATCAATATTAGTAAAGGCGAAGAGATGGGTCGATTTAATATGGGCTCGACAGTTATTGTGTTGTTTGAACCTGATAAAATTATATTTGAAGCAGATATTACAACGGATACTAAAGTGGTGATGGGCCAGAAGATTGCGAATAATACAAATAATTCAGTCAATACTAATAACTAATAACACCATCTTTACGATATTGCTCCATCTGCTGCTCATTCAATCCAAGCAAATCACCGTAGATATAGTCATTATCACCACCAAATAAGGGCGCAGTATTATAGATATCTCCCGGCGTCTCACTTAAATCAAAGGGTGGAAAATTACAGGCCAGCAAGCCGATTTCACGATGACGTCGCCAGCGCCAGGTCTCCAATTCACAAAGCTGCGGATCACTAAAAACATCGGCAACCGTATTAACTGGATAGGAGCAAATACCCTGCGACTGCAATTGTGTGGCAACACCTAGCGCCGCCTCGGCCATGGTCCACTGACTTATTATACGATTCAATTCCACTTCATTTTCACGGCGATGTACCGCGGTATCAAAACGTTCATCTGTTAGAATATTTTTATTACTCATGATTTTTGCAAGGCGAGAAAATTCTTCATCAGACCAGCATGACAATGTCACCCATTGATCATCTATACATGGATAAGCACCATGAGGCGCAGCAACAGCATCAGAATTCATATTTCTATCTGCGATGTTGCCATTTTCATTATAGTCAAATAAGGCACCTGCCAGAAACTGAAGGCCAGTCTCATACTGCGATAAATCGATATGCCCTCCCTGCCCCGTACGTCTACTTTTATCCAGTGCTGCCAAAACGGCAGAGGCACCATAATTGGCTGCGATAAAGTCTATATATGGGCCATATAACAACATGGGAGGGCCATCACTTGCACCGGTCAAACCACAAAATCCCGATAGCGCAGATAATTGTGAACCAAATCCCGGGGTCATAGCACGAGGGCCAGTTTGTCCCATATTACAGGTGGAAAGCATCACTAATGCCGGGTTTTGTTTAACTAGCGTTTCGTACCCCAGCCCGATTCGTGAGATGACACCAGGTCGCATATTTTCAATAATAATATCTGACCATTTAGTCAATTTTAACGCCAGGTCGATTCCACCAGGTTTTTTCACATCCAGAGTAATGGAGTGTTTAGAATCGTTGAAGATCGCGAAGCATCCCCCTCGGTTGAGGCCTGGCTTACCATCCTTAAACGGTGGGTATTCGAGCCTGAAACCATCAGGTCGGCTTGGTGCTTCAACATGCACCACGGTTGCGCCAAAGTTTGCTAAAATTTTCCCTATCTGAGGACCGGCTGCATATCCACCAAATTCCAGAACCTTGACACCATCTAAGGCACGTGGAGTTGAAAAATACTGTTTAGTCGTTGTAATACTTACATAAGGTTTTTCATCAATCTTTATGGCATTCAGTTTTTCAAGAATTTGAACAGACTCATCTTTTTGTCCATCATGACGAATACCCGGGCGCTCACCATTTAATAAATAAAATACACCGCAATGCTTTTCGGCGTCTCCTTTATCTCTGCTCACATCAGACCAGAAATCCCGATCTATCAGTTGAGGATCTTTACTGATGTCGGCCACATTGAATACCGGGTAACCCAATATCTCTCGCCGACTGCCCTCTTCCAGAAATTCATCCTTGGTCAAGCTCATAAAAAATCGGGCGATAGGCTCTTCCATGGCATCAATTTCACTTTGAGTTGCCTGTACCTGGGTAAATGTATCCCAGTCAATATCTTTGAGCACACCAGGATCTGCTCCGCAGGTCTGCATCCAGTCTAGCAGTTGTCTATTGGTGCGTTTTCCAGCTGAGCCACCATAAATAATAAAGTTTAGATATCCGTCTTTACATGGCCAGAAGGCACGCAGCTTCGCGCCGGTCACAGAACGTCCAACTGCAAATGACCCAGCACGGGTAGGAATTTGGTTCAACATGTCCCAGTACATCGGCGCAAATGCCAAGGCTGGTATTAAACTGGCCTGGGCAGATACATGGACCTCCTGTCCTTTCTTTGTCACATACCGAGCATTTAATGCGGTCAGTGCGCCCACAGCAGCTTGAACACCAGTCCAGGAATATGATTGGGGGACGGTAATACGAACCGGAGTGGAATCCGGTTCACCCGCAAGAGACATAGCACCACCTGCAGCCATTAGCTCAATATCTGAGGCCCGCCAATTTGCCCTGGGACCGCTTGCGCCAAAGGGGGTAATACTGACCAGAATGACGCCGGCATTTATTTTGGATAGTCTGGAATAGTGTAAAAGATCGTCTACACCATCATCTTGTTTACAGGACAAAACGATATCGGCACTTTGAACCAGCTGATCAAGTTTTTTACGGCCATTTGAGCTTTCTATATCAACAAGACACAGACGTTTATTGACATTAAAGGCGCGCCAATCTGACGTATCTCTATTTGATGTCGGAGGTTCAATCTTGATGACTTCGGCACCGAGATCAGCCAGCACTCGTCCGCATAACCAACCAGTCTGGTCAGTGCAATCGATGACGATGCAATCAGACAGCATGAAACACCACTTTTTTACAAGCGGATATGCAAGCTTTTAGCGCCCTGTATTTGCCAGTGATAATAACCAGCCATGCATACGAGACTTGGAGTTTTGTATGTCTTCTTCAGAGAAAAAATCTTCAGCTTTAACCCTGTCCACAGGATAAACGGGCCGGTGAAAATCGTTTTCATAGCCATAGGGTACCGTTGCATCAATACCCATACCACCCTCAAACACGGTATTGGAGGCTGTCCATTCGTTGCCACCAGACGTCATACGTTCTGAAGGCATAAATGTCTGACCGATGCCACCCGGATGAGGATTAAGAATATCTGCCCTTGGATTAACACGGGTAGTTAGACACCACATGATGTCATCCATAGAATAGATATCAACGTCCTCACTTACCGCAATCACCAGTCGTGCTCCCTGTGAGCAGGCAAGTATGGCTGTCAGAAAGTTACGCTGCCAACCTTCTTCTATCTTATTACGCTTTTTGACCTGAATTATGGCCCCACCCCAATCTGTCATACAAAATGGGATATGAACATTTTGAACAATACCAGGCTGCAAGCGATCACAAAGATTATATATAGCTGACTCACGAACTGAGGTATCAATATTCGCATCGTCACTGGTATGGACACCTAGCGGAAATATGATTGGTTTGGATTCGGGTTTACGCATGGTGATGGCAGTCACATGAAAGGTCGGCGCCTTATAGGCTTTACCCATGTATCCCGCCCATTCGGGATGAAAATGAAAACGCCCCTGAACATCGGCATCTTCTGATTCCTTGGTTTCATACCGCTTATCTCTGGGATGTAAATATCCTTCAAGCACATATTCAGAATCTGCCAGTGCCCAGGCATCAACAGTTTGACACTTGACAATCTTTACAGCAGAACCCTGCACCGCACCTGCAATACCCACCTCATCACAACCCTTGGGCAACATGGCATAGTCAAAGCCAGCACCGGCGAGAAAGGTACATGAAGGTGGCACACCAAAACACATGGTCAATGGGATAGGTTCATCATCTCGATAATGCTTGGTCATCACCTGCCACATATGTGAACCCGGTGATATCTGGAATGTTCCGACATTTCCCCAACGAAAATTCATACGGTTATAGCCAATATGGCTTCCACCATCAAAATAATCACCTATTACACAGGAAATACCCGAACCAATTGTCAATTCTGATTCAAGAGCTGTATGCCGTATTGCTGTTATCCATTTATTGACATCCAGTTCATCCGTAATCACATGTTCCTGGCAAGGCGCTTCATCCTGGGAGATTTCAACAGGTGGTATAGGGTGGTCAAGTGCATATCCGACCTTTTTTACTCGATCCAAAGAGTTTTCCCATCCAAACATTTTTTCAATGACCTTGATATCACTGAATAAATTTGTGACTGCTCTTGCATGTGGTTTGCCTTTTACATTATTGAAAAGCATAGGACAACCACCGTCCATGATCTTCTGAAGACCAGTTATTTCAAGATCAGGGTCAACTTCCTTATCTGTTTCTATCAGATCCCCCTGTTCCCTTAGCCAATCGATAGTTCCACGTAAATCCGTTGGAATTACCTTCTCTGCTTTGCTCATAACAATCTCCTGTGCATATATAACTATTAATTATTTAAAATATTCTGTGAATTATCCCAGATAGTGCAGGCCTGTCCCTTTGTTATGACTTTTGGGCAGAGGCATACTTCGATATAAAAGAATATATCATGCAGGGGTAAAAAACTATAGATTAAGTAAAAAAAAACCTGAGATTTCAATCAGATACTATTTCCAGCTTATGCTGCATATCTCTGAGTATTTTATGAAATGCCTTGATTTCTGCTGCGCTATAACCTTTGCGAGCAATACTATTTATAGTCATGACATCCGAAAGTAATTTTTCCTCAACACTCCGACCTTTGCTCGTAAGACTGACATTAATACGCCTTGTGTCTTTGCTATCTCTTTTTCTTTTAATTAAACCTTTTTTTTCCAGAATTTTAAGCGCAGCGACTGTTGTCGATTCCGTCAGTCCCACTGAACGACTCAATTCCTTTTGAGCGACTCCTTCTTTTTCCCATAAGGCCCTTAAAAAATACCATTGTGCGGTTGTAAGATCTTCACTGGTAATTTTCTGGGCAAGGTTCCTGTTAAATGATTGATGTAATGAGCGCACCAAAAATCCAGTACTATCTTTAGTGGAATATTTTTTTGAACGTTTATCAGTTTTATTCATAACTTCACCTTAGCTTGGGATTCAATGAGTAGGTTCCAACATATTCACCCTTGGCTAGAATATGACCTTGCATAGCCGACTCTAATTCTGGCCCCTTAAAATTGTCACCTAAATCTAGATTAATGATATCCAGGGCATACACTGTGAAGTGATAATGGTGCAGCTTGTCATCGTTCCACGGTGGGCATGGGCCATCGTATCCACCATAGTTTCCTTTCATCTTTTCATCTGCTGCAAACCATTCAGTGTATCCATTGAGTCCTCTCACACCATGATCGGTTTTACCCGCATCTTTTCCACCAGGCTGGATACCCTGAGATTCTGCACCTTCTCCCAGGCTGGTGATAGAACCTGGTATATCTGCCAAGACCCAGTGATACAAGGTAAACCTTGGCGCATCGACAGGAATGGACGACTCTTCATTATTCAACGTAGACAGATCCTGCGGCACATCTGGATCATGACAAACAATAGCATAAGATGCTGTCCCATCGGGCGCCCCTGACCAGCTAATGGCAGGACTGATATTCTCTCCCAGTGTGACGTGATTTTCTTCTGCAGGAATACAAAACGCGTGTTTGTCTGGAATCACATCTCCATCATTCCAGTCATTAATAGTAACTTCGAGTTTTGCTGTCACCAGATTTTCTCCTTAATTTTATTTTATTTAATTTAATGAAAATAAAATATCATATCAATTTTTCATGACCAGAGATTCATTATTATGGGGTTTCAAGAAGACGCTAATAATCTTGAATTTTGGTAATTATTTTTTTACAAATAAATGTCAGGAAAGTGCACTAAGACATAGCGCCATTAATGCGCCTGGAATAAAGCCGAGTATCAGTATTACCATCCCATTCACACTAAGCACCAGACGTAACTCACGAGATGCCTTGATTGCCAACATTTCATCTGGCTCGTCAAAATACATTAATTTTATAATACGTAAATAATAGAATGCTCCAATAACCGAAAATACTACGGCCACTGCTGCCAGCCAGACATATCCCATGGCAACGACTTCTTTTATCACAAACCACTTCGCCCAGAAACCAATAAGGGGAGGAATTCCTGCCATTGAAAACATCAAAATTAACATAATAAATGCATACCAGGGACTACGCTTTGCCAGCCCCTTAAAATCGTCCAGTTGGTCGGCTTCGTATCCTTTTTTACCAAGGAATATAATCATACCAAACGACCCCATACTCATTATTGCATAGACGATAATGTAAAACATGGAACCGGCATAACCACTGGCCGTGCCGCTAATAATCCCCAACAGGAAAAAACCGACATGTGCAATTGTCGAATAAGCCAGCATTCTTTTGATATTCGTTTGCGATATGGCAATAATATTTCCAACCGCCATGGACAGCAGCGAAAGAATAATCAACATTCCCTGCCAGTCACTAAGCAGATCCTGTAAACCATCGGACAGCAAACGTATCGTCATCGCAAAAGCGGCAATCTTGGGTGCGGTACTGATAAACAATGTCACAGCAGTGGGCGAGCCTTCATAAATGTCTGGCACCCACATGTGAAAAGGGACTGCCCCTAGTTTAAAGGCGATTCCTACTACGATAAATACCAAACCAAATACCAACATGATATTCATATCAGCATCAACACCGGCATTGGCAAACGAAGAGATACCTTGCAGGTCCAGGACGCCTGTCACACCGTATAGCATGGAAATACCGTACAACAACATCCCTGATGCCAGTGCGCCAAGAACAAAGTATTTCATAGCTGCTTCAGATGCCGTCAGGGAATCCTTATGCATGGCTATCATTGAATAAAGTGATAGTGACAATAATTCAAGCCCCAAATAAATTGTCAACAAACTGGCAGCAGAAGACATAATCATCATGCCAAGCACAGCAAAAAGACCCAACACAAAATACTCGCCTTTTACATTTTCATGTTCTTTTAAATATTCATATGAATAAAAGAATACAACCAGTGAGATAATACAGATGACTAACTTGAGTACAACACTCATGGGATCGCTTATAAAATGATTATTAAAGGCATATTCCTGAGTATCTGGTGATACTACAAAAATTAATGCTATCACTATTAAAAGTGATATCTGCACAAACCGAAAAGTCAGCACTTTATTTTTTGAAGTTGAATACGTATCAAGCACCAGTGCAATACTGGCCAGACATAAAAGAACCAGTTCAGGAATCACTAATTGTATTTGAGGAAGCATGTTCTATCTTTTACCCTGTCTTGGATTGCAGCACATGTTGAAAAAGATTTTCAACCGATGGATGCATCATATCAAAAATTGGTGCGGGCCAAATACCGAACAACAGAACTACAATTGCAAGTATGACCAGAATAAAGGTCTCACGAGAATTGATATCTTTTAATTCAGCGACGTTATCATTTGCTATTTCTCCAAATATGACACGCTTATACATCCATAAGGTGTAAGCTGCACCAAGAATTAATGTTATTGCAGCAAGAAATGCAATCCAGAAATTTGCCTGGTAACTACCCAGTATTACGAGAAATTCACCGACAAAACCAGAGGTCCCAGGCAAGCCAGCATTGGCCATGGCAAATAACATCATCAATGCAGCGAATTTCGGCATCGTGTTGGCGACACCACCATAGGAACTGATTTCTCTGCTATGTACCCTGTCATAGAGAACACCTACACATAGAAACAAAGCACCGGAAATAAAACCATGAGAGATCATTTGCATGATGCCACCTTCAAGAGCTATCACGGCCCCTGAACTACTGTCGGTATTTGCAAATATTGCAAACCCGACAAAAAAGCCCAATGTGACAAAGCCCATATGTGATATGGAAGAATAGGCAATTAATTTCTTCATATCAGTTTGTACCAGAGCGACAAATCCAATATAGACTACGGCGATTAATGACAGGGTGATCATAAAACCATCCAGAGCCATGCTGGCATCTGGTGTAATAGGCAAACTGAAACGTAAAAAACCATAGCCACCCATCTTTAACATGATGGCAGCAAGTATGACCGAACCTGCAGTCGGTGCTTCTACGTGGGCATCCGGTAACCAGGTATGTACTGGCCACATGGGTATCTTGACGGCAAATGCGAGAAAAAAAGCAATAAATATCAGTTTCTGTGCTTCCAGGGATAACGGCAACTGATGTAAATCAAGAAGATTGAAGCTACCGGACTTTGAATAAAGATATAACAACGCAATCAGCATAAATACTGATCCTAGAAAGGTATACAGGAAGAACTTGATAGTTGCATAAACTCGCCTGGGACCGCCCCATATTCCAATGATCAAAAACATGGGGATTAACATGGCTTCCCAGAAGAAATAAAACAGGATTGCATCCAATGAAGCAAAGACACCTATCATCATTCCTTCGAGTATCAAAAAAGCTGCCATGAACTGGGAGATTCGAACCTCAATCACTTCCCAGGCAGAAAGAATCACCAGCATGGTTGTAAAAGTGGTTAATAGAATCAGAGGAAAGGCAATTCCATCAACGCCAAGGTGGTAATTGATATTAAAGACAGGTATCCATTCACGAAACTCGTTAAATTGAAACTGTGACGTGCTATTGTCAAATTGACTATATGCATAAACGGAAATAATAAAAACCAGAATGGAGACTATAAAAGAGAATAGCTTTACGGTATCTTCCTGGCGATCGCCTACATAAAGTACCCAAATTCCTCCCAATATCGGAGTCCAAATTAGCAGGCTGAGAATTGGTAAGCTTAATTCCATTTATACCGTTACCCTAAAATATGATGGACAAAAACGGCAAGCAAAAGCAGCAAGCCAATAATCATTGTAAACGCGTAGTCATATAGGTGACCTGTCTGGATGTTTCTAATTTTTCCGGAAAACCATCGAATCGCACTGGCTGTTCCGTCAACTATTACCCCATCAATAATTTTCACATCACCAATTTGCCAAAGGAGACTACCTGTCTTTCTAGCCCCTCCGGCGAACACTAGCTGGTTAAAATCATCTAAGCCGTATTTATTAATCAGGATCTGGTGTATCCATTTAAATCTATTCGCAATCTTTGCAGGAATCTCAGGAAATTTAATATAGAGTAGCCAGGCTACCGCAACACCAGTCAATGCTAAATACACAGGTGCAGCCTGAAATGCATGCAGGGTAAATGACCATACACCATGATAATCTTCACCAAGCACACCTAACACATCATGATTAGCTTGTACGTGTATGGCAGCCGTAAAATAATCCCCGAACAACATAGGCCCAATTAGAAAAACTCCGAGGATCACCGATGGTATTGCCAACACCGAAAGAGGCACGGTGACAACAGCAGGTGATTCCTTCAGGTGCTCCCAGGTATTCCGATCCATTCTTTCTTTGCCATGAAAAACCAGAAAAAACAATCGAAATGAATAAAGTGCCGTAATAAAAACACCTGACAACACAGCAATATAGGCCCAGTTTGCGAAAGGTAAGCTTGAGTGATGAACAGCTTCAATGATTGCATCCTTGGAATAGAAACCTGCAGTCCCAGGAAAACCGATTAAAGCTAATGACCCTATCAATGAAGTTACCCAGGTAATCGGCATGTAGCGATATAGCCCACCCATTTTCCGCATGTCCTGTTCATGATGCATTGCCATTATGACGGAGCCAGCTGCAAGAAAAAGTAATGCCTTAAAAAATGCATGTGTTACAAGATGGAAAATTGCTGCTGAATAAGCAGACACACCAAGAGCTACTGTCATATATCCCAATTGGGAAAGGGTTGAATAGGCCACAACACGTTTTATGTCATTCTGAACCAGGCCGAGTAATCCCATAAAAAAGGCGGTGATACTCCCGATAACCAGTACAAATGTCAGTGCTGTTTCAGACAATTCAAATAAAGGTGACATACGTGCCACCATAAATATGCCTGCTGTTACCATGGTAGCTGCGTGAATCAAGGCTGATATGGGTGTTGGACCTTCCATAGAATCAGGTAACCAGACATGCAGTGGGACCTGTGCAGATTTACCCATAGCACCAATAAATAAACAGATACAGATGACTGACATTAGTGACCAGTCTGTTCCGGAAATTATACTAATCGTGGAGTTGGCATAGTCAGGTGCCATCGCGAATACCTGGTTATAATCAAGTGTATTAAATGTCATTAAGACAGCCGCAATACCCAGCAGAAAACCAAAGTCCCCAATTCTGTTAACTAAAAATGCCTTGAGATTTGCAAAGATTGCGGATTCTCGTTTAAACCAGAAACCAATTAGTAAGTAAGACACCAGACCAACCGCTTCCCATCCAAAAAATAGTTGGAGAAAATTGTTTGACATCACCAGCATCAACATGGCAAAGGTAAATAAGGAGATATAACTGAAAAACCGTTGATAACCGGGATCGTCGTGCATATAACCGATGGTATAAATATGTATCATCCAGGAAACAAAGCTGACCACGACCATCATAGTGACTGTCAACTGATCCACCATGAAACCAATTTCAAAACTGATCCCACCTGTAGTAAGCCAGGTATAAATTGATCTATTGAAAATTTCACCGCCATCGAACATCAAATCTTTAAACGCGTACATGGATAATACGCTGGATATACCTACACCGATTATCGTTACCCAATGTGCACCACTACGCCCTATTAACTTTCCAAATAAACCAGCTATTAGAGAACCCGCCAATGGGGCAAGCACAATGGCAAGGTAGATGGATTCCATATCACTACTCATTATTTCATCATCCTTTCAGCGTACCCAGTTCTTCCACATTGATTGTATTTCTGTTTCTAAACAGGACGACTAGTATTGCCAAACCAATAGCCGATTCTGCAGCAGCGACAGTCAAAATAAAGAAAACGAAAATCTGTCCAGCCATATCATGAAGAAAATGGGAAAAGGCAATGAAATTCATATTGACTGACAACAACATCAATTCAATACACATTAACAAGATGATGACATTCTTCCTGTTAATGAATATGCCAGCCACACTGATACAAAACAAGATGGCTGCCAATATGAGTACCTGTCCTAATGTGATCATGAGCTCTTCTCAGAACAGGAAATAATAATTGTCTCTTGCCTACCCACTTTTTTTCTCCGATTTCATTTTCACCATACGCACTCTGTCTGCTCGTTTCACACTGACTTGTGCTGATGGGTCCTGAGTCTTCTTTGATCGGCCTGTCCTTAGTGTCAGGCTAATCGCAGCAACAATGGCAACCAGTAAAATTGCGCCTGCAATTTCAAATGGGTATAGATATTCTGTAAATAACAACTTACCCAACTCCCTTGAGTTATTTACATCAGTTGCCGTGGGTGTAACGACATCCAGATGAGCGCCATTAAAATAAATCGCTGTAAATACTGAGCCCATTGCTATTGCCATTAACAGCGCAATAATAATCCCCACTGGCAGAAATCGGGCAAACCCTTCGCGCATAGGCACAAGGTTGATATCCAGCATCATTACCACAAATAAAAACAGTACCATTACAGCTCCCACGTAAACCAGAATGAGGACGATTGCCAGAAATTCTGCTTCTAGCATTAACCATACCGCTGAAGTGGAAAAAAACGCCAACACCAGAAATAAAGCCGCATGCACAGGGTTACGTACAGTAACCACCATGCCGGCAGCTATTATCAGTAATGCTGCAAAAAAATAAAATATGTACTGAGTTATCATTCTTGTTTGTCTTATTGTTTATCGCTAGCTAATTAATACTAATTTATCTATACAGTGAATCTTTTTCTCTGGCTTCGGCGATTTGCTTTTCATACTTGTCACCATTGGCCAGGAGTTTTTGTTTATTCATCAACAGATCACCTCTTTGTTCGCCGTGATATTCAAAAACATGAGTTTCAACAATGGAATCTACCGGGCAGGATTCTTCACAGAATCCACAAAATATGCACTTTGTTAAATCAATATCATAGCGCGTCGTCCTTCGAGTGCCATCTTCACGTTGTTCAGAATCAATTGTTATGGCTACTGCTGGACATACCGCTTCACATAATTTGCAGGCAATACATCTTTCTTCTCCGTTGGGATAGCGTCTAAGTGCATGTAAACCCCTGAAACGTGGAGACATGGGTGTTTTCTCTTCAGGATACTGTATCGTAATCTTCCTTTTAAATAGATATTTACCCGTCAGCTGCAAACCTTTTACCAATTCCCATAACAGGAGACTCTGAAAATATTGCTGTATTTTTTGCATAATATTTTACTCGTTGCTTCTCTTAAGTAGCCTGTTGCCTATCAGTTAAACCAGGGTGGAATTTCTGCTACCACCATGATTGAAATTATAACTATCCACACGATGGTTATAGGCAAAAATACTTTCCAGCCCAATCGCATGATCTGATCATATCGATATCGTGGAAAGGTTGCCCTGAACCATAAAAAGCAAAACAGAAATAATGATGTTTTCATCAATAACCATATAAGACCGTGATCACTAAGAAACGGGATACTCCCTAATAATGGGACTCCCTGCAATGGTGATAACCAGCCACCCAGGAAAAAAATTGAAGTCAGAACTGAGATCATGATCATATTGGCATACTCAGCCATGAAGAATATCGAGAATGCCATGCCACCATACTCAACATGAAAGCCTGCGACGATCTCTGATTCACCTTCAGCTACATCAAATGGAGCACGGTTGGTTTCAGCGACACCTGAGATAAAATACACCAGAAAAACAGGAAATAGAGGTATCCAGAACCAATGTAAGAAACTACCGCTTTGAGCTTCAATTATTTCACCAAGATTCAGGCTCCCCGCAGCAATCAATACACACACCAGAGCAAAACCCATCGCAATTTCGTATGAAATAATCTGCGCGGCAGACCGTATGGCGCCAAGAAAGGCATATTTTGAATTTGAAGCCCAGCCGGCAATGATGACCCCATAAACTGCAAGAGACGTCAACGCAAGGATATACAACAAACCAGCATTAATGTCCGCCAGTACTGAAACATCATCGAAGGGAATTACAGCCCAGGCTGCAATGGATGGCGCAAATGACAATACCGGAGCAATAATAAAAAGCGTTTTATTGGCCCCCGACGGAATAATGATTTCCTTGAAGATCAGTTTAAAAGCATCAGCAATCGGTTGCCCCAGACCAAGGAGCTTATATCCAAAAAAACCAACCCGATTTGGACCGATACGACACTGCATATAGCCAATGATTTTTCTTTCGGCATAGGTGATATAAGCAACAGATAATAATAATGGGATTAGAATTGCAACAATTTTCACCAGTATGCCCAGTAGCAACAGGGCTTCGTCCTGAAATAATTCAGGGACAACAAGATTCACCAATGGTGAAAGTATTGACCCTTGAATCCATTGAAAAATATCGCTTAACATTGATCTCAGGCTTTCCTAATTGACACGTTTTCATACCATGCGCCCAATCCGGCAGTATCGGGATGGGCAGCGTGTATTAGTATCGTATTTTCTGGCAGACGATTATCAATCGCATAATCCAGGTTTAGTGATGATTCAGATTGCTCAATCAATACACTGGCGCCATTTTCCAGACCAATTTTATTAGCCAATGTCTGATTTAAATGGACCTTTCCATCTGAAATATCCTGGGTTTGCTGAAGAGATTCTGCATGTCGTACTAATACGTCCAGTGAATTCATGCACGTATCGGTGACCCTTGCCACAGCATTATCAGATGGTTTATTCAATACGGCCTCGCGGTATTGAGCTTTATTATTTGGCGAAACATTACCTATCAGATCATTTACTTCCTTATTAAGCCCAGTGACATCTTCATACTCAAACTTTTCCAGTTGCAAATGATTTGCTAGTACCCGAAGGACCTTCCAGCCTGGTCTGGCTTCACCCTGAGGTGAAACACAGCTGGCAAAGGACTGAGATGTACCTTGGACATTTATTAAACTACCTTCATTTTCCGCATAAATAGATATAGGCAGATAGACCGTGGCTACTTTGTCCAGTGATGGTGTCCTAAAAGCGCTAAAGGCAATAACAGATTCAGCCTGCTCAAGACTATTCATCGCTAAAGAGCCATTCCAGGTATCACACAATGGATCAATATTAAAAAGCAGGTATGTCTTCAGTGGATTTTCAAACATGGATATTGCATTCAATCCGATCTGTGCAGAATGTTGCCCAGCCACCATGCGATGAGGAACGGCTCCAGTCAACCAGCATCCGGTTTCATTTGCAAACTCCCCAAGGAAACCAAATGTTGATGATGATAATTCTGCAATTTTACTGGCAAGAAAACGCAGTGAAGAATATTCTGGGTGTGAACTAAAAGCATTGCCTGCAAGTACAGACGTTGTTTTTACTGATACGAGCTGGTCGGCTATAGCGCGATGAGTACTGTTTATCTCAATCTTGTTTATAAAACCTGGCAGATCTTGATTCTTACCTGTTTTTTCAGCGAGGGCTTTCAGGATTGCGGCCAATTCACCCACCATTGCAAGAGGTGATACCACGATATTATTAGCAAGTTGATAATTAAAATCATATTCGATGGAGTTTAGTGCTGATATAGCAGCACCTTTCAAGGCAGCTTTACGTAACCTCAAATTTAATAGTGGCTGCTGCTTACGAGGATTAGCTCCAATAAGCAGGGCTGCATCCAGATTCTCGATTTCGGCAATATCCTGTCCCAGCCAGGGATAGACTGGATCATTTTCCTGATCAGAAAAATCACCTTGATGTATGCGGTGATCAATATTATGACTACCCAGTCCCCTTACAATTTTTTGTAATAAGAAGGCCTCTTCCGTACTAGATGATGGAGATACCAGGGCAGCAATGGATTTTGGATCAGCAGAGACTGATTCTTTCAGATTATTACTGACCATGTCGAAGGCAACCGACCAGTCAACAGGTTTCCATTTACCATCTTGTTTTACCATAGGAGAGGACAATCGCTGTTCACTATATAGACCTTCATAACTGAAACGGTCCCTGTCTGAAATCCAGACTTCATTGATTGATTCATTCTGGGCCGGGACGACTCGTTTAACCACATCTTGTTTAATATGAAAATGGATATTAGATCCCAAACCATCGTGTGGTGCAATTCCTGATTGCTGGCTCATTTCCCAGGTTCTTGCGGAGAAGCGAAATGGCTTGGAAGTCAGTGCGCCTACAGGACAGACATCTATCACATTCCCTGAAAGCTCTGAAACCATACTTTTTTCAACATAGGTCCCGATTTCCATGTACTCGCTTCTACCAGTGGCGCCTAGCTCACGCAGCCCAGCTATTTCCTCACCAAAACGAACACACCGGGTACAATGTATACATCGGGTCATTTCTGTTTGCACCAGTGGACCGATATTTTTGTCTTGAACGACTCGTTTCTTTTCCTGGTATCGTGAAACGTCAGAACCATACCCCATTGCCAGGTCCTGAAGTTCGCATTCCCCACCTTGATCACAGATAGGACAGTCTAGAGGATGGTTGATAAGCAAAAATTCCATGACAGACTTTTGAGCGTTGCGGGCATATTCTGATTTTGTCTGGACTTTCATGCCCTCCATTACAGGGGTGGCACAGGCCGGCAGGGGCTTAGGGGCCTTTTCTACTTCCACCAGACACATACGACAATTCGCAGCGACGGTTAATTTTTCATGGTAACAAAACCTCGGCACATAGATATCGTTCGCATCGGTTACCTCGATTAACATCTGACCCTTACGGGCCTCGAGGGTCTTACCATCTACTTCAATTGTTACTTTATCATCAGTCATGTTAATTTTATTACTATTCAAGCTGCCTTGTATTCCGGGCTATCGACAATGCTTTTGCCACCATTGTTAATCATATAAGCAAACTCATGGCGATAGTGCTTGAGAAAACTTTGAACCGGCCAGGCTGCCGCATCGCCCAGCGCGCATATGGTCCGTCCTTCAATCTTGTTAGCAACGTCTACCAGTTTGTCCATATCTTCTTCTACACCTTTACCATCGAGGATCCTGCATAGCATTCGATGCAACCACCCAGTACCTTCTCGGCAAGGGGTACATTGCCCACAAGATTCTGCATGATAGAAACGTGATATTCGGCATAACATTCTGACCATGCAAGTTGTATCGTCCATTATTACCACGGCACCTGACCCTAATGAAGAGCCAATTCCCTTAATAGAGTCGTAATCCATGTTTGCCTCCAGCATTATCTCGCCGGGAACAACTGGTACAGATGAACCTCCCGGAATGACAGCCTTTAATTTTCTGCCTGTTCGAACGCCACCTGCCATTTCCAAAAGCTCCGAGAACGGCATACCCATAGGAATTTCAAAATTCCCAGGATTATTGACATGACCACTAACGGAAAAACACTTGGTACCACCACTATTGGGTACACCTATATCTGCAAACCATTGTGCTCCATTTCGAATAATGGAAGGGACGGAAGCAAAGGTTTCTGTATTATTAATTGTGGTCGGTTTTCCATATAAGCCAAAGTTTGCAGGAAATGGTGGCTTGAACCGAGGCAATCCTTTCTTTCCTTCCAGCGAATTTAATAATGCTGTTTCCTCTCCACAGATATAGGCACCAGCACCCAAAGTGGCATGTATATCTATATTGACATCAGATCCCAGAATATTATTTCCCAGGTAATTATTTTTGTAGGCTTCTTTTAAAGCATTATCAAACCGCATGAAGGGTTCGTCCATGAATTCACCGCGAATATAGTTGTATCCAACTTTTGTTCTCATCGCATAACAGGCAATAATCATTCCTTCAACGAGTGCATGGGGGTTAAAACGTAAAATATCGCGGTCTTTGCAGGTTCCCGGTTCACTCTCATCAGAATTACAAACGACATATTTCGGGCCATCATAATTTGCTGGCATAAAACTCCATTTCAATCCTGCAGGAAATCCAGCCCCACCCCTGCCCTTTAGTCCAGAGGCCTTAATTTCTTCAATGACTTGTTCAGGCGCAACCTTTTCATTAATTATTTTTTTAAGGGCTTCATAGCCACCAATTTTAAGGTAATTTTCCAAAGACCATGGATCCTCAATACCTACAGTGGCATAACATACCTGATTTATATTCTTATCCATCATCAATCAAGCTCATCCAGAATTTTATCAATTTTTTCAGGTGTCAAATTCTCATAGTAGACATGATCAACCATCATCATCGGCCCACCACAACAAGCAGCCAGACACTCTTCTTCCTGCTTGAGAAAAAATTTCCCATCAGCTGTTGATTCGCCTGTTTTAATCCCCAATTTTTTTTCCGTGTATTCGACTATTTCATCTGAACCACTAAGCATGCAGGAAATATTAGTGCATATAGAAATACTGTGTTTGCCTACCTTTGTAGTCTCCAACATAGAGTAAAAACTTGCGATTTCATATACTGCGATTTTCGGCATGTCTAGATATTCTGCCACCGCATCCATTAATTCTGGCGTCAGGTAGCCCTTATTCTCATGTTGCACTTCTCGTAACGCCGCAAGTATTGCTGATTGTTTTTGATCTTCCGGATATTTTTTTATCCAGCTATCGATCTCTTCACGGGCATGTTCTGATAGTTGTTTAGTTTCTTGTGTCATCTTATTTGTCGCTAGTTGCTTATAGCTTGTTATTACCTGTCTATTTCACCGAATACGATATCCTGCGTGCCAATGACGGCCACGACATCAGACAGCATGTGACCTTTTACCATTTCATTCATGGAAGACAGATGCGCAAAACCGGGGGCACGAATTTTCAGGCGATATGGTTTGTTTGCACCATCAGATACAAGATAGATACCAAATTCACCCTTGGGATGTTCCACGGCGGAATAGCATTCACCTTCAGGTATACAATAACCTTCTGTAAATAATTTAAAATGATGGATCAGTGACTCCATGTCATCCTTCATTTCTTCACGTGTGGGAGGTGTAATTTTATGGTCGTCCAGTATGACTGGGCCCGGGTTAGCACGTAACCAGTCAATACATTGTTTAATGATGCGATTAGATTGACGAAATTCTTCCATTCTAACCAGATAACGATCATAACAATCACCGTTTACTCCTATCGGGATATCAAAATCGAGTTGATCATAAACTTCGTAAGGTTGTTTTTTTCTCAGGTCCCATTCTATGCCTGAGCCCCTCAACATTGGCCCGGTAAACCCAAGTGACATAGCACGTTCAGGCGTCACGACTCCAATACCAACCGTCCGCTGTTTCCAAATTCTATTTTCTGTCAGTAATGTTTCATATTCATCAACGCAAGTAGGAAACCTGTCAGTAAATGATTCTATGTAATCAAGAAGTGAACCCTGACGATTTGCATTTAATTGTGCTACATCATTATCATTCTTCCACTGTGAGGTCTGATATTGGGGCATGGAATCCGGCAAATCACGATATACACCGCCCGGGCGATAATAGGTGGCATGCATTCTGGTTCCAGATACCGCTTCATAACAGTCCATCAAATCTTCACGTTCCCTGAAACAGTACAGGAACATAGTCATTGCGCCTATGTCCAATCCATGTGAGCCCAACCAAAGTAGATGATTCAGAATACGGGTGATTTCATCAAACATGACGCGAATATACTGTGCCCTGACAGGGGGTGTGACACCCAGCAACTTTTCGATTGCAAGGACATAGGCATGTTCATTACACATCATGGAGACGTAATCCAATCGGTCCATGTATCCTATGCTCTGGTTGTACGGTTTGTTTTCAGCAAGCTTCTCTGTCGCTCTGTGTAACAGACCAATATGAGGATCGGCGCGCTCAATGATTTCGCCATCCATCTCAAGTACCAGCCGCAATACCCCATGGGCCGCAGGATGCTGCGGTCCAAAGTTCATGGTCATGTTTCTTATTTCAGGCATATTTAATCTTTTTAATTATTATTTTTTACACTGTGAGCTTTGTGATAACTATCGTTCTATTTTAATTACTGATTTTCTATTTCAGGTTTGTCAAACCGATTATCATGACGTATTACCTTGGGTACCAGGACGCGGTTTTTAATTGTGACGGGTTGGTAAACCACCCGCTTCTTATCAGGGTCATACCTGACTTCGACATTTCCTTCCAGAGGAAAGTCTTTTCGAAATGGATGACCAATAAACCCGTAGTCAGTAAGTATGCGTCTTAAATCAGGATGACCTTCAAACAAAATTCCAAACAGGTCAAACGCCTCGCGCTCTAACCAGTCAGCCGATGACCATAATTCTATTGCGGAATCAATTCTGAGAGGTTCACCTTGAATATATGCCCTAACACGCAACCTGCGATTATGAGTGAGGGAGAGCAAATGATAATTAACTGCAAACCTCGCCGGTTTATTTAGTTGATCATCGTGTACACCTTTACTAACGCCTCGACTGAAGCCTGAACTGCTAGTGTCTTGTGTCTCCCAATCTGCTTTACCGTAAGCCAGGTAATCTATTCCACATAGGTCGATTAACTCTTCAAACTTAAAATCGTCATTAATTTTGAGATCTGTTAATACGCTAATAACATCAGTAGAATCGATTTCCAGGGTGATTTGATCTCGATAAATAACTGAAGAGATTAGCCTGTCTTTAAAAAATTCTTCGAGCTGGCTATGAAATTTTTCCAATAGTTCCGACATAAATAAAGGGACGTCCTTACCTTGAAAGCAATACGTTGGTTTTTCCGCGTTTTATTTTCTTTTGTAACTGTAATATTCCAAATAGCAGCGCTTCGGCAGTAGGCGGGCAGCCTGGAACATAGATATCAACTGGCACCACCCGATCACATCCACGTACCACGGCATATGAATAATGGTAATAGCCCCCTCCATTGGCGCAGGATCCCATGGAAATCACCCAGCGAGGCTCTGGCATCTGGTCATAAACTTTTCGCAGGGCTGGAGCCATTTTATTTACCAGCGTGCCAGCGACTATCATGACATCTGATTGCCTGGGACTGGGCCTGAAAACAATACCAAAGCGGTCCAGGTCATACCTGGAAGCCCCGGCATGCATCATTTCTACTGCGCAACAGGCAAGACCGAATGTCATTGGCCACATTGAGCCAGTACGGGCCCAATTTACGACATTATCAACGGTGGTCGTGACTATACCTTTTTCATGAATTTGTTCGTCTACTCCCATTCCAGTGCACCTTTTCGCCATTCATATATAAACCCAATTACCAGCACTCCAAGAAATAACATCATTGCCCAGAACCCCACCATACCAACTTCACGCAAAGCAACCGCCCATGGGAAAAAGAATGCAATCTCGAGATCAAATATAATAAACAAGATAGCTACCAGGTAATAACGAATATCAAATTTCATTCTGGCATCTTCAAAGGCCTCAAAGCCACACTCATAAGGAGACATTTTTTCACTGTCTGGCTTACTGGGTCCAAGCACATAACCAACAATAAAAAAACCCATTCCCATTACCAGGGTAATGGAAATAAATATCAGTATGGGTAGATAATTTTCAAGCATTCTTAAACTTAATTCCTGCAACTACGATCCAGCAAGATTATACCGATTACACTCTATTGTGTCAGCGATATGATGTGTTTATTTACAGTTAACCAAGTGTTTTAAATGAGAATGTTTTGTATCTGTGACAAAAAAGAAAAAGCCCCTGTGAGCATAGCGCGACAGGGGCCAGGGCTGAAATTAACTAATATATATAGTTACGCCATATCCAGTGCTGCTTTCACACGCGAAGGGGTCAGTGGTATTTTACGGATACGCACACCAGTGGCATCAAATACGGCATTGGCGATAGCTGCAGGAACGACCCGCATTACCGGTTCTCCCGCACCTTTTGGTCCCAGTTCTGGCCGATTAATTTTCGTAATTTTGACTTCTTCCGGCGTATCCACAGACTGCAATATAGGATAACTGGCCCAATCCACCGCATGGACTGTCTTTCTATCAAACCTGACTTCTTCGAATAGGGTACGGCTGGTTGACTGGATGAGATTACCTTCAATCGTTCTGTCCAGGGTAAACGGGTTAATGATTAATCCATAATCGGATCCAACGAAAAACCGTCTCACCCATATTTTTCCTGTACGAGGATTAATTTCAATCTCAGCAACGACCGCATTGGTTGCATTATTGCGCTGTGCATAAGAGATGCCAGTACCAATCAAAACTCCGTCTGCACCTTTTAATTTCCTGGGTGCCGTTCTTGGTTCCCAGTTAGCCAATTCCGCAGCTGCCTTAATGACAGCTGTATCCCGTGGATCCGTCACATACTTCAGGCGAAATGCCACAGGATCATCCCCCGTTGCATATGCCAATTCATCGATAAACGACTCTGATGCAAAATGCACCTCAGGTCCATAGGGATCGCGAAAATGGGATGTGCGTAAAGGTGAAGCCATGTCTCGTAAAGATTTGATGGACGACCAGCGGTGACGCTTGTTTTCAAACCCGTATGAATTTGCAGGTTGTTGCATGGTCCAGCGACGTGGTCTGTCGTGCCCTAATAAGTGTCCTGCCAGTGTTTCACCTGGGCCATCCTCTCTTGAACTGACGTCCTGCCTTGAAAATCCCTTTAGGTGGTAATCGTAGGCAGTAACCTTACCGCTACTATCTATCGCACCACGTGTCGAGATGACTGATGCTGGTCCTTTAGGATCCCAGGCATGTCCTTCTGAACGCATCCATTGTACTCGTACCGGCGCACCTGTCTTCATGGACAGTACGATGGCATCGGCTACGCCATCACCGGAATCTGAACGACCGTATGAACCTGGACCAGGTGCCCATATGGCACGGACCGGTACCTCTTTGTCTTTTTCAAAAACACCCATAAATTTTGCAGCAAGGATGGCGCCATCATAGAATTTCTGGGAGTCTGTCCACACAGTCCCTTCTCCACCTTTGATATCAGCTACACCCAGTGCGGGCCCCATGCGGGCGTGGGTTTGAAATGGCCACTCATACTCCGCCTTAACAACATGACCCGAACCAGATATTGTCGCATCCACGTCCCCAATTTCAGTATCAGCCTCTGATTTTTCAACATCTGCCTGACGAATATAGTCGTGTAGTTCATCAGAAGTTGTGGGAAATCCTGCATCTGATTCATCCCAGTTTACCTTCAATTCTCTTGAGGCCTTGATAGCATCCCATTCGTTTTCTGCCACTACACCAATGAAGTCTTTTTCGACAACAACCTGTGCACCACGGATATGGCTGATAGATGCTTTATCTACAGAAGCAATCGTTGCTCCTGCAGATGGCGGTCGAACCATCCTGCCGTGTAACATTCCTGGAACGCGAACATGGGCAGCAAATTCAGTTTCAGGAATAATCTTACCGGGAAGGTCTTTACGACCAACGGATGTTCCAACGACCTTGTATTCAGAGAAATCTTTAATTTTCGCACGGCCTTTCAAACCCAGACCATTTCCATAACGCCCATTCCATTCCAGTGACACTGTTGAAAAATCATTACCGATGAGATCGCCGTAAGAAATTTTCTTTGATGCATCATTAATTGCTGAGATTACACCATCATTAACCGTCAACTGTTCCACAGGCACGCCCAGTCTGGCAGAAGCCTTTTCAACTAGCACCAACCTGGCCTCTGCTGCGGCCTGGCGTAGCGCCACACCTGAATTACTACAACCCGTACTTCCACTGGCACCCCCCTGATCGACAGCTACAAAACTGTCACCAAAAAAGGTATTAACGCGTTCAATATTGACATCCAGTTCTTCAGCAGCAAGCTGTGCAATGGCGGTATCCACACCTTGTCCCATGTCCATCTTTCCCCAGTACACTGTTACGCTACTGTCTTGATGTACTGCAATCCAGGTTCCCAGTTTTGATGGGTCAAGATCTCTTGCTGCAGGAAATGCATCACTGGTTTGTGCCATGAGGGCATCTATAGGTAATGAGCAACCCAATACCAGGGCCCCTCCACCTTTTAATGAGTTTACCAGCAGGTCTCGTCTTGCAATCTTTATTTCTGTCAATTCTTCTAACATTGCTCTACCCTCCTATCCTGCCATCTCATCAGCCGCTTTTCTGACTGATCTTAGTATTGCCATGTGTGTACCACATCGGCATTGAAGTCCCGCAAGTAAATCGCGGATTTCGGCATCTGTTCGTTTTGGGTTTTCTTCCAGGAAGGCAACTGCGGTCATCAACCAACCATTTATACAGTATTCACATTGCCCTGCTTCTTCTTCGATAAAGGCTTTTTGCACGGGATGAGGATTTTCTTTGGTACCTATACTGTCCAGTGTACGAATATTACCTGTTACAGCTGATACGGGTGTCACACAAGAGCGGATTGCCACACCATCTTGTATCACGGTGCACGCTCCACATTGAGCTAGTCCACATCCAAATTTTGGTCCTTTCTTTTCAAGGTCGTTCATTAAAGCATACAACAGTGGCATGTCGGGATCTGCTTCAATTACATGCGATTTACCGTCGACATTAAGGGTAAATTTCTTAGACATATCTACGCCCCCTGGCTGGTTTATGTTCAAGTGTTGGAATTTATTAAAGTTTAGCGTAATTAATTAATCAATTCATGGAGTGTACAACGAATTGCGCCCCTTTCCATATTTTTTACACCACTGTAGGGCTCTTTACTTATGAATTGTTAAAATCCATTAATAATTAGGCATATTTATGTGCTTAAAACATGTAGGTTAATTGTCATCATCAGGCGCCAGATAAACGCGCCTCCCTGCAACATAGGCCTCCAGGGCTTTAATATCCTTAATCTCAGCCTCTTTTACGCTAAGAATATCATCAGATATTATAATAAAATCTGCGAATTTCCCGGGTTCTATCGAACCGGTAACATTTTCATTAAACATCATGTAGGCATTATTCAGGCTCATGACCTTGATGGCTTGCTGGCGGCTGATTTTTTGATCGATACCAACCGGTCCCAAGTCCTGAGTGTCCCGGGTAACGTAGTAATAAATATTGATAAATGGATTATTGGGTGCACCCGGCCAATCACTGCCCCCGGAAACAATAATTCCGGCATCCATCAGATCCTTAATCCGCATGGCACTCTGGAACCGTTCTTTTCCCCAGCGGCGCATGCTGCCTGAGGCACGTAAGTAAGGTTGAAACTGGGCAGAGACCAACACACCCATATCTTTAATTCTTTTTATCTGGTCATCGTGCACCAGTTGAATATGTTCAACGATCCATCGCCTGTCTTTGATGCTCCTGTCCATGTCAGCTGCTTCATAGGCGTCAAGAACCAGATCCAGAGTCCTGTCACCTCCCACGTGGATAGAAGGCCGCCATCCATATGTATTAAACTTTCGAATCGCGGCAATAAAATCTTCAGGCGATAGACGAAGTTGACCAATATTTCCACTACCAGAGTTGCTGTATGGTTCTCTCATCCAGTCCCCGGGGTTATATTCGGCAACACCATCAATTCTTAACCATTCATCTCCAAAACCACTAGCCACCCCCCAGGGTGACAACATGTCATCAATCTTGTTTTCTTCACCGGCATTTATCTCCAGGCCAATATTCATCCGTAAGGTCAACGCACCTTCGCGCCAGAGCTCAAAATAGGCCTGCATTACATCTGGATACAATTGCAGATCTCGAATACCAGTCAAACCTTTGGCATTTTGCTCGGCCTGAATAACTTTGATTAATTCTTTTTTTTCCACCAGCGTGGGTTGCGGCACAATCCGGGCAGCAAAAATCATAACTGCCGCGGGCTGACCTGTAACCAGGCCTGTGGGAATACCTGAATTATCGCGGTGAACAATGACTCTAGGTGGCGCATCAGTATCCAGCCCTATGCCCAGGGCCTGCAATGCTGCAGAGTTTAAATGTATGCGGCTACGGGTTTCATAAATAACAATAGGATTGGATTGTGCGATCTCATCTAGCTCGGCCCGGGTGGGCCCACGTAGTTCTACCAGGCTATTTTCACTCCAACTCATGGTGGTGTATATAGTTTCCCCGTATCCAGCAGACACGACCGCCGTCTTTAATCGTGAAAACATATCCTCCAGAGATTTGATCTCCTTAAGATCAACCCCTCGTAATGTCAATAAACCCACATGGTATTGATGATTATGGTTATCCATTAGTCCCGGCAATACCGTGTGCCCTGCCAGGTCCACCTTATTTGTCGACGCGCCGGCTAATGAAAGAATATCTCTGGATACACCAATTGATTGAAATTTACCATCACGTACAGAGAAGGCCTCAGCAAGCTGATACTTATTATCGATGGTGACAACCTGACCATTATAGTAAATAGTATCTGGTATTTGACCTGCCATGGATTGAGCCATGCAGTCGTGGCACAGAAAAATCAGACCTAAGGCAATCAACCGAGACATATGGAACAACCCGTCTTAATCAGTTTTTTTTCCGAATAGTTTCGCATCCAGGCTGAACGGTCCCGGACCATAGGCAAAGATAGCCATAAAAACAAGAAAATATACCGTGGCCAGTTCACCGCCGTTAAAGGTGGGGAACCATGCCGCATGTGATGACAGATAGGCCATAACCATGAGGATGGCCGTTAAAAGGGCTGCAGGACGGGTAAACAAGCCGAGTATAATCAACAGCCCGACATAAAATTCAATAACGCCAGCCACAAACAGCATATTAATTCCAACATCTATCCCAAAAAAATCTTTGCCACCGGTAAGGGCTTGTGCTCTCTCACCAAACATCTTTCCATATCCATGACCAAACACCATCATGATCCCACATCCTATCCTTAGACACTCCCAACTGATGGTCTGGATCTTGTTTGCGATAGATTCAAGCCTGGCATTGATTGAAGTAAAGATCATTGTTTGCTCCTTGGTCAGTTTTTAATAGATAGTATCGGGGACAGAAGACAGCTTTTGTTGAGCTGAAAGTGGAGCAGCAACTAGCAACAATAAAACTATGGTTCCATATATTCGATTGCTCAAATGTTTTTTTTTCCTGATTTTAGTATTTAACTAGGGCCTAGCGAGTCATATTGTGCCAATTTTCAAGCTAATCATAGAACAAATAGCGCTGGCTTGCATACCACAACTTAAGCCGTAATATTAATATTTCCTTTAATTTAACAAGTAAATGTTTAAAATCAGTATGCAAGTATTATGAAATCTTCAGCAACACCTTAAAAATTATTTAAGTTAAATAAATATTTCCATATAGTGGGACTTATAAGGTTTAACTAACACAGGCAATCAATATGATTAAATTCAAAATTAAATATGCAATTATTATTGCACTTGGCATTTCTCCGATTGCATCACTACAAGCACAGAATCTAGACCAGCAAACCGCCTTATTGGTCGAGGAACTGAGACTGGAAGAATCTGATATGGCGATGAGGGATCTCCCACGCTGGAAAAAACCGGATAAAGTCTATATAAATATCTCAAGATTTACCCCTGACAGCGAAGAACAAAAAATGATGCTCGACGCGGCGAGAGAGGTAGCGGGTGATGTGGAAATCATCCCTGTTAAGAATAATCTGGATGAGGAAATCGTAAATAACATGGAGGTATTAATTAGTCGCTGCGACATCGATGACATGCTGAATGCGAAAAACCTTCTTTGGTTTCAACATTCAGCCCATGGTGTAGATGATTGTCTAACACCTGACACAATAAGAAAGGACTTTGTCCTCACCAATGCACAGCATACCTCGGGACCACCCATAGCTGAGCATGTCATAGGCATGATAATGATGATGAGTCGGGGCTTGCTACAACTACATTCGGCCCAGATAGAGCATAATTGGATCCGTCGTGCTTCAGGTATACCCATAATTGAAATCAAGGGTAAAACATTGCTTGTAGCAGGACTTGGAGGCATAGGCACAGCTGTAGCATACAGGGCCCACGCCCTAGGGATGCGTGTATTGGCAACGCGTAACTCCAGCCGGAGTGGACCTGATTTTGTTGAATACGTAGGACTGTCTGATGAATTATATGAACTTTCCAAACAGGCTGACGTGGTCGTAAATACCCTGCCCATGACACCAGATACGGCTGGCTTATTTAATAAACAGTTTTTCGACACGGTAAAGAAAGGCGCCTATTACATATCTGTAGGCAGAGGCGAGACCACGGTAACCAGTGACCTGATAGACGCCCTTAAGGATGGTAGACTGACCGCCGCTGGCCTTGATGTGACCGTTCCTGAACCCTTACCCAGTGATCATGAACTGTGGACCTTACCCAATATTATAATCACACCGCATATTGCGGCCCTTACTGATCAAGGTCGCTGGCGGCGTTGGCTAGTCGTCAGGGAAAACCTGAGACGATATATCAATGGAGACAAGCTCCTGAATGTTGTTAACAAGGAATTGGGATATTAATAGTTTGTGATGTGGGAGTGTCATTGCTCACTCCCACTTGTTATTTTTAGTATCTTAGGTCTGAGTAATATATCAGTTACTCGTTACCGCAAATTATTCACCATGCCAATTTGCAATGTCGTTATTATCTGAATCCCACTCTCATGAGTCTGAGAGTCTAAATGTAATTAATCCCGTCCATAGTCATTTTTATCAGCTTATCAAACTACTGTTTGCGATATTGATGATTAACTGTTATTGCATGGTTTGTTGTTTTACGAGATCAGCAAATGCCTCGCCCTGCAGGTAACCGTTATACATATTCGCATTGGTCATGAATTGCTGGAACTCAGGATGAACAACAACTTTTGAAAGCATCGCATCAAGTTTGGCAACCACATCATCGGGGACATCTTTCGATGCCATAACTCCTCGCCAGTGCTCGGTTACTACCTCATAACCTTTTTCTGCAAATGTAGGTGCCTCTTCAAATGGTGCAAATCGTTCTTGGGTAGCTAATGCAAGTACCCGTAATTTACCTGCCTTATAATTAGCGATCATTTCACTGGGGTTTGCTACGGCCACATCGATATGACCACCGAGGACGGCAACGACAGGTTCACTTCCACCACGATAGGGGATGTAATTTAAATCAATACCAGCTGCAGCTTCAAAATCCTTCACCAGGCTTTCATCCACAGATTTGATACTGAAGCCACCTATCGAGATCTTATTTGAATTCACCTTGGCATCTGCGACCAGGTCTTCGATAGTTTGATAAGGGCTGTCTTGCTTTACTAACATAACAAAGGGATCCCTGACGACTCGGCTTACATATTTGAAATCATCTATAGATAACCTGCCGTTGGGATCAGGAAATAATTCAGTCATACTTCTTGTATTAGTCATGATGATATATCCATCGGTTTTTTGACCAAGGACATAACTCATTGCTACCTTACCTGAGCCACCTTCCTTATTAACAACGACAATAGGCTGTCCAATATATTGTTCTCCAACCTTTGCTATCATCCTTGCCATCAGGTCATGACCCGAACCCGCGCTGGACCAGCATATTAGTGTAATAGGCTTTTCCGGGTATTCAGCCTGGACCGGTACGCTTAGTACCAAACCCATCAGGATTGATACGATTAAACTGGTAAATTTTCCCCACATAATAATTCTCCAGATTATTTGTTTAATAAAGCTTTGCATGAGTCCATCCAGAACTTCTCAGAACAAGCAAAGCAAAATATCATTTTCACTTCGTTTACAAAATCAAATATCGATCATATTTAATTTTGGCCGCAGTTCCATGGACAACATGAATATCTGATTCTAATCAGTGTTTCGTAAAATTATATCTCAGTTTGCAACTTTAAGTTTTTAGGCTACTTCACCCTGAATTAATCCTGCTAATACGCTTACATCATTCATCTCCACAATACCCTGACTTTGCTCTATCAACAATTCCGTCTGCTCTGAATTCAATACACCTTCACAGCAATTTCTGACTTTATCGTTTAGTTGGTCCTGAGTTAATGGATTTTCTGGACCGCCCCGATATCTTTCATCGGCGTCACCCGTAATAACCTCGCCATTTTCCAGTTCAATGATGATGGAGGAACGCATTTTATCAAATCCCATAGCTTCAATATCAGGATCAAATTCTGTCACCATACGAAGTTGCATGGCCTGCATGGCATCTCCTTGTACAAATGCATCTTCAAACTCCACTTTCCCAGCCTTACGGTTCAGGGCAATCATAGAGAGCACCGCCTGTAATGAGAATTTCGCCTGCAAGTGATTATTGGCAATAGGATAGCGAATAGGATTTAGGATATTGGAACCGGCCTTGATAGTGACCTGCTTGATGGAATCTGCCTGGATATCATTTTCTATCACTAGTTTTAACATCAGGTCTATGGTCGGGTGTGTTAATACGCCGCAGGGATAAGGTTTGATACTGACTCCCGGATCGATAATAGTCCAGGGCGCGCCAAAATCCACATTCAAGGTTTTGGCCTCTGTCAGACCGCCTCCATGTACCGCAAAATAACCCCAGGGTCCATCGAGTGATGATTTATCGGCGGTATATCCCATACTTGCCAATATTGCAGCGGTCACACCATTCTCAGATGCCCTGCCCACATGCAAAGGCTTGGTCATGGTTCCAAAATTACAACGTATCCCTGCAGCAAAGCTGGCCGCAATCCCAAAGCCTTGACGTAACTCGTCTCCGGATAAATCTAATAATTTTGCCGCGGCTGCATAGGCGCCAAAGGTCCCAACCGTACCACTGGAATGAAATCCTTGCTTGTAATGCTGGGAATACATCCACTCTGATATCTTGCACTCCACCTCAAAACCAGTCAGAAACGCAAGCATAAACGTTTCCCCTGTTACCTTTCCGAGCTTCTGGCTGATAACCAGTGATGCAGTTAATGGAGGAATGGTTGGGTGGGTTAATAAACCATATATATGATCAGGATCTTCGCTGACCTGTGAATCATCCCAGTCATGGGCATGACCTGCGGTACCAAGTACCCTGGCGGCGGCGGGTGCCGGCACCCTGGTTCCTGGATATCCCAGTAACTCTGCTTCCTCCTTGCCACCTTGCTCTGCTGCCAGTTTTGACAGTATCAAGGCCGTCTCATGATCTGAACCGGCGACATACAAGCCCAGTCCATCGAGCAGACACCGTTTACCTATGGCAATCGCCTCCTTGGGAATCGTCTCAAATCGAGTGGACTCAATAAACGTTGCTGCCCTTTGTGTTATCTGACTATCAGCAGGGACTTCGGCAAACGGATTGTGTTGAATAGACATTCAAGTTTCCTCATCAAATAATTAGTTAATCAGTTGGTAGGTTTTGCCAACCGGTTCATAATAATCGGGCTTAACAGTGACAATACTGCCATGACCAGTAGTCCAGCGCTAATAGGCTGTTTTACAAAGACAGTATAATCACCGCCTGAAATAATCAGGGCTCGTCGGAAATTCTCCTCCAGAATGCCGCCTAGTACCAGAGCAAGTATGATTGGAGAGGCAGGAAAATCCAGTTTCTTCAGGATATATCCTAATAAGCCAAATGCGAACATGACCCACACATCCACAATACTGTTGTTATAGCCATAAGACCCGACCACCGATATTGCCGCTATCACCGATAACAGCAAGGGTTTAGGTGCCGAGATCACCTTGATCCAAAGTGGCACACCGATTAATCCCAGAATTAACTGTGCAATACAAGCAACAAATAATCCGGCAAAGATGCCATAAACAATTTCGCCATTTGTTTGAAACAACAAGGGCCCGGGTTGAATATTGTGGAGCATCAAAGCACCCAGCAAAACAGCGGAGGTGGCCGACCCCGGAATCCCCAGCGTTAATAATGGCACCAATGATCCCCCTACGACGGCATTATTACCAGCTTCTGGTGCAGCGACCCCTTCCAGGCATCCCTTACCAAACTTTTCCTTGTTACTGGAAAACCGCTTTACTTCGTTATAACAAATAAACGCCGTGATTGTTGCGCCCGCGCCGGGTAAAACACCGATAATAGAACCGAGAATAGAGGAATGCAGATAGACCTTCCATAGGCCCAGTAATTCACGCATTTTTGGCATGGCGTAAGACAGCACCACCGACTTTGTCTTAGTGAATCCTTTCTCTATGTCATAAAAAACTGATGACATGGCAAACAAACCGATTAAGGCCGGAATGAAACTTATCCCATCCATCAACTTTGGAATGCCAAAGGTAAAACGTTCCTCACCGGTAAAGCCATCCAAACCTATCGTCGTTAGAAACAAGCCTATTAACATAACGAGAAAACCCTTGAGCAGATTGTCACTAGCCAGACTGGCGATGATTGCTAATCCAAACACAGCCAGGGAAAAGTATTCTGGTGCCCCAAACGACAGGGCTACCCTGGCAAGGGGTTCTGAAAACGCAAATAGCACTATTGCACCAATCATACCGCCAATACTTGACGCCACCACGGAGGTCGTCAAGGCAAGACCCGGTTTACCTTGTTTTGTCAGTTCATAACCGTCCAGCAAGGTTGCGGCGGCCGGCGGTGTGCCCGGTGTTCCTATGGCAATCGCCGTAATCGAACCACCATATTCACCAGCGAGATAGACTGAGACCAGTAGCAGGACAGACACAACGGGATCCATGCCAAAGGTAAACGGCACCATCAGGGCAACGGCTGTGGATGCGCTTAAACCTGGCAGTACGCCACAAAGAATACCAATTAGCACACCTGAAATTATGGCAATTAAGGCTGGTAGATTTGCAATTGTGGAGAAACCCAATATGAGATTATCTAGCATGGATTATTCCCCTAACAAACCTTGAGGCAAGGGGATATTCAGCACTTCAACAAAAACACCATACAGTCCTGCCGTTACCAGGATGACACTGATCAACATCAATGGGTAACGTCTTAACCCGGCAAGCATAGGTATGATAAACAAAACAACCGGGGTAAGAATGAAAAAACCTATGGTCTCCAGGAGTGAGATGTATGCGATCATAATTATGATAACCACTATCCCCCGGCAGGATTTTGCATTTTGTGTTTTGCTGGTATTGGCAGGCCTGATAATTAACAATGTCGAGACAAAAATGATACTAGCAAGGACCACACGCGGGTAGGTGGAAGCGGACATTGCACCGGGGGAATATGGTTCATCCATGCCACCTATCAAAGCATACATGACCATAGCGATGATTATCATCATCAGTGCAAATAAACGATCGCTATTTTTAAAAAAATTAATTACTTTCATTGTGAAAATCCACCTAGATACAAGAATATAATATCATCAACTTCTAGCAACAAGTCGTCTTCAATGTCGCAATTTAATAAATATTTTCATGAACTGATTAAGCTGAATCTTACATTTATATATTATCCCCCCACATGGAGCCACATTATGGATAAAAAGTGTATTACAGTTGTTTACCATGACTATTAGCATTATCCTTGTGACTAATAATTAATAACCTAAAACTGTATTTTTAATGTCCCGCGCAAATATTGGACTAATTTCTGGTATAGCATTATTTACTGTATTAATACTAATACCAACACCCGAAGGCATGCCCGTTGCTGCCCAGTATGTTGCGGCCGTTGCTGCACTGATGGCCGTATTCTGGATGACCGAAGCAATCCCTATTCCCGCCACGTCTTTGTTACCAATATTCCTGTACCCATTATTTGGAGTAATGCCTGGTACTCAGGTCACACTTTCCTATGCTAATCATTTAATTTACCTGTACATGGGTGGTTTCTTAATTGCAGTCACCATGGAGAAGTGGAATCTACATAAACGGATTGCCCTACAGACCATTAGATTGATTGGAATCACACCCGACAGGATCGTCCTTGGATTTATGGTTGCCACAGGTTTTCTTTCCATGTGGATTAGTAATACCGCCGCATCCATGATGATGGTTACAATAGCCATGGCGGTCGTCAGTCAGATCATCCGAGAAATCCAGGCCGACGAAACACTATCCGTAAATACCAGCATCGGACAATTCAACTTTGCCGCCGCTTTAATGTTGGGCATCGCCTACAGCGCCTCAGTCGGTGGCGTTGCCACTTTGGTTGGGACACCTACTAATGCCGTGTTTGCCGGTATAGTTGAGAGCACATTTGGCATCACTATCAGCCTGGTGGACTGGATGAAAATAGGATTTCCCCTGGCTGTAGTCATGTTATTTATTACCTGGTTTCTCCTGGTGAAAGTGATTTATCCAAGCGAGATTAAGCACCTGCCCGGCGGCAAGGAAACCATAAATCGCGAATTAAAACTTCTGGGAAAAATGACTAAAGAAGAAAAGATGGTATTAACCGTTTTTTTAAGCGTCGCTACTTTGTGGTTACTTCGTGGGTTTATCAAAATCGATGCACTGAGTATGGTAGCCGACTCCACCATTGCTGTTGGTGGCGCGGTGCTATTATTTATCATGCCTTCTAATTTCAAAAAACGTGAATTTTTACTGGACTGGAACACCGCGGTTAAAATTCCATGGGACATCTTGCTTCTGTTTGGTGGTGGCTTTGCTCTGGCAACGGGATTCAGTGAATCAGGCTTGACTACTTACATGGCCACTCGGCTGACCATACTGGAAGGAACCAGTATCTTTTTAATCATTCCCGTGATTGCCGCCATGATAATATTTCTAACAGAATTGACATCCAATACGGCTACAAACTCTATCATGCTCCCCATCATGGCTGCATTGGCAGGCGCCATGAGCGTGCATCCTTTTGGTTTAATGATAACAACTACCATCGCAGCATCATTTGCCTTTATGTTGCCAGTTGCCACTCCTCCCAATGCCATTGTATTTGGAAGCCGATTTATTAACATTGATCAAATGATTAAGGCAGGTGTTTGGCTGAACATCATTGGAATAATTCTTATCTCAATTGTTGTCTTGTTCTTGTTGCCTGCTGTCTGGGACATCGACCTTAACGTCAATTCACTCGCGTTACCCAATTAAAAATTCTCTTGTGTACGCTTAGCGAATACAGGATGACATGGATTTATTAACTCAGGGATTACTCGGTGCCAGTACCGCCCAGGCTGGTGCAAAACGCGGTGAATTTCGCATAGCATCTATCACCGGATTAATCGCAGGATTACTACCTGATCTAGATACGCTAATTCGTAGCCAGGACAACCCCTTATTGGTACTCGAGTACCACCGACATTTTACACATTCATTCATTTTTATACCTGTTGGTGCACTGTTGGTATCAGCAATGATCTGGTTAATAAACCGAAAAAAATATCCGTTTAAATCTCTGTATTGGTATTCCCTGCTGGGTATATGTCTGGCAGGAATACTAGATGCCTGCACCAGTTATGGAACCAGCTTGTTGTGGCCAATCTCAAACGACAAAATTGCCTGGAACCTGATCGCAATAGTAGATCCAATTTTTTCATTGGTATTACTTATACCCTTAATCATTGGCCTTAAAAAACGATCCCACATTTTCACCAGGACCGGATTGACTCTGGCACTTATGTATTTGCTTTTGGCCTGGGGACAGTCTCAACGGGCGGAAGAAATTGCAATGAATTTGATAGCTGACAGAAGCCACTCGACGATCAAAAAAATTATCAAACCGACTATGGGTAATATAGTTCTCTGGAAATCCATTTATATACACGATGAAAAAATTTATACCGATGCGATTCGTGTCGGGATGTTTGGTAGCAACAAAATATATACTGGTAACAGCCTACCGCTATTGAACTCGCAGGGCGATAACCCATTTGTAGATGATAATCAGGCAGGTCGTGATTTTTTACGTTTTGCTGAAATATCAGATCACTGGTTGGGTGTTCATCCCTCACGACCAGATATGGCGGGGGACGTTCGCTATACAATGTTACCCATCAGTACCGAACCGCTATGGGGCGTGAATCTAGAGATAATTGACCAGGAAAAACACCTTGAGGTCATCACCAATCGAAGATTTACGCCATTTATGCGCCAACAGTTTATAAACATGCTACTTGGTAGAAATCTGGAACAGTGACATTAATATGATATGCTGAAAATAGTAAAATAAAGTACATCGCATCGCAAAACCCGGAATGTTTCTATGAATTACCTATTACAACATCATCTTCTCCTAATTCTTAACATATACATATTTGCAGCTACGATATTTACACCTATTACTGTTACCGCCGACAATCTTAAATTCGCGTCCAATAAAGCCAATTTTACAACTGAAGTCCTTATTGAAGATCTGAGCCATCCCTGGGGAATGGTATTCCTGAATGATAGTGACATGCTGATCACCGAACGCACGGGGAAACTTCGCAAAGTCGTGAACTGGGAACTCCAGGACAAGGAAGTACAAGGTCTACCCAACATACGCGAAATTGGACAAGGGGGCCTGCTGGGCATCACGCTGCATCCTGATTTTAAACGTAATAAGCTTGTCTACCTGTCCTACGCTGGCAAGGAAAAAAGTCTGTATGGCACAGAGGTCCTGCGAGGAAAACTAAACAATAACCGTCTTGATAACATTGAGGTTATATTTAAGGCTCAACCTAAACAAAATCGTGGACATCATTTCGGGTCGCGATTGGTTTTTGCTGATGACGGTACATTATTTATCAGTCTGGGTGATCGTGGTGCTAGTCCATCTCAGGGACGCGGCCACCCTGCACAGCAGCTCAATAACCATATTGGCTCACTGATTAGAGTTAATGACGATGGCACTGTCCCGCAGGATAATCCTTATCTGGAAAAAGCTGGTGCTAAAGATGAGATTTACACTATAGGTAATCGCAATATGCAGGGTATGGCCATAAACCCTCAGACTCGTGAGATCTGGACCCATGAACACGGTCCCCAAGGTGGCGATGAAATCAATATTATGCAAGCTGGTGTCAATTATGGCTGGCCAGTTATTACCTATGGTGTTAATTACGGAAGGGGTACCAAGATTGGGGAAGGGACACATGACCGATACATGGAACAGCCCATATACAAGTGGGTCCCCTCTATTGCACCATCGGGCATGATGTTTTATTCGGGAGATCAATTCCCTGGATGGAAGGGAAATCTGTTTGTCGGCTCATTGAAATTTGGGAATCTCGTCAGACTGGAACTGGATGGAGATAATATTGTCGATGAAGAACGCTTATTAAAATTTGAATTTGGTCGAATACGAGATGTCGTGCAGGGACCAGACGGTCTCATCTATTTATTGACGGACAGTTCGAATGGAAAATTGTTGAGGTTAAGTCCGGCAAAGTAGTCCTACACTCACTTTTACTTCATAAAATCCAGATTAGCTGCTGTTTCATATTTTTTTATTTTTTATATAAAACCAATGTTTGTTTTTTTTGAAAATTTAATTAAGCCATTTCCGCCAACGGAGCCAGAACAGCCACCGGACAGTATTTATGCCTTTTGTCGGCATTATACCCAGGGGATTGAGCCCTATTTAATTTTGATGTCGGTTTTAACTGCGCTGATTGCCATCATGGAGATCTCCCTGTTTGCTTTTTTGGGGAAACTGGTTGACTGGCTGAATGTCAGTGACCCCGGGATATTTTTTGCATTACATAAAAACGACCTGGTTCAATGGAGTGTCATCATCCTTATATGTCTACCCAGTGCTGTCGCCCTACACGCCTTGATTATCCATCAGTCCTTATTGGGGAATTTTCCCATGAGCATACGGTGGCGCGCCCACCGTCATCTGCTGGGGCAAAGCCTGTCCTTCTATCAAGATGAATTTGCTGGACGTATCTCAACCAAATTAATGCAAACATCCCTGGCAGTAAGAGAAGCTGTCTTGAAATTACTGGATGTGATGATGTATGTCACTGTCTACTTTGGTGGACTGATCATCATGATTGCTTACGCTGACATAAGACTGACTATCCCACTATTAGTCTGGCTGGGTCTGTATATCTGTATTCTATTTTTTTACATACCCAGACTTGGTCAGGTCTCAACTCGCCAGGCTGATGCACGATCTGATATGACTGGGCGTATTGTTGATACCTATACCAATATGACAACCGTTAAACTTTTTTCACACTCAAGACGTGAATCAGAATATGCCAAACAAGGCATGGAAGTATTTCTGAATACTGTATATGAGCAAATGAGATTGGTTACCAAGTTGATAATATCCGTATGGACTATTAATGTCATAATGGTCTTTTCCATCTGCGCAATGTCGATTCATCTTTGGACTTTATCAGCGATAAGCACCGGTATCATTGCGGCGTCTATAGGCCCGTCTATCAGATTATTTGGTATGTCACAGTGGGTGATGTGGGAATTTTCAGCCTTATTTGAAAACCTGGGAACGGTTCAAGACGGACTAAATACACTTTCGCGACCCAAACTCGTACAAGATATAAAGGACGCGCCGACATTGAATATTAGCAAGGGTGAAATTCAATTTAAGGATGTCTCCTTTCATTATGGAAAAGGTGGAGGGGTCATCGACAATTTTAGTTTAACAATTTCGGCTGGTGAAAAGGTTGGCCTGGTTGGGCGATCGGGTGCCGGGAAATCCACCCTGGTCAATTTGTTACTGCGTTTTTATGATTTAGAAGGGGGTCGCATCCTCATCGATGGACAAGATATATCCCAGGTCACTCAGGAATCTTTGCGGGAACAAATCGGCATGGTCACCCAGGACACGTCATTGTTACATCGTTCGATTAGGGACAACATTGTCTACGGCAAACCGGGCGCAACTGATTCGGATATGAAACGTGCTGCAGAACAGGCTCGTGCCCATGAATTTATCCTGGAACTCTCTGATAAGCACGACCGTTACGGTTACGATGCCCATGTAGGTGAACGCGGCATCAAATTATCGGGGGGGCAAAGGCAACGTATTGCTATCGCCCGGGTCCTGCTCAAAGATGCCCCTATACTCATAATGGATGAGGCAACATCAGCACTAGACTCAGAAGTTGAAGCGGCCATACGCGAAAATCTCTATACATTAATGCGTGGGAAATCCGTCATCGCTATCGCCCACAGACTTTCAACTATAGCTGCGCTTGATCGTCTTGTTGTCGTTGATGAGGGTAAAATTATTGAAGAAGGAACCCATACGACCCTGATAGCAAAGAATGGTCTGTATGCCCAGCTATGGGCAAGGCAATCTGGTGGCTTTCTGGCAGATGATGTTGCTTAAGCCGTGACTATATATTGAAATCAGAATAAATATAACTAAACGGCTTATGTTGTCGATAATAAAATAAAGTTAGATTATTGGTCTTAATTTAAATTTGAGCTACTTAGGTGCTCCATCGAATTCTGGTATTGATTCCAGGTTCTGATACCAGCGGGCTTTATCAGCAGAATAAATTTTTACATCCGGATTAACGTCGGGATCAGAGTCCAAGCTACCTGCCGGTATAACGATTTTTGTTCCATCTATGCTTAGACATGGAACTGGTGATCCACAGGTTTTACAAAAAGCCCTGCTAAACCTTTCAGCTTCAGGGAATTCAAAACGCGTTACGTTATCAGCGCCAGATAACCATTCAATCTGATTGGCGTTAGCAAACAGGTTGGATGCATGCGCTGAACCGGTTACTTTACGACACCGGCTGCAGTAACATAGGGCAAACCGGGAATAAGGACTTTCAGTCGTAAAAGTGACCTTATTACATAAGCAACTGCCTGAATTTTTCATGAAGAATTCCTTAATTTATTAAGTTTTATAATTATCAGTTACATTGACCAATGTATCGGCATCATCAAAAATGATGATAATATGATTGCTGTTCATTTGCATTCGTTGTAATACCGGGAGGCTAGATGCTATTTATTTCACATCCTGATTGTGAATTACATGACATGGGGACAGAGCATCCTGAAAGTCCTTTGCGTATTGATGCTATCAAGAAACTGCTTGAAACCTCTACTATAAATGAAAAGATAAAATATCTTGAGGCCCCATTGGTAGACAAAGCTCATCTATACCGTGTACATGAAAACGAATATGTAGATGCCGTATTCAGCAATGCACCGACTGAAGGAATCCTAAGACTGGATCCTGATACCAGCATGAACCCACACTCACTGAATGCTGCGCGTCGAGCTTCTGGCGCAGTGGTCCATGCCGTAGATCTGATCATTGCAACCTCTACCGAAAGCGCTTTTTGCTGTGTTCGTCCTCCTGGGCATCATGCTGAACGGGGCAGGGCAATGGGATTTTGTATTTTCAATAATGTTGCAGTGGGCGCCGCGCACGCACTCAATACCCATGGCTTATCACGCGTAGCTATAGTCGATTTTGACGTACACCACGGCAACGGAACAGAGGATATATTCCAGGATAATCCAGCCATCATGCTATGTTCGAGTTTTCAGCATCCTTTTTATCCCAACTCAGGAGCAACTACTAAATCAGATCATATAATTAATTTACCATTGCCGGCTGGCACCGATGGTCATGCATTCCGTAATGCCGTAGAAATGAATTTTTTGCCTGCACTGGAATCATTTCAACCTGAGTTGATCATGTTCTCTGCGGGATTTGATGCCCATAAAGATGACCCCCTGGCGAGCTTCATGCTTGAAGAAGATGATTATCGCTGGATTACAAATGAAGTGAAGAAAATTGCAGGCAAGCATGCCGATGGCCGAATTATTTCTGTGCTTGAGGGAGGTTATGACCTGACGGCCCTGGGCAATAGTGCACTGGCACATTTAGAAGCCCTGGTTTAAACATGAAATAAAAAAAAGGCCGCTGTAAGCGACCTTTTTTATTAAACAAATTGAAAGCTTAGGCTAGATTCTTTCTGAAAAAATCAATTGTCCTTCCCCAGGCCAACCTGGCTGCAGGCTCGTTGTAACGAGGTGTAGAATCATTATGAAAACCATGGCCACAACCTTCATACATGAACATTTCATACTCTTTGCCATGTTTTTTCAAGGCAGCCTCATAATCTGACCAGCCCGCATTAATGCGGGCATCATCACCAGCATAGTGAATTTGTAACGGGGCATTAATCTTGGCAGTGTCTGCTTCGCTTACCTGTCTACCATAAAAAGGTGCCGATGCACCAAACCAGGACAACCTGGCAGCCAGCTTATTACAGACTCCACCGCCAGAACAAAAGCCCACGGCACCTACTTTACCAGTGGAGTGATCATGATTACGGAGGAATTCTGCTGCTGCGACAAAATCTTCAAATATTTTATCGCCGTCCATGGAACTCTGCATAGCTCGACCGTCCTCATCATTGCCAGGATATCCGCCTATGGGTGCCAGGGCATCAGGGGCAAATGCAATGAAGCCTTCTAGAGCCGCGCGTCGCGCCACATCTTCAATATGAGGATTCAAGCCACGGTTTTCATGAACTACCAGAATTCCTGGTAGCTTACCTGTGTGGTTTGCCGGCATTGACAGTAAGCCGCTGGACGTACCATGTCCGTTTGGTGAGTCAAATTCAACATACTTGTTGCTTAGCCTGCTATCGTGCCACGAGGTCTGTTGTGCCTCAGCGTAATTTGGCTCCAGGCTTTTGAGAATCGCGATGGCAGTCAAACCGCCCACAGCAAATTTACCGACGCGGTCCAGGAATTCACGACGGTTAATCTTGTCATGAACGTAAAGGTTAAAGAGGTCCAGGACCTCTGGATCATAATCACTGGCTTTTTTCATTTATACCCTCCTGTGGAATTTTCCCGTGTTATTAATTCTTACTTAATCCGAAGTTTAAACGTTTTTTATAACAACTATCAAACAAACCGAAAAATAACAATAACAGGTTAGTGACTCAAAGTAATAATAAACATTATTCTTCAGTAACTTAGACGCCTATTGCATATATTATTCGAGAATAAGAACGGGAAAATTATTAGAATCATTTTCCCGTTCCTGGATTTATGAATTAAAAGCTACCTGACTATTGAGATTTGAATCCAAACCAACTTTATTGTGTATGGAGCCAAGATTTGAATCCAGATCGCCTGTTTGGAGTATGGGGGCTGCATCAAGACCCTCTGCATCCATCATATAAGCAATCCGCTGCAAGGTGCTTAACATTGTGGTTTGTTCCCATTCATTGAGATTATTAAAGTGATTTATAAAATTTTCTTGTAGTGGTGCAGGTGCATTAGTGACTTTTTCAAGACCAAAATCCGTCAGAGACACATGTACTTTTCGTTTGTCTATTTTTGAAGCCTGCCTAACAACCATGCCGCGTTCCTCCAGACGATCCAATATGGTCGTTACCGTTGCCTGACTTAAATTAATTTCATCTGCCAGCTTACCAATGGTGGCAGTTTCATTGTCTCTAATTGACTGCATTAAAAGTAACTGGGCTGTGGTTAAGCCATGGTTTTTCACCAGGGCTTTTGAATGTAAGTCCATAGCCCTGCTAATACGTCGTAATGATTTTAATACATCGTTTATCATTTTAATTCCTCGAAAGTAATTTATTACTTATACAACAAAGATTTTAGTCCATTTTCTATTAGCAGCAACTAAGATATCTTTATTACATAATTAATTCTTAATTGAATATATGGAAACTATAGATAGCGGTGAGGGGAGACTATGAGGGTGAAAACAAAAAAAATAATAAGTAGATGCATAAACAATTGATGAATGTAAAAAGCTAACTTATTAATAAAGAAATATTTTTTTCACATAAATTCATTTAGTGTTGTAAGTGTTAATTTTTTTAAATATCAGGTGCTGTATCATATAACGTCTTAAGACTTTCGCATGCGCGTTTATTTCCAAATTCGATCAATCTTGAAGCCTTGTAGAATTCGAAAAAATCACATACATCCCTTGGGATATGAATAATAACATCGGGTTTATAAGCCGCCATCCTGAAATTTGCAATCGTAGTCTGCATGGCATCCATGGAACGCATTAGCAGATCATAAAAGTTCGGGATATCATCCTGGGTATCATCATCACTGGAAAATAGATCTTCGATAAATTTAACGAGCTTTGTACGATATTCACTATGGTTTTGATTGTTTTCTGATATCTCAGCTGGTTCCAGTTGAATTTCCTCTGCGGGCGCGTTGAGATCAACCACTATCGTCATCATAGAATCATCATTTAAAGTTGGCGCAATGGGAATTGGATTGACCAGACCCCCATCAACCAATAGACGCTTACCAATTTTTACAGGCTCAAATACCATGGGTACGGCAACTGATGCCTTGATAGCATCAAACAATGGCCCCTGATTCAACCAGATTTCTTTTTCGGTATTAAGATCGGTAGCCACTGCAGTAAATCCAATGGGCAGGTCCTCAATATTAGCGTCCCCGACTAACTGTCTTAAAACCCCGATTATTTTCTCTCCCTTGAACAACGCACCCCGTGTGAAAGATAAATCCAGCAATCGTACGACATCCGTCCTGTCCAGTTCCCTGACCCAGCGCTCGTATTCATCGAGTTTACCTGCCGCATATATACCACCAATTAATGCGCCTATAGAGGTTCCAGCGATATATTTGATTTCATAGCCCCGTTCTATAAGACAACGGATTACACCGATATGCGCCAGCCCTCTTGCTCCTCCACTACCTAGAACAAGCGATACAGTTTTTTTACTCATAAGGATAGGGTGGTCGCAGATTAATATTGGTTAAAATAAAGACATAATCCCAGAGAAACGCACATAAGACACTACATTCATGTCTGCATGCACTGTTAATCTGGAATTATCTACGAGTACCGGATTATCCTGAACTAATAGCCCGATGCGTCAAAATATTTCCCGGTAAATGGCTCTGCGCCTAAGCTCAATAGCAATTCTGCCATTTCTTCATTGGCGCCGGTCCCCGGTGTGACACCTGGCCGACGATAGCGATGGTCATAATCACCATCACCAATTTGCCTATAGTATCGACCTTCCGGGTCTCCAAGGGCTATCATTAGTGGCGTCATACCATAGCGATCGGCAGCATTGATATCCGCTCCCTGTTCTACCAGAAATTCCACCATCTTTTTCCAACCGCGGTAGGTAGCAAAGTGCAAGGCGGTACGACCGTCAACAACACCCTTCTTAGGTCCGTCTTCAGCCAGATGGATAAGTCTGTCATTGATAGCACCACCACCCAGTTCCAGGGCACGTTTTGCTGCTTCAATGGCACGGTCTTCATCTTTTCCAGTATAGGCACGTTTCTCCGGACCTGCTCCGGTAGCAAGCATAAATAATGAAGCGCCTCCACTGGTCTTAGCCCCCACATCAGCAACTTCCTCAAGAATGTTCATGGCATCGATATCTCCAGAAACAGCGGCGAGTAATATAGGGGTTGCGCCCACAGGTGATATCATCGCTGGATTCTGGGTATGCCTTGCCACCAAATGATAATCCTGGAAAGGAAATGCATATTCTACCTGGGCGTTGGGGTCTGCGCCGTAATCCAGCAATAGATTAATCATGGCAGTCATATTTGGACGTTCCCAACCCACCTTATCTGTAGGTTTTTGACTGGCACCCTGTAACTTCAAAAATCCTTCGTGTAATGCATAATGCAGAGGTGAAAGACCCCACGCATCTTTGATATTTGGATCTGCCCCCTTCTCTAGCAGCAGTCTCGCCACTGCTTCGCGACCACTGGCCATGGCAACCACCAGCGGGCTACCATGTTCTGGATGAGGTTCATTCACATTTGCGCCCGCCCCTATTAATATTCTGGCTGACTCTAAATCACCCTGTTGGGCAGCAAAATACAGCGCAGTAAAACCACCAGATACTTCCTGAAACCGTATGGTTGGAGGGTAGTTTGAACCCCAGATACTGGTACCTGGTTCAATGTCAATGATATAGGGTTTAGGTTCCGGGATAACCTTTGATTTAATATGGATATTTGCCCCTCTATCAACGAGTACTTTTGTCACCGCAGGATGTCTTTCCGCAACCGCCCACATTAGTGCAGTCTGCCCTTCGTGGTTTTCCTTGGCATTAATTTCTGCACCATTATCAATAAGCAAACCGACGCTTTTTGCATCCCCTGTATTGGTGCAGGTCATCAGTGGAGTCTCACCTGTCTGCTTGGCCAGATTAGGATTTGCCCCTGCCTTAAGTAAGCGGCTGAGAATTTCCGTATCACCATTTCTGCATGCCAGATATAACGGAGTAACACCATAATCATTGGCCGCATTAACATCGGCATCTGACTTAAGTAATAGCTCAACGGCACGGTCATCGCTTTTATAAACTGCCCAGGCAAGTGCTGTTGTGCCATCTGCGCGGGCTGAATTGACGTTTGTCTTACCTCTGAGCAAAGACCTGATTGAATCAATATCACCCTGTTGCACCGCAGCTATTAACGGCAATTCCTCAGCAATGACATTGGTAGCTGAAAGACTAAACACCAGGATGCTTATTGCAAAAACCTTTAATTCAGGCGCCATACCAAAACTCCCTCCGATATACCTGTTAGTTAAGAATAAGACCTTACCTGTCAGGCAAGGTCTTTCAACACCCCGGTAGCATCCGCCGTTTCATTGGAGAAATATTCTTCCGTTGGTGCGCCAGTCATTCCAACTACGGACAGGTGCAGGTTTGATAAGGGCTCATCCATATGGACAATATGCCGGTTTCCCCTAACCTTACCCTGTGCACCGCCAAATACAGCAACCGGTACTTTGTTATGCACATGGTTATTCGCATCGCTCAAACCACCTCCGGCAACGATGACAGAGTTGTCCAGCATCGTTGATCCATCTGCTTCTTTGGCATTTTTCATCTTATCGAGAAAATATGCCAGCATATTACTCTGGTACAGGTCTACCTTCTTCAACAGACTGATCGCCGTAGGATCACCCTTATGATGAGACAATGAATGGTGTCCATCGGTTGCACCAAGTTCAGTATAGTTACGATTGGTGCCTTCATGTCCGAACATGAAAGAGATCACCCGCGTCATGTCTGAACGATAGGCAAGGAACATCAGGTCAAAAATCAGGTGACTGTGGGTCATGACATCTGTGGGTATGCCGGTTGGGCGACTGATATCCACCTGGGACATACTATCACCGCTAGCAGTTCTGGATTCCACCGCCTGTATACCACGCTCAACCTCACGAACAGCGCTCAGGTATTCATCCAGTTTATATCTGTCACTGGCACCGATATCCTTCATTAGGCGCTGTACACGATCACTGACTGAATCCAGTACACTGCTCTGTCTGCTGATTCGGCGTTTCATGGCATCCTGACTCATGGAGTCAGTATCCCCAAATAATCTTTCAAAGACCTTTCTTGGGTTATTCTCCACAGGTAACGGTGTTGTTGGTGTTCGCCAGCTCATGGTAGCAGTATAGAATGGCTGGTAGTCACCTCCCCCCTGTCCAACCCATTCAGGGGTATCCAGACTTAATTCCAGCGACAACAGCGGGCTGTCCTGTCCAATGTGTTTGGCAATGATTTGATCCATGGAAGTACCAACTCGATCTCCAAACGGGTGCACGCCTGTTAAATAGGCGGCGCATGGCCGTGCATGTGGACCACCTCGTTCACCGGGTAACAGGTCTGAACATTTTATGTCCATTCCGCTGATGACCAGCATCTGATCCTTATAGGGCGCAAAGGGTTCAAGTGTTGGCGTTAATTCAAAATTTTCTCCGACTGTTTTTGGTGTCCAGGAATCCATGACCCTGCCAGTAGTCAGATAGACATTCCCGACCTTTAGGGATGGTTTAACATCAGATGCAGCAAGCGCTGGCACCATGGCATCGAGGAACGGTAACGCGATTGTCGCGCCTGCGCCTTTTATAAATGTACGTCTTGGAATCGCCCGTTTAAATATCATCATTTTCTTACCCTCCTGTATTGGAATGGTGTGCTTTCAATTATACCTAAGATTAGTGAAGACCATTTGTAATCATCATTCTCCAAGTTTTCTGCAATTTCGCGTACGGCAGGCATATCGTAATACTCGATGCTTCTACCCAGGGCATAGGTCATAACCTTTTGGGTCACCGTGTTGACAAACCTGTCAGAATGCTTGAGGAAATTCTTTTTAAACCCTTCTGTATCATCGAAGGTACTGCCATCAAATAATATACCAGACGAGTCGACATCGGCATCTGCTTCTTCATACCTGAGCCGGTATGAACCGACTGCATCGAAATTCTCCAGTGCAAAGCCGATGGGGTCCATTAGCTTGTGACAGGATGCACACACCGGGTTGGCCCGATGCGCCTCCATGGCCTCTTTAAGTGTTAACACCTTACCTGAATCATCCTCCAGGATAAGCTGGGCCACTACACTATCCGGTGGTGGTGGCGGTGGCATACTCAGCAGGGTCTCAAGCACCCATTTACCCCTGACAACTGGGGAGGTACGATTATTGAATGCCGTACCGGCCAGGATACCGCCTTTACCCAACAACCCTTTTCTCTGTTCAAAAGAATCAAGGTCGATCTTTCTAAACCGGCTTCCATATATACCCGGTATCCCGTAGTGTTTGGCCAGCCGCTCGTTTATAAATGTATAGTCAGAGGTCAATACTTCCAGGATGCTTTCATCACTTCTTACCATACTGGTAAACCAGAGTTGCAATTCCTGTTTAAAGGCCTGACGTAGTTCCTCGTCAAATTCGGGGAATATTTCCTGGTTTGGGGCAGAGGCATCAATGTTCCGCACCGCCAGCCATTGCCTGCCGAAATTATTAATAAAGGCGGATGACCGCGGATCCTGCAGCATCCGCTGCACCTGTTTTTTCAGTTCCCGACCGTTTCTTAATCTGCCTTTTTCAGCCGCGGCTAATAATTCATCATCTGGGATGGTACTCCAGAGAAAGAATGATAACCTCGAAGCTAATTCCAGGTCGCTAACGGGGTAGACTTCACCAGGCGCCAGCCCTTCAGGCTCCTGTTCAATCCTGAATAGAAATTCAGGACCAGCCAGGACACTCTGTATCGCCAGTTCAATTCCGCCATCAAAACCGCCATCCTCAATTCCACTGCGAAACAGTTGCATGAGTCCATCCAATTCATTTTTTTCCACCGGACGCCGATAGGCAAGCCGGGTGATCTTACCCAGTATCTGTCTGGCGCAGGCTTCATCCCGGGTAGAAGACGGTTCGCAGACAAATATTCTTTCCCTGCTTGGTGTGTTACCAGGCCCTTTCGCATCAAATGGCCCGGTGATGGTTACACTTGCTACTTCAGGTATACCGCCCTTATAGGACTGAATATCGGCGAGTGGCAACTCAGGTTCATAAATACCTGTAGGTTTGGTGCTCTTGCCTACAAACGTAACACCGACCAGATGGGTCCCTGCCTTTGCCTGGAACCGATAATTCAGTTTCTCATCAGCAGTGAATTCATATCCTACCTGTTCCGGGTCACCCGAGTAATGAACCACCTGATTCTCGGTAAATATTGGCCCTGGTCGACCAAAAAACTCGCCACCAATCTCTGCCGAACCAATCTGTTCATGATCCAGGCGGACATCAATGATATGTTTTTTTCTTAACCCCCGGATATATCCTTCTATATTTCTTTCCAAATCCACCTTAATCGTATATTCACCGTCAGCAGGAAAATAATGTTTTATAAGGGTGCCGCCGCGGGAGCCAAATGGCAGGTCTTCACTCATCTGGTAGTTCTGTCTATACTCGCCTGGGACGACATATTGTTCACTGGCAGGCTGCATGGCCTGTGGTCCAACGGCCAACCGCGCAATCCGTCCTGCTGCAAACATATATCGTTCCATCAGTAATGGTGAGACAGAAAGAATTTCAGCGATGTTATCAAAACCGTCCCCCAGATTATCTGGCGGTAACAATGCCGGGGCATCGATTTCCAAAGCCAGTAAATCACGAATGGCGTTAGCATATTCGGTACGATTCAGCCTATGCACAGTCGGTCGACCGGGATTCAGATCCGCGCTTGCCGCCTTGTCTAACTCACTGTAAAGATAACCAAGAATATCCTCATATTCCTGCTCAGACGGCCTGAGAGGAATTCCTACCGGCGGCATGGCACGCAGGGACAATTTTGTGATGACCTTTTCCCATAACGCTGGGTCTTCACTGACATCATGAATATTGGCCTTATCAAGCATTAGACCAGCTGTCTTCAAGACCTCATTATGACAGGAGACACAATTTTTATTTAACAGACTCTGATATTTGGCAGCCTCTGATGAACCCTGTTGGGCGTGACTGACTGTCCCGCTCAAGCTGATTAAAACAAACAATAAACTGAACAAATATTTTAAAAATTGATTTGAATGTTTATCCAACACTTATCTCAGCCTCCGGTTCCACAGATCATCAACGATGGTGAATGTATCTGCTTGAATTAAGTAAAAAACGACTACTACACTAACAGCGAATTATAGAACAAATTCTAGCATCATTTAACCAGATTATCTCAATACATAGCAGCCCATACTTAAGTTCAAATTAGCTATAACTATATGTTTTTAAATTAATTTTACTATTGTGGGGAATAAAAATCATTCACACCCCGCCGGACAACATATTAATTCATGACCAAATACATATTATCCTCAAAGATAATCTATTGATAGAGGCGTGCATCTCAGCCATTGGCTGTATCCTCAGACAAGTAACACTGAGTGAACGGACAAACATACCTTGCATTCACTTATCAAGGCTGACATATAAAAAAAGGGCATGGCGATAATTGCCATGCCCTTATCATTGTGCTTAAGACTTACTATATTAAAAAAAGTTATACTTCAGCCTTGCACCATAAGTCGCAAAATTTGATGTGGTCACCTGAGCGCTGGATTCAGCCACACCTTCCCCTGCGAAATCTGCGTCTGCATGATATACAGGCTTAAGCTCCATCAGGTTACGTCCATACAACAATACTGACCAGCGATCATCTTCCCCACCAAACTCATAGGAGAGATTCACGTCCCAGCCGCTATCGTAGGAATAGACATTTGAGAAATCACGATCGGTGGTATAGGCAGATGTACCGGTTACCGTCACGTCAAAGTTAGACTTGTAACCTGCCAGGATGGTGGGCAATTCATAGCGGATGTTACCGGTATACTGCCAGTTCGGTGCATTTCTTGCCTCCTGTCCAGAACGATCTGCTGCTCCCGGGGTACTACCCGTGGCAACAGACCCATCAGCGGCAACACAGCGTCCAGCAACCCGATCATCATCGGTACAGATCGAGGTGGTAAAATCCAGAACAACACCATCGAGTAACGCCAGGTAACTACTGAGTGTGAGCCTGTCTGAAGCGGCATATCTGACACTTAACTCAATACCATCTGACTTCTGTGCACCCACATTCTGGGTCACGTTACGATCAACCCCATCTGAACGGTCAACAAAGGAAACCTGTGTGCCCTTGATGTCTGTTGCAAACGCGGTCAACTCGGCAGCCATCCGGCCATCCATGAACGTACCACGCATGCCGATCTCAAAGATCTCATAAGTCTCTGGCCCGAATGCGAAATCATCTTCACGCAAGGGTAACTCGGATACACCCATATCATAGCCACCGGACTTGAACGAGGTAGCATACTTGCCATAAAAAGAAATATCATCATTCGGCCGGTATCGCAGTACGATCTGCGGATCAAAGGAATCATCACTAAACGACAGGTTATGGGTGACACAATGGGACAGACCTAAACTTCCCATAAGATTGGGATCATTGTCTGCCAGATAAGAACCGCATTTATCCGTAATGGGTGTACGCCCAACAACCGAGGCATTAACTAGACCGGGATTTGCTGCAAGATAGGCGGCAGCCCTTGCTTGTCGACCCCCACCACCAGTGGCATCCAACCCATAGGGTAACTGTACATAGTCACCGGTAATAGCATCTTCAACGATCCATTCCGCAATTCGGTTGGTACCGCCACCTGTCTTGCTGATGTCTGTGTAGCGGGCACCTACGTCCAGAGAGAACTGTTCGTAGAAATTTAAGGTCACTGCCGCAAAGCCACTGACCCATTTTGCATCTTCAAATGTTCTGGAGGAACGGATAGGGTTCCGGGAGTTTGAGCGGTAGGCATCAGACCAGGCATCCAGATTGTTCTTCTGCCAGTACAGGCCGGCCATCCACTCGATGGTGCCCCCAGTAGGTGATGAAATCCGGAATTCCTCACTCCACTGTCCGAAGAATTCACCACGCTGTCTGGCATTGGTGATAAATGCACCACCACCGGAGTTGTATGGGGAGTTCCAGAACTCCTGATAGCTATACCCGGTCTTTGAGGTAAGTTCGATACCATTTTCCAACCGGTAAGTCAGATCCATAATGGCATGCCAGGGCTTGGAGCCAGAGCGATCTTTCATATCACAATTGTCGTAATAGTCGAGCACTGGACCGATACCACTGCCGCCAGGCGCAACAACAGTGCCGCCGCCCACCAGGGCATCACCACCCCTGAATACCTGTAATCCACCTTCACGAAAGCACTGGGTTAAATCCATCACGATGCCGGAGTTACTGCCGGAGGCCTCGGTCAGGCGAGGCAAACCTGCTGCCTCTCTCAAATCGGACTCAACACGGGGATTGAGAAACGTGTCATACAGAATACCTGTTTGGGTAAACTCACCCACCTTTTGGTTCACAGGGGGCACATTGGCGCTGAGGATACCGGTAACTGGTGAACTCAAGCCATGAGTTAGTTTGGCTTCAGCGAGGTTTCCCCTGCTCTCCAGTAAAACTGGTTGCGCCCTGGGTCCAAGGTTATTATCGGAAACCTCGTACTTAAAGGTAGCTTCAAAATTATCTGTGGGTGCCCACTGGGTGGTAATACGGAAGGTCTTGTATTCCCGTTCCGGGAATTTTTTACCGGTGAAATAGTCACGTAAAAATCCATCAAATCGATAGTACTTGGCGGCGACTCGCACACCAAAGGTATCGGTAATGGGGCCACCAAAGGCCCCTTCAACAGACTTTTTGCCAAAATTACCAAAATCACCACTAAGGGTACCTTCCCACTCATCACCGGGCTTACGAGTTTCTATGTTTAGTGCGCCGGCTGCAGCGTTCTGTCCAAAGAACACTGGCTGGGGTCCCTTCAGGACTTCCACTCGTTGAACATCCAGGTAACTACTGAGCACCTGGGAACCACGGCCCATATGAATGCCATCGATAAAGGTTGGCACTCCCTGTTCGATACCCAAGTTCTTACTCTGGGTGCCGGCACCGCGCAGGATTAATCCCTGCTCTTCTGACCAGGCCTTGATAACCAGACCGGGCGCATAAGTAGAAAGAGATTCTAATGTATCAAATCCCTGGCGGGACATGTCATCACCAGTAAAGCTTTGTAATGAGACCGGGACGTCCTGGAGACTCTGTTCACGGCGCTGTGCCGTGACCACGATTTCTTCCAGTTCCTGTGCGCTTGTGACAGGCACATTACCCAATGCAATGCACAGCACCAGTCCAGTAAATATAAGTTTCTTATTAATTAGTAGATTAGCCATCATTTTCCCCTAAAGAAAAAAAGTGGGGGTACTTATACTACACGTCGCAAATTAAAAACAACCGGTTTTTAATCGTAACTATTTGTATTTATTGATTTTTTAAATTGTGCTCAAAATAATATTAAGTTTTTTATGTGACGAGAATATAAATTAGCAACATTTATTGCCTTGATAATTGAATTTACGAAGCACCCCCGGGAGAAAATTTTAGTTTCGTACTCTAATTTTTTTCAAAGGGTCCTATATAAAATATTTCTTAAGATTTTTATTTGATAATAGCCAGGCTAATGACATTAACCTTGATATTAATACTTAATAAATCTAAGTAAAAAAAAACGGGGGATGACTAACTCATCATCCCCCGTTCTTAAGTTTAAAAGTTGGTGACTTAGAAGAAGTTAAACTTCACCCTGGCACCATAGGAAGCAAAGTTAGACAAGGATGACTGCGCCTCGGATTCCAGTACCCCTTCTCCCGCCAAATCCAGTTCCGGATTGTATACCTGGGTATTACCTATCAGGTTACGACCAAAAAACAGGATACTCCAGCGACCATCCACATCTCCCACCTCATAGGACAGGTTGACGTCCCAGGCCTTGGGAAAATTAACCGTATCAGAGAAAGATCTGTCTGTGGTGTAGCTATCGGTACCGGTCACCGTCGCATCAAACGTAGAGACATAACCATCAAAGATGGTCGGCAGTTCATAGCGCATATTGCCAGTGAACTGCCAGTCCGGGGAATTTCTTGCCTCCGCACCGGATCGGTCTGCTACGTCATCGATACATACCCCTGTCAATCGTTCATCTTCAGTACAGGATGCATTCTTGTATTCCACCACGGTGGCATCCAGGATGGACAGGTAGGCACTCAGTGTCATCCTGTCGGTGGCGGCAAACTGACCGCTCAGCTCAATGCCCTTGGATTCCTGCTTGGCAATATTACGTGTAATATTACGTTCCAGGATGGGATCGATATACGACACCTGTACCCCTTTGATATCGGTTAAGTAACCGGTAATCTCCGCTGCTATTCGGCCATCCAGGAAGGACCCTCGACCACCTAACTCATAGGTCTCATATTCTTCCGGACCAAATTGAAAGTCCTCAGCAAATTCCGGGACTGTGGACACACCCATATCAAAGGCACCTGACTTGAAGGACGTCGCGTACTTGGCATACAGAGACACATCGTCACTAGGACGGTAACGCAGCACCACCTGTGGGTCAAAAGAACTGTCATCAATGGCGGCATCGATAGAGACACAACGGCTCGAAGTAATTCGGCCCGCCGGATGAGTGGCACCCAGCAAGGTATCACAGTTCAGGGTGATCTTGGAGCGACCGATAACCTCGGCATTGGGTAGCCAGGGGTTAGCGGCAATCAAGTTTTCTAATGCAACACGTCTAAGACCCGCAGCTGACGTCGTGGAAGTACCACCTTGTGTTAAGTCCATACCAAATGGCAGGCGCATGGGGACTTCGTTCACCGGGTCCCAGACATACCATTCACCAATACGGTTTTTACCAATGGCGTCCTTCTTGATATCGGTATAACGGGCACCCACGTCCAGGGAGAACTGTTCATAAAAGTTAAAGGTCACCGTAGCAAAACCGCTGAGCCAACGGGAGTCTTCCTCGGTACGGGTGGACCTGATGGGTAGACGCCAACTCGCAACATAGGCATCAGACCATGCCTCCAGGGCATTGTCCTGCCAGTAGACACCGGCCATCCATTCAATCTGTTCACCCACCGGTGAGGTTACCCGGAACTCCTGACTCCATTGGCTGAAAAACTCACCGCGATTACGGTTGTTGGTAGAAAAAGCACCACCACCAGAGTTATAAGGAGTATTCCAGAATTCCTGGTTGCTGTATCCCGTTGTAGATTTCAACTCAATCCCATTATCAAGGGTATAAGCGAGGTCCATAATCGCATGCCAGGGTTTGGAACCGGATTCATCAGTAAAATTACAACTCTCAAACTGGCTGGGTCGGATTGGTTGTATCCCACCGGATTCAAATACCTGCAGACCACCGGCCTTCTGGCAGTCCTGAAAACTCAATACCATCCCACCGTTACTACTGGAGGCCTCAGTCAGGGGAGGCAGACCGGCCGCTATCCTGGCTTCAGATTCTACCCGGGGATTGATGAAGGTTGGGCCATACTTGATACCGGTACGGGTGAACTCGCCGATCTTCTGATCCACAGGTCCAACGTTGGCAGAGAGTATGCCAAGTATGGGGGCACTGTGGCCGTGATAGAGTTTTGCATCTGCGGGATTGGAAAATTTATCAAACACCAGGGGTTGTGCCCGGGGACCGAGATCATTATCAGCGATCTCCACTTTCCAGGAAGCTTCAAAATTCTCGGTGGGCCGCCAGACTGAAGTAATACGCCCAGTCATATATTCGCGCTGGGGGAATTTATCACCCGTCCACCAGTCACGCATAAAACCTTCAAGGCGGTAATACTTTGCCGCAACGCGGACACCAAAGGTATCTGTGATGGGACCACCCACGGCTCCCTCAACAATGGCCTTACCAAAGCGACCATACTCACCACTCAGGTAGCCATTCCATTCATCACCGGGTTTGCGGGTGGTGACATTCAGGGCACCGGCAGCGGCATTCTGGCCAAAGAACACCGGCTGGGGACCTTTTAGGACCTCCAGTCGTTCAATGTCCATGTAGGAATTCAACACCTGTGAACCACGACCCATGTGGATACCATCGATAAAGGTTGGCACCCCTTGCTCAATACCAAGGTTCTTACTCTGGGTACCAGCACCACGGAGGATTAATCCCTGCTCTTCGGAGGCACTCTTGATCACCAGACCCGGGGCGTACATGGTCAACTCGTTAAGGGTATCAAAACCCTTGTCTGACATGGCATCCCCTGAGAAAGTCTGTAAGGATACCGGGACGTCCTGAAGATTCTGCTCACGACGCTGGGCCGTAACCACGATTTCTTCCAGTTGCTGGGCTTGTGTATCCGGTATCTGACTAATAAAAATTGATAATGTTACTCCAGCCAGAGTAAATATTTTATTTAGAGTTGGACGATGTTTAGACATGCTACCTCCGATCATTGACATAGATTAAAAATTAAAATCGTTAACAATGACGCGTTTATACTACGTGCAACTATTTAAATACAAACAGAAAATCGAGGGTATTAATACAGTTCTAAATATTAATTATTATTTATTATAAATATTATTTTTAAATTTATTTTGCCAGCGATATTTTCTATCTATTTCTCTAGTTGTTATTGAATATATGTTGAAATAAAAATCAAATAACATAGGAAGTTATACTGATTTTATTAGTAAGAACTAAAAGTAATTAATTTATTCGTTATAATCATCTGCAAGGATATCAACACTCCAGCCTTAAATTACCCAGTTGATATCCTTGAATACAAAAATACAGGAAAAATAATTTTGAGAATAAGTTAACTTTTTTAAACAAATAAAATGAGTCTCAAAATTTTAAACGGCAGCAAAAAAAACGGGGCATGACAATTATGCCATACCCCGTTTTTGTCTTGATTGTATCTACTTAGAAAAAGTTAAACTTCACCCTTGCACCGTAGGAAGCAAAGTTAGACAGGCTTGTCTGGACTTCTGAGTCCAGTATACCTTCACCCCGAATGTCAAATTCCGGATTGTACCGCTGAGTGTTACCTATCAGGTTGCGTCCATAGAACAGGATGCTCCAGCGACCTTCCATATCTCCCACCTCATAGGACATGCTGACGTCCCAGGAACTGGGGTAGTTAACAACATTTGTAAAAGAACGGTCAGTTTTATATTCAGCTGTACCTGTCACTGTGGCATCGAAGGTCGATGTGTAATCATCAAATATCGTCGGTAACTCATAGTTGGTGTTAAAGGTCATCTGCCAGTCCGGTGCGTTCCTCGCATCAGTACCGGAACGGTCTGCCACACCATCAACACACAGCCCTGCCACGACTTCGTCTTCGATACAGGAGGCATTGGTATATTCCACCACCTCGGCATCCAGCATGGAGAGGTAACCACTCAGGGTCAGGCGGTCCGTGGCGGCAAACTGCGCACTCAGCTCTATGCCCTTGGATTCCTGCTTGGCGATATTACGGGTAATATTTCGTTCCAGGATGGGATCGATATAAGACACCTGTACACCTTTAATATCCGTAAAAAAACCGGTGATCTCAGCAGCCAGACGACCATCGAAGTAGGAACCCCTGGCACCCAGTTCATAGGTCTCATACTCTTCGGGACCGAAGGCAAAGTCTTCCTCGAATTGGGTAACCGTGGAGACCCCCATGTCAAAGGCACCAGACTTAAAGGAGGTGGCATACTTGGCATAGAGAGACACATCATCATTAGGACGGTATCGCAACACCACCTGCGGGTCAAAAGAACTGTCATCAATGCTACTCGCGATGTCTACACAACGGCTGGAGGTGATGCGGCCTGCAGGATGGGTTGCCCCCAGCAGTGCATCACAGTTCAGGGTAATCTGGGAACGGCCAATGACCTCGGCGGTGGGCAGCCAGGGATTGGCATCAACCAATGCCTGTCCCGCCGCGGCCCGTGCTGCACCGGCAGCACCACCTTGTGTCAAATCCATACCAAACGGCAGGCGAAACGGCACTTCGTTTACAGGGTCCCAGACATACCATTCACCGATACGGTTCTTACCGATGGCGTCTTTTTGAATATCGGTATAACGGGCACCTACATCCAGAGAAAACTGTTCCATGAAATTAAACGTCAGCGTGGCAAAGCCACTCATCCATCGGGAATCTTCCTCGGTGCGGGTTGAACGGATCGGTAGACGCCAGCTGGCTACAAAGGCATCAGACCAGGCTTCCAGGTCGTAGGACTGCCAGTACACGCCACCCATCCATTCGATGGCACCACCCACAGGTGAAGTCACCCGGAACTCCTGGCTCCACTGGCTGAAATACTCACCACGGGAACGGGCATTGGAGGCAAAGGCACCGCCGCCGGAGTTATAGGGGGTATTATTGAACCGGGTATAGCTGTAGCCGGTCTTGGCATTGACCTCGATACCGTTGTCAAGCATGTAGTTAAGATCCATGTTGGCATGCCAGGGACTGGAGCTGGATATATCGCTACGATCACAGGCCTCAAAGTGGTCAGGCCGCTCTGGCTGGATACCACCGGCATCATACTGGATTAATCCACCGGCCTTCTGACAGTCAGCAAAGCTTAGGAGCATACCGGCATTACTGCTTGAGGCCTCGGTCAATAAAGGTACTCCAGCTGCCAGCCTCGCCTCGTTTTCCACACGGGGATTGATGAAGGTCGGTCCATACTTAAACCCCGTTCGGGTAATTTCGCCAATCTTCTGATCCACCGGAGGTGTATTGGTAGAAAAGATACCCAGTATCGGGGCACTATGGCCATGATAGTCTTTTCTTTCATCCGGATCGAAAGCGAATTTATCAAACACCACAGGCTGTACCCGGGGACCGAGGTCATTATGGGCCACCTCTACCTTCCAGGAGGCAGAGAAATTCTCCGTCGGTTTCCATTCGGTGGTAATACGCCCGGTCATGTATTCACGCTGGGGAAATTTTTCACCGGTCCAATAGTCACGCATGAAGCCTTCCAGGCGGTAGTACTTGGCGGCCACCCGCACACCGAAGGTATCGGTGATGGGACCACCCACGGCGCCCTCGACAACGGCCTTGCCAAACCGGCCATAATCACCGCTCAAATAACCTTCCCAGGCATCACCCGGTTTGCGCGTGGTGATGTTAAGCGCACCGGCGGCGGCATTCTGTCCGAAGAATACCGGTTGGGGACCTTTGAGGACCTCAAGGCGCTCGATGTCCATGTAGGAATTCAAGACCTGTGAACCACGGCCAAAATGGATACCATCAATAAAGGTAGGTACCCCTTGTTCAATACCGAGGTTCTTGCTCTGGGTGCCGGAACCACGCAGGACCAGACCCTGTTCCTCTGAAGTACTCTTAACGACTAATCCGGGGGCATACATGGTCAACTCATTTAGGGTATCAAACCCTTTGTCAGACATGGCATCACCGGAAAATGTCTGCAGAGATACAGGAACATCCTGCAGGTTCTGCTCACGACGCTGGGCCGTCACCACGATCTCTTCGAGTTGCTGGGCCTGCAAGTTTGGTATCAACCCAAAGACCATGGATGCAATAACGCTAGAAAGTATGGAAATTTTGTTTATCGAATATGAACTAGTCATGTTTTCCCCCGAAAATGGAAATTTATAAAATTAAGTACTGTATTTAAAAGCAGATGTTCTACTAAATAATATTGAGAATATAACATAGATTGTTTACATCTGTAAGCATAAAAATACATCTAATACTTCATATATTTTAATAAGTTAACGATTTTATATTACGTTTAAGGATAGCTTTTTGTATTTATGTGTTTACTACTGCTTATTTTATACAAATATTTTGCAATCAATATAATTATCAACAAAAAAAGGGGCATGACCAACCAGGTCATACCCCTTATTATTGACTAACTACTTATTCTAACTTTAGAAGAAGTTAAACTTCACCCTGGCACCGTATGATGCGAAGTTAGACAGGGAGGTCTGGGCACTGGATTCCAGTAAGCCGTCACCACGAAGATCCAGTTCTGGGTTGTATACCTGGGTGTTACCAATCAGGTTACGACCATAGAACAGAATGCTCCAACGATTGTCTGACGGTCCAACTTCATACGAGAGATTCACGTCCCAGGCCTTGGGATAATTCACAATGTCAGTGAATGTACGATCTGTGGTGTAATCATCCGTACCAGTCAGTGTCGCATCAAAGGTAGAGACATAACCATCAAATATGGTAGGCAACTCATAATTCAAGTTATAGGTCATCTGCCAGTCCGGTGCATTTCTTGCCCGTGAATTATTACGGTCAATGGTGCCTTCCAGTGAGTCGTCGCCTACAAGCGCAATAGACTCTGCTTCATCACGGCATGAACCCAGTAAGATCTCATCTTCAGTGCAGACGGCATCGTTAAATTCCACCACGGTGGCATCTAGCAATGAAAGGTATGCACTCAAGGTCAGTCGGTCAGAGGCGGCAAATTGAGCACTCAACTCAACGCCCTTGTGTTCCTGCTTGGCGACGTTCTGGGTAATATTTCTATCCAGCACACGACTGACAAAAGATACCTGTACACCTGTGATATCGGTCATGAACCCGGTTGCTTCCAGGGCCAGTCGGCCATCCATAAAGCTACCGCGTGCACCGATCTCCCAGGTCTCGTATTCTTCTGGACCAAAAACAAAATCCTCATCATTTTCCGGGACGTTGGATACTGCCATGTCAAAGGCACCGGACTTGAAGGACGTCGCGTACTTGGCATACAAGGAGACGTCATCATTGGGGCGATAACGCAACACGACCTGTGGGTCGAAGGAGCTATCATCGATAACACCGGACACATCGGCGCAGTTTTGGCCAACGATTCTTCCCTCAGGGGCAGTAGCACCTTGCAGGACATCACAGTTATTTGTTACTTGTGAACGGCCTATGACTTGCGCATTGAGCAACCACGGATTGGCGGCCAGTAAGGCCTCGGCGGCACCACGTCGACCGGCGTTACCCTGAGTAACATCTGTTCCATAGGAGAGTCGGAAGGGGTCACCTGTGGTGGGGTCTTCTACATACCACTCACCGATACGGTTGACGCCCTGACCTTCCTTATGAATATCAGTGTAGCGTGCACCTACGTCCAGTGAAAACTGCTCATAGAAGTTAAAGGTCACTGTGGCAAACGCACTCATCCAACGCGAATCGTCTTCAGTACGGGTCATGCGGATCTGGTTACGCCAGTTGGCACGGTAGGCATCGGACCACGCAGCCAGGTCATTATCCTGCCAGTAGGCACCAGCCATCCATTCGATGGTCTCGCCAACGGGTGATGACACACGGAACTCTGTACTCCACTGGCTAAAGAATTCACCGCGGGCACGGTTATTCGTAGGGAATGGGCCACCACCTGAGTTGTATGGTGAATTATAGAATTTCTGGTAGCTGTAACCGGTCTTGGACGCCAGCTCTATGCCGTTATCCAGAGTATAGGTCAGATCCATAACAGCATGCCAGGGACGGGATCCGGACTCATCCGTAAAGTTACAGCTCTCAAACTGAGAAGGCCGAACAGGCTGAATACCACCAGCACCAAATACCTGTAACCCACCAGCTTTCTGACACTGGGTAAAATCCAGGACCACGCCAGATTCACTGGCAGATGCTTCGATGATGGGGTCTATTCCAGCAGCAATACGTGCCTGATTCTCTGCCGCAATACTAAGAAAGGTCGGACCGTATTTTCTGCCGGTACGGGTGAACTCACCCACCTTCTGATCAACGGGTCCTACATTTGCCGTATATAGACCGGTGATCGCCGTACTGAGTCCATCTCCCAGGAACGGGTCATCAAATGCAAATTTATCAAATACCACAGGCTCAACACGAGGTCCGAGGTCATTGTGTGATACTTCCACTTTCCAGGAGGCCTCAAAGTTTTCTGTAGGACGCCAAACGGAGGTGATTCGTCCAGTCAGGTATTCACGCTGGGGATATTTGTCTCCAGTCCACCAGTCACGCATGAAGCCTTCCAGACGGTAATACTTGGCTGCCACCCGAATACCAAAGGTATCGGTAATAGGACCACCTACTGCACCATCTAAAATGAATTTGCCAAAGCGACCATAATCGGCACTGAGATTACCTTCCCATTCATCGCCAGGCTTGCGGGATGTAATGTTCAATGCACCTGCAGCGGCATTCTGACCAAAGAATACAGGCTGGGGACCTTTAAGTACCTCAAGGCGTTCAATATCCATGTAGGAATTTAAGACCTGTGAACCACGACCCATGTGAATACCGTCGATGAATGTAGGCACCCCTTGCTCGATACCGAGGTTCTTACTCTGGGTACCGGCACCACGGAGGATTAGACCCTGCTCTTCGGAGGTACTCTTGACCACGAGGCCAGGGGCGTAGTAGGTCAGCTCATTAAGGGTGTCAAAGCCCTTATCATTCATGGATTCACCAGAAAAGGTCTGCAAAGAAACCGGGACGTCCTGGAGGTTCTGCTCACGACGCTGGGCCGTAACCACGATCTCTTCCAGTTGCTGCGCCTGGGCGACTAATACCGGCCCAATACCCATAACAATGGAGAGTCCTCCGAGGATAAGATATTTAATTGATTTGAAGTTTGATGACATTATTAATTTCCTATCTTGTTGATTTATAGAATATTTCCGAAGAATTAGTGGCATATGCGCAACACCAACCATCCAACCCCTTGGATACAATAGCGCATTACAAAGAGTTAAAGGTAAGATGTCAAGCAATATGAATAGTAGTGTAAATAATTTTGGCGTCAAAATTATCAATATATGCGTTGTTTTATAACAACAAGCAGATATTTCAATTGCTTTTACAATTGAGTGCTAAATTTTATTGATGTAACTATCTGGTTTTTCTTTTTATGGTCGGCAACCCGGTATGCTGGGTTAAAAAGGCCCTGGATTTTCCTGTGACTTTATTTCCTGGTTGATTTCTCGGTATCAGGCTGTCTTTGCCATATCCAATCAGGTCTGCCCTCCCCATACGTTTCAATGCGGCACGCAACATGGGCCAGTTTTTTGGATCGTGATAGCGTAGAAAGGCCTTATGTAAGCGTCGTACCCGAATTCCCCGTGCGACGGGTATGGCCTCCCCGTCACGCCTGACTTTTCGCAAAGGGTTAGTACCACTGTGATACATGGCGGTGGCAAGCGCCATGGGGGAAGGTAAAAAGGTCTGTACCTGGTCTGCCCGAAAACCATTTTTCTTTAACCAGATGGCAAGCTGCATCATGTCCTTGTCGGTCGTTCCGGGATGCGCCGCAATAAAGTAAGGAATGAGATATTGCTTTTTACCTGCGGCCTTTGAATATTGTTCAAACAGCTGCTTGAACCGATCATAGGCCCCCATGCCCGGTTTCATCATCATGGACAAGGGGCCACTTTCTGTATGTTCCGGAGCAATCTTCAGATAGCCCCCAACGTGATGTGTCACCAGTTCCTTGACATACTTGGGTGATTTGATGGCAAGGTCATAACGAACACCAGAGGCAATCAGGACCTTTTTTATCCCGGGGAGCGAACGCGCCTTTTGGTATAACTGGATCAATGACGAATGGTCAGTATTTAAATTTGGGCACACACCAGGATAAACACAAGACGGCTTACGACACATCTGCTCAATCTCACGAGACTTGCAGGCAATACGATACATGTTCGCCGTGGGTCCACCCAGGTCTGATATGACACCGGTAAATCCAGGAACAGTGTCTCTGATGATTTCGACTTCATCAAGGATAGACTTCTCAGACCTGTTCTGAATAATCCGACCTTCATGCTCGGTGATGGAACAAAACGAACAACCTCCAAAACACCCCCGCTGAATAGTGACCGAAAACCGGATCATTTCATAAGCAGGTATTTTTTTATTTTCGTAATGTGGGTGAGGTTGACGTGTATAGGGAAGCTCATAAACGAAATCCATTTCCTTTGTGGTCAATGGTATGGGGGGGGGGTTAATCCAGACCTCCCGATCACCGTGTTGCTGAACCAATGCCCGGGCATTGCCAGGATTGGTCTCTGCATGCATAACCCGTGCTGCATGGGCATATAACACAGGATCATCTTTGACCTTATCGTAATCTGGCAAGCGGACGACAGTATTTCCTGATTCAGTTTTTTTATGAAATCGCTCCAGCTTGATCATGACGGGCTCGTCTGGATTTTTTACCGCCTCATTACAAGTCTTTTTTGTTGGGGTCATCGCATAGGGATCAGGGTGTGAGTATGCCGTTGCGGGGACGTCTACCTCGCTTGAATCTAGCTCTTCCCAATCGGCAGGTATCGCTTTGAGACTGAAAGCGGTACCTCGAAGGTCGTTAATATTTTTTGCTTTTTCACCCGCGGCAATACGGTGGGCGATTTCAACAATTTGTCGTTCTGCATTGCCGAATACTAATAGGTCAGCCTTGCTATCCAGCAAGATTGACCTTCGAACTTTTTCAGACCAGTAATCAAAATGCGCAATGCGTCTGAGTGATGCCTCAATACCACCGATGACAAGCTGGGATTCAGGATAGGCCTCGCGGCAACGTTGAGAATACACGAGTACTGACCGATCAGGGCGCCTGCCGGGCTCACCATCTGGTGTATAGGCGTCGTTGGAACGAATCTTACGATCCGCCGTATAGCGATTCACCATGGAATCCATGTTGCCAGCGGATACCCCAAAGAACAGGTTTGGAGGACCCAGTGCCTGAAAGGCATCAACGGATGTCCAGTCGGGTTGGGCAATAATGCCAACGCGAAACCCCTGGGATTCCAACAGGCGTCCCACCAGCGCCATACCAAAGCTGGGGTGATCAACATAGGCATCACCACAGACAATAATAATGTCACAGCAATCCCAACCCAGGATGTCCATTTCTTCTCGTGACATGGGTAATACCGGGGCAGGCAATAGTTTATTGGCCCAGTATTTTTTATAGGAAAATAGTTTAGCTGCAGACTGTATCATTCTAATTTCGGCTTATGTGGTTTTGGAAATATTTTTATAAGTGTGCATTGTAGCAATTTGCAAAACTTCTCGTTTTATTTCTAATCGTATAACTTAAGCTATGATGACCGGAGAGCATGTTATTGAGACAATGCCATTTTATAAACGGCAAGCGCCCGTTGTCTGGCATCACGATAGTCGATCATGGGCGGTGGATAATCAGCTGTATCAAATTCCGGCACCCATTTCTTAATATATTTATGTTCAGGGTCAAACTTCTTAATCTGGGTATCGGGATTGAAGATGCGAAAATACGGCGCGGCATCACACCCTGAACCGGCACTCCACTGCCAGCCTCCTATATTATTTGCCATCTCATAATCCAGTAGTTTCTCAGCAAACCATTTCTCACCCCATCGCCAGTCGACAAGTAACAGCTTGCTCAAAAAGTTGGCAGTAATCATTCTGACCCGGTTATGCATATAACCAGTCTCCTTTAACTGGCGCATTCCCGCATCCACTATAGGAAAACCGGTTTTACCATTGCACCATTTGTTAAATTCCTTTTTATTATTTCGCCAGGGAATGGCATCGTACTTCTCACGAAATGATTTTGAGGCCGTACGGGGAAAGTGAGAAAGTATCTGAATAAAAAACTCCCGCCAGATAAGCTGGTTGAGCCAGGTCTCATTCATATCCAATGCGATACTTACGACTGTCCTGATACTGATTGTTCCAAATCGCAGGTGCGGTCCGATATAGCTGCTAGCATCTTCATGAGGATAGTCACGGGTCCTGTGATAGCGTTGTAATATGTCAGGCTCAAGACAGGGTTCTTCTACACCATGTTCTACCTGCACAAACCCGATATCATCAAGATTCAGTAAGGCTGCCGGTTTTTGTTTTTTAAACTGGTGACTTAAATCCTCGCTTGCATAATGTTCATACTGTACCTCAGCTAATCTCTTTTTCCAGGCACGCATATAAGGGGTATATATAATGTATGGGGTATCGTCTTTTTTCAGAACCTCATTCGACTCAAAGATCACATGGTCCTTGATGAGTTCAAGCCTGACGTTATTTTTTCTCAACAGGGTCTGAACCTGGGCGTCGCGTTTTACGGCATAAGGTTCGTAATCCTTACATGCATAGACACAATCAATCTGAAAGTCCTTAAGCAGCTGCCTAAAGATGTCTACCGGTTTACCATGAAACACAAGTAGCGTCCCGCCTGTACTGTCTATCTCGTTTTTTAAGTACTGGATTTTTTCATAGATAAAACTCACACGACGGTCATTTGTGTCACTGAGTTTATCCAGGATATTGGCGTCAAAAATAAAGATGGGGAGCGTTTCGCCTGATTGCAGCGCGGAGAATAACCCCGCATTGTCTTCAAGCCTCAAGTCTCGTCTGAACCAGAATATATTCATATTCAACATTTATATTTAAAAATTTGTGATGTCACTATGCCACAAAGCACGCATTTTGCCCTTTATCATCTTAATTCACATCAATTTCACGTAAACTGTTAAAAAATAAACTTGATATTTTTCTAAGCTTAAAAAAAATGGAATCCGAATTACAACATAACTCATTGCTTCTAATAGAAGATCATCATGACATTGCGGACATGGTATGCGAATACCTGGAAGCTGAAGGCTATGTCATGGATTATGCGGCAGATGGTATTACAGGTTTGCACCTGGCAGTGAGTAATCAATATGACGCCATCATCCTGGATCTTAACCTGCCGGGCATGGATGGTATCAGTCTATTGGAAAATGTCAGGACCCAGGCAAGATCGGATGTCCCGGTATTAATCCTGACTGCCCAGGACACATTACAAAACAAAATTGCCGGACTTGATACCGGTGCCGATGATTATCTGGTGAAACCATTTGAGATACGAGAATTATCCGCCAGAATTCGATCCCTCATCAGGCGTAAAAAGGGGCTCGTGAGTTCCGAGATACTGAAAGTTGGCGACCTTATATTTGATACGGCAACAATGAACGTCACTCGCAACAGACAAAACCTGAAACTGACGCCGATAGGCATGCAAATATTGAAAATATTAATGAAGGCATCACCCAAGGTAGTTAGTCGACGTTCAATTGAGCGTGAGATATGGGGTGATATTCTGCCGGACAGTGATACCTTACGTAGTCATATGTATACCTTAAGGAAAGCCATTGATAAGCCATTTGATGTTTCCTTATTAAACACTGTTCAAAATGCCGGATATAAACTCGTAAAACCAGACGATGAAACGACACGGGATTAACCAACAACTCTGGCAGGCATTTCTTATCCAGGCCGGACTTATCAGTTTAGTCGCTATTCTGAGTATATATGCAGCAAGGTATGTACTCAGTGATGTGCTTATAGAACGTGCCCTTACAGAAGAGGCAGATCATTTTTGGTCATTATTCGAAAGTGACCCATCCATCAGTAGACCCAATACCTATAACCTGACTGGATTTCTATATCCGATAGATGAGATACCAGCGTATATGCGGCCGTTGAATAACGGTTTTCACCAGATTGAAGTTGATAATGGTGTGCTAACTATGGTGCAAGTCAGCAATCTTGAAGATAAAAAACTGTATCTCGAGTTTGATAATGAACAGGTTGGGAATCTTGTACTATTATTTGGGATGTTACCCTTGTCAGTCATACTATTAATCATTTACCTGTCTAGCTGGATTGCCTACCGGTTTTCATCCCAGGCGGTATCTCCAATCATTCAGCTTGCCAAAGACGTCGAACAACTCGACCCGTCAAGTGAAGAATTCTCAAAAACCATTAAACAAAACCTTAATTACAGCCAAAACCGAGAAGTAAGGAGCCTGGCAGATGCGCTGTTTGGGCTAACGGAAAGAATTGCCCAGTTTTTAGAGCGCGAACGAAATTTTACCCGCGACGCTTCTCATGAACTGCGTAGTCCGATAACAGTGATCAAAATGGCGTCCGAACTATTACTTAATGAGGACGGACTCAATGAAAAATCACGAAAACAGGTAGAACGTATCCAGAGAAATGCGAATGATATGGAGGAACTAATTGAAACCCTGTTAGTGCTTGCCAGAGAATCAGACCATCTCCTGTCATCTGAGAATATTTCTGTAAACGATATTGTTCGAGAAGAAATTGAAAGAGCTGAGAGTCTGCTGAACGATAAAAATATAAATATCACAATAAATGAAAATCAAAAATTGATCGTTAAAGCCCCGGACAAGGTACTCTCGGTCATGATAGGCAATATCATACGTAATGCTTTTTCCTATACCGATGAAGGTCAAATAGTCATTACTGTCACTAATTCCAGCTTGATAGTAGAAGATAGTGGGATAGGAATTCCAGATAATCAAATCGATCGCATATTTACTGCATTTGAAAGAGGAAAACAACGTGGTGGATATGGTGTTGGACTCACAATTGTAAAAATGATTTCTGACAGATTTAACTGGCCAATTGATATAGACAGCAAATTAAACAAAGGTACAAAGGTTGAAATTCAATTCCAGGATATCTGATTCACTATAGATCATAATATTCTTCACATAGTTTTCACATCGACTGCACACATCATTCACCTGACTTTGTATAAGCTGTCGGAATGAAAGTACTAACGAGCCAGATTTAATGCAGTCAATTTCAAATAAGAATTCTTTTGCCAGGAAACTTTGGATGTGGGTGAGTAATCATGATGCGACCTACTCTCATCTACAAACATCTGATCTGGAAGAGATCGATTATATCAGATTGAGTCTGTATATATTGTTCCATGCAAGCATACTGGGAGTTATATATACCGGGCTTAGTGCTGCTGCAGTTTTGTTTGCACTAACGATGTATGTAATACGTATGTTCTTCATTACCGGCTTTTACCATAGATATTTTTCACACAAGAGTTTTTCCACAGGGAGGATATTTCAATTCATTATGGCAGCAGCAGGATGCACAGCCGGGCAACGCGGGCCTCTATGGTGGGCCAGCCATCACCGTCAACATCACATAAATTCTGACACGCCAAAAGACCCTCATACTCCTTCAAAAGGATTTATGGAAAGTCACATACTATGGATATTTAAAAAGGAGAACTTCAAGGTTAAGCATGAAAAAATACGGGACTTAAGCAAGTATCCCGAACTGCTTGTATTGGAAAGGTTACACTGGGTACCATTTTTATTATATGGATATTTCTGTTTTCTAACTGGCGAATTTCTTAATCGCCACTACCCCCTGTTAGGAACAAATGGTACCCAGTTACTTATTTGGGGATTTTTTATATCTACTACCGTTCTTTATCATGCTACGTTTACTATCAATTCTCTTGCGCACAGATTTGGTAATAAGCGATTCGCTACTAATGATGACAGTAAAAATAATTTTTTTCTGGCGTTACTGACATTAGGTGAAGGTTGGCATAACAATCATCACCGATATCCTGTCTCCACTCGCCAGGGCTTTTACTGGTGGGAAATTGATATCAGCTATTTGTTGCTAAAGTTTCTTTCCTATTTTGGTCTGGTCTCCAGGCTTAGATCAGTCCCTGCCAGCATACTTGCAGAAGGAAAAGGCAAGACGGCATGAAGATCGGAATAGTCGGTACAGGTATTTCAGGGCTAAGCTGTGCCCATCTGCTACAACATGATCACGATATTACTTTGTTTGAATCTAATAATTACGCAGGAGGTCATACCAATACGATTCAAGTGAATGACAATGGTAAAAATATAAACGTGGATACTGGATTTATTGTTTATAACAATGAAAATTATCCAAACCTATGCAAGCTGTTTGATTTACTTGATGTGCAGGGAAGAAATTCTGATATGAGTTTCAGTGTGGTCAATGAAAAAACAGGTCTTGAATATAATGGTTCGGGGTTTAACAAGCTTTTTTGTCAACGACAGAACCTGCTCAATCCAGGTTTCTGGAAGATGCTAAGAGATATCTTCAAATTTAATGATAAGGCTCCGGGATTGCTGCTTAATGGTCTGGATGACAAAATGACTGTTAATGATTTCGTAAAAAAAAATGCTTACAGCAATCAATTTATAAATGAATATCTGATCCCCCTGGGCGCCTCTTTGTGGTCTGCTCCAGCTGGTGAATTCCTGCAATATCCAATCCGTTTTGTCATTGAGTTTCTGAATAACCACCGCATGTTGCAAGTAGCTAACAGACCAGCCTGGAAAACTGTTAAAGGCGGATCAAATACCTATGTAAAGAAAATACTCGATAGTTTCCATGGACAACTGAGACTTAACACTCCCGTTAAGCATGTAACACGGTCTAAGAACAAAATTGACATAACACTGGCCAGTGGACAATCAGAAACATTTGACGAAGTCATTCTTGCATCGCATGCAGATCAATGTTTGCAGATGGTACAAAATCCCGGCGGTATAGAACGAGGCTTACTTGGTATGTTTCCCTACCAGTACAATGAAGCCATACTTCATTATGATACGGAGATATTACCGTCAAATAATAATGCATGGGCAAGCTGGAATTACAGGATCCCATCACAAGAAGCTGACCACGTGACTGTGACTTACAATATGAATATGCTTCAGGGTTTAGATGCCTCCAGGACTTATTGCGTTTCACTTAACCAGTCATCTGGAATTGCAAATTCTAAAATCATTAAACGAATTCAATATCATCACCCTGTATTTCAACCTGGTCGTGCCGATGCCCAGGCCAGCCATCATAGACTCATCAGACATCAACGCATTTCCTATTGTGGAGCGTACTGGGGTTATGGTTTCCATGAAGATGGGATTAAAAGCGCATTGGCAGTTTGTTCTGCTTATGGCAAGGAGTTAAATTAAATGAATAGCTGTATTTATCACGGCAAGGTTATTCATAGCCGATTCATTCCGCATATCCATATCTTTAATTACAAGCTCTACATGATGTGCCTGGATTTAAGTGAACTTCCAGATCTATTCAACAAGTTCTCATTATGGTCAGCAGGGAAACCTTCCATCGCCTGGTTCAGACGAAAGGATCATTACGGTGATCCGTCCCAGACACTCGATCAGTCGATTAGAGAACTCGTACTTGAATCTACCGGAAAAAACCATACCGGTCCTATCCATCTCATGACCCATCTACGATATTTCGGTATCTGTATGAACCCGGTCAGTTTCTATTACTGCTGGGACAAGGACATGCAGGATTTGGAATTTATTGTCGCCGAGGTCCACAACACGCCCTGGAATGAAATTCATTGCTACGTCCTCGATTGTGATACAGCAAAAAAATTTAAAATTGGCTACAGCTTCGATTTCCCAAAACGTTTTCACGTGTCCCCGTTTATGTCTATGCAGCAAGACTACGAATGGTACCTTTCAATTCCTGGCGACAGGCTACATGTCAGCATGGATACTATTGAGCAGGACAAAAAAATGTTCAAGGCACAAATGCAGCTTGAACGCCTCCCTATAAATTCGAAAAATCTTTCAAAAGTTCTGCTTTCTTATCCACTCATGACCATCAAAGTCATGACGGCAATCTATTGGCAGGCACTGAAACTCTGGATTAAAAAAACTCCATTTTTTCCCCATCCAAAATATATGAGCAATGAGATAAAACAATGAAAATAAGCACAACAACTTACCCAGCAGAAACACTCAAACCTGGATTCATAAACAAGATTGCCAGAAAGTTGGTCCAGCAAAGACTGGTGGATATTCAAGGCGCTATGATCGAAATCCAGGATCCCATAGAAACATGGTATGCAGGACACGGTGACAAAGCAGATATCATCATCTCTGTGAAAAACCTGGATTTCTACAGTGAAGTCATGTTTTCCGGGAGTAAAGGTGCCGCTGCCGCATATAGAGACGGGATGTGGACCTCGTCCGACCTGGTTAAGTTACTTCGAATCATGACCAGAAATATTGACCTGCTAGACGGCTTTGAATCAGGTTCAGCTAAAATTATGAATCTGATTAATTCACTTACTCATAGAGCCAGAAGTAATACCCGCAGTGGGAGCAAAAAAAATATTCATGCCCACTATGATCTTGGAAATGACATGTTCAAAGTATTCCTGGATCCCACCATGACCTACTCCTGTGGAATTTTCCCTGATAAGAAAGCAAGCCTGGAGCAAGCCTCTATAGAAAAACTGGATACAATATGTAGAAAATTAAATATAGGTCCTGAAGATCATGTTGTGGAGATTGGTACTGGCTGGGGAAGTTTTGCCATACATGCCGCCAGCAGATATGGATGCAATGTTACGACAACGACAATTTCACAAGATCAACATGAGCTTGCACAAAGTAGAATTAAAGAGGCCGGCCTGGAAGATAAAATAACCTTGCTGTTGAGTGATTATCGTGACCTCAATGGTAAATTTGACAAGCTGGTCTCAATAGAAATGATCGAAGCTGTGGGTGATGACCATCTCGGTGAATATTTTTCCAAATGCGCATCACTGGTAAAACAGGATGGTCAACTCCTGATACAGGCAATCACTATGCCAGACCGACGTTATGCTCAATACCTGAAGCGTTCAGACTTTATCCAGCAATTTATATTCCCGGGCAGTTGTGTCCCCTCCCTTACCGCAATGATGAACTATATCAGTGGTCACACAGACCTGAGAGTTGAAAATATTGAGAACATAGGACCACACTATGCAGATACACTAAATCAGTGGCATGAAAATTTCATGGGCAATACTGATAAAATTCGTTCCCTGGGTTACAGCAACGAATTTATAAAACTATGGCAGTACTACCTTTGTTACTGCGAAGCAGGTTTCCGAGAAAAATACCTTGGGACATTGCATTTACATTTAAGCCGACCTGGATACGACGTCCCCGACATTAAGGACAGTAAATGAAATTAATTCTACTAAATTTTATTCTGTTCCAAATTGCCTGGTTTATCACAGTCTATTCGGCATCCCTGGGTCTGGTGTGGTTTGGCCCCGTTTTTAGCATGTGCTGGCTGTACACTCATTTAGTTCTCCATAAAAACAACTGGAAAGTTGATCTTCAAATCGTTGTTATCTCAGCCATCATCGGTTTTATACTGGATTCAATGATGGTGTTATCCGGCATATTCAGTTTTTCAGAAAATGCTAGCTTCGGATACCCCTCGTCAATATGGATGGTTGCACTATGGGTTAATCTCGCCCTTACACTGAATTATTCCCTCGGGTGGCTTAAACAGAAACTGGGATTAAGTTCACTTTTTGCAGCAGTGGGTGGTCCTCTGGCCTACTACGCCGGGAGCAAAATCGGCGCAATTAATTTCGAAAACGATACCCACTCAATTATTGCCTTGTCTGTCATGTGGGCAATTGCTATGCCATTACTAATTTACATTCTTGAATTATTAACCCTAAGAACCCGTACCGAGGTAATCCCAACATGAGTAATTTCGAACTTATTCTCTATGCCTTCCTCATGTCTTCACTGGTGATGACGGTGCTATGGTATATACAACTAAAAACCCATAATGCCGGTACAGTCGATGTCGCCTGGTCTTTTTTAACTCCACTGGTGGGTAGCTGGTTAATCTTGTTTGACACAACAATAGATAATATTCGCCAATATTTAATTATCTTACTAGCAATAATATGGGGCTTCAGATTAGGGATATATCTATATAACCGGGTCATGAACGAAACCGAAGATGGTCGTTACCGCTACTTCCGTGAATATGCCGGAAACAATGCGCCCTTAGTCATGTTTCTTTTTTTCCAGGTGCAGGCAAGCTGGACAGTTTTATTCGCATTACCTTTCTGGGCAGCATCAAAAAACACATCTGCCGACATTGGGATTCTGGATATGCTAGGTATTGCTATATGGATAATTGCAATAGGCGGTGAAATATTAAGTGATAAACAACTGAAAAAATTCAAGCAGGATGCATCTAATAAAGGTCAAGTATGCCAGTCAGGTCTTTGGAAATACAGCCGACACCCGAACTACTTTTTTGAATGGTTACACTGGCTGGCCTATGTATTGATTGGCTTTTACTCATCTTACTGGTGGCTGACAGTAACTGGAGTACTGGTAATGTATGTTTTTATCACCCAGATTACCGGAATACCATTTACTGAAAAGCAGTCTGTCCGTAGTAAAGGAGCGCTCTACAAAGAGTATCAGAAGACTACGAGTAAATTTTTCCCCCTTCCCAGATCAAACCCGGAAAAATCCTGATGCAGATCAGTCAACCTACTCATAATGTTATGGACTCACAAAGAAAGTCGTTCCTGAGTTTCCGTTTACTCGTCGCCCTGGTCTTATCAGGTGTCCTGGTAATGGGCTATTTCCTGCTGCTCGCGATTGAACATGGAAACCTCGCGGTGGAAGGTCCATTATTACTTGAAATGCCATGGGGTTTTCTATCACTGGTTGATATTTATACCGGCTTAGGCCTTGTTTCCTGCTGGATAATCTGGCGTGAAAATAACCTGTTTATATCTCTATCCTGGGTAGCATTAATACTGGTACTGGGTAACATGGGCACCTGCATCTATGTACTAAAATGCCTGCGTGAATCAAAAGGAAATTCATCTATGTTCTTCATGGGGGAAAAAGTAACATAGGCGAATCGAAATAATTCATTTTATATGTGTTCTAACCATAATTCATAAGGAGGTCACAATAAAATGGAAACAAAATCAGGCAGCTGCCACTGTAATAGCATCACTTTTGAAGTTGACCTGGCCAATGGGCTTGAAAATCTTCGTCGATGTAATTGTTCCCTGTGCAAAAAGAAAAATGCAATTATGGCCTGTGTCCCGGTAGAACATTTCAGGATCCTCACAGGTAAAAATAGTCTAAGTGTTTATAAATGGAATACCAGGGTAGCAGAACATTTCTTCTGTAGTATATGTGGCATCTATACCCATCACCGCAGAAGGTTAAATCCCATGGAGTATGGTTTTAATGTTGCCTGCATTGATGGCATAGACCCTAACGAGCTTACAAATGTGACGATATTCGACGGAACTACCCTCTCACTAGTAGCCTCAAAATAAATATTCTTTCATATTGTATTTGGCTGAACTCGACTACACTATTGTGGTGAAAAATATTGACTGGGGTGATGTATGAATAAATTTTTTTTGGGTCTGGCAATCAGTCTTGTCATTATTGCGATATTTCTGGCATTTAAAATCAGGCAACCTGAAGTAAGTGAAACCATAAGCTTCGAAATTCCTCCACCTGTACAACAGCCACAGGTACAAAGAGAGACCAACTCCACGCCTGAAATACAACACCCGATCCCCGAAGTGATTACACAGACTCCCAGACCATTACCTCCACTGGACGAAAGTGACGAATCTGTCCAACAAGAATTTCAGGAACTCGTGACAGATACGCAACTATCTGAGCTGTTGTTGTTTAAAACCTTCATACGTAATTTTGTCGTGATCACAGATAATCTGTCAGGGCGACTGCTGCCACAAAAATTTTATTTCTTTCAACCGCCAAAAGGAAAATTTCAGGTGGTAGAAACAGAGGACGGGAAACTCTACTTGGATCCTTCCAATTATTCTCGCTATGAACCATTTGTAAAACTGTTGAATTCACTCGATATAGACCGACTTTCTGACATTTATCTATTCTTGTATCCACTGTTTCAGCAGGCCTATGAAGAGCTAGGTTACCCAGACAGTTACTTTAATGACCGTTTGATCGAAGTCATAAACATGCTCGTAGAAACACCCGTGGTTGCAGATCCCGTTGAGCTGGTGCAACCCGCAGTTTATTACAAATTTGCCCGTCCAGAACTTGAGTCCTTGACCTCAGGACAGAAACTATTAATCAGGATTGGTCCCAAGAATGCGGAGGTGGTCCGATCCAGGCTGGAGTTAGTACGAGAGAAGCTCACAGCACACAGGCAATAATCAGTAAATAATATTGTCAGCCATATTGGCATATGTAACACTAATACGTATTTAAAATCGGAGGAATTAATTCATGCCAGATATTCAGCTAGAGGTAAACGGTCGCGATTATGAAATCAAGGACATCGCACCGGACACCCCATTATTATGGGCGATCAGAGATCATGTTGGTCTGGTCGGAACAAAATTCGGATGCGGTGGCGGATTTTGTGGGGCCTGTACCGTACACCTGGACGGAAATCCTGTCCGTTCATGCTCTGTTCTAGCAACGTCTGCTGTTGGCAAGAAAGTCACGACCATTGAAGGCATTGCGGTCGATGACACCGTGTTGCACCCACTCCAGGAAGCCTGGATTGAACATGACGTTCCCCAATGTGGTTATTGCCAGGCAGGACAAATCATGTCCGCGGCTGCACTGTTAAGTAAAAATTCTAATCCTTCTGATTCTGATATTGATGATGCCATGAGTGGCAACTTGTGCCGTTGTGCCACCTATATTCGAATCAGACGTGCCATAAGAACCGCCGCCGCAAAAATCTCCGGCAACACATCACGGACTGGAGGTAACGTATGAACCAGATACCAACGCAAGACATAATTGAAGAAATGGAAAATACTCGTCCAGGCATACTGGATCTCAGAGTTGTTGACCGCCGAACTTTTCTGAAGTTAACAGGTGTGACCAGTACAGGTCTGGTGCTCGGATTTACTATTCGAGACGCTGCTTCCCCAGTATTTGCTGCTGCTGACAATGAATTTACCGCAAACGAATTTGTCCGTATCGCAACAGACGGAAATATTTACCTGTATTCAAAAAATCCGGAAATCGGCCAGGGGATTAAAACAGCCGTTCCCATGATCATAGCTGAGGAGCTGGATGCCGACTGGAGTGATGTCATTGTTGAACAAGCGCCCATAAACGAAGAGGTATATGGTCGACAATCTGCAGGTGGTTCCAGATCATTAACGACGGCATGGGACCAGGTCAGAAAGGCAGGTGCTGCTGCGAGGGCCATGCTTGTCTCAGCTGCCGCTAAAGAATGGGGTGTCCCGGAATCTGAATGTCGAACAGAGGCAAGTTCAGTATTTCACGACGCCAGTAATCGCAAAGCTGCATATGCCAGGTTGGCCTTAAAAGCAGCAGAAGAACCGCTGCCGGACCTCGACGCATTAGTCCTGAAAAAACGATCTGAATATAAACTTCTGGGTAAACGTATCACCGGTGTAGACAATCATAAGGTAGTCACAGGTCAACCACTGTTTGGTGTAGATGCTGTGATTCCTGGGATGCGTTATGCATCCTATCTCAAATGCCCGGCTGCAGGTGGCCGAGTCAAATCAGCTAACCTGGATGAGATCAAGGCTTTACACGGAGTGGAAGATGCATTTGTTATCGAAGGCAATAATGAACCCACCGAACTAATGCCCGGCGTAGCCATTGTTGCCAATTCAACCTGGGCTGCCATCAGTGCAAAAAACAAACTCAAGGTAGAATGGGATGAATCCCAAGCAACAAAAGCCAGTTGGACTGAGGCACAAAAAAATGCCAGAGACATCGCTAAAAATAAATCCGGCGACGTTCTTTACGATATTGGCAATATAGATGGAAAATTTGCAGAAGCTGAAAAAAGTTATGAAGCTTTTTACGAGTATCCATTTCTGTCGCATGCGCCGCTGGAACCTCAAAACTGTACTGCATGGGTCCATGACGGCAAGGCTGAACTGTGGGCTCCCACCCAGCGACCAGAACAAGGTGGTAACAGCGTGGCTGGAATACTTGGTATCGACAAAAAAAATGTTGAAGTACATCAGTTGCGTGTTGGTGGTGGTTTTGGCCGTCGACTGATGAACGACTATATGTGCGAGGCTGCAGCAATTTCTGCACAAGCAGGCGTCCCGGTTAAATTACAATGGACCCGAGAAGACGACATGGCCCATGACTTTTACCGTGTCGGTGGATTTCATGCATTAAAGGGAGCCATTGATAAAGAGGGCAAACTCAGTGCCTGGCATGATCATTTTATTACCTTTATGGGATCCAACAAGAAACCGGTCACCGGTGGTGACATGAGAAACAGTGAATTCCCCATCGACTTTTTTCCAGACACCCGTATTACGCAAACCATGCTGCCATTACGTGTACCTACCGGCCCATGGCGTTCGCCACGTTCGTGCGGTATAGCCTTTGCGGTTCAAAGTTTTATCTCAGAACTGGCTGAAGAAGCTGGCCGTGATCATGTGGAATTCTTGCTGGATATGTTAGGGGAACCCAGATGGCTGGAACAGGGTAATATCGATGCCATGAATACAGGCCGAGCTGCCCGAGTCATTAAGCTGGCTGCCGAGAAAGCTGGCTGGGGCAAACCCATGCCCAAAGGCCGTGGACTGGGCATGGCATTTCACTTTAGCCATGCAGGACATTTTGCGGAAGTCGCGGATATCAGCGTAGATGAAAATAAAAAACTGACTATCCATAAAATTACAGTGGCGGGTGACGTTGGACCTATTATCAATCTAAGTGGCGCAGAAAATCAGAGCCAGGGAGCAGTAATAGATGCATTAAGTACCACCTTAGGATTACAGCTCTCCATAGAAAACGGTCGCATCCAGGAGACAAACTTTCATCAGTACCCAATCCTGCGTATGAACAAGGCCCCGGACGTTGCGGTTCATTTCATTGAAAGCGACTACCGGCCAACTGGGCTGGGAGAGCCTGCCCTTCCACCTGCCGCACCGGCAATTTGTAATGCCATCTATGCCGCAAGTGGAATCCGGGTAAGAGACCTGCCTCTAAGCAAACACGGCTTTAGCGTCTGATTCCCATGTAAATAAACTCTCCGGTGATAATCGGAGAGTTTATTATTAAAATCTTCATGCACACATAAGTATGTGGCGCATAGACATTGGGATCGATAAAATACCCCAATTTCTCATTGTCTGAACGAACATGTATAACGACATTACTGCCATATTATCAGAGTTAATCAACGCGGGCCATATATTACACACGCTTAACATGGTGCCTGCGACCAGTGGTAATTTTTCTGCTAGGCTAGATGATAATAAAATTGCTATGACCGTATCTGGGGCACATAAAGGCAGATTATGCGAACAGGACATCCTGGTCATGGACATGGAGGGAAATTATTCAGGTGAGAAAAAACCCTCTGCTGAAGCAGGATTACATATTCAACTTTATCACAGCAAACCCGAAATCAATGCCGTACTGCATGTGCATTCCAAATCAGCTACTCAAACAAAAAAAACGGGGAAGAAATTCATTTGTCTTGAAGGATATGAATTATTAAAAGCCTTCGAAGCTGTTGAGTCGCATGATGTTGTTATGGGAATACCCATCATTGAAAACAATCAGGACATTAACGCATTGGCTGGTTCCATTGATGCATTTTTACATGGCCATGAAGCGATACACGCATATATCATTCGGGGCCATGGATTTTATACCTGGGCTTCATCAATAGAAGCAGCATTACAACAATGTGAAGCACTCGAATTCCTGTTGCAATGTGAGTTAAGCTAACGCTAATAGTATTTTCGGAGATTAAACATGACCGTAATGAGTATATACCCTGAAGACAATGGGTCTAAACCTGAACACATCAGAGATTATTCTGAAATTTCATCCAGGCTAAATCAGGTAGGTGTACTGTTTGAACGTTGGGAAGCGAACAATCCTTTAAGTGAGAATGCTGAGCAGGATGAAGTCCTGTCTACCTTTAAAGATTCTATTGATAAACTAAATACTCAATTTGGCTTTCAATCTATGGATGTTGTTGCTTTAAAGCCGGACAATCCCAAGCGAGATGAATTTCGCAGCATGTTTCTGGCAGAACATATACACAGAGATTTTGAAATACGCTTTTTTGTCGACGGGCGTGGGCTTTTCTACCTGCATATTGATAATAAGGTCTATCTGGTTCTTTGTGAAAAAGGCGATTTGATTTCTGTGCCTGCTAATACGACACATTGGTTTGATATGGGTAAAGCGCCTGATTTCAAGGCAATACGATTATTTACCACTGATGAAGGCTGGGTCGCAGAATTTACCGGAGATGATATAGCAACACGTTTCCCGGATTTTGATGAATATCTGGCGCTGGTGACGATTTAAATTAATAGGATGGTCACGGCCATAATTACTGATATTGAAGGCACAACCACCTCGGTTTCCTTTGTCTATGACGTCCTGTTTCCTTACGCCAGAGAGCACATACCATCGTATATAAAAAATCACAGCCAGCAGATCAATGTTATTGAACAATTGAAATTAATCAATACTGAAGTAGGTAGGTCATTATCGATAAATGAAGCCATTGAACAACTTTTGCAATGGATGGATGAAGACAAAAAAATCACACCCTTGAAAAACTTGCAGGGCATGATCTGGGAAGACGGTTATAAGACCAATGGATTTCAAGGAGATGTATATGAAGACGTACCTGCAAACATTAAAAAATGGCATGATATGGGCGTGCCGGTATATATATATTCATCAGGTTCTATCAAGGCGCAAAAATTATTATTTAGTCATTCAATAGCGGGAGATTTAACACCCTGGTTATCTGGATATTTTGATACAACAATAGGCGCCAAAAAGGACCATCAATCCTATCTGAGAATAGCCAAAGAAATTAACAAGTCACCAGCAGAGATACTTTTCCTATCTGACATCACAGATGAATTAGACGCAGCAAATCAGACGGGAATGCAGACAGTACTATTAATCAGAAATAAAAATGACAATTCGTTTCAGTCAGATCACATCTTCGCTGAAAATTTCAATCAAATACAGCTCAACGAATAAACTAACTTCATGTCAGCTTACCGTAGATTAATCTTGCCTTTTATCATCCTGGTAATTGCTCTGTTCACCAGGCAATACATGATTAATTATTATGACGAATACGGCCAGTTATTTGACTGGATGCCATACCTGTTAATTACGGCATCAATACTCCTTGCAATATTTTTCAACCTGAGTAGAAATTTTATTGCCTCCCTATATACCCTGATTGTATATCAAATTATTCAAACTGAATTACAGATAACGCTAGATGACTTTTCTGCCCTTTATGCTTATTCATCTTTATGTTTAGTTTCTCCTGTTCTGGTTTTATATCTCTTTTTCATTCCAGAAAAAGGCTTAAGAAATAAATTTGGTTTCATCAATTTAAGCCTGTCCATTTTAATAATGGCTATACCTTTTGTTTTAAGAATGTTTTTAAATGAGCAAGAGCTAACTGGCCACATTAATTCTTTACTCCCTATACGACCTGTAGATGGATATATTCAATCAATTAATTCCAGTATTTTTTTTCTACTGACATTTATCATCGGCATGGTCACGCTACACAAAGCAAATAAAGATTTCATCTCGGCCAGCCTGGCCTTGTTGCTTATTCTGTTTATAACACTCAGCTTTTTTCATGTTGAAAAGATATCGACCGTTTTATTTATGGCAATATCTATCATCCTTATCTCCAGTTCACTACGCAGTTCCTACAATCTTGCATACCGTGATGAACTGACAGGCTTACTTGGAAGAAGGGCCTTAAATGATCGCTTGAAGACCCTGGGTAGAAAGTATGTTATTGCCATGATGGACGTGGACCATTTTAAAAAATTCAATGACACCTATGGCCACGATATTGGAGATGACGTACTTAAAATGGTGGCAAATAAACTCGATTCGGTTAAGGGTGGCGGCACTACATACCGCTACGGCGGAGAAGAGTTCTGTATAATATTTCCGGGCAAGATAATGGAGGAGACCGAACCCTACCTTGAAGCTGTGAGAAAAACGGTCGAAAATTATCAAATGGTCGTTAGAAACCTGGATCACCGACCTGATTCCATGGAAAAAGGTTTGGAAAGACGAGGTAGAAGGAAGCAGAACCGGGAAAATAATGTTGTCTCTGTAACTATTAGTATTGGCGTTGCTCAGAGAAATGAGACAAAACAAACTCCGGAAGAAACCTTAAAAAATGCAGATACTGCCCTTTATACTGCAAAACAAAACGGCAGAAACTGTGTGATCTTACACAAGGCTTGAAATTATGCTTGCTGTCTAGAATGATGAGAGTTTACTTATGAAATATAAAATCGCAGCCCTGTTAGCTATATACTTACAAATGAGCACGGTGAATCTTCATGCATCTCCCGATGGATCTGATTTGCTGTTAGCTTGTAACCACGCCCTGGATACGGGATTTGATTCAATACAGGGGCAAATGTGTACCTGGTATGTACTACCCTGCAATTGCAGTTACGATGAAGAGTTACCAGCCGTTTGTGCGCCGGACGATATAGAAGTAAGCGCACTGGCCAGAATTATCGTTACTGGGCTAAAAAACAATGAAGATTTTATGAACCAAACTGCAACAAATTCTGCGACAATAATATTATCGAAGACATTCCCCTGTCACGATTATAGTGATGAGTGAACAACTATTCAGATTAGGAACGACATTGTGAAAAAGACAAAAAATTCAGATCTTTATTTTGAAAAATTTGACCTTACAAAAGATCCTTTTCCTGTTGATAGCTATGACAACATTTTATTTTTGACGCCTGAATTAACTAACAGGATTCAGCAAATAAAAAAGCTGATTGCTGAAACAGATAAATTAATTGTCGTTAGTTCTGTCTTTGGCGCGGGAAAATCTTCCCTGGCTGATTACCTGGAATCGATCAAAGAAAAGAACTGGAAGGCCTGCCTGGTACGGGCAATATCAGACATGGACCGTGAAACACTGGCCTATGAAATAATCCAACAGGTATCTCCTGACAAGGCCGATGAAAAGGGTATGTCTGTACCTCAACTGTACAAATTCCTGGAATTTTCATCTAAAACTGAAAGCCTACCTGTCTTTATTATAGATGATGCCGACAAATTACCATTGAACACATTGGAATTTATACTGGAGTTATCAGCAATTAAGTATCAGGAAACTTCCTATCATTTTGTCCTGTTTGCCAATGAAGCCGTCACGGACAAACTCAATAATGAAAACCTTTTGGATTTAACATCGCAGTTGGTCACATATTTACATTTGCCCTCATTATCTTTGACGCAGCTTAAAGAATATATAGACAATCGACTTGGATCTTGTGGTGAAATTAATGAGTATCCATTTACTGATTCTGACATAGAAGATATTTATAATATTTCGGGTGGACTCCCCAGGGGAGTCAACAACCTGGCCCGGCAAAAAATGATCGACAAAATCACACCAAAACCTGGCTCAAACGTACTACTCAAAGTATCCGCAGCGGCGGTAATCATCATTGTATTGGTCGTTGGATTTTATTATACGAGTATGCGTAATGATGACAGCACGCAAACTCAAGCAGTAATTAATGCAGCGCCGCCTCAACCCTCCTCACTACCAGTAGTGGCAAGCCCTCCCCCACCAATAGAATTGACGATCCCACAGCAGGAGGAATTATCAATACCCATAGCACAGCAAAATGAACAAGATATCATTGAGCCCATAATGGATGTGGAAGTAGAACAGGTCGAAGCTGAAGTAATTATTGAACAAGTAACAAGCATCGAAACTAATATGGCTGAAGCTGTAATAGCGACACCTGCTTCTCCAATAGAGATTGAAACCACCTCAGTGCAAGAGGAGCAAATGGTAATAGAATCACCAGAACCTGAAATAGTCACTAACCCTCAAGACATAACGGATGACCAGGAACAACAAGCATTGCTAGTAGAGAATGAGAATTTAGACCGCAACTTACAAACGAGTTCTACAGTTGACAATGTGGCAAGCAATACGGGCGAAAACATTTATAAACTTGACTCGATACCTCAGGAACTTCGTGGACTCAAAGGTGAAAGTTGGTTCCGACAGCAACCCAGCTCATCTTATGTTCTACAGTTAATCTCGGCCAGTGAGCTGGATAATGTGCTGAGCCTAATTGAAGGATTGGAAGATTTCCATGAAGACTTATCCGGATATGTTAAATACACGCCATCGGGCAGACCGCGTTACCTACTATTCTTTGGAATCTACACTGACCGGGACACTGCTTCCAATTCATCTTCTTCAATGCCAGAAAAATTAAGACCAATTACACCCTATCCGAGATCCATTGGGAGTATCATTGATGAAATTGAAGAGTTAGGTGATTGGCCGAGGTAAGGTATAAAAGCATTATCTATACAAGTCTATTCCAATCATGCTTTCATTACGTGATCAGATTTTATTAAACTCTATGTATGAGCCTATAAATTATGCCAGTGCTGGTGCTCTTCAGACCATACCCGATTTGTAGGTTCACCACCATAATTCCTAATAGAACTGACTAGTAGTATCAAACATACTATCAGGATGACACCACCCAGACTGAGTATAATCTTGCTCTGAAGAGACAAATCCTGCTTTGCTTTCAGGCAACATTGCTTGTATTTTTTTTCCGAACCACAAGGGCAAGGGTCATTACGTCCGACTTTCATTCTCTCCTCCATGGTCAAACTAAATCTATGATAGACAAGATTAACAGGATTTTTAATACTTTTTCCAAATAAGATTTAACATGTACTAATTACTAAATAATATCTCAATATTACTATAAATATAGTATCAATATCTTGTAAATCTTGTAAATCCTGTCCAATATTTTTTATTTTCCACGAGAAGATTCCAGAAAATTTAAAGCAATTTCTATTTTAGATTCAAAATTGCTAAAACTGTGGTCACCACCCTCCTCTATCAATAATTCACAGCCAGCATATTTTTTTTCCGCCAGGCGATAATCCAGAACGTCATCACCGGTTTGTAACATAACAAAGTAGTTTTGTAATCTTGATATCGACTTAATATTAATACGATGAAACTCATCAATATCCGATTCAGTTAATTCATAGATATCATCAGTATGATAATTTTTTAGTGGTGTATTGATATATCCCTGGTTAAACAGGCTTAATTTAACTGCAGGATTAATTAATACTGCTTTGAGATTATATTTTTCTACTAACCAAGTTGCCCAAAAACCACCCAGGGAACTACCCATTAAATACACATTAGCTTTAGAGGTCATCATTGCATTTTCTACGAGACGCTCCAGGGTTTCTCGAGTATCCCCTGGGTAAGGTGTTAAAAACGGACAGATAAATTTTATGTGTGGTCTGTGAAGAGACAACCAGTTTTTTACCTGGACGGCCTTTTCAGATTGGGGCGAACTTAAAAACCCATGTATGTACAGCAGGGTAGCCATTGATTGAATAGAGTATAAGCTTATGTTTCTACTGCGCCATACGCTCTTGCATTAATATTTCCAGTTCATTAACCATATCGAGCTGGGCCTGCTCAAATGGCAAGTCACCTGACTTAATTTTGAAGATTTTATCAAGGATGATATCTATCTCTTCCCTGTGAATTTCCTCCACCTGCATCCAGAATATTCGCCCCTGATGATCAAGAAAGATTGTAAACGGCAATACCAGAAAACTGTTGCTGAATTGAAATGCCACATCCTGTGACTTATCCTCATCTGCCAGGGTTTCGTATTCAAGTGGAATGACCTGCATAAATTTCTGAATATTTTCTATTGTATCGACCGCGATGCCCAATACTTCAAAGTCTCTCCCCTGATATTCCAGGGAAAGTTCATTCAACATGGGAATTTCACGCTTACAGGGTATACACCATGTGGCCCAGAAATTAATTAATAGGGCCTTGCCGTCCCATTCAGATATCGAACGTTCCACACCTTGCAAATCCGCGAGACTAAATTCTGGACGACGATAGTCAATTTCCTGAGCATGTAAACTAATCGTCTGCAAACTCATGAAAATAAAAGTTATGTATAATTGATGTTTTAACATGAAAATATTTTAAGTTTCAATCTGTGTGATCGAAGTATATAACAATTCAGAATTTAATTATTGATGCTGACAAATTACGTCTATTTATCCAGAAATTTTTCCGCATCAAGAGCCGCCATGCAGCCGGACCCTGCCGATGTGACTGCCTGACGGTAGATATGATCCGCAACGTCTCCTGCAGCGAACACACCGGGAACACTGGTTGCTGTTGCATTACCCTGTATTCCTGATTGGATTTGTATATAACCGTCTTTCATATCCAGTTGCCCCTGAAAAATATCCGTATTGGGCTTATGTCCAACAGCAATAAAAACACCTTGCAAAGCTTCTTCTGTGATTTGATTATTGGTAGTATTTTTTATCTTCATCCCGGTCACGCCCGAATCATCCCCAAGGACTTCTTCAAGAACATGATTCCATTTGAAATTCACATTTCCTGTCTTTTCTTTTTCGAATAACTTGTCCTGGAGAATTTTTTCTGCTCGTAGCTCTTCACGCCGATGTACGACCATCACTTGTGAAGCTATATTTGAGAGATAAAGAGCTTCTTCAACGGCGGTATTCCCGCCTCCGATTACGGCCACCTTCTGGTCACGATAAAAGAAACCGTCACAGGTAGCACAGGCACTGACACCTTTGCCCATAAAGGCCTGCTCTGATGGCAATCCCAGGTATTTAGCAGATGCTCCAGTAGCTATAATCAGGGCATCACAGGTATATTCCCCACTATCACCCGTTAAATGAAAAGGCCCTTTAACAAGGTCAACCTTGTTAATATGATCGTGAATGATCTCGGTATGAAACCGCTCTGCATGGGCCCGCATACGTTCCATTAAAGCCGGCCCCTGTAATCCCTCAACATCTCCAGGCCAGTTGTCCACATCGGTCGTCGTGGTGAGCTGCCCCCCAATTTCTACACCTGTTATTAAAACTGGATTCAAGTTTGCGCGAGCAGCATAAACAGCAGCTGTATAACCAGCAGGGCCAGACCCTAGTATTATAAGACGTGCATGTTTTACATCATTCATAGTAATCCTTTATATATGGGCAAAACTGTCATTCATCAAGCTCATCAAGGCTATCTAAATAAATCAGACCGGCTTCTTTGAGACCAGGACGCATATTATACATGTCCAGTCCAAGGATTCCGTCAGCCAGTTTCTTTCGTTTGGTATCTTCGTTGGCCTCTCGGGCTTGTGCTGATGCTAATACCTCTGATGCCTTGTTGCGAGGGACTATAACCACCCCATCATCATCTGCCACCACGATATCACCGGGGTTAATATATTCTCCGGCACATACCACAGGTACGTTTACACACCCAAGGGTATTCTTCACCGTCCCCTTGGCTGAAATGGCCCTGGACCACACGGGAAACCTCATGTTTTCCAGATCCATAACATCTCTAACGCCCGCATCCACCACCAGACCCTTTACACCACATGCCATAGCAGATGTAGCCAGTAGATCACCAAACATGCCATCCGTATTTTGTGTGGTACAGGCCACCACCAGGATGTCACCTTCCTGGCAAAGCTCTATTGCCACATGAATCATCCAGTTATCTCCGGGTTGAGCTAATATAGTAATCGCACTTCCACCAATTCGAGCATGAGGATAAATCGGTCGCATATAGGGTTGCAGTAAGCCAGTGCGTCCCTGGGCTTCATGTACTGTAGCCACGCCAAGATTTCCCAATGCTTCAATGGTGGCTTTATCTGCGCGTTCAATATTTTTAACGGCAACCGTTTTCATTTGGAGTACTCCTTATTTATGTTGCATTCAGTTTGAAGTGTCTGCTATGTGGAGCCATTATTTCATTGGATACTGGCTTTCGCCAGTATGACGAATTACCTTACTCGTCATTGCTCAAAAGGGTACAGGATAATGAGCCTGAATTTAAATCAGAGGCAAGTTCTCGTCAGTATGACTGGCACTCCTCCATTATCCTTGCTTCGCGGGAATCACGAGTAAGAATATTCCAGTGACTCTCTATCCTTTTTCTCCTTTCTCCTAACACCTCACTATTATCTTACTCATCAAAACCGTAAAGACGTGCGGGATTGTCGACCAGGACTTTTTTCTGCAAGGTCTCGTCCAACGCAAATAAGGGAATAAGATCAACCAAATCACCATCATTGGGCATATGTTCCTTAATGTTCGGATGGGGCCAGTCAGTGCCCCAAAGGATCCTGTCTGGCGCAACCTGTATGAGTGCCTGTGCATAAGGAATAGCATCATAAAACGGTGGTCCTGCCTGGGATATCCGCTCAGACCCACATACCTTAACCCAGAAATCTTCTCGTTCCATAAAATTCAATAGAATTTGAAACGGCTGTTGATGGATTCCTCCAGAAGTCGGCACACGACCCATATGGTCAATAACCTTGGGCATATCAATACTGGCAAACAAGTCTTCAAATTCGATGAGATCAGCAGCATCCATGTGGATTACCAGGTGCCAACCAAGAGGTTTCACCCGGTCAACAACTTTTTTCATTTGTTCAATATCAGGTGTACCACCCAGGTGCTTAACAAAGTTAAACCGAACACCTCTAACACCGCCTTCGTGCAGGCGTTCAAATTCGTCATTGGAATAGGAATCCGAGGCCATACATACACCGCGATAATTATCTTTATTATTTGCTATGGCATCGAGCATGGCGCTGTTATCCACACCATGGCAACTTGCCTGCACCAGCACTACACGTTCTACACCAAGCTTTTCATGTAGTTCTTTTAATTTTTCCCTGGGTGCATCCGGTGGGGTATATGATCGTTCTGCTGCATAAGGAAACTTGTCTCCAGGGCCAAAGACATGACAATGGGCATCACAGGACTTGGCTGGCATTTTAAATACGGGTGTCCGGGTATCCGGATCCGGTGGCATACAGGATTTTATTGTCATTATTTATTTCCATTCCATATTGATGAGGGGATATAGGTTTCCCCCTTGCTAATTAATCTTGCTGTCCTCAACAATCCCGCTTTAATGACCTCTGGTGATTCTGATGAGCCTGCAATTTCAAGGTTTACCGAAAATTCTCCGGAAGGATGTTCTACCGAAATATTTTTTGGGTTACCTTCTGGAATAACGGCAATACCCTCAGCAACCGACCCCGGCATGACGCAGGCAGTAGCAACGGATACTGCTCCCAATACCCCTACTGCGGTATGACATACATGAGGAATAAATGTCCGTGTGCAGATATGTCCACCCTCTTTTGCTGCTGCAATGAATGACATTTTAGGTACTACCTTATCTGTCACTTCTCCTAAATTCATCATCGGGCCCAATTGTATTCGGATCGATTCCAATTTTTCTTTAAGAACTGTATTTGCATTTAATTCATCGGAAGACTCATAACCAGTAATATCAAAGTCTTCGGCCCGAAGTAAAACCACGGGCATACCATTATCAATACAGGTCACAGATATTCCATCGACGATATCCAAGATATTACCGGTTGGTAACAAAGCACCACAAGCAGAACCGGCCAGGTTCATATAATTACAAATAACAGGCGATGCACTTCCGGGTACTCCATCAATGCGGGCATTTCCCTGATAGCTAATTTCACCCTGCGAGGTCATGACCTGTAATTCACAACGGTTTCCGCTATTGACCATATATATCTGTACCCGGGTCTCACCCTCGCGCGCTTTCACCAGACCAGATTCAATGGCAAACGGCCCTACACCAGCAAGTATATTGCCGCAGTTAGGTGTTGTGTCTACCCGGTCTTCACCCACGACCGCCTGAACAAACAGATAATCCACATCAATTCCTTCACGCTGGGATGGACATATAATGCCAATCTTACTTGTAAGTGGATGTGCCCCACCCAATCCATCAATTTGTCTGGCGTCACCTCCACCCATGACGGCAAGCAAGACCTTGTTACGTAAGGCTTCATCTTCGGGTAAATCTGATGCGAGGAAATATACGCCTTTTGAACTGCCTCCGCGGAACTGCATGTAAGGTATGGCGGTCTGCATCGTTTACAAATTTATTTTGAATTTATATGTGGAACAGGTGGCACGCCATTTTCGAGCACCCGCTGGTGGCTCTCCACCGTTGAACGGGTCATGACAGGGTCCACTCCAAGTTCTTCCAGTAGTGCCATGGATGCCTGCATTTCATGTAAACGTCGAAGTGCATGGGTCTGCGTCCCCGTAATTAGTCGAGATAGAACTTTTTCATTAGCAGATGTTAATTGGTCAGACAGGTTTTTCCATAACCATTCTTCGCAACCAGCCGCATACCCTGCCTGCATGGCTTCTACTACCAATGAGGCCAGGCCTTTCATCATGATGCTGCGTAATAACTTTCTGGTTGCTGCATCCCCCGGAATATCGCTAATAGCTTCTACTGGAACTCCCAGTGGGGAAAATAGTGATACATAATGATCTGCCCCCGGTCCGGACGCCAATGCAGGTGTGCGCATGCCATTACCGGGAACGATAGTCATCAGGGCTATATCTGCAAAACGTAATCCCCTGGTACCGGCGATATCAGCAAGTTCCATTTTGACTAAAGCAGAACTGGTGGAAAGGTCTGCGTATAAACTATCGGGTTTTATGGAATCCAGTGCCTGGCTAATAGCCGTAAGGGCATCTGCTGATGCTGTAATTCCCATTATGACATCGGCATCAATAACAGCTTCATGGGGATCGCTAACCCGACGGACGCCATCAGGCGTTGTTACATCTGCTGGATCGAAACCGGTAACTTTAGCACCAGATTCTGCAAGATCCGCAGATATTAATGCCCCTGCTTCTCCTAGACCAAAGACGGCAACTTTTAACAATTCACTTCTCTCCTAGTCTCGAATATTTGAAACTACCATATTACTACCTGTTTCGAACAAACCAGTGTAGTAATAGTACAAACACACCGACCAGAATAGCGCTTAAGCCATTTCTAAATGACTCATATTCCCCGCCCAGGATGGCATCACCAGGGTTTGCAGGAGAATAATAAACCACTACCCTTTCTTCTAACAGCTGCGTTGGTTTGCTTCAGGAATATTTTTTTCACTACCGTTGCTTACAAAATAATTATTGCCTACATGATAAGCGACCAGTAAAGAATAGCACTCGCCTACTCCCTTACCACAGGCCATGGTATGACGTTCAAAATCAACGACGACACCTTCAGTTTTATCCCAGTTGATAGAATAATAGGTGGCCTTGGCCACATTTTACCCACCCCATAACAGTACACATATACCACCAATAAAGAGTACCTTGATATTTTGTTCAGGAACGGCTATTTAATTCCCTAATGGTGCAATACTTGTTTTTAATTCTTTAAGATTCTTTCTTATCGTTTTCCGAATCCATCATCTTCATGAAGGTCTCGTTGTATCGATCACCTTGCACAGTAGTATCATTGATCAATAGGTCGAGACGTTGAATCACTGTTGCACTCAACTTGATGTCACCGGCCTCGGCGTTTTCTTCAACATAAGTAACATGCTTGGTTCCGGGTATAGGAATAACCGTCTCGTCCCTGGACAATAACCAGGCCAGCGCCAGTTGTGCGGGGGTACAATTATTTTCACTGGCAATTTTTTCATACTCTTCCAGCAAACTAAGATTTTGCTCGAAATTTTCTCCCAGAAACCGGGGCATAGTTAAACGTAAATCATCTTCACCTACTTTTGACATGTCCTGCAATTTTCCAGTCAAGAATCCACGTCCCAGGGGGCTGAACGGCACAAAGGTGATCCCCAGTTCATGACAGGTAGACAGGGCTTTTAATTCAGGTATCCGTGTCCATAGGGAATACTCGGACTGCACGGCAGTTAAAGGATGGACTGCATGGGCCTTGCGTATGGTCTCCGATGATACTTCAGACAAGCCAATAGATTTAATCTTGCCTTCAGATACCAGATCGGCCAGTGCCCCCATGCTCTCCTCTATTGGGACTTTGGGATCACGACGATGTAAATAATAAAGATCAATGACGTCAGTCTGTAAATTACGCAGGCTTTGTTCACAGATCTCTCTTACCTTTTCCGGCCTGCCATCCAGGGTTCGTTGCCCGGTTTCCTTGTCCCTGAACAATCCACACTTGCTGGCCAAAACGTATTCATTCCTGCGGTCTTTAAGGGTTTCACCTATTAATACTTCATTATGTTCATAGCCATAAAGTGAAGCCGTATCCAGCATGGTATACCCCACATCCAGAGCACGATGAAGGGCACGCTCTGACTCACTACGGTCTGCCTCCCCATAACTCTGAGACATGCTCATGCACCCAAGCCCTAGTGCCGAAACCTCGAATTCGCCAAGTTTTCTCGTATGCATAATTCTTATCCTGCTGCTTTCAGTTGTTGTTCTGCTTCATGCATGATCTCCATCGTGCGCATAAGCTGGTCTACACTGGCATTGGGTTCCCTGCCTTCCTTAATCGCGGCAATAAATTCTCGGTCCTGTAATTCAAACCCATTCATTGATACATCAACCTTGGATACATCAATGGGATTATCTTTACCGTCCGTCAGGTCATCATATACGGCAATGTATGTGCCGTTATCACAGATATACCTGAACCATGATCCTAGCGGACCATCATTATTAAATGACAGTGACAAGGTACAAATAGGCCCGGAAGGAACCTTTAAGCCGATATTCATATCCATAGCGATATTCAGTTCCGGGTGTATCGGTCCTTGCATTGCGGTCACCAGATTTGCCTGCTCACCGGCCTGGTATTGAAACAGATCTATAGTATGTGCAGCATGATGCCATAGAAGATGATCTGTCCAGCTTCGTGGATTACCCAGGGCATTTATATTTTTGCGGCGGAAAAAATAGGTTTGTACACACAGTTGCTGAATTTTGAGTTCGCCCGCCTGGATCTTGTTATGTATCCATTGATGCGATGGATTAAAACGTCGGGTATGCCCACCCATGGCAACCAGTCCCGTGTCTTTTTGGGCAGCCTGTAATGCTCGTGCATCTTCTAACGTGTCTGCAATCGGCACCTCAACTTCCACATGTTTACCGGCCTTTAGACAATGAATAGCCTGTTTTGCATGCATCGGCGTAGGCGAACCTATGATGACTGCTTCAACACCAGGTTGGTTTATCCCTTCATCCAGGTCTAATGTCCAGAATGGGATACCATGTTTTTCCGCAGTCTCTTTGGTATCTGCCTCAACGCCACCTACCAGAGAGACAACTTCAGCCTCTTCGATATTTGCCAGACCATCCAGGTGTTTATTGGATATGGCACCCTCGCCTACGACACAGATCTTCATTACGACAACCTCCTTATTTAAAAAAATTAGACAGGATTTACAAGATTAACATGATTTATTTTTTAATTGTTTTTGCTGCAGACTAATTCGTTATTCTATTTTTTATAAAAGGATTATTTTTTATCTTGTAAATCCTGTCTATTAAACATTTTCGAGAATAATGTTTCCTATTGCAGTATTAGACCCTGGGACATGATAGAAACGGTAGACTTCTTTTACATTATCGTTAAGTGTCCCGCGCATGATCAACCACATCACCATTTCTATACCCTCGGCACCGGTTTCTCGCATATATTCCACATGGTCAAGCTGCACCAGCCGTTTAACATCTCCAGACAGGTCATCCAGAAAACGATTGTCCCATTCTCTATTTATCATTCCTGCGCGTTCACCATGTAACTGATGAGACATGCCCCCTGTGCCCATGACAACCACGTTCAAGTCATCATCAAAATTTTCGACTGCCTTTTTGATCGCCCTACCCAGATTGAAACAACGATTGCCAGTTGGAGGGGGATACTGGACAACATTTACTGCCAGAGGGATGACCTTAAATGGCCAGGCTTCAGGCTGACCACACATCAAACTGAGCGGTACTGTCAAACCATGATCAACCGCCATTTCATTAATTATAGTTAGATCAAATTCATCAAAAATTAATGATTCAGCCAGGTGTCTTGACAACTCAAGATGACCATGAACATCCGGTACTGGTCTAGGCCCCCAACCTTCATCTGCAGGAGGATAGAGATCTGTCACCCCCAATGAAAACGTTGGCACAACGTCCAGTCCAAAGGCAGTACCATGATCGTTATAAACGAGGATGACCACATCGGGATTAGTCTCCGCTAACCATTGTTTGGATTTTTCATAACCATCAAAAATGGGTTTCCAGTATGGCTCTTCTGATTTCCCCAGATCCAATGCGGCACCAATGGCAGGCACATGAGATGTTCCAACCCCTGCGAGTATTTTAGCCATCACTATTCTCCGAGATACTGCGGTTACCTTCTGGTGCACGACCACCATTAATCATCATTTGGGCATAGTCTTCCTGCTTCATCCCGCACATTTCACCGGCGATATACTGAAATGAATGCCCCAGGGTTGCACCAATTTTAGATGTATAATAAATATTTCCGCCGAGTTTGATCATTCCCAGCCAATCTCTATCAAGCACCGCCTGACGTTGTTCATCAGTCATAGGGTATTTTTTCAGATAGGCCATTTCATCTGCGAGAAACTCTTTTCTATTATTCTCTTTGAGTAATGACATACAGAACATATTTAAATGATAACCACGATGGGATCGTTCAAAATCAAAAACATAGGTGCCCGGTATGTCATCATATTTACGAGGCTTTCGCATTAAACATTCTCCCTATCTGTTTAATATATTTTTTAATTATATTGATTGAATCATTTCCCTACACTCATTTTTATTATCAGGAAATGTAATATAACTGCTAGTTTTTATTATATATTTTTATCCTATACACGTCATGTGAAAAGCAATTTATCAAGCGGATTTTAATTGTTTTAACACACTATTTCGTTTTTTTCAGGAAGTATGTTGCTTTCTTTTCCCCGGGGGATTCAAGTTGACGCTCGCCTGGCCAGATATATTCCGAATAAAACCACAACCCCTCCTGCTATTTGTAACTCTGTGAGAACCTCTGAAAATAAAATCCATGCCATACCAGCTGCTGCGACAGGTTGTACCAGCAGACTGACGGAAGAATAAGCAGTAGATAAATGCGCCAGTGCATAAGCGATCAGACCCTGGCCACCAATATGTGATATCCATGCTAGTGCGAATAAAATTATCCAGCCAGTGGATGTTTGTGGTATCAAAACATCCCCGGATAACAGGCTAACAGGAAGTAAAATCAAAGCAGCCGAAAGTGAACTCCAGAACATAATCAAAATGGTGCCGTGCGTTCCCCTGAGCTTGCCCACTGATGATAAATAAGCTGCGTAAAATACTGCCGCCATCACACCCAGAGCGTCTCCTAAAAGATAATTTCCACCAGCGCCTGCACTAGTACCCATAAGTATGATCATTCCTACGGTGGATATAATTAGCGAAAGTATAAACAAGCGACTAAACCGTTCATGAAAAAGAAAAAACGCGGCTAGTGTTACAAATATGGGAGCAAAGTTGGCAAATAGTGTGGCATTCGCAACGGTAGTATAAATAATGGACCAATGCCAAAAACCTAAGTCGCCGGCAAAAAAGATTCCGGGCAATGAAAGGAATAATACATCACGTTTGTTAAATTTAATTCTTAATGAAAGTGGCGATGTTCTATCTGTAACTGCGATCCAGATAAATAATACCGGCACACATAAAATGACACGGTAAAATGCAGTGGCACTCGGTGCCAATTCACTTAGTCTTACAAAGATTGGAGCCAGGGAGATCCCCAATGCACCCAGGGTCAATGACAAATAGGCTTTTTGATTAGTCGTCAATGGAGAGGAACAAAATTAATGCAAGGCATCGAATGCATGAAAAAAACATCTCTAATATAATCCTGATATTTGAAATAAAACTTAGCTGCAAGATCAGCCTGAATAAATAATATAACAAATCAATATAAATGATTTTCTTTGAAATTTCTGTATATTAAAAATCCTATGTGCTCGTTTTTAACACCTAAATTTTCATCTGCCTTTAAAAGGATAATATTTAGTTTATTATTTGCCTTCCTCACAGCCTGTAGTAATGAGTCCGCTAATAATCAAACGGAACTTCGATTTATGGCCGCTGAACAATCAGGGGCCTGGTATCCCCTTGCAGTGGGCATAACACAGATTATGAAGCGGGAAATGCCAGACCTGGCAAATGTCAGTATCCTGCCTGGCGGTGGCATCTCCAATGTCATCGGGATAGACAATGGGATGGCTCAGATAGGTTTTTCCCAGGCATCATCCGTAATCGATGCCATCGCCGGCAACCCACCATTTAAAAACAGCATATCAAACATCAGCTATCTTCTTTCCCTGTTTCCACATAAGACACATATTATTGTGCTTGCTGATGCGGGTGTGAATACAATTGATGACCTTGTGGGAAAACGAATTAATGTTGGTACCAAGGGGCTGTTAACAGAAGATATTGCACGACGTATCCTCGATGCCTATGGTATGAGTTATGACGATATGAGTAGTGTGCAGAACCTGTCATTTTCAGATTCAGTTGTACAAATGAAAGATGGGCGTCTGGATGCATTATTCTGGACCTCGCCAGCACCATTTGCTGTGTTATCCGATCTTAGCCTGTCTATAGACATAAAATTTTTAAGCCTGCCTGAAGATAAAATTCAGACATTATCTGCTAACAACCTGGGACTAAGCCGTGCAATTATTGCTGCGGGAACTTACAAAGGAGCTGAACAGGACATCATTACTATTTCCTCTCCCATCGTATTGATAACGAATAATCAAACTACAGAAGATATTGCCTATTTTGCCACCAAGAGTGTGTTTGAAAACCTGGAAGAGTTAAGGTTAATTTCTCCTTATTTGAAGGATATGGACCAGACTGATCTTATGCGTGACCTTGCAATACCTATGCATCCTGGCGCAAAAAAATACCTGACTGAAATAAACCAGTAATGCTAGAGTAAATATTTACCATAAATCTGGCCGCTTGCAGATAAATATTGCCTTTAGTATTCTTGATTCATCACAGCTGAATTTCACCATAAAAACTAAATACAGGAGTTATCTTTCATGCCCAATCTCAAGTTAAGCGTTGGATGTGGTCCATATGACCGTACCGAAGCATTGCGCAGTGGTATTGTCCAACCTGAAGGCATCGATCTCACTTATGTCCCTATCAAGTCACCACCGGAAGTCTTTGCACGCATGGTCAAACATAATGCATTTGATTTCTCCGAAATGTCGACCTCCATGTATCTCACCTTGAGAGCAAAAAATGAATTTCCATTTATCGCCTTACCGGTTTTCCCATCCAGGGTATTCAGACATGGATTTATTTTCATTAACAAGAACTCCGGGATCAAGTCACCCAGGGATCTGGAAGGTAAAAAAATTGGAGTCCCCGAATACCGGCAAACAGCCGCTATCTGGATCCGAGGAATATTGCAACATGAATACGGTGTGGATATGGACACCATACACTGGTATGAAGGTGGTGCTAATGTACCGAGGGAACCCGATGTACTGGACCTGAGACCAGACAGGGAAATCGACATTCAGTTTATCGGTCCAGAGAAGTCATTAAATGATATGCTGGCCGCTGGTGAAATAGATGCCATGATCGGCGCCCGTAAACCCGATTCACTGGACACCAGTGATGACGTTGGAAGACTCTTTCCCAACTATCGAGACGAGGAAAAAGCCTATTTCAAAAAGACCGGCATCTTCCCCATCATGCATACTCTGGTCATCAATGAAGAGCTCTATAAAAACCAACCCTGGGTGGCCGAAAGTGTATACAAGGCCTTCGTCGAGGCCAAGGCCTTGTGCCTCGAAGAAATGCGATTCTCTGGTACCATGCGTTATGCCCTGCCCTGGTTGTTTGCGGACATAGACGAGATGGACGAAGTATTTGGTGGTGATCCCTTTGCCTATGGGCTGGAACAAAACCGCCCTACCCTGGAGGCACTGATCACCTATTTACATGATCAAAAATTCCTGGCTGAGAAGGTCGCCATTGAAGACATGTTTGTTCCCATGGTCACCAGTATGAAAAAACATGACCCTTGATTAAATATTTTCCAATATATTATTAATCAGAGTACATTAATCATTGATGAACACTGAAGCTCTTAAACCAGAAACACTAATACAGGAATCCGAAGATGACTTCCGGGTTCATTCCAGTATTTACACAGATCCAGATATCTTCAATCTGGAAATGCAAGAGTTGTTTGAATCTGGTTGGTGTTATGTCGCCCATGAAAGCGAAATACCCAATGCCGGAGATTTTCGAACCTCCGCAGTGGGTCGTGTTCCAGTCATAGTCAGCCGTGGTGATGATGCTAAAGTATATGTCAATGTCAATGCCTGCCGGCACCGTGGTACCGTGGTATGCAGGGAAGAAAGAGGAAATACCCGATTCTTTGTCTGCCCGTATCACGGCTGGTCTTACAAGCGAGACGGCACATTAAATAATATTACGGATCGAGATAATTTCCCTAAAGACTGGGGTAAAGATATTAAGGGTTTAGTTTCTGCCGATCATGTTACCAATTACCGCGGCATGATATTCGCCAGCTTTAATCCAGATGTAAAAAGTTTTGAATCCCATATGGGCCCGTTGAAAAAATATGTGGATTTCTGGTTTGACCATGCCCTGGATGGCCATGTACGTGTCCTTAAGCCCTGGCGTGCCCTTTATCAGGGAAACTGGAAATTCCAGCTAGAAAATTCCACCGATGGCTGGCATGCACGTTATGTTCATGTGTCGGCATTAAAGACTCTCACAGAATTTGGTGAGTATAACCCCAATGTGGGTTGGCCTGGCTGTACCAGAGCTTTTGCCGGCGGTCATGGGATACTAGAAAGGCCGCGAGGTGACATACCACCTGAACTGAAATCTACTTTTGATAATTTTCAACAGGACTTGAAAGATAAATACGGTGATGAATATGCGGAAGAAATGTTTTTCCGCCGCCATATCACCATCTTTCCTAATATCCAGCTTATGGAATTCAAACTTCGAATTATTCAACCAGTTGCCGTAGATAAAACTATAATCTATGAATTCCCTATTGAATTGATAGGCACATCCGATGAAGTCAATACGGCAATTCGAACCCGATTATTTAAAGAAGTCTCCATTTCTTCTGGTTCTCCGGTGTCAGGAATGGTCAATGCAGACGATGTAGAAATCTACGCCAGGACACAAACAGGCCTCTCCAGTGGGCATATGGCCTGGTTACGCTTCGGTCGAGGTATCCATCGCGAAAAATCAGAACGAGACTATGAATGGAGTGGTCAAGACATGGACGAACTACCCCAACGTTCCTTGTACCGTGAATGGTTAAAGCAAATGACATGACGATACTCCCCCTATTATCTCGACATGAAGCGGAAGATTTTTTATACAAGGAATCCAGGCTAATCGATGAAGACCAGCTTGAAGATTGGTTAAAGCTATTCACTACCGATGGGATATACTGGGTGCCTAGTGATGAATCTTCTGATCCAGACATAGAAACTTCTATCATTTTTGATGATAGTCGACAGCGGGAAAAAAGAATCTATCAACTCAGAAACAAACACCTGGCCCAGGACCCACCTTCACGTACCATTCATTTTATTAGTAATGTTGAAGTTGAAGAGACTGAAATACCAACGGAAGTGATTGTTCGCTGTAACGCATTGATAAGCGAGATGCGTCCGGGTGACCATCAATTTATACAGCAAGGCCTCTCCAGCCCACGTACCTTCTCCTGCCGGTGCTTATACCGCCTGCATCAAGATGAGGATGAATGGAAAATTGCCATTAAACAGGTCAATCTGATTGACCGCGACCTACCGCTGGAAAATATCACCTTCATACTGTAGTTGTGTAATCAATACAGCAAGAAACATGGGTTGATTTATGATCAATAATTGACCCGGAAAGTGAAGAAATTATCTTTCGTTTCGCTAAAAAATCTTTATTTATCGAAACTATATATTTAATTCACTCGAACTATCCAGAGTGAAGTTTTAAATACAAGAGGAGATTCATATGAACGAACTTACCAGTGGAGTCAGCTGGATCGCTGTCGTAGTCAGTTTCATACTCTCTTTTTTGCTGGGGTGGGTATGGTATAGCCCAGGGGTATTTGGTAAAAAGTGGGCGGAAGGTGTTGGGGTTTCATTGGTTGACGGTAGTAAAATGCCTGTATTAGCCATGGTATTACAAGCATTGGGGACATTTTGTCTCGCCTGGCTGGTGGGTATAACCGCCGCACACGATGCATTGCTAACAATAATTCTGGTTTTTGTAACAATTATATTGTTGATTATGAGTAATGGTAAATATGCGCAGAAAAGTAATGTGGCAGTTGTGATTGAAGGCGCCTATATTCTTGTGATGGGAATTATTATGATTATTTGCCAGGGGATATTTTAAGTATTCATAAAACCAATGATGATCAAAACTATTTATTCAGTGAGGACAAAATGATTAAAAAACTCGCTATTCTTTTTTTCAACTCTACCATTTTTTTTCTTATTCAATGTGCAAGCACTTGATATAGGCGAAATTGCGCCTAACTGGCAGTTAAAAAATGGATATGACGAAGACATTAATTTTTATCAGGACTCAGACAACAAGGTTGCTGTATTGATTTACTGGGCAAGCTGGTGCCCGTATTGCGCCAGTTTAATGCCGCATCTACAAAAAGTAGCTGATGAATACAAAGGTAATGATGATGTGGTGTTTTATGCAATGAATATTAATGAAACCAGCGATCCCAAACAACATATGCAGGATAAACGCTATAGCTTTGGCCTCATTATGGATGCAGATCCCACCATGGATGATTATGGTGTCCGTGGCACACCCAATGTGTTCGTTATCGACAAACACAACAAGGTAGTATTTCGCCGAATTCCAGATACGCCTGATGTTGATGTTAAAAATGCCATGCATGATGCCATTGCAGCAGCATTAAAATAATTTTAAGCCATATCACAGGTGTCCGATTTTACTGAATACCTCAAGGAGGTATTTCAAGCTCTGGGGGTAGTCACAGTCCGTAAGATGTTTGGCGGGTATGGTATCTATCTGGATGGCTTAATGTTTGCACTGGTGGCCGATGATGAACTCTATCTAAAAGTAGATAAAATCACTCTAAATCAATTTGAAGAAAAAAAACTATCACCGTTTGTCTACACTAAAAAAGGCAAGCCCATAAAAATGTCCTACTATCAGGCACCAGAAGAAATCTATGAGGATCCTGACGTAGCTAGTGTATGGGGAAAACTTGCGTTTGAAGCAGCATTACGAGGAAAAAAATAAGCCTGTAATTATTGCAATTGCTTACCCAGGCTAGAACTAAACAAGAGAATCACTGGACTTTGTAATAACAATATCAAACCTCGAGAAAAAAGTTCTCCAGAATCCACTACGTTGAATGCCTCGTCGAGTTTATGCCCAACAAATTGTGAGATTTGAACTCCCACCCAGTGAGTAAAGACTCCCAGAAACAAGCAGGCAATAACAATTTCCCATCCGGGCCAGTAACTAAATTCGGTCAGGCCAACTCCTTGAGCTAACCATGAAAAGATCAGGGCACTTGCAGCAATACCTTGTAAGGGCAAGACCAATTCATGCCAGTTTCCCAGCACTGGAATTAATGGAAATAGCAGGCTGGTCATGAATATCAAATTAACAAGATAATCGATACGCAGATCATCCTGCAATAATAGTATTGAAATTTCAGGGGCATTCTCGATGCCATAAATGACTGGATAAGCCAATAAAATAAAGACCATCATCATGGCCGCCTGAGCCAGGGGGATGGCAATATGCTCCCACTTCCATTGTAGCGCTGAGTGCTCTAACTTTTCGTATACACGAGCCTGTAATGGCAAAAATATCGTTATCAAGATGGCATAGACGGTCAGGGCTGTCAGGAATTTAACCGAGAAAAAGATAGTGCTAATAGACATCTTCCCGTCTTTTCATCTATGTGTCCTATATTCTTAATGTAGGCTACTTAAGATAACTGACCCATTTTGCCATTTTTATAATCATTTAATGCTTCATGGATTTCCAAAGTGGAATTCATGACAAAAGGGCCATAGCCGACTACAGGTTCATCTAAGGGCTGACCGGACAATAGCAAGGCGACCGCGTCGGTGCTTGCTTGAAGCTGAATGGTATTTCCAGTGCGTTCAAATAATCCGACTTGCGCGCCATCGATTACATCACTGTCATTAACCGTGATCTGTCCCTTCAATACCACCAGTAAACGAGTAAAACCCTCGCTAACTTCAATTTCAACCGGTTTATTTTCCTTCAATTGCAAGCTCAATACGTTGACAGGGCTATATGTCATCGCAGGACCTTTTACGTCTCGATATTCGCCCGCAATCACTCTGACACTACAAGCACCGCCATCGAGTTCTACTGAAGGAATATCTGAGGAAACAATGCCCTGATATCGAGGTGCAACCATTTTATCTTTTGCTGGCAAGTTTACCCATAACTGGACCATTTCAAACAGACCGCCTTTACTGGCAAAGTCCCTGCTGTGAAATTCCTCATGCACCAGACCCGACGCGGCCGTCATCCATTGAACATCTCCCGGCCCGATCTTCCCGCCCCCACCGGATGAGTCCCGATGTTCCACCTCGCCTGAATATACAATGGTCACCGTTTCAAAACCACGATGGGGGTGTGGTCCCACGCCTAACTTGGCTTCGGTGGGAGGAAACTCCCTTGGTCCCGCATAGTCTAACAACAAAAATGGACTGAGCTCCTGTCCCTGAACTTCATAAAAAAACAAGGTGCGAACCGGAAAACCGTCACCCACCCAGTGACTGTCCTGATTTCGAAGAATATTTTTAAGTTCAGCGACTACTGGTTTATTTTCTAACATAAATCAAAGCCTACCATTTGCCCGATAAAATCAATATATCAGTATTGCACGCTCTAAGCGTTGACATTCTTATGCCCATTGTAGACACTCATTTTTTTACGGGGAGGGTTTCGCATATGTTTAATTCGTACACGCGAATAAATTACACCAATATATTATTTAAAATCAGCTTCATCATCGCGCTATTTGGCAGTACTGTATCTGCCCAACAAGATTGTCCACTCCTTGACCAGTATATGGCCCCTTTCCAGACCCCTGTCAGTGATTGGCCAGATGCAATAGCAGGACCCGCACCTGGAGATGTAGAACAACGGCTAGTTGGTCCTACGGAATGTCGTATCGTCTCAGATAAAATTATTCACAATGCGAAAGGTATCCCTTACAGACAAGTTACCATCGCAATCAGTGGTACTGTCTTTGGATACGCCCCGCAACGGACCCTGTCTATACCCCCACTGGGTACAGGTGTCCCTGGCGAAGGGCGAGAAAACACTTTTGCCGATCATGCCTTTATCTGGCAAACACAGGGAACCATGGGACCTTTTATCCCCGGCATTGGTTATTTTAATTACAGTGATGAAACCCCGGCCAGTGTTGAGATATTAATCCCCCAGAATCGGCAAGACTGGAATGGCCATATGTGGGTGCTGGTCCATGGCGCAGGGCGATTCCCTCCTCTTCTTTTCCACCCCAGAAAAGATGGCGAATTTAACCGCTACACAGAAACCAGTGAATCCGCCGGTGCATTGATGGACATGGGTTTTGCCGTCGTTTGGACGCGCCGTGATGCTGCCATTACGGATGAAGCCTCGATGGCTGTGGCCAATACCGTTGTGCTTGATGATGGGACTGAACTAGGCGGTCCTGGAAAATTAGGCATGGGATTTAACGATAATTTGGGTGTGATTCGTGATTATACCGTGATCAGCCGCAACTATATTGAACAGCAACTTGGAAAGCGGCCAGATAAAGTTTTCTACCGGGGCCACTCTGCCGGTGGTGCCATGGGCCGAAGCTTTTTGCTAATCCGTGGCATGAATACCGATCATGACGGTGATCAACTTTTCCATGGTTTCTACCTGGATGACTCTGCCGGCGGCCGAGGTGCTACAGCGTATTTTTGGGAAGCTGAAGTCGTGGACGAGTTGGGTTCGTTTCGTTTAAACCCCAGCGACACAGATTACCTTGTGTTTGCAGGCGAACAGATGAAGTTCATGGCGCCTGTAATCGAAATCATTCACGGCGCCTATGCGGGTGGGAATACCTCAACAGTACCCCGCTTATTTGAACGTGTCCCTGCTACCTATTTTCAATACAAACGAGAAAATGCCCGAATCAATATTGAAAAAGGATTGGGAGATCAATGGAAATCTTATGAAATTGCCGGTACTAGTCATTCTGATGCCTCTGCTGAAGCATTTAAATATCCGGAACTGGCAAAAGACATGGTGGATATTGGGAGCGTTGCGATCAAACTGGAACAGACCCTGGTTGACTGGGTATTGCATGATAAAAAACCACCTGAAACACGGGTGGATGCCAGAGATGTCTGGGACCTGGATCCAAAAGCCGGTCCAGCAATTCAATTACCTGAAACCGCCTGTCCAAGAGGCATATTTCGACCCTATATGAACAGGCCAGATGGCACCGCTGTCGGCTCCAGCCCAGCCCTGTTTATCCCTTACCTGACGTTTCCTGCACCACAGATCAATGAACGCCAGACCAGACCCGCCGGGTTCAATGATGAATGGCTGGAACCCCTGGACCGTTTTGGTTACCTAGTGGACATGACCGAAAGTAATCATCGGATGACACGACCGTCCATAGAACAAGCCTGGCATATTAGATACCGTGAAGGAGAAACGACCGGGATATTAAAACCCTATGAACGCCTGACACGAGAGCGCTACGCCGCATGTGTTACTGGAGTTGTAAATGATCTCTATGCAGAAGGCTTATTACTCAAAGAAGCCAGAGACTGGTATATAGACAAGGCAAAGACGGACGAGATTGGGGTTGAATAAAAGGGAGGCGTTAGGTGTGAGGAGATATCTACTTAACGATATTAAGATTTAATACCTCACTACTTTCTCCTTACCCATCACCTGTTGTTCACTTATGCTTCGAAAAAGAATTTCTCTTTGCCAAATGCCGGTTTCAGGTCATGCAGCCAAATTGCCTTGTCATCATATTTAGAAAAATGGCTGCCGCACCCAATCGGGAATTCGTCCCTGTATCTTTCGACAAACCAAGACCTTTCATATAATACTAACCTTCATCCACAAGCTGCCCAAATACCGATTTATACTCATCAGATGCTGGCCCATCAAAAATAGGGTCATTAACCTGTTTAAGGCTATTACTGATCTTGTCCCATGACGCCTGAGTCATCTTGTCATTGATCATAGGAAACACCTTTGCTTCCTCGGTGTTCATATGATCTCTCAATGAACTCGTATAGATTTCAGCCAGGTTTTGAATCCTGTCTTTTTCAACGATATGGTCATTTACCACCGCGTCCAGTTCATCAAGTAATGCCTTAGACACATCATAGATTTTCTTATGTTCGGCTTTTAGTTTTTCAATCTCATTCATATCAACATCCGGCATCATTTCAAGCTCTTCGAAAATGATATCTTCGTAAGGATGATGAAAAATATCCGGATAATTCGTCATGTATTTCATGATTAAATAAAGTTCGAAATAACCTTCATCACTGCCTTTCTTCTGATTCGCCAGCAATGTCTCCATCAGGTTTAAGAGTTTTGCATAATTTATGTGATCGGCATGTAACCTGTCCATTATGGGCATTTTCATATTGACACCTCTATATTTACAGAGACATCCTATGTAAATTGACACACTACATTAATGATCTGGATCAAGTATTGTATCTTTCCAATACTATCGAGTGTTTCTGAATATTGACTCCACGATATCTATATTTAATTTCGGATACTGTGCAGTATGATATCCTACGTATTCTTCATCTGTGCATTCGAATGATTTAATAATGAATAAGTTAAGACAGTTTTTCATCGTTATCAGCCCGGGCATGCTTACCGCTGCGACTGGCGTTGGTGCAGGAGACCTGGCTACTGGTAGTTTTGCGGGCAGTATTCTGGGGACTGCCATATTATGGGCCGTTATCGTTGGGGCATTTCTCAAATATGTAGTGACTGAGGGTATTGCTCGCTGGCAGCTTGCAACAGGATCAACCTTACTTGAAGGATTGACCATCCATTTTGGAAAAATAATAGCGTTAATTTTTCTGCCCTATCTATTAATGTTCACTTACTTTATCGGGACTGCAATGATGAGCGCTAACGGTGTGACCTTACATGCCATGTTTCCGATATTTGATGATGCTGTCACAGGAAAAATATTTTTTGGTATTTTAATCAGCATTGTTGGGTTTGGCCTCGTCTACAAGGGTGGATATGAATTGTTTGAAAAGATCACCCATGTTTGTATTGCTATCATGTTTATCTGTGTCATTTTAACCGCAGCACTGATGTGGCCAGGAACAGAATTAGTATTCAAGGGCTTATTCATACCGACCATTCCAGACATGACAGGAGAGGGGCTGACCTGGACCATTGCACTAATTGGCGGTGTCGGTGGGACAGTGACCGTTTTGAGTTATGGTTACTGGATACGAGAAGAAGGTCGTACCACTAGTGATGATCTTCCCACCTGTCAAATAGACCTTGCTGTCGGCTATTTTATGACGGCCCTGTTTGGTATTTCAATGGTCATTATAGGCAGTAATGTCACCATTCAAGGCGGTGGTGCAGGTCTACTGATCAATCTTTCAAATCAATTGGGCCAGGAAATCGGTCCAGCAGGGAAATGGCTGTTTTTGATTGGCGCCTTTGGCGCGGTGTTCAGTAGCCTACTCGGTGTCTGGCAATCCATACCCTACATTTTTACTGACACCTGGTTAATGGCCACCATGCCAGCTTCTGACATTGCTGAACGTGACCATACGTTCAAGGTTGATACAACATCACCTATCTATCGAAGATACCTTATGATTATTGCCTTTGTCCCGATGCTGGGACTATTCACCAGTTTTCAACAAGCCCAGAAGTTATATGCTGTAACCGGTGCATTCTTTTTTCCATTGCTGGCGATTGGTTTGTTGTTACTCAATGGACGAGCAAAATGGATAGGCGAAAAATTCAAATATGGTCCTGGCGCTATCATTAGCCTGATAGCCGTCCTGCTATTTTTTGCCTGGGCAGGCATTACCAATATCATCAAGCTACTTTCCTAATCTACAACATCAGTAGTATTTGTTATTTCGAATAGCGATGGTTGTATGCTCAAGCGCTGGTTAGATTGCATGATTTAGATCAAAGTCCAAATTGACCTGCCAAATATATACTAGTTATCAGAATTAAATTATTTCTCTTTTAATGATAAATAAGGAGGCTGGTTATGATGTTAAAAACGATACTACACTGTTGCTGTTTGTCTTTAATTTTTAGTAGCCCAACGATTTTTGCTGCCGATTCAGGCCATACTTCAGAGGCCATGGTCCACGCTGGAATGGCGCAAGCCCATGGAGAAGATGGTCATGCCAAAATGGCCTTGGAGCACGCAAGAGAAAGCCTGGAACATGCAAAGATGGCAGAACAGGAACATGCCGCCGCTCATAAACACATGACCGAAGCAATCAGTCATTTAAATCAGGCGGTAGAACATGCAGAAATGGGACATGAAAAAGTTTCTGCCAAACATATGGAACAGGCAATAGGACATATGCGCCGTTCTGGTCACTAAGCTTCACCATATATGAGTTTATGAAGGCGGACATACCCTGTCCGCTTTATTTATTTCAGCTCAGGGAGATTCAGTTTTTCTGATAAGAATAGTGTCATTCGAGCCAACCTGTCGCGCACGGTTGACTTATAACGTCTGAGACTATGGTCTTCATCCGGGTAGGAAATAAACTCGATAAGGTCTTCCTTCCCCAGCTCATGCATACGATCAATCCACATTCGTGACTGACGTGGCAGGACATTCGTGTCCCGTAATCCATGAAATAAAAGTTGCGGAACATGGACTGCCTCAACAAAATTGATAGGAGACCGTAAATCATACTCTTCCGGGATCTCCTCGTAAGAACCTCCCATATCAGATCGAGACCTTGATGGTGTCCTGGTTGCCGTCCATGCCCTGCCGGTGGCGTCATGTCGTTCATCGACCAGGACTTTCCAGCCTACCACTGGCGCACGAATGATTTGTGCCTTGAAAACTTTTGGTGCCTTCGTAGCAATGGTCATGCTCATAAATCCACCACCACTGCCTCCCCAGGTAGCCATGTTGTTTGTATCGGCGTATCCCAGGGTTTCAAGAAACTTGACGACACCCATAACATCATAAAACTCCTCGCCTCCCCAGTCGGCAATATGCAAATCATGAAATCCCTGACCAAAGCCTGCACTGCCACGGGGATTAGGTGCAACAACGACAAAACCCTTGTTTACAAAATACTGCGTCATCATCCGAAAATCATGATTCCATTGCCCAGGGTGTCCATGCAACCTTACAATAACCGGGTATTTTTTTGATGCATCAAAATCTGGAGGCAACCATAATAATCCCGGGATACGCAGAGTATCTCTTGCCTGATAGAAAATTTCCTGAGCTTCAGTCAAATCAGCAGGATCTACCATCCCCATAGAATTGGTTACTTGCTCGGGGACACCACCATCCACTGAGACTTTCCAAATATCTCGGGACCGGACAGAATTACTTTCAATATATGCTATGAATTTGCCGTCTGGTGAGAATTTTGGCTCAAAGCGCTTACCCTTTTCAGTGGTCAATACCCTTTGGTGGCCGGAACCATCCGCGCTGGCGATAACGATATCATTACTCATACCAATGTCATCCGATTTTACATAGACCAGCCAACGACCATCTGGTGACCAATTTATCTGACCATGCCCAACCGGGGTATTGGTAATTGTGATGACATTATCGGTATCAATATCTACCACACCTATCTGGGAATATCCGCTTCGTGAATTGGTAAATGCAATACGACCTCCGTCCGGTGACCAGGCAATACCTGAATTTCCGCCACCATAGGCAGGATCAATTGGCCGAAATGGATCCTGATCTTCAGCTGGTTTGACCCAAATATCACCACGTCGTTGAAATGCGAGATCCCCCTTTGATGACCAGACCGGAAATAGTTCAGTTCCTTCACCAGGTAACAGTTGTCTCGGCCAGGCTGTTTTATTAGTTAAATCCAGCGTATATAACTTCGCTCCCGATGAAGTCCGCGCAAAAAAAGCCAAGGTTTGATTATCGGGTGAGACGCTAGGACTGGTCTGAATCATACCGTCGTTATAAGTCAGTGCTTCTGCTATGCCACCTGTTGCCGGCATACGGTATATATTCAGGTATGCGGAAAAGTAACTGGCAGCTGAGAAAAATATATTCTTTCCATCAGGAGAGAGAGTGAGTTGCTCACGGCGCTCCGGCCTGACATTGACTTCATCCTCGCCCAATTGCATGGGACGACCGCCATCGGATGATATTCTAAAAATATTATAGGTGCCTGATGGTGCCGCATTACTGGTGTAATAAATATATTGACCATCTAGTGACCACTCAAATGCATTGACAGAAGAAATGGACATCCAGTCATCCAGGGTATAATCCTGAGCCCAGGAATTATGTGGCAATGCAATATTGCCAATGAGTAATAAGAATAGATATATCACCGTACGCATAGCTCACCCTCTGAATTTGAACACTAATTTTAATATAGAGTAACGACTATTAGGCCTCAACTGCTTAATGCCACCCTATTAAATTAATTTCACCTTGCGACATTTAATTATTATTGGCAAGGTAAGTATTATCAAACGACAATATTATCCCCAGAAAGGAGAAACTCATGGAAAACACCATGTCCTTTGAAGATGCTTATAACGCTAAAAAACGGATCTGGTATACCATTGTTACGATTTTAATTGCGATATTAATCGCAGGATTCTGGAATCGTGGTATCGCTGATGGTTTTGGCAGGGATATCATTGCCGGTGGCACCATAGGCAGTACAGGCGATCTGGCTGATCAATACGATACGCGAGGTGGTGGGTTCGGAATTATCTTTGCCGCCATCGCCGGACTAGCCGCCACATTTACCGCATGTAATTGTGTCATTTTTGCCATGATGCCTGGCATGGCCTGTTCAACTGGTTCCGGCCCAACTTCTATCTGGAAAACCCTGGGAGCATTTACTGCACCGGTCGTTTTAATCACCGGAATTTATGGCTTGTATATCGGATTTTTGGGACCTGTTGGTATCGAACATGTCAATGCTGTTGAAGTCCGTTATGCTCAGTCCTTTGCAGTCTTTACCGCGCTTGGATTCGCCATGTTGTTCTGGGGAATACTCGAGATGGGTTTTTTGGATCGAATTAAAAATGGCGTATCCCAAACTACCCGGGATTTTTTTAATATGATTAACGTTAAGGCAGTCTTACTCGGTGCCATGGTAGGTATGTTTACAGTAGGAAGGCCCTACCCTTTGTTCCGTGATTTCCTGGTTTACGCTGCCAGCGCCAAGAACCCATTGTATGGCTCTGGCGTTATGATGATACAAGGACTCGGACAGATTGCGATCATGGTGTTGTTATTATTAATGGTCGTCTGGCTGGCAGGTCACAGGATCAGCGCGCTTGCAGCCAGTAAGCCTTACAAATTCCAGATGATCAGTGGTCTGGCCTTAATTGCTGGCGGTACTTATTTCCTTTTCTACTGGGGACTGGGTAGACAATTTGGTTGGGGCCGATGGGGATATAAGCTAGGCTGGTACACAGGATAATCAGATAGTATTCATTTTTTGTCCCATGGTCGGTAACGACTGCCCAAAGTGGATATAAGCTAACTTGGCTGATTTCATGGTTTTTTCTTGGCTATATAGAGATAGCTTATTCAGATAAGGGCTTTTATACTTCCTATACACGCTGAGAGTTCTTTCCGTTATTGGAGTCTGAGTGTCTAATGCACCCCCTAATCTGTCAATCAAAATGCCATGAGCCAATCGTTTAGCAAACTACGGATATCCGACCCACAGCTACAAAACCTGACTCAGCTCGGATACACAGAAATGACGCCTATTCAGGCCGCCAGTTTACCGGCGATTCTAGAAGGCAAAGACGTGATTGCCCAAGCTAAAACCGGCAGTGGTAAAACAGCAGCATTTGGCATTGGTCTGTTAGAGAAGATAAAAGTTGAAGACCTCTCGATCCAATCCCTCATTATGTGCCCGACGCGGGAACTAGCTGATCAAGTCGCTACAGAAGTCCGTCGTCTTGCCAGAGCGATACCAAATATCAAGATCGTCCTGCTGTGTGGTGGCAAACCATTTGGCCCGCAAAAAAATAGCCTGGCTAACGGCGCCCATATTGTTGTGGGTACACCCGGCAGAATCCTCGACCATATCTCACGCGGCACATTGAAATTACGCACACTCACCACCCTGGTGCTAGATGAAGCAGATCGGATGCTTGATATGGGCTTTGCCGAAGATATCGAACAGATTATTCGACAAACGCCCAAGGATCGCCAAACGCTTTTATTCTCTGCCACCTACCCCGACGTAATTCGAACAATGAGTGCATCGGTACAACGGTCAGCTCAAGAAATCAGCGTTGATACCGAGCATCATACCGACGTAATTGATCAGCTGTTTTACGAAGTTAAGAAACACGAAAGGAACAACACATTGATTGCGCTATTTGAGCATTATCAACCGTCGGCGGCACTCGTATTCTGCCACACGAAACAGCAATGCAATGAGGTTGCCAACTTACTCAACGACAATAAAATTCATTCCCTGGCACTCCACGGCGATTTTGACCAACGAACGAGAGACAAGGTGCTGGCACAATTTCGCAATCAAAGCTGTCCAGTGCTGGTCGCCACAGATGTCGCCGCTCGCGGTATCGATATTGCCGACCTACCGCTCATTATTAATTACGAACTTCCCCATGATCCCGAAATATACGTTCATAGAATTGGGCGAACAGGTCGTGCGGGGCAATCTGGCCGAGCCGTAAGTATATTTACTAGCTCCGAGCAGAGACGAATCAATGAAATTGAGGAATATCAGAGTAAGCCTTGTATTTGTGATGTCTTAGCATCATTGGATCGACGCCCAAACTACAAGCTCTATGCCCCGATGGTGACCATAGAATTTAACTCCGGGCGCAAGAACAAACTTCGACCCGGTGATATTTTAGGCGCCCTCACCGGCGATGCCGGACTGGTCGGTAGCGACGTCGGGAAGATAGAGATTCTCGATATGGCGAGTTTCGTCGCGGTTAGATCCGCGCAGCAAAAGAAGGTGCTGAAGCATTTCGAGCAAGGCAAGATAAAAGGACGCGGCGTGAAGGCGCGGAAAGTCTAACCTGAACGCTGGTATGTCGCGAAAGAGCACCAAAATTAAAAGGGTCAGTGTCGCTTGAAATGTCCGCTATCAACCCAAAAACAGACAGTATTATAATAAATAGCAATTTTAAATATAAATGGTCGCCTATCGACCCATAACAGACATAACCCTCAAGAAAGGGTTTGTATAATAAAGCGTTGGCTATACAAATAACTAAATAAGGACTCATCAAATGAAAAATTCGGTTTTATTAAAATCTTCAGCTGTTCTATGGGTTATCTGGGGAGTAGTCCACGTATTATTTGGGGTAATGATAATTAACGGCGATGCTGGTTTTGGGATACAAGCTATTGGTAATGGGGTTGAATTGACACAAGAAAACTACCCTGATGTATTAGGTGCCATTATGGACCAACATGGATGGAATCTAGTTTGGTTTGGTGTTGTTACAACTATCGGGGGAGCCTTGATCTGGCGAGGCAATAATACAGCTATATGGATGAATGCTATGGTAGGTGGTTTAGCAGATCTAGGTTACTTCATGTTCCTAGACTTGGGCGGTTATGTGAAATTTATTCCAGGTACTTTAATGACAATTATTGCTCTGGTGGCAATCATATTAAGTTTTACAGCTTACTTTAAAAACAAAAAAAACGGCTAACAAAATGTCTGCTTCTGGCACGAAGGCGAATAAATCCTGGTATTTAGCTGATTTCTTTCAATGAGGGCAGCCATCGACCCAAAGCGGACATTAATCTAATAGTGGATTAGTGGGTCGTTGACTATAATCATATGCGCTCAAATAGTACATCAGGCTATAATTCATCCGATGTCTTATACATTAACCAGAATGATATGATTAATTTTCTCTTCAAACTGTATTCGATATAGTCTAGCGAGGGAGAATAAAATAATTGGCTAATTTAATTACTAGAACATGGCAATAATAAAAAGAAAAATATAATGAATATTTTTAAACACAAAGACGGTAATGATATCAAGGATGATATATATATTCCTGACTTTGATGCTGAAGCCTATCTTAAACATTATCCGGACGTTGCCAAGCATGATTTCTTTGGTTCAAGGCCTGCGCTGCATTATCAGTTACATGGCCTAACCAAGGGCAGAACATTTTATTCATTATCTAAAAAGACAAAAGTTGAGCAATCTACGACAACCCGCAAAGAGATGATGAATCTAATAATTGTTTCTGGTTGGAGGGAAGATGGAATTAGAACAATATTCAGGTCCTTAGAGAGGGCCAATAGCGATATAACGTTTGATTGCCAGGAACATAATGAGATTTATAGTAATTATAAATTTAAAAATGAGAGTGATATATTGTCTTCTCTTGGTAACTTTGACACTGTATGCACCACATATGAAATGCCGACTTATGGTGAAACACCTGAGGACCTATATAGTAGCTTCAGCATTATTAAGCCGTTTATTATATGGTGTTATGGTGATCCGCTCTTTGCATATTATCGTGCCATGGAAAAGAAAAATGCTAGCGATGCCAATAAAATAAATGCGAATATAATTGACAGATATAATCAGCTTAACTTATCAATACTAAGGCTATCTGAGCGCTATCCAGAAAGTATAATGTTGTTGGATATTATGGAAATTGCATCTGGTGAAAACCCAAGTCCTCTCATAAAAGACTTCTGTGGATTAGACTCTGGTTGGCCCCATTACTACCTGAAGCGTTCTAATGTAAATAAATATCCATCGGATTCAGTCAAGCATGATCTGCGTGTCAAAATGGATGATACTCATCAAAAAATCAAAGCTATGACAAATGATATTAAAGGGTTTAATGGATGTATTAAAGAGAATGATGGAATTGTAAAATCTAAAAGAATTACTACATTCGAATCGGATGCTCCGTCAGTCCTCAAAGTTACTGAGCAGGCAATATCTATTCGGCCCGTTAATTTCTATGGCGTTCATGACGTTGAGCTTTTATATAATAATGTGCATAGAAAATTAGCTAAAAGTAAAGATTACGTTTCGGTTGATAATTGTTATATTGGCTACAGCAATGCTTGGCCTAACTATTGGCATTGGCTTCAGCAATGTTTGTGCAGTATCCATCTATATAATAAATATTTCAATCTCGACAAACCACTGATACTTCCTTGTCTTGACCATGCGCTTTCAGATGCGTTTGCTTCCGAATTCCATAGCAAGTCATTGGCGTACCTTGACATTGATGACTCCAATATTATTAATGTGCCGTATAAAGGTACCATCAAAATAAGAAAAGCTGTTATGTCTAGAAATTTGCTAAACTGGGGAAGGGTGTTTTCTCCAGAGGAGGTGGAATTTTATGACATTTTAAAAAGTAATGTTGGGCTTAATGGATCGTCTATAGGCAGAAGAATATACATCTCAAGGAATGACTCAAAAAAAAGAGCTATGCTCAATGAAGAAGAGGTTATTTTCGAGATAAGCAAATATGGATTCGAACCGATAACATTAACAGGGCTCAGATTTGAAGATCAAGTAAAAGCATTCGCGGATGCTGAATTTGTAATTGCACCGCATGGCGCTGGTATGGCAAATCTTGGTTTTTGCTCAAGTGGAACCCGAGTAATTGAATTGGTTCAGCGTAATCGAATATCAAATTTATTTTACTCTTTGGCTCTTTTTAGAGGCCTTCATTACACGTGCTTATCAGGTGAAGTGAGTGATATAAATAATGAAAATTTACATGATGCCTCTTGGCGAGTTGATGTTAAAGGCCTAAAAAATTCCCTTGATAAAATTGTATAAAACAGAAAATCTTCAAGAAATTTCGATGAAGTAGATTTTGCTAATAATGCGCTCCACCCGACCTCTTGCGTCCGGCGGGTGAGCTTAAACGTTAATGTCCGCTATTGGCACGAAGGCGAATAAATCCTGGTATTTAGCTGATTTCTTTCAATGAGGGCAGCCATCGACCCAAAGCAGACATTAATATAATTTAATATAACTCTAAAATAAAACGCCAATACCTCTCCTAATTAGATCTGTGTTATTTGATTTCGTATAGCCAAAATTTAAAGTATCTTATTAGTTGGGTGAAACCTGCTGAAATCCAACGCCCTTCTTGCCTTCAAAATCAGCGACATTAAAATTCACTGAAAATTTATCACCAGGTAGAGGATGGGATGTAACAAACGCCGCACTTAATGCTATGCCCTCGTAAGCACGGCCAATACCTGTACTGTTATTTGAGATATTTGCTTGGTTCACAACAAGGGAAGACTGATTTACAAAATCATCTCAACTATAAAAACCCTGATTAGTTTGATTTGGAGGGCCTCCTGAAGGCATTTCAACTAATTGAACGGCTAATATTGGAGATATTTCATTGCCATCTGAATCCAATTGTACTTCTGATGCTACGAGTTCCGATATATTGTTTCGGTAGTAGGTAGAATCTTCCCATTGAGATTGGGCATAACATTGGATATTAAAAAGTGAAAGGATAAGAATTATTGTATTTACTAGTTGAGATTTAATTGATTTTCTCCGATTAAAATATGATAAATAAGTGTAGGCAACTGGTTTCAGGTGATCCTATTTTTTTCTGTCATAATTAACAAATATGATGTTAGTGCTAACACTACTAGTAAGAGACGAAGTAGATATTATCAAGGGGATGTTAGATTATCATCTTGCTAGTGGTGTCGATCACATTATTATTACAGACAATGGATCAACGGATGGCACATATGAAATATGTAAGGATTACGAAATTTCTAATGCGATTACATTACTGACTGAATCTCCTTCAGACTTTTCACAACATCGCTGGGTCAGTAGAATGGCAAACCTCGCCCATGACAAATTACATGCTGACTGGATCATTCATGCTGACGCTGATGAGCTTTTTCTTCCAGTAGAACTACATCACAATCTAAAAGAAACATTGAAGAAAATACCGAAAAATATTTCAGTACTGCATGTTCCTAGACATGACTTTGTTTCGATAGAACTGTCAATGCAAAATCCCCCGCAAGTTGAGATGATCTATCGAAAAAATACCTCTCTTAATATTAAAGGCAAGCCTTTAACTCCAAAAGTAATTCACCGGGGTTCGCCAAATGTTATAGTTACACAAGGAAACCATTCTGTGACAGGTGATAATCTTGGTAAACCTACTTTAACTAAAAATTTACTTGTATATCATTATCCCATCCGATCGTATCATCAGTTCTATAGTAAAGTATCTAATGGTGGGTCAGGTTACGCCAGAAATAAGGAATTAGGCCCTAACATGGGATTTCATAAACGATATTGGTACAATCTTTTGACCAATAATGTGCTAAGTGAGCTGTACTATAAAGAATATTTATTTACACCTGAGAAGCTTGAGCGAGCTATAAAAAATAATGAAATTATTGAAGACCGCAGAATTGCTTACATATTTGATGCCATCTAATACTGTAGAGGAAATACTTTCATTGCACCGATGACCCAAAATTAACTTTTGAAAGATAGAATAAATATATAGAGTCAAATGATTCTTAATGTCCGCTTTTGGCACTATGCCGACCTCAAACACCCCATGATACCTGCCCTTCCCTCGCTATTATCCCAGGTTAAAACTACTATTATTTTCTGGTTTGCCAATACCGATACACTGGTACTGATACCAATGCGAAAAATGCTAATCCCAGTAATGTTGCTGATATTGGTCGGGTAAAAAAGATAGCCGGGTCCCCCTGGGAGATCGCCAGTGCTCGGCGGAACTGCTGTTCTGCCATGGGACCCAGGATCATCCCGATTACAGCTGGCGCCACCGGAACATCCACCAGACGCATGCAGTAACCCAGTACACCAATCATATACATTAGACCCACATCAAATACCGAGTTATTCAGACTGTAAGTGCCTAAAGTGGCAAACACCAGGATGCCACCATAAAGATAAGGTGATGGGATCTTCAATAGCCTTGCCCATAATGGCGCAAGTGGTAAATTTAAAATCAACAACATCAAATTACCAATATATAAACTGGCAATCAGTCCCCACACCAGATCTGGATTATTAATAAAGATTAGTGGTCCGGGTTGTAGATTAAATTGTTGAAATGCCGCGAGCATTATCGCCGCAGTCGCTGAGGTAGGCAGACCCAGCGTCAGTAATGGAACCAGTACACCGGCCGCTGCGGCATTATTGGCTGCTTCAGGACCGGCTACGCCTTCAATGGCACCTTTGCCAAATTCTTCAGGTTTGGAACTGAGGCGTTTTTCAATGGCATAGGAAAGAAAAGTAGGTATCTCTGCGCCACCCGTTGGCAGGCCTCCGATAGGAAATCCCAGTAGCGATCCTCGTATCCAGGGTTTCCATGATCGAGATAACTCGTCACGAGATAACCAGGTCCAGCCTTTTACATTAATAATCTCTCCAGCACCTTTGGATTGTGATGCCAGGAATAAGGTTTCTCCAACCGCAAAAAGGCCAACGGCAACCACCACGACGTGAATACCGTCTAGCAAGGGTAATAGACCTAAGGTAAATCTGGCCTGCCCGGTCTGTAGATCAATGCCGATCACACCCAGGGCAAGCCCAAGAAACAAACTGAGTAAACCACGAGAAGGGGTTTTACCTAACACCGAAGAAATAGTCGTAAACCCCAGCGCGATAAGCGCAAAATATTCGGCCGGTCCAAATACCAGCGCCATGTCCGCAAGGGCCGGCGCAGCAAAGGTTAATGCGATGGTCCCGATGGTCCCTGCCACAAAGGATCCGATGGCAGCCGTTGCCAGCGCTGCAGAGGCACGACCGGAGCGCGCCATTTTATTGCCTTCCAGTGCGGTGATAATGCTGCCGGATTCACCCGGTGTATTTAACAAGATAGAGGTTGTTGACCCACCATACATCCCGCCATAGTAGATACCAGCAAACATAATAAATGCAGAGACCGGATTGAGGCTGTAAGTCACTGGTAATAACAATGCAACTGTTAAGGCTGGGCCTATGCCAGGCAATATACCCACTGCGGTACCCAGCAATACACCTACGAACGCCCATAACAAGTTATCCCATTGCAGGGCAATACTAAAACCATCCATGAGTAAGCCCAATGATTCCATTACATTATCCCTGCTAATATTCCCTCGGGGAGCACGAGGCCAAGACCACTGGTAAATATATAGTAAACGATTACCGCTAAGACTAATCCGACTCCAGCATCTCTCAATGGCCGTGTGCTTTTGAACGCGCGAGATATCATGACAAACAGCAAGGTAACGGCAAGGACAAATCCCAGTGGTTCCAGGGTAAGGACACACAGAATCAAGCCAGATGCGATATAGACCAGCGGGAAAATTTCTATTGATAATGCCTGGGTGTCGTGCCGTTGCTGCCAGGACTCAAGCAACATCATTAAAGAGGTGATTAGTAAGCCGGCAGCAATCAAGTAGGGGAAGAAACGTGGACCGATACGATCATAACCTGATCCCAGATTAATATCACCGCTACCATACAAAAGGTAAAGTCCCAGAACAATAACCGAGACGGCAAAGCCGGTTTCAATACGAGTTTGACGATTCAACGCTTTATTGTACTAAGGTAAACTAATTCACTAACTGACGATTACTGGACCAGACCTATTGATCGCAATACGGCATCCACGCGCACCGCTTCATTTTGGAGAAAGGCCTCGTATTCAGGTCCTTTCATGTAGAGATCGATCCAGTTATTTCTTACCAGGGCATCTCGCCACGTCTGAGTGTTATAGATCTGATCGACTATTGAAACCAGTTCCGCCTTTTGTTGTTCGGAGATCCCCGGAGGTGCGGCGACTGCACGCCAGTTTGCCAGAGTCACATCTACACCCTGTTCCACAAAAGTAGGAATATCGAGACCTTCAACCCGGTCCTCACTGGATAATGCCAGTGCCCGAAGGCGCCCAGATTCTATAAAGGCCTGCAATTCCGCAAAACCATTTATCCCTGCCGCCACATGGCTACCCAGTAATGACGCTAATGACTCACCACCACCAGAATGTGGCAGATAATTTATAAGGGACACATCCACGCCCACAGCCTGGGCAAGTAAACCGGCCAGCATGTGATCGCTCCCGCCAGCAGATCCGCCAGCAATAGACATGGCCCCCGGGTCTAGTTTCCAGGCCTCTATAAAATCTGCAAGTGTCTGATAAGGTGAATCTGCAGGAACCACCATGACCTCGTATTCTCCAATTAAACGGGCAATGGGTGTCACTTGATCCAGTGTCACAGCAGACTGGTTTGTGAGAATAGCACCCATCATGATCAAGCCGGTCACCATGAAATAATTATTATTGGCCTGCTGTGAATTCACAACCTGCGCCAGGCCGATGGTTCCTCCTGCACCGGGGACATTCACTACCTGAACATTTCTTAACAAGTTATTTTCCTGAATGACCGCCTGCAAGGTGCGTGCGGTCTGGTCCCAACCACCACCGGGGGCGGCGGGCGCCATAATGGTGATAGAGCGCTCTGACGCTGGTGACAGTGCCATAGGTTCCGTCATTATGTTGCTTGAATCAGCGCTTACCTGCGGTTCAGGCATATCTTGATTACATCCAATCAATATCGTCAAACATAAAATCAGTACTGTTGATAAACAGGTACGCATGATCCCTGTACTCATGACTTTCTCCCCTCTTTTGTAAATCGTATTAATGCGCCAAAGCGATAAATACCGTGGACAAATTTTCCGTATGGCATAGTCAAAAATAAACCCATAACCAATCCCAGGTGCACCAGTAGCAACATCCCCATCCAGGATGTTTCTCTTAAGATCATTAACAATAATCCTGTCACGCTGATCAGCAACAACAACACAAGTAATGTGGTATCTGAACTGGATTGCATCTCATCAGCAGGCTTTTTATCGCGGATATTTTTTAGATATAAAAGCCCAGATGGACCGATTATCAACCCCACTCCGCCAAGGGTACCGAGAATAACTGGAAGACTCAACATGGAATACGGCGCAGGCCAGTTGAAGAGGTAATGATAAATTGTTGCGACGCTGGTGGCAGCAAAACACAGCATAAATCCATAAAAGGTAAAATGATGAAAGTATCGCCTCATAAGTGATGGAGAATCATTTGGGTAAGTGCAGCCATCCCCACTACTCCCGAGATATTTAAGGCTCAGAGCATGTTTGAGTGCCTGTTTCACATCAGTCCAATTCGACAGTGGCGTTTCATCATCATGCATATCAAGCTTAAAATTTTTCCACCCAAGAAAAAAAGCCACCAGCACAAATATGCCCACCATGCCAAATCCACTCGCCATAACGGTGTGCGAAACCACCTGATAAAATGCTCCTTGTTCATCAGTATAGGCCTGAGTCAGGGCATCAACACCTTTCTCATATATTCCAAAAATAATAAACAAAATGGGAATAATAATCATAGATACGATTAAGGTATAAACAGGGTGTGTGAATATTTTACCGAAGCTTGCAGGCCAGGCGTAGTGCTCGTAACTATCTCGCCTAATTCGAGTGAGAATTTTAGGGACATTGATCTTGAATTCATGAGGAGGTGAATACTGACATGCATAGTAACATTCACGACAATCATGACAGAGGTTTGCCAGATAGCGTAAATCCCCATCGGCGAAAGAGAGTCTCTTTTCCATCGCCGGAAAGACGGCACAGAATCCTTCACAGTAACGACAGGCATTACAAATATTCATGACCCTTTCACCTTCAGTCATTAAGGATTGATTCTCCTCTGTCTTATCTTGCATGCTTGGCTGCCTGTTTTCCTGATATGCGCCCAAATGTCGTGCCTATGGTCATACCCAGACCAGCGAGATAACCTTTACCAAGGATATTTCCTGCCATGATCTCACCGGCCGCATAAATATTAGAGATTTCTTCATTATTAAATTTTACCTGTGCATCTTCATTGACCACGACGCCCATATAAGTAAAGGTAATGCCAGGTCTTAGTGGATAGGCCATAAAGGGTGGCGTATCGATCGTTGTCGCCCAATGGCTTTTTTCTGGGGTCGAACCCCTGGTATAACAATTATCCAGGATAGTATGATCAAAGCTGCCGGTTTGAACCGTAGCGTTGTATTGATTGATCGTATCTTTTAATGCCTCTGCATTTAATGAGAGTAAGTTTGCAAGTTCCTCAAGCGTTCCCCCTGTCACCGGGGGCGTCAATGGCGGCAAAAATAGACCATGGGATTTCTTATCAATAATGGCATAGGCAATTTGATCGGGTTGCGCCGCAATCAACCTGCCCCAGATAGCATAACGTTTTGGCCAAAAATTCTCGCCCTCATCATAAAAACGTTTTGCCTCCTTGTTGACGACAATACCTAATGACACGCAATCCACCCGACTGACAATACCAGCATCAAATTTAGGGGCGCGTGCATCTACGGCAATCGCATGACACTGGTCGGGATCGCCGGTAATAACCGCACCGGCATCCATCAATAAACGTAAGATTTTTCCATCATCGAAAGGACTGCCACGAATTATAAAATTATCTGCTGCTGGCCCCCACGCCTCACGTAACCATTCGATATTTGCCTGAAATCCACCTGAGGCGACCACCAGGGCATTGGCCTTAATATCTCTACTTTTGTTTTGATTTTTTGTGGTGACTGATTGGAAGGTTCCATTGTCTATATTGATGTGGGTGACAGGCGAGTCATAAATAACATCAATGCCAATACTTGAAGCCTTGCGATAGTAGCTGTTTAACATGGCCTTACCTCCGCCCAGGAAGAAGGCATTGGTACGGGAAAGTTGCAAGGTACCGCCAAGAGCAGGTTGAAACCGCACACCTTGTTCCCTCATCCATCTGAAACACTCACCTGACTCTCGTATGGTCAACTTTGCCAGGTGTTCATTCGTCTTGCCACCTGTGACCTGTTGCAAGTCTTCCCAGAATTCAGATTCTGCATAACTTTCCTGCAAGACTTCCAGGGGTTGATCGTGCATGCACCTTAGATTTCGTACATGACGACTATTCCCACCACGCGAGTGTTCCGGTGCAGCTTCGATGACCAGAACAGTCGCACCGCTTTCCCTGGCAGTCAATGCGGCGCTCATGCCGGCATTACCTCCACCAATTACAATGACGTCATATTTTGTCTTTATAGACATGTAAATTTTATTGAATATTTAAGGTTGAAATTACATTAATCATATCATTTTTAATGGCTGAATATTCGTAATGTTACCCACTTATAAACCAATCACCTAAAGCTTTACCTTGCCAAATAATATAAAATTTAATCTTCTAAATAATCTATTAAGATACTGTATCCCGTCAAAGCATATGAGACAGAATTGAGCTGATTTCTAAGAGAGACTTCTGATAAGTTAAACTTATAAATAGGAGTCTCATTATGAGCAATAATAGCGAGAAATTAGTTAAAGATATACGTCGTCGTACCCGTAAGAAGTATTCCTCTGAAGAAAAGATCCGAATTGTACTGGAAGGGATGCGTGGAGAAGAAAGCATTGCCGAGCTGTGTCGCCGTGAAGGATTGAATCAAAACGTGTATTACCGCTGGAGTAAGGAGTTCCTGGAAGCGGGTAAACAGCGTCTGGCGGGCGATATAAAACGGGAAGCAAACTCCACTGAAGTGACCGACCTGAAGAAAGAAAATGACCAGCTCAAACGCCTGGTGGCTGACATCATGCTGAAGAACGAGGTACTTAAAAAAAGTGTGCTTGGCTTGGAGTCGACCTGGGAAGACGAATGAGTCTTTCAGCAGCTGAAAAGCTGGAAGTGATCCGCTTGGTAGAGGCGTCGGAATTACCCGTGAAACGCACTCTGGCCGAGTTAGGTGTGAGCCGCAGCAGTTTCTATCGTTGGTATCGGCAATACCTGGATGATGGTCCAGAGGGCCTGGAGCCAGATAATCGGTCCCCGAGACAGTTCTGGAATAAGATACCTGAGATGGTGAAGGAGCAGTGTCTGGAGCTCGCGTTACAGTACCCTGACAAATCGCCTCGGGAACTTGCCTGGACCATCACCGATGAGCACAACTACTTCATCTCGGAATCCAGCGTTTATCGACTGTTAAAGCAGTACGATCTCATTACCAGTCCTGCTTATATCCTGATGCAAGCGGGTGATTCGTTTCAGAATCCAACACGACGAGTCAACGAGCTTTGGCAGACTGACTTCACCTACTTTCGTATTGTTGGTTGGGGGTGGTATTACCTGTCCACTGTTCTAGATAATTACTCCCGCTACATCATTGCCTGGAAGTTAACAACCAGCATGGCAGCTGATGACGTGAAGCAGACGCTGGATGCGGCGATTGAGACCACGGGAGTCAACGAGATAACGGTCAAACACCGACCTCGCTTACTGAGTGATAACGGGCCTTGTTATATCTCCTCGGAATTGAAGGATTATCTGAGTAAATATCAGATGCAACACACCCGTGGCGCACCGTACCATCCCATGACACAAGGCAAGATAGAGCGATATCACCGCTCCATGAAGAACGTCGTGAAGCTGGAGCACTATTATTATCCGTGGGAACTCGAACATGCTATCCGGCAATTTGTACAATACTACAATCATGAACGTTACCATGAGTCACTTGATAATATTACGCCGGCAGATATGTATTTTGGCCGCTATCATGAAATTATGGATAGAAGAACCATTATCAAATACGAAACATTACAACAGAGGAGAAAGGAAAATTTAAGAATATATATAAATCAGTGAAACAAGACTATAATAGTTAAAAGTCTCTCTTAACATTTACGCTATTTTGTCCCAAATCTTTTGACGACTTACAGTTGCACTCTGTAAGATACTTGAATTTCCTCCTATGAATAGGGATTATATTGAATTATTAATCGGAACAGATGTGGTTAAAGGCGAATTATTAAGAGCCTCTGAAAGGGGGCATATACCATCTATGCATTCAGATCATTTATTGTCTTTACTAGTGCCTTTACCTCCTTTGGCGGAGCAGTCTAGAATTATAGACAAGGTTAACGAACTTATTGCGATCTGCGATGAACTCAATGACAAAATTAATGATGCACAAACCACGCAGGTTCAGCTTGCTGATGCCATTGTTGAACAGGCTGTTAACTATTAGCAGTTATGGCCGTATTGGTTGAAGCAATTTCAGTAGTGATTAAAGCAGAGTCACTTCTAAAAGCCTTCAATGATGACTGGGAAGGTTTCAAAGCTATTGTACCTAATCAAACTCTTTGTGCCGATAATGAACTCGTGCGCGTGGGTTTCATGACTCCTGACGATGTAGAATCATTTATAAAAAAACTCGAAGGATTTGGTCTGATTTATACTGAGTCTGGAAAATCGATTGATATCGCAGTGGTTGACCAGATAAAAGGGCCAACAAACAAATGTGATTGGTTAGAGTTTGGCCACGTGAATATGAATAATGATGGCGAAAGGGTTGCAACCTGTCGTTTAGTTAACAGTAATTTGATGGAAATTGTCACGCCAGATGAATGGGAATATGAAAACTCACTTAGTTGTTCCTATGGATTTGTGCCAACGGAGCATAAAGATAAAGGCTTAAAATATTTAAGGCATGAAAATGGACTAGATGTTTACCTTAACCCGGTTACCGGGGAAGAAGTATTTGTAGGCCGTACGGGTGATTTATAATTTTTAAAGGCGCATAAAAAGCACTTATGCACGAATAGATATTACCTCAGCACCTTTCTTTAACTTATCTAGATAATCAGCCCATTTCTGCATCATTTTCTTTCTTTCAGGCAAGTGTGCTGTTCTGTTATACGCTCGACCATTCGGGTCACTAACCGCATGGGCAAGTTGATGTTCAATTAAATCGACACGAAATTCTAATACTTCATCCAAGATGGTTCTCGCCATTGCCCTGAATCCATGGCCTGTCATTTGTTCTTTTGGTATTCCCATGCTCCGAAATGCTGCGAGGATTGCATTGTTGCTCATAGGTCGCTTCCATGATCTTGCACTTGGAAAGATTTAAATACCTTTTCCTGTTATGGGTTTTATTTCTTCTAGTATTTCTATTGTCTGTGTTAAAAGCGGAACTATATGAGGTGTGATTGTTTTCGTTACTGTAAATCACAATTCAGCATTTTCTAGGTCAATGTCTTCCCATCTGGCTTGACGAATTTCACCTGGGCGTATATAGAGTCGTATATAGGAATTGATTAAAAATATATATTTCTTATTTTACTTATAGTTACTAAAGTAATTGGCGGAGAGGGTGGGATTCGAACCCACGGACCGTTTCCGGTCACTCGATTTCGAGTCGAGCACATTCGACCACTCTGCCACCTCTCCTGTAATTTAACTGCAATTATATATAAGTTTTCTGAGTTGATGAAAATAATGTGCCCCTATCCTGCCTTTTCCATAGGGGAAGGGGTTACCCACCCTCGTGGGAATGACTAATATAGCTCTTACTGTAAAATTACCCTTACTAATGATTACCAATAAATTTCAAATCTATACCGAAGGTGATGACTTATACCAGGATATGCTGGCTTGTATATCCAGGGCAAAAAAATCCATCTTGCTTGAAAGTTATATCTTTGAACCGGATGAAACTGGTAAGTCTTTCATCGATGCATTGCTGGAAAGAGCCAGTGCGGGGGTTGAAGTCAGGATACATCTGGATGCCTTTGGTTCTTTGAACTTATCTATGAGTAAAGAATTAGATCGCATCAAGAAAAGTAACATAAATCTTAAATGGTATAACCCATGGTGCTGGTATCGACCATTAAAATTTAATCGCCGAAACCATCGAAAACTTCTGGTTGTTGATGAATCCATTGCCTGGCTGGGAGGATTTAATATCCATGATGAAAATTCACTAAGTGAGTTTGGAAAGGAAAGATGGCTAGATACTCACGCACGAATAGATGGACCTCTCGCTGCTTATACTCAAAAGTTATTTGAGCAATTGTGGGATAAATCACCAATCCCCTATCGCGAAATTGGCCACGAGTTAGAATCAATCATTGTTTCGAATGTTAGCTGGAGACAACGACGACAATTCAGGCAAATTTTGATCAATCAGATTAAAACAGCTACAAAACAGATATGGCTTTGCACGCCTTATTATATGCCCGACCGTTTTTTGCAAATCCAAATTATCAATGCTGCCAGACGTGGCGTCGATGTACGATTATTATTACCTTACAAAACAGATCGCCCGGTCGCTCGCTGGGTAGCACGTGCTGCTTATTATTCACTTATTAATTCAGGGGTCCGAATTTTTGAATACAGCCCGAGGTTTCTTCACTCAAAGATCATGCTAATAGATAAGCAATGGACCACCATTGGTTCTACGAATATTGATTACAGAAGTTTTTTTATAAATCTGGAAATAAACCTGATGTCATCTGATATTTCTCTCATCGAATCTCTAAGCAATATCTATATAAACAATTTGAGTGTATCAGAGGAAATTTCAGCAGACAGTCTGGTTCAAAACAAATTAATATCTGCCATATATATATGGTTAGGAAAGATATTCCGAAAAATATTATAAACCAAAACTTTGATGCAGGAGATATTAACTCTATCCCTATAAGTTCAAGCAACCTCTACCTTTCTTGAATCTCGCTTTCGCTCATGTTCTTTGAGTTTTTTCTTTCTGATGCGAATTGACTTTGGGGTAATTTCAACCAATTCATCATCGTTAATAAATTCCATCGCCCGTTCCAGAGATAACCTTAACGGCGGCGTTAATAATATGTTGTCATCTTTGCCTGCGGCGCGAATGTTGGTGAGTTGTTTGCCCTTCAATGGATTGACCACCAGATCATTGTCCCTGGAATGGACGCCAATCACCATTCCTTCATAAACTTCTGTTCCATGTTCGATTAGCAATTGGCCTCGCTCCTGTAAATTAAACAAGGCGTAACCCAGTGCCTTTCCTTGCGAGTTTGCTATTAATGCGCCATTTAACCTCTGGTTACTGATAGAAGTTTTATAAGGGCCGTAATGATCGAATACATGGTATATCAATCCGGTGCCGGCTGTTGCTGTCAGATAATCCGTTCTAAATCCGATTATCCCTCGAGCAGGGATCATGTAATCAAGACGTACCCTGCCCTTGCCGTCCGGACTCATATCCAGGAGCTCTCCTCCACGGCTACCCAGCATTTCCATCACTGCTCCCTGGTAGTCGGATTCCATATCCACGGTCAATTGTTCATAGGGTTCACATGATATGCCATCAATTAATTTAAGTATTGCTTCGGGTCTGGACACACTAAATTCATAGCCTTCACGTCGCATATTTTCTAACAATATTGATAAATGTAATTCTCCGCGTCCCGATACCTTCAGCTTGTCAGGATCTGCTGTATCCTCGACCTGTAGGGAAACATTATGTTTTATCTCACGCATCAACCTTTCCCTGATTTGCCTGGAAGTCACATATTTTCCTTCCAGACCACAAAAAGGTGAGTCATTTACCTGGAATGTCATGGTTACAGTTGGCAAATCTACGGATAATTGCGGTAAGGCTTCTGGATAATCTGGATGACACAGGGTATCGGAGATATTTAAATCATCAATCCCGCTAATTGCAATGATATCGCCGGCCGATGCAGATTGAATTTCAGTACGTTCCAGTCCCAATAATCGATATAGTTGAAGAACTCGACCTTTGTTTACAACATTATCCGCTTTAACGATGGCAACATTTGTATTTGGGGTGATCGTCCCCCTGGCGATGCGGCCTATCCCGATTACACCCACATAACTATTGTAATCCAGGGCACTAATTTGAAATTGGAACGTTCCATTTACATCAACATTCGGGGAAGGGACATAATCGACAATAGCCTGGAATAATGGCGTCATGCTGTCTTCAACTGCAGACAAGTCCATCGTGCTTTGACCCAGTTTTGCAGAAGTATAGATCACTGGAAAATCCAGTTGTTTGTCATTTGCCCCCAGGCGATCAAATAAATCAAATGTGCGGTTGAGTGCCCAGTCTGGCCTGGCACCATCCCTGTCAATTTTATTAATTACAACAATGGGGTTTAGGCCACGCGCCAGTGCTTTTTGGGTAACAAAACGTGTTTGAGGCATAGGCCCGTCTACCGCATCTATCAATAACACTACGGAATCAGCCATAGACAGTACACGCTCGACTTCACCACCGAAATCCGCATGCCCTGGCGTATCAATGATATTGATACGATAACCGTTCCAGTCTAATGCCGTATTCTTGGCCAAAATGGTGATCCCACGCTCCTTTTCCAGGTCATTGGAATCCATCACCCTCTCAGGAACTTCAGATCGAGCGCTAAATGTGCCTGATTGTTGAAGGAGTTGGTCCACCAAAGTGGTCTTTCCATGGTCTACATGGGCAACGATGGCAATATTTCTAATTTTCTCTGTCATTTAGCTAGGCCGTAAAAAGGCGCGAATTATACATGAAACGAAACATATATATATAAGATGTATATAAAACTGGAATCTAGTTTTGAGAAGTTAAACGTGACGTCCTTTTGCACTATCGAGTGCCTAGAAATATGGATGACAGGCTTAAAGCTAATCTATCAAACAAAAAGTATAATTCGTATGGCAATATTAGATTTGACTGCTCGTTAACTCGTTTCAATATTACTGACCATCTTGGACATTACAGATCGTCCTAAAGACTTGATATCTTCTACGATTAGCACCAGGCAAGGTACAAGAAATAAAATCACCAGTGTCGAAAAAAGAATGCCCATAGCCAGGGATACCACCATGGGGATCAAAAATCTCGCTTGCATGCTGGTTTCCAACAAAATTGGTAATAATCCCAGACTGGTACTTAAAGTAGTTAATAAAATGGGACGGAAACGACGTTTTACTGCAAGTAATGCGCTTTCACCCAAGGTCTTACCATCTCTTAAGTGCTTATTCAAATAATCTACCAATACTACGCTATCATTGACGACCACACCGGTCAGGGCAACACCACCAAACATTGAGATAAAGGTCAGATCATATCCCAACAGGAGATGTCCAAGTATTGCGCCCACAATTCCAAACGGGATGGCTGACATGATGACAAAGGGTTGTATATAACTACGAAGCTGTGCACCTAAGAGCACGTAGATCAACATCAAGGCGATCATCATATTCCGACTAAGGCTGGCTAGATCTTCGTTTTGTTCACGGCTTTCACCTTCGAAGCTATAGGTCAGTCCCTGGTAACGTGAGGTTATTTCTGGCAGTACCTCATTCTGCAATATGGCAATGATATCATTGGGCGTGGTGACAGCTATGTCAGCATCTCCCATAACGCTGACAATACGGCGCCCATCTACCGTCTGAATCTGGGAATATCCTCGTTGTTCTATGACGGTTGCAACACTATAAAGAGGTACTTCATTACCATTGGCTAATCGTATTCGAGTATTATTGAGTGCGGCAAGTGACTCTCGATCAGCTTTCGGATAGCGTACATATACAATCATTTCTGACCGACCACGCTGAAAACGTTGCGCCTCCAGGCCAAAAAATGCTGACCGTAATTGTCGTCCGAGATCCATAGGTGTTAAGCCCACAGCCAAGCCCTGTTCATTTAACTTAAATACATATTCTGTTTTACCTAGTTCAAATGTATCTGTGACTTCTTTTGTGCCAGGGAGTCTCTCCATTGCTTCTTTAAGTGCAACCGCGGCCGCATTTAATTGTTCTTCGTCCGGATGAGCCAGTTCGATTTCAATATCCGATTCTTCACCAATTAATGAACTTTGAAATTCCAGCGTCTCTATCCCTGGAAGATCCTGGGTTTGTGCACGTATTAAACCCTCAACTTCAGACGATGAAAGCTCTCGGTAATCTGAAGGCACCAGACGAATTCGAAATTGTCCCAGGTGGCTTGCAGATTGACCGGGAAGACCGCCGCCGGGTCCTCCAGATGCAGCAGATGCTTCACCTATGCTAACTGAGATACTTTCAAAAGAGCTTGATTGAGATTCACCGTCCAGTTGACTACGAACATCTAAGATTTGTTTTTCAATCTCAAGCATGGTGGATTCGGTGGTTTCAAACGGAGTGCCCAGGGGCATTTTTACATTGATAGTAATCTGGTCGCCTTCAATCTGTGGAAAGAAAACAAAACGAATCGTGCCAGATTTCACCAGTCCCACCGTAAAAATTGCAATGCCAAGAAAACCTGCCAGAGTTGCATATCGCCAGTTAAGCGCATATTTTGCAACAGGTAAGACTCCATTATTAACAAAACCTTCCAGTAATTTTGCAACCCGATCTCGGATTTTCGCCATAATTCCCTTGCTCCACCGCGTAGGTTTAGACAGGTGTGTTGGTAAGATAAAATAAGCTTCCATAAGTGAGACAAACAAAATAGAGATTACTACTATGGGTATGACACCAATGATTTGGCCTAAAGTACCGGTAGAAAAAATTAATGGACCAAATGCTGCCATCGTCGTTGTCACGCCAACTGTGACAGGCGCGATGACCTGCATAACGCCATGATAGGCAGAATGTGGATCATCTGGAAATTTTTCCTGCGCCTCAAAAATACTTTCACCTGTCACAATACCATCGTCCACTACTATGCCTAGAACAACAATCAAGGCAAACAGGCTCACCATATTCAGGCTTTCTCCCAGATTGCCGATTATCATCAAGCCTCCAAGAAATGAAATTGGAATCGCGGCACTGGTCCAAAAAGCCAGTTTCAAATCCAGGAATAACAACAGGATTAAAAATACCAGCATGAAACCGAGGATTCCGTTTCTTACCATCAAGCTAATACGATCTTTGAGATTTATCGTCTCATCTTCCTGCAGTGATAATTTCAAACCAGTTGGTAACTGGACTGTCTCCAGATATTGTTTGACTGTGTCTGCAACACTCAGAGTGTCTTCACTTTCGCTACGCTTAACGTCAATGAATGCGGCACGGTCATTATTAAATTTACTAACCAGGTTGATGTCTTCAAAACCATCATCAACCCGGGCAATATCCCCTAATCTTAAAGAAGAACCATCGAGTAATGTTCTTATAACGATGTTCTCAAACTCTAAGCCGGTATAGCGCTTTTCCTGTATTCTAAGCAAGATGTCGCCTTGCCTGGACTCAATAGTACCTGCGGGTATATCTTCTGAAAATTGACGAATGGTATTAGAAATATTTTCAAGACTTAAGCCATATTGCTGTAAGGCTATTTCTGGAACTTCAACGGATATTTGATAATCTCGAATTCCTCTTAAATCTGTCAATGCAACACCGGATAGCTGTCTGAGTTCATCCTCTATGGTCTCTGCCCAGTACTTTAATGTTTGTTCACTGACGTCACCATGTATTGCGAGTGTCATTACTTTGGGTGTAAGCCTGACCTTATTGATAATAGGACGTTCTGCATCTTCCGGAGGGAAATCGATCAAACTGTTCACAGCGGTTTCCACATCATTATAAACATCATCCGCATTGGCAAAATCAACCAGTTCAACATTAACAATCCCTATGCCTTCACTGGCAGTAGAGGCTACTCGCTTGACCCCTTCAATCCCTACCAGCTCATCTTCTACACGGCTGGTAATGGAATCAGCGACTTCATTAGGACTGGCACCTAGATACACCACGCTAACTGTCACTAAACGTGGATCGATAGACGGGAAAGTCTCTGTTTTCATGTTTTTCACTGTTACTATTCCACCAACAACAAAAAGTAACATGAGAATATTTGCAGCCACATGGTTTTCAACAAACCAGTAAATTAAACCATTGTATTTTTTATCGGACATATATAGAGGAATTAGTGCTGAATTAATTTTCTAAGGTGGTAATTTGCATACCATTGGTGGCGCCAGAAATTCGACTAGTAACTATCTCGGCTTCTATATCAATACCAGTCACTGCTATGACATCATCATCCACATACACCATTTGTGGTGTCCACATTTCCAATACTTGACCTGTTGCGACTCGCCACACAAGACCCTGAGATTGTAATGCGGATGCAGGTATTAATGTCACGCCTTGCATCTCAGTTCCTTTTATGGTGATTTCTGCAAAGACACCTGGTAAAAGTTCAGTCACTTCATCTTTAAATGAAAAATAAACTGTGGCAAAACGTGTGCCGACATCCAGTGAAGAAGCAGCGCGCTTTAACTGTCCTGGAAAATGCTGACGTTTACCCATGAAGGTAACACTAATATTGATATCGAGTTCTTCTGCATCCAATAACCATTCCAGTTGTTGATCCACTAAAGAAGCACTGACTTCAAGTGAACTCGAATCAAATACGACGCCATAAGACTGCCCTGCCATAACATATTGACCAATCGATACATTACTGGATATAACTCTTCCGGAGAAAGGCAGTGAATATTTTGTCCGCTCCAAATTTAGATTAGCATCTTCCAATTGCGCCAGGGCAGCTTGAAGATTTGCCTTGGCTTCTGCTAGTTGGGGTTTTCTGGCAACCAGACCGGGGACTTCATCCTCACCATTTAATTGTTTCCATTCTGCCTGGGCAGCCTCTGATTCTGCCGCAGCCAACTCCAATGCAGTTGATGCTCTGGCGACTTCTGCATCCAGACGTTTGACATCAAGTTGATAATCTCTCGGTTCTATTTCAAACAGAATATCATTTGTATTAAAACTACCGCCTTCAAAGAATGATTCATGAACACGAATGATACGTCCGCTGACTTCCGGTACGATATTAATTTGGTTTCTGGCACGAACCACGCCTGTCGTATCGAACGTTATTCGATAATCTTGGGGTGATACCCTAACAGTCTCCACCACCAAAATACGATCATTTGCATCATTTTGCCCAGGTCTTTCATAGCTGGATTTTAGTAACTTTGAAAGAGCAAATGATCCAAAGATAAAAATCACTACTAATCCAAGTTGAATAAATCCGATACGATGATCTTTATTCATATTATTTTGTCCTTTGTAACAGGCTTACAAAAATCATTTGTGTTTGTTGTATTGATGTTTTCGGCAACCCAGTCACCACCCAGGGCGAGATACAGATTTATCCGGTTAGTCCATACCTGTTGCTGAAATCTAAGCCAATTTTGTTCTATCAGATATCGCCGCTGCTGAACTTCCAGGTATTGACGTAATGTCTCAATACCCTGCTGGTATCTAGTTTGTGAGATACCTTCTGCATTTCTAATAGCTTCGATGGACTGTTGCTGCAGTATGAGTTCTTTTTGTAGTTCAAGTTCTGCATTCAATGCTGTTTCCACTTCGCGTAATGCATTCAGTACACTATTTGCATAGCGCGCTGATGATTCGCGTGCTTCAGATTCTTGCAGGCGGATATTCGCCCTTAGGCTTCCACCTTCAAACAATCGTGAAGTAATATTTGCCAGTAAGGAACCTGCCAATTGTTCAGGGGTAAAAAGATTACTTATTTGATCACCATTGACACCTAATGTTGCACCAAGATTGATACCAGGGTAGAGATCCGCAATGGCTATACCAATTTCTGCATCAGCCGCGGCCAGGCGCATTTCTGCAGCTTTAAGATCAGGACGTCTATCAAGTAAATCAACTGGCAAACACGACAGCACATCCCTTGGCGGAGGTAAAAGCGGAAATGCTGATCGTGAAACTGAAGTTGCTCCCGGTGTCTTACCTAATAAGATATCAAGTTGATAACTTTCCGTTGTTAGTTGACGCTCAAAGATATGGATATCAGATTCAACAGAACGCATATTTTCTTCTGCGAGATAAACATCAACAAGATCGGTATTTGCTGTTCCCAGGTCATAACGTCTTTTTACAATATCAAATAAGAATCGTTGATTTGTGGCCACATCGTTTGCCAACACCAGAAGTTCTCGGTTGATGGCAATTGAAACACGACGAGAAAGTAGATCAGCGATTAATGTATGCACTATTGCCTGGCGATCAAACTCAGTTGCGACTAGCCCTGCATGTGCAGCATCTATAGATGATTGAATACGTCCAAAAAGATCTGCTTGCCATGAGACTGAGAGATCCGCACTTAAATTAGTATTATAGATTCGACGTGACTCTCCAGATCCGGCAGCTGAAGTTACAGCAAAACTATTGGCTGGCGTAAAACTACGTGATGCGTTGGCGCCTGCTGATAGACCTGGATACAAGGGTCCCTGTTGAATTTGATAACGCTCTCTGGCCTGTACTAGTCTTTCTGAAGCCTCTATCAAAGTTAAGTTATTTCTTAATAGTTCTTCGACATGAGAATTTAAAATGGGATCATTTAATCTTTCCCACCATCGTTCAATTGTTTCAGGTGTGTGTAATTGCCCCCCTGTATTAAGAAATAATCTAGATTGATCAGATATTATTTCTGGGCGATTAAATTCCGACCTGAGCGTACATGCATTCAGCAATGTCATCATCAGTCCCGACAGCAGTATTAATTTAAATCTTTTTTTCATAAGACTTGTGCAGAATATTTTGAAATAAAATCTCATTTTTTCAATCCGGCATCTGATATCGTTATTGATAGACACGCCTCGGCATGTGAGATCAAGATCTTATAAATCAAATTAATGTGTTCATCAGTGAGTTTTCTAACATTCAAATGCCTTAATAAACTCTCACGACTTAAAATAAAGATCAGGATTTGCCCCATCAGGGCATGACAGCGAAGTTTGACCTCATCACTGTCCTGATGGGCATAAACACAAACAGCAATTAACGATGAAAATATTTTCTGTACATATTTCATTTGACCATCATAAATAATATCGAAGGCATCAGTTGGTCTTGCCTGTTCTCGCATAATTAATTGCACCCACGCCTTGGGCTCATCAGATTCAACAAATAACTGGGCGATGGATTGGATCATCATTTTCATTGCATCCAATGCCTGATCGCGTGATATTGGACCAGAGCGCTGCATTTTTTCCATGACCACACGAACTTCAACGAAATGCTCTTGCATACGTTCTACGATGTATTCCATTACCGCCAGGTACAGGCCTTTTTTGCTGCCAAAATAATAGGGGATCGCTGAGATGTTTGCGCTGGCACTATCAGATAACATGCGGGTTGTGGTGCCTTTGAATCCAAATTCGCCAAACAGATCTAGTCCTGCCTCTATCAACGCAAAACGGGTTGAATCTCCTCTTTTATCATGAGAATCAGGTTGAATTTTAGTGGTTGGCTGCATAAATTTAGCTGAATTTGGCAACACTAAGAATAATTCATTCGCTTGATTTAATCAAATGATTTATTAATTTCGTTGTCTATTCAAAAAAACAGAATATATATTGTGAATTGTGATTACCCGACTATCCCATTCTATATTGCAATATACCCTTATTCTGGCTCTTGGCTTATTGGCAGCATGCGGTCTTGAAACGCCTGATATAGAAAATGATAACCGGCAGAATGAAATCCGTATCTCCACCGTCTACAGTCCAACCACATACTTTATAGATACGGAAAATGAAACCGGGTTTGAATATGAACTGGCAAGATTATTTGCCGATACTTTTGATCACAAACTCAAAATGATTGTTGCATCAAATAAGGCCGAAATGATTGACCTGTTATTAAGTGGTGAAGTTGATATTGCCACTGGCCTACTTAAGGAAACCTTTGAAAACAATCCCAAGCTTACTACCGGACCAGATTATTTTAGTGTTTCCCAACAAGTTATTTATAAACTAGGGATAGACCGCCCTGGTAATCTCGATGATCTATATCCATACCAGTTACATATCGCCCGTGGCGGCTTACGTGTTGATAAACTGGATTACATTAAAAAACAATTTCCCGATTTCAGCTGGATGTTGCATCCCGAGATGAATGCAAGTGAGATTATTGACATGGTCCACAGGGAAGAAATCGCCTATGCGGCGGTTTATTCCAATGAACTTATTACAGCCCAGCAAAAATACCCTGATCTGCGAGTGGCATTCGATCTCTCGGCTCCCACTCATCTTTCGTGGATAATAAATAAATCCAATAAAAATGACTTACAAGAAAAAATACAAACATTCTTTGAGAAAATAGAATTCGACGAAAGCCTTGCAGAGTTGATTGAGTATTTCTACGGCCCTGTCCAAAAATTTGATTACGTTGACCAAAGACGTTTTATAGATCGGTTCTCAAACAGACTGCCCAAATTCGAACCTATATTCAAGGCAGCTGCCAATGAGTTAGAAATTGACTGGCGTTTTTTAGCAGCCATGAGTTATCAGGAATCTCACTGGAATGAACGTGCAAGGTCACCAACAGGTGTTCGTGGCTTGATGATGCTAACCCTGGATACAGCCAAACAAGTTGGAATTACTAACAGACTGGACCCTGAACAAAGCATTATGGGCGGCGCTAAGTACATCAAACATTTAATTAGCCGTATACCAGATCGTATAGAAGAGCCTGACCGGACCTGGTTTGCCCTGGCGGCATATAACCTGGGCATGGGACATCTGGAAGATGCACGCATTATTACAGAGAAAAACGGCATGAACCCGGATAAGTGGCAGGACGTTAAATCTAATTTACCCTATTTACAAAACTCTCAGTGGTATAAACAAACCAATTATGGTTATGCCAGAGGAAATGAAGCTGTTAATTACGTTGAAAGTATTCGGAAATATTACAACACTATAATCCAACTGACTCATGAAGAGCCAGAAACTCAGGAATTAATACTGCCACGGCCAAGAATGATAAAGCTGCCAACATTATCCATGTAGCTGACTCGTAAACTTTGCAGAAATTATCAGGCCCAAACTGGATTGGACTCAAACCTGTTGAATAAAAAATCCACAAATGTTCTCACCTTGGCAGATAGGTGCATTCGATGAATATAGACTGCATGTATAGGACGTTTAGCGGCCTCATATTCAACCAGCACTGTTATTAACCTGCCATTTTTAATGTCCTTGTCTACCATATACATGGGGAGATTCACAAGACCACAACCTTTTATTGCCGCAATTCTCAAGGCATCACCGGCATTGGATTTTAATGTCCCGTTTACATCAAAACGTTTATAACCTTGTCCTGATTTAAAAAGCCATGTCTCTCCCATCCGTGTCGTCTGAATCAGGCAATTGTGGTCGCGCAGATCATCAGGGGTCTCAGGTATTCCATTTTTATCTAGATATTCCGGGGCGCCACACACAACCATCCTTGCATCCGCTATCTTTCTTGCAAATAAACTCGAGTCTTCCAATGTGCCAATCAAGATGGCAAGGTCTATCCCTTCATCAACCAGATCAGGTGTACGTTCAGCCAGTAACATTTCTACATTCACATTTGGGTATTGCGTCAGATATTCAGTAACTGCCCGGGAAAGATGAAAGGAGCCAAATGATGTCGGTGCCATAATGCGTAAGGTACCTCGGGGTTCAGAACTTAATTTAGAAACTGAAAGTTCTGTTTCTTCGATATCATTTAAAATTTCTTTGATTCTGTCCCGGTAAACCGTTCCAACCTCAGTAAGACTCAAGCTTCTGGTTGTACGATTAAATAACTGGACATCCAGACTATCTTCCAATCGTTTGATGTGTTTGGAAACCATGGCCTTGGAGATCCCCAGGTTGTCCGCAGCGGCAGAAAAGCTCCCCAACCGCGCCACCTGCATAAAGACCTTCATGCTACTTAATTTATCCATATCGATTTACCATTGTTTACTTATAGTAGAATATAAATTAATTTATACGTGATTGTAAACCATTAAATTAAACCGTATTATTGCATTGCAGCAAAAATAAATAGCAGTATTACTCGAAAAATAAGGAAATAGCCATGAAAGTGACAAATAAAGTTGTAATTGCACTTTTCCTGGCGGCCCAACTCAACTTGGTATCCGCCAACGAAAATGTGTTTTCAATGGAAGCCGTGAAAACGGCAGGCGGTGATAATTATATTCAAAAACTCAAGGAAGTGAAAATTAGAACTCCTATGACGTTCACAGATGTTGTTGTCGTCGCACCTGATCTGAAAGCTAGAAAAACTAGATCTATTCAGTTATCACAATATCAGATCAATTTTGACGATTTGTCTAGCTCACCTGAAGTTGTTTTTCAGGATTAAAGCCAGACTAATATTTAATTAGACGATTCACCCCCCCGGACACAAGGACGTGTCCAATTTTAAGAAACTCCTGTTGATTAACTTTCTGTATACAGAATCCTGTTACAATGTTTTTGCATGGACCAAACAGATGCCTTTCAAAAATTATCACATGACGATATTCTCAATGCCATAGATGCAGCTGGATATCGATGTAGCGGTCACATTTATCCATTAAACAGTTATGAAAACCGTGTCTACCAGGTTGGATTGGAAGATGCGAATAATGTTATTGCAAAATTTTACAGACCCGGCAGGTGGAGCGATGATGCAATCATCGAGGAGCATAATTTTACTACCCACCTGAGCACGGAAGATATACCGGTAATCTCACCGTTATTATTTACAGACAAAACCAGTCTTAAACACACAGATCGTTTCAGATACGCTTTATACGAGAGTGTGGGTGGACGAACACCAGAACTGGATAATCCTGGCCACTTAAAAATGTTAGGCAGGACCCTTGCCCGCATCCATAATTTTGGAGAAACTCAGCAATTCGTCCACAGACGCACACTAAACATTACCGAGTTTGCAGATGATAGCTGCACCTTTCTACTGGAAAATAATTTTATTCCCCAGGACTTGCTACCGGCTTATGAATCACTCATTGGTGATGTTATCAGCAGGATTAAACAATGTTTTAGCGATACAGGACAAGTAAATTTCATAAGGATTCACGGTGATTTTCATCTGGGAAATATACTTTGGCGCGACGATACCCCTTTTGTAGTTGATTTTGACGACACTATGATGGGACCCGTAGTTCAGGATATCTGGATGCTGTTATCTGGTGACTATGAATACATGACGGCGAGGTTAAATGACGTACTTGAAGGCTATAACGAATTTCGGGATTTTAATCCCGTTGAGCTAAATCTAATTGAAGCACTCCGGTCTTTACGTATTATTCACTACGCGGGATGGATTGCAAAACGCTGGGAAGATCCAGCATTTCCATTTGCTTTTCCCTGGTTTAATACACAACGTTACTGGCAGGATCATATCTTGAACCTTCGAGAACAAATCGCTGCAATGGAAGAGCCTGCATTAATCTGGCACCGTAGCTGATTCATAAAGCCGTACCTGGCCTGTTACAACACCTTGAATATGCACGCGACTCGATGGATATATCATTGATGTCATGGAAGGATTATCTGCCACCAGCTCTATCATATCGCCATGTTTCTTAAGGCGTTTTAATGTTGCTTCTTCGTTATCAATCAGGGCAAGAACAATATCTCCATTTTTAACAATCTGGGTCTTTTTAACCACAATGAGATCACCATTGAGGATACCAGCATCAATCATGGCATTACCTTTGACTTTGAGCACAAACCTGTCCGGTCCCAGTAGCAATTCGGAGAAATTCACTTCATTATCTTCTGTGGCCTTCTCTATGGCCCTGCCTGATGAGAAATTGCCTTTTAAGGGTAGGATAGTCAGACTTTGGCGGTTTTTAGGGGTGAGTTTTATATCACGCCAACCTTTGCCCGTGCGACGCAGATATTTTTTTTTCTTTAAGGACTCGACATACCGATGCACCGTCCCTTTGGATTTAATATCCAGGCTTTCGCCAATTTCTCGCAAGGTAGGCCCATGCCCCGTCTTAGTAACATATTCCGTAATGACGTCGAGTATCTTTTGCTCCAGCCTGGTTAACATAATGTTCTCCTAAATTTCTCCTTCAAGAATAGAGAACAAAAAGAGAACATTCAAGGCTTATTATAGAATGCATCAAAATTATCTAACTATAATTCATGGATATTTCACAATTTATTAAGTTATTTCCAAATTAACGTTATTTGTCACTTATAATTTATACCCATCAACAAACCAAAGGAATAGATACATGACCAAGCCCCTGATTTCTTCTTTAATATTAATTTTCATGTTCAGCGTTCCGATTAGTTATGCACAGGACACATTAAATTCAGTCATCTCCGAGGCAGCGCAGGCAGGATTCAGCGAACTTGAGCACCAACTGATAAAAAAATACATAGGTGAACACAAACAAACCGATCAAACTTCTGAAACAAGTGATGCAAAGCCAGAAAAGGGAGGTAAATCCATGCCTCCTGGACTGGCCAAACGGAATTCCTTACCTCCTGGACTGGCCTCGCAATTACAAAAAAACGGTAGCCTACCACCCGGTTTGGCAAAACGTGAATTACCTGCCGATCTTGAAAATCAGTTACCACCAGTAACAGAAGGATATGAAAGATCCATCCTTGAGGATATGTCGGTCGTCCTGGTAGAAAAAGCCACCGGTAAAATTGCTGATATAATTACAGACGTAATTTCAGGAGATGATAGAACAGATAGGAGAAATTAACTTGCAGGACAAAAAAATTGAAAAATCTGATGACGAGTGGAAGGAAATGCTTACCCCTGAGCAATATGCCATCTGCAGAGAAAAAGGGACTGAGCCTGCGTTTTCAGGTGAGTATCACGACAGCAAGGAGTCGGGAATGTATCGCTGTCGATGCTGTGGCGAACCGCTATTTACCTCAGAGACCAAATACGACTCTGGATCAGGCTGGCCCAGCTTTTATCAACCATTAAAAGATGATGCAATAAAATCTGAGTCAGATCGCAGTTTGGGGATGGTTCGCACTGAAGTCATGTGTAATGCCTGCGAATCCCATCTGGGACATGTATTCGAGGACGGCCCTCAACCCACGGGGTTACGTTATTGCATAAACTCCGCCTCATTGAAACTCGATAAGGAAGACTGAGTGCCTATCAGTTATGTTTTGCTCTAAAAATGCTAATTCGTCATTCAATTATCAGCAATATAACATCCAGGCTTTCAACAAGTTTGCTTTATCTTGGATTAGGCATTTGGGCAATCACTGGAATTTTACTCCCCGTTTCTCTATTTGCAGATGAACCTATGCTAAATGACAAAATTATTATCGCCCATCGTGGTGCCTCAGGCTATCTCCCTGAACACACACTGGCCGCCAAGGTCCTAGCTTACGGTATGGGAGTAGATTTCATAGAACAGGACGTCGTCCTGTCCCGTGACAAAATTCCTGTGGTTCTCCATGACCTTGAATTAAATGCCACTACAAATGTTAAACAGGTTTTTCCGAACCGTGCACGCAAGGATGGAAAATTCTATGTCATTGACTTTGACTTATCGGAATTAAAGCAACTCAATGTGACTGCGCGGATCAGAAAGAACGGTAATCCAAGATACTCTGGCAGATTTCCACCGGGGAGATCAGAATTTAAGATTGCGACCTTGAGTGAAGAGATAGAATTAATTCAGGGAATGAATAAAAGCACTGGAAAAAATATCGGACTCTACACAGAAATTAAATCACCCGCCTGGCATCATGAACAAGGCTACGACTTATCAACAGCAGTATTGCAGACACTGTCAGATTACGGCTATACCAATGCATCAGATAATGTTCTTCTTCAATGTTTTGATCCTGCAGAGCTACTGCGAGTTAAAAATGAACTCAATAGTAATTTAAGACTGGTTCAACTCATTGGCGAAAACGCCTGGAATGAAGCAGATACGGATTATAATAAAATGCACTCCAAAGCAGGTCTGCAAAAAATCGCCATCTATGCATCAGGAATCGGACCCTCAATTGATCATATACTCAAGGTTAGGAATGGCGAGATTCAAAGTACTACCCTGGTTAAGGATGCCCATGATCTGGGTATGGTTGTGCATCCCTATACCCTAAGAAAAGACAAGCTACCATCCTATGTCAACTCTTTCGAAGAATTAATGGAACTCCTGTTCGTTAAGGCTGGTGTTGATGGAGTATTTACAGATTTTCCAGATTTGGCTGTTCAATTTCTTAAATCAAAGTAGAAACCACAGCAGTCCTGATACACACAACTGCTGTGATTGTCACGACTACTTTAAATCACTCAGTGCAGCACCAAAATTGATGTGAAAGACCTTTTCTCCTAATAGTAGTGCAGGAACAGATTTGACACCTGCACTCTCAGCTTCTTCTATACGTGATTGCTGTTCAGCCAGATGAACAATTTCAACATCATAATCCTGCTTGTCCAGTGCGTTGGCGACAGATTGTTCTGCTTCAACACAGACAGGACAACCCGCATGGTAAAATATGGCTTTAGATTTCATAATTATATTCCTTGAATAGTGAATTTGGAGTAACCTATTATTCACATAGTTAACAAACTGAAAAGTAAGCACTTTTCAGTAAGTCACTTACTTTGTGGTACATATTATTGGAAACATTGAATAAAAAAGATCCTGTTTACGACATACCATCCAATGTTGGACAGATGGTTGAATCTATTATCGGCTGTAAATGGTCATTGTCCATTTTGAGATTATTAAGAAACGGTATTAACCGACCCGGTGAAATGCAAAGACAAATAGATGGACTGACTACAAAAGTCCTCAACGAGAGGTTGGTTAAGCTCAGCCGGTTTGGAATCATCGACAAGATTGTATACCCGGAATCCCCCCCCCGGGTGGAATACCTGTTTACAGAATTTGGCAACCAATTTCTTGAAATTGTTGATGTGGTTGAAAAAGTCCAGACAAACCTCGACAAGAAACCCAGATAAAAGTGTACAAAATTCAAGCACCTGAATCTGAGCAAGATTATGCTGACTATTATGAGTTACGTTGGCGTATTCTCCGTGCTCCCTGGGGCCAAGCAAGGGGGTCAGAAAAAGATGAATTTGAAGATCTTTCCCATCATGTTTGTGTAAAAACTGATTCAGGCGAGGTCATTGGCGTAGGGAGATTACATACTGTGCAACCAGGTATTGCACAGATTCGTTATATGGCCATTGATGAGGATTTCCGACAAACCGGAATTGGCAGAAAAATTTATCAATACCTGGAAGACGTTGCCCGAAAGTCAGATATAAATAAAATCATCATAGATGCAAGAATAAATGCCGTAGGCTTTTATGAACAGATGGGATTCATCATTACTGGTGATGGTCATACACTCTTTGATGTCATTCAGCACAAAAAAATGGAAAAGAAAATAATTTTAATCGAGTAATTTTATAATTTTCGTTTCTGCTATTTGCCAAAAGAGGCATTTTATCATCCATAAATATACCAAAAAGGTACCCTCGTATACTAATTTTTAAGATTCTATAACCCTTCTACGCAATTAAAAAATAACTCAATCCTTATCTATGGCGTAGTAGCATAGGAAGGCTGTTCCCTGGACGTAATGTAAGTCTACTCATTGCTTGAACTTTATGTCCTGCCTTTAGAGATAGTTCAAATCGTTGTGCTAATGTAACTATAGTTAGGATAGTTTCGGTCATCCCAAAAGCAAGTCCTGGACATATTCGGGGCCCAATTGCAAAAGGTAAATAAGCATATTTATTTGGTTTCGGTGCAATATTTGGATCAAATCGTTCAGGAAAAAAGGAATCTGAATGTGACCAGACATTTGGATTTCTATGCAATAACCAGGGTGAGACCATAAGTATATCCCCCTTTCTATATGATTCCCCTTCCAGTACGCCATTACGTATAGCCCTGCGAGATAGTATAGGTACTGGTGGGTAAAGTCGTAATGTCTCTTCAATTATGTATCTCGTATAGCTTAACTTAGATACATCCTCAAATGTTGGAGGACGATTTCCGATGACATTTTCAATCTCATCATATAATTTTTTGAGCACACGTGGACTTTTCGATAGATTTAACCAAGTCCAGGCCAAGGTATTTGCGGTTGTCTCATGACCTGCCATAAAAATGACAATTGCTTCATTACGAATTGCTTTCCGTGTGAGATATCTACCGTCCTCTGATTTAGCTTCAAATAAGCGTGCAATCATTGCATCACTACAAATATTTTTTAAATTATTCTGCTCATGAATTTCTATTATAGAATCTACGACAGTATGTATTCTTTTTAATGGTTTTCTTATTCTTCCGCGATAAACTCTAGGGAACCAGTCTGGAAATCCAAACATTGACAATAAATCAGTCTGGTGTACATTTTCTTGATATTCTTTAAATCCTGCAACGATTTCAGAAGTGTACTGACGTCCAAGTTTATGACCAAATACAGTTCGGGATATAATTTCTGCTGTAAGTTCTGCCATTTCAAATAATATATCTATCTCATCACCATTTTTTCTCTTACACCAACTGTCTCCCCATTCTTGTATGGTCTCGCACATGATTGGAGCAAAGTTACTTACTTTATTAGCATGCACAATAGGCGCAACCGCCGCACGACGTGTTTTCCATAGTTCTCCATAACTTATAAAAAGACCATCATCTAATAATGGCTTCAGTGCTTGTTCCATCTGGGCAGTTTTCTGCTGAAATATTTCGTGCTGCGTAATAAAAGCCTCTTGAACAAGATCAGGTGTATTACAAAGTATCAGCTCTCTACATAGGATTCTAAGTCGCCCATATCTGCGCTTATAATCATTTTCATCGAATATAGAAAGTAAATTACTACGATATAAGGGCAGTAATTCAAGCAGGCTCCTTTGGGATTTTGCTCGTTTTGGAAATGGTGGGATATAACTTTGTACTCCACCCTCAATTTCTAAAACAAGATTATCGTCTAATTTCATTTTTGTTATATAAACCTGACACTAAATTAAACATAGTAGGATGATAAGATTTTATCTTTATTAAGTAAAAAACGATAACATAAGTAGTATTAATATTATAAAAATGATTTTAATCATTTATATTCTTAAACTTATTATGGTGATTTCCGTTAGATGGTTAAAAATTTGAATGAAATTGATACAGTTGGTAGGTGGTTTATAGAGTTTGAAAAGCGTAATGAATGCTGCGATGGTATTTTTGGCATTTATGACTCAAATAACTGCATACCACAAATTAGACTTTATCCTCATGCAAGATACGATGGATATTCTGTAATGAATGAATATCTTAGGGAACTTGGGGAGAAAGACCTACCAGATCATCTGAAAAATACAACGAGCAGAAAAATGCCAAGTTTGTATAAACAGGTGATTTTATTTTTTAAATTCTTAACAACATTACCTCTTCGCCCTCACTCACGAAAAATGAAACTAAAAATAAATGGGTGGCCGAAAAATCCTTTGGCAACTAAAAGAGAGAGGATAGCCTGGAGAATTTTTGACAAATATGACTCAGAGAAAATTCTCGCATTTTCAAAAAAAAATAATTCAACACTAAACTCACATCTAATTGCAAAATTAATTAACAGTATTAACCCAATATGGGCTAATAAAAAAAATAAAATTATTGCTGGCGTTACCGTTTCATTACATAAGAATTTAGGCTTTGATCCAAAACCAGGCAATAAGTTTTCTACTATCGATATTTGGTTAGATGAATCTACCTCTCCTTATGACATAAATCTTAAAATAAAAAATAATCTTAAACGTCGTATGCATATTGCCTCCTGGATTAGTTATCATTTACCAAAATATATTGGGTCATGGTTTTATGGATATTTTCTTTTAATGATCGATTTTGTTCAGAATAGAAACATCGTATTTACTAATGTAGGCAAATGGGAAGCTGGCTCCGGAAAATCTATATTTTTGATCCCCCCAGTTTTTCACCATAATCCGATTAGTATCGGTGTTATTACATGGGAAGAAAAACTTTCAATAGCGATACAATTCCATCCACATCTAGAAATAGATTTAGATAGTATTGAGAATATTATCGAAAACTGGTCAAAAGAACTCTTATGCAAAGATGCCATTCAATATATTGAATCATCACGAAACATTAATGATCTAAATATTATGGATATAGATTTATAGCTTAATCTAACCTTTTAGCTTCTAAGAAAATTTCGCAATAAGAAAATTCAGTGTATGTCCGCTTTTTTGCCACTTCAACCGGTCGATCAGAAGCATTATTACACTTTCCCAGACTCATCAAACCACGCCAGCTTTTCTCTTAAGTTCACAACATCACCTATGATCATCATGGAAGGAGGCTTAATGTCTTCTTGATCAATGATATCTGGCAAGGTTTTTAGTGAGCCAGTAAAGGTACGCTGTTCAGTAGTTGTTCCCTGTTGAATAATGGCGACCGGTGTATCAATATTCATCCCGTGTTCAATCAAAGACTCGCATAATACCTTTGCTGCACCCACTCCCATATACACTGCTATGGTCTGTCCAGGTTGTATCAATGACTGCCAGTTTAGATCAAGTTTACCTTCCTTTAGATGACCCGTGATAAAAACACAGGACTGGGCATAGTTTCTGTGTGTCAGTGGAATTCCAGCGTAGCTTGCACAGCCGGTCGCCGCTGTGATGCCAGGCACGACCTGAAAGCTAATACCCACCTCAGCAAGTTTGTCTATTTCTTCACCGCCTCTGCCGAATATAAACGGATCACCGCCTTTTAATCTTAAGACCCTTTTTCCCTCTCTGGCGAGTTTAATCATTAGATCATTAATTTCATCCTGGGTCATGGAATGTTGGTCACTTTTCTTACCCACAAATATCCTATCGGCATCTTTTCTTGCGAGTGCGACAATTGCCGGCGCCACCAGTCGGTCATACAACACGACGTCGGTCTGTTGCATTAGGCGTAATGCACGAAACGTTAACAGGTCCGGATCGCCTGGACCACCGCCGACAAGATAGACCTCGCCTTGTCTATCCGAATTTTCATTTGGATTGCTTATTTTCTGTTTGAGTATGGATAGTGCTTTATCTTCATGACCACTGAACAACAATTCAGCAACCGGCCCTTGTAAAATAGATTCCCAAAACCGCCGCCTTTGAGTTTGATTTGGTATTTTTTCCTTTACTTCTTTCCTGACTGATTTCATCATGCTTGCCAGTTTTCCATAGGCACTTGGGATCATTGTCTCCAGTCGCGAACGTAGCAATCTCGCCAGGACAGGTGATGCGCCTCCTGTTGATATGGCAATTTGGACTGGGTCACGGTTCACAACGGAAGGCATAATAAAACTGCATAGCTCTGGGTTGTCCACGACATTGACAGGAATATTTCGCTGTTGGGCATCAGTTGATACTCTTTTATTTAGTTCTGCATCATTGGTCGCGGCTATGACCAGCACACAACTATCAAGCTGTGACTTTTCATACTCCGTTGCCAGAATAACTAGCTGGCCAGACTGGACTAACGCCTCAATTTCCGGATTTAATTCCCTGGCGACAATTAAAATCCGCGCATTGGTAGATATAAGTGAAGAAATTTTACGAGCTGCAACATCACCCCCTCCAACAACCAGGCAGTTTTTGTCTTCCAGCTTCAAAAATATCGGGAGAAATTTCATAGTTTTATTTTACCTTATAATGCTTTGTAATTAGTGTGAAATAGTTAAACCTTGTATTTGTTAAAACAACGTACAATAAGCTCAACGAAACCAGCTCCACTAAAAAACAGAATTAGATGTATAAAAAGATCGTATGAACCAACGAAATGTATTAATTACTCTATTTTTTCTGACCATCTATCAGCAGCCGGTTTACGCCCAACTGACGGACAAACTGGATATACGCGGAAATATTCAAGCCCAGGCATTCTTAAATAATAGTTCAACTAACTGGTATCGAGGGGGCTTTGCGAAACTTCGCTATGACGAAGATGCATTTCCAGTCCAACTGGGTAACGCGGCCTTACATACTGACTTTCGGATTAGCGATACCTTTTGGCTACGCAGTCTGGTGACTGCCTATTCCTATCCTGATTTTGATCCCAATCTGGTTGAAGCCTATTTTCAATACCGACCACTACCCCGCGGTAAATTCAGGTTTCGTACCAAAACAGGGGCCTTCCATCTCCCGCTCTCCCTGGAAAATCGGGGTATAGGCTGGAATAGTGTTTACAGTACGACTCCTTCCGTGATCAATGCCTGGGTAGGTGAAGAATTACGTGTCATCGGCGGTGAAATTGATATCCAATTCCCAGGGAGGCAACGTGGTTCAGCCCACAGTTTTGGTGTTACTGGTGGAATATTTGGCTTTAACGATGGTGCCGGGACCATAATTGCCTACCGGGGATGGGCTCCCCATGACCGGCAAACGGGTCTGGGAGACTATTTAAAATTGATACCAGAATTTCCCGGACAAGACAGAAAATTTGAACCATTTCGAGAGATTGATGACCGACCAGGATATTATATAGCCGGTTCCTGGTCGTACCTGGACCAGGTTGATTTTAAATTCATGCATTACGACAACCGTGCTGATCCATCAGCTTTTCGAAACAGACAGATTGCCTGGCATACGGTTTTTGAACATGCCTCGTTACAAATAAATTTTACAGGAAGTATTCGCTTATTATCACAATATATGACGGGAGACACCCAGATTAATAATCTGAACTCAGGGTTTCGAAGCAATGTGGATTTTGAGTCCTGGTATATCTTAATTAGCAAAGTGATTAATAAACACCGCCTCAGCGCCAGATATGAATATTTCAATACCGATGACCTTGATGCTTTTCTTACGTCTATCCATAACAGCAATGAAACTGGATGGGCATGGATGCTAGCCTATCATTATCAACTGCGTGCAAATTTGAAGCTTGGCCTTGAATGGCTACAAATTAAAACGAACAGAGAAACGCGGCTAAATATTGAAGGCATACCCTCTGAAACAGAAAACCAGTTATTATTGAATATAAATTTTAATTTCTAAAATCGTATGACATTAAAAAGAACAATTGTAATCATGATTTTCATCTGCCTGGTAGACTTTGCCCAGGCAGATTCCTTAAGTGTCAAGGTAACTAACGCTTCCGGTCAGGCAGTAAAAGATGCCATTGTCTATTTGCAACCCAAAAGCGCGATGAATGTTAGCGAAGTATCAGCTATAGAAATTGAACAAAAAAATAAGTTGTTTAACCCCTTCATTAGTGTAATCCCGACAGGCACAATCGCAACATTCCCCAATCATGATGGCATTGGTCACCATGTTTATTCATTTTCTAAATCAAAAACATTTGAATTGCCACTTTCTGAAGAGGAACTATCCCAGAAAATATTGTTTGATAAGCCAGGTGTCGTCACTATCGGGTGTAATATCCATGACTGGATGGTGGCCTACATCTATATCGTTGATACACCCTATTTCGCAAAGACAAATAGTACGGGTTTGGCGAATCTAGAAAATATTACACCGGGTGAATATGAATTACATATTTGGCATCCTGGCAGTATTATCAATAAAGATTCAGTCAGCAACATAACCATAGCTCAGAGTCAGATAACTCAAGAGGCATTTACCCTGGATATACGTCCTGATTATTTCTGGAAACCGGCACCACCTCCAGATTTAGAACAACAGGAATATTGAGTCCATTGCCTCAGTTTAAAAGCTTTCGTAGCCGGATCTTAAGTTTTTTCCTTGGGTTAATTATCGTCATTCAGGTCAGTTCGCTGTATTTTGTAGATTATGCCAATACGCAAAATGCAAGGGTACTAGTTGGTGAAGCACTGAATGCAACTGCACAATCCTTCAGAAACCAGATCCTGACAAGAAATATTGGATTGACACAGGCCGGGCGCCTGTTGTCTGGTGATTTAGCATTTAAAACAGCATATGCATCAGGCAGCACAGGAACAATTTCAACTGCGCTGGACAATCACCGACGTCGTGTAAGTGCGAACCTGATGTTTCTGTTATCCATCGAAGGCAAGCTGGTTGCGTCCAGCGGCAGCAATACTGAATTTTTTAAATCTGCTGATGGCATGTTTTACTTCCCCGAATTTATTAACAATGCAATATTAAATGGCGAGGCATCGGGCCTGGTTTCAATTGATAATGAAATATACAGCTTGATTGCCGTCCCCTTATTAACTCCTGTCCCTACTGCCTGGATTGTGTTGGGTTTTCAGATAGATGATGAATTGATCAAAGAACTCCAATCAGAGAGTCACTCTCATATTTCACTTCTGACAAACAGAGAGGGAAATTGGGAAATCGGAATTTCAACCTTGTCTACTGAAGAACAAAAAATATTAGCTGAAAATCTTGGAATGAAGAATGCAATAATAGGTAAAACCTTTGACCTGGCATCCAGCAGCGCCACTTTTTTTACTTTTATAGAAGCCTTACCTTCGTCTGGCAACTCCTCCATATATGCCATTTTGCAACGTAATAGTAATGATGCACTTGCACCCTATTATCGTCTGCGCTTGATATTAATTGCTTTATTAATAGCGGCACTGATTATCAGTATTGTGGCGGGCGGGGCAATCGCAAGCAGTGTCACTCGCCCGGTACGGTCTCTTGTGCATCTTGCTGGCCAGATCCAAAAAGGTGAATATCAAAATAAAATAGATTTGTATCAGAAAGACGAACTTGGTCAATTGGCCAGCGCGTTTAATGATATGTCTAATGGCCTATATGAAAGAGACAAGGTTAGAAACTTGCTGGGCAAAGTCATTTCCCCTGAAATTGCAGAAGAGTTGATAAACAAGGATGTGAAACTGGGCGGAGAGGAAAAGGAAATGACCATCCTATTTACTGATCTTAGAAATTTCACTGGCATGAGTGAAAAGCGCCCACCAGCTGAAGTACTTTCATTGCTAAACGAATACCTAACCCGTATGACCGGGATTATTGATAAGTATGGAGGTGTGGTTGATAAGTATATCGGTGATGCCATCATGGCCCTGTTTGGTGCGCCTTTAGACTTGCCTGAACATGCTCAAAAGGCTGTCAGATGTGCCATAGAAATGAACACCGCCCTTATTCAGCTAAACCATGACTTTGAAAAAAAAGGCCTGCCTACGCTTGAAATGGGAATTGGGATCAACACCGGGAATGTAGTGGTTGGAAACATGGGTTCCAGGGACAGGTTAAATTACACGGTAATTGGTGATAATGTAAACCTCGCTGCCCGTCTGGAATCCATTACCAAGGAGTATCAAGTACCTATCATTGTTAGTGAAGCGACGCGGCTCCAATCAGGGCAGATTAATTTCAAAAATCTTGGTCGAATCAAGGTAAAAGGCAAGCAAGATCAAGTCACTATTTATACACCAACTTAACGCCTTACCCGACTTAAGCCTTGGGAAGCGTCACACCCTTTTGTCCCTGATATTTACCTCCCCTGTCCTTATATGAGGTTTCACAGACTTCATCAGACTCAAAAAAGATTACCTGGGCAACACCTTCATTGGCATAAATTTTTGCAGGCAGCGTTGTCGTGTTGGAAAACTCAAGGGTAACGTGGCCTTCCCATTCCGGTTCTAGCGGTGTGACATTGACTATAATTCCGCATCGGGCATAGGTGGACTTACCAAGACATATGGTCAAGATGTTTCTGGGGATTCTGAAATATTCAACTGTGCGTGCAAGTGCAAAAGAATTTGGTGGGATGATACAAACATCTGAATCTTGATTCACAAAACTATTGGAATCAAAATTCTTGGGGTCAACAATAGCTGAATTTATATTGGTAAATATCCTGAACTCACTAGCGCAACGCACATCATATCCGTAGCTGGAAGTCCCGTATGAGATTAATTTTTGATCGTCTTTTTGTTTGATTTGCTGTGGTTCAAACGGCTCAATTAATCCGTGTTCCTTGGCCATTCTCCTTATCCATTTATCTGATTTTACGCTCATCAATATTTACCTTTTATAACAATTTTTAAACGAATTTAACTATTTTAATCACTATGAAGTTAATGCTTATCAAACACTCAACACACTGAATTACTGTGTTAGCTATTTTCTACTACAATCTTTGGAAACTTGCTACTATAGTCCCGAGATTTTTTTGCTAATATTGCCGCAGCTTTACGCGCAATTACTCTGTAAGACTCTGTAATTGGGGAATCCGGAAAAGTCGCAACGGTAGGTTTACCTTCATCCACACCTTTTCTGATTGACGTATCTAACGGTAATTTCCCCAGTAGCGCAACATCGTATTGCTCTGCCATTGAATTGCCCCCTCCCTCGCCAAAAATATGATCTTCATGACCGCATTCGCTGCAAATATGGGTACTCATGTTTTCGACTATACCGAGGACCGAAACTTCGACTTTTTCAAACATTCGCAATGCCTTTCTTGCATCCAGTAATGCAATGTCCTGGGGAGTAGTCACGATTATGGCACCACTGACAGGTATCTTTTGACACAGAGTTAATTGAATGTCACCGGTCCCAGGCGGCAAGTCAATAATCAAATAATCCAGATCAGACCAGTTGGTGTCTCCCAATAGTTGCTCCAGAGCGGACGTCACCATAGGGCCTCGCCATATCATCGGTGTCTCTTCATCTATCAGATAACCAATAGACATACTCTGAATGCCGTAACTAACATTTGGTTCAAGCTTTTTGCCATCTGTTGATTCAGGTTTCATAAAACATCCAAGCATTCTGGGTTGGCTAGGCCCATAGATATCTGCATCCAGTATCCCGACGCTGGCACCCTCGGCCTGTAATGCCAATGCAAGATTAATTGCCGTGGTAGATTTACCCACGCCACCTTTGCCAGATGCTATGGCTATGGTGTTTTTTACACCGGGTAGGGGTTTGACTCCTTTTTGTACGGCATGGGAAACAATATTGGAGGAGATGTCAACATTGACAAACTTATTTCCCAAATTAGGTGTAATGACCTCAAGGATTTTTTGCCTGAGATCCTCTGCATAGCCAAGCATGGGATAACCCAATTCCAAGGATATAGTCACCTTATCATCAGTTTGCTCGACATTTTTTATTGCATTTGCACTTAGTAAATCCTGCTCTAGATTATCATCGACAACTTTTTGCAGGGCTGCATTAATTTCTTCATTGGTCATATGTGACATTTCTTTACCATCTGTATGTAACTGTGGTGGATCATACCGCATTATACTCTCTAATTTCAGATGCTTGCTTAAAGAGATTCAACTTTCGTGTAAACTACCCCCCTGATTTTCAAATCGAAATTACAATGAAACAAGACACGCGAAAAATTCTGGTCACCAGTGCCCTACCCTATGCAAATGGGCCAATTCATATTGGACATCTGGTGGAGTACATTCAGACTGATATTTGGGTAAGATTTCACAAACTTCGTGGTCATGAGTGTCTTTATGTCTGTGCAGATGATGCACATGGCACACCGATAATGCTTCGAGCTGAAAAAGAAAATATTACCCCTGAAGAACTCATATCTAGAACATTAGAGGCACATAAGCGGGATTTTAATGATTTCCATGTGGACTTCGATAATTTTTATACGACCCATTCAGATGAAAATCGGGAACTATGTACCTATATTTATGAAAAATTAAAAGCACAAGGTCATATAAATCAAAAAACCATTGAACAGTTTTATGACCCTGTGAAAGAAATGTTCCTCCCTGATCGGTTTATCCGGGGTGAATGTCCTTATTGTCATACATTGGACCAATATGGTGACCAGTGTGAATCCTGTAACCGCACGTATACGCCTACTGACCTGATCAATCCTGTTTCAGCAATTTCAGGTTCTACGCCCATAAGAAAGGAGTCAGTACACTTCTTTTTCAACCTACCTGATTTTGAATCCATGCTGAAATTGTGGACACGAGAAAACCTGCAAAAGGAAATTGCCAATAAACTCGATGAGTGGTTTTCTGCTGGATTACAGCCCTGGGATATTTCACGAGATAAACCTTATTTCGGGTTTGAAATCCCAGATGAACCAGGAAAATATTTCTACGTCTGGCTAGACGCCCCAATTGGCTATTTCGCCAGCCTTAAAAACCTTTGTGAACGTAAAGGTCTGGATTTTGATGCCTTCATTAAACTGGACAGTGAATATGAAATGTACCATTTCATTGGTAAAGACATTATGTATTTTCATGCCCTGTTCTGGCCTGCAATGCTTGAAGGAAGTGGTCTTCGTAAACCAAATAACGTGTTTGTCCATGGATTCTTGACAGTTAACGGCCAAAAAATGTCCAAATCGCGAGGGACATTTATCAATGCAAGGACCTATCTTGATTTTTTGGGACCAGAATATCTGCGATATTATTTCGCGGCGAAATTAGATCAATATGTAGATGACATTGATCTCAATTTTGAGGACTTTATATTTAGGATTAATTCAGATCTGGTAGGAAAGGTTATTAATATAGCAAGTCGATGCGCTGGTTTTATCAACAAACGTTTTGATGGAAAACTGGCGAGTGATCTTGCCGATCCCGGTCTATATGAAAAAATTGGCGGAGAAGTCATTTCAGAAAAGATAGCCAAATTATATGAGTCTCGCGAATACAGTAAGGCAATGCGGGAAATTATGCTGCTTGCAGATGAGGTAAACCAGTATATAGACATTCATAAACCCTGGGTTATTGCTAAACAAGATGGCAAAGATAAAGAATTGCAGGAAATATGTACCATGGGATTGAATTGTTACCGATTACTGGTGACATACCTCAAACCGGTATTACCTGCGCTGGCCAGTGATTCTGAAGCATTTTTGAATATTGAACCGCTGCAATGGAATGATATTTCCAAGCCGCTGCTTTCACATCAGATCAATAAATTTAAACCGTTAATGACACGCGTTGAAAAAGAAAAGGTTGAAGCAATGATACAAGCAAGTAAAGAGAGTCTACAGTCAACAACATCTGAGGAGATAAGTAATCAAGTTAGTGGTCATTTAAATGACACACCGCTGGCTGATGAAATATCCATAGATGATTTTTCAAAAATAGATCTGCGTGTAGCAAAAATCATCGCGGCTGAACATGTGGAGGGTGCGGATAAACTACTGCAACTCACTCTGGACATAGGTGGTGAAACCCGCAATGTCTTTGCCGGCATCAAAGCTGATTACAACCCTGAAGAACTCACAGGAAAATTAACCGTGATGGTGGCGAACCTGGCACCAAGAAAGATGCGGTTTGGGATATCTGAAGGTATGGTGCTAGCTGCTGGCGGAAATGGAAACATATATATATTAAGCCCAGATGATGGTGCTGAACCTGGAATGCGCATAAAATAATGGAGTTGTGAGCGAACTTTTACTTATTCTTGTCTCTACCAGTGTGGCCAATAATCTTGTCCTGAACTACATGCTGGGCATAGACCCGCTATTAGCAACATCCCGAAAAACCGGTCCGGCTATAAACACATGTCTATTTATGGTTTTCACCATGCCAGTAGTCTCTGTTATTTCATATACTTTTAACATATATATATTTGAACAACATGTTCCCGATTATCTTCATCTAATTTCGACTGTCATTATCATTGCTGTAACCGTAATGGTTACCGGCTTAATTATTCAACGTTTATCACCCAATATCTATATTCGTATTGAAAAAATTATCCCGTTAATGATGGTAAACAGCACCCTGCTTGGGCTTGTTCTCATAGAGAAAAAATATGTTTACTCTATGATTTCCGCTTTGTTTTCTGGCCTGGGGACTGCTCTGGGTTTTTGCCTGATTTTGATGATGTTCGTTTCTATTAGAAAAAAACTTGATAATCCAGAGATACCCATTCCCTTTCAGGGCATTGCCATCATCTTTATTACTCTGGGCATACTCTCTCTTGGATTCATGGGATTTAGTGGTATTTCTTCGCCATGATGATGGAATTAATGTTTGTTGCTATGTTCGTCGCAATCTTTGTCGGCATACAATATTTTTATCATTTTATTAATATAAAAAATGCTCCCAGCATCCAGGGTAAGGATGTTGCAGATCACATTGAAAGACTCTTACCGCAAACCCAATGTGGACAATGCCATTATGAGGGCTGTCGTCCTTATGCATTGGCTATTGCCTCAGGAGAAGCTTCCATCGACCAATGCCCCCCTGGCGGACAACAAACTGTCACTGCGATTAGAGACCTTTTAGGTAAAGAAACGAAATTTATTAATCTCCCCTTAAATCAGGAATTTAACTCGATGGTAGCGACTATCGACGAAGACTATTGTATTGGCTGTGTTAAATGTATTAATGCTTGTCCTGTAGATGCAATTGTCGGCGCACCTAAACAAATGCATACGGTTATTAAAGGTAATTGTACGGGCTGCGAGCTATGCATACCGCCCTGCCCGGTAAACTGCATTGACATGGTCCCCACGCGCGTTAAAACGAATGAATGGGTCTGGGAAAAACCTGAACCAGCTTACAGAGAGTCCAGGTGAGCCGGCAATTATATGAATTTCCGGGAGGCTTGAAGTTTGAAACCTTCAAGGAAATCACGGCTACCATTCCTGCCATTCAGCATCCATTACCAAATAGAATAATTTTGCCGGTTAGACAGCATATAGGCATTCCTTCTGTCCCTACTGTCAGGAAAGGCGAGCATGTCCTTAAAGGACAACCCATTGCCGAGGCTGACGGATACGTGAGTATTCCACTCCATGCAAGCACATCAGGCACGGTCATTGATATTGGTGATTACCCTGTTCCCCATGCTGGCGAACATGAAGCGACATGTATTGTGATAGAGCCGGATGGAAAAGATGAATGGTTTGATATTCAACCAACGGATGATTACCTTACAGTTGATCCTAAACAACTGCAGGAGATAATCCGATCATGTGGGATAACCGGTCTTGGTGGTGCTGGATTCCCGGCACATGTAAAACTTAATGAAGGGGTCGTAAATATTGTTGACACCCTCATTATTAACGGCGTGGAGTGTGAACCATTTATTACCTGTGATGATCGTCTAATTCAAGAAAAAGCCCACTACGTGGTTTCAGGAACCAGGATGATTCGCCATGCAGTTCAGGCAAAACACTGCGTAATAGCAGTTGAAGATGATATGCCCAAAGCATATGAGGCACTCGCAAACTGGATTGATGATGATATTGAACTGATTAAAGTACCAAAGCGGTATCCTGCGGGTGGGGAAAAGCAGTTAATCCAGACACTCACAGGAAAAGAAGTACCTAGCGGTGGCCTTGCAATTCATATTGGCATTGTAATGCACAACGTCGCTACTGCCGCTGCAGTTTACCGTGCTGTGACGAGAGGAGAGCCACTAATTTCCCGTTATGTCACAATCGCCGGTGAAGTGGAAACACCTCGCAATCTACAGGTATTACTGGGGACCTCCGTAAATGATTGCCTAAAAGCGTGTGGATATGAACACAATGATGAACACATGATCATTCTTGGTGGACCCATGATGGGTATGCACATTAGAAATCCTGATATACCGATTATCAAAACCACGAATTGCATCCTGGTAAAAAAGCTTGAACCGGCAGCAACAGAATTACCCTGTATTCAATGCGGCGATTGTTATAACGCTTGTCCAATCAAGCTAATGCCACAGGAACTGTACCGTAATGCCAAAACAGACAACTTCGCAGAGACACAGCAATATCATATTTTTGACTGCATAGAATGTGGCTGTTGCTCCTATGTCTGCCCGAGTAATATTCCACTGGTCCAGTATTTCAGATACGCCAAATCACAAATTGCCGCAGAAGAAAGACGTCGTGATGGCGCAGACCTCGCCAGAAAACGATTCCTGGAACACAATAAACGCGAGCAGGCTAAGATTGAAGCTAAGCGCCCATCAAGACCAGTAATTGAAACATCATCTAATCCCAGCATGGATGAAAAGCGAAATTACATCGAGGGTGCCGTTTCTCGAACCTTAAAAAAACGATCAAAAACAAAAAAAATTCTCGACAAGAGGAACAGTGATTAATCAACAACTATTAACATCACCTCACAGGCATGATGGTTCGTCAGTTCGCACCAAGATGTTATGGGTGTGTGTTTCATTAATACCAGGCATCGCCTGTTATACATGGTTCTTTGGCCCCGGAATCCTCATTCAATGTTTACTGGCAATAGTTTTTGCACTACTTGTTGAAAGCGTCTTACTTAAAATCCGCAAACAAAAATTATCAGTTTTCCTGCTGGACGGCAGTGTATATGTAACTGCAATTTTGTTTGCATTAATGATCTCTCCGTTTACACCCTGGTGGATCAACTTTATCGGCATCTGTTTTGGTCTGGTGTTTGCCAAACACTTATATGGCGGCCTTGGCAATAATATTTTCAACCCAGCTGCGACTGCATATGTATTTATATTATTGTGTTTCCCTGTTGCCATGAATCAATGGCCATCAGCAATCGATGGCCCCTCACAAGAGACTTCAATAAAAAATTCATTTAAATATATTTTTTTAATGCCTCATGATTCCTATTCAGAAAATAATTATGATTCGACTAGTAGCGCAACACCCCTGGCTGATATGCAAAATAGACTAGCGGCCATGGAAATGGTGAATGAAATCCGAACTTCATCACAATACGGTAACTATGCTGGCAAAGGATGGGAATGGGTGAGTATATTCTATTTGCTCGGTGGTATTGGATTAATTGCCCTGGGCGTAATTTCCTGGCATATTCCGGTCGCAATACTTGGAAGTGTGTTTGCATTCAGTCTGATATTTAATATGTATGATACAAATCTCTATCCTTCCAGCTTGTTCCATATATTATCAGGTGGTTGCATACTTGCAGCATTTTTTGTGGCCACTGATCCGGTAACTGCCTCTGCAACGCCCATAGGAAAATTAATTTATGGCACGATAATTGGCGGACTCATATACGCAATTAGGAGCTGGGGAGCCTATCCAGATGGTGTTGCATTTGCCATTATCATAGCTAATGGCCTGGTACCAATGATAGATGAGTACACAAGACCATATATCATTGGAGAAAATTGATCTTAAATGCCAGATAACGCATTAAAACTTCCGGCTCTACTTAGTCTGTTCGTCATCACACTTGTTTGTGTTGTGATTTTATTTGCTGTTGAATCTTTGACCACTGAAAGAATTAAGGAAAACAGCTTGTCCGCATCAAGAAGAATATTTAATGATATAATTCCAGCTGGCTACACGAATGACATATATAATGATGGATTGTCAGTAGTTGATAAGGATTATTTCGGGACGCAAAAGCCGGTAAGTATTAATCGCATTCGAATTAATGAAGAAATTACAGGTGTTTTGATCTATCCAGTCACAGCGAACGGATATAAAAGTGAAATTCAATTGGCAATTGGAATAAACCGGGATGGGACCATTTCAGGGACGAGAGTATTGCATGAAAATGAAACATCTGGACTGGGCGACCAGGTCCATCAAGACAAATCCGACTGGATAGATATGTTCTTTGGTAAATCATCAAGTAGCTATACCCGAAATCAATGGCGAGTTATCAGTGACGGTGGGGATTTTGATGAAATCAGTGGTGCAACAATTACATCCAGGAGTGTGATAAATGCTGTCAAATCTGCACTGGATTATCATGAATTATCCAGCGATATAATTTACTCAGAAAAATGAATAATAATCAGAAAAAATTTTTGCGTTCTCTTTTACATCATAAAAAAGTAACCATTTGGATTGGCCAAAAAGGACTAACCGATACCGTATTCAATGAAATTGAACTAGCGCTGAACCATCATGAGCTCATTAAGATAAAGATTAGAAATGGTGATAGAGAGGAAAGAGATAATATAGTTGTAAAAATATGTGAACGGACTTCTGCATTTCTGCTCCAAACCAGAGGTAGTATTGCATCCATATACCGTGCAAATCCCGAAAAACCAGTATTAACGCTTCCAAACTAATTGAATTTTAGTTTTTCTGGCAACAATGTTAATGAGAATGACAATTTTTAGAGTACAAGCAAAGAATACTGATAATTCGCTTTATCTATTTGCATTGCTCTCTTGCTTACTTGCATCTAGCTATCCAGCTCACTCTCAGACCCAAACCAATTCAGAAACTGCCTCATTCTGTCCGGTGATGATGGCAGTGCCACCGCGGCCATTAGTCACCGAGACACTGGAAGACGACGACATCATGGTCATTGCAAACAGCATAGATTATGTTGAAGGGGGCACGTCATTAATTGTTGGCAATGCCGAACTAAGTTATAACGATCAACAGGCACGTGCAGACAGGATTGAATATAATGATCCTGAAAACACCGTCAGGCTGGATGGTGATATTAATTACTGGGACAATGATGTTTACCTCACCAGTCCCGCTGCTTCCATAGATCTTGATACAGATACTGGTGATTTTGAAGATGTGAGGTACTGGTTACTGGGTAACCGGGGAAGAGGGAGTGCCAGACAGGTAATGATAAATCTTGGCACTACGACACGCGGAGAGGTAATGGACTATACCACCTGTGATCCAGACCTCGAAAGTCCCTGGAACCTGACAACAAATATCTGGAAACTCAGCGCACAAAATATCACCCTGGATCATGAGGCACAAAGAGGTACTGGCAGGAACGTCATCCTCAAAATTAAAGACATTCCTGTTTTTTACACACCTTACATTTCATTTCCGACTAGTGATCGTCGAAAATCTGGACTACTAGTCCCAACATTTGCATCCTCCAGCAGATATGGTTTTGAACTCCTGGCGCCATATTACTGGAATATATCACCACAAACGGACGCTACCATAACCCCCAGACTGATCACTAACAGTGGTTTGATGCTTATGGGTGAATATCGATACCTTTTTAAACGCGGTAGAGGAACGGTTAATCTTGAATACCTTCCAGATGATTCTGTTAAGCAAGGCAAAGACAGAAGTTCCATATCAATTGATCACCGACAATCCTTTCTTGATGCTGGCAGATTTGTTCTCAACTACAACCGGGTTTCTGATCGAGATTATCTGGAAGATTTTAGCAGTTCATTAATTGGCACGAGTACCCGGTATATTGAACAAAGCGCAATAGCATCTTATAGCTGGAACCTTAGTGGACACAGATTAAGTATTCATAATCAGGTTGGCAACTATCAGATAGTCGATCGCAATATACCGGATGTATCTGTTCCATATAAACGTTTACCTTCTACAACAATTAACTATACTTCACCTGTTAAACATGCCCAACTTGCATACAGCTTCAAAGGAATATTTGATAATTTTGTTCGTGATGATGACTTGTCACCGGATAACGTTAATGGTGCCAGGTATGATCTTTATCCTACAGTTTCATTTCCCATCAGGAACATTGCCTATCACCTGACACCCAAGGTAGGTTTGAGGTATACCAGTTACCAGCTTAAGGACAATCCAGTTTTTAATGACCAATCACCAGATCGTTTCATTCCAATGATGAGTATAGATAGTGGAATGTTTTTTGAAAGACAGGCAAACCTGTTTGGACAGGACGTCCTGCAAACACTGGAACCAAGATTATATTATTTATATGTTGAAGAAGAAGACCAGACCGACCTACCTATATTTGACACCGGACTGTATACCCCCAGTTTTTCATCGCTTTTTTATGAAAACCGCTTTAATGGTGTAGACCGATTTGGCGATGCCAACCAGATCAGCATGGCACTCACCTCCCGGGCTTTTAGTAGTGAATCTGGCCGACAACTGGGTAGTCTCAGCCTGGGGCAAACGGTGCATCTCAATGACAGGAATATAAATTTACCAGGGTTCTCTGATGAGACTGAATCTGTCACTGCGATTATTGCCAGAGTTGAGTCCAATTTTTTTCAACATGTTGATTTTAACGGTGAATTTCAATGGGACCCAGAACTGGATCGGATACAAAAACTCTCAGTACGAACCCAAATCCGCCCCGGAGAGGGCAGAATAATCAATTTGGGATATCGTAAACACAGGTCGAATCCAGCTAACCGGGTTATTAATATTTTCGATGTAGATCAATCAGATATCTCCTTTAAATGGCCAATGAATAATGAATGGAACCTGCTTGGGCGATGGAATTATGCTGTGGAAAAAGATCGGACTCTAGATTTATTTGCCGGTGTGGAATACAACAGTTGCTGCTGGGGCGTGCGTGCAATAGGCCGTCGATTCCTGACCAGCCTGAATGGAGAGTACGAAACTGGCTTTTTTGTGCAAATTGAGCTAAAAGGACTAGCCGGACTAGGGCAAAAAACGGTAGACTTTCTCAGAACGAGTATACCAGGATACGAGAGTGGATTTTAACCATGCTTAAAAAATTACATATAAAAATCATTAGCTTAGCCATACTTACAACATTTCTTCAGCCCTTATTCGCAGCTGAAGAAATAGATCGCATAGTCGCGATTGTTGAAGATGACGTGATTTTGCACAGTGAATTGAACACCAGAGTTCAAACTATCACTAACCAGTTAATTGAACAGGGGACTCCCCTGCCCCCGCAATCTGTCTTGGAAAAACAGATCCTTGACCGGTTAATACTAACCAAGCTTCAAATACAAATGGCGGAAGGTACGGGTATCCGTGTAGATGATGAAACACTGAATCGTACAATTGCTAGCATTGCTGCAGAAAATGAATTAACTCTGGATCAGTTCCGTGACATCCTGGAAACAGATGGTTACCAATATCAAAATTTCCGAGAAGATATTCGTAATGAAATCATGATGTCCCGATTAAAACAGCGCCAGGTTGATAACCGTATGTTTGTATCCGACCGTGAAGTCGATGATTTTTTAATTAACCTACAACATCAAGGTGGACTGGAACAGGAATATCTAATATCACATATATTGATCTCACTTCCAGAATCACCAACACAACAGGACCTTGAGCAATCCCGCCAACTTGCAGATAAAGTACAGACAGAGCTGGAAGATGGTGCTGATTTTGCTGCATTGGCCGCAACCTATTCTAACGATGATAACGCTCTAGATGGTGGTGATCTCGGTTGGCGAAAATACTCTCAGGTACCAACCTTATTTGTGGATTTTATTGCCACAATGGGAAAAGGTGAAGTCAGTGAGTTAATCCGTAGCCCAAGTGGATATCACATTGTTAAATTAATGGACGTGAGAGATGCCGAGGAAATGGTCGTCACACAGGTCGAGGCGCGTCACATCCTAATTAAGACTAGTGAAATTGTTGATGAAGAAGAAGCAATTAACAGACTTCATTCACTCAAGCGAAGAATTGAAAATGGAGATGATTTTGCACAGCTGGCAAGGGGCAACTCTGAAGATATCGTCTCCGCAGGTGATGGTGGTGAATTGGGTTGGTTAAGTCCTGGCGATACCGTTCCAGAATTTGAAGCAGTTACGGGTGAAATGGCCATAGACCAGGTCAGCGATCCATTCCAGACCCAGTTTGGTTTTCATATATTGCAAGTGACTGGGCGTAGACAACATGACAGCACGGATGACATCCGCAGGGCAAGAGCACGTGAATTTATTCGCCAGCGTAAAACCAATGAAGCGATGGATACCTGGTTACAGGAAATCAGGGATGATGCGTACGTTGAATATCGCCTGGAATAAAGGATAACAATTAAGCCCTTAGTCATAACCCCCGGCGATCCAGCCGGTATAGGTCCTGATATTGTTATTAGTCTCTCGGAGTCAAATTTCGACTTTCCCCTCGTTGTAATAGCAGATCCCGACCTACTAGAAGACCGTGCAAAAAAATTATCTAAAACCATATCAATTAGCAATTACGATCCTGCAAGCAGTCAAAATCATCAAGCAGGTAAACTAACCGTCCTTGCAAAGTCATGTCTGGAGCCGGTACTAACAGGCAAACCTTCACCCAAAAATGCCTCATATGTGCTGGAATGTCTTGATCATGCAATTAAGGGGTGCCTGTCGAGTGAATATGCAGGGATGGTCACCGGACCTGTGAATAAGGCGGTTATCAACCAGGCAGGATATAGTTTTACAGGGCATACAGAATATATTGCCAAACAATGCAATGATGCATTTCCAGTAATGATGCTAATGAATAATTCCATGCGAGTCGCATTGGTCACTACACATTTACCACTTCGTAGAGTACCTGAATCAATAACGCCTGATTTGGTCGAAACTGTTATTCGAACTATCCATCAGGACATGGTCAACAAGTTTCGAATCAATTCACCAAAAATAATGGTTTGTGGCCTCAATCCCCATGCAGGAGAACAGGGATACCTGGGACATGAAGAGCAAGAAGTTATTGAACCCGTACTTTCGCGCCTAAAACAACACGGTATGATGATCACAGGGCCCGTATCTGCTGATACTGCGTTCACTTCGGCTTCACTCAAAAATACAGATGTAGTTGTCTGTATGTTTCACGACCAAGGATTACCCGTTTTAAAATCATCCGGCTTTGGGAATATCGTCAATATCACCCTGGGATTACCGATCATCCGTACGTCTGTTGATCATGGTACTGCCAATGATCTGGCAGGGACAGGCAAGGCAGATAGCAGCAGCCTGCGCGCCGCTGTAGACTTCGCTGCCAAACTCTGTTTCAACACACAACATTCTTCATAACATTTAATACTTATGTCAGTCCGTGCCCGAAAACGATATGGTCAACATTTTTTAAATGATCCGTCAGTAATTGCAAAAATTATTGAGGCAATTGATTTCAATACTACTGGCAACATTGTTGAAATCGGTCCTGGACGTGGTGCACTTACCAGGCCATTACTTGAACAAACGGATTTACTACATGTAGTCGAAATTGATAACGACCTTGTTGAGCATCTTCGAGATATTGAAAATTCACAAAAGCTGAAGATTCATCACATCGATGCACTGGATTTTGACTTTTGTAAATCTGTCGGCAACAATCTCACCATTATCGGGAACCTGCCTTACAATATTTCAACGCCTCTTTTGTTTCACCTGCTAGATCAAATAAATTGCATTAGTAATATGTTGTTTATGCTGCAAAAGGAAGTAGCAGAAAGAATATGTGCATCACCTGGCAACAAGGATTATGGACGCTTATCAATCATGGTACAGTGCATGTGCAATGCATATAGTCTGTTTGATGTACAACCTGAAGCTTTCACACCCATACCTAAAGTTCAATCAACTATCATTAAACTGGTACCCGCTAATAATCCTGAATTCATACCAGATTCAGTCGATACTTTTAAACGCTTGGTTAGACAATCATTTTCGAAACGCCGAAAAACAATCAGAAACGCACTTAAAGGAATCGTAGATGATGAAATACTGATTGCATCAGACATCGACCCAAACACACGACCAGAAACCATAGGCGTTGAAGGCTATATTCGTCTAAGTAATAACCTGTATAATTCAGCAAAAGTGACAAACAACTAGCGATAAGAGCATAGCATTGGATAATAAAATATTAAGCCTGTTGGAGAAGATTGCGGACTTTCTGGAATCTGTTATTGAACATATTGGTAAGGCAATATCCTGGCTGGTACTTATACTTGTAATTTTAGTCAGCTATGACGTTACCATGCGGTATCTGTTTCAAAGTGGCTCTATTGCAATCCAGGAGATGGAATGGCACCTTTTCTCTCTTATTTTTCTACTTGGAGCCGCTTATACCTTTAAACATGATGACCATGTAAGACTGGACCTTTTGTATCAAAGCAAATATATGAATGATTACCGCCGAGCTTGGGTAAATTTTCTAGGTTGTCTTTTATTTCTCATACCATTTTCTATTTTGGTAATTACGAGTTCCTGGCCTTTTATTCACCTCTCATACATTCATAATGAAGGTTCTCCTGACCCAGGTGGTTTGCCCCACCGATGGCTAATCAAATCTGCGATCCCATTGTCATTTACGTTAATACTGCTACAAGGAATCGCCTACATGATAAGAAATTTCTTTTTTATCCTGGAAGAACATAAATGACGGCCTGGATCATCATCATGTTTATCAGCATGATAATCCTGTTGTTCGTTGGTTTTCCTGTTGCCTTTACATTAGGTTCAGTTGCATTAATTTTCGGCACCACGATACTGGGATTCAGTTTTTTTGATCTCCTGCCCTTGCAAATATGGGGCGTTATGACCAACTTTACTTTGCTAGCCGTTCCCTTGTTTATTTTTATGGGTATTATTTTGGACAAGTCTGGTCTCGCCAGCGAATTACTTGAAACCATGGGCATCCTATGTGGAAGGCTAAAAGGTGGGCTTGCCTTATCTGTTGTAATTGTAGGTGCACTCCTGGGTGCAACCACAGGTGTAGTCGGCGCGACGGTTGTGACTATGGGCATCATCGCCTTACCTACTATGCTAAACCACAACTATTCCCCGCAATTAGCCACTGGCACCGTTGCTGCTGCTGGCACGCTGGGGCAAATTATTCCACCCAGCATCATCTTGATATTAATCGGTGATGTAATGGGTGTGCCGGTTGGTCGACTTTTCATGGGGGCCGTTGTACCTGGCGGTATTCTGGTACTCATGTTTATTTTTTATATCAGTATTAGGGCATGGCTAAATCCCGAAGTTGCACCAGCTATTAATACCCACGGCAATGATAAAACAATCATTCAGATGTTGTTAACATTGCTACCGCCATTATTATTAGTAGTTTGTGTACTCGGATCCATTTTTTTTGGTATAGCCTCACCTACTGAGTCGGCAGCAATTGGGGCCCTGGGAGCTATCATACTGTCCGCACTGCACAAAAGACTGACACTAGATAATCTCAAAGCAGCCTTACAACTCACAACTCGATTGACCAGTATGGTATTTTTGATATTGATTTGTGCCAGGGCCTTTAGCCTCGTATTTAATGGCATAGGTGGGAATGCATTTGTTTTCGATATCATGACCAGTCTCCCCGGAGGTCAATGGGGGTTTTTACTTGTCAGTATGCTTTTAATTTTTGTCCTGGGATTCTTTCTCGATTTTCTAGAGATTTGTTTTATCGTAGTACCGATATTGACACCTATAGCCAATGCGCTGGGAATCGATCTGCTATGGCTTGCTATATTAATCGCAATGAATTTACAAACTTCTTTTCTGACACCACCCTTTGGATTTTCCCTGTTTTATTTAAAGGCCGTCGCGCCACCTGAAATTAAAATTCAGCATCTGTATTCCGGCATCATTCCTTTTGTACTGATACAGCTGGCAACTATCATTGTCTTGCTACTATTCCCAAACGTGGTGACCTGGCTTCCAGACATGATGGATAGGATCCACGGTTTGTAAACCATATATAATTTCGACACTCGAACCAAAACAGACATTCGGCTTAGTGTTCTAAAGCATAAAAACCCCGCATAAACGGTCAGCCTGTTAAATCTATTGAATTTGCGTCATAGGTAAGAGTGGACAGTGAATAATAGAAAGTCATCAGGAGTCTGACCAAAAATCTATTTTTTAAATAAAAAAAAAGCCTCGCAAATAGCGAGGCTCTTGTCCAAGACAAAAAGACTGTCTTATATGGACTATTGTGGTTTCACGTTGATAGCGCTTGGACCTTTAGGACCATCTTCAGTATCAAAGCTCACTTGCTGACCTTCGGATAAGGATTTGAAACCCTCAGCCTGGATCGAGTTATGATGAACAAAGACATCTTTACTGCCATCGGCAGGTGTGATGAATCCAAAACCCTTACTATCGTTAAACCATTTTACTGTACCTGTAGCCATTCTAGTTACCTCATTAATTAATAAACAATGTATTAGTATGCGTATTGTTGACGAAGAATCACGGAAAAGACGCTCCAATACACTGCGAGGAACTACCGAGAACCGTTACAAAAAACCACTAACGGTCACACTCTATAGTATTTTTCACGAGAAAACTACTTTACATGCTGTTCTGGTGAAGCTTGCATCCATTTAGATATAATAAAATATCCTCATTAAATACATGCCTTATCGATACTGTTTAGCAAAGTGGATAAAAATAATGACACATTTTCAGACATTGATATTAGGGAAATATAATTCACAAGTATTATTAAATGCTTGTTTTTCCCCGAGATTTTAGTCATCCATCTTAAATATTTAGTAGTAGAATGACTAATAGCAAATATCTGTAATTGGCCAAGAGCTGAAGTATTTTTTGATAAAAGCAATAATCCCTGTTATTCGTCAGCATCCGAACCTAAGCAATCATAAGCATTTATACCTATTTTGTTCCGAACTTTTGTTCGTTAGCTCTGTCAGTTGTTCCTACAGGAGGAGAGATGATGAAACTAATATTCTACGTCGCTTTAATCTTGGCATCGAAAAGCGTATACGCCCAAGCTGTTACTGAAGATTTTGATTCTGCGGACAAAACAGAAATTGCGCTAGGATCATACAAAATAACAATACCAGGGGGATGGATTCATAAATCTGAGACAAAATCAGACCAGAGAGTAACAACGACAATTTATCATCCTAACGGTTCAGGCACTTTACAATTCATGTCACTGAGCGCTTCGCCCAATGTCATAACTCAAGAAGTTTTACGCAACACGACAAATGTAGACTCATCAATAAATCTTAACTGGCAAGTATGGGGCGATTTCAATGGTTATCAATATGCCTATACTGAGAATCGGACAGATTATCTGAACTGGTGGCTGGCTAACCAAGAAGAGATATTAATTTTCTCATACAGTAGCGAATCATTAGATGAATCTGATAAAAATATGATTAATGGAATTGTGAATTCAATTACGGCGGCAAACCGGGGACATTAATAAAATATATAACCAAAAGCAGGTTTATTCGTTAGATTAGATTACATAAATGAATTGGCTAAAAACCCAGCTTGAATGGTTGTTAATACAAGATCCGGGTTCGCTACTTGTAGCATCATTAGGTTGGCCTGCCGTTTTTTTTAGCATGATTCTATCTATATCGGGAGTTTATTTAAAAAAGCCTTTATTACTAATGTTCGCTGCAATCTTAATTTCACCAATAAGTCTTTATTTACTTGGAGGAAATAATTGGATAGGTAAGCTTTTTCCATTGCTCCCAGTATTACTTTCCATCTGTTGGTATACAATTAGAAAAAAAATGTATTATACATCTTGGTCCATTTTGATTTTGACATATTCAAGTTTCTCATACTTGGTATATCTAGTAATAAAAAAATAACTATATCACTGTAGAAAATATTTAAAATAGATAGGCATAGTGAGAATAATTTAAACAGGAATTGAATGTCCGATTTTGGAATGAAATGGATATAATCAGATAAGTAGTAAATATCTCTGAATAAGCATCGCTATCAAGCCAAGGCTGACCATAGTTAAAACATTACATTAAAATAACACGGAATGATGAAGACTCTAAAAATAATTGGAAAGAGCTTATTATTAACCATTTCCGTTGTATGTTTTATTATTAGCCCAGCCGCATTCACGCCCGCTGTATATTTATCTTTTGCCTTTATGCTAATTGCTGGAGTAATGGGATATTATGGGGATATAAAATTTTCCATTTCAATACTGTGTTTATCATCTATAGCGATTGCACTTAGCCCAATTACAGAATTAATGTTTGAGAGTAAAACAACAATTATAGTAGCTTCCACGACAATAATAATAGGATATGTTGGCCTAATGCTAGGTGTTATTAAGTTGAAGCAGCATGGCTCAATTACATAGCAAGACAACTCAGCTATAACGACCATCATAAGACAGGAAAATTATACTCACGATATTAATGTCCGATTCTGGCAAAGAATATATTGCTGTTCAGCGGAATGTGAGGCAGCGGCAGAACTTTCAAAATAATAATACTTCATTACTCAACAATCTTTTTTTCATGAAATAAATGTAAGTTAATTACGATTAACTTATCTCAACTCTCTGCTTCTAACATGAAGCCGGCGCAATACCGCATAGAATTCCTGTTTGTTATTTATTCATACTCGTCGTGATCATCCCCATCAGGAATCGCTGCACCTAATACTTTACCTGTTGCTTTTACTGTCCCTACTGTTACTCCAACCGCCGTGCTTGCTGCTGCGTCAACAACTTTCACGACGGTACAAGCAGACATAAATAATAACAATATCAATAGAACGCCAAAGAAGCATTTTTCTGCTATGGGATTTCCTTGTTTCATATATTAATTTTCCTTAATTAATTTTTATTCTTACTGACCATAAAGCATCTAATAATAAGGCGTCATAAATAGAAGATGCATCACTCTTTTTTAGAACAAAGTAAACATCCAGATATTTGTTAATTAAGCTTCAAATCATTGCGCAGTATATTAATTACTTGCTGTGAAGTTGGTTTCACGCCTCGCCAAATATAGAACGATTCTGCTGCCTGCTCTACCAGCATTCCCAAGCCGTCTAGCGCCTTGCTTGCGCCATGTCCCTTGCACCACTGATTAAATACTGTTTCAGTATCCCCATACACCATGTCATAACAACAGCTGTCTTTTGATATTATGGAGCTTGGCAGTGGTGGTAACTCTCCCTTTAGTCCTGACGATGTCCCATTAATGATCACATCAAAGTTCCCTTTATTCTCAAGGGTATCAATACCGCAAGCACTAATATTGTTCGCTTGAATACTACTGGCAAGGTCGACTGCTTTATTGACCGTACGGTTGGCTATCAATATTGATTCGGGTTGCTGTTCAAATAAGGGACCCAAAATGCCTCTGACGGCACCTCCGGCACCAATTATTAATATTTTACTGCCCTGCACCTGAATACAGTTGTTTAGTAGATCACGCAGCAGTCCCACGCCATCGGTATTGTCTCCAGAAATTTGACCATCATCACCAAACCAAAGTGTATTCACCGCCATTGCAGCTTGTGCCCTGATAGTTAAACTATTACACAGACGATATGCATCTTGTTTATAGGGAACCGTAATATTTAAACCTTTACCACCCAATTCTCTAAATTGCTGTACAGCGGATGCAAATTGACCTTCGGGGACATGAATAGCCTGATAACTAATCGACTGGTTTGTTTGTTCAGCAAAGCTTGTATGGATGAAGGGAGATTTACTGTGGGCAATGGGATTACCCATCACGGCATAATTGTCACGAACGGGATCAAGGTGTATTTCCAAAGATGATGACTCAACTGAACTCATAGAATAGCAATGCTAATTGAGCCAGTTTAATTGAATGCTGGCTGTTAAAAATTGATCGCGTATTACTCGCTGAACAGGCCGCCCTTCAAGCAACTAGTGCTTAGGCCTCTTTCGGTCAGCAAAAAAGCACCTGCCGAACTTCTGCGGCTGGTATCGCAATACAAAATATAAGTCTTACTAGGATCTAGCTTGTCTGCCTTCATCCTTAGCATATACAGGGGGATATTCTGGGCACCCTCAATTCCATTATTTTTAAATTCACTATCAAGACGAACATCCACCCAGACAGCCGTTCCATCAGCCACCATCTTGTCCCCTTCCTCACGAGTGACCCAGTTCAGCATGGGTTCCTTTAATAATTCATTAAAATCTTCCTTGGACAAACGCATTAATACGCCATCGGTAACCATAATAATATTGGCATTGCGCTTAGTCTCAGATAACAGTGCTTCTTCCCCAAAGGCATCACCATCACTCAAAGTGGCGAGTATAAGCTCAGTATTGTTCTTGGACGGTTTGGTAACCTTACATTTCCCTTTGTTAATGATGTAATAATAATCTCCATCTTCATCTTGTTTTATTACGGTCTCACCAGCCTTGAAAGGGACTTCCTGTATACGCATAAACATAGACTGGATATTTCCCGGAGGTATTTGCATGAAGGCCTTAGACTGTAAAATCCGTGTCATCCAGTCACCACCCTCAGCATCTTCATCAAAATTTTCTTCTACAGCTATTTCATCTACTTCGATACCGGACATCTGGTCCCAGGTCATTAAAATGTCGAGGAGATCACTATCTATCCGGGTAACCTTACAGGGTGTTTTTGTAGTAGCTGTGTGCTTGCGTGGCTGAAGGTTGGACATGGCATGTTTTGCCTGATCGGATCCAGCTTTTACTAACGAAATCGCACCGTCATTGGCTATTAATTCAACCTCACCTTCGACTAGATATATGGCTTGCTTATCACTATCTCCAGCCTTAAAGATGGCCCTCCCAGCTGGGATGTCTTCCACAAATGTCTTGGAAGCCAGTTCTTCAAAATTTTCATGATTCAGGGCATTGGGTGGGACAAATGATCTTAGTATTGTTTTATCTATTAGGTTTGCCATGAATATCCTCAAAAATACGAATTTACCTTTCCATAAACTCAAACGCGTATCTTAAGCCGAGAACGGGACTAATGGAACAATTAATCCAATACTCAAGGCATTTTTTGGTTTTGAAAATTCTTATCTGATAAAAATACAAAAAAAAACGGGTGCCAGGCACCCGTTAATTATCTGATTTCAGGTGTCAGGACTATAGATTATAGCCTCGCTCATCATGCAGAACTAAATCCAGACCCTCTGTTTCTTCGTCTTCGGTCACCCTCAGACCAACCATTGCATCCACCAGCTTCAGGATGATGAAACTTGCAATACCGCACCAGACGATGGTCGCTACGACACCTATTGCCTGCGTTATCATCTGAGCTCCAATAGATGTTTTAAGTCCCAACCCCCCCATCGATTCCGCTGCAAAAACAGCAGTTAATAAGGTACCGAGAATGCCCCCAACACCGTGAACTGGAAAAACATCCAGGGAATCATCAATTTTCAGACCGCGCTTGATATATTGTGTCGAGAAATAGCAGATTACGCCTGCTGATAGTCCGATACATAATCCTCCTATCGGCCCGACAAAACCAGATGCAGGGGTAATCGTCCCTAAACCAGCCACCATTCCCGTGACAATCCCTAACACACTGGGTTTACCGTGTTTTATCCATTCACATGCCATCCAGGCCAGAGAACCCGCTGCTGCAGATATATGGGTCACTGTCATCGCCATAGCTGCGCTAGAATCAGCTGCCAATGCACTACCAGCATTAAACCCAAACCATCCTACCCAAAGCATGGATGCGCCCGTGACCACCATGGGTAGATTATGCGGTGGCATTGCCGTCGTAGGAAAACCTTTACGTTTTCCTAGGACCACCGCCGCCACCAAGGCGGCAACCCCCGCATTGATATGAACTACGGCACCACCTGCAAAATCCAGAAAACCCATGTCACTAAGCCATCCACCACCCCAAACCCAATGGGTGACTGGCGCATAGACAACTACTAACCAGATGGCTGAAAACCAAAGAACTGCAGAAAATTTCATTCGTTCTGCATAACCGCCCACAATCAGTGCAGGCGTAATAATGGCAAATGTCATCTGGAACATAAAAAATAAGGTTTCAGGCAGATCACCACTGACACTGTCCAGACCGATCCCCCCCATGAATATCTTGCCCATACCGACAATCTTATTCATTCCACCACCATCACCAAATGCGAGACCATAGACAAATACTACCCATAAGATAGATACCAAACAGGCAATGGCGAAGCATTGCATCAGGACAGACAGGACATTTTTGTTTCTAACTAGGCCGCCATAAAACAATGCAAGACCGGGCAAGGTCATAAACAATACCAGTGCGGTGGATGTTAAAATCCAGGAAGTATTTGCACCATTTACTACATCCTGTGCATTTACCAGCTGAGGTAATGAATATAAAAAGATGGTAAGCCAGATGGATGATATGTTTTTTATAATTTTCATTTTTTTATTCTCCCCCATAATCTAGATTGCTTCTTCGCCAGTTTCACAAGTACGAATTCTTACGATTTGCTCAAGGTCAGAAACAAAAATCTTTCCATCACCAATTTTATTGGTATTAGCCGCCTTTCCTATGACTTCGATGGCACTGTCTACCATGTCATCACTAATTGCGATTTCAATCTTAACCTTTGGAAGAAAATCAACTATGTACTCAGCACCACGATAAAGTTCAGTATGGCCTTTTTGACGACCGAACCCTTTTACTTCTGTAACGGTCAGCCCCTGGACACCAATTCCAGACAATGCATCACGTACGTCATCCAACTTGAATGGTTTAATAATTGCAGTAAGAAATTTCACAACTCCCCCCTTATAATTGAGATAAGTAAAAAATATTTGTCACAGTTCAGGTCCATTTTAGATACCCGGATGACCAATAGTAATGCACGATATGTGCCACAAAGAAAAAAGGCAGAAATAACAGGAAGTTATTAATTTTTAATTTGAGAATAACATCTTCTGGAGGACAAAATTGCACTAGTATGTTGCAAAATTTTAGAGTTTGCTCCTTTTTGGAGCAAAATATACTGCGCTTGGAAAAGGTCTATTTAGATTGCTTCTGACCCGGTTTCACCCGTGCGGATCCGAATAATTTGTTCTACTGCGGTTACAAAAATTTTTCCATCTCCAATTTTCCCGGTATTCGTTGAACCTGTGATGGCTTCTATCACTTGATCCACCAGCTCATCATCTACCGCAATTTCTATTTTAACCTTTGGAAGAAAATCAACAATGTATTCAGCACCACGATAAAGCTCAGTATGGCCTTTTTGACGACCGAACCCTTTTACTTCTGTAACGGTTAAACCCTGGACACCAATTGCTGACAGTGCATCCCTGGCATCATCCAGTTTGAAGGGTTTAATTATTGCGGTAACTAGCTTCATATGATCTTGGCCTCAGAATATTCATTTATGATTCACCGATACACTATACAACTGCTTATTTCAAAAAACAAAGGGGATAGAAAACGCTGTTTCTATCCCCGTAATGTTTAATATTTTTATACAATAATTAGTTGTTAACAAATTCTGGGTAGGCTTCTACACCACATTCACCTACATCCAGACCTTCATATTCTTCCTCTTCACTGACCCGGATTCCCATCACGGCCTTGATGATTCCCCAGAATATCAAGCTCATAATGAATGTCCAAAAGAAGATTGTAGCCAGACCCATCAGCTGTGCACCGATAGTTGCATCGGGGTTAGTCAAGGTCACTGCAAGCAAGCCCCACATCCCCACTGAACCATGCACAGATATTGCGCCGACCGGATCATCAATTTTCAGCTTGTCCAGACCGACAATCGAAAACACAACCAGGATACCGCCTATGGCACCAATCATCGTTGCCAGTAATGGCGTTGGAGTCAGAGGTTCCGCTGTAATTGCAACAAGGCCTGCAAGTGCGCCATTTAGTGTCATGGTTAAATCCGCCTTACCAAACAGTATCCTCGCAGTAATCAATGCTGCAACTACGCCACCCGCTGCGGCCATATTGGTATTCACTATAATCAGGGATACCGCATTGGCCTCACCAACATTGGAGATCATCAGCTCTGAACCACCGTTAAACCCAAACCAACCTAACCACAGGATAAATGTACCCAAAGTGGCTAAAGGCAGGTTTGCACCGGGTATTGCATTGATCTTGCCTTCCTTGCTGTATTTGCCTTTACGAGGCCCTAACAGTAATACGCCGGCCAAAGCAGCAGATGCACCACACAGGTGAACAACACCCGATCCTGCAAAATCCAGGAAACCTTGAGCGTCTAAAAATCCACCGCCCCATTTCCAGAAGCCCTGCACAGGATATATAAAGCCAGTCATCACAATGGCAAAAACAAAGAACGCCCAAAGTTTCATGCGCTCTGCGATTGCGCCCGAGACGATCGACATGGCCGTTGCAACAAATACGACCTGAAAGAAAAAGTCTGATAGACCTGAATAATAAGGTGCATCATCTCCTCCTGCCAGAACAGCTTCTGCTGTATTGTCACCGGCGCCCAACAGGCTGCCAAATCCAGGCCAGAAACTGCTGTCTGCGCCACTGTACATGATGTTATACCCCATGATCATATACATAATGCAGGCAATGGCGTAAAGAACGACATTTTTAGTTAAAATTTCAGCGGTGTTTTTGGATCTCACTAGCCCAGACTCAAGCATTGCGAAACCTGCCGCCATCCACATTACAAATGCACCCATTACCAGAAAGTAAAAGGTATCGAGTGCATATCTGACTTCTAAGTCAACTATGGCTTCCACGTTATAATTCCTCCGAGTTAATTATGTAATTAAAGGGCTTCAGGACCAGACTCGCCTGTCCTGATTCGAATGACATCGGCAAGATCAAATACAAAAATCTTTCCGTCGCCAATTTTCCCTGTGTTTGCGGCTGTTGTGATTGCACCTATTACTTCATCTAACTTGGCTGAATCTACTGCCACCTCAAGTTTTACCTTGGGCAGAAAATCAACTACATATTCAGCACCACGATAAAGTTCTGTGTGCCCTTTTTGACGACCAAAACCCTTGGTTTCTGTAACTGTCATACCCTGTATTCCGATGGCAGATAGTGCTTCTCTGACATCATCAAGTTTAAAGGGCTTTATGATTGCACTTATCAGTTTCATTAAAGTGTCCTCCAGTATTTTTGATAAATACCCCGGCTATTTCTCAGAAATAACCGGGGTTAGGTTTGATTTTTTATATAGACCTACCAGGAACTGGAAACTGAGAACACAACTGTTGAATCACAGATGTTCCCACCACCAAAGCATTCAGCTTCACTCAAGTCCGTATCTGAGTAGGTAACTGCAAAATCCACACCCATAATCGATTTTGACAAGCTGACGTTATACTCCAACCAATCTGGGGTACCCCATGCGGCCTCATCTTTTATAGACTGATGTCCGATATGGAACCCAAGGCCGAAATCGCTAGGTAAGGTAAATCCTAAATCGCCATAGACATAGAAACCTGTATCACTATTGAATGAGAAATTGTCAGACCATAGAAATCCGACACCTACTGAAGGCTCAAAGTCTCCGCCGAATGTGTAACTCAGACTCGGTCCAAACTCCATGTAATCCTCACCAGAACTGGTGCTAGTTGTACCTGGATAATAGTAATAAACTGCAAATAGGTCGTAGCCAAGGCCGTTCGCGAACTCACCCGCGTAACCACCATAAATATCTACCTCTGCACCATCATCGGTAAAACTAATGTTCGATGCCCATGTGCCAGCATAGAATCCCATCTCATGACCATAATCGATTCCACCTTGTATCGTGAAACTATTATCAGTTTGTGACTGACCACGGAATAAGTAGTCTGAGGCCAAATTCACATTTCCTGAAAATGAATGCGGTGAGTCCTGAGCAAGTCCGGTTGCGGCATAAAATAGTGTTAAGGTTGTAATAATCAATTTACTAACAGTCTTCATAACATGATCTCCATATAAATTAATAAAAAGTAAAAAAGACACTCTTTCAATGCATATACCGTGCCATAATTTAATTATTCATATATATCAATAAGATATATAGATGATAATAATTTCAGCTCATAATTTTCTTGCAATGCAACATGATATTGCATCATCCTGGTGCATCATTACACCGCCTATGCACAGTGAGAGTGCCAGGTAGGTGATCGGGATTTGCTTTTAATTGTATGCGAGAATTAACATTGATTTGTAAATTGGAACTTAGTTGATGTCGTTTAAACCAGAAAATCTTGATGAATTAGTAAAACAGATTTCAAACCTGCTGCCTGATGATTTGCGGCAGACCCGAGAAGATCTTGAAAAAAATTTAAAGGCCGCGTTGAAAGCCACATTAAATAAAATGGATCTGGTAACCCGAGAGGAATTTGATATTCAGCAAGAGTTGTTGGCTAATACCCGAAAGCTGCTGGATGAATTGGAAGGAAAAGTTAACCATCTGGAATCAGATATAAGCAATACCAGTAAGTAAAGGAAAAGTACTATAATTTAGCTTCACTAAAAATACAGGGAATGTTCACATGGAAGTGGCAATCGTATACAGCCGTGCTTTATCCGGAATCAATTCACCATTAGTAACTATCGAAGTCCATTTGTCGCGTGGGCTTCCAGGGTTTTCCATTGTTGGTCTCCCCGAGACGGCCGTTAGAGAAAGCAAAGATCGAGTAAGAAGCGCCCTACTCAATAATTATTTTGAATATCCGTTAAAGCGCATCACGGTCAATCTGGCACCGGCTGATTTACCCAAGACCAGTGGCCGCTTTGATTTACCGATTGCGATTGGAATTTTGGCGGCCTCAGGACAAATACCGAGCAAGGATCTTCTAAAGTACGAATTTGCTGGCGAACTTGCACTAACTGGAAAGTTACGTCCCATTAGCGGGTGCCTGCCCATGGCCAATTTCACTCAAAAGGCAAACAGAAGCATTATATTACCGCAAGGCAATGCTCAAGAAGCCTCATTAATTCAGAATCTTGATATCTATGCTGCTCCCAACCTTAATGCCGTATGTGCACACCTATCGGGCTCTGATGCCTTGCAATTATTTTACAGTCAACATCAGTACACACCTGCTCATTTCCCAGATCTGTCAGAAGTAAAATTACAGTACCAGGCCAAACGAGCACTGGAGATAGCCGCAGCAGGGAACCATAACCTGCTTATGATAGGCCCTCCTGGCACGGGGAAAACCATGCTGGCTGAACGATTACCCGGCATCCTACCTTCATTGGAAAATTAACAGGCACTGGAAGTGGCTGCAATTCACTCTATATCTTCCCAGGGATTTAATGTTGAATCATGGAAACGCAGGCCATTCCGGTCACCTCATCATACCGCTTCAGCCGTTGCGCTGGTGGGTGGAGGAAGTCATCCTAGACCAGGTGAAATCTCACTTGCACATAACGGGGTATTATTTCTTGATGAACTACCGCAATTTGATCGTAAGGTACTGGAAGTTTTACGTGAACCCATAGAGTCAGGAAAAATATCTATATCACGCGCAGCAAACCAACAAATTTTCCCAGCACGATTTCAATTGATTGCGGCGATGAACCCATGTCCTTGTGGTTACTACGGCGACATGACTGACAGATGTAGTTGCACACCTGAAAAAATCAGGCGTTATCGAACCAGGATATCGGGGCCTTTATTGGACAGGATAGATATGCATATTGAAGTTCCAAACCTTGGACATGAGATTCTTCACACTATCGATGAAGCCAATATTGAAAGCAGTAATAATGTAAGAGCAAGGGTAATACATGCCCAGACTAAACAGCGCTCACGAACAGGGAGTCTCAATAACTTGCTATCAAACCCTGAAATTAGCGAGCATTGCAATCTTGAAATGCATGATAGGAAGTTACTAGAAAAAGCAGCGACACAATTTAATTTGTCTGCACGATCTTTAATGAAAATCCTGAAGGTATCAAGGACCATTGCCGACCTCGATAATTGTGACAATATACAAAATGACCATATCACAGAAGCGATTAGTTTCCGTAGACTTGAAAGGTTATTACAACAACTTGCATAGCACCTTTCAATAATGTCAAATAGAGACATGTCAGACATACTCATTCCAGAAATTAAAATCGCCGTAGAGACTGAATATCTTATAGACCAATCGGCCCCTGATCAAAATCATTACGTTTTTGCCTATACCATCACTATTGAAAATAATGGAAACATCCCTGCTAAATTACTCCGTCGTCACTGGATAATTACCGATGCGAACAACAAGATACAGGAAGTTAAAGGTGAAGGCGTAATAGGATTACAACCTCATATCTCACCCAACCAGGTTTTCACCTACTCCAGTGGAGCAATTTTAGAAACTCCATTGGGCTGTATGCAGGGTAGTTATGAGATGGTTACCGATGAAGGTAATGAATTTACATCACCCATTCCTCTATTCAGATTAACATCAAATATTGTTATGCATTGATACATGGCAACATATGCGATAGGTGATATTCAAGGCTGCCACCTGGAATTTCAAAGATTACTCGATAAAATTAAATTTGAGTCTGGTCACGATAGATTGTGGTTAACAGGTGATATTGTAAATCGCGGACCAGATTCACTTGGGGCATTAAGACTGGCAAAAAAGTTTTCAGCATTGTCGGTGCTGGGCAATCATGAATGTCACTTGCTGGCTGTTGCAAACGGCGTAATTAAAGCAGGTAAAAAAGATACCTTTTCACCCATTATCAATGCAGACGATAGTCAGGAACTCCTGGACTGGATTCGGCAATTCCCGCTGATTCATCATGATGCAAAACTTGGATATACCATGGTCCATGCCGGACTACATCCCGCCTGGAGCCTGAACCTGGCTCTTGAATTGGCTAACGAGGTGGAAAGTATATTTCGATCAGACAAATACATAGAGTTACTCGATCATATGTATGGCGACAATCCAGACCAATGGCAAAATGATTTATCCGATTGGAAAAGGATACGCTGCATCATCAATTACTGCACAAGGACCCGATATTGCAAAAAATCAGGTCGGATTGATTTCAAAGACAAGGGACCACCAGGCACCCAGCGAGATGGTACATACCCTTGGTATAGTTTAGAAAACCGCAAAAGCTTAAGCACAAATATATTATTCGGTCACTGGGCGTCTTTACACGATGGTGACCCTCGGGCGTTTCAACACTATAATGTATATCCATTGGATACAGGCTGTGTCTGGGGTCGTAAATTAACGGCTATCCGCCTGGAGGACAGACAGATTTTCCAGGTTAGTGCTTTGTAAACAAAAATAACAGTGCGACGAGGATAAAATCAATGGAATTCACTAAAATAACTATCAAGTCATGGGAAACAATAATATTGCTTCTCATTGTTTCGTTAACTGTTACCTCATGCGGGTCCTCTGGTGAGCTTCCTCGTCTATCAACGGATGCGGTTATTCTCTCTTTTGGTGATAGTTTAACCAGAGGGAAAGGTGCTGAAGATCATCAAAGTTATCCCGCATTACTTCAAAACTTAACGAATCGAAAAGTTATTAACGCCGGAAGATCAGGTGAAATATCAGAAGAAGGACTTAAGCGCCTACCATCATTACTTGATCAACACGCACCGGACCTACTGATACTCTGTCATGGTGGCAATGATATTTTACAGAAAAAAGATTTAATAAAGATGGGTGAAAATATCAGAAAAATGATCAGTCTTGCCGAGGAGCGAAATATACCGGTTGTATTACTGGGGGTCCCGCGCCCAGGACTGTTTTTATCATCAGCAGAGATATTCAGTGAGATAGCCGAATCGACAGGCGTGATATTTATAGAAGACCTGATCGCTGATGTGTTATCAGATAAAGCTCTAAAGTATGATATTGCGCATCCTAACCAACACGGCTATGAAAAAATTGCAAAATCAATATTCACTGTATTACAGGATCGTGGTGCGATATAAATCATGCTGGAAACATTCATAGTTTCATTTACCACCTTCTTTGCTACGATTGCGCCGTTCGATGTTGCAGCAATGTTTGCTGCCTTAACATCTCAAGCAAATGTAAAATCCAGATATAAGATTGCCTTAAAAGCTGTGTTAATAAGCGGGGGAATACTTTTATCATTTGCACTTTTTGGTAATTTTGTTTTACACGCCCTGGGAATTTCCCTGGCTGCTTTAAAAATTGCCGGAGGGATCTTGTTGTTACTCATCGGCATAGACATGGTCTTTGCAAGACCCTCAGGAGGGACATCCGCTACCAAGGAGGAAGTTGATGAAGCCATCGTCAGTCATGATATTTCAGTATTCCCACTGGCAACACCGCTAATCGCAGGACCTGGATCTATGGGTGCAGCCATTTTATTAATGGCAAATGCGAATGATCATTACTTGGATGAAATTATTATCATATCTGCACTAATTATTGTATTACTCATTACGCTCGCACTTCTATTGCTTGCTACACGCCTACAGCAATATATCAAGGTCACAGGCATGAATGTAATTAGTCGGGTTATGGGTGTTTTACTTTCCGCCCTGGCAGTACAATTCATGATAGACGGAATATTACAAAGCGGCCTGATATAATCTACCAGTAAAGAGAATGCCTTTTTTCCAGGATTAACATACTGAAAGGATATTCATTTTTATCATCGGCGGGAATATCTTCCCTGATGATTTCATCCCACTCAACACGATCGATGACCGGCAAGAAAATATTTCCATCTACATCTGCATGCACCTCTGTTAAATAAATCCTGTTAACAAAATCCAGTGCAATCTGGTATATCTCACTCCCACCTATGACCACCACTTCTTCTTCGTTTTCACACATTTCAATAGCGTCTTCAAAACGATAGCAGACATCACATCCATCGGCATGAAAATCTTTGTTACGGGTAATAATAATATTTTGTCTTCCATCAAGCGGCTTGCCTATAGACTCATGGGTTTTTCTTCCCATAATAATTGGCTTTCCCATAGTGACATTTTTGAAATTTTTCAAATCTGTCGAAAGATGCCAGGGTAATTCGCCATCCCTGCCGATAACACCTTTTTGATCCACCGCAACGATAAGGGAAATCTTGGTCTTTCTCTTCATTAAATCGCTACCGGTGCAGAAATATGGGGATGGGCCTGGTAATTCACCAGTTCAAAATCTTCAAATTTAAAATCAAATATTGATTTTACGTTCTCATTTATATTCATTGCAGGTAAAGGATAGGAATCTCTGGATAGTTGTTCATCAACCTGATCAAGATGATTGAGATATAAATGAGCATCACCAAAGGTATGAATAAAATCCCCATATTGCAAGCCCGTTACCTGGGCGATCATCATAGTTAGCAAGGCATAGGATGCTATGTTAAATGGCACTCCCAGGAATATGTCTGCACTGCGTTGATAAAGTTGACAGGATAATTTTCCATCTACCACATAAAATTGAAAAAACGCATGACAAGGTGCAAGGGCCATTTTATTTAATTCCCCCACATTCCAGGCACTGACAATTAATCTTCGTGAATCTGGATTCTCCTGTATCTGTTGTATGACATTAGTAATCTGATCGATATCATATCCGTCACTACCATGCCATGACCGCCACTGCTCACCATAAACTGGCCCCAGATTTCCCGCTTCATCTGCCCACTCATCCCAAATCCTCACGCCATGTTCACTGAGATACTTAATATTTGTATCGCCACGTAAAAACCATAACAACTCATAAATAATAGACTTTAAATGGACTTTTTTGGTGGTGACTAGCGGGAACCCAGAGCTGAGATCAAAGCGCATCTGGTAACCAAAAACACTTAATGTACCCGTGCCTGTCCTGTCAGTTTTTTCAGTTCCATGCTCTTTGACATGACGCATGAGATCCAAATATTGTTTCATAAGGAATAACTATCTTTTTTAACTTAGGTCTTACATTAATTACTATTTTTTGACTTGTAAGCCAGGACGATCAGTATAACACCTAGGACAAACATCGGAACTGATAGCACCTGCCCCATGGTCAACCATTCTCCTGCCAGATACCCGATGTGCGCATCGGGTTCTCTGACAAACTCAACCAGGCATCTGAAAAAACCGTATAGCAGGAAAAATAATCCTGAGACGGCCATCCTCGGTCGATATGATGACGAGAACCACCATAAAATAATAAAGAGCACCAGACCTTCAAGGATCGCTTCATACAGTTGCGATGGATGACGGGTAATATTGCCAGCGCCAGGAAAAACCATGGCCCATGGCAGATCAGATGGTCCTCCCCATAGCTCACCATTGATAAAATTACCTATTCTTCCTAAGCCAAGACCAACCGGCACAATGGGGATAAGAAAGTCACCCACTTCAAAAAACCTTCTGTTGGTCTTTCTGGCAAAATAAGCAACTGCCAGCGCGACACCGATTAAACCACCATGGAATGACATACCACCCTGCCAGATCTTAAGTATGGCCACCGGGTTTGAAATATAATAGGGCAAATTATAAAAAATAGCCGATCCTAGCCTACCACCAATAATGATGCCGACAGCTCCGTAAAAGATTAGGTCAGCGACCTCATCTGGATTCCACCGATTATCCGGCGCCCTTGATCGAACATTTAATAACCACCATGCAATTGCTAGCCCTGAAAGATAGGTCAATCCATACCAACGAACCTGGACTATGCCAAGGTCAAGAGCAACGGGATCAATATTTGGATAAGAAATCATTGAAACCTAGTTTAACATGCTTAATTACGTGTATAGTCGTTTTAATCTATTAAAAGCTGCAAAATATATAGACATTGTATAAAAATAATTTCACAAAAACAGGTAGTGACTCTGTTTTTAACATCGTCCAAAATATATTCGCTGTTTTATCTTATCTATATCCTCTGTCGTAAAAAATAAAATCTTATGAACACAAAAAACACAAACAAACTCATCAACGAAACCAGTCCTTATCTGTTGCAACATGCCCATAATCCGGTGGACTGGTATCCCTGGTCCGATGAGTCTTTAGCGCTAGCAAAACAGCTGGAGAAACCCATACTCCTCTCCATCGGTTATTCAGCCTGTCACTGGTGCCACGTCATGGCACATGAATCATTTGAAGATAATGCAACTGCTGAGCTAATGAACAAGTCATTTGTGAATATCAAAGTTGATCGAGAAGAACGACCAGACCTGGAAAAAATATATCAAACAGCACATCAATTGTTGACTCAAAACTCAGGAGGCTGGCCGTTAACGATGATATTGACACATGATGATCAGGTGCCGTTTTTTGGTGGGACCTACTTCCCACCTGAACCTCGTTTTGGACTGCCCGGATTCAAGGAATTGCTAGTACGAATTGTCGATATGTATCAATCCCAGTTACCCGCAATTCGAAAACAAAATACCAGCATGTTAGTTGCTCTTGAAAAAACGCAGGAATTACAAACGTCTGAATCATCTCTTTCTATTGCACCGATAATTAAAGCAGTACAGGATATGAAGCACCATTTTGATCCTATCAACGGTGGGCATACCGGTGCCCCAAAATTTCCTCAATCTCCTACACAGGAGTTTTTGCTATCCCTAAATGATTTTGAAAATGCTGATGCCGCATCAATAGCTATCAAGATGGCATCACTAACACTAAAGAAAATGGCGAATGGTGGAATATATGATCATTTAGGGGGTGGTTTTTGCAGGTACTCTGTAGATCAACACTGGTTAATTCCACACTTTGAAAAAATGTTATATGACAATGGGCAATTACTGGCAAATTATTCTCATGCATTAACAATCACAAATGATTCCAGTCTTGATTCCATCATTATAGAGTCAGCTGACTGGATGATACGAGAATTGCAATCCCCCGATGGTGGATATTACTCATCACTGGATGCCGATTCTGAAGGAGAAGAAGGAAAGTTTTACGCCTGGCACCATGATGAATTAAAAACCACCCTTACTCCTGAAGAATATGAGACTTTTTCCGATTATTATGGGTTAAACGATCCTCCAAATTTTGAAGGAAAATGGCATTTACATAATCGTGAGCCGGGTGATAACAGTAATGTAAATAATGAACTATTAAGTTCTGCCAAAGCGCGCTTACTTGGCATACGAAATCAACGGATATGGCCCGGGCGAGATGAAAAAATTCTTACATCATGGAACGCCCTCGGCATAAAAGGGATGGTCCTTGCATATCTATCTACAGGTGACGAAAGATATTTTCAATCTGCAAGCCGTGCAATGACATTTATTTATCAACACATGTGGCAAGAAAACAGATTATTCGCCAGTTACAAGGATGGTAAAGTCCACCTCAATGCCTATCTCGATGATTATGCGTTTTTACTTGATGCGATTTTGACACTATTAACCGCTCACTGGGACAACAAGTGGATAGCATTTGCTGAAGCACTATCATCTGTATTACTTGAACAATTCTATGATGAAGAATATGGCGGCTTCTTTTTCACCTCTCACGACCATGAGACCTTGATACAACGACGTAAAGATTTCATGGATGATGCTACGCCATCGGGGAATGGCATCGCGGTGAATGCATTATTGAGAATGGGGCATCTGACTGGAAACCAGTCATATTTGGCTGCAGCGGAATCAACCCTCAAAGCCGCCTGGGGATCGATAGAATCCATGCCGGTTTCCCATGCAACCATACTGGCTGCATTAGCGGATTTTTATCACCCTCCCAGGCAAATTATCATCAGAGGGACAGAAAATGAAATTTCCGACTGGAAAAGCCAGTGTTTCAATGTACTTCGAGATTCCAGGACCCAAATCTATGCGATTTCTAATGATTGGCATGATTTACCGGGATTACTTGAAAAAAGGCAGAAAATGGAAAACACCGTTGCCTATGTCTGTGAAGGGAACACATGCAAAACACCGTTTACAAATCTTGAACAATTAATATCAGACTTGAAGCATTGTGAAATAAAATGAGATAATCCCATACCGAAAGTGTTTGGATAAAGGCTAAATCTATACGGCTGGATCTGTTATCTTCTCAAAACGACTTTCGACTGAGGTTGGCAGTAATCATAAATTAAATCAATTACCGTAATATCAAATATAAATTGGTATTGGGGTATTGTTTTATATAAATTCACATACATAAGACTAACAGGGTAAAAATATCTCATGAGCGATCATAAAAAATTACAGGATTGGGTCTCCCGTATGACAGAATTGTGTCAACCTGATGAGGTTGTCTGGTGTGATGGCAGTGAAGCTGAATATAACAGCATGTGGGATCTGTTAATAAAATCAGGCACTGCAAAAAAACTCAATGAATCTTTACGACCTAATAGTTACCTCGTTAAGTCCGATCCCAATGATGTTGCCCGGGTAGAAGACAAGACCTTTATCTGCTCAGCAAACGAAGAAGATGCCGGTCCGACTAACAACTGGCAAGAGCCAGAGAAAATGCGTGAGACCTTAATTGGCCTGTTTGAGGGCTGTATGCGCGGCAGGACCATGTATGTCATTCCATTCAGCATGGGACCTATCGGTTCTCCCATTGCTCAAGTAGGGGTTGAGATTACAGATTCCCCTTATGTAGTAACGAACATGCATAAGATGGCCCGTGTGGGAACGGCAGTACTCGATCACCTGGGAGAAGATGGCGAGTTCGTTCCCTGTATACATTCTGTAGGGTCACCTTTAACCGACGGACAAGCAGACGTGGCGTGGCCGTGTAATTCCAAGAACATCTATATCGTGCATTACCCGGAAACCAGAGAAATCTGGTCATTCGGTTCAGGCTATGGTGGTAATGCCCTGTTAGGTAAAAAGTGTCTGGCCTTAAGGATTGCATCCGCCATGGCGCGAGACGAAGGCTGGTTGGCTGAGCATATGCTCATTGTAAAAATCACCAACCCAGAAGGTGATATTAAATACATTGCCGGCGCATTCCCCAGCGCCTGCGGTAAGACTAACCTTGCCATGCTGACCCCAACCATACCAGGATGGAAAGTTGAAACCGTTGGTGATGATATCTGCTGGATGAAATTCGGTGCTGATGGTCAGCTATATGCAATCAACCCGGAAGCCGGATTTTTTGGTGTTGCACCAGGAACCAGTGACGATTCCAACCCCAACGCAATGAAAACATTACATGGAAACTGTATCTTCACCAACGTAGGCGAAACAGATGATGGTGATGTCTGGTGGGAAGGCATGACCGATGAACCGCCTGCTCACCTGATTGACTGGAAAGGAAATGACTGGACGCCGGAATCAGGAACACCCGCCGCCCATCCCAACGCAAGGTTTACTGTTTCTGCCAACCAATGCCCAGTGATTGCAGATGAATGGGAAGACTTAAAGGGTGTACCTATCAGCGCCATCCTGTTTGGTGGCCGAAGGGCAACCACAGTGCCTCTGGTAAACGAAGCCAATAACTGGAATCAGGGGACCTTCTTTGGGTCTATTGTCTCTTCAGAAAAGACCGCTGCTGCAGCCGGCAAGATTGGCGAATTACGCCGTGACCCCATGGCCATGTTGCCATTCTGCGGGTACAACATGGCATCCTACTGGCAACACTGGATTAATATTGGCAAGAAGGACGATGCAAAACTACCAGGTATTTATTATGTAAACTGGTTCCGTAAGGATGACGATGGCAAGTTTATGTGGCCAGGCTTCGGTGAGAACAGCCGGGTTCTGAAATGGATCTTTGAACGCTGTGACGGCGCTGCCCAAGCCATCGAAACACCCATCGGTAACCTCCCAACCATCGACGCCATGGATTTCTCCGGCCTTGGATTGGACGAAACCGCCATTGCTGAACTACTCCGCGTGGAAATCGACGGCTGGTTGCAAGAGATCCCAATGATTAAGGAATACTATGCAAAATTCGGCGATCGAGTCCCTGCAGAATTTCACGAGCAACTAGAAGAAATGCAGGACAGACTGGAAAAAGCCAAGCAAGAAGCAGCATAACTCGGAAATATTTTTATACTCGTCATTCTGGCGAAATCCAGAATCCAAAAATAAGAAACCGCCGGAAGGCGGTTTTTTTTATGAAAAAAATAAATCTGTCCCCATTATAAAATTAGTGTCATTGAAAAAATATGATAGACGTCTGTTTCGTGCTATCACTTCAATCGGTCGATGCAGACCTAAATTAATAAAAATCTACGCATATTCAGAATAAATTTGAGGACAAACCGACTTCTCAACTTTTAGCTTTTTTATATATGCCAATCAGCCCTTCCGTCGATGCATCAAATTCTGCATCTGTCCCATCTTCTACTAACTTAGTATAGACCTGCTGGCTAATCTTTTTTCCCAGTTCCACGCCAAACTGGTCGAAGGCATTGATGTTCCAGATCACGCTTTGCACAAAGACCCGGTGTTCATAGAGTGCGATGAGACTACCGAGTACTTCCGGGGTGAGTCTTTCAAAGACAATGGTATTACTGGGATGGTTGCCGGGTATCTGTCTATGCATGGCCTGTACCTGGGCGTTCTGTTCTGTCATGCCTGCATCCATGAGTTCGGTTTTGATATCTTCATGGGATTTACCATTCATCAGAGCATTGGACTGGGCCAGACAGTTGGCCAGTAAATGGGCATGGTGTTCATCATCGCCGGGATTCAATTCAGCAATAAAGTCCACGGGAATAAAACCGGTCCCCTGGTGGAGTAACTGATGAAATGAATGCTGGCCGTTGGTCTCCACCGTACCCCAGGTCACGGGAGCGGTGGGATAAGAAATCGGCTTGTTATTCATATCAACAGACTTACCGTTACTCTCCATGGTCAGTTGTTGCAGGAATTCCGGGAAGTAACACAGACGATGACAGTACGGCAGTACTGCCTGGCTTTGACCACCCCAATAATTCACATACCAGATATCCAAAAGAGCCAATAATACCGGCAGGTTCTGATCCAAGGATGCACTTTGAAAATGCTGATCCATAGCCTCGGCGCCTTTTCTTAAGCGGTTAAAATTGTCCATGCCGACTGACATGGCAATAGAAATACCAATGGCCGACCACAGTGAATAACGCCCACCCACCCAATCCCACATAGGTAAGACGTTGGTATCGGGTATACCAAACTCCCCTGCCTTTCCTGATTTCGAACTGACAGCGAGGAAATGTTTACCGGTTGCATTTTTTGCTTCCGGGAGTTTTGCTTCTAGCCATGCCTTTGCGGTTTTTGCATTTTGAAGGGTCTCAAGAGTAGTGAAAGACTTAGAGCATATGATGAATAAGGTAACTTCCGGTGCAACCAAGTCCAGCACGGAATGAAGATCAGTACTGTCAATATTGGAAACAAAGTGACATTTAACTGCACCCTTACTAAAGCCTTTTAAGGCATCGGTGACCATCATGGGTCCAAGATGGGATCCACCAATACCAATATTGACCACGTCGGTGATTCGTAGGCCGGTACAACCCATCCATTGACCGCTATGTACTTGATCTACGATAGCCTTCATTTTTGAAAAGGCCGCATCGATATCTGCAGCGAACGGTGCCCTACCACTAAAGTCACGTAAGGCTGTATGTAGGGCCGGTCGGTCTTCGGTGGTGTTGACCTTATCTCCACGGATCATCGCCGCAATTCTGTCTTTTAGGTTTAGGCTTTCGGCGGCTTTTACCAAAAGTGTAAGGGTTTCTTCAGTTACGAGGTTCTTGGAGTAATCGAGTATTAAATTAGCGCCGCTAACGTGCATCTTATCAAACCGAGTCGGATCTTCAGCAAACTTTTCGACAAGGCGAAAGTTTTGCTGCGACTGTCTGTGGTCCGCCAGTTCATCCCAAATCGGGGAGTCGGTTTGTTTAAAGGTATTATTCATGGTGTTAGTTTATCAGGAGTTTAATAGTCATGCCGGACTTGACCCGGCATCCAGTCGATATAATGACCGCCTACGGCGTACTTTTCCCACTAGATTCCCGCCTTCGCGGGAATGATAGAGGTTTATTTAATATATTTTCCAGACTCCGGATGAAGTTTATGCCCATATTGACGTCAGCATGACAAATATGTTGTGTACAGAGAAAATTGACAATTGTAATCTTTGTAACGAATCCAGAAGATAAAGTGTCCACTTTACGGACAATTATTTTATTGGATTCTGGCTTTCGCCAGAATGACGGACGTAATTCTTATCAATATTTAAGAGAAGTTATATTAGTTATCTCTGTATTCTCTGTGCTCTCTATGCTCTCTGTGGCTTAAAGATCGAAACCAAAACTGTCCTTAAACCTATTCTTCAAGTAAGTATCATCAAATGCATGATTCTGGGTGCCATGGTGCTCAATCTTTATGGACCCCATTAGTGCCGCTAACCTACCTGTACTCTCCCAGTCCAGGTCATTCATTAACCCATATAATAAACCTGCCCGAAACGCGTCTCCACAACCGGTTGGATCGACCAGTTTCTCTGCCTTTGCCACGGGGATGCTGTACTGTTTATTACTGCTATAAATGACCGCGCCTTCAGCGCCACGGGTAATGATCAGTGCTTTGGTCAACTCGGCAACTTCATGGGGGGAATAGCCGGTATGTTTCTGCATCATCTGCCATTCATAATCATTCACACAGACCCAGCTTGCCTGCTCAATAAATTTTTTCAGTTCTTCCCCATTGAACATAGGCATGCCCTGCCCTGGGTCAAAAATAAAGGGTATCCCTGCCTCATGAAACTGGGCCGCATGTTGTAGCATGCCATCACGACCATCCGGGGCGATAATCCCTAGCGAAATGTTATTCGCATCGGCAATCTTATTTTCATGAGAATTAGACATGGCGCCTGGATGAAATGCAGTAATCTGATTATCATCAAGGTCTGTTGTGATAAATGCCTGGCCGGTAAAGACATCATCGATGACTTTTACGTAATCTCGAATCACACCTTTACTGTCCATCCAATTGGCATAGTTGTCAAAATCCTTTCCTACTGTCCCCATGGGTGCACCCTGCCCGTGTAACAGTTTCAGGTTATAAGCAATATTACCCGCACACCCACCAAACTCTCGGCGCATTTCCGGAACCATAAAAGAAACATTTAAGATGTGTACTTTCTCGGGAAGAATATGGTTTTTAAAATGATCTGGGAAAACCATAATATGATCGTATGCAAACGATCCACATATTAATGCTGACATATATAAATCCTTATTTTTTTAATTATCCGATAGTTGAGAATGCTAACCTGTACTGACCAGTTTTGGTTTCGACTTTACCACCTCAGCAGATTTTTTAAATCTGTTCAGTGTTGTTTTTAGGAACTGACCCGTATATGAATTTTTTATCTTAATCAGGTCTTCTGGCGTTCCAGTGGCAATGACCTGCCCGCCTTTTCCACCACCTTCAGGACCAAGGTCGATAATCCAGTCGGCTGTTTTAATGACATCCAGATTATGTTCTATGACAACGATGGTATTTCCATGGTCACGCAGCCTGTGCAATACATGTAGCAATTGTTTAATATCATGAAAGTGCAAGCCGGTGGTGGGTTCATCCAGTATATACAAGGTTTTACCGGTATCGCGCTTAGATAATTCCCTGGATAGTTTGATTCTTTGCGCTTCCCCCCCAGAAAGGGTAGTCGCATTTTGGCCTAACTTTATATAAGCCAGACCCACGTCTATCAAGGTCTGAAGTTTTTTAGCCAAAACAGGCACTGCATCAAAAAAATCCCGTGCATCTTCTACTGTCATATTCAAAATTTCATGTATGGATTTACCCTTATATCGAATATCAAGGGTTTCACGATTATAACGCTTGCCTTTGCATTCATCACATACGACATAAATATCCGGAAGAAAATGCATCTCAACTTTAATCAATCCATCCCCCTGACATGCCTCGCAGCGTCCACCTTTCACATTAAAACTAAAGCGACCTGGGTTGTATCCCCGGGTACGAGCCTCCTGGGTTGATGAAAACAATTCTCTTATGGGGGTGAATAATCCGGTATAAGTTGCTGGGTTAGATCTGGGTGTTCTACCAATGGGGCTTTGATCGATATCAACGACTTTGTCTAGTTGCTCCAGTCCTTTAAGTTCTTTATATGCAGCCGGACTGGTATTTGACCTGTTAATCTCTCGGGTCACGGCCTGGTACAAGGTATCGTTAATAAGCGTCGACTTTCCAGAACCTGATACGCCGGTGACACAGGTCATTAGACCAACAGGGATCGAAACACTAATATCCTTCAAGTTATTACCACTGGCCCCCTTCAACTTAATGACATGTTTTTCATTAAATGGGGTTCGCATTAACGGGGTATCTATCTTCATCGTACCGGCTAAATAATTCCCGGTAATGGAGTGTGAGCAAGATTCTATCTTCTTCGGGATGCCTTGAGCGACGATGCTACCTCCATGAACACCCGCACCTGGACCAATATCAATAACATGATCTGCACTCATAATAGCTTCTTCATCATGTTCTACGACGATGACGGTATTACCCATATCCCTTAATTTTTTTAGCGTTTCCAGTAACCTGGCATTATCGCGCTGATGAAGTCCAATTGATGGTTCATCAAGAACATACATTACACCGACCAATCCAGCACCAATCTGACTGGCAAGGCGTATGCGCTGGGCCTCACCACCGGACAATGATTCTGCGCTTCTATCCAGTGTCAGGTACTCCAGTCCCACATTCACCAGAAACTGCAATCGTTCCCTCACTTCCTTTAGAATTTTTCCTGCTATCTCTCCTCTTTTCCCTTTGAGATTCAGATCATTGAAATAGTTATACAGATCTAATATTGCCAAAGATGTCAGCTCAGGTAATGAATCCTTGTTTATGTAAACGTGACGTGCAGCTTTGTTTAAACGGGACCCATCACAAGTTTGACAGATTTTATTACTCTGAAACTTAACTAGCTCTTCGCGTACCATAGTCGAATCTGTGTCCCGGTACCTGCGTTCCATGTTGGGTATGACCCCCTCAAAACTGTGTTTGCGTTTAATATAGTTACGACGTCCCCCCAGGTATTTAAAATCAATTTCCTCTTTTCCACTGCCATGCAATATGATCTTCTGGATCTTTTTTGGTAATTCCTTAAATGGCTTATCAAGATCAAAGCCATAGTGTTCTGACAGCCCTTTTATCAACTGGAAATAATACACATTTCGCCTATCCCATCCCTTGATCGCACCGCCAGGCAAACTCAAAGTGGGATCTTGAAGGATCCGATCAGGGTCAAAATACTGAATGACACCCAGGCCATCGCACACCGGGCACGCACCCACAGGATTATTAAAAGAAAACAATCTGGGTTCCAGTTCACTAATGGAATAACCGCACTGGGTACAGGCAAATCGGGATGAAAATACAATATCTGCAGTTTCAGGTTTGTCCATGGAGGCAATAATGACCAGGCCATCAGAAAGCCTGATTGCGGTCTCTACAGACTCAGATAAGCGCTGCTTTACATCTTCGCGGACACGAAACCGGTCAACCACAGCTTCTATGGTATGTTTTTTTCTGAGTTCCAGCTCGGGGACCTCGTCCAGCTCAAATATTTCCCCATTTACCCGGACACGAATAAACCCCTCACTGCGTAAACGCTCCAGAATACGGTGGTGCTCCCCTTTTCTTTCCTGAATTACCGGAGCAAGTAACATTAATCGCTCCTCCTGTGGTAATCCGAGTACAGCATCTACTATCTGACTCACGGACTGCGCACTCAGTGCGACCTTATGATCGGGACATCTGGGCTCTCCGACCCTTGCATACAATAATCTAAGATAATCGTATATCTCGGTAATTGTACCCACCGTAGAACGGGGATTATGAGATGTGGATTTTTGCTCTATAGATATTGCAGGGGATAGTCCATCTATATGATCAACATCAGGTTTCTCCATTATTGACAGGAACTGCCGGGCATATGCCGAAAGCGATTCTACATAGCGACGCTGACCTTCTGCATAAATGGTGTCAAATGCCAGGGATGATTTACCTGATCCGGACAAGCCCGTAATGACCACCAGCTTGTCTCTTGGAATATCTACATTGATATTCTTTAAATTATGGGTCCGTGCACCCCTGATTTGAATATTTTTCATTTACCTTTTCGTCAGACAAAATAAACTGCTAATATTAAATTCATTCTCTGGTATAACGCAAAAGAGAATGAGTAATAATTTGCATTATCTGTCATTAATTTAATTTACATATTGAAAAGGAGATAAATATGGCCAGAGGCATAAACAAAGTCATTTTGGTTGGAAACCTTGGAAATGACCCGGATGTGCGGTATACGGCAAATGGTGCGGCTGTGAGTAATATTAGCATCGCAACTTCAGAATCCTGGAAAGATAAGGAATCTGGTGAACAAGTGGAAAAAACAGAATGGCATCGGGTGGTCTTTTTTGGAAAACTTGCCGAGATAGTAGCAGAATACCTGAAAAAAGGCTCTCAAGTTTATGTTGAAGGTCGTTTACAGACCCGTAAATGGCAAGACAAGGAAGGAAATGACAAATACACCACAGAAATTGTCGCAAATGAAATGCAGATGTTAGGTAGTAAACCAGGCGGTGGTGGCAATTATGAAAATCAAAAAACTGCCTCTGCGCCACCTGATGCTGAAGCTCCATCAGCAAAAAAACCTGATGATGGCTTCGTGGATGACGATATCCCATTCTAGCATTGACTCATTAAGGGAATGATCTATTGATCATTCCCTTTCTTTATGACTTTTTACTGAACTCCAATATCAGAATCTTTGACCTATTGAGATATTCAGGGAACTTTAGAAATATCGTCCCGGTGATCATCATATTCAATAATCCAACAAGCAAATAAATTTCTGGGATAGAAAAAGACAGTTTAATTAAGGCAATAACAATTATTGCCGATACCACCATAAATAAGGCATTTAAAATATTCGTTGCCGCAATCACTCTCGCGCGAAGTTGCTCATTGGCTCTGTGCTGGACCATTGCATAGAGCGGCACGATATAAATCCCACCAAAAAATCCAATCATTGTCAGATCAAACAATACGCGCCAGTGAATTGGTTCACGGAGAAATTCTGACAGCTCCATAGCCATTTGTCCGCCAACTGCAGGTGTACCTATGAAAAAGAGATCAATGGCAAAAATCGTAAGCCCCAGGGCGCCGATAGGCACCAGGCCCGGTTCAATTTTGCCACTAGATAACTTTTCACAAATCAGGGATCCCGATCCAATTCCTATTGAAAACGCTGTCAATAATCCCGTCGTTACCAGCTCATTTCCCATCAGAATGTCACGTGTATAGGTCGGCACCAAAGAAAGATAGGTCGCACCTATAAACCAGAACCATGAAATTGCAATAATGGCTACAAAAATTCCCTTTTCTGATATGACGTATCGCAGAATATAAATCGTTTGAGAGAGAAAATTCCAATCTATGGTGAGCGTCTCATCTGCAGCATCGGCGACGGGGATATAACGACTTACAAACCATCCCCCAAATGCTACCCCTAGAACGATAATAGACACGATTGCTATACCATAATTATCCAGTGCAATCAGGGCACCACCAATAATCGTCCCACCCAATATGGCAATATAGGTCCCCATCTGTACCAGGCCATTACCGCCTGTTAACTCATGTAATTTTAAATGTTGAGGTAGTATTCCGTATTTTAACGGACCAAAGAAGGTAGATTGCATGCCCATGAAAAACAATACCGTCATTAGCATCATCAAACTTTGAGTTATGAATCCAACGACAGCAAGTCCCATAATCAGGATTTCCATCAGCTTAATTCGGCGAATTAATATAGATTTTTCATATCTATCAGCGAGCTGACCCGCCGTAGCAGAGAACAAAAAATAAGGGAGAATGAAAAGACCACCAGCTATGATCACCAGAATACTGCTTTCTATCTCGGTTTGATCTGCAATGGTAAATGCTATGAAGATCACTAACGCATTTTTATAGATATTATCATTTAATGCCCCCAAAAATTGGGTGACAAATAGCGGCAGAAAACGTTTGCTATTTAGTAAATTAAACTGACTCATGGACTTGGAATATCAATAATGTCATATTTATAGAATAAAATTTAATATCATATATCCAGATAATATATAAATAGTTACGGTACCAGGAGAATTTCATGTCGATTGTGACACAGATTAACTTGCTAAAAAATCGAAGGACAAAAATTATTGCCACTTTGGGCCCGGCGACATGTGCCCCAGAAAAAATTCGCGAGCTAATCATGAGTGGTGTCAACGTATTCAGGCTAAATATGTCCCATGGAAACCATGCATTTCATGCAAGTGCATATCAGGACATAAGAGAGATATCCTCAGAACTGAACTTGCCTGTGGGTATACTGGCAGATCTTTGTGGACCCAAGATACGTACTGGCAAATTTATAAATGGAGAAATACAACTGTTACGCGGAGACCATGTGACGGTAACGACCCGTGATGTCGAAGGTACTAGTGACATAATCCCATCGCAATACAAGGCACTGGCCTCAGATGTAAAGACCGGCAATCGAATATTACTGAACGATGGATTGCTAGAACTCAGGGTTATATCAATCAAAGATACTGAGATTGAATGTGAAGTAGTCCATGGCGGTGTCCTCAAAGACCATAAGGGGATCAATTTACCTGGCGTTAACATTTCTGCACCTTCATTAACAGATAAAGATAAAATAGATGCCAACTTCGCGATCGACCTTGGCGTTGACTTCCTGGCATTATCATTTGTCCGAAAGGCTGACGACATTTATGAATTAAGAAAAATAATCACTGAACATAAGGCTCACTGTTCTATCGTCGCAAAAATTGAAAAGCCTGAGGCGCTGGAAGATATTGATCAAATTCTGGAGGCTACTGACGCCATAATGGTCGCAAGAGGTGATCTTGGCGTTGAACTCAATCCTGAAGAAGTGCCTGTCGCCCAAAGTCAATTGATAGATCAGGCGCGTATCCGTTTTAAACCAGTGATTGTAGCGACACAGATGCTGGAATCTATGATTGAAAGCGCAAGACCTACCAGGGCGGAAGTAACTGATATCGCCTTCGCAGTCACACTGGGTACCGATGCTGTGATGCTATCAGCTGAAACAGCAGCAGGGAAATACCCTATAGAAGCAGTACAGATGATGGACCGTATCGCCAGGCAAACAGAATCACACCTTTGGAATAATGGAATCTATGGTGCCACCCCGGTAAAAGATGCCACACCACCCCTTAGCATATGGGATGTCATGGCAGATGCCACTGCCCATATGTCCAGAAATATCATGGCACATGCCGTGGTCGTGATTTCCAATAGTGGCATGTCTGCCAATACCATGAGTTCTGCAAGACCGGCTTCACCAATTGTTGCTATCACCAATAACCATGATGTCTTCAGGAAAATGGCATTGCTATGGGGGGTGTTGCCCGTCTATTCAGAAGATGCCGGAAAAACCAACCCAAATGAAATTGCCAGAAACGCTGCAAAAGAACTCGACCTGGTAAAGCCGGGTGAGTACATCATCCTCGTGAGGGGATTTCATGCCACGCCTGAGCTTAATACACCTTCTATTACATGTATGGTTGTGTGAGGTGTGAGGTGTGAGGTGTGAGGTGCGAGGTGTGACAATATTGTTACTTTCTGAAGCTTTTACTGTCAATATTTTTTCCCAATAATGCCATAACCTAGTCAATTTAAGTCTGCGCAACCCGCAGTCATTTTTTATTTGGATGCTGGTTTACACCAGCATGACGGGACGTACATAAATTAACAATGCGTCATACTGGCGGAAGCCAGTATCCAATATAGTTAAGTGCGCCTGAAAGGCGATTCATTAATTCAGATACAACAAATCTTGTATCAAGAAATTAAATCTCATTAAATATAACAGGTTTTGGTATCGCCCTTCGGGCGATAACTCAAATTACTGGATTCCTGCCTCGGCTTTGTCTCTATAAGTCGCTCTACCGCCTACGTCCATGTAGGCGTCCGTGGGAATGATGGAATATAGACTTCCTATCAAACTACTGGATTTTTGCCTCGACTCGGGCTTTTGCTACCCTCTAACGCCAACATTAATTTAAGCATACGCGGAGAATGAAAATATTTTTGCGATTTAATTATTGTCGCAATAGTTCAGAGCCGACACTTCACTCCTTACTCCTGACCCCTGACTCCTCACCTGGTCTTATATAAGGGCAGGTTTTCGTCCGAGGCACCCTGGTAGGTGACAGAAAAATCCTTGAGAGACTTAAGGGCATCTTCAAAGTCCTTATCTTCACGAATTGCAAAAGAGCTGATACCACATCGCTTCATATAGAATAGCTGGTCTCTGAGCACGTCTCCAATTGCACGAATATCACCCGCATATCCATATCTGTCACGAAGCAAGCGAGCATGGGAATAACATCGCCCATCTTTATGAGCAGGAAATTCCAGGGCAATAAGTTGAAACTGATCCAGATGATCAGCTAACTCAGCTATGTTGTTATCTCCGTTAATACAGACCGCAGTTTTATCATCACGTTGTTTACAAATAGCCTGGTTTTCTTTCCAGTAATCAAAAGGCACTATGAGATCACCACCAGGTAGCTCATCGTCCTGGGATGGTTCGGAGATTAATACCCAGTTATCTTCGTGTATCGCGTTATCTTTAATTACTCTCATCGATGTAACCTATTTACCCTTTTGTTCTGCATAGACACTCTTCTTGAATGTATCCATTCCAATTCGTCTGTAAGTATCCAGAAATTGCTCACCATCTTCGCGGTGCTCAACATAGGCATCCAGAATTTTTTTAATTGAATCAGCAACATCAGATTTGGGTATTGCAGGTCCTAACCGGTCACCTAATGTGGCATCCATGGCTGCCGTTCCACCAAGGGTTAATTGGTAAAATTCATTACCTTTTTTGTCCACACCTAAAATCCCGATATGACCCACATGATGATGTCCACAGGCATTCATACAACCGGACATCTTAATTTGAAGTTCACCAATATCATGTAGATAATCCATATCATCAAAATATTTATTAATCTGATTTGCTATGGGGATAGAGCCTGCATTTGCCAATGCGCAAAAATCCAGTCCAGGACAACAGATCATATCAGTCATCAGTCCAATATTAGGGGTTGCCAGCTCCTCAGATTTTAATTCTTCCCACACGCTGTAAAGGTCTTCTTGTTTTACATGACCAAGCACTAAATTTTGATCATGTGTTACGCGTATTTCATCAAAGCTGTACTTTTCTGCCAGGTCTGCAACCAGCTGCATTTGTTCATTGGTCGCATCACCTGGGGGGTTGCCCGGGGCTTTGAGAGAAATATAAACTGCGCGATATCCGGGAATTTTATGGTTTTTAACATTCTGTTTGACCCATAGAGAGTATGCCTTGTTTTCAGATAGATTTTTTTGAAATGTCTCATCATTATTTGCCTGTGGGTCATATTCAGGCTGAGCAAAATATTTCTTCACTCGGGTTATTTCTTTTTCATCCAGGAGCAAGGAAGTCTCTTTGACATGACTCCACTCTTCCTCGACCATTTCAGCAAATTTATCCGCGCCTATGGCCTTAACCAGTATCTTGATTCTCGCCTTATGGATATTGTCCCTGCGCCCAAACATGTTATATACCCTTAGTATGGACTCCAGATAAGACAACAAATATCTTTTCTCCAGAAATTTCTTTATCACAACACCTATATGAGGCAATCTTCCCAGACCACCACCCACTAAAATCTTAAATCCCGTCTCACCTTGTTCATTTTTTACGATATAGATCCCAATATCATGCACCTGGACAGCCGCACGATCATTTTCTGCGCCAGACACGGCTATTTTAAATTTCCTGGGGAGATAGGAAAACTCAGGATGAAATGTCGACCACTGGCGAATTATTTCACAGTAAGGTCGAGGATCTTCTATTTCATCAACAGAGATGCCTGCAAATTGATCTGATGTGACATTACGTATGCAATTGCCACTGGTTTGGATAGCATGCATTTCAACGGTAGCAAGATCTGCAAGGATATCCGGAACAGTTTCAAGTCGAGGCCAGTTATATTGTATGTTTTGACGAGTACTGAAATGTCCATAATTTTTGTCATACTTATTTGCAATGTAGCCAAGCATTCTAAGTTGATTGGAAGATAACAAACCATATGGGATGGCCACACGTAACATCGGCGCATAACGTTGAAGGTATAGTCCATTCATCAGGCGCAGTGGTCGATACTCATCCTCTGATAATTCCCCAGCGAGGAACCGGCGTGTTTGATCTCGAAACTGGTCTACCCGCTCATTGACTATGGTCTTATCGTATTCGTCATATATATACATTAATTACTTTATTCCGTTTAAAAAGAGACTTATTCCGGCGTGCAAAGATAGCAATAATTATTTATTCATTAAAGTAATATCTATCACTATAGATATAACTAATTGAAATAGATTAACTGCCACAGGATTTCTCCCATCATCTTGATTGATAACTGATTTAAATCAGTGTGTGATTTTTGAAAAGAGTCGGGACTCCGAATCTTAGTAGGACTAAATAAAGCTATATCGAGCGATTAACGCGCGTCCCTTGCGAGTAATATACCCATCTATATCAATGAATCCACGATCAATCGCTGCTGAAATCAATGAATCCGGTTTCCGAGAGGGGATCATGACGGTCTGTTCACCATGTTTATATCGCAAAGCCAAGGCTATCTGCTGCTCTGTGATACTGAGTGGTTCTGCTGTACTCTGTAATGAAGACATAAACCTTAACCCGTATGTTTCTTTTATTATTAATAAGTTACGTAAGTATCATGTATATTTTATTATATAATCTATGTCAACTATATTTAATAACTTATTGTCTTTATTAGGTTTATTAAAACTAATAAAAATTTTCTTATTATCATGAAATATACACACGGTAGTATGTAAAAGAACGGGGGCTACTAGATATGGTGGAGAACTTAATCTGTCAGGTGTCGTCGTCCTAGATACTCGGTATTGCGCATTTCCATCAATCGACTCCGGGTTCGCTCAAATTCTTTCACTAGCCGGGTTCCCTCATATAGCTGCTCAATGGCAACTTCTGACGTAATGATGAGTTTGACATTTCGGTCATAAAATTCGTCCACCAGCGTAACGAAGCGGCGGGCTTGATCATTCAGCTCTTGTGTCAAACTGGGAATATTCTGAATCAGGACGGTTTGAAACTGCCTTGCAATTTCAATGTAGTCTGCAGGACCGCGAGGACTATTGCAGATTTCAGAAAAATCAAACCACACAACACCATCAGCACATTGGATAGTGTTAATCTTTCTACCTTCGATTTCAATCGTGCTATCAGCCCTGCCAGCGTTGGGAGCGATGTTCTTAAAATTTTGTAACATCATTTCAGATGCAGATTGATCCAGGGGGTAATGGTACAACTCAGCACTACCCAGATATCTCAATCGATAATCAACATCTGAACTCATTTCAAGAATCTCCATGTTGCTCTTAATTAATTCAATCGCTGGTAAGAAACGGCTACGTTGCAATCCTTCCTTGTAGAGATTATCTGGATGTGAATTTGAAGTTGCAATAAAGATAATTTCTCTATCGATAAATGCTTCGAGTAGTCGCCCAAGTAACATGGCATCTGTAATATCACTAACATGAAATTCATCAAAGCAAATCACCTGATATTGCTTTGCAAAATTATCTGCAACAATCTGCAAAGGGTCTTCAGTATTATTAAGATGCTTAAGTTCTGAATGCACCCTTTGCATAAACCGATGGAAGTGAATACGTAATTTATTACTTAATGGCAGGCATTCAAAAAAAGTATCCACCAGATATGTCTTGCCTGATCCCACTGTTCCCCATAAATAAACACCCTGTATCTCAGCTACAGATTGACTTGTTAGCCAGTCTTTTATTCTTAACCAGAATGTCGATTCATCTTGATTTAATTGTTCAATTTTTTTAAATAATTCTTCAAGCGTCTGAATTGCTCTCAATTGCACAGGATCTGACAATATCAAACCATTTTTTACGTCTTCATTATATTGATTAAGTGGTGATTTTTTTTTCATCTTGACAGGTTTAATCAGACACGCATACTTAATTGAATCTTAATTTTAATGTTAATTGCTGGTGTCACAGTAATAGATAATCCTACATGCCAACTGGAGAATTATGCTGACTATCTTCGGCATTTTAATGCTGACTGTAATAATTATATTCGGCCCTCAAATTTGGGTCAGATACATCTTAAAACGTTACAACAAACAGATTGAACAATTACCTGGAACTGGTGGAGAACTTGCCCTTCACCTGGTTGATACTCTGGGTTTATCAGGTATTACAGTTGAAGTCTCCGATGCAGAAAATAATCATTATGACCCTGAGAACAAAGTCGTCAGTCTATCACCCGATGTCTATAACGGAAAATCTTTTACAGCAATTGCGATCTCAGCACATGAAATTGGTCATGCCATACAACATTTGCTTAAATATAAACCACTAATATTAAGATGGTATTTTTCGCGATACGTTGCAAGGGCGGAAAAAATCGCATCCATTATACTACTTGCATTTCCATTTATCGTTTTGGTAACGCGTATACCTGCTGCCGGAATATTAATGTTAGTACTAGGGCTTACATTCCTTGCACTTCCAGTCTTATTTCACCTTATAACTTTACCCGTTGAACTTGACGCAAGTTTTAAACGTGCTTTACCCCTACTCATACAAGGGAAATATATTCCTGAATCTGCTATTCCTATCGTCAACAAAATTCTGTTCGCTGCCGCCCTCACCTATCTATCCGCATCTCTGGTCAGTATTCTCAATTTTTACCGGTGGGTTGCGATTCTTAAGCGTTGATATTAAAAACCACTCAGCAGATATCCAGCTTGAGTTTGAAGAGATATGCATTAAAGGCTATGGCAAGTCACTATTATCCATTATTACCAGTCAACATCATTACCAGAATACGTTATCCTACAATACAGCACCTGATGGACATAAATCGTCCACTACTGGTCATTCATAGTATTGAGGATGAAATTATTCCATTTAGAACTTTACGAAAAGAAAAATAACCCAAAATTAATGTTGCAAAATTGTGGAGACCACAATGTTGGATTTTATATCAGCTTACAAAACTATAAAGAAAGCATGCATACTTTATTAAGCCAGTGCTTATAAGAAATTAAACGGATATATAACTAATGATACTTTCATACGTGATCATCACCCTGTTAATTATATTAATAGGCTTGTCAATTTTTCAGTTGATACGGACCAGTAGAAATCCAGTGAATCAAGGTATAACCCGAATTGACACACGGCTGGAAGATCTATTAAAACGCCTTTCGCAACTGGAGGAACGTCTGGGCGACATTAAACTCTCTCAACAGGAAACTTCAGCCCAGACACGAGAACGATTAGTTACTTTATTGGCCGAACATAATACCAGTTTTGAAAAAAGGCAGGCCGATGCCTATAAAGGTATAAATGAATCGCTGCAATCGGGTATTACAAACCTTCAAAAACAAATTGGCGATTACTTAAACCGATACAGTGAAGATCTAGGAAAACGCATGGAAGGTCTAACCAAACAGACCGATGAACGTCTGCAACAGATCTCCGGGCAGGTGGAAAAAAGATTGACGGAGGGTTTTGAAAAAACCACAGCGACCTTTGCGGATATTCTCAAGCGACTGGCATTGATCGATGAAGCTCAGAAAAAGATTACGGAGTTGTCTACCAATGTTGTCAGTCTGCAAGAAGTCCTTGCAGACAAACGTTCTCGAGGCGCCTTCGGTGAAGTGCAACTCAATGCTCTGATATCCAATATCATGCCCGAGCAGTCCTACCAAATTCAGTATACGCTGCCAAATAACACCAAAGCCGACTGTGCACTGTTTTTGCCAGAACCAACTGGCATGATAATGATCGATTCCAAATTCCCGTTAGAATCGTATCAACGTATGACAGACTTCTCTTTACCTGAATCGGAAAAAAAGGCCGCTGAAAAACAGTTTCGACAGGACATCAGCAAACATATTCAGGATATCGCCAGTAAGTACATAATCCCGGGAACCACCTCCGACGGAGCCATGATGTTTATACCCGCTGAAGCCGTATTTGCGGAAATTCAGGGGCACTATCCAGATCTTGTAGATAAATCCCATACGGCCAAGGTCTGGATGGTGTCACCAACGACACTGGTCGCCATCCTCAATACCGCACGGGCTGTTCTAAAAGATGCCGCTACCCGTGAACAGGTACATATTATCCAGGAGCACCTCGGCTACCTGGCAACGGACTTTGGACGCTTTCAAAAACGCATGGACGACCTGGAGCGGCATATCAAACAGGCCCATGAGGACGTGGAAAAAGTCAATAAATCTGCGAAGAAAATTACCTCACGGTTTGATAAGATAGAAAGAGTTGAATTGACCCATATTAAAGATGAGACTATTCCTGTATTACCTGCTGAAGAGGACGATGAATCTTAATTATTTTATATGTTTCCTTTAGTGTTATTTTAATTACTCAAATCTTCGTACTACTGATGCAAAATTTAAAAGCGATTATTTTCGACATGGACGGCACCCTGGCCGACACAGAAGAAATACACCGGCAGTCATTCAATACAGCCTTTGAAGAATATAAACTCGATTGCCACTGGAACCAAACCCTTTATAAAGAGTTACTCTCCATATCTGGAGGTCGAGAAAGAATACGACGTTTCATAGTTGAAAATAATCTTGTGACGGAAAAGCAGATTTCAATTACAGATCTGGCTAAGGAGATCCATACCCGTAAATCTGATATCTACAGGCAGAGATTGATTGATGGCCATGTCGGATTTAGAAATGGTGTATCCAGGTTGCTTGCTGATGCCATTAACACCAACATTACACTGGCTATTGCGACCAGTTCCTCCTATCAAAATGTAGAGACACTCCTCAAAGCAGCATTAGGCGACAACTTTTCGGAAAACTTTAAGACCATTGTGACTTGTGAAGATATCAGCGAACAAAAACCTTCTCCTGCAATTTATCAGTTGGTATTGAATAAAATTGGCATTAATCCAAACCATTGTGTTGCCATTGAAGACACCTACAACGGCAACAAATCAGCAACGTCCGCTGGAATTACAACGGTAATAACGACACATATGTTTACGCTGGATGATGAATTTGACGGTGCATCCCTGGTGGTAAACCAACTGGGTGAACCTGATTCCCCAATGAAGGTGTTATCCGGTAATACACATGGGAGTAATTATGTGACATTGGAATTACTAGACCAGTTAATTGAAGACAATATAGGTTGATGTCATCATGACGCTCACAGAATTACGCTACATCGTCGCCGTTGCCAAAGAAAAACACTTTGGAAAAGCAGCATCTCGATGCTTTGTGAGTCAACCGACATTGAGTGTTGCTGTAAAAAAACTAGAAGATGAACTGGGTCTTACATTGTTTGAACGTCATAAACATGATGTGACCATTACCCCCCTGGGAATTAAGATCATAGAGCAGGCGGAACGAGTCCTGGAACAGGCAAAGACGATTAAGCTCATCGCCAATGAAGCCAAGGACCCGCTTAAAGGAACACTGCAGTTGGGTATCATCTACACTATCGGCCCTTATCTACTTCCCCGTATTATTCCACTCATTAACAAAGCAGCCCCTGAACTAACATTAATCATCGATGAAGATTTTACAGCCAATCTGGCCGGCAAACTTACCAGCGGCGAACTGGATCTGGTGATATTGTCTTCACCATTTGATATACCTGGTATTAAAACTGAATTGCTTTATAAAGAGCCGCTCATTGTCGCATTACCAAAGAAACATCCACTATGCAGAAAAAAAACGATTAAGGCAGAAGATCTCCTCAATGAAACATTACTGTTATTGAAAACCGGCAATTGTTACAGAGATCAAGTAATGGATGTCTGCCCAGCCTGCAAGAGTGATACTTTCAGCAAAGGTAGAATGCAAAAGACCCTGGAGGGAAGTTCACTGGAAACCATCAGACAGATGGTAGCGGCAGGGTCCGGCGTCACAGTGCTACCCAGTACCTCGCTAATAAACATAGATGAAAAGAATTCTCTGGTGGAATATCGCCCGTTCAGCCGGCCCGTACCAAAGCGCGAGGTAATACTCGCTTATCGTGATACTTATCCTGGGAAAAAACTGATCCGCTTAATACAGGAAACAGTCAATAAGTGTGATTTTTAATTATCTGAGTACTAAAAATGCAGCAGTATTTCCCCTGACTATCCTTAGTAATAAGGAACCACTGTAGTTTTCCAGGGCATCAAAAAATTCTTGTGTATTCTTTAACGGAAATTTATTGACTGACGTAATAATATCACCTGGTCTCAAACCACGTTGCCATGCCAGACTTGCCTGATCTATTTCTTCCACTAAAACACCTTCAACCAGGCCATAGTAACGGCTATTGGCATCAATATTACTAAAGCTAATCCCTTCTAGCCGCTGATTACCAATGGAGCGGCTGCTCTGATAGCTTAGCGATGATGAGACTTCAACAGTCAAACGCTGTCGATTCCCCTCCCTGAAAAAATCAAACTCTATCTGTTCTCCAACAGGTAACAAGGCAATATGATTTCTTGCGATATTCGCGGAATTCACAGGCTTATCATTTACGGACATTAGTACATCACCGGCTTGCAAGCCGGCTACATCCGCTGGCGAACCTTTTGCGACGCTGACAATAATTGCACCACTTTGATTTTTAACACCCAAGGCATCAGCCAGTTCGGGTGTCAGGTCCTGTACTGATATCCCAATATATCCTCTATCTACTTCACCGGTACTGACCAGCTGTTCCATAATTTGAAGAGATAAGTTTATGGGGATAGCAAAACCTATTCCGATATTTCCACCCGATTGAGAAAAGATCGCCGTATTTATTCCTATCAGTTCTCCTTTAAGATTCACTAAAGCACCGCCTGAGTTTCCAGGATTAATCGAGGCATCAGTCTGTATAAAATCTTCATAGCCCTCTATTCCCAGACCACTACGACTCAAAGCACTGACGATCCCGGACGTTACGGTTTGTCCCAAACCAAATGGATTTCCAATGGCAACGACAAAATCTCCCACCCTGAGTGCATCGGAATCTGAGAGCTTAATGTCTACCAGATCATCTGGGGGTATACGAATAACGGCAATATCCGTTTCCGGATCAGAGCCTACCAATTCAGCCTGTAGTTGACGCCCGTCTCTAAGGGTTACCGTAATTTGCACTGCATTTTCAATCACATGATTATTGGTTAATACCAACCCACGATGTGCATCGACAATCACACCTGAACCCAGGCTTTGGGTCTTTCGTTGCACAGGGCCTGGCAAATTAAAAAATCGTCTGAAAAATGGATCAGAATATAAGGGGTTTTGCTGGACAGTAATTCTTCCTTCGGTTGCAATATTCACTACCGCTGGCGTAATCCTTTCCAGCATCGGCGCCAGACTTGGCATTTCCTGATCATCGGGTAATGACTGAGGCAATGCTGCAAATATATACTGGCTGATTATCACACCGGACAATAACAATACAAATGAAACAAAAAAGTTTCTGGTGATTTTTTCTCTTAGTATATTCATCATATTATTATTACTTTAAAAAGATGAGGCGAGAATCACCCCGCCTCTCTTTAATTAATTACTTAACTTCAATCCTGCGTGGTTGTACCTTCTCCTGTTTAGGCACAACTATCTCCAGGACACCATCTTTACTCTTGGCTTCAATTCTATCGGTATCTGCTGTATCTGGAAGACTGAACCTTCGGTAGAAAGTTCCATAGACACGTTCAACTCGCTTGTAGCCCTCGTGCTCTTCCTCTTTGTTTGTCGCACGTTCACCCTTGAGGGTCAAAATACCATCTTCCATAGTGATATCGATATTTTTGGCTTGTACCCCAGGTAAATCAGCATGAATAACATACCTGTCTTTTTCTTCTTTAATATCTACCGCTGGTCGCCAATCACTGACCTCAATATTTGAATTATCATCATTGGAACTATCTTGCGAATAAGAAAAATTACTACTACGCAAAAATTCACGCTGTAACTGGTCAAGTAAAGAATAGGGTTCGTATTTTATCAGTGACATTTTGCACCTCCTGAATATATGTTGCTAATCACTGATATCAAAAATGGGGGTGGCACCAGAAGAATTCAAGTGCTAAAAAAATATTTTTTTATACGGTAAGTTGTGATTTAAATGCGCGAGGCTGTTTCGGTCATCACTTTGGATAATAGTTTCATAAGCCCTTTGACAGGCTCCGGCAATTCCTTCGCTCCTTGTTCCATTGCAACACTGGCATGCTTACCTTCATCCTGGCGCATTTGTTCGAGTATTGCCCGGCTCTTATCATCGTTTTTTGGTAGACGCGAAAGATGTGATTCCAGGTGCCTGACCACCTGTCTTTCAGTCTCCGCCACAAACCCCAGGTTCCAGTCATCTCCCATCATGCCCGCCACAATACCTATCGTATATGAGCCACCATACCAAACCGGACCTAGATAACTGGTATGACCACCCAATTCACTGACGCGTTGTTGACACCATTTTAGATGGTCTATTTCTTCCCGGGCAGATCGTAATAGCGTTTCTTTGACCATGGGGCTACGGGCAGTTACCGCCTGTCCCTGATAAAGGGCCTGGGCAGAGACCTCGCCGGCATGATTAACCCGCATTAATGTTGCAGATTCTTTCCTTTCGGACTCACCCAGGTGGTCTGAATCGACAAAACTGCCCGGATTTGCACGTTCAGGGCTAATATCTACCGCTCTGTCAGCAGAAATAATGGCCTGGAAACCCATGATTATATGGTCCAGTGGGCTATAGGTTCTAAAGTTAGACATTATTTAGGGATTTTACCGTATAAATGCGTCTTTGAATATTGACAGTAATTCATGCAATACGTACCATTGCCACTCTTTTTTTCAGGTAAATCTTAATTCTGACAATGACTACCTCTACCTATACAGCTAGACCAGCAGATATCAAACAAGACTGGTTCGTCGTCGATGCGGCTAACAAAACATTGGGACGATTGGCAACAGAAATTGCCCGTCGATTAAGGGGAAAACATAAACCCGAATATACCCCCTCCATGGACACAGGTGACTATATCGTCGTCATTAACGCCAAGGACGTGCAAGTGACCGGTCGCAAAACCACTGATAAAAAATATTATCATCACACTGGCTATCCTGGTGGAATAATATCTGAGTCCTTTGAAAAGGTCATCAGTCGAAAGCCTGAACTGGTTATTGAGCGTGCCGTTAAAGGCATGTTGCCAAAAGGGCCATTAGGAAGACAGATGTTCCGTAAGCTCAAGGTCTATGCCGGAGCAGAACATAATCATGAGGCACAAAAGCCTCAACCACTGGAAGTTTAATATAATGACAGAACAAGTTTATTACAGCACCGGCCGCCGCAAGAGTTCCACTGCAAGGGTGTATATCAAGAAAGGCAAAGGCAGCATTACAATTAACAAGCGCAGTATTGATATTTTCTTTGGCCGGGAAACAGGACGAATGATAGTACGTCAACCACTGGAAACCGTTGATATGAAAGACAACTTTGATATCAATGTGACCGTAAGTGGTGGTGGGATATCAGGCCAGGCAGGTGCAATTCGCCATGGCATAACCCGCGCATTGATTAAATACGATGAAACCTTTCGCAAACCCCTGCGTCAGGCCGGTTTCGTGACACGTGATGCCAGAGAAGTCGAACGTAAAAAGATCGGCCTCCACAAGGCAAGAAAGCGTCCTCAATTCAGCAAACGATAATTTTCTGGCTATCCGTGTTTCGGATAGCCAGTTTTTATATTTGTGCCACTCCGTTATGGCTTCAACATAACCCACATCTTTGGGGGCTCGTCTAATGGTAGGACTGCGGACTCTGACTCCGCCAGTAGAGGTTCGAATCCTCTGCCCCCAGCCATTATTTTCAAGTAGCTATATAATTTTCGCTCCATGAAGTTTCCTATATCCTCATTTTACGATCACATACCGAACGTCCGCTTTGGGGGTTTTGATTCAATCCTTCACGGCGACACAGCTCGGCAATGCTTTCTTCTCCACGCATCCCTTCCAGTACAATTCGGATCTTTTCTTCAGAGGAATACTTCTTACGGGTACGACGACGTATATCTTTAACTAATTTCTCGCTATTATTGCTCATAATGAGACTCCTATTTATAAGTTTAACTTATCAGAAGTCTCTCTTAGAAATCAGCTCAATTCTGTCTCATATGCTTTGACGAGATACAGTTAAATATTTCAAATAATATTCTTTTAATATGTTAAAAAAAATTATCCAGAACAGTGTAAGCTTTATTTTATTACTAACGATTTCAACCATTCTTTATGGGCAGAATTTATCTCATGCTTATTTAATACAAAAAGCCAGAAATCAAGGTGAAGTTGGAGTGATTATTCAGCTTGATGTTGAGACTCGACCTGAAGGGGCACTTATTTTACCCAATAAATTGGCTGAACAAAGAAATCGTATTAGAGTTAAGCAGGACCGTATTTCTAATTCAATGCGTAGATTCAATCCTCGAAAAGTAAAGAAATTCCGCTATCTGCCATACATGTCGGCAAAGATAAATCAGACTGGCCTCGAGGAATTATTGGCTAATCCAGACGTGGCGTTAGTGTTTGAGGATAAACTAGCTAAACCAATTTTACTATCTAGTGGTGCTGTTATTGGTGTACCAAGTGCAGTTTCGCAGGGGTTTACGGGTACTGATCAGGTTGTTGCTATACTTGATACTGGTGTTGATCGTAATCATCCAATGTTAATTGGGAAGGTTGTCCACGAGGCATGTTTCTCTTCAACCGTGTCATCTGAAAGTGCCACAACAATTTGTCCAAACGGTGAGGAAACACAAGTTGGTATCGGGGCATCGGCTCCCTGTGCTTCAGATTGTGCACATGGTACCCATGTTGCTGGTATCGCAGCGGGTAATGGTAATGGATTGACCGGGGTCGGCAGAGATGCTCAGGTGATGAGTATTCAAGTTTTTTCATTATTTAATAGCTCAAGAGAATGCGGTTCTTATGGTACCCCTTGCGCTTTGTCCTACACATCTGATCAGATCGCTGCCCTTGAGCATGTCTATGCACAGCGTAATAACTTCAATATTGCATCAGTTAATATGAGCCTTGGTGGAGGCCGCTATTCTTCTGAATGTGATAATCTAGCAACAAAGGCAGCTATTGACCTGCTGCGCTCTGTTGATATACCCACAATTATTGCTTCTGGTAATGAATATTATACTGACAGTATTAGTGCGCCTGCGTGTATCTCAACAGCTATAAGTGTGGGTGCAACTACTGACTCGGATACGGTGGCAAATTTTTCTAATAATGCGCAGATTTTGGATTTGCTTGCTCCAGGCGTAAATATTACCTCTGCGGTACCAGGAACAGATACCGAAACCTGGAGCGGAACCTCTATGGCTGCACCACAGGTAGCGGGTGCTTTTGCTGTCATGCGATCAAATTTACCTTCGGCATCCATTGATTCTATTTTGAATAGCCTGAGAATAACGGGCATTCCTATTATCGACTCACGCAATGGTATCGTGAAGCCCCGTATTCAAATAGATCAGGCATTGTATGCTTTGAGTGGCTCGCTCGAGGGCACAGGAAATATTAGTGTTAATCCCAATGAGGGATTTATATCATCCGGACCCTTTGGTGATAAATTCAGTCCCCTTATCAAATTTTATACCATCACAAACAACGGTAGCGAAGCCATCCAGTTTAATATTTCTGAAAATGTTTCCTGGTTGGATGCTAGCCCAAAGACGGGCACACTTTCTGCTGAAAGCAGTGAAGATATATTATTGTCGGTTACATCAGATGCGAACAATTTAAATAATGGAACGTATTATACGTCAGTAACATTTGAAAACATTACTAATGGCATTGGAAACACTTCTCGCGAAGTTAGCCTAACGGTGGCGGGAGGAGTGGTTGAGAATGACAAGTTTATTCATGGTTTTCCTTTGACGCAGTCTTCTGGAGCTACGATTGGTACTAATGTCAATGCGACTAAAGAATCAGGAGAACCAAATCATGGTAACAATACTGGCGGTCAGTCTGTCTGGTGGCGATGGACAGCACCTTCCTCAGGTGAAGTTATATTTGATACCGAAGGGAGTAATTTTGATACGCTGTTAGGTTCATATATTGGTGACAGCGTTAATGCTCTGGAGACACTAGCGAGTAATGATGATACTGATGGTTTGGATTTGCAAAGTCGTATCACATTTAATGTGCAATCAGGAAAAACCTATCATATAGCGGTAGATGGGTATTCGGTTTCAAGTGGTCAGATCATTCTAAATTGGGAATTTACACCGGAAATTGGCGGGCTATTACCCTTAACGGTCATCCCGGACGAATATTTTATTATTAACGGAGAGTCAGGTGGCCCGTTCAGTCCGTTATCAAAAACTTACACGCTGACAAACTTCAATAGTACTTCGGTACCATTTCAGATACAGGGATTGCCTGGCTGGCTCACGGCTAGTCAGACGTCTGGTACGCTAGATGCCAGTGCGTCTACAAATATCACCCTTTCTGTGAATGCAACAAATGCTAATGGATTAAGCTCAGGAATATACACTGAAGGTATACTGTTTAATTCTACCTCACGCCTTGTCAGGCTCACAGTTTCGAGCGGCGATCAAGCTAATGATGATTTTTCCAATGCAAATATAATCTCTGGATTACCGCTTTCTTCAAGCGGCGCTAATTTCAATGCAACGAAAGAAGTGGGAGAGCCAAATCATGGTGATAATACTGGTGGGAAATCGGTTTGGTGGAGTTGGACGGCGTCAGTCGACGGAAATATATCTATTGATACTTACGACAGCAATTTTGACACCACCCTCGGAGTCTATACTGGCAACTCTGTTGATTCATTAAATTTAATTAGGACCAACGATGACCGTAGAGGTGTAAAAAGTAGTGTCGTTATAACTGTTTCAAGTGGAACGACCTATTACATTGCAGTGGATGGTTATGATGGGGATTTTGGATCGATTGTTATAAATATCACATCTAGTGGCGGTGAAGTTCCTGAGAATGATAACTTTTCTAATGCGCTATCCATTACCGGGATACCTAGTTCCGTAACGGGAACTAATAGATTTGCCAGCAAGGAAATCGACGAAGATAATCATGGTGGTAATGCTGGCGGCAGATCAGTGTGGTGGGTCTGGTCGTCCCCCGTATCTCAGGAAGTGATGGTTGATACATTTGGTAGCAGCTATAACACAACTCTTGGGGTTTATAGGGGGAGCCAAATTAATAATTTATCTCTCATTGCAGGTAACGATAACGCGGCTAGCGGCACACAAAGCGCTGTGACGTTTACCGCTGATGAGGGAATTTTTTATTATATTGCAGTAGACGGAAGTAATGGTGCGAGTGGGGATGTTGCTTTAAATCTTACCTCGACAGATTCAATTATTTATCCCTTGCAAGTTTCAATCAATGGGAATGGTTCCGTACAGAGCAACATAGCTGGAATTAATTGTCCTTCAGATTGCGAAGAATCCTATCTCGCAGGAACCTTGGTTTTATTGTCTGCAATACCAGATGATGGTTGGCTTTTTGATGGTTGGAGTGGTGAATGCTCGGGAGAAGATGCTTGTTCACTGACTATTTTTATTGACAAAAGTATCACAGCAACATTCATCATTCAGGATACAGATTTAGATGGCATGCCCGATAATATCGATACAGATGATGATAATGATGGCATGTCTGATACTTATGAGGTTGCTAATGGATTAAATCCATTAGTTGATGATGCGCATGAAGATAAAGATTTGGATGGGTTGACTAATTTTGAAGAATATAATTTAGGTACTTACGCGAATAATATAGACAGTGATAATGATGGAGTCGACGATAAAACAGAAGTAGATAATGGTCGCAACCCACTCATCAATGAAGATGGCCGATTGCAAATATTAAAGACCGTCAGCATACAATATCCATCACTGGGTGAATCAGTTGAATACCAGATTTCCGTTATTAACGAAGGATCGGAATCAATTGCAGAAGTTGAAGTATTTGATTTATTGCCTGGCGGCATGGAAGCCCCAGTTGGAATGGCACCTTTTATCAGTCAGGGTGTCTACGACGCTCAGAGCGGCATCTGGGAGGTGGGTTTAATGCGTATAGGGGGCGACGCAACACTTATATTACCAGCTGTGCCCAAGCAGAATATACTCCCAGAATGTTTTGTAAATGAGGCGGTATTAACAGAATATTCTGGGCGCAATGCTTTAGATGATTATTATCGTGATATTGCCACTGTATATGTTGGCGGAGTTTCAGAGTGTGCTCAAATTAGTCTAAGTGTTATACCAAAAATTATTCAGGAAAACGTCTGTGATGGGATAACCACTAGTGATCAACTGGAATTTAATTTTCAAATTTTAAATATCGGCCCAGATATTGCCAAAGAAGTTGAGATTAATTTATCAGGCGAATTAGGCGATGTAGTACAAGAAAATCAAACTTTAACTTTTGCTGAATTACCCGTAGATGAATTAATTAGTGGCGAAATGTCTTGGGAGCTGGATTGCTCCCGCAGCGCAATGATAGCTGCTTATACTATTGAAATTGTAACCGAGACGACAACTTCCACAGATAGCATTATGAATATCACAGGTGAACTAGATACCCTAGAATCTGATATATATACACCAGATATTCGAGATATTCAAGATGCTATTACTAGCGGTGGTGGTGGATGTTTTATAGCGACAGCAGCATATGGCTCTTATATGCACTCACAAGTATACAAACTCAGAATGTTTCGCGATACCGTTTTAATCAAAACATCAGTTGGTCGGGCGTTAGTCTCCATTTATTACGATTACTCTCCGGCAGTAGCGACAGTGATTTCTGAACATGAATTTTTACGTCTTGTTACCCGTATAGTCCTTACGCCCATAGTCTATATGGTTGCTTATCCTTTAGTCATGACTCTATTGTTTATTGCTTTAGGCCTAATACTACTATTTAAAAAAAAATTTTGGTGCTCGTCTTTGAAAGGGTTTAATTAATAGCTAATACCATTGATTTTAGCTTCCCTTACAAGGACAAAAATAAAGAAAAAAGGGTGTCAGGTCTTGCAATGCCACACGGGTGTAGTATGTGCGCACCCGTCGGACACTCCATTTTCATAGTAACTTATCTCTGAGAGATTCATAAGGCGTTCTGCCCTTGTGTGCACCATGTGGCCGAGCAAAATTATAAAATTGTTCCCATACTGCAAGTTTTTCCTTTAGGTTCACATCATTTTTGTAATTCAACAGTTGATAAAATTCTTCCTGGTCTGATCGATGTGAACGTTCTACTTTTCCGTTGAGCTGTGGTGTTCTTGCCTTGATATACGCATGGCGCATGCCTAAGTCTTCCACATACCAATGGAATTGCGCCTGAAACTCGTGGCCACGATCGGTTCTGATCTGTTGTATACGAAATGGAAATTTATCAATGACATAATCCACAAAATCTATCGCGTTCTTTTGTGTGTGGCGTTCATAGACTTTTAAAGCCCTTACCCATGTCGCATCATCGATGGCGGTATATTGATAGCGTTTGAGCTTTTTGCCCTGTTTGTCTTTAAATATTAGGAATTTAACATCCATCTAAATATGATGCCCCGGCACTTGCTTGTTGTACCGTTTGGTATGGACCTTTCTACGCCCCAGTTTTCCTGGCAAGCGACTGACACCGTGTCTTTTTAGCACTCTGTATATCGTCGCATCAGATACCCGCATATGATGTTAGCGAGCCATGTACCACATAATCCTGACTGGCCCCAGATGGTATTTACGTCTGAGATATAAAATCTTCTCAACGATTTCATCCGGCGTTTGATTAGGATGAGATTTAGGCACAGGCTTTTTGCGCCTGAGACCTTCATCCCCGTGCTGACGATAAGCAATGCGCCAGACGTAAAATAATGAGCGTGGAATGCCAAAATAGCGGCAGGTCTTAGCGACATTACCTGATTCATCAGCATGATCAAGGATACGTCGTCTGCGGATTATCTCTCTTTCATCGGTCGTCATTTTCTGGTCCTCCGTGTGAGTTAAAATACACGGAGTGTCCAAAAGGTTCCTACATTCCTACAATCAGAATCTGTGGGAAACCTTGACCTGAATCTAACTACAAGATAATCGATATTTGAGTACTGATCAGTTAACTAATAAAATGTAATAAAACCTCCAAATTTTTCATTTATTCTGTAGGTTATTGAGACTCGAAAATAGGGCCGATTTTGGTAAAGTTTCGGCCCCAATTTTCGCAACTCGTTGAAGCGGTTCGAATTTCACCTAGGAAGACATAGAAAGCACCCACCTGTTTCGGTATTAGGTTCGGTTGAGTAGCTAAAAGCTGAATGACTGAGAAATAAAACCTTTGAAATGTTCCACTTGCGAAATTTGGTTCTGGGGCTCCGTGCTCCTCTGACTCCGCCAGTAGAGGTTCGAATCCTCTGCCCCCAGCCATTTCAATAAGTTTTTCTGATTTAAAATCTAAATGTCCGCTCTCGGGTGTATAGCGCACTGTTTACGGCTAGATTCGCTATATTTCAATAAAAGGTCGGCTACGTGCTGTGACTTCAACCGGTCAACGCAACACTTTACTCTTATATCAAAAAGATGGAGTGTTGACCGGTTGAAGTCACACTCAATATCTCACTTTGAGCGCTCAACTAGACTTAAAGATAGAACTCAAGCTCGGAAACCGCGAGGTCTGCATGAAAAGCGTGACCAATGGCTACAATTCCAATACGCCGAAGCCGAGTAGTATTTAGAGATGCTTCAAGTCGGTGGGGAGTAAAGGTCTCGAAAGGAAAATTGATAGTTTCCCAGTTTGTGCCGGCGGTGAAATGTGCTCGGTAGGACTGCCAAGATCTCACGCAATCAAGCGTGCGGAGATGAACCGAATATTTCTCATTATTGCCTCTGACGCTGAAGCACACCCCTGTGTATCCAGAGGCATCGAATTTATTGCCCACAGAAGTCAGATTGAGTGTCGCTTGAATGAAGCCGCCGTTATTTTCTAGACAGACTTCGCCTGTAAGGTGTAAGCAAGGAATGCCGTCAATTATGTTGCGGGTGACGGAGGCGGTAGAAATCCCCCCCATGACTTGATCACTGACAGCACGCCAAGATGTGCCCATCGTCGAGACCAAATCCAATCTAGCAAAATTGTCTATCACCATACAATAATACGTTTTTTAAGTAATTTCCCATTCTTCAATCTTCCCAGAAACTTTTTTAAATAGTGGATGAAGCTTCATTCTTTTAATTAACTTTAAGTGTTTATATTTTTCTGGTTCTCTGCGCTTTGATTTTTTTAAAAGATGTTTAGCTTCAAACTCTGCTTGTCCATTTGTAACAGATATTTTATTTTTAACTCTTTTATTTGTAATTTTATCTCTGTTAAAGTTGCACCCTCTATTACCTGCTTCATCAGCCACAAATCTTAAATAACTTGCAATTGCACCCACTGGATTTTTTGTATTTTTGAATCGTAATAATTGCGGATGATTTTTATATCCTTTTGTAACACCAAGTAAAACGTTTTGCACCAGCAGTCCTTCTCTCCAGAGAGCCACCAGTCCTTTTGAGTCCAGATAACTGGGATGTATTGACCAAAGTCTGATGAGTAAACTATTTAATGAAAAGATTTAGGTTAGAACAAATTTTCCCTAATAAGAGGCAAAAATGATTAACGAAATAATAGTTTCACTTTTTATTATATATAAGATTGCCAAACATGACATATCATAGATTGAATGTCTGCTTTGGGTTGTTGTCAAAATCTCGGGAATATCCGATTTTATTAACATTCTGGCTGCTGTGTGCCAAAAGCAGACTGCAGTAGCTGAATATATTTCTCTCAGTAAATAGCACTCCCAGCAAGTAATAATCTCAATCCTTACCCTACCCCTTGATAATGACTATTACTTTAATAATATTATATTTGTTAGGGATTAATTAGGAGGTCTCTTAACAGTGACAGAGAATAACTACAATCATTCTACGAGTCTTTCTTGTTTACTAAAACCGAATAGCGTTTTAGTTTTCGATTGTCTTTTATTCCCATTTTATTTTTACCTGATTTCATTGAATAATGAAAATTAGCTATAGATGATAAGTTTTTTAAAATAAATGCTATGTTTTTAATATAATGTGTAGGAGTTGCGCAATAACAACTTTTAAGGGTAAGCAAGAATGAATTTAAAAATAATTCAAAAGCTAAAGATGTGTCTGAAAACAGTATTATTAATCGCGCTGTTATTTGTCCCGTATAGTTTATTTGCGCACCAACCCGTCTTGAATGAATTTGAATCGACTGAAAATAACCCTTATATCATTAAGAGTCCTGAAATATCCAAGGCCATATTTTCAACTTTGATTGGTTATCCGCATTATTATCAAATTTCCAGTTCTGTAAAATTTAGGTTTTATGCAGGGATTACAACACCAAGGATTGAAGATTGTGATTTTCACCAGCGTTTTGCTTTTTCTATATTAAATGGATGAATATCGGGATATTTAATCCGTGTGTATAACTCCGTTGCAAAATTTCCAATTAGCAACAGCATTGGCAGCAGTTCCAATGATTTCACTTGAGGAGATGGTAAAACCGAACCTCTACTCATCATCCTAAATTGGCCTTACTTCTAATGAGATACCAGATGACGGCCACCATCCACAGGCAAGATACGCCCAGTAACATAATTGCTTTCAAGAATATAATCTATCGCGTGCTGAAATTCATCGAGACCACCTTCACATTGCATCAGGCTTTTTTTCAGTGTTTTTTTTCGATAGATGCTACTATCTTCTTCATTAAATAAAACCAGAGCAGGAGCAATACTGTTCACCTTAACTTTTGGTGCTAATTTTGCCGCGAATGAGAGAGTAAGATTGTCCTGTGCTGCTTTACTAACTGCATAGGCAATGTGTTTCTTACTACCGCGACTGCTGATGTAATCACCAATATGTATAATATCTGAATGTGTATGGTTACTCGCTTGCAATAACGGACCCAGCGCAAGATTTAGCTGATAGGGTGTACTGACATGTACATTTATCATGCGGGATATTATTTCAGCTGGTGGAAAGTCGGCATCATCAGCAATCCATTCTGAGGCATTATGAATTATCGCTCGTAGTCTGCTGTATTTAATACGAATTTTATTAATTATTTTTTTCAATTGTAACTCGTCATTAAAATCACATTGATGAAGTTCAGCACCGTTACCCCGAAGTTCTGAAAGACTTTCATATTCATTTCTGTAGGTGCCTATCACCGGTAATCCACGCTTTAGAAAACTACGAGTCAAGTGCAGGCCCGCACGTCGACCTACTCCCGTAATTAGTATTGGTTCCGCGGTCACGGATTGAGAAACTCGGCACGTGTATGTACATTTTTCCTGAAACAACCCCCGAGCGCGGTAGTACTGGTCTGGGAATTAGAATCCATAACACCACGAGATTTAACACAATAATGTGTCGCATCAATACTGACAGCAACATCATCAGTTTCAAGCAGAGCCTGCAACGCGACCAGGATTTGCCGTGTTAGTCGCTCCTGTACCTGCGGTCTTTGCGCAAAGAATCGAACTACTCGGTTGATTTTAGATAAGCCAATTATTTTACCTTTTGGAATGTAAGCAACTTTGGCAAGACCATCGATAGTAACAAAATGATGTTCGCAAGTACTGGTCAGATCGATATCACGTATTTTCACCATTTCGTCGGCACCCATTTTGTTTTCAATTAATGAAATTTTAGGAAATTTGCTATAGTCAAGACCTGAAAATATTTCATAAACATACATTTTCGAGATTCGATGTGGGGTTTCTGTCAGGCTATCATCAGACAGGTCTAGACCAAGGGTGCTTACAACTTCTGTCATCAATTCTTTTATACGCTGGTACTTCTGCTCACTAGTCAGGTTGTTATCAATCATTGGCGTTTCCAGACCATGCCTTTCAAGTGTGTCACGTACAAGTTTTGCCTCGTCACTAAGAACTGGAAAATCAGCAGGAGGTTTACTGGGAATAAAAAATGGGCTGGTATTCATGACATATTCTCCACAAGTTTAAGGGTATTGGTCTTATTAGAGACGTATTCAAGTGCAAGTGAAACAGAATCTGCAAAACGCAATGCATGTGGTTTATCAATCGTAACTCGAGCATAACTTACTACTGAGTTTTTACTGCAAATATTCAATACATCCGCAACAAGCTTTTCAAGAAGAAGAAAACGACCATTTTCCACATGCTCTATGACCTGCTTGGTGACTTGCTTGTAATCAAGGGCATTATCAACACTATCTTCCAGAACGGCATTATTAATGGCATAGTTAATCTCAATATTGATAATCACATCCTGCTTTTTTTCTTTTTCTTCAGCATTAAAACCAATATATGTCCGCAAACGCAAGTTGTGTATATTTATAACAGCATTATTTAGAGGCATGACTTTGTTATTCAAGTATTTAGTAATACCTCAAAGATAAGCGGAAGAATGTGAAACATACGTTTAATTGAAGTGAAAAGTATGTGAAGGAATTGATCGACACTAATATAGTACGATTTATAGAAATATAGTTTATATTTTCAATTTTTTTATATCTACAGTAGCCTTTTTTACAAAATAACAAAGACCAGTACAAATCAATCGACCATACATAAAAAGCCGACCAAGGTTTTTCTTCAGATAAGTATTGTCATCCCCTCCATGGTCATGATGTGCATAATTTCCTGTTAACTATGGCGAACATTGAAATTACAATTAGAATCATACTAGAGTGATAGACATTCACTTTATGGAACCTTGGTCTGTGCCAGTAGCAGAAGTGTTGCCCAGCTCACGAGGAAATAGTAGTTGTTAGCAATATTGCAATGCAAGACCCGACCATAACCTGCTATTTTTTTGCAAATATACTATGTCTGGGGAAATGTGAAGCGTATGTATGTGTGCGGTGAAAACTATGTAAAAACTTAAACAATTCGCAAAGGAAAGACAAAAAAATAATCTTGCAATACAGTGTATTACATTATTTCATTCATTTTTTTTGCTGCCTTGTAACCACTCAAAAATGCTGATTCCACACGTGCGTTTATATGCCAATCACCAACGGAAATAATTTTCAAAGCCGAGTTTATATAATAACCTTTGCCTTTCTGCTTTTGTTTAATATTCGCATAGCGCCATTTGTGTACCCTTGCAAAATCATATGTCCGGACATCAACTTTTAATATGTCGCTTAACTCATCAATTAAATGTTTCTCAACATTTTCTACGTCCATGTTTATATTTTTTTCTGCCCATATATTTGTTGATTGAGCAAGAATAGAAAATCCTCCCTGCCTCCCGGGTTTACTCGAATTGATTGAGACCCATCCCAGATGGGAGTTTGTGACCAGTGCGGCTTCCCAGTTCATCTGAAAAGCATTTTTAAAACCTAGCATAATAGAATAACAAGCAGATAATGTATTACTTGTTAACCTGGATTTACCATCAAAGTTGAATTGCATAATATTTTGTACGTGTTGAGGCGTTACCGCAAATACGACCCAATCATAGCCATCAACTTTGTTGTTATTTGAGTCTGTTAACTCCCAATTATCATTTTTCTTTTCTACTTTAGTTATTTCTGTGTTTAAAAAAACATTCTGTTCATTTGCTATTTCACGACACAAGCTACTCATATATGGGGCACCAACATAATGTCCTGAATCTATAGTCCATTTTTTTGAGTGAATGATTTTATTTCTATCCAATTCCACAAAATTTGCTAACCACGGTTGCACTATTCCTTTGGACAGGTAAGGTGCCAGGAATGTCTTAAATTTCGTGGTTTTTACGGTAAAGTATTGTGCGCCATGATCAAATTGATAATCTGACTCCCTCCTGGTCGCCATGCGGCCACCAAATCCACGGGATTTATCAAACAAATGTACCTCAACATCAGACCTTATGAATTTAGCAAAACTCAAACCTGATAGACCAGAACCAATGACTGCTATTTTTTTCTTCATAAGCAAAAAACTCTATTTCTTGTCTTGGCAACATCGCATTGAACAGTATTTAACATCATCCCAAACTAATGAACATTTCTTACGCCAAACAAAGGAATGACCACAAAAAATGCAGGCTTTTAGGGGGAAATTGTTTTTTTGTCATCTTTGCCATAGAAGTTAATTATATGATTTCAATGATCATTAGATCTCACACGCGATAAAATATTTAAAAAACATCAAAAACAGGACCAAACCATTTTATTTCTCAAATTTATTTGCTATCTATTGATTAAAACGAAAAAAATAAAGACGCTAAGTTAATAAACAAACGGAGAAGTAATAAACCCAATAGAAAGTCTGCCATGACTATTGATAATTAAATCAAGAGTATGGTTTTATTTATATCCAATTATAACTATTCTTCTTTACTACCAATATCGTAGGCTAATTTCACATTACTTAACTACCCTAATTACTTTTAATTATAATATAAGAATACTACCCGATTAACTTTTATCTTATTGTATGAATTAAATAATTCAAATTATTATTGCAAACTAATTAGTTTTATAACTAGAATTATCAGTAATGTCCGCTTTGTGCTGCCGTCTCAACCGGTCGATGCAACACATGCATTAAATCTCTCTGCTGGTGTCTCAAAGCCTAATGTCTCACGTGGCCGTTCATTTAATTGGCGTGCCACCGCACTGAGCTTAGTCTGAGAGTGTACCGATAAATCCGTGCCTTTGGGAAAATACTGTCTCAGCAAACGATTGGTGTTCTCATTGGAACCCCGTTGCCAAGGACTTTGTGGGTCACAAAAGTAGACCTTAATATCCGTTACCAGATTAAAACGTTGATGAGAGGCCAGTTCCGATCCTCTGTCCCAGGTCAACGATTTATATAACTCGGTTGGCAGTTTTTTTGATTGTTTGATCAAGGCCGTCACAACACTTTCGGTATCCTTGTTTTTTACTTTCGCCAACATCACATAACGGGTGTGACGTTCAACCAGGGTGGCAATATAACTGTTCTTCGAACCGGCTATAAGGTCACCTTCCCAGTGACCCGGCACCGCACGATCTTCCACCGATGCTGGACGCTCACGGATGGAGATGGCATTGGTGATCTGGCCCAATCCATTGCCTTTGAGACTGGCATGCCGGGACCGGCGTATCGCCCGTTGGCTACGCAAATACTGCTGCAATTCCTTCTTTAATACGCCTCGGGACTGCACGAACAAACTACGATAGAGGGTTTCGTGTGACACTTGTTTTGTCTGGTCTCCTGGGTATCTACGTTTCAGCCATCCCGCTATCTGCTTGGGTGACCACAGTAACCTGAGCTTTCTCGCGACGATACGCTGTAGCGGTGGACTGCCTGCCAGTTTACAGGGTTTCGGTCGATGGGCTCTATCCCAAGCGGCTTGGTCAGCTTGAGTGGCTCTATATTTATCACACCCCCCATTACGCTTGACCTCTCGACTAATCGTTGAGGGTGCCCGTCCTAGTTGAGTGGCAATCACTCGCAAAGATAAATCCGCGACCAGACCCCGTGAAATCTCTTCGCGCTCGTAAAGCGTTAGTGATGACGTTGAACGTTTCCTGGGTGGCGGACGTATGCCGCCCGTGGGTGCTAATAGATTAAATATCGAGGATGAGGGTCGGTCAAAGGTTCGACCTATTGCATTGAGTGATTCACCTCGGCGCCAGCGGTCCCATATCTCGGCTTTCTGATGGGCGGTATAGTTTATTCGTGTCCTGTAAGTCATAGTCAACACTCCTTCTTTTTGTTATAAGAATAAAGTGTTGCGACGACCGGTTGAAGTCACACGTTTTGATTCAATCCTTCACGGCGACACAGCTCGGCAATGCTTTCTTCTCCACGCATCCCTTCCAGTACAATTCGGATCTTTTCTTCAGAGGAATACTTCTTACGGGTACGACGACGTATATCTTTAACTAATTTCTCGCTATTATTGCTCATAATGAGACTCCTATTTATAAGTTTAACTTATCAGAAGTCTCTCTTAGAAATCAGCTCAATTCTGTCTCATATGCTTTGACGGGATACACTACAACTGTAGTATTGAATTAATCAATTCCTCATAACGATACATGCCGTTTTGTTAAGTTCTATACCATTAGACTCAACTGGATGATGGCATAAAGCATTGTAATAAATCGTTTAGAAAGGTAAGGCCTTTATTTGTAGGAAGGATTTTTTCATCTGTTATATCTAACCACCCACATTGAATTGCTTTGTCCAATTGCAATTCAAGGCTATTTATTGAAAGACCCGTTCTTTCCTCGAAGAGTCGGGTAGAGAATCCGCTGGACAATCTTAATGAATTCATCATGAATTCTAAAATGGTATCTTCAATTGATAACTTCCAGTTTCCCGTAACCATTTCATCCTTGCCAGACAGCTGCATATAACGATCTGGAATTTTATGCCTGGTATATCTTGAGATCACATTTTTACCAGAATCAGTAATCTTGCTATGTGCACCGGCACCAATACCCAGATAATCACCGAATTGCCAGTAGTTTAAATTATGCTGGCAGTATTTTTCATTTCTCGCATACGCAGAAATCTCATAGTTTTCAAATCCAGCCTCTGTTAATAGTGTTTTGCCTTTGTCTTGTATTTCCCAAATTTTTTCATCAGTAGGAAGCACTGGTGGCTTTTTATAAAAAAGTGTATTGGGCTCCAATGTGAGTTGGTACCACGATAAATGGATAGTGTCCTGAGTGACTGCTGTTTTCAGGTCTTGCATGGCATGTTCTAGTTGCTGTCCGGGTAGACCATACATTAAGTCCAAATTGATCTGATCAAATCCAGCCGCCTTGGCAAATCGAATTGCATCTTGTGCCTGGTCACCATCATGAACGCGACCTATCGATTTCAAATGGTTGGTATTAAAACTTTGGACGCCAATCGACAGTCTATTAATGCCAATCTGGTGATAAGCCGCAAATCGTTCATGATCCGCAGCACCTGGATTTGCTTCTAAGGTAACCTCAACACCAGCTTTTAGGCCAATATGCTGGTCGATGGTGGTCAGTAATCGTTCTAAGGTTTGGGCAGTAAATAAGCTGGGGGTGCCGCCACCTATAAATATACTAACGATTTCACGGTCGTGGATTAATGAAAGTGAAGACTCGAAATCTCGTATTAGTGAATCTATATATCTATCTTCGTCTATCCCGCCGGAGTTGGATTCGTGTGAGTTAAAATCACAATACGGACACTTCTTGATACACCAGGGTAAATGAACATACAAGGATAATGGTGGCGGTGAAGTAAATTGTATGTCCTGGGTCATTCAAAAATTAATAGCTTGATCTAAGGCGTGGTATTACAAAATTTTATTTGCAAGTTTTTTCAGGGCGATTCCACGATGGCTAATCTTGTTCTTTTCCTTTGGATCTAGTTGAGCAGAAGTGCAATGATGATCAGGCACATAAAAAATAGGATCATAACCAAAACCATTTTCACCAACTGGTTCAGTTACGATATACCCTTCCCACGTGCCTTCTGCAATGAGGGGCATAGCATCATCTGCGTGCCTTAGATAAACAAGAACACATTGATATCGTGCCACGGGCTTATGCACACCACTGGCCAATACCTTATCAACCAGCAACTTCAGATTATCCTCATCAGTTGCTCCTTCCCCTGCATATCGTGCTGAATATATGCCAGGGGCACCGTTGAGTACGTCTACCTCTATTCCCGAGTCATCAGCAATGGCAGCTATGCCACTCAATGCCGAGGCGTGTCTCGCTTTTATTAGCGCATTTTCCACAAAGGTTTTACCGGTTTCTTCAACTTCAGTCACATTAAATGTTGATTGGGGAAGAAGCTCAATATTCGCGCCAGATAATATATGGGTAATCTCTTTGAGTTTGCCAGAGTTATTACTGGCCAGTACGACTTGCTTGCTCACCGCTACTCCTAACTAATCCAGTGCTTGTTTTTGAATGGCAAATAATTGCTGTATCCCATTACTTGCAAGTCCCAGCATACTGATTAATTCTTCCTGACTAAAAGCATGACCTTCTGCCGTGCCTTGTATCTCTATAAATTTATTTTGACTATTCATCACGACATTCATATCTGTTTCAGCAGTGGAATCTTCGTCATAGTCCAGATCAAGTACGGGGGTGCCGTTATGAATTCCCACAGAGACTGAAGCAACCATTGCAGTAAGCGGGTTATTTTTGATCTTCCCTACGGTCAAGCCATGGTTAATCGCGTCGACCATCGCGATGTATGCCCCGGTAATAGATGCGGTTCGTGTTCCACCGTCTGCCTGGATCACATCACAATCCAGTATGATAGTGTTTTCTCCCAATTCTCGGGTATCTATAACAGCTCTCAATGATCTGCCGATTAATCGCTGTATTTCCATGGTGCGCCCACCCTGCCGATTAATTGCTGCCTCCCGCCGCATGCGTGAATTCGTCGATCGAGGCAACATGCCATATTCGGCTGTTACCCATCCTTTTCCCTGGCCTTTGAGAAAAGAGGGAACAGAGGTGTCAAAACTTGCATTACATATCACCCGTGTATTTCCAAACTCCACAAGGACTGAGCCTTCGGCATGCATACTGTAATTACGGGTTAAGGTAATCTGGCGTAATTCTTCTGGCTTCCTACCACTTGGACGCATAAATATTTCTCCTGTATAAATTCACATATTATACCTCTTATACCTTATAATCCGTATGACACGGCGAAAATAATAAAAAAAGGTGTTTAAATGTTATCAAGTATGACGGCATACCGAAGGGACAGCGAAACAGGCGTCTGGGGAAATGCAACTATAGAATTAAAAACAGTAAATCATCGATTTCTGGATATTAGTCTTCGTATACCTGAAGACCTGAGATCCTTGGAACCACTGTTCCGTGAAGCCATACAAAAAAGACTTAGCCGAGGTAAAATTGATTGCTCACTCAGAATAGAACTGGATGATAGCAGTATCGAAAATATGGATTTGAATAAAAATCTGGCCAGCAAACTCATTGAAACGGCAAATTCTTTATCGATTAACAATCCAAATGAAATTAACCCCATCGATATTTTGAAATGGCCGGGTGTTATCGCAAAAACAAAACTGGATATTGAATCCCTTTCCGAACCCATAAGTAAATTGCTTGATAAAACATTATCACTGCTGGTGGAATCACGTCAAAGAGAAGGTCAAGATATAAAAGTAACGCTGGTGTCCCGGTGTGACTTGATGGAAATTGAAGTTAAAAGAATCAGGGATGCGATGCCTCAAATAATTAGTTCACTTCGAGATAAGTATCGAGATAAAGTTAATGAACTTTTAGAAGCACCTGATAAGGACAGACTAGAACAGGAAATATTACATTTTATTCAGAAAATGGATATTGAAGAAGAAATGGACAGATTAGAGATTCACCTTAACGAAGTTAGAAGAGTGCTGGATTTGCCTGAACCGGTTGGCAGACGTTTAGACTTTTTAATGCAGGAGATGAACAGGGAAGCAAATACTATCGCATCTAAATCAGCTAATATTGATACCACTAATTCTTCAGTCGAGCTTAAGGTACTAATAGAACAGATGCGCGAGCAAATTCAAAATATTGAATAGACCTACTGTATGAAAGAAAAAAGAGGCAACTTATTTATTATTTCTGCACCATCAGGCGCAGGAAAAACCTCGCTGGTGAAATCATTACTTGAGATGATGCCAAACCTGTATGTCTCCATATCACATACAACTCGTCCCAAACGTCCTTATGAAATAGAAGGTGTACATTACAACTTTGTAGACAAACCTAAATTTGAATCATTAATTCAGACTGGGCAGTTTCTTGAATACGCTGTTGTGTTTGATAATTATTATGGCACTTCAAAAACGTGGGTGGACCAACAACTTGATGATGGCAAAGACATCATATTGGAAATTGACTGGCAAGGGGCTCAGCAGGTCAAGAGACTCATCCAGAATGCCATAAAGGTCTTCATCCTGCCGCCATCATATGAAACGCTCAAATCTAGGTTGGTTGGCAGGGGTGATGAAGATAATGTCATATCCCATAGAATGGACAATGCCCGAAATGAACTAATCCACTACAATGAATATGATTTCATCATTATTAATGATGACTTTACCCATGCCTTAAACGAGCTAAAATCCATTGTTGCTACCATGAAGCTGGGATATACCCAACAACGCGATTATTACGATGATTTTCTCGACAATATGTTGAACAACGACCAGAATTAAGTAGAATACCTCGCCAATAACCCTATTCTCCAGAGGACAAGATGGCAAGATTAACAGTAGAAGATTGTATGGACAACGTAACTAACCGTTATGATCTGGTTTCACTTGCCGTTAAACGGGCAAGGCAGCTGGCTATGGGTGCAGAGCCATTGGTTGAAGAAGATCAGGACAAGCCTACAGTCATCGCATTGCGCGAAATTGCCGAAGGTCTGGTTACCACGGAAAATATCGCTAAACTGACTATTGGCAGTTATGATGAAGATGCCGAAATGGGATTCCCCACCCCTATCGAGTAAGGTCTGAAGGTAAATGGCCTAGACCTGTAAAATTCTTTGCAGGTTTTTTAAAAATCTACACCTGCAGTTTTTACTGTGTCAGGTTACAATTAGGCTATGCTCAGTGTAAATGACCTGGAAAAAGTGACGCGTACTTATTTATCTGATTCAGAATTAGACCATATCAGGCGTGCTTATGATTTTGGCGTCAAGGCACACGAAGGTCAGATGCGAAAAAGCGGTGAACCCTTTATTAATCACCCAGTGGAAGTTGCCAAAATCCTGGCCGATATGCATATGGATTACCAGACAATCTGTGCTGCCATATTACATGACGTCATTGAAGATACCGAAACCGCCAAAAAAGAAATCAAAAATCTCTTTGATAAGGATATTGCTGACCTCGTAGATGGGGTTAGTAAGCTCACCCAAATAAAATTTGATAATCGCGAAGAAGCGCAAGCCCATAATTTTCGTAAGATGTTAATGGCCATGACCAATGACATACGTGTCATTCTGGTGAAGTTGGCCGATCGGCTACACAACATGAGAACATTAGAGGCACTTAATCCGGAACAACGAAGACGCATCGCAAGAGAAACGCTGGACATATATGCTCCTATTGCCCAACGCCTGGGTATCAATAACATCAGACTCGAACTGGAAGAACTTGGCTTCGCAGCGTTATATCCCATGCGATATCGCATACTTGAAGAACAAGTCAGGAAGGCCAGAGGACATAGAAAGGAAATCATAAATAAAACCCGCAACGCTCTTAGGAGACGTATGCGTCAGGAAAAAACAAATGCTCAGATTATAGGTCGTGAAAAGCATCTTTATGGTATCTACCGCAAGATGTTAAAAAATAAATTATCATTTAATGAAGTCTATGATGTATATGCCTTCAGAATTATCGTTGAAAACGTCGACACGTGTTACCGAGTATTGGGGATAGTACACAATCTATATAAACCAGTTCCGCTAAAGTTTAAAGATTATATTGCCATACCAAAGGTGAATGGATACCAGTCATTACATACCGTTTTATTTGGTCCCTTTGGTGTCCCCATAGAAGTCCAGGTGCGTACTCATGAAATGGACGATGTAGCAGAATCAGGGATTGCATCTCACTGGTTATACAAATCCGGTAGTTCTAATGAACACAAAAGTGCACAAAAACGTGCGCGGACATGGTTGAAAAATATCATGGACATGCAGGCGACTGCCGGGAATCCAAAGGAATTTCTGGAAAACGTAAAAGTCGATCTGTTTCCGGACTCTGTCTACAACTTCACACCGAAAGGTAGAATTGTTGAACTACCTCGTGGTGCGACTGCTGTAGATTTTGCATATGCAATACATACAGACGTCGGGAATCAGTGTGTTGGTGTTCGCATCGATCGCCGGCTGGCGCCACTGGGAACGGTATTATTAACAGGACAAACAATAGAAATAATCAATGCACCTGGCGCAAAACCAGATCCAGCATGGTTAAATTTTGCAGTTACAGCCAAATCCCGATCTAACATACGTCATTTTCTCAAAAACCTTAAGACTAATGAAGCAGAGTCGCTGGGGAAACGTCTGTTAGTGAGAGAACTCAAATTATTGTCTGTTAAATATGATGACATCAATAAAAGCAAACTGAAAAAAACACTCCAGGATAATCACCACGATGAAGAGTCTGAACTACTGCAGGCAATTGGACTGGGCAACAGGAATGCAAAACTCATTGCCAGACAATTAACTGATGAAGCAGGAATTAAAAAAGAAAAGTCTGTAGTCGATGACAAACATCCCTTAATTTTAAAAGGCACTGAAGGAATGGTCATCAATTTTCCCAAGTGCTGTCTGCCTATTCCGGGTGATAAAATTCTGGGCTTTGTGACAGCTGGTAGAGGTATAGTCGTACATGATCAATCTTGCTCGAATGTAGCTGAATACAGAAACCATCCTGAAAAATGGATAAATGTTGTCTGGGAAAATAATATAGAGAGTGATTTTCAGGCCAATTTAACTATAGAAGTCACTAACCAACGAGGTATGCTTGCAAAACTTGCTTCGACAATATCTGAAGAGAGTGCAAATATTGTTCATATTGAAATGAAAGATCGTGATGACCGATATACCACACTGAAGTTTGTGATTGAGGTCAAAGACCGCGTCCACCTCGCAAGAATTATGCGTAAGGTAAGAATTATTAAAAATGTCGCCCACATTTCACGGAAATAAGAAAAATGCCTCGTAAAGCAATATCAACTAACAATGCACCACTAGCGATAGGTAGTTATTCTCAAGCAGTCATCACGCGTGACATGGTTTATCTCTCGGGTCAGATACCGCTGAATCCTGACACCATGGAAATAGTCAGCAAAGATTTTAGTGAACAGCTGCACCAGGTATTTTCTAACCTTGCGGCCGTTGCCCAAGCCAGCGGTGGAAGTCTTGATGATATTGTAAAATTAACGGTGTATTTAACAGATCTTCAAAACTTCCCGCTAGTTAACGAGATCATGCCAAAATATTTTAATGAGCCATATCCTGCAAGAGCTGCAATAGGCGTTTGTGCGCTTCCGAAAGACGCATTAGTTGAAATTGACGGTATTTTATATCTGGAAGCTTGAACCTGCCAGAAATGAATACAAACAAACTTGGGGTACCCGTAATCCAGCTTCCTGGTGTAGGACCGGCACTGGATAAAAAACTCGCTGGAATCGGTATTCACACCATTTCGGATCTATTCTTCCATCTTCCATATAGATACATAGATAGAACAAAAATTCTATCTATCGGAAGCCTCATCCCCGCACAGGACGCGTACATCCAGGGAAAAGTTGAATTGACTCAGGTGACGTTTGGTAAACGACGCAGCTTATTGAGTAATATTTCAGACGGAACGGGGACTATTCTTCTGAGATTTTTTCACTTCAGTCGATATCAGCAATCACAACTAAAAAATGGCGCATTTTTACGATGTTGGGGACAGGTCAGACGCGGCCGTAAAGGCCTGGAAATGATACATCCTGAATATCACCTTATCCCAGAGAATGAACTTGAAACTCTGGAACAGACTTTGACACCGGTTTATCCATTAACTGAAGGATTGACTCAATTCAGGATTCGAAAATTGACCAGCCAGGCCTTGACTGTTTTAGAAACCTCCCAAGAAGATTTGGAAGAACTGGTGCCGGTTGAAATTCAAACTGATAAAACCACACCGACCTTAATTGATGCAATAAAATATCTCCATAGACCACCCAGTGATGCAGATACACAATTGATAGAAACTGGCACGCATCCCGCACAAAAAAGATTAATCCTCGAAGAATTGCTGGCGTATCAAACTAGCCTTTACCTGTTACGCAAGCGAATCAGGAAATATCAAGCCTGCTCTTTAAAAAACACAGATTCGACTATGTGCGATAAATTTTTGACCAGTCTGCCTTTTGTCCTGACCTCTGCACAACTAAGGGTTATTAACGAAATCAATGAAGATATGGATAGGGATATTCCGATGCTAAGGCTGGTACAAGGAGATGTGGGTTCAGGAAAAACAATAGTGGCCGCCTTAGCAGCGGTTCGCGCTGTCTCTGCTGGATATCAAATTGCTTTTATGGCGCCGACCGAATTACTTGCTGAACAGCATTACATCAACCTGAGACAGTGGTTAAACCACCTTGGTATAAATGTATTAATACTTACCGGGAAGCTTAGCAAGTCAAAAAGAGAGAGCATTAATGAACAAATAAACTCTAATAAACCATTGATCGTCATTGGTACCCATGCATTATTTCAATCAGGTGTAAATTTTAGCCATCTGGGGCTGGTGATTATTGATGAACAACATCGATTTGGTGTAGAACAAAGGCTCGCATTAATTGAGAAAGGAAGTTCGGAAAAACTTAAGCCACATCAATTAATTATGACGGCTACACCTATCCCCAGAACACTTGCTATGTCTATATTTGCAGAACTGGACGTCTCTACCATAGATGAGCTCCCCCCAGGCAGGCAAGTTGTCAACACCGTGGTATTAAGTAATGAAAAACGCGTGGAGATAATAGAAAGAATTGCCAATGTCTGTGAACATGGGCACCAGGTATACTGGGTTTGTACATTGATAGAAGATTCCGATTCAATTCAGTCTCAGGCTGCTGTTAATACTTTTGAATCCCTACAAAATGCCCTACCCGATTTAAATATTAGTCTCATCCATGGCAGGCTTAAACCACCTGAAAAAGAGCAGATAATGCAAAACTTTAAAAATGGCGAAATAAACGTTCTGGTTGCAACTACCGTGATTGAAGTTGGGGTTGATGTTCCAAATGCTACCTTAATGATAATTGAAAACTCGGAAAGACTTGGACTGTCTCAATTACATCAATTAAGAGGCCGAGTTGGCAGAGGCAGTGATAAAAGTGTATGTGTATTATTATATCAATCTCCATTATCGGAGAATGCAAAATTACGACTTGAAATCATGCGTAAGCTATCGGATGGATTTGTCATAGCAGAAAAAGATTTGGAAATACGAGGGCCTGGAGACATGTTAGGAACACGTCAGACCGGACTACCACAACTGAAAATAGCCAGTCTTATACGTGATTCAAGATATCTACCTAAACTGCAAAAAATTGCATCGCAATTTATTAAATCTGAACCTGAAAAGGTGAAAAAACTACAGAATCGGTGGTTATCAACTCGTCAGGAATATGCAAAAGTCTGATAAAATTTCATAATATCAATAGGAATATTTACTTCAGATGCAAGCATCTTTTGATAACTCAAGATTACTATTTATTCATTTGCATAAATCGATCAGATATTACGGTCGAAAATATTTCTATTGTATTAAAGAATGGGTAAATAAATACTCACCTGTCATTAAGGAGAGGTTAAAACTCTATATAAGTTTGACACGCCTTGATAAACCGATTGGTGCATTATTACTACTGTGGCCTACTCTTTGGGCATTATGGCTGTCTGCTGAAGGATTTCCATCGCTACATATACTCTTTGTATTTGTGCTAGGCGTTTTCCTGACAAGATCCGCCGGGTGTATTGCCAATGATATGGCTGATTATGATTTTGACTCTCAGGTAGAACGCACAAAAGACAGACCCCTAACATCCGGAGAACTCAGCAAAAAAGAGGCCCTGCTAGTTGCACTTGGTCTTTTAAGCATAGCATTTTTACTGGTGATTATGACTAACCGCTTTACGGTGTACCTTTCAATCGCTGCGGTACCTATAGCAATAATCTACCCCTTTATGAAACGGATTACCTATATCCCTCAATTTTTTCTGGGCATTGTTTTTAGCTGGGGAATATTAATGGCATTTACTGCACAAACTAACTCCATACCGAATATAGCCTGGCTGTTATTTATTGCTAACGTTCTGTGGGTAGTTATATATGACACGATATATGCAATGGTAGATCGCAAAGATGATGTAAAAATTGGAATTAAATCAACAGCAATATTATTTGATGATGCTGACAGGACGTTTATTGGGATATTTCAGCTTATGATGTTAATTGTTCTCACTATAATCGGTATACAAATCAACGCGGATTTGATTTACTATGTATGCATGGTCCCTGTGGGATGTTATATGATATACCATCAATATTTAATTCGTCACAGACTACCTAAAGAATGTTTCAGAGCATTTATGAATAATAATTGGCTAGGTATGTCAGTGTTTGCGGGATTTTTGTTCAACTTTTTGTAAGCCGGGTATACATAATGCATTTAATTCTAGTTTTTTTATCTATCTTACTCTTCAGCTATGCTGGCCAGGCACAGATGATTAATAGCACCCCAGGTTTCCAGGGCGTTGAAATCATAAATGAATTTGATATGGATAATGATTTAACAATCCAAAGCATTCCTGACAGCGAGGCTGAATATGAACTAGTAAATAATGAATGTAGAAGAATTGGAGGAAAACTTGGCAGTGTCAGTTATGAAGTGTAAGTCGTCAAAAGATTTGGGACAAAATAGCGTAAATGTTAAGAGAGACTTTTAACTATTATAGTCTTGTTTCACTGATTTATATATATTCTTAAATTTTCCTTTCTCCTCTGTTGTAATGTTTCGTATTTGATAATGGTTCTTCTATCCATAATTTCATGATAGCGGCCAAAATACATATCTGCCGGCGTAATATTATCAAGTGACTCATGGTAACGTTCATGATTGTAGTATTGTACAAATTGCCGGATAGCATGTTCGAGTTCCCACGGATAATAATAGTGCTCCAGCTTCACGACGTTCTTCATGGAGCGGTGATATCGCTCTATCTTGCCTTGTGTCATGGGATGGTACGGTGCGCCACGGGTGTGTTGCATCTGATATTTACTCAGATAATCCTTCAATTCCGAGGAGATATAACAAGGCCCGTTATCACTCAGTAAGCGAGGTCGGTGTTTGACCGTTATCTCGTTGACTCCCGTGGTCTCAATCGCCGCATCCAGCGTCTGCTTCACGTCATCAGCTGCCATGCTGGTTGTTAACTTCCAGGCAATGATGTAGCGGGAGTAATCATCTAGAACAGTGGACAGGTAATACCACCCCCAACCAACAATACGAAAGTAGGTGAAGTCAGTCTGCCAAAGCTCGTTGACTCGTCGTGTTGGATTCTGAAACGAATCACCCGCTTGCATCAGGATATAAGCAGGACTGGTAATGAGATCGTACTGCTTTAACAGTCGATAAACGCTGGATTCCGAGATGAAGTAGTTGTGCTCATCGGTGATGGTCCAGGCAAGTTCCCGAGGCGATTTGTCAGGGTACTGTAACGCGAGCTCCAGACACTGCTCCTTCACCATCTCAGGTATCTTATTCCAGAACTGTCTCGGGGACCGATTATCTGGCTCCAGGCCCTCTGGACCATCATCCAGGTATTGCCGATACCAACGATAGAAACTGCTGCGGCTCACACCTAACTCGGCCAGAGTGCGTTTCACGGGTAATTCCGACGCCTCTACCAAGCGGATCACTTCCAGCTTTTCAGCTGCTGAAAGACTCATTCGTCTTCCCAGGTCGACTCCAAGCCAAGCACACTTTTTTTAAGTACCTCGTTCTTCAGCATGATGTCAGCCACCAGGCGTTTGAGCTGGTCATTTTCTTTCTTCAGGTCGGTCACTTCAGTGGAGTTTGCTTCCCGTTTTATATCGCCCGCCAGACGCTGTTTACCCGCTTCCAGGAACTCCTTACTCCAGCGGTAATACACGTTTTGATTCAATCCTTCACGGCGACACAGCTCGGCAATGCTTTCTTCTCCACGCATCCCTTCCAGTACAATTCGGATCTTTTCTTCAGAGGAATACTTCTTACGGGTACGACGACGTATATCTTTAACTAATTTCTCGCTATTATTGCTCATAATGAGACTCCTATTTATAAGTTTAACTTATCAGAAGTCTCTCTTAGAAATCAGCTCAATTCTGTCTCATATGCTTTGACGGGATACAACGTCCACCGACACCCCACCCACCACAACATTGTTGAGGTTGGCATTGGCATTCATGGCAATCTGACTCGCACCAAATCGTAGAATCTCACTGGCGCCATTAGTAATGTTAGCGGCGACTATGCGCAGGGTGACAGGACTGCCCTCGTAATCCACGACTGTTGCTGCTGCGCTTGCACTGATGGGAACTGCACCGCTGACATCCTCGGTAAAGGTGGTGCTGTAATTGATCCCACCCGATGGACCATTTAAATCAACTATTGCCTTGTCATTCACCGAAGTGATCGCGATGGTTGTAGTAGTAGTATTGCTGTTTGTGGTGCCATCATTCGCAATAACGGAAACGGTCCTGGCGGTGGTATTGCGGTTTTCTGATGAGTTTTGATAGGTAACTGATTTAAGCGCCGTGAGAAAATCTGCGTTTGAAGCGGGGCCCGTGAGTGTTAATGTTCCTGTACCCGCATTCCACGCACCTGTTACCCCAAGCTGATTAGTAAAATTCAGACTGTCTTGAGTATTGTTATAATTTGTAATTTGTAAAGTTGCGGACGAAATGTTTGCAGTGCTGTAATTTGCCAGAGTAGCATCCGAATCGATGACCGTAGTAGTAGTGCTGTTCTCAATAAAGGTAGTTGAAAAGTTAGAACCGGCCGTGCTGCCATCGGCATCCAATCTAAGGGAAGAACCGACAAAATCCATGAATACCGCCGTATCAGTAGCGGTATTATTATCGTAGTCCGCCAGTTCTACCTTTACATCATAGGTTGTCCCGGGAGTTACATTGATCGTTCCCCAGTTAAGATTACTGATCCAGTTTCCCTCTATTCCCGTTCCCGATGCAGTATCGGTAGTGGTATTGTTTGTCCACGTAAGACCGCCATCGCCAAGGTAATTACCGATTACCTTCGTCCAGGATGAACCTCCGTCTGAACTGTAAAACACACCAAAGGCATCGGGATCAGGTGGAGACCCACTCCCGCTCATATTCTCTTCAGTGGCGATTTGGTATGTAAAGGAAACTTTATTTATACCGGTAGCCGGCGTGATCTGGAATGTAAATTCAGAACGATCGACCTGGTTACCGTTGTAAATAGTATCCAGATCTGCATCATCTGAATTAAGATTGGTATTATTAACAGATACTATGTTTCCGGCCGTCCCATCGGCGACCTGCCCACCTGCAAAACCGGTGGAAAAGACCACGCCGCTTGTCATGCCCAGCGCCGCATTGTCATTCGTAAAGGTACCGCTTGCCCTTATGTCTGCTGAAGGTGGTGTTAACGGATTGGAAATGGTTACACTGCCGCCAGGAGTTAGTTCTGTAGCCATCTGGGCATCGGTTGCTGATTGATTTACAGTCAGGGTTAGCAGCCCTTCCCATTTCAACACACCTGACTTTTCAAAAAGACTATCGTTATCGATTTCGCCGACAGATTTTTCCAGGTCCCAGTCACCTCCCAGGTTTGCAGAACCTGTCAGGTCATCAGATGCGGCCACGTCTGCTGTGGTTGCATCCGCCAGTGCGGTCATTGCCCTGGTCCCTATATAGCCTTCACCAAAATTACAGCCATAGATAAAAATATCAGCGCGCTGTGAAAACGATTTTCCTATTGTCTGAAGTTCATCTGCGTATTCACCCTGCATGGATTCCTGGTCCAGGGTGGCATTACCTAATTGTAACTGGCCTGCATCACCGTGTGAGATGATATGTATTGCATCGACATTACTTCGGGTGGACAGTGCATCAGCAATTTGTTGAACACCATCTGAATTTAAATCGATATAAATGATTTCCGCACTGGGGTTAATTTCCGCCATGAGTGTTTCGTAATCATCCACACTACGATCAACGAAAATTAACTCACTGGATTCTACGGGTAGTTGAAGTTCAGCCAGAGATTCAAAAAGCTTTTCGGTATTTTCGACAACGGCAGGAACATCTACATCAGAAAAATTTGCTTCGGAAGCTTCATGTGCCTGCTCTTCGGCGACACCGTCTGCAATGACTTCTGAACCTGTGGCCACGGCAGCAGCATCAAGCATGATCCTCGGCTCGAGTGCTTTGAGTGAATCTGATAAGGTTGAAGGTGTTGTATCCGATTGAGATGGTTTCTCAACAACGGCATCTTCCTTTTTATCTTTCCACTTCTTAATCTTATTTTTTAGTCGTTTAAACATTCACTCAGTCACTGTCGATACCATTAAATTTTTAATACCAATATTAACTAATGCAAGTTTGATGCCATCCTGATTAAAATTATGACTTTTGCATATAAAATAAGGAAAAAGTGTGATGAACATCTCTTTCCTCAGGTAACCCTCTATATAAAAACGAAAAACCGTTTATAAATTCGTATTGTACGGGTGTTCATTATACCGTAATTTGAGGTATTTCTATATATGTTGTCGCTTCATTGAGACATATAGCTCATTAATTTATCTGCAGATAATTACTTTATTAATCAATTACATATGAGTTTGTAACTTAGCTTTGAGTGTTTTTTTGTGAATTTTGTATCCGAAGAACTTCCATATTAAACATATAAATATATATAACATATTGTTTTAATTGATATTTTATAAATATTTCGTATGGAGACTTTATTTTTGCCGCTTTTGAAGCAACTCGAGGCTGCCTACAGTGGAAAAATTGGCGTTTGATCACATAAATATGGGAATTTTGTTAGACGACAGATGCGCCTAGGGCTAAACGGCGGCTTGTAGAAAAAAAACTTTAACCACTTGATTATATTAATAATTAATTTTTTTATTCTAATTTTTGGAGCAATTTGCGTATCCCCACTGCTACAACAATGGCAAATATGATCAGAGTTGAGATGAGTAACAGGGGATTAAATGACATCGCGTTTGAATTTGTCTCCACACCTTGAGGAGGACTTTCCGGCATTGCCGCTATGGGTGGCGCGGCTGTAACGGTTTGTGGGAGGCTGTTATCAACGGCCATTTCTTCAGGTGACAAGAAAAAACCGGTTTCGGGATCAAATTCTGCGTACGGCGTTAACATATCTTCATCACCTGCTATTGCAACATTTTGCAATAGCAGGGTAAGGATAATAACCATTCCTAAATAACGATATCGATACATAGGTCTCAAATCCTACCGGGATAACCATCTGGCCTGATGGCGGGACAGACTTTTGGTGGGCCTTTGAAAACAAACCTGTTCTCTAGTGGTTTCAATGGCCAGGTAACAGGACCCGCTGGTGTCATGCCCAGTTCGTTCCCTAGACCTTGTAAGAGATGTAAGGTTTTTCCACCCAATACGGTCATTAATACTTTTACGTTGGGTATGTCATCGACTGGGATCGTCATGACGTCTCTATCCAGAACAATAAAATCTGCTAACTTACCTTTTTCCAAAGAACCGATACGGTTTTCTCGTAGTAGGTAATAGGCGCCCCAGATGGTTGATGATTTTATTTGCGTCACCAGATCGGTACCTTCTTCTTGTGCGTAATACCGCTCACAGGCTTCGTTATAACGCGTCATTCCAACCCATATGTTATAGAACATATAATGCGGGAGCGGTCGATCAATCTCCTGAGTATTCATGATCTCACCACGGGTCACGCTTTGTCTGGGGACGATGTAATGCGCATATTCTTCCCCATAATTTTTTACCCGATACGAGGCATCATACGCACGATTGTTTTCCCAAAGCATGGTATTGAGCATACTTATCATCATCCCCAGTCGTTTAATCCTTGGAATTTGATCTGGACGTGGGGCGCCGGATGCATGATCAAAGCCATGTCTACGGGCGCGAATTTGTTCGAGGGTAAATCCGGCGGCTGCACTTTGTTGTTCCACAATATCCATTAGATAATCGATGTCTTTGTCACCGCCTGAATGCATGGCTGCAATCCTTCCGCCACTGCGGACGATGTCTTCCTTGACCCGACGTCCTTGAGTTCCGGGTTCCAGGTTACATCTTTCAATCTGCTTGATTCTTTCTGAGGCGGGCAAGGTGGTGCAACTCCCCCCGGAGAATTCACCATGCGCACCGATGTTCCACAGATAATCCGATCCTGTGCCCAATATGGCAGAGAGTAAACGGACAGTATGGTAATGCAGATCTGGCCCTGTATAGCTCCATCCAAACCGACCGGTCATACGATTCTCGTTATCCAGTTTGGTCAATGCCGCGAGGTTATTGATGGTATACGGTGCTGAGCCAAATGAGGTAATACCATGTGCAGTCCATAACTGCAGTTCTGCTTCCAGCAAGTCTGCATTGATATCGACCTTGTTATGTAACATGACATCAGGTTCCAGCATACGGCCTGTGGGACCACGGTTCCCACGGGCGGTATATTCGGGGAAAACACGCTTAACTTCTTCTAACCCCTTTGAATTTAGCATACCATCAACTGTACTATTTTTGATTCTGACGGGATTATTCGGTGCTAATTCATCCAATCGTTCCAGAGAGATATGCCGCCAAAAATCCACAATAAGTTTGGGCATGTTTTCATAATTACCACCCCAGTCTGATCCTAAGAGTATCCACTGGCCAGGGTTCGCAGTTTGCACTGCTTCTTGCAAAACAGATTCCCAACTTGCAATCTGCTGTTCAGCCGTACCTTGGAGAATACGAACAACCATGTGCTCATTTCCTTCTCGCAAAACGTGACGCAGTGCAAAGCCGCCTGCCTCCCATATCCTGTCTGTGGGATGGCCATGTGTCAGTATTAAGCCGGGCAACACGGTACGACCGCCAAGGTCTATTACCTGTGTTGATGGCCCCGCAAGTTTAAGCATGTCATCATTATTACCCAGGGCAAGTATTTCCCCGTCCCGTACGACCAATGCCTCGACAATGCTCCCGGGATTTGATGTAAAAGAATCATCATCCATAGTGACTATCTTTGCGTTATGAATAATCATCTCCGGGTAACCCAGTATTGAAGCGATGGAGTCAATCTGTGCAGGCACTATTAATGGGAACGTTAAAAATATTGATAAAAAGAAAATTTTAACTTTTGTTTTCACTTGTGATCCCCCTCAAACGTTTTCATAAAACTTTAGCATAAGTATGCTTTCAAAGCCCATCATAATAGATAGCTGGTTATCTTATTATTTTCAGATATTTATCCTGTTATATCAGAAGGATACCGTCACGAGGATGGATTGGTTACGTGTCTTGTTGCTATAAATACTAGATATTATTTTGTTACTGTTTTTATAAAACCATCGACTTGCTGAGGGATTGTATGCAACCAATCTTACTTTCACCGGTTTATCAAAAACACATAGTATATTACACCTTATATATCACAGTATTATCGTGCCGGCGTATTGCCGCCAAAATGAATGAAAAAGTATATAGCTGGTTAAAATTTCATACGAGATAAAGAAGTGCTATGAATCTGGTTCAATAGTCAATGACTAACTGTTTAAAGAAGAAATACATTTTAAACCATGAGGATTGTTGCAGATATATCCTGACAGCATCACTTTTTATTTATCTCGAAGTTCAAAATTGACACGACATTTAAGACCTGCAGGTAAACGGTAACCAGGGTTTTCAAGTGTCAACCTGACACCAAAGGTACCACTTGCTGCATCAAGGACCTGATCTGCAATCTTCACATTTACCTCATGCACGCTGTTGAGTGGTCTAGCCAGTGTTACTGTTGCCTCGTCATCATTGGCAATCCTGCCAAAATATGCAGCGGGGATTACCGCCTCAATATAAAGCGGGTCAAGTTGCGCTATCTTCAATATTGCCTCTTCGCCCACGTATTCACCGGGGTCGACAAATGTCTCCACAACGATTCCAGTTAGAGGACTTGCTATCGTTTTCTGCCTTAACATCGCTTCTGTCTGTTGCATTTCATATTCATAGATTCTATTGTTAATTACGATTTCATCTTTTTCCTGTTCAGAAATGAGATTGCGTTCAAACAGATCAATATTTCGTTCTATGGTTTTTTGGCCATATTCAGTCTTCGCACGATTAAGGTTTAAGGTTGCTGTTTCCACATCTGATCGAAGTTTAAAAAGTATGTCCCCCTGCTCGACAATATCGCCACGATTGACCATTAATGACTCCAGAACACCCACCACAGGGCTGGCAATTTCTGCATCTATACTGGGCGTCAACAAGCAATCAACTTCCAACTTATTATCAGCGGAATTAGGGTAATACGATGCATCTTGTAACTCTGTTGACGCATCAGGTAGTTGTTTGACTTCTTCAGACACGGACAAGGCCGGCAAGCTAGCCAACAAGGCTGTGATTAATATCAAAATATATCTTTCTGATTTCATTCCAGGGCTCCGGAAAAAGCTAACATTTCGTTTAACTTAAGGTCATATTCAAGAGTTGATAATCTTGCAAAGTAATTTTGCTGCTCAATAAATTCCTGCTCGATGCGAAGTGCCCCCATGGCCATTTTTTGGCCACCTGCTGTATCGACGCCCAGGGACTCTGATGTGACCACCATACTTTTAGACCTCAAGGTTCTTAATGGCTGGTTTTCCAAAGCTAACAGCTTTTCAAAACTGCCTGGATCGCCCTGACGGGCACACCTTCCAGCTAGCTGGCGATCAACTCTGGCTGACTCATAATGTTCAGTGAGTATAACATGCAGTCCCCCTGCCCGCTCGACGTCCGGATGCAATTTTATATCAGTCCCCCGGCCAGCCATATTGGTTGCCACCGTTACACGACCGGGCTGTCCTGCCTCTGCCACCACATCGGCCTCATGTTTATCCTGCTTGGCGCTAAGAACCCTGTGGTCGATACCCGCTTCCTCCAGGAATTGGCTGGCTACCTCTGAACTGGCAACTGAACTGGTACCAATCAATACCGATCTTCCTTGCTGAATCAATTCCTGGCAGTGATTAACCATACTATGCCACCTGGCTTCATCTGTTGCGAATACCCTTGGAGATAATATTTTGCGTTGCGATGGCTTATGGGTTGGAACCCTGGACACCGGTAACCGATAAACATTCCATAATTCCTTACGAACCTCCCATGCTGTACCGGTCATTCCAGCGAGAAATAAATAACGACGAAAAAATTTCTGATAACTGATTCTTGCCAGTGTCGTTCGCTGACTGGTGAGTTCGCATTCCTCCTTGAGTTCAACCATCTGGTGTAACCCTTTTTCCCAGGAACGTCCTTCCATCACCCGGCCACTTAACGGATCGATAAGTTCGATTTTGCCATCTCTAACCAAGTAATCATGATCCGCACGATAAATAAAACGTGCCATCATTGCCTTGTGGATAATTTCCTCTCGTCGAATAGCCCCCTTCCACAACGGCCCCAGCGATTCACTGAGTTTACGAATTACCTGGGTTCCCTGCTCAGTCAACTCCACAGTACGCCGGTGTGTATCGACATTAAAATCCAGATTCTCCTCAAGCTTGTGGGAGAGACTGTATGCAGTCTCTAAAAACTCCTGCTCTTCTTCGTTCTTATGAACACCAGAAATTATCAATGGCGTTCTGGATTCATCTATCAGGACACTATCTACCTCATCTACCAGCGCAAAGTGCAGCCCCCGAAGTTGTAACTGTTTTTCCAGTTTCGTAGATTTTAAAAATTCGACCTGCATATTCAATGGTTGGCTATAATTGATTTTCATGCGGTCACGTAAATAATCAAAGACAAGTTCCTTGCCAGTGACATAGACAATATCCTGCATATAGGCCTGTCGTCTTTGCTGGGGAGTGCATTCATGAGTGATTATGCCTACGCTGAGACCAAAACGCTGATAGAGAGGCTGCATCTCTTCGGCATCCCGTGCAGTGAGATAATCGTTAACCGTGATAACATGTACTGGCAATCCCGACAGGGCGGCACTGATAACCGGTAAGACTGCCGTTAATGTCTTTCCCTCACCGGTTTTCATCTCCGCAACACGCCCCTGCAGCAGAATCCAACCACCGATTAACTGGCAGTCAAAGTGTCTCATGCCAAGGGTGCGGGCAGACATTTCACGTATCAAGCCAAATTGCTGTGCGACCAATCTGTCATTAAACCCATAACGCCGGATTTGCATACCCAGCTCTTTTGCCTGATTGACTAATTCTTCATCTGTCAGATTTATGTATCCGTCGGTCAGTTGATTCAGAGTTGAAATAAACCGCCGGCGACGTATCTTTAACCGCAAGGGGTGAAGTTCTATATGACCTATCAGTCTGAGTTGCAACCTGTCTAACCAGCCATATTTAGGGGTTTCACGTTCAGGCCGATGGCGATAATCAGCAGGTGGATGATGGCAAGCGGTAAACACTTAAAAATCCAGCTTACGTAACAGGAGTCTTCTCATATTTCTGTACAGACGGTATCCGACCGGTTCCGGACTATGTTCAAAACGCGCATAGACCCTTTCACCAATTTTCTGGATGGGCAAATTTTCCAGGATCAGATCCAATAAGAATACCGTTTCAAATGATTCGGGTTGCTCCTGATTACCTGGATCCAATGCGAACTGTCCACCTCCAGATACGGATAATGCAGGACTTGGAAGAAGCTTTTGCGCGCTTGGTACCTGGTCAACTATCAGTGCATGCATCTCATTATCAATATCTTCAGCTACTCTAACCTTCACAGCATTGAGGTCATTGCGGATGGCTTCGATATTATCCTGGGAGACTGCAACTCTCACACGATAATCCCTGGAACCGAGCACATATCCCAATAAGGTTCCCCGTGGGATCATCCTGTTTTCTGAGTCCACAGGTACTATCATTTGAAATACACCCTGAATAGGACTCGTAACAGATAAACCTCTTTTTTCCTCCAAAACCTTGTCCAGTTGAGCACGGGCATGATTAACTTCTTGCAGGATTATTGACGCTTCGCTGAGACGGTTATCAGCAACAGCAATGCTATGCCGTGCCATCATTTCTTCCAAGCGCGCATCTGCCTGCTTAATTCTTGTATTAAGCTCATCATTTTCACTCACAAACAGAATATCTCCGGGCCTGACATTTTGTCCTGATGCCACATTGATTTGCGTTAAAAAACCAGTGCTTATAGCGTGTATTTGTGCATCATCGGGGACCCAGAATACACCATGGGCAACTGTCATTTTGGGATATGGAATGACAAAAAGAAAGGCTAAAACAGCGAGTGAGATAGTTGAGGTGACCGTCCACACTCTGGTGCGTTTTTGACGTAATTTTCTGTCCATAATAAGGTACCTGACAATATTTAAGAGTGGCTTACCAAACATATTATAAATTGAAAGAATGGCTAGAATAATACCGATAAAAAACAGCTTGCTCACCACGAATATGATTATGCTGAAGGTTATAAAAATACGGTATAGAAAACTGGTTATTGAGTACAGCACCATCCATTTTGCCTCTGCGCTACTGTATGCAGCAGAGGGCTCATCTGTTAATCCAAACAAAAAACGGTTGCAAAGATAAGCTATCTGCTTATTACTACGCGCGCCAAGATTGGGTATCTCCAGTGCATCGGATAAGACATAATAAGCATCGAATCGTAGTAGCGGATTTCCATTGAACAGCAATGTGGAAACTCCCGCTATTAATAATGTATTGAATGCAACGCTACGTAAAATCCCAGGCTCAGTATTAACCCAGACCCACATGGCTATTGCCGCAATCAATGCCTCAACCATAATTCCTGCGGCCGCTACCAACATGCGCTGATGTTTATTTCGAAATGAAGCTGAAGATGAGGCGTCAACATACGGAACAGGCATAAAAATCAGGAACATTACCCCCATCTCATGCACTTCCCCTCCCCAACGTTTAACCGCATAGGCATGACCGAACTCATGTACCAGTTTGACAATGGGATAGATTAACCAGATTAGAAAAAGATTTTCCGTGGCCAGAATACGATCGGCAAGATTTTCGGTCAGTTGTGGCCAATGGTAAGCTGCCTGAGACAAAGCCCAGAGGATAAAAACCAGCCAGATCACCGCCATGACCGGGTTATAAATCCATTTGCTGAACCCAGCAGTGCGGTTCAGAAAAGCTTCCGGATCAAGTAAAGGAAATTTGACGGCAAGCGGAGATTTAATGACTGACCAGAACTTGGTTTTTCTGGCCTTTTCACGTCGTTCATTTAATTCCAGAACATCAGGGGGCATATCCGTCTGAATAACATCAACACGATGTAATTGGGATAAAAGTTTGATTACCTCATCCTGTGAGGGCATATCATCACCGAGTTGCTCACCGGCACAATGCCAGATATCTTCAAGTGAACGCTGTCCATTCATTAAACCAATTAACGAATATGCTTCGTCATTGAAACGATGAAATCGACCTGTAGCATCGTCTTGAATTACATACCAGACATCACCACGGTAGACATGACGGTTAATCTCAACATGAGAACGTAATTTGGGTTTAAGATTGGCAACCCGATACCAGGATTCACTAAATAGTGAAACTGACAATTATGGCCACCATTCCCACAGTTTCAATTTAATCCACTGTTGCAGTGGATAGGTCCAGATCCAGATAAGCTTACGTTCGTCTACCTCGATCTTACCCACGCCTTCCATCCCTGGCCGCAACTGTAAAATTGATTCACTTAAGGTCGCCTCGACACGAAAATAATTTCCGCCATCACGGGCCTCGGTTACCGGAGTAACCTGGGTAACAATAAAGTCAAAGGTATATTCAGGTAAAGAGTTAAGAATGAGACTGCCCTGCAACTGTTCTTCGATTTCAGACATTCTATGTTCATCTACCCAGAGAATGATGCGATATTTATCAAGTGGCGCGACCTCAAACAACACCTCGCCCTGCTCTACCGCACTGCCCAATCGCTGACTCAACTCACCACTGACAACGAGACCATCGAACGGTGCAAGCAGACGGGTCCTTGATAGTTGACTTGAAATAAGTTCTAGTTGCGCATTGTTCTGCTCGAGCTGGGCCTGGATAACTTTTGCTTCGGACCGGTTCTGCTCGGCAACAGCACTCTCATACTGGCTTTGGAGTTTGGCTTGCTCACTCATAGAACCGAGTTTTTCCAAAGTCAGATCCCTGTCATCAAGGTTAGACATAATTTGCCCTTCGGTGACATGTTCTCCAGCCCTGACATTAGCAGATTCTAGATAACCATCAAATGGCGCAACAATGGCGCGGCGGATTGACGGCTCCAGGATACTGTCAGCGGCAACTCTATAAGTTCCGGTTGCAAAGTTAAAAAATACAACGAGGGTAAGCAGGCAGATGAGTGCTAGTTTTCGTCCGAGATAACCTTTACCTATTATCCTTTGTAGTTGTTCCACAGTGGCAGTATATAAATGGAGATACCAGGATTTATCCTGCAAATATTTTGTGCGCAGGGCCTCGCCTGAGAGTGCGACTATACTCTGAATCTGATCAACTTCATGTTCTAGAAAAGGTTTCTCGGAATCACGTTCCAGGGTAACCGCGGCAAAATATTCTTCACCTGAATGAAGTGGAATAGAAAGTAAACTGGCATTCCCATATGAGAGTGAAAATTGAGCATGCTCCCTGTCCACCAGTAATTTATTATCATGTTCACTATTGGGGTAATTGATGATTCCACGCTGAACAACGGCTTCATCCATTACTCCAGCAAGACGACGAATCAAATTCATCTTTTTGCCAAATTGCGCACTATGAGAAAGAGCAGCTACTTCGATTTTCAAGCCTTTATTCATGCCAATACTTACTCGTTCACAATCGAACGCAGAGGTAAGTTTATTAACGAATGTCATGGAGGCACTATTAAATCCAGTTTCTGCAAGTACAGCGCCCAATAATTCCACTGCACCAGACAACCTATCAAGTTGAGTATTTTTCTCTTTGCCATCATGACGTCGCAAAAAGAGTTCTATCCAGGCACTACCCCACTGTATTTGTTCCATGATCCTGGGTAATGCTGATTGTGGTACGCGGACAGAAAGCGCGACAACACCTTTTAACTCGTTATCAAGCCGGATGGGAAAAGCTACACCATACATACCCGAACCAAGAGAATGAACAAGACCTGCGGCTTCTTCAATTGATTCCTCTAGCAGGGAAGTCAGACTAGTAGCGGGTTGGGTCTTTTCAGGCCACAGGGCCGCAGGTTGAAAACCTGATTCACCATTATCCAGAACCAATATAGCCTGACTGATGCTATCAAGCCGAATACAGATTAATTCAAGCCAAAACTGGCAATATTCCTCATAGCTTGATGCAGCGGAAAAGTTGACCCAGACCTCACGCAAGCTGTTCTGGGTATCATCGGAATCAATTTGCATAACAAGGAAGGAATAAGATTACTGAGTTAGATTGAAACATTCAGATATAACTGAATATTTTAAACTTGCTACTAAATAACTTTATCAACTCTGATGATAGCCACTATAGCTACTCTCCAGTTGTAATCCCGCTGATCTGACCATAGCGTTCTTCATATTGATCCAGGACATTACTTAGTAATATTGACAAGCGCTTGGCAGCATATGGACTGACGAGAATACGGTCTGAGAGTTCTATCGAAACTTCTTTTTGCTGTGCATTCCAGGCCTGATTGAGACCAAAAAATAATGCGATTTCTTCCCGAGTGCTGGCAACGTTACATACATTTGCATAAGTGCTCTTCATTTGCGAATCATCCCAATTTATCTTAGGGGGAGTATTAGTAGCAGCCGGCTTACTCGCCGTTGTGGTTTTTTTAGTGACCATTATTTTTCCTTATATTAATTTAACCTGATTCTTTTAAGTGCATTTTCCCACTCACTATGAGACACGAGCACATCATCTTCATCTCCTAAAAAACACTGACTGTTTTCATCCCAGTACCTGACTTTTCGCTGTTTATGATGCAACTTATCGATGCCTTTTTGATCTATTCGTATATTACCTTTACGCTCGCCATTTGTCAGTTTCCAACCAGTTAATCCTGCAAGAAGAGCGGACTCTATCACTATACTATCAGAGTACTCCGCCATATTATCATCGGCAATAACTAAACCTTGTTGATCTTGAGCAGGTAGCATAAAGGTTGTACCTTCTGTATTAAGATCGTTCCTGTTCGCGCCAGCCGACTCATCTTCTTGAGCATCAGTTTCTTCTTCTGGCACACCTGGCTCTGAGTCTTCAATTTCAGATGGATCCTGAATATTGGTAGTTTCTGTTGCTGTCTCGAGTTCCTGATTTTCTGTTTCATCTGGACCCTCTTGCTGAATATCAGGCCCGCCTTCTACTTCATTAAGTTGCTGATTTTCAGTTTCATCGCTATTTAACCTTGTCTCATCTACATTTATATACTCATAAGAATGCGTGTCGATAAAGCTCTGATATTCAATAATTCCTTCTCTGGAATAAATTGTCCCTGTGTCTTCATCAATTTCTTCCGGAACATCAGGCAAGTTCAGCGGGGCAAGAAGATTACCTACGGCTTCATTCTCTTCTTCCTTATTTTCATATAGTCCAGATGTGGTTGCAGCCAATAAATCCAGAGAGCCTTGTGCAAGGTAAGTAATAGCAATTACTTCACCATCATCTTCGTTCTGAGTAAGATACGCATATTCACCAGACAATATGTCATCCGATAATACTGCATTAAATAAATCATTACCAAAGCCGCCAAACATACTGTCATTACCATCTCCACCATCGAGAACATCATCATCACCTATAAACAACTCCGTTGTTTCTGAAATAACCAGCTGGCCATTAATAAAGGTTGCCCTACCGCCGTCACCAGAAATAAAATCACTGCCTTCATCACCATATAGCTCGTCAGCTGCTGCGCCACCAATAATTACATCATCATCTTCACCACCATGGACCTCATCCTCGCCACCATTATCTGAGAAAAGACTCTCAACCATATCTAGTGTGTTGGGATCGGAATCTGTTAAATTAAAGACAGCGATGCCAAGATCGCCAATCACTATATCCTTACCTGCGCCGGTAAATACTAATTCATTCCCCAACCCACCGATGACAAGGTCATTACCGGCACCGCTATCGATGGTGTCATCACCAGATGTTGTCAGGTTTGTGTCCGTCGTAAAATACTCATCCGCCAGACCATTGATATAATCGGCAATACCATTATCACCAAAGATAATGTTATCACCGTCTGCGATGGTTACCTGATCATCACCAACACCTGCAAATACCAGGTTATTTCCACCACTTACAGAGATGATATCATCTCCGCCCAGGGCACTTAATTCGCTTTCAACCTGGACGCGTTCACCACTACTGCCATATCTGACTGTGCCATTATCACCCAAATAAATACTGTTACCAGCGCCAGATTCTATGGTGTCGGCACCACCCCCACCGATCACAACTTTATCGCCATCGCCCATAGTTACATTATCATTACCACCTATATTACTTTCGGTATTAAAAATAGTGCTCTTGATCCCCGCTGTCCACTGAATCTCGCCGTTATCCCCCATTACATAATCCGTACTGTCTCCGGTATCAATGTCATCACCGCCCACACCACCAATCACCACATTTACATCCGTGGCACTGGCACCGCCCAGCGTCAGAGTGTCTGCACCACCAGCAGTGCTGGTGCTCTTCGCCACTTCCAATATGTTATTGGCGTCATATCCAATCTCACCCTCATCACCCACCACATAACGTGTGCCCACACTGCTCAGCGTCGTCGTCACCGTGTCCTCACCCAGTCCAGCTATTACCACCTTGTCACCACTGCCAAGGGTAATACTGTCATTGCCACCGGCCTCACCCAGATAACTCTGCATGTTAATCAACTGCTCAGAACCCGCAGGTCCTGTATACGTCATCACACCGTTATCGCCCACAACATGGTCGGTACTCGTCGCCGCCACTACCGTAATCGTGTCGTCATCACTGCCACCAATTACCTGGTTCACATCCCCCGACAAGGTGATCGTGTCCTGGCCACCATCAGCATTGGCCGTGCTCTTCACCGTGCGCAACGCGCCAGTCGCATAAACGATCTCGCCGTTGTCTCCAATCACACGGTGTATGCCAGACGTCCCGGTGTCCACCGTGTCATCCGCCATACCGGCTATCACCGTCTTCGAGCCATTACCCAGGTCAATATCATCATTGCCGCCAAACGCACTGTTGAGGCTCACCATGCTATCGATAATGCCACCCGTCCACTGAATCTCGCCGTTATCCCCCATTACATAATCCGTACTGTCTCCGGTATCAATGTCATCACCGCCCACACCACCAATCACCACATTTACATCCGTGGCACTGGCACCGCCCAGCGTCAGAGTGTCTGCACCACCAGCAGTGCTGGTGCTCTTCGCCACTTCCAATATGTTATTGGCGTCATATCCAATCTCACCCTCATCACCCACCACATAACGTGTGCCCACACTGCTCAGCGTCGTCGTCACCGTGTCCTCACCCAGTCCAGCTATTACCACCTTGTCACCACTGCCAAGGGTAATACTGTCATTGCCACCGGCCTCACCCAGATAACTCTGCAGGTTAATCAACTGCTCAGAACCCGCAGGTCCTGTATACGTCATCACACCGTTATCGCCCACAACATGGTCGGTACTCGTCGCCGCCACTACCGTAATCGTGTCGTCATCACTGCCACCAATTACCTGGTTCACATCCCCCGACAAGGTGATCGTGTCCTGGCCACCATCAGCATTGGCCGTGCTCTTCACCGTGCGCAACGCGCCAGTCGCATAAACGATCTCGCCGTTGTCTCCAATCACACGGTGTATGCCAGACGTCCCGGTGTCCACCGTGTCATCCGCCATACCGGCTATCACCGTCTTCGAGCCATTACCCAGGTCAATATCATCATTGCCGCCAAACGCACTGTTGAGGCTCACCATGCTATCGATAATGCCACCCGTCCACTGAATCTCGCCGTTATCCCCCATTACATAATCCGTACTGTCTCCGGTATCAATGTCATCACCGCCCACACCACCAATCACCACATTTACATCCGTGGCACTGGCACCGCCCAGCGTCAGAGTGTCTGCACCACCAGCAGTGCTGGTGCTCTTCGCCACTTCCAATATGTTATTGGCGTCATATCCAATCTCACCCTCATCACCCACCACATAACGTGTGCCCACACTGCTCAGCGTCGTCGTCACCGTGTCCTCACCCAGTCCAGCTATTACCACCTTGTCACCACTGCCAAGGGTAATACTGTCATTGCCACCGGCCTCACCCAGATAACTCTGCAGGTTAATCAACTGCTCAGAACCCGCAGGTCCTGTATACGTCATCACACCGTTATCGCCCACAACATGGTCGGTACTCGTCGCCGCCACTACCGTAATCGTGTCGTCATCACTGCCACCAATTACCTGGTTCACATCCCCCGACAAGGTGATCGTGTCCTGGCCACCATCAGCATTGGCCGTGCTCTTCACCGTGCGCAACGCGCCAGTCGCATAAACGATCTCGCCGTTGTCTCCAATCACACGGTGTATGCCAGACGTCCCGGTGTCCACCGTGTCATCCGCCATACCGGCTATCACCGTCTTCGAGCCATTACCCAGGTCAATATCATCATTGCCGCCAAACGCACTGTTGAGGCTCACCATGCTATCGATAATGCCACCCGTCCACTGAATCTCGCCGTTATCCCCCATTACATAATCCGTACTGTCTCCGGTATCAATGTCATCACCGCCCACACCACCAATCACCACATTTACATCCGTGGCACTGGCACCGCCCAGCGTCAGAGTGTCTGCACCACCAGCAGTGCTGGTGCTCTTCGCCACTTCCAATATGTTATTGGCGTCATATCCAATCTCACCCTCATCACCCACCACATAACGTGTGCCCACACTGCTCAGCGTCGTCGTCACCGTGTCCTCACCCAGTCCAGCTATTACCACCTTGTCACCACTGCCAAGGGTAATACTGTCATTGCCACCGGCCTCACCCAGATAACTCTGCAGGTTGCTGAGTTTTTCTGCACCTGCAACACCTGAATAGGTCACGATCCCCTGATCACCCAATATATGGTCGGTACCATTTGCACTGATGATCGTATCTATCCCGCCACCACCGAGAACGACATTATCCCCTTGACCAGCAATGATCTGGTCATCACCCGGTAACACAGAGACCGTGGTCCTGGTCTGATACAGGACGTCTGTCAGTGTGACCTCACGGGCATCGAACACGGCTGGATTACTTTCTATGATGTGAGTGCCTGTCGTGGTGATCAGATCAACCGCACCATGGTCACCGAAAATAATATCGTTACTGAAATCAATTAACGGATCGGCATTAAGAATTTCACCATAGAGATAGTCGTTACCATCGCCACCAAAAATAATGTCATCACCTGCATCGCCGTAGATGATATCGACACCGTCGCCGCCCTTGATAATATCCTCATCATTCCCGCCCCGGATCCGTACCGCTAAATCTGCGGTGGAGGCATCGATAACATCGGCGCCAGCATTACCCCAGATCTGTATGCGGCGTTCTTCAATGGGTAGTAATAATAAATTATGTGCAGGCGCCAAAAGATTATCTGTGGCAGTGATAATGATATCGTCATTACCTTCATTGGCATATAACTCTGTAATGGTAATGCCGGTCATCTCAATACTGCTCACGGTAATGGTATCGTCACCCTTACCGGCCCATACCACCAGGCCATTGTTAAAATCCCCACCCGCGGCATCATAATTAATCGTGCCAACGGCCAGACCGCTGATACTGCCGTCTGACATCTGTGCATTTTTAGCTACGGTGTTATCAAAATCACTGATAAAGAGGGCGTTATTACCGACGCCAGCATCAATGTTCAACTCACCCTGTACACCATCGAGATTCCCGTCGGCAAGTAACTGGTTAACAAAATAACCATCGGCAGTGGAGCTAACATGGAATTGCTCGTCACCCACACCGGTATTAATGTTGGTGACGGTATTAAGGCTAGTGGCCTGGACATTAATAGTGTCAGTTCCGCTCCCCGTGTTGATAGTAAGGGTGTCAATTCCATAATAGTTAATGCCATCAGTCCGGGTTGCCAGTTCAGTATCACCAACAATGTCATTGATATCTGTGGCCAGGATACTGTAACCGGCATATTCACCCTGGAAGGTAAAGATAAAATCATTATCGGCTTTGACTACCGAGAAGTTATCCGTCTCAGGGTAGAATTGACGGCGTTCCTGGGTATTATTCGGATTAAACAGGTAGTTGAGTTCGTCAAACCAGGTATCTGCATCAGCGGGATTTGCCTTAAGTTGCGGGATATCGCCGGCGCTGAAAGTCACGGACCCAACCGGAATGCCGGTGTGGTCAAGGTCACCTGGTGCGTAAACTGTTAAAACTATATTTCCACTTCCTACACTGATGGTTTGTACGGTATTTAATTCTGGTGTAGTAGTACCTTCTGTCAGGTAATTCACCCTGGCCCGTGGTGCGAATGGTGTTGTATCCGATATGGTCAGGTCGCGATGCTGGGCTTCCAGGTCAGTAAAATCTACCGTGCCGGTAGTGTAATCAACAACATATGTCCTGATTCCGCTATTAATACTCAAATTAACATTAATATTTACATCGTCTTCAATCAGTAATAATTGTGCGACCGCTACCTTCATGTCGGCATCAGAAGCGGTAGATTCCAACACAACCTGATCGGATATTGCCCCGTCATCCCCCCTGGCCAATAACACGTAGCTACCGTCAACATTATCAACAATCAAGTTGAACTGACTGGATGTGCTGGCACTGGTATTCAGGGTGCCAACATTCGATACATAGAATGCAGGCACTTCAAACAGTGAGTTGTCTGGATTATAGCGCGGTGCAATATCGATGATATATTTACGTTCACCGTTACCAGGGTTGGTCTGTAGCTCTACTGCTAAAGATAACCCGCTAACATTGAGCAGGGTATTTATTATATTGGCAATATCCGTTTCATTGGCATCCCACTGTACAATTGCGCTCGATCCACTTTCCGAAGCAATCTGGTATGTCCCGCTACTGGCTTGTGTTGTCAATGTGAACTGGTTAGCAAAAGCAATAGGCTGGGCTGTGGGTATAAAGGCTGCGATCTCGGCAATATTTTTACCTGCAGATTCACCAATGAAGGAAATCTGGTATTGCTTGATTTGATCATTGAACTGATCTGGCGTAGTGATATTGATATTGGCCACAGGTTCGCCCGTCATGATTGCCAAAGCACCAGCAATTTCACTATCGGTTGCATCCCAATTCAACAACTCATAAGTTATGCCACCGTCAGTAGATAAATGATAGGTGCCGGCTTCGGCCTGAATATTTAGCAGGAATGTCTCTGGCACGCTGGGCATATCCAGACCAGTCAGGGTGGTATCTGTCAGCCACAGGGTATTATCATTGGTATCCCCGCTGTCATTTACAATCAGAGAATTGTTACCAAAGTCATCACCGATTATGGTTAATAACGCCATAATTTGATCAACAAGCTGGCTATCACTGCTGACGGTCACGAGATTATTATCAGCAAGTGCCTGGTCAGTGCCAAGGTTGACCATGGTATGACCGGAAATCGTTTTTATATCAATGATACTGCCACCGGCACCGGTATATATATTTGTCGCGCCGGCATGGGTGGCTTCTATGGTCAGGGTGTCCTTGCCGCTGCCGAGGTACAGATTAAGTTCTTCCAGGTTTGCGTAGCGAATTCCACCCGGAATATCCTGACCGGCCAGCTCTATCCCGGTACCCATACCAAAACCGGTAAGGCTTTCCGCTGTCAGTATGCCAAATTCCTCAGCCGGGCTGCCGCTGTTATTAAAATTCAGTACATCAACCTGTTCTTCCTCGACCACCCTTTCATTACGATTTAGTGGGCGGTAATAGTATTCATCATTATTGCTGTCATATCCTGTTGGCCATGTGGCCGCGAGTATCACCCGGTTACCGATCACTGCCAGTATATCCACCACATCGCCGGTTATATTACGTGTGGTCTTATCAATAAAACCAAGCTCATAAGGCGCACCATTAATGCGTGGGTCAAATCCCTGGACCTCTCCGTCATCCTGATCAAAATTTGTAACCGTTTCATCGACAAACGTAGCAAATTCTGTGATTCCAGTCTTGTCAGAGTCGGTTAGAAATTCTCTCAGAACCTGGTAATTCACTGTCGTCGTTAATTCGGGCTGGGCAAGAAAAGCCTCTAACTCGGCACGGGTAATCGTGTTTGTAGTCGGTGTCGCCAGTTCTATCTGTATACCCGCAGTTGTTAGAGTACCGTCCTTGCTTCCGGTTGTATTGCTGGACTTTTGCCCATTGACGACCGGGTTGTTGGTTTCACCCGGCAACATTACTGGATCATTGAGATCGACATAACTCGCGGCCACCGCCCCACCCTCGATACTGATAGGTCCGCGGATCTGGTTAACCCTTTGCTCTGCCGGGGCAAAAACCTGCAGGTCTCCACCATCAACCGTATTATCATCATCTGCGGTTACCGTGACTACAAAAGATGCAGAAGATGATGGTGTTACAGGATCTGGTGTTGAAGTTGTTTGTTTCGAATTACCAGCGCCACCGTCAGTGAATGCCCTGCTGGCATCATAGGTGGGCGTATCCAAATCGGTGACTGTGATCCCATCAGCAGACTTGGTCAGCACCGCCTTGTATGTATCATCCAGCCCGGCGAGCCAGTCAGTGAAATCCGTGCCTTTATATACGCTATCGGTATTGGTTCCATCATCGATGACCTTGTAGACCTCATATCTGCTTCCTTCATCTACATCATCCCATAGTGATGGATCTGCGGAAGCTGTCGCATCTATTTCAAAACGGTTAACCTTGATATTATTTTCATAGGCAGTAAATGTCCTGATTATTCCTTCAGCACCTGCACCCGGACCGGCAATTACACGAATATTTTTTTCCTCTATGGTCTGATTATTAAGATTTGAATTGTGCTGCTGAATGGATACATTCAAATCATATGAGGTGCCAGGAGCCACTCCCCGCCACTGGTAGTTATAGGGACCATAGTTATAGTTAAGATTCTCTGAATTATAGTTGCCGGTATAGTTGTCCTTGGTCTGTATAAAATAATTATATTCATATACCGTAGACTCCAGATAACCAACCTCAACGACATAGGTACCTTCAATGTTAAAGGTGTTTTCTATATATGGATCCGCCGTAGAAGTGACCTTTACTGGATTGAGCATCATACCGGGGTATGTGGCAGACTCAGGCAAACCCTGTACATTTTGAATATACGAAACGAATCCCGCACGTAACTCAGGGGGTAATTGCTCTGAAACCGTTGATAACTGCGCCTGCAGGGCTGCACCCGTTACCCTGGTCGAAAAATCCACCATTTCATAGATGATCAAATAAGGCGTTTTGACCAGATTTTCTTTAATATCATAGTGAACGCTGGTGGTAGTTCCCAGGGGATGAATAGCTGTGGCTGCACTATCATAAGTATAGTCACCAGCATAATTTCGCACATTCTCCTTTTCTTGTTTCACGTCATCAAGATCAAAGAGTGCACCGACACCATTGGAATTCACAGAAATATTTACGATGGCGTCATTAAGACCGGAGATTGTCAATTCGCGTATATTTACCACATCCAAACTAGCCGTATAGCCGGCCGTAACCAGGTCCTGGAGCAAATCTGCGAGTACGGTATCCATACTGGGCAGGTCACCATTGACAGACGATGATGCCTGCGCGCTGGCCTTCTCAACACCGTCTATGGTGACAGTCCAGACCTTGCCGCTATAGACCGATTCCGAAGAAAAGTCATGCACATACGTATCAAAGAATTTGACATCCGGGTCTGGGTCCTTATTCAATGTGGCGACCTTGTTTTCCACAAAGTGGAGGCTATCCACATCGAAGGGGGCATTTCCCGTTGCCGTGATTAACAGGGTATTTTTAGCCGTGTCCAGCGTGAATACATACCCCGGGAAGGCCGCATCAAGATCACTGAGCAGATCGGGGTAGACAGTAGCCGGACTACCACTGGTTGCGAGGGTGATTGAAGTTGTACTACCGTCGAGTTCAAAGTCCCAGACCTCACCGGCAACAAAACTGGTTTTGATTTTGGTAATATCAAGTTTACCAACAAAATCGTCATCATTACTTTGTGTGGCAAAATAACTGATTTCAGTTTGCTCATCGTTCACAGCATTTGCCAGGCTAAAGCTTATGGTCGGTGCTGATGACAAATCAGTGTCATTGGTATTGTAGATATATGCGCTCGATGCCGAGGATGATTTCTGAACTTCATAGTTACCGTTTGCCGAGTATGCTGTATCGATGAGATCCAGCAAATCGCTCTGGCTGGTAGCTGATGCCGATGAACCACCGATGGTGTATTGGCCCACAATCCCTGTATTACTGATGGTCAGTTTGCGTGCCTCGAACAATGACTCCTCGGTAGCGACAGTATAATCCGCACTATCAACAACTATTGGCTGAGTATTATCACTATCCGTTAGAACAAATAGGCTACTGTTATCAGTTAGTGTGTATCCCGAGGTAGCTGTAGACCACACAGACCCGTCGAAGGTAAAATCAATATTGGTGCTGCCATTAATGACGATTTTCAGTAAATCTCCATTTTGTGCAGCTGTAAAACTGGCTGGATAGGCAATATTCGCACTACCATACAAATCAATATTGGACGGAGTAATGTTACTTAGTGTCTGGTAAGTGGCCGATACAGTGGTGATGTCTGTATCGCCATTATTTGCAATTAGTCGGCCACTATTGTCCAGGTCAAAATCTACATCACTAGAGGCCCATGCACCCGCTGCAGTAGTATCATATTCAAAGGTAACCGTGATACCTGCAGGGCTGCCAGTCGGGTAGCTCGTGGTGTTCATGTTCACGGTAACCCTATCCCCGCTGTTGGGGCTGAGACCTGTAAGATCAGAAACCAGGAAAGCGGGGGCGTTTCTTAAGGAACTTAAAGCCTCGGTAACCGATACATCATCGTATATGGCGCTATTAACCGTAAATGTGCCTGTAGAGGTTCGGCTGATTTCAAAATCAGTCGTACTGTCGACCATCTCATAAGTCCCATTAGAAGAAGTCCAGGTTGTGCCATCGAAGGTAAAGGTTACGACAAATACAGAGCCATCTGTGATAATTGCCTTAAGGGTATCGCCTGTGGCCGGTATTACCGCCGGGGAGGACGGATACGTAATATCCGCTGGATCACCGGACGCAAAATTTCCAGTTGCATCGGTTATTGTCAGAGCATGGGTATAACCAGGATTAAATACTGCATTGGCCAATACCACCGCTGCATTAATATTATTTCCGTTAACTACTTCAAACTTCGAAGCAGGAACGGTGACATGCGTCAATGTATGATCCGGGTCAGGTGTAGTCCATGTGCTACCATTATAGGTGAACACAACGGAATTTGTATTGATCTCGACGGTAATGGTTGAACCGGTTACGGGGGTAGTCGAAGGATCATTGATGGTCGCTGCACCGTATTCTGTCGTGTCATTATGGGACTGCGTTGAAACTGTAAAGTAATCGGCTGTATTGATATCAATATCAACCACGGTACCATCCGTGGAAGTAATTTTTCCCGTTGTCTCATTAAGGGAATAAACTGCGTCGTTGCTGGACCAGGTAACCCCATCATTGGTGATGAATGTGACCGTAGCATTGGTTCCAGAGGTACCGGCATCCTGATTGGTATCAAGGCCTACCTCGACATAATCACCGATGGCCGGAGACAGTGCCAATGATGCTTCACCACCCACCACCGGAGCGTCCGTCAGGGCGGTTATGGGTAGCACCTGCCGCAAACTGAAGCTTGATGGTGAGGCAGAAGTATCCACCAAGATATAGGTACCGTCAATTTCCAGGGGATCAGTAAAGTTGGCATCAGCCGTATATGCAGCCACAAACGATTCGGCAAAATCATTTTCCAAACCCAGGTCCGCCACGGTAAAGGTAAAACTATTACTCCCGTCACTGAATGTCCATTTTGTCCCCACAGAGGCAGCGGCCGGTACAGGTATCAATACAGCAGCAGCCTCATTAACCGTTGGCAACTCTACGTTGTCGTAATTGATATCGAGACTGTAGGTATAACCTTCGCCTGCGGGCACCGTTATTTCCAGGGTAGTGCCATTTCTGTTTGCACTGCCACCGATCAACTGTACAAGCCTGTCGATCACCTGGGTCTGGTTGGCATAAGTTGAACTGGTTGTTACTTTATGGGTAACAGGTGTTCCACCATTGTCTATGGTCAGGATCCAGTCTTCTTTATTATAGTTGACAGTGGCTGAACCAAAATCCACTTCCATCTTCTGTCCAACACCGATTTCTGCGGGTATGCCAGTTAGCGTGACTGAAGGTGTATTTGTTTGATCCTGACTGGTCCTGGTATGTTCCACCCAGACGGAGATGGCCGCCGCAGATCCCGAGTAAACCAGGTTATTACCACTCTTGCTCAAACCAATCAGGCCGTCAAATTCAGTGGCCAGATTATCCGTAGAGCTGAGTACGGTGTAGCTTTCTATAGTATTTCCAACCTGGATAAACCACTCATCTCCATTCTCAAGATTATTGAAATTATTGAAGGTAATGGTCGCATTGGTAAAAAGAATATCGCCGTTACCGTCATGATTATCAATCACTGTTGTCCTGGCAGTGACTCTGTCCGCGGGTTGCTTGACTGTCAGAACCGGCGCACTGGTAAAGTAAAAAGCGGTATTGGGAGCTGCAGTCAGGGTTACAACATCCCCACTTGTACTGGCCGTTATCGCTCCGGCAGTTGATGACTCGGCATTGATTGCATTGACCAGATTTTGGGCAAGAGACACACCCGATGTAACAACGTAATCACTGATGTTGGTTGTGGTGTGGGATGTTTCCCCGGGCTTGTTTATCACCAGAGACGCACTCAGCAACTGACCATTGATAGGGTCACCGTCCATGGTTATCGCGGCAGTCTTATACCAGTTGGCCACCAGGATAGTTGAGTTCACAGCATCAAACGTGGATCCGCCGGCACTAGTCAACATGGCTGTATTAACGACAAAATTATAGCGATCCACGGTGCCATCACCGCCACCCGAAATAGTGGTATAGGGTGTGGAAGAATCAATATTTAATTCACTGGCACCTGGCGGTATATCATCTCCAATATTTCCATTGGCAAAGGTATACCAGTTGTCTGCGTCTTTATTAGCTGGAATTGTTAGATCTGCAGGGTAGTCCGGATCTTTTACCCAGTCATCAATATTACTGCCGATAATATTGTTATTTGCGTCTTCATCCTCAAGGATAGGGTCCGGTGCAAAGGCCCAGGCGTCGCGTTTATGCCCTTCTACAGAAACTTGCAGTTCATAGTCGACACCATCCGGCAATCCCAGCTTAAATCCTTCCTTATAGTTGTAATACCAGTCATAGCTGTTCGTCACTTCAATAACATAGGTACCAACGCTATTGATTTCATATGTATTGAAATCATCGTACCAATACATATCATAGGTATAATCAACCGAGTTATACGTATAATCCCACGTGCTGCCACCGCTGGCATAAGGACCTGCACTTAAATAAGTAGTATCGGTACGTGCGGCGAAGCGCTGATTATAATCAGTCGCATAGTCCTGGGGACTGACCTCGATGAACTTGGTCGAATCGGTGGGGTCTACCTTGTATAACTTAAGTTGGCTACGCCACCAGAGATCATCACCATAGGTATAGCCCTTGTCCACATCAAGATTGACCGTCACGGAATTGCTGGCATTAGTCAGCATCGTAGAATCAATCTTGAAACTATAGAAATCTGCGCTGCCTTCCAGTTCTCCACTGATGCTGATATAAGGAAACGTGTTTGGAGCAAAAATATCCGTATCTACCTCAATACCCCACTCGGAATCCTCGAGATTCTGGGCGGTGGTGATGGTGTTATTTTTTCTGCTCTCACCAATTTCAGGTAGGCCAAAGGTACCGCTGAATTCCCATTCAGACGTGGTAGCATTATAGACACCCTGATCAAGCAGCTGCCCTTCCACGTAGACAACTTCCTGGGCCTTTTCTGTGACGATGGTGCTGCCATCTGTCTCAAGGAAGATAATATCCTGAACCTCGTTGTCACCGATCATAACGTCCACAGAGGCAATACTAATACCGCTATATTCAGGCGCCGTTGTGGTAATGCTATGGTCGATATGACTGTAGTGAATACCTTCAACCGCTGTGTCATCCATGGCGGAGATAGTTATCTTCGCAGCATGGTTCCAGTGGTAGATGTTATTAGCTGTATTTTCCGCTGTTCCACTATTGACAAAGGTTATGGACGATGGCTGGGTACTTAATTGTGCACCGGTATTAGGATCAACATACGGGCTTATATTTACTGTTACCGGTTGCCCCAGAGGAGGTTCTTTTGACAACATTAACTCATAGCTATCGTGATCCACCGCATAATTAGTCTGCCCTGCAGCCACATCTATCTCGCCGACTACTAATTGTTCCTGGGATGGTAATACCACCACATTCGCTGTCTGCGTATCCACTACCCTGACCACAAAATTATTGACTTCCACATTGTCATATTCATCGCCATCCACTGCACCATCTTCAACAATAGTGTGCTGTATCTGGTAGGACTGTATGCCTTCTATTCCGCCATTAAATGCACCGCTATCAACGGGTGCTGTAACCGTAATAATGCGTTCCTGATACCAGTTGGTCTTGTCAAAAAGGAAGGTTACGCCCTTTGCACTGCCATTGAGTAATATGCCTTCCGGTCTGATCAGGGTATCAGTATTCTGGCTGTCCTCTGCATCTTCAGCAAATGCTGGCTTGGCAGAGAATGAAACAACCCCCTTGGGCGGACGGGTAAGTAATACTGCATATTGCACATAGGCATAGGCGCCGAAAACCGCACCTGCCGGGCCTGCTCCGCCTGGGTTATCTTCAAATATGGTATTACCCGTACCAATCGGAATCAGTCTGACACCGGCTTCGTCTTCATCCATAACTTGTGTGCTGAGTGTACGAATGACATCGCTGGTCAGGGTTTCATGCTCTATCAGGCTGTTATAACCCTCAAGATCGTCGGCCACGACAGAGACTGCATCACCGTCGGGTCCATCGCCTATATTGAAGGTATCAGAACCAAGACCGCCTATGATCTGCAATTCTGCATCAGCAGGTGTACTAAAAACGAAGAAACTATCGTTACCCTCAAGCCCATCCACAATAATCTGTTCGATTCCGTCATAGGACGTATAGCGGCCGAGGCCATAAATACCCTCATCTGTTACGACGAAGTCATCGGCGAATTCAGTACCGATTACGGTTAATGAATCAAGGCCATCGCCACCGGCGATACGGACGGGGGAATTAATGGCATAGGAAATATAATCAGCCCCGTCACCACCATTGATATTCGTAATCGGCGCCAGTGGATCATCAGGGTCTACCAGCACAAATGATCGCACAAGGAAGTTATCACTGTCCGCACCACCCAAAAGACTAACAGTGGCCTGGTTGCTGAGTACAGTAAAACTGTCGTCCCCGATCCCACCAATCAAGGTTGCCGCGGCACTCACACCATTGGACAGATATCCCTGGGTAGTGAGATAGGTAAGAAAGGTATCATCAGCACTCAAGCCCGCAAAGGTATCCCGTGGGGATTGATACATCTGTCCCAGCTGGAAGATATCATCACCTTCACCAGCATCAACCGTCAGCAGCACGTTGGAATCATCAAAGATGAAAGTATCATTGCCGCCATAGGTAGACAGCGATAGTCCAGCAAATCCCGAATAATCTATTCTTTGGGCAACATCATAGCGATACAACAATGCATTACGGAACAGAAAATGGTCATCAACATCCTCGATGTCTTCAGTACTGATGACCAGAGCGTTACCGGCCGAATTGGCATCCGTTGCGATGACATCATCAAGATTGATATCCCCAGTGGCGGTACCATATATTTTCAGTTGGTAGTAATCAGCATTTGCACCGCCTGAAATATACATCCCCTCGACATTACCCACCTGGGTGACGCTGATTTCATCCTGACCGGCGCCGGTCAACAAGCTAAGGGCAGCCGCCGATGTGACGGACGTAATATTACCGGTCTGTTCCAGCGAGAGAGTAATTTGGTCAACATCACTAATACTATCAACGTCAAAACTACTTCTCGTCGCCAGAGACATGCCTTCGATTGTCCCTGCAATAATCACATCAGCAACGGCAATACCATCGGCAAGTTCGATATCCACGGCCCGGGAAGTGCCATTGGCAGATGTAATGATTGCAGACTGATTTATGATCAGGTCCAGAATGTCATTAAACTGACCAGTGGTTACGACATGCATTCCATCAATTGAGCCGTCCAGATTGACGTTTGCATTGAGTGACGTATCACCCAGATCAAATACTATTGATGGGCTGCTACTATCTGCTGAAGTCACTACAGCAGTACTAATCAGATCAAGATCCAGATTGCCGTTGACGGCATCTATATTAAATCCGTTTACAATTCCCTGTAGGTTAATATCGACACTCCCACCACCAGCTCCGGTATCAATGGAAACGGTGCCCGCGTTACCCGTGTTGTCAAAATCTATCGTATCAATTCCTGTCCCGGTAACTAGCGAGATCCCATCAACATCTCCTGCTGAGAGAAAGTTGGTAACGGTAGCTCCGTTGGCAAGATTAATATCTATGGCGCGGGAGGTGCCGTTTGCAGAGGTAATGATGGCGCCCGCCTGTATGGTCAAGTCGACAAGATCGGTAAAGACCCCTGCACTATCCAGGAAAAATCCGTCTATGGTACCGGCAAGGTTAATGTTCGCATTAACCGAGGCACTACCCAGGTCAAAGATAATTGACGGGCTGGTACTGTCCGGTGAAGTAACCATTGCATTCACCAGCATATCGAGATCCGTAACCCCGTTATCGGCATCCAACCTGAAGCCGTTCACCGCTCCCTGCAGATTAACGTCAACCCGCGCCGCACCATCGTTGGTTTCAATGGTGACAGTACCGATAGTACCGTTACTCAGCAAATCCAGTTGATCAGCACCGCTACCCGTATCAATGGAAACATTACCCGCATTGTCATTTATGGTGACGTCAATGATATCCGCGGCTGCGCCTGTCTCAATTACAAGGTTACCCATGCCACCGGAAACTGAGATATCAATCTCATCAACGCCATTACCAGTATCAATAGTAATGTCACCCGTGCTATCAATTGTAATGTTACCATCGCTATCAATGACAGGATTCGTAATACCAATATTCACAAAATCTTTATCATTTTCTCCATAAAATGCTAACGAACCCTTCATTGAGATAACATTGACAGTATCCTCACCATCACTGGCAAATAACGAGACTTTACCCGCATATGTGCTATCAATATGAAATATATCGTCACCTCCGCCTGTGTAGATAGTGATCTCATCAAGATATTTTGCCGAATCAATACTTATTTCTTCGACGAGTATCGTTGATGCATCATCATTAATATTCAAATTGAGATTCTCTACACCAGCAAACCATATGCCAAGATCATTCAGACCAACCACCGAATCATAGACCACGGTGTATTCAGTACCCGGTTCACGGCCTATGACAACCGATGAATCAACAACAATATCGACATCTTCAATTTTGGTAATAATGATATCGGTCGGCAAGTAGAAGCCGTCCGTATCCTGTACAGTTTTAATATCGACGCTGTGGCGCTGGTTTGCACCATCATAGATAAACAGGCCGTCACTAATGGGTACCGTGATGTCGGGAGCGGTGCGTAATGTTTGTCCAAAGGCCTCTTCAATCAACTGTGTAACCTGCAAGTCGGTAAAGAAACTGGTATCAACAGGGTTGCCAACAATACCATCGGCCGGGTCGGTAATGAGAGGATCAGCCAATGCAGCGTAATAATCATGCCGTGCAGACGTCAACTTGTTTTCAACAACCAGTGCATCCAGGTAAGCGTTCCAGTTATTCACGGTAAGGTAAACCCGGTCTGACAGTAAAGCACTTGCAGGATCAAGGGCTACCTGACCATCAACGGTCACTGGCGGCGTGATAGTATCATCACTATCATTCAGGCGTCTTACCGCGACTGCTTCAAGGGCCTGCTTACCATCACTGTCAACACCATAGTATGAGTAGGTGTAATAGGATCGTTCATAATTGTCGATCTCGGCAACATAGGCCCTCTCCATTTTTATTGGATCGTAACCATAAGTGAAACCATCGATACGACCTGTAATGAGATTCGATGATGACTTGTTTGCCTTGTTTCCATCCTTGTATATGACGTAGTTGATCTCGCGCAGGGTACGGCTCTCACCCAAGGTATCATTGGGCGGCAGTGCCAGATCGCCAGCCATGATCTTCGCGCCCTCCTCGTAGGGATCAAATCCGGTCGTGTTTGGTCGATTGAAGAACTCTTCTACTGGCGAATCGATTGTTTCAACTTCGCCAGGGAGAGCGGTACGATACTCGGATTCCAGCCATATTTTCTGGTTATATTGCCAGGTGGATTCCCGCGCTGCCAGCACTGGTGAGTCCTGCTTGTACACTCGCAGCGCCGTATCGCCGGTCCAGGAAAAACCTTCGGTAGTCCGAAGATCCTGGCTGACAGAGGTTAACTCAACAAAATGCTTGAGCTCGTTCAGGCGCGTCTCAATGGTAACTGCCTCGGCAAGGGGATTGGCCAGCGCAATAGAAGCATCTTTATCCAGCAACTCGAACAAGGTCACGTTATTAAGTAAGGCATCAAGCGCGTCAAGGGAGAAATCAGCTTCACTCACAAGCGTGGTATTACCGTTGAGAATTAGCCCACGGTTTACAAAATTTTGTACAGCATCAACATAAGCCCGCTCCGCATTTGTGCCGCTTTGCAGGGCGGTGTCAAGTGCGATACTCGCCGTGTTCAGTGCATTGAGTGTTGTAGAGAGCTCAAAGATATGGGTGAGGGTATCAACCTGCAGTGACACCGTGGCATTGGCAACGGTGTTGTCAGCAAGCTGATCGAGTATACCAATTTGGCTCTCCTTATGTGCCCTGGACAACGCATCCTGGACATCGATAGGTTCGACACCACTTGGTAGCACGGGCAGCTTGCTATAATCATAAATAAAATCTCCAAGGAGCAGTGTTTGTTCCTCAATGCTAAGGTCAAATCCGCTGTTATCGCGGGCATTGATAGTCAACTTGTCACCATCACCAAGGCCGCCTGCAATACGCACTACCCCTTCAATTTCATTCAAGTCATAGTTCTCTGGCAGGGTTTTAATTACCGTACGCTCGGGTAATTCATCGAAGCGATAGGAAGCCGCACCCTTTTCTATCATGGTGTGCTTGATACGCTCAATGTTGATCGTGTTATCAGGTGCTGGCAAATCGACTTCATAGAACAGGCTGATCACATCCCAGAACAGGTTATTGCCTGATAGCGGTTGGGCACCACCCATACTATAGGTAGGCATCCATACACCATCCTCACCTGTTATATGTGGCAGCCAACCATTGGCAGGTACCTGGTGAGCATAAAGATCGGTAAGGAATAGATCGGGCTCATAGAAGAAACCGTTGTTCAGCCAGTTAAAATCAGCAAAACCCCAGAAACTTCCGGAAGAAGTAGTAAAGGTCTGCTCAACGCGAGGACTGAAAAGCCCGGTACCCTCTCGTACCGGCTCTGCCCGGATCATGTCACCCGCAATAGCATGGGCAATAGCGGTGTTCATATAATTGAATAAATGCCGATCCAGCGTTATGCCGCCGGCATTGAAATTTGTGTTTGGTGCAATGGTTTGCAGCGTATCGAAATCAACCTGTGTAGGGAGAATCGGTGACCAGTCGTTGTTCAGGGCATTGTTTAATGAGCTATAGTAGGCGACGCTATAGCTGAGACCAAGGAAGCCATGATAATAGCCATAGGAATCGACAGTCTGATAATCCCAGCGGTACTGGTTAGTATTCTGCAACTGTGCCTCGAAGGTATTCAGCGATGTCAAGAATTCGTTCTTCTCACTACGCGCACTAGCACCCCAGCTACTGGGTGAATTCTTCAGGGGGACAACACGATAAGTCGATGCCGCCAGTTCAACTGCCTGGGCATACAGTTTAAGTGCAACGGCCAGGTTTGCTTCGAGCAGGGCCCAGTGTTTCAGACCGATATCGACGTTGAGCAAGTCTGAGGCACTTATCTCAGGGGCAACCCATTTCTTATAGAAGTCACGCCAGGCTTCATCTTTATCGGTTTGTGAAAGCAGGCTGTCCAATGAGCGATAACGATGATTAAAAAATGCGTCATTGTAAAAAGCATTCTCATCAGCGGTGAACTCGACAGCAAGGTCCTGTTCGACGGTGTACACCGCACTGGACTCGGGATAAGTAACGGAGAAATGCCGCTCCTCGCCACCAATTATGATTTCATCATTACCGGAACCCATGTTAATCAACAAACTGAGACTGGGGTCAATTCCATAGAGATAAACCGTATCATCACCGGAGCCGGTCAACAGCGCGAGTCGTTCAATACTATCGATATTCTCGAGCTTGAGACCGGCGCCAAAGAGATACTGGCGGTTATCTTCGTCGGTAAAGACATAGAATTCATCGGGAAGCGCGGTACCTGCTACAACCACGGTGTCAAAACCACTACCACCATAAATCTCAACGCGGTTGTTCTCTACATAATCGATGAGGATATCTTCATCTTCCTCGGCGATGTTGTTCTCGGCATCACCGGCACCGGCGGTGATCTGGCCGCCATCAATTTCCTCGGTGGTCATGGCACCGGGGGCACCCTTGGCCTGCAACTGCGCCTTGAGGAAAAAGGTATCATCACCGGCCTCACCGAAGAGTTCAAGTTCACCAATGTTATGGTTGACCTCAAAGTAGTCATCATTACCGCCACCAAAAAAGGCCGCGTTGAAGCTGACTCCGGGTGTAATACCGTTCTCGCCGTCAACCACTTCAACCATGAGACCGCCAATATCGACGGTCTTGGTCTTAATCACGCGGCCGATAAGAAAATTGTCCTTGCCTTCGTCACCGGACACCACCATGGCGGCCATGCTATCGTCGGAAATAAATGTATCGTTCCCCTTACCGCCACGGATATCAATCACCTCTACGCTGCGATCATAGTAAACGCGCTGATAAACCGTAGGATCAGACACGGATATTGACTCGCGCGTCGTCGCTGCCGCATCGGCAACATCAAGCGGCGTGCTGGCCACGTTCGTGGTAACGCCAATGGCAAAAAAGTTTTCCTTGTCATCAAGCAGTGCATCATCAAGAAAAACACGCCAGGGTGACTGGCTTGTACCTGCACCGGTGACGGTTGCCACCGTAATATCGTCCAGACTCTCAAGTGCAGCTTCTATGTCCGTAGCGTTGGATTGGTGAGAAAGACCAGAAGTACTGGTATTACCGTTGTAGGTGACCTCAAAGGCACCGGTTTCGCCCGGCAGGATATTAAATAATTGTGTTTCGTTTGCCGGCCGCTCGAACAGGGCATCAAGATCGGGTTTACCATCCAGCAGAGACTGTGCAAGGTCTGCCGTAATACGGGTCACCGTTGCCCGGGTCACATGCAATTTAATTTCGATATCATCGCTGAGCAGGCGGAAAAAACGACCCTCGGAGTTACGCCCAACAGTGCTGGCGTCATTAATAATGATGTTCCAGAGCGGGCGCGGACCGCTGGTATCGAGTTCAACATCAACATCGAGATCAACATTGGGCAGGGCTTCTAGTGCAGCTTCGATCTGGGACGCTGTTGAGTTTTGATCGAGGACAGCGGTGGTTGTTTCCCCGGCATAGGTGAGAGTGAAATTACCATCAACCGCGCTCTCAATCTGCTGACGGGATCGGTCGGCATCAAGGTGCAGAGTATCATCACCATCCCCTCCCACCATCAATACCTGGTCACTATCAGCACTACCAGTTCCGGTGTCGACGATGAATACCTTCGACTGGATCGGCGGTGGGCCGACCAGGTCGCCCTGCAGAGTGACCACATAGGTATCGCTGAGTTCGGTACCATCAAGGAACGCGGTCTGGGTAAAACCCGTAACAGCAAAATTATTATTACTGGCACCACCGAAAAGCTCAAATATCTCAAAATTGTCAAAGCCTTCCGGGATTCCCTCAATTTCATTGATGGGATCAAACTGAGTGAAATCCAGAAGGTTCTGTTCCAGTCCGCTGATAGTCAGAGAGCTATCAGTCAGAGAGAAATTAAGATCTCGCACTTCAAGTAGTGTGTCTGTGCCCGAGATATCTATGAAGGTATCTTTGCCGGCTCCACCGGTGACTGAGTCATCACCACTACCGGAATCGATGATATCCTCACGCGCTGTACCGACGATGCGATCATTATCCGCGCCACCAATAAAAACCAGGTTGTCGGCCGCGCGGGCTGAAATGATGTCCTGGAGGGTGACCGCGAGGTCGGGGTCATCAGGGTCTTTGGGCAGGAAGCCGGCAACAATACGATCATCACCAGCGCGACCATCAATCGTTATGATGTCGTGTTCGACAGAATTGACAAGGTCATCAAGATCGATACCGCGCACCGTGATGATGACCCTGTCGCTGTCATCAAGTGTACCGTCACTATTCAGACGGCGATGCGTGACCTGCACGGTATCGATCTGGGTCTCTGTGATGGGATTGCCATCTTCATCTATCTCGCCAGTATCGAAGACCTCATGACCCACCAGAAAATAGTCACGCTCATCAGCTGCACCGCCACCGATATTCACGGTGTCGATGGAATGGTCAGTGACATAGACCGGGTCGGCAAAAAAGTCTGTTTTGCCGGTCAGTTCAACGGTACCGTCACCATCGAGATCGGCCCAGGTCGGTTTCTCAACGAGACGTGGACCAAGACGCTCAATGGTTTGTGCCGAGGAGATATACACACTGCTCGAAGCGAGATTAGCTGTAGCGGAAAAGCTGGCGAGTATGAGATTACTGTCCAGGATCGTGGTTAATGGCTGAAATTCATTCTCACTATCAAGTTTTTCAATAACCTGGCGTGTTTCCAGGGTGTTACTGGACAGGGCCATAAATTGCCCGTAGTCGTAGGTTGCGACAACCGGATTGTCCGGGTCGAAGCCCTCGATGGAAATCTGCCAGTTCTTATTGTCCGGATCAGAATCATCTATTATCACCGTTGCACCAGTACCCAGTGAATCGAGCTTCGCCTGGATATCTGCGCGCGTGGATACGGTTACACCTGCAAGACTAAGGCTGTTTTCTGGCAAAACGATGGTGGCACTCTTACCCTCATAGAAAAAGCGGGCAACCTCAACGGCGGTCGGTAAGTCGATCTGCGCTACATGGAAATCAGCAGATATACTGTTAACACTATCGTTGGCACTGACAAAATTAAGCACCTGCACGAATTCAACAATATATTCATCATTAACGGCCTCGTAAGCCACGGTGACATGTTCTAGGCCCGGCAACGTTCTCAATCTCGACTGTAAATTAGATGCCTGGATTATAGTACTGGCATCAATATCTATTGCTGACAGAGACAGGCTGGCACCGTCATAGCCAATTTCGAGACCGTCGATGATATCCGCTGCGGCAAGCGCCTGGATGTTTGCGTTGTTATTAATAACGCGGGCAGGAACGGTTGAGCCAGGGGCCCCATTCAAAAGTGGCAGGGCATTGGCGAAATTAACATTAAATCCTCCCGCAGCAAAACTGACACTGACATTTTCCAGCCCGGATAGCAGCCGTAGTCGGTCCTGCAGTAATTGTGACTGGTTGGTAATGTCGTTTTCATCAATATCGGCGGCACCGAGGGTGATAATACTGCCGTCGTAAGCAAATGCACTGTCGGCGACCAGTGCACTCGCAGGGACGACCTGGTCATTGAGGGACGTACCGCTCAGCAACGCCATAAAATCAGCCGCGCTGACTACCGTTAACGCCTGTTCATCGGCGCTGTCATATATAAATAGAAAGTCGGTACCATCGGCAATGACCTGCAAGGAATTGAGACCCGTGAGCGTAGCGAGCCGAATTTGTAACAGTGCCGCCTGAGCATCGCTGTCGGCAGCATTGATATCAGCCGCTGTCAGGATAAGACCCGCACCATCAAAGAAAAATTGCGTGCCTGCAAGTATATCCGTGCCCGCAACAGCAGTACTCGGTACAACATCAAAGTCCGGTGTCGGATCACCAAAACTGCCAAAATCATAGCTAACGGTTACTGGGTTGGTCTCATTATAATTGTTAAGGCGAATTACCCATGGCTCAGCCGGAGTGCCTGCACCCTGTACAGCTATGGTAGCCCCGGTACCAAGACTGTCGATCTGGTTCAGCAGTTGCGTTCGTATGTCCCCTTCACTTGGCGGCGGTGTGACGTCAATAGTGACACTCTGTGTGGCTGTACTAAAGGTTGCAGTTTCGATGTTGGCCGGTAGTTCGAGCGAACCGACAACAATATCAGCAGGAATGGCAACCTCGGCAAAGGGGCCACCGGTATTGTAGAGAACATCAATGGGACCGGGGAAGGCTACAACATAAGTTGATGCCGTTGCATCATGAAATACCGTCACATCAGCGAGCAAGGGTTCATCAGCAAGTCTGATCTTCAGTAGTTGTGCCTGGTTTGCAGTGTCAATGTTATCGATATCGGCAACACCGAGAGTGATATTAGTACCGTTATAGGTAATCACCGTGCCATCGACTATTGCGCTTTCGTCAATTGACTGCAGGTCAAGACCTATGGTGGGATTCGCTGCGGCATTGACTGCGCCCGCACCGGTGTTGTAACTCAACTGCTGAACAGCCGCAAAATTGACCTCATAGAAACCGGCATTATAACTCACATTAATATTGACAAGACCGGGGATACTGACAAAATCTACCCGATAATTTGAACCCAGGTCATCATAGCTAACGACAACATCACGCAGACCTGAAACGACACGTAGACGGTTCTGTATGGTCTCGGCGATGATCTCCGGATCAGTATTCAGACTGCCGCTGCTGATAAGTGGTGCAGAAGAATTGCCAGCATAACTGAAGGTCATCGCCGCCGTGACGTTGACTTTAGGAATGATCTGTTGCCGTGAATCTGCGCCGGTGTTGGCCGACACATTACCGGCACCATTATTATAGAATAATGAACCCGGTACCGCCGTGGCACGAAATTTATCCTCCAACAGGCCTGCCTGTATGCCGGTATCGGCATCAAGATCCGATGCCACAAGGGTAATCATGTTGTCACCATCGGAAAACTGGGTGCCGTCTACTATGGCTGCTTCAGGGATAAGCTGAGTCTGGGAGGTCTGCGCTATGGAGACAGTCAGGGCACGGACCATGTCCTGTACCTTGACAACACGCTCGAACACAAAGGGATTACCGAACTGGTCAGTCTCCAGATCGCGAAGAACTATATTCCAGGGCGTTTCGACCGTTTCAAGGCCCGGGTCGGCGGCTACCGCATTGCGTCCATCGTTGAAACGCAACACACTGGTGACTGTATTCACGAAATCTATTTCAAAATAATTGTCTTCAATGCGGTGACGTACCGTGACAACATCGGGATTGGCCGGATCGACAAGTGGGTCGAGCACGGTTTGCAATAAACCTGCCTGAGTTTGCGGATTATTACTGATATCTGCAGCGGAAAGTGTAACGAGACTGCCTGCAAATCGGAACTGCGTACCGACTGCTATGGACCCGGCCTCGATAGCCTGCCTCTGTAATGTATTTGTAACAGTGGCACCGATATCGGCGTTGCCATCATCATAGAATAATTGTTGTACGGTCGAGGTGCCAAGATCGATACTATAGGGATCTGTCGCACTGGAAAAACCTACAGTAAGATTACTGAGAGTAGGATCGAGCGTGCGCAGAAGAGTCTGCAACAGCCCTGCCTGAGTGTTACCGTCTGCATCAATATCCCCGGCGCCGAGAGTGACAATACTACCGTTATAACGAAATTGTGTACCCTCGATTACGGCTGCTGTTGGCACCGTCTGTTGTGTAAGTGTGTCCTGGATAATACTGCTACCGGTGCCACTCACCCAGACATCATTGATATTACCCATACTTTCCAATGCCGCTGTAATCTCTGCGCCACTCATACCCCGGGTAATTTCAACCGACTGGCTACCATAACGAATCGCGGCATGGTCCTGCCACCCGGCGAGGAATATTGATTGCGTTGCGAGCTCAGCACTACGCATGCTGCGCGAGAAAGACAAGTTATTGACAGCATCGCGGGGGGTGGTCTGGATAACAGTGGCACCCTGTTCAAAGCGTTCAACTCTCACGTCGAAGAAATCGCCATTAGATGTTACATCGGCTATGACAATACGTATATCCCAGACGCCGGCAGTAACGGTATTAAGCACATCAACCCGCGTAACACCCTTAATGGATTCCAGTGCTGCCTTGAGATCAGCCTGGGTGAAGGCACCGTTGATGTCGACGCCGCTATTACCATACCAGGCTGTAACCGGTTTGCTGTTGTCTGCTGCCGTGGCGTCGAAGCGTTGAACACGCTTACCGGGCTCGGCAATGCTCGCACTGCTATGCTGTGGCGAATTGACATTTTCAATGACTCTGAATGTGAAGCGCTTGAAGTCATTGCTACTACCGTCGGTTGGTGTCAGCGTTACAGTCCAGTCGCCATGATCGCCCGTTACTGCCAGAGTACTATTGGACAACTCCCGCACCATCACCATAGAACCGGTGGCTAATGGAAGGGAATCATAAAGTTTCACGAGCTCGGCCTCAATAGCTGCCGCGTTCATGGTGGAATCAATTACATACTCGCGCGATCCATAACCGATAATAGCCTGCTTGGCCAAACCCTCACTATCCAGGCCATTGATATCGAGCATGTCGTCAAGCACAATACGCTGCACAGAATTACCAACGGTAGACGCCGCTTGCAGTTCTCCGCCAATGGTTAAGCTGAGGATCTCATATTCTATACCGGTAACATCGGCATCATCAGGTGCAAAGATGACCTCAAACACGCCATTTGCGCCGGTGACAGAGACACTATGATCCGTCAGTACAGTCAGAATATTAAATGCATTTTCAAGCTCCGTTGCCGACATCTCATCGTCAACAGGAATAGTGGCATCGCCATAACTAACAATGCCGTTTGTGGCACCATTGAGATCGATATGCTGGATAAGATTGGCATGTGAAATGCGTGATTCATACTGGCGTGTCACCGCAAATTCAAGCAGATGATAAGCATCGCTACCATTTCTATTGGCATCATTAAACGCGAACGTCCAGGCATCGGCCGGATTAGTGCCGGCAACTATGGAAATATCATTGACACCATCAAGCTGGGTCTCCAGGGCTGTTTCAAGATCGGCTGCCAGTATCTCAAAGGTACCCGTGTCACGAGCCAGGGTGATAGTTGCCGTATTTCGGCCAAAATAAAATTCGGTACCTTCACGAACTATGGACGCTGAAAGAACCCGTGTCGCGTCATCCGTACCGCCGCTGCCGCGCTTGAGTGCCATGATACCCTTGCCTGCATCAAAGAGGATGTCCTCGGCTTCCGCCGATGGGAAGGTAACGATGAAGTCGCTGCCATCATGAGCTACCGTGACGCTTCCCAGATTAGCAATGGTACGCAGAAATATCTGTAATTTACCGGCCTGGATGTCTTCATCGTTATCGATATCGCTGCCCAGCAATACCACTGCCAGGTCTAGATAGCGGAACTCTACTTCAGCTGCGTTACTCGGCAACCCGATAAGCTGATGATCATTGACATCAGCGGCCGGTATGGTGGTGCCGATGGTGGTGCGTATGACAGTAGTGCTCGGGTCAAGGTTACCACCTCCTGCGGTCAGTTCCAGTTGCAGGTTATTGATACCACCGGCAAGTTGCGCGGTATTGGTAAACTCGAATGACCAGGGTTCGTCTTCAGTGGCGCTACCTGTAACAATAACTTCAGTTATATCCGCAATCCTGCTTTCAAGACGTCCGCGGATGTCATTGGCAGCATCATCCTGTTCGATAACAATGCCCTCATCACCATACCAGAGGATCGCATCCTGACCGCTCCCAAGCTCCCAGGTGTTAATATGCAGGAGCTGGATACGATTCGCTTCAATCAGGTTTGCCGCCGTAGCTTTCTCAATCAACACAGGCTGATCGGCTGTCGCCGGGTCACCATCATCCAGGTACAGATACTCGGCATCCGGATCATTGATGCGATAGAAACGCTGATCCACCCGCGTGTCGTCTCGCGGTGCAAGTGTTCCAATGTAGGACTGCACATCATAGTGATGCGCAAAACGTTTGAACTTGCCACTGGTATCGGTATTGGCTGAGATAAGGTTGATTTTCCAGGGATCTGCCAGCGTTCCGGCACCTGTTACTATGACATCGCCAACCTGGCTCAGGCTCTCCAGCTTACTTTCAACTTCAGCGGCACTCATACCGGCGGCAATTTCAACACTGTTACCGGGAACAAGGACATTATCAACGATGGTGTCGGGGATGCGGCCCGACTCGGTCACATTTTCATCGTAGCCATAGAACAGATTGACACGATCAAGACCGTCGGTTAGAAAAACTTCCTGCAGGTGTTGATCGATGTTTGCAACAGAGGGATCAAAATTAGCCGCCTGGTTGACTGCAAACAATTGCGGTGCACCGTCATCTTCATATAGATAGACGCCGTTGGCGGCAAGATCAAATCGATAAAAATAATGGCTCTCGCGCAAATCAGGATCACTGGCCACGGTTCCGTCTGGATTATCGGCCGAGACACCATAGTTACCAGGGAAAACAGTATGTGTTCCATCAGTATCCCGTAGCGCACTCCACATTTTCGCCAGGTCTGAACCTAACTGCAATTCAACTACCTGAATATTGGTATCGAGAAGATCGGTGACATTTATACTATCGGTACCGGTGCGAGCATTAATGCGTACATTTTCGATGAGATCCAGCAGTAGCGGATTTCCGTCTACGGTCAGCCGCGCTGTGGTGTCAGTCGTTCCAGGTGCGGCATGTTCCAGTAGAATGACATTGGCACCATCAGCAGATTCCGCGATTTTGAGATCAAGCACATCCAGATCACCTTCACCACCTGACATATCGAGCATGGCACCGGGGGCGATGGGTTCATAAAGCCAGGAAATGGTGTCATTGCCGCTACCGGCATCGACAACAGTTGCACCGGAACCCGCATCGATAATATCGTTACCCTGTTCACCGTAGATAGTATTAAAACCGTCTCCAGCCATGATTTCATCGAAGCCGTGACCACCACGGATAATATCATCACCAGCACCTCCATCAATGATATCACCACTGAAATTACGCACGGTGAAGTTATCATCAGTGAGTACAACCAGTGTACCAAGACCAGTCGTAGGGTCCGGCGTATTGTCGATGGGACGCCCCATCGCATCATAATGATCAAAAGGTGTACCATCTGCCTGATAGAAATTAGAGGCACGCACCTGATCACCAGCGGCATATCCAGAGCCTTTCTTGGTTGAATAAAGGGCGATATCGGCAGTACTATCCGGTGCGTCGAATTTATCATACTCATCGCCACCATCGAGATAATCATTACCGCCGTTGGTAATCAGAACATCGAAACCATCAAAAACGGTATTACTACCATCACCATTATCGTCTATGCCACCAATTGCACGCTCACTACCGTCCGCACCCATAATTGTGTCGTCACCCAGACCCCCCTGAAGCAGCACGCCATCGTAAAGGGTATTGACACCCGTGACCTTGACACGATCATCCTTGAGACCACCCTGCAACTTGTAAGGCAGCGGATTACCAACGGTTGCGGCCAGCCCCAGTAAAGAGGCATCAATATTAATATAGTCCTCTCCATCCTCGCCGAGGATGGTGATTGATTGCATCCAGTCAACACCGTCGTTATCAACATCACCTGCCGAGATGACGACATCAGCACCATCACCCAAAGTCAAATTCAGATGATCGATGCGTCCGTCAATTTTCTTAAAATCATAGACATCATTACCATCCGTGCCTTCGGTAAAAATGGTATCAATCTCGGACAGCTCAAAGACCTCGACTCTGATGTTATTACTGACTATTAATACTTCGGTTTCGGATCCGGCCCGGAGAGCAGCTAACTGGTTAGCAAGGGCTTGTTCTTCAGATACCGAGGTATAGGCGGGATCTAGATAGCCGTTCTCAATCAGGAATGCCTGGGTGAGATCATCATCAACGGCTAACACTTCAATCTTGTATTGATGTGCGGCAACATGGCCATGGTCGTTCAGATATACATTATTACTTGCATCTCGATAACTCAGTGTAAGTGTATCTGTTGTTGTATCGAGCTGGGCTATGTCAGTTGGCGCATCAAGAGTACATTCCCAATCAAAGCTCGCGATGACCTCATCGACAAAACGCTCCATAGCCTCGAACAGTGTGATGGTACTGAATCCCAGATCAATCCCGATCCAGAAAAAGGCCTCAAGGAAAACGGTTAACTCGCCTTGTACATCGAACAGGCATTCCGGACCTTGGGTGATACGTTCAAGTATTTCACCACCAAAGAACTTACCGTCACCGACTGGTAGATCGTTGAGAATTTCTGTTTCCTTGTCGTTGAGATCAAATTCGATAGTAGCCTCGATACCACCTTTCACCCCCGCCTCAACGATGCCCCCGATCCCCAAGCTGGCAATAGCGCCAAGCTGGGCGATAAGCGTAACTTCTGGCTCGTCTGAATCCGTATTTTCCTGACCATGATCGTCCAGATAGAAGCCGTTGATAATGCGCCAGGACTCTGCAGGATCAAAATCAAGAGCCATCCACTCACTCAGACCAGTGGTATCAAAACCGAAATCAAAATTGGTATAGGCACCAATCTTGCCAAAGATACCTACGTTTAGTCCGGGAAATACCGGATAGGTAACCTCATGCTCAAATTCCAGTGCGAGATCCGGAAGGTCGTACCAGAATAGATCGGCCTCACCACGGCCAAGCACGAAATCAAGCAGTGTAAGTGGGTCCTCCAGAACCGGGATACTAAAATTCTTTGTTGGGGGACGTTTCTTGGTCTTCGTCGCGCTACTCTTGGTGGAATCGTTGTTATCGAGACCCTGCTGATCGGGGCCCTGCAGCTTTTTCTTCTGATCATCAGTGAGATTGGAATCATCCATAACCGCACCGGCAGCATCCTCTTCCTGAATATCTGCATCCGGATCTTCAAGCGTACTTTCAGTGAGATTAAAGGTGCCAAAATTAATCTCACCAGCATCAGCCAGGTCCACCACGGTTTCCAGAAACTCGATGGTACTCTGAATAACCAATAAGACCTTGGTCATGGTATCGACCGTCTGGCCTGGCAACCGTATGCGGGCGATATCTATAAATCGGATCGGCGGATCGGCGATACCGCCAAGGGGAAATTCCATCAATAGAATGTCAATTACCGGTTTGATCGGTTCAACAATTTCATAGATGCCTTCGAGTGTCTCCAGTAGGAAACTATCAAATAAGCTGCCAACATCCAGGGTTACATCTTCGAGAATTAACGAAGGTGAACCAACATCGATCTCAAAACCACCATCGGTGGAAAGCATGATCTCGCCCAGTAACTGGCTGTAACGGATGGTAGCAGAGACAGACGGCAGGAATTCTGCAGCAACGGTTTCGATTTCACCAAACAGGTTGGCTTCTGCAAACGCCGAGGCAATAAGGGCGAAATCAACGCCTTCTCCGATTTCCCAGCGACCATCTGCATTGGCATCACGGATATCAAGACCAAGATGACCGCTGAGACCAGTATTGCCAAGTGAATTGCCATTTTCATCCTCGGTATCAAAATTCATCTTCAGAAAACCCAGCGTCCCCGTCGCGGTCGAGCCAGGGACAAGACTGGCATCAACATCAAGCGCGATCTCTTCACCTGCGATATTAACGCCGCTGGTATCAACGAAGACACCGATGTCTGGTATGCCGCTCTGGCTTAGGTTACCAATACCCAGTCCGATACCCATCAGATAATCAATCCGGGTGTCTATGGCGACGTCAACATCCAGATTCAGTCCTGGGATGCCGGCTGAGAAATCAATAGGTAATTCACCATCAACCAGGACACCACCAAACTTGAGATTAAAGGTTAATAGGCCGTTTGGTGTGAAGGTGAGTTCAATATCTTCAAAGCTGGTGGGTAGGCGTACCTGTAACTTGCCATTATCATCATAGAGATAGGCTCCATCTGCATCGACAATAGGAACCACGAAGGCAAACAGGGCATCCTCGACAGTGTCCGTATCTGGATCCAGGCCAAGCGAACGGTTGAGATCATCAAAACCACTGAATAAGGCCTTACGTAACTCGTCTAGTACAGAGTCAAAAACACTGGTTACGCCGGTGTCTATCTTATCCTGCAACCACTCCCCGAGTTTTTCACCGTCGTAATCAGTACCGATTAATTCGCCAAGCACACTGGTACGCAAACCACGCAGACTATTGGCGAGATCGTCAAAGGCCTCACCGCCGATCAGGGGCAGTTCAATGGAATCAACACCATCTGCAACAAGATCAATACCATCGAAAAATCCTTCAATACCATTAAGCATGTTGACGGGATTGTCAATATAGGCAATGAAGGCCTGCACTGCATCAAAATCGAGGCTAATGTTTGGTAGAGAAAACTCGAAGTCTGTTTGAAAGTCGAAATTTTCATCAATAGAGAATTCTGCGCTAGCATATAGTGCGTTATCAGCAAAACCGTTTCCGTCGCGGTCTGTCTCAAAACCACCAAGCGGTAAGGATTTAATTGGAAAATACATTGGCAGATCCGCCATGGCACTACCAAAGGCCTCAGCCTGAAAGGCACCGTTTAACTCACTAACATCAAGAATACCGTCACCATCGCGGTCGGCAGAAGGATCACCCAGATTGGCGTAAAATCCCAGATCTATCTGTGCTGAACCATCTACTATAAAGAGACCGAGCGGCGGTAAGTTAATCGGACCAACGGCCGGTAGATCGATTGCCAGCGTGGCATCAATATCCGGTGCTGTACCCGAAATACTTGCGGCGATACCCGTATCCTGATCAACATAGAATATTGGTTCAAAAATATCACTTAGATCAAATCCAAAACCCAGATGCAGGCTGGCATGAGCATCGACCTCAATCGGTGCTGTCAGGCTGATATCAAGCACATCCCCTGGATTGAAGCCCAGCCATTGCTGCAGGTTTAGTTCATCGATATCAAGGTTGAGATCAAATGTACGATCCGCCAAGGGACGATCTTCAAGATCAAAAGCAAAGTCGAGATCAAAATCAAAAGCTGAATTTTCATACTTCAGCGTGACCGGGTTTAATGCCAGTGTTACGTCACCGGTCACATCCTGCAGGAATGAATTTATTTCACTGTTTAATAGCGCCTCGGCCTCTTTAATATTACGCGCAGTTTCCCGCACAGTCCGCACAGCATCTCCAATACCGCGAGCAAAGCTGACAGATCCCCCGCCTAGAAGGTCGGCGGTGCTCTTGCCAAGTAAGGCTATTTCATCATAGAGGGCGCCATTTTTTATATTAAATGTGCCCAAATCACCCATTGAGGTGCCAGCATCATCAATCAAGTTAACATTATCTTCACTTAATGCGTTTAGTTCGCGGATAAGAACATCGTTGGCTTCCTCCACCCTGTCAAGACCAAAGGCGGTCGCTTCGTACACTTCCAATATCAGATCACCCGATGGACGTACCTCGCGGCCAAAATATGAGGTTCCCAAATACTCCCATTCATACATGCGCAACTTGCTTCCATCTTCGAGAATTACAACCTTCGATATCTGATCTCCATCAACACCGTTAACAGGGTTATAGATACCTGTAACAAACGTGGTTCCACTCGATGACCAGCGTTCGGTATAAATCTCAAGCTGGCCATTTTCGAGCTGGCCCTCGCTGTTTAATGTCCCTCCGACGATCCGACCCAGTACGTCGCGATCCACACCCACCATCTCATCCACCAGAGTCTCCAGAGCTTCGAGGATGAGGTCGAGGGAAATCCCATTGAAGCTGAATAAATCTTCAAGACCTGAAATCTCGATAATATTCGGCAAATTCAGCAAAAAGCCTGCCAGTCCAGCATCTTCAGGTAAAGCACTTGAAGTCGCCGATATCAGTGCCGAACCATCACTCAACTCGCCAAAGGCACCGGTTGGAACAATAGGCAATAAGAGCTCTAACTCCGTATTGCCACCAAGAGATGGAAAACCGAGTAGACCACCATTGCTATCACCCGTGATAGCATCCAGTGTCAACCTCCCTGGAATACCAAGTTCAATTTCGGTATCAAAATAAGCCAGACCATCTTCAACTGCGATACCGATAGGGCCTAGACTTGCTTCAAGTGAGAAGGCCTTACGGATTTGACCGCTGACGGTATCAGAATCAATGAACTCTTCGACTAGAATTTCAGTATCCCCATCAACCAGGGTGACATCCAATACAGTGTAAACACCTGGATTATCAAGCGAACCTGTGACATAAAAAGTATCACCAACCTGAAGGTTTACTGCAAAGCGATCGGTGCCGGTATGATTACCGGTAACAGTAAAACTATTATTTTCGCTATCCACAGCAATAATTTCGAGGGGCGCATCACCAAAACTCAACCCTGCAGCGAAAGTGGGGTCACTTACAAAGAAAGTGCCATTATCAGACAGACCAAAACTAAAATTCAGACCCAGATCTGCACTAAATATAAACGGGTTTGATTGTTCAATCTCCAGACCAATGTCGATCGCAGGAAAGTTAAAATCGCCCGGGAAGTCGAGCGTCAGGCCATCAAGAGAAAGGTCAATCTCCTGCCTGAAAGAGGCAAGATCGATTTCAGCGCGAAACTCGGTAAGATTTGAGGAATCCGTCGCAGCAAGGGATATGGAACGTCCTGCCGACAATAATCTGGAATTGACCACTTGGCGGAGCTCGTCGGTATCAGGTTCAAGCACATCAATATCATTGAAGTAATTCATCACCTCATCTGCGAGGGCACCCAGATCGTCTAATATCAACTGTGTTATGGAATCCAATGCCCCATCCAGTCCAAGCAGCGACGAGATACTTTTATCGGTAAAAGGCAGATCACCGGCACTATTAATATAATCAGCGATATCGTCTCCGATATTCTCCGCCCAGTCGGAAAACTGGTCCAGGCCATGACCCAGGGCGTTTTTATCAACACCGAGTATATCAGCGGCATCCGTGGTCGTTGGCAACGCCCTGACGTCGGCGGAAACCTCGGCATTCATGATTGAGCCAACAGTGCTGATGTCGACGAGACCGAGTACATGGCCAATCTCATGGGCTGCAACGGTAAGCAGGTCAATGGTGCCATCGCCGGGGGCCGGCCCGGTGGCGGCATTGGTATGCCAACCATAGCCAGCGGCATCATCGTCTATAAAAATAACAAATTCACCACTACCATTAAGTCCGGCATGCCCGAGGATCAGGTCATCAAGAAAGTCAGGGTGAGTTTCAAAGTCAATTACTTCATAACTGATGGTATCAAGCTGGTTCAGAACCGGAGAATCTGCTGATAACGGGCCGATGGCCCAGCTGGCAATCGCCGCATCCTTAACTTCCTGGGCGATGTCGTCACCAAGGGTCAGGGTGCTGCCCTGTAATGAAGGTCCCGGCCCATCGGCAGCCACCTGAGGCAGGAAGAATTTTTTCTTTAATTTTTTTGCAAGCTTTTCACCGAATGAGTCCGTGCTTACCACTTCAAAATTGCCATATGCCACTACCGAATCTGTGACTACGCCACCAACCTCAAAATAATAAATAGTTGGTGAATTGTCTCCGATGATACTGATCAGATCGCCGACCGGGTTCTCGCTAAATAGATTGGCAATCCCGTCGACTGCCTGTCGTATTAGGGTATCCTTCGGTAATGCTGAGAAATCAAGGATATCGAGACCACCACCACTGATGACAATGTCGTGGCCCCAGCCGGATTCAAACGAGAAAACATTGCTACCATGATTACCGATAAGTAAATCATTACCTTCGCCACCACGGGCGTTTTCAATGCTGGTAAAAATACTGGCATCGTTCGGTGCGGGACTGAACTTAATCAATCCCGGGGCATCGGCAATCATTTTTGTACCTGCTATGATGCCGGTTGTGGTTGTGGTGAGGGCTGGTGTGACACCGTCCGTCACCAGATACCATGTTTTGCCAGCAGCGCCAATGAGGACATTGACATTGCCACTGCCAACCGCACCCAGGTCTTCAAGTTCACTCATAAGGGTTGATGCGTTGGCATCGAATGAAATCTGTGAGGTTTTATCGGCCCCATCACTTATTGAGAAGATACCAGCATCGGCATCGATGCTGAGGACTTCATAGACTTGTGCCAGACTGCCACCGGCATTGACGGCAATGCTGACTCCTGGCGGCACGGTGCCAATTTTACCGATAACAAGCATAATGTCCTCGGCGCTACCGATATAAGCATCCCCATCAATGCCGTTAACTGCGGCGGCAAGCCCGGAGGCTACATCCTGGGGAGTGTCTCCACTGGTAACTGTGTACATGTAAGCATTAGTGTCCACGGTCACGACCCATTCGTCACCAACGACAACAGACACCGCTGTAAGGTCGATGGTTACCGTAACGACATTGGTCCCCAGAGTCATATCGGCGGTATTGGGACCCAGAACCGACAACGCGGTGGCCGTCCCGCTCGGATCTGTAACCACAATCGTCGAACCGTCGGCTGCAGCAGCAAGATTAATGGTCTCCGAGGCATCAAGTTTGCGTGCCAGCTTGGCAGCGATAATTTCGAGTGTATCACTGGACTTGGCTTCATATTCGTAATCCGTCCCGCCGTAGGTGATTCGCCAAATATCACTTGCGTTTACAGTGCCGGTGAGTTGAATCGTTTCGGAGACTGCAGTTACAGTATCTATTGGAGCACTCATAACAGGTTCAATGCGCGTCTCAATCACAGGAACAACGGTCGCACCCGGTTTCACCATGACAATGCTCAGACCCTCAACCATTGCCACCACATCACCGCTCATATTTATTTCAGATGCAAGGCCGGCAAGGGTATCGGCGAGATTGACCGTGGCTACAGGATGCGTGAAGTCCTCTATATCAACCGTGATGACCCAGGTATCACCCACCACCGGTGTGCCCTGTAGCGCGATGAGTGTCGTGGAGGCGCTGTTTAGTACTGAGATAGATCCTTGTGCCCCGTCAATGCTTGCATTAGGTAAACCGCCCAGGATATTCGAGATAATTACATCGTTGTTCAAGGCTTTGGCGGTGATACCCTCCGCTGCATCAATGAGTGCGGCCAGGTCCAGCGCAAGCTGGTCGTGGGTGGGTGGTGTGGACGGGATAGTGACCTCGTAGTCGATGCCCTGGACAGTGATCTTCCAGATATCACCATTAACCAGAGTATTGGTCTGATCCAGCGTGACGACCTGAGTTTCGATAGCCTCGATGGTCGCCGAACCCGGCGACGGTCCACTTGCAAAACCATACTGAGATAGAATTGTCCCAGCAGCAAAGGTCAGACCACTGGAATCAAGAGAGATTGATTTTATCTCGGTGGTAGAATCGGTTTTGAATTGCGTGCCATCGGGCGTCTTGAAACTGATGACGAAGGTTCCGGCCTCGGTACCCGCCGTAACCTCAACATTGAGTTCCCTGCCATCTTCAAGCATGGTGACATTATTTCCATCGACATCTTTGAAATGGGTAAATCCGCCATCAAGATTCAGTGCATTGGCGATGTTCTGACGAAGCACAGAGGCATCGGGATCAAATGAAATTACCTCCGTGGTAAGTATACGCTTGGCAATAGGTTTCCCGATAAGATCCGTCACACCCAAATATCCAGCGATCTCACTCAGGGCACCACTATCGTCTTCAAAACTGAGTTTGAACGTCCCACCGTCGGCATTCCCGATATCGACGATTTGTTTTAGATCACCATCATCATCGAATTCATATACACCAGTTGATTCCAGTACGATGGTGGCCCCCGTGGTATTGCCCTTATAACTGATGGTATCAGCACCGCTACCACCGTTGACCGTGTCCTGTCCACCAGCACCGATGACAAAAAGATTGGCATCCCGATTGCCAGTGATAAAATCATTTCCAGAAGTGCCAATAACATTATCCAGACCCGAAACCGCATGTTTACGGAAAAAATCATCGGCCACGCCAGCATCACCAAAGATCTCACCGATACCTCCAAACCGATAGCCTAGGAAACCCTGCGCAAGTCCGAAGTTCTGTTTTATTCCCTGTGTCTTTCCAAGCAGGGGAATTGTGATAGAAGGAATCAGTACGCGCTCACCGGTGCTAGCATCGACGATGATACCGGCGTCGGCACCGCCGTCGACCGTGGTATAGGCAAAGGGTGAGACAGCTTCACCATCGGGATTGACCAACCCAGAGGCATTGACTATCAAGTTTTCAAGATTTGCAGTTGAATCGAAGGTGACCTCAAATACACCGGCGGCGATACTCAGGGGTTCCACCGCCACCGTGATGCCCGCCGCACTGAGCAGGATATCTAGTTCTGTTTTGATATTAGTAGCCGTGGTTGTTGGCGCGAGGTCAATGGCAATATTGTTGGTCGGCGGCAGGGGGGTTCCGGGATTATCGGGGTCATCGATGGTGAGGGTAAAGTTCTGACCGTGATTGGCCCCCCGCAAATCGATGACCTGCCGTTCCTTGATGATGCCGGAAGGGTCGCCATATTTAGAGTAATCCAGCACAACTTTACCGGTGAGACCAGTGGCAGTTATGGTACCGGGCAGGGTTGCCCCGTCATGCAGGACAAAGGTATTTATCCCTTTACCACCAATAATATTTTCAATATCGGTGGCGAACACAACACTACCGGACACCACCTCAAAAAATGGCGTGCCTGCCAGAAAATCACGGATGATCGGCAAGTCGGCGATGGTACTGTCGCGGGCGATGATAAAGGTCATGCCCACATCGAGGAAATCAGAAAGATTACTGGGCCCCGTTGCTCCCTGAAGTGCATTTACCTGGGACTGAAACTGCCCGGCAAGCGCATCCTTGTTCTGTGAGGTCACCTCGTAAATATCGAAGCGCATATTGGAGGCGATACCCGAAAAATCCAGGGTATCCTGACCATCGGTCAGATCACCAACAAATGGGATAGGATTGGGCAGTTCAAGTACCGCACCCAAGCCCCAGAAACCATTGAATTTGTAGGTATCACCACCGCTGAGTCCAGCAAGCACATGAACACCCGGATTAAACGGGGTATCCATTAAACTGCCCAGTTCCACCTTCAGCTTAGCTTTTAGCTCTTTTAGCAAGAGCTTTTGTGCCTCGGTTTTCAAGGCCTTAGCTACGAACGCAGCAGCCTTACCAACATCGCTCTCCGGTGGATTAGCAGTAAGCGCTCCGAATTTCGCCATCAGCTGGCCGAGCTTGGAATTCGGGTTACTCGCATCGAGTAAGGCCGTACCCTCGAAGATCTTGGTACCGCCGGTTTTGAGTTGCTTGGTCAGATAGTCAAACAGTGTCTGACCCTTGTTCAGCGTAAAGACATCACCGCCGAAAAGATTGCTGAGGATATTTCCACCGACGGCACTGAATCCACCACCATTAGCCGTTTCAAAGAGGCTGTCAATATACAGGTCTGAACCGACAAAGGCATTCAGGCCATATCCGAAGTTAACACCAGTTATATTTCTCAGAGTACCACTGAACCCCGACAGGGACTGGCTAACATCATTGGAAGTGATTGCCTGAATTGGTACCTGTGCACCCGCAGTATTAAATGTGATAACAAAGGGATCATTCTTGGTACCAGTGCCATCGACAGTTTCAATCAGGGGTGATTCCCCCGCAGTATTCAGGGCAAGCTTGATTGCATCCTTATCAGCGGTATGATCGAGTACCCCGGTCGCAATACCATTGATGACCAGCCGGTATTCTCCGGACTTGAGCTGATTGACCAGGTGCTGGACTTCTTTGACCGCAGTCCCACCAGCCTTGACTTCTACTGCAATGACATTGTCATTTGCCAGTGTTTGTTTTAGTGCTGCCGAATTCAATACTAATGTAGGAAAGTCTTTACCGGCATCCGTACCGGTGAAATCAAGAGTCCAGATGTTTTGACCAATAGTCTTGGTCGCAATGACTTCAAGCTTGAGCTTATCCATGAGGGCGGCCTCAAGGTCGGCCTTGGAGATATCATAGGCCAATGCATCGGTCTCACTGCCATCCATCGAGAGGGTAAAGCTGCCATGATTGGCAATAAATTTCAGTTCCTGCTTTTCGTTAGATGCGGCGATGACATCATTGAGTTTGTTATTGGTATGTGACCCGCTCGATCCTGAACCCAGTTGTACCGTTAAGCTGCCGGCAGCTATGGGATTAACCTTCAGGGTGAAGGCCGGGTCACCGTTCAGGGCGCGGCTTAGTTTAAAACTATTGAATGCACTGGTGGCAGAAGAACCGCCGCTAATCTGGCCAAGCTCAATTTTAATCGCCTGTAATACGCTGTCGAGATTCTGGTTCCAGGTGATATTATTGGTGGTCTTGCCGCCGTAGCCAAGGGTAAAGGTATCACCATCGGCCATGCCCGAAAAGGAAAAGACCCATGCCTCTAGTGCTGCGGGATGTCCATCCTCCAGGGTGATTATCTGCGCGATGGGTGCATTGGTAGCTCGACTTAGACCAGAAAGATTCAGACTACTAAGGCCAGCCGGAATAAAACCAGCCTTGGCTGTGTAATTGATGCGAAAGGGGTCTGTGGCCGCACCGCTACCAGTCACCTTCACAGAGTTTTGTTCAAACTTAGTTATATCAATATTATCTTTCAGCAGTTTTTCGAGTGCACTGGCAGTCACAGCAGCCGGGATATTGGCGACTGGATTACCTTCAATGGTAAGATTGAAGCTACCTATGGCGGTGTCGGTAATAATGAGATGTTGCGTAACTGAACGATTGAGGGTGTTTTGGTCGTCAAGTAGTGTGCCGAGCACTACAAGTTCGCCACCGAGCTCTTCAAATATAATGTCACCTTCCAGCTTCATGGTTGGCACATCTCGGGGCGACTGGAAAGTCACCAGGAAACGGGCGTCGGCATTTTCCCATACAACAACAGCAGCGTTCGCACCCAGGGTTTTATCATCATTGAGCGCTGCCTGTATAGCCTCAGCAGTTTTGTCACCGTTAAAATCAATATCACGTTCTGCACGTGTGCCATCGACCTTTTTCAGATCAATATTGGTGGTGTTCCTGGTCGTGCCTGCTTGATCGACCACGGTCAACTTGAATCCGCCGGTCTTGCCTGTGACATAGATATATTGTTGTTCCTGGGTACCAGGTGTTCCGGCTACACCCTCGGTTTTGGTAATGATTTTAACCGCGGGCGCCTCCACCGTGCGCCCAACGATAATGGACGAGGCGGTAATCAGGGGCTTGGTACCAGCCGTGGTAAAGCTGATTTCATAAATGCCATCCGATGCACCGGGAGTGACCGTGATGTCACCCTCACTGATATTACTAAGGGTTTCCAGACCCTCCTTGATTTTAGCTGCGGTGAACTCGGGATTGACGGCAATCAGCTCAATGGGGCTTGCTGTGGTCTGGCCGTCGAAGTTGAGGTTGAAGCCTCCAAAGCTGGCGCCAGTTGGCAGTATCAATCTTTGCACGGCAACGCCGCTATCACCGCGTACTGCTGTGGTGGCACCAATTGTAGACTTGTCTGGCAAAGTCAGTAGGGAGCCGGTGGAGTAAGGGATCCCTTTGACGTTCCCCTGCGGTACCTTAGAGATATCAACGGTATTGGTAACCAGCAGCTGTGGTACCTGCAGGCCGCTGGCCTCTTTAAGATTGTTGAACGTGAGTAATGCTGACGCCGGGCGGAAACCTGTTCCACCTTCGAGCGTGCCGGCATAGCTTGCTCCGCTACCCAGGGTATAGGTATTTGCATTGCCGCCGCCTTTGATAATGGTATTGGCATCGACATTGCTAAAGGTCACTTTGTTATAATGTGTCGGTTGAGGTATGAGTTTTTTCTCTACCAACTTACCTATTGGGGAAGCGTTCGCAAATAGACTGGAAGAATTATCTATCTTGCTGACGCTGAGGCTTGTACGCACGTCTTTGTCCAGTAATGTCACGGATTTGCCTGCTCCACCACCGGATATTTCGAGCGCGATGATTTCATCTGTAGTGGTATCGGCCTTATCAAAGCTGACTATCCAGCGCTGGGCGGCACTGGGACCATCTATGACCGTGACATCGAGATTTTCGCCATTGGCATATTTCAGCTTGTTAAGCTCCGCCGCTACGGTGGCGGCATCAGCATCAAAGTTAATCTGTGCGGTGGTCTGTTGTGCAGCGATCTCGACATTGAGACTAGCAGAGCCTGCAGTGACTGCGAGATTTGATGTGACACCCTTGGTGTGGAAGGTGACCCTGAATGTACGTAGCGTTTCATCTAGAACTCGCACACTCACACCCGTCTTGACTGAGAAACTTGATACTTCTTTTTCAATCGCGCGTTCAATATTGTAGGCAGTATCCTTAACACCACTCACAATTTTTATATCGTTGATATTCAGGGTGGCACCACCATCCGGGTCTGTCATGCTTAAATTAAAGGTGCCGGAAGTCTGGCTATTAAGGTTGAGTGTCAGGGTTTCAGAATCCTTATATATCAGTTGGACAGTACCACCTGAAAGATCATGATCGAGTGCCTGGACCGAGTAAACTTTAGACTCAAACTTAAAATTGAGTTCATTAGTTACATTACTGAAATCGATCTCAAGCTCATAACCTCCGGCCGAAACCAGGCTGGTATCAACGGTGATCTCTTTCGCGGGGCCAGTCTCCACACCCCAGTCATCTCCGAAGATAAAACGGTTGCTCGCATTGGCGGCGACGATGTTTTCAATATTAGCAAGACCTGATTCTTCCTTGCCATCCTGCAAGGTGGTGACTAAACCCGGGGCCTCAACAAACTTCGAACCATCCTGTTTAAGAATTATAACCTCTGGTAGGTCTTTCAGCTCAGGGGCATTGAACTGAACATCAAACTGATTCGTCCCACTAACCGTTACCGTAACAGTGAACTTGGGATCGGAGATAAGCTTGGTCAACGTCGACAAAAACCCGTTCTTCTGACTCAACAAATCCAGCTTTTGATCAATATTTGTCCGTGTCTCCTCATCGGTGGTACCAATTTGAATGGCATCACTAATCGAACCACCGATGTCGATCTTGAACGTACCAGTGGGCGCACCGGCAAGTGAAAAATCAATACGCTGTTTCTCATTAAGTTTTCCGAGCTCGACTTCATTAGTTAAGGTCACACCGGTTGAAGTAACGGCGGCGTCAAACTCATCTTTCAGGGCGGCTGTATTGATTATCAGCAGCGGGGGAGGCTCATTAAAATTCAAAAATTCAACCAGGAACTCATTGGCATTGCCGGCCATTACGGTGATCTTGGCACCCTTCAAGGCTGATACGAATACGTTGCCGATAATGAGCTCGGTCAGGGACTTCTGAATGGTCTCGGCAAGAACATTCTTATCCTCGGAATACTGAATAGATATGCTTGGATTTCCCTGGTAGCTCAGTGTGAAGCTGCCAGAGGCACTGTTGCCGAGATTGACGTTCTGTATCGGGTTGATCTTCTGCACATTTGGCACTTCAAGCAGATTGCTACCCGTATAGAGGCCCGAGGAATCTCCAGTCGCAGTAAAACTGCGTTGCCAGGAGTCGGTATTGGTAGGCGTAAATATACCATCACCTGTTCGTAGTGCGCCCTTATTCAGCACATGGGTCAAGGTGGTGGTGACTCCCGAAAAATCAATGGTATCGTTACCACCATTTTTACCATCAAAAATTTCGGCGGTACCCCAGTTTTCACTGATCGCATAGGTATCATCGCCATCACCACCGGTGAGTTCGTTGTCTATACCGCCCTTGATTTCAATGCGGTCGTTGCCGGCATTTCCATAAATAATATTGCTATCGAATTCCGCAATCAGGATGTCGTCACCACCGCCGCCAAATACAAGATCATTTCCTGCGCCGGGTTCGATGGTGTCGTTGCCAGTACCGCCCTCAATGTAATCATCGTTATCTAGCCCATAGATAGAATCCTGACCTGAACCACCGAGTAATTTATCAATCCCCGTACTACCATTTAAAGTGTCATTACCAACAGAACCATCAAGAATATCCTGGGTAATGCTGGCGTTAAGTAAGTCATCACCTGAGGATCCGGTTACAGTTTGTTTGTTGTCCGTATCTGCAGTAAAGGTAATCCCGGTACCACCACCAATAACCTCATGAACTGGAGCGAGAAACTTACTGAAACCTGGTGCATCGTCTGTGGTTAAATCGATTATTGCAGCAATGTTTTCATATTCCGAATAATCAAGAATATTGAGTTGGTCGGGCGCCACCGGGGTGTTGGCCTTGACCTCTCCGCTGAGAGCATTGGCGGCTTTTATAACGTAGGTATTGACGCCTTTACCACCAACCAGATTGGCAATACCCTTGGCTTTCACAATAAACTCATAATTTTTTTGGAATGGATAACCCTCATGACGCACTACGGTTGCAGTAACCTTCACTACGCCGTCTCCTTCGAGTTCAAACCGTAGAGTATGGTCAATACCAACGTCAGAAAAATCGAGGGTACCCTTGTTCAAACCAGCTGCGGAGTCATCGATCGTGAAGACGTGTATGGGTGTCTTATCATCCGGGGGATCGGGATCGAAGTAACCCCAGTAGTCATGGAAGCGATAAATGTTGGTGCCACTACCACCCTCCAGCTTTTCGATGTTTGCCGCATCAGTGATTTTATTTATGCTGCTTCCCGTTTGTTTAACCTGAACGCCCTTAGGTCCGGCGGCAGCTGCTGAATGGTAAATATCGAATTCAAGGTTGGCAGCGACAGTAGAGAAATTCAGCAGATCGCCGGTTCCTGCATCAGGTAACTCTTTGACGGTATCGGTGCCCCAGTTAGGATCGAATCGAATCTCGTCGTTGCCGGCACCCAGTTCAAATGTCTGGGCAGAAGAACTGCCAATTGCGATATCGGAATCTTCTCCTCCATAAATATTTCCCGCATATTCAATCTTATGATAACCCTTATCAACTCGTATATCGCCAAAATCACTGGCCGAGATGTTGGTGAATTTTATAATGCCGGGGATACGTAATGGGTCTGAATTTATTACGCTGATGAGTGCGGGATGATTTGAGTCGCTGCTATCGAGAGCACCATCAGGCAAATTGATATTGAGTTTTGATGCTGACGGGAAGTCTGTAGCCTTGATCAGTTCATTTACCTGACCACCCTTTAAGAGAATAAGGTCAATATTACCGGAACCGGCTTTACCAAAATGAAGCTGATCGAGTACCGCCTCGTTGACTTTAACTGCGACCGAACCGGCAGTACCCACAGCGGCGAAGGTGTCGGTTTCATTTTTACCAATTGCGAATTGTAGAGACAGTATGTTACGGGCATCGAGTTCACCGATGCCGACTTTGTTGAGTATAACCTTGATGTTCTGATCGGAGTCCGCCGTACTGCCAACCATGAGTGTCTCAAGTCCGCCATCGCCGGCCTTGACCACATACGTTGCAGAATTACCGTTTGTATGTTCAAGCTTGAGCTTAATGCTACCGGAGGTCCCAGGGCTCAGTGTCGCAGTATAATCTCCAGTGATCTGGCGAAGATCCACGATATTAGTGTTACCGGCGGACAGATCTATTATATTACCCGCGGACAAGAGATCTGCGGCTTCTGCAATTACCGTGTTGGCACTGATAGTCTCGAACAAACCGGAATAACCAGCGAAACCTGCCGTGAAGAATTGGGGCGACTCAATAACACCGATCGTGGCTTCAAGGTCCCAGTCCCCACCCAGTAATGCATTTCCGGTCAGGTCATTGGAAGCGGCAACATCGGCATCGGTCGCCGCAGCTAACTCCTCTACAAACTCAAGGCCCAAGTCTCCTTCTGCAACGTTACATCCGTAGAGTAATAAGTCACCATTCGCAGATAAGGCATTTCCCCAACGCTTGAGTTGTTGTTGGTTAGTTTTTAATTGCTGTACATTGAGTTTGCTATTTCCCAGAAACAATGCCCCGGCGGAACCATGGCTGATTAAATGGACTGCTGCAACATTCTCGAAGTAGTCGAGTATGCCACTGACTTGTTCAATACCATTTTCCCTGCTATCGATTACGAATATCTTGATGTCGCGGTCGGCATTTGTCTGTAGTTGCTCTGAAATTGTGCCAAAGGTAAAGCCATCGATGGCTGTCACATCAGACTCGTCGGGTGTTGCTGGAATGATTACCTCGGATAATTCTGATGATTCCTGGATCCTTGCGGATTCAATGAGGGAATCAATATCGACTGATTCAGCCTTCTCAATCTCTTTGATTAGGGTTTCAAATTCCGGAATGGCTGAATCTATAATGACAATCTCAGATGCCATCATCCGTTCAGCGAAATACAAGGCATCGGGGGTCAGTGCTGACGGCTCTTCCGTTACAGGTTCCCCGGACGTTTTTTCTGTCGCAGGCGCAACTTCTATCGCCTCAACATCTTGCTGTTCGGATAGGTTTGCTTCCACACTGTCATCTGTGGCAATTTCCAGCGAGGTAATCAACCTGGTCAAGCTGTCATCAACCGCTATGGTTTCCGGTTGAAATTCACTCCTGTCAAACCCTTGAAGCTGTAATTCCGATTCAATTACCTGTTTATCATCTATATCTGAATGATTTTCCAGATCGCCAAGCGTAATGCCCAGATCAGCAGACAATAAGATTCTTGGTTCCAGCTGTTCAAACTGAAGATTCTCTTTTCGCTTTGCCGCTTTTCGAGAGTTAAGATTTCGTTTCGAGAGACTTAACATTAACCTGAACTAATCCTGAGTATCAGCAAGCCATATAATTCGCAATTGGCGATATACCTGAGCCGAGGCTTTGTAAAACAGTTGAAATTCACGTTAACGCTGATATTCACTCAAATGTCCTTAGGTGTTTTTATCTGACTGGTTTAATGTCCAGTCATCCTTATGAATAATTATTAAAAGTTTTATTTACTATTTTTATAACAAGTTATTTGTTTTATTGAACTGGCCCACATCCATTACGTTTTTTTATGAACAATATTACCTCTCCAACATCTGGTTGATCTGTTGCAGATCATCTGGAGTCAGAATACCAACCAGCGCCTTGAGCCTGAGCCCATTCAACAAATAATCATATTTTGCTCCTGCCAGGTCTCGTTTAACGGCATATAGATCACGTTCCGCATCGAGCACACTAATGGCTGTCTGTAACCGTGCTTCATAGGCTGCACGCCTTAGATCCAGTGTTGCCTGCTGTGCGGAAAGTGCCTGTTTCAATGCATCTATTCTCTTTACCGCTGTCTCAACACTCCAGTAAGCATCTCGGGACTGACGCCGTGACTCGCGCATGATTCGAGTCAGTTCTTGCAAGGCACTACTATGGCGGGCAATCGCTTCGCGTTTTTTTGAACTAACCGCACCGCCAGAGTACAAGGGCATTGAAAATCTCAGCAAAATCTCCTGGGTCCCAACTTCGCTACCGCCGCCAAACAGCGTTCCTTTGGTATCCTGATTGTTATAACGTGCAACTGCATCCAGTGTCGGATAATGCCCGGCTTTCTGGCGGGTAATTTCCGTACTCGCAACCTCAACCGCATGCTGCTGGGCCACCAGTGCCGGGTTTTGTTTCATGGCAGCATCCACCCAATGCTGCTCATCTGCGGGTTCAGGACTCCGCAGGGTGATCTCTTCCTGCAAGGCATTTAAAGAGTCTGCGTCTCTCCCCACGATTTCATAAAGTGCCTCTTGAGCGTCTCTCAACAAAACCTGCGCAGCAGCATAATCCGCTTCGACAGATGCCATTCTTGCCAGGGCATCATAGGTATCAACTGAGCGACCCACCGCAGCCTGTTCCCTGCCCCTTGCCAATTCCAGTTGTTTTCCTACTGCGATGCGTTCTGCATCCAGAAAACTGATTTCATCCTCAGCTGCGAGGGCAGAAAGATAGGCCTCGGATACCCGTAGTATTAAGTCCTGCTGTGCCTGTATCAGTTTCGCATCTGCCAATTTCAATTCTTCTTTTGCCTGACCAATACGCTTATAATTGGCATACCTGAAAATTGGCTGACTGACCGACAGTGTCCACGTGGTGGTAGGAAAGCTGGTCTTACCCTGTTCAAACACAGCATTATCACTGCGCTTGATTTTCTGGGTGGTTTCGATCCTATCCACCTCGAAAGTAGCCGTTGGTCGATAGCCAGCCCAGGCCTGGGGTATGACTTCCTGGGTTGCGGTATGATCAAAGATTGCTGTGTTTAATTTGGGATCAGCCTGAAGTGCCTCCTGGTATAACCCAAGAAGATCATCAGCATTAGCTGAAGATAATAAAAGAATAAATAAAAGAACAATCCTGTAAGCAGGAGCAATTAAAAACCGTTCCATATACCACTCCTATTTTTGAAATTATTTATTTTTGAACCTGACCAGAAAAGAAGCCGATTTTTTCAAAAAAACTTACTAAAAGAATACCACAAAAAACATAAATACAGCATTAAAACAAATAAGAAGATGACCCGTAAGGCTAGAGCGTTTTTGCAACTTTTTTTTTGCATTATGCGACGCAATTTGCAACAACCAGTGTGCGCAATCGAATAGCGTATGTATCCCGTCAAAGCATATGAGACAGAATTGAGCTGATTTCTAAGAGAGACTTCTGATAAGTTAAACTTATAAATAGGAGTCTCATTATGAGCAATAATAGCGAGAAATTAGTTAAAGATATACGTCGTCGTACCCGTAAGAAGTATTCCTCTGAAGAAAAGATCCGAATTGTACTGGAAGGGATGCGTGGAGAAGAAAGCATTGCCGAGCTGTGTCGCCGTGAAGGATTGAATCAAAACGTGTATTACCGCTGGAGTAAGGAGTTCCTGGAAGCGGGTAAACAGCGTCTGGCGGGCGATATAAAACGGGAAGCAAACTCCACTGAAGTGACCGACCTGAAGAAAGAAAATGACCAGCTCAAACGCCTGGTGGCTGACATCATGCTGAAGAACGAGGTACTTAAAAAAAGTGTGCTTGGCTTGGAGTCGACCTGGGAAGACGAATGAGTCTTTCAGCAGCTGAAAAGCTGGAAGTGATCCGCTTGGTAGAGGCGTCGGAATTACCCGTGAAACGCACTCTGGCCGAGTTAGGTGTGAGCCGCAGCAGTTTCTATCGTTGGTATCGGCAATACCTGGATGATGGTCCAGAGGGCCTGGAGCCAGATAATCGGTCCCCGAGACAGTTCTGGAATAAGATACCTGAGATGGTGAAGGAGCAGTGTCTGGAGCTCGCGTTACAGTACCCTGACAAATCGCCTCGGGAACTTGCCTGGACCATCACCGATGAGCACAACTACTTCATCTCGGAATCCAGCGTTTATCGACTGTTAAAGCAGTACGATCTCATTACCAGTCCTGCTTATATCCTGATGCAAGCGGGTGATTCGTTTCAGAATCCAACACGACGAGTCAACGAGCTTTGGCAGACTGACTTCACCTACTTTCGTATTGTTGGTTGGGGGTGGTATTACCTGTCCACTGTTCTAGATGATTACTCCCGCTACATCATTGCCTGGAAGTTAACAACCAGCATGGCAGCTGATGACGTGAAGCAGACGCTGGATGCGGCGATTGAGACCACGGGAGTCAACGAGATAACGGTCAAACACCGACCTCGCTTACTGAGTGATAACGGGCCTTGTTATATCTCCTCGGAATTGAAGGATTATCTGAGTAAATATCAGATGCAACACACCCGTGGCGCACCGTACCATCCCATGACACAAGGCAAGATAGAGCGATATCACCGCTCCATGAAGAACGTCGTGAAGCTGGAGCACTATTATTATCCGTGGGAACTCGAACATGCTATCCGGCAATTTGTACAATACTACAATCATGAACGTTACCATGAGTCACTTGATAATATTACGCCGGCAGATATGTATTTTGGCCGCTATCATGAAATTATGGATAGAAGAACCATTATCAAATACGAAACATTACAACAGAGGAGAAAGGAAAATTTAAGAATATATATAAATCAGTGAAACAAGACTATAATAGTTAAAAGTCTCTCTTAATATTTACGCTATTTTGTCCCAAATCTTTTGACGACTTACACTTTGACGGGATACACTTATAAGGTTTATAGAAAGTTATTTATTGAAGGACCTTATTTGGAATTGACGGAGAGAGAGGGACTGACCCGCCCCTTGGCCCAGGCCAGCATCTCGACTGTTTCGGTCTCACCTTCTCCATGGCCTTCGCGGCACTTGCACTTCCAAATGCATTGAGATTCGTAACCCTCTTTCTCGGGTTCGAATAACTTTTTTCTTCCAGATATAACAAAGGGGCTGAAAGCCCCTTTGTTATATCTGGCGGAGAGAGAGGGATTCGAACCCTCGATGGGCTTTTGACCCATACTCCCTTAGCAGGGGAGCGCCTTCAGCCACTCGGCCATCTCTCCAAATTCTTTTATAAAATATTTATTTAAAAATATCTCTTCTATTTGTGCGCTCCTTCGCGCCCTATTCCGTACATCCATGTATTCCACCCCTTCGAGGCCGTTGTCGCTATGCTCCAACGTTCAAATCTGCTCCAGGCAGATTTGTCAGCCACTCGGCCATCTCTCCAAATTCTTTTTTATTTAATACGATACAAAAATTATATCAGCATACATCTCGAACAGATTTATAAATCACCTATAATCTAAATTGCTTGTTCTAATCTGCTTCGGGATTATTTCCTTCATCGTCATTTTCGTGCTGAATTTTATCGTAGATCTCTTCGCGATGAACTGCGACATCTTTAGGTGCATTGACCCCAATACGAACCTGATTCCCTCTGATACCTAACACTGTGACATTGACATTGTCACCGATCATCAATGATTCACCTATCCTGCGTGTCAATATTAACATGGCTGTTAACTCCTTATTTTCCCTGGTATATCCGATTGTAACTCAATGTAAGTTCTATAATAACTATTTCATATTATAGACGCTGAATTATTTAAGCTCAGACACAGAATCTATCAGGTAATTCCTTGAAATATCTTAACCCATATAAACCGTCAGAATATTACTTTGATTACGCTATTTTTCCAGAAAACCATCTTTTTCCAGACCAAATGCAGCGTGTAATGTACGCACTCCCAATTCCAGATACTTTTCATCAATGACGACAGATACCTTTATTTCCGAAGTTGAGATCACTTGTATATTAATCCCTTCATCAGCCAGGGCTTTAAACATATTGCTCGCTATTCCAGCATGGGACCGCATTCCTACGCCGACGATAGAAAGCTTTGCAATCTTGTTATCACCATTGACTTCTCGCGCGCCCGTTTCTATGGCAGTCTTATTTAAGATCGCTAATGCTTTTTCATAATCATTTCGGTGCACAGTAAATGTAAAGTCAGTTGTGCTATCTGCACCAACGTTTTGGACTATCATATCGACTTCAATATTTGCATCTGCAATTGGACCCAATATATTAAAAGCAATGCCTGGTTTATCCGGCACTCCAACAACAGTCAGTTTTGCTTCATCTCGATTATGAGCAATACCAGATATCAACGCTTGTTCCATTTCTTCATCCTCACCGGTTATCAATGTGCCTTCGCCTTTGGTAAAACTTGATAACACTCTTAATGGCACATTATATTTATTCGCAAATTCAACGGAGCGAATTTGTAATACTTTTGATCCAAGACTCGCCATCTCCAGCATTTCTTCATAACTAATGCGTGACATACGACGGGCATCCGCAACGATTCTGGGATCGGCCGTGTATACACCATCGACATCAGTATATATTCTGCATTCGTCTGCTTTCATTGCAGCCGCAATGGCAACAGCAGTAGTGTCGGTTCCACCTCGACCTAAGGTCGTAATATTTCCTGCACTGTCTATGCCCTGAAAACCGGCGACAACCACTATCTGTCCATCAGTTAACGCCTGGCGAATATTTTCAGTATCGATTTTTTCAATTCTTGCTTTGTTGTGGGCGCTGTCTGTATGGATACGGATTTGACTACCCGTAAAAGACCGGGCCACACAGCCCTTTGATTGTAATGCAATACAAAGCAATGCAACGGAAACCTGTTCGCCCGTAGACATCAATACATCAAGCTCTCTGGGATCTGGATTGCCTGAGATATCTTTGGCCAAGGATATCAATCGATCGGTTTCACCCGACATGGCTGACAGAACTACAATGACCTGGTCACCCTCGCTTTGGGTCTCCAGGACCTGCTCGGTAACTGCCATGATCCGCTCGATAGAACCTACGGATGTACCACCAAATTTTTCGACAATAAGGGCCATGTTTATGTATTAAACATTCAAAAAGGTCGCGAATTTTAACGAATTCTGAATGGATAACAAGTATTCATTCAATTTAGCTGCTGTTTTATCCAGCCAGGGACGCCTTCCAGGGCCCCGGGTAAGCCAGCAGGGTCATTTCCACCTGCCTGGGCCATGTCTGGTCGGCCTCCACCATGACCACCAACTTGTTCTGCAACAAAGTTCACTAACTCACCTGCCTTGATTTTGTTTGTCGTATCTTTGGTCACACCTGCAACCAGGGTGATTTTATTGCCGCTGACACTAGCCAGTACTATGGCTGCTGTACCCAGTTTATTTTTTAACTGGTCCAGGGTGTCACGTAATGATTTTTGGTCAATGTCATCTAAGGATTTTGCCAGTATCTTAATACCGTCAACAACGATGGCTTCAGATGCCAGGTCACCTCCGGCCTTACTTGCCAGGGTCGACTTAAGACGGCTAATTTCTTTTTCTTGAGTTTTGACTTTATCTAACACCTGACCAAGTTTTGTTTCAATATTTGCCTGATCAGATTTTAGTAATCCTGCCAGCGTATGTATCTTTGCTTCATTCGCTCTGACATAGCTGATGGCTGCATTACCTGTTAACGCTTCGATACGTCTGACGCCGGCGGCAATCCCCGTTTCTGTAATAATTTTAAATAGTCCAATATCACCCGCTAGATTGACATGGGTACCACCACATAACTCAACTGAAAATTCACCCCCCATTTTGAGGACCCGCACAGTGTCACCATACTTCTCTCCGAACAAGGACATGGCGCCGGTTTTTTTTGCCTCTTCAAGTGCCATAATTTCGGTATTTGCTCTGGTGTTCTCCAGGATTTTTTCATTAACCAAATCTTCAATCTGCATTAATTCTTCTGTGGTCAAGCCATCAGGATGAGAGAAATCAAATCGTAACCTGGCTGCTTCGACCAATGAGCCTTTCTGCTTAACATGGTTCCCGAGCACCTGCCTAAGGGCAGCGTGTAATAGATGGGTTGCAGAGTGATTACGAATAATATTTCGTCTGAGTTCCGCATCTACTGCTGCACAAAGTTTTTGACCAACCTTGATTTCACCGCTTTGTAGATTGCCTGTATGGACATGCGCCCCACCAAATTTTTGAGTATCGCTTACACTAAAATTAGCGTCATCGGATAATAGTCGCCCTGTATCGCCTACCTGACCACCTGACTCTGCATAAAAAGGTGTCTCTTTAAGTATAATTCCTGCCTTATCCCCTTTGTTGATACTCTCTACGGAATTTCCATTGTGGAGTATCGCAATGACTTCAGATTCTGCCTCCAGGTTTTCATAACCGACAAAATCAGATGAGTATTCAATGTTGGTATCACCTGCTGACATATCCATGTCAAACTTGCTGGCCGCACGTGCACGGTTTCTTTGGGCGTCCATTTCTTTTTCAAACCCGGTCAAGTCCATTTCAAGATTGCGCTCTCTCGCAATATCAGAGGTTAAATCTACGGGAAAACCGTAGGTATCATAGAGTTTAAAAATCACCTCTCCAGGAATTAGCTTGTCCTTCAGTGAGGAAATGGCGTCCTCCAGATGCTTCAAACCCAGATCCAGGGTTTCAGCAAACCGTTGCTCTTCGGCTAACAAGGTTTTTTCGACGAAATCTTTTTGATCCAGCAGGACTGTGCCCATATCTCCCATGGCATCGGCGAGTGAGGAAACTAATTGATAGAAAAAGGGTTCAGAAAAACCCAGCTTACTACCATGTCTGATCGCTCTTCGAATTATTCTTCTTAAAACATAGCCTCGACCCTCATTTGAGGGAACGATGCCATCAGCAATGAGAAACGCACAAGAACGTATATGGTCAGCAATGACACGTTGGGACGTCAGATCTTCACTATTTTCAAAACCCTCCAGTGACTGGATAGACGAGATTATTTTTTTAAAAATATCAATTTCATAATTGTTATGAACACCTTGAAGTATTGCTGAAATTCTTTCCAGACCCATACCGGTATCTACTGATGGCTTGGGGATTTCAGTTAAGGTGCCATCCTTAGCGCGGTCATACTGGGTAAAGACCAGATTCCAGATCTCAATATAACGATCACCATCTGCATCCGGACTACCGGGTGGACCACCGGGTATCTCCTCACCATGATCATAGAAAATCTCACTGCAAGGACCACATGGACCTGTATCACCCATGGCCCAGAAATTATCTGCCTCACCGCATCGGCTGAATCGATCTTTACTCACACCAATGGAGTTCAACCAGATATCCGCTGCGTCATCATCATCTTCATAAACGGTAATCCAGAGTTTTTCTTTGGGAATTTCAAGGAAGACTGTTAAGAATTCCCAGGCAAATTCGATAGCTTCACGTTTGAAATAATCACCAAAGCTAAAGTTACCTAGCATTTCAAAAAAAGTATGATGGCGTGCGGTATAACCGACATTATCCAGATCATTGTGCTTACCACCCGCACGTATACAACGCTGTGTTGTGGTTGCTCGCGTATATGAACGTACTTCCTTACCAAGAAATAATTCTTTAAATTGAACCATCCCCGCGTTGGTGAATAACAGGGTTGGATCATTAGCAGGAATTAACGGGCTGCCTGGGACTATCTCGTGATCTTTGTCGCGAAAATATTTCAGGAAGGCTGCTCTAACTTCGTTACTGGTCATTTAGTCTTCACCCTTATACAACTTTCTTATCTGCTCTGAGGTGAAGCCACGATATAGTAAAAAACGTGATTCCTTAGTCTGTCCTTTAAAATCCTTGGGTAGATTTTGTCCAAACTTTTTAACTCTCACAGAAGTTAATGTCTCCATCCAGTTAATATCAAGCTCATCGATACAACTATTTGTCATTTCTTTATCAATACCCCGTTCACTCAACTCCATCCCTAGACGAACGGGGCCACAACCCTTATGGATTCTGCTTCGTAGATAGGATTCAGTATACCGCTGGTCACTTTGCAGACCTTCTGCAGCCAATCGATCTAATACTTCATCGATACAATCTGAATTAAAACTTCTGGCCCTGAGTTTTTGTCCTAATTCTTTACGGCTATGTTCGCGCCTGGCAAGAAGTCCTATGGCACATTCCATGGCCTGCTTTTCATCGCTACTCAGGCTTCTGCTTCCTCTTCTTGCGACTCTACAACTTTATTCAGATCAGGCAGGACCTTCTCTCTTAATTTCGCTTCGATTTCCATCGTTATCTGAGGATTCTCCTTGAGATAAGTTCTGACATTTTCCTTACCCTGACCTATTCTCTCGCCGTTGTAACTGTACCAGGCGCCTGATTTCTCGATAATCTCATGCAAGGTACCAAGACTAATTATTTCACTCTCACGGGAGATACCTTCTCCGTAGAGAATATCAAACTCCACTTGCTTGAACGGCGGAGCGACCTTATTTTTCAATACCTTCACCCTGGTCTCGTTACCGACTATTTCATCACCTCGTTTAATTGCGCCGATGCGGCGTATATCCAGACGAACTGATGCGTAAAATTTCAGTGCATTACCACCGGTTGTGGTTTCTGGACTACCAAACATGACGCCGATCTTCATACGGATTTGATTGATAAAAATAACCAGGGTATTGGATCGTTTAATATTACCAGTCAACTTTCTTAACGCTTGTGACATTAAGCGGGCCTGTAATCCCATATGACTATCACCCATATCTCCTTCTATTTCAGCCTTGGGTGTTAACGCTGCCACCGAATCTATAATTACCAGGTCAACTGCACTAGAGCGTACCAACATATCGGTAATTTCCAGGGCCTGTTCGCCGGTATCGGGTTGTGATATCAATAGATCATTAATTTTCACACCCAGCTTTTCAGCATATTTTGGATCCATTGCATGTTCTGCATCGACAAATGCAGCGGTACCACCTGCCTTTTGGATCTCTGCGGCAGCATGTAATGCGAGGGTAGTTTTGCCTGAAGATTCAGGACCAAAAATCTCCACGACACGACCACGAGGGAAACCGCCTATACCCAGCGCGATATCCAATCCTAAGGAACCTGTTGAGACTGCTTCGACGTCCTTAACAATACTGTCTTCGCTCATACGCATTATTGAGCCTTTACCAAACTGTTTTTCAATCTGGCTCAGGGCAATGTCTAATGCCTGTTTCTTTTTCTCATCCATTGATCAAATCTCCACGTTATTGGTTTACTGAACAATCAATTATCCCACAAAAATGACGTCAGGTAAGTGGCCACGTTTTAAGTACACTGTATTTAGCCCCCTGTGGCAGGGTTTTTGATTCCACCAGGCTGAATTTTGACACCTGCATGGCAAAGTCCTGAGATTCCAGGTGAATTTGGGTCTTAATTTTGCGCGCCAAGGTCATATGAGGCCGGTAAGGACGATCCTCAACAGCGATATTATTCATGACCGCCAGCTCTGATAGATTATTCACCAGAGTGATTAACTCCCCTGGAATGTTGTCGGGGGCTAGCCAGAACACCCCAGAGCGCTTGAAAGACCCGAATCGAGATAGTTTAAGGCGGAATTTTGGACATTGGATGGTGTCTGTACCACTAAGTATGGCCATAGCCAGCTCATCTTGAATATCACCTAAAAATAACAGTGTGAGATGCAGGTTTTCCGGTGGAATAACTTTACCTACATTTAGATTGCGTGAAATTGATGCTAATTTTTCACGGGTGTGGTCATCAGGCCAGATTGCATAAAAAAGCCTCAATTTACTGATTCCCTGGATAATAAAATTTTAATACGCTTTTTCAGAGCTGCCTGACTATGTATTTTGACGATCTTCCATCTTCTCCATCAGTTCGAACACACCCTGAATTGCCATCATAATAGCCTGCTCCCTGATTGCTATTCTATCACCCGTGAAATTCATCATGGCATTTAAAACAGTATGGTTGAGTGCCGTCCATGCAAAGCATACCGTCCCTACAGGCTTATCCATCGTTCCTCCGTCGGGTCCGGCGATACCCGTGACTGACAAACTGACCTGTGCATGGCTATTATTCAATGCGCCTAGTGCCATTTCATTCGCCGTTTCAATACTTACCGCACCATATAACTCTAATGTCGAGGCAGATACATTTAACAGTTCCATTTTCGATTCATTGGAGTAAGTCACCATTCCCCGATCAAACCAGGCTGAACTGCCCGGCAAACTTGTCATTGCCTTTGCGACCCCACCACCTGTGCAGGATTCTGCGACGACTATTTTCCATTTTTTGTCGATTAATATTTCAGACAGCTTATGAAGGATATAATCAGTTGAATCTTTCATAACTACCGCCTTGCTTTGAAAAATCGTTTTAGTAATTCGGCGCAGTCGTGATCCATCACGCCACCAATAATAGTTGCATGATGATTTAGTTTAGGATTAGAGAACAAATCCACAACACTGCCAGCGCTGCCTGCCTTGAGATCATATGCCCCAAATACAACCCGAAGAATTCTTGAATGAAAAATTGCACCTGCACACATAACACATGGCTCTAGAGTGCAGTATAAAGTGGCATCAATCAGACGATAATTTTTAAGTTTAGATGTTGCAGATCGTATTGCCCGTATTTCTGCATGAGCGGTTGTATCAATTGATGCAATTGGCTGGTTCCATCCTTCAGAGACTAGTTCATTATTAATGACAATCAGGGCACCAACCGGAACCTCGCCATCTTCCTCAGCTCGCTTTGCAAGATTAATTGCCTGACGCATCCAGAACTCATCATCTTTCATCGGACACAAGTGATAGGCGTGAATCTAAGCAGTTTGTTATTTCTTGTCAGTCAACTGAGAGGAGATATCTGACAACAAATTTTCATTCGCATTTTCTGCTGCGGCTTTAGCCGCCATAGCACGTTCTTTTATGCGTTTCATATGTTCTAGCGTTGTCGTTGAATTTGCATATTCTCTTTCTGCCTCATCAAGCTCTTCCTTAAACCCTGCAAGATCTGCTTGTAGCTTCTTGCGCAGTTCCTCTTCTTCTGCTTTTTTCTTTAGCAGGTCTTCTTCGTTGACCTTTTGAGCGACAACAACTTTTTCTTCTTCTTTTTCTGCCTTCGCAGCTGATTCTGCGGCCAAGGCCAGTTTTTGCTGGGCAGACTTAATCTTTGTTTGCATCTGGTCCTTTATCGCCTCACTGACAGTAACGTCTTCCTGGGCCTGTTTGACCTTTAATGCAGTAACCTCAGCTAATGCCGCTCTTTTCATTGCCTCAGCTTCTGCCTTGGCTTTGTGAATTTCCTGCATAGCGATTTGTATTTTTTTCTGTTCTTCTTCGAGCTTCATGCGCTCTTCCTTGATGCGTTGCTCTTGCTCATCTCTGGACTGATCCTGCTTCGCCTGCATTTCCTTGACCATCAATTCCGCCTCTTCCTTGGCGGCGGTCCGGGCTGCTTCTGCAATTGCCTTTTCTTTACGGGCTGTCTCAATTTCAATATTATTCCTGGCAACCTCCTCAGCCAGTTTTCGGCGTTCTATCTCGAGCATTTTTCTGGCTTCCAATTCGATTTTTTTCCGCATCTCCTCCTGGGCTTGTTGCTGTTTGATCGCAGCCTCTTCCATTGCCTGTTTTGCTGCTTCCATTTCCATCTTTAACTTCTGCGTATCCTGCTTGTTTTTCCTGGACTCCTCGGCTTCTTTTTCCAGACGCTCTCTGTCGACTTTCAGTTTTGCCTCTGTATCCGCCTTGAGTTGTTCAAGCTTTTCCATTTCTTCAGCATTTTTTGCGTAAACGTCCTCAATCTTTTTCCTTTCTTCTTGCATTTGCTAATCGGCTTGTTGCTGAACTATCTTGAGCCTCTCTTCCTCCTGCTGACGCATCTTCTGGACTTCCGCTTCAACCTTTACCCTCTCAGCCTTTAAGCGTTCTTTTTCTTCTTCAAGCTTTTTAGCGGTTTCCTGATTACTAATGACCGTTTGATCAGATTTTTTTGCACGTTCTATCTCCATGCGGGTCCGTGTCAGCTCCGTGTCTATCATCGTAGCCATAATCTCGGGATCCATCTCTTCATCTTCAACACCTGAATCTTGAGTAGGCACGGGAGCCTTCACATCATGTTTAGCAGGTTCTGCCGATGATGTTGCGGCTTTTTCTCTAGAAGCTGGTTTTTGAGTATCGGATTTGGCTGGTGGTGGTGGTTTAGGTATCTGGGTTACTTCATCATCAGGCGCAAGTTCCGGGTGATTTACCAGACCACCGTCCAGATAAAATGCGTTTATCCCTCTGTCAGTTAATAAAAATGCACCTGCCGAACTACGTCCTCCGGTATCACAGTACACTACATAATGTAGACTGGGGTCCAGCTTGTCTGCCTGCATACGCAAGATATTCAGTGGGACATGAATTGAGCCATCTATGTGCGATCTCTCATGCTCATTTTTAAACCTTACATCAAGCCACTTACCGCCCTGGCTTATTATCTCCTCAGCCTTTTCATTTGAAACAGCCTTGAGTGTCGAGCTCTGAATTAGGGAAACAAAGTTATCCTTGCTTAACTGGGCAACAAGACCATCTGTTTTCATTCTGATTGTGGCATTACGGACAGTTTCGGTAATCAAGGCCTCTTCACCGAATCCATCTCCCGCAGATAATTGTGCGAGTTTTAATTCCTTGGCACCGGGTTTAGTCTGGCGCAATACATCGCATTTTCCTTCCTGGATTATATAATAATGCTCACCCGTCTCTCCCTGGGTAATAATATTGTCACCTTTTTTGTATTCTATGGGTTCCAACAACACAAACAACTTATGCATATTTGCTGACGGCATGCTTGCAAAAATTTCTGACTGCAACATCCGAGTCATCCAGTCCACGCTTTCATTTTCATCACCATCTATAATATCAACTTCAAGGGTGGAGGTGTTGTCTCCAAGACCATCACCGAACGCATCAGCTGACTCCCCTTGCCCCTGATGCACAACCAGTAATTTATCCAGGCTGTTCCGATCAATTCGCATGACGATAGAGTTCACTTTTGCAACACCTGTAAACTGCCGTGGTTGAAGCTGAGCCATGGGATACTTAGATCTATCAGTTGATGCCTTGATTGAACTGCTGACCTGAGCGTTTGCGACCAGATCGATTTCACCTTCTATGAGGTAAAAAGAGTAACCGTCCCTGTCTCCTTGATTAAATATCTGATCTTTCTTATTAAGTTCGATAAGGTCAGCATTTTTGATGATCTCATTTTGGACCTCGGCAGGTAATTCATTGACCGGGATCAACTGACGGATAGTCTCAGCGTATGCTTGTTTTTCTTCAGGTATGGCCATAAATTTACAACTTATTAGTTAAAATGAAAATTCCATTTTTCCCCCTGCATTTATTATATATAGGGCTATTTAATTATTCTTATTAAGATCAAAAATGCTACAGTATTCAAAACCGTTGGGAAACCGGTTTTCTAGTAGTATTTAATTTTATGCTTGATGAACTCCCAAAAATCGACGCGTTAATGAACCTTCCCGTATTAATATCCGGGTGCATCGGAATCATATTCGGCTGCCTCGCTATATATTATTTGTACAAGAAGAAAATTGTAAGATGCTGTATTCAAAGCGTTTTTGCCTTGAGTTTTCTAGGCTTAAGCGTTGTGGTTATGATGCTTGCGGTAAATCTTCATACTTATCAAAGACTTACAAAAGAAGAAGCAATTGCCACTATTCAGTTCTGGCAATCGGGACCTCAACAGTACCTTGCGGTCCTGTCATCTGAATCTCAAGAACACGAACAAAGCTTTGTTCTTTATGGTGACGAATGGCAAATAGATGCCAGGATAGTTAAATGGACTCCACCCGCGACCCTCGCTGGACTGGATTCCAGATATCGTCTTGAAAGATTAAGTGGTCGATACCGGGATATTAATCAGGAAAAATTTGATCAGCGTAGTGTATTTGATCTGACTGATGAACCGGGAATCGCGTTTTGGCCTTTATTAATAAAATTACAAGCTTATCTTGACTGGATTGATACTTACTATGGCAACAGTGTGTATCTCCCCATGGCGGACGAAGCAGTGTTTCAAATTGTCCTGACCCAGTCAGGAATTATAACCAGGCCACAGAATACGCAAGCAATACTTGCTATCACAAACTGGTAAAGCCTATGTATCAGCAAACACCATTTTAATTTCTACGCCCTTGCCATTCGCTAAATTTTTGGCGGTCACAGAACCATTATGAAATTCTACAATCAAGCGAACTATATAAAGTCCAAGGCCAAGATGTGGTTCGTTTTTAGCCTTTTTATCCCTAAATGAAATCATAGAATTAAACAGTTGCTCATCCATAAGATCGGTGAGAGTTTCACCATAATTGACAACACTGATTGACCAGTTAGTCTCGTTAGTTTCCAGCGTTATTTCAATAGGCGTTTCTTTAGTTTGAAAATCCATTGCATTTTTAATCACTTTATCCAGCATCTGCACAATTAAATCGGCTGATATATTTCGGTATACATCGTTATCGGGTACATTTATTAGAAATTCAACATCACTGAACGCGCCTCGATACCCCTCAACACACTTGTTAAGTATTTCTTTTACATTTTCATTGTGACGTTCTGTATTTTGCAGCGCCTGTTCAAGCCGGGTCGCCTCACTTAAACGAATCACAATTGTATTCAGCCTATGAACCCCATCTCTTGCGCGTTCAAGGTAGGTCTCTTTATCAATTTCTGAGTTTACATGCGTTATTTGTTCTAAGGATGATTGCACCACGGTAATGGGTGTTCGCAGTTCGTGTGACAAGCGACCCGCCATGTTTTCCAGGTAATGGTTATATTCTTTCAGCCTGTCCAGCATGGCGGCATAGTTCCTGGACAAATCTCCAATTTCATCTGTTGAATGACTCGTTCTGAATTTGCCAACGACACGGCCATGTTGGTCTATGGCAGATGCTGCATCTCTTTCAAGTTGTCTGATGCGTATTGATAAGCGCGTTGCAAACAGTAGTAATAACGCCGTGACAAATACAAATACAAATAAAGATTTATTATAAAGCGAAGCCATTGCCTGGCGTTGCTGGATCTGAATATGTGATGTCGTTTCTTCCACAACCACAACACCATTGATATCGTTATTTATCATCACCGGTGCTGCAGCTGAGACTATTATCGCCCTTTCATCAGGTGAGGTTCGCCATCGACTGCTAAGGATTCCATTCAAGGCATTACTAATTTCATCTCCTTGTAATCGAGAGGCTCCTGAAAGGTCATCACTGAATCGCTGGTGAACGGGTGGTAACAACAGACTATAGAGTAAATTAACGGAGGCACCCGCCAATTCCCTGGAAAGATTCCCTGTACTCGCCAGGACCTGACCATAGCTATCGAGCACCCATATCCTTCTACCTTCAGTACGCGAGTAGGTTTCAATCATCGATTCAACCTCGGGAGAAGATTGTAGAATTCTTCCTGGGCTTAGGTGGGTTAGTTTCCCTGAAGTCCCAACGACTGATTTAGTCGTCCGAGAAAGTGGGTCATCAACATCGGTAACTACGATCCCCATAGCGTCACCAATCACGGTTACCGGCAAGCGAATTTCAAGGTTATACCCTGTCTGTGTTTGCCGCCAGTATCCACTAACATTCGTCCTATAACTGTATTCACGGCTTTCAACACCATATTCATCTTTAATACTGATAAGTTCTACGGGTGTAAATTCACCCGGCGCGCTAGGTGAAAAAAAGTAATGCTTAAGGTCGCCATCGGGTGTGGTGAAGGTCAAGTTAATGTGGTCATTATTTAATGCCCCGGGGTCATCCTGGAGCCGGTATACCAATTCAGGGTCCTCGACCTGTAACAAGGCATAGTAATATTGTTGATAACGACTAATGATGAATTTATACGATAAGACGTCTTGAGTATCGCCTTCATTTTGCGAGTAGGTATTCGACCAACTCAAATACGACATCCAGTCATCAGTATATCCATCCATTTGTATCGCATGAGACAGCTTATGAACAAATATTGATGGGATTGCCGAGCGTGCGTTTGTGGAAAATAAATCGCCCTTATTATGCAGGGGGCCTGATACTGCGATTGCCGTATCGATGAGAGAGGCTTCCAGTGAATCGCGGAGGTATTGCTCCATTTCACGAAGATACTGATAACCCACGTAAGGAATACTAAGAACAGCTATGGACAAAAATAATAATTTTGTCTTTATCGTTACCTTCATATTTGTCGCAAGCTACGAATCACAATTCATAAATTATAAAGAAAATATATAAACTGTACCGTTACTTTTTCCATCTGTACCCCATACCATACACCGTTTCTATGGAATCAAACTGATCGTCCAGGGCATCGAATTTTCGTCTTAATCTTTTTACATGAGAGGTGACTGTGCCATCATCAACAAAAATATTGGCATCCTGCATTAACTGATCCCGGCTTTTCACATGACCTGGTATCCGAACTAGTGAATTCAAAATCCAGAACTCCGTTACTGTAAGCGTCACTTTCTCTGCCTTCCATTCAACGCTGAGGCTGGTTGAATCAATTGACAAATCCCCAACTATTCGCAAATCTGCTTCTACCAGTTCTCTTTCAAGCGCATCTATTCGTCGAAATAGTGCCGCCACTCTCGCAAGGATCTGATGAATTGAAACATCTTTGGTTAGATAATCATCCGCTCCGAGACGCAAGCCGGAGATAACATCGAAATCGGAATCTTTTGCGGTCAGAAAAATTATGGGTAAGGTACTGGACTTACTTCTTAACATTCTACAAATATCAAACCCACCTTCGACATCATCTCCCAGACTAATATCGATAATCGCCAACTCGGGCAAGTGTTGATGAAATGCCTGTATTGCATCTGCCTTACTCTCAAGTCCAATCACGCTGTACCCCTGATTGGTCAAGGCATCAGCGTAATTTTTTCTAATCGCAGATTCATCTTCTACCAGTGCTATCTTCCTACCCATAATTCATCCTGTGTGACACGTTAACCAGTGACAGAAACTTTATACCATTCATGCAGATAAGTATTTGGAATCGTCATAATTTCCATAATTTCGCCAGAATTCATCGTTAGAATTCCACTTCAAACCCGTGCATCTCCTTATTTGAGGTATTTAATAATCACTGTTAGTTACTACTATTTGAAGGAGAAATACTATGAGTAAAATTATCTTTTCGGGAATTATGATCTTATGCCTATTCAATATTGTTGCCCATGCTGACCCCCAGGCTATACATAAAGGGACCATTAAACATAAAGCAGAGGCAGGTATTGGAATCGGCGCCATACTTGGCGGACTGATAGCTGGTCCTCCCGGCGCCATACTCGGCATGGCCGGAGGTGCCTGGCTAGGTGGCAACAATGAGAAAAAGGACGAAGAAATTTCACAATTAAATTCTAATTTAATTAACAAACAAACCAAATTAACCATCGCAGAAAACCGGGTTACTGAAATGCAAGAGCAGTTTGGTAATGAAATTCAACGTGTTGCTGCACGTAACCGGATAACTTCTTTAAAAGAATTAAGCGAAGGCGTCTCGCTTGCAATCTATTTTAGAACCGAAAGCGTAGATTTAGATGATGAAGCGGCACCTCGGGTTCGCAAATTGGCAGAATTTGTAAAACAGTTTCCTGAGATTAAATTACTCGTTGAAGGCTATGCTGACAGACGTGGGACATCGATATTTAACCGTCAGCTTGGAACAAAACGTTCGCAGGCTGTTCGTGCGGCACTACTGGCAGCCGGTTTGGAGAGTAATCGTATTCTTATCCATTCTTATGGTGAATCAGAGGCGCGTGCTGTTGAAACCGATATTGACGGTATATCGTTTGACCGCAGGGTCAACATTACCCTTACTTTGGATACCCAAATATGAATATGATCGATCGGACATTTGCCACCAATCACATATGTTCAGGTACTTTTACATCAATAATTGTGAATTGCATAATCGCCGGAACTTGTGCAGGAATATTATTCACCGTTGTGATATCTGCTTTCGTTATCTTTCTGACTACGATTGCTTAGTCAACTTTAAATCGTTGTAATGTCGATTCTATCCCAAAGGGTCATATTAGTAGCTTCGACCCTCCAAGTATCTCGCGGTCCAGATCACCCCGCCAATCTGGGCCGTTGAGACTTGGTTTTTTAATATTAGTCGTGTACTTAAAAAACCCTGTTTCATACTAGCAAAGATGAATTAGATTTAAAATTTATCTCAAACTTTTCCATGCCTTAATCGCCTGGTCAGAAATGTTTCCATTATAGTATCCTTGAATTGGAACACGAAATTCATGTTCTTCATGAAATTTCCTCAAAACAAAATACAGTAAGGAGTTTTTGCCAATCTCTCCAGCATTTGCCATTGCTAATATAGTATCCCTATCAGAGATCCTCAAAATTTTAAATGGATTTAACTCAGCATATATTACTAATTCAACATAGTAATTATTTGCTGCGGCCAAATCCCAAAAAAAAGTTGGCTGAAAGTTAAAAAAGCCATGATCCACCCATCCACTAAATGGTACACCATGAATCATGTGCCCGTCAGGCTTAGTATAGATATGGATCGTTTGAAATAACTGAGCAACGTTAAATATGTGCTCCGCTGTTCCAAAATTCAGCACTAAGTCGAAGGACTTATTCAATGTTACAGGTGAATTCAAGTCCAATTTCAAAGCAGTATTGGTTCCACTTAGATCAATTGAAGTTAATGATTTCTGATCTAGAGTCGAGTCGATCTGGTGTTTGGGATTGGATATAACGACGACATTGCCAAGGCTAAATCCATACTGAAGCGTCTGGTAGATGAAGACGAGAGGATATTGAAAGACCCGGAAACTGTCATCGCGGTTTCAGAACTGGCCGATAACAGTGTCAATATTGTTGTTAGACCCTGGACCAAGTCTGGAGATTACTGGGGAGTGTATTGGGACCTGACAGAAAATGTGAAGTTAACGTTTGATAAGGAAGGCATATCTATTCCCTATCCACAACGTGATGTGCACCTGCACCAGGTGGCATAAATTCTGAAAATTACGAGGTATTAAAAAATCAGGGATTTAACGGCGCTGTTAAAAGAATCAACGACGGGAAAAAAGAATTTTCCCAGTACACCCGAAAATAGCAGCAGTAATACGATAATTAAGCCGTAGGGTTCCAGACGATTGAATTGATACGCAGCACGCGGTGGCAGCAGTGCACTAAGCACTCTGCTACCGTCTAGCGGTGGTATGGGTATCAGATTTAACACCATCAATACAATATTGATTCCGATGCCGACCATTGCCATGGCAAATACTGGGACAGAGTAATGATAATTACCCAGACCAGAGACAACGATTATTTTTGCCACAATAGCCCAGAAGATCATCATCACCAGATTTGCGACAGGTCCAGCAATGGCAACCCATGCCATGTCCTGTTTTGGTCTTTTTAAATTACGCCAGTCCACCGGTACCGGTTTTGCCCATCCTAAAATAAAAGGTGAAGCCAGTAACATGATGATAGGCACAAGCACCGTACCGATCGGATCAATGTGCTTGATGGGATTCAGTGTCAACCTTCCCATCATTTTTGCGGTCTGGTCTCCAAGTTTGCTGGCAATCCAGCCATGGGCTACTTCGTGCACTGTTATGGCAAACAGTACGGGTATCGCGTAAATGAATATTTTCTGTATGAGATTAAAATCGCCCATTTACATCGTTTCCTTTGGGCTGTCAGGCCCAGGACTTAGTCGATTGATCAGGTGTTTCTGTTTGCCCCAAATTGTTAAAATCATAGGCGGTGGTGTCAGCAAGATGTGAAGGTACAACATTCTGAATCGCCGAAAATATGGTTTCGATTCGCCCAGGGTATTTTGCATTCCAGTCGTTTAACAGATGTTTCATCGCCTGGCGTTGTAAGTGATCCTGTGAGCCACACAGGTTGCAAGGAATGATAGGAAATTCCTTGACCTGGGCATATTGCTTAATGTCCGATTCCTTACAGTAGGACATTGGCCTGATGACGATATTATCACCATCATCACTGAGTAATTTTGGTGGCATGGCCTTGAGTTTGCCACCATAAAACATATTTAAGAACAGGGTCTCGATAATATCGTCACGGTGGTGACCCAGGGCAATCTTGGTGTAGCCTTCTTCCCTGGCAAACCTGTACAAGATTCCCCTACGTAAGCGGGAACAAAGCCCACACATGGTTTTGCCTTCAGGCACGACCCGTTTCACTACACTGTAGGTGTCTCTTTCTAAAACATGGTAAGGAACACCTAGCCCATCAAGATATTCAGGCAAAACATGTTCAGGGAAATCTGGCTGTTTTTGATCCAGGTTAACGGCAATTAGTTCAAAATTTACAGGCGCGCTACGCTTAAGACTTAACAGGATATCCAGCATGGTATACGAATCCGCACCACCAGACAGGCACACCATTACGCGGTCGCCTTCCTCTATCATTGTAAAATCCTGGATAGCAGACCCGACATTCCTGCGCAGTCGTTTATTCAGCTTGTTAAAATCGTAGGTTTCTTTCTTTGAAACTACTTGTTTTGAAACTACTTGCACTATTGTGTCACCTATTTGATCACTTATTTTTCCCTGCGGATTGTAGCAGGTCTGTGAAAAGCTTCCTAATACGCCTGTGAATTGATAGAAATAATATGCACAAGATTCACATGATTTCGCTGTGGCAAAATCAAATCCTGTTAATCTTGTCAATCCTGTCTATTAAACTGTTTAAACCAAGTCACAAAATTTAAAACGATGATCCGGGTTGTCCAAGAAATTCAATTTCCTCGGGCGTGGAGTCTCTGCCTAATATGGCATTTCGATGTGGATACCGGCCGAACCTTTCGATGATGTCCTTGTGTGCAATGGCATATTTCACGTTTCCCTGTAATCGATTAATTTCTTCACCCTGGGCCTTGCCTACAATTTTTTCAAATTGAGAGATAGATAATATATGATCTTCCATCGCTTCCGAGTGCATCAATGGCATATTGAAAAAAACCTGTTCGATTAAGCGTAACTGTGTGTCAGTTCCTTTATTAATTCCGTCATGGACCAGTAACCTGGCCTTGGAATCAAATGCAAACGCGCCTGGCTTGTCTCTGTAAATATTTCTGGAAAACTGATCGGCGAGGATCACCATGGCGAGGACACCTTGTGGCTCTTTGAACCAGTCATCAAGCTCGCCGTTGGCAAAACGGATCAAGCTCGGTTCAAATTTTTCTCTTATCTCTTGATCAAATTCTTTATCTTTTTTCCACCAAAGACTGGATTTTTCATTCATTACCTCCAGGTTTGATACGCCATGTCCAAACCAAAAAGAGAGGATATCGCTGTAGTGTTCCATATGTGTTCTTATGCTCTCGCCATGAATATTAGTAATATCACGAAGACAATAACCATGAATATAGGGATCAAGGCCCCTTTCCAGTCTGGATTCTCAGCTGCTTTGCTTCGTTCCATTGCCGCTTTTGCACCTGGCCAAAAAAGAAATAGAAGGATAAAAGCGCCAACTCCCAGTAATACCTGTTCCCACATTGCCATAAGCTTAATCCTTTTTATAATAAAAAAACCCCGCTACTGCGGGGTCGGTAAATATCTTGATATATTGCAGCTCACCCGTCCGACTGTATCATGACTTCAATTGCATGAAATCCCTTCGGTCCCTGCTCTGCTTCGTATGTCACCTTTTGACCTTCATTTAAGGTTTTATACCCTTCGCTTTTAATTGATGAATAATGTACAAATATGTCATCACCACCGTCCTGTGGTTCAATGAAACCAAACCCTTTGGCGTTATTAAACCATTTAACTACACCACTACTCATATACATCCCCCCCTATAATTAGGACTTTGTTTTTAAATGCAGTTGGAAAAGATACTCGGCAGGAACAAAAAAGTGTTTACCCCTAAACCACCACTACATCAAATTACTGCATGTTTCATGGATTAGGATAGACCAAAAAATCTGATTTATGCAAATCAAACAGGATTTTTTTGAAAAATAATGCTCCTTATGACTCAATTTAGTCATTTTATACATTATAAATAGCCGATTTGGGAACGATGCTTAGCTACACAATACATTGGCATACTTTAAGGGCAGCTAGTGTTTATTAATACCGACGGTTAGGTATTGATGAGATAGCAATTGACACCCTGTATTCATCATTCTACCCTCAATCCATATTTTTTATTTTGTGCCAGAGTTAAAAATGAATCGACAAGGTAATCACTTCGTAAAATCTATTTGTTTAATTGCAGGATTCGTATTTTCTTTCAATGTGTGGTCAGAAGATCCACAAAATATTCAGATTATCACCCTGCCTACTGGCTCCAAGGCCTACCGGGCTGGAGTGACGCTTGCCGCGGCGATCAATCGTACAACACAGCATAAAGCCATAGTGGCGGGATATGGGGGGGCTCAGGTGATTGTCCCCATGCTCCAAAGTAACCGGGCAGAGTTTGCTTTAATAAATTCAGATGACGCGACCCAGGGTTACCGTGGGACAGGACAGTTCAGACGTTCAAATGACAATCTCAGACTGGTATCAAATGCCTACGATATCCTCGCCGGGGTTGTCGTTGCCCAGGATTCTCCTATTCAATCCATAGCTGATATTAAAGGAAAACGTGTTACAGGGATCTTCTCATCCCATAAATCGTGTGCATTGATTGCACAAGCACAAATGGCAAATTTAAATCTTGATAGAAAAGACGTCAGAACGGTCCCCGTAACCAACCCCATTAGTTCCGTTCAGGCCGTTGCTGAAGGACGGGCAGACGTAGCGCTGTGTGTGTCTCCCGGTATCCCTGCTGCTCTGGAAGCCAACGCAAAAATAGGAATACGTTATCTGAGCATGGACCCTTCTGCAGACGCTTTGGCTAGACAAAAGAATATTTTCAATGCATCAAACATCGTCTTGAAAAACGCAGGTAGTGTTGCCGATATCAGTAGCGATGGCTATTTCCTGTCATACGATTATTACCTGGTAGGGAGCACGCATGTTCCTGATCATGTGATTGAAGATGTTCTCACTATCCTCTGGGATCAGCACTCATCCTTAAGCAATGAAAACAAGGATTTTATGGCCTGGACCCAGGAACGTATGAATTTTTCGGACAATCTCATCCCTTATCACAAGGCAGCGACCAAATTTTTTAATTCCAAAGGAATAAATTTTTCTGACCGCTAATTTGAATCATGCCAGTGAGACCGGTGGACTCGTGACACATTCACTCTCTCTGTTTTTTCGGTTTCTCACTATCGTACTAGGCATTACGTTTGTTTTTGATATTCCTACATTATATCTTGGTATGGCAATCTGGCGTGAACAAATAGGATTGCTCATGTTAGGTTTTGTCACTGCTGATATTTTTATTGTTATTAACCATAAACGTGAAAACCGCCGACACCTGAAACTAAAGCATAGTCATGTGGACCTTGGATTAGCAACCGTTTCTTTAATATTGTTTGGTTATGCCACATTAAGTTACGAAGACTTGATCTCATACGGCTATATGGAGAATACGGCGGGGATCATTGTTTCTGTTTTAGCTGTGCTAATCATTAGTGAAACCACGCGTCGTACATCCGGATGGCCATTACTCATTTTAATGTTGGTGTTTTTTATCTATAGCTTTACCGCGGATCATTTTCCAGGACTGCTAGAGGGTCGTGAAGTCAGTTTATATGAAACACTTAACTACACAGTTCTTGATCCCAGCGGTCTACTGGGCACACCGCTTGCTGTCGTCACTACTACTGTGCTCGCTTTTGTTATCTTTGGTGCAGCGTTATTTACACTTGGAGGCGGCAAGTTATTTTTGGATCTTGCGATTGCACTAATGAAAAATATCCGAGGAGGTACGGGTAAAAGTTCCATACTGGCCTCATCCTTATTTGGTTCCATATCTGGCAGCGCTGTTGGCAATGTTGTCACAACCGGGATAGTCACGATTCCGTTGATGAAACGTAGTGGATATAGCGCCAAGGAATCGGGGGCGATTGAGGCCGTTGCATCAACTGGTGGTCAGTTGATGCCTCCCATTATGGGATCTGCGGCATTTATTATGGCGGACATTATTTCTGTGCCGTACCAAAATATTGTAAAAGCGGCGCTAGTACCCGGAATATTGTTTTACTTCACACTTTTTTTACAGGTGCACTTCAGGGCCACTCGTAAAGAAATTAAATATTATGAAGAAGCTGACATCCCCTCCATAAAAGAAACGCTCCGGCAATACTGGCCTTTTATCATCCCCATAATTCTGCTTTTGTATTTACTCTTTAGCAGTAATTTGTTGGCACAAAAAACTGCAATTATTGCAAGCGGGGCTTGCATCCTTGCCGCTATCTTCACTCCCGTTAAACCGAATATAAAAAAGATTCTGGAAATTATTGATACCACCGGTGCCGGCATGATGAGTATTTTACCTGCGGTTGCGATCGCAGGTTTAATAATTGGTATCCTCTCAATCACTGGTCTTGGCTTTAACTTTGGGATGGGCGTGGTCGAACAATCTGGTGGAAATCTTGCCATATTATTAATACTAACTGCACTGGCAGCCCTCATACTTGGGATGGGTCTACCAACGACGGCTGTTTATATTCTCATGGCCAGTCTGGTGGCTCCCGCTTTGGTTCAGGCAGGCATTGATGAAATTCCGGCACACTTATTTGTACTGTATTTCGGCGTACTCTCTATGATTACACCACCAATTTGCTTTGCCTCCATTGCAGCAGCATCTATTGCCAAAAGTGATTTCATCGAAACCGGTATTGAATCCATGAAGCTCGGTATCAGTGGATTTTTTGTTCCCTTTGTTTTTGTCACGCAACCCGAATTATTAAGCCTTAATATTACGGACATATCCTACTGGGTAAACGTGACCGGGGTATTGATTGCCTTTTTATTTTTGGCGGGGGTGATAGAGGGACAGCTTTTTAATCGACTAGGCTGGGGAAACAGGGCTGTTTTGTCTTTTCTAATTATTGCATTGCTTTTTACTCAAAGCAGTCTGATGTGGAACCTGTCAATCATTATCACCTCAACAGCAATGATCTTGTGGCTATTCAAACAAAAGCAATAAAATTAAATACGCCACTATTTTCCTGACGCAAACTCACATTGTAAACAAAGAGACACACGCTAGTCGTCTGAGTCCTCTTCCTCTACTACGCGATCAACAATGATGGTGTCACGATAAAATGGTGGATGTAATGGGTTCAGGCCAGATTTAATCGCCGCCTTTTCACCGCCATAACCATCTGGATAGATGACTATATCTTCGGGAGCAACTTGCCTGCCCATTAGTTTCATTGAACCATCTGGGTATATGGTCAAGATTTCAGGTTCATCTACACTATTTTCTTCCGGCAGAGTACTGCACGCCGTTAGCATGATCCCTGACACGACAATTAGTAACTTCAAAAAAGTTATCATTTTTTTCACATTAAACCTGTCTTTTAAACGCGTTGACATAAGTATATATTATAAAAAATGAAATATATGATAATCCAGTCACATATCCATTAAGTCATGAACCTTGTATTCTCGATCATTCACTTTCCCTATATCTTAACTATTCTCTCCAAAGCATAAAAATTTAATCATGGACCTGAAAAATATCAAACAGCAGTATCGTGGTGCCACACTGTCCGAGCTTATTCAATCACACATGAAGACCCTACATAAGGAAATTCTCCCCCAGGTTATCCGCGGAACCTTGATTGAATTTGAACCAGATCAAAGAGAAATGCTCGATTACTATACAGATGATTATCTATCAAACTGGTTAAACCGGGAGACGCTAAATGCTGATCTTGCCGATGTGTTCGACCGTACAATTTGTGATGCGAGAACCTTTATTGATTCAAAAAATACCACACTGACTGATAAGCGTATTTTTGATGTCTTTCATGTACTCACATTAAAACTCACCACACTTGTTTACACCGATCCTAATATTAAGGCACTGATAGTTGAGACCAATTCGAGCTAATTTAAAGATACAATAAATGGTATTATCTCCATCATATTAAATAATTAAAAAAACCAACAGGAGCTGGAAAGTGTCAAAAACCAATCCCCCGTTCAGAGCAGAACAAGTAGGTAGTCTGCTACGTCCACAAAACGTACTCGATGCGAGATTGAAATTCAAAAATAATGAATTGTCTGCCGATGATTTACGTTCAGTTGAAGATGCTGCCATTGCGGAAGAAGTCAGCAAGGTAGAGTCATTGGGAATGAAAGTGGTCACTGATGGTGAGTTTAGACGAGAATTTTTTCATCTTGATTTTCTTGAAAAACTTGATGGTGTGACCGTAACAGGTGATATTGAGGCCAGTTCCGATGCCAAGGGTACGTTGGGCTTTGCGCCACCAAAATTAAGTGTCACCGGTAAACTTCGTCATACTAAAAATATTCAGGTTGATGATTTTGTCTTTCTAAAATCTCAGGTTAATCAAACCCCAAAGGTATCCATCCCCTCTCCCACTATGGTGCATTTTCGAGGCGGCCGAGCTGCCATTGATATTGAGTCCTACCCGGATCTCGACGGATTTTTTGAAGACCTTTCTCAATGCTATCGAGATGAAATCGCTGCGTTATATGCTGCCGGTTGCCGGTATATTCAACTGGATGACACCAATCTGGCTTATTTATGCGATGCAAAAATGCGAGCAGCGGCAAAGGAGCGAGGAGATGACCCTAATGAACTGCCGCGTACCTATGCGGCGCTGATTAATGATGTAATTGATAACAGGCCTGATGATCTTACCGTTGGCATCCATCTGTGCAGGGGAAATTTTCAAAGCATGTGGTTTGCGCAAGGTGGATATGAACCAGTTGCAGAGATATTGTTTAATGAAATGAATGTCGATGCTTATTTTCTCGAATACGATGATGAACGTTCGGGAGACTTTGCCCCGTTGAGATTTGTGCCAGATAATAAAACCGTCGTACTAGGAATTGTTTCATCAAAGCTTCCAGAATTAGAGTCTCAAAGTAGTTTAATTGAGAGAATAAATGAAGCAGCAAACTACATGCCGCTTGAAAACATGTGTCTGAGTACGCAATGTGGATTTTCAAGCACGGTACATGGAAATAATATTACGCCTGAAGATCAATGGGCAAAACTGGAACTGGTAGTCAATACTGCCCGTGAAGTCTGGGGCGAGAATTAATCTGGAATAAATTGAAATAAAGAATTTTGGTTTTAGACGACCACGAAGTGTAAAAAAATAACTATTTAGAAAGGAAAACAATGCAATCCACCTATCAAACAGTCATATTATCCGTCCCTATTGCCGAAGTATGGAATCAATTCAAAGATTTTCATGCCTTTCCCTTTTCTAAATCCGTAATTACAAAAATTGAAAAAGTGGGCGAATTAAAAGGTGATGAGCCTGGGGCAAAGCGCATCCTCAATGAGGCCTTTCATGAAACCCTGGTGGAATACAACCCTGATGAATATCGCTTGAGCTATTCTATTGATGACGGCCCCTCTCCAGTTTCAAAAGAGGAAGTCGGTAACTATATTGGTGTGATCCAGCTAAGTGAATCGCCTGAAGGCAAGGGGACACTGGTGGAGTGGTCCTCTTCCTGGAATGCCAACACAGAAGAGGCTGTTAATTTCTGCCAGAGCATTTATGTTGCCTTACTTGAAGAATTAAAGAACGCTTTTTAAGGTGGGCTTTAAACAAACTATTTACTCATCTTTTTTTACCCAGCTTCGCCGATTTATGGCGTAGTCACCGTCTTTACCTACAAACGGTAATATCAACATACCCGGCAATACATCTACCAGTTTGGGGTCTCGGTAATGATGTATGCCGATAGTCATTTCCTTATGCCCTGCATCGGGTTGTGGTTTATAGGTAGCAAATAACCGGTCCCACCATGGCAGGTTAAATCCAAAGTTGCTGTTAGTTTCATCATCCTCTACGGAATGATGTACCCGATGCATGTCAGGCGTGACCACAAATAATCTTAATACTCTATCTAAACGTTCAGGCAAATAGAAATTGCTATGATTGAACATTGCCATACCATTAAGTATGACTTCAAATAGAACAACCGCAACCATTGGTGGACCCAGGATTCCAATTACTCCAAATTTAACCAGCATGGATAACAGGATCTCAATAGGATGAAACCTTGCCCCGGTAGTCACATCGTAATCGAGGTCAGCGTGATGCACACGGTGTAATCGCCACAAAACTGGGACGGCATGGAACATGACATGCTGAAGGTAGATAGCCAGATCCAAAATTACAATGGATATCATGATGGTCAGAACAAATGGCAATTGGTAATAATTAAAAAGCCCCCATTGCTGTTGTTCGGTAAATATTACAAATCCAACTGCGGCTGCAGGAAAGACCAGTCTGAGGAGTATCGTATTTAGAACAACGAGACTGATATTATTTAACCATCGCTTCCACCTGGACAAGGTCAATTTTCTTCTTGGAAAGATTGTTTCCAGACTTGCCATTATGACAAATATCCCAAGAAACGATCCCAGTCGGATTACAGTCTCATAATTTAGCAACCATTCACTTAAGCTCATAATAAGTCGGGTTCACCTATCTATCGTAGAATTAAGAAAATTATATATACATATAGTAAGCTATAATTGTAATGAGATTGTAAATACATTGATAATATGAAAAGACATAAATATAAATTAGCGTGGTGTTACTATGGATATATCTGAAGCCATCGAAATTCTGAACAAAGAACTGGATAAATATAAGGAAATTCCCTATAGCGATCTAAATACCATGGCCACTGGAAAACCAATCGGCAAAGAAGTAAGAACCTATAATGATGCCGATTACAATGTTGAGGTGATCATCGACTGGAATGACCAGCCTGAGGGAGATATTAAGGTCCTTGCCTACATAGAAGACGGAGAAATGCGCTCATTCATTCCATTAAGTAAACAATTTATCAAGACGCCGGAAAATACATTTCTGGAAGAGTAATCTTCTCGCCTCTGTTATGAAGCAAATTTTCTTATTCTTAATGCTAAGCATAGGCATATTGAGCATATCCTATGCGCAAAACGCCAACATAGACCGTGCCAGGGCACTTGAGATCTATAGCAATATCATTTCATTTCGTACAGCGTCAGGTCAGGGCAAGGTCCCGGAAATGGCGTCATATCTGGCGGCACAATTAAATCAGGCAGGGTTTAGCGATAATAATATCCATATCCTGCCCGTCAATGAAACCGCCGCTCTGGTCGTCAGATATCAGGGAGACGGTTCATCTAATAAAAAACCGATCTTGTTTCTTGCACACATGGACGTGGTCGATGCCACACCGGATGAATGGGATCATGAACCCTTTACCCTGAGTCAAGATGAGACATTTTTCCTTGGTCGGGGAACGTCTGACAATAAATATGGTGTTATGAATCTCACCCAAAGTTTTATCCGTTTAAAACTTCAGGGCTTTGTTCCAAACCGTGATTTATTGTTAGTGTTTTCAGGTGATGAGGAAACCACACAGGCCACCACCAGGATGTTGGTTAAAGATCGTAAAGACCTCGTAGATGCAGAATTTGCCCTGAACTCCGATTCCGGTGGCGGGTCGCTTGCTCAATCCGGAATACCCCTGACATATCACTATCAGGCGGCCGAGAAAACCTATGCCACATTTGAAATTACAGCCTCCAATCCCGGTGGGCACTCAGCACGCCCCAGAAAAGACAATGCAATCTATGAACTGGCCGAAGCCATATTAAATATTCGTAATTACCAGTTTCCGGTCAAGTCAAATGCCATAGTACGCCAGTCACATCGCGCTGAAGGCGAACAACTCGGCGGCGACCTGGGTGAGGCATTGGTTCGATATGCAGATAATCCAGAAGATGAGTTGGCAGTCCAGACCATCCTCGCAAATGAAGACTATGATGATACAATTCGAACAACCTGTGTTGCTACTTTATTACGCGGTGGCCAGGTAGAAAACGCCTTGCCTCAAGCCGCGACGGCAACTGTAAATTGCCGTATATTTCCAGGCACCCAAGTACAAGAAGTCATGAACACGCTGGTTAATATCATCGCTAATGACTCAATAAAGATCGTTCCACTGGACGATTACATCGCCAGTCCAGTATCACAACCCCGAGAAGATGTAACAAATGCAATTGCGACCGCGGTACATCAACGTTACCCCAATATGCAATTGGTGCCTTCCATGAGTTCGGGTTATACCGATGCTCTGATATATCGCCGTGCTGGAATTCCAACCTTTGGAAGCAGCGCAAAGATAGTCGGCCCGGAGCCATCAAATGCGCATGGAATAAATGAACGATTTCCAATTAAGGCATTTTATGACGGGCTGGATCATTGGGTGCACATAATTTATTCATTGGCAGGTAAATAATGAATCAGGAAAAAATATTAATACATGGACACAGATTCCAGTAAAACCGAATTATATAATCTCACCCTTAAAAAGACCTACCGTTTGCTTATCTCAGCTTTGGGTGCTGGAATCGGCATGGGTCTGGTTTTGTGGGTTGTGGATCCGCCTTCAGCACCGATATTTCTGGCGTCGTTTGGCGGATCGGCCATATTCTTATTTGGTATTCCCATTACCCCAGCGGCGCAGCCTCGTGCCTATTTTGGAGGGCACTTTATTGGAATAGCCTGTGGGATTGTTTGTTTCTACCTGTTTGGAAATCACCTGTGGGTCTATGTGACTGCGTTTGTACTGGCATTTATTTTGATGTTGGTCACTAAAACTGTTCACCCACCGGCTGGCGCCAACCCGCTGATTATTCTTCAGGCCAATGCGCCCTTTTCTGTGATATGGCCTCCGATCCTCATCGGCATATTAATGTTGTTTGCTATAGCAGTTGTATGGAGCCGGATCATCCCCAAACGCATTCATTACCCAAGCAACTGGTCGGAAAAGTCACCACCGACTATCGCCTGGAGTGGGTGGCTAGAATAAGCATGAATGCCAAAGATGTTCAAAAATTCAAGGCTCGACTAAAACAATTGCGAATGGAAATTCAGGAGATGGATGTGTCAGCAAAAGAATCAACCCAACCCGTTGAACTGGATCAAACTCGAGTAGGGAGATTGTCTCGCATGGATGCCATGCAGGGACAACAAATGGCGAAACAAGGCGAGAGGCGCAGGCAACAACAATTGCTCATGATACAAGCGGCCTTAACAAGAATCGATGAGGATGCATTCGGTTATTGCGTCATCTGTGAGGAAGAGATAAATACCCGGCGTCTGGATTTTGATCCCTCCATTACCCGCTGTATCAATTGCGCCGAATAGGGTTGCCTGTACGCAAGTACTCATCTTTACTTTTCTATAATAAAATGACTGTCCTGGCCAAGGTAAAATTGAATACAATAGAACAATGACCACATCGCGTAATGCATTGCCATCGGGTTACCAAATTCACTGGTATGTCATAACTAAAATACTGGGTCAGGGTGGTTTTGGAATTACATACCTTGCTGAAGATTCGAATCTGGGAAGAGACGTGGCCATCAAGGAATATCTACCTACGGGTATGGCCATTCGTGAAGGCGATGACTCTGTTCAACCAGTGACTGGCGAACACGGAGAGCAATACCGTTGGGGTCTGGATCGGTTTATTAGTGAAGCTCAGACACTCGCCCGTTTCAAACATAAAAATATTGTCCATGTCTATACGGTCTTTAGCGAAAACAATACCGCTTACATGGTCATGGAATATGAAAAAGGCCGAGGACTGGATGCGATACTAAAAGAACAGAAAACCTTGTCGGAAGATGAGATCAATACGATATTACACCCGTTACTGGAGGGCTTGGAACAGGTCCACGAATTTGGTTTTATCCACCGCGATATAAAACCCGCAAATATATTTATTCGAGAAAATGGCACACCTGTACTACTGGATTTCGGATCCGCCCGTCAATCTCTGGGAGAGCATACCCAGAACTTAACTGCCATGGTCTCTCCAGGGTTTGCCCCTTTTGAACAATATTCCAGTCAAGGAGACAAACAAGGACCCTGGACTGATATCTATGGTCTTGGGGCGACTCTCTACCGAGCCGTGATTGGTCGAACACCGCCCAACGCTATGGACCGCAGTGAATCACTGTTACAACATTCTCGTGATAATTATGTCCCGATCAATGAAATGAAACCCGCAGGGTATTCCCCTGCTCTACTCGATGCCATTGATACTGCGATGAGTTTTAAAACCACGGAACGACCCCAGTCAATTTCGGCGTGGCGTGATATTATTTCAGGAGTAACCCTTAAAGCCCCAACAATCGAAGATAAAGAAACTGAGCCCTATCTCAATTCAGTGACAGTGGATACGCATGAACCCACAATCAACATTTCAAACCAGGAACAAAAACCAGTAGTAGCAAATTCAGAATCTTCATTTGCCTGGCGCACGGTAGCAGTCACCGTGATTTTATTATTTGCTATCCTGTTTACCTCACGGGCCATAAATCGAAATGAACCGGTAAACCAGAGTCAATCCACCATCACACAAACCATACAACCAGCTGAAGATGAAGAGATTGTGAGTCTTGATATAAACGAATTAGAAATGCTTGAAGGCAACGTTGGTAATCAAGAAGAGGAAGTGGTCAGTGCCATTGAAAGTCCTGCGCCAAATAGTGCGATAACAGACAGCATGCCTATCCAACAACAAGAACCGATAAATCCACAGACACAGAGTGATCGTATACCTACACCACCATCTGATGCCCCAATAACAAACACACCACAACGCCGCCAGGTGTCAGAGAGTACTCAATTACCAGAATCTGATCGAAACCCACGGGCGATGCTGAACCGATATGAAAACCGTATCCGTGAAGCGATCCGTAATAAAAATTATGCTGAAGCTGAACGCCAACTTGAGGCCATGCAAAAAGTGGCCCCGAATAATCAACGCATTAATGAATATCTGGATAGGATAAGAAACCTCAAAAGAGCGCAGTAAACAAACACGCCAACTCCTGCTTAACATTGTATCTAACTGATAATATTAGTAATTTTAATGAATAAATTAATTTTCGTATTTTGGGCTTGATTAAACTGACTGGTCAGTCTATATTTTATTCATGAATAAAATACCGGCAAAAGAAAAGGTAATTGACGCGACTATCCAGTTGATGACCACGAGAGGTTTTAACGCTACCACGGTGGATGATATTGCTAGTCAGGCTGGTGTTGCCAAGGGCAGTGTATACCACGCATTTAAATCCAAGGAGGAAATTGCGATTGCCTCACTTGAACATTACCTTGAATCCGGTCTGAAAATAGTCAGTGACGGTCCCTATGCAGAAATACAAGATCCTGTGGAAAAGGCCATCGCGTTTGTAAGTTATATCGAAGATCGTAGTCAGGAACTCTGGTCACACGGATGCCTATTGGGATCCATGGCAATTGAAATTGGAGACACTTATCCCTCAGTGATGGACCAGATAGACAGGATGTTTAAACGCTTTGAGAGGGGTCTGGCTAATATCTTTGCGCCAGCCCTGGCAGCAAGAGCTGTTGTTGGGGTGACATCCCGTGACTTGAGTTTGCATTTACTGGCCGTGGTGGAAGGTTCCATCATAACGGCTAAATCTCACTCAGAACCACAGTACCTGCAACATGGGATTCGTCATTTCAGAAATTATCTGGAGCTGTTATTGAGTAAGTAGTTACTAATATAAGTTTATTGATAAAACGGGTATATCCCGTTATTTTTTAACCTAAAATATAGACTGACTAGTCGGTTTAATTTAAAAAGGAGAATACCATGAGTACCAATATTTTCAGTAAACAAGATCAATTCTGTAATTTTGAAGACGGAATAATGTCTGAGTTATTTGCGCTGGGGTATGCCCTTACCGCCTACACTATTGGCGCAGGATCTCTTTTCTGGTTATTTCTGGCATCAGCAGGTTTCGCACCTTATGCAATGACGGCATTTGAACCTGAAAATGTGATGATAGCTATTTCTATTAATCTCGCCCTGGTTTCCCTGTTCGCTATTCAACATACCGTCATGGCCCGTGAAACATTCAAGACCTGGTGGAGAAAATACCTGCCCCAACACCTGGAACGGGCGACATATGTCCTGGTATCTGGTTTGTTAATTATTCTGACTCTATGGGCGTGGCAAGCTATTCCCGGGACAATGTGGAACATCTCTCATCCGATTGTGAAATTTTCTATACAGGCAATTGCCACATTGGGATTTATTTATGTTCTGGTATCCTCGTTTATCACCAACCATCTTGAATTGTTTGGCATACGCCAGGCCTGGATGTTTGCTAATCATCAAAAATATACACCTGTTAAATTCAATCACCATTACATGTATCGCTACAGTCGTCATCCTATGATGGCAGGACTACTGGTGGTTTTCTGGGCGACCCCTGATATGTCCATGACGCGTTTTGTCCTGGGTTTGTTAATGACGCTTTACGTTTTTATTGGCATACGATATGAAGAAAGAGGACTGGTCAGAGAATTTGGGGAAACCTACAATCAGTATCAAAAACAAACAGGTATGTTTTATACATTCAGATAATCAATAATTGTATTGATTCGCCTATGATTACTCTTTAGGCTTTCATATAGAGTACTAAAAATATAAAAACTGAAATATAGAGAGTGAAAATGACAAACGTTTTTTTAAATATTAAGACTCATAGCGCACTAGGCTTGATCATGTCTGTTTTCATTAGCCTCAATATTGTAGCCCAGATACCGCCAACTCCTGGCAGTGATGATGCTGAACGTATTGAGGCCATTGAGCCCTTTCATATCATCGACAATGTGTACTACATTGGAAAGACTTCCCACAACCCTTCATACCTTTTTACCAGTGATGCTGGACATATCATTATCGATAGTACCTATGAGGAATTTGTCCCGGATATACAGGCCAATGTTGAACAACTGGGTTTTAATATAAGGGATGTGAAGATTATTCTTAGTAGCCACGCGCATCATGACCATGTCGGCGGACACGCTCTATTAAAAGAGGTCACTGGCGCAGCAGTCATGTCATCTGAGCCAGATGCTGAGGTCATTGAAACCGGAGGTGTCGCGGACTTCAGGGAAGGAGACCCGTGGCATGTAGGCAAAGTAGATGAATTTATCTTGGATCAACAAGTAGTCCGTCTTGGCGATATTGCGCTCACCGCACACTTCACGCCGGGCCATACCAAGGGTTGCACTACCTGGACCACCACCGTGGAAGAAGATGGCCATCAATATGATTTGGTATTGCTATGTGGTTTACGGATGGACCAAAACAGTCCACTGGTAGGTAATCCAAAATACCCTGAAATGCCCAAGGCATTTGCCTATTCCTTTGCTGTTGCCAAAACATTACCAGTCGATATATTTCTGGGCGCCCATGGCTACTGGTTTAACCTCAGAGACAAGATAGAAAGACTCAAAGCAAATCCTGAGATCAATCCATTTATCAACCCGGAAGAATATTTCAGGATCGTTGAAGGATGGGAGAAGGCCTACCTGGAACGGCTCAAACGTGAGCGTTGAGTTAAAAAATGAACCATTATAAACTTGTATTACCTGAGTTCATGAATGACCAAGGGGCCTTATTTGGCGGTTACCTGCTGAAATGGATAGATGAATTTTCCTATATCACCGCCAACCTGGATTATCCTGGGAACCGATTTGTCACCATTAGCCTGGACAATGTTGTGTTTCGAAAACCGATACAGATAGGCTATATACTTTGCTTTGTAATTAAAGAATCACACCTGGGTAATTCATCTATCCGCTATTCAGTCGAGGTCTTTAACTCCAAGGAAGATTCTGAGCAAGATGAACTCCTGTTTGAGACCCATATTGTTTTCGTCAACGTAGATAAATCTGGACAAAAAAATCCCATCTTAAAATAAAGCGCATATACACGTTAAACCTGGCTTATTAACTTTAACAATTTCCTCGCTGTTGAATAATGACTGGTCAACTTGCCACCATAAATACTAATGACGCGAGGATTTTCATGATTGTTTTTATGAAAAATGGTTTCTCTGCTTCTCTTGAAAGGATTGGCTTTATTTTTCGGCAATACTCGCAATCCCGCCCAACTGGCCAATATATCTTTTTTACTGATTTGGGCGTCTGGGAAATAGTGTAGATAAACTTCTAATAAATAGTTAATTTCATCATCGCTTGGTTTGACCTTCCCAGGGTCACCCTCATAAATTCGTTCAGTGGTTCCCAACAAGATATGGCCTTTCCAGGGCATGGCGAATACTGCGCGTTGATCCTGGGGTGCTTCAAGGTAAAAAATTCCTTTATTGAGTTTTCCGGGAATTTCAATGTGTGTACCTGATACCAAATCAATCTCAACAGGGTCAAAGGCGGGTTGGCAACGTTGCACGATATGGTTCACCCATGGCCCTGCCGCGTTTATCACTAGTCCTGCGCTTACTTTGTGTGATGCATTGTCCTTTTGGTAGCAAATCTGCACATCCGTTTCATTGATATGGCAATTTATCAATTCACTGTCATACTGGATACTGGCTCCAGCAGTAGTAGCTTCTTCAAGCAAGCGGGTTGTTAATTTCGCATCATCCGTCTGAGCATCAAAGTAATGAAAAACATTCTTCAATTCTGACGTTTTTAATCCGTCCAATGTATCCCATTGCGATCTGGACAGGCGTTTAAAGCGACTACTTTTAATCAATCCACCTAGTAATGCATATAGACTTAATCCAGTACGTATCAACATGCTTGACCGCGTGGTCGATTGATACACCGGGATATAGAATTTTTTCAGTTTGACAAGACCTGGATACTTCTTCAACAAGCGCTTTCGATCAGACAGGCATTCATACACCAATCCTAATTCAAAGTGCTCCAGATAACGTAAGCCACCATGTATCAATTTGGACGATTTAGATGATGTTCCCTGGGCGGGCCTATCAAACTGCTCCAGCAGTAAGACTCTCAATTTATCTTTGCTTGCCTCGCTGGCAATCGCAGCACCGTTTATTCCGGCACCAATAATAACGAGGTCATAATCAGCTTTAGTCAAATTATCTGGCATTGTCCTGACATAAAATAGTTACCATTTTCTCAATTAACCAAGTCTATACTTTCATTATTAATGAGGGTAACAGCAAGAGACATCATTAGGGATAAAAATTAAAAGTTTGCCGTTTAATACCAGATTTTATGTAAAATTAACTGACGGGTGACTTTATCGCGAAAATCACCCAGGATGTCTATACTCCAACACAATATTGGTATTATTTAATGAAAAATATTCTCGCTATCTTATTTGTTTTTCTGCCGTCATTTGTCATTCAAGCGCAATTAAATAACGATGCAGACAGGATAAGGACCAATCGAGGTGATTTGGAAATTCATCCCATCTTGCATGGCAGTATCGTTTTTAAATGGAATGACCTGGATATTTATATTGATCCCTATGGCGGAGGACAACGATACAAGACAAAAGAGAATCCAGATCTCATCCTGATATCTCATCCTCATGATGATCATCTCAATCTTGAGACACTGGCAGAATTAAATACCAATCAGGCCACATTCATCGTCCCATTGGCTGTCGCAGAATTACTGCCGGATAAATATACCGACCAAACCATCATCCTGGCCAATGGCGAATCTCAGGAAATAAAAGGTATATCCGTCAAGGCGGTGCCCATGTATAACCTGCCAGAAGAAGGTGCGCGTCATGCCAAAGGCTGGGGGAATGCTTATGTATTAACTATAGGCGGCAAATCCATTTATATTTCTGGCGACACGGAAGATATCCCTGAGATGCGATCATTGACTGGTATCGATGTTGCGTTTGTCTGCATGAATCTGCCTTACACCATGGACATCAACCAGGCCGCCAGTGCGGTGTTGGAATTTGAACCCAATATCATGTATCCCTATCATCACCGAGGTCAGGACATAGTCCAGTTCAAAGCCCTGGTGGATGCTGGTAATAAAGAGATCGATATAAGACTAAAAGACTGGTATTCGTCTAATTAAAACTATCAATAAAAAATTCAAACAGAGTTAGCCGATGATTACACTTGAGAGACAAAATCTAAGTAAATACTCATTGAAAGATGAAGATATTTTTATTGTTCATACTAAGTCCTGTGCTTTTATCGTCTAAGACCATGAGTTATAAGATGAAATATTTTCTTTTTTTTATCCTATTAACAATAATTATTCCTGTAACAAATGCACAGGAAGCCAACCAACGTACAGGTGAGTTCACAATAAGCTCGACCGTCCTGGAAATAATGGGCGAAACCGATGCCCCGTCATTCGCCAGTAAAATTTCCATTACCGATCCCATAGAGTGGGAAGTCTACGTCCCCCAGAATTATGACCCTGGCAAAGCTTCAGGGATTCTGGTCTTTATAAACTCCAGGAATAGCGGAAAAATCGAAGAAGAATGGAAGGTGGTGATGGAAAATACCAACCTTATCTATATCGGGGCAAATGATTCTGGTAATGACATCGCCATTGCACAGAGGGTCGCCTACGCCATCATTGCACCCAGGTTTATTAATAATTCCTATTACATAGACCCGGACAGAATTTACGTGTCAGGATTTTCCGGTGGTAGTCGGGTCGCCAGTATGGTGGCCACTGAATACAATAATCTCTTTAAAGGTGCAATCTATAACAGCGGTGTTAACTACTGGGGTGAAGACGCACAGCCCAGTTACGATGAGATGAAAAATAATTACTATGTTTTTATGACAGGCACGGAAGATTTTAATCTGGAAGATACAAAACAGGTCTACGATGCCTATCAAAATATAGGGGTTAAGAATTCTAAACTCATTATTGTCCCTGATATGGCACACAAAAGACCAGACGCAGGACATTTGGAAGATGCTTTAAATTATATAGATATGCGATTGAGGGTCGATTAAATCTGTTCCCTTTTAATTAAAACAAACCAGATAAATCATATTATGCTGCGCAATGGCTACGTCAGCTCTCTTTTTTCTTACGCTTAGGCTTACCCTTGTCTTTGGGATTCCCTCTGACCTTCTTGCCCTTTGATTTTTTCCTGGCTTTGGGTTTATCAAACTGAGGTGGCTTGCTTTCTTTGCGAGGTGGTCGTTTCTCTTCAGTATCATCTGCATGGGAGATATTGAGCTTACGACCTACTACCCAGACGTTCTTGAGTTCCTTGAAGATCTCCTTGGGCATACCTTCTGGCAGGTCAACTAAACTATAATTTTGCTGTATCTCAATGCGGCCAATGAGACGGCTATCCAGACCTGCCTCGTTGGCAATGGCGCCGACTATATTCCCTGGTTGCACATTATGCACTTTCCCTACATCGACACGATAGGTATCCATCCCTGCCTGAGATGGGCGGTGCCGCCTGGTGCCTTGTGAGGATTCATTCTCAAGACGTGAGCTACTAGACTCTCTGGCTTCGCGTCGACCCTTGGTATCTTGTCGTTTATCTCTATCCTTGCCACGGGTTTGTTTAGACGATTCAGGCATGGGTTTAACTAGCAGGGGTTCTTTCCCCTGAGCCATTCTTGCCAGGGCTGCGGCAATCTCAATAGCAGGGATATTGTTTTCCAGTGAATAGTCCTCAACCACCTTCTGATAAAGCGCCAGGTCACCACCAGTAATAGCATCACTTATGCGCTGTTTGAAGCGGGCGATACGCTTGTCGTTGATCATATCGGTAGACGGTAGTTCCATACGAGTGATCTTCTGCTTTGTTGCATGTTCTATACGACGTAGAAGATGCTGTTCCCGAGGCGTAATGAAAAGTATGGCTTCACCTGTTCTCCCGGCGCGACCAGTACGACCAATACGGTGCACATAGGCATCTGTTTCGTTTGGAATATCATAGTTGATAACATGACTGATACGATCCACGTCAAGACCACGAGCTGCGACATCGGTCGCTATGAGAAAGTCCAGCTTGCCAGATTTTAGTTGATCAATAGTGCGCTCACGCTGCTTTTGTGGGATATCACCACTTAATGCATAGGCATTATAGCCTCGTGCCTGTAACTTATCCGCCAGTTCCACAGTGGTAATCTTGGTGCGTACAAAGATGATGACACCATCTGTTGTTTCCGCTTCAAGGATACGGGTTAAGGCATCGAGCTTATGTGTATTACTCACCATCCAGTAACGCTGGTTGATCTTCTCTACCGTAGCAGTACGGTTCTTGATGGAAATATGTTCAGGTTCGCGCAGATATTTTTTTGCAATCTTGCGAATGGCATCTGGCATTGTTGCTGAAAACAATACGATCTGCCGTGATGCCGGAGAATTCTCCAGGACCCATTCGACGTCATCGATAAACCCCATGCGCAACATCTCATCGGCCTCATCGAGTACAAGGCAAGTGAGCATGTCCATTTTCAATGTACCTCGGCGCATGTGATCCATAACGCGACCCGGTGTACCCACAACCACGTGCACACCGCGCTTCAAGGCCCGTAACTGGATGCCATAATCCTGACCACCATAAATAGGCAAGACATGAAAACCCTTGATATGCTTGGCATAAGTTTGAAATGCCTCTGCCACCTGTATCGCTAATTCCCGGGTGGGCGCCAACACCAATACCTGGGGTAATTGTTTTTTAAGATCAATACGCGACAACAATGGCAACGCAAAGGCCGCAGTCTTACCAGTACCGGTCTGAGCCTGTCCTACCAGATCTTTACCCGCCATGACCAATGGTATGGTTTCAGCCTGTATGGGCGAGGGAGATTCATACCCCACATCCTGGAGCGCTTGCATCAGCGGCGCCCCTAGATTCATGGTCTGAAAACTAAGTGGTGTGTAATTGTCGGTCATCGAGATATTTACCTTGAAATCAGTTGCCTGGCTGTGTTTGGCAAGTTGGAGAGAACGGGTGCGTATTATAGACGCATTTACTATCGGATAGTACGCATTCCTTAACTTTATTAATAAGTATGTGCTACTAATGGGCAACTGACATACACTTGAACCAGTTCTGTATAGATTAGGGAAATTTACCAGTCTCGTATCTGTTACTCACAGAATCGAATATATACATCGAGAATCTTGGTTATCTACACGAAGAGTGTTCCTGATATGCAGGCACTTATTGTACTTTTTATAGATACATTAGGCCAAATATCATCAAATTAAATTAGGAGTATCATGTTAAAAAGGCACAGAATACAATTTCCAAAACAAGAAGCCGCCGATCTTAAACAGGACGAAACCTATTTCTACCTTCAAGGTTCTGGGGGACAACGTAAGATAAGATTTCATGATTACGATGAAATTTATCAAGTACAAGGTCTATACGAACAAATATTTTATGATCGCTTAAAGTGCACCTCTCCTGCTAAAGTCGCAACCATTCTTGAATCTGCCATAAAACAATCTGAAGATAACTTTTCCGAGTTACGCGTGCTGGATCTGGGTGCAGGTAACGGCATGATGGGTGAGGAACTAAAAAGACATGGTATATCTCGCTTGATAGGCGTGGATATTATTACGGAAGCTTATGAAGCCACCATTCGTGACAGACCAGGCCTATACGATGCCTACTATGTCGAAGATTTCACTAAGTTAGATGAAGATACAAAAGAAGATATTGCTTCATGGCAGTGTGACTGCATGGTAACGGTAGCCGCATTGGGATTTGGCGATATACCGACCAAGGCATTCATTAATGCCTTTAATATCATCCAGACAGAGGGGTGGATCGGATTTAATATAAAAGAATCCTTCTTTGATATCAGCGATGAATCAGGGTTCTCAAAAACGATTCGGGAATTAATTTTCTCAAAATATCTTGATGTCTATCATATAGAACGATATAGACACAGGTTATCTATTGAAGGCATACCACTTTATTACTTCGCTATTGCAGGCAGGAAAAAAGCTGATGTGCCAGATGAATTTTTAGAATCCAAAGGTTTACTGAACTAACAAGAATACTCAATAGGGCCAGAGTAAAAATATTCAAAACCAAATTTGGCGCGCCTGGCAGGACTCGAACCTGCAACCCTCGGGTTCGAAGATGCCCCCTGAGAATCCAGGTGCTTTATAAATCAACACCTTGCAACGCTCGCAAATCCTGAACGTAGCCACAACATAATCTAGACTAGTATGAATAAGTCACGATAAGTTACGAAATGGCTACGTTACAAAATGCGTATTTTCTCTGAATATACAGCCATTTATAGATCTGCATTAACAGTTAGGATTCATGAGAAAGATTTACTATAATCTGCCATAGTCTCCACATGAAGGTAACCGCAATGACAGAAGCAGCAAAAAAAATATTCCATGACGCTATGAATCTGCCCTCGATAGAACGTGCCTCGTTGATCGAGGAATTGTTATCCAGTATGGATAAACCCGATTTTGAACTCGATAAGCTATGGGTAAAAGAAGCAGAGGATCGTTTGGCGGCATATCGTCGAGGAGAAATAGAATCATTTCCTGCTAACGAAATATTCGCTGAACTTGGTCGGACTTGAACGTCAGATTTCTCCGTCCAGCCCGCACAGAATTACGGGGAGCGGTTGCATATTACGAAGACCAGAACGTTGGACTCGGAAAGCAATTCCGTGATGAGGTTTTTAAATCCGTAGAAAGAATCAAACAATACCCGAACGCATGGACTCCATTAAGCGGGAATATACGTCGTTGTAGGACGCTACGGTTTCCGTATGGAATTATCTATGAAGCCACAGGTACCGAAATTTTAATACTTGCAATAGCACACATGCATCGCCGCTCAGACTATTGGCGTACCCACAAGTAATAGCGTTGATTAGTTGGAATACAGCACGATATTATTGAATTGGCGCGCCTAGCAGGACTCGAACCTGCAACCCTCGGGTTCGAAGCCCGATACTCTATCCAGTTGAGCTACAGGCGCAACAATGTTAATTAGTATATAAGATTCAATAAGTTATGCAATTGCTAATACATAAATTGACGTCATATCTTTATCAAACTTAATGTATAGTTTACTTTACATTTTGTAAAATATACTTTACATTTTTTTCTATGACGAATCCTAACTCTGGTTTGAGAATCTCAAACAATATCCATGTTAAGCGGGCTGAACGTAAGCTCACCCAGCAGGCATTAGCCGATGCCCTTAATGTCACACGTGCAACCATCCATGCCATAGAGAAAGGAAATTATAACCCTTCCCTGGTCTTGGCATTCAAACTTTCACGTTTTTTTGATACGGATATTCATTCAATCTTTTTTGTGGAGAATGAAAATGAAAAATAACTATTTAAAATATTTTATTAACTATGTCCTGTATGCATCACCCCTCATTATATTCTTGATTGTATGGGCGGGTATTATGCATTTTGATGAATCCCCGCCTTCTTCTTCCACTACATCATTATTATATAACGCGCTGGGGATCCATGGTGCCTTCTGGATACTCTGCGCAGTCATACTGTCTTTTTGTCTGGTAATGTCAAAAGAACTCCGGCAAGAATTATTGGTAAAGTTGGCCAGAATAAAAGAAAGGGATGAAAGAGAATCTCAAATTGCAGGCGGAACCAGTAAAGCCGTTTTTTTATCCTCGACGGCTTTGCTGATTTTTTTATTATTGACGTCGGCCATTGATGTGACGATTTCAAAAAAATCAGAAGAAATATTAAGTGAAGGAGAAAAGTCAGGGACACTAAGTGTTGGTCTTGGACTGGATGTGATCGACCATGAAGCCATCGTCAGTCATAAAGAAGGATATGAGATGTATTTTCAGTTTATCGATATCCCTATCACTAAATCCGGGTTAATACTGTTACTGCTCATATGGAACATCAGTAGCTACCAGTATTTTGCAAGGACGCAGTATAAAGAATGAGTCTGTTTGAATAGATTCTGATTTAGATGATCCACCTGGAAATATTCAAATTTATGGACTTTCCTATCTTTCTCCTTGCATTAACTCATTGTTTTCAATGCCTTATTTATTCCTCACTTGATAATTTCTTCCTGATGTTAAGTTGAGATAAACTTTTGTTTGCTAACATTGAAATGTCAGGGATATGACATCTCATTTATAACTTAAAACACGGGGGACGGAATGAAATTGTATAGTAAATTTACCATCTTTATCTTATCAATCAGCCTGATTTCCCAACCAGTCATTGCTCAGGAAATGACCATAGCTGAGTTAAAACAAAGGGCAGCGGAACGCAACGCTATCTATGCGCCCTGGGACCCGGCGGATTTAGACACGCGACGTAAAGAAGTGGGGCTGATTGGACCAGGTCCTCAAAATGACTACCCCCCGGCCCGTTTTCCTGATTATCTTATAAAGCCTAATACCATAGATGAGATGATGCCCCAGGCTATGGCGGCTGTTGCCCAGAAAGGTGGGCGTACACCGCTGGGTCTGGCAGACCCCGGTGATGTCGTATTAATCGTCATACCATGGAATGCTGATCCCTTGATTCAACAGGCGATCCAACAGGCATTTGCAACTCGCAAGGTAGAAGCCAGGATCATCTTTGAAAATGATCTCGTGAATATCCCCAAAGAAGATATGCAGGCACTTGCGGATGCCAAGGCGTTGTTCAAGGCTGGTGACGGTCAACAGGAATCCTCTGCCTTTTTGGAACGCCTCGGTGCCTTTCCTGACTTTAATGTTTACAAGGAATTTGTCAGGAAGACAGATCCTGTCTACTACCACGCCACCTGGCCGGAACTGAAATACCCTAACGAAAAGACGGCTGAACTTGACAGAAATTACTGGACCGCCACACCCAATGCAGTAATCGCTTACCTGGACGAACATCCTGAAGTGGACAAGGTTTTTTACCAAACAGGAGGGCGGACCAACGCAAAATCATCCCTTAAACATCAGGGGGCAAAGTTTATTGGCAACTACACTTATGTGAACCATTATGATCTGATGAGCAAGGTCCCCAACGTACCTGCGGACGTGTGGCGAATGTTGGAAGGCAAGATCATTGACCCTCTTGCATTTAGTGATCGATATGAAATCTCAGATCCTGAAGGCACGGTTATGTGGGGTGATGTCACCCCGGATGAAGCCCGTAGCTGGGGTGATGGTTCATACCAGCAGGGACATCTATATATGTTACCCAGCCAGGCCAGCGGTCGTTATCCGTATTCGAGAATTAATTACCCAGCCATTGGTGATAACTGGATTGTTCCAAAACAGACCCGTACTCATGGTATCGTCGCGTCGACCAATAGCCACGCAACCAATCATGCCAGGATAGAGGTCCATCTCAAGGATGGCTACATCGATTCAATCAAGGGTGGCGGCCTGTACGGTGACGGGATGCGGGTTTCTATGCAGTACCCCAATATTAATACCGCTTTGTGGCCATTTCAGACCAAGCCAGGTTTCTGGTGGTTATACGAAGCGGGCACCGGGACAAACCCAAAATATTTCAAGCATCCCGCTGAGATACTGACAGGACAAAACTTGTCTGAACGCAATGCCGGCGGGGTGATTCACTGGTCGTTTGGGACTGAGATACAGAATGGTCCGGAGCCGGGTAATACCATGATGTCACCCAAGTCGATTGATTTCGCAAAACAACATGATCTGCCAGTGGGACACGGTATGCATCACCATTCATTAATGCCTACCTTTCAAATCCGGTTAAGAGACACTGGAAACTGGATAACACTGATTGAGCATGGGATAGTGCAGACCTATACTGATCCTGAAGTTCGAGCCCTGGCCTCGCGGTATGGGAATCCTGATGAGTTACTCAGACGTGACTGGATCCCGGAATTACCTGGTATTACCGTCCCCGGAAACTATAACGAGGACTATGCTTCCGATCCTGGTAGTTACTGGATAAACTGGGCGAATAGTATCCAGGATGGGACGAATCAATATCTTGGGAAGTAAGATGTTTTGTATGGACAGGATTAACAAGATTTACAGGATTTTCATCATTATTAATCTAATCATTTGCCGTTAAAATTGATTAGAAAATTGGCTCATGATGTATCAATAGAAGAATAATTAATATTCTTGTCAATCTTGTAAATCCTGTCTAATAATTAAAATTAATAGGGAGAAGTAAGCTGAGTAGTCACAGCCTTTATCTTGCGAGAATCCTGGGCAAGCGTTCATTTGCGGTTTTTGCCCTGGTCACATTTTTAATCGTATCGATCCTGGCGTCGGTCAATATTGCTTCACGGTTTGCCCTGAAGAGATACGTTGAAGACCAGCTTGACCGAATTGCCTGGGATATTTCTGGTTACCAAACTGGAGACGTGTTGGCGATACCAGAAGTTACCTCTGCCTTAAGACAAACCGACGGTATCAGTGACCACAACAACCTATTATTCCTCAGGAATTCCATGACCACTGAGGATATTGCATATATAGATGGTCAACCTATCAAGATGCCCTGGTTGTCATTACTGACGACCAACGATACCTCTGTTTTACCGTTAAGCATACGCCCCCTCGAAGGCAAGGCCGTGCTTGTTCTGGTTGGAACCAAAGCCCAGATGGGAAATGCCTATGCAGAACTGCAAAACCGTAAGCTATTTGAACTAAAGATCGAAAATGAACATTCTGGTGAGGAAGACCATCATGAAGACGAGATCGTAACCGATGACCACCATACGGTCAGTTTTGATGTCTTTGATCTTGAGCTTGAACGCACCATCCGCATTGAACGTAAGGATCTGAATCGTTGGTTCCTGGAACAAACCAGTTCACCGTCATTGATCCCTGAAATTGGAGCGATCCTAGTGACACCCTATGATGAAGATATTATTTCTTCATTTGATGAATTGGCAAGGGGCATAGTCACCCAGCATGCCCATGATGATATCCATGAGGAAGCAGGAAATTATTTCCCCGACATCATTCACCTGTTAAAGGTGGATAGCGACCGATTGGTCTCCGGTTGGGACATCAAAGGCTCCTTGACCAGGTTAAATGAATTACAAGCCAGGCTGGAAACCAATACCTTTGCGATTGGTCCTCGTGTCTTCATCGATAATTCCATCAAAGTTCTGCTCGAGAGGATGAACGAAACAGCACAGAAGGTAGGACTGATTAGCCTCTTGATTGCCCTGCCCTTGATCTGGGTCGGCTGGATACTCATGGCAAACCTGACAGGCATGTTACTACTGAATGAACGCAGAAAATTTGGATTAATGCGTCTAAGGGGTGTCCCCGGCAAAGTCATGGGACGCGCCTTACAACTATCTATAGGTTCCGGGGCGCTATTGGGGGGAGTTATCGGTGCACTGGTGGGAACCTTACTACCTATCTTCTTTTATGAAGGTGGCATGTTACCCATCAAGACGATACTGGTTGTCCAGCAACCTTACATCCTGCTGACATTTATTATTATTGGTATGGGCGTCGCGCTTGCTGTTAGTCGGAAACTGGTTAACTATGCCTCTCGAATTTCACCCCTTGAGGCCTCTGGTAGAGTGGTGGATTCTGAATCCAAGCAAGCCAACGTCAAATTTGGTTTTTTGGGTTTCATGTCACTATTACTGGGAAGCTATAAAATTTTTGGCTGGATATTCAGCTATTCCATCGCCGCCAATTCAGAATCTAAATGGCTGGTGAGTTTTGATCAGATACTGGACTTCGCGGGCTTCCCGCTATTCGTTTACGGACTGGTCACTTTCCTGGTGTCACGGAAAACCCTCATGAACCATGTGTTGAAATTGATTATCACAGTGATAGGTGGATCACTACGACACCTGACTCTAAAACATATCGCAACACGACCGCAACGGGTCGCCGGTTTTTTGCTCATCGTTGCCATGATGACTACCATCGGGCTTTATCCCACCGTCATGACGGCGGTGTTTGATAATAAGATTGAACGCGGGACCCGAGTACAGGTTGGTTCGGATATTCAGCTGACATTAAATGCATCAGATATTGTCAGCAACGAACTGCTGGCCAGTGGTGGCGTTGGTGAACAATATCGCGCCATTCAACAAGAAATACCGTCACTGATAGAGGCCATGGGAAATGCTGAGGGTGTCAGCAAGGTGACCTGGACACTGTTTGAAGGTGTCTCCGATGGTGTTTATATGCCGGGTTATGGATTTAATGGATTGCCGCTGTATTTCATTCCTGATGCAGATGAATATATGAATGCGGTGTACTCTGAAGAGTCCCTTTCTCAGCAAGGTCAGTTTTCTGAATTAATGACTGGGCTAGCTGATGGCAATGTGGTGATGTCCCCTGCCGTTGCTGAATTTACTAAAAAGATGCCCGGGGAATCCACCATACTCGGCAGGCAGACTAATGGTACTGATATGGTCAATGCCACTGTGGGTGGCGGCGTTTGGTACTTACCCGGCAGCCCTTTGGTATCGGTTACAGACCGCGAGTCGTTTGATACCGCAAGAGTGGACTATGTGAATTACCTGTTCTCCAATAATGCCTACATGGCGGTTGATCCTAACCAATCCTCTTTAAATGACCTGGATGTCCTCATATCCGGTGTCCAGTTTGCCATAGATGTGACACCTGGCTTTGACCCATATGAAGTTAGTCAAAATGTAATTCGCTCATTGCCCATAGAGCCGTCAACCATACGCACCTTCAATGAAGAGATCAGCAAGATAGGCAGTGACATGTATATTTTTCTGGCCAGACAGAACGTACAGATTTATTTGTTTGGCGGATTGTTGCTGGCGATTATTGGCATATTATCTGTCGCCTATACCAATTACATGGAAGACCGGCGTACCCTGGGTCTGCTACGCATACGCGGCGCCAGCCCCAAACACATGCTACGGTTTTTCGGTTCCGGGATCTTTGCACCGTCTTACATCGGACTTGTTCTGGGAATAATGGTATCTCTGATTGTAGGTTATGGAATTACCAACCTGGTCTGGGAATTACGTGAAGTAAAAAATATTCTGTTATATCTGGTGACCCGCATCGATGTCTCGCAGCTGACATTCATCATTGGACTGGTTTTGTTTGGCATCATCACCACTGTTGGAATCGTGTTTAGTCGATGGGTATTTTACAAATCTGTTCGTGAAGGCCTAAGTGATAATTAATATTTAATATAAAAATATTCAGGAAGAAATTAAATGAGTGAATCTGAAATAATGATTAAGGTAGATAAAGTCATAAAAAAATATAACACCGCAGCTGGTGAGGTCCAGGCATTGAAAGAAATCTCCTGGGAAATCAATCGTGGTGAAGCCATCGCCATCATGGGGCCCAGTGGATGCGGTAAAACCACATTGCTTAACCTGATGGGTTCCATGGATCATGCCACCAATGGCAAGATAATTGTAGATGATCAAGACGTCACGCGTATGAGTGAACGCGAAGCAGAATTGTACCGGCTCAAAAAGGTCGGGTTTATCTTTCAGTTTTTTAACCTGGTGCCTTCGTTGACTGCAATAGAAAACCTTGAATTACCGATGATACTGGCTGATATTCCCAAAGATGAACGATTAAAAAAGGCCCAGGAGTTACTTGATGCCGTGGGGCTAGGTGAAAAAGGTCATAAACGTCCCGAAGAACTCAGTGGTGGTGAGCAACAACGTGTCGCTATCTGCCTTGCCCTGGTCAATGATCCGGATCTCATACTTGCAGACGAACCCACGGGGAATCTCGACGTCGCAAATATGGAAGTTATTACTAATTTGCTCATCTCACTTGCAAAAGAACAGGGAAAGACCGTCATAGTCGCCACCCATGATCAAAAAATGGCAGATACTTTTCCCCATACTTACCGAATGCGCGATGGCAAGTTTGAATCACAAGTGCTCAACCAATAAGATTACTTTAACAACTTTTTTGAATAGCCAAATTAATCACCCTGAGGTCAGATAACATGAACCTAGCAATTAGAATACCGTTAATATTTTTACTATTCGGTTTTTCATACTCAAGTCTCTATGCGGACAATCACCTGTCGCCAGAGCAACAAAAAATGACCATAAAGGAACGGAACCTTGTGTATGAGCCCTGGAACCCGGCTGATATGGAACAACGCCGCAAGGATATAGGCTTGATAGGTCCCGGAACACAAACACCCTTTCCCGAAGCCAGGTTTCCCGGCTATCTGGAGAAACCAGAAAATATAGATGAATTGATGCCTCAGGCACGGTATGCCGTATCCCAAAAAGGCGGGCGAGCTCCGCTTGGCCTGGTAGAACCTGGTGATATTGTTTTAATCCCATTACCTCATCACGCCGACCCCATGGTTACCGAAGCAGTAACTCGTGCATTTAACGCGCGAAGAGTGGAAGTCCGTTTCATCTTTGAATATGAACTGGCTGGCATCTCCCGGGCTGATCTCGAAACCATTCAGGAAATTAAAAATGTCTTCAAGGCAGGCGATGGACAGCAGGAACTGAATTATTTACGAACAACAGGGGCGTTTTCAAATTGGGACGAGGCTGTGCGCTGGACTCGTGAAAAGGATCCAGAATTGGCTGATGCGACGTGGCCACAATTTAAATATCCCACTGAAGAAATAGCCCAACTTGCCAAGAATTATCCGTCACTGGTAAATGCTGCCGTGGTCAAATACCTGGATGAACACCCTGAAGTCAATAAGGTCTTCTGGCGCACTGGTGGGCGGCCATTCGCCATGCATGCATTGAAACATCACGCCACCAAAATGGTGGGCAATTACACTTACCTGAATAATTTTGACATTATGAGCAAGGTACCGGCCTACCCGTCTGATGTCTGGCGCATGATAGAAGGCAAGATGATCGAACCCATGTCTTATACTGACAGGGTTGAGGTAACGGATCCTGAAGGCAGCGCGTTTTTCTTTGAACTGACGCCGGAAGAGGCAAGTATTTGGAGCCAGGGGTCTTACCTGCAGGGCCATATTTTCATGATCCCTTCCCAGTCTTCAGGTATTTATCCCTTCTCATTTATCGAATACCCGGTACAGGAAAATAAATGGTTACCCACCGTTCAGGTCACCACCGCAAACGGCATCATCGCTTCGAGTAACAGCCATGCTTCCAACCACCCGAGAATGGAAATCCATTTTACAGATGGTTACGTTAAGAAAATCAAAGGCGGCGGTTTGTACGGTGATGGATTCAGGTTATGGTTAAGCTATCCCAATATTAATGATGTCACCTGGCCATTCCAGAAGAACCCGGGGTTCTGGTGGTTATTTGAAGCGGGGACAGGGACCAATCCAAAATACTTTAAACACCCAGGTGAAATGCTGATCGGTAGTAATCTGTCTGAGCGAAATGCCGGGGGTGTTATACACTGGTCTTTCGGTGCGGAAGTAAAAAATGGTCCCGAAGAGGACAAGGAAAAATCCGCACGATCACCAAAGGCTCTCGAGTTTGGAAAGGATAATAACCTGCCTATTGGCCATGCCATGCATAACCACATACTGTTACCTACCTACCAGATGCGGTTGCGTGACAGCGGTAACTGGGTGACGGCCATTGAACACGGGCAGATCATGGCCAGCCGTGATCCCGAAGTCCGCGCCATCGCCTCGCGTTACGGCGACCCTGATGAAATCCTCAAGCGTGACTGGATACCGGAATTACCAGGTATTACCTCACCTGGTAACTACAACGATGACTATGCCTCTGATCCTGGCACTCACTGGATTAGATGGGCCAACAGTATCTTTGATGGGACGAATGCGTATTTGAGTGAGTGAAAAAAAGAATAGACAGGATTAACAAGATATACATGATTGTTTATTGCCAAAATAGCATCTTGTTAATGAAGAGACTTTCACAAAAATGACCATTGTTTTAGACATTTACTTTTAGTCATGCTGGTGCAAACCAGCATCTAATCATATCAATGTCCACGCAACGCGTGGACCTCATTAATTTGGATACTGGCATTCGCCAGTATGACGACGAGGAGATTCTAATGAACATGACGACACTCACTTAGTCATCCTTACACCCCACGCCTAACCCCTTACTCTTTACCCTCACCAGACTAATACGTCCCGCTTAGACGCAGCACCAGTTCCCTGCCCCCATCACGTCTACGTTCTATAAACCCATCTATGGGCGATAGCGACCTGCGACCGGTATATAAGGTACGGTCACGGGTTTCAATGACATCAAACAGGCGGTTTACTTCAAACCGCACTTTAATACCTAGCCACCTTGTAGTTTCAATAAAGGTGTTAACCTCGGCACTTTCATTTAAGGCTTCAAACTCGTTGACCTTGAAGAGTGGGCGGCGGCTACGGGTTTGTAAACTCCATCCCCAGGCTACCCTGGATACCTCAAAGTCCTGACGAAAATCCAGGGCAAGGGCAAATTTGTTTTCATTCCTTAAATAGGAAAATTCACTTGGTATATTAAATTCCTGCCTACTGGAGAGAACACGTATGTCACCGGTTACCGGATCTGTCACTGTTGAATCCTGCCACCTGGCTTTCACATCCAGCCTGGCACCTGTCAGGGATATCCAGTCCAGGGGGAAGGTACCTTCAAACTCCATGCCCCAGCGGCGACCGCTGCCTATATTGCCCGGTGCTTCAAAGGTATCTGACAACGGCAACAAGTCTTCTACATCAGATATCCAGTCATGAAATGCCCTGACAGTAACGACGGTAAATTCACCGAACCTTCTTTCATGTGTTAGTTCTGTTGTCCATGTGGCCTCAGGTTTAAGGTCCGGATTTCCCAAGGCCAGGTCATCATCTTCAAATACCGTTGAGCTGATAAAGTCACTGAAATTAAGTTGGGAGACCTCCCTGGCCACTCGTAAACGGTATTGCTGTTGCTGAGTTGGTGAATAGGTCATTAAGACATCTGGTTTAATAAATGTAAACGTCCGTTTCAATTCGGCATCACCTGTTTGGGTTATGGTGGACACTTCCACACCGACACCATAGACCAGTTCAAGGAGACCTATATTCCAGTTGTCCTTAATGACAAAATCTCCACGAGTCTCTTCAACCCGCGTATTGGCACCGGGAACAGGGACGCTCACCAGACCTCCACCCATATCTTCGATTTGTTCCAGTTCCCCATCCAGAGTATTAAAAGCCCCCTCCAGGTTTACCTGGATGGTATGGTCTTCAATACCCGTCCAGTCCATTTCTACCCGGCCTATCATTTCCTTGCTGATATTTTTACTGTCAGCAGATCGAACTGCGGTTTGCGCACCCAAAATATCAAACGTTCTTTGTGTGGAAATCTCCCTGTCCCTCTGTCGGGTAAAGAGTACTATTGCCTTACCGTTTAAAGTGTCTGTCAGATTCCGCTCGGCATCAATCCCAAGTTCAAATTGCCGCATCCCCAATCCATCGAGAAAGATTTCATCTCTTGGATCTGAACCTGGAGCCTGTGGCACACGATTGGAAATCAGTTCACTATCAGTACTAAAATCACCAATTTTCATATTCGTTTGCAGTAAGGTCTCATTAATTTCCGTCGCTGCATTCAAGCTTAAATAAAATTCCCAACCTTTGTTTAGTGCGCCATCTGTACGTCGTTCCGTTAGTGTCCGTGCCGTATCCAGTAGTTCATCGCTACCCTCATCACCAAAAATAATTCGGCGTGTCTCAAAACCAAGATTGTAATCCACTTCTTGCCAACGATCTGACAGGGAGACACTACCACCTGGCCCCAGGGGCATAGGTTGAAGGTTTTTTTCCACAAACAGATTCCAGCGGACTGAGGCCTCGGAACCCTCTAGTAAATTCACATTGGCAACAATGGAATAACCACCAAGATCAATACCGCGGACCTGTCCGCGTATAACCTCGATACTTTCAATATTGCTGGCGGGAATTCGGTTAAGAATAGTTGAGATTAGATCCTGTTTTGCACTTGGCCGGCGATCATTGATTAGAATATTACCGGTTGCACCACCAAAACCTCGCTTATCTTCCCCTTCATCGATTTGAAACCCTGGTAGAACATTGACCATGTCCAGTGCAGTGTTGGGTTGATAACGCTGAAAGAAACTGGCCGGATAAGAAACTATGCCATCATTTTCACTAGTAGCATCTTGATTATGTTCAGCTGCATATAACTGGCATGAAGAGATACCTAGTAGCGCATACAATAATATATATTTGTATGCCTCAATATTCTCAACAAACAGACGCATATCCATTAGTGTTTTAATCTTCATATTCACAATATTTAACATAGTCCCTCAGGTTTTCATTTCGATTACATTTAATTCATACTATCCTACATGATTATCAATAAGTTGAAGAAAATATGAAAATTCCCAAGAGACATAAACAATATAGACTCTTCAGTTTTTTGCTTTTTTTAAATTTTCATTTAATCACAATTCATGCAAACGCAGTGGAGCTCGATGTGCCTTATGTAGAGACCCCGCCTGAATTAGTTGAGGTCATGATGGAGATTGCCAAGGTCAATGCTGATGACTATGTCATTGATCTGGGTACCGGTGATGGCAGGATCGCCATTGCCGCTGCTGAACGAGGGGCAACCGGGATGGGAATTGATTTAGACCCCGTGCTAATAGCGAAAGCAAATCAAAATGCAATTGAAGCGGGTGTAAGTGACAAGCTTCAATTTATAGAACAGGATCTTTTTGAAACTGATCTAAGCCAGGCCACTGTAATTACCTTGTTCCTCAATGAAGAAGTCAATTTAAAACTTCGCCCCGCCTTGTTAAAACTGAAACCCGGTACGCGAATAGTTTCCCATATGTTTGCCATGGGTGACTGGCGGCCGCTTCGTTACCAGCAGGCCCTGATGAACAATAATGGGAATTTTTATATTCATGAAGTTTTTTACTGGGAAGTGCCAGGAAATTAATCATTAAACTGCAAGGCAAAAAAAACGGGGTATCCCTGAAAGGGATACCCCGTTAATTAATCTACTACTTATTCAAAAAAGTTATATTTAAACGTCAGTGCAAAGGACCTGACCTGGTTGGTTCGAAGGTTTTCCGTACCCAATTCTGCTATGCCAGAGGTATATTCCGGACGGAATGTATTTCTGGGTTCCAACAGGTTTCTAAATGCCAGTCCAACGCGCCATTTATCGTTCATGTCACCGATACCCAGGTGCAGGTTCAGATCGGCAGCGCCCAGCTGAACATTGGCCTTATCAAACTCACGAAAATCCGAATAGTACTGGGTCTGATACGTCAATGTTGCTCCGGTATCCACCTTGTAGCCCTTAAACGGCATCCAGTAATCGGTTGTTAAAGTAAAACCGAATTTGGGTGCATACGCTGCAGTTTGTCCCGCACGGTCGATTATTGCAATATCGATATCATCCGGATCGGTGCCAATGGGCAGGGGAGTTTGATCATCTTCAAAAAACTCACAACCTGACTCAGCAGCCGTTCGCACTTCGTGCTCGGTGCAGTTAGCATCGGGGAAGAAGGTGAACTTACTGTCCAGATAGGACAGGTTCAAACCGAATTCCAACTGATCTGTGGCGGCAAACTGACCACTCAGCTCAAACCCCTGTGCCCGCTGCTTACCGATATTGATCACCGTGGTACTAAAACTATCCGTACCCACAGAGGTTACTGTAGTGGCAATAAGGTCATCGAAGTCAACACGGAACAGGGTAGCCTGGTAGCGCCCACTGCCATCCATGAAGGTACCGCTGGCACCCAACTCAAGGGTATCACTGTATTCCGGATCGATAATCAATTCATCGAGTCCAGCACCGCCATCAGCCATATCAGGCTGTGATCCACCAAAGCCAAGGTCATACCCACCCGCCTTAAAGGCCGTGGCATACTTGAAATATGTAGACAATTCAGGGAATGGCCGGTAACGCAATACAATCTGCGGATCCCAGTGATCCCAGGAGGTCACTGCCTCAACGCCGTCTAGTGATCCTAGTTCAGCAAGGTTATCCCACTGTTCTGTGCCTCTCTGCTCAAGGCTCCAGGGGGTGATACCTACAGCGGCGGTGTAGCTACCGCGCCAGGTGGACGGGGTGTCTCTTTCTCCGCTACGTGGCACATACCAGAGATTATTGGTCTGTACGTTGCGGTTCTGCAGGCTATTGGTGAGGAATAACGCATCTTCCGCATCAATCATTTCTGCCTGGGGTTCAAGACCTGCCACACAGTCCGCCGGTGTGACGTCCTGTACTGGCAGACCGCCCCAGTCGGTGGTGTCACCGCGGAAGTTATTGTCCTGGTTGGCGGCACCGTCACCACGGCAGGGCGTCACATCAAAGATCCAGGAGGAGTTATAACTCCTGAGAGTCGGGTCCTTCTTCGCCTTGGAGTAACGGATACCGGCATCGAGAGACATCTTGTCATCATAGAAGTTAAAGGTAAGATTACCGAAATAACTGGACCAGGTGGCATCCTGGTAGTTATCGTTCAGGCGGTTACCAAAACGGATCTCGGCACGGTAGTCTGTAGTCATAAAGTGCAATTTCTCATCCTGGATGAAGGCCCCCACCATCCACTCGATGGTACCACCACCGTATGAGGAGATACGCAGTTCGGTACTTTTCTGCTGATAGTCTTCAACCCGGTTACGGATATTTTCCACATAGGGTGTATTTCTACCAACAGAGGCATCCGTGTAATAGCTCTCCATATAGTTGTTGGTCCAGGCCACTTCAATACCATTATCAAACTGGTAATTGAGTTCCACCTGGAAATTCATGGGTTCCTGTTGCTGGCCGTCCTGGTAACCATTGCCATGGGCCAGACCAGTACCATTGTTCCTGAATCCCCGCTCTCCGTCACCAAAATTGACCGAGCTGGCTTCGACGGTCCCGCCGGCCAGATTGTTAAGGAATGCAGACGATGCCTGGCGGATATCCATAAAGCCATCTGTTGTATCACGGGTACGCACACCAACAGTGGGTTGCTCAAAGGAGGCGGTCTGACCGACATAGGCGCCGCCCTGACCGCAGGCATCCACAGGCAGGTGTGGGGTCTGAAAACCGGTCCCACCCTGGCTATAGTTTATCCACGTGGCAGTTGGATCACTTTGGACAGGATCCAATGAAGGTACGTCATTACGCTCGAACCGGTTGGGGTATTCACCATCCCGACGACACACGCGGCTTACATTCCCGTCCCAACGCTGTTGTGCGATTTCGAACTTACTGTAGACAGACAGGTTATCCGTTGGTCGCCATTCCAGGGAAAAACGTGTGCCGATAAAATTACGGTAGCCCATGGGGTAACCTGTCACCGCGTCTCTTAGATGACCGTCACGAGATTGATAAGTCCCCGCCAGTCGAAAAGACAAGGTGTCTGTCAGTGGGCCACTGATAGCGCCCTCCAACTCTGAGTTACCAAAGCGTTTGTACTGAGACCAGTCACCATACATACCCATCTCGGTATTGACATAGCCTTCCCATTGATCTGATGGTCTGGCACTGACGATACTTAAAGCACCACCGGTGGCGTTCAGGCCAAAGTGAATAGGCTGTGGGCCTTTGAGGATTTCCACACGTTGCGTATCCATAAAGGCAATGGCGCCCATGGAGCCCTGCCCCAGGTTGACGTTGTCCAGAAACATAGGGATCGCTGAGTCATTGGCCCAGTTACGTCCTACCGTTCCAAAACCACGAATGAAGGTATCAGAGCCCTGGTCACCGCCTTCGTTTACGAACACACCAGGTGAAAATGCCGTTAACTCCTCGAGGTTGTTAAAGCCTTCTTTCTGGATGGTATCGATGGAAATCACATCAATTGCAATTGGCACATCTTGTAGCGACTGTTCACGACGCTGTGCGGATACTACGATTTCTTCCAGCACATTTTGTGCCCATGCCGGTGTAGAACCCAATAACAGGGCGGTGATTAAACTATAAAATATATAGTTTATATTTCGCCTGTGGCGGTTATTTACAAAAGTCATGACTACCCTCCTAAATTTTACTTGGTTATTAAATATGTGTGTTTCAGACAGCTTGGAAGTTTTACAACCTCCTTGCGCTAGTCAAAATCACACCTTACTGATACAACAACAAAAATAATTTCTAAATCGATTGAATTACAATCGTTCACAATTTAAGTTTCCTATTCAACTGGAATGAACGTTTATCACCCTCTTAATCATTTAGCACCCCCGTTGATTTATGAGAAGTTAAAACCTTACTTATAATAAATCCACCCAATCAATATTTTTAATTCTATAAACTTAGTATACAGGCTAGCGATTATATTCCGTTTATCTTCAATTGCCTGTTTACAAACAAAAAAACCATACTTACTTCATTTTTTAATATTTGATAACACGTCTAATGTACTTTAATTATAATTATATTTTTAGCAAATTTGTCTATTTGTTTCATAAATACAACAAATTATTTTTAGAAAAATTATTATTTATTTTCATCAACTTTCTTAAGTAATATCTTCAATCTTATCAACATGTTATAGATTTAGTCGCTTATCCTTTTGTAAAACAATGATTATCCCTGGGGGAAATCAGAATAAGGAATGTATCCGTAACATCAAAACAATTAGCGGTTTGCCTTTATGCAAGACGGATAACGATAAACTCTCTACTCAAAAATCTATAATTAAACCTTAGATTATTCCACTAAATTTTCTTCTGTTGGTCCGGCAGTTTCGATATTTATCATTTGCAGTGAAACAGCTAGCTCCTCGTGACCAATCCATCTAAAAAACCTGCCGAGATGAAATTTAAAGTCCTGCCATATGGTCCTGTTACTCAAGGTGTTTAAAATAAATTGCTGATCTGTTGTCTCCAGAGTCTTTTCTTGTAGCAACTTATATACCGCCATGCTTTCAGTATAGGAATCCATCAAGTCAAAGATATAAGCACCTTTACCATCTACGTTTAATTCTTTTTTAAATGCATATTGATCTTCCTGCGATGCAATGTGGTTCACCAGCTCAAGTGCAAGCTCAACAGCGTAGCTGGCAGCAACAGATCGTCCAGCCCGAGGGTTTTCAAGTAAGGTACTTTTTATTTGAATATGAATACCATCAGCTTCCTCCAGGTGACTCAGCATAAATTCGTATTCTTCGATGAGGATCAACAAATCTCTTCTTAATTGTATCAGCACCGGATCAGGCCAACTGGTTACCGATTTTCTTCCAAGGGAGATATCGGCAATCTGTTTTCGCACATAGGAAAGAGTCACCTCAGCCCTATCATTCTTGTTGTCTATCATGAAGTCATTCCAGGCACCTTCCATATGGGCGGATACACTTACTGATGTGAATGACAGATAGAGAATGAGGATCACTCTGAGGAGATATTTTCCTGAGGTATAATTCAACATGTTTTTTCTGGTAACTAGTTACTTATAAATAATAAAGGGCCGCCCATAACGAATGGACAGCCCTTGTTAATTTGAAATATTTTTATTTGCCAGAAATTAATCTGCTGCCGCAACTGGATTGCCCTCTTCCTGCCAGACCAATTCACCGTTAATAAAGGTCATAATGACCTTATTATCATGAATCTCCTCATCAGATCCGGAGAGATAGTCTTTATCCAGGACAATAAAATCAGCGTATTTCCCGGTTTCCAGGCTGCCTGTCAACTTGTCAGAAAACATGGAGAACGCTGACATGATAGTCACCAACTTCAACGCCACAACCCGATCAACGGCCTCATTGGGGGCGATTATTTCTCCTGTCTTATCATTTTTTCTAGTGACTACTGCCTGGATTCCTTCAAAACCACCAAATTCAACTGCAACATTCACACCAGCATCCAATGGCGACTTGATGGGTGCAATGATTGAACGATCTCCACCGAGATAACGGTCAACAAATCCGGGTTCGTCATTAAAAGCACGATGAGGATCAACAACCAGGGTGAAATTATATTTCTTGGCGATATCAAACATTCGCTCGTCATGGCCTAACAAGGTACCGTGTGCAAATGTATGTCGCATGGAACGAACACGTTCGATAGTCAGGTCACGATTGACATCCATGGCCTTTTGAACATATTCCGCTGCGGTTGCAATCTGGCCCGGTCCAATTCCGTGCATACCCACGAAACGCCAACCTGCCTGTAATGCGCCCACCAGTAGCGCATTAGTCGTGGCTGAATCGATTTGAGCGCAGTTTTCCATACGCGGATCTGAGTAGGTCATGAAACCCTTCATACAACCACCATTGACCGTATCACCGTCTCCTTCAGAACCCACACCACCCAGCCATAACCAGGGGTTACCGTCTTCCATCTTGGTCCAGAAATAACCACGGTCAGAATAAAACGCCCTGACATGAGCATCGGTAAGGATAGGTTGACGATGCTGCTCTAAATGCCATCCCAAACGCACAGGTAATTTTCCATCTTCCCTGAGTAACAGGTACATGGCAGAGACCTCTGTTGCTTTATCCAGGCGGGTCTCAAATTGGGTGACACCTTGCGGCCATAGTCTGCGTTTGACGTGTTCCTTGAAGGCCTGTCCCAACTCATACGGTGAAGGTGCACTGCCCATGGCTACGGTCTGAAAGTGGCTCCAGGGTGGAGAGGTGGTCATCACGACGCGTTCTCCAACATTTTCCACACCTGGCACACTGGCCTCAAGACCAGATCGCAATGTCGGCCATACTTCCATAATATGCGTTATCGCCGATTCATTTAACAGACGAGCCCTGTGACCGGCAACCACCACGTTACTGAAGGACAATGTAAAAATACTTACGATCAAAAATTTAATTATAGTTTTGTAATTCATGTTTTTCTCCTGGCAGATTCTGTATCCAGTTTGCAAATTATTTATCTCAACGATCAGAATTCGAAGGTAAATAATTCTTCGACTATCGGTTCGCCATTGTCGTTCTGACGTACGTAATACCACACACCCGGATCCTTATCGCTAATGTGAATACCACCACCACTCATCAATACAGCTGGATTCTGTGGAATAATTTCACTTAGTTCATTTGTACCAATTGGGGCATCCGCTTCTGCCGGGGCGCTCATCATGAAGGAGACAGATCCTAAATCAGGAAATTTGTCACCGTCCGGAAAGAGTTCGATTCCTATCCAGTCCGTTGGATTAACCTCTGCCCTCTCCTGCAACATCCCAACTGCCCGGGCCACTTTCGCAAGAGTTTCATCAGGGGTTGGAGCCACAATCAGATTAATATAATAGCCCACCAGTGCGCCTGGAAGCTTAAACATTTCTCTTGCTATATCTTCCATAGACCCTTGAGGATGATGATGATTATTTACGAACCCAGGCAAGATAGTTTTGCCTTTCATGTCCATCACCTTGGTATCTGAGCCTCTCAGGGCCAGGACCTCATTATTGTTCCCAATATGAAGAATTTTTCCGTCGCGAACAGCCATAGCCTGAGCGATCGTGCCAGGGTTACTATTATAATCATGATCATCAACAGTGATGATTTTGGCGTTATGTACGATTAATTCCGGGTAATCAACGAGAATATCTGGGACGTTTGCCTGGGCATATAGATTTTGTGAAATGAACGTTATATTGGCGGTAACAACCAAAACAACGGCTAACAACATACGTAAAGAACGCATATAAGACCTCCTCCTACTAATTAATATTCCATTGAAAAATTTATTAAGAACCACAATGCTTTACCGTGTATCAGAAATTTGTAGTAACTAAATTGCAAGCTCTAGAGATTAAATTCAAGAATACTCCTGCTTTAATCGATACGTCAACGATCAAAAAATACAGGAAACAATTATGTAAAAAATAAGGAAGAAATTAGCTGAAAATCAAGCCCTGATATAGCCGATATTGTAGTATCTCGATGAATAATAGGTAGATAAAACCTGTGGCTCCTGCTGATAATAAAATAGCGTGTTTATAAGATCTGCCAGAGGATAAACGTAGGAATGCAAAGATATAAATCGGGATCCCCACCAAAAACCCGCCCAGATACAGTGATACGAGGACAAAACCAATCCAAAGAATTCCTCTTATCTCTTTTAACACCTTGTCATCTGGTTTATTAAAACTAATTGTAAAAAGATTATTCATACCAGATGCCATTAATGATTTTAACTGAATCAGACATTCCGTAAATGTAAGACCGACAAAAACCCAACCAATAAATCTTGGAAAAATTCCACTGCCACCGCGGTACTCATACGCAGTTACCAAAGCAAAAACTGCAATGATCAATATCAGCAAGGCGACGATCAAGCCGGTGCGATGACTAATGGGATTGAGCTGTTGTTCCATTGAATTAAGATTTCTTTTTTCTAATCACCTGGATTAATGGCACACAAAGTGCAAGTACTGAACACATAAATAAAGTTAGCGCCGTATTGTCCCGAAAAAATCCTGACCAGTCTCCATCAAACATAATCATGGACTGGGTGTAATTGCGTTCCATTAAACTACACAATACCAATGCTATGACCAGTGTAATTCTGGGGTAATCAAACCGAATCATCAGGTATCCTATTACCCCAAAAAATGCGGCAGCAAATACATCACCAATAGTATTGTGCACCGCATACGCACCCACCAGTGAGACAGATACAACAGAGGGTATCAAGATTGAGGAATCAATATAGGCAATCCTGACAAGGTAATACGCCGCAAGACAGATAAAGGATGCACTGAGTATGGTTGCCCCCAACATGGTCAATATCAGGACAAAAATTGTGTATTCCCTTTCAATCAGTAGCATTGGGCCGGGGTTCAATCCGTGCAAAATTAATACACCCAGAAACAGCGCCATTTCTGCCGTTCCTGGAACACCAAATGCCAAAGTGGGGATCAGTCCTCCACCATCTTTAGCATTATTGGCGGCCTCCGGTGCAATGACGCCTCTGATGTCACCATGACCAAATTTGGAGTTATCCTCAGAAATCTGTGAAGCAAACGAATAAGACATAAAAGAGGCAACCACACCGCCTATCCCGGGAACCGCACCAATTAAAGATCCTATGACAGAACCACTGGCAACGATCTTTAAATTTTTTAAGGTTTCTTTTATCCCCTGCAAGGTATCGGAAAATCGAATACGTGATTGCGAGCCTGCTTCAGATATAGATCCGCCTTTCACAAATAGCGCCAGCATCTCCGCAATGGCAAATAATCCAATTAAAACCGGAACGATAGATAGACCATCCCATAAATAATCTACTCCCCCGGTATATCTTTCTGTACCTCCAATCTCATCATATCCAACAAAACCAATAAACAAGCCTATGCAGCCAGCAATCAGACCACGTAACATATTGCCACTGGAAACAGTTAATGATGTCAGTCCCAGTAAGGCCAGCATGAAAAATGCGGGAGGACCAAACCAAAGAACGATGGATTTTGCAATCGGCAAAACCATAGCAAGAATAAAAAGTCCAAATATCCCTCCTATCGCTGATGCTGAAGCTGCCGCCCCAATTGCAATGCCAGCCTTGCCTTGTTTGGTGAGAGGGTAACCATCAAAACAGGTGGCAGCATTAGGTGCCGTACCAGGAGTATTTAACAAGATGGCCGTTACTGCACCCCCAGCCGACACTGCCCCCATAACACTACCCATAAGAACAATCGCCTGCTCTGGCGACATTCCAAAGGTTAATGGGAGTAAGAGTGCGATTGCTGTTGCACCACCCAGACCTGGGATGATGCCAAATAACACGCCAACGGTAACGCCAAGTACAAGGTACAACAAGTTTAGAGGGTCACTAAATAAATAGGAAAAAGCGGTTAGTAACGGCTCTAACATATTCTTAAACTATCTTGATTGTTTACAATTGATTGGGATTACTCAGATTTGCTTTGAAACCTTCATAATACTGAAAGTTTTTATCAATTTCTGCTGCAGCCATTTCACCATTTAAAGGGGCAATATCCATTTGTGCCTGTGATGCTGCCGCCAGGAATTCAGGATCTTCCATTACCTGGAGAAATGCTTCGCGTAATTTTCCAAGGACTGCAGGGTCCATACCCGGTGGCCCGGCGAGTGAACGTTGAACATTTAACTGAGACAATACCGGATGACCCAGTTCTGCAAATGTTGGGGTGTCTGGATAATAACTACTACGGCTATCGCCGGTCACGACGATAGGTCTTAAATTTCCTGATTTAACATATTGAAAAGATGTGGAGATAGGTGTAATCGTTGCATTACCATCGCCTCTCACCAAAGCGACGAGTTGATCTGAAGTGCCTGAGTATCCAGTCAGAAATTTTATGTCCTTATCCATGAGCCCCAACTGTTCAGCAACGATCTGAATTGCTGCAAGCACAGTCGTTCCATAACCTATGGAGACAAACGTAATTTCTTCTTCTGCTATAAAGTCATCTAAGCTCTGAATGTGTGAATCTGCCTGTACCAGTAAGGCATAATTTTGTGATTCTATGCGCCCAATCCAACTCATCTCACGTAATTGAAAATCTACTTTTTCTCCAAGGATGGAAGGTAACACTAAACCAGGCAGGTTAAGAATTCCGATGGTATATCCATCTGGATCTGACCTGGATATCATTGCTGTTCCACGTCGACCACCTGTCCCCGGCATATTTTCTGGCAACAATGTGACATCATTACCCAGTTTCCTGGCGAAATGGGGAGAGAAAACACGAACAGTGGTATCGAAGCCTCCACCTGGACCATAAGGAATAACAATGGAGATATTTTCTTGAGGATATACACCATTATTATTAGCCCCATCGGAACAGGCACTTAATAAAATAATTAAACAAAAGTAACTTAAAATACGCATGATTTATCCCTGATTAATTTGTATATCAGATTACGATACTTCCAAGTGAAATTGCAAACAGATTACGCTCACACTAGCCTGAACATTCACTATATATGAAATGTATACTACTGGTGGTATTTCTCACTACTCAATGCAAGCCCTCCACTGCGTGGACCCGATTGATAGAAGGACATTCAATATTGGCTTTTGCCTGAGGATCAAAATAAGGAACTGAATCCCCAAGGATTGCGACACGTTCCATATGACGCAGCTTTGGGTAGTAGTCATTAACCGCATAATGCTGACATAAGCGATTGTCCCAAATCGCAATGGTGCCGGGATGCCATTTTAAGCGAAACTGGTATTCGGGGACACTTGCCTGTTCATAAAGCATCTCCAGAACCTTACGACTTTCATCATCACTCATTCCTTTAATTCGGACGGTAAACTGCCTATTCACAAACAAAACTCTCTGCAAAGTTTCAGGATGAGTAATAATTACCGGGTGAGATGGGTTTGGAAACATATCCTCCATTTTGTGTAACTCTTCCCGCTTCTGCGCTGTGCCTCTATACAAGACCCTGAAATTCTTGAAATCGTGTATTGCTTCAAGCTCGCTTATGAAATTTCGAATGCTCTCACTTAAGCCTTCATAAGCCGCACACATGTCTGACCATAATGTGTCGCCTCCTTGTTCAGGGATCTCAATACAACGAAGAATAGTAAACTTTGTGGGCTTTTCACGAAACGTCAGATCAGAATGCCAAACATCTGTCGATAAAACTGGATTATTTTTATCATTCTTAATGATTTGTAATTCTGGCTTTCCTTCACCTTGTGGCCGGAAGGGATTAATTTCCAATTCACCGAATTTTTTTGAAAAATCAATATGCTGATCTGTCGTGATCTTCTGGTCGCGAAAATATATGACTTTATATTGCAGTAAAGCCTGGTAAATAGAATTAAAATCATTGTCAGATAAAGGCCTGGTTAAATCCAGACCTTTAATCTCTGCGCCTATCGTAAGCTGATTTGGTACCACTTCTATTTTACTCATTTCCATGGACCTGGATTAGTCACTCACTGACAATTATTGATCAATATATTTATACTGTTCAGGGCAATTTTGTGAACAAGATAACAATAGAATTTAATCATGACGTCCGTGTATTGGTAAGAAGAGATCGTCTACCGGCATTTCTTCCTTTATAAAACCTTGCTGTTTCATGTATTTCACAAATGCCTCCAGAGTAGCGCGATTATCTTCCACTCCATATGCCCAGAGCTTATCTCCAAATATTTCATCTACTTCATGCAGATCATCATATAGCCAGGGCAACATATAACGTTGCGCCGCTGAGAAATACATTTTGTCTATGGCCCAATTCCTGGATTCCAGAAATGCCTTGAACAAGCTACTGGCGATCCAGCGGTTCTCTTCATAAATTTCCCGCTTGATTGCCACTGTGTGCATGATGGGATGGATCCCGGTTTCCTTGTAGTAGCGTTTCTCCTCATCCCTGGAATTAGGAAACAGTCGACCTACCTTATCGGGATCAGTACGGATAGAGTCCGGTAACCGTGATCCAATAATGGCGTCAATCTCGCCATCACGCAGCATATCGGAAAGAGACTTGTTAGAGGTATTCTGAACAATGTCCACGGGCTCCAGCAGATCTGGAACAGCGGGCGGTTTTCCATGAGTCCCTGCTTTTTCAACTGCACCTTGTACCCATTGAACCTTGGAGAGATCAACACCATAGACATTTTGCAGATCGCCACGAATCCAGATGGCGGCTGTGATCGTATACAGAGGAACACCAATACGCTTGCCCGCTAGATCTTTGGGTTCTTTAATTCCTGAATTCTTGTTGATGGTAATAAAACCGTGTCTGAATGCCTTGGATGGAAAAACCGGTAAGGCAACAAATGGACTATTGCCCTTTGATGACCATACTACATGTTCAGATAGTGACAATTCAGACATGTCGAATTCCCGGCTCCCCACCATACGGTCAAATATTTCCCGAGGGGCCTGGATCTCCATGTAATTGATATCGATCCCCTCGACTTCGATCCGGTTATAGTGCATGGCCTCCATGCGGTCATAGGGGCCACAGGCAAAGTTCAACTTTAATTTCGACATTGAAAAATTCCTTTTGAAAATCTTGTTATTTTATATGTTCTGCAAGTATACCAGCAGTTATTAAAATTGAGTATGGATAGGTCACCTCTCCTCATAATTTAAATTCTTTTATTACCGTATAAAATATCAGCTTATACGAGAAAATCAGGCCATAAAAAGCAATGATTAACCTGTACTTATGCCTGATGGTTTTGTTAGGCTGTTTTCAGTAATATTTATTCAGAATTAAAATTTTGGAGAAAAATATGATGCCTACGATTCTATTCAGGAAAATCACCTTAATCACATTGTTTTCCCTTATTACGTACACAGCCAATGGGGAATTAAACATTGCGCCAAGTGCCGAAGAGACCAATCCACTGCAAGCTGGAGCAACTGCACCGGATTTTACAGTCTACGAAGTAGATGGAACAGCATATGAATTTAAGGCTGGAGGTCTGGACAGACCTACGATGATCATCACATTCAGAGGTGGCTGGTGTCCTTATTGTAATACCCATCTACAAGAATTAAGAAATGTATTACCTGAGATTACACAAAGTGGGGTTGATGTATTGTTTCTCAGTGGAGACAGACCGGAAATTTTGTACTCCAATTTAAAACAGGAAACACAGGAGTCTATTGCCAATCTGGATTACACAATATTATCGGATGCAAAACTCGATGCCTCGATAAAATTTGGCCTCGCCTTTAAGATGCCCGACAACACACTCGAAAGTTTCAGAAGTAGAAACCGTGAGATAGATGATTCATCGATTGCGATCCACAATGCTCTGATGATTCCCGCAATATACATAGTCAAAACTGATGGCGTGATTGCTTATGCTTATACTAATCCGGACTATAAAGTCAGGCTGCCAGCAGAAGAAGTCAAAGCTGCAGTAGATAAGGTGCTAGCTGAAAAACCCTTATTCGAGCTGGGTCCTTCTAGCATGGACATGTAACAGGGAGAGTTTAGGAGAATCTTAAAACTGTTGATTTCATTAATCAAAACACCCGGATGTGACAAGCTGGTAAATTCCAGCATCCAGTAATAATTTTTTCTGATTGAATTCTGGCTTCGGCTCGGGCTCCTCGAACGCTGTTCCAGACGCGTTTTTACCTCCTCCATCCCTGGAGTCGTGCTTCGCTCTACCGCAAACATCCATGTATGCGTTCGCCAGAATGACGACTCACTCTATTTAGTATGAATTCTCTTTAGAGATAAGTTCTACTTACTGTCGTCGTCACCTTTAACCAGCATATGATTACAACCACATTTTGTCGCCCAGTACTCCCAGGCACGCCAGGTCTCAGGTGAGTAGGGTTTATATCCCCGGTTACGCGCATCAATTTCACCTTGTGAAAGAGATTTTACATCGCCTCCCAGTTGAAGCGCGGCAGACAAGGCACGTGCATTTCGTGGCAAATAAACTGCCATACGTACAGCTTCTATTAATGACTTCGCCGCAGAAGCAAAACCATGACCACGCATCAAGGCCACGTTATTATCCGCCAGTGTTTTAGCAAGGTCATCAGCCTGATCCATGTTAGAGACCAGGAGATTCGTATCGCCAAATTTGTCAGCAATATCCCAAACGGGCACATTGGAACCAATAAAACTACCTGAATGGATAACTGGACGTAATGGCGTACCATTTGCAATGCCATAGGGCAGAATATCTTCTGCATGGGCATGCACAGTGGATAATACTTCAGGGCGGGCCTTTAATATGGCGGCATGTATAAAGCGCTCCAGATACAATGACCTAGATTCTTCGTTGACAGGATTACCATCGAGATCCAGTTCAACTATGTCATCTGCAGTAACTAATTCAGGTGCCAAAGACCGTGCAAGAAAAAAAGTATTTGGATTTTCAGGATTGCGGATACTAATGTGTCCATAGGCATCAACGACGTTTTCGTTGGCAAGTATCCGGTTGGCGATAACCAGGTCATTAATAATTCGATCTTTTTCATTCATAATCTGGGTAACTCCCTATTTATATTTTATTATTATTTCCAAAACTTGATTCAGGCTATATTGAGATGATATTCAAGTCAAGAACGCCAAAACCTGATATACGCAAGCAAGGAGGATTGAAATAAATCATCTGTTTTACGTATCGTAAATAAACATTTTACCGGAAAAAAGTTGACATAAAGTACGCCCAACGCCAAAATCATCAATGCAGATTGCGGTATTTTCAATTCACCATAATAACAACACACTCTAAGGAACTATCTTGGCTGAAATAACATTATCTGATGGTAGAACCATCTCGTACCATGACAGTGGAAGCGGAAAAACTCTCCTTTTATTACACAGTTTTGGACATAACAAAAATCTCTGGTACCCGCAGCTAACGCATTTTCAGGCGCTGGGTTACCGGGTCATAGCACCAGATATGCCAGGACATGGATATTCATCATTTCACCCGGAGTCGCATACTGTCGACCTGATTGCACAGTCCTATATTGAATTTCTGGAAAAAATAAATGTAGAAAAAGCTGTGGTCGCCGGAATCTCGATCGGTGGTTATATAGCACTAAGAATGTGGGCAAGAGGCTCACACTTGATGTCGGGTCTGGTCATGATGTGCTCCAAGGCCGAGGCCGACACGGATGAAATAAAGGAACGGCGTCGGGCGCAGATAGAAAACATTGAAAAAAATGGTCTGGAGGCATTTGTTGAACTGACTGGACCAAAACGTGTTGCACCAAAAACTGTTGAAGCGAAACCCTGGGTAGTCGACTGGATAAAAATGATGAACTATACGGTCAGTGCAGAGGCCAATGCCAAGACCCTGGAAGCCATGGCTATCAAGGAAGATGATACCCATACGTTGGAAACCATCGATGTTCCAGCACTGATTTTATCGGGAAGTAATGACATATTTATTCCAAGTGACTCCCCGTATAACATGGAAAAAGGAATTAAAAATGCGGTTCATCATGTGATAGAAGATACTGGGCACGTTGCCAGTCTGGAAAATCCCATTTCAGTGAACGCGCATCTTGAAGAATTCCTGAAAAATATCTAAATCAAATCATTCACTAAATTATTTACAAGAGGTCCACCTTGAAATTACTAACATTTACTACCGACAATAATTCACGACAAACCCTGGGTGCACACATTGAAGGAAATAATATCCTCGATATGGCCAGGGCCTATGAAATCATCAATAATGCAACTGCGCCTGACTGGTTTAGATCAGTAAGTAATTTGCTTGATGGTGGCGAACCTGCCATGGCACTGGCCAATGAGATTTTTAGCCAGGCAAAAAGTAAAAGCGATGATGGACTGGTGCATGACATGGGCAAGATTAACTTCCACCCACCGGCAGGCGATCGAGCTAAAATTTTGTGTGTCACCATGAACTACAGTGGCCACGCCCAGGCGAGTGGCAGTAAACCATCTGAACAACCCTATTTCTTTTTAAAGTTTGCTACGAGTTTGACACCCCATGGTGCACCTATTTGCCATTCAAAAACATCGCAAAAACATGACAGTGAAATAGAGCTGGGAATCGTTATCGGTAAACGTGGTAAATATATCTCCCGAGAAAATGCGTTTGAACATATTGCAGGTTATACCGTGATAAATGATTTTACCTGGCGTGATCGCAGGTCCCTGGACAATGATCCAAATAATGCCCGGCTACATTGGTTTACCCTGAAAAATCTCGATAATGCGGCACCGATCGGACCCTGGCTGGTGACTCAGGACGAGATACCTGATCCCTATAATCTGGAGATCAAATTAACCCTGGATAATGATCCAGATCATGTCGAAGTAGGTAACACAGAAGGTATGATGCATCGTATAGATGATCTGGTCTATCACGCATCTAACGGATTGACCCTGGAACCGGGTGACGTCATCGCCTCAGGAACGCCACACCATGTGGCATTCGGAAAAGAAAGATGGCTACAAGATGGCGACATCCTCAGGGCAGAAATAACTGGCATTGGGGCATTGGTTAACCCGATTAAATCGGAGGTGTAAGTACCGGTCTGTTAACCAGTCAATAAATATAAGGTGTATAGATATGAACGAAGAAGCTAAAACACAACGCGAAATCCTGATTCAAGACCTGCTTGATAATAATTTCACAACGTTTTTTGTTGCGACACATCCTAAATATTCCAAGAGTAATCCTGCTTTTCGTTTTACACCAACACCGGTAAGTATCGCTGTACCTTATTCCTGGTCATTCCAGGAGGCCCGTAAACGGCTATTTGCACTTAGCGAGGTATTAACACAAGAAGAGGCCGAACGGCGCAATGTAAATTTTGTTAACCCTGCACTAAAAGATTTTATGCCGGGTGCGGCATTGCCCTCATTGCGTGGTGGTATTCAGATGTTGTTGCCTGACGAAAAGGCCTTCTCACATCGTCATTCTGCCAACGCTTTTAGACTGATACTTGAGGCACCTGAAAGCGGTGCTTATACAATTGTTGAAGGGAATAAGTTGCCCATGCACAAAGGCGATCTGATCCTGACGCCCAACTGGACCTGGCATGACCATCATAATGAGGGCGATTCCCATGTCATCTGGTATGACGGCCTGGATGTGATGCTGGCCTACTGGCTGGGAGGCGTATTTTATGAAGAGATGAAAGATGTCGACAATGTTGAATATCAGGAAGTAAAGTATGATTCTAGTGCACTGACTAATACATTTGGTCCAGGACTGGTTCACCGTCGTGATGTGTATCCTGATCGTATTCCTGAGTCGGACAACCCATTGATCTACTATCCTTATTCCAAGGCAAGGCAACATCTAAGTGACCTGGCCGAGCAAGGTTTGGGGAATAAGTATGAAGGCGTGCGTATGGAGTATGTGAATCCATACAACTGCGGCACAGCCTTTCCAACCATGGAAGTTGCCGTTCGCTTAATTAATGGCAAGTCTACTGTTGAAGCCATGCACCGTTTGGAGAATATTATCTACGTCACCCTTGAAGGCTCAGTGACATTTCACTTGCCCGATAATCAGACGTTTACAACCCAACCCCATGATGTCACTGCCATACCTTCATGGGTCCCCTATACTATTACCAATAATGAAGGGGAACCCGCCGTACTAACGTCGCAGTCAGACAGACCGGTATTCAAGGCATTGGGGTATTACACTGAAAAAGTGGCGTAATGCACTAATTTCATATTCAAGGCCAATGTCGTTTGATTGAACAGTCAGCGACATTGGCCTTTTTTTTATATACTTCCAAATACGATAAAATAGCTTTCTAAATAATTACAATGGAGTTAATGAATGTCTAAACTCAAAATGACGCTGGGTTGCTGGGGCTACGACAGAACCAATGCACTCAAGGACGGATCTGTCACACCTGACGGTATCGATCTTAATTTTCTTGATATGTCCGTGGAGGAAACTTTCTTCAGGATGTTGCGGCACAAGGAATTCGATGCGGCCGAGATGTCCATGTCTTCCTATACTGTTACCATGTTTAATGAAAACCGACCATTCATTGCCATCCCGGTTTTTCCCTCACGTGTATTTAGACATTCCGCAATCTTTATCAATAAGAATTCAGGGATTAAAGAACCAAAAGATTTACAAGGTAAACGAGTCGGGTGTCCGGAATATCAGATGACAGCACCGGTATGGATCAGAGGCATCATGTCTGATGAATATGGTGTGCCAGTTGACAGTGTCCAATACTTAACTGGCGGTGAAGAAGAACCCAACCGTCCGGAAAAGATTCCATTAAACCTGCCAGAAAATATCAAGGTTAAACCCATCGGCGAGGGAGAAACCCTGGCTACCATGCTGGAAAGTGGGGAGCTGGATGCACTGTATACCGCAAGGGCACCGCTCTCTTTCTATAATGAAAATTCAAATATTCAACGACTGTTTCCAGACTACCCTGAGGTAGAAAGAGATTACTTCAGGAAAACCAATATTTTTCCTATCATGCATTGTGTTGTTATCAGGCGTGAAGTCTATGAAGCCAATCCCTGGGTAGCCCAATCTTTACTCAAAGCCTTTTCGCTAGCACAAAAAAAGACTTACGATGATATTGCCCTAACAGGATCTCCCATGGTGATGTTGCCCTGGGTTGTGTCTCTAATAGAAGAAGCCAGAAAAACCATGGGAGAAGATTATTGGCCTTATGGGTTTGAAAAAAATAGCGAAGTTATAGCGACATTTTTGAGATACCATTTTGAACAGGGATTATCCCAGCGCCAGCTTCAGCCCGAAGAGCTTTTTGCGCCAGAATCCATGGAATCTTTTGTAATTTAAATACACTAATAATTATGCTCAGAACGATATATTTTTCTCTACCAATACTGGCTATCGGTTTTTCATTGCCGTTAATTGCTGATGAAACTGAGGATCATACTCATGATCAACACTCACAGACAGAAGTAACCATTCAGTCAGACAATGCCATGGATATGGAGCATCATGACCATGCCACAATGGATCATGATATGAATATGGAGACTGAAATATCAGGAACCGTGTTTACAAATGATATTACTGGCTTGCCGGATACAGTCCTGCCTGAAACTGTTTATCTTAAAGATGGTGAGACCTATACCATCATGGCTGAATATGTAAAAAAACAAATTGGCAACCATACCCTTAGAATGCTCGCCTATAATCGTTCTATCCCAGGACCTTTTATCCAGGTAGACCAAAACAGCGAAGTCCTGATCAATTTCATAAACAAAACAGATATTGATCAGACAATCCATTCTCATGGTGTTCGCGTTGATAACCGGTATGACGGTGTCCCCGAAGTCACCCAAAATGCGGTGTCCCCAGGTGAGTCATTTGAATATAAGCTAAAGTTTAAAGATGCTGGTGTATTCTGGTACCACCCGCATACGCGTGATGATTATGGCCAGGAAATGGGTCTATATGGAAACTACCTCATTAGCCCGGAGAACAATACTTACTGGAACCCGGTAAACCGTGAAATACCGTTGGTGATTGATGACATCCTTATCGAAAACAATCAGATTTCAGGTTTTTACAGGGAATTCACCAACTTCGCCCTGCTTGGTCGGTTTGGCAATGAATTTCTAGTAAACGGCGAGAAAAATTTCACACTGGATATAAGTAAAGGAGAAGTCATTCGCTTTTATATTACCAATGTATCAAATGCACGGACATATAACCTGTCTATTCCCGGCGTCCAGTTAAAATTGGTGGGTGGCGATTTGGGTAAGTTTGAAAATGAGATGTATACAAGTAGTTTACAGATTTCACCTGCGGAACGTGTGGTCATTGAAGCCTTTTTTAAGGATTCCGGAGAATATTCGCTTACCCACACTCAACCTGACAAAAAAATTTTTTTAACTGATTTTAAAATAAATTCAGAGAGCGATATTACCTCCAGTTACGCTGATTCATTTTATCTACTCAGACATAACAATGATGTTGAAAATGAATTCAACGGGTTTCGAAAATATATTAATTCCGAACCTGATAAAACATTGAAATTAACCATAGAGCTTGCAGATCAGGAAATTGACCATAGCCAACATGCCCATATGGATACGGAAATGGATTCACATGATCATAGTCAACATGTTATGTCTTCAATGGATTTAACCAGAGACTATCAACCTATGACACCAACGGAAGAAATCCTTGAGACAGTCCAATGGGACGATCCAGACCAATCTGATCGCACCCACATAACACCTGATATTTATTGGAAACTGGTGGATGAAGAATCAGGAAAAACGAGCTTGGAAATTGATGACTGGGTATTTAAACAGGATGAACTTGTAAAAATCCGTTTAGTTAATGATAAAAACGCTGACCATATAATGCAACATCCTGTTCATATCCATGGCCAGCAATTTGTCATACTTTCTGTTGATGGATTACCAAATAATAATCTGGTTTGGAAAGATACCGCTCTTGTTTATCCTGATCAGACAATGGACATTCTGGTAAAAATGTCAAACACAGGCGAGTGGATGCTACATTGCCATATATCAGAACATCTGCATGCTGGAATGATGATGAAATTTCGGGTGGAAGATATAAATGGAGATGCAGAAGGTGATGATTATAGAAGTAATGCAGCCCGTCATCTGCATTAAAAAACTATCACTCAGATAAGTAATGCACTCTGCATTTTAATCCAGCAGGGATGCTTAGATCTTTATTCTGAATTTCAACCTGAACACCGAATGTTCCACTTGCCGCATCAATAATTTGATCAACTATACTGACAACGCCGGAGTAAGTGTTATTTAATTTTCCCTCTGACATAATTTCAACTTTCATTCCCTTTTCTATTTCTCCATATAATTCTGCAGCCATTACAATTTCTGCATGCAATGGATTCAGTACTGCCAATATTACTAGAGGATCTGTTCCAGTATACTCAGCAATGGAAACTAGTCTTTGTACGACAACAGCATTGACCGGGCTATAAATAATTTTCTGGGCAAGTTTTTTTTTCAGCCCGTGCAAGCTCAAGAAATGCAATATCACGTTCTGTTACGATCTCATCGACCTCATGATCCGCCTGTAAGTCGTCAAAAGATTTGGGACAAAATAGCGTAAATGTTAAGAGAGACTTTTAACTATTATAGTCTTGTTTCACTGATTTATATATATTCTTAAATTTTCCTTTCTCCTCTGTTGTAATGTTTCGTATTTGATAATGGTTCTTCTATCCATAATTTCATGATAGCGGCCAAAATACATATCTGCCGGCGTAATATTATCAAGTGACTCATGGTAACGTTCATGATTGTAGTATTGTACAAATTGCCGGATAGCATGTTCGAGTTCCCACGGATAATAATAGTGCTCCAGCTTCACGACGTTCTTCATGGAGCGGTGATATCGCTCTATCTTGCCTTGTGTCATGGGATGGTACGGTGCGCCACGGGTGTGTTGCATCTGATATTTACTCAGATAATCCTTCAATTCCGAGGAGATATAACAAGGCCCGTTATCACTCAGTAAGCGAGGTCGGTGTTTGACCGTTATCTCGTTGACTCCCGTGGTCTCAATCGCCGCATCCAGCGTCTGCTTCACGTCATCAGCTGCCATGCTGGTTGTTAACTTCCAGGCAATGATGTAGCGGGAGTAATCATCTAGAACAGTGGACAGGTAATACCACCCCCAACCAACAATACGAAAGTAGGTGAAGTCAGTCTGCCAAAGCTCGTTGACTCGTCGTGTTGGATTCTGAAACGAATCACCCGCTTGCATCAGGATATAAGCAGGACTGGTAATGAGATCGTACTGCTTTAACAGTCGATAAACGCTGGATTCCGAGATGAAGTAGTTGTGCTCATCGGTGATGGTCCAGGCAAGTTCCCGAGGCGATTTGTCAGGGTACTGTAACGCGAGCTCCAGACACTGCTCCTTCACCATCTCAGGTATCTTATTCCAGAACTGTCTCGGGGACCGATTATCTGGCTCCAGGCCCTCTGGACCATCATCCAGGTATTGCCGATACCAACGATAGAAACTGCTGCGGCTCACGCCTAACTCGGCCAGAGTGCGTTTCACGGGTAATTCCGACGCCTCTACCAAGCGGATCACTTCCAGCTTTTCAGCTGCTGAAAGACTCATTCGTCTTCCCAGGTCGACTCCAAGCCAAGCACACTTTTTTTAAGTACCTCGTTCTTCAGCATGATGTCAGCCACCAGGCGTTTGAGCTGGTCATTTTCTTTCTTCAGGTCGGTCACTTCAGTGGAGTTTGCTTCCCGTTTTATATCGCCCGCCAGACGCTGTTTACCCGCTTCCAGGAACTCCTTACTCCAGCGGTAATACACGTTTTGATTCAATCCTTCACGGCGACACAGCTCGGCAATGCTTTCTTCTCCACGCATCCCTTCCAGTACAATTCGGATCTTTTCTTCAGAGGAATACTTCTTACGGGTACGACGACGTATATCTTTAACTAATTTCTCGCTATTATTGCTCATAATGAGACTCCTATTTATAAGTTTAACTTATCAGAAGTCTCTCTTAGAAATCAGCTCAATTCTGTCTCATATGCTTTGACGGGATACATCATTAATAAGGGGAAATCATGAAGCTTAGAGTAATCATATTATACCTGCTGACAGGAACGTTACTGCCCACAGCACAAGCGCAGATCATCTTCGAAGACACCCTCGAAACAGTTACCGGTTCCATTAGTGATATCACCGATGAATTATTACCAGGGATTACTAATATTCGAGTTGGAGTTGGCCCCGCCGTATCTCCCGAATACGAAGGCGATAATAATTATGATATTGGTGTTGCGCCGCTTATTTCCTTTCGATACCGAGACCTTGTCTTGGTGGACAACAACCAGATACGGGTGAATATCCTTGGTAGTGATTCCTTGATTGAAAGCGAAAAATTCAAAGCTGGCCCCTCACTGAGGATCGATTTTGGGCGTAAGGAAAGTAATAGTATCGACTTGACAGGGTTAGGCGATGTCGGCACCAGCGTGCTGTTAGGCGGCTTTGTCAGCTACCAGGAAGGCCCAACCCGCGCCCGAATCCGCGTCAGACAAGATGTGGCAAGCGGCCATAATGGTCTGGAAATCATCGGTGATTTTCGCATCCTGTTCTATAAATCAGAGAAAACAGCGATTATAACAACGATAAAAGGTACCTGGGTCAATGAGACTTATATGGATACCTTATTTGGCGTGACTCTATTTCAATCAACACAATCTGGACTTACCGCCTTTGATTCTGGTTCAGGATTCAAGGATGTCAGTGTCAACTTCACCACCAGTTACCTGTTAAATGACAAATGGTCATTTGTAGCTAACGTTGGTTATAAACAATTACTGGGGGATGCCAAGGACAGTCCATTAGTGCGTTTACGTGGTGATAAGGACCAGTTCATTGGTGCGGCCTTTGCTGTTTATACCTGGTAATTAAAACGATAAGCAATATTTAATCGTTACAGCTAATCTCACGCCTGAGGTTTTGCTTCCAGACGGGTTCCCATCCATCGGTATGGGATACGCCTGGGAATGATTGTGTGAATATGCAACGTAAACTACTATCTACTTTTTTAACTTCTGTTATGTAACTGTTCACCACCTCTGCAGGTACGATGTCATCATCTGCTCCCGTGAAATGAAATTGCGGAATATATTTTAGACGATTTACATAATCTATGCGGTTGAGTGAGCCTGTTAGAGGACTGGCCTTATGTAGTTGTGCAAAATAATCAATATCCAGATTCCCTGCTACCGTCCTCAAATCAATCACATCATTTCGAGTTGCTGCCAATATGGCCGCCAGCGTTCCACCACCGGAATATTCAACTAACCTTACTCCTCTTAACTGATTGTTTTTAATATACATTTCAATCACTTCATTGATGGATTCAAGCACCTCTGGTGCATAGCGTTTGAAAGTCCAATAGTCAGTTTGACAGTTTGGGTTTTCTTCACGGGGAACATACTGGCAAGGTCGGGCGATATATAACACATTAGGTGAAGAATCGATGACTGCCAATTTCAAGCTTATGGGATCTGTAGGTGTTGGATTTAAAGACGGACGGTATCTATCCAGATATGCCAGGCCATCACCTTCAATATAAACTGTTAAAGATTTATTTCTCTCGGTGATTTTATGGTAACTAAGAATCTGAAAATGAGATGTAATAATTATCTTCTTCGCAAGATCTCCTGACATAGCCAAGTTATCGGCATTATTATTTCTGACCGAAGGACTATTACACGCAATGAGTAATAGCATGATTGAAATAGGTATAACTATTTTACAGCCCACACGAATCCACAGTACTGTCGAATTTACTAACATGATCTAAAAGATTCCTCGCAATACTTTCACATTAATCTCAACAGTTCATTTAAAAGACACACTAACTAAAAGATTTAGGAATTACCAAAGTTACACTGTAAGTCGTCAAAAGATTTGGGACAAAATAGCGTAAATATTAAGAGAGACTTTTAACTATTATAGTCTTGTTTCACTGATTTATATATATTCTTAAATTTTCCTTTCTCCTCTGTTGTAATGTTTCGTATTTGATAATGGTTCTTCTATCCATAATTTCATGATAGCGGCCAAAATACATATCTGCCGGCGTAATATTATCAAGTGACTCATGGTAACGTTCATGATTGTAGTATTGTACAAATTGCCGGATAGCATGTTCGAGTTCCCACGGATAATAATAGTGCTCCAGCTTCACGACGTTCTTCATGGAGCGGTGATATCGCTCTATCTTGCCTTGTGTCATGGGATGGTACGGTGCGCCACGGGTGTGTTGCATCTGATATTTACTCAGATAATCCTTCAATTCCGAGGAGATATAACAAGGCCCGTTATCACTCAGTAAGCGAGGTCGGTGTTTGACCGTTATCTCGTTGACTCCCGTGGTCTCAATCGCCGCATCCAGCGTCTGCTTCACGTCATCAGCTGCCATGCTGGTTGTTAACTTCCAGGCAATGATGTAGCGGGAGTAATCATCTAGAACAGTGGACAGGTAATACCACCCCCAACCAACAATACGAAAGTAGGTGAAGTCAGTCTGCCAAAGCTCGTTGACTCGTCGTGTTGGATTCTGAAACGAATCACCCGCTTGCATCAGGATATAAGCAGGACTGGTAATGAGATCGTACTGCTTTAACAGTCGATAAACGCTGGATTCCGAGATGAAGTAGTTGTGCTCATCGGTGATGGTCCAGGCAAGTTCCCGAGGCGATTTGTCAGGGTACTGTAACGCGAGCTCCAGACACTGCTCCTTCACCATCTCAGGTATCTTATTCCAGAACTGTCTCGGGGACCGATTATCTGGCTCCAGGCCCTCTGGACCATCATCCAGGTATTGCCGATACCAACGATAGAAACTGCTGCGGCTCACACCTAACTCGGCCAGAGTGCGTTTCACGGGTAATTCCGACGCCTCTACCAAGCGGATCACTTCCAGCTTTTCAGCTGCTGAAAGACTCATTCGTCTTCCCAGGTCGACTCCAAGCCAAGCACACTTTTTTTAAGTACCTCGTTCTTCAGCATGATGTCAGCCACCAGGCGTTTGAGCTGGTCATTTTCTTTCTTCAGGTCGGTCACTTCAGTGGAGTTTGCTTCCCGTTTTATATCGCCCGCCAGACGCTGTTTACCCGCTTCCAGGAACTCCTTACTCCAGCGGTAATACACGTTTTGATTCAATCCTTCACGGCGACACAGCTCGGCAATGCTTTCTTCTCCACGCATCCCTTCCAGTACAATTCGGATCTTTTCTTCAGAGGAATACTTCTTACGGGTACGACGACGTATATCTTTAACTAATTTCTCGCTATTATTGCTCATAATGAGACTCCTATTTATAAGTTTAACTTATCAGAAGTCTCTCTTAGAAATCAGCTCAATTCTGTCTCATATGCTTTGACGGGATACAGTTACACAAAATGTCGACTTAAATTTAATATATGGTAGATGATTGATATCACTATTATGAAGCGTTGTCATTATAGTGACAAATAGTCTCGTCGCATGGGCTGTACACTAGCTCTACTACGAAAATATAAATTCATAGATTGGTTGTATAAATAAACATCGATGTATTTAATTACACATATCGAATCTATCGAAAAAAATAGTTACTATTCAATTCAATAGTTCAAGATTTTCACCTACTAGAAAATAGTAATGCCTTATGTAAATATAGAATGATAGAATGAGTCTTTTATACAATTAATTGATATTAATAAACTCGACACTTTTATTTTATTACTTTTATGAAACCAATCATTCCTAAATTCGACCAGGGTCGTGTTCTTGTATTAGGTGATTTAATGTTAGATCGCTATTGGGAAGGCCCTACGAATAGAATATCACCTGAAGCACCTGTTCCAATTACAAAAATAAAAGGAATGTATCATCGTCCAGGTGGTTCAGGCAATGTGGCTCTTAATATTGCAACTTTAGGAGGTTCTGTTTCTCTAGTCGGCTTTGTAGGTGAAGATGAACAAGCACAATTACTGGAAGAAAGGCTAACTCAATCTGATGTGGACTGCCAGTTTGTATCTCTTAAAGATATACAGACCACAACAAAATTGAGAATAATGAGTCATGACCAACAATTAATAAGATTGGATTTTGATACAAAATTCCCAGAATCAAAATTCCCATTAATTCTAGATAAATTTGAAGCTCTCTTAGCAAATGCTTCTATAGTTGTTCTTTCTGACTACGCTAAAGGAACATTACACGATACGCAGCAATTAATAAAAATGTCTAAAGCAGCTGGGTTACCTGTCATAGTTGATCCAAAAGGAACGGATTTTACAAAATACAGAAATGCGTCACTAATACTCCCTAACCAAATTGAATTTGAAACCATAGTAGGTAAATGCACAACGGATAATGACATCATTTCAAGAGGGATTAATTTACTTGAAGATTTACAAATAGATTCCTTACTTGTGACACGTGGCGAGAAAGGAATGATTTTAATTCAATCAAATAAAGATCCTATGATATTACCTACAAGAGCAAAGGAGGTGTACGATGTAACTGGTGCGGGTGACACGGTCATTGGAACAATTGCAATAGCCATTGCAAATGGTGAATCTACTATTGATGCAGTTCGGCTGGCTAATCTTGCCGGAGGAATAGTCGTAGGGAAATTGGGAACATCAACTGTAAGCCGTCACGAATTACAGAAAGCTATATTAGAGCATATACCATTACAACAAGGGATCATGGATGACACAGAAATACAGGAAGTCGTATTACAAGCAAAGACTTCTGGTGAAAAAATAGTCATGACTAACGGTTGCTTTGATATTCTTCACATTGGCCACGTTAAATATTTAGAACAGGCATCTCAACTTGGTGACAGACTAATTGTAGCGGTGAATTCTGATGATTCTGTATCACGTTTAAAAGGTAATAGCCGCCCCATAAATAATATTGAAAGTCGTATGGCTGTTCTGTCTGCGTTAAAAAGTGTCGATTGGGTAGTTAGTTTTGATGAACTTACGCCGGAAAAATTAATATCAGAAATAGAACCAGATATTCTTGTAAAAGGTGGTAATTATAAAATCGATGAGATTGTTGGCGCTGATTTCGTGTTACAACATGGTGGTGAGGTTAAAGTGCTGGATTTCACTGAAGGAGCATCGACAACTAAACTGCTTGAAGATATCATCAAAAAAAATAAGGGTAAAAAAGTTTAATGTAGGTATCAGGCAAAACACGCATAAATAGATAAGTCATGTACATTTATAATTTCTATATTTCAACTACTAAAATCATAAATATTATTAGCTAAACTAGGTATCAAAATGATAATTGTAACAGGCGGGGCTGGTTTTATAGGTTCAAATATTGTTGCTAGTATATGTAGTGACCTAAATCAAAAAGTCATTGTGTGTGATAAATTTGAGTCTGACCAAAAATGGAAAAATTTATCTAATAGTTTAGTAGAAGATATTGTTTATCCGGAACAGTTGAATGAATTTCTGGAGAAGTTTAGTAGTGAAATTAAAGTAATTATACATATGGGCGCGATTTCCAGTACGACTGTTACTGATAGTGAACTAGCCATTAGTACAAATTATAAATTCCCCAAATTTTTATGGGAATGGTCTACAAATAATCAAGTTCCATTTTTTTATGCATCCTCTGCAGCCACATATGGAAATGGAGATAATGGATTCGATGACGACAATGACATTCAAAAATTTCAAAGCCTATCACCCTTAAACCTGTATGGTTGGTCAAAACATCTATTTGATCTGTGGGTACTGAATCAAATTAATAATTCACTAGCCTGCCCACCTCGATGGGCAGGACTTAAATTTTTTAATGTTTATGGACAAAATGAATATCATAAGGAAGATATGCAAAGTCTCATTGCAAAAAATTTCAAGAATGTAATGAGTGGGAATCCTGTGAAACTATTTAAGTCATATCAGAGTGATTATGCTGATGGCGGGCAACTAAGAGATTTTATTTACGTCAATGATTGTGTCTCTGTCATTAACTGGTTATTGACAGGAAATCGACTGTCTAAGATTTATAACGTAGGCACCGGCGTTGCAAGATCTTTTAATGACCTGATTACCTGCCTGGGCAATTCTATTGGTAAAACGCCAGTTATAGAATTTATTGATATGCCTGACGACATAAAGAAAAATTATCAGTATTTTACACAGGCCAAAATAGAGAATATTCAAAATGCTGGGTATGATAAGCCATTTACGTCCCTGGAAGATGGCGTTGATAACTATGTAAAGAATTATTTAAATACTGACAATCCTTATCGATAAAGATATTAATAGCGTTTATTTGGTTTATATTTTACACAATATGACATTTTACAAATCAACACCAATTACTATATTGCTATAATTTGTGCTATCTCAAAACATCCAATTCCCAACAAATATTTCCCTGACCCATAATAATTTCTGATACCAAGAAATTACAGTTTGATATTTAATCAAATCAACCTTATTGAATTGCATGAATATAATGTAAAATTATTTATATATTTAAACCACAAAAAAAAGCCCCAAATAGTGGGGCTTTTTTATTACTATAGTATTAATACTTCTAAAAGTTATACCTGAGATTAAGTACGCCAGAATGACCGCTGTAATCAGACTTCGTATCAAAGTCATAATTAAACCTAATATCTACGTTGTTTTCCAGAAACATGGAGAATGATACACCAACGTTGAAACTATGATTCGCAGGGTCAAATCCATTGACGATGTATCGATTACCTCCACCCGTGTATGTAGCGGTATTCACCTGAATTTCATTTAGTAAATTATAACGCCATCCAGCATGTATCTCTGGGAGAATACGGGTGCCATCACTACTCTCTATCTCCTTACGTGCCGAGAATCCTAATTCTGATTCCAATGCGCCGTAGTTTTGATCCAGTACATCCAGATTCAAAATACCTGCTCCAGTTTCCGTGTATCCGTCAACGTACAAGGTTGCGTAATTCAGACCAGCATATGGAGTGATATACATATCATCCCCATGACTATAATTGCGACTATAACGACCCTGGATGATTATTTGGTCTGCACTAAAATCTGCTAATGCGGTGCCATTAAATGACCCAACAGAAATCCTGCGTTGGCTATCATAATCATTCTTGCCATAACTAAAACTCGCATCAAAATTATGCTCACCTACTCCATAACTGCCATACACTGTTGCCTGGTAATTATTGATATCTAATCGATTCGCAGTAACATTGGTGTCAGCTTTTGTATCCGAAAAAGTAAATGCGGCACCAATACGCAGGTTATCAGAGATCAATGTGTCAGCACCTAAGCTAAGACCATAGGTATTCGAATCATAGCCGTTTATACCCTGGCGGTCATCTTGATCCCCGGTAGAGGCGAAACCTTGCATCCAAAGACCCATGCCTTCCGTATGATTACCCGCTGCAACTCCTGCGTAATTTGCACCGCCGGTACGCAGGGACACCAGACGATTTATGACACTGAGCACCCCTGTGCGACCGACATGGGAGGACAGGCTCAAAACAGCACTACTTACATCAGGCGCCAGAGTTACCATCGCGTCTTCAAATTCCGCTGCCGTGGTAATTCCAAATAATGCCGTCGCCAAATCAACATCAGCTTCATAAAATTCTCTTAATTGGACTAACGATGCCAGGGCATTAGGTGACAGGGAATTGACAAAATCTTCACCAAGAATGGCAGTAAGTTCTACCATCAGAACCAGGTCATCACCATCAGTCGAAGCCGTAAAATCATAAGAATCAGTATCAGTGGTAATGGTCGTTGGGACATTTACACCTCCGCCGCCATCCGGACCATCAATAATGGTATACGTTGTGCCATCAGGTATATACACATAATCAGCTACCGCCACATCAAGGATGGCGCCTGCCGATACCGTTGTCGCACCAGTAGCCGTTATGCTACCGGCATCGTCCGTCGTGCCGCTGTTCACCGTGGTGGTGAAGGTTGCACCGGACTCCAGGGCAAAACTACCCTCAACCGCCATCAGCTCTCCACCCACATCCACTGAGCCACTGACGCTCACATTACCAATGTGGTTAAAGCCGTTACTGAGCATTAACAAACCGCCACTGGCAATGTTGGTATTCGCAGTAATATCAGTATCGTTATCCTTGTTAAAAATACCGCTGATATTAAATTCACCTGCCTCTAATTCTCCATCTCCAGACTGAATTAGCGTACCGTCGATATTAATTATCCCTGCCCGAATATTCTGATCTGCCGTCAGTGTTGCTGCAGAAGTCACGGTTAAGGAGGCAAGACTGTTAGTTTCACCAATCGTGGCATCAGTCTCGTAGTCACCGGCAAACGTGAGTGAACCGACCCCGTCGCTTTCGCCTTCGATCCTACCAGTACCCTGATTCACGAGGGTCATGGAACCGCCATCAGCAATAGTAATGGTGTTACCGCTCGCATTGAGGACACCTGTGCCAGACTGAATAAACGTTGCACCTGGGCCGATATAAATCGTAATGGTCGTTAATGTTCCTGCTGATTGATTGCTTTCACCGGATTCACCTTCACCGACTGTCACCGTTTCAACATTTACGTTCTCATCTAACAGCAAGACGGCACCATTTTTGACCAGAATACTATTTAATGGGTTTGTTTCACCAATCGGGCTGTGGGTATCATATTCACCACCTTCACCAATAATTAAACTACCCAGGCCATCTCCGGAACCATCAATCACACCTGTTCCTGAACTCACCAGCGTGATGGTAGACCCATCACCAAGTGTGATGACTCCGGCTTCCAGTACCCCCGTAGCAGACTGGGTAAAGGACCCGCCATCCTGGATGACAAGGCTAACCGTGACGAGGGTACCCGCACTCTGTTGGAGGGTTCCTGTAGGTGTGATGGTGACAGAATTAAAATCGAAGTCTATTATTGCAATTTGATCGTCCGGTATCACAACATCCGTTATGGGTGCCGAGACAGTAACCACCAGGTCCCCAGTATCCAGCGCAGAGGTAAAATCATAACCAATATTGTTATCGGTGGGTGTTTCTGGGCTCACGGTTAAGGTGAAGCCATCAGTTAATGCAAATGTTTCACCACCTGTAAAGTGCAAAGTGGCGGCATCAAGATCAACATTTAATGTCGTAGGCTCAGTAATCGTACCGGCCACACCTGCCAAGTTAAGAACGCCATTATCAATTATCTCATCTAATGGATCGATATCCTCAATTGTTGACCTGATAGTGACATTGGCACCAAAGGTAAGGTCGCCGGCTAGTGTAATATCCTGGCTATCGCCTACAGCTTCAGAATTAACGTGCAGCACTGCCATATCATCGACAGTGGCATTATTAAAACCTGAGATATCACCAGTAACAGTAAAACCATCACCGGTAATCGCAAGGTCGCCCCCAGCACCGGTTATCTCACCGGTGACACCACCAAAACCACTGATATCCAGATTATCGGTAGAAACGAGATTGATACTGGAGATGGTGGAGCGGTTACCTAGTGCATCTTCACCTTCGTTAATAACGGTTGCTGTACCACCCGTTACACTATAGAAATTGATACCATGCGTGTCACCCGAGATACTACCGCCAGCCGTATTTTTAATGGTGTTATCTACACTGGTGTCTATTCCATAAGTATCCGCATCAATCATTCCGCTGTTAATTACCTTCCCGGTAAGACCAGTTGTATTGAGCGATAAACCAACTGTACCAGCAGTGATTGTGCCACTGTTAATCACATCACCACCGATGGTTGGATCACTTCCGTAGATATATAAACCAACTGAACCTGCAGTGATTACACCACTGTTAATCACATCACCGCCGACGCTGGATCCACCAAACAGATAGATGCCTCCATAACCGGCATCGATGACACCGCTGTTTTCAACATTGCCACCCACATCGGCTAACAGATAAAGACCGCGATTGCCTGAATTAATTGTTCCCGAATTGATGACATCACCCTCTATCGTGGCCCTGCCCCTGCTACTGTTGATATAGACACCATTACCGCTTGGCGTATTAATGACCCCCGAGTTGATGAGACTGCCACCAACGGTATTTCCATCGTTGATGTAGATGCCCGCATCAACAGATGACGTAATCACTCCGGAATTAACAACATCACCAGCAACGTTCCCGCTTAGATATATCCCGGAATAATTCGAATCTATGGTCCCCGAGTTGGTAACACTACCACCAACATTGCCGCTGATGTAAATGCCTCTGTATCCGGATGAGATAATCGTTCCGGAGTTGATGACATCACCGCCGACCCCTCCATGGACATACAGTCCTGCCTGGTAGGCGTCGATGATACCGCTGTTTTCCACATTTATCCCGACGTTGCCACCCACGTAGACACCGTAACCAGAAGTGCCGGCATTAATGACGCCTGAGTTAATAACACTGCTGCCGACGTCTGCCATGATGTAAAAGCCATTGCCATTGGTTCCATTGATTGTCCCCGAGTTGATGACATCGCCGCCTACCCCCGTATTGCCGTGGATATAATACCCTCTATAGCCATTAATGGTCCCGGAGTTGGTAACACTGCCTCCGACGCCGCCATAGACATACAGACCCGAACCCGAATAAGTACCAGAATTAATCACACCGCTGTTGATGAGGTCACCTATGACATTCGCGCCGATGAAGATGCCTGTCCAGCCACCACTACCGTAAGTGTTGATGGTACCTGAGTTAGTGACATTGCCGCTTACGTTCCCGCCAACATAGATGCCCCGAAAATCTTTTGTGATAATCGTCCCCGAGTTGAGTACATCACTACCCACATTACCTGTTACGTATAGACCGCCATAGGTAGAATCAATAACACCGCTGTTTGTAAGATCACCGCCAACTTCACCGCTGACATAGATACCCTGGTAGCCTGCTGTACCCGAGTTGGTGATAATGGATCCCGAGTTGGTAACACTGCCAGCGACGTTCCCGGCAATATAGATACCTCTCTGATCAATTGAATTTATGGTTCCCGAGTTAAGGACATCTCCCCCAACGGCGCCAAATACATAGATGCCGCCATCGCCTGAATTGATTGTCCCCGAGTTGATGACATCGCCGCCAATGGTGGCAAAGACGTACATGCCCATGTAACCACTGCCGGCATTTATTGTACCCGTGTTGACCAGGTCACCGCCTATCGAGGTGCGAAAGCCGTCAGTGGTCGTGTAAGCATTATAGACATAGAAACCATGACCATCTGTATTGATGGTCCCGGAGTTAATAAGACTGCCGCCGATATCGACATTGGAGATGTACATGCCGGCATAATAAGTGTCGATTAATCCGCTGTTTTCAACGTTACCACCTATTTTGGAACTAGCAATATACATGCCCCGAGAGCCTGTATTAATAATCGTCCCTGAGTTGATGACACTGCCCAGGATTGATGCATCATAGACGTAGATACCTGCACTATCTGAGTCGATGAAACCACTGTTTTCAACATTGCCGCCGATGTCGCCGCTGACATAGATACCCTGGTAGTCTGCTGTAATCGTACCCGAGTTGATGACACTGCCGCCGACAGCACCGGCAACATTAACACCACTATTGTTAGTTGAATTAATGCTCCCGCTGTTTTCGACATTGCCGCCAACGTTAGCGGCGTCACTAATATAGATACCATCTTCATAGGCTAAAATGGTCCCGGAGTTGGTAACATTGCCGAGGACGTCACCGGCGATATAGATACCAGTGGAGTAATTACCTGTATTATTGGTTATAAGTGTCCCCGAGTTAATAACACTACCAAGAACAGTTGAGTTAGAATCGACTTCTATCGCACGGTAGAAGGAATTAATAGTACCGCTATTGTCAATATCACCGCCAACGGTGGAACCATAGACATAGATACCACGAAGATCTGAATTGATGGCTCCCGAGTTGAGGATACTGCCGCCGACCGTGCTGCCGGAGTAGACATAGATGCCGTTATAGTTGGCGTTGATGAACCCGCCCTGGTTGTCGATATCACCGACAACCGTACCAGCATAGACATAAATACCATGACCGTATAACGCGGTGTTGAGGAAGCCCCTGTTAATAATGCTTCCACCGACGGCACCGCTGACACCTACCTGAATAGATGAGTAACCCTCGCCTGAGTGGATATCACCCGAGTTGATAATATCGCCGGCAACAACGCCACCTGAATAGACATAGATACCGTTATAGTCCGCATTGATTAGCCCCTGGTTGTCAACATCGCCATATACGACAGATGAAAAGTTAACCAGTATGCCGTTAGTGCTGGTTGCGTTAATGATTGATGTATTAAGAACACTGCCGACGATAGTAGAACTGTTAACCACATTGATGGGCACGTAGCCACTGCCGGGGTTGATAACCCCCGTATTGGTAACTGTGCCGAAAACGGTAGAACTGTCTACGTAGATGCCATCATAAGCCGCATTGATGGTTCCGGAATTGCTGATATCTCCGCCAATCACGGAATCCAGGACATAGACGCCATAGGCGGTAGCGGAGTTGATGATACCTGTATTGGAAATACCACCACCAACGGCAGCACCATAGACATAAATACCTCCACCTATACCACTATCAATAACTCCTGAGTTGATAATATCACCGAGAACGGTGGCACCATAAACATAGATACCACTATAATCATCTGAAATAATGGTACCTGAGTTGGTAATATCGCCGAAAACTGTACTCGAATCATTGATCCCTATGCCGGTAGAGTTCGTCGTGTTTATGACGCCGCTATTATCAATATTGCCGCCCACGCTGGAAGCATAGACATAAATGCCGCGATCATTCGCATTGATGGTCCCTGAATTGAGAATACTGCCGCCCACGGTGGCACCTGCATAGACATAAATGCCTTTTCCAACGCTACCGGTGTTAATGAGTCCCTGGTTGTCGATATCCCCGACAACAGCGCCGCTATAAACATAGATGCCATGGCTGCTCGACACGGCATTGATGGTCCCAGCATTGATAATACTGCCGGCAATTAAGCCACTCTCACTTATCTGGATGCCTGGGTAGGAATCTGAGCTGTTGATGGTCCCCGAGTTGATAACATTGCCGCCGACGTAACCACCGATATAAAAGCCCTGCTCAGAATTTATCAGTCCTGTTAAGGTATTTTCGACATTACCGCCGATGCTGCCGAAGACATAAAGACCATCATAACTTGAGTTAATTGTGCCGCTGTTTACAACACTGCCCACAACCGTGCCATTAACATAGATACCCTTATAATTGGAAATTATTGTACCTGAGTTGAGCACATCTCCACCAACGTTACCATTGACGTATAAACCAGTATCGGAAAGTGTATTAATGGTCCCGCTGTTTTCAACGTTGACGCCAACGTTGCCGTTTATATAAACACCGAAATAGCCTGAATCTATAGTCCCTGAATTGAGAACACTGCCGCCGATGTTCCCCGCGAGATACATCCCGGCACTACCCGACGATATGACCCCGCTGTTCTCAACATTGCCGCCGATGTTGGCATGAACGTACATCCCACCATCATCCGCATTGATGGTCCCCGAGTTGATGAGGTCACCAGTGATAGTAGTTTCTTTGCCATAGTTATCGAAGATATAGATACCATGACCGCCTGTATTAAGCGTCCCTGAGTTAATCAGGCTGCCCCCGATAAGGGCACCGTTGATGTACATACCTGTACTTCCTGCATTGATTATTCCGCTGTTTTCAAGATTTCCACCAATTGTGGAATCGGAGACGTAAAAACCCCTAAGTGTTCCTGGATTAATCACCCCTGAGTTAATAACATTTCCTTCGACTAATGCCCCACCGAGATAGATGCCGGAATAATCATTTGAAAAAATCGTACCGCTGTTTTCAACGTTGCCACCAACGTAACCACTGACATAGATACCTTGTTCGTCAGAGCTGATGGTTCCGGAATTGGTAACGCCGCCAAGTACGACACCGTTTACATAGATGCCGGATTCATCATCTGAAAAAATCGTACCGCTGTTTTCAACGTTGCCACCAACGTAACCACTGACATAGATACCATATTCGTAAGAGCTGATGGTTCCGGAATTGGTAACGCCGCCAAGTACGACACCGTTTACATAGATGCCGGATTCATCATCTGAAAAAATCGTACCGCTGTTTTCAACGTTGCCACCAACGTAACCATTGACATAGATACCGTAGTCGGATGCCGAATCAATGATTCCGGAGTTGAGAATGTCACCACCAACAGAACCGTTTAAATAGATGCCGGAATCAGATGAGATTATTTTTCCACTGTTATTAACATTACCGGTAACCACACCATTGACATAGATACCGAAGTCGGATGCAGTTATAGTTCCAGAGTTGAGAATGTCACCACCAACGACACCGTTTACATAGATGCCGGATTCATCATCTGAAAAAATCGTACCGCTGTTTTCAACGTTGCCACCAACGTAACCATTGACATAGATACCGAAGTCGGATGCAGTTATAGTTCCAGAGTTGAGAATGTCACCACCAACGATACCGCTGAGATAGATGCCGGAGTCGGATGCAGTTATAGTTCCACTGTTATTAACATTACCGGTAACCACACCATTGACATAGATACCGAAGTCGGATGCAGTTATAGTTCCAGAGTTGAGAATGTCACCACCAACGATACCGCTGAGATAGATGCCGGAGTCGTATGCAGTTATAGTTCCACTGTTATTAACATTACCGGTAACCACACCATTGACATAGATACCGAAGTCGGATGCAGTTATAGTTCCAGAGTTGAGAATGTCACCACCAACGATACCGTTGAGATAGATGCCGGAGTCGGATGCCGTAATGATTCCGGAGTTGAGAATGTCACCACCAACAGAACCGTTTAAATAGATGCCCTTGTAAGCTGCAGTAATCGTACCGCTGTTGGTAACGTTATTCGCACCGAAGACATAGATCCCGGTCTCCCCGGTAATGATGGTACCGCTGTTGGTGACATCACCGCTTTTGTTATACACATACAGGCCATACCAATCCGAGTCGATTACACCTGAGTTGGTTATCCCGCCAGCGAAATTCCCGAAGGCGTAGATGCCGTAACCGGACGTGGCATCGATGAGGCCAGCATTTGAGATAAAATCGAGGGTGACATCTTCGGCCCAAACAGCCGTGTCGGTAAGAATAATTGATCCTGTTCCGGTAATGTCCAGGCTATCTCCATCAACTAACCCGCATTGGGTTGTCTCTGGCCCTGAGATGGTATTAAGCCCGGCTGTGCTGCATGGACCGGTCCCCGCCATGGTAGGAACACTCATGGAACCTAAACATGCCAGCGCAACGGCCTCGCTCAGGTGGTTACGTGTGAATATCGGTTTGTATTTACTGGTATATGAAGATTTGTTTTTGAAATTTTTATTTTTTATCTTTTGGTTCTTCATATGTCAGCCCCAGGTTATGAAATATTTTACTCGAAAAATTTTTGATACAATAAATATTTCTTCAAATCTTACCAGTCAATCATAGTAATTAGAAGTATTTTTTAATAAAAAAAAATGCTTACAAATAATTATGTAAATAAGAATTCTTCTCACGTATTAACGATATTTTTAAATTTTAATAATGCGACCTATTAACGTTTTCCCCACAGTTTATTATATTTTTGGTTTTTCGACCATAAATAAATTGCTTATGTCATTTGATATAAACTTCGCCCAAGCGGTCTTAATGAAAGTATCTGTAACAAAGAAATACAGTCTGAATTTATAGGGATCAGTCAAATTTTAAATGGTATGATTGCGTTTTTTTTTTCAAACAGAAAATACGATAAAAACAAGGACATGACTGATAAAGCAGACAAAATTCACCCAACCGGGACTGTGTCAAACAGTACAGGTCTTTTACCCTATTCCGGATGCCCACTTGCCGACCCGGTGAATCAGGAACACGTGCCAAATACTCACAGCGATTGCTGTAACCACGACCGCAGTGGGAAGGTCAAATATCGCTACAATTCTCTGGGATTTCGAGGTGAAGAGTATGATCCGGAGGCAAGATTTCATATCTTTGTGTGTGGTCCGAGTGAAGCCTTCGGCTTGGGTCTCAATGAGGAAGACCTCTGGTGCTACCAATTCAAACTCCATTTCGCGAAGCAGAATAACGTCGAGCCATCCCAGGTCAACCTGCTTAATTTTTCACAAATTGGCGCGTCCATGGATTATATCGCACGCGTTGTTGTCAGCCAGTGTCAAAGAGTCAAACCTGACCTTATGCTTTGCGCACTCAGCCCTTCAAGCCGGATTGAGTATTTTACTGATGAAAGCAACAGGTACTTTACTGACGGGGCCGTTACATTCAATCCCAGTATGCACAACCTGCTTTCGCATCACGATGAAAACGAATTTTTTCGTTCACGTACGGCGAGTCTCAGCAAGGATGACCACGAGGAACTCTCTGCCGCGGTGGAAGGCTTCTACACCTGCTATACTGACCGTATAGGGCTGATTAACCGGCTAAAAAATATTCTTCTAATTCAGCAATTCTGCAATGCCCATTCAATCCCGCACATCACCTGGACTTTGCATCGATTCAACCTGGAGAAAGAACTGGATATTCCGCTTCCACCATCAATAAGCGGATTTTCGGAATGTATTGATTACACTCGCATCTACACTCACGGTATTCTGCACCCCAATCACGATAAGGCAGCGGACGGTATTCATCCAGGTCCAGGGGTCAACCAGGGCGTGGGCGATCATTTGTGGCAGTTCTATAATGATATACTCGCGGAAAAGTAAAATCGCAACTAATTGATAATAAATTTTTTTATGCTCAACCTGAATGTAAACGAGTACGGGATAATTTTATGCAATATACGATAAATTTTCGACATGATGACGACTCAGAGTTGCCATCGTTGGCCGAAGTCATGTCCAGTCCGGTAGGCGATCGATCGATTTCGGCACGATCGGCCTATCGTTACCTGCTCAACACCGATGAATTCCCGGAAATGCTGCCACTTGCCTATCAACTCGTCACCGGGACCGTAGGTGCATCGCAGGAGGTGGCCCCAATATTTCCGGATAAATTCTATGAGAAAACCATCGACATCGCCGCATTGCCTGAAAACCTGGATAAGTTCGCCGGAACTTTTGGACTCGATACCCTGATCAATAGCGATACCGGGTCGGTATCAAATGAGTTTCTGGCGCAGCAACTGACACCGACCATGCATATTTCAGGTTGCTGGCTGCATAATCTGTCCCGGGTCGCGACTGCTCATACAACCGTGGCTGGTATATTAAATAAACAATACGCATTACAGACCATGGCCTACGCGGCAACCGAGCGACGGGAGACGAAGCTGGTGGAAGATGGTTGCTCCAGTCTCTTCACCGCGTTTCATGATTCCAGGCTATCAAAAGCATTCGTAAACACTGACAAAACGGAAAATTTTGCTTTTGAATTTCCACTATTATTATTGAGTTTTGGCCAGTTTCCCCGGGAATTTCTCCCGGAATTACTGGGACTTAATCTGGCCTGGCACCATTTTGGGATCCACAGCTTCGTCGAAAAAATTATCCTGAAAAATATTATCAGATCAGACCCGACCACCCTGGTAGCGGCCGGCCTGACTCAACGCAATGCCGCACTAGCCGGGCTTGCTCTGGAAGCCATCGAGACGTTCCTGAAAGAACAGGATTCGGATCCAACTCGAATCTGGCGGCGAATACTCAGCGGTATGGAAACCCTCGCTGCGGCATGGGAAAAACATGCGCTGGCAATGAAACATGGCATCTCTATGGAGGAACCCGATCCCAGGACAGCTATGCTGGAACTGATCCGGCGTAAAAGCCCTTATGCGATTGGCTATCACAGAAACAAGCGGCTCGGTCCGCATAAAATTGATGAATTGCTGGACAACGAAAAATTTGGTCCAGACGAGGCCCTAAAACACCTGGCGAATTCACCGTATGTCGTACAGGGCGATGCCGCAAAGAGCCGGTTCACCACAGACCTGGTTGAGCCCGGGGGATCGATGGTTGACATTTTCACCCAAGAGGAACTCGGTGTTGTTGACGATTGGATCAATAGCCTGGGGGGAACTGCAAAATCCCCGGTCAACTCTGCTGCGAATCAAGAAGGTGGGGCCGATCAAACGACCAGATATCCACTGTGGGAACGGGCTGATTACCTGGAGGCGAGCCGGGAAAAATATGCCAACCGGGCGTGCTCACTGCGAGAACTGTACTACAAGCTCGTCAATGTTGAATATTATCCGGAAGTCCTGCCGCTGGCGGAAAAATTTTTAATCGACCGTCTTAATCGCTCACGTGCCACATTAACGTCAGGCGAACGACCAATACCTGACCCGCAGTACAGCGACGCAGCACTGGAACACTGGGTATTTGATAAATACAGGCAACAAATAGATGCCTATCAACCACTTAGCGGCAAGCCGCAGGTCTCAAAAGAGGACTTTATAAATGCCACGGTACGTCTTGCCCCATTGTTGTTAATCGATGGCGGCTGGCTGCAGGGGGCCGCTGGTGTTAACACGGTTTTCACGCCGGTCGGACTAAAGCTGTATCGTGTGTTCTTCGAGGAAATCGGGAAAGGCGACGCCGGATGGCATCATTCCAATCTATACCGAGACCTGCTGGAATCCATGGGCGTGATGCTCCCCGATGTGACGGAACTCGATTTTGCCTTCTCAGACCAGTTCCCGGATACGGCATTTGAAGTACCAGTCATTTGGCTAAGCCTCTCCTGCTTCACCCGGCACTATATGCCGGAGATTCTCGGATTAAACCTGGCCGTCGAACTGGCGGGAACAGGTGTGGGTTATCTGGAAGCACACGACACACTTAAATACTTTGGTTTTCCGACCCTCTTTGTTGACCTCCACAACTCTGCCGACAACGCATCAGTGGGGCATGCGGCACTGGCCGTGGACGCAATAAAGATCTATATGAAAGACCAGACCGAACGCGAAGGCCCGCATAGCCTTGACCACTATTGGCAACGTATCTGGAGTGGTATGCGTCTCACCTTGCCCGCAAGCAGTGACTTTTACTGGAAACCTACAACGCCTTCAACGACTTCACCTGGGGCTTCGGCTTCACCCTCTTCATCACCCATATTTCGATATTGATCTATCTGTAGTATGAATATTCTGGGAATTTCTGCGCTATACCATGACAGTGCTGCTGCCCTGCTTACGGATGGAAAAATCATTGCAGCCGCGCAGGAAGAACGCTTTTCGCGTAAGAAACACGACGCGAGTTTTCCCCAACACGCTGTTCGCTACTGCCTGGAAGAAGCCAAACTTGAGTTTGCAGACATTGATGTTGTTATTTTTTACGACAAACCACTGCTGAAGTTTGAGCGTTTACTCAAGACCTACCTGTCTTATGCGCCCAGGGGCATTGAATCGTATCTTGCTGCTATGCCGCTCTGGTTAACAGATAAACTCTATTTCAGGGACATGTTGAAAAAAAACCTGGCCAAAGCAACCGGCTGTAAACCGGGTGATATTAATAACCTGAAATACTGCGAGCATCACCAAAGCCATGCCGCATCCGCATTCTTCCCCAGCCCCTTCGAACGGGCCGCGGTACTGTGTATTGATGGTGTCGGGGAATGGGCCACAACGTCGGTCTGGCTGGGTGAAGGTAATACTCTGGTCCCCAAATTTGAAATCGACTTCCCGCATTCCCTGGGGCTGCTTTACGCCGCATTCACTGCATACACAGGATTCAGGGTCAATTCGGGTGAATATAAGTTAATGGGCCTGGCCCCCTATGGGAAGCCAAAGTATACAGACTTGATCCGAGACTACCTGATCGATTTGAAGGATGACGGTTCTTTTCATCTGGATATGGACTACTTCAATTTTGCCGCCGGCCTGACCATGACAAGTCAGAAATTTGACGATTTGTTTGGTGGTTCACCACGCACGCCTGAATCTGAAATCACCCAGCGGGAAATGGACCTGGCCGCCTCCATCCAGGTGGTTACCGAGGAAGTGGTATTAAAACTGTCTCGAAATATCAAAAAGCAACTGAAAGTTGACAATATCTGCCTGGCAGGAGGCGTAGCATTGAACTGTGTAGCAAACGGTGTGTTATTGCGCAATGGTCTCTTCAAGGGCATGTGGATACAACCTGCGGCGGGTGACGCCGGTGGCGCTATCGGAGCAGCTCTGGCCTACTGGCACCAGCACCTGGGTCAGGCGCGCACTGTAGACAATAGCAAGTTAGACGGCATGAATGGTTCTTACCTTGGTCCGAGATTCGGGAATGATGATATTCAAAAGCGGCTGGATATCGCGGGTGCTGTTTACCATAGGCTTGATGATTCAGAACTCATGTCGGCTATTGCAAATCTATTAGCTAATGAAAAAGTCATTGGCTGGTTTCAGGGACGAATGGAATTTGGACCGCGTGCATTGGGTGGCCGATCGATCATTGGTGACCCACGCAGTAGTAAAATGCAATCCATTATAAATCTCAAAATAAAATATCGTGAGTCATTCCGTCCATTTGCCCCTTCCATATTAATTGAAAAAGTTGCCGACTGGTTTGAGCTGGACTCGCCCAGCCCCTATATGTTGATAGTCGCACCTGTGCTTGAAAAACTCTGCATCGATACTTCGAAAGATAGTAAAAACCTGTTCGGTATCGACAAGCTCAATCTCGTACGCTCGGAAATACCTGCGGTCACTCACGTCGATTACTCCGCACGCATCCAGACCGTTCATAAAGAAACGAATCCACGCTATCATGCGCTAATCAGTGAATTTTATAATTTAACCGGTTGCCCTGTAGTCGTTAATACCTCTTTCAACGTCCGTGGCGAACCCATTGTCTGTACTCCAGAAGATGCATATCACTGCTTTATGCGAACAGAAATGGATTGTCTTGTGATTGAAAACTTCCTGTTGAAAAAGGATGAACAGCCAATCATGGAAAAAGACGATAGCTGGCAAGACGAATTCGAACTTGACTGAGATTATTATTTTTTAATTTATATCATGCCAAACGAAATAGCTGAACGAAAGAACAACGGACTTCATCAAATTTTCAGACCCACAATTTGGGTTGTGGGTCGAATTTTGCTGACGATTATTTTTTTTGTTATTTTCATGCCGCTTGGTTTTCTTATGCGTATACTCAACAGAGACCCGTTGTCCCGTAAACTGGATCCCGGCGCAAAATCCTATTATCAACCAAGCAAGGAGCGCACACCAAATCATATGGATAAACCATACTGATATCCTGAATAAACGATGCGATCAAAAAATGAATGAATCTACCCAATCAGCTGTAAAGATAAATATTGAGCAGGAACTTGAAAAGCCCCTGAAATCAGGGGATCTAGTCAGAGCAAAGGAGATAGTTGAATCAATTGATACCAGCTCAATTAGTAATGTAAAAGTAATCCTGCAATGCAGTGCCATTTATAGAGGGCTCGGAGATCAAAATCAGGCGGTAGAGTTCTCTGCCAAAGCGGCCAATCTACAACCCGATAATCCTACACCGGCAATTATCTATTTCCAGGACCTCCTGATAGCTGGTCAGATTGATAAGGCTGAGGCTGTTCTGGAGGCCATTCCACAGCAATCACCGGAACTGCACAAACACATCCAGTTTCATCGAAGCACTGTGCTGTATCAGAAAAAAGATTTTCGCTCATCCACCAAAATACTGGTCGAACTCGTGAAACAGAATCCAAAGTTCGTTGCTGCCCATATGGAACTGGCACATTCTCTACTGATGGAAGGAAAATGGCGGGCAGGATGGATAGAATATGAATGGCGTTTCAGTCTGCCAAAAACAGAAAATCTGTATCCCAAATTCAAAATGCCGTTCTGGGACGGAAGTGCTAATACTCCTCATTTATTACTATTAGGCGACCAGGGTTATGGTGATTGTTTTCAATTCTCACGTTATATTCAACTAGCCGCGCAACGCTGTCAGCAAGTGACCCTGGCGAGAAGTGAACCACTTGCACGATTATTCAATGTTTCCCTGCCCTGGATTAACACCAGTTACACACAATGGAAGGACACTCCGTTAGCCTCCGCGTATTGTCCCTTATCCAGCCTGCCAAGGTTATTTTCAACACGCCCCGATAACATCCCGGATTGTGCCGGAATACTCCGGGCCAGGGACGAAGATGTGACACGCTGGAAACAACAGCTAGATGAAGCAAAACCCGATTCAGTTCTCCGTGTCGGGGTCGCCTGGAGTGGCCGATTGGAATTTGAAACTAATTTTCTCAGGGCAATACCCTTTGAGAAACTTGAGCCGCTACTGGGGATAGCCGGCATCGAATTTTTCTCCCTCCAGGTCGGGGCCCCCTCGGCTCAGGCAAAGGGAAAGAATATTACCGACCTATCCCCGCAACTTCATGATTTTGCTGAAACTGCTGCAGTGATGGAAGCGCTTGATCTTGTAATCACATCAGATACCTCTATCGCGCATCTGGCCGGAGCGCTGAATCGGCCAACATGGGTGTTACTGAGTTATGCACCAGATTGGCGATGGGCCTCTCAGGGGAGCACCTCTCCCTGGTACCCTGGCATGCGGTTATTCAGGCAGGCCCAGGACCGCAACTGGCAAGCAGTGGTAGATGAATGCAACACGATGCTAAATAACATTGTAAACAGCGACGACCCTCGCGACACCCTTGAATCTTTAACTTTAGAAAACAACCAGAATCATACAAATCCTTATTTGTAACAGTCGGGAAAGATGAATGGCTTATGACCTTACTTAAGCCTGGCGAGACCTTGCGACGACATTGGCGCGCTCGTTAAACAACATGGTCTGCATTTCGGAGAGTTTAGCTTCGGTCTGTCTTAGGTATTCCCTGACATGCATGGCATCACGTATCGCAAAGTTCTCGGGGATCGAGGTATCTATAACAGATAGTCTCCGCTCTTTACTTAATTGTATCAATCCACTGAGTTGCTCGGCACTGTAGCCATGTGACATTAATAATCCATGTACGTGGTCTTCAGCAGCAAGGAAAAAATTTCCATCACTCTCTCCGTAGCCCGCTATCGGCACGGCACAATCGGTAAAATCCAGGCCATCCACTCCCAGATGTTCTAATTTTCCTGACGTTTCATCCCGGTTAGTATTAGATAAAGTCAATTCATCGATGCTAATCGATAAATCAGACTGCGGCATAGCCTCGAGCATGGCATGACACCACAGGGCATAGAAAAGCCTGTAGTTTGAATCGGGATCTAGAAAGCGATTGCTGAAATAGGCATGTTTAACTGCCGGGTTTACGTTGGGGAATTCCGGTATTTTCAGTTCCTTTTTCAGGGCCCTCAAAAAATCAGGCAAATTCCTTGCGCCTGATATAAATAAATTACGGGAATCAAAATAATGGTCCTTTTTATAGGACCACCATTGATCCCAGGGATTGCGCCATAAAAAAATATGAACGCCGGAAAATATTTCCTTTAAATACTGGACGCGCCCTGCTGTACGGCAGCATTGATAAACGGGGCGCCCCTGGGCTGCATTCCTTAATGCATTGAAATAAGTCGTAAGATTGGCAAGCTCGTCTTTTCCCGAAGCAAAATACAGGTCATAAGGAAAGTCCTGATGAAAATATCGCACCAACTCACTCGCAACCACATGAAACTCATAAGTATGAGGTTTCTCCAGTTCCGGGTGTCGCAGTATTTCATTTGCGCCTTCCACACCGACCTGTAAACCGCCTGGCCTGTTTGCTTTTTCTATTAACCGTTCATTCAATGGTTCCTGATAACACCAGTATCCAGATTCAGAACGGCGAAAGACATTGAATATGTAAGTGCTGCCAGCACGAAAAAGTGAATGAATAAAAATGGGAAACGCAGGCTGATTATCCATTTACAATGTCCAGAGGATAATCAAACAATTGAAGTTTCTTAAAGTACAAACAATGTGTGTTTAGATGTAGATAATTTTTATTGCTCAGAACACCGGGTAAATGTTCGGGTCATCCTTTTTCAGTTTTTCCAGTTTTTTGCGCAATTTGTCCCTGGCCGACTCATTTTCCTGATTCTCGATTTCAGGTTTTGAATCGCTATCCTGTTTTAAGGGTTTTTCTTTATCCAGTTCGACCATTATAGTTCTCCCAGGGTTTCCGGCAATGATGATTACAGTGATAATACCAAGATATTCGAATAATCAATACAATTGTTAGTTATAATTAATAGTATATTTTACACAGGTTGACAGAATTTGGGTATATCGTGATCCCTCGGATAATTTTGGAGTTGTAAGTCTGGAACATTTGAGTGGTAATAACCGACAAGAACGTCCTGTCAACAAACACTACAATAACTAGAGCAATGGGGATACCTTAACTTGTCGAAAATACTTTTTACCTGGGAGCTTGGCGAAGGAACTGGCCATATCATGCCCTACGTTGAACTCATCTCGAAACTCATTGCACAGGGTCATGAGGTTCATTTCGCCATGCGATCCTTACATAAGGTCTACGATATATTTGGAGAAAATGGTGTCATCTGGCACCAGGCGCCAATCATTCTTCCCCGCCATGTAGAAATCATGATGCCGATAGACAGTTTTCCAAAAATCTTACATCACGCCGGCCACGATAAACCTGAAAGACTGGCCGGATTGCTTATGACCTGGAAAAATTTATACAACTTGATAGACCCTGATTTATTTGTGTTTGATTACAGCCCAACCGCTATGCTCGCTGCAAGGTCCAGACCGGGGAAAAAGCTGGCAATCGGTACTGGCTTCCATCTCCCACCCAGCATTCAAACCATTTTAACGCCAGCTTCACTGAGTGATACTTCAACCGCTCAGGAAGATACAGCGGCCTTTGAAAAACGTGTACTCGGCGTTATCAATGCCGCCTTTAAACAATTAAATATACAGCCGTTAAACCAGTTAACGGATTTTATGGACGCGGATGAAATGATCCTGCGTACGCTACCAGAAATGGACCATTATCCTGATAGAACTAAGGCCAGATATGGAGGGATCATGAAATCACCTCCCGGAGAGGTGCCTATTTGGCCGCCCTCTCCCGGCCCAAAGATTTTTGCCTATCTCAAGGTGTTTGAAACTTTGCCTTCATTATTGGAAACGTTAAATCAGAAACAATACCCAACGCTGATATACGGCGATAAAATACCTCAGGAGATAATGCAGCGTTTCTCCTCAGACAGCTTGAAGTTTGCAGAGAAACCCCTGGACATGGATTCCATTGGTCAGACTGCCGACCTGGCAATTTGTAATGCGGGACATGGTGGCACGACAGAGTTACTGTTGTCAGGGGTACCGTTACTATTACTACCGTTAAATGGTGAGCAGAACATGGTTGCGGAAAATGTTGAGCGTCTGGGTGCCGGTCTTTCAGCCCCCCACCTTCATCCAAATGGTATGACAGAAAAGCTGGATACACTTATAAAGGAACCCGGTTTCAAAGAGGCGGCCCAAAGGTTTTCGGAGACTTATAAGGGCAGCAACATGACAAACCTATCAGACACTGTCCTGAAAACGATAGATGTATTACTGAATTCAGTGTCTGGATAAGTATCCTGTTATTCCGACGAATGCCGGAGAGTCTTTTATAGAAAAGTCAGCAACACTTGATTAAATGCTACTCTGAATAAGATGCTCGGACAATCGCATCGCCAGTGCGACAATCGTCAGGGTGGGATTTGCTGCACCTCCACTTGGAAACACACTTCCACCCAGGACGTAGATATTTTTACTTCCGAACACTTTTAAATTCTTATCAACTACCCCCTCTTTTTCATTGTCAGCCATTCTGGTGGTACCCATTAAATGATGTCTACCGAAGTACACCTGCATGTCTTGTGATGATTCTAAAGTCTTACTCATTTCCAGTGTATTCTTCAAACTTTCTGCAGCGTGTGTATAGGTCCTTTTATCAAAATCAGATAATTTATACCAGAGCATGGGTAAAGGATCCCCAAATTCATCCTGCTCCGTTTTGCTGAGTTCAAACCGATTTTCAAGCGAAGGCTCCTGTTCACACAGGATGCTGAACCGTATATTTTTTTCCGGCACCGATGTTGTGTTAGTCGATTCATTCTCAAGAACTGCCAGTGGCATATAAGCTCCCACGCCCTGTTCTCGATAACGGCCATACCACTGCCAGATATGTGCCTGCCCATATTGTATCGATTGCGGGCCCTGGCTTATCTGCCGCTTTATACCAGATGGCTGTCCATTCGCGTTCACTGTTACCTGAACGGCGTTATGATCCATAAAATTTGCGCCCAAATGCCCACCATCACTACCGAAATCGAATCCAGAGTGCTGATTGTTTACCAGCATTAAAAACCTGGAGGACTGAATAGCGCCGGCGCAGATCACCAATGCTTTACAATTTATTCTTTTATCAATACCTTCATTATCAGTGCACAGTACAGATTTAACTTTACCTGTCTTATCTATTTCAAAATTTCTTGCCGTTAAATCATTCAACAATGTAAAGTTTTTATTATTCAGCAGGTTCGGCAAATGAGATTGCTTTAATCGTAAGGGTTGATATTCGCCATCCGCATTCACCGTTACACTTGCGGCCACGGTCTCCTTAAAACCCTGTGCTTGTAAGTATTGAGCCAGGTTAAAACTATTATCTGTCAACCTGATGGGATTACATGGATTTACACCGTTAAAAACACTTAAAAAACGTTCTGCCTGACAATAATAATTTTCCAATTCCTTATAGGTGATCGGCCAGTCTTCCGCGTAACCAAATCTGGATTTACACAATAAATCATCCGCTCTAAATCTCGGACAATGCCCACCCCAGACACTGCTAGTACCTCCGGTCATTCGCTTGGTCGCCGCACCCAACGGGTAAGGCAGGCCAAGCCCCGCATCCAGGACTTTATTTCGTTGTTGAGCGTGCTCACTATATCCATCGAGTGGACCTGACTCAATGACAATCACTTTTATGCCTGCCTGTGTTAAACGGCTGGCGAGTGACAAACCAGCCGGACCACTACCAATAATGGCGACATCAGTACTGTAATTGCCTGTAGGGGGGGAGCAACCTAGTGCTGGCACCGAAAGCAAAGAGGTAAACTGTAGAAATCGGCGTCTGTTTATCATTGTAAGTTAATTGAAGTCTGAGAAGCAGCGGTTGGTTGTGTTTTCAGCATTATATCGGAAAACTAGACTGATCATCTTCTACGGCCGCTTTTGAGAAGACCTAAATCCACAATCTACTATTGATCATACGCTACTGATCCAATATGGCACGATAAATAATGGCTTTGGAAAATCTTGCAATTATTAGTCTCAGAATAATATAATAAGATATTAAAAATCAAATGTTTATATATGATCCCGGGTTGGACAAACAGGTTCAATCGATCCATTTAATTTGTGTCGATCTGGTTGTTACTACCTACAAACTTAACAGATATTCAATACTGTCAGTTATTATCTATCGTAACAGCGTAAAAGCAGGTAATAATGTTTATTGGATATTCCGTGAGCAATTAAATTAATTTCAAATAGATAAATAAAATAATATGAATACTCAGAATACACAAATAGCCGAAATTGAGTCAGCGTTTAAAAAAGCGGAACAACTCAGAGAAGGTGGCAACAGAGAAGAGGCGCTAAAAGAATATACCAAAGTTATATATTTCGCCCCCAGACACTGGCCTTCTTATTTTCACCTTGGCGTGTTGTTCGGTGAAGCCGGACATAACGAACTTGCGATCTCGCTGTTAAGCAGGTCCGCAACAATAAATCCTAATGATTATGCCATCAGGAATCATCTTGCCGATTACCAGCTAAAATTATACGAATATGAAGCAGCACTGGAGCAATTGAAGGAGTCATGGGTGCTGGATTCAAGTCAAAGAAACCTATCGGCGCTGCTCAAAATTGGAAAAATTTTCAGGGAATCGAATCGTCCCACCGATGCAATTCCTTATTTTGAACAGATATTGACAGAACATGAGGGAGAAACCATCACCAAGGAGACAGAGGATCTAAGAACCGTCAGCCGCTGGTTTCGCGCATTAAGCAGATTGTCATTGGGAGATTACCAAGCTGCCTGGGATGATTTTGAAATACGAAATAATATTCCGGGGGTCATTGTTCCCATATTGACTGGCGAAAAGTGGACTGGACAACCGCTTGCCGGGAAGACTATATTTTTTGCTTTCGAACAGCGTTTCGGCGACATTATTCAATTTATGCGCTTTATCCCCAAAGTAAGCGAGATGGGAGCAAATATCATTATTCAGATTCCGCCCGAGCTTGACAGGTTATTTCGCCTGTCATTTCCGGAAATCGAGTTTGTTTCAACGAGTGCCCCTATTCCCGATTATGACTACTATCAATACTTGACCAGTGTGCCTGCCGTATTAAATCTGGATGCGGAAGACACTATTTCTGATTCTATTCCATATCTTCGTGTCAATGATTCGGATATTAAACAGGTGCCAATGCGCAATGACACATTGCTTAAAGTGGGATTCGTTTGGCAAGGAAATCCGGATCCGGATAGATCAATACCACTGGCCCGGTATATCCGCCTGTTAAAACATCGAAATGTTTCTTTTTTCAGTTTTCAATTGGGCGAAAGGAGAAAAGACTTACATGATAATTCAGTCGGCTGGTTGATTCATGATTTCGCTTCGCAGATATCTGATTTTTATGACTCAAGCCTTTTACTAAAACAAATGGATCTATTGATAACCATTGACACAGCAATAGCTCATCAGGCCGGTGCCCTGGATATTCCTGTCTGGCTGATGTTGCGTTATTTCTCAGACTGGAGATGGGATCTTGAGCAGGATGATAATCGCTGGTATCCGTCAATGCAGGTATTCAAACAGGAGAAAGAGGGATCTTGGTCTGAAGCTGGTAAGCAGCTTGAACAGAAGTTTGAAGACTGGGTTATGTTGTCCATGCAAGAGAAACAAATAGATCCTGAGGTAGGTAATAACAAAATTAATTTATAATGGTTTGCCTCTGCAATACTTGATATGTACAGAAAACAAGACAGTTCTTTAGTCACATGGTACAAGTTGTAAAAAAAGTGTCCAGGACCATTAAGGATTGCTTAGTGTGTTCTGACTCCTGTTAATTAGATAATACAATGCAAAAATTAATCTGGTTCCCTGTAGTAATATTTTACGTTTTAGCCTTCCGCCTCCTATATAATCAATTTAGACTGGCGAAGATATTGAGCGAAAATGGATATAATCATTACAGCGGATTAAGTCTTAAATCGCATGGTAATATTAAAATAGCTCGAAAAATTGCAAGCAAAATAGAAGACGATGCCGCGCAGTCTTGTAATCCATTACAGCAAACACCCGCTGGTAGCGACAATCAAGTATGGGCGTATGGTCAGTATGCAAGCGCCGAGGAAGTACGCTTAGCTATGGTGAGGGGTGAAATAACCCGGAAACAGGCCATTAATATAATAGAAGGGGCTGAGAGCACTACCCCTGTACCCAATCCACCACCGACTCTCGATAAGGAATTAAGTGAGAAACTATTAAAATCAGCAAATCAATTAGAGAGTAGTAAAAATATTTTAAATAAAATTATCATAATTCTCTTAATTATTGGAATAATTTATCTCAAAACTGCTTAGTAATAATCTTATGCCAGTCAATGTGATGTTCCGATCTAATGCTGAATCAAACTGCTTAGAACGAGAATATACTTACTAATAAAACTCTAGCCATAACTTAGCTAATAGCCTAAATTACCTAATTAAAAATTTATGCCCATGACTGAACTACAAAAACAGATAACTGAATTACTCAACCAGAACAAGCTTGAAGAGGCCCTGCAGTATTGTAAAAACCTGATAGTCGCAACACCGAATCATATCGAAGCCCTGACACTATGTGCGACTGTTCACAAGAAGATGAATAACCGAGTGCTAGCCGTAGAGGTTATGAAACGGGCAGTAGAACTGGAACCAGAGAATCAGTCTATACTTGTGTCCTACTCGGCAGACCTGTTGAAGTTAGGTCATATTGAAGAAGCAGAAGTCGCCCTATCTAAAATAAAACCCTCGCACACGAATGACCCATATTATTTACTACAAAAGGGCCTCATCCATTATCACAAACATGAGTTTGAAATGGCTAGTAAAGTGCTGGTAAACCTCGTTAGCCAGCATAAATCATACAATATTGCGCGTCTGGAACTGGCTTACGTTTTGTTGATGAATGGCAAATGGCGTGCTGGCTGGGAGGCATACGAAGTACGCCATCATTTACCGAACATGAAACCACCTCTTAAAAATTTTAATCTTCCCCTCTGGGATGGCAGGCAAGTGGATGAAGGGATACTGTTAATAGCAGATCAGGAATTTGGGGATTGTATTCAGTTTTCTCGATATATACCTTTGGTTGCTATGCGGTGTGACCATATAGTTTTACTCCGAAATGAGGCGGTAGGACGATTATTGGACTCTATTCCATGTATAAATCAGAGTTACGAACACGGGGAAGGGGAAAATGTGCAAAATGTGTCTAGCTACTGCATGTTATCTAGCTTACCGCGCTTGTTTTCGACCATGCCGGATTCTGTTCCTAAATGCCACGAGTTGTTAAGTGTTAATCCAGGATTAGAGAAAGTATGGCGCGAGATAATTTATTCAACTGCACCTAGAGCAAAACTAAAAATTGGTGTGGCCTGGAGCGGCAGCCTTGATTTTAGTGATAATTACCTCAGGAGCATACCAGTAGAAAAGATAAAACCTCTACTGGAGATTTCTGATTGTCAATTTTTCTCACTACAGGTTGGTGACCTTGCCTACCAGGCTGAAGGTCTGAATATGGTTGATTTAACCGACAAGCTAACTGATTTTGCCGAGACAGCCGCTATGATGCAGACGCTGGACTTAATTATAACCTCAGATACTTCCATCGCTCACATTGCGGCAACACTGGGCAAGCCAACCTGGATTTGCCTCCAATATACACCAGACTGGCGTTGGGGTCCAAGTGATAGCCAAACTGTCTGGTATAAAACAGCACGCTTATTTCGGCAAACAGAAAAGAGGTTGTGGGAGACAGTTATTGAGGAAGTGAAACAGTCGCTAAAGGAAACAGTATCGCAAAATAATCCCACTGCAGCTTTAGAATCATATGCCTCGCATGATGATCAAAAAGATGTAAAATTGATTTACACTAAGAATTCTATAATGCCGTTACGCGGCAGAATGAAAAATATCCCAATGGACATAGACATGGCTAACTTCATCTTAACTGGACTGCCTCGATCAGGCACAACGGTCATCAGTGCCTCATTGGTGACTCATGCGGATATTCTATTTTATGGAGAGTTATTAAATAATGAGATACAAGTGCGAAAAAATGAATCAGCGCGCATTACCCTCGGGGCTGGCTGGAAAATCAGTAATACTCCAAACAATTCCCTTCGTCCCTGCACACCTGAGGAAAGTGGATATCAATATTTAAACCATTTTTATTCCCTACGGAATAATTTAGGCGCGTTGGGTTTTAAGCTGCTTGTTGACCAAGCTTTAGAAGGCCCGAATAGAGATGCATGGGACTATGTTGCGGAAAATACTAACATCAAAATTATTCGTACAGTAAGGCAAAATTTACTGGAGATAATTTGTTCCTATGTGCGAGCAAATATTACTCGCCGTTGGCATATTTCAAATGAGACAATAAAAAATCCGCGTTTTGTATTACCCATCAATGAATGCGAAATTCTTTTTAAGCGTTTTAGTCATGTGCCTGATGCTTTAAACAATATCAGTGACACTCATGATGTATTAGATATTGAATATACGAGAATCGAAACAGATTTTACCGGAGTAATGACTAATATATTTTCATTTCTAAGGGTAAATAATGAAATTGAAGCGAAACCGCAGCTGAGTAAAATAGCGCAATTTCTCCCTAACCAGGAAATCGTCAACTATGATGAATTACGGGATCACTTTAGCAACACCGAATATGGTCAGTATTTTATTTATTAGATCATTTGTAACAAGCTGTAGTCTTTTTCTGAGATTATCTTCACTATAGGCAGGCCCTTCATGAACGGTGGCTATCAGGGCGTGTTTTTTCTGTAGAGATATATGAGAATTTTCCAGTACCTGTAATTTACCGGAATCCACAAACCCGTTATCTAGGGTATAAGCCCGGTCCAGGTGTAGGTGAGCATTATGATACCCACCGAATTTCGAGACTTCTCCCCTGAGGCTCGAATAAAAGCTTGTATTCACAAACTGACGGCTCCCCGCAATAATGAATTAAAATGTCATTATGAAATAATGCTGAACACTGTAGCAGTTGTCCAGATACGTGAATACAACATCGTCACAAAAACGTGAATAGACTATTACGGACAGGTCCCTGCCCGGCAGCCTCTTCCCCGATAATCCAGTACATCATCCAGATTCGTCGGGATAAAACCATCCCGGTTGGGCATTTCAACCTTTGGTAATGTTTCTCTGTCCATGACTTCATTTTCTGCAATGATGTTATTTTTATAGAGAATGAATGCAGTCAAGGCATACACCTGGTCCGCTGTTAGTTTCTGGGACGGATCCACCGGTATGTTATACAGGTTGGGAGGCATAGATCGGTTGATAAAATCCCATATAGGTGTCGCAAATGGCCAATAAACACCGATAGTCTTCTTTGGTGTGAGCGTTCCCAATGTCCCCTGGCCACCAACCAAAGGTTTACCTAAGGACGTCCCTTCTAGATTTTGTCCATGACATCCTACGCATCGCTGCATATAGATTGTCTCACCCTGGCTGGCAATACCACTACCAGGTGGTAGTTCATCACCTGATACATTTATAGAAATGTCCCAGTCCTTCAATTGTTCGGCAGAGGGAGTTGTTCCAAGATCTGGATAGGTACGTACTTGTGCACATGCACCTGAATTAATAATCAGGGTTGTGACCAAAATTACTAGACTAAATTTCCCATACTGCATTTGTAATGCTCCCTTCTGCCGTTATTCGCCATGGTTGAATGGGGTTGAAATGCCCCCTGCTGTCTTTGATCTTAAGCCAGTAGTCCGTCTGCACCCCATAGATCTGGTTCAGTTCATGTAGTGATGGTTGTACATCACCATGTTCGTCTGTTGCCCGGGACATGATAACCGCCTCACCACCCTGCCATTTCCATGGCATGTAGAATCGTGTATGTGCAAAGCGGTGCGCGGGCCCTTCCAATTGAGCATCGTCCCAGGTTCGACCACCATCTGTGGAAACTTCCACCCGGGTAATCGCACCTCCTCCAGACCAGGCCAGGCCGGTAATCGGATGGAATCCCCTGCCGGGCATCTGTTGTCCACCTGAGGGTCTGGTTATGACTGAATTGACTCCCATTTCGAATTCAAACCAGCGCCCCTTGCCGTCCGGTCTCAGTGTGGTATGACCCGGATTGTCTGCATGGGCAATCCAGGGCTGTGCTCCCAGTTTGATTCTTCGCAACCATTTTACATTAGCCGGCCCTTCGTAACCGGGTGTTACCAGACGTAATGGGAATCCCTGCTCGGGCCTGACGGGTTCGCCATTCTGACCCCACGCAACGATGGCATCGTCCAGTGCCTTTGATAGTGGAATGCTCTTGGTGCGCTTCTTGGCCTCGCCACCTTCTGCAACGATCCAGGTAGCACCGTCCTTGATACCCGTTTCCTTGAGCAAGACAGAGAGCGGAACACCGGTCCACAGACTGCAACTGGTCTGGCCATGGGTACGGGCGACAGTCGCATCAGGATAACGCCGCTCAGGCGGTGCTGCATTGTAGGAACATTCTACAAAGTGGAAACGTGAAACAGATGGGAAGCGTTTAAGTTCTTCCATGGTAAAAACCAATGGTTTATCCACCATGCCGTGGATCATAAATTTATGTGTACTGGGGTCGATGTCAGGTATAGCACTACCGTGGTTCACATTAAAATGCAAAGGTGCCGGAGTAACGAACCCTTCAATATCTTGTAGCGGTGTATGGATATCGTCTGTCGCCCGTGTACGTTTAGGATTATAAGTACGCAATGAAGTTACGTAACGTGAACGCTGTCCATATACACGTGGATCATCTGGGGTATTTGGTTCATAACCCAGACTCCAGTATTCTCCACTGGTATCATCCATACGCTGGGCAACCGCAGGCTTAATACCGCCTACAGCAACTCCACCAATAACTGCCGCACTGCTTTTCAGGAAACGCCTTCTATCTGACATGTAACTTACCCTCTGAATGTTAATGACCTAATTTATTGATATATTAACAAAAAAACCTGAGAACTGAACCCTGAAAACCTACTTCTTGCGCATTAATGTGTTTTTCTAATAGGAAAATTTCTTGCCAAAGCTTGTATTCTCATTTTGAAAATAATGCTGGCTAGCAGGCGTCAGCATGTCCTAAGTCATTTAACTCAAGAAACATCTCGTCTGCAGTCACAATTTGAGGTGCCAATCCCTGTTCAAAGACATACCGACCTACGGCATCAATTGCAGTACGATTGGAATCCAGACCATACGGCCAGTAATCCTTACCTAACTCACGCCAGGCCTCTTCCACATGGTCTATCAACCAGGGCAAGGTAAGATGCAGGGCATCGGTATCATAAAACTTTGAGCTTGCTATGTTTCTGGCCTCACAAAACGCCTTGAAAAGATTTGCGGCTACCCAGGGTTGCTCCTCATAGACGGTCTTTTTAATAACGATAGTATGCATGATGGGAAAGATACCGGTACGGTTATAGTATTCCTGCTCAATCGATTTAAATTCCGGGAAAAGCCGTTTTATCTTTGGTGCCCCCTGAATAAAGATCTCCGGCAGGTAGATGGAACATAATGCATCCAGTTCTCCTGCCATGAACATACCTTCCAGGGTCTGACCTTCTGACAGATAATCAAATTTAATTTGTGTAGGTAAATCCAGTGGTATCAATGGTGTTTGTGTCGGTGTGGTCAGCCCACCCATGAACCAATGCATGTCCGATGCCGCAACCCCATAGTCATCCTGCAACATGCCTTTAATATACGTTGCAGCGGTTGATCCATATTGTGTCGTGCCGACCCGCTTACCCTTGAGGTCTTCTGGTTTGTGTATGCCTGAGTCAGAATGAATATAGATACAGGAGTGGCGAAAGAACCTCGACACCGGGACGGGGATGGCGATAAAGGGACAATCTCCACGGGCACTCAATGCAGAATAAGAAGCCAGCGAAAGTTCACTCACATCAAATTCTTGATGGTCAAGCATACGCGGAAACATAACCCGGGGTCTTAAGACTTCGATATCCAGTTCTATGCCTTCGGGCTTCACCTGTCCATCGATCAGTGCCCGGGTGCGATCGTAGTCCCAGAAAGCAATTTTTAAAGGCAGTTTAGACATGACACACTGTTGATATTCCCCATACTTTTATTATTTATGCAAATTGCTGAGCTGGATAAGAACAAAGACAAGTTTCTTTCACAATTAAATAGCAACTTCATGCTTTGACTCGTAATATTAACATATTTTAGTATTATGACATTGCACCCTTATGGATGAAGGGCACCACAATTAATGGAGCAGATAGATGACTGAAAAATCCTACATCATTGATGATAAGGATAAAAAAACCTTTCTTCTAGACCGTAAGGCCTATGTATCAGAAGACATTGCTACAAAAGAGATCGACCATATCTTCGGACGATGCTGGATCTATGTCGGGCATGCTTCCGAGTTAAAAAAGCCCGGGGATTTTCAGACTCGTTATGTCGCCGGCAGACCGATTATTTTCTGCCGCACCCAATCGGGAGAAATAAAATGTTATTTCAACACCTGCCGACACAGGGGCGCCATCGTTTGTGCTGAGCGCAATGGCAACGCAAGAAAATTCCGATGTATTTATCATAGCTGGACCTATGATCTCCAAGGCAAGCTCGTTGCCTTGCCTGGTGACGATGCTTACTCAGGAGATTTTAACCGTGACGACCTGGGTCTTCGAAGCCCGCTACGCTTTGAAGGTTACAAGGATTTCTGGTTCATGTGTCTGTTTCCCGATGCCCCTACCCTGATTGACTATCTCGCCGAGGCCACTGAATATATTGACCTTGTGGTAGACCAATCACCCTCGGGGAATATGGAGATTATTTCCGGCACCCAGGAATATGATATTGCTGGAAACTGGAAACTGATGGTGGAAAACAGTGTGGATGATTACCACCTGCCATCCACCCATTCCACCTGGCTGAAGTTCATGATGAATTCCGGGGTCAAGATTGAAATGCCAAAAGAAGGCCTGGTATTGCCCAAGAGCGGCAAAGCCTTTGCCCTCGGCAATGGCCATTTCACCACCGATAACCTGAACTACCGTGGCCGACCCGTTGCCGCCTGGATACCACTGTTTGGAGAAGAGGCAAAACCTCAGGTGGAGGCCATACGTAAAGAACTGGAACAACGCCTGGGTCCCGAACGCGCGGAACGTGTGGCTAACACCAACCGTAATCTGGTTATCTTTCCCAATCTGGTGATCAACGATGGTTCTTCTGTGACAGTGCGCACATTTTATCCCAATGGTGCCGGCAATATGCATGTCACTGCCTGGGCGCTGGGAACCACCGAAGAAGATGAGGATGCAAGAGCCAGACGCCTGGATGCCTTTCTCACATTTTATGGCCCAGGTGGTTTTGCCACACCAGACGATGTTGAAGCACTGGAAATGGTACAACAAGGTTTGAAAAACTGGCGTGAAGATCGCTGGTCAGAAATGTCACGCGGCATGGGAAAATCGGATGATGAACAACTCAACAGCGATGAACACCACCTTAGAACATTCTGGCGTCGCTGGAACAAGTTAATGACGGAAGCATGATTATGACACTTGCAAAGAATGTCAGCATTGAAGCCGTTCAACAATTTCTTTTTCATGAGGCTGCCCTGCTGGATGAATGGAAATTAGAAGAATGGGAGACGTTATTAACAAACGATGCCACTTATTACGTTCCACCTAATGACCAACCCGATGGTGACCACCGCAATACCCTCTTCACTATTGCCGATGACAGGGAACGTATTCGACAACGTGTCATACGCCTGATGGATCCCAGTTGCCATGCCGAGTTTCCTCATTCACGAACAAGACGAATGATCAGTAATATACAAATCATAGACCGCGACGGTAACGAGCTCAGCGTAGCAGCAAATTATGTTTGCTATCGTTTTCGGCGTCATGAACGAGTGAGAGAATATGTTGGTTCTTATAAGCACAGGCTGGTATGCACTGAAGATTCATTTCTAATTAAAGAACGACGGGTGACTGTAAATGCAGAAGAACTCGGGTCTCTGGGATCGGTGAGTTTTATCTTGTAGCCAAAGCATTTACTTCTGTCTATGCAAATTGGTGAGCATTATTCCTGCATAAATTTATTTTTTTGTAATTTTGAAATCACAAAGTGAAAAACAAAAAATAGAAGTGCTGCGCCCGCCCCGGTCACAGCAGCTTCTGTGAATACAGACAAACCAAACTTACCAGTATGCACAAAATAGTCGGTGATGGCTGTTACAACACCAATAGAAAGAGATATCATCCAAAGGTTTTTGATTTTAAAAGATAGTATGGTCGTTGCAGCGATGACTCCCGCAATAATTCCTGTTTGGGTCGCAATTAAGAGATGAGAAATAGTAATTGCCAACACATTTCCCTGCACCATCGTAATTAGGCAAGCGCAACCAGCTTCTGTGGTATTTTCAATATAGGATTTTAGATTTTTCATGTCAGGTGAATTATCGCACAGGATGAATTCCAGATGACATTTATTCTAATATGTCTGCCAGCCCTTAATTAATCTACTATAGATAATTATAACTCGTGGTCTATCTCATATTACTAATCATGTTGATTTCATAAACTTGCTCTCATGATTTAAATATTTTTTTCTGACATAAGGCGATGTCATTGCCGCCAGTAGCGCTCCATAATTTAGACTAAATTTCACTTCATCACCTATTTGTAAATCATGTTCATTCGCATTGAGAATGATATGATCACTACTGGAACCCAGTATCTCCATACCATCTACTGATTTCATTCCAGAAACCAAACAATCCTGCCGTCCTAAAGCCACTATGGCTCTTTTCTCTAGACCACGATCAACGGTTTCAGGCAAATCATCGAAGGCATTTTGGCAAACAGTCCCATAGGGCATAGATGGCTTTGTCTTGTTTTCGATTACTTCACCGACAAGCAGAAATGCCTGTGTATTTAATCCTAGTATGTTTGTGCGATCCGCTGTTTCACATCCCAGTAGTATGGACTCTCCCACTCGAAGATTATTGATTCTGCCGACATCTGATACAGAGTTATACCATTCATAATTTGCTGAGTTACCACCTGAAACAATATTTAGAGAAATATTAAATTCTTTTTCAATTGCGATAGCCAAATCTGATAGTTCCGTCATGTTATTCACATCTGGTCTTATACCTCTTTGGCAAGCGAGATTACAACCAATCCCTTCAATTTCTATATTGGGAAGATTGAGAGCCTGACGAATAAAAAATGAAAGATCAGATGGTAGTATTCCTTCCCGTAAATCACCCATTTCTACCATGATGATTATCTTATGATGTTTGTTTTTTAAATTTGCATAGTAAGAAAGTTTTTTTACTGTTTCCAATTCAGTATTCAAACTTATATTGACTAATTCAACAACTGACTCTGCCTGACTTAATGCTGTACGCATCAAAACATATTGCGATATGATTCCAACACTTTTCAGTTTTTGAATATTTTCAATGCGAGAGTCTGCAATGTATTTAACCCCACCTTGTACCATTTCATTGATGATGGAAGGTTCACCAAGTACTGCTTTGGACACTCCCATTAATGAAATGCCTTTCTTTTGATATAATTCAGATAAAATTCGGCTGTTTTCGTTAATTTTATCCAGACTAATTTCTATTCGTGGAAGGCTGGGTTTCATCAGCACCAGCTGGGGGTCATAATGATGAAACCAACTCTGGACCTTTATATATATTCTTCAGGGGTGCCTGTCGACTCAAATTTGGAAAGTTTTCACTTAGTGTTTGAGCCAGTTTTTTACATCCATAAAGTAAAACATCAGTTGATGGTATTTCCAGTCGCACTTCATAGTCCATAATGACCTTCATAACATCTTTTTCAATCATATCTTCATGACTCAATGTAATTGCCATCACTTTTGCGTCCGAGATTGCTTCAATCAGATTGATTTCACTTTCAATCGTTGGCATGGGCAACTGTGGAAAGTCACAGCGAAATTTTCTTACCGGAGGATGTTGAAGAATAATGCCGTCCGGCATACCTCCTTTGAGTATTCCCAAAGAGCTCATAAAAGCAGGATGGCCGACAGCTCCCTGACCTTCAATTAAAATTATATCAGGGTCTTCATGCTCAACTGCACTAAGAATTGAATTTTCAATTTCACCTATCACAAATTGTGATACCAGTGCATCAATAGAAACACCGTACATCGCTCCTTGCATCATGCTGGTTTGACCAGTGGCAATTAATACTGACTTTATCCCGATATTATTAAAATGATTGTTGAGTTCGATTGCTGTGGTCATTTTTCCAACAGCACAATCAGTACCCAATACTGCAATGACCGGAACGGTGACCTTGGATATTTCCCCTGTAAAAAAATGTAAATCTCTAAGATGGGGTGGTTTCCTGAAGTCTTTAATCTTAACATTCTCTTTATGTGCAATACGTGCAAATTCCTGGTCATCAGAAAAGAATTGATGTAAACCATTAATAATATCCATTCCCTTTTCCATCGCTTCAATTATCAAATATCGTTCGTTTTCTGATAACAAGGGATTTAAGGGCGCCTTCCCGTAGATATAACAATCTGGCGTTTCAGGCAGCGCCAATAGGGCGTCTTTGAGATCTGAAAAGATGGGTATACCATTTTTTACTTCTCCCAATTCTACTCCAGAATCTTTTCCCGCTAAGGTACTATCAATCACACCTACTATAGTATAGCGGTCTGAATGGCGCATTAATCCTGCTGCAGTTTTTCCATCTAAGCGGCCGTACTGGCTCTCGCAGTAAATTATTGCTGATTTTTTTTTAATCTTCATGATATTAACATCCTTGATGTTTATTAAAACTGTATCTATTACTTAGTTTCTTAAGGAGAGGTAAGGGGCGATAGATAAACCCGAAACAAATTTAATTACTTACTTATTGGATATGATGAATTGATTTCTGCCTGATATCATCCAGACTAAAACAAACAATTTTTCAAATTAATCTCTTTTGTCATTCTCATTAACATTCTGAATCAACACAGGCATACGGCTTCATGCCCTTAAGAAATTTGAACAGATCATTATTGGTAGAAAGAATCAAGGTTGTATCTTCTGCAATAATTGACTTGTACGACTCCATCGTCCGCGTAAATTCATAGAATTCCACAGACTCAGGGTTCTTGTTATAAGCACTGGCATAAATTTCCGTTGCTTTTGCGTCTGCAATACCGCGTATCTCTTCAACTTCTCTATAGGCTTCAGACTGAATCTTATTCAGGTCCCGCACTCGGTTCCCGCGTATTCTGGCCGCTTCGCCATTTCCTTCAGATAGAAAACGCTCTGCAATCTGCCGACGTTCACTGATCATGCGATCATAAATTTTGGGGCGCACACTCTCATTGTAATTTATTCGTTTAAAACGAATATCCAGCAATTCAATCCCAAATACTCGTACCTTCTCGGTTGCTGCAGTGAAAATTTCAAGTTCTACTAATTTTCGACCTTTCTGAATTGGCACCAACAGCCCCATATCCAGTTCTTTCTCTGCTTCTGTCAACAGCGTATCTCGTAATGGAATACGGTCTTTGGTTGTGCGAATTATTTCGATTAATTCATGTTTGGCAACTGCATTTCGCGTCTCACTACCCAGGATATCGTCAAGTCGCGATTGTGCGCTACGCTCATCGCGCAACCTTAGAAAATATTGCAAGGGATCGACAATACGCCAACGTGCAAATAGATCTACAGAGATATATAGCTTGTCTTTGGTAGGCATGTCTGATGGATTTCCGTCCCATTCAAGTACCCGTTTATCTATGGGGTTCACTACCTGGATAAAAGGCATCTTCATCTTCAATCCAGCTTCTGTCACGGGCAAACCAACGGGTTTACCAAATTGGGTAATAATAACCTGTTCAACTTCACTAACTGTGTAAATCGAACCCATTAAAATATAAAAAGTTAGCCCAAGAAAAATGATTCCAATTAATTGCTTGGTAGTACTCATGGTTGCGCTCCCTGCCTGGCATCAAGATTTAATAATGGCAAAATACTCTGTGCACTATCATCCACAATGATTTTTGAATGTATGCCTGGCATTACATCCTGCATGGTCTCTATATAGATACGTCGTCGTGTCACTTCAGGGGCCTTGCTATACTCCCCCAGTAATGCGCTGAAACGGGCAACATCACCTTCTGCTTCATTTATCCGCTTGAGTCGATAACCATCTGCCTCACGTATACGTTGGTCTTTCTCGCCTTCTGCCAACGGTATGACTTTGTTGTAATCGCGCCGAGCTTCATTAATTAATTTCTCTTTTTCTTGTTGCGCCTGGTTAACTTCATTAAAAGACTCTTGCACAGGAAACGGAGGATTAATGTTCTTTAATTGCACCTGATCTATGCTGATCCCCATAGTGTATTTGGTAGATAGCAACTGCATTTTTGTCAGTGCTTCTGCTTCAATTTCCTGACGACCAATAGTAATCACCTCGTCGACAGTGCGATCACCTACGACTTCACGCATGACAGATTCAGAAACATATCGAAGGGTCTCTGCCGGTTCGCGAACTTCAAACAGGAACTTAACTGGCTCTAAAATTCGATACTGCACTACCCACTCTACCAGTGCTGCATTCAAATCACCTGTAACCATCTGCGTTTCCTTCTTAACATCACGAGCATTAGGACTCTGATAAGGATCAGTAGCACCCGGGGTTGCAAATCCAAATTCCTGCTTCAACTGTCGTTTGACGGGCACTATGGTTGCTGTATCAATTCCCAATGGAAGTTTGAAATGTAATCCAGCAGGCATTTCCTTAAGATATTTCCCAAAGCGCTGAACTACCGCAACAGAGTCACTTGGAATGGTGTAATACGAAGTCCATACACCTAACAGCAAAAGAATAATTAATACCGCAGACAGTGCCCCTTTAGGGCTACCACCCGGGAAGAGCTGATTAAATTGATTTTTACCTAGTTGAAGCAAATCACCTAGATCTGGGGGGGATTGAGGGCCACTATTCCAACCGTTATCCTGAGAATTTTTACCGTTTTGTGGCGTCAAATGAAGCAACTCCTATAAGAATATATTGATTACCTATTCATCTTTTTAATAAAGATTACTGTTTAAAATGCAGGCAAAGATCATTTCACGACATGGTATACGAAACGAAGACACTTTCTCTGTACGCTATCGCACACAAGTTGAAGTGCACTATTTATAATGAGCAATTATTCAATTGCTCACGTTATTGTTATTTTTTTTTTGAATAGATCTCATTAACTGCTTGATAACATTCACATGAGGCTGCCTCTAGTCCTTTGCGGTTAAGGATTTTAATATCGCCTCGTATATATCGAATCAATTCCCTCTTTTGTAGCGTGCCTGCTGCAATCGTTACTGCACTTCTTTGTACGCCTAATGCATTCGCAAGGTTTTGGTGTGTAAAATGAAAGTGATCTGCCTGAGCGCGATCATGTGCTGCTAATAGCCAACGTCCAAGTCTTGGCTCGACTTCATGGAAATGTGTACAAGCAGCTGATTGTGATAGTTCTCCGATAAAAACATATAGATATCGCTCTAGCATTTTCCTCAATGCCACAAATTCAGATAATGCTTGCTTGAATTGACTGATAGGCATACGAACTGCGTATCCAGCCCCTTGCACTATCCCCGTCAATGGCGCTGCATTAACCCCTAATATCGTGGTCACACCCAACATGCCTTCATTGCCAATTAAACCTAATGCTAACGGAGGATGACCTATCACTGTCTTCACTAAAGAGATAATCCCAGCATTAGGAAAATAAACATGCTGGAAATCTTTGCCTGGCTCACATAGTGACGTACCCAGTACCAATTCAACTTTTTCACATCGCGAAATAAATTTATCGCGTTTCCTGAGAGGCAAACACTCTAATAATTGGTTAATTGGCAAATCTGATATCACTTAAGCTTTCCTGATTTTGGAGTATCGCTAGCTATTAGAATGGAGGGATTTAGTCTGATGATGCAGTATCACCAATTACAGGCTGATGATCTGTGCGGTATAACACAGAGTGTCGGATCGAGGTGTGTGCGATTACCTTATTGCGAAAAAAACTCAATGACTTGAGCAATAATCACACCATTAAGAATCATAATTTAGCAATCGATCAGTTTCACGCTTAACCACGGAGTAGCACTCACAGCACAATTGCTCAAGCATGGGCCGATCATTTACGGTAATTTGTCCACGATAATACTTAATCACCTTAAGCTTTTGTAACTTACCTGCAGCTTCACTCACGCCTTCGCGACGCACACCAAGCATATTAGCAATAAGTTCCTGGGTCATAGTTAATTTATTGTTTGGAAGACGGTCCAAGGAAAGTAACAGCCAGCGACATAACTGTTGATCAATAGAATGATGTCTATTACATACTGCAGTTTGCGCCATTTGAGTAATCAAGGATTGTGTATACCGCAACATTTGCATGCGAATTGCACTGTCTTTGTTAAATACATCCCTGAATACCTTAGCTGATAATCTATAAGCTGTTCCTGCACTTTGTACAAGTGCACGGCTAGGTGTACTTTCACCTCCCATAAAAACCGCAATGCCAACAATACCATCATTACCCACAACAGATATTTCAGCGGAAGACCCATCTTCCATGACATACAGTAGCGAAACTATGCAATCGGTTGGAAAATAGACATGGTCCAATACATCACCAGATTCATATAAAACTTTACCGAGTGGCAATTTTACTTTTTTCAAAGAGCTAAACAGACGCTCCTGAGCTTCTTCTGGCAATGCTGCTAACAGGAGGTTGTCCTTCGGAGCGGATATAACAGGCATATTTACTTCCCGTTTTAGATGGAAACAATAGTTATCCACGAGAAATGATTATTGCGGATAATTCGTATTGTGATTGCGTAATATACCACACATACAAACTGATTAAGCTTGTGAATACCTTAGAATTGCATGAGTTAATCTTTCTCCGGGCTAATCATATGCAGCTATATGTTCGCTAACGCACTGACACTACACACTATTATCTATACAGTATTGACGGCAGTTTTCTCATCCCACCCAACATACAGGGAATATCCATGTCACGATTTACGTTTTTAACACTACGGTTGATACCACACATTAGTTGTACATACCGCCAATTATTCGTTTTGGATGTAATCTTTGCTATTACGCTCACAAGTATACCTGTATTCGCATATGGTCAAGATTCAGATGTAATCAAGAAAATACTAGATGCTGATAAAGGTCAGCAACAAACCGTTAAGGATATACCTGAAAATTCCCATCTGCGAGTCTATCGCGATGGTTGGGAATGTGACATTGGGTTCATAATATCCAATGATACCTGTACCCAGATTATAATCCCTAAGAATGCCTACTCAACAGAGCTTGCTTTTGGGCAAGGTTGGAAATGTAATTATGGATTCCAGGAAAAAGACAAGCAATGTCTCACCATGCATGTCCCAGATAATGCACATTTCTATTCTGAAGATGGTGATAGCTGGCGATGTGATCGCGCATATGAAAAAAATGACGAATCTTGCGTACCCATTGAGATCCCATTAAATGCATATCTGGAAAAATCTGCATATGGAGCAAATTGGAAATGCAGTCGAGGTTACCAAAAAGATAATAATGAGTGTATCGCTATTCATGTTCCAGACAATGGATATCTGGATAGATCCTCTAGAGGTACCGGTTGGAATTGTGATCGAGGTTATCGCGCTACTGACAATAAATGTCTCGCCATTGAAATTCCCACGAATGGCTACTTAATCTATTCATCATCAGGTAGTGCTTGGGATTGTGAAAGAGGTTTTGCTAAAACAAAAAATTCCTGCACAGCGATAGACGTACCACAAAATGGCTACCTGGTTAATACTTACTCAATGCGCGGATGGGAATGTGGCCGAGGATATAAGGTGGTAAACCAAGCCTGTGAACTCATTACAATACCCGAGAATGCCCATCTTGATTATTCAGGTAGTGGGTGGAAATGTAATGCGCCGTACCGCAATCAAATCAACAAATGTGCACTTCGATAAAGTATGACTTTTCAAACCCGGCCTATCCATCTTGATTTCGAGGATGCAATAACAACAATTCTTACTGTTAACACATAATAAAATTATTATTCATCATGGAACTGAATTTTCCCAACCCGTCACGATACTATGAAGAAAACGAGCATGGTGTCCATTTTTGGGGTTATTATCGAACTATCGAGATACTTTTTTTTATTGAAGAAAGTACTTTTTTCAAGATCGACCCGGAAACAAAGTCAAATGAAGCAGGATTTCTAAACACGTTTGATAGCAATACTGAAAAAATCCATTTAGCAGCAAACACCGCCTACTCCCAAAGAAAAAAGAGTTCACGAGCAGCTTCGTATCGATTAACAGAATCGGATTTCTAACGCTGGTAAGACACATCAAAATATTTTACCTTCATTTATTAATGAGTCTATTTAGTGACTGGAATGGTTGATTTGAACACCAAAAGTGGACATGCAATTATTTAGAATTCTTTGGTCTATACCTAATTAATTTTCTGCTGTTACACTACAATTTCTTGGCAGAAGATTTGCAGGTAATGTTCCAAGACAGGTCCAGACCAATTTACCATCGTGCGCGTTAGGAATTAAAGTAATTTTTTTTCCGTCAATATCAGCAGGTGCATCTAGTCCTTGTTTTGCAATGTAGTGAACACTGATAACGCCTGGCCCATCTACTCCAACCTGAATTAAGTTTATGATTGTTTGGCTAATATCCACATTAACATCTGGTTTCTCATTGACCCATTCATCCTGGTCAGGTAAAGACCCTTTTTCGACCCAATAATTAGCGACGGCGGTTTTATATGCAATCGCTGAAGACAAGCCTTGCAATACCTTGGCCTGATCTGTCAATCCTATTTTCTTTTCGGTAAAAATAAAATTCCAGCTCAAAACTATAATTACAAGCACAAGTAGTATTAGCGTTTTATTCATATTCAGTATGGTCTGTAATGAATGAATAATAAGAAAAAATATTTATGTTGGTCATTCTCTTAAATCAACGTTTCGTATGCAAGGTATTTGATATAATTGCACGGTGATTTATTGATGGCGATGGCGGGAGTTGAGAAGTCAATCTAAGCTATTGATTTATTTTATTAATTTATTTTTCTAGTAAGACTTGTCTCTAACTCATGTTATTGTTTAAAAGTTTAAGCTATCTGTTTTGTGACATAAGTATATTTTCATATCTACAGAATAATCTGTCCTGACATTAATTTTTACGTCATGCCTTCCGAATACAATTGAAATTATACCAGCACAGAATTCTGTGCCTAATAATACCTAAATTGAGATTGCCTGGCTTTGTAGTTGATAAATTAGCTCACGGTTATTTTTTAGTTTTGACCTCAGTTTCAACCATTCTCCATCTGGTCCATACCACAAATCAATATGAAGTTTCTCACCTGTTAGGCTGTATTTTGTTGCATTCCACATCGTATCGACAACCTGAATAGTCTCCGCGCCACCTGTAACCATATCGACATCAACATATTCACCTGTTTGTGGATTTAAAAGTCTTTCAGAATTCAAAATTTTCTCCAAATCCCAGTAGGCAAAGCTTCTTACACATCCTTCGAGCATTGCTGAGTTTTTTTGTGCTTCGACCATAAAGATCTGATTGCTATTTATGCCGTTAACGGCAAGCACATCATTATTATTATTGGTTTTAGACTTGATACTTTCCAGACATCCATCTCGCCACAATTCTGTAGCATCATGCTGATACTTGAATGCTTCAAAAAATAAAAAATTAACGCGCATATTTGCATTACTTTCAACTTGCAAATATCCATCATCAATTGATGAAACCACAAACTGATGCTCACCTATATTTTTCCCATTTAGAAGAACATTAAATATCCATCTAGAATCACTCGACTCAGCATTTACTTTTGATGAAACAAGGAAAATTAGCGTAATTGAAAACAGTAATCTTTTTATGCATAGCATCATATATTAATCCTGTTGTGTTATTTAATTTTGTCTATTAGGTGAAGTAAGAAAAATAATTCGCTTCCACAATTTAAATCATCATTAAACATATAGTTCACCAAAGTAATTTGATTGTCTGGTATAGGTACATACCTATTTATATATATTTTTGTAACTATTACTGACGTAATGTGAAGTGGATGTATGCAAACCGTGAAAATTTTGTGAAAAATTAAAAAATAATCTGCAGAAAAAATAGAGGAGACCAACAAACAAACAGAAGAATGATTAACCTCACAGAAAGTCTGCTATGACAATTACAACTGCTCTTCCCTAGTACTAATATCAGCATAAACTTCACTGCCCCCATCTTTTTTGATCAGTAAAACTTGATATGGCATAAATTTATCATCAACTTCCATTCCTGGGCTGCCGACAGGCATTGCAGGTACAGCTAAACCAATTGCTCCTTCTGGTGTATCACTGAGAAACTGATGAACATACTTTGCTGGAATATGACCTTCAAACACAAAGCCATCTGTTGAAACTGCCGTATGACAAGATCGGTACTGAGGATTAATTCCATGTTCAGTTTTAATCGCTGCAAGATCCATTGAGTCATGTGTATGCGCAGCAAACCCATTTCTTTCCATATACTCCACCCACTGACCACAACAGCCACATGTAGGGCTCTTATAGACATTAAGAGAGACGAGCTCGCGTAAAGAGGAATTAGCTTCAGGAGATATTTTTTCGTCAGTGATATTCGAACAAGCTGATACCAAGACAGATATGATTGAGACAATTATCCAGTAAAACCTACCATTAATACTATGCATGCTCGCTCCAAATAACTATTCAAAATTATAATTGACAAGTTAGACCGCTGAAATGAACATTATTCCCTATTCTCACATATAAATGCAAAAAATGAGTTTAAGAATCTTTTTAATTTAATCCACAAATAACAAGTATTAAATGGCGCACCCGGAATGTAGTACCTGACACATAGCTGACACTTGATACTGGAGACATAGTTTACACAATGGTGCATTTGAGGAGAACCTCAGATGCCCTGGAAAGAGTGTAATGCTATGGATGAACGTCTAAAATTTGTTGCTCGACTCCTTGATGGAGAGAAAATGGCTGCACTGTGTCGTGAATTTGGTATCTCTCGACCGACCGGCTATAAGATCTACAACCGTTACAAGGATCATGGGCTTGAAGGTCTGGAAGATCGGAGTCGTCGTCCTTATCGCCACGCCAATCAACTGCCCTTCCAGATTGAACGTTCTATCTTGCGTATCAAAAAGGAATATTCCACCTGGGGCGCGCCCAAAATCAGGGAGAAATTGCTGCGCGAGTATCCCATGATCAAACCCCCAGCCAAGAGCACGGTACACGCCGTACTCGACCGTCATGGTTTGGTCACGCGGCGTAAACGCCGACGTAATAAGGCACAAGGCACGCCGCTCTGCGATGCTCAATCGCCTAATGGCCTGTGGTGTACCGACTACAAGGGGGAGTTTAAGTTGGGGAATCGCAAGTACTGTTATCCCCTGACCATCACTGACTACAGCTCGCGCTATCTACTGGCCTGTGAAGGACTCGAATCGACCCGTTCAGACTTCGCTTTCGCCGTGTTCGAAAGGGTCTTTAAGGAATATGGCCTACCTCAGGCCATCCGTACCGATAACGGTATCCCCTTTGCCTCTCCCAATGCCTTGTTCGGTTTGAGTAAGCTCTCTATATGGTGGATGCGACTGGGCATTAACATCGAGCGTATCAAGCCCGGGAATCCACAACAAAATGGACGCCATGAACGCATGCATCGCACCTTAAAAAAAGAAACTACCCGACCGGCATCGTTCAACTTCTTGCAACAGCAAAGCCGATTTGATGACTTTATCGAGGTTTACAATAATGAACGCCCACACCAGGCTTTGAATATGAAGTATCCCGGTGAAGTGTATACACCTTCTGCGAAGGTCTACCAACCACCGCAAGAACCCGACTACCCGTACCACGATAGAACCCTCCGCATCACCCAATGTGGTAGGATCTGCATCGGTAAGCGAAAAATTAATCTCTCTACTGTTTTTGCAGGTCAAATAGTGGGGATACGCGAGGTCGCTGATAATATCTGGCTCGTCAGCTTCCTCGATTATGACCTGGGATTTTTTGATGAGGAGGCGGCGCGAGTCGAACCGGCCACGAATCCTTTCTTACTAAAAGTGTAAACCATGTCTCCGGTATAAACTGTAAACTATGTATCCGGTATATACCTTCGATTAAATTGGCTCGTCTCAAGGAATCGTGCCTCGCCGGTATCCTTTATCTGACGGTCTGCGGTTAATATCGAACTAAAGAACGTAACATCCATTCTCTGGGTGTTACTTGCCGAATCACCATCGAAATACATTTTTTCAACCAGCCCATATGGGCTCGTTGTCAATGTCACTCCCCTGATGTCGTTGGCCACCCAGAGCTCAAAACCCGATGTAGATGTGAACCTAGTCGTATCGAAATTGGCTGGATTTGCTGTGATAGGTATAATTAAAGAGTCATATTCCCCTATCCAGGCCTGGGTCCCGGTTTGTACGCATTCCGGAGCTGTTGTGCAGGTGGCTGCAAGAACGTGTCCTTGATAGAGGTGAGCAATAAATAATGCTGTCAGGATCGGACTGAATTTCACGGAGAGTATTTTTTTCATATTAGAAACCAGGTTTTTTTAAATACATTAATTTATCTATGTTTAATTTCGCTTTTTGCAAGTTAAAGAAATAGAAGAGTTTTCGTTATCACCCACCAATAATCTCAACGATCAGATGATCTACTTAGGATAGTTTGGATAGTTTGGATAGTTTGGATAGTTTGGATAGTTTGGATAGTTTGGATAGTTTGGATAGTTCCAGCCTACTCTTGCACTCTCAGCAATTTTAACAGAGCTAATTATTAAGTCTACTTAATGTCTGCTTTTTTAGAATACTGACTGCTGTGTGCTGCCACTTCAACCGGTCGATACAACCGGACATCGTTACAGCTATGACCGTTTTGTATCAAGGGGGAAAGAGAAAACTTAACTAGATGTTTTTATTAAATTTAAGACGTGGGCGTCCGTTGCAAAATGCACCACTAAGCATAACGAATCACAACTACCTCCGGCAAAATTCCGGTACGATTTTAATATTCTATTTACATCTGCTTTGTGCCAAAGCTGAAGGTAGTAAAACTCAAAGCAGTAATGCCTAAAGCTGCGACGAGCAGATTACTGACACCCCAGACAAAATAAGATTTAACTGATCAGGACGAGTTCATCCACTTGACTATGCTTTTTTACTGGGCTTTTACTTGGTGACCTTTTTCGTAGCCTTTTTTTTAGTTTTCTTTTTCGCGGCTTTCTTTTTTGCCTTCTTCTTCACTGTTTTATTGCCGCCTACTACCCATTTACCACCCTCAAAGAATGCTTTCCAACCAGTAGCTTTACCATCTTCTTCTGACTGCACGTAAATCTCTTTGGTTTTACGACTGTAACGAATAACACTTGGCAACCCATCTTCATCTGCTACTGGAGCCGAAAACAAATAGTCATATTTTGGATCAATCTCATTCTGATGAGGGATAATTTCAGCCACCAGTGGAGCTCGGGTCTCTCTATTTTTTGGAAACCCACTGGCTGCCAGAAACATACCCGAAGCACCATCCCGAAGAACATAATGGTCATCAACCTTTAAACACCTAAGCTCCGGCATTTGAACTGGATCCATCTTGGGTGGGGCCGCTTCCCCATTGCGCAACAGCTTACGAGTATTTTTACAATCATCGCTGGTGCATCCAAAATACTTACCAAATCGACCGTTTTTAAGCTGCATTTCACTGCCACATTTATCGCATTCAAGAATAGGGCCTTCATAACCTTTAATCTTATACGCGCCCGCCTCTATTTCAAAACCAGGGCAATCTGGGTTGTTGCCGCAAATATGTAACTTACGACTCTCATCGAGAAGATACCCGTCCATGGCAGCATTACATATCGAGCAGTGCCGCTTCTTGATCAGCAGCTTAGCTTCCGCCTCATCATCCTCGTCAACATTGACTACCTCGTCGCCAGACACCAAGTTCATCGTAGACTTGCAGCGCTCTTTCGGCGGCAACGAGTATCCAGAGCAGCCAAGAAACACACCTGTGCTACCAGTACGAATTTGCATGTTGCGGCCACATGTGCCGCATTCGATGTCGGTTTCAGTCGGCAGGTTGGGACGCATGCCGCCATCTTCATTGTTTTCAGCCTTGAGTAAAGCTTGCGAAAACTCCTGGTAAAAACTGTCTAACAGATCGCGCCATTGACGCCGACCCTTAGCCACATCATCTAGTGCGGCCTCCATATTAGCAGTGAAGTCATAATTCATTAGGTCGTTAAAACTCTCGATCAGTCGCTCGGTGACAATATCTCCCATTTTTTGGGCATAAAAACGTCGTTTTTCCAGGTTAACGTACCCGCGATCTTGAATGGTTGAGATAATTGCTGCGTAGGTAGACGGCCGCCCTATTCCTCTTTTTTCCAACTCTTTTACCAGACTAGCCTCTGTGTATCTGGCTGGTGGTTTAGTGAAGTGCTGGTTGGGCAATAATGCCTCTAAGCTCAATGCCTCACCTACCTTCATCAACGGCAAAATACCATCATCCTCACCACGACTCATTGGTGGCTGAACCTTCTGATAACCATCGAAGACAACAACACGACCTCGTATTCGCAGCTCGTAGTCACCAGCGTTAATGCTGACCCTTGTGCTTAAAAACTCCGCAGACACCATCTGACATGCAATAAATTGGCGCCATATAAGCGTATAAAGACGCTCAGCGTCTCGGTCTACATTGCTTAACTGAGTCGGCTTCACACCCACGTCTGATGGTCGTATCGCCTCATGAGCATCTTGAGAGCCCTCTTTGCTAGAGTAAGAAATCGGTGCGCTGGGAAGATACTTTTTCCCAAATTCAGCACTTATATAGCACCGGCAATCATCAATCGCGGTCTTACTCAAATTGGTTGAGTCAGTCCTCATGTAGGTAATATAGCCGGCCTCATACAATCGCTGCGCCAGCATCATTGTTTTCTTTATGCCAAAACCCAAACGGGTACTTGCCGCCTGCTGCAGAGTTGATGTGATGTAAGGCGCTGTCGGCTTAGTCGAGGTCGGTCGCTCATTGACTTCAGTAATTTTGAATTGCTCGCCTTGTAACTCCGCTACAGCGGCTTTAGCTTGCTCTTCATTTACAGGCCGAAACACCAAACCCTTATGGTTTAAAACTTCAAATTTAACGTCGTCGCCAGCACCCGTTTTTAAATCAGCAAACAAATCCCAATACTCTTCTGGAATAAACGCTCTGATTTCACGCTCTCGCTCGACAACCAAACGAAGTGCAACGGATTGAACGCGGCCAGCCGACAAACCTCTTGCAACTTTTGCCCAGAGCAACGGCGAAACCATAAAACCAACAACTCTATCTAAAAACCGCCTTGCTTGTTGAGCATTAACACGATCCATATCGACTGGACCTGGGTTTTCGAAGGCAGCCTGAATGGCGGGCTTAGTAATCTCGTTAAAAACCACACGCTTATAGCGTTTAGGATCGCCACCAATAGCTTCTTGAAGATGCCATGCGATTGCCTCTCCCTCTCTGTCCATATCAGTTGCGAGGTAGATCGTGTCTGCTTTCTTTGCGAGGCTTACCAACTCGTCAACTACTTTTTCTTTGCCGGGCAAAATCTCATAGCGAGCAGCCCAATCATTGTCAGGATTGATCCCCATACGACGAATCAACTGCTCTTTTGATTTCTTCTTACGATGGATAATCTTATCTTCTGGTGATAATTTTTTTGTAATGGCGGCCTGACGCGCCCTTTCCTTAGGGTCGCTGGTGTTTTTATCGCTACCACTGGTAGGTAAATCACGAATATGGCCAACACTGGACTTTACAATATAATCACTACCAAGATACTTATTGATCGTTTTCGCCTTTGCTGGCGACTCCACAATCACTAAAGATTTACTCATATTAATATTCTTTTCTATTTACTAACGGTTACAACGGCATATCGCTCTTTCGAGCCCTTATTTACCATAGCCGAGTTTTCATCAAGATAACAATACCTTTATTTGGGTATGCCCTCTATCGATTGTATTTCAGCTTAGCCATATCTACTCACTTTCTAATACAAAGTCGCATTAGGGTGGCCAGATCAGCCGCAGGTCGGACGCCGCGAATTTCGTGCGAGTATCTATCTATTTGGTGATTCGGGCAAGTGCTAGACGGACAAACGTCCAATATTTAACGATTTGCCGTCCATAGATTTTAACCTAGCTTAGTGAATCATAGGATATTTGAGGTCAGAGTAAAAAATTATCTAATTTCCAGACTTAAATGTCACTCTGACCCTAAATATTATGTAGTACCTGACACATAGCTGACACTTGATACTGGAGACATAGTTTACACAATGGTGCATTTGAGGAGAACCTCAGATGCCCTGGAAAGAGTGTAATGCTATGGATGAACGTCTAAAATTTGTTGCTCGACTCCTTGATGGAGAGAAAATGGCTGCACTGTGTCGTGAATTTGGTATCTCTCGACCGACCGGCTATAAGATCTACAACCGTTACAAGGATCATGGGCTTGAAGGTCTGGAAGATCGGAGTCATCGTCCTTATCGCCACGCCAATCAACTGCCCTTCCAGATTGAACGTTCTATCTTGCGTATCAAAAAGGAATATTCCACCTGGGGCGCGCCCAAAATCAGGGAGAAATTGCTGCGCGAGTATCCCATGATCAAACCCCCAGCCAAGAGCACGGTACACGCCGTACTCGACCGTCATGGTTTGGTCACGCGGCGTAAACGCCGACGTAATAAGGCACAAGGCACGCCGCTCTGCGATGCTCAATCGCCTAATGGCCTGTGGTGTACCGACTACAAGGGGGAGTTTAAGTTGGGGAATCGCAAGTACTGTTATCCCCTGACCATCACTGACTACAGCTCGCGCTATCTACTGGCCTGTGAAGGACTCGAATCGACCCGTTCAGACTTCGCTTTCGCCGTGTTCGAAAGGGTCTTTAAGGAATATGGCCTACCTCAGGCCATCCGTACCGATAACGGTATCCCCTTTGCCTCTCCCAATGCCTTGTTCGGTTTGAGTAAGCTCTCTATATGGTGGATGCGACTGGGCATTAACATCGAGCGTATCAAGCCCGGGAATCCACAACAAAATGGACGCCATGAACGCATGCATCGCACCTTAAAAAAAGAAACTACCCGACCGGCATCGTTCAACTTCTTGCAACAGCAAAGCCGATTTAATGACTTTATCGAGGTTTACAATAATGAACGCCCACACCAGGCTTTGAATATGAAGTATCCCGGTGAAGTGTATACACCTTCTGCGAAGGTCTACCAACCACCGCAAGAACCCGACTACCCGTACCACGATAGAACCCTCCGCATCACCCAATGTGGTAGGATCTGCATCGGTAAGCGAAAAATTAATCTCTCTACTGTTTTTGCAGGTCAAATAGTGGGGATACGCGAGGTCGCTGATAATATCTGGCTCGTCAGCTTCCTCGATTATGACCTGGGATTTTTTGATGAGGAGGCGGCGCGAGTCGAACCGGCCACGAATCCTTTCTTACTAAAAGTGTAAACCATGTCTCCGGTATAAACTGTAAACTATGTATCCGGTATATACCTTCGATTAAATTGGCGCGCCCGGAAGGATTCGAACCTCCGACCCCCTAGTTCGTAGGGTGGGATCGGAAAATTAACTTGTTGTTATTATTAACCTTTGACGGGCGTCCGTTGCCGAACTATCCCGACAAATCATAACGAATCATAACTGACTCCGGCAAAAGTCCGGCCGGAACTGGCGCCTGGCCCTGGGACGTGCTCAGGCACCGCATGCGGAACAGGGACTCTGTCTGGTGTCCATCCAGGAATTCGCTTAAGAAGTAATACTTGAGTTCCGTGATCTCCGGCCCTCCGCCAAACAACGATCCGGCAGTTCCTGTATGGATGCGCCGGTAATAATTGAGAATGAGGAAGCCTGGTTTCTGAATCAACTCGAGGGCCGCTTTGTCAGCCTCTACTTTGTGAATCCCGGCAATGCTACGCCGACACAGTTACAGAAAATACCTCTAGATATACTCACAGTAGGCAGCGACAAGGCAAACATCGTTGGCAAGAGCGGTTTATTGCAGAAGCATTACGATGCCACTCTGGGGACTTTCTATCTCATCCAGTCGGATCAATACGTTGCTGTGCGTTGACACACATGTGACCCAGTTAAAGTAAAAAAGGCCCTGGCGAGAGTCACGGGTAATTAAGTAGTAGTTAACCGAAAAAATAATCCACAAAGACAACAACTATTTGCTAAACTAAACAGACATCTCCATTTCATGGAGTATTACCTAAGGGGTGGCCATAAGGCCTGAGACATCGTGATGATGAACCCTGTGAACCTGATCCGGATAATGCCGGCGTAGGAATAGGACTCACAGAAGTCACAGTTCTCCCCACCGATCCGGGTCTCTTATAGCAGCACCGCTTTTGGAGGCATTATATGTTTTCTCGTTTTTATTACACCCTGCTGGTGACTATCAGTTTAAGTGCAAGTTATCCCCTTCACGCAGATAACACCTTAGAAGAAATAATCGTCACCGCGGGATTTCGCGATTCCGAACTTATGAAAAGTGCAGGCAGCATCAGTGTACTTGATGAACAGGTCGTTCATGACCGCGCTGCACGCCATTTTGACGAAACTATTAACGTGCTAGCCAATGTGAATTTCTCAGCTGGCGGTACGCGTGCCCGCTTTGTCCAGGTTCGCGGTGTCGGCGATCTGGAACAGTTTGTCGACCCCAAACATTTCCCCTCTGTCGGCATCACCATTGATGACATAGAAGTTGGCACCACCGCCACCGGCGCTGTATTAATGGATGTAGCACAGATCGAATTATTACGTGGTCCGCAGGGCACACAATTTGGAGCCAATGCACTTGCGGGTATTATCAGTATTCGAACCCATGAACCTTCCGAAACTTTTAGCGGAAAAATTGACACCGGTTATGCCAATTTCGATGGCTGGCATGTGGGTGGATACCTGAGTGGCCCCTTGTCAGATTCAGTTGCAGGCCGCCTGGCTATTCAACAAAACAAAAGTGATGGCTACTATAAAAACGAATTTCTTCAGCGCGATGATACCAACGAGCGTGATGAGTTATCTGTTCGCGGAAAATTACGCTGGGCGGGAGACAACGGTGCCGAGCTTAAGCTTATTGCATCCTATGTTGATCTGGATGGTGGCTATGATGCATTCTCACTTGATAATCTTCGCAGCACCTTGTCTGATAATCCAGGTCGCGACCAACAGGAGACAATGGCGCTGGCACTTAAAGGCAGCATACCTGTTTTTACAGGACTGACCCTGGAAAGCATTGTCAGTTGGCGCGACAGCGACGACGCCTATACCTTTGATGAAGACTGGGTGTACTCCGGTTTCTGTGACGGCGTTCGTTGTGATCCACTGTTTGAGTTTTCCAGTACCGATGCCTTATTACGCAACAGTGATGCGCTTGCTATAGATGTTCGCCTGAAATCCGATCCAGGCCGCACCGCATGGGTAGCAGGGGTCTACGCGCAAAGGCGTAATGAAGACTTGCAACGCCAACACTTCGGCGCCTTCTCCAGCGACTACGAAACCGAACGCTACGCAATTTACGGACAATACCAGATAGAAGTGGCCGACAATTTTAATGTCATCGCCGGCCTGCGTTATGAACACTTTGAAGACAGGTATAATGACAGCAATATCCTGATCACCGACTCCACTGATAATTACTGGAGCGGTCACTTAAGCCTGGAATATTTACTCGGTACCGATACGCTTTTCTACGGCACCCTCTCCCGTTCAGTCAAACCTGGCGGCGTGAATACAGAAACCAGTTCCAGTTTCCCGATCATTACTGCGTCATTTCAACCGTTTCTACTGTCGCGCCAGCAGTTCTCGGCAGAAACCCTGTTCAATAAGGAAGTTGGCATCAAGGCCCGTTATCTCGATGATAAGCTGACAATGAAGCTGGCCCTGTTTCACATGGACAGAAGCAATGCCCAGCTTGAAAGTTTTGTCTGGGATGCCAACACCTTTATCTGGGCTGGTTTTCTCGACAGTAGCAGTGATGCAGAGAACTATGGCGCAGAGCTGGAGATTAAATACCAGTTAACAGAGAGAGCGGAACTATTTACCAATATCGGCCGCCTGGAAACCAGCGTTGATGAATTAACCGTGTTTGATCTGGACAGCAACCAGTTTCTTACCCGATCAAACCGGGATCAGGCCAAGGCGCCGAACTGGCAATATAATCTAGGCCTTAATCTGGACCTTAGCGAGAAACTGCACGGGCGTTTTGAAATTGAAGGACGCGACAAAAGTTTCTTCGGTTATTATCACAATGGTCAACTCGATGGCTACACCCTTGCCCATGCCAGTCTCAGCTATCAAATTGGCGATATCAGCTTACAGGTCTGGGTCCGCAACCTGTTTGACGAAGATTACCAGATACATGGTTTATATTTCGCCAACGACCCACGCGATGGCTTTTCCGTTAACCATTCTTATTATCAATTCGGTGAACCACGCATGTATGGTATGAATGTGAGTTATTCTTTTTGACACATACGTTAACCAGGCTTCGTTATACTGGACTTATCCCAGCGCCTAGTAGAATAAGACCTGCCCTTGGGCGAGACATCTATTCGACTGGGTTATAGCATTCACCAGAATGATGATGGAGACATAAGGTAAAATTATTATGAAAATAACCGCCGAAATAAGCATGTATCCCCTGCGTGATGACTTCATCTCACCCATTGATGCCGTCATTGAAAAACTGAACAGCTACGCGGGCATGCAGGTAAAAACTTTTACCACAGCAACAACCATGATCGGTGACTATGACATCGTCATGGATGCACTAAAAGAAACCCTTGCATGGAGTTATGAGCAGTTTGGTACCGCGGTATTCGTCACCAAGTTAATCCCGGGCTACGATCCGGAGTCGTAAATGGCGGAAGTCTCACAATTCGTGTTATCACTATTCGGTGAGATGAGCCCCTGGGAAGCTGGCGCAGTAATACTGGCCATCGCCTATCTACTACTGGCCGTACGTGAAAATATTTTATGCTGGTATTGCGCCTTGGTCAGCACAACAATTTTTACCTTTTTGTTCTGGGACGTGAGTCTGCTGATGGAATCAGCACTCAACGTCTACTATATAATCATGGCTATCTATGGTTGGCATCAATGGAAGTTCGGCGGCAGCAAAAAAAGTGGCGTCTTTATTAGTTCATTAGGCCTTAGGAAAAATATCCTCATCATTACCATCATCCTTATTGCCACCCTGGTTTCCGGCTGGTTGTTAAGTCAGCACACCAATGCAGCCTGGCCCTACGTTGACTCCTTTACTACCTGGGCCAGTGTCGTCACCACCTTCATGGTCGCGAAAAAAATCCTGGAGAACTGGCTCTACTGGCTTGTTATCGACAGCATCTCAATACCTCTCTATATTGATCGCGGACTATACCTGACTGCAATATTATTTATGGTTTATATTGTTATCGTCATCATTGGTTATCTAAACTGGCGACAGCGCTTTATTGAACAAAACACTTCTACAACCTATGCCTGATGACCCGCAGCCTAACTGGCACGAATGGGATTTGCCGTTCAACCATACACCGAGCCTCATCCGCCCGCTGACGCATGGCCGAACAAACCAGAGTTACCTCGTTGAAGCAGACGGGCAATTATGGGTGCTACGCATTAATTCCAAAAACAGCGAGGTCCTGGGAATCGACCGGCAACGTGAACTTATAATTCTTGAGCAGGCCAGCACGGCTGGCCTGGCACCAAAACTACTCTATTGCTCAGTTGAACAAGGTCTTCTTATTACCGAGTTTATTGATGGCTTACACTGGCAGGTTTCTGCACTGAATGATCGCGACAAGTTATCACCGCTAACAGAAGGCCTGCATCGCATTCATGCCCTTGAGGTAGCAACTTCACCATTCGATTACAAACAGCATGCCGAAAATTACTGGCAACAACTAATTGACAGGGACATCAGCATCCCTGATGAACTATCTCGCCAGCGAGAAAATATGTTGCCCCTGTTCGCTAATATTCCCGTCTCGAATGTCATCTGTCACCATGACCCCAACCCACGCAATATAATTGTTCAGTCCCACAGGCTTTATTTTCTGGATTGGGAATACGCCGCGCCGGGCTGGCCTGTGCTTGATTTCGCCGCACTGTCCAGCGAATGGAATATCCCTGTTGATAAACTTGCAAAATCGAATGGTATTGATATCGAAGAAATCAAACAGGCCTTAGATCTGTATGTTTACCTTTGTGATTTATGGTCCTGTTTGCGCAATCCTTTTGTTCACCCTCTCCCTCAGGAAGAGGGTCGGGGTGAAGGGGAAGGGGCTGTTTAATGATTCCTGTCATCCCAGAGAATTTTATAATGAGCGGGAACTGGCCCACCTTGTCGACGGCGCTCCAAGGCCTGTTCAGGTGTCTCGATATTAGCTGCCATCTCCACAGCCGCTTTTCTGTCAGCGGGAAAGGACACACTCAGGACCCATTACGGCGGCACTTCATCCAACACATGGCCGCGCTCTCCACAACAGGGAAAAAACTGAATATCAGGAAAAAGTCTCAAAAAAAAATTACAGCAGGAGTATGCAAAGCATATTCATGGGATCGGATTCAGACTAGCCGGGAAGTTTTATCTGGACGCGATGCCCGGGCAATACGAGGTCGTGCGACAGTTGCTGGGACACAAGAACCTCAAAACCACGACACAATGCTACGCCTCGCTGAATTCCCGGCAGGCACAAAAACTCCATGACAATGTGATCACAGCGACTCGCCATCGCCTGTCACTCGGTACGAAGATGCACCCTGAGATTCCAGGTGCTTTATAAATCAACACCTTGCGACGCTCGCAAATTTTAGACATAGCCTGACTTAATCAAGACTAGTCTAATCAAGTCACATGAAGCTACGTAATTGCTACGGAGATTCTCTTATTTACCTTTTTTACAGCGTTGGATACTTGATAGGCTACCAGAGATAATAGTCCTCTCTTCAAAATGGTGACGCGCCTAGAAGCATTCGAATATCCGACCCCCTGGTTCGTAGGGTGGCATCGGAAAACTAACTTGTTGTTATTATTAACTTTTGACGGGCGCTCGTTGCCGAACTATCCCGACAAATCACAACGAATCACCACTGACACCGGCAAAAGTTCGGCAAAGATCTTTTTCTTTTTAAGTCGGCTATGTGCTGCTGTTTCAACCGGTCGCTAATGGACTTTATTTTCAATATCCCTCTGTAATTAAAGCCTTTGCAATGGATTGTAAATCGTCAAAAGATTGGGGACACAAAGGTCTAAAAGTTAAGAGTGACATTTAATCATTATAGATTTGTTTCTTTTTTTTTAACATATTCAAATTCATTAATGGTTGCATCAGACAGTTTGCCTTCCCATCCGCCGCCCCCATCGTTACCATATGAAACATTCAAAATACCGTCAAGGCCTCCAGCGAATGTCCAATAATCCCAGAAAAATTCACCTTCGTAATAATAGCCCTTTCCACGGATAGAAAGAGGCTTTCCTTTTTTCACCTTACTCCAGTTTCTCGGAGTCAATATTATTGAATGGCACTCATACCCCCAGGTAACATATATTTCTGCAGCAGTCATAATTGTATCACCCTATAATCAATTATCTTTTAACTTATATGATTTTATTAATAACACCACAGAATGCAACAATTGCATTACGCACATTGTCATATCCTGCAATTCTCTCCCCTGTTCGCTCATTCATATACAAACTTCGATTCACTTCTATCATTATTGAGACTACTCTCTTATCTTTATTATAGAATTTCATTGGCACAATACTCCCTGAAAATGGATTATTTAAACCTACCTTAAATCCTCGCAAACCAATTTCTTCTTTTAATTCTTTAACAAGCACTTCTGGAGTATGAAATGCATCAGTCCCAATACAAATATCTGGTCGATTATTATTCTGATCTAATTCATAAGGTAATGGCACTGAAGGAAAGCTGTGACAATCGATAATAATCGCTTTGCCATTTTCGTTCAGTTCTTGTGATACCATATTTGATAATTTCAAATGGTGGGGATGATAATAATTATTTAACATCACATTTCGATCGTCCTCTGATGGATGTTTCCTTAATCTATTACCAGAAGAAGTTTTGGTATATATAACACCCATTCCTCTTGAAACCATCAATTCTTTTGAATCATCAGAAAATCTCTCTGGATCGACAATTAATCGACTGACAGAAAAGATTAATGATTTAGTATTTAGCAAGTCGTCGAGAATAAACAACTCGTCTGTAAACCAGTCTGTCATCAAAAGTATTTCTGTATTCAATTCTTCATCACTAAGCACTATAGATTTGCGCTCCGAAGCTGGTATCTCAATTGATGAATGTGGTATATGAAGTATCATTGTATCCCGTCAAAGCATATGAGACAGAATTGAGCTAATTAATAAGAGAGACTTCTGATAAGTTAACCTTAATAACAGGAGTCTCATTATGAGCAATAATAGCGAGAAATTAGTTAAAGATATACGTCGTCGTAACCGTAAGAAGTATTACTCTGAAGAAAAGATCCGAATTGTACTGGAAGGGATGCGTGGAGAAGAAAACATTGCCGAGCTGTGTCGCCGTGAAGGATTGAATCAAAAGCACAAAGCGGACATTAATACTCTTAATCCGGTAATACTCCGGCATTAAGTTTAAACTTTCCGCAATTATCTAGAATTATAGCCAGTTTAAAGTTCAAACCTGCTAGTGGGATACTATAAAGTCGGTCAGGTTATGAAATCATTTCCTCTTCACATTAGTTATTCTTATCAGTAATCCCAAGAATCCACCCCTCCTCATCTTCAATTATCTTTCTTTCCTCAATAGTCAGGTCATCGGAACCTTCAAATAACTCCCCAAGTTTATTGTCTTTATCTAACTGTGCAAAATGATAAGCTAGCTCCCTAACCTGCGCTTTATCGATTGGCTCATTAATATCGATTTCAATATCTATAATCGATGGATAAATTTCAGCATGGACAATTAATTTATTTTCAAGCTGATCTTTATTCATGTATTTAAGACCTGTTTCAAATGGCCAAACTACTGAGTATTGTCGTAATTCTTTATCTTCATAAAGGTTCAAAAGCTTTGGAATACCAGTTAAAACTTGGCTGCCAACACTACCCGGATAGAATAGTTTCCAAGCTGATTGCGCTCGATTATTACGTATTTCAGTTATTCTTAATTCATCAATTTCTAAATGTGAAGGTATTTTCGCTTTTGTTGAAGTAAGGTTTTCACTTGTTTGACTTCTTGGACAGCCCCAAAAGGGATAATTAGCCCCGCTTAATTGATGATTTATTTCTTTGGCTACCTCGAACCTATTATTTTTGTTATTTACATTATCTATTATACGAGAATCAATATATCGCCATATAGACAACCATTTATTTTCTTGTTCTAATCCCAAGTGTTTTGAGAAACCTGTTGGGTAACCATAAGAAAAATCGAAACCTACTAACGTTCTATAATTTTTATTTTTACATTGGATTAATAGTTCGCGTATTTCATTAAAAGCTTCATGCCTTGTCGGTGGATTCTTAATATTTCTTATGACTATTTCATCATCTTCCCAAATAATATGGCAATACCATATACTATCTTTATCCGTATTAGGTTTATTTGAAGAACTCCAATCAACAATTACATATGAATCAAAAATACTCAACGACGCGATCCTTTGAGATACCAGATGATTTGACAGTTAGGAACTTACAAGCCCCGCGATATTAAAGCCTCAGCTATAGGCATATCTGCTGGGGTTAAATTCATTTTTTTGAGTTCTTCCGTCATTACCCACATATAATCATCATGGTCATTCATGGAATAAGATGCAATTTTATACTTACATAAAAAAGTGTAAGTCGTCAAAAGATCTGGGACACAAAGGTCTAAAAGTTAAGAGAGACTTTCACATACCAGCGGGTCGATATTTGTAAATATTTAACTTATGTCGACATATCACGACAAATCAGAACTAATTCCGGCAAAAGGCTGGCATAGATTTTCATATATGTTTCTCTCTGCTTTATCCAGTTCCCATGAATTAATAACCTCAAACTGTAACAATGCGATCCATTGATTCAAGCGCATCCTCAGCACTTTTCTCAGACTCATAAAAACCGAGAAACTCTAAGATATGAAGACCCCCTTGTCCCTGAATTTGTTGCATTGTCAAAGTAAATAGTGATCTCTCCCCATCAGATAATTCACTTATCACCGCAAACGAATCATCATCTTCAAAGATTGCTTCATGAACGGCATGCTCCTCATCTTGGGTGAGTTCTGCCCCCGCCATAATTTCTTCGCACCGCATCTCTGAAAATAGAAAGAAACTATCGGCATACTTCGTTCTTTCTTCTTTTTCCATTTCATACTTAACACGATACATTGCTGTTTTACACCGCCTATCTGCATCCAAATCACCGTCAAAATCATCGTAAGGATTAAGATCCATAGCCTCAAAAATACCTTTTTGTCCTGACAGGTTATTATTCAAACTCTGTTGAATTTTAGATAATAGCTCCGAGCTAATTTTAAACATGACTGATTTCTCTATGAATAATCGTTGTCTTTAGCCATCATTTGCAATAGATTCTCTGACCTACCTCCCCTAAAATGCTAAATATTCTTCAATCTATCAAGAATGATTTCTACTACATTTTTTTCTGATTTTTTTACACCAAGATTATTCTCGACCCACCAAGCCCGCTTAACCATATTATAGAAAACATCCATAATTATACCTTGGCGATATAATTTGTTAGGCATAAAAGACGAATATGCAATTAAATCATTATCTTTCATTTTATGTCTACACCATGATCCTAATAGGTGACATTTTGTTGCACCATATATCTCATATTTATTAATTATTGAGACAATCTCTGCCGCTTCTCCTGCATTAAGTACTAGAGGGAGACGCAAACTAGTTAGCAATCCAGGACCATATTCAGGATGCGGAAGATTAGATGCAATCATAATTAATGATGTGTCATCACCGAATGGCACTTCTATGCTTACACCTTCTTTACTAGAACCTGCACTAAATAAATTTATCTTTCGACATTGTTCGGATACTGTTTCAAATTCAAATTCATTTGCAAATGCAGAAGGGATATCATTTGATTCTATATACAACTTTGATTTACAGCCAAGCATATCATCTGGGGTCTCTCTTCGACCAGAATTAGGATGTTTAAAAATGGCTATATTTCCATTGAATGATTTAGCAAGATACTCTGCACGTTCTTCAGCTTCACATAGTTGAAGAATAGCTGCGGAACCTAACTGATAAGATCTCCAATCGAGTGTGTCTGAATGTACATAAACAGTCGAATAAGACCATAATGATTTTTCATCTTTATTATAAATTAGTGAATTCATGCTAGTTTCATGATTCAATTGGGCGAGTATTAAATGAGCATCTTCATCTGAAATAGAAACATTTTCTAATATTTTTGTTCTTGCTTGCACTTTTGAAAGCAAAATTCCCTCATCCTCAAAAGGGGGAGATGCATCAAAATATTGTTGTAGTCTATAACCCACCCAATATAAATGATTGTCAGACTGAACAGACCATTCATCATCAATCTGTAATAGATCACGAATAATATTAATTGCTAAAATGCCTGGATTCTGATCATCATTAATTTTTTTATTCTCTAAATGTTTATAGTCGTCAAAAACTTTTTTAGAGTAATTTAAAATAGTATTAATCTTCCTCTCTGCATTATATTTTATATTTTCTGAACTAGAATTTAATTCTTTATTAATTATTTCCATATATAATTCGTTCTCAACTAAATGCGGCAAAAAAACACGTCTAGTGCCATTAGTATCAAAATAATTAATGTTGACGCTAAATTCCTCTGAAGAATGAAATATAAGTGTAGAGAATTCTGGAGCTTGATAGGACCTTTCTTCCCATATCCCTTGTGGCGCATCACCAATTAAATGTTCTTTATGTAGGTGCTCTAGCACACGAAATATATCTCTAAAAAAACAGGAAACAATTAAGTAGTAAATGGGGCAACGAGTTGTTATTGCACTAGAATTACCATTACTATTTTCCAATACGGGTGTTTCTATTGGTGGTAATCCGGTCGATTCCATCACCCAATGTTTTAATTCATCAGGCCTGCTTGGTATATTAGGGTTTTTACCCTGTATATAATTTACCACTTGAAGTGTAAGACTAAGATATGAAACCACTTTAGATACCATATCAGTATCATTTTCTATAACATTTATGGCTGATAAAACAGCATGCAGTTTGCTCACATTAACAGGGCAAGCAATTATGAATGAAGGACCATCTGGCAGAAAACATTCTCTTCTGCTGTCTTCCTGATATGCAAAATATTTAGCATTATATTTTTTAGTTATTAATTCGTTTAGAAGCGCATCCCATGACTCTGTAAATTCAAAAAATTGTATTAAATGTTGAAGCTTAGGCGGACACCTCATAAAACCCTTGTGAGATTGCCATTCATATTCTGCAGTCAATAGAGATTCATTTTTAGTTAGAGATAATTTAGATTCTAAATCGCTATCAGAATATAACGCAGACCATCCTTCATTATTCACACTAAATGAATCAGTATTTAAATCACCAAAGATCAATCTAATAGGTAAATCTGAAGCATTTTGTATATTATCTAAGTCATTATAAGCGGGGATCCTGTCTTTATTTGGTAGATGTATCCCGTCAAAGCATATGAGACAGAATTGAGCTGATTTCTAAGAGAGACTTCTGATAAGTTAAACTTATAAATAGGAGTCTCATTATGAGCAATAATAGCGAGAAATTAGTTAAAGATATACGTCGTCGTACCCGTAAGAAGTATTCCTCTGAAGAAAAGATCCGAATTGTACTGGAAGGGATGCGTGGAGAAGAAAGCATTGCCGAGCTGTGTCGCCGTGAAGGATTGAATCAAAACGTGTATTACCGCTGGAGTAAGGAGTTCCTGGAAGCGGGTAAACAGCGTCTGGCGGGCGATATAAAACGGGAAGCAAACTCCACTGAAGTGACCGACCTGAAGAAAGAAAATGACCAGCTCAAACGCCTGGTGGCTGACATCATGCTGAAGAACGAGGTACTTAAAAAAAGTGTGCTTGGCTTGGAGTCGACCTGGGAAGACGAATGAGTCTTTCAGCAGCTGAAAAGCTGGAAGTGATCCGCTTGGTAGAGGCGTCGGAATTACCCGTGAAACGCACTCTGGCCGAGTTAGGTGTGAGCCGCAGCAGTTTCTATCGTTGGTATCGGCAATACCTGGATGATGGTCCAGAGGGCCTGGAGCCAGATAATCGGTCCCCGAGACAGTTCTGGAATAAGATACCTGAGATGGTGAAGGAGCAGTGTCTGGAGCTCGCGTTACAGTACCCTGACAAATCGCCTCGGGAACTTGCCTGGACCATCACCGATGAGCACAACTACTTCATCTCGGAATCCAGCGTTTATCGACTGTTAAAGCAGTACGATCTCATTACCAGTCCTGCTTATATCCTGATGCAAGCGGGTGATTCGTTTCAGAATCCAACACGACGAGTCAACGAGCTTTGGCAGACTGACTTCACCTACTTTCGTATTGTTGGTTGGGGGTGGTATTACCTGTCCACTGTTCTAGATGATTACTCCCGCTACATCATTGCCTGGAAGTTAACAACCAGCATGGCAGCTGATGACGTGAAGCAGACGCTGGATGCGGCGATTGAGACCACGGGAGTCAACGAGATAACGGTCAAACACCGACCTCGCTTACTGAGTGATAACGGGCCTTGTTATATCTCCTCGGAATTGAAGGATTATCTGAGTAAATATCAGATGCAACACACCCGTGGCGCACCGTACCATCCCATGACACAAGGCAAGATAGAGCGATATCACCGCTCCATGAAGAACGTCGTGAAGCTGGAGCACTATTATTATCCGTGGGAACTCGAACATGCTATCCGGCAATTTGTACAATACTACAATCATGAACGTTACCATGAGTCACTTGATAATATTACGCCGGCAGATATGTATTTTGGCCGCTATCATGAAATTATGGATAGAAGAACCATTATCAAATACGAAACATTACAACAGAGGAGAAAGGAAAATTTAAGAATATATATAAATCAGTGAAACAAGACTATAATAGTTAAAAGTCTCTCTTAATATTTACGCTATTTTGTCCCAAATCTTTTGACGACTTACAGTTCGCAAGATCCGGCCGAGGCTTATTAAAGTATGTGGTCCCCCAAATAGAATTGCATATAAAGCCCTGTTAGAGGATATTCGTACTGCAATCAGACTATCTCTAAATACTTGCCGAGAAATCAATCGTAGTAGCTCATCAGCTCAGATTTATAATACGCTATTCTATTTCAAAGAACGCCCTGATGTAGCTTTCAAGTATTACAATACATGTGACGCGGGCACAAGAAATGTAATAGCAGCTAATTATCCTGACGGGGCCATGGAATTAGAAATTAAGCCCGCAAACCCGAAGTTACTTATGCAAGGTATTGAAGCCGCCTTTTCCAAATTGAAAAAGCCTAGTCGTAATCGGCCACCCGGCACATCAAACCAGGCTATGATTCAGCTTGCAATAAAACTCACTGACGCATTTTCTACTCATGTTGGTGACCCTGCTCGACTGGTTAATCGAATAGAAAGCAACGAGTATGGAAGATTTCATGAATTCATAACCCTGGTTCTATTAGCGATTCCTCAAGAACTATTAGAAACACGACGTAATTCTGTAAATACAGCAGAATGGATTGTACGAACCGGAACTGATTATTTTAAAGAACCAGAGAAATTTCAAGAACAGTACCCGCAATTTTTTACTTCAAGGAAGGAAATACACCAATTTAACTTTATAAAACTCGAGGCATGGAAAAATTTATTGTTAAATCTCGGATTTGGAAAATTTATCTACAAATTAACGCTAGTTAGAAGAATAAAATTCATAAAAAGTAAGGGGGGAGTTTATCTCCATGTGACCGACGTGTAATCCAAGGTTATATTCCAGTTTTTCAAAATTGGAAGACCTTGAATGACACGACAACCTGACATTCCTCAAACTTTCCTGTCACCCAGACAGGTCGCAGAACACTGCAATATTTCCGTTAAGACCGTTTACCGTTGGATTATTCGCGGTGATTTGATCGCTTATAAGCTAGGTGAGCAGTGGCGCATCGAGCAAAAAGACCTCACAGTCTTCCTGAAGATGAGGAGGCAAGCATGACCAATGCTGTCTATCTTTGTCCACTAATTTCAAAGAGTTATATCTCATCGGGACATCGTCGCCTCAATAATTGTTCCATCTATTATGGTGTAATATTCCCGAAAGTGTCGGGTTGGGCACCCCTGTCCACCCGAGTCACATTCATGTCCACTTATAGGAGGTCCCGATGAGTATTAATGAACGCATTTCAATGAAATATAGCCTGCTTCTAGCGGACACTCTGGCTGATGTCAGAGACTACATCACCACGGATCCGGTTTAAACCCCACCCAGAAACGGGACTGGTTGTCGGCCATCCAGCGCGTCTGTCATGCCCTAGAGACTCAACCTGAACGGTCTGCCGGCCGCGCCTCATCTATTATCGACAAAGCTTGAGTCTGTCCACCCTATCAAGCAGGGATCAACAAAAAGACCTGGCGCAATATTAAATCGAACCTGATGGCCGCGATTCGCTATCATCAATCGCAAAGACCAAAGCAAAAGGACTTTCATTATCAGCGGAGTGGGACGCCCTCTATCCAGTCCTGCCTGATGACAGGATGAAGTACGGTCTGTCCCGATTGATCCGGTATTGCAGCCATCATGGCATTCCCCCGGATACCAGTCACCGACTGATCATTGAAGCTTTATTCGAGATCCTCAAGGAGGACACCCTCTTATCTGAAAAACAACGCCGGGATTGTCATGTGAGGAGCACACGTCTCTGGAATGAAGCGGCTGCAGCTATCCCTAACTGGCCGCAGAATCCATTGACTGTACCGGACTATCGAAAACCAAGGACAACGCATCCCCTATCAGATTTTCCATAAGATTTCAGGAGGAGGTCTCGGCTTATTTTAAATGGTTGGGGGACCCTGATCCGTTTTCAGTCCATCAACGATCAAAACCATTAAGCAGGAAACACGCTTATCCTGCAAAAAAGCAGCTACAACTATCCGCCTCGGCACTTGTACACCAGGGAACCCCCATACTGGACATTACATCCTGGCTGATCTGGTGGAGGTTGAGGCGGTTAAACAGATCCTGCGCTTTTATCTCAAGAAATATGGTAAACCTAGCAGCTTCATCCAGGGACTGGCCATCACCCTCGTCTCGGTGGCGAAGGACTGGGTCAAGGTGGATGACAGTACCTTGTCGGATCTGAAAAAAGCCCGCGCCGCGATGGGCACACTGCAGGGAGGCATGACGGAGAAGAACCGGCAGACACTCCGCCAATTTGAGCACGAAGACAACCAACGCCGGCTATTGTGCTCTACCTGAAATGTTACTCCAACGAGCCAAACAGCAATCTGGTCAGAAGGCCGCCCTCACCTATCAACTGGCATTAACCGTCGAACTCTTATTGAATGCCCCGATCCGAATGGAAAACCTGGTAGCCCTCGAGTTTGACCGGCATCTCATCAAGACCGGCGGCCCCGGGTGATCCGTATCACCTAGTCCTACCGGCGCATGAGACCAAGAACGGGCAACCGATGGAGTTTTGTTTGTCTACCATCCTCTCCGCGATGTTGGCAGAGTATCGATCAGAGCATGTCTCCCGACTTGGCAAGCATGCAGGACAATTCCTCTATCCAGGTCAGGCAGGGAAACATAAACATCCCTCGACCCTGCCCAGCAGCTGAAAGGTATCATTTATCAGCACACGGGCCTCACACTGACGCCGCACCAGTTTCGGCACCTGGCCGGGAAGTTTTATCTGGACGCGATGCCCGGGCAATACGAGGTCGTGCGTCAACTGCTGGGACACAAAAATCTTAAAACCACGACGCAATGTTATGCCTCGCTGAATTCCCGACAGGCACAAAAACTCCATGACAATGTGATCACGGCGACGCGCCATCGCCTGTCACTCGGTACGAAAGAAAACTAATTCGACGATGAAGCAAACACGTAAATCGCTCAAGCTCATTGACTGGCCAGACGTCGACCGGTCACGCTGGCTGACTGCCTGTGAAAAGGCCGACTGGTTTGACGAGCAGGGCCGTGCCGCGAACTGGTCACCGGCCAGTCAACACGATGCCCAGTATCTATACGGGTATTGGCTTCGCTATTTAACCGAAAAGGAACCGGATCTCTTGTTGGAGGATCTGGGCTCACGCGTGACACCCACTCGAATCCAATCCTTCGTCTCCGATTTAAAAACCCATGTCAGCCCGGTAACGGTGGTGATTTACGTTGACCATTGGTTGATGGCGCTGCGCGTCCTCGCACCAAGAGCAGGATTGGCAGCACCTCACCAAACTGGTCCGCCACCTCAAACAAAGTGTCACGCCCAATCCAAACGCCACCGCCTGGTGGAAACGGCACGGCTCTACCAGCTGGGTCTGGATTTGATGGGACCAGTGGAGGGTGTCTCGTCATATAAGAATATGCATTGCGCCGTGCGCTACCGGGATGGGCTCATGATCGCGCTGCTGGCGGCACGGCCATTACGACGGCGGACCTTCACCCTGATCCGGATCGACGAGCATCTACAGTACGATGGTCACTCGTATTATCTATCCTTCCGCGATTATGAGATAAAAAATAAGCGTCCCGCCGAATACTCTATCCCCACGGAACTGAATCCCTATCTCGCAGAGTATTTGAAAACCATCCGGCCACTTTTTCCCAGGGCCGATACCCACACGGGTCTGTGGTGTTCGATGGCAGGTCAGGCATTGTCGTCAAGTGCGATTTACAGTGCCATTTGCAAACGGACAAAAGTCGCCTTTGGTCACCCCGTGAATTTACATCTCTTTCGTGATTGTGCGGCCACCTCATTAGCCACCCATGCCCCCGAATCGGTGCTGGCCGGTGTTGAGATCCTCGGCCATACGGACACCCGCGCCCTCTACACTCATTATATCCATGCCCAAACCCAACAGGCGGGCAAGGCCTATCAGGCACATCTCGCCGATCGCCGGCAGCGCTTAGCCCCACCAGTCAACCACCGCCGGGGTAAAAAATGAGGACAATCCGTCCACTCCTGCTGCCGCGTTTGATCCGCTTGCGGGACGCACCCGGCTATGTGGGCATGGATAAAAACCGGTTTAACCGGGAAGTTCGGCCGGCTCTGATCAACGTGCCGATTGGAAAACAGGGCATTGCCTTTGATCGACTTGAATTGGACGCCTGGGTGGAGCAGTATATCGCTTGCAACGGGCGTCCCGTCTCCAATGTAAAAGGAGAATCAGTATGGGACGACGAAAAATACCAGGGCTGCGTAACCGGTCCGGGATCTGGCACATCGAAAAGCGGATCCTCGGCCGACAAATTCACGAAAGCACTGGCACGAGCAAACTCAGCGAAGCGGAACTGATCCTGGCCCGCCGCGTTGAGGCAGTACGACACGCAGTGATCTTCGGCGAGCGGCCGAAACGGATCTTTCGAGATGCCGCGACCCGCTATCTCGAAGAGAATCTGCACTTAGCCCGGATCAAGGATACGGCCAGACACCTGAGGCAACTGGATCCCCTACATCGGGGATCTGCCATTGCAGCGGGTGCATCTAGGGACACTGAAGCCCTTTATCGAGGAACGAAAAAGGCAAGGCAACAAAACCAAGACCATTAACCTGGGCTTGAGTGTGGTTCGCAGGATCTTGAACCTCTCGGCAAGGTTATGGCGGGACGATGACAGTGGATTAACCTGGCTGGCGACAGCCCCGTTGATCCAGTTATTACCCGTCACGGATGCAAGGCAGCCTTATCCGATATCGTGGGAGGAGCAACGCCTTTTGTTTCAGGCCTTACCGGATCACCTGGCGAAGATGTGTTTGTTCAAGGTGAACACCGGTTGCCGTGAGCGGGAGATTTGTCTTTTGCGTTGGGAGTGGGAAGTGGACGTACCCGAATTGGGGACATCGGTCTTTCTCATCCCCGGTGAGAATGTGAAAAACCGGGAAGAGCGACTGGTGGTCTTGAATCGGATCGCCCGCTCGGTGATAGCGGGTCAACGAGGGTTGCACGAGGAATTCGTGTTTACCTACCAGGGACACGCCGTCACCAAGATGTACAACAGTGCCTGGAAGCGTGTACGAAAAGTAGTGGGGTTGGATCAGGTTCGCATTCATGATCTCAAACACACTTTTGGCAGACGTCTTCGGGCTGCCGGGGTGTCACTGGAAAATCGGAAGGTATTGCTTGGCCATACCAACGGTGACATCACCACACACTACTCGGCGCCGGACTTGGAAGGCCTAATTTCAGCTGCCGAATTAGCCTGTGGACAAAAATCCGGCAAAACTCCGGCACTGGTCATGTTGAAACGAAAAGCAGTAAATGGATAACGCGCTAACTGATTGAAAGGATTCAATTAAAATGGCGCGCCCGGAAGGATTCGAACCTCCGACCCCCTGGTTCGTAGCCAGGTACTCTATCCAACTGAGCTACGGGCGCGTATATGGAAATCAAGATTTGCGATTTTAGCACTGTTATAAGATTGATTCACTACTGCTATTCTTTAATTATGCGTGCCTGCGATACAATTTTTTGATTAGATTCTGGCATTCGCCAGAATGACGAGTGTTGCGCTGAAATTATATCGATTGCATGAATTCCAGCATCATATTGCGTTCTGACTGTTCGGGGAATCTACCAAATCCTCCGCTTGCATTGTCCAACATATGACGAGAATTACTGGTAGCGGGGATGGCACAGGTGATATCAGGGTTTCCGAGTATCCATTTTAAGGTGAATTGTGCCCAACTTTCGCAACCAAACTCTTTAACCCAGTCTGGTAATACCTTGCCTCGTACCTTGCGGAAATAGCCGCCATTTCCAAAAGGACGGTTTGTGACTATCGCGGCCCCCTTGTCTCTTGCTAATGGAATAAGGACGTCATCTGCCCTGGGTTCAATCAAGGAATAGTTAATCTGCATAAAGTCTACGCCGTTGGCCTTTCGCAGGAATGCCTCCATATCGTCAAAGTCTCGATAATTTGAGATGGTGACACCAATATATTTGACCTTTCCTGCCGCCTTCCATTCCTGCAGGTTTTGCCACTGGGTATCCAGATCATTAAGGTTATGCACATAGATCAAATCCAAAGGAGATTTCCCCATGACATTGGCGGATTCTATCATCTGATCTATCCCTGCTTGTTTGGTATTAAACATTACACGCCGTAAACTTATCTTGGTGGCGATAAACAATTGTTGCTGGATATTCATTTCTGAAAATAACTTACCCAATACCGATTCTGAGTTACCGTAGGTAGGAGCGGTATCCACCATGTTGGCGCCGTTATCGAGTAGATTTCTTAACACAGCTTTGAGATCATCAAGATTATCTGAGGTATTTCTTTCAAATTCATCAGAAGTACCCAAGCCAATGACCGGGATACTTTCTCCACTAGATGGGATAACACGGCGCATCATGGTTTGTTGTGCCATTAGCTTATTAACAGATGCGATGGACATGACGGTTCCTGAAGATAATTTAATGAACTGACGCCTGTTTAATACTGTCATGGTAATGATTCACCCCTAATATATGAGTTACAGTTAATATCTAAATTAATCTGATTATATGATGACAAAATCGAATTTACCTTGTCCATGATAAATATTGTAAATATCATCAATCTCAAGAAAATTTACCAAAAATACAGGTAAAATAGCGGGTTACCGAAATATATTAATTGATGGTGATAGATGATTGAACTTAAAGACCTGGGGATGTCTTATGCCTTGGAATCAGGGAAGTTAACCGTCCTTAAGGATGTGGATGTTTTTATCGGCGATGGTGAGACGGTTGCCATAGTTGGACCTTCGGGATCAGGTAAAACCACCCTGCTCTTATTACTGGCAGGGCTGGAATTACCACAAGTTGGTGACATTAAACTAAATGGTACTAATCTCGCTGATCTAACACCAGATGACCTTGCTGATCTTCGTCGGGATAATCTTGGAATTATTTTTCAATCTTTTCACCTGGTCCCCAGCTTGACAGCATTGGGTAATGCTACCTTACCACTGGAGATCGCTGGTAAGGATAACGCAAAACAGCGCGCTGCCGAGTTACTTGAAAAAGTTGGTCTTGGTGAGCGCATGGATCATTATCCTTCCCAGTTGTCTGGTGGGGAACAACAACGGGTGGCCATCGCCCGTGCACTGGTGCATGCACCAAAACTGGTATTAGCAGACGAACCCACCGGCAACCTGGACGTCAATACCGGTGCAAAAATTATTGAACTGTTATTCAACTTAAATGCCGATGCTGGATCTACTCTTGTGCTGGTAACCCATGATGAAGAGATCGCAAAACGGTGCCAACGAGTATTACGATTACACCAGGGAAAATTGATTGAGGATGAAAGCCATGCCCTTTCTAATTGATCTTGCCTGGCGGGACCTGCGCTCCAGTGGTCGTTCACTATGGATTTTTTGTGCTTGCCTGATCCTGGGCGTCACCCTGGTGGCTGCCTCGGGTGGTCTATATCGTCTGATTGAAATTGCCCTGCTGGCTGATACCCGAGTTCTCATGGGCGGAGATGTGGAAGTCGATTCCAAAGAACCACTGCCTCCACATGTCATTGAATGGATCAAAGACAACGGTGATCTATCGCGGGTGACCGAGGTAGATACCATGTTAGGCACAGACAATGGTTTTTTACGGATAGAACTACAAAGTATGGATGAACTCTATCCCTTATACGGTGAACTTGTATTAGACCCCGCACTGCCTTTGTCTACCATAACCGCCTACGCAGACGGATATTGGGGTGTGGCTATCGATCCCTTTCTGGCCAATAAACTGAACATTGGCATAGGTGATAACGTCTATGTGGGGTCACAGGTCATGAAGGTTCGTGGCCTGGTGGTAAACCAACCGGATCGGAATTTGAGTGCAGATTGGCGTGGCACGCCGGTATTACTTGCCGAGGAGGCGTTAGAGGCATCTGAGTTAATACAACCCGGTAGTCGTATTGACTATGATTATCATATTCGTACTGATACCAATGCTGAGGTATGGCGAAATCAGTTTTATCAGACCTTTCCCAATGAGACCTGGCGGGTACGCACCTTTAATGATCGTAGCAGACGATTGTCGGAACGCCTGGGGCAGATTGCCTCTGGTCTGTTGATTATTGGATTCAGTACACTTTTTATCGGCGGTCTGGGGGTCTTTAATAGTATCCAGTCTTATTTACAGGGCAAGCTCAAGACTATTGCTACCCTTCGGGCTCTGGGTCTGCGAAATCGAAGACTGGCAATTGTCTATCTGTTACAGGTAGGCATCCTCAGCGGTGGTGCCAGCCTGGTGGGGGTATTCATCGGTGGTGGACTGGCATTATTGGGCGCAGCGGTAATTGCGGATCAAGTTCCCGTGGCGACTACCGTTTCCAGTTTGATATTACCCAATCTAATCGCAATGATGTTTGGCATTTTTACCGCATACACTTTTGCACTACCCGCCATAGGCAGGGCGCTGTCCGTACAACCCACAACCTTATTTCGTGGAAGTGATGGCATTAGTTCGGATACGCCTGCGACCTGGTGGCTGGCAACGTTGATTTATGGTGGCACGGTTATCATGCTAGTTTTAATCGCCATGCCGGATTTACAATTTGGTCTGGGATTTATTGGTGTGATTGCTCTGCTGCTATTGTTGTTGGACTTGATTGTCCGTGGTATTCGCAGAGTGGCTATTTCTTTTAATGATCATCCTTACCTGTCAAAACACTTTTCCATGAAACTGGCCATGGCCAACTTGCACAGGCCCGGGGCACCATTGCGCACATCATTAATATCACTAGGATCGGCATTAACGTTGCTGGTTGCCTGTACCCTGATAGTGGGTGCATTAGTACGAGCCATTAATTCGACCATTCCCGAAGAGTCCCCTGCCCTGATCATGTATGACGCCTCCAGTGACCAGGTACAAAACATTGTGGAAGCAATTAAACAATCCCCCAGTGTGGTACGGGTAGATATGGCGCCACTGGTACGCTCCAGGATCACTGAAGTAAATGGAATCCCTGTAACTGAGTTACCTGAAATGAGTGATCGACGTCGTCGTAATGTCAGTCGGGATGAATACAAGTTGAGTTATTCGGCCAATAATATCGACAATGTCACACTGGTCGATGGGGCATGGTGGGGGGAAAATAATACCGGTCTGGCGAAAATGGCCATGGAAGATCGTGAAGCGGACCAACTAGGTTTAGTCGTTGGTGATATTGTTACCTTTGCCATCGCAGGACGTAATTTACAAGCAGAAGTCTCTGCTATTTACAGTCAAAAAGGTGTGCAAACTAAATTCTGGTTTGAAGGCATCCTTTCCGATGGTTCCCTGGATACATTCATTAATCGTTATGTAGGCGCCGCCTACATGGATGACACCGAAGCCATTGCTGCCCAGGCCAGGGTGGCGCAAGTGGCGCCCAATGTAATCAGTGTACGTACCGCATCGCTACTGGCATCGGCCCGGGAAATTTTAGGTCAGGCCACTGCAGGGCTTGCCGTGGTAGCAGGGGTGAGTCTTGCTGCCAGCCTGCTGGTATTGATCAGTGTAATGGCAGCGGGTCGCACTCGACAAATCTATGATGCCACCGTCTTGCATTCTCTGGGCACTCGATTAGCCGTGATTAAAAATAGTCTGCATATAGAATATCTTTTGTTGGCCTTCACCACGTCACTGTTTGCTGTCATGGTCGGTTCTATTATTGCCCTGCCTCTGCTGAATCTAAGACTCAAACTGCCCTCAGAGGATTTGATCTGGCTGGGTATTATTACTGCCATGTCTGTAAGCGGGATTTCCCTGAGTCTTGGGGCAAAATATATGCTGCGTCGACTGAAACTAAAACCAGCTATCTTGTTACGCAGTGTGAATTAAACTTATTAGTTTATAAAGAGATCAGACTAAAATCTGATCCCTTTTTTGCTCCTCTGCCTGGGATCAAAATATTTCTTAATAAGGCAAAAATTGAAACCGGTAGTGTTGCTGAGGAGTATTAACTAGCCTTTGGGCGAGTATTGCACAACCGGATTCCTCCCTACAGCCTATAGCATATAGGAGCATCCATGTGCCACTCCTCCCAATATCGCGGAAGTAATGTAATTTGGCAAATTGAGCACTACTGTCAAATTTGCGAAATCGTATATCCAGGCAAGAATCAAAAAAGTCAGTATTTACAAGATTAATATGATTGATAACAATTCTTGTATCAATAAGACGTATCATACAATGAAATATATCTTGATTTAACTCATACCATCTTTGCCAACAAAATGGTCCTATAGATACAAATACATAAATATATGGAGTTCTCGATGAAATCACTTATCAATTTAATTATTCTCACATTTTTTGGTCTGTCTCTGTCGTGTGCCCAAACACAAGAACAACATGAACACGAGGCTCATCATGCCAGTCTTGATGCCCATCTTACGCATGTACAACAGGTAGAAGATCCCGCGGAGCGTAAAAGAATGTTACGTATGCATATACAAATGATGAAGAAAAAGATGGAAGCTATGGCCTCCATGGAACATGGTGGCATGGGCGGTATGGATCATGGTGAAGGCGGTATGGGTGGTGGCATGGGCGGCATGGACCACGGTGAAGGCGGTATGGGTGGTGGTATGGGCGGCATGAACCACGGTGAAGGCGGTATGGGTGATAGTATGGGAGGTATGAACCACGGTGAAGGCGGTATGGGAGGTATGAACCACGGTGAAGGCGGCATGGGTGGTGGTATGATGCAACATCACAATGCCATGGTAAACAGGATGCAGCAGATGATAAGTGTTCAGGAAATGTTACTGGATATGATTGATAATTGAACTGGTCAAACAATTTATTTACGAGAGAACCTTATACAATTCCCTATATAGATTAAGACTCAATCAGAAGAGAAATAATTCTGGTGTGCTGTATAATTCGTTTTGCATCATGCCAGAATGACTATATGAATCTACCTGTAAATTCGTAGTAATAACAAGGAAGCACCTTTGACTGATACCGTTCAGAACGCTGACCGCGCGTTTAAATATCCTAATTTTCGCAATTTTGTCATCGCAAAATTTTGCACCACCTTTGCTGTCCAAATGCAAAGTGTTGCCATTGGATGGCAGGTATACTCAATTACCGGCGATCCTATGGATCTGGGTTTAGTCGGATTGGCGCAGTTTTTACCTTTTGTCATACTCATTTTACCCGCTGGCCAAGTTGCCGACCGACTCAATAGACGCTTTATTTTAAGTTTGTGTTATGCCACAGAAGCAGTCTGTGCGGGGCTATTATTAATGCTGACTTTTATAGGCATACAGTCAGTCTGGCCGGTGCTGGCTGTACTGGTTCTATTTGGTTCTGCCCGGGCATTCTCCCAACCTGCATCCCAGGCCATCACACCGAACCTGGTTCCTGCATCTGCTTTTCCAAATGCTATCGCATTAAACTCTTCCTCAGGCCATATCGCCAGAATTGCAGGACCAGCAGCCGGGGGGGCCCTGTATATCATGGGACCGAATGTTGTATACACCAGTGTTGCCATTACACTTTGCTTATCAGTCTTTCTAATGTCACGCGTAAAACTTCCCAAAATCATTAGAGCAAAGGAACCGGCAAGTTGGCATACCGTATTTGAAGGGCTACGATTTGTGAAATCTCGCCCGATGATTTTGGGAGCAATATCCCTGGACCTCTTTGCAGTATTGTTTGGTGGCGCTGTTGCTCTTTTACCTGCCTATGCAAGTGACATTCTTCATGTCGGTCCGCAAGGTCTAGGATTTCTGCGTACTGCACCTGCCATAGGTGCTGCGACAACCGCTGCCATTCTGGTATTTAATCCGGTGATTCGGAATGTGGGTAACTGGTTGTTTGGTGGCGTTGCTGTGTTTGGTATGGCCATCATCGTATTTGGACTATCAGAAAATTTCCTCTTGTCACTTGCTGCCTTGATTGTCCTGGGTGCGGGCGACATGGTCAGTGTGTATATACGCCATATGCTGGTACAGCTAGAAACTCCTGATGAAATACGCGGTCGAGTGAGTGCCGTCAATGGCGTGTTTATTGGTGCATCTAATGAACTGGGCGAGTTTGAATCCGGCGTTACAGCGGCCTGGTTTGGCTTGGTACCTGCTGTGGTATTTGGTGGTGTCGCAACCATTATCGTGACTGGACTTTGGATAAAGCTATTTCCCCAACTCAGCAAGATGGATAGATTACCGGGACATTACAAAGAGAAGTAAGCAGTTTTTTTTATTGGATTCTAGCTTTGGCTTAGGTCGTCATTCCCGCGTTCGCGGGAATGACGGATAGCCGAAAATCGTCATTTACCTGGAATTTTTATCCTGTAAATCTTGATAAAATCTGTTATTCCTGTCCTTTCTTCTTCCTGCCCTTCGGGCGGTTTTATTTTTTATAAATATTATCGGTCTTTGCTGCCATGATAAAGTCGTTTCGATGTAGTCCACCGATCTTGTGAGTCCACCAAGACACTACAACACTTCCCCACTCGGTGAGTAATGCAGGGTGATGGTCTTCAGATTCCGCAATTTCACCAATCTGGTTGGTAAATGCCAGTGCCATTAAAAAATTATCAAAGGTGTATTTTCTGACCAGGTGCTTGATCCCATCGACTTCGACGATTTCCCAATTTGGCACCTCGGGCTTTAAGGAATTAATTTCATCATCGCCCAGTCGGGGGGCGTCTGCCCGGCAGGCTACACAGTGTTGGGAGTTGAGGTTGGACATTTGATTTTTAACTCTATGTCATGAATTTTAAATTAGATGATAACTACTTCGTCATGCTGGTGTAGACCAGCATCCATTTCTAATAATGAACGCCCACAGGGCGTATGATTTATTTATTGGATACTGGCTTTCGCCAGTATGACGGCGTTATATTTTTTTTCTTCTAACAAGCTAATCCGGTAATGCAAATACCATAAGCATGCTGCTACCAAATTGAACATTTAGTTCCGGGTACATAGTTGCGAAGTGACGTGTACCTGCAGACCCACCACCGATAGCCACTGCGACATATTGCTTACCATTGGCGGCATAACTGATAGGATATCCAGTGATGGCAGAACCCAATCCAATCTCCCAGAGTTTTTCTCCAGTCTCGGCATTTACCGCACGGAAGTAACGGTGCAGGTCACCATAAAATACCAGGTTACCTCCTGTAGTCAGGACAGATCCCAATGCGGCGCGCTGATCCAGGTTCCAGAGCAGGTTGCCTGTTGAAGCAGATATCGCGGCCAAACGGCCAACCTGTTCATTGGTCCCTTGCATGTAATGCAGACCACCGTAATCCAGGCCGGATCGACTTTGTTCTAATGGGACAACCTTGAATTCTGAACAGGAACTGGAAATCGGGCTGTATATTACCTGAGTCCTGGGGTTATAAGCATTGGTCTGAAATAATTTTCCACCTCTCATTCCAGGACATACCAAATGCGTATCGCCGACTACCCTGGGTATGATGGCTTCATTTATGGTTATTTCGCCGGTTTCCGGATCGATGTTGCTATAAAGATTCTGGTATTCCACCAGTTGCTTATTCCAGATATGCTCACCGGTCTCCCGATCAAATGCCCAAAGTATTCCTGGTTTACCCAGGAGGTAAATCACTTTTCTCATTGTGCCGCCTATCATGACATCAGCGAGGATGGGATTATCCTGATGGTCCATGTCATAGTTATCCCGTGGCTGCATCTGGAAAAACCAGCGGATATTCCCGGTCTCAGCTTCCAGTGCCAATATGGAGTTGGTGTATAGTAAATCACCATCCCCTGTGCCTTTGAGGATACCCGGGTAAGGATAGGGACTGGCAGTTGACCAGTACACCAGCTTGAGTTCCGGATCATAACTCCCGGCCAACCAGAAAGAGGCCTTTCTTCTTTCTTCATAAGGCACACCACCCCAGCTATTAAAATGCTCGGGAGGATCATTTGGCCCGGCGGCAGAAGAGCGTCGCCACAGTTCCCTGCCAGTATTAACATCATGGGCGATAAGCGCACAGGATTTAGATGTACCCACACCACAGGTCTGGCCGGCAAAGATGATTCCATCGCCAACAATCGGGGGGGAAGAATAATTTACACGGTCATCTGGATCTCCTGTCTGTATTTCCCAGATCATCTCCCCGGTCATCGCGTTCAATGCAACCAGGAAGGAATCATCCGTTGTAAACAGGATCTTGTCTTCATAAATGGCCAGGCCCCGTGTTGTCCCGTTCATCCCCCTGGGCATGCGGCGTTGATACTCCCAAATGAGATTTCCATTACTCGCATCGAGCGCCTGTACCTTACCGCTAGTATGCGGCAGGAACATAATACCGTTGTATACTATGGGTTCCTGTTCTGTCTCACCGTCGTTCAGGTTCCACGCCCAGGCAAGTTGCAGCTTATTAACATTTTCTGGATTAAGCTGGTCCAGTGGGCTGTATCCATCGGCATTATGATTACCCCGCCATCTTAACCAGTTGGCCGGATCAGGATTATTGATAGCAGCATTGTTGACTGGGATAAAATCACGCAATTGCGCGACGGCGACCTGGTTAAATACCATCAGTGCCGTAAAAAACAAAATGCCACTATTTCTAATGAAAATCATACTTGCCTCTCCACTGTAATAAAGAATAAATTTATAGTGTCTTATATTAAGACGATTGATTTTTGTTATTTTTCTATACCGAAGCTATTTGACAGATACTCTACAACCGTATCGACCTCGTAGTCCTGTAAGGGTGCACCCTGCATCACCATCTGGTTTACGACAAATTGCCATTGTTCAGGACTGCGTTTTGAGTCGGTAATATTGGTCAGGTCATGACACATGGTGCAGACATCTTCAACAATGTCACTGCCTTCACCTACTGGTAATGCAGATTGTGAGAATACATTCTGCGAATTAAATAGAAACAAAATCAGGGATACAAAAATTTTTGTCCGCATACTCTCAATCTCAACTACTGAGGCTGAGCCGTAGTATCACCATAATCGATACTGATATCTCTACCAAAAAAGTTAGAATAGGCATCGGGGGTATTCATTTCATCGCGGGAAATTTGTGTTGCTCCTAATTTAACCAGCAGTGCTGCTGTCTCTTCATGCACACCATACGCACCCACGTTGTTAAAAGAGGGAGCCATACCCAATGCCATACTCCATGGAGTTTCGCCATTACTGTTTCTTGCATCGATGTTTGCACCATTATCAGCAAGGAACTGAACAATATTGGTTGCCCCGGTGAATGCTGCTTTATGCATGGCAGTTTCGCCATCTTCATTGACGGCATTGACATCTACCCCCATTGCGACAATTGACTTAATGGCTTCCAGGGCCCGAGCTCGTTTTGCCGGTGAGGTATTGTCTTCCTGATTCATACCAGTACACGATGATCTGGCAGCGACCATTAACGGAGTATTGCCATTTTTTGTGGTTAAGGTGGCGTCAGCCTCATATTCACTCAACAAGCGAAGTAATTCCGCATCGGCAGAAACCGCCGCCAGAAAATAGGGAGTGGCACCCACCATATTACTGACGCTCTCACAGGAACTGCGGATTGCAGGGCCAATTAAGTAACTTTTTTCAATTTGAGCATTAGGATCAGCACCAGTTTCCAATAATGCCTTAACCAGTTTCGGCTGATTTTTGGGACGCAGCCGGTAGGATGGATCATAGGTAATGCCATGCATATAGGACAGACCATTTTGATGAGCATGATGTAATGCAGTCACCCCATTTTCATCCTTTGATTCTGGATCAGCTCCTGACTCTAATAAAAAGATTGCAAGGTCTTCATGATTACTTGCAGCTGCTATCACAAGGGGATTGCCATACTCATCCGTTGCCTCATTAATATCTGCACCGGCGTCCAATAACAATCTTGCGGTATCAATATTCCCGGCCCGTGCTGCAAACATCAGTGCAGTAAAACCACCGGGCGAGGGTTTCCATTCACAGATTCTGCAAGTATTGGGGACGCGGTCTTCCGAAGCCAGGGTCTTAGGTGAGATATCCGCACCGTGATCCAGCAACAATTTTGTAATTTCTGCGTGACCACCTGCGGCTGCCCACATTAATGGGGTTTGACCCATTTTATCTTCCGAAACATTCGGGATTGCACCGGCATTTAATAATGCAGCCACGGCATCTGTAGCACCTGTGCGAACACATTCCATTAGCACCGATTCACCAGACCATTTCTCCGCATTAGCATTTGCACCGGCATCCAGTAACAACTCCACCATATCACCGTTACGATTCGTGCAGGCCAGGGACAGGGGTGTGATGCCATAGTCATTGGCGACATCTGGATTTGCCTTAGATTTAACCAGTAGTTTAGCTAGCCCAAGATCATTGAGATGTACTGCATAGTGTAATGCAGTCGTGCCATCAGCCTTTTTAGTATTCACATCCGCTGATGATTTCAACAATGATTTAATTTCAGCAGTATCACCTTTTTTTGCAGCATCTATTAGCCCCAAACCGGAATTGGCAAAGACAGCCAACGACAAGAATGAAAGCACAAATGTTGAAAATGCAATTCGTAACAACTGGATCATAATGTCTCCCGCACTCTATCTCTTGTTATGATTTATGACACCGACAAGGCATTGAGCTTTCCGGTACTATCACCGAAGTTTTCGATATCAAGGCCAAGCTTGTCAAGTAAGGTCAGGTAAAGATTACTAATCGGTGTATCGTCTGTATAGCGTATATGTTTACCACCTTTTAATTGCCCGCTTCCACCGCCAAATAACGCACAGGGTAAGTCCTGCAGGATATGATCATTACCGTCACTCATAGAGCATGCATACATCACCATGCTGTTATCCAGCAAGCTACCTTCAATATCCGGAGTTGACGCCATCTTGTCCAGGTAATAGGTCAATAACTCGGAATGGTAAAGATTAATCTTGTATAGCTTATCCAGACTAATCTCATTACCCTGGTGATGAGAGAGGGAGTGATGGACATCCGGAACTCCAATCTCAGGATAGGTTCGATTACTTTGCTCCGGTCCAGTCATCATGGTAACCACCCGGGTCATATCCGTTTGATAGGCCATGACGTTGAGGTCAAACATGAGTTTAAGATGCTCAGCAAAGTCTGCTGGGATTCCTGCCGGTGGCTCATCAATAGAGAGATCTATATCGGACTGTTGTTCTACCATTTGGATACGGTGTTCGAGTTCTCGCATTCCATCCAGGTATTCTGTGAGCCTCAGCTTATCTTCAGTACCGACCTGCTTCATCAGATCATTTGCTGCTTCGCGGACTGAATCCAGGATGCTTTGTTCCTTTTTGATACGTTGCATTCTTACCAAAGGATCAGCGCTGTCCCCGAACAATCGCTCAAATACGGCCCTGGGTCGGTTCTCTATTGGAAGTGGCATGGTTGGTGTGCGCCATGACAAGGTGCTGATAAAGGCACAACTCCAGCCTTTCTCACACTGACCAACGGCATCACTGCTATGCAGACCCAGTTCCAGGGACGCCAGCTGTGTCTTTTTACCTAATTCCTGTGCAGCAATTTGATCAACCGATATACCAGTCTCACCTTCGCGTTTGGGATGTACGCCTGTCAGAAATACCGCACCGGCTCGCTCGTGAGGGGCAGATTCACCTTCACCAGGTTTAGCATAACCCTCCATATTGGATAGGCCACTAAGCACGGTCATGTTGTCTTTATAGGCTGCTAGAGGTTGCATGATTGGTGACAATTCGTAGTTTGCCCCGGTCGCCTTAGGTGTCCACTTTGTCATGTTCATCCCATTGGGTGCATAAACTATAGACAACCTGCGAGGTATCTCAACCCGGTCTTTAACCGAAGCCAGCGCTGGAAACATGGCATCCAGCATAGGTATGGCGATGGTGGCACCAGCGCCACGTAAAAATGTCCTACGGGGTATAGATTTCTTAAATATCAACACGGTTCGAGACCCTCCTCATTTGATAAGGTGAACTGTTTACAATTGCAATAATAAGAGACGGCAGGCTGTGCTGCTGTGATTTCGTCTCTTCAATAATGGATCGGATAATTGGGGCATCGGTATGACGAATCTCCCTGCCCAATGAATAGGTCAGCATCTTTTCAATAAAGGTAAATACAAAATCATATTGCCTTTTTTCCGATAGTACCTGTTTTAATTCTGATGGACCTTCAAATGGTGTTCCGTCTGGCAATACACCAGTAGAATCTATCATTGCTGCTGATGCGCCATCAACAGTTCGCCATTTACCAATGCCATCATAGTTTTCAAGGGCAAACCCCAGGGGATCCATAATCTTATGGCAACTGGCACAGACTGGATTTGCCCGGTGCATTTCCATACGTTCACGCATGGTCAGAATGACCCCGGATTCATCTTTGTCCTTTAATCCTGGCACATCGTTTGGTGGTGGTGGAGGTGGTACACCCAGAATATTTTCCAGTATCCATTTACCGCGAATGGTAGGTGCTGTCCGGTTTGCGTAGGAGGTAACAGTCAGGATACTCCCCTGCCCCAATAAGCCGCCTCGTGATTCATCTTCCAACATTACTTTACGGAAATGGTTCCCATAAATATCCGAAATTCCGTAATGCCCCGCCAGGCGTTCATTAATGAACGTATAGTCAGCAGTCAACATTTCCAATAAGGGCTTGTCTTCACGCATGACGTGGTCAATAAATAATTCAGTCTCGGTCCTAAATGCCTCTCTCAGATTGTCATCAAAATAGGGAAAGATATCGATGTCTGGTGCAGCGACATTCAGCTTTCCTAGTGTCAGCCACTGGGAGGCAAAATTCTTGACTAGTGCGATGGAGCGAGGATCATCCAACATGCGTCTAACCTGTTGCTCCAGGACTTTTGGATTCTTTAGTTTACCTGACTCGGCAACAGACAATAATTCTTCATCGGGGATACTACTCCAGATAAAAAATGACAGCCGACTGGCCATTTCCAGATCTGGCAGGGAGTAGAGTTCACCTTCGGCAATATTCGCTGGTACTTTTTCTGTTAAAAACAGAAACTCAGGGCCAGCAAGCATTCGCTCAACAGCAACACCAATACCTTCTTCGAATCCGCCTCGTTCAACACCCTGGTCAAAAAAGCTCATCAAGGTGTTAACTTCTTTATTCGTAGGCGATCTCCGGTAGGCCTTGCGGGCTAAGGATGAAAGAATAGTCCTGGCACAGTCTGTATCGTTATCGTTTTTCGGGCTACAGATCAAAATCTTTTCCCGACTTGCCGTTTCCCCTGCACCTCGAACCTCATATGGCCCACCTATGGCCAAGGTGCGCACACCCGGGTTACCGCCCTTGAACTGGGTGTAATCATACATAGTATGTTCAGGGATGTGTGGCCCTTCTGGCAGAAAAATATCTTCTAGAAAAGATGTCGTAATTAACTGCTCACCAGCTTTTGCCTGGAAGCGAACTTCCAGTGATTGATCTGAATATCGTTCATAGGCTTCCTGCTTTAAATCCCCCTGTGCCGATGTGGAATAAAGCTGGGAAGACTTACCAAATTTTTGGCCACCGACAGTAAAGAGCTTGAGGCGCTCATCGTTCATACGGATGTCCAGTTGATGAGGCCGGTTGGTCATACCGCGAATATAATCGCGGTAATTTCTTTGCAGCTTGACCTGCACAACATACTCACCATCCATGGGAAAGCGATGACGCACAGCAATGCCACCACGGGAACCGAACGGCATATCATCATTCATGCGTTCGTCCTGTTTGAGTGCCTGAGGCAAAGTGTAATATTCAAAGGCAGGGGAAATATCCGGATCTCCCAGAGCCTTGTTTCGAATTTTTCGGGCAGCGGCTATATAACGTTCTATCAATAGTGGCGAAAGGGTCAATACACTACCAATATTGTCAAAATTGAACATGGCTGCGTCTGCTGGCAACAAGGTTTCGCTATCAATATCGACTGCAAACAGATCCCGAATAGAATTTTCGTATTCTGTCCTGTTCAGACGCCTTATGGAGGGCCTGCCTGGTTCGGGATTCTGACTTGCATATTGGTTTAGACCAGTTTCCAGAAAGCTGACAAAAGACTCGTAGGTAGCATTATCTGGCCTGGGCATTCCCGATGGTGGCATGGCCTTGGCTCGTAATTTACGTAAAACCTTTTCCCAGACTTCACCATCAGTACCGATATTTTGGCTATCAACGTGTTGAAGACTGAGTCCAGCGGTATTCAGGACATCATTATGACAGCCAACACAGTATTGATTGATTGTATTCTGATAAAACCCAGCATCTTGCTGAGCAACGCTGACTCCTGAGACCAGGAACAGTGCACTAAAAATACAGGCTAAATAACTCTTTACCATTACCCCAACTCCCAGACAGGTAGTTAATTACTTGATGTCGATAAATTATAGCGGAAATAGCGGCCGTGCATAACCGTTATGTTTCCGATGAAAATAATCTCAGTTTTTGAAAATACTTAAATTTTCACATTAATTTCAATAACTTAAATATTTATTTGAAATGTTGCGATGCCATATTTGCTAAGCACCCCATTGATCAATCAGGCCTAACCATTAGATTAATAGTATTGGATGTTCCCCCTTCTGGTGCTGGATTAAAGGCGTGGATTTTAATCCCACGATAACCAATGGTATTAAACTCCTGAAACGGACCGGGAGACCGATAAGGATCGGGGGCAGATTCCTTAAACAAGGAAGCTGATAAATCAAATTCAATACGCCTGGGATTTATAAAATATGTCTTCACTGAAATCCCGTTCACTCTCACCAGGGTTGTCATCTGAAAGCCGCTACCTTCCAGTGCGACTCGCCGATCTCTACCACCTGCCGTCACGTATGAAGGGTACAAAGTACTGATAACGGGGGCAAAGGTTGAACCTGCTATAGAACGCGGCGGTTGAGTAAATGTGTAGTATTCAGGATGATATCCCAGTTCTACCCACATGCCATTTTTCATGACCCGAGATATTGAACGTGAATTGTAAATATCCACCAACGGGTTTTTATCCAGTACAACAAGATCTGCAAATTTGTCAGTCTCAATAGAACCCACCATGGCTGACCCACGTTTACCCTCAATTCCTTCAAATTGTTCAGCTGACCACCGGGTTGCGGCCTTGATGGCCTGCATAGGTGTCAAACCTGTCTCAACCAGCATACGCATTTCCTGATGCAGTCCTAGCCCAGGCACGCCTGCAGTAATGGCATCAGTACCGGCCTGTACCTTGCCACCGGCGGCCATCCAGCGGCGCATGAATTCCTTAATATTCTCAAAACCCAATTCAAATATTTTACGGTCTTCATCCTGGAGCATTTCAAGCAAGGGTAAATTTCCATATCGGGATGAAAAGTTTTTAATCTGACGGTGCTTGGCAAACAGGCTTAACTTTATATTTCCGGGAAAATATACCAGACCAGGATCTCGTAGGGTCAGGTAATCATCTATCTCACGCTGGTTGGCATCCTGGCTCATACCACCCCATTCATAGACCAGGGTAGGATTCAGATAAACGTCCTGCTCCACGACATCCTGGATTATCTTATCAATCTCATCCCAGCGATCTGTCATAAATGTTGCCCAGGTCAGGTAATCGCCACGCTGGAAGGCGCTGAGTTCCGCATCCGTCATCACCGCCTGGGTAAACCCCCAGATATGTTCAACGATGCCATGTCCATCTCGGAAACTATTCGTGACATCTTCAGTATGGCCAAAGACCATATAATCGTGGCGTTGCACTTCCCTGGCGGCCAGGGCATAAGCCCGGCTTATCTGGGCATTGTGTGTGGGGAAATGCGCGATGTCCGGTTCATTATCCAGCCATTCTTCTATGATCTGTCGCATCTCCCTTTGTGTGGTGTCCTTATTGAATGGAGGACGATTCCCACTATGAAATAGTCGTGGAAGTCCGTGGGAGGTCTGACTGCGTGTACGCTTGGTCTTTGCAAGATTGGTCAAACCAACCACAGAGGTAACACCATGGTTAACATACAGTTCGCCCATCCAATCCAGCCAATGAACATGAGAATCTATCAATCCTGGAATTATATATTTACCATCCAGATCGATTACTTCAACATTTCCACTCACTGATTCACCGGGCTGCAGGACTTCCTTTATCAGATTATCTTCAATCAGAATGGAGTATCCGCGTAATGGTGTATCTGACACACCATCGATTATGGTGGCACCCTGCAGAAGCAGTCTGGATTGTTGTGCTGATACGGGAGAAATTACAAGTGTAGAGATAATAACTATTTTTATTAAATGACAAATCCTGTCGACCTTTTCCATCTTGCCCCCTATTATTAGATTTGACTATGTCACGAGTGAATCAAATTATGTATCGTATCAAAAAATATAATTACTGCTACTTCGTTGTAATCCGATCATAGCGATGAAACCTAAGCAAAGTAAACAGCTAAAAAATAAACCAAAAGTGGTGGTTATCGGTTCAGGATTTGCCGGCTTGGCTGCTACTAAACGACTAGGCACAGCGGATGTCGATATTATCCTCATAGACAAAAGTAACCATCACGTATTTCAACCCTTACTTTACCAGGTTGCGACCGCTGCACTTTCCCCTGCACAAATTGCCCAGCCCACCAGGACAATTGTTAAACATCAAAAAAATTGTACTGTCGAATTAAATGAAGTCGTTGATATTAACACCGAAAAAAAACGAGTGATCTGTAAAACCTGTTCCATTGAGTACGATTACCTGGTGATTGCTACCGGGGCAACCCATACCTATTTTAGTCATGATGAATGGTCTGAATATGCCCCTGGAATTAAATCTATAGAAGATGCACTGATTGCCAGAAGAAATATTCTTAGTGCCTTCGAGCAAGCAGAAACCACAGAAGATACTCGGACGCAAAAAAAATTAATGACATTTGTCCTCATTGGCGGTGGCCCTACGGGTGTTGAAATGGCCGGTGCGATAGCTGAATTGGCCAGACATACCTTGGTTGGCGAATTTCGCAACATAAATACCAAAGATGCCAGAGTAGTCTTGATTGAAGGGAATAAACGAATTCTACCCACCTTTCCAGAGACATTGTCCATCCAGTCTCAATTGGATCTGGAAGAACTCGGAGTAGAAGTCATGACAGGACAGATGGTGACTGAGTGTAACGAAAATGGCGTTAAGATAAATAATGACCTGATTGAATGTCACACCATTATCTGGTGTGCAGGCGTCAAGGCTTCGCCTGCTGCCAAATGGTTGAATGTAGAACATGACTCATCGGGCAGAGTAAAGGTCAATCCGGACTTGTCTGTTCCCGATCACACTGACATATTTGTGGTGGGTGATACCGCCCATGTTATCGATGATGCAGGAATCACTGTCCCTGGATTATGTCCGGCTGCTGTCCAGCAAGGCGACTATGTGGCCCAGGTGATTAGCAATCAAATCAACAAGCAAGCCAAACCCGCCCCATTTCGTTACCAGGATAAAGGAATAATGGCGACTATAGGTCGTGCTAAGGCCGTCGCCCATTTAAAATATATTAATCTCTCTGGATTCATTGCCTGGTGCATGTGGGGAGCTATACATCTGATCCCTCTGGTCGGATTTCGAAACCGCATCGTCGTTGCCATGGACTGGCTTTGGTCATACCTTACCAGTGATCGGGGGGTTAGATTGATTACGTCAGTATCTGACAATCATCCCGATTAAATCAGGTAATTATATTAATCGGGTTCTTATTCAGCCAGGCTAGTAAATTTTCATATGTCTGCTGGTAAAACACTTTAAAGGTATCGACACTGGCATAACCCTTGTGTGGTGAAAGTATTACATTATCAAGTTTTCTTAATTCATCATCTTCGGGTAAAGGTTCGGTCTCAAATACATCTAAAGACGCACAGATTCTTCCCGTATGTAACTCCTTTGATAAAGCCTGCATGTCAATAATCGGTGCCCTTGAAGTATTAACGATCCATGCGCCTTCTTGCATCCGGGCAAGGTCTTCAGATTTTACCAGGTGATGAGTATGATCAGAAAGCCTGAGATGAATTGTGATAAAGTCACTTTGCGACATTAGCTGGTCTTTACTAACCAATTCAACGTTACATTCTTGCGTCCTTTCTTTGGTGAGATTTGTGCTCCAGGCAATGACATTCATGTCCATGGCCTGGGCATACTTTGCTACCATCCCACCAATTCTACCCAGGCCCATCACTCCTAATGTCCGACCTTTGAGATTTCCCGCCAGACCTGACTGCCAACCACCGGACCGCATATGGTTATGTTCGGTGATTACGCCTTTTGCTGCGGCCAGAATTAAAGCAAAGGTCAATTCTGCCGTACCATACCCAGGCGAATCCGTACCACAAACAGTGATGCCGGCTGACTTGCATGCATCCATATCGATCACATCGTTTCGCCTTCCAGTGGTAACAATCAACTTAAGATTAGTTAACTGGTTGATGACCTCTCCAGGAAAAGCGGTTCTCTCTCGCATGACCAAGAGAACATCAAAATCCTTTAAGGTATCAACCAGTTTGTTGTCTGCAATCCCACTGGTAAAAACGGTAAATTGATGTTCAGACTCGAGCTCTTTAAACGGCGCATACTTGAACGCAATTTCAAGATAATCATCCAGTATTGCTATCTTCATTTATCTTCCCTGTATTAAATTATTATTAATGTAACGTGGACGGACGATCATAGGGCAAGTGAACATCAAACATAAAAAGTAGAAAGAAACTGTTCATTCCCCCACCCATTAATTCGGTAATCTGGATTAGATCCTTTCGCCCAAAATGTTTGGTCAGATTCGAATAGGTCTGTGAACTAATATGATGGTTCTTGAATACTTCACGGATCATCTGAATGACTGCTGCCTCATTATCCGGGACACCTGATAGAGAGCGATTGTGTTTTATAACATCGATGGTTTTTTGATCAAGACCTTCTCTTAGTGCCACAGGCTCGTGCATGGTCCATTCAAAGTCCTGATCCATTTCCCTGGAAATTGCCAGGCGAACTAACTCACGAATTTTTGAGGTAACCTTCGATGGGCTTTTGTCAGTAATCTTATTTAACCTGATCCCACCCGGGCCCTGTATTCCAGCTAAAGATGTAGAGTCTGGTGACATATACCGGTCATATATTGCTTTGCCGTCATCATCCAGATCAGCGCGGTTAACAACAGGTAATCTTCCCCTGGATTCAGGATGAACATCATCGGGTAATGATGCATTAAATTCTGCCTGTGTTACTGGTCTGACGCTAGCACAACCAACCAGGGCTGTTGCTAAAACCAGGACTGATAACAATTGAAATTGTCTCTTTTGTATATTCATGTCCCCCTCCTATTTAATTATTTTTAATTTGTAAATTTTATCGGACGTTGTTCTGATATATAAGCTCAGCCCTTGTTAGTTCATAGCCTACTATAGATTATGGCAATGGTAATAATGGCTCCATTTCGTACGGCAAATGGGCATCTATGGTATGCAATAAAATTGCAGTTGTTGTGTAATTTCCCATATAGGCAGTTAGGTCGACAAGATCCCTTTTATCAATAATTTTTAATAGCCGGGCAAAAGTATCTGAACTTACTGAGTGGGTCTGGAATAATTCCCTACCCCACTGAATTAAAGTTGCCTCTCGCTCAGGTATACCGTCCAGAGACTTTCTATAACGAATTACATCGATAATTTCAGGCTCCAGCCCGTTTGCCAGCGCAACCGGTTCATGCAAGGTCCATTCAAATGGCTGATCCATTTCTCTTGACACGACAAGTCGCATTAATTCCTGAGTTCGCTTATCTATTCTAGACTCTCTGAGACTGGGGCTACCATGCAACCTGACCGACCCTGGCCCTCTAATTCCACCAAGAGAAGTTGATCCTGTGGCACGCCTGCTGTCATAAAAAGCCCTTTGTTCATCTGTTAATAATTCATTGCGATTTACAAATGGTAATCGGCTACCTGAATCTGAATGAACGTCATTAGGCAGAGAATTGGCATATTCTTGCTGTGTCACTGGCCAATCCAGCTTGTAATATTCAGGTACTGTCGTAGTACCAGTGCAGCCATAAATGAATACTGAAAGTACAATGACTAATAATTTGTTATTATTCAGCATATCCAATCTCCACAAATATTTTTTATTATCCAACATAATCAGATATAAATAAAAAAAGAAATGAATTTAACACAGGTGATACTTTGCAGCCCATAATTTCAGTTAAACAACTGAACAAAACATACAATAATTCTTTTGTTGCATTGGAAAATATCGATCTGGATATCACCCAGGGTGAGATCTTTGCCCTTTTGGGTCCAAATGGCGCCGGAAAAACCACGTTAATCAACATTATATGTGGAATCGTCAATCCTACTAGTGGAACTATCCTGGCAAATGGACATGACATTATCACAGAATATCGAAAGGCAAGATCGAACATTGGGCTTGTTCCACAGGAATTATCTACAGATACCTTTGAAACTGTAATCGCATCGGTTAATTTCAGCCGCGGCTTGTTTGGCAAAGCGCAAAACCCGGAATTGGTTGAGAAGATTCTCAGGCAATTATCATTATGGGATAAACGAGACTCCAGGATTATGACCCTGTCTGGTGGCATGAAACGTAGAGTAATGATTGCCAAGGCATTATCCCACGAGCCCAACATTCTATTTCTGGATGAACCCACAGCCGGTGTGGATGTAGAACTTCGACAAGGCATGTGGGAAATGGTGAGAGAGCTCAGAAAGAATGGCGTTACCATTATATTAACTACACATTACATAGAAGAAGCCGAAGATATGGCCGACCGTATCGGGATCATTAGCAAGGGTAAAATTATCCTGGTGGATAATAAAAACACTTTGATGAAAAAACTTGGCAAGAAACAATTGAAGTTACATCTTCAAAGCCCGCTTACAAGTCTTCCTGAGGAGTTAAATGATTATAATCTTGAAATCACCAACGAAGGAATCGAACTAATCTATACATTCGACACGCAAAGCGAGCAGACCGGTATAGCATTGTTACTCAAAAAACTGAATGAACAAGGTATTGATTTTAAAGATCTGCAGTCTAGTGAAAGTTCACTTGAAGAAATTTTTGTCAGCCTGGTGCGGAATTAATCATGAATGTTTATGCCATCATTGCCATTTTTAAATTTGAAATGTCACGCACCAGAAGAACCCTGATGCAAAGTATTGCATCACCGGTTATCTCGACCACCCTCTACTTTATTGTTTTTGGCGCAGCCATCGGCTCTCGAATGGGTCAGATTGAAGGCGTGAGTTATGGGGCATTTATTATCCCAGGCTTGATTATGCTGTCGATATTAAACGAGAGTATTTCCAATGCTGCGTTCGGAATCTATCTCCCGCGATTTATGGGTACAGTTTATGAACTTTTTTCCGCCCCGATTTCCTACATAGAAATTATCATTGGATACGTAGGGGCTGCCGCAACCAAGTCATTATTATTGGGAATATTGATCCTGATAACAGCCAGATTTTTTGTCGACTACGAGATCTTACATCCGATGTGGATGTTCTGTTTTCTGTTTTTGACTGCAATCACCTTTAGTCTTTTGGGCTTTCTCATCGGTATCTGGGCGGATGGGTTTGAAAAACTTCAGGTTGTCCCGATGATGATAATTACTCCCCTAACCTTTCTTGGTGGCAGTTTTTATACCATTGATATGCTTCCCCCACTGTGGCAAAAAATCACTTTGCTCAATCCCGTCGTTTATCTTATCAGTGGATTTCGCTGGAGCTTTTATGGCATATCAGACGTACAAGTAGGCATCAGTCTGGGTATGATTATGTTATTTCTAATTATCTGCCTGACACTGGTCTGGTGGATCTTTAAAACCGGTTACAGAATTAAATCATAAAATATAAATACATAAGGAGATAAAAATGCATTATGCAATCTCAGCAACATGGGGCCCTACAGATACCACACGGGCATCTCTCCCTTTTATCTTTGCAGAATCTGCTCTTCAGGCAGGCGATACGGTCATGATCATGCTATTTCATGACTCAGTAACAATTGCAGTCAATGGATCGCATGAGAAAATGGTTCCGGTAGGGCCGCCACCGAAATTCGCGCCCGTATTAGCCCATCCAAATGCCAGGGTTCTGGTTTGTAAACCCTGTGCTGAAGCCCGGGGAATTACCCCGGAGATGTTGGTAGAAAACTGCACTCTGGGAGGCATGAATGATTACCATGCCGAAGTATCGAAGGACGATTGCAAAGCTGTCACATTTTAATTCGAGGCAGAACAGATTATGAATCTGTTCTGCCTTTTCACAAATTACCAGTGGTAACTAAGCTTACCGTAAAAATTTCGTCCGATACCGGGGATACGGGCGCCCACTGGAACATCACTGTTCAGCACACGATTAAACCCTGATAAAGGGTCCGCATAGGTCTTATCCAGCAGGTTCTCCACGCCAGCACGAATACTGATCCCTGAATCAGAAAATTCATATTGCCCATACAGATTTAACAATCCATATCCTGGCACCTCCCGGTTGTCACCTGTCGCGCTATTGGTCGTGATGGATTGAGAAATTTTAGTCTGCTTTGCAAACACGACACCTTCGATTGCTGCATACCATCCGGGCTGGTCATAGCGTAATGTCAAACGTGTGTTGAATGGTGCAATCCTGTATAAATTATCATCAATGTCCCTGCGCTTACCCCGGGTATAACTCAAGATACCATCCAGGCGCCAGTTTGGTGTCATTTCAACACCATACATTGCATCAAAACCGTATATCTTGGCATCAACATTGGAAAACTGTAATGGGTTTGCGTCTCCATTTGCATTGGTACTGACCGCAATAGCAAACATATTGGAGCTGGGAGCACCCTGAATATAATCATCGACAATTCGATAATATGCCCGGGGAGCGATATAGGCCGTGTCTGTTTGCCAGTCCATACCAAACTCAAACTGGTGAGATACTTCGGGTTTTAGTTCAACATTACCGACATAATTATTACCATCACCGAGTCCTGCGTTTACCTCCAGCGGTATCCACATGAACCTTTCGATATAACTGGGTGATCGCACTTTTCTTGATGCACCGATCTCAAAGCTGGTTGCTTCTGAAGCGAGATATTCCAGCTTCACCACCCAGTCAATATTGTCATCGGTAATACTATGATCCAGTCCATTGAAGCTATCTCTCAACATTCTCACGGCAAAAGGAGGCGTCCCCGGCATGGATGCCATGGGTTCAAGGTTAGCAGGTTGTGCATCCACATCCTGAGTATCCATTTTTACATGGTTATATCGAATACCCAGTTCCAGTGTCGTACTTGTGGCAATATCGCCATTCCATTCTGCAAAGAATCCAAAGGTATTTGTTTTTGATTCGTTAAAGTTATTTACAAAGAATGGTTCAAAATCTGGATCCAGTACTGTGGCATTATGTTCTGCGAGATGACCATCAACCCCAAAATTAACATATCCAGAATACAGGTCGCGGTTAATAATTAGGGCGTAACCAATTCCATTACTGTCTGAATCAACTATTCGCCTGTCATCACCGATGAAAGGTGGCAGGGGTAAGGAAGAAAAATCCGGCGCCTGTCTGAGCTTATAATTATTCATTTTGTGATCAACGTTGGAATAATTAAACTGAGCAATGACCTGGTAATCTCCTATGTACCCTTCATATTTTCCTTTGAAGAGATCGGTGTCCAGGACTTCAATGTCCAGTGGAAGCACAGGATTTCCGGAATCACCAGTATCACTGTAGCGGTAATCTAATGAAAAACTATGATCGCCATTTTGATAACCATAACCTGCCCCCATAAAATACCGATTATAGGAAGTTGGATTGACTGAGCCGTCATCAAATGTCCGGTTATCACCATCTTCATAACTACCAACAATATGGAAGCGATTGGAATCATTTGCAAGACTCATAATTCCACCAAGGTTAATCGCTTCATCGGCATTATGTGCTCCAAGTTCAAGGTCACCACTGAATAGGTAATCCTTTGAGTCTGTAAACTGGCTGGTCTTATAGTTTGCCAGCACATGTCCGCCAATCCCGTTACCGTAACTTACCGATGCAATACCACGTGTTACTTCCAGGGTATCTAGTAGTGCAGACGGCATATAATGCAACGGTGGGTCCATCCAGTTTGGCCCACCAGAATTGACATACATTCCATCTAAGCGGACGTTCATGCGTGGTCCAAACATGCCACGATACTGAGTCTGGCCACTAATAGGACCGTTATCATTCATACTACCTCCGGGCACCATGGCCATCAGCTTCGCCACATCTGCTGTTGAAAACATAGCTTCCCGTTGGTCAACTTCATGGTGGGAAAATCGATTATGCACGTGTCCTGACACGATGATGTATTCCATAGGAGGTTTTTCTTCCTCATGGGCAACGACATCTAATGCAACAAAATTTAACGCAACAATAATAAATTGAAAATATGTGATTAACTTTTTCATACTTCACCTCAAATATAAACACCTGCACCTGTACATCACATACTGGTGCATTTAAGAAAATAAAAAATTAAATGAGGTGTGGGCCAGGTGGTGCCCTTGGGGGGTGATTTTTAAGATAGGTAACTGACTTGATGTTTTCTGTATACGCAGTTGCAGTATTTCCTGCGTTAACAATCAATAACTGCTCAGAAGTAAATATATAATTACTGATAAAACTAGCATTACCCGTCCATAAACCACAGGTTGCAGTAAAATGGTCCCCTTCTGAATTTTCGGGATGATCATTTTTATTATTTTCATGATCATGCTCATGTTCATGATCCTCAACCTGATCCAGTGCATAGATATTATTAAGGCCAGGACACCAGACAACACCGAAAGAAAATTCACCATTCTCATCAACATTGGCAAATTCATAACCCGGGGCAACAAGTGAACGGAGTATGACCGACACAAAAAGCAGCAAGGGCAATACTTGCTTGAAAGATTTTCTAATTCGCTTAATCGTCATTTCAATAACTACCTGGTAACAGTTTTATTATAATGCCAACTGAATACCAAATCGTGCATAAAAATAGTAAGATTTGATTATGTATCAATAACTTGATCTATCTCATATGTCGAGTCAGTCATTAATCTGAAGATTTAATCTTTCTTTCGCCTTTTGTTGGTAAGTAGTGTCTGCATATTTTTCCATGGGAGAAATTTCGTTAACTATTCCTTTTTCAAGTAACAACTGAGAAATTTGACTATAACCATCAGAACTCAGCGTGCCAAACCGAACCAGACCGTGCTTTACGAATGCTTCATAAGCACCATCGAGTATATTTCTTTCATGGCCACCAATATTAACGGCTATATTCATTGCCTCGTCACGATTCGATTCATCTAGCAACCATTCAGTGGCACGGATATATGCCATCAGATATTTCACCAGGACATCACGATTCAATTCTCCCCAGTCCCTGCGGGTAGCAATTGAAGACGCAGGGAATTGGGGATAATGCTCTGAAAGACTGGTCAACCTTGTATAACCCTCCGCTTCAGCTTCAATACTTGCAGGTGGGTTCATATAGGTCACATCAGCCTTGCCTGCTCTTAGAACTTGCATGCGCATGGCTGGACCACCAGAGTTTGCAATTACCTTGTAATCACCTGGATTGACCCCATTAGCACGCAGGACCTTATCAAACATAAGCCAATAACTGACATTCAAGTTTGCCAGTGCAAAAGTTTTATCCTTGAGGTCATTAAAAGATTTGATACCAGGCCCGACAAGTAAATCATTGGTAGCTCGGGTAATGGTATGCACCACGACAAAGTTGTCTCCCCTTTCAATTGCCCTGACGATATGATCTGCTGCCTGATGCCCCAGGTCGAGTTCAGCATTTCTCAATTTTTCAAGTTGGGCTGTCGCGTCCCCTGTCAGTATCAGCTCTACATTAATACCTTGTTCTGCGAAATACCCCTTGTCTTCGGCCACCCACATTGGCCATTTGTTGACGGATTCGCTGATGACACCGACACGTAAATCGACAGCACCTGATGCGCTAGTCACTACGAGGAAAAGGATTAAAACTAAATATCTGCAATCACGATCGGGGAATGACATGATTACATTCCTGATTATTATTGCCGGGCTGCCTGTTGATAGGAAGGATCTGCGTATTTTTCCATACCTTCATATTTATCAATAACATCACCCTCAATCAGTGTTTCACCTACCAACTGTAAGCCTTCTCGACTTAATGTCCCATATCTGACTAATCCATATTTCAAGAATGTATCATAGCTACCGGGCAAGGTTTCTCGGTCATGTCCAACATTTTCTGCAATGTCTATTGCTTCCGCACGATTCGCTGGATCTCTTAACCATTCACTGGCACGAATGTAACCACGAAGATAGGCAATAACCTTGTCACGGTTTGCCTCCATCCACTGTTTCCTGCCACCGATAGATGAGGCGGGAAATTCTGGATAGTGTTCAGACAAGTTAGTAAAACGTGTAAATCCATCCAGTTCCGCCCTTATACTGGCTGGTGCATTCATATAGGTAAATTGCGCTACATTGTCCCTGACTTTTTTCATTCTGTTTCGAGGACCACCTGATTCTGGAGATAATTGATAGTCACCCGTATTCAGTCCATATTTTTGCAGGACTTTTTTAAACAATAACCAATAACCAGTCTGCAGGTTATCCAATGCAATGGTTTTACCTCGCAAGTCCTCATAACTATTAAATTCAGGTCGTACGATAAGATCATTAGCACCTCGTGTGATGGTATGAATAATCACATAATCCTTTCCGTCCTCAATCTCACGGACAAAATGGTCAGCAGCCTGGTGAAATATTTCCAGTTCTTCGGCATCAACCATATCCAACTGATGTTCAGACTCTCCGGTAACAATTGTTTGAACATCTAGACCTTCATCAACAAAGAAATTTTTATCCTGGGCGATCCATAAAGGCCAGTTGTTAATTGACTGACTGATCGTACCTACACGAATTGTCTGGGCAAGGAGGAGAGGTGACGTTAATGAAGAAAATAAAACTACAAAGATAAGCAGGTAAGAATTAATTTTCATGAACAACCTCCGGTAGTCATACTTAAATAAAATGCCACAGTGATAAAAGAGTATAAAAATACTCTGCGATCACTGTGGCAATGAATGTTAATTCTTATTACTGACCTGGCGGCGGCGGCGCGTTGGAATCCATCGCGTCCCGACTAGTTGTATTTGCTCCGAGTTCTTCGAGCAGCTTCGCCGTACTCTCGTGATAACCATATAATCCGCGGTATCGAAGTACAGGACTGATACCAGATGCCATACTCCATGGAGTTTCTCCATAGTTGTCTGTCACATCTATATCAGCACCTTTTTCCGCAAGGTACTTTACAACCAGGTCGTTACCGGTAAAGGCAGCCATGTGCATGGCCGTCTGGCCTTCTTCATTCTTCGCATTAATGTTGATACCCATCTCAATAACGGTTTTAACTGCATTGTATGCGAGTTCGATATCTTTATCTTTGGCCTCATTTCCTCCCTTAAATGCACACGCACCGGTACAAGCTGCACGGGCTGCGGCCATTAAGGAGTTGATACCACCCTTGGCAACAATTCCCTGATCTGCTTCATATGAATTTAGTAATTCCATCAACTTTGTGTCTGCAGATATGGATGCGAGCAGAAATGGCGTGGCCCCTACCATATCAAATGGACTTCCGTCTGGCCCTAGACGCTTACCCTTCTTAATTTGCAAGTTCGGGTCTGCGCCTGCTTCCAGAAGTGCATGGGCAAGATTATGCAGGTTATCCGGGAGTTGTCTGTATACGGGGTCGTAACGCACACCATTAAGTGCAGCAATCCCATTCGCTATGGAATGGTGCAAGGCTGAAATTCCATTCTCATCTGTAGCGTCGGGGTCTGCACCCGCTTTCAGCAAATACACCCCAAGATCCTCATGTCCGCCGGCAGCAGCAATGACCAGGGCCGTTCCATGTACCGATGTCTTCTCATTCGGATCTGCACCGGCATCTATAATCGCCTGTGCAGAAATCACATCACCAGAACGAGCAGCGAATAACAGCGGTGTAAAACCTAAGATAGATTTGGCTGCTATGTCAGCACCATATTCCACTAATAGCTGGCTGATTTCACCGTGACCTTCTGCCGCAGCCCACATCAAGGCTGTTTGATTTTTCTTTTTTTCAGATAAGTTAGGATTTGCGCCCTTTGCCAGTAATGCAGCGACGGCTTCAGTGGCTCCTGTTTTTGAACAATTCATCAATACGGATTCACCACTCCATAAAACTGAATTGGGGTTTGCGCCTGCCACCAGTAAATTCTTGACCAACTCATTATTGCGATTGGTACACGCAATGTACAAAGGCGTAACACCATAATCATTGGCAGCATCAACATTAGCATCTGCAAAGAGTAACTGCTGCGTAATCTCCACGTCATCACGATGTACCGCCCAATGCAATGCCGTGGTGCCGTCTGCTTCTGAAGCACTTACATTTGATGACTCACTGATTAATCTGGCAACAGATTCCGAATCTCCTCTTTTAACTGCCTTGATTAATTGATGTTCTCCAGCAGCAAATACAATTGAAGAGAACATACATAATAAAATGCAGCGACTGAGAAACAGTTTTGAATGGTATTTATAAGAAACGTTAAAAAACATCATGCTTATTACCTCATGAAACATTTAGCAGGTTAACCTTACCTGTACTGTCACCAAATTTACCTTCCTGAATACCCAGTTTGTCCATGATGGTCAGGTAAAGATTCGATATTGGTGTCTCATTCGGATAAACAAGATGCTTACCCCCTTGCAACTGCCCGGAACCACCACCTAGCAATGCAACTGGAAGATTTTGTAATAGATGTTCATTCCCATCACTCATGGAACTACCGTACATGACGATCATGTTATCCAGAAGGTTCCCTTCTATGTCCTGGGTAGCACGTAATTTCTCCAGGTAATAAGTGAATAATTGAGAATGATAAAGGTCAATCTTTGCAATTTTTTCAAGAAAAACGGGGTCATTCCTGTGATGTGATAGTGAATGATGAACATCAGGTATTCCAATCTCCTGGTATGTCCTGTTACTTTGTTCCGGAGCCGTCATAAAGGTAATCATACGAGTCATATCGGTCTGGAATGCCAGAACCTGCAGGTCAAACATCAGTTTTAGGTGATCAGCAAATTCTGAAGGCACCCCTGACGGCCGATCAAACGAAGGGATTTCCCTTGAAGATTGTTTCTCGGCCAGCTGGATGCGTCGTTCTACATCTCTCATCCCGTCCATGTATTCATTGAGCCTTGATTTGTCTTCAACACCCACCTTATTCATGATTCGGTTTGTTGCATCGGCAATGGAATCCAGAATACTCTGCTCCTTGTGAATACGAGTAAGTCTCAACGCAGGATCAGTACTGTTACTATCGCCAAACAATCGCTCAAACACTGCCCGAGGTCTATATTCGATCGGTAATGGTGTCGTCGGTGTACGCCAGCTTAGTGTCATCCTGTAAGCACAACTCCAGCCTTTCTCACAACTTCCTACTACATCAGTATTATGAAGTCCCAGTTCAAGTGAAGCCAATTGGGTTGATCTCCCTAGTTCCCGCGCAATAATCTGATCGATAGAAGTCCCAACATGCCCTTCACGTAATGGGTGGACACCGGTGAGATAGACGCCGCCAGCTCTCTCATGGGGGGCTGATTCACCTTCTCCGGGCAGAGCATCACCTTCGGTATTATGCATACCACTTAGTACCAACATCTGGTCGCGGTAAGGCGCTAATGGTTCCATAGTCTTTGATAGCTTAAAATCTTTTCCTGAATCTTCAGGAGACCAGTTGTTCATGTTCATTCCATTGGGAACATAGACAATGGAAAACCGTTTTGGCACTTCTGCCTTGTCTCCTGGTGCAGCAAGTGCTGGAAACATTGCATCAAGTACTGGCAGAGCCACGCTGGCACCTGCACCTCGTAAAAATGTACGGCGAGGTATGGATCGTTTAAATATCATCATGGCCAGGGGCCCTCCTCTTCTGAAATGGTGTGCTATCAATGATCGCCAGGATCATTGATGAAAGTTTGAAATCATTTTCTGCAGATTTGTTCATAATAGAACGCATTACCGGGGCATCGCGATAATCCACGCCTCTACCCAATGCGTAGGTCATTAATTTTTCAATGGCCGTCAAGAGAAAATCTTCCTTTCTCTTCTCTATCAGGACTTCTCTCAACTCTGCCAATCCATTAAACGGCGTACCATCAGGCAGTGTACCCGTAGAATCTATGGAGGAGTCAGATGCCGCATCGACAGTTCTCCACTTACCAATTGCATCATAATTTTCAAGTGCAAAACCAAGAGGGTCCATTACTTTATGACAACTTGCACATACAGGGTTGGCTCGATGTTGTTCCATTTGCTGACGCATATTCAGAACTTTACCTGCGTCATTAGTATTACGTAACGCGGGGATATTGGCTGGTGGTGGCGGCGGCGGTGCTCCAAGAATATTCTCCAGGATCCATTTGCCTCTTATAGTCGGTGCAGTCCGGTTTGGATAAGAAGTCACTGTAAGAATACTACCCTGGCCTAACAAGCCTCCTCTGCTTGGATCCGGCAGAGTTACTTTTCTGAAGTGACTTCCATAGACATTGGGAATACCGTAATGCCTCGCCAGCCTTTCGTTAATGAATGTGTAATCGGCATCAATCAATTCCATCATTGATCTATCGTTCCGAAAAATGTAATCAAAAAAGTATTCTGTCTCATTTTGAAAAGCCTGCCTGAGGTTATCTTCAAAATAGGGAAACAGATCAGTATTTGGTGAGGCAACGTTTAATCTTCCCAGGTGCAACCATTGTGAAGCAAAACTACTAATGATCGCTTCTGATCTGGGATTAGATAACATACGTTGAACTTGCTGCCTTAGTACCGCAGGTTGCGAAAGCCTGCCAGACTCCGCCAGAGACAATAACTCATCATCAGGAATAGAACGCCACAGGAAAAATGATAATTCGCTGGCAAGTTCCAGATCCGAGATATTAAATATCTCGCCAGGTTTTACATCATCTGGGCGTTCTACTATAAGAAATAAAAATTCAGGCCCTGCAAGCATACGTTCAATGGCTATACCTATCCCTTCTTCAAAACTGACGGATTTCCCCTGATGATAAAAGGACATTAAATCGCGGATCTCCTGGTCAGTCGGTGGCCGACGATATGCCCTGTGTGCCAGATTAGATAATATTTTTCTGGCGCAGCCTTCATCATTATTATTTCTCGGCTCGCAAATCAGGACTTTATCCCTGCTTGCAGTCCGGCCAATTCCTTTTGCATTATAGGGACCACCAATGGCCACAGTATGAACAGCGGGCACACCACCCTTGTATTGTGCATAGTCATAGAGTGTATGAAGTGGGTATTCAGGTTCTTCCGGGACTGTCGATTCTTTCAACAAGGTTACCGTTAACTTGTGCATGCCTGCCTTGGATGTAAAACGTGCCTCCAGGGCATTATCAGCTGTTCTCTCATAGTGCTCCTGCGCAACATCACCGGATGTGCCTGATGAAAATATCCCAGCTGACTGACCATGTTTTTCACCACCAATAGTGATCAACTTAATTCTTTCGTCATCAAGGCGTATATCAAATTGATAAGGTTCGGTTAATCCTCTAATGTATTCCCTTGAGTTTCGCTGCAGTTTAATCTGTACTACGTACTCACCCTCCATGGGAAAATAATGATTGACCGATGTGCCACCCATAGAACCAAATGGCATGTCTTCCCCCATGCGGTCATCCTGCATCAAATAGCCGGAGACAGTATAGATATCAAAAACTGGTTGCATCTCAGGTTCACCGAGTGCACGTTTCCTGACTTTCCTGGCTGCTGAAATGTATTGCTCTGCCAGTAATGGTGACAGTGTCAAAACCTCACCGATATTATCAAACCCATACATGGTGTCATCAGAAGGCAAGATAGTGTCATCAGAGATCTCAACTGCAAGCAAGTCACGGACAGAATTTATATATTCCGTTTTATTTAACCGACGAATCGACGGACCACCTGGTCTTGGATTAGTCATCGCCACATGATCAAGCGATGACTCAATATAGTTTGCTACATTGTCGTAAGTAGTAGCATCCGGTCTTGGCATGCCTGAAGGTGGCATGGACCTGGCCTTAAGTTTGCGAAGAACTTTTTCCCAGACTTCTGCATCCTCATCGATCTTGCCAGTATCTACTCCCTGGAGTGAGAGCCCTGCAGTTCGCAATGCATCATTATGGCAGCCTACACAATATTGATTGATGGTGGCCTGATGAGCAGCACTCTCAATAGTTTGTTGAGCTCTGAGACCCATACTCAGCAAAAAACAAAATGATATTAGGACAATCCTTGGAAATAAGGCCATTAAAAACTCCCAGGTAACAATAATTTAAAAAATTTATATTTAAACAAGTATATCGACTTTGATTTGAAATATTAACTGGATCTCCCCGTAAATTAAGGAAAATTTCTGATAAATAAACCTTCGGAATCAGGGATTAACGAGAATCACTCTCAGTAGAGGTAATAACGGATAAAAATGCTCAAGAATTTGGAGTATTAGCGAGGCGTTATTGCATCCATTTCTTCTATACTGATAGGGCTAGCACCAAGCTTTTCCAGCAGTTCGACGGTACTGTCATGTCTACCATAAAGACCACGTCGCCTTAATACGGGGCTAATCCCTGAAGCCATAGTCCAGGGGGTTTCTCCGAATTTATCAGCAACAGTCACGCTAGCACCTTTATCGGCCAAATACTGGACAACTTCATCAGCACCGGTAAATGCCGCCATGTGCATTGCAGTTTGGCCATCCTTGTTTGTAGCGTTGAGATCAACACCCAATTCCACGGCCGCCTTAGCGGCATGGAAAGAATTAATGATGCTCTGTTTATCCGGGACATTCGCATTCTTATAGGCGCATGAGCCTATGCAAGCCACCCTGGCCGCTGCCATAAGGGGAGTAATCCCCCCATCAGAGTTCAAACCAGGATCTGCCTCATATTCAGCCAATAGATGCATAAGATCTACATCAACTGAAAAAGCGGCAAGCATAAAAGGCGTCGCTTTGGTCATTTTTAATGGTCCAACATCAGGACCGAGCATATTATTTTTTGCTATCTGCACATTGGGATCTGCGCCGGCTTGCAAGAGTGCCTTTGTTAAATTATGCATATTTTGGGGACGAACACGATACGCAGGATCATATCGGATGCCGTTAACGACTGACATTCCACGCCGGATTGAATAGTGTAATGGTGTAATCCCATATTCATCCATTGAGTTTATATCGGCACCACGCTCCAATAAATATAGGGATAAGGCTTCATGACCACCTGCCGCCGCAATCACCAGTGAGTTACCATATTTGTCTGTCGCCTCATTGGGATCAGCACCTGCATCCAGTAAAACACGAGTCGTTTCCACATCACCTGAACGTGCAGCAAACAACAATGGGGTGAAACCATTTTTTGTCTTTTTACTAATGTCAGCACCATGTTCGATCAGGGATTTTACAATATTTGAATTACCTTCCGTAGCAGCCCACATCAATGCTGTTTGGCCATTTCTATTCTCATGGACATCAATCTTCGCACCGCTTTTAAGCAGTTGCAGTACGGCATTATCTGCGCCTCGCCTGGCACAATTCATTAAGACAGTTTCACCTGTCCACAAGGTGGCACTGGCATCAGCCCCCGCTTTTAATAGCAACTCAATCATGCCTGGGCTTTTATTGGTACAGGCAAGATAGGCAGGGGTGACACCATAATCATTTGCAAGATTTGTATCAGCACCAGCATTAATAAGTAGATTGGCTATCTCGACTTCATCCCAATGGGCGGCCCATTGCAATGCAGTCGTCCCATCCATTTCAGATTGATTTACATCTGCCTTTTGTTTCAGCACGGCACGAACGCCTGTAATATCACGATCCTTAACCGCCTCTATGAGCTGATATTCTTCACTGGCAAGGAGTGATTGCGATACCAGTAAAACACCAAACGCAAGATAAGCTAAATTCCAATTCATAGACATTCCCACACAGGTTTCCTCATTACAGTTTAGACAGACAAAAGATCCAGCCTACCGTTACTATCTCCGAATTTTTCCACTGGTATTTCAAACTTATCAAGCAAGGTCATATACAGGTTTGCAACCGGAGTTCTTTCTGGATATTTAATATGCTTTCCACCCTTGAGCTTTCCTGCGCCACCGCCAAACAATACTATTGGCAGGTTTTGCATTAAGTGATCATTTCCATCACTGATACTTGAACCGTACATAATTATCAAATTATCCAACAGTGTGCCATCCACATCTTCAGTAGCACGCAGTTTATCAAGATAGTAGCTTAGTAATTCAGAATGATAGTGGTTAATCTTGGTGAGTTTAGCTAACTTTTCAGGATTACTTTGATGGTGCGACAAGGAGTGATGTACGTCCGGGACGCCAATCTCTTTATAGGTTCGATTACTTTGTTCAGGCCCAGTCATTAAAGTGATCGTCCTTGTCATATCTGTTTGGAAAGCCAAAACCTGAAGATCAAACATTAATTTCAAATGATCAGAAAATTCTGATGGCAGCCCTGTAGGACGTTCCACCGAAGGAATTTCTCGTGATGACTGTTGCTCAGCCATTTGAATTCGTCGTTCAACATCCCGCATACCATCAAGATACTCGGTCAGCCTGAGCTTATCTTCAGCGCCCACTCTCGTCATTAAGCGAGATGCCGCATTCGTAACAGAATCCAGTAAACTTTTGTCCTTTTTGATTCTAACTAACCGTACCTCTGAATCAGTGCTGCTACTGTCACCAAACAGTCTTTCAAACACAGCCCTGGGCCGGTATTCAATTGGTAAAGGTGTAGTAGGTGTGCGCCATGACACCGTACTCATATACGCACAATTCCAACCATTTTCACATTTCCCAACAATGTCGTTGGTGTGTAGCCCAAGCTCAAGGGACGCAAGCTGGGTATGTTGACTAAATTCCTTTGCAATGATCTGATCTATGGATACGCCTGTTTGCCCCTGTTGCAATGGATGGACTCCAGTAAGAAAGACACCAGCAGCGCGCTCATGAGGTGCAACTTCACCTTCGCCAGGCAATGCATCACCTTCATTATTATCAAGACCACTAAGCACCAGCATCTGATCTTTGAAACGAGTGAGCGGTTGTAATGCGGGACTTAATTCATAGGATGCACCCGTTAATTTTGGGGTCCAGGTCTCCATATTCATACCATTGGGGGCATAAATAACAGAAAACCGAGGCGCTGCCTTCAGCTTCTCTTTTGATAATGCCAATGCCGGTGTCATCGCATCCAATAACGGCAGGGCAACACTTGCTCCCATTCCGCGTAAAAAAGTACGGCGGGGAATTGATTTTTTAAATATCATCATGACTGGTTACCCTCCTCATTTGAAACGGTGTGCTTTCGATAATCGCGTTGATTAACGCTGATATTCGATACTCTTCAGACGCTGCTTGCTTAATTATTGAACGCATAAAGGAGGCATCAGTATGCTCAACCTCGCGCCCTAAGGCATAAATAAGTAATTTTTCCACTACAGTATGTATAAAATCATAACTTCGTTTTTCCAGTAGCACCTGTCTTAATCCAGCAGGTCCAACAAAAGGTGTACTGTCAGGCAATTCTCCTGAGGCATTAATGGCTGAACCAGAAGCAGCATCTATAGTGCGCCACTTACCAATACCGTCATAATTTTCCAACGCAAAACCCAGAGGGTCCATTACTTTGTGACAACTTGCACATACCGGGTTAGAGCGATGTTGCTCCATCTGTGCGCGCATAGACAATACTTCGCCATCATCATTTTTATCTCTGAGACCAGGAATATTCGGTGGTGGTGCCGGCGGTGGCGCACTAAGGATATTTTCTAATACCCATTTTCCACGAATGGTGGGGGCCGTACGATTGGCATAGGAGGTTATAGTTAAAATACTTCCCTGACCTAACAGGCCACCACGGGAGGGATCCGATAAGGTAACCTTACGAAAATGACTGCCATGAATATCTGGAATATCATAATGTTTGGCGAGGAGTTCATTCACAAACGTGTAATCTGCGTTCAGGAGTTCCAGTAGTGGACGATCCTCCCTGAGGATATATTCAATAAATAACTTGGTTTCCGTCTGAAATGCCTGTCGCAGATTGTCCGTAAAGTACGGAAATAAATCAGCGTCTGGGTCTGCTGCATTTAATCTACCCAAATTCAGCCACTGCGATGCGAAGTTATCAATGAGTGCTTGTGATCTTGGATCCTCAAGCATGCGTTCAAGCTGCTGTTTCAATACTTTGCTGTTTTTGAGTTTTCCGGTTTCAGCAATATCCAGCAAGATGTCATCTGGAAAACTACTCCAGAGAAATAAAGACATTCGGGTAGCAAGCTCATTGTCTGAAATTGAAAAAATTTCTCCAGGCACCACGTTTTCAGGCAGGTCTTCAATCAGAAATAAAAATTCCGGTCCTGCCAGAATTCGTTCAATCGCCAGACCTATCCCCTCATCAAAACTCCCTTCAGCTTGCCCCTGTTTAAAAAAATACATCAAATCGTCCATTTCGGCCTGGCCAGGTGTAGCGCGATAGGCACGTTTTGCCAGATTTCTCAGGATTTTTGTAGCACACTCATCGTCATTTAAGTTTTTTGGTTGGCAAGTGAAAATCTTCTTACGACTAGCCGTCTCGCTAATTCCATTGTTATTAAACGGTCCTCCAATAGAAACCGATCGAACCTCAGGATTCCCCCCCTTGAACTGCGCATGATCATAGTGGGTCGGTTCAGGATACAAAGGCGTTTCATCAATTGCAGTATCCTGCAAAAAGGCCGCAGTCAATTTATGATTACCAGCCTTAGCATTAAATCTAACATTCAATGTTGTATCGAAGTAACGTTCATAGGCCTCCTGAGCAACATCTCCCTGTGCTGCTGTGGAATATATCCCGGCAGATCTCCCTTTCTTTTCACCACCGACACTAAATACTTTAAGGCGCTCACCATTTAGTCGTACATCTAATAGATGGGGATAGTCCTGCAGACCACGAATATAATCACGAGAATTTTTTTGCAATCGTATCTGTACTTCATATTCACCTTCCAATGGAAAATAGTGTTGAATAGCCATACCACCGCGAGTACCAAATGCCAACTCCTCGTTCATCCTGTCTTCTTGCCTGGTGGTCGTAGATATTGAGTAGACCTCAAATTCGGGCTGCATTCCTGAATCACCAATTGCGAGATGCCGAACTTTTCGGGCTGCAGAGATATATTGCTCCGCCAATAAAGGCGATAAAGTTAATGCTGTTCCAATATTTTCAAAACCAAACATGGTGTCATCTGGTGGTAATAATGACTCTCCATTCACTTCAAGGGCGAGAAGATCTCGTACGGCATTAGTGTATTCTGTGCGATTAATTCGCCGCATGGAGGGCTTACCCGGGTAAGGGTTTTCCAGAGAATGATTGTCTAGCTCAGACTCCAGGTAGCTTGAGATTTTTTCATAAGTAACCAAGTCTGGTCGAGGCATCCCGAGAGGAGGCATGGCTCTGGCTTTGAGTTTTCGTAAAACTTTTTCCCAGATTTCAGCATCTTCACCAACGCGACTAGTATCTATACCCTGGAGAGTAAGACCGGCTGTTCGTAGTGCATCATTATGACAGCCTACACAATATTGATTAACTGTGGCTTGATGTGTTGCCCCCTCGCTAACTCGTTGAGCACTCGCATCCAGGCTGAGTATCAAACAAAATGTTATCAGGCCTATCCTTGAAAACACGGTCATTTATATAACCCCCAGTGAAAACAATCTTTAAAGAATTCAGACAAATAAGTATATCGACTTTGATATGCAATATTAACTGATTGAACGCGATAATTAAGGAAAATTGGTGGAATGTAAAGACGACTAGCTAATTGAGAATGAGTCTCAGATTAGGGAGATTTAGACAATATATTCGTTGGTAATTGCAGTTATTGGCCTGGTGGGGGAGGAGATCGATCATCCATTTGATCACGACTGACAACTTTTGCACCCAATTTCAATAGCAATTGTGCAGTACTTTCGTGTTTCCCATACAGTCCCTGGTATCGAATCACAGGGCTAATCCCCGAGGCCATACTCCAGGGGGTTTCACCATAATTGTCTGATACATTCACATCTGCCCCCTGATCAGCAAGGAACTGGACAATATCATCAGCACCGATAAATGCGGCCATATGCATTGCAGTTTGACCCTTTTCTGTCCTGGCATTGATATCGACCCCCATATTCACTGCGGCCTTAACCGCCTCAAGTGCAAGGCGGTTCTTTTCGCTGTTCGACTGATTGCCTCCCTGAAATGCACAAGACCCAGTACAAGCTGCCTGGGCTGCGGCAATAAGGGGCGTCACCCCCCCCTTCGCAGTAAGACTGGTATCCGCTTCATATTCAGTTAATAAATGCATCAGTTCCACATCCGATGATAGTGCAGAAAGTATTAATGGTGTTGCATATGTCATTTCAAAAGCACTTCCATCTGGGCCCAGTCGATGACTTTTCTGAATTTTCGCATTAGGGTCGGCCCCTGCTTCCAGCAAACTTTTGGTCAAGCTTCTCATGTTGTCAGGCCGTACTCGGTATACCGCATCGTATCGTACACCGTTAACTGTGGACATCCCGTTTCGAATGGAATTATGTAGTGCGGTCACCCCATACTGATCACTTGAATCAGATTCGGCAGCTTGTTGTAACAGATAGATTGATAATGCTTCATGACCACTGGCACTAGCAACCACCAGGGAATTGCCTGTCTCAACAGTGCTTTCATTTGGATCTGCGCCCGCTTCCACTAGCAGTTTTGCAGTTTCCACATCACCGGATATTGCCGCAAACAATAAGGGTGTAAACCCATTACGGGATTCCGTTGAGACTTTTGCCCCATTTTCGATCAATACCTTAACGACCTCAGCATGCCCCTTCGCTGCTGCCCACATCAGCACGGTCTGCCCTTTCTCTTGCTCAGTTGCATTAGCATCTGCCCCAGCATCAAGCAATAATTTAACCGCAGCAGCCGCACCTCTACTCGCACAATTCATTAAGGGGGTTTCACCTGACCAAAGTTTTGTATTGGTAGTAGCACCAGCATTCAATAGTGCTTCGACCATGTCTGTATTTTTATTCGTACAGGCAAGGTATAAGGGTGTCACGCCATATGCATTGGCAAGATTTGTATCAGCATTGTTTTGAATCAAGAGTTTTGCTATTTCCTGGTTATCCCAGTGGGCTGCCCAATGTAGCGCAGAGGTTCCATCATTATCGGTATGATTTACATCGACTCCCTGTTTAAGCATAGCCGAAACATCGTCAATATTTCCCTGTTTGGCCGAGGTCACTAACGATAATTGCGCCATTGCCAATACACCATGAACTAACAGGCCAATTGTTAAAAATATATTTAGATGTGTCTTCATTGATTAAGCAGTTGAGATATCCAGGTGTCCATTACTATCACCAAACGACTCCATTTGTATTCCCAGCTTATCCAATAAAGTTAGATATAAATTCGCCACTGGTGTCTTTTCAGGATACTTGATATGAACACCTCCATTTAATTGACCTGACCCACCACCTATAATTGCCAATGGAAGATTTTGCATCAGGTGATCATTGCCATCACTGATTCCACTGCCATACATAATAATGATGTTATCCAGCAAAGACCCATCCATGTCCGGCGTAGCAGCCAGCCTGTCCAGATAATAAGACATTAATTCTGTATGGTACCCGTCAATTTTCTTTAGCTTATCCAGTTTCTCCGGGCTACCCTGGTGATGTGACAGGGAGTGATGTACGTCAGGAATACCGATTTCTTTGAATGTGCGATTACTTTGTTCTGGTCCTATCATCAAAGTTATCATTCGGGTCATATCCGTTTGATACGCCAGGATCTGTAAATCAAACATTAACTTAAGGTGATCAGCAAAGTTTGATGGTACGCCTGATGGCCGTTCAACCGTCGGGATTTCCCTGTCGGATTGCTGTTCTGCCATCTGGATACGCCGTTCAACATCCCGCATTCCATCTAAATATTCTGTAATTCTGACACGGTCCTCTGGCCCTACCTTTCTAATTAGTCGTGCCGCTGCATTCGTCACAGAATCTAGAAGGCTTTTATCGTTTTCGATTCTGGCCATCCTGACTTTAGGATCGGTACTGTTATTATCACCAAATAATCTTTCGAATACGGCACGGGGGCGATACTCTATAGGTAATGGTGTCGTTGGATTACGCCATGACAAGGTATTCATGAATGCGCAGCTCCAACCTTTTTCACAATGACCAACAACGTCTGTTGTATGCAGTCCCATTTCTAAGGACGCAAGTTGTGTTTGCTGTCCCAATTCCCTGGCAACTATTTGATCAATAGATATACCAGTCTCCCCATAACGTAATGGATGCACACCCGTTAAAAAGACGCCCCCCGCGCGTTCATGCGGGGCAGTTTCACCTTCGCCTGGTAAGGCATCACCTTCATTATTGTCCAGTCCGGTCAATACATGCAGCTTGTCCTTATATTTGGCAAACGGCTGTAGTGATGGACTCAAATCGAAATTTCTGCCCGTTGTTTTGGGTGTCCATTGACTCATGTTCATACCATTTGGGGTATACACAACGGAAAACCGCCTTGCAGGTTCTATTTTATCGCGTGCAGCTGCCAGTGCTGGCAACATGGAATCAAGAAATGGCAGGGCAATGGTCGCACCTGTTCCTTTCAAAAATGTCCTACGATCAATTGATTTTTTAAATATCATCATAACTTACGGCCCTCCTCGTCTGGAAAGGTATACTCTCGACGATTGCAGTGATTAATGCTGAAATCTTGTGCTTGTCTTTGTCGGTCTTTTTCATTATTTCTCGCATGGTAGATGCATCTCGGTAATCGACTTCGCGCCCCAACCCATAGGTCAATATTTTTTCTACGAAGGTAAAAATAAAATCTTCACTTCGTTTATCCAGCATGACCTCTTTGAGTCCGACTGGTCCTGAAAAAGGAGTACTGTCTGGTAATTCACCTGAAGGATCTATCACAGAACCTGAAGCTGCATCAACTGTCCGCCATTTTCCGATACCATCATAGTTTTCCAGGGCAAATCCGATAGGATCCATTACCTTGTGACAACTGGCACAAACAGGATTGGCCCGATGTTGCTCCATCCGCGCGCGCATAGACAACACCTTTCCTTCATCATTCTTATCCCGCAATCCTGGGACATTGGGTGGTGGTGGCGGTGGTGGGGAACCAAGCAGATTTTCCAATACCCATTTTCCACGGATGACAGGTGAAGTCCGGTTTGCGTAAGAGGTAATAGTCAAAATACTTCCCTGCCCAAGTAGTCCACCCCTGGTTTTGCCAGTCAGGTTAATTTTTCTAAAATGACTGCCATGTACATCGGGAATACCATAGTGCTGTGCAAGCCTCTCATTTACAAATGTATAGGGGGCATCCAGAAGCTCCAACAACGGCCTATCTTCTTTAATAATATAATCAACAAATAATTCTGTTTCCTTCTTAAAAGCAGCTCGCAGATTGTCATCAAAATAGGGAAACAATTCAGTATCCGGCGCCACCGCATTTAATCGACCTATGTTGAGCCATTGCAAGGCAAAGTTATTTAACAATGCATCTGAGCGCGGGTCATTTAACATCCTTTGTACCTGCTGGTTTAATATCCTGGAGTCCTGAATTTTCCCAGAATCAGCCAGTGCCAATAATTCATCATCAGGAAAACTGCTCCAGATAAATAAGGCTAGTTTTGTCACCAGTTCATGGGGGGGAATATTAAACGAATTCCCTACTGCAACTGACTCTGGCTGCTCTTCCAATATAAAAAGGAATTCTGGACCAGCAAGAATGCGTTCAATCGCAAGGCCTAGACCATCATCAAAACTCCCTTGAGATTGTCCACGCTTAAAAAATGCCATGAGCTCATCCATTTCAACGTCTTCGGGCTGACGTCGGTATGCCCTGGTTGCGAGTTTCTTTAATATGGTCTCAGCACATTGAGATTCATTATTTCTTGAAGGCTCGCAGATTAAAATCTTTTGTCGACTTGCCGTTTGAACCATTCCATTGGGTTCAAATGGACCACCAACCGAGACTGAACGAATGCCGGGCAGTCCTCCCTTATATTGAGAAAAGTCATAATTAGTATGTTTTGGATATACCGGTTTTTCAGTGATCGCATTATTCTTAAGAAAGGTAGCGACAAGCTGATGATAACCGGCATCACTATAAAAACGAATGTTCAAGTCTTCATCCAGTGTACGCTCATAAATTTCTTGATCGATATCACCCTGGGCAGCAGTAGAAAAAATACCGGATGATCGACCCCGTTTTTCACCACCAATGGTAAATTGATGAAGCTGTTTACCATCCAGGCGAATATCTAATAGGTGAGGATCATCTTGTAGACCGCGTATATAGTCCCTGGAGTTTCGTTGAAGTCTTACCTGAATTTCATATTCACCATTGGCAGGAAAAAAATGTTTCACCGCCATTCCACCTCGTGAACCAAATGGCAAATCTTCACCTAACCTGTCTTCTTGACGAGTGTTATTGCTTAACTGGTAGATGTCATATGACGCTTGTACGTTGGCATCCCCGAGGGCTTGTTTTCTTACTTTTCTTGCTGCAGAAATGTATTGTTCCGTTAGTACTGGCGATAGTGTTAACACATTGCCAATATTGTTAAAACCAAACATCGAATCATCTGGCGGCAGCAGGGATTCTTCATCAATATCAACTGCAAGTAGGTCACGAATCACATTGGTATACTCTGTGCGATTAATCCTACGCATCGCGGGCCTGCCTGGATGCGGGTTCGCTTGTGCATATTTGTCTAGCTCATCCTCAAGAAATTGTGAGAAGCCATCATAGGTGGAGGTATCCGGTCTTGGCATACCTGCTGGCGGCATAGCACGCGCGTTTAGTTTACGTAAAACCTTTTCCCACTTTTGTGCACCATTACCTATGTCATGGGTACTGATATCTTGCAAGCTTAGACCCGCTGTTTTTAGCTGATCATTATGACAGGTGACGCAATATTGATTGACGATAGATTGATAGTGGTCGGAGACGGCCTGTGCTGAGCATGACACGCTTAACACACTCAACATTATCCAGTATAAATAAAGACGCATTCATTCCCCTCGCATGACCTGAAAAGAATAAAATTCCAGGTAAATTTAACCTTTGAGTATATGAAGGAACATATCTCATATCAAATGAAATCCTTATTATAAGGTCAAATATCTGACAAGATGACCGAATAATTATCAGACGATTCTTTAAAATAAAATTTTGAAAACTTCGCATTCTTTTAAAATCTGGATATCTTGACATTACCCCAGGAATGGTTCATTTTCGACGTATTAAACGCTACCAATAACACGCCTGTCTGGTTTATTAATAGATACGCTTTAGGAGTCAGTAAATGAGTATAGATGACAACGGTAATGACAATAAAATTAAAAGAAGAGAATTCATAAAAGGCGCGGGTATGGGTGCCGCTGCCGTGGTGGGAGGTGGAACAATAAATTCGGCCTCAGCCCAGTCCAGCCAAATACCCGACCCATACAATATTCCAGATCAATGGGATCTTGAGGCAGATGTTGTCATCATCGGATCAGGGCCTACAGGACTTGTAGCCGCAAACCGGGCCAGGGATGCGGGGGCTTCTGTTATCGTGGTAGATGCAAATTATGACGTTGGCGGACACGGTTTAATGAATGGTGGACAGATCCATCTAGGTGGCGGTACTGCCATGCAAAAGAAACATGGAATTGAAGATGACCCGGATACCTTATTTAAAGACCTCACCGACTGGTCGGTCGTGGAAACCAATGGGATGCCAGATTACCGGTATAACGATAGAGGTGTACAAAGGGCCCTTGCAGACAATGAAGCCTCGACCTTCGACTATTTGGTAGAAAATGGTGTTGAATTTGTAGATATGGCACCAGCGACAGCAGGTGGACATGCGGTAGGTATCTCGGCACCTCGCGGACATTATGCCATCTGGACAAAGGGACAAAGTGCCGAAAGCCCCAGAGGCGGCGGAGGTACGGCCATATATCGTGCGCTTGAAGTCAGTGCCCGAAATAAGGGTGTTAAGTTTGTGCTGAACTACCATATGGATGTTATATACCGCGAACGACCTAATGCAGGTCGCGTGCTTGGAATCAAAGCGCATCATTCCCCCCGTTATCTTCCTGGTGAATCCTCACCTATGAAGAGCTTTCACTCAAAAGGCAACGTCGATATGAGTCAGCCTGAAATAACGGTTAAGGCTAAAAAATCGATTCTTGTTGGAACTGGCGGGCACACAGGCAACCTCAATTTTCGCCGAATTTTTGATCCAAGGATGACTGAAGAATATCAATTGGCAGGAAGTCCTTTTTCTGATCAGGACGCAAGTGGTGAGATGGCCTCCATGGCAATCGGCGCATCGTTATGGGGAGTGGCTAACCAGGTTATGGAACGAAATGGCTATTTCAGAAAACGCCCCGTGATTGGCTGTCAATATACCTATATAGAATGGACACCGAAAAGCATCCTTTTTCCTTTCGTACGGGCCACAGGATTAAAAGTAAGAAGTTTTCGAAATCTAATACTAGTCAACCAGATGGGTAAACGTTTCTATAATGAGCTGGGGGCAAGCTGGCCTTATGGAACACATCATGGTGATATTGAAGGCTATAAACACGGCGACTGGCGAAATCCTATGAAGCGGCCTTACAAACCTGATAATTGGCTCGATGCTGCACTGGCACCCAATGAAGGTTCATCAGCCCCTGATTATGCGGCCGGTCCTATCTGGGCCATCTTTGATTCTGAAGCAGTTAAACGAGAAAAATGGGACCTTTCGCCGCCTTCTATAGATCCGGACTATTTTTTCAAAGCAGATACGCTTGAAGAACTAGCTAATAAAATCAAAAATAACCCCTATCAAAAAGTCGATATGCCTGAAGAAAACCTGGCAGAGACAGTCAAACGCTTTAATCAAATCGTTGAATTTGGTTATGACCCGGATTTTGAACAACCCAATCCCAGGTATAAATTTAATGCCCCACCTTACTATGCGGCGTGGGCAACACCCGTCATACATGATACCTATGCAGGATTAAGGATAAATATGGATTGTCAGGTGGTTGATATGCATGGGGAAGTTATACAGGGACTTTATTGCGGAGGGGAATCTGCAGGCGGATCTAGTCAGCATGGACAGGGAAGGTGTACGACTCAAGGGTATATTGCAGGCGGGAATCTTGCCAAAGAAAAGCCGTGGAGCTAAACCAGAAGATACAAGCAATTACATTTTAACTATCAATCAGTCATGGATATTGAGCCTGTCAATTTCATCCTGATTGATAGTTATGGATCATATTTAACGCGCGTACACAGATAGCAATGCCAGTTCAAAATGATAAATATCAGCAGGGTTTTACATTAGTGGAGTTTTCCATTGCCATACTTGTAGCTGCACTGATTATTGGGACTGCCACTCCCGCATATATATATCTCGTCGACAAAGCGCGCACAAATAAAACCATCGATGAAATCAAGAGTATGCAAAGAGACATTAATAGATTTGAACGAAAAGGCAATCGGTATCCAGATTCATTGTTGGAAATTTTTCCAGAACAACCTGTAGACCCCTGGGGAAATTTTTATCAATATTTGAACATCAAAAATGCAAGCAACCCCAATGCAATCAATCCAAGGACGGATAAAAACTTTAAAAAGCTGAACATTGATTATGACCTCTTCAGCACGGGTGCGGATTCGCTGAGCCTTTCTCCCATTGCCGCGAGCGAAAGCCTGGATGATATAGTCAGAGGCGACAATGGCGATTTTGTCGGTCCGGTCAGAGACTATTAACCGTTATTCACATTATTTCCATCATCATTCGACTCCAATTAGCTGTTTTATTGTGTATCATTGCGCAACTTTTTATTCGCCTGGAGCTTAGTGCATGATTTTCAACTCTCGTATCCTGCTTATTATGTTGACCTTGTCTTCTCTTTTTCCGATTAAGGTTTTAGCACAGAGTAATGAAACTAACCCTACTTCCAGTGTTGAAACCCAAATTGTCAGCTACCCGGCATCATTTTTTGAGCGTTATCAACCCAGCACCGCCCTGGAAATTGTCAATCAGGTTCCTGGGTTTATATTAAATGATGGTGATTCAGAACGTGGATTTGGCGGATCTGTTGGCAATGTCTTAATTAATGACAGACGCCCCAGTGCTAAACAGGATCCCCCCTCCCAAATATTGAGCCGCATTCCTGCAAGCCTGGTTGAAAGTATAGAATTGATAAGAGGTCAGGTTAGAAACATTGACCTGCAGGGTTATTCCGTAGTTGCAAACGTAATCATTATGGAAGATGCTCAGGCTGCCGCACGTTGGGAATCCGCCATGCGATATAACTTCTCGATATTCCCAGCTACCTGGTCGGGCGGTGTATCTGTGTCCGATAAATGGGGTGATATTGAATTTAATGCTGGACTTAGTGCCAGAACGGGGTCTTCTGGTGATAGAGGAACCGATGATGAATTCGATGCGCAAGGGATTTTAACTGAATCTATCATAGAAAGTTTTATCAACAAGGCGGATAGCGGATCTGGAAATCTCAATGCCTCTACCTGGTTTGGAGAGACGTTTGTTCAACTTAATACCGAATTATTCGTCGAAAAGCGTGACATGCACCGTAGTACACATATTTTTCCCCAACTCCCAGGTAATTCACAAAGTAGGGAAACCATTGATGGTGATACAACGCTATACCGATTCGAGCTTGGTATGGATGCTGAAAGATTATTACAAACGGATCTTCTGGGCAAAGCCATCTTTTTATATTCATATCGTGATTTTGATAGAATCAATGATGAATTAAATTTCAATTCCTCCAACATTGAAACATTACAACAAATTGCTGATGAAGTTACCAAGACATCCGAAATAATCTCAAGGCTTGAGTTTGACTGGGTCAGATGGGAAAACCACACTCTACAAGCTAATTTTGAAGTAGCGTATAACGTTCTCGATAATTCGCTGGCACAAACACAAGACATCGGGGCTGGTCCTGTCGCTAGAATCGTGCCGGGCGCAAATTCCCGAGTTAAAGAAATTCGTGGAGATTTTGAAATTCAGGACACCTGGTCGATGGGTGCATTTGAAATGGAACTTGGATTGGGTGGTGAAGTTTCGAATATCTCCCAATCCGGTGATGCCGTTGAGGAACGCGACTTCTTCTTCATTAAACCGCTTGCGAACTTTAGCTATTCACCAAACCAGGTATCCCAGACCCGAGTACGATTATACCGGGATGTTGCACAACTGGATTTTAATGACTTTGTCAGTACCGTTGTTTTTGAAGATGATGAACGTGCTCTGGGCAACCCTAATCTCAGTCCAGAAACTTCCTGGATCAGTGAAATCAGTCATGAACGTCGTTTTGGCGAGGTTGGGGTTATTACAGTTTCCGCGTTTCATCACTGGATATCCGACGTACAGGATTTACTACCAGTAACAGAAGAAGATGAAGTCCCTGGCAATATAGGTAACGGTCGTCGATGGGGTCTGGAACTAGAAAGTGCCATCCCACTGGACTGGTTAGGTCTCCAGAGCAGCAGACTAGATATTCAAACGCGTTGGCAGGACTCTTCTGTAACTGATCCGGTCACCGATGAAAAACGAGTACTGACTTCATCACGTGGCTACCCTAAACCGCTACCATTTCGAGACGAGCTGGAATTTATTATTATTGCAAAATTTCGACAGGATTTTAAAGATGCAAAAGTCTCCTGGGGTATAGAGGGCAGAGAACGTAGCAATCGACCTGTATTTCGAGTTGATGAACTGGAAGTATTTAATGAATCCACTGAGGTAAATGCCTTTATTGAAACAACGCGTTTCTGGGACCTGAAAATCAGATTGGAAGGACAGGATATACTGAATTTCAACCAGTGGCGTGACCGTACTTTTTTTGTTGGCAGACGAGACCTGACGCCTGTTCAACGAAATGTCCGAATATTAAGACATGACGGGGCTCGATTTTCGATATCCGTGAGTGGGAATTTTTAATCTGCCGGAACAATAACCAATTTTGTATGTTCAACTCATTGAAGGCTGTCGCTGACAGTCTGAATGATGTCATTTTCAATAATATTCGTTAATGCCCTTCTGTGAGATCTACGGTCCTGGTGAGGTGTACTAATTGAAGTGGTCACGATCACTAAATCGAGTTCCGGTACAAGAATGATATATTGCCCTCCATATCCCCAGGCATATTTCACGTCATAACCTGCCATTTTTTTGAGCCACCAACCATATCCATAATATCTACCTCTCTCACGCGTTGATATCGCATGACGTTTTAGTGAAAGCGTCACCCAATCCTCAGATAAAATCTGCTCCTCCTCTCTCTGACCACCGTTGATATATAACTCACCAAATTGCAACATCTGTCTTGCAGTCATTTCCATATCATTGCCGCCAAAATATATCCCCTGTGGATCTGTAGGCCAGGGGGCCAGGTTAAAACCCAGAGAGTCTCCCAAATATTCTCTCGCAAATTCCAATGTCGATTTACCCGTTGCCCTGGTCAGAATTGCAGATAATAAATGAGTATTGCCTGTGCTATAGCGCATGATAGTGCCCGGACTAGCCTCCATGGGTTGTGATAAGGCAAAATTCACCCAGTCATTACTTAATACCCATGCGCCATAATTTCGGTTACTGGTCGGTCTTAATCCTGACTGCATAGTTAACAGATCAGCAATGGTTATATTATTTTTTTCCTCATCAAAATTATCTATTGCCAACTCACCAAAATAATCTTTTATGGGAACATCCACTCCTTGTATATATCCATGTTGAATAGCAATTCCAATCAGGGCAGAGATAACACTCTTAGATGCAGATTTTATATTTACCAGTTTATCGCGATGACTTCCCTGAAAATAGTCTTCAAGGATGATTTCACCATTCAGGCTGACAAGCACGCCGTAAAGCCTGGGCATGTTACTGGCATTTTTCAGAAACGAATTAAATTGAATGTCATTTGAAGGTGAGTTGTTATCCTGGTTTGCAAAAACCAACTGCATACAGAAAAAACATATGATCAGGATGTGTCCCCGAACAATATTTTTATTGAGCACTAAGCTTGTACTTTTTTCTTGCGACATAGTCATAATATACACAAATCGTATTGTAATATGTATTTAGATTCATTAACTTAATTAATATGACAAATGTAATTAACGGAAAAAATGGTGTCCTCTTTCTGGCTGGCGATCATAACGCCGTCATAAAGCAACATACAGGGGAACGATTGCTCAAAGATCGGCAATTGACTAAATGGAAAATGGTCTTTAGTGATAGAAAACGATCACTTGAGACTATAGGTATAAAACTTTACCTGCAAATTGTGCCGGCCAACATCCTGTATACCGTGAGTATTTACCTGATGAATTTCAGCTAATTCATAAACGAAATATCGATTTATTTCTAGAGCATGTTGAGCCCGTCCTTAAAGCGCGTGTGAATTATCCGCTAAGCGCAATTTTATCTGCCTCAGACCACAATAAGGTCTATTTTAAAACAGACTCGCATTGGACAGACCAAGGAGCATATATTGCTTACCTGGACTTGATGAAGATAATTAAAAACGACCTGCCAAATATTTCAATTTTGAAAGACCCTCTATTTCACCCTGGAGCTATTCAAGGTGATCTTGCCAGACTTTCAGGAGTCGAAGATGATGAAGCCACTGAGGTTTTTGATGAAGCATCAAGTGTAAAAACCATCTTCAATAATAAAGTAAAAAATACTGGCCGCATTAAAATATTTACAAATTCAACGGCAAAAAACGATAATACGATACTAATATTCGGCAGTTCTTCAACTCTGTATACCTTAAAATTTTTGACCCATGATTTTAAAAATGTGATTTTCTACTGGTCGGGAATTTTTGACTATGCTGCAATTAATCATTACAAACCAGATTTAATCATTAATCAGATAAGAGAAAGACATTTAATCAGGCCAGCAGATGATATCGTTGGACTGACAACGACAGAAATGGCATTTGTAAAATCCTTTTCTGCAATCGGTGAAGCTATCTCACCAATTTCATTCAATAAAAAGTCAACATTGCTTAATTGTCTTGCAAAGGCTGGCAATAAATCAAATCAAGCGTATCAGAAATACTTAATTGAACTGTGTAAACGATTAGACCTAAATTCTATTTGCGAATTTTCCTTAGATATAGATAGAAGCAAGTATCGTCTCTGGATGATACGACTTTTGATCAATGGCAGGCTATTTTACAAGCAGTTATATTCAGGCTCAATTTTGTCCCGCTTATGTAGTGTTGTTGAAGATCAAAACTGACCTCAATTTGCAACGATGTCTTTTGCATCTCCAGTTAACTCTAGTATATGCATACCAGTTCCGACTCGGTCTACAATATAGATATACCCTCTTCCATCAACTTCCACATTATTGGTTTGAACAACGGTTTTACAGGGAATAGTGGGATCACGCCTGACACAGCTTTGTGCCGTGTTTGGCGTCGTTGCGGGAATATAGTATCCAACCTCATTAGGACGATAGGGGTCGCGTATATCTACAACTCTAACGCCGGCATTAAAATAGGAAACAAATACCAGTTTGCGATAATATTCTGGATACATGGCTTCATCCACCGCATGGGGACCAAACCGCCCTCCCCGCTGGCAAAAATCACCGTCAGATTCTTTTACCTGATAATTTGAAACCGACATGGGCCTTTCAGGATAAGTAATATCGATTATTAATACCGCATCTCTTTCTTCCGTACATTCTTCACGTGTTGATTCAGAAGGCATAATGAGAAAATCCCTAACCTTGCCTATAGAGCTGTCAGCATAATCCGGCACCGGGACACCCAGAACGGGTAGCGTGGTATGTGCACCAAAATTTGGTGCCAGATAAAATCTGGATATTTCAGGTGCCTCCAGATTCGCTACGGTCGGTTCGGGGTCTCCATTAAGCAGTTTTTCACGATCAACTATCTGAATTAAACCTTCGCGAGAAGAACCATATCCAAAATAGACCTTGTCACCCAGCACCATAGGGCCATGCAGATCCATAGGCACAGGCTCTACCTTTGATCCTGGCTCCTGACCTGGCACACCATAACTGCGTATATGGATGGGGTTTTCAGGATCACTCAAATCATAAATCTTGGTGTGTCTAGCTCTCCAGTTATCGCCATCACCCACGATATAAGCGATTCCGGTATCACATTCCCACCAGTTTTTATGAATACTGGTAAGATCATCTTCCACATTTAATACCAGTTGAGGTTCGTGTGGAGCTGTCACATTCCAGATCTGATGACCAGAATTGCCATAACTTCTTAACAGATAAGATTTACCACTAATAGTACAAACCCTGTTCATCTGCGCACCACTGCCCGCAGGACTCGATGCCACCTCACTGCCAGGTATATGTGTTAGACCAACGGGATTCATAGGATCAGTGACATCAACTATGTATGTGCCGTTCCATTCCATTTCACCGTTAAAATCATTTACTGCGCTACCCGCACCCAAGCCCAGATATGCAATCCACCTGTCACCTTGTTTTTCTATTACGGGCTGATAGGTACCACGTCCCTGCACATCATGGTGTCCAACCAGGCGCATATTCCAGCTTTCGCTACCGTGCCCGCTCCTATCATTACCTGATGGCTGTTGTGCATACGGTGTTGAAGACACCAGAAATCCAACGCAAATATAAATTAATCTAATTATGGTTTTCATCTGACTCATATATCACCTGATAGCGATCGGCGCCACAGCAGACCCCGTTGCCCCTTTTAATTTTAATGGTTGCACGATAAATAAAAATTCATATACCTTTTCTTTTGCAATCTGCTCCAGAGCCATGTTCTCTATCATATAGATTCCCTGTTCAATCAATAGCAAGGAATGCACATCTAACCTACGGTTTTCCGGGGATCTAAATTCAACACAACAGGTATCTGTCCCCACCAATATAGGCTGTTTTTCCACTAGCCACTGTGCAGACTCTATCCCTATCCCAGGCGTGTTTGTTCCATAGATATCATTATTTACACCCCGGTTCCCCCCCCACCCGGTATTTATTATCACCGCGTCGCCTGATTCTATTTTCGTGTTTTGTCTATTGAGGGCCTGGTGGATATCAGACAGTGTAATTTCATAATCTTGCTCAATCATATCAACACCTTTAAGTGCCGCTATGTCTATTAATATCCCCCTGGAGATTAAGCTCCCAATATTTTCTACGCCCAGTTTTTTATAACCGGTACGTGTTGCAATATCCTCAAATTTAAAACAATTATAAAAGCTGTCGCCATATAACTGATGAGCAAATCCATCCAGTTGGGTCCCCACTTGACCAAGCTCTGTAACTACCAGCTCTTCACTGGACACCCTGCGACCAGCTGCTGGTATCGTCGGTTTGGTATAAATATTAAACACACGTCCACGATTTATATATGACTCATTTGGATCAGTAGAAAGGACTTCACCCAGTTCAAATACCTCACCGGTTTTGGCCAGTTGTAACGCGGCCAGTACCGATACGGGGGTCATCATATTGGCTGAACCTCGCTGATCTCCCTCTCCCCATTTTGCGGGACAACGATCTGCTTCACTGGCTATTTTCCAGTCCTGTGCATTTGCCTCTAAGTAGTATCCAGTCAGGGTCAAGACCAAAAGTGTGTTAAAAATAGAACGGTATCCAAACATAAACGCGATCCTTTTAAGCTTGAAAAGAGTATTAAAGAAATTACTGGTTAATGATAGCAGGCAATAATGGTGGCGGTTTGCGTTTTTTACTTACCTGCTCATAGGCATAGGCATAGCTAATTAATGGCCCTTCTTCATAGGGTTTAGCAAAAAATGCTAATGCCATTGGTAATCCCTGGCTTCCATGCCCCATAGGGACAACGATGCATGGAAAACCTGTTGAATTGTAGCCTGCCAGGGTAGCCGGGACAGGGATATCGGAATCAAAATAATCAGGATCTTCAAGTGTATAGACAGGATTACTGATCACACCGGCAAACCGAGTCTCATAGGGAAAAATCAGCACATCCAAGTTATTTGAGTTAAATATCTCAAGCTTATCTTTAGTGGCTTTTGGTAAAATTTGATTTACCAGGTTTTGATATGCCTCTTCTTCAGTTGAATGTTCCAGTGAGGTTCTCAGCAAGCGCATCACATTTGATCTGGCCGGAAGCGCCGATTTATTAACCACGTTTTCATATACCTCAATAAACTCTTCGACCGTTTTGGGAGCGCCGGAAAGTGTAGCAAGATAGGCTTCCCAATCCCTACGGAAACGATAATCTGCTACACGACGGATATAACTGCTACCATCACCCAGATAACGTGAAATAAAGTCATCACTTAATTTCACATCGACAAGTATGCCTCCTAAAGATTCAATCACATTCAGAGCTTCTCTTGCCATTGCATCAATTTCCGGGTCACCGCCAAATAATGTGGTGACCACACCTATCCTTTTGCCATTTATCGCATTTTTATTTAGAAATTTTGTATAATCAACATGGCCATTTTTTACGTCATATCTTTTCCTAACTTCATTCCAAACTGGGCCACTTACAGGATCAGCCAGATCTTCGACGGCAATACTACTGAGCATATATGCCACATCCGTAACGGTACGCGCCATAGGGCCCGCGCTATCAAATTCAAGATCTTTAGGCGCAATACCATCGCGACTGATTAATCCTGTTGTTGGTCTCATTCCAACAATTCCATTAAATGCAGAGGGTCCTCTTACAGAGGTACTGGTATCGGTACCAATGGCTAGTACCGCGAAATTTGACGCAATTGCAGATGCAGATCCACTACTGGAACCACCGGTGTCACGTTTAAAATTATAAGGATTGACTTGTTGACCAACCACTGAATTGTAACTCCCACTAGCAAACTCCCCCATGGCTGCTTTTCCGAGGATAATCGCGCCGGCTTCTCTTAATTCTCTTGTAATCGTGGCATCATCAGGAGGTACAACATCTTTAAGAACGGCAGACCCATTCGTGGTTGGCAGATCATAGGTATCAATATTATCTTTTAAAAGAACCGGGATCCCATGTAACGGCCCCCTGGCGCCATTACTCTTTCGTTCTGCGTCCAGTTCTGCAGCAATTTTTAATGCCTGAGGATTGAGAGTAATAATGGAATTAATTTTTGGTCCATTTTTATCATATTGCTTAATACGAGCTAAATATTGCTTAACTAATTCTTCAGAAGTGAGGACGCCGGAATCAAATGCGGATTGGATGTCATTAATGGTTGCTTCCATTAATGTAAACTCTGATTGTACTGTCGTTTTTTCAGTCACTATTTCGCAACCAGAAAGCACTACTAAATTTAGGAAAATTAATATTATGCAATTAATTGCATTTCTCATAGCGAAGCTCACCTTAATTATAAGACCAATATTAACAGATGCTTAAATACAAGTATTCCGCACAATAAAATAATCCCGGGCTTATCGCCTTGGCGATATAGAATATTTGCTGACTCGCTTTTTAAAACCCTGATTCTCTAATGAGGACAGATGCCACCGTTTCATAAAAATATCTAAGTAAACTTTCTGCCTTCCCTTCAATCAACATATTTCCAACAACCACTTTATCTAGTTGCCCCAATTCTTCCTTAGGTATCAATTTTACCCGATAAGATGAATTTTCAGGTATTAATCTTCCTGAGGAATCCTCTCTGACAGCAATACTTCCACCATAGCTTGATGCAAGATATAAATCATCAAAATCCTGTATATTGGTGTCTTCAATTTCAATAATATGAGCAGGAATTTCATCCAGTTGTGCCTCATTAGGCAAAAAGACGGCATCTTGATTAATTTCTATTCGTCTAAGATTTTCTGCCCTGATTGTAAGTCGTCAAAAGATTTGGGACAAAATAGCGTAAATGTTAAGAGAGACTTTTAACTATTATAGTCTTGTTTCACTGATTTATATATATTCTTAAATTTTCCTTTCTCCTCTGTTGTAATGTTTCGTATTTGATAATGGTTCTTCTATCCATAATTTCATGATAGCGGCCAAAATACATATCTGCCGGCGTAATATTATCAAGTGACTCATGGTAACGTTCATGATTGTAGTATTGTACAAATTGCCGGATAGCATGTTCGAGTTCCCACGGATAATAATAGTGCTCCAGCTTCACGACGTTCTTCATGGAGCGGTGATATCGCTCTATCTTGCCTTGTGTCATGGGATGGTACGGTGCGCCACGGGTGTGTTGCATCTGATATTTACTCAGATAATCCTTCAATTCCGAGGAGATATAACAAGGCCCGTTATCACTCAGTAAGCGAGGTCGGTGTTTGACCGTTATCTCGTTGACTCCCGTGGTCTCAATCGCCGCATCCAGCGTCTGCTTCACGTCATCAGCTGCCATGCTGGTTGTTAACTTCCAGGCAATGATGTAGCGGGAGTAATCATCTAGAACAGTGGACAGGTAATACCACCCCCAACCAACAATACGAAAGTAGGTGAAGTCAGTCTGCCAAAGCTCGTTGACTCGTCGTGTTGGATTCTGAAACGAATCACCCGCTTGCATCAGGATATAAGCAGGACTGGTAATGAGATCGTACTGCTTTAACAGTCGATAAACGCTGGATTCCGAGATGAAGTAGTTGTGCTCATCGGTGATGGTCCAGGCAAGTTCCCGAGGCGATTTGTCAGGGTACTGTAACGCGAGCTCCAGACACTGCTCCTTCACCATCTCAGGTATCTTATTCCAGAACTGTCTCGGGGACCGATTATCTGGCTCCAGGCCCTCTGGACCATCATCCAGGTATTGCCGATACCAACGATAGAAACTGCTGCGGCTCACACCTAACTCGGCCAGAGTGCGTTTCACGGGTAATTCCGACGCCTCTACCAAGCGGATCACTTCCAGCTTTTCAGCTGCTGAAAGACTCATTCGTCTTCCCAGGTCGACTCCAAGCCAAGCACACTTTTTTTAAGTACCTCGTTCTTCAGCATGATGTCAGCCACCAGGCGTTTGAGCTGGTCATTTTCTTTCTTCAGGTCGGTCACTTCAGTGGAGTTTGCTTCCCGTTTTATATCGCCCGCCAGACGCTGTTTACCCGCTTCCAGGAACTCCTTACTCCAGCGGTAATACACGTTTTGATTCAATCCTTCACGGCGACACAGCTCGGCAATGCTTTCTTCTCCACGCATCCCTTCCAGTACAATTCGGATCTTTTCTTCAGAGGAATACTTCTTACGGGTACGACGACGTATATCTTTAACTAATTTCTCGCTATTATTGCTCATAATGAGACTCCTATTTATAAGTTTAACTTATCAGAAGTCTCTCTTAGAAATCAGCTCAATTCTGTCTCATATGCTTTGACGGGATACATCTTTAACTAATTTCTCGCTATTATTGCTCATAATGAGACTCCTATTTATAAGTTTAACTTATCAGAAGTCTCTCTTAGAAATCAGCTCAATTCTGTCTCATATGCTTTGACGGGATACACTAGCATTCAATGCATATATTACGTAATATGAATTCAGAATAGCCCATTACAAGATGTAACTGCTAGTGCCACCTGATAGAATGTTCGATTGTAAGAGTATGAAATTAATCAGGTAATTTAATTTCTAATAAAAACCATTGTTATTTATTGAGATAATACCAGCAATAACTTGAAAACTTTAACTAACTTATACACCAACATAAGCCATTATGACTGATAAGTCGGTAATTCGAACATCATCTGCTCGTATTCCTACGGAATTTGGTGAATTTCAACTTTGCTATTACACCAATACCGAAGACGACAAGGCTCATCTTGCATTTTATATGGGTGATCTGAGCCAAAGTGAATCTGTCCTGGTCAGGGTCCATTCTGAATGTTTCACGGGTGACGTTCTCAGTTCACAACGATGTGATTGTGGAGAGCAGCTAAATCTCGCGCTAAAAAATATTTCCGAAGAAGGCTCTGGTGTGCTGGTGTATATGCGACAAGAAGGGCGTGGGATAGGCTTACTGAAAAAGATTGAAGCCTATAACCTTCAAGATGCTGGCTATGATACGGTGGATGCAAACTTGATGCTTGGTCATCTGGCTGATGAAAGAGACTATACATTAGCTGCCAGGATATTAGATGACCTTGGTGTGAATTCAATTCGACTTATGACAAATAACCCTACAAAAATTGACGCATTGGAAAAAGAAGGTATCAATATTGTAGAGCGTGTTGAACTTGAAACAACTATCACCTCTGAAAATGAAAAATACTTGCTTACGAAAGTTGAAAAAATGAACCATAAATTATCTGTTCCACCAACACCTCCTGTAATTACCAGTAATGACCAGCATGAATCTCAACCAACAGATTGAACGCTGGATTAATTCAAATAAAAAAAATACCATTCACGAGACCAGACCATATATATCTCTTGCTTATGCGCAGGGGCTAGATGGAAGTATCACAACACGCCAAGGTCAGTCATTAAGTTTAAGCGGCAAACAATCTATTCAATTAACCCACCAGTTACGTAGCCTCCATGATGGAATACTGGTAGGCATAGAGACTGTCCTGACTGATAACCCTAGGCTAACCGTAAGAGATTGGAAGGGAGAAAATCCACAGCCAGTAATTCTGGATAGTCAGTTAAGACTTCCTGAAACTGCCCATGTTTGTAACCATCCTGACAGAACGTGCTGGGTTCTATCGTTGTCCGAAGGATCTGATAGTAATAATGCTCAGTTTAATGTCATTACCCTAGAAGACAATGGTAGCAAGCTGGTTCCTCTGGAGGCTGCTATGGAAAAGTTAAAAGAAATGGGGATAAACAGTTTAATGGTGGAAGGTGGTGCTACTGTCATCACAGCATTTCTTAATGCAAAAATGGCTGACTCCATTATTATCACTATTGCCCCATGGTTGATTGGCGGATATAAAGCGGTTTCTGATCTTAAGGAAAATGATCTATCGCAATTACCTGCATTGAAGAATTTTAATTATGGAAAATCAGAAAATGATTTAATTGTTTATGGGGACCTTAGTTATGGGGAGGATATCAATTGTTAAGTAAGCAACTGTGGTTCACCTCTGCTGGCAATATTGAGATCAAAGAGCAGGATATCGGCGGACCAAATGAAAATGACGTACTGGTGGAATCTGTCTATTCTGCTATTAGCACCGGCACTGAATTACTAATCTATCGCGGGCAATTTCCTTCAGATATCGCATTAGATACATCAATTGATGACCTAAAATCACAAGCAGGCAGTTTTCCGATGCGATATGGTTACGCCTCAGTTGGCACCATAGTTCAAGCCGGTTCAAAAGTTGATGCCTCGGTAATCGGTAAAACGGTATTTGCATTTACACCTCATGCGAGTCATTTTACGGTACCCTTCGATCAAACAATATTATTGCCGGATGATATTACCCCTGTTGATGCCGTATTTCTTGCCAATATGGAAACCGCTGTCAATCTTGTGCATGACGGTAATCCACTCCTGGGAGAAATGGTAGTCGTAACTGGGCTGGGAATTGTTGGCTTGCTAACAACTCAAATATTATCCCAGTTCCCCTTAGCTGAACTTGTTGTAATAGAAAAAATTAAATCACGCCAAAAGTTAATATCAAATTTAGATAATTGTAAATTTTATTCGCCCACCTCAGATAACAATATAGAATTAAAAAAACAAATACAGTCTAGTTCATTTAATGAATTGGAGGCTGACCTCGTATTTGAGCTAACCGGCAATCCAGAGGCCCTGAATCTTGCAGTTGATATTTGTGGGTATAATGGTCGAATCGTAATTGGCAGCTGGTACGGCAACAAAGCTGCAAATATTAATCTGGGTGGAAAATTCCACAGAAATCGGATAGAGATCATCAGCAGTCAGGTCAGTACAATTGCTCCGCAGTTAACTGGAAGATGGGATAAATCCAGGCGGCTAGAATTTGCTTTTAAAATGATTAGAGAGATATCTCCAAATAAATTTATCAGTAAAATCATTGATTTTGAGCAGGTACAACAAGCCTACACATTGCTGGATAAGTCACCTGAAGATTATTCGCAAATATTATTGAAATACTAATTTGTTTTGCATGGGAGAACATAATGTATTGTATTGCTGTAAAAAGAGATTTTATAGCCAACCATTTTCTAATAGGCGGTGATTGGGGAAGAGAGAATGAACCTCATGCCCATCATTACGTTATTGAAGTCCAAATCAAACATGACCAGCTGGACCAACATGGTTACCTTGTTGATATCGTCAAAATCGAAGCAGAACTAGACGCACTGGTAGAGAATTATCGAGATAAACTTTTAAACGATTTCCCTGAATTTAATGGAATTAATACCAGCATTGAACATTTCAGCAGAATAATCTGGGAAAAATTGAAAAAAAATATCCAGCCTCCTGAACCTGGTTCATTTAGGATCAAACTATGGGAAAATGAGGATTGCTGGACTTCTTATCAAAAAGACTATTAAACCAAAGTCATGCGGATTGGATTTCTGATCTATGGTGACATTAATACTATTAGTGGTGGATATCTTTATGACAGAAAGATAATTGAGTATTTGAGATCGCAAGGTGACAAAGTCACAGTAATCAATTTAAAACAGAACAATTACTTTCAGGACATTCTATCAAACCAACCAGAAAGTATAATTAATACGTCAGATTTTGACATTTTGATTGAAGATGAACTAATTCATCCATCTGTATTTAAAACAAATAGAATTCTCAACAAAAAACTTCCCATTATTTCACTTGTTCATTTGTTTCGATCTTTTTCTACACAGCCGAATTATATAAACTGGCTTTATCAATTTATTGAAAAAAAGTACCTGACATCCGTAAATGGAATTATCCTAAATAGCAAAAGTACTCAAGATCTGGCAAAACAATTAATGAGGGGCAATCTGTCCGACAATATTATTGCTCTACCTGCAGGTAATAATTTCACCAATTCAAACCTTGATGAATTATACAGTTTAAAACGTCTGGCACCTCAACCACTCAAAGTTTTATATATAGGTAATGTAATTCCGCAAAAAGGACTCCATATTCTCTTGCATGCTCTATCTGAATTAAAAACAGGGGATTTCAAACTTAGCATCACCGGCAGAACGGATATAGATTCAGCTTATGTAAAAAAAATACATAGCATAATTAAAAAACATCATCTTTTTGACCAGATTGAATTTACAGGACCACTTCTGGGCGACGTTCTTCCTGACCATTATCTTAATCATCATATAATGGTGTTACCCTCAGAAAATGAGGCATATGGTATCGTCTACCTGGAGGCGATGCAGTTTGGATTACCGGTGATTGGTACAACCTCTGGTGGCGCAAAAGAAATTATTAAGCATGGTAAAAATGGATTTCTCATCCCTCCCGGTAACATCAAGCAGCTTGCCGCGCATTTAGCAAATTTAATTAATATGCCAGATGACCTGACAGTAATGGGTAAAAATGCTATCCATAGCTACAAGCAACACCCTACGTGGAATAATACTGGAGAATTAATTCGAGAATTTCTATTGAAGTTCGCCAGTTAAATGGAGATGTATTGTGGTTGATGAAATATTTGATTATCCAGCTTATTTAATAGCTAAAAAAGCTGTTGATGACCAGAGCCTGAATCAACAGGTCTGGGCAACTATGCACCACTGGATTAAAAACAGGCAGGCAACTGTAAGCAAAATAAAAATACTGGAAGTCGGTGCGGGTATCGGAACCATGATTGAACGGTTTTTAGATGAGGAATTGGTAAAAGACAGTGTCTATACGGCTATCGAACAGGAAGTTCACTTCAAGGAAAATGCTTTTAACTATCTGAATAACTTATATAAATATACTATTAATGTAGATGGCGAGAATTGGTATATTGAAAACCGATATTGCAAGACTACTGTAAAATGGGTCACAGGTGATGCTACTAATATTAATGAAATCATCGATGAACATGACTACGATATTGTGATAAGTCACGCGGTCATTGATCTAATGCCTGTCCCAGTCTTCTTACCACTATTATTTAAACACCTTAAAGCGGGTTCAGCTTTTTATTTCAGCCTGAATTTTTCTGGTAAAACTGAATTTTTGCCTGTCCTGGAAAATGATGAGCATATATATCGAGAATATCACAAGGATATGGATCGGCGATTTAATCACCTAAACTGGCGAGCTAGTCAGACGGGGGAAGAGTTAGGTAGCTGGCTCATCAATCAAGGGCACAAGGTCGAGGCAACGGGTCCATCTGATTGGCAACTTTCTGAGGATATAGATAATACCCAGGCCCTTTTCATTTTAAACATTCTACAAACAATGGAAAAGGCATTAAATGGTCTGCCTGAACTGGATGACTGGTTAACGGTGAGGTATCAGCAATTGAAAGCTGGAGAACTTTCCTTGAAAATATCTAATGTAGATTACTTTGGTAAAATTTAGTCCACAGGTGTTTTGATACTTCCTTTCATTAGAAAATGAAATACACCCATTCCAAATAGCACAATAATCAAATCCCTCAAACGTATTAAGGCAATCATTCCAATCACATCAAAGGTATTTAAACCCAGACTTGCAAATACCCAATATATTGAGGCTTCCATAGTGCCTATCCCACCGGGTATCGGTAACAACAGTGCAAGTCGCATAGTAACCACAAGAAATATAAAATTAACTAGTGTTAATTGGATATCCAAAAAAGACAATATCAGACCAAGCTCTACTAGCATTCCAAACCAGCCTAGAACTGAAAATCCAACCGCCGTATAAAATGCCTTTTGTTGCTGGGTAACAAACTTCTTAATATCTGACGATATGTTTTCTAAATGGAGATCCAAACCCTTTAATCTTGCATTGTTTTCCCAACGAGATATTGCTTTTTTAATCCATCGAATTAAAAATTGTGCGTGTCTGGTAAAGAGAGTCCCAACAAGCGTGAGTCCGAAGAAAAATAAAGCAATCACGATTAATGGGTAATACCATATTGTTACAGCGGTATTAGAAAATAATATTAAAACAGTAATTCCTACGATTAACACCGAAAAATTTACCCATAACTCGAAAAACCTGTCTAGAGCTACGGATATAAATGCCTTGTATCCATTATCAGTATCCTCATTCCATAGCCAGTAAATCTGTAAAGGTTCCCCGCCAAATTGCGGACCTGGCGTGATGTAACTGATTGACTGCCCTGCCTGACGTATAAAAAAAAGTTTTAAAAAGCTGGGAATAAAATCCAGTCCAATATTAATCACATGCCATCGCAAGACATAGATTGCAATTATGACGATGTTTAGCAATCCCCAAATACCCCATTGAAATAAATCAAGCCCCGTTATCCAGAATTTAATTGACTCAACAGGGAGTTGAATCAGCGTCCACGCCAGGAGGGTAAGTGCAAATATCCATACACATCCAAGCAGGAATTTTGAGTTGATTTTCATGCACCATCATACCGATTAACCCAGTCTTCATCTCGCTTATAAAGACTGAAATAACCGGTGCCCAGCATCATAATCCAGATAATACAAAATAATAATACTATGACATTTGTTGATAACATCTGATCTTGAAAATAAAAACCCAGTACTATTGATAACACTACAGCGCCTATACGTCCGATGATTCCAGTTATTATTAAAACCAATGAAATACTGGCTAATACAATAGATGCTATTTTGATTTCATTGCCGTTTGTCGTTATATATAAATGTATAGTCAGGCAAACAACCAAAATCCTGAGAGCGGGCAAGAAATAATTAAAACTGAGAAATCTCAGCTTATCCAGCAATACAGATAAGCCTGTCCCCGAAGATATGGTTCCCCTGACAATAAACCAGTCAATAATAAATCCGAACAACAATGGGATCATGAATGCCATTCCCGCGATTTGCGTTATAGGTGGATGAAATACAGGGAGCAGGACAACAGCAACAAAACCCATTTGAAATCCTGCAATGGCTCTACGGGAAATATTCGGCGGCAACTCTATTACCCTTAAGCCGCGAAATTCACGTAATTTAATGCCAATAACGAAGAGATAATAAGCAATGCTTACCAGCAGGTAACTCCAATGCAATTGCCCATAAGTCACGGCCAGAACCGGCGCAATTAACAAACCTACGGCATCATAAACTGTATCCAGTTCCGTCCCCAGTTGGCTTTGCATACAGGTAATCCTCGCAAGATATCCATCAAGCCTGTCAATAATGGACGCAATTAAATAAATGATCCCTGGTATCCATGCGAGGTAACTTACTGGCCATACTTGAAACAAAAACCCCGCCAATGCGGCAATCATTATTCCACGAATGATAGTAAATCGATTTCCCCATCCCAAAGATGGATACAATGATGAATTAATATTCAACCTGTTCTTATTTAAACGCTTGATAGTTTGATAAAAGACAATGACCAGAACACCCAGGGCCTGAATTAACCATTGAGTTGAATACGATCTACCATGAACGTCTGCAATTCCAAGATATAACAAAAAGAATAACCATATTGCTGACAGCAACAATAGGCTGATTTCTTTTTTATATAAGATCAATTTCATGGATATTTTGCTACGACATGGTTCTTATGAGTCTATGGGTGCTGTGTCTTATCTGAACAAATTTTTTGAAATGAAATAATCACGATAACGGCCAGATATTGAGTACAAAGCCACCAGCTATGCCAGGCATTAAAACTTACTATTGAAAATACAAAATAGATACATATGGACGCAACACATGCTGTAAAAAATAGTCGGTCCTGCTGTTGTAATATCTTTCGCCAAACTAATCCAACAAATATACAAAATAATGATATGCCTACAATCCCTGATTCAAGGCGAATTTGTAGAGGAATATTATGAGGATGTACTTGAATTATTCCTGTTAGACTATCATTAAGTACTTTTTCAATTGAACTGGATGTATCCAGCCCCCAGCCCATAACAGGGCTCTCATTTATTAGGACTATTGACTTATTCCAGATATCAATACGTTCTTGCCAAGACGACGGAATAGATTCAATAGCTTGAAGCGTATCCAATCCTAATACGAACGACATAATCTGAGGCATAGAAAAAATAAATATCACGGTCAAGATAGAAAATGCTATATGCCATCTCTTATTAAGAAATGCCAAAATAATTGATAATAATAATGCTAGTGAAACTGCCAACATGGCCGCAAACATAGGGTGAAGAACGAAAACTATTACTGACAAAATAGTTAAAATATATAAATGAATTTTTTTATCCCAAAAATAATACAAGCTAAAAGGCAGCAACAGGGAATATAAAGCAGTTGCATGGTCCATCGGTTGGCCATAGTTGTAACGATCAAAATTTAATGCGTTTCGCAAAAATATTGCAAACTTGTAATTCGTCACATGTTCTGCGATGAGAATGAAGGAAATTAATCCCAACAGCGCCAGCAATAAATTATCATTTAATACATTTTTGGTTTTTAAGTCATTTTGAATCAGCCCGACAATAGCTGTGATTCCTAATAGATTTATCAACCAAAATTTCAGCATCGTTTCCATGCTGGTTTCTGGCGAAATTGACCAAAAATAACTTATTGATACCCATATCGAAAAGCTAATTAACGCAATGATTTGTAACCCGGGTAGTTTATGAAAACTAAGTAATGGCCTGAAATTATATATTATGTATACACAACTCAATATAAAGACAGAAATAATCATCCCACCAGAAAATAGTGTAACCAGGAAACTACCAAATACGAAATAGATTAATCGAGCTGGTACAGGCGTCATGCTGGAATACAAATAAAGTTTTTACCCATGCTGGATGGGGAAATTGAATTGAATTCGTTTAATTTATTATTCGTGTACACATATATTTTATACCCTTGATCCATAAGAAAGTTTAACGATCGGTTTTTAGACTTGTCTTTATATATTTCGAGTATTTCAATCTGCACTATTGGTTTTTGTGTGCTAATCAACTTCACCGCACCTTCCAGTACTTCATATTCATGTCCTTCTACATCTATCTTGATATAGCCAACGTTTTTATATTGCATAGAATCAAGCGTTACTGTTTCAACTTTTTCCTTTATACATTCCCAATCCACAGCTGTTTGTTTTTCGAATGAGGCGATATTCATTTGCATACGACCTGATTTTACAGGCACATAAAATGGAAGGCTGGTATTTTTATTAGAAACGCCTTTGTTTATTACAATAACATTACTCGCAACGGCCTTGGACAAGAATTCTGCGAATAATTTATGAGGTTCAAAGGCAAATACCTGCTTCGCATATTTTGATAAATAAAATGTATAAAGTCCTGTATTAGCCCCAATATCAATTGCAACTTTAGTATTGTCAACCAGTTGTGGTAGTAATCTTAATTCTGTTTCCTGTGTTTTTTCAGCTTTTCGATATTTATTCCAGGCGCTATAGCGAAGATAAAGTCTCTTCGGAAGAAAATGGAATTTAAAAAATTCTTTACACTTATTCATATGGGTAGTTTTATATCAGCGACTATTGGCAAATGATCAGATGCAATCCAGCTTTCAAATAAACATTTCATTTGTACGATCTCAATTCGCCTGGAACACATGATCCTGTCTAGTGATAAGAAAGGCATAAATGATGGATAGGTTCGTAGTTTAGGGGGTATTTCGATTAGATCAATTAACTTGTTATCGACAGATTTCCCAAGCCATTGATTGAAATCACCCATCAAGATAATGGGCAATGTTCCGCCATTTAAAATAATCTCTCGCAAGCTATCTAGCTGATGGAATTTATCTCCTACACCTATTCCAAGGTGTAGGGCAATGACACGAACCTGACCTGCTGGAAAATTCACCAATGATTCAATTATGGCCCTGGGCTCTCTGTTAGGGACCGAAACGTCATGGACTAACTGCTTTTCCATGGGAAACTTACTAATTAATAAATGACCATAATTACCGGTGGAATCTTTAATTGTCCATGCGTGACAACTAAATTCCCCTGCTATTTTCTTTAAATATTCATACGTATTTTGTATACCACTGGATATTTTACGTAAGTTAACCTCCTGTAATGCGACTATATCTGCATTTTGTCGTGACAGGACATTCCCTATGCGGCGCATATCGTGACGACAGTCTATTCCAACACCTCCATGAATATTCCATGTCAATACACGCACTTCACATTCTAAATTTTCCATAATTAAAAATTATTTTAATTTTTATATTTTTAATCGCATAGGTAGTTTATATGATGCCTAATATATATCATCTGTATTTCCTATATCTATATTTTCAGATCCAAGAACAAATAGAGTTAAAAGTAATCCTGGAGAAATAAAAACAAATAAATCACTAACTGAATCTTGTTGGAAATTTAAATAACATCCTTAAATTTAATCTGATTATATAATATACGTAATAATGTAATCTTTTTACTTACTATAACCACAAGTATTGTGACGATAACTTTATATAGTTAACATACATGGATTAATATATTGGAAATTATATGAAATGACGCTAATCCTTTCTAATGATGATGTAAATGATCTCCTAACTATGCCAGATTGTATTGATGCTCTTGAGATTGCTTATAGAGAACTGGCTTTGGGAAATGGGGCAAACCGCCGCCGGTCTGATTCTGTTGTGCAAGGAAGCATGCAAGATACTTTTTACAGCCTTAAATCGATGGATGGAATTGTCCCAAAATTTGGTGTTAGTGCTGTTCGAATTAACTCAGACATTGTGTCCTGGCCTGTCAGGGATGGAACAATAAGGAGAGAAAAAGTGCCTGCGGCACCAGAAAAGCGTTGGGTTGGTCTGGTGTTGTTATTCAGCACAGAAACAGGTGAGCCATTAGCAATATTTCCGGACGGGTATTTACAACGATTGAGAGTTGGTGCAGCGAATGGATTAGCAGCGAAGTATCTGGCAAGAAAAGATGCAAAAAATGTTGCTCTACTTGGAAGTGGATGGCAAGCCAGTGGGCAGGTTATGGCTATTACCGCGGTTCGAGATATTGAGCAAATCCGATGTTATAGCCCAAATGCAGAAAATAGAATCAGATTTTCAGATCAAATGAGTTCAACTCTTGGCATTGATGTGATTCCAGTAGATTCCAGTGAGCAAGCGATTGATGGCGCTGAGATCATCCTTTGTGCAACAAACTCGATAGACAATATTCTGGATGACAGCTTATTAGAACCCGGCGTACATATTTCATCCATAAAACCATCAGAAATATCAGTGCCTGCAATAAAAAAATCTGACTTGGTGATTTTACATACTCATGATGATAAACCTATGCATATAGTCCCACCTGGACTTGAGGTCCCTGATCAAAAGCAAGGTATGGGCTGGCACATGATGGATAATATTGATTTCGATGACTTATCTACACTACCAGAACTTATTGCCGGACAAGTTAATGGTCGAAATAATGATAAAGAAATTTCCTGTTTTCTAAACAATCTCGGAATGGGCTACCAATTTGCTGCAGCAGGTGGCGCTTTTTATAAAAAAGCTAAGTTGGCAGGCCGAGGGCATGAATTACCAACGGAATGGTTTACTCAAGATGTCCATCCTTAATCTGAATTTCCAAGTATATTAGATTAGATAATATTCTAATTTTTTTATTACCAGAACTGCACTACTTGAGTAGTCCTTGCAGGGCATCTTATATAAATGAGCCCCAATACATTTGGGGTCAGAATAGAGGACTAAGAAGAATTGAAATAAATTCTGATATAGAACATATACGGAAATATATTTTCTAGGAAATACTCCAGATTTCATTCGCCACTTCAATCAAACGTTTCAACTTTGCCAATTGCTGCTCTTCATTCATAACACTATTTACCGAGCTGGCAAAGCCACATTGCGGCGAAATACATAATCTTTCAATATCCACAAATTCACTTGCTTCCTTAATTCTTGATTTCAGAAATTCAGCTGATTCTAATTCCGAAGATTTAGTCGTCATAGCACCGATGACAACAATTTTGTCATCTGGCAAGGCTTTTAATGGCGCAAATGAGCCTGCGCGTGGACTATCATATTCCAGAAAATAAAAACCCGTTTTCAAATTTCGAAACAGTTTTTCTGCAATATCATCATATCCGCCAGCTGCCTGCCAGTGGCCTTGCTTATTACCTCGACACAAATGAATACCGATAGACATACCCTGGGGGGCGCTACTAACCACAGCATTCACCGCATCAATATAAGCTTCTAAAAGATCTTGCCAATCATCACCACGTTTTGCCAATCCTTCTCTGATTTTTTCGTCACCTAATTTGGCAATAGAAGTTTCATCTAACTGAACGTAGCGGCAACCTGCATCAAATAGCGACTTCAATTCATCTTTATAGGCATTGGTCAGGTCATTCCAAAAATCATCCAGGTTCGGATATACATCACTAGAAATATTATTGCGACCGGCTCGATAATGAATATAGGCTGGGCCTGGCAGCGTCATTTTTGGCAAAGCCTTTTTTGCATTGGCCGCAATAAACTGAAAATTATCAATGTTCGTTGGGCCTGCCCATCTAATTTTGTCAACGACCCTGGGGGAACGTTGACCAACTGTACTGCCTTTATCATTTTTATATGTCCAGGCACCTCCAGCATCATCCATCAATTCTAATCCAGTAATACCATGGGTAGTAAAGCTTTCTGAATAAGTACTACGCCGTAGCTCACCGTCTGAGACCACTTGAAATCCAAGATCTTCTTGTAAAGAAATAATTTTTTTAATTTCTGAATCTTCAATTCTCTTGAGATCTGCTTCAGATATATTTCCTTCATCAAAGCTATTACGTGCATCCTTAATTGCCTGTGGGCGGACCAGACTACCAATCAGTTCAGCCCTAAAAGGGGGGGGTATAGAAGATTCAGACATTACAATAGGCCTTTATTTAGATTGTAGAGTTAATACTATTTGATAAATATGAAGAAAATTCAGTAGATAATTATATATATATTCAAAATCTAAAAAACAGGATATTTCAAATTTCCAGAATTAAGATATTCAAGAATATTATCTACGACACATTGTGCCATTGCTTTTCTTGCTTCAAACGTTGCAGATGCAATATGAGGGGTGATAATACAATTGTCTAGTCCTAACAATGGGTAGTCACTGGCGACTGGCTCCGGTTCTGTCACATCCAAACCAGCAGCAAAGATCTGCTTATTGGATAGTACCTGACACAGGTCCTTATGTTCTACCAGACCACCTCTAGATGTATTAATAAAGACGGCCTCTGGTTTCATTTTAGAAAAAAAGTTTTTGTTAAAAATATATTGGTTTTCACTTGTTAATGGGGCATGTACAGAAATAAAATCCGATTCTACTGCAAGATTTTCAAAACTGACTAATTGCGCATTGATCTCACCAGCATTCGGGGACTCATTACGATTGTGATAGATAACTTTCATAGAAAATGCTCGATGACATAAGGCTGCAAAATAAAACCCAATCCGACCCATTCCATATATCCCTAATGTCTTACCATTTACATCCGGACCAAGAAACCCCATGGGCTCCCAATCATTCCAATGATTGTCATAAATATTTTGTACTGACAGCTTAAGCTGTCTAGATGCTGCCAACATTAATAAAAGAGTGTGATGTGCTGTTGCTTCGGTTAAAACCCCAGGTGTATTGCCAACGAGTATCCCTTTGGATCGGCACAAGTCTAAGTCAATATTATTAAATCCAACTGCGTAATTTAACACCATTTTTAAATTTGGAAATTTCTTCAAAAATGAATCATCGACAGTTTGTGACAGCATAGTTACCAGAATATCGACCTCTGAATTATTAGGGGCTGTCCCTGTATAAAAATCGAAATCATATCCACTTACTTCCAGGGTATCTTGAAAATAGGGATGAATCTGTTTTCCACAAAGAACTTTCATTTGGACATGACTGGATATATCTACAGTTAATTTTTAGTAAAGATAAATGATTTTGGGATATATATACATAAAAAAACCCTGATCTCAATGAGACCGGGGTTACTATTAAGAGCCTGGCAGTTTTGACTGCGCAGCAGGCTTATCCTTTAGGAGACCTACAATAAAACAATCAGGTCACTGCCCGTTAATGTTGTCTTAGACATAAAAAAACCCCGATCTCAATGAGACCGGGGTTACTATTAAGAGCCTGGCAGTGACCTACTCTCGCACGGGGAAACCCCGTACTACCATCGGCGCTAAGCAGTTTCACTTCCGAGTTCGGGATGGGATCGGGTGGTTCCCACTCGCTATTGCCGCCAGACAAGCTGTATAAGGTTCGAAGAAACGAACTCCATTCGATGTAATCAAAGGAGCACTTCAACCTTGTATAAAGCCGTTCACTTATGAACCACTCTATTAATTCTTTAAAATTAGCCCCCGGGATCACCCGGGGGCTATCTCTTTAATATTCAAAAAGCTGATAACGCAATGCTGCCAAATAAAACTGTTTGAGTGTTATATGATCAAGCCTCACGGGCAATTAGTACTGGTTAGCTTCATACATTACTGCACTTCCACACCCAGCCTATCAACCTTGTAGTCTACAAGGGCCCTTCAGGGACCTTAAAGGTCCAGGGAGATCTAATCTTGAGGGGGGCTTCCCGCTTAGATGCTTTCAGCGGTTATCCTGTCCGAACGTAGCTACCCGGCAATGCCATTGGCATGACAACCGGAACACCAGAGGTTCGTCCACTCCGGTCCTCTCGTACTAGGAGCAGCTCCTCTCAAATCTCCAACGCCCATGGCAGATAGGGACCGAACTGTCTCACGACGTTCTAAACCCAGCTCGCGTACCTCTTTAAATGGCGAACAGCCATACCCTTGGGACCGGCTTCAGCCCCAGGATGAGATGAGCCGACATCGAGGTGCCAAACACCACCGTCGATATGAACTCTTGGGTGGTATCAGCCTGTTATCCCCGGCGTACCTTTTATCCGTTGAGCGATGGCCCTTCCATTCAGAACCACCGGATCACTAAGACCTACTTTCGTACCTGCTCGACGTGTCTGTCTCGCAGTCAAGCACCCTTGTGCCTTTGCACGCAATGCGCGATTTCCGACCGCGCTGAGGGTACCTTCGCACTCCTCCGTTACTCTTTTGGAGGAGACCGCCCCAGTCAAACTACCCACCATACACTGTCCCCGACCCGGATAACGGGCCCAGGTTAGAACCTCAAACAGACCAGGCTGGTATTTCAAGATTGGCTCCACGCTAACTGGCGTTAACGCTTCAAAGCCTCCCAGCTATCCTACACAAATATGTTCAAAGTCCAGTGTAAAGCTGTAGTAAAGGTGCACGGGGTCTTTCCGTCTAGCCACGGGTATACGGCATCTTAACCGCAATTTCAATTTCACTGAGTCTCTGGTGGAGACAGTATGGCCATCGTTACGCCATTCGTGCAGGTCGGAACTTACCCGACAAGGAATTTCGCTACCTTAGGACCGTTATAGTTACGGCCGCCGTTTACCGGGGCTTCGATCAAGAGCTTCGCCGAAGCTAACCCCATCAATTAACCTTCCGGCACCGGGCAGGCGTCACACCCTATACGTCCTCTTACGAGTTTGCAGAGTGCTGTGTTTTTAGTAAACAGTCGCAGCCACCTGGTAATTGCAACCCTCTTCTGCTCGGGCCGCAGGGCCTTCACATACAAAGGGCACACCTTCTCCCGAAGTTACGGTGTCATTTTGCCGAGTTCCTTCACCAGAGTTCTCTCAAGCGCCTTAGGATTCTCTCCCCACCCACCTGTGTCGGTTTGGGGTACGGTCACTTGTAATCTGAAGCTTAGAGGTTTTTCTTGGAAGCATGGCATCAATCACTTCACTCCCTTTAAAGGGAGCTCGTCATCACATCTCGAAATTATGTTCCCGGATTTGCCTAAGAACACTTCCTACATGCTTAAACCGGGACATCCAACACCCGGCTGACCTAGCCTTCTCCGTCACCCCATCGCAATTACAAGCGGTACAGGAATATTAACCTGTTATCCATCGACTACGCCTTTCGGCCTCGCCTTAGGTACCGACTAACCCTGCGCCGATTAGCGTTGCGCAGGAAACCTTGGGTTTTCGGCGTGCGGGTTTTTCACCCGCATTATCGTTACTCATGTCAGCATTCGCACTTCTGATACCTCCAGCATGCCTTACAGCACACCTTCGCAGGCTTACAGAACGCTCCTCTACCACACAATACCCCGAAGGATATTGCATCCGCAGCTTCGGTATACAGCTTGAGCCCCGTTGAATCTTCCGCGCAGGCCGACTCGACCAGTGAGCTGTTACGCTTTCTTTAAAGGATGGCTGCTTCTAAGCCAACCTCCTGGCTGTCTGTGCCTTCCCACATCGTTTTCCACTTAGCTGTAATTTTGGGACCTTAGCTGGCGGTCTGGGCTGTTTCCCTTTCCACGACGGACCTTATCACCCGCCGTGTGTCTCCCGTGATTGCACTTCTCGGTATTCGGAGTTTGCAATGGTTTGGTAAGTCGGGATGACCCCCTAGCCATAACAGTGCTCTACCCCCGAGAGTGATACACGAGGCTCTACCTAAATAGATTTCGAGGAGAACCAGCTATCTCCGGGCTTGGTTAGCCTTTCACTCCTAGCCACAGCTCATCCGAATCTTTTTCAACAGATCCCGGTTCGGACCTCCAGTAGGTGTTACCCCACCTTCATCCTGGCCATGGCTAGATCGCCCGGTTTCGGGTCTACTCCCAGAGACTAATTCGCCCTATTAAGACTCGGTTTCCCTACGCCTACCCTATTGGTTAAGCTTGCCACTGAGAAGTAAGTCGCTGACCCATTATACAAAAGGTACGCAGTCACCCGTCCGAAGACAGGCTCCCACTGCTTGTACGCACACAGTTTCAGGTTCTATTTCACTCCCCTCTCCGGGGTTCTTTTCACCTTTCCCTCACGGTACTAGTTCACTATCGGTCGGCAAGGAGTATTTAGCCTTGGAGGATGGGCCCCCCATATTCAGTCAAGATAACACGTGTCCCGACCTAATCGATTTCATTATAGAGTGGTTTTCATGTACGGGGCTATCACCGTCTTTGGCCGGACTTTCCAGACCGTTCCACTAACTAATCTATAACTTAAGGGCTGTTCCCCGTTCGCTCGCCGCTACTTAGGGAATCTCAATTTGATTTCTTTTCCTCCGGGTACTTAGATGTTTCAGTTCCCCGGGTTCGCTTCCTGTACCTATGTATTCAGTACAGGATATCCTGTAAACAGGATGGGTTTCCCCATTCGGACATCTCCGGATCAAAGCTTATTTGCCAGCTCCCCGAAGCATTTCGCAGGCTATAACGTCCTTCATCGCCTCTTGCCGCCTAGGCATCCACCGTGTGCGCTTATTCACTTGACCATATAACCTCAAACAGTCTCTGACTGAATCTTTTATCCAAATATTTGGTTACATTTCCTTGCTCGGTCAGTCATGTAGTTTTATGTACACTCCTTTCTTCACTGGTTATGTGCCTCGTACTCGAATAAAATCTGAATCACTTTTTTCATAACTGTTTATAAGATTTTACCCTAATAAACAATCCTGCGAATTTACGTTTCCTTAAAGCATCTTGCTAACAGAATACTTTCATTCCACGTATATCCTGAATCCGCCCGGCCCTTTTGTGTACCGGTTAAGTGGTTACAGGTTTTACTGACATGCACTACGTTTCTACCTGGATCATATTCTTAAAGACCGATGAATATGACCCTGCAAGACAATTGGTGTATCGTCTTGCGGCTTATTTTTTATCAGCTTTCCAAATTGTTAAAGAACAAAACAAACCGGTGAAATACCGGCTTTCTAGCCTTGCAGGCTATAAGCAACCGTCATCAAATGTTGGCCGTTGCTTATGACCTTCAAGGTTTGGTGGAGCCAGTCGGGATCGAACCGACGACCCCCTGCTTGCAAAGCAGGTGCTCTCCCAGCTGAGCTATGGCCCCTTTGACCTGCCTATTCAGTAACGGGCTTTGTTACATTCTTCGCTTTATGTGGTCATACACACTTAAGTGTACTCCCATCGATTAGCTAGAATGCGCCTCACCAGCTCCAAAATATCCTGCTTAAACCCTTCGATTAAATTTTTGAAGGGAATTTCATACTGACCGCGATGAATTCAACAAAGATCAGTGCAAAATTTGGTGGGTCTGGGAAGATTTGAACTTCCGACCTCACCCTTATCAGGGGTGCGCTCTAACCAACTGAGCTACAGACCCGTATCTGACCTGTCTATCTGTAACGAGCTTTCTTAAACTCACACCAAATATTTGCGTCATATACCTGGTTTTAACGATCTACGTTAAAACTCATACGGTCCAGGTCAGTTGGACTGGACCTTCTACACATTGTTCTGTATCGATCAAGAAAATTGTTGTGGGTGCTTTAGCCTCCTGACATGCTCACATTATTTTAAAGGAGGTGATCCAGCCGCAGGTTCCCCTACGGCTACCTTGTTACGACTTCACCCCAGTCA
>CALSRS010000001.1:1177500-2180672 GCA_943788815.1 uncultured Gammaproteobacteria bacterium
GTCGCGAGTTTTTGCAGTGTTGTATCAGACCTTGGGTGTTCATCGGTTACCATCACGACCGGATCGGCTTTTTTATTTACTGCGGGGACTTCAACTGACATTATTTCATCGTTGATAAAGCCCTTTTCCAAAGCATCTTTATACTTTCGCTGAGACGCCAGAGCAAATACATCACTGTCCTCACGGGAGATACTGAGATCCCTGGCAATATTGTCTGCAGTGTCACTATTACTGTCAGAAGCATATTGGCCTATCAATTTTTGATTTGGAAAACGCCAGCCCAAGGTTGAGTCATACATAGTCTGGTTTCTTGAATAACTATTTTCAGCTTTCCCAATTACCCAAGGAGATCTGCTCATACTCTCTACACCACTGGCAATTAGCAAAGTCGCTTCTGAAGTCTTAATTGTACGAGTTGCATCTAATACTGCAGCAAGACCACTGCCACATAACCTGTTGAGAGTAATTCCCGCAACTGAAACTGGTAACCCAGAGAGTAATGAGGCATTACGTGCAATATTCCGTGAATCATCACCAGCCTGATTGGAACACCCTGCAATGACGTCTTCAATATGATCAGGGAAAATATTGTTTTTTGTAACTATATGGTTAATAACCGCGGCTAACAGATCATCTGGCCGGACCGTTGACAATACCCCACCATATCGACCAAAAGGTGTTCTAATTCCGTCGTAAATGTATGCTTCTTTCATACGATAACTCCAACTATACTGATTGACCTTCCTCGTGCAGTAGTGATAATCCGAGTTGTGCGCGTCTACGTAACCAGGGACTTGGACGATATCTCATATCTCCATACACTCTTTGCATATTTTCCAGTATTGTCATAACACAGTCGGGACCCAATGCGTCCCCCATTGCAAGTGGTCCTTGAGGATATCCCAATGCTGTCTTGACTCCACTATCTATGTCTTGTGGCTTTGCGATACCCTGTTGAGCAATTTCACACGCAATATTGATAATTGTTGCAATAATACGTTGAGTAATAAAACCAGCACTATCATTTATAACGGACGCAGTCCTACCAGATTTTGTAATCATTGCGACTGATTGGTTAATCGTATCTGTGCTGGTTGCTGGATTACCCATTACAATAATACGATTTTCCATATTAAATAATGTTTCTATACCGATCGTATTAACGGGATTTAGACCTTCATTGATAGCAGCCGTAGAAATATCGCATCCAAGTGGTATAACTATGGCTATGCTGTTCTTACCGGGTTTATCAGCACCATCAAAATCACAACCCGTCTGATTCACCAATTCACATATTTTATTACGCCATAAAACATCACACTTATACGATACCCAAAAAGATGCTGAGATATTAACGTCAGGAAATTCTCGTGCTGGATTTAGCTTTTTCTCATTGTTTTCATACTGATAGAAGCCTTCCCCGACCTTTCTTCCAAGTAAACCTGCCTCGTACCTGTTTTTCTGCAATGGAGTAGGCCTTAATCTGGGTTCATGAAAATACTGTTGATAAATCTGTTCGGTAGCAGGATAAGTAACATCCAGGCCTGTTAAGTCCATCAGCTCAAATGGCCCCATTCGAAACCCACCACAATCTCGCATTACTGTATCGATAATATCCGGGGTCGTGACATGTTCAGATAAAATTCGAAGACCTTCGGTCACAAGACCTCGACCACAATGGTTAACCAGAAAACCCGGGGTATCTGCAACTATTACTGGTGTATGCCCCAGCCTTGTTACCAATGATACAAGTTCATTAATGACACTCTCTGAACTCCTCATGGCATTAACCACTTCTACAAGCTTCATTAGTGGCACTGGATTAAAAAAATGTAAGCCAGCCACACGTTCTGGTATCTCACAGCTGGCTGCAATTGAAGTTACTGACAAAGATGAAGTATTAGTCACAAGGATGCATTCTTTTTTAACCAGCTTTCCAAGCTTCGAAAACAAAGATTGCTTAACATCCAGTTTTTCTACAACCGCTTCTATAATCAGGTCACAATTCGATAATTCTTCAAGTTTCGCTGAGATTGATATGCATCGTTTGGCTAGTTCAAAATTGTTCTCGCTTAATTTCCCTTTTTCAACCGCTCGTTGCAACATGCTAAAAATGAAATCTCTCGCCGATTCACATGCGCTTAATTCTATGTCCATTAATACGACATTTATGCCAGACGCCGCACATAATTGGGTTATACCTCTACCCATTACACCAGCACCAATCACACCAATCTGAATGTCGTCTTTTGAAAAATCTTTCATTTAATATTCAAATAAGGCTACTAATTACTCAACCTTTTTTCCCTAATCGTACCTAAGAACAATTTTTCCAGTTTGCGAATATGATTCCATAAGTTTATGAGCTTCAACAACTTCATTAAATCCTAAGATATTCCCGACCACTGGCTTGATCTTTTTTTCCGAGACAAAGCGCATCATATTCTCGAATTCCTCAAATGTCCCCATAGTAGTTCCCTGGATTCGAATATGCCTAAAGAATAACCTGGCCATTTCTAATCCCTGCGAGGGATTCATTTTTGTTGCGCCGAAAAAAATAAATCTCCCTCCAGGTTTTAATGCTCCTAATAACTCATTCATTGCATCACCCCCGCCACTGTCAATAACGACATCAAATCCGCCAACTTCCCTTGCCAAATTTTTATAGCAGTTTTCATTATTGTAATTTACGCCATTTACGACCCCAAGTGACTGGGCCCAGCTTATCTTCTCATCACTACTACTACTGACATAAACTTCAGCACCATGATGTACTCCCCAAAGAATAGCAAACGAGGCAACTCCACCACCGGCACCTGTAATCAATATTCGTTTTGAATTATTTGCTTCTCCGTGGGTTACAACACTGCGCCACGCAGTTAGGCCTGCTACGGGGATGGCAGCCGCTTCCTCCCAGGTCAAATGATCAGGCTTTTGAACAACATTTTCAGATGGAACACAGATATATTCTGCAAACGTACCCTGCTCAGGCATTCCCAGTACGCGAAAGTTTGGGCCATTTGCGACGGGATCATCTCCCCAGTCAAGGACAGGATTAATAATGACTTCCTTTTCTAAAAAATTAGAATCAATATTTTTCCCCACTTTATCAATAATACCTGCGCCATCGGAACCTGTAGTACAGGGTAACTGGATTTTTGGATATAAACCGAACGACACCCATAAATCCCGTCGATTAAGAGCAGCTGCTTTTAACTTGACTCTGACTTCATTATCTTTTGGCTCAGGAATATCAATATCTTGTATATTAAGATTTTCTGGGCCTCCCAGCTCAGATAATATAACGGCTTTCATGTCTTTAAATACCCCACATGCACTATTTGTTTAGTTTTGTAATCTTGGTGCCTTCCAATGTCAGGTTATACATTAATCCTTTATTATTAATCACAAATCCAACTATAGGCTGATCAAAACTTGTTGTAGTCAGATCTTTGCCTGCCCCGAATTCAACAACGGCAACTGAGCCGTCAACCCCTGCTTCCCAGTTACTGCTATTTCTAAAGTCTTCCAATGCATCACCAGCCAGAAAAACCAGAATGATTGTTTTCATTTGAGCGCCGAGTTGAAATCCGATGGAGGCCGAAGCCGTATTGTAGTAATCAACAGAATTCCCCCCTATTCTAAGAGCGCCTTCTCCATATTCGCCCCCAATCCCAAATCCCGCTTTAATCACTTCCGGAAAGACAAGAACACCCTTGGCTCGACTGAGAAATCTTTCAGCCCCATCTACATCTTCCAGAAATTTTCCAAGCGCTGCGTCAACTTTAATATCTATTTCTTCTTTAGATGCAGCGAATGTGGTTGTACCAAACTGGAAAAGAATAAAAAATAACAAACCTTTATTTAAAGGACTAATGGAGAACATATCAACCTCCCGGTTTTTTTTATCGCATGGAGAAAACATTCTACCAGAACCTAAGAATATTTTTTTAACAATACTTCTCTTGCCTGATTTGCCTTTGCAGCAAAATATTGATTCCCACCTCGGTCTGGATGAAGTTTTTGCATTAGTTTTCTATATGCATTCGTGATGCCTTCTTCATCAGGGTCGCCTTCAATACCAAGCACTTGAAGAGCTTCTGCAATACTCATAGTGTCCGATTGAATGTTTGATTGTTGGTATACCGTATCGGATTGATAATTTTCTTGCTCCCCGAAACGATCACTAAGATATGACTCAAGCAGTTTTGCAGAATTCATATCTGTTTTAATACAATAGTTATATAAAGCTTGAAGATTTTCTTGCGACAATTCGTCCAATTGACTCCCTTTATATTGACCATCGAGAACAATTCCAGATAATTTACCTGCAGCATGATCAAGGGTCATTTCGATAATCTTTGAACTGACAGTGGAAGAGTTAGGTGGTTTTGACCTTGGCGCAAAATTTCGGTACATCTGTGTCAACACGGGATGGTAACGTATAATCAAAGGCAGCACCTGTCGAAATGACGCCAATATGCCTGCAAAAATAGCCCCTATCCAGTGTAATCTACCCGTTAGAACCATCAACAATAAACCGATGACGACAATCCCAATCACCGTCTTTTGGAGTAACATTTTCTGCTGCTTTGGGTCTGGCGTATTGTTCCAGTGCCACCAAAACAAAATTCCACCGACCAGGATGATTAAAAGGATAATTTTCGACATTTAACGTAGCAGTTGACGAGTCATTTCCTGGAGTTGGGCAGTACCGCTTTTTGAAAACATCTTTAAGGCCTGTTTCCCTCCCGCCGCATATATTGCCACTGCTGATAATAATTCTTTCAATATGCCTGGACTGTTAATATCAAATCGACAATATGCCCCTCCAGACAATCTCGCAATTTCCTTATATGTTATTTCAACTTCCGGGTCATCATGTTCCTGAAACATAAAAACAGGCGTTTTGTGTAATCCTAGTTCACCTGCGATGCTATAAATTTTCTTCGTGGGCTCTTCACACGCATCGCCGATATAAATAACGGCAGCGACTTGCGTTGATCTTGTTTCCAATAATACCTGGTAGAGTGAACGTTCAATTTGAGTCTGCCCAGCCATACACATTACATCAGACATTTCTCTTTGAAGTGCTTTGCTATCACTATTCCAGGGTGATACGTTAAGGTCACTCAAACCTCTAAAATAAATTAATTGCACGGCTAAGCTACCCGTTTCTTCAACTGCTTTAAACATGCTCGACTGAATACTACAGGCATGATCCCAGGTTGGTTGCCGACTGGCAGTTGCATCAATGATAAATTCCAACCTACCAGCGGGTTTGCCATAGGCTGACATGGATTTGACTTGTTGGACTTTTTTCAAAAAAGAATCCACATCATTGGATTTAACTGGAAGATTGTCCGCTGTTCGTTTCATGATTTAATTTCTAATTTACTGTGCCGCGCATAAATGAAGAATCTCTATCGCTGGATATCACATCGACATTATATTCTTTATCATCGCGGATTAATCTTATAGGGACTACAACACCAGAGTCTCCTAATTTCCAAATACCCATAAATAATTCTCTCAAAGTAGTAACTGGATCCTGATTGACATGAGTAATAATATCACCAAGTTGCAAGCCTGCTTTGTCAGCAGGACAAGCTGTAAAAATCCCTGTAATAACAAGTTCCGTATCTTCTGCGTTAACTAACATTCCAAGCCAGGGTCTTGGGCTTTTTTTCCTTCTTCCAAATTCCTTGATTTCATTTATATATGGAAGAATCGTGTCTGTTGGGACATACATATTGTGAGAAGTTATTATATTTTCTGACTCCACATCCTGAATGAGCAGACATCCAATCCCATACAATAAACCATCTTGACCAATTAAAGCCGAGCCTGCCCAATTTTCATGGGCAGGTGAGGTATATATTGCATTATCCAGTAGATATTCCCAACGCCCTGCAAATTCTCTGATGGATAAAATGGAAGAATTTACCAATTTAGAAGTACCTGCACTGTCAGCAAGAATAACCTTATCTCCAGAATTCAAATTGGAAAGTGAGCCAATTTCTATTTTGGGGAGATTGATTGGTTTTATAGGTTTTACAAGGCCGAGACCGGATTCGAAATCATTTCCTACTATATACCCTGGAACAGGATGGTTCCCCTGAACAGTTATCCAAATATATTCTGCTTCTGTAATTACGTAACCAATTGTAAGAAGTAAGCCTTCATCATCAATCACTACTGCATGACCACTACGTTCATTACCAAGTAATTCTGATGAAAATGAGTTATCTGGTATGTATGAATTTATAGTGACAATAGACTCAATTGCCTTATTGATATCAAAATCATATGAAAACAATAAATTACTCATGCCAATTTTGAGTTAAGTTCCTCACAAAGAAAGTAGTAGCACATCGAATTTCTGCCATGGGATTCTATTTTTTTACAGGGCGTTTCCAATTTTTGACATTCGTATGCTCTATTTTATTATGAATAAGTTCACCTGTTTCAACATCCCTGATTACAGTAGTTCCCGCACCAACTGTTGCACCTTTCTTAATTGTTACTGGTGCTACTAGTTGTGTGTCTGAACCAATAAATACATCATCTTCGATGATAGTGTGATGCTTATGAGCACCATCATAATTACAGGTAATTGTTCCTGCGCCTATATTAATATTCTTCCCTAAACTACTATCACCTATATAACTTAGATGATTAATTTTTGTTCCTTCTCCGACATCAGTTTTCTTGATCTCAACAAAATTTCCAATATGTACATTATTATCAAGACGAGATTCAGGGCGTACTCTGGCAAATGGGCCAACTCTACAATTTTTCCCAATCACAGTATTTTCAATATATGAATTGGGGAAAATTTCAGTTCCATCATTTATATCCGCATTATTGATATAACAATTTGCCCCTATCTTCACGTTATTCCCTATACTGACGCTTCCTTCGATAATCACATTCACATCAATTTCAACATCTTCTCCAGTTTCCAGATCTCCTCGCAAATCAAATCGTGCAGGATCCAGCAATGTGACACCTAATTTCATTAAATGATGTGCTTGAATTAGCTGATAATATCTCTCCAATTCAGACAATTGCGCACGATCATTTACGCCTCGAACTTCCATCACAGATTCAGGGCTTTTAGAATTAACCTGGACTTTCTGCTCAACTGCATGCTCTACAATATCTGTTAAATAGTATTCTCCCTGAGCATTATTTTTATCCAATTGTGACAACCAGTTTTTGAGTAGCGATGCTCTGACCACCATAATGCCAGTATTTATTTCACAAATTGATCGCTGGGTCTCGTCGGCATCTTTGTCTTCAACTATTTTTTCCAAAACTCCTATAGCATTTCGAACAATGCGACCGTAGCCTTTTGGATCTTCAATATATGATGTGAGGAGACTAAACCCTGTTTCATTAGAATCTTCAATCAATGCAGACAAAGTTTCAAATGTAATTAATGGGATATCACCATATAAAATAAGTACATGATCATCCTGTGGGATGGTGTGTAGCGCTAGATTGACGGCATGACCGGTTCCAAGCTGGTGTTCCTGTTCAATCCAGTTAACAGGAAGATGTGATAATGTTTCAGGAACTTTTTTCCCACCATAGCCATATACGATATTAATCATCCTGTGTTCAAGCCTGGATGCAGAGATATAGACATGTTCCAGTAAAGTTCTACCAGCAAGTTTATGGAGTACCTTGGGGATTTCAGACTTCATCCTGGTACCCTGGCCTGCTGCAAGTATGATGATGCTTAACATATGAGTAATAAGTTAAAGTTTAAATCTTATGGGTTTTGCATAAAACACATTGTAGAAAATGGGAATAACAGACAGTATTTAGCAAACGGGTATGAGTATCAAGTCAGAATTGACCTGTATGCAGTGACCTAGTTCTTGGAATGGATTACCGGCCAGATCGTTTACGCAAACGCTGAATTGCCTGTAATTGGGCAGCGAATTCGGCCGTCTGTGCTAGTGCAGTAGCATAATCCATACCAGCTTCTTTATCATGCAACTGTCTCTCTGCTTCTTCTTTAGCTTTTAATACAGCTGCTTCATCCAGGTCTTCAGCCCTGACAGCTGTATCGGATAAAATAGTGACAATCTTTGGCTGTATTTCCAACATGCCGCCTGATACATAGAAACCTTCTTCATTACCTTCAGAATGTTTAACTCGCACCTCTCCTGGTGCCAGCTGTGTTATCAGCGCGGCATGGCCGGGTGCAATACCTATCTCTCCCATGATCGCAGGGGCAAAAACCATTTCCACTTCACCGGAAAAGATCTCTTTCTCTGCGCTGACAATATCTATATATATTGTTGACATTAGCTATCCTGATTTAGAACTTCTTCGCATTCTCGGCGGCTTCTTCGATAGTACCTACCATATAAAATGCCTGCTCAGGCAAATGGTCATACTCACCATTAACAATTGCCTTGAATCCCTTGATAGTATCTTTCAAAGAGACATATTTACCCGGTGTTCCAGTAAACACCTCGGCAACACTAAACGGTTGTGAAAGAAAACGCTGAATCTTTCTGGCCCGGGCTACCGCCAGCTTATCTTCCTCTGATAATTCATCCATGCCTAAAATTGCAATAATGTCCCGTAACTCTTTATAGCGCTGCAGAGTATTCTGTACTGCTCGAGCGGTATCGTAGTGATCCTGACCAACTACTAATGGGTCAAGCTGTCGACTGGTAGAGTCGAGTGGATCAACAGCTGGGTAGATACCCAACTCTGCAATCTGTCTGGATAGCACAACGGTAGCATCAAGGTGTGAGAATGTCGTTGCTGGTGACGGATCGGTAAGATCATCAGCAGGCACATATACAGCCTGGATAGATGTGATTGAACCTGTCTTGGTGGATGTAATCCTCTCCTGTAACTTGCCCATTTCTTCAGCCAATGTGGGCTGATATCCTACAGCTGATGGCATACGACCAAGTAAGGCTGATACCTCTGTACCGGCAAGTGTAAAACGATAAATATTATCTACAAAGAATAATACATCTCGTCCTTCATCGCGGAATTTTTCAGCGAGTGTTAAACCTGTCAGGGCGACTCGTAAACGGTTTCCAGGAGGCTCATTCATCTGACCATAGACCATGGACACCTTGGATTTTTCAAAATCTTCAATATTAACTACACCAGATTCCTGCATTTCATGATAGAAATCATTTCCTTCACGTGTACGTTCACCTACTCCGGCAAATACTGACAGGCCTGAGTGCTGGGTTGCGATATTGTTAATCAATTCCATCATGTTAACGGTCTTACCCACGCCAGCACCACCAAATAGGCCAACCTTGCCTCCTTTGGCAAATGGACAAACCAGATCGATAACCTTGATACCCGTTTCCAGGAGTTCTGTTGTAGGACTTAAATCTGTAAATGCCGGTGCTTCACGGTGTATCGCCATCGTTTCTTCAGCATTGATCGGCCCCACCTCATCAATGGGTTCACCAAGCACATTCATGATCCTGCCTAGTGTTTTTACTCCCACCGGGACGGATATAGGTGCGCCTGTATTATTTACATTAAGGCCGCGCTGCAAGCCATCTGTAGACCCCAGTGCAATAGTTCGCACTATTCCTTCGCCTAGCTGTTGCTGCACTTCCAGAGTTGTATTGACACCCTCTGCGTCAACGAGCAGTGCATCATATATTTTGGGGATCGCATCACGTGGAAACTCTACGTCTACCACCGCACCAATTATCTGTACAATATTTCCAGAACTCATCTTTTTAGTTCCTCATTATTTCTTTGTTTTTTACTGAGTTATAAATTTTAAAAAATCTGTTGTATCAAACCGCCGCTGCGCCACTAACAATCTCGGATAGTTCCTGGGTAATCGCAGCCTGTCTGGCTTTGTTATATATCAATTGTAATTCATCAATAAGTGTACCTGCGTTATCGGATGCACTCTTCATTGCTACCATCCTGGCAGCCTGCTCACAGGATATATTTTCTATTACATTCTGGTATACCAGTGACTCAATGTATCGAGTTAGCAACTGATCGAGTACTTCTTCTGCCTGAGGCTCATATAAATAGTCCCAATGATGTTGAAAATCTTCATCTTCAGAAGGTGGCACTGGCAACAATCTTTCCAACTTCGGTGCTTGGGTCATTGAATTCACAAATTGATTTGATGCAATGTATACCTCATCAATATCTTCACTCATATATTTGTCCAACATGGCCTTTACAGCACCAATCAAAATCTCTAATGAAGGCTCATCACCAATATGCGTAGTTTGGGCAACAATGTTAGCATTCACCCTGGAGAAAAAGCCCGCAGCTTTATTGCCTATGACGCTAAGATCCATCTCGACACCTGACTCCGTCCAGGCCTTCATACGTTTCACCATATCTCTAAACAGGTTTGAATTCAGGCCGCCGCATAATCCTCTATCCGTTGAAACAACAATGATTCCAATGCGTTTCACTTCATCTCGAGGAATCAGATACGGATGTTTATATTCAGAATTTGCCAGACCAAGATGTGAAATAATCTGACGAATTTTGTCCGCATATGGCCGAGCAGATTGCATCCTTTCCTGTGCCTTACGCATCTTACTGGCAGCAACCATTTCCATTGCCTTTGTAATCTTTTGCGTATTCTTAACACTACTGATCTTGGTGCGTATTTCCTTGCCGACTGCCATTATTTCACCTTAATGCCGAGAGTTATGATTATAAATAAAATATTTATCATTAGAATGGTTTACCAGGTGCTATTAGACTTAAATTCCTCTATAGCAGACTGTAGTGCACTTTCAATCTCATCAGAATAATCACCTGATTCATTAATCTTGCTCATCAAATCCTTTTTCTCACTATTCATATAGCTATGTAAGGCAGATTCAAATGCGCCAATCTTTTCGAGCTCAATATCATCTACAAAGCCGTGCTCAACCGCGTATAGACTAACAGCCATTTCTGCTACGTTTAGTGGTGCATACTGATGTTGTTTCATCAATTCCATCACTCTTTGACCACGCTCTAACTGTTTGCGTGTTGCTTCATCCAGATCTGATGCAAACTGAGCAAACGCAGCCAGTTCGCGATATTGAGCAAGTGCCAGACGAATACCACCACCGAGCTTCTTAACGATTTTCGTCTGCGCCGCACCACCCACTCGTGATACAGAAAGACCAGCATTAATGGCGGGACGGAATCCAGAATTAAATAAATCTGTTTCCAGATAAATCTGGCCGTCAGTAATGGAAATTACATTTGTTGGTACGAATGCAGAAACGTCTCCTGCCTGAGTTTCAATAATAGGCAGGGCTGTAAGTGAACCGGTTTTGCCTTTCACTTTACCTCCCGTCAATCGCTCCACATAATTCGCATTTACACGGGCAGCACGCTCAAGCAAACGGGAATGCAAGTAAAATACGTCCCCAGGATATGCCTCGCGTCCTGGTGGTCGCTTTAACAACAAAGAGACCTGGCGATATGCCCAGGCCTGCTTTGTTAAATCATCATAAATGATTAGGGCGTCTTCACCCCGGTCCCTGAAGTATTCGCCCATTGCACAGCCGGCATAGGGTGCAATGTATTGCATGGCGGCCGAATCCGATGCGGTTGCTGCTACGACGATCGTATGGTCCATGGCACCATGTTCTTCAAGCTTACGAATAACAACATTAATAGAAGAGGCTTTTTGACCAATCGCGACATAGATACATTTAATTCCCGTACCTTTCTGATTGATAATAGTATCCACAGCAACTGCGGTCTTTCCTGTCTGGCGATCACCAATAATCAACTCACGTTGACCTCTTCCTACAGGAACCATGGAGTCAATGGATTTCAAACCCGTCTGAACAGGTTGAGAAACCGATTGCCTGTCTATGACACCTGGAGCAATTTTTTCTATCGGTGAAGATTCGTCGGATTTAATCTCACCTTTCCCGTCAATGGGAATACCAAGCGAATCTACAACTCTTCCCAATAAAGCTTCACCTACCGGGACTTCAAGAATTCGTTTGGTACATTTGACTGTGTCTCCCTCACTCAGATGGAGATAATCTCCCAAAATCACGGCACCGACAGAATCCCTCTCCAGGTTCATGGCGAGCCCGTATGTATTCCCCGGGAACTCAAGCATTTCACCTTGCATGGCATCACTTAATCCATGAATACGTGCAATACCATCAGACAGACTGACGATAGTTCCCTCGGTATGTGCCTCGGTTTGAAGATCGAAGTCTTTAATTTTCTTCTTTATTAAATCACTTATTTCTGTTGCGCTGATAGACATCGTTGTTCCTCTTTATACAAACGATTATGTTTAAATTATTTTATCTTTACCCGATTAAGCGGTTACGTAACATATTCAAACGGCCTCGCAGTGATGAATCAATTACAGTGTCTCCTGCTCGGATAATGACCCCACCAATTAAGGATTCATCAACTGTAGAGGAAATATTTATTTTTTTCCCCAGTCGTTTTTCCATAGCCTGTGATAACTGTGAGGTCTGATTCGATTCAAGCTCAAATGCAGTCAATACTTTAATATCGACCCGGCCTTCGGCTTCGGCCCTTCTATTTTCAAAGAGATCCGAAATATACGGAACCAACATAAGGCGGTTGGCATCAATTAATACCTTGATGAAATTCTTGCCTAATGTTTCCAAACGATTATCAATAACTTCACAAATTATCTGCAAGACTTGCTCATCGCTTACTCTGGGACTACTACTCAGCTTTTGCATATCGGGGTCGATGACAACCCTGGAAAGTAATTTCAATAGATCGGACCATTCCTTAAGGCTATTATCAGCCTGCGCCATTTCATAAATGGCACGCGCATATGGCCTGGCTATTGTCGTATTATCCTGCATGTCTCGTGGATTTCCCTAGAGTTCCGAACTTAGCTTGGTGATGATATCGTTGTGGGCATCCGGATTTATTTCCCGCATTAATATCTGCTCCACACCCGCCAGCGCAAGAGTCGCAACTTCTTTTCTTAAGTCTTCTCTTGCCTGAGTTTTTTCCCGCTCAATTTCAGCTTCTGCAGCATGAATTAATCTTTGTCCTTCAGATTTTGCGTTTGATTTGGATTCATCAACAATCTCATCTCCACGCCGTTGAGCCTGTGAGATAATTTCAGCTGCATGCTGTTTACCTTCTTCAACCAGCTCTCCATGTCGAACAGCTGCCTCTTCCAGTGCTTTTTGCCCCTTATCTGCGGCAGCCAAACCATCCGCTATTCTGGTCTCACGGTCATGCATCTGCTTGAGCAATAATGGCCAGACAAATTTCATTGTGAACCAGACAAAAACCACAAACGCGAAAGTTTGCCCAATCAAGGTTGCATTAAAATTCACTAGCGTACCCTCTCATGTTCAGGTGTTGCATTTATTTTCCTCGCCTATTGATTACTGCAAATAAGCAAGAAGTGGATTAGCCAGAGTAAACCACATGGCAATACCGATACCGATCATGGTTACAGCATCGATCAAACCAGCCACAAGGAACATTTTACCCTGTAACATTGGTGCCAGTTCAGGTTGGCGAGCTGCCCCTTCTATAAATTTACCACCGAGGTTTCCAAACCCGAGAGCGGTACCAAAAGCCCCCATACCCAGTAAAAAGAAAACTCCCAGCGCTGTATAAGCCAGAATTGTATCCATCACTACCTCCGATCTATTACGTTAAAATATATAATGGTTAAAAAAATATTGTGTTAATTTCAGTCTTTATTTTTCTGTCTTTTCTAATGTGTATCATGAGCCATACTAAGATAAACAATTGTTAGCATCATGAATACATAAGCCTGTAATGGTATCACCAGGATGTGGAAGACTGCCCACACAAAATGAAACGGTAATTGATAATAACCGAGCATTGCGATTAAAAGAAAGATAAGTTCGGCTGCATATAGATTGCCAAACAATCGAAGTGCCAATGATACCGGTTTAGCTATCAGACCTATTCCTTCAAGCACAAGGTTAAATGGTATAAAAATAATCTGCACAAAAATATTTTTTGAATTAAAGGGATGTAAAGTTAATTCCGCGATAAAGCCCCCTACCCCTTTCATCTTAATACTGTAAAAAATAATTAGTATGAAAACCCCAATTGATAGACCAAAGGTAATATTCGGATCTGTTGTTGGTACTACCTTAAAGTATAGGTGGGGATCGCCACTGAGTGTCTGCGCCAGTATCGGCAACCAGTCTACAGGCACAATATCCATCATATTCATTAAAATGACCCAGACAAAAATGGTGAGCGCCAGAGGTGCAATCAATAGGCTTTTACCATGAAAAATATCACTTACATTCTTGTCGACCATTTCAACCATTAATTCAACAAAATTCGCAAATCCACTGGGGGCACCTTCAGAAGCACGTTTGGCAACCCGATGAAACATGAAACAAAAGAATATACCCAGAAAAACCGACCATCCCAGCGTATCGACGTTAACAGCCCAAAAGCCCATGTCCTTGGCCTCTTGTGGACTATGAGCCAATGTCCATGCGGCCTGTTCCAACACTTGACCATCTACACGTTCATAATCGGCAGGTAATTTGCCAAACACCATATTTTGCAGATGGTGCTGTATATACTCGTTAGATGTTAAAGTCCCTTCTTCAGCTGCCATGTTCTTTTTCCGTCTTAACTACCGATTCCGGGGGAGCACTCATCATGCTTGAAAACCCCCAAATATTGAAAATTAATAAAACTACGTAGGTCAAAATTAAAACCGCTACGTTGACTTCCTTTACCAACACAAAACCAAAGGCAAAAATCAGTACGGTGGCGATAATCTTGACCACTTCCCCAATGTAGAAACCGCGTAAAGCCATTGCGGGTGATTCCTGGGCGGAGAATTTGAATACATATTTAGCAAAATACATATTAGGGACAATATATGCGAACCCGCCTAGCAATACTGAAACTGCCGTTTTCGCCCCAAAACCCAAACCCAGAAGCAATCCGGTGACTAATGTCACGATGGCTTCCCAAAATAGTAATTTGAATGCGACGGTCCTATTATTATCTGTTGTGTCCATCACCGCCACACCCCTACACTTTACTCATTACCGGTATGCTGTAATCCATTGTACCGGCTGATTGATCGCATTTCTTCACGAACGGGCAATAAATATCAGGGCTTGCAAGTATAAATAGCCATTAGCAATGAATCAATCGCTGCGACGCACAAATTGTTGAATTTTATTAAATTTATTGTTTCTACTTGATCTTGGTGAGAATACCATCGAGTTCATCCACTGAGCTGTAATGGATCTCAAGGGTTCCTTTACCTGATTTCTTGTGCTTAATGATTACCGATGCCCCCAGTTTGCCTGAAAGCTCATCTTGTAGTGTCCGAATATCAGGATCAATTGTTCCCGAAGCTGTATTTTTCGAAGCAGACCTGGTCCCTAATTTGCGCACCATGGCTTCGGTTTGTCGCACGGACAATCCCTTATTAACAATGTTATTGGCTATTTCCAGCTGTTGGTCAGCTTCGAGTGATAATAATGCTCTGGCATGACCCATTTCCAGCTTACCCTCTTCTACCATTTGCTTAACAGAGGGTGATAGATCCAGTAACCGCAATAAATTGGTGATAGTTGAACGCGATTTACCCAATGCGCCAGCAATAGCATCGTGGGTCATTTCAAATTCAAGTAGTAAGCGTGATATTCCTCTGGCTTCTTCCAGTGGATTCAAGTCTTGTCTTTGGATATTTTCAATCAAAGCCAGGCACATGGCCTCCAGGTCAGTGACATCTTTAATAACGACCGGTACTTCGTATAGTTCTGCGAGCTGCGCGGCACGCCATCGACGTTCGCCAGCTATAATTTCATATTTTCCTGTCTCCAGCTTTCGTACAACAATTGGCTGGATGATCCCTTGGGCACGAATTGAAGACGCGAGCTCTTCCAGAGCGGCCTTGTTGAATTCAATACGCGGCTGATAAGAACTACGCTGTAGAAGGTCTACAGGAAGTTTTTTTAAATCGTCAGGGAATTTTTCATCACCAGCCAGTTGATCTGCTGGTATGCCTAATAGCGCATCCAGACCTTTACCCAGGCCACGTTTCTTTTTAGTAGACATGGTCACAAATGAGGAGTGAGGTGTTAGAGATGCACAGATGCATTACGCCGCCTTTCCTTGCCTGTTCAACATTTCTCCTGCCAGTGCCAGATATGCCAATGCGCCACGAGAAGAACGATCATAAGTAATGATAGGCATACCGTGGCTGGGCGCCTCTGCCAACCTGACATTACGTGGGATAATAGTACGGTAAACCTTGTCCCCGAAATGTTCCATGAGTTGTGCAGACACCTGGTTGGCGAGATTGTTTCTCGGGTCGTACATAGTCCTTAATAAACCTTCTACCTTCAAATCGGGATTCAAATATTTTCTGATTTTTTCGATGGTTGATAACAAGGCTGTCAAACCTTCCAGGGCAAAATATTCACACTGCATGGGAATAATCACTGCATTCGCCGCCACCAGGGCATTGACTGTCAGCATGTTTAAAGACGGTGGACAATCAATGAATACATAATCGTAATCATCCCTGACTTTATATAAGGCATCTTTTAGTCGAATCTCCCTGGCGATTTCATCCATTAATGCAACTTCAGCGCCAGTTAGATCCGAATTACTGGGTAATAAATCATAATTACATTCTTCTGACCTTATGATAACGTCAACAATCTCCTTATCACCCATCAGCACATCATAACTACTGGTGCTAAGATCATTTTTATTTACGCCACTACCCATGGTGGCATTTCCCTGAGGATCCAGATCGATTAATAACACACGACGTTTCGTGGCCGCCATGGAGGCACCTAGATTTACACTCGTCGTGGTTTTACCAACGCCGCCTTTTTGATTTGCTACTGCTATTATTTTAGACATGTTCCAAATACAGATATAAATAATCGGCTTATTATTGCATAGATATCCTGAAAAAGGTCAGTGACAATTTTTAAATGATAATTGCCAGATTTCTTTCGGTATTTACACCTGGGACCTGAAGATTTTGAATTTCAATCTCTCGGTTATGTATGCCATCGAGCTCCTGTGAGGAGATATTCCCCTTCATCGCTAATAACTTGCCATTTTCCGTCAGCAGATGGGATGTTTTTTCCACAAATGACTCGAGATTTGAAAATGCCCTGGAGACGATTGAGTCAAATTTATGCTTTGGTTCATAGTCTTCTATTCGACAATGAATTACTTCAACGTTAGTAATTTTGAAGATTTGAACCACATGAGTGACAAATCGGGTTTTCTTTATGTTGCTGTCAACAAGCACCCATTGAGACGCTGGACTTGCCATTGCAAGAGGCAGTCCAGGAAGTCCCGCACCTGTGCCGACATCTAGACATCGTTTACCGTGTAAATAGGGAAAAACCGAGAGGCTATCAAGAATATGATGAGACACCATGTCATCTATATTACGCACCGCAGTGAGATTATAAGCCTTGTTCCAGCGCGATAATTCGGCGAGAAAATCAATGTATCGCTCAATGGGAAATTTATCAGGGCTAAGCCCCAGGGAAGCTATCCCTTGTTCAATCTGCTGTATCTGCCCGCTAATAGACAAGGGGTTTATGCAGATTCTTTGAGAAGAACAGATCGTTTCTTTAAATGGATCCTCAACAACGAAATAGCCGCCGGCGTGACGCCAGGAATCCTGGCAGCCTGCCCAAGTGTATATGGCCGCTGTTGGCTAAATTTCTGAGTAATTTCCGAGGACAGTCCCCTGACTGTGGAATAATCCAGGTCTTGTGGCAATGGGGTGTCTTCATCCCTAAGATTACGATCGATGTCTTCTTGCTGACGCGAAATATATCCTTGATATTTGGTTTGAATCTCCACCTGCTGCGTTACCTCTTTAGGAAGATCCAGCTCATCGACAAAAGACAATGACATTAATTTTTGATAATCAAACTCAGGGCGTTTTAACACCTGCAGTAGATTAATATCTTTCTTCAAGGACTCGCCAAGAGATTCAAATTCTCTAACCATTTTCGGATTGGCAGGTGATACCCAGATATTTCCCAGCCGGGCCTTTTCCGCTTCAATCGCTTCCTGTTTTTTTGCAAAGTTCTCCCACCGCGCATCATCCACCAGCCCCAGTTGACGACCAATATCAGTTAACCTTAAATCGGCATTGTCTTCCCTTAGTAATAGTCTATATTCCGCACGACTCGTAAACATCCGGTAAGGTTCAGTCGTACCCCGTGTAATCAAATCATCAATCAATACGCCCATATATGCCTGATCACGGCGTGGACTCCAGGGTTCTTTTTCCATGACCAGTCTTGCCGCATTGAGCCCGGCGATTAAGCCCTGGGCGGCGGCCTCTTCATAGCCTGTTGTGCCATTAATCTGCCCTGCAAAGAAGAGTCCCTTGATAAATTTTGTTTCTAACCATGGTTGAAGATCACGTGGATCAAAAAAATCATATTCAATGGCATATCCAGGGCGCGTAATCCTTGCGTTTTCAAACCCTGGTATCGTTTTTACCAATTCATATTGCACATCAAACGGTAAACTCGTTGAGATTCCATTAGGATAAACTTCTTTGGTAGTTAATCCTTCCGGTTCTATAAATATCTGATGCGATGTTTTGTCGGCAAACCGTACGACTTTGTCTTCAATCGAGGGACAATACCGTGGACCGGTACTTTCAATCTGACCGTTATACATTGGAGAACGATCTAGCGAAGCCCGTATCACCTCATGCGTACGTTCAGAGGTATGTGTAATATGACAGGGAATTTGTTCTGGGTGCTCGTCTGGTGATCCTAAATAAGAAAATACGGGCACCGGAACATCGCTAGGTTGTTCTTCCAACTTTGAGTAATCAATAGTGGTTCCATCAATGCGTGGAGGTGTACCGGTCTTTAAGCGATCGACCCTGAAGGGCAATTCCCTCAGGCGCGCTGCGAGACGATTAGAGGGCGGGTCACCTGCACGTCCTCCCTGATAATTACTCTCGCCAACATGAATCAAGCCACCTAAAAATGTACCCACCGTCAAGATCACGCTGGGGGCAAAGAAGCGTAAGCCCATTTGAGTGACAACACCTTTGACAACGTCACCCTTTACGACAAGGTCATCCACTGCTTGCTGAAATATGTGTAGATTAGGATGAGCTTCAAGGTATGGTCTGACAACAGCTTTATATAATGATCGATCGATCTGTGCCCGCGTTGCCCGAACAGCTGGCCCCTTACGGGAATTTAAGATTCTAAAATGAATACCGCTCTTATCTGCGGCTGCCGCCATCAAGCCGCCCAGTGCATCGATCTCTTTTACCAGGTGGCCTTTGCCTATTCCACCTATGGCGGGATTACAGGACATCTGGCCTAGTGTCTCGATGCTTTGTGTGAGCAACAAAGTATTGGCACCCATACGTGCAGAGGCCAGCGCTGCCTCAGTACCTGCATGGCCACCGCCCACCACAATCACATCATATTTTTCAGGGTAATCTCGCATAGGGCGCGTATTTTACTGATTTAAAGATTAATTGTTTATCTTTTTACACACAGTTTTCCAGTAGAAATAGCAAAAAATGACCTGTTTTTCACAAACTAGCCTATGGATTTTAATAAGCTATCTTTGGTTTCTATGTAGTGCTTCCAGGAATATTCAATAAAATACTTTTCCTTGTCGCCCAGCGGCCTGACCTGTTTAACCGGGGACCCGACATATAAATATCCGCTCTCCAGTCTCTTCCCCATGGGTACCAGGCTACCAGCACCGATCATGACATCGTCTTCTACCACCACCCCATCGAGAACGATCGAACCCATACCCACCAGGCAGTTATTGCCAATCTGGCAGGCGTGAAGTAATGCCTTGTGCCCCACCGTGACATTTTCACCCACGATGCAGGGCAGGCCTTCCGGCGTAAATTCGTTGGCACTGGCGATGTGGATCACGGTACCATCCTGAACATTCGTGCGGTCACCGATTATAATAGATTGATGATCACCACGTGCCACTACACAAGGAAAGATAGACGCATCTTCGCCAACCTGCACATCCCCGATGATAACGGCTGACTCATCGATATAGGCAGTCTCGGCAATGACCGGATTTTTCTCAAGAAATTTTCTAATTGCCATTTTTTATTCCTGTTTTCAAATTCTTTAGCATATAGAAATTTTAGTATATTCATTTTATCAAAAATACTAAAACTATAATTACATCACATCAAATGATGCGCGGTATTTAGACCATCTAATGTCCTCATTGGACCCTAAAGACATATATGATTCATGTTCTGAGATTAAACCGATATTTTCCCCTAACGCATTACTGCCATAGCTGCTCCAGGGATAATCTGCGGGATGATTTACAATCCCTGCTGTAACCGGGATTGATTCAATATAACGATAATATGGAACCAGGCTCATTTTCTTGTTTACATTATCCACTTTATGCTCCAGTTCCAGTGTTCTAAATATACGTCTATGAGTAAAGTTAAAATAGGAAACATAATTTTTCATGACCCGTAATAATGCAATGCTCAGTTCACAACGCGTATTACTGGAGACTAATAGTTGAATGTGATCTGGCAACAATACGTATGCATGCAGTCTGCTACCAAACTGAACAACCATACTTCTCAATAGATTTAGAAATTTATGATAATCACCATCTTCATAAAAGATTTTGCCGCGTGAATGATCACGAAATAAAATTAAAAATGAAGTCGAACAATTTGAATCAGATAATCCATTATCCATCACACTCCTCCTTGAAATTTATTCTTCAGCTATCTTTGAACTAATCGCGATTACATTTTCACCCTCTACCCATGGACCTACATAGGGTGAAATACAGGGATTCAAACCCGGGATAGGCAAGCGGTTTGTTACCTCATAAACATAGTTTCTGGTGTTAAGATCAAAACCATGGGTGAATTTGCTATTGTTAATGACAATACTTTGATTGGGAGGGATTTTGGTGAAGTCCAAACTTGCACTGGTATCTTGCCCCATTATTTTTACCATTCCGTTATTCTCAGGTTGTTCGTCAAAAATAAACTTCGCAAAATAGGGATAACCTGGGCAATCACCTCCCAATTTTAAGACCCGTAATACAGACCCGGTGTCTGGATGCCCAAAACGCGACGCTGTAATACCCGGGTCAACACCAATTTCACCTTCAAGTGCATTGAAAATCACCAAATATGGTTTTTCCAGATTCTCATCCCTATCACTGGGGATATTAAAAATCAGACTGATTTCATTACCCTCCTCTAGAGGAAGAGTGCTCCCATTGATATTTACAGGATTCACATTAATTCTTTTATCTTCAATAGAATCATAATAAATCTCAAAATCTCCACTTATTAATGATTCATCATTTATAGATTGGTTTTTTAATGTCACGACCAGACTAGATACATCGGCCCAGCCAACATTAGTAACCTCTAGTTGTCCTCGAAAAAAATGGTTAATTAATCCTGTGCTATACGACACGGCCCGGCTTAGTAAATAGGGATATGCTGCTTCGAAATTAAAACGGTTAAGGGAGGTCAACCGTTTTGTCACATACGAAGACAAAAATGTATTGGCGATCTCAAGATTACGAGACCGGATTTCCGCATCAAATATTGATAAGGTACTAGAATGGAAGTTAATTGATGTAAATCCACTTTTACCATCGACAATTTCATTTTGGATAAAATCGAGTAAACAGGGATTCACATGACAATCCAGGCGACGTAATAAAGATTGTTTATGCTCATCAGATAGATTCGACTCTTCATTCAGCAAATCTACCAAAGGCACCGATACAATTTGGTTTAAGGGTTTCGGAAAAGTAAAATCGGGATGAGAGACTAGCTGTCCAGTATCATTACTTTGAAAGTTGGTCCCGTCGCTAACGAAATTCTGGCTTGTAAAATGAGCAATACCGCTATTGTCCTTGTTATCCCAGAATTCTCTTACTGAAGAAAATATTGGGACCTCCGTTGTGACTGTCGACACCAGAGTAGAATCTTCCAGGATTTTGGTGTCAGTGTGACTTTCATAATAACTGGGATTGTGTTTTCCAGCCAAGAAACAAAAAAATGCAAAGCTGGGAAAATCTGTTAACGCATTACAATGTTGATCACTCCTGACATGTTGTGGCTGTGCCATGTCCTGCAGATGATGAATTACATGACCCAGGCTGCGGAACATCAGACCAAAGTTAATTCTCCGGTCTGTTTCATCCGGTAATATCAAGCCAAGATAATAATATTCCAATGCGTCCCGGTAGGAATAAAATTGGTTGGGCAAACTAAATTCTGACCCCATTCCCTGAGTCTCCATAGACTCCAGTATCCACACAGGTGATGGTAATCCCACCCCTCCCGCAAACCCTTCATGTTGTGGATCATAAAAATGGTGGACTGATCGAGTGGAGGCATCCTCGAGTACAGAGCCACCTGTAATAATCCTAATGATCGAAGTATTTTCAAGAAATGTCGTTTCATTAGGATCAGCCCCATTTGGATCAATAGGAACGACACTCGGAAATTGCGAAATTCTCGTGTCAGGATTCACGCCTAACGTTAAAAGTACTTGTGGATCTAAATCCAGTACTGATTTCTGAATTGCGGCATTGGATATTTCGTTATGTGTTTGAGTTTCATAACCATTTACATTTTCTATTAATGTAAAAATTATAATGAAACTTAAAGTTTTGTTAATCATCGTGATTCAGAAGTGGGAATCACATCTTTACTATCACATTTTCCTTTTCCATTTAATAACTCAAGATTAGGAATATGATATGTATTTCTACCTCCTGGATTTTCTTTTAACAACCTGTAGTAGTCATCAAATTTTTCTATCATTAAAGGTATATTTTTCCAATCACAAGGTTGGGCTCCAAAAATTGGGTTAAATAACACTTCCAAACTCATAGACGTGCCCCAAAGTACATTATAATAATCTTCTAATTCTCCAATAAATTTTTTCAATTTAATTGTTTCACCATCCCACTGGGAATTCTGCACACGATCCATTCGATCATCGTAATTAAACCTGTCTGCATAATTAGAACGACCCATGCCGATATATCCATCTTTAAAATAAATCAATAGAGGCGAGAAATTTCCAAGATAAGTTCCACCAGGTCTGCGTAACGGCCCCCAACCCTGGATAAAATAATTCCCTTCCTGGTCTGTTAATACTTCAGAGACTTTCATAAACCTTGAAGGAATTGTCCCTTCCAATCCAAAACCTTTCTCTAGTTGCCAGATGGCAATTACTATTGCACCTTCAAGCGGTTCTCCTGACTCTTCATCAACAAGCTTGCCGGAGATTGGTAGAGCAGAGTAATAAAATGGCGGATAGTAAAATATAAACCAGATAAATAAACCGAAGACTGCATAGCCTATCGCCATCTTCTTTAGACTTTGTTTTGTTTCCATTTTCATATTCTGACAAACAGTGATTAAAGACTGTTAAGTTTCCAGCTACCTTCCGAATCTGCAACGAAGGTTACAAGATACAATCGTGTCTCATTATCTAGCGTGCGAGGAATAATATATTCCGCTGAAGTATTATTAATAGTCACTCGTTCCATCTTATCCAGATTGGCAGTGATTTCTTCCATGTGTGGCAACAAAGCGTTAAATACCGGCAAATAGTTTGCCTGAGCTTCTCCTGACATAAAGTTCCTCGCGACGTTAATGTCTTTTGCGACGAAGTTATCAAATACTTTTTGTAAAACTTCATTAATCTCTGTGTCGATGTCTTCTAAGGATCTAACCTGTATTTCAAATACCTGATTACCTTTGCGTCCGTCAATATCGACAACCAATATCTCTACAGGATAAATTCCAGGATTAGATGGGGTCCATCTAATATGACCTGTAAATTTATCTATCTCCATACCAGGTGCGGCCCCTATCAATGTAAATGTCTTCTCAAGTTCAGTAATACTGAGAATTGATGGCTTATATTGGTAAGGATGTGATTCATAAGCATTAACTTCTGGATTTGAAGTTATCAATAAACTGTTCTCATCAAGTACTGACAGTGCAAATTCCTGATTTACAATATTACCGGAAGCACTATTTACCTTAATATTCACCGGGTGATTACCTTTGACAGGATTCTCCCATTCCAATTTTCCTTTTATCTCATTAATTATCATTCCTGAAGGAGCTGTATCAAGCGTATAGATAAGATTTGTATCATCGACTGATGTGGCCAATATTTGATAGATATATTTGTAACCGGTAAAAGTGTATTTTGGCGCAAGAGAATGAATTGTCGGGTTTTGGGTAACAGTAAGCGTAAATTGTTGTTCGCTATTTGCACCTAGTTCATCCTGAACACTTAATTGAATATTGTGTATCCCGGGATTTAGATTTGATCCGTAGATAATACCCGATAATGGATTGATGTTTAGACCTGAATTTTGATCAATTAATGACCAGCTTATAGTGTCTCCATCAGGATCGATTGCAATCGCTGTATAAACATAGGGTTGGTCAACATTAATTTGAGTAACAGGATCAGATAATATGATTGGGTGTTTATTTGAGCTCGCTCTATCTGAATCTGGAGGCATTTCCACAAGAGGTTCATCCTCAATAATTTCAGTTTGAATGGACTGATTATTATCATCACCTTGCAATTCAAATGGTGCGTCATTCTGTTGTGCACATCCAATGAACAACATAAATATTCCAAGCAGACAATACGCTATGCCTAATTTACTATTTATTGAAATTGTTATGAGATGGTGTCGTCCTTGACACATAATTAGTCCCTTAATCTACTTTTTCATAACCACGAAAAAAGGATAGAAGAGTTAATATAAAAAAGAATCACTCAAATGAGTGATTTAAATAATAATTTTGATGGCCGTTTTAGATTACAACGATTTATACGGATGATTCAGGATAGATAGGGGTTACCTTTTCCGGTGATTCATTTATTAATTCTTTTATGAGGTCCTGGGTCTCCTGTGGATACCAGTGCTTACGATATTCCCAAAATGCCTGCACGCCAGGATATTGGACAAAGTCTTTTAATTGTTTCCTGGTTTCGTCCAGGTAGTCTTGTGAGATTAATCCTCCGTCAGCCATACGTTTAACTTCGCTCCAGTGGGTGAAGGCATACGCGGCAACGATAAAAAAACGGGTTTGCTCTGTATCACTCAACCCGGTGAAGCCTAACAGGCCACGTTGGTATAAATTGGCAAGGTCTTCATTCTGGGATAACACCAACTGCAGATCCATGAACTGGCGGCGTAGCGAGAGCTCCATATTATCGCGTTTTATTTTATTGCCCTTTCGGATTTGAATAAAAATCAAAAAGATCAGGACGATAATTACAATTACGCCAAGATTAATAATAATATTGTGTGTATCGTTCATGATATATATCCAGTAACCTTTAAAAAATATAGCGTTAACTATGAATATTGATCCACAGAAGATTTCAAAATACGTCAACCAGGTATGGGACGAGTCGATTACACCAGAGTTGGTTGAATATATCCGCATTCCCAACAAGTCCCCGGATTTTGATGCCAACTGGCAGGAAAACGGCTATATGGAACAGGTCGTGGAACAGTTTGTTGCGTGGATTCAGAAGCAACAGGTCAAAGGACTTGAGCTTGAGGTCGTGAGACTGGAAGGTCGAACGCCGCTTATTTATATGGACATCCCAGGTACCGGTGACGATGTCGTGGTCTTATACGGTCACCTGGATAAGCAACCTGAGATGATAGGCTGGCGCGAGGGTCTTGGCGCGTGGGAACCGGTCATAGAGGGAGACAAGCTTTATGGCCGCGGCGGTGCCGATGATGGTTATTCAACATTCGCCTCGCTACTGGCCATCAAGGCATTGCAGGAACAAGATGTTCCCCACCCTCATTGCAAAATCATCATCGAGGCCTGTGAAGAAAGTGGCAGTTACGACCTGCCCTTTTATATTGATGCCTTGAGTGATCGCATCGGCACGCCCAAACTGGTGATTTGTCTGGATTCCGGTTGTGGTAACTATGAGCAACTCTGGAATACCACGTCGCTACGCGGCTTGATTGGTGGCGAGTTAAAAGTAGAAATACTTTCTGAAGGCGTTCATTCCGGGGATGCCAGCGGGGTGGTACCGTCCAGCTTTAGGGTGCTACGCAGAATCCTCGACAGGATAGAGAGCCCGGAAACAGGATTGGTACTGAGTAACAAGTTTAACGCACCCATCCCAGAAAAGCGGATTAAGCAGGCAACGACAGCGGCCTCAATACTGGGAGATTCCGTCTACGCCCGGTTTCCATTTGTGTCAGGTGTCACTCCTGTAATCAAAAACCCAACGGAATTGATCCTCAACCGCACCTGGCGGCCGTTCCTGTCAATCATTGGAGTTGATGGTATTCCTGACATTGCCAATGCCGGCAATGTTATGCGCCCCTATTCATCTGTGAAATTATCATTACGTCTTCCACCCACCTGTGACGCAACCGAAGCAACCCATGCACTCAAAGAATTACTTGAACATAATCCACCTTATGGCGCCAAGGTGACCTTCATACCGGACTGGGAGGCCACCGGCTGGCATGCCCCGGAGATGGCAAAGTGGCTAGAAGAAGCCATAAATAAGGCCTCATCAAATTTCTTTGGTAAGCCTGCGGTGCACATGGGTGAAGGTGGGACCATCCCGTTTATGGGTATGTTGGGGGAAAAATTTCCTGATGCGCAGTTTTTAATTACCGGAGTATTGGGTCCACATTCCAATGCCCATGGACCTAATGAATTTTTACATATTCCCACTGCAAAAAAACTGACCTGTTGTGTGGCGGAGGTGCTGTCGGTATCAGTAACTCATCCGTAGCTTATCCGGTTTATATTGATAAATTGTTATACTCCATTTATTAATTAACAATTACGGAAAAATCTAATGAAAACAGGTGTTATTGGATTAGGCGTCATGGGCGGTGCCATGGCCCTCAATCTTCACAAGGCAGGATTGTTGCACCGTATCTGGAACCGAACAGTTTCCAGGGCCAATGAAATTTGTGAACAGACCGGTGTCGCTGTATCAGACTCTATATCTACCCTTGCCAGTGAATGTGACGCGATCATCATCTGTGTTTCCAAAGATGAAGATGTCCTTGAAGTCATTAATGCCATTGCAGAAGGTATTAAACCTGGGACGATGGTGATCGATACATCGACAGTCAGTAGTAAAACCGCTAAACAGGCCGCTGATATTATTATCAGCAATGATGGCGAGTTTCTGGATTGCCCGGTGACCGGTGGGTCTGAGGGGGCAAAGAACGCAACGCTTTCCATTATGGTAGGTGGCGATGAGGCGAAATTAAATACTGCCAGGCCTGTACTGTCTGCTATTGGCAAAAAAATCATCCACATTGGACCCACCGGTAGCGGTCAGGCCTGCAAGGCAGTGAACCAGGTGATTTGTGCCGGGATCAACCAGGCAGTCACCGAAGGGTTGGCGTTTGGGCAGGGTATGGAACTGGATATGGATCGTGTGCTGGAGGCCATCTCAGCAGGGGCGGCGGGGAACTGGTTCATGGATCACCGGGGTAAAACCATGCTGGCCGGGACATTCGAACCTGGTTTCAAGCTCAAACTTCATCATAAGGACCTGAAAATATGCCTGGACATGGCCAGCACGATGGACGAAGCTGGGCTGCCTTTGACCAGTATGACCGTTGCAGATTACGAGGAACTCATAGGTCAGGGACATGGCGATGAAGATATTTCTGCCCTTTTTCGCTTGAAAAAAAATTAGACGTTCTTACATTATAATTGCGGAACACTTTGAGGGCTTTGTGGTCTATTGAGGGTCTTGACGAGGGCGAAAAGATATGCAAAATATCGCGCCATGTAGTGCTTCTGCTATTGCTGAATAATTAAAATATAAAGGGAAATGTAGTGGTATCAGAAAATTCATTACCTGCAATTGAGGTTAAAAATCTGGACCGATATTTCGGACCGATACATGCCGTTCGTGATATTAGTTTTTCAATCAATCCTGGTGAAGTCCTGGGCTTTTTAGGACCTAATGGCGCTGGGAAATCTACCACCATGAAAATGATCACGGGTTTTTTAGAACCCAGTGGGGGTAGCGTTCGTGTCAACGGCCATAACGTAGTCGAAGAACCCATAAAGATAAAAAAAGCGATAGGTTATCTCCCCGAAGGTGCACCTTCCTATGGTGAGATGCGGGTCAGGGACTTCTTGTTGTTCGTGGCTGAAATCCGCGGTCTCACCGGATCAAACAAAGCACAACGGGTAGATGAGATCATCAAGGAAATTAACCTTGAGGGTGTTGTCGATCAGTCTATCGAGACCCTGTCAAAAGGCTATAAACGCCGTGTGGGTGTTGCCCAATCTATTTTGCACGATCCTGAGATTCTCATCATGGATGAACCTACCGATGGGTTGGACCCCAACCAGAAACATGAAGTTAGAAAACTGATTAAAGATATGTCAGCAAACAAGGCAATTGTAATATCCACTCATATCCTCGAAGAGGTGGATGCGGTGTGCACCCGGGCCATTATTATCGCCAAGGGTAAATTGTTATTTGATGGCACTCCTGAAGAACTACGGTCCCAATCATCCAACAATGATATAGATGATGCCTTCAGGAAAATCACGACCGGTAGCGAGGTGGCCTAACATGAATAATATTATTGCCATCTTAAAACGCGAACTCTATGGTTACTTTGCAACACCCGTTGCCTATGTATTTATCGTTATCTTTTTGTTCCTGTCAGGTCTTTTTACCTTTTATATGGGTGGATTTTATGAAAGGAACCAGGCTGACCTCATCGCTTTTTTCAGCTTTCATCCCATATTGTATTTATTTTTAATCCCTGCCATATCCATGCGCCTTTGGTCTGAAGAAAGAAAAAGTGGGACCATAGAACTGATGCTAACACTGCCCATTACCACTGCAGATGCGGTGATCGGTAAGTTCCTGGCCGCCTGGGTGTTTGCGGGGATAGCATTGGCCCTGACCTTCCCTATCTGGATAACAGTTAATTACCTGGGTGATCCGGATAACACGGTGATCCTCGCCAGCTATATCGGCAGCTTCCTCATGGCAGGTGGATTTTTGGCCATAGGCTCTTGCATCTCCGCGTTAACCAAGAGTCAGGTCATTGCATTTGTGATCAGCGTTGTCATATGTTTTCTGTTTTATGTCAGTGGAACACCAATCGTGCTTAACTTCTTCACTGGGTGGGCACCTGAGGCACTCATCAATGCAGTGTCAGCCATGAGTGTGCTGACACATGCCGATTCTATACAAAAAGGCATTATTGATATTCGAGACATCATTTATTTTTCGGTTCTGATTGCCTTCTGGCTGTATGCCAATGTCATTACCATCGAAGCAAAAAAGGCCGGGTAACTATGAACAAGAGAGTTTTATTATCAGGAACAGGCGTCGCCATTGCAGCGGTACTAGCAGCAGCGGTCATAATTTTGGCAAACACTACATTCACCAGTTTGCGCTTAGACCTGACAGAGAATAAATTATTTACCCTTTCAGAGGGGACCTTAAATATCATTCAGGGTCTGGATGAACCGGTTACGCTGGATTATTACGTCTCTAAAAAGCTCATGGCTGACGTACCACAATTACAAAGTTATGCGACTCGGGTCCATGACTTGCTGGATGAATATGTCGCCAAGTCCAACGATAATATTCGTTTGAATGTCATTGAGCCTGAGCCCTTTTCCGAGGAGGAAGATCGTGCTGTGGGTGAAGGGATGCAGGGTGCCCCCATCAATGCCGCAGGTGATCAGGCCTACTTTGGCCTGGTTGGAACAAATTCCATTGATGATCAAGAATCCATTCCTTTCTTTCAGAATAATCGTGAAGAAAAGCTTGAATATGATCTGACGAAACTCATCTATAACCTTGCAAATCCTGAAAAAAGAACTATTGGTGTCATTAGTCAATTACCGGTGTTCGGAAATTTCATGCCGGGTATGACACAGGAGTGGGCCATCTCTGCGGTGGTCTCTGAATTTTTTGATATACGGGTTCTGGATTCAGCACTTGAAATAAATCAGGATCTTGATCTGTTACTGATTGTCCATCCCAAGTATCTCACCGAACTGACCGTGTTTGCTATTGACCAGTATTTACTGGCGGGTGGTAAAGCCATGATTTTTGTCGACCCCTTTGCTGAAGGTGATGTCATACCTCCAAATCCGCAAGACCCTTATGCAATGGAAACCAAAAATTCAGATATAAACGAGCTGTTTTCCGCCTGGGGCATTGATGTTCTCAATGGTCAGGTCGCAGCTGATATGCAATCGGCCATGCGTGTGCAACTGCGAACCAACCGCGGGTTTGAAGAAACCAACTATCTCCCCTGGTTGAAACTGGATGAGGACAACCTCAACCAGGAAGACTTCATTACCAGTGAACTCAATCTTGTTAACATGGGATCAGTTGGCATTATAGAAACCCTGGATGATGCTTCAGTAACCGTTACGCCATTATTTCAGACGTCAACACAATCCATGAAGATGGCATCGGCATTGCTTGAGTTTCAACGTGACCCCGGCGACATGCTCTCTGACTTTGAATCAGATAATACTGCTTACACCCTTGCTGCCAGACTCGAAGGAACTGTCAAAACAGCATTCCCGGATGGCATCCCAGATATGGACGAAAACCATCCATTTGATGAGCAATATACGCCACCAGTAACACCGCTCACTGAGGGTGAAATCAATGTCATTCTGGTTGCAGATACCGATATCCTCAATGATGAATTCTGGATCAGCCAGCAAAACTTTTTTGGTGTGCAGATACCACAACCCATTGCCGATAACGGAAATTTCGTTGTGAACTCACTAGAGCATATGTCCGGCAGTTCAGATTTAATCAGCCTAAGAAACAGAGGTGAATATCAACGCCCGTTTGATGTCGTCAACGATATAAAACGCAATGCAGAGGCCCAGTACAGACAACAAGAACAAATGCTCGAAGCCAAGCTGGAAGAAACTGAACTTAAAATTGCCGAGTTACAACAAGAACGCACTGGTAATGAATTATTACTCAGCCCTGAACAGGAGCAGGCCATCGAAAATTTTCGCCTGGAACAGTTAAATACCCGTAAGGAACTCAGGGCGGTTCAATATGAATTACAACGCAATGTCGAGCGTTTAGGTAGCGTCTTGAAATTCATTAACATTGGCCTGGTACCTTTATTAATTGCCTTTATGGCAGTAAGCATAGGGCTAATACGTACCAGAAGAAAAACAGAAAGTTAAACGACCATGAGTAACAAAAGTATACTGATCCTTGCTTCAATCACGATTGTAATTATTATTGCGGCGACCTTAAGTACGCGTAGCCGTGCCCCACTGAGTGTCATTGAAACACCATTGTTAAATCCGGAATTAAAATCCAGGGTAAACGATGTGTCACAATTCATTATTGAATCTAAAGAGGAATCAGTCCATATCACCAGACAGGACAACAACAACTGGGTAGTGATGCAGTCAGATAATTATCCGGCGCAATTTGACATGGTAAAAAAACTGATCCTGGAAATGTCTGACTTAACTATCCTTTCAGAAAAAACAAGTAATCCTGCCTTGTACAGTGAACTTGGTGTTGAAGATCACACGGATGAAAATTCAGATTCAAAGTTGTTAAGCCTTTTGGATTCCACAGGTGAGACTATCGCTTCTATCATTATTGGTGATAAACGTGGAATGGATTCACTTTATGTCAGGAATGCCGCTTCAAGCAACTCATTCCAGGTCAAAGGTCAACCGGAGGTATCCGCTGATCCCAAGGACTGGATTGTTAAAGAACTCCTGAACATTGATAACAAACGGGTCATGGAAGTTACTATCGAACATCCAGATGATGAGATGCTGATTCTTAAACGCGAACAAGGATCAGAAAATTTTGCATTACAGACCCTTCCTGAAGGCCGAAAAACCCGATCAGAATATTTCACCAATCAACCCGGAACATTCCTCGCCGATTTGAGTATTCAAGATGCAAAAAGTCAGGAAAATTTTACCTACCCCCAGGATCAGGTGATAACCGCGATTAAAACTTATGATGGCCTTGTCGCTACGATTCATAGCGCTAAAATAGACAATATTAATCACGCCTCCTTAAGTTTTAGTGTCGATGAAAATCTGATACAGGCAGGTGATTCTCCACAAGAAGGGATAGTCATAGGTGAGCAGACTGACGCATCGCCAAATGTGCGCCTGGAAGCTAAAAATCTAAATGAAAAAGTCCGTAACTGGGTATTTATCATTCCCCAATCTAAACAACTGTTACTATCAAAACGAACAGAAGAACTTACCGACATCATCGAAGAAGAATCTGAAGTCTCCCAATAGCGGAAAACTTCCCGCCATAATAAGCGCAATCCAAGTCTACACTTAACTCCTTAAACCTTCAGATTTCATTCCGCCTGTCTACAGCGTTATGATGTGTAAAATATCGTTGATCATTCACAGGGATAAATAAATGAATAGTTCTATATTGACCATTTCATTGGCAAGTCTAGCTATGGCCTTTGTTCCGGTACTTATCGTACTTGGAATTTTATACAAATGGTCGCTGAAAAGTCATACAGCCTTATATGCCGTGATTCGTATGTTAACGCAGCTAATACTAGTGGGGTATGTTCTGACGTTTCTGTTCACCACGAATTCTCCTCTACTTGTCATCGCCGTATTAACCATCATGCTAATGGCTTCGGGATTTATCAGTCTGAGATCTGTATCTAACAAAACCGGAAAATCTTACCTACACCTGATGATTGCCATTTCCGTCGGCAGTATCTCGACCTTATTTTTTATGACGGGTGTTGTATTAAAAATTGATCCCTGGTATCTACCACAATACCTGATACCTCTGGCAGGCATGACCATTGCAAGCTGTATGAACTCCGTCAGTCTGGCAGCAGAACGGTATGAATCTGAACTTAACAATGGGAAGGCCCCCTTACAGGCTCAACAGACTGCATTAAACGCATCACTTATTCCCAACATTAATACCTTGTTTGCAGTGGGTATCGTTTCCTTACCCGGCATGATGACGGGGCAGATATTGTCCGGAATTGATCCCTTGATTGCCGTTCGTTACCAGATTGTCATTATGTGTATGGTTTTCGGATGCTCAGGAATCACTTCTGCTTGCTATCTTTCAATATCATCACCTCGTAAATCTGAAAATATTTCAGCAATTTAATAATAATCCCGGCTGTCTTGGGACACGTTTGTCCGTTATACTTTGACGAACTTTTATAATTCTTTTGACGCATAAATACATGACTTTTCAGGAATTAATATTCGCCTTACAGAAATACTGGTCGGATTACGGCTGTGTCATTCAGCAACCTTATGACATGGAGATGGGAGCTGGGACCTTTCATCCGGCAACCTTCTTACGTGCGATAGGACCTGAGCCCTGGAATTGCGCCTATATTCAACCATCACGTCGCCCCACCGATGGCAGGTACGGTGAAAATCCAAATCGCCTGCAACACTATTATCAGTTCCAGGTCATTCTTAAACCCTCTCCTTTGGAAATACAGGATTTATATCTGGGGTCTTTAAAAAAACTGGGGATAGATCCTTTGACTCACGACATTCGTTTTGTGGAAGATAATTGGGAGTCACCTACCCTGGGTGCATGGGGACTGGGATGGGAAGTCTGGCAAAACGGTATGGAGGTCACTCAGTTTACTTATTTTCAGCAAGTGGGCGGACTGGAATGCAGACCTGTTACTGGCGAGCTGACTTATGGTCTGGAACGTATCGCCATGTATCTGCAAGAGGTAGACAGTGTCTATGATTTGGTTTGGACTAAAACACCTGCCGGGACTGTCACCTATGGTGATATCTACCATCAAAACGAAGTAGAGATGTCGACTTATAACTTTGAAAAAGCAGATACTGACATCCTGTTCGCCCATTTTGATCAGCATGAAAATTCCAGCCACGCATTAATTGAAGATGGCCTGCCATTACCTGCGTACGAAATGGTACTCAAAGCATCTCACACCTTTAACTTATTGGATGCGAGACACGCTATCTCAGTTACAGAAAGGCAGAATTATATTTTAAGAATAAGAACTTTGGCCCGGGCCGTCGCCAAAGCCTACTATGAGCGGCGGGAAGAACTTGGTTTTCCTCTTTGCAAACCATCTAAGCCAACCAAAAAGAAACCAGGTAAGAAAAAATAAAGCGACATGTCACAAACTAAAGAACTACTCATTGAAATTGGCACAGAGGAATTACCACCTAAGGCTTTAAAACGCCTGGCAAAATCCTTTGCCAATGAAATTCAATCAGGACTTGAAACCCAGTCACTGAGCTTTAGTGAAGTGAATTGGTATGCAACTCCCAGGCGACTTGCGGTAATAGTTGAACAACTTGCTGTGTCACAACAAGACCGCGAAGTAATGCGACGTGGTCCTGCACTGGCGGCGGCTTATGATAAAGATGGTAAGCCCAGTAAGGCAGCAGAAGGATTTTCCCGATCCTGCAATGTCAGTATTGATGAGCTTGAGAAACTTGAAACTGACAAAGGGGCCTGGCTAATTTTCAATTCCTTTGAAAAAGGCAAAAAAACAACTGAGTTAGTTCCGGACATTATTAATATTGCTTTAAACAAATTGCCTATCCCCAAGCGTATGCGATGGGGAGACCGGGACACGGAATTTGTCCGGCCGGTGCACTGGTCTATCGTACTTTTGGGGAATGAGGTCATACCCTGTTCAATTATGGGTACAACTGCTGGCAATAAGACATATGGCCACCGTTTTCATCATCCTAAACCTATCCAGATTAAGTCAGCAGCAGAATATCTGGCTAAACTGGAAGCCAAGGGTTACGTGATCGCGGATTTTGAAAAACGAAAAAACCTGATTGAAGAGATGGTTAATAAATCGGCTGAGGAGCTAATAGGTAGCGTTGTTAGCGACCCTGATTTACTTGAAGAAGTAACATCCCTGGTTGAATGGCCGGCTCCTATTACAGGAAGTTTTGATAAAAAATTTCTTGATCTCCCAAAAGAAGTACTCATCGCTTCAATGAAGGACCACCAGCGTTATTTTTCAGTTCAAAAGAAAAATAGTCATGATCTGATAAACAATTTCATTACCATTTCCAATATAGATAGTAAAAACAGCAATGAGATAAAAGTAGGTAATGAAAAGGTCATACGACCACGACTTAGTGATGCTGAATTTTTTTGGAAGCGAGATAGCAGTAAACCTTTAAGTGATTTTGGTGATCAATTAAAAGATGTCATCTTTCAGAAAAAAATCGGGACACTTGCAGATAAGACCGAGCGCGTTAAAAAACTGACCGAATATTTAGCACGACTACTGGAACATAACCTTAAAATGACTGCTCGGGCAGCAGGACTTTCCAAGTGTGATCTTTTCACTGAAATGGTTGGCGAATTTCCCGAACTCCAAGGTGTTATGGGTAAATATTATGCCCTGCAATGTGGTGAACCCGAAGAAGTCGCCATTGCCCTGGATGAGCAATATATGCCTCGTTTTGCTGGCGATAAACTGCCTGAATCGCAGACCGGACAATTATTAGCCATCGCAGACAAGCTAGACACGATGGTGGGCATTTTTGGTATTGGACAGGTACCAACGGGTGATCGTGATCCTTTCGCGCTACGTCGTGCTGCAATAGGCATACTCAGGATTATCGCTGGGTGCAAGCTGCCCATTGATCTTGATAAATTAATAGAAAAATCCATTGAGACATACGGTGACTTGATATCAAACACTGATAACCCGAGCAAAAAAAACCCACTTCAATCTGAAATAAAAATCTTTTTACGCGAGCGAGCCAGGAATTATCTGCGTGACCTGGCATATACTGCCGAAGAAGTTGATGCAGTACTGGATCTCTATTCGGGGCGTGCATGGGAATATCTGGATCGCCTAAAAGCGGTGCGAGAATTTATGACATTGCCCGAAGCCACCGATCTCGCAGAAGCAAATAAACGCATAAATAACATTATCACCAAATCTGAAGTTGACAATATTGGCACTATCCCTGAAGTTGATCTGTTTGAAACTGAACAAGAACGTGTATTGTTTACTGCTACCAGCCGAATTGCGGGTAAGGTCAATGGTTATATTGAAAACGGAAATTTTCGTGAGGCCCTACATGAGACCGCCAGTCTCCATGGCCCAGTGACCGATTTTTTTGAGCATGTCATGGTCAATGTTGAAGATGAGCGCTTACGAAACAATCGGTTCTCTCTTCTAAATAACATTGCCGAGCTGACTAACCAGGTTGCCAATATATCAAAACTTGCCTCTTGACCATTTATCATGGTGAGACTTCGTTCAATTTTATATTACCTGTTAATGGCAGTTGCTACTGTCATCTTCACCATTCTAGGCATATTATTATTACCGTTTAATTTTCCATTTCGATTTAAGGTCATGTCTGGCTGGTCAGTCTTTAATCTGTGGACCTTAAAAACTATCTGCGGTCTGGATTCAAGGATTGAGGGTCTGGAAAATATACCTAAGGGCCCAGCCATCATTATGTGTAAACACCAGTCAGCCTGGGAAACCCTGGCATTACAGATTTATTTTCCACCTCAGGTCTGGATTTTAAAGCGAGAACTTTTATGGATTCCCATATACGGCTGGGGATTGGCGTCGATGAAACCGATTGCTATAGATCGTTCATCCGGTATGCGGGCATTAAAATATATTGCCCATCAGGGAAAACAAAGACTGGAACACGGATTATGGGTAGTCATTTTTCCAGAGGGTACCCGCACAGCGCCAGGTATACGATTAAAATATCAGCCTGGCGGAGGTCTACTTGCTGAAAAGAGTGGCTATCCTGTCGTTCCAGTTACACATAATGCCGGTTACTTCTGGCCACGAAATAGCCTGGACAAGAAACCTGGAACAATCACCATGAAAATAGGTCCGATAATCGATTCTGCAGGCAAATCTGCTAAAGAAATTACAACAGAGGTTGAAGACTGGATTGAAAATACCGCATCAACTTTACCTAAACCAAATTTTAATTAAGTTCATTAAAGACAAGATATTGACACGTCACCGCTGACACCTTACTCCTAACATTTGTAGAATTATGCGAAAATGCCCCTTATGAATAAATATACCAGTGACTATCTTGACACACTGACACCCTACACATCGGGTGAGCAACCCAAAGACAGGTCATATATTAAACTCAATACGAATGAGAGCCCATATCCGCCTTCTGACGGAGTATTAACGGCTATCAAAGAAGCTGCCGATGGAGATCTGCGTCTTTATCCGGATATTAAAGCAACAAAACTAAAAGAATCTGTTGCCTCGTATTATTCCGTCAATATGGACAATGTATTTGCAGGTAATGGGTCGGATGAAGTTCTGGCCTATGCCTTCCAGGCATTTTTTAAAAAAAGCCGGCCGATTCAACTCCCGGATATTACTTACTCATTTTATCCAGTGTACTGCCGGCTATTTTCCATCGAGTATAATATATTTCCACTTACCGATACCTTTGAAATTGATATTGATTTAATCCCGGATAACAATGGAGGGCTTATCATTGCTAATCCCAACGCCCCAACAGGAATTTATCTGGATCTGGATTCGATAGAAAAAATTCTACAAAAAAATACAGAGTCGGTTGTCTTGATAGACGAGGCCTATATCGATTTTGGTGGTCAAACCTGCATCTCACTTATTGATAAGTATCCTAACCTTCTGGTTGTCCAGACCGTCTCCAAGTCCAGGGCCTTAGCCGGCCTGCGAGTAGGGCTTGCGATGGGGAATAGTGAACTCATTCAAGCCATGGAAGACGTGAAGAATTCTTTTAATGCCTACCCCCTGGATTCCCTTGCCATAGCTGGCGCCAGTGCAGCATTCGATGACAAGGAAAATTTTGAAAAAAACACACAAAAGATCATTGAAACCAGAGAACGCACTGCTGAAAAACTCAAGGAACTGTCATTTTTTGTAGTTCCTTCCAAAACAAATTTTTTAATGGCTCAACATAAAGAATATCCAGCGAAAGATCTTTATTTAAAACTCAAAGAGAACGGTATTCTTATCCGATATTTTGATCTGCCGCGGATCAATAATTTTGTCAGGATCAGCATCGGGACGGATGAAGATATGAATATGCTAACTGACACTCTGGAAACGATACTGAACGGATAATTATAATTTTTATTTAAATTGATTCACATAGTTTCGATGGCGATCTACCCAGAATGCCCAGATTACCACCAACCATAGCGCCTGCGCAGACCACGCGACAGCCATAACGGAAGGTGGTGGCGGCCCAAAGATATTCCCGGCATAAACAAATAACATAAATGCAGCTAGTCCCCAAAATCCATACTGGCCAATTTTGTCCTTTGCCTGAGTTTTTCTGGCATAAAGCCACAAGCCAACTCCAAACAATATTAGTTCTAGAGGAATCGCAATTGCGGGAGTATTCCATAGACCTAAACCAAATAAATTAGATGCCGAAAAGCTTAATGGCATATCTGGCCTGTGGGTTACATAGTCCAAAAACCAGTGACTCATTACAACAATTGTAATTACTAATATGTGCTTTATTTGCTTGTGCCTAATAACAGCATAACACCCCGCAAACAATGCTCCCCACACAGCTAAGCCAACAAGGCTATGTGAATATGGGTAATTGATGAAATTTAGTGGCGTCATTACCGTATTACCAGGCTCCACTTCAAATGATTCAATTCCTAACAGGACCAGGTTGGGCCAGATTAGATCGGCAAGTTGGCAGGCAAGAAATAAAATGCCCAGTGAGACATCCGGCACAACTTTTTTGGCGCCTAACACAATTGCGTAATGACCTATAAACATTTTATTCTTATATAAGGCAAATTACTTTATTCTATTATTCCTATGGATATCAAAATTGCAACTCAGGGTGATTTGCCCGCGATTGTTGAAATATATAATCAAGCTGTTATTGCGGGGGAAAAGACTGCTGATTTGACTACTTTTAGTGTCAATCAAAGAATAGAATGGTTTCATCAGCACACACCAGAAAAATATCCCATCTATGTCGCTGTGAAAGATGAAGTAATTACGGGATATTTAAGTTTCAGTGCCTACCGGGAAGGACGCGAGGCATTTGCCCATACGGCTGAAGTCAGTTATTACATAGATAAGAATTATCGCGGTAAGAGTATAGGCTCAGAATTATTACAGCATGCAATACAGTGCTGCCCTGCCCTGGATATCAAGAACCTGATTGCCATGCTTATTGAAGGCAACCAGGAGAGTATTGGCTTGTTAGAAAAATTTGGTTTTGAACAATGGGGACATTTGCCCAATATAGCCGAATTTAACGGTGATGAAACTGGTCACTTATATTACGGTCTACGACTACCCTGAGCTATTGTTCAAATATTTCCTGCTTAACCCACAGGATATTGTCCCAACTTAAAACCCTTTCATTTCCATCGAATATGCCAGCATAAATACCCCCACCAGCTGAAAAAGAAAAATCCTTAACCCTGTCTTCTGGTTTGGTTGTCACGTTTCTCATAATGTCCAACATCTGCTGTTGTTTTGATAACTGACAATAAGCAGATGAATTGTTCGAACAATATAATCTTTCTCTCGCTGGCCTTAGTGCGCCGATACCTCTTTCAAAGCTTATGGTCATATTAATAAATTCACCCGTTACTGCTTCAAACTCCCATTCCTGGGTCTCGACCACTTGCCCATCACGGCTTTTTGTAATTCGATCGAATTTATTATTTGATGCTGTAAGGTAATTGCCAAAAGGTCCCGGCGAATCTGCAGGGTCGGCAGTCATCCCGCCGATTATTAATTGAACACTTTCACCATTAGGATTTATAACAGGCGCAGCCAAGTACACGAGTATATTTGTCCCGTCTCCAACTGGACTGCCATCTGCACCGTTGACTGTTATGCGCTCAATAAATATGACTCGCAGATTGGCGTCTTTAGCCGCACCACGGTCGCGTATATCTATCGTCCAGCCATCAGGAATAACTTTATCCAGTTCGCTTTGTGAAACCTACAGGTCTAATTGATAACGAGACTCCAAACTAGTTTCCAGCAATGATTGTGAAATCACTTTTGGAGAAAAAAGGATTGAGAAAATAATTGTTATTGCCAATGTATTTAAGTATGGCAATTTGTTCATCATCTCAGTACACCTGGACTTAGTCATCGAGCACAATTACTTAACTTCGGTCCGCTGCAATACCCTTTCGTCGTACCTGACTTTCTGTTTATCTGTGAGATCCCTTCGCATCTCGATCAAATGCTCATATCGAATCCTCATAATCTGCTTTTTAGCCGCCATCAATTCATCTATCTTTGCATTGACTTCTCTCAGATTCACGTCTTCACGAATCGTCATCTCGTTTAATTCCTTTAATGCTAGCGCTTCCTTTTCCTTGTATGGCTTCTGGTCGTCATCAAGTTGATGATGCATGTGGTTAAATTTCTCGCGCTGCTCTTTTGAATAGCCTGCCCGTTGCATATGACCAGCATGACCTTCAGCGGCATGACCTTCTCCTGCAAGTTCTTCATGCTTTGCTTTTTCTCCATGCTCATGTTTTGCATTTTCATCATGCTCATGTTTCTCCTGAGCAAACAAGCCAGTTGAATTGATGATTAACATCAAAAACATAGCTCCCAAAACATTTAAATATTTCCCATTCATAATCGTTTCCTCAAAAATATTTTTAATAAAAAATTAATTTCACTCATTTAAGCTTATAGGAAGAAAATTCCCATGCCAATATTGTTTTGAATTATGTTCTACAACAGCTTATTTAAGCCTTTTTTTCATATACTCCAGTATAGCCCTGGCCGCCCTGACTGATGATGGGGTATCGGTAATTTCAAATGTAGATTCAAATAATTCCTTTTGATAAGGCATGTAGTCCTCATGGGTGGTAATCGCTAGTGTCAGGCAATCATCCAGCTGACTAACGTGATCGAACACGATCCCTGTTTTCCAGTTGATATAACTGGGATCGTTTTCCCACTTAACATGATGCGCATTAGCAAACAGACATGGTCGAGGACGGATTAAAAATTCATGAAACTGACTACTAACGTCACCCAGATATATATCAGCAGATAAGGTATATGTCATATCGTTACAGGCGATACTATTAGTATCAATAAGTATGTGATCACATGTTCTATATTTATTCGGGATGCTTTTGACCCAACCGGGCGTCATGGTCTCTTGTGAGATATGCATCTTTCTAGTGTATAACATCACGTGTGGCGCAAATATCAAATTATATTTATCTGATTTATAAAAATACTCCAGAATATCCAATCCCATTTCATACCAGGAAGAAACATTGGGTGAAAAATGAGGGTTATATAAAACCACAGGCTTATCATTATCAAAAAAACGCTTTGGTGGTTTTGTATAGGCCCCAACAGCATCAAATTTTGGGTATCCGACGATAACTGATTCAGCATGGTCGAGTACACCTTCGCGCTGCATTCTAATCTGCGTCTTTGGTCCAGAAACAAATACCAGATCAAATTTCCCAAACTCCTTGTTAAACCCAAATTTTCGGTCACCTGAGCCATGTGCGGTAAATATAAATTTTATATGTTCAAGACCAAATTTAGTCTTGAGTAATAAACTGGTCTTTTCTGGAGCCACCAGAACATCTAATTTTCTGAATACATCCAGGTTCATACGCATCATTATAACCTTGGTAAAAGGTAATGCTTTATCTATGAATTTTCCCAGTATCCGAATTATTGTCGGCAAAGATATGTCGATATACTCGCATTTCTGCCCGGGGAATTCTGACTCAAACTGCTTGATGTAGTCTAGTTGTTTGCTGGATGAGGTGATGACACTCACATCCACATCATCAGCCATCCTTGAAAGCTCGAAGGCAACTGGAATTGCATGCGGAATTTGATGAAGCTGTTCGTGATTAAATAAAAATCCAATTTTCATATTTTAAATCTGTTATTTATCTTAAATTAGCTGTTATAGGCACTAGTACTCATAAATTGATATAGTCCTGGTAGGAAATGGACTGACTGTCCCAGTAAAGAGTATTTACATTTTGATTTCTTCTTGCCCACTTCTCCAGTTTATCGGATGGATTGATGACTACGGGATGACTGCAAACCTCCAGTAGTGGAATGTCAGAATGGTGATCTGTATAAAACCAGATTTCTTTTCCCGACTCCTTAAATTCTCTTAGATTACCAAGTTTTTTTTCTACGATAGCCAATTTATCTTGACCATAACAATTTTTGCCATTGATACCAGGCACTACCTTCCCGTCTTCTTCTCGTGACTTAGAAGCCATGATTTCATCAAAACCCAGGCGCCTGGCAAAACTCCTTGCCATCCAGTCAAAGCTGGCCGTTGCAAGGACAAGCTTTGCACCAGATGTTTGCCATCGACGTATGCAAAATAATGCATCTAAATTGACACTTTTCTCCAGCAGCTGGTTCACATAACGATCACATACATCGTCCAAATGGCTTTTATCTGGTTTGCCTATTAACAAAGATTGCATCAGTGTTTTGAGTTGTTTTCTAGAAATCATCTTACTTAGATAAAGTAACATCATGAGCACAACGACTGGCAGTAATAGCAAGCGTAAAGGATTATTTCTGACTGCATAATAAAGTAGAAACGGGAGAAATGTTCCATGAGTGGTAATTGTTCGGTCTAGATCAAAAATAACCAATGGTCTCTCGGAGTTGTCTGCTGGCGGATGACTGCCTGACTTTTTCTCCCTAAGATTAAATATCGATTCAATTTGGACTATGTCTGATATTTTATCAGCATCAATAGCAATATCTGGATCACTGACTACAACTGCTTGAACTTGCGTCAGTGTCTTTTTAGAAATATATTCAAACGACGCTTTCACGCTCATTTGTTTCAAAAGATATTTGATAAAGATGATAGGGCCTATTGACCATGCAAGCTTAAATACCTTTTTAGGTCGAGATTCAAACGACTTCCAGTATGAAATAATATTTTCTGCAGCCTCACTTTGGACAAGAAAAAGATTACAGCCGGTGGCTGAAATATCTTTAAATGTTAGCCATGTTCGGCGTGACTCAGGATAACGGTTAACCAATTGAGTTTTCTCGACCAATCCAAGTGATAAATCAGCCTTATTTTTTTCCGCTTTTGCCAAAAAGTCGTCGACATGTTCCTGTCGTATCATACAATTATCGGCTGTCGTTATAATAAATGGGACACTAAGGCCAATGCTCTTCCACGCTGTCAATATTGAACTGGCAATTCCAGACCCGCTTTTTAAAAATATTACCTTTTCGCCGGGTGAGTAGTCACCAAGCGTAGACTTGAGTTCATCTGGTGACTGCGATAAAACATAAATATGAGAAATATTCATCATAGATTCCAGGCTAGACAAGGTGTGCATAATCATAGGCTTGCCTGCAACCGGCGCTGTGACCTTGAAATCAGTTCCAAAAAATTCAGCTATAGGATCAAGGCCTGGTCTACGACCAGCTAACAACAGGACAGATAAGGGCTTGTCATTAGTATGAGAAATCATTAGATGCTAATTTGCCTTGTATAAAAACTGACTAAGTTTAATTTAATTCGAACTACCAGATGGAAAATAAACCGGGGATAAATTTCTATCATAAGGACGAAAGTTGGTCTTCGTTTCAGTAAAATTACCATTTAAAAATAGTATAATCAATTTAATAATCAATATGTTATATTATTTAAGTTCGAATTTAATTTAAAAATTGTTCAAACCGCTGATATGATCATCATTAATTAGTATGTTAATAAATAAGCGATAAGGGCTAAATAATCTAGATGACGGTTTTTCCAAAAACTCGTATGCGAAGGATGCGTGAAAAGGCATTTTCTCGAAGATTAATGCGTGAGACACGTCTTAGTACTGATGATCTTATTTACCCGCTGTTTATCCATGATGAATCAACTCCTCGTCAACCCGTCCCATCTATGCCCGGCGTTGACAGGATAAATCTGGAAGAATTAAAAAAAGAAGCTGACTTAATCGCGGCACTCAATATACCTGCGATTGCATTGTTCCCTGTCATTCCAGAAAATTTAAAATCTGATAGTGCCGAGGAGGCATACAACCCCCAAGGCCTGGTCCAAAAAGCTGTCAGGATGCTTAAGGAACAAGTACCAGAGATTGGAGTGATAACCGATATTGCCCTGGATCCGTATACCAGTCATGGACAAGATGGGCTGATCAACAAAGACGGTTATGTGTTGAATGATGAAACCGTAGAAGTTCTGGTACAACAGGCCTTATCTCACGCCCATGCCGGTGTAGATATCGTTGCCCCTTCTGACATGATGGACGGCAGGATCGGGGCGATAAGAAACAAGTTTGAGGATTCAGGGTTTGTAAACACGCGAATATTAGCTTACTCGGCTAAATATGCATCCTCATTCTATGGGCCGTTCCGTGATGCAGTCGGGTCTGCAACCAACCTTGCTAACGGAGATAAATATTCCTATCAGATGGACCCGGCTAATAGTGATGAAGCAATCAGAGAGGTTGCAATGGATATAGAGGAAGGTGCAGATATGGTGATGGTGAAACCTGCACTACCTTACCTGGATATTATCTACAGGATAAAAAAAGAATTTGGCGTGCCAACATTTGCATATAACGTAAGTGGTGAATATGCCATGCTTAAAGCGGCATCGCAAAATGGCTGGCTTGAAGAACGCAAGGTCATCATGGAAGCATTATTGTCGTGCAAACGAGCTGGCGCAGATGCGATATTGACTTATCACGCTAAAGAAGTGGCAAGCTGGTTAAGAGAGTCTTAATTACATTAATAGACCAGAGTTAAATATCACCAGTCTCATTAATCAATTCTTTGATTTTATTTTTATCGAGTGTCTCTGGATGTTGTGCAATAAAATATTTCATTTTTGTCTCTAATATTTTATAAGCATCCCTGAATAAACAGCGTTGTTCCTCCACGGATTTAGTGGGTTGATCTGGATCACTGATCCCCCAATGACCAGTTAATGGATGACCTGGCCATATCGGACAAACTTCATTCGCAGCATTATCGCAAACGGTAATTACCAGATCCATTTGTGGAGTCGATATAAACTCATCCCAGCTTTTGCTTCGAAATGTGTCAGTTTTGTATCCCAGAGATTGGAGTAACTCAATTGCCAGTGGATTCACCTCGCCACGTGGTGTACTCCCTGCGCTGTATGCAGTGATGGTATCACCACCAATGCGATTCAGTATGGCCTCTGCCATGATGCTTCGAGCAGAATTACCCGTACACAAAATCAGTATATTCAAAATGGGTTCCAGTTAAAACATATGCTCTTAGGCTAAGACTTCCTGAAAAAAATTCAGGCATGCTTGCCATGAACGCCGGTCTGCATCTGGGTTATATACCGTGCCTCGGTCATGATCATTTGCATTGGGATTGGTAAAAGCATGTTTGGTATTTCCGTAAGCATGGATCTGCCAGTCAACACCTGCCGTTGACATCTCAGTGGCAAGATCGTCTATCGATTCCGGTGGTACCATCGGATCATCATATCCATGAATCGCCAATACTTTAGCCTTTATATTCTTGCTATCCAGATTGCCCGGCGGTGTGAAAAAGCCATGTAGACTGATGACCCCCTGCAATGCTTCACCTGTTCTGGCAAGATCCAGAACACATAAGCCTCCAAAACAAAAACCCATAGCCGCTATTTTGTTTTCATCAACCTCCGGAATTGAACGCAAGGTATTCAATGCGGCTACCATGCGAGATTGAAGTTGGGGTCTATCTTCCAGTAATGGCGTCATTAAACCGGCATTTTCTTCAGGACTACTGCCTCGCTTACCTTTACCATAAACATCCAGGGCAAAACCAATATATCCCTGCTCCGCCAATAATTTAGCTTTATTAGATTCAAATTCTCCTTGTCCACCCCATGCATGTGAAATCAATATGCCTGGCTTGGCACCTGCTTCGGAATCTTCATAAACAATCATTCCTTGATAAATATTACCACCCTCTTCGTACTCAATTTCTCTTTCAACTATCATTGTTCTTACTCCAGTAGTTATCCAATAAAGCTCAATTCGCTTTTCATTAAGATTATTTACTGCCGATTTAATTAAGAATCAAGTTCGAGAGACTTGATCTTTCTTGTGAGGGTATTTCTACCCCAGCCAAGTAATTTTGCTGCATCTTGACGACGTCCCCCGGTTTTCTTTAATGCCTCTTCTATCATGATACGTTCAAACCGTGGGACAGCTTCTGCTAATATGCTTGATTGACCCTTCACCAGATTCATTTCTACCCAGGCTCTTAATGTTTCCTCCCAGTTATTAGTAACATCGGTCTTATCAATGGATTTGAATTCTGGAGGGAGGTCCTCATTGTGAATTTCTTTACCAGAAGCCATCACCGTGACCCACCTGCAAAAATTTTCAAGTTGTCTCACATTTCCTGGCCATGCCAGACCATTTAGATAACTCTGGGTATCTGTGGCAACATGTTTTTTATCCACACCCAATTCTGATGCTGCGGATATAAGAAAATGCTCCATCAGCACAGGAATATCATCACGCCTTTCTCTTAATGCAGGAACATGAACGCGAATGACGTTTAGTCTGTGAAATAGATCTTCTCGAAAATCACCATTTTGTACTCTGGCTTCAAGATCCTGATGAGTAGCTGCAATTACCCGAACATTGACCTTGATGGGGGTATGGCCACCAACCCGATAGAACTCTCCGTCTGCCAGTACTCGCAATAAGCGGGTCTGTAAATCAGCAGGCATATCTCCGATTTCATCCAGAAATAATGTGCCGCCATCGGCTTGCTGGAAACGACCTGTACGGCGTTCGTTTGCACCTGTAAAAGAACCTTTCTCATGACCAAATAATTCAGATTCCAGAAGTTCTTTTGGAATCGCTGCAGTATTTAATGCAATAAATGGATTATTAACTCTCGGACTGTGTTTATGTAATGCTTTTGCAACCAGTTCTTTACCTGTTCCGGATTCACCTGTTATTAATACCGTAAAGTTCGAACTAGATAATCTTCCTATCGCGCGGAAAACTTCCTGCATTGCTGATGATGAACCAATAATATCTGTACCATCACTGATTTCTTCAGCCTGAGCAGGATGCATTCCTACATCAGATTTCTTGATTGCACGCTTGACCAGATTAACAACTTCATCTACATCAAATGGCTTTGATATAAATTCAAATGCACCACTTTGAAAAGCTGATACTGCCCTGTCCAGATCGGAATAGGCAGTCATAATAATGACAGGCAGGTCTGGCGAGAGCTTTTTAATTTCGTTTATCAGGGCAATACCATCCATGTCTGGCATTCTAATATCTGAAATAATGACATCGGGTTGCTCCCGGTTTAATCTTGATAATAATTTATTTGGGCCATCAAAACTAACAACCTGCATATCTCCTGCTGCGAGTGCTTTTTCCAAGACCCAACGGATTGATTTATCATCATCGACTATCCAGATTTTATTTTTATCACTCATTATTCACGCCTAATGGTAAGAGTATTGTAAAAATAGTTCGGTCAGATGCTCTCTCGTATGAGATTGAACCATCGTTAAGTTGCAATAAGGACTGTGCAATAGATAAACCAAGCCCGGTACCTTCCGGCCTGCCTGTAATCAGCGGATAAAATACTTCCCTTTCAATATCTTCAGGAATTCCTGGACCGTCATCCATAATTTTAATCTCTGCGGCCAGCTTGTAGAAATTTTGACGGATGGTACAACTGCGTCTAATGCGAGTTTGAACCCAGATTTGACCATTACTCGCAATTGCCTGTAACGCATTACGAATAACATTCATAAACACTTGTATAAGCTGATCTTTGTCACTTTTTAATCCAGGCAGACTAGGGTCATAATCGCGATTAATTTTTAACTTCTCATCAGCTTCAACCTGTAAAATATCGATCACATATTCGATCACTTCATGCAAATTAATATTGGATTTATGTGGGCGAGATTCGTGCGCCAGCATCCGGTCTACAAGATTTCGTAATCTATCCGCCTCACTTATTATTATTTGAGTATATTCCTTCAGATTTTTGTCTTGCAGTTCCTTCTCCAAAAGTTGGGCCGCACCACGAAGTCCTCCCAATGGATTCTTGATTTCATGTGCAATTCCCTTAAGTGATTTCCTTGCCGCATCCTGAATTATTGAACTGGTTTCTTCACGCATAACTCGTGTAAAAGAATTTGCATCAATTAACTCAACGATGACATATTTCTTTTTGTCATCGATTTCAACAGGCGTCACTATGCAACCCACTGTGATAGATTTTTTGCTATTTAAATACAGCTCTACACCCCAATCTGTATAGGGATGCATTTCATCCAGTGATCGTTGAAGGTCATCCAAAAACTGCTGTGAATCTGGAAGGAATGCTAGCGGCGACTGCCCCTGAATCTTATTTATACTTACCGATAACAGATTCTCACCAGCAGCATTAATACTGACCAGCCCCATCTGGTCATCAAAAATCATCACTGCTGTACTTATATTTTCAATGAGCGAATCAGGCGATTTAAACACGTCGTTCATAAATAGTAATTCTGCACTAGTTTGGTGCGATGAAGAAGAAGTAATCTGTGTTTGCATTCGGTCCCACTATGGTATTTCTTGAATAATCATATAGTTATAAATTGTTAATGCCCTATTAAAAGTGACTTCATATATTATTCAGCAAGAATCAGACCAATGTTTGGTAATTATCTCCACGGGACATGAAGATCTAGGGAATGGTGTGCTGATTTATTTAAAAAGTGAGATTAACGTCCCTGAATGGATGCTTGTCTCATATGAAAGGTGACGGGTTCGGATACCATCACTTCTTCTCTATCTCTATTAGCGATAGCTATTTGAATTGTATGGGTTCCTCTGTCCATTTCAGCAATGCTTTGAATAGTTGCCCTTCCAGCATATATTTCTTCACCATTTAGTCTATATACATATAAATCACCTAGCCTAAGGTGAGGAGCACTTGTTACACCAATAACCAGTTCTCCTTCACTTCTAAAATAGGTTTCATCCTGCTTTGGATTTGTAATTGTAAGCTTGGTGTAGCGAGGTTCTACCTTCAATGTCTTTCTGGGCGGTGGAGGATTTTTAAGGGCAGGTATTGTAATAACCTCTTTTACCTCTATCTTTTTCGATCCCTCTACTGCTTGATCTGTAAACGTTGCATTACCATTTTCATCTACTGTCATATAGACATCAGTAGCCATTACAGTTACTGCAAAAACCCAGCATAAAAGAAGAAGACTCGTTTTCATGAAATCAAGCATAGATGATAGTCTAGACAGGAACAACCAAATATTAGTTCCTGTGAACTATTTCTTGCCTCAAAAAAAAACCCCCTTATTTAAGGGGGCTTATATTAACTATATATGCGTGTTACAGACTGTAGTACATCGAAAATTCAACCGGATGAGTCGTCATTCTAAAACGTGTTACCTCATCCATTTTCAGGCTTATATATCCATCAATTAAATCATCGCTAAATACATCACCCGCTTTGAGAAATTCACGATCTGCATCAAGGGCTTCAAGTGCCATCTCCAGGGAAGAACACACTGTTGGAATATCTTGCTCTTCTTCAGGGGGCAAATCGTACAGGTCCTTCTCCATGGGGGCGCCGGGGTCGATTTTGTTTTGAATTCCATCCAGTCCGGCCATCATCAATGCAGCAAAAGTAAAGTAAGGATTACCGCACGAATCCGGAAACCTCATTTCAATGCGACGTGCTTTTGGATTAGATACAAATGGAATACGACACGAAGCGGACCGATTCCTTGCTGAATAAGCAAGTAATGTCGGTGCTTCAAATCCTGGCACCAGTCGCTTGTAACTATTAGTACTAGCATTGGTAAACGCATTGATTGCCCGTGCATGCTTAAAGATACCACCGATGTAATACAAGGCAGTGTCGGACAGGCCACCATATTTATCACCACTGAAAAGATTTTCACCATCTTTTGCCAGTGATTGATGAACATGCATACCATTACCGTTATCACCAACAAGGGGTTTGGGCATAAATGTAGCAGTCTTACCATATCCATGGGCAATATTAAGAACACAATATTTCAGCATTAACATTTCATCTGCTTTTCTTGTCAGGGTTCTAAATTTTGTACCAATTTCACCCTGACCTGCGGTAGCAACTTCATGATGATGCACTTCGACTTCGATACCTATTTCTTCTAAGGTCGAACAAATTGCAGATCGGATATTTTGTTGTGAATCAACCGGTGGGACTGGAAAATAACCGCCTTTTACCCCTGGGCGGTGACCAGTGTTTGCATCTTCGTATGGATGGTCGCTGTTCCAGGAACCTTCATCAGAATCAACTTCATAAAATGCACTGTTCAGGTTGTCACCCCATCTTGCCTCATCAAAGATAAAAAATTCTGGCTCAGGACCAAAGAATGCTGTATCTGCAATGCCAGTGGATTTTAAATATTCTTCAGCACGCTTGGCCAGTGAGCGAGGGTCACGTGAATAACCTTGCATCGTATGAGGCTCAAGAACATCGCATCGAACTACAATGGTTGGGTCATCATAAAATGGGTCGAGGAAAGCAGATTCATCATCGGGCATCAAAACCATGTCTGATTCATTGATACCTTTCCATCCAGCAATGGATGAACCATCAAACATTTTCCCCTCTTCAAAAAATTCTTTGTTAATTTGTGAAACAGGTACGGTGACGTGCTGTTCTTTTCCTCGAGTATCACAAAAGCGTAAATCGGCATAGACCGCCTCATGCTCGTTTATCAGCTCCTGCACCTTGGTATTCGACATATTTGCTCTCCTCAGTCTTGTTATAACTTGTATATATCTTTATTATTTTTAACACAACCCGCATAAATAACGAGTTATCTACTCACTATTAAGCATGAACTATGCCATCGGCATGATAGAAATTATGCTAATAAAAACAATGTGTTAGAATTCAATAGTGAAATAATCTGCACTACTATGGTGCAAACATCCAGAAGCATGCACCAAGATAGTTCTCCAGAAGTTTGTTCTTTTATCCGGTTCTTATTATGGCAGGATCATTTCCCGTTCGTAAAGATCTTCCAGTGTTTCCCGTCTTTGTATTTCATAAACCTCATCCCCATCCACCATGATTTCGGCAGCACGTGGTCTGGCATTGTAATTTGAACTCATCACAAAGCCATATGCGCCAACGCCAAGTATGGCGATAGTGTCACCTTCACTAATCGATAGCGAACGATCTAAACCCAGGAAATCTCCTGATTCACACACTGGCCCAACAATATCGTATTGTTTTTCCTCTACCTCAGACACTTCATTAACAGGGACAATTTTCTGCCAGGCATCATAGAGAACCGGCCTAATCAAGTCATTCATTGCAGCATCTATAATCGCAAAATTTTTATCCCCATTTTGTTTTATGTATAAAACCTGGCTTAGTAATAATCCAGCGTTACCAACAATAGACCTGCCCGGCTCAATTAAAATTTCAATATTGGAATCTTTCATTTTGCCACATATGGCTGATACAAATTCATCGGGGGATGGAGGTGCTTCATCCTTGTAATTGATACCCAGGCCCCCACCCAGGTCCACGTGTTGAATCTGTATTCCCTTGTCACTTAGTAAATTCACCAAAGATATCAACTTGTCCATAGCATCAAGATAAGGATCCATGTCGGTAATCTGTGACCCGATGTGACAATCAATTCCCACTACCTCAATATGGGATAAACAGGACGCCTGAGAATAAACTGCTTCGGCTTCTTCGTAGGAAATACCAAATTTATTTTCTTTTAAACCAGTAGAAATGTAGGGGTGTGTCAATGGATCCACATCCGGATTGATCCTTAATGATACCGGCGCTTTGCATTGCATATCACCTGCAATGTCATTTATTACAGTCAACTCAGATATGGACTCTACATTCAGGCATTTTACCCCTGCCTGTAGTGCGGCACGTATCTCATCAGGTCGCTTACCCACACCGGAAAAAACGACCTTGCCTGGGTCACCACCTGCTTTGATTACCCTTTGTAATTCTCCAACTGAAACAATATCGAAACCTGATCCTAAGCGAGCAAGTAAATTGAGTATGGCAATATTTCCATTTGCCTTTACTGCATAACAAATACAATGATTCCGGTCCCCGAATGCATCGTTATATAAGCCCCACTGCCTTTCTATAGCGGCCCTGCTATAAATGAAACAAGGAGTACTATATTGCTCGTGTATGTCATTGAGTGACACACCTTCAGCATAAAATGTGCCATTTGAATAATGAAAATCCTGCATTAGAATCTATATATTGTTGATAAAGAACTTGGTTCGTCCGGAAGATATAAATCACCTTTTTGACCACAAGAAGCCGTAATCATGAGTAAGATAATAAATATACTTATTCGTAAACGCTTTAGAATTATACACATAAGGGTGTAGTTGTTTCCGATTGGAGTGCTATATTGGCGCTCAATTATACACCAGTGATTTTGTCATTTGTGTATATTCTTTTGTCGATTTTAGTGACATCAACATATTCTATAATTTTCCCTTAACAATTAATTAGCACAAGTCACTTGCATTCGTGCATGGATTTCTGATGAAATGTACCCCCTTTAAGAAACTAAGGTAAAATAAGATAATGGGTGAAGGAATAATTTACGTCTCCGATGCAGACTTTGAAGAACAGGTACTAAATTCTGGAGGTCCTGTCCTGGTGGATTATTGGGCAGAATGGTGTGGCCCCTGCAAAATGATTGCCCCAATACTCGATGAAATCGCGGACGAATATGGTGATAAATTGACTGTGGCAAAAATAAATATTGATGAAAATCGCGAAACACCGCAGAAATACGCTGTTCGCGGTATACCTACTCTGATGATATTTAAAGATGGTGTAGTAGCAGGTACAAAAGTAGGTGCATTGTCAAAATCACAGTTATCAGCTTTTATTGACAGCGTCATTTAAACGCTATACATTTGCAAAACGCGGCGGAACGCTCGTGTTAATTTAAATATTAATAAAACCTTCAGTAACCGAAATTCCCTCAATTTAAATTAGCAAGGCCTCATTAATCGGGCTTCTCCACGCTTAAACAAAATAACTTAACCTAATCCAACTAACTAGCATATCCGTAATCTATGAACCTAACAGAATTGAAGCAACAACCTGCATCAGAACTTATAAAACTCTCAGAAACTCTTGGGCTGGATGGCCTGGCAAGGTCACGTAAACAAGACGTTATCTTCGAAATTCTCAAGGCGCATGCCAAAAAAGGCGAAGACATTTCCGGTAGCGGTGTACTAGAGATACTGCAAGATGGTTTTGGTTTTCTGAGATCTGCTGATAGTTCTTATCTTGCTGGACCAGATGATATTTATGTCTCACCAAGCCAGATTCGCCGATTCAATCTAAGAACCGGCGATAATATTGAAGGCAAGATTCGTCCTCCAAAAGACGGTGAAAGATACTTTGCACTTTTAAAAGTGGCAGAAATTAATTTTGAATCCCCTGAAAAAGCAAAAAATAAAATACTGTTTGAAAATTTAACACCGCTATTTGCTAATGAGCGCTTAAACCTGGAAATCGGCAACGGCAGTACAGAGGATTTAACCCCAAGGATTATCGACCTGGCGGCGCCTATAGGCAAAGGACAAAGGGGACTGATAGTTTCGCCTCCTAAGGCAGGTAAGACCATGATCCTGCAGTCTATTGCCCAATCGATAACCCATAATCATCCTGAATGTCACCTGATCGTATTACTGATTGACGAGCGACCCGAAGAAGTGACTGAAATGTCCCGTTCCGTTAAAGGTGAAGTCATCTCCAGCACATTTGATGAACCCGCAAGCCGTCACGTCCAGGTGGCTGAAATGGTTATTGCACGGGCAAAACGTCTAACAGAACACAAAAAGGACGTGGTGATTTTACTGGACTCAATTACTCGTCTTGCCAGGGCCTATAACACAGTAGTCCCGGCATCAGGAAAAGTGCTAACAGGTGGTGTCGATGCAAACGCCCTACAAAAACCAAAACGATTTTTTGGTGCTGCAAGAAATATTGAAGAAGGTGGAAGCCTGACAATAATCGCCACTGCACTGGTAGATACCGGCTCGAGAATGGACGACGTTATCTACGAAGAGTTCAAAGGTACAGGCAATATGGAATTACATCTGGATCGTGAGATTGCAGAAAAGCGTATTTATCCTGCGATACACATTAATAGATCCGGCACCAGGCGAGAAGAACTGCTGACAGACAAAAATGATTTACAGAAGGTCTGGATCCTCCGCAAACTGCTACACCCAATGGAACCACTGGCTGCAATGGAATTTCTTCTTGAGAGGCTTAAGTCTACCAAGAGCAATTTAGAATTCTTTGACGCTATGAAGCGTCAGTAATACAGAATTATCCGCCCCAATCCCGGGTTTCTTAGACGGTAAATTTTCCAAGTCCTAACAATAGGCTCTTTTAATTCACGGGCTCCAAACACTGGCTTACAAGCTGCTTGCAATACTGCCCAGCGTATCTAGATGCATGCACATTCCGCTGTAACACCTCACAGCTACGATCCACATGATATCTACTCTTCCCAAACACCTACCGGGTGATCTGATTCGCGTTGAATAACAAGACTGACCGTCAGGCGATTCAAATTAAATGATGATATTATCCGCATCCGCCTGCAATTCTATTCTCAAAAGCATCGCTCAATGAACACCAGTTGCAGTCTATACCAGTTAGAGAAAAAGACTGCCCCCTTAAAGCACCAGACATAGTTCGCGTATGTTTCGAGAGTATCATTAAGCAATTCTTTTTCCAGATTCAGTGATAAATAAATAGTAAAAGATTCACCAGGCTGACAACCGTCTCCCTGACACCGATATTGCCTTGTTTAGAATGGCTGGTTCCATCGCAAACTTGACAACAATCATCAACAATTTTTTTTAAGGAGAATAGATATTACAGTCATTTGAATCGGTTCATCGACCTGTTCAGAACTTGCAAGTTAGTGTGACCAGTTCTGTGATTTACAAATCATAAAAAGAAAAACCCGCCATAAGGCGGGTTTTTCCAGGTACAAAGGTATACCGGATGAATTACATCATTCCACCCATACCGCCCATACCACCCATACCACCCATGTCGCCACCACCCATTGCCGGACCATCTTCCTTAGGCAATTCGGCCACCATGGCCTCAGTAGTCAGGATCAGGGAAGCCACAGATGCAGCGTTTTGCAATGCAAAACGAGACACCTTAGTGGGGTCTAAAATACCCATCTCAATCATGTCTCCATATTCACCTGTCTGGGCGTTGTAACCAAAATTACCCTTGCCTTCTTCAACCTTGTTAAGGACCACAGAGGCCTCATCACCGGCATTGGTAACAATTTGACGAAGTGGCTCTTCCAGTGCCCGTAACAGGATCTTGATACCTGTATCCTGATCGGCATTCTTGCCCTTGACCTTGGCAACTGCAGCCTTGGCTCTAACCAGGGCAACACCACCACCGGGAACAACACCTTCTTCAACCGCAGCACGTGTTGAATGTAATGCATCTTCAACGCGGGCCTTCTTCTCTTTCATTTCAATTTCTGTTGAAGCACCGACCTTGATCACCGCAACACCACCTGCCAGTTTGGCAACGCGCTCTTGCAACTTCTCACGATCATAATCAGAGGTTGTTTCTTCAATCTGCTGACGGATCTGTTTGACACGGCCCTGTATATCCTCGGATTTACCTGCACCATCAATAATAGTGGTATTTTCCTTGGTTACCTGGACACGTTTCGCACTACCTAGATCATCCAGCGTCGCTTTTTCAAGTGACAGACCAACTTCTTCAGCGATAACCGTTCCACCTGTTAAAATTGCGATGTCTTCCAACATAGCCTTACGGCGATCACCAAAACCAGGTGCCTTAACAGCAGATACCTTAACAATACCACGCATATTATTCACAACCAGGGTTGCTAGTGCTTCGCCTTCAATATCTTCAGCGATAATCAACAAGGGCTTGCCAGATTTTGCCACACCTTCCAATACAGGAAGAAGATCACGAACATTGGAAATCTTCTTATCATGTAAAAGGACATAAGGCTCATCCAGTTCTACACTCATGGTTTCTTGATTATTAATGAAGTAAGGAGAAAGATAACCGCGATCAAACTGCATACCTTCAACCACTTCCAATTCATCTTCCAGGCTGGATCCTTCTTCAACCGTTATAACACCCTCTTTACCAACTTTATCCATGGCTTCTGCAATCCTGTCGCCTATGGACTCATCAGAGTTAGCTGAAATAGTACCAACCTGTGCAATGGCCTTGCTGTCTTCACAAGGTTTAGACAGTTTTGCCAACTCGGCAACGGCTGCCAGTACACCAGCATCTACACCACGCTTTACATCCATGGGGTTATGTCCAGATGTGACTGCCTTTAAACCTTCACGAACGATAGACTGTGCTAATACTGTTGCAGTCGTTGTGCCATCACCAGCGACATCTGATGTCTTGGAAGCGACTTCCTTGACCATCTGTGCGCCCATATTTTCAAATTTATCTTCTAGTTCTATTTCCTTGGCCACGGAAACACCATCTTTAGTTACCGTTGGTGCCCCAAAACTTTTTTCAAGGACAACGTTACGTCCCTTTGGACCAAGTGTCTGCTTTACCGCATTGGCCAGAATATTGACACCCTTCGCCATGCGAGTCCGGGCGTCATCACCAAATTTTACTTCTTTAGCTGCCATGATTACTAACCTCCAATTGTTTTATTCTATAACGCCCATGATGTCGTCTTCACGAAGCACCAGGAGTTCATCTCCGTCAATCTTTACTTCGGTACCGGAATATTTTCCAAAAAGGATAGTGTCACCCTTCTTGACATCCAGCGCTCGAACTTCACCGTTTTCCAGGATTTTGCCATTCCCAACCGCGATTATTTCTCCCTGTATGGGCTTTTCTGCGGCACTATCGGGAATAACAATCCCACCAGGAGAGGTTTTCCCCTCCTCAATTCGCTTGACGATCACACGATCATGTAATGGTCGAATTTTCATTATTTGAACCTCCGTATTTATAAACCATTGATTTTTAAGTAACTAATGAGAATTATTAGCACTCATGTTAAGTGAGTGCTAGTAATATAGCGGATTTTCCTGCAGAGTCAATATCTAAGGGAAGATTCTTATGCTTCGGCTTCGCTCTGGTAGTACGCCATGAGAATATGGGCCACTTCCGGTCGAGCAAATTCCTCTGGAAGGTCCTCACCTGCAGCCAACATATCCCTTACTTTAGTACCTGAAAGCAATACAAAATCATCCTGGGAATGATCAGGCACATCTCGCATCATGACGACCTTATTAAGTTTTTTGGAATATGCTGTGTGATCGGCATTAAAGATTTTAATTTTTAAGGCATCTGGGGGCAGAGAATCAAAGATCGTCTGGGCATCAAACGGGCCATAATAACTCCCCACGCCGGCATGATCACGCCCTACAATTAAATGTGTACAACCGGCGTTCTGTCTGAATACTGCGTGCAGCAAAGCTTCCCTTGGACCGGCATACAACATATCAAACCCATAGCCGGTTACCATTACCGTATCGGCAGGGAAATATAATTCAACCATTTTACGAATCGCAGCATCACGCACATCTGCCGGGATATCTCCTTTTTTTAGCTTGCCAAGCAGCATATGAATCAATATTCCATCGGCGTTAACTGCTTCACTGGCCATTTTACAGAGTTCTTCATGCGCCCGATGCATGGGGTTACGAGTTTGAAATGCAACAACAGTTTCCCATCCCTTTTTGGCAATATCATCGCGAATTTGCACTGCTGTCCTGAAAGTATCTGGAAACTCTCCGTCAAAATAACTGTAATTTAATACTTGTATCGGTCCTGCAATTAAATATTTTCCCTGAGAAAGAAATGTTCCAACTCCTGGATGGTCCTTGTCTGTAGTACCAAATATTTTTTCTGTGATGGTATGGAGTTGATCGCCTTTGATGGTTTCAATGGACTCGACGTCCTGTATGGCAATCACTGGATTTCCTTCTACATTTGGATCCAACAATGCAATTCGACCTGCATTTTCGATAGATGAAATGTCGTTTGTCCTGTTTACAATAGGTACTGGCCAGAAAAGCCCATCCTTCATTTTCATGTCTTCAGCGATACTCATGGTATCTGCAAGGTTCATATACCCTTTCAAAGGGTTGAAATAACCTGCTCCAAGCATCACTGCATTTGCGGCCACAGCAGAATTCACTAACAAGCTGGGAAGGGATTTTACCTCTTCAAGCAAACGTTTGGCTTCATTTTGATCAGAAACGTAAAGTGGCATTAAGTCAGCTGATCCATGCGGATTTATCATAAATATTCTCCGATTTGATTTTCTTATTGATTACCCAAGTATAAACGAGGCGTTACGATAACCATCCTGGTATGGAATTCAAGTAATAAATTTCTCAATTTTTGAAAAACTCCTGTGCAAAACCCTAGCGGTTTATAAATGTTAATATTATGATGACCAGATGAAACCACACAAGGAGGACCAAAAAGGCTGATCCAATAGATGTAGACGCGATTGATCCATCAAAAAAGAATTCCGAAATTCTTGGGCCAACTAGCGATGAGGCAACTGTACAGATGTCAGAGCTGGATCAGAAGTGTTCCTGGAATGATGTTGAATACCCGCAGGGACAAAAAGTCATTTCGGAAGGAAAAAAATATGAATGCAGTTTTGGGAGATGGATACCTTTAGATTAATCAGGTGTGTAGACGCATTTCATAGCCTTCTTCTTTCTTAAGAATTTCTCCGGTTCGGATCTTAAAATTTCCGGCACGCTTATCTTCAAAATACAAGCTGAGTGTTTCTCTAATCACCGGAAATGCCAGATGTTCCCAGGGAACATCAGCTTCAGCATATAAATCGACTTCCAGACTCTCAACACCTGAGGAGTACCCTTCATCTGATAATTTGGCACGATAAATCAGATATACCTGATTGACATGGGGCAAGTTTATAACGGTATATAAATCCTGTATTTCCACCATTGCATTTGCTTCTTCTAAGGTTTCTCGAACAGCAGCCTGGGTAGTAGACTCACCATTTTCCATAAATCCCGCCGGTAAGGTCCATTTGCCATATTGTGGCTCTATTGCGCGTTTGCATAACAGAATTTTCCCATCCAAATCGGGAATGCATCCAGCCACAATCTTTGGATTGTAATAATGGATAGTTTTACAACTCAGACACACATGACGATGACGGTTATCGTCTTTTGGGATGACTAACTCAACTTGTGAACCGCATTCCCCACAATATTTCATTCAAAAATTCACTCTTTAATCAGCATACTTACTAGGTCTGGCCAGATATTATCTAACATCATTATTTGTGCCTCAGCCTTAGGATGGATGCCATCGTTCTGCATTAACTCGGGTTTATTTGCGATGTCCTCGAGAATAAATTTACTTAATTTAACATCCGTTTCCTCAGCCAGGTCTGTATATATGGAAGTAAACTGATCGATATAAAATTTCCCATAATTTGGTGGAAGCAACATGGGAACAAGCAATACCTCGCTGTGCTCTGCCTTTAAAAATTGAATAATTACTTCCAGGTTGGATTTAATCTCTGATATTGGAAGGCCCCTCAGACCATCGTTTCCACCGAGTTCCAAAATTGTGATATCAGGCTTCATTTCGTTTAAAATATCATCCAATCTGGATTTTGCACCATGTGTTGTGTCTCCACTTATACTGGCATTAAAAACCTTGTAAGTGTAGCCTTGCTCATTTAAGCGATTTTGCAACAATGAGACCCAACCATCTTCAATTGCTATTCCATAACTGGCACTTAAACTATCTGCCAGAACCAATATAGTTTTATCCTGTGTCTGTGCATTTAAACTAAACAAAAGTAAGCATGTAAAAAACAGTTTATATATCATGAATAACACCTCTGACATTATTTTGCAGTCTGAACATCTGGGAAAGCAAGTTACAAGCCCAGCTGGCCAACTAACCATCCTGAATGATATCAATATCTCCGTAATTCGTGGAGATAGTCTTGCCATAGTCGGCGTTTCCGGATCGGGCAAGTCTACACTACTTGGACTATTGGCAGGCCTGGATGTTTCAACTTACGGACGAGTATTATTTAATGGTACAGATCTTAATTCTCTGGATGAAGATGGTAGAGCACGTTTAAGAAATAAAAAAGTTGGCTTTGTATTTCAATCATTTCAACTGTTAAAAAGCCTTACAGCACTGGAAAATGTGTTACTACCCCTTGAGTTAGCGGGTGAACGAAATGGGGCCGATATCGCCTTAAATAGACTTGAAGAAGTTGGACTCAAAGACCGTGTACATCACTATCCAAATCAACTTTCTGGAGGAGAACAACAACGAGTTGCTATAGCAAGAGCATTCGTATCCGAACCCGATATATTATTTGCAGATGAACCCACCGGAAATCTGGATCAGAAAACAGCGAAAACGATCATTGATCTTATTTTCCATCTTAATTCGCAACATGGAACAACCTTGATCCTGGTTACCCATGACCCAGCCATTGCTACTCACTGTAACCGTACGTTAACACTGGAAGGTGGGCAAATCGTAAAAGAGAACACATGAATACGTTTGTCTTTGCGTTATCTGCTTTCAGGCGTGATTGGCGAGCTGGGGAAATGCGATTAATAGCGATTGCAATAATTGTCGCTGTCGCCAGTGTGACTTCAGTAAGCTTTTTTACAGACCGAGTGAAACAAGCAACCCAGATCCAGGCCACACAATTGCTTGCAGCGGATCTTGTTCTGGAATCCCGTTTACCTATACCAGAACAAATCGTCACAACAGCAAAAGACCTGGGCCTGGTAACAGGAAATATTATCAGTATGCGCAGTATGGTCAGAGCAAATGACCAATTACAGATGGCGGAAATCAAGGCGGTGGATGATAGTTATCCAATCCGGGGACAACTGAAGACCTCCAATGGAATATTGGATGAGGAAACTGTTTCTACATCGATACCAGACCCGACTAGTGTCTGGGTAGACAGCAGATTATTCCAAACTCTCAACCTTGAAATTGGCTCAAGAATTAATGTTGGTGCATCACAATTTACTGTTTCAAAAGTACTGACCTATGAGCCTGACCGTGGTGGTGATATGTTCAACATGGCGCCAAGATTATTGATGAACCTTGCAGATATTCATGCAACGAATTTGATACTACCTGCCAGTCGGGTTGAATACCGTTTTTTAGTTGGAGGTGAAAGTTCTCTTATTGAAAAATATCGTCAAACGATAAACCAGGGTACAGACCTTAGAATTCAGGGCATTCGCGATGCCCGCCCTGAATTGCGATCTGCCCTTGAAAGAGCTGAACAATTTTTAGGTCTGGCAGTACTGGTGAGTATCGCTTTGGCCGGTCTCGCTGTTGCCCTGTCTGCCCAGCAATTTGTCATCAGGCACTTTGACAATTGCGCCATTATGCGCTGTCTTGGTGCGGTCCAGGACACTATCAATAAAATATATATAAGCCAACTACTCATACTATCCATTGGTAGTAGCCTGATTGGCTGTGCTGTTGGATTCATTGCCCAACATGCGCTGGCATATATGCTAACTGGTATGAGTAACACTCAATTACCAGATGCATCATTATTTCCAATAGCATACGGACTTATGGCAGGAGTTATTACAGTAATGGGGTTTGCATTGCCACAAGTACTCCGTCTGAAAAACGTCGCACCATTAAGGGTCTTTCGAAGAGATTTAAACCCGCTTCCGCTAAGCAGTGTGAGTTGTTATAGCGCGGCTATTCTCTGTTTGGCATTACTCACGCCATGGCAGTCGGGAAACATTAAACTCACAGGACTGTCCTTTATTGGCATATTACTAACGGCAATAATTCTAACTGTCGGGGCATTTTTATTAATCAGGATATTAAACCACTTTCGAGCGAGGGTCGGTTTTGCATTTCGGTTCGGTCTTGCAAATGTAGTGAGAAGGGCAAATTTGAGTATTGCTCAGATTCTGGGGATAGGACTGGGGATTATGGTCATGCTGTTATTAACCCTGGTGAGAACAGACCTTCTGGACTCCTGGCGAGACCGAATTCCAGATGGCACGCCAAATTATTTTCTGATAAATATTCAAGATACCGATGTTCCACAGGTTCAGGCATTTCTGGGTAATGAAAATCAAACAAGCACCGCCCTGTATCCAATGATAAGAGGAAGATTATCTGCTATTAATAATGAGAAAATAGTGGAAGAAAACTTCACTACGGCTGAAGCCAGGAGGTGGGCCAGACGAGCGTATAATCTTTCTTTTTCACAAGATTTACCAAGCGCCAATACCCTAACAGCAGGGGAATGGTGGGACATCGAAAACACAGACACAAATCAGTGGTCCCTGGAAGAAGAATTTGCCAATGAATTAGGTGTAACACTCAATGATACACTTACGTTTATGGTCGCGGGTAAGGAAGTGAGCGGCAGGATTTCCAGCCTGCGAAAGGTAGACTGGGACTCATTTAACGTAAATTTCTTTGTCCTCGCCAGCCCGAGTTTGTTGGATGCTTATCCAGCCAGTTATGTAACCAGTTTTTATCTTCCTGCTGAAAAGAAAAATATTATAATTGATCTGGTTAAACGTTTTCCCAGTGTTACAGTTTTTGATGTAGATGCTCTGATTCGCGAAGTTAGAAAAATCATGGACCAGGTGGTATCAACAGTTGAATTTGTGTTTGGGTTTACTATCCTTGCAGGGATAGTTGTCTTAATTTCTGCGCTACAGACTACGCACTCAGAGCGTAGTTATGAGTCTGCACTTCTTAGCAGTATAGGTGCATCAAGAAGGCAAATCAGATTGGGTTTAATTATGGAGTTTTTATGCATCGGGCTCATCGCAGGATTTCTCGCGGCCTTATCAGCCTCTTTCGTTGAACTACTACTGGCAAAATTTGTGTTTAATCTGGATGTGACTATCGATTACCGTTTGTGGATTATCGCGCCTGTCATTTGTACAGCTATCATTATTACTGTAGGTCTGGCGGGTACCCGACGTGTATTATATACGCCACCTATACAGGCTCTTAAAGAATTCTAATGTAATGCAAAACGTACATTTTGACAGTCTAAGGGTTATGGTGACCGGATATATCAAAACCATCGATAAAAATGATCCAGAATCCCATTCAACAGCGTGGTTTTTATTAAAGTATTTAAAACGAATTCAAAAAAAAACTGAACCACCGGCCAGCACAGGACAGGTTGAGGGCACTATGCGTTCTATGGTCCGGTTTTATGTAGATAATATAGATGAAAAATCAGAATTAGGTGATATCTGTATTAAAATTTACAACGAATACCGTAAGGTACTGAGAGAACATCAGTCAAAGAATTCAAACTGAAATTAAATTCTTCAGGGAAAAATAATTACAAACAGATATTATGTAATAAAAAAGGACAATAATGCCTCAATTTAAAAACAGCTCAAAAATACCACATGATTCAAAACCACTAACGGGCATACTCCTCACAAACCTGGGCTCCCCCGATTCACCAACGACCGGGAGTATCAGGCGATACCTTGCTGAATTTTTAAATGATATTCGTGTGATAGAAACACCTCGTATAATCTGGTGGCCAATTCTGTATGGAATCATACTCACGTTAAGACCCAGACGTTTGGCACATGCTTATGCAAAAATCTGGACAAACGAAGGGTCTCCATTAACAGTTAATCTGCAAAAACAAGCCGAGGCTATTGAAAAGAATCTCTCTGAGTCACTGAATTATCCTTTTAAAATTGAAATTGCTATGCGGTATGGTAATCCGTCCATCAAGTCGGCGTTACAGAAGCTACGTGAAGCAAACGTACAAAGATTATTAGTTTTCCCACTATATCCTCACTATTCGGCTACCACCACAGCCTCAACATTTGATGCTGTCAGTAAAGAGCTTCAATCCTGGCGATGGATCCCGGAAGTCAGGTTTATAAATCATTATCACGACAACGCTGGTTTTATCTCAGCATTAGCACAAAGCATCAAATCAGAATGGGACAAAAATGGCCAACCGGAAAAATTATTATTTTCGTTCCATGGCCTACCAAAAAAATATTTTGAATCAGGGGATCCTTATTTTTGCGAATGTCAAAAAACTGCACGCCTGGTAGCGGAAAAGCTGGCACTGGATGATTCACTCTGGTCTGTCGCCTTTCAATCCAGATTTGGACCTATGGAATGGTTGCAACCATATACTGATGTCGTGTTGGAAGATTGGGCCAATAATGGGATAACAAATGTTAATGTTATCTGCCCCGGATTTTCTGCCGACTGTCTTGAGACCCTCGAAGAGATACAGATACAGTATCGAACTCGTTATCTGAACGCAGGAGGCAAAAAATTCACCTATATTCCTGCCCTCAATGACAGTAAAAGTCACATTGATGCCTTAAGCTCTATAATTATCCAACATTGTAGTGGGTGGGAAGAATTGGTATGGAACAATAAGCAGATTAAAGACAGGGTGGAATTGCTTAACCGCATTGAATAAATTATTCGAACAGCTGTTCAATAATATGTCCCTTTATTAATCCATAGAATCGAGTATCACCTTTGAAAAACCAACCAAGGTGTTCAGAACATTTTTCACAAAATGCCATCTGCCAAAGATAGCCACTAAACCAACTATATTCTGCGCTTGGTTCACCGGTAACTACGCATCCCGGAGCCCTGGAATAGCATTCGAATTGATAGGCAAAACCAGCTGGATTGATCTTGCTGTGGATATTGCTACCTAGCACAAAAACCAGGTCATTACGGGACGTAATAATTGATTGGCACTGGCGGCATATCATTTTTTTTCCTGTGCCTGGTACGGCTGACTCATCTTCATGTTTATTGACGATCTTAAAATCACTAAAAGATTTGTCCAGACATAGTGAGGGCAAGTCTCTGTTTTCTATAAATTTATCTTGTATCAGTACCATAAACTACCGGGCAGTTCTTCAAGGGTGTAAGTGTGATGTAAATATACTTATCTTTGCTAAATTCATTAAGTAGAATAGGTGAAATATGAAATGGTTGCGCTGGAATTTGGGGTAGGACTCACTTGAACATAAAAACGACTGAAAACTCTTTAATTATTCGTCTAAGCATTCGTATTTTAATGCTGGTGTTGTTATGGACATCCTATCTCCTGCCTGTCTACGCCCAACAGGACATTGAGCAGCAACGCAATCAATATCTACAGGCACAAAAAGCATTGAATGCTGGTGAGATTTCAAGCTTTAAAAAACTAACCGGTGGTTTAATTGAATATCCCTTATATCCTTACCTTATCTATAATTACATCAGCCCTCGCATCTCCAGCATTGATAAAGAGGACATTATTCAGTTCCTGGATAAATACAGCGACCTGCCAGTTGCTAATGATTTAAGAAAACGCTGGTTACGCTATCTAGCACGTAGTGCTCAATGGCAAATTTTTATTGAAAACTACTTACCTCTAAATGACACTGAACTTCAGTGTTACCAATTACTCGCAAGAATAAAGACTGATAATCAGGCATATCTATTAGAAGATGCCCGCTCTGTCTGGCTTGCAGGAAAATCACAACCTGAAATTTGCGATCCGGCATTCGCACTCTTATACAATAGTGATCTGATGACTCCCGAGTTAATCTGGGAGCGCATCAGGCTTTCAATGAAAAATAATGAAACAAGTCTTGCTAAATATTTATCCGGGAAATTAAGTGAGCCTGATCAGACATGGGTTAATAGATGGATATCCACCTATCGTAACCCTGCAAGCGGCACAAGGAATCCACAATACGAAGATATACCTATCGCACGAGATATTCTTGCCCATGGAATGAGGCGACTTGCTTCATCAAATATTGATACGGCAATCAATCGGTGGGATAGCCTGAAATCAAATTACGCATTTAACGATAAACAGATAGTAGAAATTGAGCGCACATTAGCGATACGATCTGTAATAGGAAAACATCCCAGGTCCCAGGAACTGCTGGATGCCATTGATAACCAGCATGTAGACGAGACCATATTTCACTGGCGACTTAAAGATGCACTCCAAAATAAAGATTGGCAGGCATTAATCAAATGGACAGAGGGAGAAGCTCCCGATGAGGCTATCAAGCTGAGATGGCAGTACTGGCGTGCTCGTGCATTAGAGCAGACAGGCGATAAGACTGAATCTGAAATTATCTACCAAAAGCTTGCCGGCGAAAGAGATTATTATGGTTTCCTTTCAGCAGACAGAATCATGGCAGACTATACGATGGATCACCGTTCTCTTCCTGAAGACCTGGAAACCTGGAATGAGGTCTCTGCCCAACCTGGCGTTAAAAGAGCACGTGAATTGTTCTATATAGGAAATAAATATTTCGCAAGACGAGAATGGAATACAGTTGTTAGCAAGCAGTCAAAATATGAACTTCAGGTAGCAGCAATGATTGCATCAAACTGGGGCTGGCATGACAGAACCATTCTTACATTGGGAAAAGCACAATCATATGATGATTTGATTCTAAGATTTCCTGTTGTATTTCAAGATCAGATGAAAAAATATTCTGAAATGCGTGGTCTGGATCTTGGATGGATATATGCATTAACCAGGGCAGAAAGTGCGTTCATGTCTGATGCAAGATCACCTTCAGGTGCTCTTGGATTGATGCAGATTATGCCTGCAACCGGAAGAGAAACAGCAAAGGCAATTAAATTTAGAACATATGAAAACCGATATCTATTGGAACCAGACAAAAATATTACGATTGGCACAGCTTATTTAAAGAAGGTATATGATCGTTTCAATAGCGTAATACTGGCGACTGCCTCTTATAATGCTGGTCCTAACGCGGTTGCGAGATGGTTGCCTGTGGACGGATGTGTAGAACCGGATATATGGGTTGAACAAATACCTTATAATGAAACCAGGAAGTACGTCGCCAGAATATTGTTTTTTGCCACAATTTATGACTGGCGATTAAATAATCAAATTACTAGAATTAACCAGCGCATGACAACTGTATCGCCAAAGGCGCAATTAGCGTCTTCGGGATTATCGTGTCTCGCATCTGAAAATATTTCAGGACTATAATCTAATGATAATTAAGACTATTGGAATCTTGGGTGGAACGGGCTTCGTGGGTCGTCGACTAGCCAACAGGCTTGCCGGGCAAGGATATCACCTCAAGATACTTACTCGTGATCGAGAGGCACATAAAGAAAATCTAATCCTATTGCCAAACCTGGATTTAATTGAAACCAATGTATATGACGAATCGCATCTCACAGAACATTTAACAGGATGTGATGCAGTGATTAATCTGGTTGGTATTCTCAATGAAAAGGGCACAAATGGAGAAGGATTTAAAAAGGCACATGTTGATTTAACCAGATCTGTCATAAGTGCGTGTCAATCGCTGGGTATTAAAAGATTATTACACATGAGTGCTTTGAATGCGGACACAAGTGGAGCCAGTCATTATCTTAGAACTAAAGGTGAGGCGGAAAATCTGGTCCACGAAGCAGATGGTATATTGACTACCAGTTTCAGACCATCAGTCATTTTTGGTCCTGAAGATAGTTTTTTTAACCGTTTTGCCACACTATTAAAACTAATTCCCGGAGTATTCCCATTAGCATGTCCTGATGCCAGATTTGCACCGGTATATATCGACGACCTGACGAGTGCCATGGCACAAACTCTGAAAGACAATAACTATTACGGTAAACGACTGGATATCTGTGGAAATGAAGAATATACATTATATGAACTATTGAAATTTACTGTTGACTGCCTGGGCTTAAAACGCATGATAATTCCCTTGCCTGATTTTTTTTCAAGGCTACAAGCTATCGAATTTGATATGGCTGGATTTATATTCAATCTACTAAAATTCGAAAAACCTTTTTCAATGGACAATTATCATTCACTTTCTTGTGACAGTGTTTCGACCCAAAATACCCTTGGGCAATTTGTGGATACACCCGTATCAATTAAAACTGTGGTGCCACAATATCTAAAAGACAAGTCATTCAGATCCAGCTATACGCATTTCCGGCGATCCTCAAGAAGAAGTCATTAGTCGATCTGCATCTCAAACTCTACACTTCCGTTCTACCGAGTAAGTAATAGTAATGATCGACGTTGCTGTAACTGCATAGTCGTGTTGAAATAAGCAATAATTTAATATTTCCTGGATAGCTTATGGATATTTATCAGGTAGGTGGTTCAATTAGAGACAAACTTCTGGGTCTAAAAATCAAGGACCGAGATTGGGTGATTGTGGGCAGTACACCAGAAGAAATGACATCTTTGGGCTACAAACCTGTGGGCAAGGATTTTCCTGTATTTCTGCACCCTGATACACACGAAGAATATGCCATGGCCCGAACAGAGCGAAAATCTGGTCCAGGATATAAAGGATTTAGCTTTAATACCTCACCCGATGTCAGTCTGGAACAGGACCTCTCACGGCGCGACCTGACCATTAATGCCATAGCTGAAGATAACGCAGGCAATATTATTGACCCTTTTAACGGACGTGAAGACTTGAAGCTAGGGATACTGCGTCATATCTCACCTGCTTTTTCTGAAGACCCCTTGCGCGTGTTAAGAACGGCTCGTTTTGCTTCACGATTTAACTTCAAAATTGCCCCGGAAACATTAGACCTGATGCAAGATATATCTGATTCGGGTGAATTGAAGACATTGGTACCAGAACGGGTCTGGACTGAACTCGAAAAGTCCCTGACTTATAATTACGCCCACCGTTTTTTTGAAGTCCTTAAAGAATGCAATGCCCTGGAACAACTCTTCCCTGAAATTCAGGCACTGTATGGTGTTCCACAACCCGAAATTCATCACCCTGAAATTGATACTGGTATCCATACCATGATGGTCCTGCAACAGGCAGTTAAATTTACAGATGATACTCAAATCAGGTTTGCTGCCCTGGTTCATGATCTGGGAAAAGCAACGACATCCAAAGACATCCTGCCAAAACACAAGGGTCATGAAGAACGTGGGGCAAAGATAGTAAAAAAACTTTGTAATCGATTAAAAATTCCAAATAAATACCGAGACCTTGCCATCCTGGTTTGCCGGTATCATTTTATATGTCACACAGTCGATGAACTCAGACCCGATACCGTGATTAACAAACTCGAAGCAATGGATGCCTTTCGGCGTCCCGAAAGGTTTCAGCAATTCCTGATCGCCTGTGAAGCTGACGCCAGAGGCAGGACCGGATTTGAAGAAAAAAGTTACCCCCAGGCCAGCAAATTCATGAAGTATTTTGAGCTTGCCAGAGACATTGATACGAGCCACCTGGAGACAAGTAATATAAAGGGTAAAGAAATAGCCGTGGAAATCCATCAATTAAGAGTGAATTCAATTGCTAAATACCGGGCAAGTATTCAGCAGGTTTAAATACAGGTAATATCAGCGAATAAATAACTATTCTTTGGGAATTCATGTCAGAACAAAACAATATACTTAAACGCGCAGTCAAGATACTTGCGGATATTGAGCCGAATGAAGTAAAGGCAACGGTCTGGTCATTTATGTTTGTATTCATGCTGATGACGGCCTATTACCCACTAAGAAATGTACGTGATGCCATGCCTAGTGACTGGACCGATGCAGAACTCAGCTGGTTGTGGACCTTGAATTTTTTCATCAGTATCGTTGTGATTGCACTGTATGGTTATGTTGTATCCAAGGTGAAATTTAAGAACCTGGTTCCCGGAATATACGGTTTTTTTGCAATAAGCTTCGTGTGTTTAACATTCGGTGCTGATCTCGCATCTGACCGCACACTTATAGACAAATCTTTTTATGCCTGGGTGAGTATCTTCGCCTTGTTTCACCTTTCAGTTTTCTGGAGTTACATGTCTGATCTGTTTAATCGTGAACAGGCGAAACGATTATTTGCCATCATTGCCGCAGGTGCCAGTGCTGGAGGTCTAGCAGGACCCGCTATTTCGACTTTTTTTTCACAGATCTTAGGTAATGAAGGATTAACACTGATTTCTGCTTTTTTTATATTAACCACCATACCCATCATTTACTATCTTTCCAAATTAAAAGTAACAGATCTCCAGAATGAAGACTTACAGGTTGATCCTGACACACTAAAAATTGGAGGTAATCCCATTGCCGGATACAAATTATTTTTTCAGGATCCGTATTTATTAGGTATAGGCTTATTCATACTGCTGTATACCATGATCAGTACTTTTATTTATTATGAACAAAAAAATCTGCTAGCTATATACGACAGCAATACACGAACCCAAATCCTGGGCAGCATAGATTTACTCGTTAACTTATTAACATTTGGCGTTGCATTTTTTATTACTGGAAGAGTCGTCAAGCGATTTGGTATGGGCTTTACCCTGGCATCCATGCCGGTACTAGTTGTAGCTGGCATGTTAATACTCGCTTTCTCACCCATCATAACTATCCTCCTCGCATTACAAGTTGTAAGACGAGCAGGAAATTACGCCATCACCAAACCCGCACGAGAGATGTTGTTTACCGAAGTAGACAAGGAGTCTCGCTACAAGGCCAAACCTGTAATTGATGTCGTCGTTTACCGTGGTGGGGATATGTTTACAGGATGGTTCTTTACCGGTCTGACTGAGGGTCTTGGGTTAGGATTTACTGCTGTCGGAATTGTTGGTGCAGGAATCGCTGTGATTTGGGCGGGAGTTGGAGTGTTTTTAGGTAAGCTTTACAACAGGAAAAAAAATGATTCACCTCATTCAAATAGTACTAGTCAGAATCACAAATCACCCGCCTGATTATTGCATTCATACCAGGTAATATTTCCATCTGTGAGTTAAATCATGCATATCTCAGTCATGATTGAACTATCAACTTTATATTTACAACTCTCGTTAAGATGAATATAAAATACAGACCAGAAATAGACGGATTAAGGGCGATTGCTGTCTTATCTGTCGTCATTTATCACGCCAATATAGTATTTAATCAATCTCGCCTGATTAGTGGTGGTTACCTCGGTGTCGATATATTTTTTGTCATATCTGGTTATCTGATCACTTCCATCATTCTCAAAGGATTAGCACAGGGAAATTTCAGTTTTGCTGAATTTTATGAACGCAGGGCAAGGAGAATATTCCCTGCCCTGTTTACTGTAAGCGTGGCCATGGTTCCGTTAGCTTATATACTGCTTATACCCTGGCAATTAATCGATTTTGCAAAAAGCATCTTCTCAACTATTTTTTTCGTTTCAAATATTTATTTCTGGAAAAATTCGGGATATTTCGCCACGGATGCAGACCAAATACCCATGTTGCATACCTGGAGCTTATCGATTGAGGAGCAGTTTTACATCTTGTTTCCTCTATTTTTATTTCTACTCTGGCGGCATCTTCGTAGATTCATAATTCCTGTATTTATAATCGGCATCGTCCTGTCATTGCATCTTGCGAATACTGTTTCAAGTTATCAACCAGATTCATCCTTTTATCTTTTACCTACACGTATGTGGGAACTCCTTTGTGGGGCCGTGCTTGCGAATGCAGAGACTGTATATGGTCGCAGAACTTTGAAGACCATAACTAATACAATAATCACTGCAGTGTGCATGATAATGATAATTTCATGTTTTTTTCTTTTTAATGAAAACACACTGCATCCAGGATATCTGACCTTGTTTACTGTTGCAGGCACAATGGGGCTCATCTGGTTTTTGGAACCCGAAGGGAACATTACAAAATGGCTTTCATTTAGACCCATAGTTTTTACTGGTCTTATCTCCTATTCACTTTATCTATGGCATTACCCACTGTTTGCTTTTTTAGAAATCAGCGCGCCAGGAACCGGCGCAACCATGAAGATATTAATTATTGCTATCTCGATAGTACTAGCAGTTTTTAGTTATTACTTCATCGAACAACCATTTCGAACAAAACGCCTCAATATGAAATATTTTCTGTCATATTGCTCGACCCTGGCAATGGCACTTTTAGTAGTTACCGGAGTGGTATTGAAAACAGATGGCGGTTTGGGGAGATATAACCCAATGAACCTAGAGATGTTAAGTAAAGGACCTAATGAACTTGGAATCTATGTAAGAGCCAGGTTCAATGAATATCATGATCGAGATTTTGAAGATAACGGCAAGATCAAATTGTTGATAATTGGAGACAGCTATGGGCAGGACCTGGTAAATGCAATTTTTGAGAGTGAGGTAATTACAAAATTCACACTATCGACTTACAGGATTTCCGCTAGATGTGGAAATCTCTATCTACATTATGATTTTTCGGAAAAAATTGCCGCTAATGATCAAACGCTATGTGCAAATTATCGTGATTATAGCAATGAAAGGATTCAATATCTGATGAAACAGGCAGATACCATATGGATAGTCTCATCCTGGAGACCCTGGCAAGTAGAATTGTTACCAGAAAGCATTGAAAATATTCAAGCTGTCACAAATGCCAGGGTATTAGTTTTTGGTAGGAAAAATTTTGGTGATATTTCGATAAACCAACTTATATCTATACCAGAGAATAAAAGAGCAGATTACAGGCATAGGGTCACTAATAGCCACTGGCAGACGAATGAATTAATGAAAAATAGTATTGAAGATGATTACCTGATTGATTTACAGGAATTGCTATGTGATGGACTCATGACATGTCCTGTATTTGATAATAACAACAACATTATCTCTTATGATGGCTATCACCTGACAACAATGGGGGCGAAATTTCTTGGTGAAAAATTAAAATCGCACCCTTTAATGATCGATCTTTTGTCAGATGTAAATGTAGACTAAAAGACTACCCAGTAATACTCTGTAAATTACATAGGGAAGCAAACCTGTACGATCTAATAGTTTAATAAAGAAATGAATCGTAATCACAGCCATACCAAAAGACACCAATGTGACTATGAACATACCACTCCAATCAACAACCTCTTGACTCATAGCCAGTTTGAAACCTTCATAGCCACCAGCCAGAAGAATCGTTGGTATCGATAACAAAAATGCAAATCTCGCGGCTGATTCCCGATTCATTCCAAGTAATAATCCCGCAGTAATAGTGATCCCCGATCGTGAGGTACCAGGGATGAGCGCAAGAACCTGAAAGGCACCGATAATCAACACATCCTTAATTGTCAGTGATGATACGGTTCTGGTTTTTTTTCCGAAATGATCAGCGAGATAAATCATAAAACCAAAAAAAAGTGTCGCACCTGCAATCACCAGAGGATCACGCAAATAATTCTCGATAATTTCACTAGATAATAAACCTGCAATGGCGATAGGAAGGGTGGCAAAAATTAAATACCATAACGACCTTGAATGTTCCTCATCAAAACTGAATCGACTAGTCACCCAGCTACCAAGCATAAGCTTGAGGTCATTTCGAAAATAGAAAATGACGGCGCACAATGTCCCAACATGAGCAGCCACATCCATAGCCAGCCCCTGGTCCTGCCATCCGAATAAGTGTGGCAACAAGATGAGATGAGCAGAACTTGAGATGGGTAAAAATTCCGTTAATCCCTGTACGAAACCCAGGATGAGGTAATGTAGTATGCCGTCTTCCATTATTACAATATGGGCAGAAAAATAGCTGATGCCATTTGTTGAATAACTTTGGTAATAGTCCGATTAGTCCTTCCGGAAATTATTAGTGCCATGGTGTCTTGTAGCCCAATTAATTTTCCAAATAACCTCTCATAACTCAGATAGGTTTCTTCAAGGCCTATAGAATTACTGTACAGGTATAGTTCACCTTTTTCATCGTAAGAGTTTCCCAGTTTCCAAACTGCAATTTCTATGTTTCTTGCCAGATTGTATAAATTTTGAGGATCCGGCGCCTGGAAAAAATAAAAATTTCTCTTGTTATTGTATGCTTCCATTAACATAAATAATAAGCCTGCTGTCAGGCCAAATACCCTGTCTCCTTTATAATCAGGGGAAAATGTAATTAAAATAACATCACTACCATACATGCCGGGAAATTCATCAAATTCCCAGTTATGGTCAAGGTCAAATAACCTGATAACATTTTCATCTATGGTTTTTGCATAAGACGACTTTCCAAGTTCCCTTGGGTTTCGCTTATATAATTTGGTCATCATTTCACGTAAATGAGTTCTGGATTCTTCCACATGGACTTCGATAACTTCACCCATGTCCGTTTTTACCAGTGAACCGACCTGGTAACTTTCATGGGGAAGACCATCAGGACGGGTACTATTATGAAAACATCCTGAAATAATGAGCGATATCACACTAGCCAGTAGCAATACGGGAAATCGATTAAACATTGTTATAACCTGTGTACGCTATTTCCACCTAGAAAACCTTTTAATGGGACTGTAATATTCCGAGTCAAACCCATCACCTTGAATTTTTCTCCCATCTCGCCTGGAAGCATTAATTTCCCGGCCTGTTGTGCAATCTGCAGATTTAATTTTTCATCATCAGATCGGCATGAATTTATAATATCTTCAATACCACAAGAGATTAAAAAGCCTGTCTGAGATATATAACCATGAACATCCATGCCAACTTCATGGGCTGACTCTGCGACACTAGTAAAATCAACGAATGCAGATATGTCCTGGCATCCAACCAGAATTAACGGGTTATCATGACTGCGATGCCTGTAGTGACAAACTAATGTCCCCATACTACGTTGAGGATGATAATACTCTTTTCGTGAATAACCATAATCGACAAAAAGTACGGCCCCTGTTGATAATATTTCTGACAAAGATCGCAAAAATGGCTTAATTAAAAGATTAACCTCCGTTATATAAGCATCATCTAAAGTATCAAGGCAGGCTTCTAAACGGGAATATGACTCAGAAATTAATATTCCATCTACATCCTTGTCAACTTCCCACCCAAAACAGTCATTCTCATTGGTGACTTTTAATTCATTAATCTTCTTATCTGAAACACTAATTTTGTGTACGGGGAAAGCATCCAGGACCTCATTTGCCAAAATAATTCCACTGAACCTTTCTTCAGGGAGGGTATCGAGCCACTTAACTCTTTCGAGGATTTCAGGTTGTCGTTCCTTTAGAGTCTGGTACTGTCTTTGTTTCAGATCAGCGCTGGTTTCCAGAATGAGATATTCAGCGGGCAAGGCATTGAACCGCTTCAACTCAGAAAGTAAATCACACGCCATAGCGCCACTTCCTGCCCCCAATTCCAGTATCCGATCTGCCCCCGTGATTTCAAATACCTCCAGGCACTGCCTGGCAATACAGTATGAAAACACGGGTGAAATCTCAGGCGCCGTTGTGAAATCACCATCAATACCAAATTTGCGGGCGCCAGCACTATAATAACCCAGTCCAGGTTCATAAAGAGCCATATCCATAAAACGATCAAACCCTATAATTCCATCATTTTCATGAATTTCTGTGTTGATTACTTCAACCAGCTTTTTGCTATATTCCTTCGCCGTGCTATCTGGCTCGGGCAAATCCAGCTGATTTTTTGGATGATTTAAAGCTTGGTTTTTCACTGAGTCATTGTTTCTCAATCAAACATTTTATAGGGAGTATGTTTATAATTGACAGTTAAACATCATACCCAAGCCATGACCATGAAAACAGTATTAATCACAGGAGCCGCAAAACGGATTGGGGCGAACATCGCCAAAGGATTACATGCAAACGGCATGAACGTAATAATCCACTATCATTCTTCAGAAAAAGAAGCGAGATGCCTCACAGATGAATTAAATAGTATTCGTCTTAACAGTGCGTATTTAGTGCGAGCTGACCTGAGAAAAATAGAATCAATCAATGGACTACTTGAATCCGTTCTGAATTTTACGGACAGCCTGGATGTACTAATCAATAATGCATCTGTGTTTTACCCAACAACTGTGGGTAAGACTACTGCAGACCAATGGATGGACCTGGTCGGGACAAATTTAAAGGCCCCCTATTTTTTAGCACAGACCTTTCAAGCTATGCTTAAAACTGCCAGGGGATGCATTATAAATGTCACCGACGTGTATGGGGATTTTCCATTAAAAAACCACGCAGTTTATTCAGCATCGAAGGCAGGCTTGATAATGTTAACCAAATCACTCGCACAGGAATTGGCACCTGAGGTAAGAGTCAATGCCGTTTCGCCAGGGGCAATCTTATGGCCAGATAGTATTGAAGAAAATCATCAATCAGAAGTGATGGCCAAAACCCTGCTAGGTAGAGCGGGTTCTGTCGAAGACATTACTCGTGCAATCCGTTTTCTTATTGAGTCTGATTTTATTACTGCACAGATAGTAAATGTAGATGGTGGGCGTCTGAATTAAAAAAGATTAAAAAATTAGAATTCTGGAAAGGCACTATCCAATAGCCATTTCCCTGTATTGTCTTCATACCACCAGCGTTGATTAAATTCGAGAGTCCTAATCGTCGCACTATTATTCTTATAATAATTCAGCTTCCCTTCAACAGTGGCCTCCGTTTGCTCTGGGTTGACGGTCCTGTCTGTAATCTCAAATCCTGTCACCCTGATACTATCCATAATAGATGAGTCAATTTCAGGCTTTTCGCCATCTTCATTAAAATGATAAGAAACTGCATCTTCCGTGCGACTCCATCGAAGTGCATAAGCATAATTATCGATAGCCTCATTTAGCGTTTCCAGTTTTTTGCGTTCTGCTGTTCCACTGCACGACAGGAGTATTAACAGCGGAATAATTGCGATGAGTCTAATCAATTTATTCATAGTATTGTCCAGTTTTAGCTTATAGCGAATTAGGTATGCAAGTCTTCCTGTATTGACAGATCGACTTCTACTTTCCAGATTTTCTGTTCTGTCTTATCAAATTCTGCCCATATTTTACTAATTTTCAATCCTTTTTCGGGATGTAATGTATCTGCAGCAATTTCTGCCAATGGACATAATACAAATGCATAAGATTCAATATCTGATCTTGGCAAATCCAGGGAATCTTCATGTATCACTAGATCGTCATACAACAAGAGGTCCAGATCCAACGTACGAGAAGAAAAACGCGGAACATTTCTTAATCTACCAAGGCCATCTTCTATCTGACCTAATTTTACGGATAAATCCTGCGGTGAGAATGACGTTTCAAATCCTGTCACCAAATTATAAAAATTATCACCTGCAAATCCATAGGCAGGGCTTTCATAAACAGAGGATATCCTCAGATTAGACCCCAGTGTGGACAATGCAGTAAGAGCAGACCTTATATTTTGCTCCCTCTCGACATTACTGCCTATCCCAATATATGCGAGTCCCATATTAGGTCCTGGAACCTCGCTCAATAATGACTCCTACATCCCTGACACCCCGAACCGCACCTTTTTTGTTCAATTTGATACGACACCAGGCAACACCAAATTCATCAATAATAATACCAGCAACCCTTTCTGCTAAGGTTTCTACCAGATTAAACTCGCTTTCACCGATATATGCGAATAACCTTTTCGCAACTGCCTTATAATCCAGCGTATCCTCGATACTATCTGTTTGAGCGGCATTTTTAATGTCCGTCCCCATCTCTATGTCCAGAATGAGGGTCTGCCGGGTCCTTCTTTCCCAATCATAGACGCCAATAATGGCGTCAACTCGAAGATCATTTAAATATACGATATCCATTACTTCACTATTAGATTATTAATCATGCCTTCTGATATTACATTATTCATCAGGTCATGAATAACTTGAATTTTATCGAAATTCAACGTCCAATAATGTCATGCTTGTAAACATCACATACATTTTAAGTGCGTACCTAATAGGTTCCTTGTCAGCTGCGATTATCGTTTGCAAACTGATGGGTCTTAAAGACCCCCGCGAAGGCGGTTCAAAAAACCCAGGGGCAACGAATGTGCTCAGACTGCATGGTAAAACAGCTGGCATATTGTCTCTTATGGGGGATTTATTTAAGGGCGTCATTCCAGTTCTGATTGCTCGGTATTCAGATACTCCCGACTGGGTGGTCGCCTTATCTGGGCTTGCTGTTTTTCTAGGGCACTTGTTTCCCGTATTTTTCAATTTCAAGGGCGGCAAAGGGGTAGCAACCTCACTTGGTGTACTACTCGCCACATCCTGGTTACTCGGTTTGTCATTTATGTTGACCTGGGTCACGGTCGCCAGTATCTCTCGTTATTCATCTCTTGCAGGAATGACAGCAGCCTTATGCTTACCGATATTTGCCTTGTGGTTAACATCAAACATTGCTTACCCCTTTGTCTTTTTGATCATGGCAATTTTTCTTATTACAAGACATCAGCAAAACATAAAACGACTACTCGCGGGAACAGAGTCTAAAATAGGTCAGAAGAAAGTATAGAGAGGGTTAACAGGATGTGAAAAATTCTGTCAATCCTGTCTATTCCAGAATCAAAACCAAGAACTACTTACTTTTCACTTTTACTTGTTACATTTTTTTCCTGTGCCAAGGTCCATCTTGGATACGCAGCGAAAGACAGCGGTTCAGCTCTGCCCTCTTTTAAATGCAGGTATCCTGCATAAGCAATCATAGCGCCATTATCTGTACAGAATTCCATACGTGGATAATAAACTTTAGCATCAACTTGATGAACCATCGAACCAAGACTTTCTCTTAATTGTGTGTTTGCACTTACACCACCGGCAGCAACCAGGGAACGGATACCGGTTTGTTCAATGGCTCGGCGACATTTTATAGTTAATGTATCGACCACTGCATCGACAAATCCTCTGGCAATATCAGCTCGTGCCTGCTCATTATCTTCTGACCGTTGGATGACAAGCATGGTATGAGTTTTTAAACCACTGAAGCTGAAATCAAGTCCCGGTCGGTCAGTCATGGGCCGAGGAAAATGATAGCGGTCAGGATTACCCGCATTAGCTAATTTGGATATTGCTGGTCCTCCAGGATAACCCAGGCCTAGCAATTTTGCCGTTTTGTCAAAGGCCTCACCCGCTGCATCATCAAGTGACTCACCAAGCAAATGGTATTGCCCTGGTTTGTCTACCTGAATTAACTGAGTATGTCCGCCAGAAACAAGCAAGGCCAAAAAGGGATATTCGGGTGGATCTTCTTCCAACATCGGTGCCAATAGATGCGCTTCCATATGATGGATACCAACCGAGGGAACATCCCAGCCGTAGGCCAGACTTCTTCCAACAGCCGCCCCAACCAGTAAGGCACCAATGAGCCCAGGTCCTGATGTGTAGGCAACACCATTTATTTCTTCGTGTTTAATACCTGCTTTTTCAAATAACTGATCAAGCAAAGGTACAATTCGCCTGATATGATCACGAGATGCCAACTCTGGGACAACCCCACCATAAGCTTGATGAATGTCTACCTGGCTATGGACAATATCAGCAATAATTCCCTTTTCTGGGTTAAATATGGCCAGTCCAGTCTCATCGCAGGAGGTTTCTATACCTAAAATATTCATAATTTGACCTATTTTAAGCTATTTTCTCTAAATCATCTTGCAATTAACATTATTCCAACTAGAATTCTCTCTCTTTTTTAGAATAAACAGGACAATAAGGAACAACGAGCTAATGCCATCAGTTAGAGTAAGAGATAACGAACCATTTGATATTGCGCTTAGACGCTTTAAGCGCGCATGTGAAAAAGCAGGTACATTAGCCGAAGTTCACAGAAGAGAGTTTTACGAAAAACCCACCCAGGTTAGAAAGCGTAAAGCCGCTGCCGCTGTAAAACGAAATCAGAAACGTATGTTTAAAGAAACCGCCCGCCACACCCGTCAATATTAATATCTAACAGGATCTGACTCAGCATGAGTAGCCTGAAACAAAAAATTAACGAAGACGTCAAGGACGCAATGCGTAATAAGGACAAGGATTGCCTGACTACGCTACGTTTAATCACAGCCGCTATTAAACAAAAGGAAGTTGATGACAGAATTGAACTGGATGATACTCAGATCATTGCCATCATTGATAAAATGGCCCGTCAACACAAAGATTCAATTGAGCAATATCAAAATGCCGGGCGAGTTGATCTGGTAGAAAAAGAACAGTCAGAACTGGCTATCGTTGAAAGCTACCTCCCCACACAGTTACCTGAAGATGAAGTGAAATTGCTTGTACAACAGGCTATTAATTCAACTAATGCTGAATCCATCAAAGACATGGGGAAAGTGATGGGTGTACTCAAACCTCAATTACAAGGACGTGCGGATATGGGGAATGTCAGTAATCAGGTGAAATCACTGCTGTCCACGTAATACAGATACTCGCTATAAACAGCTGTTTTCGTTATTCCGGGGTGATATTTTAAATAGAAATCATTATTAAGTTTGTCGACTGGTCACCCTAAAACCGGTCTTTAATGCTTGTTGGTTAGGCTATGTCCCTGTTTTTGTAAGCCGCTGAAAAAAATATCACTGTTCTGGATGCCAGCAAGCGAACAGCTGGCTATACTCTTACATCCTTATGCCCGGAAGAATACCACAAACCTTTATAGATGATTTATTGGCACGCACGGATATCGTCGATGTCATAGATAACTATGTATCCCTGAAAAAAGGTGGAAAAAACTATTCAGGATTATGTCCTTTTCATGATGAAAAGACGGCATCGTTTACCGTGAGTCAGGACAAACAGTTTTACCACTGCTTTGGTTGTGGTGCGAATGGTACTGCCATTGGGTTTCTCATGGAATATAACAGGATGGAATTTCCAGAAGTCGTGGAAGAACTCGCCTCAAAAGCAGGTCTGGAAGTACCCAGAGAAGGGGGTAGTGTTGCAGCAACAGACGGTACCGCTGAATTTTATGAAGTCATGGAGATGATCGTAAAGTATTACCGGGAGCAGTTAAAGGAACATCAAGATTCAGAGCAAGCAGTTTCATATTTAAAAAACCGGGGAATCAGTGGAGAGATAGCGGCAAGATTTGAACTGGGATATGCACCTTCGGGTTGGGACAATTTAATTAACAAATTTGGTAGCTCGGCTGATTCTCAGAAGCGTCTTGAAAAACTAGGAATGATTATTAATCGAGATTCAGGCGGACATTATGATCGCTTTAGAAGCCGAATTATGTATCCCATACGAGATTACCGGGGGCGTGTAGCTGGATTTGGTGGACGAACTTTAGGGGATGAAAATCCGAAATATCTAAACTCACCGGAAACACCTATATTCCATAAAGGTCGAGAGCTATATGGTTTATACCAGGGGAGACAACAGCTCAAAGAATCCAACAGGGTATTCGTAGTTGAAGGCTATATGGATGTCATCGCATTGGCACAATTTGGGATTACCAATGTTGTGGCAACCTTGGGAATTGCAGCTACAGAAGACCACATGCAACGCATCTATCGAAACGTTAATCAGGTTGTTTTCTGTTTCGATGGAGATGAAGCAGGCCGTACGGCCGCATGGCGTGCTATGAATATCGCATTAGGATTCTTAAGAGAAGGTAACCAGGCCTTCTTTATTTTCATGCCCGATGGCATAGATCCAGATGATTTTATCCGCGAACATGGAAGTGACTTTTTTCAAAACCAGGACAACTTCATGCCACTGTCCGATTATCTATTTAGTACACTGACGGCGAAAGTTGATCTCAAGACCCGTGAAGGCCGATCACAATTAATAGACCTTAGCACTCCACTTATTTCAAAAATACCGCAAGGAGGATTCAAGCAATTATTGATGTCTGACCTTGCAAAGCTTACTGGAACGTCCGTTGAAAATATTGATACCCTGGTTCCACATTCCCGCCCCGTCAACAGACAATCTCGCCCCGTATACAAATCTGTCAGGGGTACTCGGACCCCGATAACGGCAATAATCGAATTACTGTTGTCACGACCTGATCTGGCAAAACTGATAAAGGATCCATCTGAGCTGGACAATATCCCAGATGCTGGCGCCGGTTTTCTCAAGAAACTCATAGAATTATTACATTCTCGACCAGGGCTTAATTGTGCAGGAATTATTGAAAATTGGCGTGGAACCAAATATGAATCTCGTTTGCGTGATATTGCAGCACAAAGTGATGAACGCATCTCGGCCCTCACAGAGCCGGATATGGAGATGCTGGATGCACTGGATAAGCTCAGAAAACAGAAAAATCGACTATTTAGGCAGAAACTGTCCAATATCGAACGAATCAGCGACCTCTCAGATGAGGACAAAGCACACCTGAGACAGGCCGGGAAAGACCCCACCCCCTCATCAGAATAGCGATTCAATCTGGCGAAGACTCTGAGAATATGCTATAATGACCGATTAAATTTTTTCCATTTTTTTATTCTAATCAAGGGCTTATTACAACATTATGTCAAGGTTACCATCTTCACTAACAGAAACCTCAGACGACGCTATTGATCCTAATCTAGCAACAGACGATATCGATGAAGAATCTCAATTAAAAGTTCTCATCGCAAAAGGAAAGGAACAGGGTTTTCTTACCTATCACGAAGTTAATGAATCCTTACCGGACGGCATAGTCGATCCCGAACAAATAGAAGATATCGTCAACATGATTAATGACATGGGCATAGAAGTCCATGAATCTCCTCCAGACCTTGATGTCATGATGGCGAGTAATGATGCAACCCGAAGTAATGATGCTACTACACCATTAATAGGTATTGAAAATGAATTTGGACGGACTACCGATCCTGTCCGTATGTATATGAGAGAAATGGGCACTGTAGATCTTCTGACCCGGGAAGGTGAAATTAAAATTGCCAAGCGGATTGAAGAAGGCATATGTGAAATACTGACTTCATTATCAACCTATCCAGCCACAATTCAAACGCTAGTTGATTGTTATGAAGCAGTGCAAAAAGAAGAGCTGAAATTATCCGATATTATCGTCGGTTTTACAGACCAGGAAGAATACCCCGATAGTGGGATTGTAGTTGAGAATACAGCAAATAGTAACAATGCAGATAATGATGACTCAGACGATGATGAAGATGAGCCTGAAGCAACAATAGATTTAGAGTTAGTTCTGGAAACTATGACGGAAATTAAAACTCTGCATACCAAATTACTAAAATCTATCAAGCGAAATGGTCGAGACCACAAACGATCAATTGCTCTAAATAAAGACCTGACTGAAAAATTTCTGGAATTACGACTCTCCCCTAAATTTATAGAAAAATTAACCCAAGCCGTACGAGAGCTTATTGATTACATCAGGGGTGTTGAACGAGAAATAATGAAACTATGCGTTAGAACCGCCAAAATGCCTCGTAAAGATTTCATTTCCCTATTTCCAGGGAATGAAATGAATCTAAAATGGGCAAGCAATGTAGGCCGCACCAAGAAAGCCTATGCGGATACCATCAAGACTCTTCAGCCTGAAATTCTTAAATCACAGGAAAAACTGGCTCTCATTTTTGAAGGCAGCTTGCTTACTCTGGACGAAGTTAAAGACATTAACCGGAAAATTTCTATTGGCGAAGCCAAGGCAAGACGTGCTAAAAAGGAAATGGTTGAAGCTAACCTGCGACTAGTGATCTCGATTGCTAAAAAATATACTAACCGTGGTTTGTTATTTCTGGACCTAATCCAAGAAGGAAATATTGGGCTGATGAAAGCGGTAGATAAATTTGAATATCGCAGGGGATACAAGTTTTCAACCTATGCTACCTGGTGGATACGCCAGGCCATTACCCGTTCCATAGCTGATCAGGCCAGGACCATTCGTATACCCGTACACATGATAGAGACTATCAACAAACTAAACCGCATATCACGCCAGATATTGCAGGAGAAAGGCCGGGAACCTACGCCGGAAGAGCTTGCTGAAAAAATGGAAATGCCGGAAGACAAGATAAGAAAGGTTCTTAAGATAGCCAAGGAACCTATATCCATGGAGACGCCGATTGGAGATGATGATGATTCGCATCTTGGTGATTTTATCGAAGACCTAAATACCCTGGCACCCAATGACTTCGCCAGTTTTGAAGGTCTCCGTGGTGCGACCAAGTCTGCTCTTGAAGGTCTGACAGCTCGGGAAGCCAAGGTATTAAGAATGCGTTTTGGGATCAATATGAATACTGATCACACTCTGGAAGAGGTCGGGAAACAGTTTGATGTCACCAGGGAGCGTATTCGCCAGATTGAAGCAAAGGCATTACGTAAATTGCGACATCCTAGCCGCTCTGAAGAACTCAAAACATTTCTTGATCAGTAATATAATATAATTAGAATAAGGCAGGCCCAGCAATCTGGTGAAACTGTATAATCTTTGATTTTTTTCAAACTTGACTGGTTACCCTAAGCTAGTAACCAATCTCTTTCATAAGGGCCTGTAGCTCAGTTGGTTAGAGCAGTGGACTCATAATCCATTGGTCGAAGGTTCGAGTCCTTCCGGGCCCACCAATTAAATCAAGTAGTTACAGTATTTTTACTTTCTACTTCCCTCAAATAACCTGATTTGCTGTCAGTACTGCTGTCAGTTAATCCTCGGGTATATCAGTGTATCCCGTCAAAGCATATGAGACAGAATTGAGCTGATTTCTAAGAGAGACTTCTGATAAGTTAAACTTATAAATAGGAGTCTCATTATGAGCAATAATAGCGAGAAATTAGTTAAAGATATACGTCGTCGTACCCATAAGAAGTATTCCTCTGAAGAAAAGATCCGAATTGTACTGGAAGGGATGCGTGGAGAAGAAAGCATTGCCGAGCTGTGTCGCCGTGAAGGATTGAATCAAAACGTGTATTACCGCTGGAGTAAGGAGTTCCTGGAAGCGGGTAAACAGCGTCTGGCGGGCGATATAAAACGGGAAGCAAACTCCACTGAAGTGACCGACCTGAAGAAAGAAAATGACCAGCTCAAACGCCTGGTGGCTGACATCATGCTGAAGAACGAGGTACTTAAAAAAAGTGTGCTTGGCTTGGAGTCGACCTGGGAAGACGAATGAGTCTTTCAGCAGCTGAAAAGCTGGAAGTGATCCGCTTGGTAGAGGCGTCGGAATTACCCGTGAAACGCACTCTGGCCGAGTTAGGTGTGAGCCGCAGCAGTTTCTATCGTTGGTATCGGCAATACCTGGATGATGGTCCAGAGGGCCTGGAGCCAGATAATCGGTCCCCGAGACAGTTCTGGAATAAGATACCTGAGATGGTGAAGGAGCAGTGTCTGGAGCTCGCGTTACAGTACCCTGACAAATCGCCTCGGGAACTTGCCTGGACCATCACCGATGAGCACAACTACTTCATCTCGGAATCCAGCGTTTATCGACTGTTAAAGCAGTACGATCTCATTACCAGTCCTGCTTATATCCTGATGCAAGCGGGTGATTCGTTTCAGAATCCAACACGACGAGTCAACGAGCTTTGGCAGACTGACTTCACCTACTTTCGTATTGTTGGTTGGGGGTGGTATTACCTGTCCACTGTTCTAGATGATTACTCCCGCTACATCATTGCCTGGAAGTTAACAACCAGCATGGCAGCTGATGACGTGAAGCAGACGCTGGATGCGGCGATTGAGACCACGGGAGTCAACGAGATAACGGTCAAACACCGACCTCGCTTACTGAGTGATAACGGGCCTTGTTATATCTCCTCGGAATTGAAGGATTATCTGAGTAAATATCAGATACAACACACCCGTGGCGCACCGTACCATCCCATGACACAAGGCAAGATAGAGCGATATCACCGCTCCATGAAGAACGTCGTGAAGCTGGAGCACTATTATTATCCGTGGGAACTCGAACATGCTATCCGGCAATTTGTACAATACTACAATCATGAACGTTACCATGAGTCACTTGATAATATTACGCCGGCAGATATGTATTTTGGCCGCTATCATGAAATTATGGATAGAAGAACCATTATCAAATACGAAACATTACAACAGAGGAGAAAGGAAAATTTAAGAATATATATAAATCAGTGAAACAAGACTATAATAGTTAAAAGTCTCTCTTAACATTTACGCTATTTTGTCCCAAATCTTTTGACGACTTACAATTATTATAAACTATGTCAACAACTAACTCGACTCTAGTATCTGTAATTATACCTACCTACAATCATTGGCCTAATATAAAAAAAGCTATTGCCTCATGCTTAGACCAAACACATAAGAATGTTGAAGTGGTAGTAGTTGATGATGGATCTACAGACAATACAGTGGGTGAATTGAAAGCATTAAATTATTCCCGGGTACGTATTATCGAAAATCACCATACAGGGAAACTTGGTCTTTTAAAAAACATTGGCTTAAAAAAATCAACTGGAGATTGGATTGCATTCTTAGATTCGGACGATATTTGGAAACCTGAAAAATTAACAAAACAATTGCAGGCGCTTCAAACAAAAAATCTATTAACTTGGTGTATTACAAATTATATAATTCGATATGATGAAGGAACCTCTTTTAAAAATGATAAAGCTCCAGGGTTAAGCTTAAGCCCAGATAATATGTTCGAAAAATTACTCTCTTATAACCACGCGGCCATGCTTCATTGCACGCTATTATCGCGAGTACTACAAAAAAAAGTAGGCTGGTTTAATGAATCTCTATATCTTACAGATGATTACGACTATCTGATGCGTCTTGCATATCATGCCCCAGCTGTGTTGGTGGACGAACCACTATCAGTATATAACAAGTCGAGCAACCGCCCATGGTCTGCGAAACAATCACTAAACCATAATAGAGATATGCTAAAAGTCAACAAATTCGTAGTACCTTTAGCGCGTAAGCGTGGCTTATTAAAGCTAGCATATGCTAACCAAGAGTTGCATCGAAAAAGTAATCTCAATGCTGCGAAGCGAACTCGCAATCCTTTTTCAATCATCCCTGCGTATATTGATTTTTATTTCAGTAAATTTATACGACGAATAAGCCTATTATAAAATTAACAAACTTGTCTTAATTTAATAATTTTCAATGTCAGCTTTCGGGGGTAAAGCAGACATAAAACCCCCATTTCTGAGGGCGGTCACATCTGTCTGGGTATTAGCTAAGCCACCCTTGCTTCCACTGTTTGATGTCCTTTAGTTCTCGCCAGTCAATGTATTCTTTTCGTTTTGAGAATACAGATTCAAATTCACATGCGCAAACTTCTCCGTCTTCGTCATATTCAACCTCGGTAACGATAAAGTGTTTTTCCTTATTCCGAGGAATTTTCGCCGTCCATTTGCTATTTAGCAACTTTTTAGGATTTAGTTTATTCATTACAAACCATTATATCTAAGGATCATCTTGGCCATACCTTGTTATCAGATATTAACAGGGTAATCATAGCCATTAATTAACGGCATGAAATCACTCGTTTGGGGTATGTGCCATTAAATTTGCGCTGTATCCCGTCAAAGCATATGAGACAGAATTGAGCTGATTTCTAAGAGAGACTTCTGATAAGTTAAACTTATAAATAGGAGTCTCATTATGAGCAATAATAGCGAGAAATTAGTTAAAGATATACGTCGTCGTACCCGTAAGAAGTATTCCTCTGAAGAAAAGATCCGAATTGTACTGGAAGGGATGCGTGGAGAAGAAAGCATTGCCGAGCTGTGTCGCCGTGAAGGATTGAATCAAAACGTGTATTACCGCTGGAGTAAGGAGTTCCTGGAAGCGGGTAAACAGCGTCTGGCGGGCGATATAAAACGGGAAGCAAACTCCACTGAAGTGACCGACCTGAAGAAAGAAAATGACCAGCTCAAACGCCTGGTGGCTGACATCATGCTGAAGAACGAGGTACTTAAAAAAAGTGTGCTTGGCTTGGAGTCGACCTGGGAAGACGAATGAGTCTTTCAGCAGCTGAAAAGCTGGAAGTGATCCGCTTGGTAGAGGCGTCGGAATTACCCGTGAAACGCACTCTGGCCGAGTTAGGTGTGAGCCGCAGCAGTTTCTATCGTTGGTATCGGCAATACCTGGATGATGGTCCAGAGGGCCTGGAGCCAGATAATCGGTCCCCGAGACAGTTCTGGAATAAGATACCTGAGATGGTGAAGGAGCAGTGTCTGGAGCTCGCGTTACAGTACCCTGACAAATCGCCTCGGGAACTTGCCTGGACCATCACCGATGAGCACAACTACTTCATCTCGGAATCCAGCGTTTATCGACTGTTAAAGCAGTACGATCTCATTACCAGTCCTGCTTATATCCTGATGCAAGCGGGTGATTCGTTTCAGAATCCAACACGACGAGTCAACGAGCTTTGGCAGACTGACTTCACCTACTTTCGTATTGTTGGTTGGGGGTGGTATTACCTGTCCACTGTTCTAGATGATTACTCCCGCTACATCATTGCCTGGAAGTTAACAACCAGCATGGCAGCTGATGACGTGAAGCAGACGCTGGATGCGGCGATTGAGACCACGGGAGTCAACGAGATAACGGTCAAACACCGACCTCGCTTACTGAGTGATAACGGGCCTTGTTATATCTCCTCGGAATTGAAGGATTATCTGAGTAAATATCAGATGCAACACACCCGTGGCGCACCGTACCATCCCATGACACAAGGCAAGATAGAGCGATATCACCGCTCCATGAAGAACGTCGTGAAGCTGGAGCACTATTATTATCCGTGGGAACTCGAACATGCTATCCGGCAATTTGTACAATACTACAATCATGAACGTTACCATGAGTCACTTGATAATATTACGCCGGCAGATATGTATTTTGGCCGCTATCATGAAATTATGGATAGAAGAACCATTATCAAATACGAAACATTACAACAGAGGAGAAAGGAAAATTTAAGAATATATATAAATCAGTGAAACAAGACTATAATAGTTAAAAGTCTCTCTTAACATTTACGCTATTTTGTCCCAAATCTTTTGACGACTTACAATGGGTTCCACCCCTGGTACCGCTAACCTTGGAAATGAAGCACCTCCTACTGACGGTGGATTTGGACTTCCATATACCATTGCCTCAGATGGCAAGATGTTCGTGGATAATGGTTCTGGGCTAGATGGCTGGGTCAATGAGGATGGTTCCATTTTTGGTCTGCTGGATATTCAGGAACAGGTCGATGGCCCTGTATTATTCGGTGTTAACCAGGAAATCATGATAGGTGTCAGGTTACCAAGCTCGGCCCCCAAGTCTGGGTGATACGGTTTACCGTCTGTATCCGATGCTCTTCGGTGCAGGTGATAATGGCTACATGGAGATCTCCACCCTATCGAGAAACAACAGTCTGACGTTTAATGCAGCCGCTAGTACTGCTGTAGTAACTGGTAAAATCCGTGGTTTTGAGCTTGGTTCTGAAACCGGAAATCTAACTTCGATAGCCGAAGATGATTCTGTTAGCCTGCTGGTTCAACCTGCAACTGCCAATGGTGCCATTAGCATGACGTTTGAAGAGCCTGGAAGTACCACCTATATAGATGGATATGTCTCTGAAGATAGCTCGGTGATCATTCTTAGACTTTATGAAGAAGGGACTAATGATCGTCTGGTAGGCATCATCGTGGGTGTAAAGCAGTAATCTTTTTTAATTATTACCTGAGAAAGCCGGGCATTACCCGGCTTTTTTTTCGACTTATAAACACTGCCCAAAACAGTAATGCACGCTTGCATCGGGGTGATAGCTAATAGATGAAATGTACCCTGGGTCATTGACAAGGTTTGATGCCCTCTGCTCAGTCGAAATAACGCCATTAACATAGATTAGACCTTCGCTATCTACATAGACTTCCAGATTCTGACGATTATCCTTAATAAAAAGATAGTAAGACATGGTCGAGGCGACAATCACCACCAGTATGATCGATAGAACAATTGATATAAGCATTCTCATCAGTAGATAGATAGTTTTAGTTAATAATCATTACAATTCAGTTATGAATGCTTAACTTGCAAGCCATTTTGACCAAAGTTCTCAACACAAATACAAAAAGATGATCTGTGTCATTTAATCGATATATATAATTTATAGAATAATGAATTTACAGGATTTAGGTGTACATTTGTAATTATAACAATAGGGTAAGCACGGAGGTGAAATATGTTTGAAGCTGCTGAACTGGGGAGAAAACTGTCAAAAGCGGAATTCGAGAAGATTGAACCTGAACTTCATACCGCATTACTGGCAATCCAAAGAGACCTCCTAAACACTAATATTCCAGTTATTCTCATTGTATCCGGTGTGGAAGGCGCAGGAAAAGGTGAGGTAGTCAATCGGCTAAATAAATGGCTGGATACACGGGGAATAGGGACTACGGCTTTCTGGGATGAAAGTGATGAAGAAAGAGAACGGCCCTCTTATTGGCGATTCTGGCGAAGACTACCCCCAAAAGGAAGTATCGGGATTATGTTTGGCTCATGGTATACACGCCCTATTATCGATTTTGTATTTAATCGTATTGATGAAGCAGAGTATGAAAAACAACTACAGAGAATAAGAACTTTTGAACATATGCTATCTGAAGATGGCGCACTAATTATAAAATTCTGGTTTCACATGTCTGAAAAGGACCAAAGAAAAAAGCTGGAAAAAGAAAACAAGGACCATAAATTTACCCCTTTACTCAAAAAATTTTCAAAGCGCTATAAGACATTCTCAAGTGCATCAGAGCATGCTATCCGAACTACAGATCAAGGCGTCAGTCCATGGCATATCGTTGAAGCGGTAGATAAACGCTACCGTGACATTACTGTGGGAAAGATTTTGCATGACGCCTTGTTAGTAAAAATCAAAAAAATTGAAGATAATTCAGCAAGCACTGCAGATTCTAATATCGAAATTATCCCAACTATTGGCAATGATTTAACTGTGTTAAATGGTGTTGATACCAGTAAAACTATTACTGACAATGTTTATGACAAACAAATTAAAAAATACCAGAAAAAATTAAATGAACTCACCTGGCTGGCTAAAAAACGGGGCCGTTCAACAATCGCTATGTTTGAAGGTTGGGATGCCGCTGGCAAGGGCGGTGCAATCCGAAGATTAACTTCTGCGATCGATGCCAGGTTATATAAGACAATTTCCGTCGCAGCCCCAACCGATGAAGAGAAAGCCCAGCATTATTTATGGCGATTTTGGCGGCATATACCAAGATCTGGTTATTTTACTATTTATGACCGCTCATGGTATGGACGGGTACTGGTAGAACGTGTTGAAGAATTTGCGCAAAGCCATGAATGGGAACGAGCATTCCAGGAAATTAATGAATTTGAGGAACAACTTGTATAGCATGGCATTATCCTTTGCAAATTCTGGATACACATTACAAAGGATGAGCAGCTCAAGCGATTTAAGGAAAGGGAAATCACGCCCTGGAAGGTGCATAAAATTACTGATGAAGACTGGCGAAATCGGGAAAAGTGGGAAGATTATGAACTTGCCATTAATGATATGGTGACACATACCAGCACTGAATATGCACCATGGTCATTAATTTCTGGAAATGACAAACGAGTATCCCGGATAGAGGTATTAAAAACTATCTGCAAAACACTAGAGGAGGCACTAAAAAAATAATTCTATCTATTTTTTAATACATCTGAAACTAACGGATGCACCTGGATCCTCTTCAGGCAGTCCTCCAAAGCAAATGACACCTTCTCCATTTAAAAATAACTCTTCGCGACGTAATTTTTCAACCCTGCCATCTGCATAAACAATCGCAGACCCGTTTGTACTGGCATCTTTAAGGTGAAAACTCCCGTGTTTATATGTAATCTCGGCATGTACCCGAGAAGTAAATTTCCCATCAACTCTGAGATCATTTTCATGACTTCTTCCGATGGTGCAATGTGTATTTTCAGAATCAAGCCGAACGTTCTGATCGTGGTAACTTAATATTAAGACACTAATTGTAGATACAACTTTCTTCTCATTATTAGCAGGCCCGAATTTTGTTACCTCATCACTTTCTTCCCAGGGTATGGTATAAATATTTAATTTACCTGTATATGCTTCTGCTTCCTGGCTATCTACAAAATGAGCATTTTCCTGCATATCCTCTGGTAATACCTTGATACTTTGCTCACTGGTAAGAATTTCGTCGGCTTTGGCCAGATTGATTATTTGCTGTGCTGTGACAGGCGCATTCCCTACGATCTCTGATCCGCGATAATATATCTCACCAAAATGCCAACCAATTTTTACATGCATTTCACCAATTTCAAATCGCCCCTGTTCACTTGCTTCCTGTAGAGTTTCGTGAATTTCTGTAGCCGTAATTGCAGCCATAACAGGATTAGCAAATGAACACATGGCTTCATCACCTATTGTCTTAATCAACTTTCCATCATGTTGATTAACAATATCAATTATGATGTCGATGCAGGCTTTGATATCACGCCTGGCAATGGTGTCGCCATATTTTTCATAGATACGGGTACTGCCTGAGACATCAGCGTATAAAATAGCCAGTTTTTCTACAGTTTCTTCCATTATGATGATATTTAAGGATAGTCTATTTTTTTAATAATTAAATTTTTATACCAGATGATTTTGCTGGCATTGTCACTTTATATATTTTTGAAATCTTCTGGATATGATTACCTAGACAGCAAAATTTTATTAATCTTCATCATCACGACTTAGAATTTTAATCGTGTTTATGATTACGGGTACAACAGGGACATCTTCATACCCATCAATCTCTGCTGTTTCAACTTCACCAATTGCATCAGCTATATCAATTCCACTAATGATTTTACCAAAGACGGTATAGCCATAATCTGAAAATGTCCGTGCCCTATGATTTAATGTCGAATTATTATTTAGATTAATAAAAAATTGTGAATCTGCCGAGTGCGGATCTGCCATACGGGCCATGGCGATTGTGCCCTTGGTGTTTTCAAGGCCATTCGTTGCCTCACTCCTAACAGGCGACATAGTATCCTTAATCATGAAATTTGCATCATAGCTACCAGATTGAATAATAAAGTTATCTATAACTCGGTGAAATATCATACCGTCATAGTATCCGATTTCGAGATAATTCAGAAAATTTGCAACAGTCTTGGGTGCTTTTTCAGGATTCAATTCAATCTGTATATCACCCATAGTTGTATTGATTTCAATAATAGTATCCGCCTGTAGACATGCCAGGTTTAAATAAAATAATAAAATAATTGAAATAATATTTTTCATACTAAAATTTTCTGACATAAGCTTATTATGAAATCTGCATCAAGCCACGGACTCGGGTTGATGCTAATTTATCAACCTTCTTTTCTACTTTCTCACATATCTCATTTGGCTTGAATCCTTTTTCCCTAACTTCCCTCAATACATCTTTAATAGCATCATCGGGCTTGTTTGCTTTTAAAGATTGGTAAAGTACTTCAAGTATAGTTTCAGTCCATAAAGTTTTAGCTGTAGTTAAAGAGGTATTGTCTTCGTCTTCCATTTTTACACTCCATAATATAACTATCGATTTGAAATACGATATAAATGATTGTATGCATTGATAAAACTATGATGCATTAAAATTTTGAATAAATTCGTTTAAACTATTAACTGTAATTTTAACATTGAATATAGGAGAAAAAAATGAATGAAGACCATATAATTGCGGCCATTCTTGCTGCGGGTATGATTGCAGCAAATAAAGATGGTGAAGTTAAGCCAAATGAAGCGGTTTCGCTTTATAACACCACATTAACTGATTTGATTGCTTCAATGCGTCCACCAAGAGATAGCAACTCATAATATTTCAATATTATGCAAGGTTAAGGTGCTAACCTGTATATTTCCCATTTGTTAGCATCTTGTTTTTGGTAGATTAATCTATCGTGCAAACGGTTTTCCTGCCCTTGCCAAAATTCATATAGTTGGGGCTCTAGTTGATAACCAAGCCAGGCTTTTGGTTTTTGAACCTCAATGCCTTCGAACTCGACATTTAAATCTTCTACTCGCTGCTGCATAAATTCTTTATTGGGGATGACTACGCCCTGGTCAGCGACACATGTACTTATTTGGCTTCCTCTAGGCCTGGACTTAAAATAAATATCCGCCATCTCAGAATCTAGTACACGAACATTTCCTTCTATACGTATCTGCCTATTTAGCTCTTTCCAATAAAATAATAATGCAGCAGTGGATCGCTCTTTAAGCTCAGTTCCTTTCCTGCTAAGACTATTCGTATAAAAAACATAACCACTCTCATTATAGTCTTTTAATAAAACATACCTTGCACTTGGTTTGCCGTCGCTATCAGCTGTCGCCAGAACCATTGCATTTGCCAAATCAATTTTCAAATCAATTACTTCGGAAAACCATTTTTTAAACTGGTCAAGCGGATTTACGCACAGATCTGATTCTATCAGTCCCTCTGACATGTATTCTCGTCTTAAGTCATCTAAAGAATTACTCATGGAACCTTAGAATTAATTATTAATGACAGGACTTCTGTTCCCGGCACCTGAACATTTTCAAGCAGTCCTATAAGATCACCACTACTGACTTCTGCATTTCCTGATTTTGATATTCTTGCCTGAACTTTCACTTCGTCAAAATTTGATATCTTGTGAGTGGGCATCATCGACAGGGAATCATCCAGAGTTATTTCTATTGGCAATTCACTTACCTGTGTCCGGTATACGGCCAGGGGCATCGCATTGCCACTAATTGATTGCGCATATATAAAGACAGTATCACTCTGTTCTACTTCATCATTTAATTCACTAGCGATTGATACTGAAAGCATAACTGACATATTTTCATTTTCAGCTTGTACAGAATTTTCAATGGTGCCATCTTCACTCATTTGCATTTCTGTATTCGCAATCAGCATATTAATTGTATTTAATAGCTGCGGATTACCCTCGAGTACTGGTAATAAACGTTTGTAGTATCCGTTGGCTTTTTGGTAACTTCCGGATTCTTCTGCTGCCAGTCCGGCAAATAACAATGCAGAATAATTATCTGGTGCAATCATTACCGCGCGTTCTATCAATTCGGTTGCACGACCTGCAAAACTTCCGTTATTTAAGCGTACTAATACGTCAATATAACTAACTAGTACCTGGGGATTATCACCGGTAAGCTGATATAAGCGTTCCAGGGCATTTGCAGCATTTTCATAATCTGATAAACCGATATAATTACTGGCAAGAAAGTACAAACCATTTACATCTTCAGGGTTCTTTCCCAGATGTTGCTCCATTAATGCGGTCATTTGAGTTGAAGGTTGATATTCCCCTGGTTCTTCTGAATATACTTCAGTACCACCCAAATCTGACATTTCTATTATTTGTGGATTTCCCAGGTAAAAATATAGAAATACCGAGAGACAAACCAGTAAGGTCGTTAGTATAAGCAAGGATTTATGCGAAGCTTCTTGATTATTTTCAGAAGCCAACTGCAGTTCTTTTGTTCCTGAATTTACCTCCTGGAGTAATGATAATTCCAATTCTGCGCGAACATTATCTAACTGTTTTGAATCCAGGTCGCCTGTATTTAATTCTGATTGCAATTCTTGAATATTTTCACGATAAACCGATAACTTGAGTTTTTCATTGTCCTCAATATTCAAATTTTGATGGCGTGACGCTACTCTAAAGACTAGCCATGCAGTAATAACTGCTATGAAAAAAACTAATGTCCAGAAAATGGTCATAGCTATGTATTATTTTCCTGGTTATTTGTGTTCTTTAATATTTCAACAGCCCTGGCACGATCTTCCTGTGTAATAGAGACGTCCTCAACTTTTGATCGATTGATAAGGCGATATGCCATAAATAGAGAAAATATTAAAAGCAAGAAAGGGCCAAACCACAATAATACTGTCACAGGGTTCAGCCTGGGATTATAAAGTACAAAATCTCCATACCTTGCGACAAGATAATCAATTATCACCTCTTTCTCCTGCCCCTCTTCCACCATGTTAAAAACCTGGATACGTAGATCTTGCGCAAGGTCAGCGTTTGAATCTGCTAATGACTGATTCTGACATACCAAACAACGCAATTCTTCTAGCAGTATCTGGTATTGTTCCTGCTTCTCAGGTTCCTCAAATTCCATTGGAATATCGACTGCGTAAACCGATGACAGAAATATGAATGAAAATAGTAAGGCAATCAATTTCATTTTATATTTGATTTAACTCCTCAACTATAGGCAGGATAATGTCATTAATAATTTCTTCTGTGAGTGGTCCCACATGCTTGTATTTAACAATCCCATTTTTGTCCAGTACAAATGTTTCTGGAACGCCATATACTCCCAGGTCAATTCCAGTAGTACCTTTGACATCTGACAGCACCAAATCATATGGATTACCCAGATCATCAAGCCATTTAAGAGCTTCAATCTCATTATCCTTATAGTTAAGGCCAACAATATTTATGTCTTTATTATTCGCTAAATTAACAAGCAATGGATGTTCCTGTCTGCAAGGGATACACCATGTTGCCCAAATATTTAGTAATGAAACTTCGCCTTTAAAGTCTTCCACTCCAGCTATTGCTTCTGGTTGTCCCAGCACAGGAAGCGCAAATTGGGGTAGGGGTTTATCGATAAATGGGGAGGGAACTAATCTTGGATCATTATTCAGGCCGAATATGAATAATATTACGAGTCCAAAAAATACAATTAAAGGTATCAGATATTTAAACATACTAAATTAAACTCTGGCAGCAGATGCTAAAGTTGACGACGTGGTTTCACTTTTTTCTTTTTCAGATTGTTTAATTTTATATCGATAACGCTTATCACTAGCTGCGACAAAGCCACCGATTGCCATACACAACGCACCCATCCAGATCCATATAATGAATGGCCTGAAATAAAGTCGTATACTCCAGTCTCCACCTTCTAATTCTTCGCCCAACGAGACATAAAGATCTCTGAATAAATTTCCTCCAATACCAGCTTCAGTCATGGAAGAACCTGTGACGGGATAAAATCGTTTTTGACTTCTTAATGTCGTCAAATATTCTTCATTTCTAGTAACTTCAATCACAGCTTCTGTTGCAAAATAATTTGGCCCATCAACCTCGCCTACTGATGATAATTCAAATTCGTAACCGGACAACTCAACTTTGTCCCCTACTCCCATTCGTTTATGAGCTTCTGTACTGTATTGAGTAGTTATAGAGACACCAATGATACAAAATGCAAAACCAATATGTGCAATACTCATGCCCATATAGGACAAGGGTAAGTTAACTATATTTTTCAACCAGTTTTGATTTGAATTCTGTGATCTTTGAAAAATACCAATAATAGTTGAAATAATCACCCATATAGCAAGCATGATGCCGGCCATAGTCATAAATACTGTTTGTGGTGCCAACATAATGATAAGCGATGCACCTAGAAAAATACTTGCAAAAAATGCAATTTTCAACACACCACATATTCGTTGTAGCTCGTCTGAACGCCACCTGGAAACCATTCCTAATGAAACTGTCAGCGCGACAGGCACCATTAATGGAATAAATACGGCATTAAAGTAGGGCATACCCACAGAGAGTTTACCCATACCCAGCGCTTCTACTATCAATGGATAAATAGTGCCCAATAAAACTGCAGCTGTCGTAACTGATAATAGGACACTGTTAATAAGTAAAAAAGTCTCACGGGATACCAAAGCAAAGGAATTACTGGATTGGAATTTTGAAACCCTGAAGGCATACAGGGTTAGTGACCCACCAATTACTATTCCCAATAGTGCCAGGATAAAGATACCCCGGGTGGGATCAGTGGCAAACGCATGGACAGAAGTAATAACCCCCGATCTTACAAGGAAGGTCCCCAGTAGACTCAAGGAGAATGCACAGATAGATAACAATACTGTCCAATTCTTAAATACATTTCTTTTTTCAGTAGCTGCTAATGAGTGTATCAGCGCTGTACCTACCAACCAGGGCATAAATGAGGCATTTTCAACTGGATCCCAGAACCACCAGCCGCCCCAACCCAATTCATAATATGCCCACCAGCTACCCAGACCGATTCCAATCGTGAGAAACGACCAGGCAACGATGGTCCAGGGTCTGGACCACCTTGCCCAAACAATATCAAGATTTCCTCCCAAAAGTGCAGCAATGGCAAAACCGAATGCCACAGAAAATCCGACATACCCTATGTAAAGCATAGGTGGGTGAATTATCAACCCCGGATCTTGTAATAAAGGATTTAAGTCAGCTCCATCCTGGGGACCAGGGAAAAGCCGGTCAAACGGGTTAGAGGTAAACAACATAAATAACAAAAATCCAATGCTGATCATCCCCAGTACACCAATAACCCTTGCGATAAATTGATCTGGTAAGTGTCTTGAATACCTTGATACAGCAACAGTCCATAAACAAAGTATCAATGCCCAAAGTAACAAGGAACCTTCATGCGCACCCCAAACTGCTGATATACGGTACATCATGGGCAATAATGAATTGGAATTGTTTGCTACATAGGCAACGGTGAAATCATTTTGAATAAATGACCAGACCAGGCAAGAAAATGCGATAAGCACAAGGCCAGCCTGTGTCCATGCTGCAGGTCGGGCGACAGACATCCAGGTATGATTATTTTTTGCTGCCCCATAGATGGGCGCAACCGTCTGAAGTATCGCAATACATAAGGCGAGAATAAGACAAAAATGACCTAACTCAGGAATCATGGAAACACCTGACTTTTGCTGCTTTTGTGTTCCACACCAGCCCGTTCCAGTGCCTCTGCGACTTCTGGAGGCATATAGTTTTCATCGTGTTTTGCGAGCACTTCATTTGCAATAAAAACACCCTCATTATTTGTAGCACCATTTGCTACTATACCCTGCCCTTCCCTGAAAAGATCAGGCAAAATACCATCATATATCACTTCGACGGTATTCATGGTGTCGGTCAGGGTAAATGACACATTTAAATTATTGGAATTTCTGACCACACTACCAGCGAGCACCAGGCCACCAACGCGAAAGTTTCTATTTGAGGGTGCCTCTCCATCGCTTATTTGGGTTGGACTATAAAAATATAGTAAATTTTCCTGAAAGGCCTTCAATGCAAGACCTGTGGCGATTCCCACACCAATCACAGTAAAGACTATCGTAAACAATATTTTTTTTCTTTTCGGATTCATTTTATATCTGTTTTTTTCAATTTAGAACGTTTGACCAGCTCGGCAATGAGTTTCTTTTCGCTGAATTTTGGAGAGAGATAATTTATAAGCAACACAATCAATGTCAGACCATAAGAAGACCAGACGTAAAATGCATAACCGCCCATTTGGAAAAAATTACCTGACTGTTCCATTAAACTGCCACCTTATCAATTATCAGATCCTGCACCCATTTACTGTTTTTTTCCTGCTCAATAATTTCATGACGCGCCCTGATTAATACCATCGCTGCATAATATAAATTGAAAGCAAGCGCCATGATTAACAATGGTATTAACATGTCTATATGTATCGAAGGGGTATCCAGTTTAGTAATGGTCGGTCCCTGGTGTAATGTATTCCACCACTCTACCGAGTAATGAATAATCGGGATATTGACTACCCCGACTAATGCCAGGATTGCGCCCGCACGTGCTGCCGTTCTTTTGTCATCAATAGCAGACTGCAATGCAATATACCCAAGGTAAAGAAATAGCAGAATTAATTCCGATGTTAACCTTGCGTCCCAAACCCACCAGGTACCCCACATAGGCTTGCCCCATAAGGACCCTGTCGCCAGAGCAAGAAATGTAAATGAAGCCCCTAGAGGGGCGCTGCTGCGTGCAATAGCATCGGATACCTTGGTTTTCCAGATTAGCCCGGCACCGCCTGCAGCTGCCATCACCATGTATATAAACATCGACATCCATGCACTGGGCACGTGCACATAAATAATTCGAAAGCTCTCTCCTTGTTGGTAGTCCGCAGGTGCGTAAAACAATGCGCCGTAAACACCTGCCACAAATAGAATTGCTGCACCCCAGCCTAACCAGGGTGTTAATCTGTTAACCAACAGATAAAAATGCATAGGTGATGCAAACTTTGTTATCCATTTCCACATAATTATTCGCCCAATCTTATTTTTAGTGCTGAATAAACAGCTATAGGTGCCAGCGTTAAGGCCAGCACCAGTATGGCGCCAAGAAAATATAGCTCTCCATCTACTGACAGTCCTTTCATTGCATTGTTCACAGCCGAAACTGAAAAGATCAACAATGGCATAATCAGAGGCAATATTAACAAGGCTTGCAACATACCACTACTCCTGACCCCCATAGTGAGCGCCCCTGCTATTGCGCCAATTAATGACAATATGGGCGTCCCTAATATTAATGTAAAAAACAAAGTTTTTAACGCATGTTCAGGCAAATATAGCAATGGCCCAGCCAGCAACACCATGATCACCAGTGGAACTCCGGAAAGTATCCAGTGGGCCAATATCTTTGCGCCAACTAATAAATACCCAAAATGAGGAGATAATATCATTTGTTCAAGAGAGCCGTCTTCGTAATCCGATCGAAAAATTCCATCTATAGTCAGACTAGATGCCAATACAGCTGCAACCCACACAATTGCTGCGGATATTTGCATCAAGGCAGCCTGTTCGGGGCCTATAGCAAGGGGAAACATAGTGATAACCATGATAAAAAATACCAACGGATTGACAAGTTCGCTCTGGCTTCTCATGCCAAGGAATATATCCCTGAATAAAATAGTTGAGAATAATTTTAATGGTGTGACGCTCATTGCTTTTACAAACGAATCCTTAAAATATCGATATCGCGCCATTGAATATTATCGTGAGAAGTTAACAAAATAATTCCACCTGTTTGGAGGTGCCCTTGAAAAATCTTCTTCATGTCATTTTTCCCCTGTTCATCAAGAGAGGTAAAAGGTTCATCAAGAATCCAAAGACGTGCCTTGTTGATAGACAACCTGGCGAGTGAAAGTCGGCGTTTCTGTCCAGCAGACAGGGTATATGCATAGGTGTCTTCATAGCCTTTTAGACCATACGCTTCGAGAACTTCAGAATAATCTGTTGTGTTTACTCGATTGCCTAATGCGGATAATACTTTTAGATTTTCATTACAGGTCAATCCTGCTTTTATACCGTTTTTATGGCCCAGATAATGTAAATCACCACGGTATTCTTGCATTACAGAGTAAATATCATTCCCTCCCCATAATATTTCCCCCTCATCTGCTTCAATCAATCCACACAGTATTTTTAATAGCGTAGTCTTGCCACTGCCATTTTCACCTTCTATCTGTAACAGCTTCCCAGGAGCCGCACATAGATTCAGGCCATTAAAAAAAGCTTTATCGTACCTGTAACTATGTAGTCCGGTGACCTGTAAAGACGGTTGTTCATTAAGAGTAGACATTTTTAGCAGATATTACTTTATTTCAGCAAAACCCCTGTTTTATTCGTATTGATCTTATCATATTGAAGTTAATGGTTATATTTATCTCCTGCCTAATCATGCTATATTTAACCAAATTCAATACATTATTTTGATAGAGATAATTAATAAAACACATGAGTAAAGAGACCCTACGTAAGGACCTGGAGCGACTTAGAACTGAAGTTAATCAACTCTCAAGTTCACAACCCCAATCCCAGGAGAATTTAAACTCCCTGATAACGAACCTGGAAAGTCGGATCGAAAATGAAATAAATGACGATGATGGTAATTTAGTTGATGAAATACGTGATTACATATCAAGATTTGAAGCAGAACATCCTCGTGCTACAGTCATACTCAACGATATTATGGTAACGCTAAGTAATATGGGAATCTGAATAAGATTTGTATCTAATATTCTTACTCTTCAGAATTTGAAGACCCTGAGCCGAGCAACAAGCCTATACCCAAGCCTGCACCTATCCAGACACCTATAGGCGCAATGTTAGACATATCTGATATCGTCCCCTTAATTTCATCCATGACACTGACCTGGTCTTCATAATCAAATTCTTCTTCATCTTCATTCTGCTTATAGACTTTGTACATCTGGTAATAGTTGATACCTGATATATAAATTCCTTCGATACCTTCAGGCGCAAGCTTGAAATCAAAAACAGCGGGTCTATCGAGTTGTTGAATGTAGGAGATCCTGTCATATCTTGAATATGCATGGCTATCAAACCGAAAGCCATAGTTAGATTTATGCTCTGAGAAACTCGGACCGTCAAATGGAATAGATATATAAAACATTCCCTGAGGGTTAATAGCAAGATCATCTGCCATTGAGTTTGCAGATACTGTAGTTAGTATCAACATCACAACCATGTTTAATAATCGCATAATATGCCCCTTGAGGTGAATCACGTCTTTTATTTTATAATAAACGGTGATTATAGTTCGACTTTTCTTAATCTTAAAGCATTAGCGATAACTGAGACTGAACTGAGGCTCATCGCAGCAGCGGCAATCATTGGCGATAATAAAATGCCAAAAAAAGGAAATAATATACCTGCCGCCACAGGCACCCCCAGAGAATTATAGATAAAGGCAAAAAACAGATTCTGTCGAATATTTTTCATAGTTACTTTGCTTAATCGCAATGCGCGGACTATACCTCTTAAATCACCCTTTATCAGGGTGACACTGGCGCTTTCTATTGCGATATCGGCGCCAGTCCCCATTGCTATACCGACATTGGCTTGTGCCAGAGCTGGAGCATCATTAATACCGTCTCCGGCCATCGCGACAATCTTGCCTGTGGATTGAAGTTGTCTAATAATTTCGGCTTTGTGTTCTGGCAAAACTTCTGAATAAACTTCATCAATATTCAATATGGAAGCAACTCTTTGAGCAGTCCTTTTTTGATCACCTGTCAACATCACGATGTTCAAACCCTGTTTATGCAACATTTTTACTGCCTCGATTGCAGTCTCTTTCACTGGATCGGTAACACCCAGTATCCCCGAGAGCTCATTATCAATGGCCACATACATTATTGCCTTACCTGCATTTGAAAGTTCATCTACCTGGTCAGTTATACTCTCAATATTTAATGTTAAATCATCCATCAATATTTTATTGCCAATTGCAATTTTATGTCCGTCTACATTACCTGCAATCCCCTTTCCGGGTTCATAATTAAAATCAGAAACTGGAGATAATTCCAATCCCATTTCATTCGCGGCATTGACAATTGCATAACTCAAGGGATGCTCACTATTTACTTCCAGGCTTGCTGCATATTGCAACAGTGTGTTTTCATTCATATCACCCAGCGTGATGATTTTTTCCATCACTGGTTTACCTTCAGTCAAGGTCCCTGTCTTGTCTACGACTATGGTGTCAACTTTTTCCATAATTTCCAGAGACTCTGCATTTTTTATTAATACCCCGCTGATAGCCCCTCGACCCGTCCCCACCATGATGGAAATGGGTGTTGCCAAACCCAGTGCACATGGACATGCAATAATTAACACGGCAACAGAGTTCACCAGAGCATAGGCAAGCTTTGGCTCCGGACCCCATAGCATCCAGCATATCATTGTCAATATTGATATCGTGATGACGATGGGTACGAACCAGGCTGCGATACTATCTGCGAGACGTTGTATTGGTGCACGGCTGCGTTGCGCCTGTGATACCATCATAACTATTCTGGATAGTAAGGTATCCCTTCCCACCCGGGTTGCCTTGAATACAAAACTACCATTACCATTTATTGTTCCCCCGATGACCGAGTCTCCAATGTGCTTACGTACTGGCACAGGTTCACCAGACATCATTGACTCATCAACACTACTGGCACCGTTTATAAGCTCACCATCTACCGGGATCTTCTCGCCAGGCCTTACCCTTATATCATCATCGACCTGTATATCAGCAATGGGTACGTCTTTCTCAACCCCATCAGACACTACCAGTCTCGCTGTGTCTGGAGACAGGTTCAAAAGTAACTTAATCGCCTCATTCGTCCGGCTTCTTGCCTTAAGTTCTAGTACCTGACCAAGCAACACAAGAACGGTAATAATGGCAGCAGACTCAAAATACACATGGACAATTCCATCTTCCATTCGCATAGCATCTGGAAATACAGTAGGGAAAAATAAGGCTATCACGCTATATATCCATGCAATACCTACCCCCAGAGAAATCAGGCTGAACATGTTCAGTCTTAATGTTAGAAATGACTTCCAGCCTCGCAGAAAAAATGGCCACGCACCCCAAAGTACAACAGGGGTGGCCAGCAGAAATTGAATCAACAATAAATTGAATTGGGAAGTGACACCGCTGAATAAATCAGTCATGTCGTTGGTCATTGCAATGACCAAGACTGGCAATGCTAATGCGATACATACCCAAAAACGGAGCATCATCTCTTTGAGTTCAGAATTATCTTCTTCCACGGGGACCGACACAGACTCCAGAGCCATTCCACAGATTGGACAATCACCGGGTTCATCCTGAATAATCTCTGGATGCATTGGACAGGTATACTCTGTCCTGTTTGCAAGGCCTTCAGGCACCACGGACTCTAGAGACATTCCACAAACGGGACAATCATCTGGCACTTCACTATGGACCTCTGGACACATTGGACAGAAATACCCGGACGAATGCGATGAAGAGATGTTTATTGATGTAGCAGCTGGAGGCTCTTTATCATTAAGATATTTTTCTGGGTTTGCAGAAAATTTGTTCAAACAACCAGCGCAACAAAAAAAATAAGATATATCATTGTGCATATATGTATGAGGAGAGTCTTGCTTGACCTGCATCCCACAAACGGGATCTTTATTTGGGATGTCACTACTGTGGTGACAATGATGGTTTGATGAACTACCCGCTTTTGACACCCTTTTCACTCCAATTTATACACAACACATAGAGAGCTTAATACTCTATTACGATTATTTTCATTATACGTCTTAAAGAGATAAAACAGGCAGGATTTAGTGAGAGCGAATACCGGTTACAGTCGATTTCTAAGGGGGGGTTGGTTTTTGACAAGTGTAACTCGGTACCCGCTCTCTGCATTTATACTTACAAATAGCGTGCCAGAATTATTTCTTTTTAGAATCAATATGTTATAATTTCCGGGTACACATTGATTGAACAAAATAGGGGCACAAATTTAATTTTTGCACTGATATATAGCAAATACAGGATCCGCTTACACAGCCTAGAGTTTAAATAAGAGCATTTAACAAATTAATAAAATCGCATCATGGAAACCATTTTTTCAAAAATCATTAATCGTGAAATTCCTGCGGATATCGTGTTCGAAGATGATTTATGCCTTGCTTTTCGAGATGTCAACCCACAAGCGCCTACCCATATATTGGTTATACCCAAAAAACCGATAGCAAAATTATCTGATACAGAACCCCAGGATCAATCATTACTTGGTCATTTGTTATTAACAGCAACCAGGGTAGCAAAAAGCGAAGGCATAGCGGACTCATTCAGACTAGTAGTCAATAATGGTGAGGGTGCTGGACAAACGGTGTTTCACCTGCACGTACATATACTTGCGGGCAGACAATTTTCATGGCCCCCCGGCTAACATTTAAACTAATAAAGATAAAATTATGTTACACAATACTGACGATCTTCGAATCGAAAATATCAAAGCTGTTGCTACACCTATTGAAATTTGTGAAGAAATTGCAATTACAGACCTGGCGACAGAAACAATTCTTAATACGCGCAAAGCAATACAATCATTACTGACGGATGTTGATGACAGATTACTTGTAATAGTTGGTCCCTGCTCTATACATGATACGAAAGCAGCCAAGGAATACGCCGCTAGATTAAAAAAATTAATTGATAAGCATCAAGATAATTTATTAATTGTTATGCGAGTCTATTTTGAAAAGCCTCGCACCACAGTCGGTTGGAAAGGATTGATCAATGATCCTGACCTTGATGAAAGTTTTAAAATCAATAAAGGACTTAGGCTGGCAAGACAGTTACTTCTGGATTTAAATAATGATGGTATACCTGCAGGCGTGGAATTCCTGGATGTTATTACGCCGCAATACGTAGCCGACCTGGTCAGTTGGGGGGCAATTGGCGCAAGAACAACGGAAAGCCAGGTTCACCGTGAACTTGCCTCAGGATTGTCGTGCCCGGTTGGATTTAAAAATGGCACAGATGGCACCATACAGATAGCAGTTGATGCCATTGGGGCAGCATCTGCCAGACATCACTTCTTGTCATTGAGAAAAGAAGGCAGCTCTGCAATTTTCACCACCCGAGGCAATAAAGATTGTCACATCATATTGCGCGGTGGGAAAGAACCAAATTATGACAGTAAACATATTAATCTCGCATGTGAACAACTTGATAAAGCGGGATTAGCGCAGAGAATAATGGTAGATCTCAGTCATGCAAACAGTAGCAAGCAACACAAAAACCAGATTACTGTTTCAGAGGATATTGCAAATCAATTAAGTAATGGAGAATCCAGAATTTTTGGTGTCATGATAGAAAGCCACCTCAATGAAGGACGACAGAATAATATTCCAGGGGAAGACTTACAATATGGCGTAAGTATTACCGATGCCTGCATAGGATGGGAAGATACAGAATCTGTTATAGAAAAACTTTCTACAGCAGTTAAAAACAGACGAGACAGATCTGCCTGAGTCTGGTCTATTTGACCATTTAAACTTACATTTCTCCGGGGGTGACAAATGTCTGTACCTGTGAACTTGCTACACCTGGTAAGATTCAAACTCTATAAATACATTCATATTTTCACCTTCCTTTCGTGTCTTGGTCTTTGCAATCTAAGCTATGCCCAGATACCAGGTATTGATTTAGATCAGGAATCATTTGAACAACTAAAACCAAAACCGCTGAATTATTCATTGGACATCACAAATGCGACGGTAGTATATAACCAAAACGGTGAATCTGAACCTGTGATTACGGGAATAAATATTCAAAAACATGACGTAATATTTAAGACACAGACAATTGAAACCCTGATTGCACCTCAACAACAAATTGAATACATGATAAACATGGATGAAGGTGACGTATTACTATATTCCTGGCATATTGATGGTCAGGTATATTTTGATTTGCATGGGCATCAAGATAACGTAGATACCGAACTATGGACACGCTATGAAGAAGGTGCAGAAAACTCAAGGCATGGCAGTATCACTGCCCCTTATACCGGAGAACATGGGTGGTTCTGGGCCAATATAGATAGCAAACCCGTTAAGCTAACCCTAAGGGTGACTGGTTATTATAAAAATATCTACCGCATCGATCTTTAATCAACGCAACTTTCCTTTTTGCCTGGAATATATCAATAAGGACAGGGAATATACAATACCAGCAACCAGTATAATCATGGCGCCTGAAGGTAAGTCCGGCTGGAAAGACAAGGCCAGTCCAGATATCGTCACAAGGGCACACAATATTACTGAATAAAACATAATCTTTGGTAGAGAGCCCACAAAAAGCGATACTGATGCAGTTGGCAATACCAATAGGGCGATTACCATGATCAAGCCTACGATTTGAATCAGCAATACCACGGTCAATGCCACCATAGATAACATCAAAATATAGTAGGTTTCAACATTAACACCCCTGACACGCGCATATTCTTCATCAAATGCAGCCGCGAGCAACTGTCGATAAAACACTTTTACGACTATCAATACCATTACATCAAGCACTAGCATATGGACCAGGTCATTACCTGACACCATCAAAATATTTCCAAACAGGTAACTCATTAAATTAACGTTGTAACCGGGAGTTTTGGAAATAAACAAAACACCAATAGCCATCCCCACAGACCAAAATGCCGCAACAAGTATGTCTTCATTCTGTTTTAACCGGAGATTAATCATTCCTATTAAGACAGCTGAGACCAGTGACATTATCGTGGCCCCCAATAATGGTGATTGACCAAAAAAATAAGCTATCCCCATGCCTGCCAGCACCGCATGTGCAATCCCACCGGCAAGAGACCCTAGTTTTTTAATCACGACATAACTTCCAATCACACCGCAACCTATACTCGCAAGTAGACATCCTAATACGGCATACTGTAGAAATTGATATTCAAAAACTGCATTAAAAAAATCAATCATTTAATATTTTTCTCACCCCTTATACCTCATTACCTTAATGGTGATGATCTATCATTTTCATGGAGGCGCCATACAGATCCTCAATGGTCTTACCACTAATATCCTCGGTATGATGACAAACTAATCTTTGATTCAGACATGCGACCCTGTCAACGTATCCTGATATAAAAGCGATATCATGTGACACCACAATTATTGTCATCTGCTCATTGTATTTTTTCAATAATCCAAAAATATTTTCCTCGGTGGGTATATCAATGTTTGCCGTGGGTTCATCGAGGATCAGAATCTCCGGCGCACAGGCCAGCGCCCTACCTATCATTACACGTTGAAGTTGACCACCTGAGAGGGTGGAAATTTGCCTATTCGCGATTTCATCCAGGCTGACTGCATTCATTGCCGATTTAAAGTGTATTGCTGATTGTTTCGATGACATGGTCATTCCCAGCTGTCCGAGGAGTACTACATCATTTACATTTATTGGAAAATCCCTTTTAAATCCCGGATGCTGTGGCACATAGCCTATTCTACCTCTTACCTTCTCTGGATCATTTCCGAATACCTTCACAGTACCTGAATTAGGCTTATACAGACCCAGGATTAATTTAAGCAGCGTACTCTTACCACCCGCATTGGGACCTATAATCCCAAAAAATTCTTCTTCTTCGACCATGAAAGAAATATCTTCCAGTGCCGGAGAATGATTGTAGGAAAAACTCACGTTTTGAATATCGATCACCGGTTTCACTGTTCTCCCCCCAGAGCTTTGGTAAGTTTTTCAGTGATCACTAACATGTTAGCAATATAGTCCTCTGCCATAGGGTCAATCATGACAATGTCAGCACCAAGCTGAACCGCAAGATTATTCACCGCGCGAGTATGATATTGCTCAATGATAAAAAGGGTTTTTATGTCCTGTCGCTTTGCTGTCTCAACAATACTAAGAAGTTTTCTTGGTCCGGACTCTCTACCGCTTTGCTCTAATGATAATTGAAGCAATCCATAGCGGTCTGAATACGCATCTAGTGCAGAATGGGAAATAATAAATTGGTCAATTCTTCTATGTTTTAATTTTTCAATAATTATTCTATCTAGCTGTTTGATAGAGTTTGTATAGTCAATAAAATTAGATTTGAAAATTTCCTTATTTTCAGGTTGCAGTTCAATCAGGGTATCCGTAATTAATGCCAGATAATGCTGAACAAAAACCGGATCTGTCCAGTAATGCATATCTTCTTGACGGACATTTTTCAAAATACCGGAAAACTGCTGACAGCATTTCACAATCTTCATGTCTGGATTTAATTTTTCCAGTGACTCCGACCAATGACGTTCAAATGGCACACCCATCTGAATATAAAGACTTGCATTAGATAACTTGGACAGCTGTCTTGGGGACGGGGAATATGTCTCGGGAGATTCACCAGGAGTCAGAATTACCTCTACGGATAGTCGGTTTGCAGCTATCTGATCTACGAATTGCTTTTGAGGAGGAATACTGACTATCACCTGTGATATACCAAATCGAGGTAGACATAGAGATACTATGATCACAAGCAAGAGACCGGATGTTCTGTACATCATCATTACCTTTTTTCAGTCTGCCTGGCAGGAACTGCACAGACCTTTAATTTCAATAGTGAGGTGGGTTGCCTTAAACCCAAGTGAATCGGCTTTGTTCCCTATGAGCTCGCCAATCTCGATATCATCCAATTCAGCAACTACACCACATGTATGACAGATAAGAAACTGCGTCGTATGATGATGTCCTGGTGCACCGCAGCCAACATAAGCATTCATCGATTCCAGCTTATGGACAAATCCTTCTGCCTGCAGAAAATCCAGTGCCCGATATACCGTTGGCGGTGCAGCCCTTTTCTTTTCAGCCTGCAGCGTCTCAAGAATATCATAGGCCTTGACGGGTTCATGATTCTTCCAGACTAACTCCAGAACACGTCTTCTTATCGGCGTTAACCTTAGTCCTCGTTGCCGGCAACAATCCTCTGCCGTTGATAATACAGACTTAAGACAGGAAGAATGTTGATGATCCGCGGGACTGAATGGCGTAACTATTTGTTTATCTTGCATTATTTTTAAATACAATATTATGTTACGTTATAATATAACATTAATATGTCAATTGAAATACCTGTATGTTGAATGGACTAAAAAAGGAATTTACAGAATAGTGATTAAAACGTCCCGCTCACGGACAGGACTAACCTTCGCCCGTTGTGCCGACCGTTCACTAGCCTGGTATCGACAGCTGACAGGCTTCGTCTACCAGTATATTTTATTCGTTCACGTACTGATGCATCATCAGAAATATTTTGTGCATCAAACCTAACCTTTAATCCAAACCAGCGAGTTGTTTCTATAAATGCGTCAACAGCAATATCTTCATTCAATGCCTCAAATTCATTTACCTTGTAGAGTGGCCTTTCTGCCCGTTCTGCGACGCTCCAGCCCCAGGCGACCCTTGCCTCTTCAAAGTCCTGCCGATAATCCAGGCCAATAAAATACTGGTTATTTTTATTTCTATTAGTCAATGTTCGATATGCATTTTGTCCCCCTTGCCCAGAGAGAATTCGAGTTTCTCCTGTAACAGGATCGGTAACAGAGGAATCTTGCCATCGTAAAGTTAATGCCAGCTTGGAACCTGTTAACCCTGTCCATTCAAGGGGAATGGTCCCCTGAAACTCAACTCCCCAGCGTTTACCATTTCCAATATTCCCGGGTGCTTCAAAATCATCACTTAATGGCAGTAGGTCAAGGACGTCCGATATCCAGTGATGAAAGGCCGTCAATTTAATTACACTGATTTCATCAAACCGTCTTTCATGGCTGAGTTCTGTTATCCAGCTAGTCTCAGGTTTGATATCGGGATTACCCAAAGCCAGGTCATCATCTTCAAATACCGTGGCACTGACAAAATCATTGAGATCCAGTTGGGATATTTCCCTGATGACGTGAAGGCGTGTTTGTTGATTACTGGTCGGCGAATAGGTCAATGTGGCCAATGGCTTGAAAAAAGTAAAGTTACGATTTTGTTCTGCATCGCCGGTCTGGTCTACTGATGAAATTTCCACCCCTAAGCCATAATCCAGTTCATATTCACCTAATGACCAGGTATCAATAATCTGAAAATCTCCCCGATTTTCCTCGACCCTTGAATTTCCTCCTGGGACATCAATATTCACTGGCCCCGCACCCCTGTCATCTGACTGGATAAGGCTACGATCGATTACATTAAATGCACCCTCCAGGTTTGCCTGAATCAGATGATTACTCAATGGCTCCCAGTCTAGTTCCAGTCTCACAATTTTTTCTGAAGAATCTGTTTTTGTATCCGCCTGCCGAAATAATGTCTGCCCATCAACAGTATTTTCATTAGTCCTGGAGCTAATTGAATCCACCGATCTGTCCGTCATAAGAAATATAAATTTTCCGGTCAACTCTGGCATCAGCTTACGTTCGGCATCCAGACCTAATTCATACTGTGTGGTTATCCTGTCTTCAATAAGAAATTCATCAAATACGGTCCCGCTAATCAGCTGGGTTGCTAAAGATGGGCGTTCATAATGGGAATCAGCTTTATTAAATTTGGCGTTTAAGTGTGTTGCCGTTTCTCCCAGCATAGTTGAGGTATTTAAAAATATGCCATTTAGCTGGTAACCGTCTTCTGTACTGGATTCTGAACCCTCTTGTAGCAAAGTATCATCACCATCAAATTCCAGCTCATTGCCGTAATAACCACTGGTATTTCTTTCTATATCAATACCAGTATTAAACTCTATTTCATTCCATGTGCTGGACAGGGAAATACTCCCAGCGGGTTTAATGGATGCGGTATTATTCTGCTCGATATAGGCATCCCAACGAACCGCTGCTTCAAATTCTTTTTTCAGAAAAACATTAGCAATTACTGCCTGCCCCTGAAGGTCTATACCTCCACCCTGCCCTCGCACCAGTTCAATTCTTTCAACCTGACTTGCTGGTATCCGCGATAGTGTGGCAGAAGGTATATCCTGCTTGACACTCAATCGTCGATTATTAATTAGTATGTTTCCAACAGCTGAGGCAAATCCCCTGTTATCAGCACCATCATCTAACTGAAATCCTGGCAACTGCCTTACCATATCTAACGCGGTATTGGGACGGTAACGATCGAAAAATGTTGCGGGGTAGTTTACAACTTGAGTATCTTCAATACCCTCCTCATTTCCATTATGATCTGCAGCAAAACTGATAGATGAAAATAGAAACAGGAATATTACATATATACGATACCTGGAAATTGTTATTTTCAGGTATTTCATATCAGAACCTCTTATGAGTATTAGAAACTGCCTGTGAGAGTAAGCTCGAACTGTCGACCACGAGTAACGTCAGTAATTTCACTTCGTCTTATGGTGGATAGCTCACGCTGACCGTTATATATGGTTCTGGTCCTGACCTTTTGTTCATCTAAAATATCCTTAATGCCAAAAGTCATCTTCAATCCAAACCACCGTGTGGTCTCAATAAAGGCATTGATTATTACACCTTCGTCAAAGACGTCCAGTTCGTCGACTTTAAATAACGGTCTTTCGTCTCGTGCAACCACATCCCAACCCCAGGCAAACTTCTGTGCCTCAAAATCCTGGCGAAACTCCACCGATGTAATATATTTCACATCGATATCGTTATAAGGTATGCGTGATGACAGTCTGCCTTGTGAGGATAGAACGCGTGTTTCACCTGTAACAGGATCAGTAACTGAAGAATCCTGCCAACGAGCCTTGATATCCAGTCGCGCTGAAGCCAGAGACAACCAATCCAGGGGAATTGTTGACTCCATTTCCACTCCCCATCGACGGCCACTACCAATATTTCCCGGCGCTTCTTCTGTTGTTGTCAGGGGAAGTAAGTCTTCTACATCAGATATCCAATGGTGATAGCCTCTTAACTTAAGCACACTGATATCACCAAAACGCATTTCGTGCGTCAGGTCTGCTATCCAGGTAGTTTGAGGTTTCAGATTTGGATTTCCCAGTGCCAGCTCATCGTCTTCAAAAACAGAAGCACTGACAAAATCATCAAAATCCAGTTGAGATACATCACGTGCTATTCTCAAACGCGTCTGTCTATTCTGTTCCGGTGAATATAATATCAGGGCATGAGGCTTAATAAAGAAAAAATCCCTTTCAAGCTCAGCATCACCCGATTGCTTTATATTAGAAACTTCAGCACCTATGCCATAATTAAAATCAATATCACCCAGTGACCAGGTATCTGCCAGAACAATATCGGCCCTTAGCTCTACTACTTTTGTGTTGGCGCCAGGAATGATTTCCTCGATGGGACCGGCGCCTGTATCTTCTGTCTGAAACAAAGTGCCCTCTAGCTCATTGTAGGCACCTTCTATATTGAACTGTAATGTATGATTAGGAATTGCTGTGTAGTCAAATTCTGATCTTAATATGGCTTCGCGGGTATCTGTACCTGTATCGGCAATCCTTAAAGAAGTTTGTGTATTGGTATCATCAATAACAGTCTCAGTTGATAATTCGGAAAAATTTCTTTGATTATAAATAAAAATTCCCTTACCTAGTAAAAACTCACTTAATGCTTGCTCAGCTGTTATACCGATCTCGAAATCATTACTTTCTCGATTTTCAACGACTTCATTCGTAAGCGTTATACTTCCCGGAGCCTGAGGTATTCTTATTTCATCAATGGTTTCATCAATCTTGTCATAACCCACCTCGGTTTGAAGCTGCCACAATGTATCACCATAGGTTGTTGACGCACTGAGGTTTCCGCGAACTAATCCATGTGTATTAATAACATCCTGAGATCTAATTTCTAACAGATCGCCATCAGCTTCAAAAGAATCACGGCTGCCTATAGTGGTATGGGCATGACGATTTCCCTCAATACCAACATTGAAATCAATATCATTCCACTGGTCCGATAATGAGATACTGCCTCCAGGCATAATGATATCGCTGTCGGATAGTTTCCAGAGAAAGCCTTCCCACCTTACCGCCGTTTCAGACTCATTACGTAATATCACATTAACCACGACCGCCTGGCCCTGCAGATCTACCCCGGACACCTGACCTCGAATCAGATCTACTCTTATTACGCTACTGGCAGGTATTCTGCTCAAAATACTTGATGGCGTATCCTGTTTTACATTGGGTCGGTTATTATTTATAAGTACATTACCTGAGGCATTGGCAAAACCGCGAGTATTCTCACCATTGTCCAACTGAAATCCCGGAACCTGGTTAACCATATCCAGTGCATTATTGGGTTGATATCGTTGAAAAAACGAGGCGGGAAATTCAACGACCTGGGACTCGGATTCTGATTGAGTATGTTCAACTTCATCACCTGGGTGATCAGCGTATGCTTGCTGGCAACTGAATATTGCAAAAAATAGTGCCAGCAATCTAAAATTTTTAATTGTATTTAATAAACTCGTTTTCATCGTTATCTTTCTATTCTTCGTTATAATTCTAAAAGCTACCGCTAATAGAGAGTAAGGCCCTACTACCGGGTGTTCGCTTTCGTAAAATTTGGGACGAGATTATACTTAATCCTCGCCTACCTTGATATAAGGTGCGATCACGTTTCTCGTTATAATTCAGTAAATTTCTACCCTCGAGCCGCACTTTAACACCGAACCATCGGGTTGACTCTATGAAGACGTTAAATTCGAGACCTTCCTCAAAGATTTCTAATTCATTGACTTTGAATCGTGGACGCTCGGCCTGTGCCGCCATATCCCAGCCCCAGGCGATTCTTGCACTATCGAGATCCTGACGAAAGGCTATATCAAAGACATATTCAGTTCCATTGTCTTGAAACCTGATAGCAGGAGGCCCTCCAAATCCGATCTGGCTTGCTGATAGTACCCGACTCTGCCCAGTAACCGGGTCAACTACGGATGAATCCTGCCAGCGGGCTTTAACATCCAGTCGTGATCCTGTCAGGCCTAACCAATCAACAGGCAAGGTTGCTTCCATAATTATTCCCCATTTTCTGCCCTTACCAATATTCCCAGGGGCTTCAAAGTCATCACTAAGAGGCAGCAGATCAAGTACATCACTAATCCGGTGATGAAATGTTGTGAGTTTGACTACACCCAGGTCTCCAAAGCGTCGCTCTTGACTCAATTCTGTCACCCATGTCTTATCAGGACGTAAATCTGGATTTCCCAATGCCAGATCATCATCTTCAAAAACGGCGACACTGATAAAATCATTAAAATCAAGTTGTGCAACTTCCCTTGAAACCAGCAATCGAGTCAATACTTTATTAGTCGCTGAATAAGTTGCTACCAAACGGGGTTTAACAAAAAAGAAATCTTGCTTTTGATTAGTATCACCACTTTGAGAAATTTCTGATATTTCTGCGCTCAATCCATATTCAATCTCCCACCTGCTTAGGTCCCAGGTATCTTTAAATTCGAAGTCACCTCTTAATTCCTCAACCTTTGAATTGGCTCCGGGCACTATGATTACCACGGGCCCTGCACCGGTATCGTTGGTTTGAATTAAGGATTGATTAACAGAATTTTTTGCACCTTCGATGTTGAACTGGATGTTGTGCTTACTAAACCCGTCCCAGCTAAACTCCAGCCGACCTATGCCTTCCTGGGTCAGGGTATCTGAATCTGAAATTCGCTGTCGCTCCTGAATGCCAGCAGGATTACTAACACTTTGAAAATTTCTGAGATTGAGGTCGTGGTAGGTATAAAGCAATATTGATTTTGCTTTTAAGTTTTGGCCAAGATGCCTCTCGGCATCAAATCCCAGTTCAAATGTAGGTCGGTTTCGGCTGTCCTTAAAGTATACCTGATGTTCTATACCAGAAATTTCATCAGTTACTTTCCTGTATTGATTATCCGGCCCATTATTATTTCCTGCTTTACCATTAAAATTGACCTGTGTTTTTCCAATCAAAGTTGAGGCATTCAGTGATAATCCAAACTTTCTGATACCGAATTGTCTCTCCCGGTCATAACGGGTCTCGATTAATTCTCCATCACTGTCGAATACGAACTCTGGACCTCTCTCACCATTAGCCTCACGTTCAATTTCAAAACCAAGTGTATAGTCAATTTGACCAAGCTGGTGGATTAAAGAAATATTGCCTCCAGGCTTATAAGGTCCTGTTGTACTTTTCTGCAAAAAGCTTATCCACCTGAATGAAGCCTCTGTGTTTTCTATTAAAATAATATTAGCAACGATTTGTCTACCTTGTAGATCTATCCCTCTCACTTGTCCGCGTATTATTTCAATCTTCTCCACCTGGTTTGCTGGTATCCGACTGAGAATAGAGGAAGGTGTATCCTGTTTTATGCTGGGATAACTATCATTAATAAGTATGTTTCCTACTGCGCCTATAAACCCGCGCTCAGATGTACCATCATTTAACTGAAATCCCGGCAATTGAAGCACCATGTCCAGTGCATTATCGGGTTGGTAGCGAGAAAAAAAACTGACAGGGTAGACTACAAGCTCATCAGATGTTTCTATCTGGATATCAGAACTTGTTTCAAGCATATGATCTGACGCCTGAACATTCATAAAAAATACTGATAATAAAATGAATAGATAACTCATTTTATTTGAGCAGTTATGCATTAGTTTAGTGTTGATTTCAATTACACATTCATCCGCTATAAAATGTTAATTTTCATTAAAAGCTACTGCTTAGTGTCAAGGTAAACCGCGTACCAACCGTTCTATCGCGAATAATTCTGGACTCAACAGGCGTTTGTCCACGTTCACCAATGTAGATAGTTCGATTTCGAGACTCATCGTAATTGAACAGGTTTCTAGCATCTAATCTTATTTTGACTCCATACCAACGGGTGGTCTCGACAAAGACATTTGCTTCGAGCCCTTCATTAAATACCTCTAATTCGTTGACCTTAAATCTGGGTCGTTTTGCCTGTTCAGCAAAGTCCCAACCCCACGAAATTTTACTTTGCTGAAAATCTTGTCTGAAAGCCAGATCAAATACATATTCATTTTCATTATTGAATCGTATGTTTGTCGGGCCTGAAAAAAATCCTCTAGCCGTTAACTGCCGCCCTCTACCAGTTACTGGATCAGTGACTGATGAATCCTGCCATCGCACCTTGAAATCCAGTTTTGCATTTTCCAGACCCAGCCAGTCAAGAGGGGTAGTGCTTTCAAATCGTACTCCAAGGCGATAACCATTACCTATGTTTCCCGGCACCTCAAAATCTGGTGTAAGTGGGAGTAGATCATCAACATCATTAATTTTGTGATAATAAAATGATAATTTATAAACACTGTCTTGTCCCCAGCGCCACTCATTGATGAATTCGGACACCCAGGTCTTTTCCGGTTTTAGATCCGGATTCCCCAGAGCAAGATCATCATCTTCAAATACAGAGGCACTGACAAAATCATTAAAATCCAACTGTGAAACATCCCGAATAAATAATAATGTGGCCTGATGTCTATCACTTTTAGAATACGTCGCCACCAATTGAGGTTTTAAAAAAACAAAATCACGCTCCTGATCAACATCGCCGGTCTGGGAAATATTGGATACTTCAGCACCGAGTCCATAATCAAGCTCTATGTTTCCTATGGACCAGGTATCCTTTAATAAAAAGTCCCCCCTGAGCTCCTCTACTCTTGAATTCGCACCCGGCACTATGATTGGCAATGGTCCTGCGCCGGTATCCATAATCTGGACCAGGTCACCATCGAGTGTATTTAATGCCCCTTCCATATTTAATTGAATATTGTGGTTTGAAAATCTGTCCCAGTTAAATTCCAGCCTTACGATAGATTCCTTTTCTAACCGACCGGAATCTGATCGTCTGAACAGGCTTTGAGTATCTGGTAAATCAACATTGGTCTGACGAGTAATAAATTCAGTATTATTACGAGTAAATAAAAAAATCGCCTTAGCTGACAAGTCATCCCGTAAATTTCGTTCTATGTCCATCCCTAATTCAAATGTTGGATGGTATTCACTGAATTTTAGTGATTGCAGTTCAACCGGTGGGACGAAAGGGACCGACTTTCGTGCCGATGTCAGGTACTCAGCACCACGGGTCACGCCGGTTTTAGCATTAATTTGAATAAAAGACTCACCTATCCACGTTGCTGCATTAAGAAAAACACCAACTAACCTAAGGCCATACTCCCTGAGTTCTTCTTTTCGTATTTCATTTAAATTATCATTACCGTCAAATACCAGATCCGAACCGCGCTCGCCACTGCCCTGCCGTTCCACATCCACTCCAATGCTGTAATCAATTGCTTTGAAGCTGTCAGATAAAGATACATTCAGGCCGGTTCTAAAAGGAGCCCGGCTACTTTGTGTGCCAAACCATTCCCACTGGACCGCAACTGGCGTGTCATCCAAAAGCAGAATATTTGCGAGCACCGGGTGTCCACGCATATCGATACCACGCACCTGACTACGAATTATTTCTATCTTCTCAACCCGACTTGCAGGTATTCGCGACAAAATTGCTGTTGGCGAGTCCTGTTTTGCGCTGGGATAATTATCATTTATTAATACATTACCGACTGATTCACCAAAACCCCGTATAGACTCACCATCATCTAAAATAAATCCTGGTAACTGTCTAACCATCTCCAATGCCGTTGATGGGTTATAACGACTAAAAAATGTGGCTGGGTATGTGACCATTTCGTCTTGCTGTTCATTGAGCTCTTGAGTTTCTGTGCTATCTGTCTGATGCTCAGTTGCACCTATAGACAAGGGTGATAGGTAGCTAACAAGAAAAAAAAGAACTAAGAGTAAAATTTTCATGGCTTAAAAGTTTCCGCTCAACACATAGGAAATACGGAATCCACGGATCCGTCTTCGAAGTTCATTAATGTCAACAGGAGTCAAACTGCGGCGTCCAGTAAAGCGAGTGCGATCTCGTATATCAGAGGTATCAAACACATTCTCGGCATTGAAACGCATTTTGACATTAAACCAGCGTGTGGTCTCTATGAAGAAATTCAATTCCATACCTTCATTGAGGATATCCAGTTCATTCACCCTGAAAGTTGGTCGCTCTGCTCTCTCGTTAATGTTCCACCCCCAGGAATATCCAAGATTCTGAAAATCCTGGCGATAATCTATTGAAATTGCATATTTATTCTCATTGCGAAAACCCAGCGGAAACATTCTGCCCGAGGGTGTCCTGTCGGACAATACTCGATTCTCTCGAGTCACAGGATCCACCACGGTTGAATCTTGCCAACGAGCATTGAGATCAATACGGGCACCAATGAGACCCAACCATTCAAGGGGAATTGAAGCCTCGATGTCAGCCCCCCAACGACGACCTTTCCCAATATTACCGGTAGCTTCAAAGGTATCAGTAATTGGTATTAGATCAATAACATCTGATATCCAGTGATGGAAGATACTAACTTTAAATACGGCCTCTTCTCCTAAGCGCCTTTCATGTAAAAGTTGTGCAATCCAGGTGGTGTCTGGTTTTAGATCAGGATTACCCAGAGCAATGTCATCATCTTCGAATTCTGCATTACTAACAAAATCACTAAAATTCAACTGGGCAACGTCACGAAAAATACTCAGCCTGGTCTGGTTTCCCTGATCACCAGTGTAGGTCATCACACCTTGTGGTTTAAAAAACGTAAAAGATCGTTCTGCAACTGCATCACCACTTTGCGAAATTTTTGACACTTCCACACCCAATCCATAATCCAGTTCAAACTTGCCCAGGGCCCAGGTATCCTTTAATAAAAAATCACCTCTGGTCTCCTCAATCCTGGAATTTGCGCCGGGGATATTAATTTCAATTGGCCCTGCACCTGTATCATCAATCTGGGTTAATGTGCCGTTGAGTGAATTGAATGCGCCTTCAGTGTTCAGCTGAAATGTATGGTTAGCAATACCTGTCCAGTCCATTTCAAAGCGGACTATCGTTTCTTTTGATAATTCACCCGTATCGTTTTCACGGAACAGAGTTTGATTGCCTAAAAAATCTGTCCTACGGGAAGTTGAAAAGGTCTCCAGGTCAGTAAGAATAAAAAGCAGGATTGCATTAGCTTGCAAATTCGGATTCAAGTTTCTCTCTAACTCTGTGCCGATTTCAAAACTACGCCTATCAAAACTTTCGCCTAATAATTCATCTCTAAAACCATTGCCCGATGGTTGAGGGGTACGCCGGATATCTCTGGTGCCGTCCCGAGAATCTCCACTCAATGTGGAATTAAATTTTAATAATGTATTTCCAAGAAACGTTTCTGCGTTAAGGTTAGCATTGCCTCTATATCCTTCAAAAAAGGCAACATCTCGCTGAATCTCTACCAAGTCCCCGATATCATTAATATCCTGTTCGAATGTATCATCACCACGAGTGTAGTTTCTTAATCTGAACCCTGCGTTATAATCAATTCCTCCCCATCTGTCTGAAATGGATATGCCTCCTTCGAAGGTATCACTGATATCTAGATTATGTCGCCATAATGCCTCCCAACTTATCGCTGCATCAGAATCGTCAACTAATATGATATTCGCCAGCACTGATTCACCTTGAAGATCGATGTCTCTGATCTGACCCCGGATCAACTCAATCCGTTCGACCTGACTGGCGGGGATGCGAGACAGGATTAAAGACGACAGATCCTGTTTTGCACTGGGACGGCGATCATTTATCAGGACATTTCCGGCTGCAGCACCCAGACCTCGTAAAGCACTACCATCGTCCAGTATGAATCCGGGGACCTGCTGAATCATGTCCAGTGCTGTATTGGGTGAGTAACGCTCAAAAAAAGAGGCCGTATAAACAACAGTTTCCTCTTCATCTGTATTCGCTATCTCAGTTGATTGAGCCAATAATGGTTCGTTAATGAGTGCTACGAAAATGAGCAATAAAATAAACAAGTATCTATTGGATTTAAATTTCACTTCCCTAGAAACTCCCGCTGACGGAAAATGCTAACCGAAATGAGCGCTTACGTATCTGCTCCTCGCGAAACCTGACGGAGGTGAGATCCCGGGCACCGGTATATCTTATTCGGTCTCGGGTGCTCGTAAGGTCCAATATATTCTCTGCATCGAATCTGAGCTTTAAACCAAACCATCGGGTCGTTTCAATAAAACTATTGATCTCTATATCTTCATTTAGAATATCCAGCTCATTGGCGCGAAATCGGGGATGCTTACCTCGTTCACGTATGTCCCAACCCCATGAGACCTTCTGCTCCTGAAAATCCTGACGATAATCGATTGAAAATGCATATTTATTTTCGGTACTAAACATCAGGGGCATAACCCGTGCTGGTGGTGTCCTGTCCGACAAGACTCGTTTCTCCCCAGTCACAGGGTCCGTTACTGAGGAATCCTGCCAACGACCAAAGATATCCAGCCTGGCACCGGTAAGTCCAAGCCATTCCAGGGGGATCGTTGTTTCAATGGTGGCACCCCAACGTCTTCCATCACCTATATTTCCTGTTGCCTCGAACGTTTCAGACAAGGGTAACAAATCAATAGCATCCGAGATCCAGTGATGAAATACAGTTATTTTCAGGATGCTTTCCGGTCCAAAACGCCTTTCGTGACTCACCTGTGTCACCCATGTTGTATCGGGTTTGAGGTTTGGATTTCCCAATGCCACGTCATCATCTTCAAAAACATTACCACTGATAAAATCTCCAAAGTCCAACTGGGCAACGTCTCTGAAGACACTTAAGCGGGTCTGTTGTCCCTGACCTGAATTATGGGAAAGTACAGCTTGTGGTTTTAAAAACGTAAAGGAACGTTCAAGCACGGCATCACCCGATTGTGAGATAGTTGATACCTCTGCTCCCATACCATAATCCAGTTCAATACTCCCCAGTGTCCAGGTGTCTTTAAGGAGAAAATCTCCGCGGGTCTCTTTAACCCTTGAATTGGCCCCCGGAACAGAGACTACTTCATCTCCCGCGCCTGTGTCCTCAGTCTGGAACAAGCCACCATCGAGGACATTGATTGCCCCTTCCAGATTGGCCTGTATGGTATGGCTAGAAATACCGGTCCAGTCAAACTCCAATCTGACTATGCCTTCTGTAGATTTTAAATCTTCATCGGCCTGTCTTAAAAAAGTTGTTGGTCCGATATTTAAAGCCCTACGCAGGGATCCAAAGTTATCTTCCCTGGAACGAATAAACAGGCCAATCAATGTTGCCTGTAAATCCGGAAGTAGATAGCGCTCGATATCGGTCCCCACCTCAATACTACGTAATTTCTCGTCCCCACCGATGAATTCCCGGCGAAAGGCACCTGAGGGCGGTTGATCAATTTCCTGTTTCTGCCTGAGTGCATCCTGGTCTTGCCAACTAATTGTGGTATTGAACTTCACCAGATTTTCACCCATAGCTGTTGAAAGATTTAGATTCGCTGCCCCTCTAATTCCATTCAGGAAATATTCTTCGATACGCTTTTCTTCCAGGACGTCATCACCATCGAAGGTATCCTGCAAGGTAATGTCACCGCGGGTAAAATATCGCATCTCCAGACCCGCGTTATAATCAATACCATTCCAGTTATCTGAGATGGATATACCGCCTTCGTAGGTAGATTTAAAATCTAGATTATATCGCCAGGTTACATCCCAACTGATTGCGGCTTCTGAATCTTCCTTTAATATGATGTTTGCCACCACCGATTGACCTTGAAGATCAATATCTCGAACTTGTCCCCTGATAAGTTCAATTTTATCCACAAGACTGGCAGGTATTCTGGTCAATATGACGGACGGCAGGTCCTGCTTGGCACTGGGTCTTCTGTCATTAATCAGTACATTTCCGGCAGAGGCCCCTAATCCTCTTTGATCACCACCATCATCCAACTGAAAACCTGGGGTCTGTAAAATCATGTCATAGGCGGTGTTGGGGGAATAACGACTGTAAAAAGATGAGCTGTATTCGACGATTTCTTCTTCAGCTCCATCAGAAGACGCACCAGATTGTGGTGACTGTGCCAATACCAGTCCTGAATACCATAGACATGGAAGCAGATATAAAAAGTTTCGTAATGTTTTACTTTGCATTTCCTAAAAGCTCCCACTCATTGCCAAAGTCACACGGATACCCTCAAATTCCTGAGAGACCTCTGTTATATCAACCGGTGATAAATTTCGTTCGCCTGTATAAATAGTTCGTTCTCTTACCTGAGACAGGTCAGTCAAGTTCTCACCTATTAACTGCATTTTTAACCCCAACCAGCGGGTTGTTTCAATAAAAGTATTTAGAGCAATTCCCTCATCATAGATATCTGTCTCATTCACATTAAATACCGTTCGCTTTGACCGCGTGCCTATGTTCATTCCCCAGGCTACCTTGGCCTCTTGAAAATCCTGACGATAATCCAGGATCACGGCATACTTGTTTTCACCATTAAATGAAATATAAGGGTTACCACCAAATCCTTTACGGCCTGATAGTCTCCTGTTACTACCGGTAATGGGATCAACCACTGTAGAATCCTGCCAACGTGCCTTTATATTTAATTTTGCACCACTTAAGCCAGCCCATTCAAGCGGCAAGGTACTTTCCAGTATGACTCCCCACCGTCTGCCATCACCTATGTTCCCCGGGGCTTCAAAAGTTGTAGTAATGGGCAATAGATCAAGCACATCAGATATCCAATGATGAAATGCTGTCAGCTTTATAACACTGTTCTGATTGAATCTTCTCTCATGACTAGCCTCAAGTATCCAGGTTGTGTCAGGACGCAGATTTGGGTTACCCAGGGCAAGATCATTGTCCTGAAAATTCGATGCACTGACGAAGTCTTCAAAATTCAGTTGTGAAACCTCACGAGCCAGACGTGCTTGAAACTGCAAGTCCTGTTTAGGCGTCCAGGTAGCCAGACCATGAGGTTTAAGAAAAAAGAAATTCCTGTCGAGGTTCTCATCACCCGTCTGTTTTATAGTCGAGACTTCTGCACCAATCCCATAATCCAGTTCCAGTTGATCAAAGGCCCAGCTATCTCTTAATAAAAAATCACCTCTGTACTCTTCAACCCGGGTATTGGCGCCCGGTACAATTACTTCTACGGACCCTGAACCATCATCTTCAGTTTGAAATAACTCACTGTCCAGAGAGTTATATGCCCCTTCTACATTTACTTGTATCGTATGTGAATCCAATCCTGTCCAACTCAGTTCAATTCTGCCTATGGCTTCCTGTTCCCTACTGTCACTATTACCAATCCGAAAAAATGTCTGCTCATCCAGGACATTAAATCGAGTCTGAGATGAGACTTCAGAATCATCTTCGATACCATATAAAAATATGGTCTTACCAAGTAATTTGGGCGTTATTAATCGCTCAGCATTAATTCCTATTTCAAATTCGGTGTCTTTTCTATCATCAAAAAACTTCTCTGTTCTAGGATCAATTCCAATAACTAATGGCGTTCTAACAGAATCTTTAGGTTCTTTTTCGGTATTAATACTTAGCCTGGAATTTAACTGCAGCAGCGTTATCCCAAACAAACTGGATGCATTTAGATTAAAATTACTCTTTATTCCACGTTCGGTGGAATCATCCAGTCGTCTCTCAATTAGCTGATTGGCACCATTGAATACGTTTTCTGGACTATGCTCTCCAGTAGAACTACGGTCACCACTAGCACCCAGGTTAAATTCAATCCCATTCCAGGTGTCAGATAATGAGACATTGCCTCTAAACAATAGTCTGTCGACTATCGTGTTACGCCGCATGCCTGCTTCCCATCTGACCGTAGCAGGAGAGTTATTAACTAAAACAATATTTGCAACGATCGTATGCCCCCTGAGATCAACACCACTAACCTGCCCTCTGATCAATTCGATACGATCAACCTGACTTGCCGGAATCCTGCCAAGTAGCGCCGCAAGCGAATCTTCTTTGGAACCCGGGCGCCTGCCATCTATTAGTACATTACCAGCCGAAGCACTATATCCCCGGTTGTTATTGACATCATCCAGAACAAAACCAGGAACTTGTTCCAACATATCCAGCGCATTATTGGGTTGGAATTTATTAAAATATCCCGCCGTATAATCAACCACATGGTCTGATGCATATTCAGAATCAATTACCTCGTCAGATATTGTCTGGGCATAAGTATCTATTGAATAAAATACAGAAAATACTGCAACAAATAGATTTGATATTAAAATATGAGCTAGAAGAATTTTCATGTTGAATAATAATGGTACCTACTATGGCGACGAATGTGCTTACTTAAAATTGGGAAAGCCTGAGTTCAAAATGACAGCGCAAGTCTAACATTTAAGATACGGTTCATATACGTTTTGAGCTTTAAAATTGACTGTTTTAAAGGATATGTTGTCAGACATAAGCAAGAATTGAACATCAAATGTCATTGCTGATGTCAATTGTGAAAATATTTAGAAAACTGAGTGCAGTTTGACTCAAAGACAGGGTGTTTTGTTATGTCCAGTATATATAGTCACTACCGTAAACTATGGAACACCGTATCTGAAACTTCTTATGTAGTTAATAATATTCCACCTGTCTACTTCTTGTATTTCATTACCAAGCGGAGGCATGTCCAATGAAGGTATTCCCTGCGTAATCCACCAGTATATTTCTCCATCAGTATGAACGTCCATATGAGATGATCCGAGATCAGGAATCCTCCCTCGGTTTTGTAGTGCCCATGTACCATCTCCCCTTCCTGTATCACCATGACACTCCCCACAATGTTCAACAAAATTGTTTTTTCCCTGATTAATAGATGATGATGTATATAATGCTGGATTCTTCCAGTAAGTAGATGGATAAGTCTTCACTAATACCACTGACATCACCATATATATGCCCAGCGAAAGACCAGCTAACCCAGTAATTGCAAGACGTGACGAAATTTTTTTCGTGTACGAATGTCTAGTCAAATATGCATATACAAGGATTAATCCTATTCCAACCAAAAACGTGATGACATTCGATTTGTTATAAGTAATTGAAGACCAGCTTAAGTATGTACGAATATCTTCTACCAAAGGTTGTGCAGGAACGATAATGGTATGACTGCCCAAATTCATTGTACCGTCTGACATATGGATAGTTAGATCAAATTGCCAGTGACCGGGGATTGGAAATATCGCTTCTCCCTGAAAACTGGTCTGACTCACTTGTATAGCTTCTTTACCATAAACCCCAATATTCGTATCGGGAACATAAAGATCAAAATTAATAATCGATGGTGATGATTCCATCATAAGCTCTGGTAAAAAAACTTCAAACCTCACATCTGTTGTGCTACCTGCAACCGGTTGCGCGTCAATTCGGATATCTTGATTTGCGATACTTAGTTGCCATGTTTGAGGATTGAAAAATGGTGCAATACTGGGAGGTAATTTAATCGTCAAAATGCCGGAAATAATAATTACAGAAAATAGTATGCATGCCTTAAACAGGCTCACAATTGGTATCTTTTGCCGATGTTCCTGATCTGAGATCTGCTTTACATCCTTAGTTAATTCCGATGAATGTTTAAGGCGAATGATTTCAAAGATGAAAAAGAAAATGATTGCCATGGTCAGATATAACTTGGCATTCAGATAGCTTCCATATTCAGTAACATCTAAAACAGCAATATTATGAACATTACCCACCAATAGTATGGCCCCAGTCACCAGTAGAAATATTAATAAGCCCGTAGAAATTATAAAAAATTTATATTCCAATTCTTCATACTCAATCTTGTTTGATAGTCTTTTTCTACTAAGCTTTTTAAACATCAGCAAACATAATCCAGCAAACCATATGCCGGCGATCCCTATATGGGCTATGAGACTTATGTAGGGGTAAATACCAGCTTCATAAGCAGATTGAGATGATGAAGCATGTAGGGTGATTATTAGAAGACAAATTATTAATACTAAATGAGAAAAAATTTTATTTCGAAAAATATCAAATTTAAAAATTAGATATAGATATACAGGAACAAGGAATAAATTGAGGCGTTCAAATATTTCTGCCGCAGATTCGGAATTGAATATAATTTCAAGTAACATCGAAATTATATAAATGGTCGCGCCTGATATTAAAAAGCGTTTGCTAATTTTATACAGATCTTCTTGAACATGAAGATTACTGCCTGATAATCCAATTAACTGGATAAAGAGTAATGGTCCAGTAAGCAATACTACGCCTATGGTCTTTAATATCGCCAATGTCATTGGTGTAATCTGAACATATTTAGACTCAAGAGATTTAGAAAAAAATTATTTATGCATATAACAAATTAAACCGGACGGTTTCTCTTTTTGCTATTTATTAAGACTATTCCCATAATCACGAACCCCAGTACCAGCACGCCTGAACCTACCAAGGTTAATACCGATAAATCATCATACTTACCACCATAATCAAGATTGCCGTCATAAACGACTGTCGTATTTCCATCCTGGGACGACTCAGATGTGTAGGGATTTCCCAGATCTCCATCTATGCCTTGAACCTGTTGTAATCCCAGGAGTCCAAATAAGAGAATCGTTAATAAGGGACGTTTTATGATTGTCATAATTGAATATTTTATTAGTTTTACCAAATACTTAACAGTAATCTAGCAACCAAAATAAGGTAATGATAGACTGATTTTATACTCATATAAGCTTTACTGTTTGATTTTCCTGGAATGCGAATGAAACGAATAGAATTTACTAAACTTACATTAACTACTGTGTTTTTATCATTTTCGATAATGGTGGGGATATTCCCTGTTAAAGCTACAGATGGTGATCCGGTAATGGACTTAGGGATATTTAGCTGGATTAAATATCAACAGAAAACATTCTTCACTGATATCGTAGAAATTACTCTGGAAAATGGTAAATTCAGTGAATCACTAACAGAGGTAAGCGTCTATCAGCCCATAATAATCGAGAACAAGGACGCGGAAAACCATCGAATTGTCTTTCTACCTGGCTTAAAAAATAAAATGGACTTTGCTTATACTTCACCTGTCATTCAACCTGAAGAACGCTGGGGCCTGGAAATTCATACATTTGGTGATTTTCCTTATCAATGCACGCTGCACCCTGAAGAGAGAGGAACTTTTACAGTTAAATTATAAGGATTGCTAATATCAGTTCGCGTCGGTTTAGTTTGAGAATTTAATTTTTAGATCTGTGCTCAGTATGAGAAATCCAAACAAGCCTATCGACCCAAATATCAAAAACCATATACTCATATCACGCCGATAAAAATCACCGGTGTTTCCATCCTCTAGTAATTCAAGGCTCTGATTTAAATCGATAACCAGATTTTCTATGTCACCTTCTGCATAATATTTACCCTGCGATTCGCTGGCAATAAATTTTAGAACATCATCTCTTAGTTGAACAAATACCGTTTCACCATCAAGTTCGAAATGTTGATTGGTACAAATTCCTCTTTCAAAACTAATAATTGGCGTTTCTGATGTGTTACCTACCCCGACTACATTTATCTTTATCTCGGCATTCCTTAATTTTTCAAGCGGCTCAGAAAATCTTCTACGATATGCACCGGATACGTAACCATCACTGAGCAGTACAACATTTTTCACATTTCCATATATCTCAGGCAAACGTACTTTTTTATCTGCAATGACTTCCAGAGAATTAGCCAACTCGGTTTTAGTAGCTTCAAATGTCATCCCAATATGTATACCGTCATTAATGACGTCATTGAGATATTCAAGGTTAGTAGTCATCTGGGTTACTGGAAAAGCAAATCTATCAAAAATAAAGACCCCAAATCGACCTTCAGGAACATCTTTTAGTATTTTACGCATGACAACTTTTGACCGATCCAGAAAAGACAGATCCCCACAAGATTGTCTTGCATCCATACTCCTGGATACATCAACCAGAATCAAAAAATCACCTGATCTTTTTGATTCTACGTAAGGTCTTGCTGCGATAGCAACCATGGAACCGATGAACATGAATGCAAATATATATTTAAGGACAAAATGAGAATTTGACGGCGCCTTACCTTTATAAACTGAAGCAAATTTTACTGATACATTATTGCTATGGTTTAATATAAAAAAAACCGGGATGAGAATCAGAAGTAAATATAAAATTTTTGTGTATTCAAAATTCATTCAAACTATTTACTCGATATTGATGATTGATGAAACAATGTCTCACTAAAAAAAATCATCATAACGCCCATAACAACAACAAGCAGGGCAATTACCCATCGAAGATCTGCGATAAATTCCTGCTCTTCGCTTAGATATATAGGTGACTCTTCAAGCTCAGATACCAGATCATATGCCTCCTGCATTTCTTGTTCAGAATCCACATAAAAAATCCTGAAACCAGGGTCATTAGCAAACTCTTCGGAGAGCCTCGCAACAATAATTTCTGATATTCCAACACCAATTGTATATAGCCTGATCCCTGCTTCTCGAACTGTTCTGATTGCCAGCCCCATATTCTCAAGCTCATCTTCAGCATCAGTAATTAAGATTATGGCACCACCATCCATTCCAGACTGTTTTTCAATAACAGTTCTAGCCATACTCAAGGCTTCATCAATATTTGTCAGAGATGAAAACCGTTGTAATTGAGATGTCTCACCCTGACCAATTTTTTCTTCAAGTACTTCTATAAAATTATTGTCAGTTTCAGTTGTTGGCCATCTAGCCAGAAACGGCTCTGTACTAAATAAAATTAAACCAATTCTTGAGCCTACGAACCTTTCTATAAAATTATATATAGTCTGTCGTGCTGATTCGTATCGCGTTTGTTTATCCTCTGCAACTTCACCCACTATTTCATTTGCGCCATACCTTGCAAAGCGTTCTTCCTTATCGGGAATTTCCAATGGTTGCCCCATGGATCTGGAGATATCAAGTGCTATTACGAGATTTTTTGATGCTGATTGCTCCCCTACAGATAGTAAAGGTGATGTTGTATATAGAACCGGCCCTGTCCAGATTATTCCCAAAAATATAACGACTACTAACCACATAAGAGTTTTTATCAAATAGCGATTTCTGCCAAAAATATGTCCGCTTGATTTCAAATATTCCAGATCGGTCAGTGCAATAACAGAACGTTTTCGCTTTTGATTTAAGCCCCATAGCAAAACGAAAATAATAGGGACTATTACTAGAAATAATGAAAGCGAAATAAAACTGAATGAAGAGATCATATGATCGTAGTTAACTGTATTTAGAAGCCTTCAAGTATGAAGTAATCTTTATCGTCTTTTCCTTCTTTAAGCTCAGCGAACTCATCGGGCATTTCCATCTGCATAAATTGTTCAAGATCCATTAGTGTCTGACGCTGTAATTCTCCCATCTCTGATGATTGCTCACCTTCTTGCAGCAATTCGGTGACAGTTTCTGCATAAGCATTCCTGCGCTTTTGAATTAATTCCAGGTTTCTACGATAATCGATATCATTGGGATTTAATCTGACGGCAAATTTAAGGGCAGATTCGCCCTGGGTCATAAAACGTATACCGTCTCGGATCATACCTACTAGTAAAAACGGATCTTCCATGGCCAGTGAATGCATTAACGCGTCCAGAAAAACCCTTTGTTCCTGGAACATAACTTCAAGTAATGCCTCTTGCTGGTATATATCCTGACCTACCAGTTCTGGTGTTGCCGAAAAGGTGCCTGCATTGTAATAAGCGATCGCTTTGACACGTTCATCATCAACAGATTCTGCATAATTGGTGATTTCTTCATATTTTTCTTCCACCAAATCATTACTGTTTAATACATCAACTATACGATTATATTCATTAATTTCAGATGAACTCCATTTCATTGGATTAACAGACAATATAAACAAAACGCCTGAGGCTAAGAGTATAAAAAAACAAAATGAAACTAGAACTGGCTGCCTTGCCAGGCGCGCTGAGAATGTTGGGAGTATTTCAATCTTTAATTTTTCTTCTTCCACCAGATTTGATAATTGGCTATCGAGTATATTAGTTATTTCATTTAACAAACCACTTCCGGGTTCGGTCTTAAGGTAGCCCTGGTAGAATATATGTCTTGCCCTATCAACTATCTCTGCCCATTCTGTATTTTCAGATTGTTGCCCTGACCAGAAATCGCTCGGATTCATTTCCAGTTTATACATCAACAGATCAGTAAAGATAAATTCACAATGCGTTAAAAATTCTCGTGGGAGATATCCCTTAGTTTTGATATTTTCAAATTCCCGCCATATTCTTTCTGGTTCTGATAATGTCTCAACAAGGCGTACTCGACCGAATAACCAAAGCAAACCAATTGCAATTCCAGCGAGTAACAAGCCAATTAATGCCATACCCCCACCACGCATTCCCGCAGGATTATTTATCTTGCCTTTCATTGCTAGCAATGGGATTTTTGACACATTTTGCGGATAATATTCACCGATATGTACTTGAGGTGCATCTAAGCGATAGGAACTTAATTCGGCTATATCATTATCCTTATTTGTAAAATATATAGTTGGTGGGGATAACACATAACTTTGTGCCGGTTCGACGTCTACCGCATGCAATAGGAACCGCAGATTATATTCTGTAACATTACCTGCTATTAAAGCTGTTCTTTCAGAAACCTCTAGCCTGTTAAATGGGAAAAAACCAATCCCATTTTTAAAGGTATCTGTGTCAGGAGTTAACTTATCGTTACGCCATAATAAACGAATACTGTAGCTTGCAAGTTCACCTATTAAATAACTGTCTCTATCCAGTGATGCCCATCCACGTATTAGTTCACCTTCCCTGAGCCCACTATCTTCATTTTTAATCACTGGGTACCAGCTATCAGGTTTGCCCTGAAGAGAAAAATAAAAAAGCGCCAGACTAAAAAATGACAATATGAGAACAATAACCACAGCCATGATTATCGTCCGGCTTTTTATTAAGCGCTTGAATTCTGTCACGATGTAACCCAGTTCTCTTTCCTATCGATCAACTAATAAAAATATACAGGTGTTAATTAAAGCTTATTATATGGGATGAATCGGTTGTATTGTACTACCAAGTAACATTTCCATTTCGACAATTTGACAAAATTTTCTTTATTCCGGAACGGAATTTGAATGATTAAAAATTTATAAGATGCCTATCACCCGCCTCGCGGGTGATAGGCAAATTGAAATTATCGCTGAGTGATTAACCGATTAGTTAGTCACATTCCAGGGAGCGGCCGGGTCACGATAAATAACTTTACCACCCACTATCGTCACCAGGTTCTTGTTATTCTCAAGCTCTGATTCCGGTTGTTCCAGGTAGTTATTCTCAATAATGGCAATGTCCGCAAACTTACCTACTTCAAGCGATCCAATATAGTCTTCTGCCAGCATTGAAGCCGCATTGGCATAGGTGAACAGTTTCAAAGCTACCACTCTGTCTACCGCCTCTTCCGGTGCCGAGGTACGGCCTGCGGCAGTACGGGTGGTAAATAAAGGCATGTGGCGAAACAACAAATCCGGTGGGCCGGCACTGTGGGTCTCTGCAGCTACCCTGACACCAGCATCGATTAGACTCTTCATCGGAGCCAGGAACTCATAACCTTCTGGACCATAGAACGTATCGATAATATTGGGTTCGGAGGTCAAGGCACGACGGATCTGCATGGGCATGATAATGTTATATCGCTTCAGACCGGCAATAACATCAGGCTCCTTGCCTACCATGGTACCGTGGGCCATAAGGATACGCATCTCGCGTACCATCTCTTCGGTTACCGGCCCCTGGGCAACTGCCTCATCCAGATAGCCTATAAACTGCCGCATGCCATGACTACCTACCCCATGAAGTCCAGCAATACGCCAACCTTTCATGATGGCATTGTGCATGCCGATAATCTCCGGGGTACGCTGACCTTCAAGTAGAAAACCACAACGTTCCCGAGACTTTGCCTCACTGGCCACGTCGGGCAGACCCGGCAAGTCCGGACCCAGGCACGCAATCTCCGGTGTATCCCAGGCACCTTCTGAACCTATCCCGTGATTCCATAGCCAGCGGTTACCACTGGTAGGTCCGTTAGACCAGTGAGCGCCCATAAATGGGTAAACATTTTCTACAAAATCCGGTGAATGCAATTCGTTACGATGAAACTCGTAAGTGTAGGCATGGCGGATGGGTAGTCGGCCATCACGTCTTAATAAATAATGATAGGCACTTAACTGGTGGGGGAAGTCGACACGGGATCCAAATGCGGTAATCCCGGAACGGGCCATGTATTCAAATCCTTGCTTAACTGCTTCAGCATATACCGGTGTTGGGTAAGGCTTTTTCAATATCTGTGTCTGCCAGGAATTTTTCTCGCCAGTTCCCAGAATTCCCCTGCCCCCTGCATTGCGTATATCAGGTCTAAGCGCGTTAACCGTAGCCTCAAGACCGGGCATCCATTCGTTGGTCTGTTCCCATCCAAGGTCATTGAATATGATGTAGGCATGACTACCAGTGAGTCCCAATAATGCACGGCGTTGGTGAGCCACTACGTCGGCAACCAGGGTATCGTAGTCATGCTCATTATAGGCAACAGTTGCTTCGCGTAATATCTCAACATCTTTTAGACTGTTGTGCCTGCGCACACTACCATCAGGTTCACGCACATTTCTGACACCCGCATTGGCAGGGTTGTTGGGTAATGCACCTGTCAAACCAGCACGAGTAAATGTCTGATCAGCCTCGTCAGGGGTCCCTATCCACCCTTCTGCGATATCCCAGATGGTAGTAACACCTTTGGCGGGATTAGGTTGAAGTTCAATCAAAACCCATTCGCCAGGTCTTATGCCAGCCTCATCTGCATAGCGTGTAATCTTTTTATATGTCTCTTCTGGTGTCGCTTCGACCATGATACCCATGGATACATGCTGCAATTGAAGCTCCTGCTCAGGCAGATTTTGTTCAATCAGACTAAATGGATGGGTATGACTTTCAATAAATCCAGGGATCAACATCTTGCCGCCGATATCAATGACCTGGGTATTGGGTCCTTTCATAGTGGCCAGATGCTGAGCTGTGCCAATCGCGAGAATCTTTTCACCTTTTACCGCGATGGCTTCGGCAATCGTGCCTGGGTCATCATTCATTTGATGTTCATCCAGTGTAACGACTATGGCATTGGTATAGATGGTGTCCGGCCAATTAATAATTTCATCTGGTATCTGCTGGGCGTTCACATAACAACTGAATAAAAAGACTGGCAGAAAAAAGACAGGGAATTTGTTTGAATTTAAATATTGTATGTTCATGGTGCGCTCGCTTTCCATTATGAATTTAAATTATCAGAATAAACTGAAGATATTGTAATTATATTGATATTTTTATGTGAAATATTATAACCAATGTTTACCTGTGAATGTGTAAATAAGTGTGATTAGATGAATTAATATTATTACATTTAAATCAACATGTTATATAACAACTTCTCCACCAGCAGCAGGGTTATGACTTTATGGAATGCTGCCGCTATACTTTATGCATATCAACAGCATCTGGGTTTGCCCATTACGATACTAAACCACGGTAATGTTACTTATTAGGGAGAGAATCATGCAATTACGTGAATTAAAATACCATTCAAAATTATTGCTCATTTCAGCAATTATATTTTCCAACTATTCAGTTACTACGCAGGCACAAGGATTTCGTTCCTGTGATAATTTTCTGCCTGCCCTTAGAACTGTAAGAGATTATCGTATTGGTCCTGAATCATGTCAGATGCTCGAAACAGAAGTCATTTATAAGGACAAGGAATTTATACGAGTTGATATGGGCATTAGTGGGACCGTGGAAGGCTTTGTCACCCGAGAAGGAGACTATAATGAATACCTCACCAACACGCCTGAGCTTGTATTCCCACAGGCACAGGCCTCGGATGTTCAGGAACCCGTATTTGCAGTGGCTAATTACGAACGGGCGCGGGGTGCAGCTGTCTTGCTTGTTTATCCAAAATCTCGCCGCGACTGGAATGGCAAGCTTTGGGTGACCGCCCATGGTCGAGGTCGTTCTTTTAACAATGGTTCATTAAAAATCTGGCACAAGTACATGGATCCTGATGACCCCATTGCAACATTCAATAAACTGGAAAAGGCCATGCTGTCATTGGGATATGCCATTGCCGTGACTCGCCGTACCAGTGAAGAAAATGTGGGTGAGATCATCACTACACTGGAAGACGGTACTGTTGTGGATTGGGCGGCATTTAATGATAGTCACTCATTAATCAAAGACTATACCGCGATTGCTGAAAACACCCTTAGACGCAGGCTGGGCAAGTCACCAGATAGGACTTTTTTATACGGAAAATCTGCCGGAGCCCGATTGGCGAGAGGTTTAAATTATTTTGGAAGCCGCATAAATAAAGACATCAATGGGAACCAGGTATTTGATGGCTTACTGGTTGATGACTCTGCCGCCGGAACCTGGTTGCCAGTGGTAATGGAAAACGGTAAAGACGTGTTACTCACTACACCGGAAGAAAAGCAGGCCTTTGTTCCTCAGCTGGAGCTGGTACATCAAGCTTACTGGAACTTCAATAATCATGATTTACCAGAATTTGTGACCCACAGTTTTCTTGCCAATAAATATAACAATGCCATGATTCTTAAAGAAAAAGGTTTGATGGATAAGTTTCGAATGTATGAAATACGACAGTTGAGCCACGATGGAGGTTCATATATGGCTGATGGTAGAAGAGACCGATTACAAATACTCGACCTCTCTTTGTTGATGGAAGGGGCTATCAAATTACTGGATGCCTGGGTTGAAGGTGAACCGCCACCAGCATCTCGTTCTGACCATCCGGAAATAGGTGATATTAATGGCGATGGCAGTATTGATTTTCCTGCCATATCTTATCCGGAAGTAGCCTGTCCGCTAGGTAAGTTTTATCCGTTCCCAAGAAGTGGTTCAGGGGCCACAACCTGGGCAGCCTTTACAGGTAATGGAATTGAACCCCGGGATGACAATGGCGTATTTGTGGATATGAATGGCAACGGCCTTTGGGATTTTCGTGAAACACCTGAACAAGCCTGGCGTCGCCTCGGAATATTAGCGCCAGGAGAATCCCTGACACGTACCAGATATGTAGATTGTGTTAGAAGCGCAGCATCAACTTTAGCTGAAGAGGGTTTTATTGATCCTGAAGTCGTAGAAGCCTATGTCATAAACGCCAGGTCAAAAAACCTGACACCAACATCAGATGATGAACACGCATTGATTTTCTTTTCGCGCTTTTAAGATTAAAAATAAGAAGGGTAACGAATCGTTACCCTTCTTATTATAAATAACCACCATCAGAGGTATTAATTCATAATCCTCCAGGGGGCATCTGGATCCTGATAAATAACTTTACCACCCACTATCGTCACCAGGTTCTTGTTATTCTCAAGTTCTGATTCCGGTTGTTCCAGGTAATTGTTCTCGATAATGGCAAAGTCTGCAAACTTACCCACTTCAAGTGATCCTATATAGTCCTCTGCCAGCATTGAAGCCGCATTGGCATAGGTGAACAACTTCAATGCCACTACCCTGTCTACTGATTCTTCCGGCGCCGAGGTACGGCCTGCAGCGGTTCGGGTGGTAAATAAAGGCATGTGACGGAACAACAAATCTGGTGGGCCGGCACTGTGAGTCTCTGCCGCCACTCTCACACCTGCGTCTATAAGACTCCTCATCGGGGCCAGAAACTCATACCCTTCCGGACCATAGAATGTATCAATGACGTTGGGTTCAGATGTCAGGGCACGGCGAATCTGCATAGGAATGATAATATTGTAACGCTTAAGGCCGGCAATGACATCCGGCTCCTTGCCTACCATGGTACCGTGGGCCATAAGGATACGCATCTCGCGGATCATGTCTTCGGTTACCGGCCCCTGGGCAACTGCCTCATCCAGATAGCCTATAAACTGCCGCATGCCATGACTACCTACCCCATGAAGTCCAGCAATACGCCAACCTTTCATGATGGCATTGTGCATGCCGATAATCTCCGGGGTACGCTGACCTTCAAGTAGAAAACCACAACGTTCACGGGACTTGGCCTCTTCGGCAACATCCGGCAGGCCGGGGATGTCTGGCCCCAGGCAAGCAATCTCCGGCGTATCCCAGGCACCTTCTGAACCTATCCCGTGATTCCATAACCAGCGGTTACCACTGGTAGGTCCGTTAGACCAGTGAGCACCCATAAATGGGTAAACATTTTCTACAAAATCTGGCGAATGCAATTCGTTACGGTGAAACTCGTAAGTATAGGCATGGCGAATGGGCAATCTTCCTTCCTTGCGTAGTAGATAATGGTAGGCACTGAGCTGATAAGGAAAATCTACCCGCGAACCAAATGCCGTGATCCCTGAGCGGGCCATATATTCAAACCCTTTCTTAACTGCCTCCGCATAGATCGGCGTTGGATACGCCTTCTTCAGTACCTGCTCCATCCAGGAACGTTTTTCCCCAGTACCGAGTATCCCGCGCGGGCCAGAATTTCTAATGTCAGGTCTCAAAGCGGTAACAGTTTCCTCGAGACCCGGTATCATTTCATTCGTTTTAGCCCAGCCAATATCATTAAAAACAATAAATGCATGACTACCTGTGAGTCCCTGCAGTGCCCGCCGTTGATGGGCAATGACATCAGCAATCAGGGTGTCATATGTTTCTCGGGAGCCATAGTAGTCGTGCGAATTTTCTTCCGCTTCTCGCAGTATCTCCACCTCATTGTGGGTAATGTTACGTTTGACCAGACCATCTGGTTCACCCACTATCCGGATTCCTGCAGTCGCTGGATTGTTGGGTAGTGCCCGTGACAATCCCTCCCTGGTAAAAGTTTGATCCGCAGGATCCGGTGTCCCTATCCAGCCTTCAGCGATATCCCATACAGTCGCAATGCCTTTTTCAGGATTGGGTACAAGTTCTATCAATATCCATTCCCCGGGCTTAATACCGGCTTCCTCTACATATCGTGCTATTTTGGGATAAGTCTCCTCTGCGGTTGCTTCCACTTGTACTCCCATGGAGATATGGGGCAAGGCCAGTTCCCGCTCTGGTAGATACTGCTCAAAGGTACTGAAAGGATGAGTATGGCTCTCGATGAATCCGGGTATGAGCATCTTCCCGCCCAGGTCGATTACTGTTGTATCCGGCCCGCGCATTTTAGCAAGCTCGTTGGCACTGCCTATGGCTTGTATCACCTCACCATTAACGGCGATCGCTTCAGCAATAGTGCCTGGATCATCGTTCATAGCATGCTGATCAAGTGTCACGATAATGGCGTTGGTATAAATAGTATCCGGCCAGTTAATAAGCTGCTCGGGTATCTGTTGCGCATGTGAAAGATTTGCCAGAAAAGTCAGACAGGTAAATAGCGTGATTTTAAGACCGTGTGATCTTTGCATTGTTCTCCCCCGTAAGTTATTTATATAACTATGTTATGAGTATGCGTCCTGCATTCATTAAATAACATTATAGCCAGATTTATAGAAATAATTTAAACGGGGAGATTTACAGGCAAATGGGACTAATTTTTAGCTGAATTTATTATTAAAAAGACCCTGTCGCTCTAAAAAAAATCCTCTGACCCGTAAACCCACGGCGTAATTCACGGCGTTGTACCGGTGTCAAGGAACGTTCGCCGACATAAACAGTACGATCTCGTTCCACAAGGTGATCCAGCAGATTACTACCTTCAAGCGTTAACTTGATACCAAACCAACGTGAGGTCTCTATAAATGCAGACATGTCATATCCTTCATTAAAGATGTCCAGCTCATTCGCCTTATAGCGAACCCGTTCATCACGTTCTGCTATCCCTAATCCCCATGATATCCTGGCCGCCTCAATATCCTGGCGAAAATCAATATCTATTGCATAACGGTTTTCATTTAGAAATCCTACATCTCCTCTGAATCCACCTTCACCTGATAGTCGTCGATTTATTCTGGTAACCGGGTCAACCACTGTGGAATCCTGCCAACGGGCATTAAATGATAATTGAGCATCATCTATACCAAATTTATCGAGAGGAAATGTAGTTTCCAGGATCACTCCCCAGCGTCTACCATCACCAATATTTCCTGGTGCCTCAACGGTGGCCCCAAGGGGTAGTAGATCGAGCACATCTTTAATCCAGTGATGGAAGCCAGTAATTTTGACGACACCCACCTCACCAAAGCGCCGTTCATGACTCAATTCAGCGACCCAGGTACTATCTGGATGTAAATCAGGATTTCCTAATGCCACATCATCATCCTCAAATACCGTGGCGCTGACAAAATCATTAAAATTAAGCTGTGCTACCTCTCGCTCCGCCCTTAAGCGCGTCTGACTTCCTTGCCTGGCTGAATGAGTAATGATTGCTCTGGGTTTGATAAAAGAAAAAGTTCGTTCAAGAATTGAGTCACCCATTTGGGAGATGGTAGAACTCTCCCAACCCAGTCCTGCATCAAAATCAAATTGGCCCAATGACCACGAATCCTGAACCTGAATATTCCAGCGCACCTCTTCAACCCGGGTATTTCCACCGGGGACATTTATGACGACAGGACCGGCTCCAGTGTCATCAGTAAATATCTGCGAGTTATCCAGAATATTCTCTGCGCGCTCAAAATCAGTTTGAATGGCGTGACCTGAAAATCCACTCCAATCCGTTTCCAGGCGCGCTATAAATTCAGAATTGGAAAATTTTTCATCCTCTAATTGAAAACGGGTTTGCCCTCCATTTACATCCAGATCTCGTTGTGAGACCAAGGGATCACCATCCAGTAATGAATATAAAATAATCGCCTTACCCAATAAATTTTCATTCAGTGAACGCTCAGCGTCAAACCCCAGTTCCAATCTCTTATTGCGGCGTATCGTTGTGATCAACTCTTGTCGTGGTTCTTCTCCTGGAATTTGCGAGATGCGATCAATGGTAAATAAGATGTCTCTATTTTCCAGCCCTATACGGGAATTGAACGTTAGAAATGTTTTGCCCAACCAGGATGAGGAATTAAAATATCCGTTTGTCGTTGGGCCGTCTGCGTTATCAACATTTGTTCGAATCTCGGTAAGTACACCATCACCATCAAAGCGCTCTATGGTTGCCGGGTCACCAAATTTTGCCCATCGAAAATCAGCACCGACATTATATTCCATCGTTCCCCAGCGATCTGATAATGAAATACTACCTCCAGGTGAAGTACCTGTGCCCACAGTCTCTCGTACCTGGACTTCCCAACGTATGGTTGCCGGGGCATTTTCATTGAGGATGACATTTACCACCTGTATATGACCTTGTAGGTCTATGTCCCTGACCTTTATGCGAATTAATTCAATGCGCTCAACAAGATCGGCAGATATTCTACCCAATATAGCAGAGGGGCTATCCTGTTTAGTGCTAGGCCGCCTGTCATTTATCAGGATGTTTCCTACCGCTGTGCCAAAACCGCGCAGGTTCCCACCATCATCAGGTGTAAATCCTGGTACCCGTCTCACCATCTCCAGGGCAGTGTTAACCTGATAACGACTAAAAAAGTCGGAGGTATAATTCACAATATCCTGGTCCGAATTATTCGTGACGGACGTTTCATCTATCTGTGCGAAAACGTTCGCAGATAGTACAAGTGACATTAATGCATAGACAAAAACGAACCTTAAGAAAAAGGTCATTGTTATAGCTCCCGACATGGTGATTCGAAATTATTAATTATGGGATAGAGTACGTGAATACAAATGCCGTTATGCATAACTGCACGGTTTTTTCACACTTTACGAAATAACAGACTCTGTAATGACGATAATTCTTCCTGAATTTACAGTCTATTCATCCGAAGAGGCAGCAAATCCGTTTAGTGACAACAAATATGCCATTACATCCAGATACATTTCTTCAGATAAACTTCCTGGTGAATCCTGGGGCATCGTAGTACTGATCAGATCGTAATAATCACTAAGGAGTGCTTCGGTGTCATCGGACTGCTTAAATATGGTACGAAAATCTCTTGGGATATGACAATTTCGACAAATGCTGGTGAATGTGTCCTTACCGCTTTGAGATTGCTCCGCTGTAAATACACCCTGTAATATTCCTTGTGATACTTCTTCTTGAGCTGTAGTCGTTGCACAAGCGACCATCAAAACAGTGACAGGTATTAAAACTAATTTATACAATAAGTACTTATTTATTTTCTTCATTTTTAAAAAAATGCCATTTATCAAAAATCGACCTACATAATAATTTATATAATTTGAAAGTGCACCAATTAGACTGCCATAACAACTCAATGCTTACCAACAAGACTGGGATATTGGCGGCTCAATAACTGAACAATCGTCTGGAGCTCGCTGAATAGTTCCCTTACGGATAACATACTCAATATCACGACTATTGCTAATATCCTCGACCGGATTGGAACCTAAAATCTGAATATCTGCCAATTTGCCCGGCTCTATAGTGCCGATGCGGTCTTCCTTATATAAAAACTCTGCCGGCCACCGGGTTGCGCCCAAAAGTGCGCGATAGGGAGTGATCCCCGCATCCACCAACATGTCTAACTCTCTATGCATGGTGAGCCCGGGCATTTTTGCGTCCGTGGTATCCGTTGCGGCAATGACCTTGCCACCCGCCTCGGTCAACATGCGCAGAAAATCCTGGACCTTCTCGAACCCCTCTCGCATCTGGCTCAGGTGTTCCGACCCAATATCATCATCTAATTGATAGGCGGCGTAGATCCGGGGCTTGAATACCTCCGGAGTATCACTGAAGAGTTGCCCGAATTCAAACAAGGCCTCGTCTTCTTCGTTAAATGACGCCGCCCGATGGGACAGGCGGCCATAGCGCGAGGTCATGGTGGGGTTCACAAAGACCTCATTGTCGATGAGGTACTGGATCATCTCTGGTGCCCGATCCATGTCCATGAGGTAATCATAGTCCGGGGAGAAGAATTCCTCATCCAGGCGCTCATCCGTCATGGAGTGGGTAATTGAATACATGTGTTCGATGAACTTTTGTCCAAGTTCTATGACTTCACGGGCATCATGGGAGTGCCCGGTCACGGGGACCCGCCGTCTCGCCCCCTCCTCCAGTGCGACTTTGAGGAATTCTGGAGGGAGTTCCGCTTCTACGGTAATAAAGTCCACGCCCAGGTTCATGAGGTTATCAATATAAGGCAGCACTTCATCCACACTTTGCAGATGATGGGAATGGTCCTGAGTCGGACCTTCAGGCCCACCTAATTTTATGCCGCCAATATAGAGTGTGGGCCCATTGGAGATGGGTGAGTTATTCACCAGCTCTTTGTATTCCAACAGCCATTCATTGGGATTGGCTACCTTGCAGCGAGCACCGCAAGGACTGAAGTCTTGCAGTGTGGTGACACCGTAATGTAAAAATGTCCTACGCCAGATGGCGGCATCAGGTGTCCAGGGCCGAAAGTGAATATGAGAGTCAATGAGCCCGGGCAGGATATAGCCGTCGCCAGCATTGATGGTTTCCTTCGCCGCAGGCAGTGACTCATTTGAATCGGCCGCAATTATATTAGTTATGGTGCCAGCATTGACCACGATACCCTTGACTGGAACGACGGTGGGGTCATCACTCACCATGTCGATGAGTTGTCCGCCTTCGATAACTAGATCGGCTTCATCGGGTGTGGATGGTGTCGCGGTTTGAGCAGTGCTACTGGCTGGAGGCGGTGCTGTATTTGTTGCCTGTTGCGAGGTGGTGGTGTTATCTGAACAGCCAGTGATTATGGCCAGCATTAAACTTATTAACAGGATCTGCCAATTCCTGAAACGTGATGATTGCTTCATGTTAATACCCTCCCCCTTTATGACGCTACAATTCGTTAGTCCATATGTGATCCGTCATCGATGTAATTCAGTGTGTCCACTAAAGTGGACGCTTTATTTCACTGGACCCTGGTCGCTTCGAACACCCTGTCCTCTCGCGACATTTTCCACATCCTGTGGATCGCATACGCCAGGTTAACGACCAGAAATTGATTAACAAATAAGAGATAACAATTAATGTTGATAATTATCTACAGATTCAGAAATACTTCAGACAACTGACCTTAAACAACCCACTCTTGCCAGAAAGGCCAGTTGAGTTCACCTATTTTAACTACCTGAATGTCTATGCAGGCTTGAATGTTCTTCCCTGGAAATTATTCCCCGGACGATGTTAATCGTCCGGGGAATAGTTAGCTCTTACTGAAAGTTATAGGTAAAACTGGCACCGTAGGTATTGAAATTGGTCCTGTTTGCTGAGTAGGACGCATAGCCATCCAGTGCAAAGTCAAATTCCGGCCGGTAGATGGCAGTGGCCTCCAGGATGCTGCGGGCATGAAGGCGAAAATCCCATCTGCCGTCCGCACTGCCGATGCCAGCGGTAATATTCATATCACCGTGTACCGGAAACATCACCTCTCTGGACAGGTCTTCACTGATCAGGTACTCATCAGAGAGAAAACCATAAATGTTAAAGGTGAATTCATAATTATCACCTATCGGGTGGATATAATTCGCGCTCGCGACAAATTTGAAATTAGGTGTGCGATTTGCCTTGTCACCGGATCGATTGAACGTGCCACTGGGAGCGACGGTACCATCAGCCAGGGTTTCATCCTCCAATCGGCACCCGCCATTCAGTAAGTATATAGCAGGCACTGATCTCCTCAGGTTCACAGCGTCCCGCCCGGTCTCGGCCAGGGTATCCATAATGTCATTTGCCTCAGCAAGTTCGCCTGCCGTACGGCCACCGGGATTGTTAATGGCATCAACGGCTGCCGCGATGGTTTCACTGGCGGAACAACCGCCACCATCAAAATCCACCATTTTGCTCTTCATAATGGCGCCACCGAAATTGACACTCAATCTGTCCGTCACCGCCGCCTGGAAGGAAAATTCAAGCCCGTCCACGTCCTGGCGTCCGGCGTTGAGGCTGACGGTGGACTGCTCGGTGGGGTTGAATAGCGGTGCCGCGCCACTGGTCTGCAGGTCCCTGAACTCGGTCATAAACCCGGAGATATCATAGCGGACCCGCCTGTCAAACAGGGTGCCCTTGATACCGGCTTCATAGGAGGTCACAAACTCCGAATCGAAGGTCATGGTTTCGATGGAATCGGGGATGGTAGCAAACCCGGTATCGGAGATGGGTCCCTTGAAGGCGGAGACATACTTGGCCCAGAAGGTATGGTTCCTTTCCATTGCATCAGGAGTAAAACTTAACACAACCTGGGTATCGTAATTTTTATCACCATGGTCCACGTCATAAGGGCCACCTTCCCGTTCATAGCGTGGGGTCCTTACCGGTGCTGTCAGGCCCACTGCATTGACCTCAGGTTTACGCCAGTTGAGTGGCACACCTCTTTCTGACTGCCATCTGCCTACAGTCCAAAGATTATCAAGATCCGCTCCATCTACCAGGATAAGTGGGCTGTCGATACGGACGTAGTCTCTCGGACGACCAACTGATCGTGCACTTAACGTTACTTCGGTCAGGGTGGGGTCCACCCGGGTAAAAGTAGAGTCGACAGGACAGGTTGCCGGGTCATCATCCAGAGTGGGATTGTCTGCCGGGTCATAATCACAGGGTGCCTCATCAAAAATCCATTGTGCCGCCTCACCGGTAATGGTGGTACGGTGTTGGTCCGAACTGTAACGGCCACCTACTGACAGGTTCATCTGGTCATCAAGAAATTTGAAATCCAGGTTCCAGAACGCGTTGGTCCAATCGGCATCATCTGTGTAATGATTCATACGTTGACCTCGCCTGAGATTGGCACGGCCGCCATTACTGACACCACCCATCTTTGCTTCCTGGTGGAACACACCCACCATGAAACCAACGTTGATTTCATCAGATAGCTCATAACCTTCCGGTCGGGATGTCAGGCGTGCCTGGGTACTCCATTGGCCATATCTTTCATTACGGGCCAACGGGTTACCAAAGAAGAAGCTGTTTGAGTTGTCCTCCATGGTATCCCGGTAATAATGTACGTAACCGCCTTCTACATTGGCCTGCATACCATTGGCAAGCTCATAATCAATGGAAATCATGGTATTGAAGCTATCGGTATCGTCCTTCCAGTCAATAGTACCGATATTAAAACCACCGTCCAGACTGGGACCGCCGCGGTTTTCCATGGTGTAGAACGCCTGGGACGCTTCACGGATATCGATAAAACCCGGCCCAACGTTACCGCTGGAACGTTCCTCAAAGAGATTGGGGAAAGAACCGGGATCCAGGTAGGGCGCGCTTCGGGTTTGACCATAGTCACCCTTGAAGCAATCCTCACCGGATTTTCGCTCCGGCAGAACGGCGTCCGAACCCATGCCTATACCTTTGGGGGGTGGGGCGAAAACGGATTTGTCATTACCAATTGTCGGGTCATCACCGATGCCCGGCGTGGAGGCCGAACCCTGAAGGACATTATTGCGGTTAATACCAGCAAGCCGGCCTGCGGTTAAACAATTCATCTGAATATCTCCACCCACTCGGTGCTTGCTGCCCTCCAGTTTGGTGAAGATGGTCAGGTCTTCTCTGGGTGTCCATAACGCACTGATCCTACCGCCGGTATTTTGATATTGTGGGTGGCGTTTGTGCGAGATACCGTTTTTGATCGGTCCGCCGGATTTATCATAGAGACCGGCCACACGAATGGCCAGGGTATCTGAGACAGGACCGCCAATGCCGCCTTCCCATTCATAGGTGCCGTGATTACCGATTTCAAAGGTGGTCGTGCCTTCCCAATTCTGGGTAGGACGTTTGCTCAGGATGTTAAAGGCCCCGGCGGTGGCATTCATACCAAAGAACAGGGGTTGTGGGCCTTTCAAGACCTCCATACGTTCTACATCCATGAATGCTGTTCTGATCATGGAGACCCGACCAAAATGCATGCCGTCTACAAACATCGGTGCCGCTGACTGCAGGGTCATGGAGTTACCGTATGTACCAAAACCACGCACCGTGGTAACGGTAGAATCGGCTTCATCTTCCATGGTGACGGAGGGAGAGAAGGTGGCAAAATCCTCAATATTACTGAACCCCTGCTCACGAAGCGTATCACCCTCAACAACGTTAATTGAGATGGGTACTTCCTGAAGACTTTGTTCGCGGCGCTGTGCCGTGACGATCACTTCCTCCAGTTGCTGGGCATAGAGATGTCCTGACTCCAATGCCAGAAATATAGTGATAAAGATCCCTAATGAAAGTTGCTTTTTGGTATACATACCCCCCCCTTTTTTTTATTTGTACTTATCTAACTAAATGTCCGGTGATACCTCTGTTAATACTGAAAATGGAACTCATATATATTCTTGTACATATATATTTACCCAAAAATTGTATGTTCTTGATTGATTTCTAAACTGCAACTAAGTATTTACCCTTGATTAATAATTGCAAATAATTACATCTCAGTCAATTTAAGGTCTATATGTCACTACAATAGCTGATATTTTAATTTGATGTCAAAGTGTGAGGGATGATTTTTAATTATATGAGTAAGAATCTGGATACGATTTTTTTGTAATATTCTGCATAAATTACATATTTTTTATTGATATTTATCTCTCTTCCAATATATAGATCAGTGAAAAGGAATCACTAGCACTGATTGAACAACCAGCTGATATCATTTGGTTTTATACAATTAGTGAAATAAAAAAAGGAGGGTAAATGAAAAGTTTACCCTCCTGTCCCACTATTGATATAGATATAAAAAAAAACTATTCGGGTAATGCAAACACATAGATCGCATTATGCATGCGCACCGTCTTGAGTTCAGGCGCCAGTGCCAGCTTGCCGCTAGTATGCGCGGCTCCATCACCGGTCAACACTGCTAAATACTGTCTACCATCAACCGCGTAAGTAATCGTACTGTTCTGTATGATTCCACCCAGTATAGATTCCCAGAGTTTATCGCCATTGGCTGAATCAAAGGCCATGATGCGTCGGTTCATATCTCCCCAAAAGATCAAATCGCCTGCCGTTGCCAGTACCGCACCATTGCTTGGATATCCTTGACTATGGAAGACTTCTTTACGACCGGTCTCCATATTAACCTTGGCAATCCCGACATAATGATCGGGATCAGAGCCAGGACGAATAAAGGTTTCACGACGGTGTCCATTGGCGGTATTAAATGCGGCAGTTCGATTATTACAGACATCATGATAAGGGATATACATGGCATTTTCCCCAGGATGATAAGCCATGGGAAAATACCCTTTGGTATTGGCAAAGCAGATGAGTTCATGGAAATCATCTTCCTTAGACATCACCATGTCACGACTGATCATGGTCCTGCCGGTTTCTACATCGATATCTGATATGTGAAATGCCGGTGTATCAAACGGGAAAGGAATCGCCCATAGAAATTCACCCGTGTCACGATCCAGTACCGTCAGTCCACCCGGCTCGCCTACTGTCAATACCATGTTCCTGATATCACCGCGCTGCACATTAGGATTAACCCAGTCTACTTCACTGGAATCTGGATTAAATGCAGATGTCACCAACACACGTTCTTGTGTCCAGTCAGCATCCCAGTCATCACCGGGGACATGCTGGTGATACCAGGCAAGTTCACCAGTATCCACATGCAAGGCAACGGTTGAATTACAATAAAGTTCTGCAGGCGCAATTAAGGGAATAGCAAAGGGATTGCCATCGTGTCTTTTATAACGTGTATGAGGAGTTGGATTGGCTACTCCCCAGAAAACCAGCTTGGTCCGCGGGTCATAACTGGCGGGCATACCCCAGGGCGCGCAGGCACGACTACCATCGGGCATTCCACCCCAGGTATCACTACCCGGCTCGCCGTCACCAGCAGCAACATTAAATCGCCAGACTTCTTCACCGGTTTCTGCATCATGGGCGGCAATGAAACAGGTCTCCCTCACATCGTCCCCATCATCACAGTTACGTCCGGTGATCATCTTGCCATTAGCAACCATGGGTCCGGTGGTATATTCGATACCCTGCTTATAATCATGCGCAAGAGTTTCCCAATGTAATTCTCCACTGTCGGTCCCCAGTGCCAGAACATATCCATCGGGAGAGGCATAGAGTAATTTATCTTTATAAAGGGAAAGTGTACGGGTACGTTCAATGCCAATATAGTCTTCTATATCGTCAGGGAGAGGACGCTCATACTCCCAGATGAGATCACCATTGGTCGCATCTACGGCCTGGACGATACCCCTGGGGTTGGCGACATACATCACACCTTTGTAGACTAGAGGAATACTCTCCTGACGGGTGCCGGGATACATACCCCGACTCCATACCAGACGCAGACCATTCACATTGTCCCGGTTGATCTGATCTAATGGACTGAATCGCTGATTGTCGAATGTACGACTGAACATCAACCAGTCGGCGGGGGACGGGTTTAATAGCATTTCTTCTGTGACTTGAGGTAGCTCAGAAGACATAGGTCCCTGTGCCTGACTGTTTAAATATTGAATTGATAAAAATAATATTAGAGCTAATTGATAGATTGCTGAAATGCGAATCATGTAATCTCTCCCTCGTAATCTTTACGCTAATAATTTTTTTTGATTCTGTCATAAAGTTTCAGGGATTGGAAACCCCTTTAAACTACATAATAAAGCTATCCGAATAAATAAAAAACGGGTGTAGCTGGTTAAATCTACACCCGTCGTGAATTTGTAAAGTCTTATGCTTTATATGTAGTTATATTCGAATTTAGTCGACAGAACCTTTTTTCACATACGTCCCGGCAAAGGGACTAGCACCATAATCAAGCAGTAACATTTCAATTTCCTTGTCATGCCTGCCAAGAGTCCTACGGAAACGATCATCATAACGACCTACACCTACATTACGGTAATAACGTGATTCCGGATCACCAAGTGCAATCATTATTGGAGTCATGCCATAACGATCTTCTGCATCGAGATCCGCACCCTGCTCGGCAAGAAATTTGACCATATTTTCCCAGCTCAGGGTCGCTGCAAAGTGCAATGTTGTCCGCCCATCAATCTTTCCTGTTCCTGGTCCATTCACAGTGCGGTCATCCGTCAGTCTGGCATTCACATCTGTACCGCCCAGTGACAGAACATATGTTGCCGCTTCAATCGCCTGTTGTTCATCCCGGGCATGTTTTTCAGCACCCCCGCCTGCGGCCAGCATAAACAAGGTCCCTCCTCCCATAGTCTTAGCATGGATATCCGCACCTGCCTCCACCATGATTTTAATGGATTCGGTATCACCAGAAGCCGCAGCCAGTAATAATGGAGTTGAACCAACGATGTCTATCTGCGACTGGTTGTCATGAACTCTGAGGAAAGGATCATCAAGATAAGGAAGGGTATAGGCAACCGGGGCATCAGGGTTTGCACCTTTCGCCAGCAAGGCCTTCATTAACCGGTGCATAGGTTTGTGTATCCAACCCAGGTCATCGGTCCTGGTAGGTATCCAGTTACTCATATTGAGAATACCCTCATGCACGGTATAGTGAAGAGGTCCCAGACCCCATGCGTTAGTTATATTGGGATCCGCCCCTCGCTCAAGTAGGTACAGAGCAAGTTCCTCGTGACCTGATGCAGCAGCAATGACGAGGGGACTACCATCTTCATCTGAAGATTCATTAATGTCAGCACCTGCATCCAGCAAATACCTTATAGTATCGACATTACCTGACTGAGCGGCAAATAATAAGGGAGTGAAATTACCAGTGTATTTCCTGAACCGTGTTGTGGTGGGGAAATTCTGCCCCATGGTACTTTCCGTTTTGATGAGATAGGGTTCAGGCTCCATTACTGTCCTGGAACGTGGATTAAGTTCTGCCCCTCGATCAATCAGGTCCTTGACGATCTCTGCATGACCCTCAGCTGCTGCCCACATCAATGCCGTCTGGTCTTTGTTGTTCTCCCTGGCATTGACATCTGCCCCATGAGCCAGCAGATCTTCGACACCCTGTTTCGATCCGGTATTAGCGCAAGTCATTAACGGCGTTTCTCCCGTCCATTTACTTGCATTCGGATCAGCGCCCGCTCTTAGTAACTTTGCGATTATGGCAGCATTGTTATTGTTACAGGCAAGATGTAACGGCGCTACCCCATTTTCATTGGCAGCACTAACATCAGGCCCATCACTGCCATATCTCAGCAGAAGGTCTACCATATCTTCATTGTTGTTATAGACGGCCCAGGCAATTGCGGTAGTTTTATCATTTCGGGAAGCATTTACATCGGCTTTATTATTGAGCAATGTCCTGGCATTGCTGATATCACCAATGCGTACCGCATTGAGTAATTCATCATTTATATCTACACCCAGATCCTGAGCCTGGACTGCCGAATTAAGACTTATGAATAACCCGACTCCAAGCAGACCATATTTGATATGACTCATATAAAATACCTATAACCTTATGCCAATATTCCCTTCAACACACCTGATGCATCACTTCTTTCTGTGAGAAATTCCGCCGGATCGATGTTGCCCATCTTCATGACCGCCAGATGCAAGTCTGAGACGGCCTCGCCCTTATACTGTATGTGTTCCCCGGTCTTGAGCTGACCCTGGGCATTTCCCATGACCATCATCGGCACATTGTCATGCAGATGCAGGTTTGCATCGCTGTGGGCACCACCAGTCACAATTACCGAGTTATCAAGCAAGCTTGAATCACCTTCCTTGATTGAAGTCATCTTATCCATGAAATAGGCAAGCAGATTGGATTGATGCAGCTCTATCTTCTTAACAAGATTGATGGATTCAGGGTTACCTTTATGGTGACTGAGAGAGTGATGTCCATCTTTTGCACCCAGTTCCAGAAAATTACGGTTACTACCTTCATGCCCCATCATAAACGTTATCATGCGAGTCATGTCCGTCTGGTAAGCCAACACAATCATGTCAAACATGATCTTTACGTGGTCTTCATAAAGGGAAGGAATCCCAACAGGACGTTCAAGACCCATACTGGCAAAATCAACAGCCGATTCAGCTGTCTTCCTTTCTGCAACCTCAATACTGCGCTCGATCTCACGAACAGAATCAAGGTACTCCTCAAGCTTGTAACGGTCACTGGCATTAACACCAGTCATCAGCCGTCGAACCCTTTCACTCACCTCATCCAGGACGCTGGTCTTACGTTCCAGCCGACGCCGCATGGCAACCGGATCCAGGGAATCGGTATCACCAAACAAGCGTTCGAATACCTTTCTGGGATTAATCTGTGTAGGTAAGGGTGTATGCGGATTACGCCATGAGATGGTACTAGTGTAATAACCTGCCAGACCATCAACCCTGTTAAATGCCCATTCTGGTGGATCCACACCCAGTTCCATGGAAGCAAGCTGAGTTTCCTCACCGATTTGTTTTGCAATAATCTGGTCTACGGAGACAGCAACCGGACTCTCACTTTTTGTCGGGGTCACGCCTGTCATATACGAAGCACAGGGGCCCGAATGTGATCCCTTGCCTGCAACCACGTCCAGTCCGCTGAGGACTAAAAAATCATCACGGTGTTTCGCCAGTGGCGCGAGGGTCGGTGACATTTCATAATCTCGACCTGTGGTTCGCGGGATCCAGGAATCCATATGCCTGCCTGTATTTAAGTATATATAACCAATACGAAGAGGTTGTTTACCCATCTCAGCCGCCATTGCCGGAACCATAGCATCCAGAAACGGTAATGCGAGTGTAGCCCCAGCTCCACGTAAAAATGTACGGCGAGGAATCGCTTTCTTTAATATCAGCATGTTCAGAGCCTCCTGTATTGAAATGATGTACTTTCTATAACGCCTAGTATAACAGATGACCAGGTGTAGTTATCTTCACTGGCATCTTTAACGATCTTTCTCAAGGCAGGCATATCATAATACTCAACCGCCCGTCCTAATGCATACGTCATTAATTTACTGGCAACCGTCTCTACAAAACGATCGGAATGCTTGAGTAAATTTTCCTGGAATTCAAGCGAATCATTAAAATCTGTGTTATCGAACAAGATGCCGGAAGTATCTACATCGGCATCAGCTTCAACATAGCGTTCACGGTAGGCGCCGATAGCGTCAAAGTTTTCCAGTGCCAGGCCAATGGGTTCCATCATCTTATGGCAGTTTGCGCAAACAGGGTTCTGGCGATGGGCTATCATGGCATCTTTCATCGTTAGTGCCTTGCCTTGATCATTTTTTACCTGCAACTCAGGCTGAAATGCATCAGCAGGTGGTGGAGGCGGAGCCATATTTAACATATTTTCCAATACCCATTGGCCCCTGACAACAGGAGAAGTTCGGTTACTAAAAGAGGTAATGGTTAATAACCCTGCCTTACCCAACATGCCATAACGCATTGGATTTTCCAGCCTAAGCTTGCGGAAATTGTCGCCATATACACCTGTAATGCCATAGTGTTCCGCCAGGCGTTGATTTACAAAAGTCGAATCAGAAGTCAGCATTTCCTTGATACTTTGATCTTCTCTCACCATATTTTCAAACCATAGTGCAAGTTCCTGCTTCATGGCGGTTCGTAACTCACCATCAAATGTAGTGAAAATTGCCTTTTGTGGGTCAACGATATCCAGGTTTCGTATCGCCAACCATTGAGATCCAAAATTATCCAGCAAGGCATTGAAGCGTGAGTCAGCAATCATTCTATCTACCTGTTGTTTCATTACTTCAGGCTTACGTAACTGACCTGATTCAGCAACACTCAGTAGTTCCTCATCTGGAATACTGCTCCAGAGAAAAAATGATAACCGGGATGCGAGATCTAGATCTGATATCTTGAATGCCTCACCAGCTGATCCGTCTTGCGGATCCTTTTCAATTCGGAACAGAAACTCAGGACCGGCAAGAATGCTTTGTAAGGCAAGTTGAATACCTGATTCAAAGCCATCCTGGTCCCGACCTTTACGATATAGCCTGATCAGGCTTTGCATTTCCTCTTCTTTTACCGGTCGCCGATAAGCCAGATGGGAAATACCAGACAATATTCGGCGGGGACAGGCTTCATCACTGGAATTTTGAGGCTGACAAACAAATATCTTTTTACGACTTGGGGTATCGGGTGATTCTTTAGCATTGAATGGGCCTGTAACAGTCACATTCAATATTGCCGGTTTACCGCCCTTGTAGCTGGGAAGATCAGTTATTGTTAATTCCGGCATCTTGACACCGGGTCTCTTAGCGAAGTCATCAAGAAAAGTGACACCCACTGTATGACTCCCAGCCTTGACGTTTACCCTTACTTCCAGATCCTTGTCAGCAGAGAATTCATAACCAATCTGATCGGGGTCACCGGCATAGTCAACAATCGCATTGTTGGTAAATAATGGGCCTGAGCGGCCATGGACTTCGCCCCCGATTTTAAGAACTTCGATACGCTTATGATCCAGACGAAAATCCATAAGGTGTTCATTTCTCAGGCCGCGGATATAGCCTTCGTCATTTCTGGTGAGCCTGGCCCTAATAGTGTATTCGCCATCTAACGGGAAGTAATGCTGAAAAACTGTCCCACCACGGGAACCAAATGGTAGATCGTCCGTGGTCTGACTGTCCTGCAGATATTCATCCGGCACGTCATAGGATTCACTGGCGGGGCGCATGGATTCAGGGCCAACCGCCAACTGACTTACCCGGTTGGCAGCGTACATATATTGTTCCATTAATAATGGTGAAACTGACAGGGCATCGGCCATGTTATCGAAGCCCATGTCCACATTATCTGGTGGCAAAAATTTGGTCCCATCGATATCCAGTGCTAACAAATCGCGGACCGCATTAGTATATTCAGTTCGATTTAAACGGTGTACGGTTGGTCGACCTGGGTCAGGTTTTTTTTCTGCAATAGCATCAAGCTCTGATGTTAAATAGGAAAGAATAGATATGTACTCAGCCTCGGATGGGCGTGCCGGAAATCCTACCTGGGGCATGGCACGTAATGTCAGCTTGGTAACTACCTTCTCCCATAGCGCTGGATCTTCACTTACATCTTGGACATTAGCTTTGTCCAACATAAGATTTGCTGTGTTTAACGTTTCGTTATGGCAAGCAACACAATACTTATTTAGCATGTTTCGATAATCATCTGTATTGGCATTGTCCTGGGCACCAACAGGTGTAATTGACGAAACGATGACGAATAAGGCGGCAATTAAAACCTTAGCATTAGGTTTATTTGTTACATCTACAAGCAAATATGACAATACGACATCCTCCTGAAATCTTGACATGATTAGGCTAGAACCAAGCCTTAAAAAATACTGCGTGATCTAAGTTCTTTCTTAATTCTAACTTACAAAGATACACCCCGAGTAAATGTCATGTAAATAGCATCAAGACCCTAATTTACACATATATTTAATATAGTAAGTTATTGATTTTTATAAACAAATATTAATAATCATTCTCATTAAAGCCATAATGACCTTTTGTGCAATGGATAGACCTTTAAAATGTCAAAATTGATCCTTGTTTGTGACCTTGCGATAGAATTGGAATAGTGCTAAAAATGCATTGTATATATAAGGTATATTTCTGCACAGAGCTTAGGTTTCACTGTGACTTTTAAGGCACAGTTACCTATTTTTTTCTTGGGATTCATCACGAAGATGGAAACTATATTTATGTTAAGGGGTGGAAATACATAAATGAATTTATTTTTTCAGAACAAAAGAATTAAAAATAAATTTCTTGCTGGAATAGTTTTGATATTTTCAGGATTGTCATTAAGTGGGAGTGCTTATGCACAAGATACTCTTGATACTACTGCGTCAGTTTCAAAACAACGGGAATTTTTGACTAAGTATTGTGTTGCCTGCCATAACGAAACGTTAAACACAGCAAATCTTATGTTGGACAAAGCTAATGTCCAGGATATTAGTGAAGCCCCTGCGCTGTGGGAGAAGGTAGTTACCAAGCTGACATTACGCGCCATGCCCCAGGTTGGTTTTCCCATGAGACCCAGTGAGCCAGAATACGAACAGATGTTGTCTTACCTGACCGGGGAACTGGATGCCCTTGCAACAAAAAACTTGAACCCCGGCAAGCCCACGATTCACCGATTAAATCGAACGGAATATGCAAACGCGGTCAGAGACCTGCTGAACCTTAAAATCGACCCTGCTGATTACCTTCCACCCGATAATATGGCCGAAGGTTTTGACAACATCGCAGATGTACTTGCTGTATCTCCTCTACTAATGGAGCAATATGTACTTGCTGCAAGCAAAATCAGCCGGCTTGCCGTTGGGCCTTCCAATATGCTGCCGGTGAGTGAAACCTATGAAGTGTCTGAAGAATTTTTACAGAGACACAGGATGAGTGAAGACCTGCCTTTTGGTTCCAGAGGGGGTATTGCTATTAAGCATTACTTCCCAATGACCGGGGAATACACCATGCGCGTCAAACTTTCTCGAAACGGCGAAGGTTACATCAGGGGGATGAGACACGAGAACCTTATTGATGTCAGGCTGGACCACAATAGACTGGATCTGTTTAAGGTCGGCGGAGAGGTTTTCGGAAAATCAGGTCCACTATTTACGCACAGTCAAAATCCGGATTTTGCTGGTGACACAGATCAGATTGGCTATGAACTTTCAGCCGACAAAGATATGGAAGTCACTTTCTCTGTCACAGCAGGGGAGCATCTTGTTGCCGTGACATTCATGGATGCAAGCGCTAAAAAAACGGGATACCTGACGCCTGAACTCATGGTTCTCAACGTACAAAACTTTAAGGGTGGCGAAGCGATGCTGGACAGCGTAGTCATCACTGGCCCTTTTGGTGACACCGAAACCGGCTTAACACCCAGTCGTGAAAAAATCTTTATCTGCGAACCTGGAACAGTCTCCCAAGAAGATCTCTGTGCCAACCAAATCATTACAAACATTGCCCATAGGGCGTTTCGCCGACAGGTTAAAGATGCTGAACTAAAAGATTTAATGGCCATGTATCGACAGGGGAGCAGTGAAGCAGGTTTTAACAGAGGTATAGAACTGGCACTGCAACGAATTCTAGCTGGTCCAGAATTTTTATTTCGAATCGAACAGCAACCGGATAATGTAAAACCCGGAACGGTTTATCCTATTTCTGATCTTGACCTTGCCACGCGATTATCATTTTTTCTCTGGAGCAGTATTCCAGACGATGAATTATTGTCTATTGCTCAACGCAATGAATTACGTAAACCAGGCGTTCTCGAACAACAGGTCAACCGGATGTTAGCGGATGCCAAATCGGAAACGTTTATTAATAACTTTGGTGAGCAATGGCTGGCTCTGCGCAAGATTGATCTGGCAGCACCACAAAAAGCAGTATTTCCTTTATTTGATGGCGCTTTACGCGATGCGATGAAACAGGAACTCTCTACCTGGTTTGCCTATATGGTCAAGAGTGACAAAAGTGTACTGGATATACTCGATGCCGATTACACCTTTGTAAATGAAAGACTCGCACAGCATTATGGGATTGAAGGTGTGTATGGTGAAAAATTTCGCAAGGTAAAAATAAACCAACCTGAACGAGCTGGATTACTTGGAAAACCGGGCCTTTTAATGGTGACCTCATTTAACAGCAGGACGTCACCTGTGGTCAGAGGAAAATGGGTGTTAGAAAACATGGTTGATATGGCCCCACCACCTCCTCCTGCCGACGCATTTGAACCCGAACTACAAGTCCAGAATAAGGAAGGCAAGGCATTAACAATGAAGGAGGCGATGATAGAACACCGCCAAAATCCGGTTTGCGCCAACTGTCACAAGATGATGGAACCCATAGGTCTTGCTCTTGAAAATTTTGATGGTATTGGCAGTTATAGATCACTATATGAAGAAGCCAATGCTGCTGTAGATCCTTCAGGGATACTTTTTGATAACACTGAATTTTCGGATACCAATGACTTTCGTAAACAATTAATAAAGCATTCTGACCGATTCGTCCACACTGTCGTTATGAAATTGATGACCTATGGCCTGGGCAGAAAGATCGAATATTATGACCAACCGGTTATAAGAGATATAATTAATAAAACTGATACTGAGGATTACACCTGGTCGTCTTTGATACTGGGTGTCATCGAAAGTACACCATTTCAATACAGGAGAACCCCGCTATGATGATATTCAAAAAAGCGATGCCAAGACGTTCCTTCCTCAAGGGTGCTGGCGCGACAGTTGCGCTACCCTTTCTCGATGCCATGGTTCCTGCCCTGGCTGCAAGCGGTGGAACCGGGCAACGTCCATTCAGAGTGGGTTATATTTACCTGCCAACTGGCCGAATCATGGAAAACTGGACACCCTCAAGTACAGGTAGCGACTATAAACTGACCCCAACACTGGAACCTTTCGCTCCCCACCGCGAAGACATGCTGGTGCTCAGTGGTCTGGATGTCAAAGCAGGCAAGGGTTCTCATTCGGGCCCAGCTGCATCCTATATGACAGGCATTACCCCGGAAAAAGGCACAAACACAGTAGGTATCTCTGTTGACCAGGTACTCGCAAAACAGATAGGCAAGGATACAACACTGGCATCTATGGAGCTGGGAATTGATCCACCTGAATGGGCAGGCGGTGCAGTTGACGGTCTTGCAGGTTATTACACCAGTACTATTTCATGGCGAACTGAAAACACGCCTTTACCCAGGCAAGTGAATCCTAGAAACGTCTTTGAAAGATTATTTGGTGATACTGATACTCTGGATCCTGAAGCATTAAAAAAACGGATGGAGTCAAAGAGCAGCATCCTCGATTCGGTTGGTGAAGGCGTAAAAAGATTAATGACTTCAGTCGGCACAACAGATAAATATAAACTCGAAGAGTATTTTGAAGCTGTGCGTGACATAGAAAGAGGTATCGAGGTTACTGAAACCAAATCTATGAATCAGGGATTTATTGATTCAGACATTATACGACCGGCAGGAATCCCCGTTACATATGAAGACCACGCAAACTTGATGTTCGACATGATGTTACTCTCATACCAAACAGATATGACGCGGGTGATCTCTTTCATGTTGGGCCATGAAGGCAGCGACAGAAATTATCTTGAACTGGGTGCAAAAGACGGACATCACTCACTAACCCATCATAAAGGCAGACAGGAAGCGATTGATCTCGTTAAAAAGATCGATTTGCACCAGTCTGATTTATTGTCCCGCTTCATTAGTAAAATGAAAGCGGCAGATGATGGGGAAGGATCTTTACTGGATAATACAGTCATTGTGGCCGGATGCGCACATAGTGATGGTAACCTGCATTTACACACTGATGTACCTACCCTGGTATTTGGAGGCGGTGTGAAAAATATTAAAGGTGGAAGACATATCCGTTATGAAGGTGACCCGGTATCCAATCTACACCTCAAGGTAATGGAAATGGCTGAAGTCTCTTCAGAAGAATACCTGACTGAGAAGAGTGATGCGACTGGTGTACTTGAAGGACTGACCGCATAACACTCCTTTTAAAAAAAACTATGGAAAGAAAAAATAGAAATATGGGAAATTTCAAATCACATCTGAGATCGATCATATTCCTTACGGGCATTCTGCCTGGTCTGGGTTTCACCATGAGTCACGATATGGATATGGAACTCATCAGGGCTGTGAAACGTGGAGACATGCAGTTGGTTTCATCGCTGATTGACAATGGTAGTAGTGTCAATTCCGCTCAAAATGATGGTACTTCTGCCCTCGCCTGGGCGGTTTATCAAGACAATGAAGACATCGTTGACCTTTTAATTAATAGCGGAGACGGTGCGGATGTAAATGCACCCAATGAATACGGAATAAATCCATTACACCTGGCCTGCATGAACCAAAGTGCCAATATTGTGAGTAAACTACTTCAAGCTGGAGCAGATCCGAATAATACAAAGTGGACTGGTGAATCCCCATTAATGACCTGTGCCAATACCGGTACACTGGACGCGGTCAGGGAACTGCTTGATAACGGTGCCGATGTTAACGCGGCTGAGATTACTCAGACACAAACTGCTCTGATGTGGGCGGCAGCTGAAAAACACTCTGATATAGTCGCCTTACTGATAGATCGCGGGGCGAATATCAATGCGGTCTCAAAACTCATACCTGAAGCTGAGCCTTTCCATGTGGAAACACCGGGCTCCATGGGATTGAATTTTGCCCACACTCTAAGATTTAAAGAATATACCGGCGGCTTCACCGCATTGCTGTTTGCGGCACAGCAAGGCGATATTGAGTCGATGCGTATCCTGCTTGATGCTGGAGCTGATATTGACTTTGCAACGAATGAGGAAGGATCAGCCCTGGTCATCGCTACCGCTGCTGGTCATGAGGAACTGGCCAATTATCTTCTCGAACGCGGCGCTGATCCAAATATCAAAGATGCATACGGACACACCCCTCTACATTTTGCAGTGCATAGAGGCTTGCTGATAATGAATAACTGGGCGCCCTCTGAAACCGATAAATACGGTTGGGCGCGACATAACCTGCCAAACCTTGTTAGAACATTATTGCAGCATGGTGCCGATGTTGACCCCAGGGTCGAGTATGCCTTGCCATTTCTGGACAACCCATTCCTATCTCGAGCGGTTGAGGATCCCGCCCAGATTGAAATAGTTGGGTCAACCCCCCTACTCCTGGCGGCCGCATCTGGCGACATCGAGATTATGAAAATATTGATAGACCACGGTGCCGATAGAAACGTCAAAACTTATGGTGGAGCCACACTTTTCATGCTGGCTGCCGGTGCTGGCGCAGAGAAAGGAATAAGGGATGAAGCTACGGCGATTGAAGCTGTTAAATACGTATTATCTCTGGGTAATGTAGATATCAATGCTCAGCTTACTGAAAATGATGCAAAGAATGGACCTGGTGCAGGAAAAATTGATGGCAGAAATATTATTCATTTTGCCGTAACACTGGCCTGGCCTGATATGATTCGGTATCTGGCAGAGCTGGGAGTAAACCTGGATAAAAGTGACCGATACGGCATGACCCCTCTTATGATCGCCATGGGTGACCCTGAAGTACGCTACTACAGAAATATTCCAGTAGGTAGATATGACGATCGATACCGCCGACCAAGAGCAGATAAGGAGATGGAAAATCTATTACTTGAAGTTGGAGCCTCTCCTTTTGCTGGCACACTTATAGATAAGGGTTCGGTAGACTAAAATTTATTTACCCTGCATTTTGTGATATCAATCACAAAATGAGGTGAATCTCCGAATTAAACATCAATTTCCACCAAAATAAGCTAATCATTCAGAACTAAAATCTATATTAGAAGGTCGAATATAGTACTTAGAGAGAGTTTAATGAAACCCGCAGTTTTGGTATGATACGTGCGGCATAACAAAGGAAGTTATCTTCCCTAACATTTGAAGAGTTTATTAAAGTTGTTAATTCAAGAGGAAAAATAATGAAAAATTTGAGCTATATATCTGCGCTTGCTTGTACACTGTTTTTAGTTGGCGTTTCACCCGCACAGGCTGCTGGCGATGCTGCTGCCGGAGAATCACTTTATTCATCCATGGGATGCATGGGATGTCATGGTCCGTCGGGTAACAGTGCAATGCCTGATATGTTTCCAAAGTTAGCTGGTCTCGAAGAAGCATATATTGATGAACAGTTACATGCTTTCAAGAGTGGTGAAAGACAAAATGCCACGATGCAGCCGATGAGCAGCAGTCTCTCAGATGCGGATATTGCTAACATGGCAGCCTATTTAGCAGCACAATAACTTTACAGTTAGCCGGTCATCATTGCTTTTTGATGATCGGCTAACCTTCATAGGTTGTATTCATGCTTTTAGTCAAAATAATTCAATACAGCCTTTCCAGGAATCATCCCAAGCTCCTTGTACTTTTAATTACACTCATATTGCCTAATGCTTTTGCGCAGGATCTTAGCAGGGCACAAGCAACTGATGGCCCAAGTTTAATTCCCCAGGAAGGCATTGCGCTGTATGACCGTGAACATCCGGTAATTGGTTACTCAACTCAAGCACCCATAGATAGATTTGCGCGACTGGGGCGTGAGATTGCAACTGGGAAGATTTCACTTAATAAAAATTCTACTCAAGGCTATTTAAGTGACCTGTTAGATAAACTTGAAATTGATCCAGATTCTCAAACCCTGGTTTATTCCAGAACCAGTCTTAACACAGGGTTAATCAGGGCAAATAATCCACGGGCGATCTATTTTAACGATGATACTTACGTTGCATGGGTGCCTGGTACTAATGTTATTGAAATCGCAACTATGGATCCTAACCTCGGGCCAGTATTTTATCTATTTGATCCCGATAGTATTGGTATCGAACGACAAGCAGGACAGTGTTTACGCTGTCACGATTCACTTACTTTATCCGGTGGTGGAGTTCCTCGATTTATACTTGGCTCGGGTTATACCTACTTTAATGGCAGCCTGGTTTCTCATGAAGGCTGGATACTCACCGACCAGGAAACACCTATAAAATTTCGCTGGGGTGGATGGTATGTCACGGGGCAGCATGGCAAGCAAGTTCATCTCGGAAATATTGTGGTGTCAAAGGCAGAAGAATTACAAGACCTTGAACAGGCGCGAATTGGGAATATAAACCGTCTGGATGATTTCTTTAAGACAGAATTATATCTCACACCCAACAGCGATATCGATGCGCTGATGGTATTAGAACATCAGGTACAAATACAAAACATGATTACCCGGGTAAATTATGATGTACGAAATTTACTTGTGCGTGAATTCACCAGCGTGATGAATGAAAGTGGGATATCACAGGAGACTAAAACCAGTATTACCGAGATTATTGAACCCCTGGTCAAGGCAATGTTCATGGTTGGTGAGGCGGAAGTTATAGACAGTATGAATGGAAATACAGGATATAGAAACAATTTTGAAGCTCGAGGACCAGTAGATTCCAAAGGAAGGTCTCTCAGGCAACTGGACCTGGAGTCCAGGCTATTTCGATACCCGTTGAGTTATCTGGTTTATTCAAGCGAATTTAAAGCCCTGCCAGGCCTGGCGAAAGAATTAATATTCGAACGATTTAATACCATACTCAATGGGAATGATACCAGTGACTCGTACTTACACCTCGATGAAAATGACAGGCTTGCCATTTATGAAATACTGACTGAAACACATCCGGATTTCCAATAAAGAACCTCTTAGAATTATGCGCAAACAGTACTAATACTTTGTCACTAATATTATTATACTTTTAAATATTAAAGCCTTTACTAAAGGAGAAACAGATGGATCGTAAGATTTCTGATCTTTATGACGAATACCTGCATACCCCCATGGGACGAAGAAACTTCATGCACAAACTGACCTTACTTACGGGTAGCGTCGCGGCCGCATCGGCGGCACTTTCCCTACTGGAAGGAAACCAGGCGGTAGCTGCACAGGTAGAAGAAAATGATCCCCGGCTTCGTACTTCAATGATTTCCTACCCAGGTGCAGATGGTGAGGTTAAAGCCTATATGGCGCAACCAGTAGGCGCAGGAAAATTACCTGCCATCATAGTGATGCATGCCAATCGTGGTCTTTGGCCACACTTCAAAGATGTTACTCGCAAGATGGCATTAGGTGGGTTTATTGCGATCGCCCCGGATATGTTGTCGAGGGCCGGAGGCACACCAGAAGGTAATTCCAGAGGCCCAGAAGGTGATGAGGCATTGGCAAACCTGGCAAAAATAGATTCTAGTGATATCGAAAATGATTATGTTGCTGCGGTAAACTTTCTTAAAAATCATAACGAAACAACAGGTAAAGTGGGATCTATCGGATTTTGCTGGGGAGGAGGACACTCACTGGGGCTTGCGGTAAATTCGCCAGATCTAGGTGCTGCTGTTGCTTATTATGGCTCACCCCCAACATCCGGCTATGAAAAAATCTGCGCCCCTATACTGGGAAACTATGCCGCAGATGATCCTAGACTGGTCGGCAGCCTGCCGGACTTTATCAGTAACATGGAAAAAAATGCTAAGCCCTATGAGCTGTATATCTATCCGGGAACAAAACATGCCTTCAACCAGGACAACCGACCTGATCGATACAATCCAGAGGCTGCAAATCTTGCCTGGGAACGTACTACATCATTTTTCAAGAAACACCTGGCTTAAAATAATTATTTTTATGTCACACTGGATCCGGAGTACTTGCATAATTTCTCCGGATCCTGAGTGGCATTAATGAATTGTTTTTTTTAATAGCGAAATATTATTCGCCAGAACGGTCGCGAAATTTACCAGTAAACGGTTTTGCACCCAGCTCTAACAATAGAGATGAGAGTTTCTTGTTCTCAATTGGGGGAGGCGAACGAAATCTAAAGTCTGAATTACCTGCACCTACCTGTCTAAACAACCTGCCTTCTGGATCGCCCATAGCCATGAGCATGGGCGTCATCCCATAACGATCTTTTGCATCTAAATCAGCGCCATTATCCGCCAGGAAACGAATCATGTTTGACCAGCCAAGATAAACCGCATGGTGCAAGCCTGTTCGACCATCTTGTTTGCCCTTTCCCGGACCAATAGCTGCGATCTCAGTCAGCGCGGCATTTACATTTACATCTCCCAGGGACAACAAAAATTTGGCTGCTTCAATAGCATCGGCTTCATTGCGAGCACCTCTTTCTGATCCCAGTCCTGCCGCAAGCATAAATGCTGTACCACCACCTATGGTCTCCACATTTTTGTCAGCGCCATATTCAAGAAGGTATTGCATAGCTTCAATATCACTGGAAATAGCAGCAATCATAAACGGAGTAGCCCCCACTGGATCCACCTGGGGAGGATCTTCCATAGCGCGAGAAAAAAATTCCATGTTGTGATATGGCAAGGAAAATTTTATCTTCGCATTTGGATCGGCACCTTTTTCAAGTAGTGCCTTTACCACTTTAGGCATATTACTGCGGGTCCAACCAAACTTGTCCGTATCTGATGGTCGGAAGGTGTTAATTATGAGGACGCCTTCATGTAAGGCGTAATGTAAGGGTGTCATTCCCCATCCATCACTGACATTGGGATCTGCGCCGTTTTCAAGGAGCAGCATCGCCATCGCCTCATGACCACTCTGTAGCGCAATGATAAGCGGTATACCATATTCACTATTTGAGGCATTGATATCCGCGCCAGCACTTATAAGTACCGTCGCTGATTCTATCGCTCCTTGTTGGGCAGCAAAATACAATGGCGTAAACCCACCGGTATATTTAGCAAAACGGATGGTATGCGGATAATTCTGACCAAAAACGACATTTTCATCTTCAATGATATAAGTTTCGGGTTCCGGGATAAGTTTAGACACCGCATTCACATCTCCACCGGCATCAACCAGAAGCTTTACTGCATCTACATTATTTTCTGCAGCTGCCCACATCAAGGCAGTCTGGTTTTCCCGGTTGTCACTGGCATTAACATTGGCGCCGTGCTGTATCAATGCCTGCACCGCACTCGTTACTCCAAAATTAGCGCACAACATTAATGGTGAGACACCGGTAAGCTTATTTAGATTGGGATCAGCGCCCGCTTCCAACAGACTGATAACGATGGGAGCATTGCTGTTTTCACAGGCAAGAGATAGTGGCGTTACTCCAAAATCATTCGCCTTATTAACATCAGCACCAGCAGTTAACAATGAATTTACAGCCGTTTCATTATTATGATAAACCGCCCACGCAAGCACGCTGGTCCCATCACCTTGAGCTAAATTAATATCTTCACCTTGTGATATCAGGTTTTGTATTTGATCGAACTTATTATCTTTGGCTACATCAAGCAAAGTTAACGCTGGACAATTAATAGCGAAAATACTGAGTAGCAGGATAAGGACTGGCTTTACCTGCCAGAGATACAGTCGCATTACCATGAAATGTCTATGTCGCTACGACTATACCAGGCCAGGCAAAATGCCGGTGGCATCGCTGGTGTCATTTGAGACAAATTCATCAGTAGGTGTTTCAAACATATCCATCACTGCCAAATGCAGATTGGATAAAGGCTCGCTGTTATATCGGACATGACGTCCACCATTGATTCGACCCTGGCCTGCTCCCAATACCAAGGTAGGAACATCATTATGGATATGCAGGTTACCGTCACTCAATGCACTACCTGCAATAATAATTGAATTATCCAGTAGTGATGTATCGCCTTCCATAGTGGTCTTCATCTTATTCAGGAAATATGCGAGCAATTTAGATTGATACAGATTAACTTTCTTTAACATCTCGATGGCAGGCTTATTTCCTTTATGATGTGAAAGTGAATGATGACCATCCTGGGCACCCAGCTCCAGATAATTACGGTTAGTCCCTTCATGGCCCATCATAAATGCAACCACACGGGTCATGTCAGTCTGGTAGGCAAGAAACATTAGATCAAAAATCAAACGTGCATGCTCATCATACCTGGCCGGGATACCAGCAGGCCGGTTAAAATCCGCAACTTCCTTGCTTTCACCAGCAACTTTGGTTTCTGCTACCTGTATACCTCTTTCAATATCTCTGACGGCATCAAGATATTCTTCTATCTTATACTTGTCATTGCTATTAACCCGTTTCATTAATCGGTTTGCCCTTGAGTTTACCGAATCCAGCACACTGCTACGTTCCTCAATACGCTGCTTCATCGCCTTAGGATCGACTGTATCAGTGTCACCAAATAGACGTTCAAATACTTTTCGGGGATTATCCTGCGTAGGTAAAGGTGAAGTCGCCGAAGACCAACTTAAGGTACTGCGATAAAATCCATCGTAATCAACTTCGTTACCACCTGCCCATTCAGCTGGATCCAGACCCAATTGCAGTGATGCCATCTGGGTTTGTGAGCCAATCTTTCTGGCCACATATTGATCAACAGAGATACCCACCGAATTATCATAAGGATGTACACCCGTCAGGTAAGCGGCACAGGGTCTGGCATGGGTTCCACCTCGTTCCCCTGGTCTGAGATCCGCAGCCTTAATATCCAGGCCGCTCAATACCAGCATGTCATCTCTATAGGGTGCCAATGGGGCAAGAGTCGGCGTCAGTTCATAATCACGCCCCTGACTTTTTGGCGTCCAGTTTTCCATGATGCGTCCCACAGGTAGATAGATATACCCGAGTCTTAATGGATTTTTAGCCGGTGATGCAGCCAGGGCAGGAACCATGGCATCCAGAAAAGGCAGAGCAAGTGAAGCACCTGCACCTTTTAAGAAGGTACGACGCGGTAGAGATTTTTTAAATATCATCATGGTAGCTGTGCCTCTGCATTATCTTCTTATCTAATTCTTGTCTATTTACTGTCAAAATTCAAATTGTCAAAATTATTCAGCAATTTACCGGGCTTTTCGATACTGAAACGGCCTGCTTTCAACCACTGCCTGGATGAGTGCAGACCAGGTATATCCCTGGTCACCAATTTTCCTCACAATGTCCCTGACTTCGGGTTGATCATAATATTCCAGTCCGCGACCCAGGGCATAGGTCAGCATTTTTTCTGCTACGGTATGTACCATACGATCAGAATGACTGACGAGTCTTTCCCGGAATTCACTGGTGGAACTAAAAGGACTTCCATCGAACAAGATACCTTCGGGATTCACATCAGTCCCTGCCTCTTCATAGCGGGTTCGATACGCCCCTATGGCATTATAGTTTTCAAGGGCAAAACCAATGGGATCCATAAGTTTATGACATGATGCGCAAACGGGATTCGCACGGTGCTTTTCCATGGCCTGCTTCATTGTCATTACCTTGCCGTCATCACTTTCCACCTGAAGTACAGGTTGAAAGGCATCATCAGGTGGAGGAGGTGGTGGCATATTCAACAGGTTTTCCAACACCCATTTTCCTCGTAATACAGGGGAAGTCCTATTATTGTAGGAAGTTGCTGTTAGCAGGCTGCCTTTTCCTAACAGGCCAATACGTTCTTCATGCTCTTTGAGATCAACTTTCCTGAAGCGACTACCATGGACACCTGCTATGCCGTAATGCCTGGCCAGTCGCTCATTAAGATACGTAAAGTCTGATGTTAATAGTTCATTGATACTCTGATCTTCGCGCACCATATCTGAGAACCACATATGTGTTTCAATTTTCATGGCCTCGCGAAGTTCATTATCAAACTCAGCAAATATCTCGGGATGAGGGGCAATAATGTCCATGTCTCTTACCGACAACCATTGATTGCCGAAATTGTTTATAAAGGTATTCGATCTGGGATCGGCTAATAATCTCGAAACTTGTGCATTGAGTATTCCAGGTTCTCCCAAGCTGCCTTGCTCAGCAAGTGATATCAATTCTTCATCCGGTAAACTGTTCCATAAAAAGAAAGACAAACGGGATGCCAATTCAAGATCTGATATAGGGTATATGGAACCCGGCACAACACTGTTGGGATCTTCTTCAACACGAAACAGAAATTCTGGACCAGACAGAATGCCCTGTAGAGCAAGACTAATGCCTCCCTTAAAACCATTTCTGTCCCTGCCTGTCTGAAACAGGTCCATAAGTTCTTTCATATCGGTATCGCTAACCGGACGTCGGTATGCCTGGACTGCCAGTCCCGATAGAATACGTTTGGCACACTGGTCTTGTTCATCTGTTGAGTCGGGTGTGCAGGTAAATATCTTTTCCTGGCTGGCCGTTATCCCAGGGCCGGAGGCCTTAAATGGTCCGGTAATGGTGACGCTGGCAACTGCGGGCTCTCCACCCTTGTAGGAACCAATATCCAACAGCGTCATTTCTGGTTTTTTCATACCGGTAGGCTTGGTATCGTAGTCAACAAATGAAACCCCTAGCAGATGAGAGCCTGCTGTTGCAGTAAATACTACTTCAAGTACTTCGTCTGCATTAAATTCATATTTTGTCTGTTCAGCTTCGCCCGCATAGGCCGGGTTCTGACTTTCATTAAACAATGGACCACTGGCGCCCAGCCGTTTTCCACCAATATCAATTAGCTGCAAACGTTCATGGTCCAGCCGGATATCCAGCTGGTGCTGATTACGCAAGCCACGGATATAACCCTCCATACTTCGTTGAAACTTCACATTGATCCTATACTCACCGTCCATAGGAAAATAATGATCAAAGGCAACACCGCCCCGGGTACCCAACGGGAGGTTTTCATTCATTCTTGATCTCTGAATGAATTCAGGTGAGACATTAACAGTCTCACTTGCGGGTAACATCTCATCGGGGCCTACAGCGAGCTTGCTTATCTTGCTAGCAGCTAACATGTATTGTTCCATTAACAAAGGAGATACAGCGAGTACATCAGCAATATTGTCAAACCCATGGCCGATATTGTCAGGTGGCAATAATTCCTGGACATCCACATCCATAGCGAGGAGATCGCGTATGGCATTTGCATATTCTGTTCGATTTAATCTACGAACGGTGACACTACCTGGATTAAGATTCGATTCAGCAAGCTTGTCCAGTTCGGTTTGCAGGTAAGTGATGAGTTGATGATATTCTTGATCTGTAGGCCGTACTGGTATTCCTACAGGGGGCATTGCCCTTAGCGTCAGTTTTAAATTGACCCTTTCCCATAGTGCCGGATCCTGAGTAATATCATTAATATCCGCTTTATCAAGGAGCAGGTTGGCTGTCTTTAAGGTTTCGTTGTGACAACTCACACAATACTTATTTACCAAGGCCCGATTGTCTGACTGTGCCTGTACCAGACTTGAAAAAATCAGTAATACAAAAGATATGCTTAGGTAATTAAATCTGTAACCACACATGGTAAGTCCCCCGGATTAACCAGTTCTGCTACAGAAATTATACGCTCCCCGCTGATATTATCGACCCACGGGAAGCGCAAATATTATGGAAATGATTCTTTGTATAAATATAGATTATTTAAGGCAAAGCAAAGACATACACGGCATTATGACCTCGTGGTGTCGATAACGCAGCCAAATCCAGGGGTCTTTGGGTTGCAGAATTACCATCCCCGGTCATGACGGCAATATACTGCTTACCATCAACGGCATAACTAATGGTGCTCATCTGTATGACCCCGCCCAGGGCGATTTCCCACAGGATTTCACCATCATCCGCATCAAAGGCTCGAAAACGCCGGTCCATGTCCCCCCAGAATATGAGATCTCCCGCCGTTGCCAGCACCGCGCCATTTCCTGGCAAGCCTGATTCAAAAAGGCGAGTCAGTTCCCCGGTACTAATATCTATCTTACCCAGGGCATAGGCCTCATCGGGATCGACACCGGGTCGTAATATCCCATTTCTGTCCCGATATCCCGAAGGGCTGGAGAGATCCGCCGTCATGCCCAGACAATAATCATGAAACGCCACATAGACAGAATTGGTACGCGGATGATAGGCCATGGGCCAGTAACCACGGGTATTGTGATAACAGGTAATGACGGAGTCACCGTCTTCTTTAAAGACGTTGTCCCAGTTGATCTCGGCAACACCGGTATTGACATCAATGTTAGAAATATTGAATCTGGCATCATCCACAGGAAACGGCATGGCCCAGAGAAATTCTCCATCATCGGCATCCAGTACCCACATCCCGCCACCTTCTCCGATGTGTACCACCACATCGTATTCTTCATTGGGATCAATGTTGGGATTGATCCACTTCACTTTCGTTGGATCCGGTTTGAGTGTGGTCCTCGCCAGGACACGTTCGTGGGTATGATCCGCATCCCAATCATCCCCCGGCAGGTGCTGGTAATACCAGGAGAGTTCTCCTGAGTCCGCCTTTAATGCAATTGTGGAATTACTGAAGAGATCCGCCGGCGCCGTGCGGGACGTTCCGTCAGGACTGCCGTGCCGACTGAGGCGAGTATAGGGTTGAGGATTCGCAATCCCCCAATAAATCAAACCATTATCAGGATCATAAGATCCAGGTAGTCCCCAGGGAGAGGCCACGCGTTTTTCTGTCGGCACATTTCCCCAACTATCACCCCCAAAATCCCCTTCACCTGCCGCGGTATGGAAACGCCAGGTCTCCTCGCCGGTCATGGCATCATTAGCCCCAATATAACAATTGGTATAATTTCGACATGCGCGGGCGGTAATAACATTTCCCTCAACCACGATCGGGGCAGAGGTATTTTTTGACCCTGAACCCGGCTCATAGGATTCAACTTCCCAACGTACACTGCCATCCCGGGCATCCAGTGCCACAAGATAACCATCTGGCGATGTGTAGTAGATCATATCATGGTAGATAGCGAGCGACTTGGAACTGGTACCGGCTATGGCAGATAAACGCACACCACTTGGTGCTTCGCGATTGTATTCCCATACCAGGTCACCATTGGTAGCGTTCAGGGCAACAACTGAATTGGTTGGTGAAACCACATACATAATACCGTTGTAAACTATCGGGATGGTCTGTTGTGTGCCATCCGTCATCCCCCGAGACCACACCATCTGTAAGCCATCCACATTATCACGCGTAATCTCAGCTAGGGGACTGAAACGTTGCTCATCATAAGTACGACCCAACATCAACCAGTCATCAGGGGATGGGTTGGTTAACATGTCGGACGTAACTGGACTAAAATTACCAGTTTGCGCCAAGGACTGACCTATACACAGTATTAAACTAATAAAAACTATTTGTGACCGTATTGTTATTTTCATGGTTTCTCCCCCCATGATTGATATGACATTATCAAAATAGTGCCATATCCATACAACTTGTACTAGCTGATAATCAAAATTTGAAAAATGGCAAAAAAAAACCGGGGACTAGCCCCGGTTTTATGATGTAACTACTATTTACTTATTGAAAGTTATAACGGAAATTCACACCATAGCTACGGAAGTTATTCGGTGAAAATTGAATACTCTGATAACCGTTCGGTTCAACATCAAATTCAGGATGATAAGTAGGCTTGGCCCCCAGCATGTTACGCACAAACGCTGAAATCTCCCAGGTTTCATCCACATCACTTAAACCTACCGTCCAGTTGAAGTCACCATGGGTGTCCCACTTATCGGTCTTGGTAAAGGCGTTGACGTCGGTGACATACCCATCAGAATAATATCCCTTGAAGTTAGAGGTCGCCTTGAACTGGTTGCCTACCGGCATCCAGAAATCCAGTGTCAACACAAACTTCCAGTCTGGAGTCTTGGCGGTCTCTTCTCCAGCCCTATCGATGAAGAAATCACCGTCGACCAAAGTACAGTTGTTACTGGTAAAATTACGCTCTTCCTCCAGGGTACAATTGCCACCGAATTCTATAAACTCACCATCCATGAACGCGCCTGCCAGACTGGCGGTCAACTGTTCGGTGGCGGCGTAGTTGAAATTAAATTCCAGTCCGCGTACCCGCTGAATACCGGCATTGACATTGAGGAACGGGTCCTCTTCATTCCCGGTGGCCACCGTGGTTTGCAGGTCAAAGAACTTGGTATCGAACAAACCAATGTCGTACCGGGCACGGCCATCAAACAAGTCGCCCTTGACACCCAGTTCATAGGTCCTTGCCGTTTCTGGCAGGAATCCAAAGCCATCGGAGTCTGAGTTAAGCGTGGTCACACCAGTATCAAAACCACCGGCCTTGAAGGCCTCTGCCCAGCGGGCATAGAAGGAGTGGTTATCCAGCTTGTAACGCAGGGTAACGGTGGGATCAAACGCGGTTGAGTTGAATATTCCATCGCCATTAGGGTTCGATCGCGTAGTAGTGGGTGTCCAGGGTTCACGCCGCAGGCTCTCGCCATCCTCGGGCCCGCCCAGGGTATTGACCGTACGGTTAGGATAGATCAAGGCCCCTATTGCGTGGGTCCGTGGACTACGCCAGTTGGGTGGTGTCTCCCGCCCACTTGGACCGTCATAATCCAGAATCCAGAGCTCGTCTACATCTGCCCCGGGCAGGGTAAACATTACCTGATCTTCGGTTACCTGAAGCGCACCAGGGTGCATTACACAAGTGTCCGGATCAAAATTCCCGCCACCCTCGTCTTCATCCGTAACAGCAGAACGACTGCCCCCAGAATTATCTGAATCGCAAGGCATGGAATCAAATACCCACTGCCCGGCGACACCGGCGATGGCACCGCTCTTGTTCAGGTCCACATAACGACCACCCAGGTCAATGGCGGCACGGTCATCCAGAAAGTTAAAGGTCACCGAGGCAAATGCCGTCTTCCATTCCTGATCTTCGGCAACGATGTCATTAGACCGTATCCCCCGGCGAACATTGGGCCGGGTGGAGTTGGAGGTGATATCATAGTCCGTGGACTGTATGAAGAAACCCACCATCCATTCGATCATCCCACCAGAGGGCGAGGTAAACCGTAGTTCTGAACTCCATTGTTCATACAGTTCCACACGGTTCTGATAATTCAACAGAAATGGGGAGTTGGAATTGTCCCGGGTATTCACGCGGTCAAATTCACTGTAACCCGACAGGGAGTTGATCTCGATACCGTTGTCCATGGTGTAGGTCATATCCAGATAACCTGTCATAGAATCGGTCTTATCGATACCACGGGTGCCATAGGGACTACCGTAAGAGCCACCGGATTGTTCCCACAACAGTTCATTATAGGCACCCAATGCCTCACGGGCATCGATGGCACCGGTAACGGAATTCTCTTCACGTATATTCAGGGGCGGCGCATAGAAAGGCCCACCATTACTGATACCCTTGTTGGAATTAAAACAATCACCGTCTATATCGACATCCTGACTCCAGTCTTCTCCCCTTGGTGCCGGTGCAAAAACAGAGTTTTCCTGTCCTTCATCACCCGCCCTGGAGATATCATTTCTTCCATATATGAGTGGTCCATCAGTCAGACAAACATGAGTCGCCTCAGGAAATTTTTCATAACCAGATGCCTCGAGCTTGAGGCGTGCCTCAAAGTTGCTGGTAGGAGTCCACTGCAAAATGACACGACCACCCAGATTTTCATAATCACCAATTTTTAGTCCAGACACGACGTCTCTCATGAAACCTTCTGTGGTCTCATACTTGGTTGCAACTCGAATACCGAGGGTATCAGTGATGGGGCCACCAATCGCGGCTTCAAATACACCCTTGGCGTTATTACCGTATTCAGCATCCACATAGCCTTCCCAGGAATCAGTAGGGCGGGCACTCTGAATATTGAATGCACCAGCGGTGGCGCTCATACCAAAGAATACTGGTTGGGGGCCTTTTAGGATCTCGATCCTGTCCAGATCCATGAACGCGGTCTTGACCTGTGCAGGACGACCGTAGTGAATACCATCGATAAAGATAGGAACTGCCTGCTCGACTGTCAGTGCATTACCTGATGAACCAAAGCCACGAACAGTACGCTCGGTTGAAAGAAAACCCTGATCATCAACCAGCACCGTAGGGGAGAAGTTAGCCAGATCATCCAGATTTCGATAACCCTGTTTCTGTAATTCAGCACCACTGAAGGCCTCTATAGATATAGGCACCTCTTGCAAGGACTGGGTACGACGCTGGGCCGTGACCACAACTTCCTCAAGCACCTGGGCTGATACCAGCACCGGACTGAGCATTAATGTTGAAATTACAGTGCCGAGCACCGCTTTAATGTATTTGGACATTTAAATCCCCTAATAAAAAATTAATTAAATTGAATATATTTAGACTACGAAAGGATAGTATACGAAAAGATACCCCGTATAATCAATACCACAAATTGAAATATATCCAAATAAAACCTGTTATTTCAACTATTTGTAGATTTACAACAGTTAGTGTTATAAATAATATTGGTATGGAGTTAGGGCATATAATCAAAATGGAATTTTTGTGAAAAATACCAGTTTAATTAAGTCTGATTCACACTCCCAAAGATTAATTCTTCAGTATTAACAGCTTCCAAATTGATATTCTTGCTGTCCCGTGATGGTACCGGACGCTAGAAGATATCAATGACCCGCGGGCAAAAAAGGCCTGTTTTTTAAAGGTTTAGTCTCCAGACAGCAGGGGAATGTCATCCGGGTTTGGCGAGGTTGGAATATTTTGAAGATAAGAATAAATCTCTTGCAGCACATCCTCACTCATTATATTTGGTGAATAGGCGGGCATAACATTTCTGGGACGTCTTACCTGATTGGCAAATGCTTCATACGGGATCAAAGGCGCTACCAGCTTTAAGTTTAGACCTCCCTGCCCCTGAAAACCATGACACTGCCAGCATCCCATCTCGACATATTCGCGGTAGCCAGCCGGATGCTGTGAATCATCCACTACACCCATAAAGTCCAGGGTCTGTTGAGCAGTAGCAAGATGGCTAGCTAATCCAAATAGAAAACCAATCAGGATTTTTTTTCTTATATTCATTATGTGTATCCTCAGGCAGGTTGGCAGACAACGTCAACCAATGCTGGCAGGCCTTGATCAACTATATTAGTAGCACGTTTGATAGCAGGTCCTACATCGTCCGGATTGGTAATTGGTCCCTCTGAGTAGACGCCAAACGACTGTGCAAGGGTTGCGAAATTTATGAATGGATCTTCAAAGACATTTCCGATCTTGGCACCATCACCATCCGCACCGCGCTGTCTGCGAGTCGCCATGCGCTGAAGGTGCATCACTTCGCGATGATAGGCGCGGTTATTATGCATCACCATCAGTATTGGTATTTTATGATGTGCTGCAGTCCAGATGGCACCCGGCGCATACAGGGCATCACCATCTGGCTGAATCGATACCGAAAACCGGCCATGTTCACGATTTGCTAATGCCGCACCGATGGTTGCGGGCAGGTTATATCCAACACCCGCCCCTCCAGAGCCACCAATATGGTGATAATGCTGATTCATATCCCAAAGCCTTGATGCAGAAGGCAGTCTCGAAACATAAGACCAATCGCGGTCCCTCATTACATCCCACAGTTCCATACTCACTCGGCTAATACTGACAGGGCTCTGGTTCCATCCGATGGCAGCAGCCTGTCTTGTCCCTTCCAGGATTTGTTGATGGGATTTTTTATAACGTTGCTCCCTGTCTTTTAGTTTAGACCGCATGGACCGAGGCATTTGGTTTTTTACCTCTTCGACCAAATATTCCAGAGAAGTTTCTGCATCGCCAGTGATATCCAGATCTACTGGTTGAAAACGTTGAAAGGTCTGGTAATTGGATTTAACGAATAGGTCCTCAGAACTGATATTGATCAGTTTCACGTCGTCTTTTGCAACTCGTGATTCCGTCCTATGTACCAGATCACGCATGGCATTGACGTTATTCCAGAGCCCGTTTTCTTCAAGACCCAGGATCACATCTGCCTGACGTACCAAACCTCGCCCCCCCTGACTAAGGTAATGTTGATTGGGGAAATTCATTCGACCGGTACCCGATACCGGTGCCTGTAATGCCTCCGCCAGTTCAACCAGAAGCTCCATACCTCTGGGTGTTCTGGAAGTCCTGCCAGCCAGAATAACCGGATTCTCAGCAGTAACGAGTAATTTTGCGGCTTCCCGCAAGGCATTCATATCACCATGGGGTGGTTGGGGCATGTTGAACTTGGGAATTGTAGGTACGTTGCCGTAAGTATCGGCCTCTTGTAAATGACCATCTAACTGAATCACAACTGGCCCCATGGGCGGTGTAACTGCTAACTTATATGCACGTACTGTAGACTCGGCAAAATGCGTCAATGACAAAGGCGTATCATCCCACTTGATAAAATCTCTAACCAGTTTTACACAGTCAATGGCGGAATGTGACCATTCTGCACCAGGACGCCTGTGAGTCGCTTCCATATGATTACCTGCAAAGATAACCATGGGGGCACGGTCACAATAGGCGTTATAAATAGCCATAGAGGCATGTTGCAAACCTACAGTGCCGTGACAGGCCACTGCCATAGGCTTGTATGCCACCTTGGCATATCCATGACACATTGCCGCAGCAGTTTCTTCATGTAAACATGTCAAAAATTCAGGTTTACTATTTTCACCATAAGTGGTGATAGATTCTTGTAAGCCACGAAAACTGGAGCCGGGATTTGATGCGACGTAATCGATATCCAAATGCTTCATGACATCGACCATGTAATCCGAACCGGCACTTTGGACAAAATAATGATTAGCCTGGTCTTCGGTATAACCCTCAGGGACAGATATCTCCATAGCCTCTGCATGACTGGTAGGCGGAACTGCAGCAACGGCATTTGCCGCTGGATTGGTACCAGCTGTTTGCGCACCAGCCTTACTAACTGCTAATCCTGATGCGGCGGCAGCCCCAACCCCTTTTAGAAATTCACGTCGTTTGGCCATAATTCCCCCTCTCAATTGTCCTGTATAAGTCCATTTCTAATGATAAAATCTAATGGTTCTAAACTACCCTCAAGATATCCAGATCTCAAGTGATATTTTGTGAAAATAATGCAAAAAAAACCGGGGACTAGCCCCGGTTTTTAAACTCAAACTTCTAGATTAGCTACCGAAAGTTATATCGGAAGTTGACACCATAAGTACGAAACTGATTAGGTGACATCTGAGATGAATTATACCCATCTTGCTCTACGTCAAAATCAGCATGATACGTAGGTCTGGCCTCTAAGAAATTACGTACAAATGCAGAGATCTCCCAGGTTTCCTCAGTATCACTTAAGCCTACCGTGATGTTCATATCTTCATGACTATCAAACTTGTTAGTCTTGGTAAAGGCATTGACATCAGTGACATAACCATCGGAGACATAACCCTTAAAGTTAGAGGAAACCTTATAGTTATCCCCTAATGGCATCCAGTAATCCAGGGTCAGGACAAACTTCCAGTCCGGGGTCTTGGCCGTTTCCTCGCCACCTCTGTCGATGAGAAAATCACCGTCATCGGTTTCAAAACAGTTGGATCTGGATGTACCAATATCACGTTCTTCCTGCTCTGTACAACCACCGATATAGTCAATGAACTCACCGTCCATGAATGCTCCTGCAAGGCTAGCAGTCAATTGGTCAGTTGCGGCATAATTAAAATTAAACTCCACCCCGCGTACCCGCTGTGTACCCGCATTGGTATTTAAAAATGGATCGGTCGGATCACCTGTGGCAACTGTAGTTTGCAGGTCAAAGAATTTCGTCTGGAATAAACCGATATCATATCGAGCCCGGCCATCCCACAGGCTACCCTTGGCACCCAGTTCATAGGTCTTTGCTGTTTCTGGCAAAAAGCCAAATCCATCAGCATCGGAGTTAAGAGTAGTAACACCGGTATCAAAGCCCCCAGCCTTAAAGGCCTCTGCCCAGCGAGCATATACGGAGTGATTATCCGTCAGCTTGTAGCGTAGGGTCACAGTGGGATCAAACTCTGAGGAGTTGAATACCCCATCCCCATTAGGATTCGATCGCGTGCTGGTTGGTGTCCAGGGAACACGTCGTAGTCCACTACCGTCTCTGGGTCCACCCAGAGTATTAGTAACACGGTTTGGATAGACATAGGCCCCAATTGCATGGGCACGAGGACTACGCCAGTTGGGTGGAGTATCCCTTCCATCACTACCAGAACCAAAATCCAGTATCCAGAGATTGCTTTCATCTGCGCCGGGAAGAAGAACATCTACCTGGTCTGCGGTCAATTGAACGCCCATGGGATGTGTTGGACAGGTAGCTGAGAAATCACCGCCACCAGTGTCCTCAGTACCACCCGCACGGCTGCCGCCACTATCCGATGCACACGGTCTGGAATCAAAGACCCACTGCCCGGCAACGCCTGCAATGGCACCTGTTTTATCCAAATCCACGTAACGGCCACCTAGATCAATTGCAGCCCGATCATCAAGGAAATTAAAAGTCACAGAAGCAAATACCGTCTTCCACTCTTGATCTTCTGCAACTATGTCATTGGATCGTATTCCTCTGTATGTCTGTGGTCGAACGCTGTTTGAGCTAATATCATAGTCCGTCGCCTGCCAGAAGAAACCCACCATCCACTCTATCATCCCACCTGAGGGTGATGTAACACGCAGTTCAGTACTATATTGGTCGTATATCTCAACACGGTTCTGCCAGTTCAACAAAAACGGTGAGTTAGAATTATCACGGGTATTAATGCGCTTGTATTCACTGTAACCCGACAGGGAGTTGATCTCGATTCCATTATCCATGGTATAGGTCATATCCAGATAACCGGTCGTAGAATCAGTTTTATCGATACCACGAGTTCCATAAGGACTGCCCCACGTCCCACCAGACTGATCCCAAAGATGTTGATTCCATGCAGCAACTGCTTCACGTGCATCAATTGCACCTGTATTGGAGTCTTCCTCACGGACATTCAGAGGTGGTGCATACCAGGGACCACCATTACTAATACCTTTATTGGACCCGAAACAATTACTGTCTATGTTGACATCCTGGTTCCAGTCTTCTCCCAGTGGTGCAGGCCGGAAAACGGAGTTTTCCTGCCCTTCATCACCTGCTCTGGAGATATCATTTCTTCCATAAATAAGGGGACCACCAGTAAGACAAACATGGGTCGCCTCGGGAAATTTTTCGTAACCAGACGCCTCAAACTTCAACCTGGCCTCAAAATTATCAGTGGGGGTCCATTGCAGAATGACACGACCGCCCAAATTTTCATAATCACCAATCTTTTGGCCTGAAACAACGTCTCGCATGAAACCTTCTGTGGTCTCATACTTGGTTGCGACTCGAATACCGAGGGTATCTGTGATTGGGCCACCAATGGCAGCTTCGAATACACCTTTGGCGTTATTACCGTATTCAGCATCCACATAGCCTTCCCAGGTATCTGTTGGGCGTGCGCTTTGAATATTAAACGCACCGGCGGTAGCACTCATACCAAAGAATACTGGTTGGGGTCCTTTCAGTACTTCGACACGATCCAGATCCATAAACGCAGTCTTTACCTGTGCAGGACGACCATAATGAAGGCCATCGATAAAGATCGGGACGGCCTGTTCGACTGTGAGGGCATTACCGGACGAACCAAAGCCACGCACTGTCCGCTCTGTAGACAAGAAGCCTTCGTCATTAACGAGTACAGTAGTAGAAAAGTTTGCCAGGTCATCTAGATTCCTATAACCCTGTTTCTGCAATTCAGCACCACTGAATGCCTCTATGGAAATAGGTACCTCTTGTAAAGTCTGGGTACGACGCTGCGCCGTGACCACAACTTCCTCAAGCATCTGGGCTGATACCAGCACCGGACTAAAGAATAATGTTGATAGAACAGCACCAAGAACTGTTCGGGATATAGTTTTACTGGACATATAACTGACCTCTTAAGTAGTAATTCGGCAATACAATGGATATATATTTATGTACATATTATATAACATTGTTTTATTAACACTACATAATTTGTAATAATATTACTATGTTGTTTATTTAGTACTCTAAGTAAATCAATCTTTGAGTTGACGTCCTGAATAATATTTTACGAAAAAGATTTATTGCCAATAGTCTGATAAAAAGCATCATATTTTGCCAAAACAAAATGATTAATGAATGACTAACATATAAGGAATGCTAAATAAAACAGAGATACCGGTAATAAATTATCACCGGTATCTCTTAGAGTACTAAATGAATGGAATAAAATGAGGTTGAAAGATTTTAAACCTTGCGCGTCCTTTGCTCTGCCAGTGAGAACTTCTGGTAATCCGTTACTTCAGCTCCTACACCCAGTGTTCTGATATGAACGTCAAGCATAAACGGCCGACCGTCAGCCAGGGTTCGCAAACCTTTCCTGATAGCACCTTTCAATTGATTCGAATTTTGCACCACGGCCCCATCTATATTGTAGGCGGCAGCCAAATGAGTAAAATCTACCCTTGGATTTCCTAGATAAGAAACATAATCCCGATTGGCCTGACCTGCAGGTCCCATACGTCCCATAATCTGCCAGCGGGTTTCTTCGTAGGTACCATTATTAAAGACCACTATCATCACAGGGATGTCATATCGGGACATGGTCCACAGGGAATCATTTTGACCAAACAAGTAACCACCATCACCCTGTAAGGCAATAACCTGCCTGTTGGGCAACGCCAATTTCACACCGGCAGATGCACCTACGCCCCAACCCAGTGCCCTGCCTTCGGTACGACCAATCTTCATCATGGCATCATCTGCAAAGGGAAACATACCCAGAGATTTATATTCCGTGCCTTGTTCTTCAACAATAACCGCATCGGGTTCCAGTTGCTGACGTAATTCATAGGCCAGACGCTGCCAGGGAACAGGTGATCCTTTACTCAATCTTCCTGCGTTCAATCTGGATTCCTGCCAGGCGGTCGTCAGTCCACCGGCCACACGCATGCGTTCCTCTGCCAATTGTTTAAGCTGGTTTGTGTTCGCCAGACTCTTGATGGCCTCAATTAAATCTTTAGCAATCTCATTGATATTACCCACCAGATTTGCCACGGTTGGGGAGTTTCTACCAACCGTATCCATATCCACACTGGCATGAATTTCTTTGACGGGGTTGGTACGACCGAATCCACCGGGTTCCTGTCTTGCGCCGAAGTTCAGGTAAAGATCAAAAGGTTGCTGGTATTCCCGCAGGTATGCCCCAAGATTATGATCTTCTCCCAACCATAAAGGATGGGTATTTGGGAAATCAGCAAAAATACTCCGATGTTGAATAACTGGTATACCAACGAGTTCACAGAGTTCAACCACTGCTGCACGGGCCTCACACTGACCAACTTCTGGACCAACTTTCATTAAGGGGGATTTTGCGCTCAAAATCACTTTGGCTGCGCGCTCAACTTCAGAGGTATCAGGACGAAGATCCATCGCGACGTTCAGTGCCTCTCCTGAGAAGATCGCGCCTTTGGTCTTCTTATACATGATATCCCTGGGAATACGTAGTGCTGTTGGACCTCCTGGTAAAACGCCGGCAACTTTATAGGCGCGACGCACCCACTCAGCCAGCCTTTCCGAATGATGTGCCTCCCAACGCCACTTGGTATAAAACCTTACCGCCTCTATCCAGTTGTCTATATCCTCATGGCTATCTGTACCTTCCCTGTCTGAATTGGAATGGTCACTCATGATAACCAATCCCGTACGGTCCTTCATGGCGTTATACATATTTGAGGTGGAATGCGGCAAACCTACCCGGCTGTACATACAGAATGATGGCTTCTTGGTAACCTTTGCATAGCCATCAGCAATAGCGACAACCTGACCTTCATGGGTTGCCTGAATCAACTGCATGTCAGTTCGCCCGACCAGTGAGTCTGAAAAGGGGCCGAGACCTGAACCATTTGAGCAAAACAGATATTTAGTACCTGTTTCGACCATTTGTTCCATCATCAAATCTGCACCTGTTCCTTCCACGGTACGAACATAATTCTTGGGCAATTCTGCACCCGGTATAAAAGGCTCGACAGCTGCCAATGCAGACTTCGCCGCAGTGGCACTGTAGCTGGCCGCTGCCATACCTGCCAGAAAACTACGGCGGGATATCTTTGCATTTACAAGATCGTTAACTAATTCTCGCATTTTAATTCCCCTAACTAATTCTATTTAATAATTCAGATTACTTTGTTGAAAAATTGTCTGCTAAATAATCGATGATGTCCTGCATATCTTCCGGCTTGACAGGCGCGCCTCTGGCCACCATTTCATAAACATAAAATTCCCAGTCATCTGCAGACATTTTGTTGGATGGACTAAGAATATTATCCAGACCATGACAGGCAGAACAGGCCATAATTACCTTGTCCCGATGCTCACTTTCAGGAAACCCCTGAGCCTGAGATTGCCCATGCAGACTGAATAGCACAATAAATATAAATGTAAATTTAAAGAAAACGGCATTAAGAAATTTCATTAATCCTCCTGGCTAATGCAAATTTATAGTTATTATTGATGAGAAGATAATACGCTAGCACACTCTAGTCTACCAGTACTTGAATATTGCTAAATTAATTCACAAAAAACTATTCTTCAAACCGCCTGGCCAACGGACTGCGTAGTCGCTCAGGAAAGGTCTTAATTTGCCTTTTTTGGTATTCATCTGATAGTAGTTGTTTAAAACTCCTATCATTATCATTACCTTCCAACTCTTTTTTAATTTGAGTTATTAATTTTGATATTATCTGTCTTTCTTTCACGTAGTTTTTAAAAATTTGTTCATCCACTATGCCCAGTTTAGACATAGTTCGACTACTAAATTCCGAAAATCCCAATTCCTGAATTGTGCTATTTATTCCGGTCATTATTTCTTCGTCTGATATGCTAATTCCTCTCTCAACAGACATGGTCAGCAATATCATTTCATTCGCCCTTTGACTGAGATATTGATGTTGCATAGTCATTATCTCCTGCTGGTTCTTAACTGGCACACCATTTTGCACTGCGTTTAGAACCATGTTTAATTCAAATTCCAGTTCGAACTGCCTGCGAGTCAATTCAAGCTCACCATATTGGATGACGACTGGATTTTGGGGGCCGGTTGTCTGCGAAATTACAGGGCTAATAAAACCTATAAGAATAAGACAGGAAAGCGTAATCAATATTTTATGCATTTAGAAATCTATAAATTTAATAAAACGAGTGTATTCGTGTTACGAATTTTTAACTATAGGCTGGAGTCATGCTTTGGTGGGAATGACAGACGATCAAACTACTCATGAGTAGCAATAATAATCTCAGCTAACGCCTGACTGGACTATAGCCTGGATCTTGATAAACCACCTTATCTGCCTGAATAGTAAGAGCCACCTTATTATCGTGAATTTCTCTGTCAGGTCCTGATAGAAATGGCTTGTCAGTCACAATGAAATCAGCAAACTTACCCACTTCCAGGCTACCCACTTTGGACTCTGCATAGAGAAACTCTGCAGATCGATAAGTGAATAATTTAAGCGCAACGACCCTGTCCACACTTTGTTCTGGTGTAAACATTTCACCCTCATGATCACCACGTAATAATGTTCTGTTTACAAAGACATCCAAATCCATGAAGTAAGTCGGTTCATGACTTTCACCCACCACATTTACCCCATTATCAATCAAGGTCTTGATTGGACCAAGAAAATTAAAGCAGTCTTCTACATAATTTTGCCTGCAATTGTCAGGTTCAATTTCCAATGAACGTCCTAGTGCAATAGGTAGAAAAAGATTGTATTTCAATGCCGCTGCCATGATGTCATCAACAGCACCTAACATGGTGCCATGTGCAAAACCATGACGAGATGATCGTACAAAATCCAGTGTCAGGTACTTGGGATTGGCAGCCATGTGGCCTTCCAGCTTTTGAACAAATAACCGAATTGCATGACTACCCACTCCATGTACACCTGCAAACCGCCACCCTGAACGAACGCCTCTCATCAATGCCTGTACTGTCGGCGCATTGAAATCAGGACAAATCTCCAGTATCTCTTTTACCTGAGATTCTTCCACACCAGGTTTAACCGCCAGATCATCTCCCATACAACCGCGGTTTGGAGCATCCCAGTCACCCTCGGCGCTCATGCCATGCAACCAGAACCAGGGGTTGGATTCAATAGTTTCCCACATGGCCCCCCGGTGCTCATAAAATCCGGAGGCTGCAGATGTAGGTATGGCTTGACGTGCGAGGTCCCAGCTAAATGCAAACCGAAGAGGTAAGCGTCCTTCCTCTCTGAGCATATAGTTATAGGCTGTTACCTGTGAATTGGTATTTAATCGGGAACCAAAGGTTGTCATTCCTTTTGGGTGATATTCTTTTTCAACCAGCATTTTAAAACCGTCACCGTATTGCGCGGGTGTTGGCTGCTCCCTGAGTAATTGCGCCAGATGCGAACGCAAGGGACTTTGTGTAATCAGACCCCTCTCTCCGGGATTTTCCATACCACGTGCCTGATTATTGACAGACTCCACCAGGTCAGGCCACATCTCCAGCACCTTGTCCATGGCGAACTGATTGAATAACAACGCGCGGTGTGCCGCCTGAGATGTTTGAGTGCTAATTAAGAATATTAATAGAATCAGGCTGAGTTGTTTTAGAGCAATTTTTTTCATTTCAATTATCCCGAAGCTTTTGAGTTTCTGCACTTCTTTACCAGCCATACCCTGATATAGGTAATCAATTATATTAATTACCTACCCTCATTACAGGATCATAGTTTGGATCCTGGTAACGTATATCATCTGCAGTTACTGTCATTACCACTTTATTATCACGTATCTCGGTATCTGGCCCAGATAGGTAAGGTTTATCAGTGACAATAAAGTCAGCATATTTCCCAACTTCTAATGTGCCTACTTTGGATTCAGCATACAAAAATTCGGCTGAACGTCTCGTGAATAGTTTGAGTGCAACAACCCTGTCCACCCCTTCTTCTGGTTGGTAAACAATTCCATCACCATATTTTTCAGTTGGCATGCGATTTTCATCTGATCCTTCAGATATTTCCCGATTGACATGCACATCCCAGATATCAAAATAAGTCTCAGGTGTTGCCGTACCGATCAAACCTTCACCAACGACATTAACACCGGCGTCGATCAAGGTTTTTATGGGCGCCAGAAACTTCCAACCTGGCTCACCATAGTTTTGCATAATATTTTGTGGCTCAATGGCAAGCGAGCGACGAACATTGATAGGCAGATATAGATTGTACTTGACCATACTTTCAACGACGTCTGGTACAGCACCGGTTAGGGTGCCGTGGGCAAAGCCATGACGTGACTTACGGACATAATCCATTGTTAATACTTTGGGATTATCCTGCATAAACCCTTCGAGCTTTTGAACAAAAATCCGTATCGCGTGACTACCCACGGCATGCACGCCGGCAAACCGCCATCCAGCGCGCACGCCTCTCATTAAAGATTGCACGGCGGGCTCATCAAAGGATGGACAAATCTCTATGATTTCTTTGACCTCTCTGGCATCAACGCCTGGTTTTGCTGGCAGGTCATCTCCCATACAGCCCCTGTTAGGTGCATCCCATTCCCCTTCACTACTCATGCCATGCAGCCACAGCCAGGGGTTTTTTTCTATGGTGTTCCACAATACTCCGCTGTATTCATATAACCCGGCAGATGCAACAGACGAGATAGCCTGTCTGGCCAGGTCATTGCTATAGGCAAGTCGAACCGGAAGACGCCCATCCTCTCGTAAAATATAATAATAGGCAGTGATTTGCTCGGCGGTATTTAATCGAGTTGCAAAAGTGGAAATTCCGGAGGGTGCATAGTGTTCTTCCACCAGTTTTTTAAATCCCACACCAAACTGGGCGGGTGTAGGTTGTTCGCGTAGTAACTGACCGAAATGTTCACGTAGGGGGCTAGTCATGATGAGACCCCGGCTACCTGGATCATCCGCGCCTCTGGCCTGGTTATTTGTGGAGACCACAAAATCCGGCCACATTTCCAGCACCTTGTCATAAGCAAACTGATTAAACAACATGGCACGGTGGGCAGCATTTGCAACCCCACTGACTAACAACATGGCAACCATTGCCAGTAAAAATATAAATCGGCTCAGTCTTGCTCCTGCCATTTGTTCTCCCCCACTATCTGTCTGCTTATTTTCGTCCCTTTAATCTAATAAAAGAGCCCTATTTTCCAGGTACAATTATTTTACTGTCGGTGTGTACTCAGGATCCTGGTATACGGTTTCTCCAGCCTGTACCGTCATAACGACCTTGTTGTCCCTGATCTCAAGGTCAGGACCTGAAAGGTATGGCCTGTCAGAGACGATGAAATCTGCAAATTTGCCTACTTCAAGACTACCGATTTTTTCCTCCGCATATAAAAACTCAGAAGAACGGTGGGTAAACAGCTTCAAAGCCACGACACGGTCTATGCCTTCATCAGCGACAATGACAGTCCCCTCTTCACCATGTTCGGGCGGACCATAATCATGACCTTCCGCATTTGCAATTTCACGGTTAACGTATACGTCTAGCCGATTAAAATATGTTTCAGGATTAGTGCTCACCACTTCGGCTTCACCAACTATCTTAACTCCAAGATCCAACATCGTTTTGACCGGCGCCAGAAAATTAAAACAGTCCTCGACATAATTCTGACGACAATTATCCGTTTCAATAGCAAGTGATCGTGCGGCGTCTATGGGTATATAAAGATTATATTTTTTCATGGACTCAACAACATCAGGCACCGGACCTATCATGGTGCCATGGGCAAAACCGTATCTTGCATTACGAACATAATCCATGGTCAGAAATTTGGGTCTCGCCTTCATGTGCTCTTCGAGTTTCTGCACAAATATGCGTATTGCATGAGTACCTACGCCATGTACGCCCACCCATCGCCAGCCGGAACGTACGCCACGCATCAGGGCCTGAACTGAGGGAGCATTGAAGTCAGGACATATTTCCAATACTTCTTTAACCTGTCTTACCTCGACCCCGGCTTTAACTGCGAGGTCACCTTGCATACAACCTCGGTTCGGGGCATCCCAGTCTCCTTCAGATGTCATACCGGACGTCCATAACCATGGGTTGTACTCAATGGTTTCCCATAATGCCCCGCGGTGTTCATAAAACCCCGCTGCTGCGGCTTCAGGGATTGCCTGCCTGGCCAGGTCCAGCGCCATCGCATGTCGTATAGGTAATTTATTATCTCTGCGTAACAGGTAATGATAGGCACTCACCTGAGCCGCGGTATTTACCCTGGAACCAAATGTAGTCCTGCCAGCCGGATGAAAATTATCCGCGATCAGTTTCTTGAAGCCATCCCCATACTGTTCAGGTGTCGGTTGTTCCCTTAACAACTGGTTCAAGTGTGAGCGCAATGGAGCCTGGTTTATTGCACCGCGTTGACCTGCGTTTTCCATACCCCTTGCCTGATTGTTCACTGACTCTTCGTAGTCCGGCCACATTTCCAGAATCTTATCCATCGCAAAGTTATTGAAAAGAAGAACACGATGGGCGGCCTGCACGGGAACACAGAGTATCAACATGCTGAACAGGACTAAAAAAACTTTTGTCATTAATTGTTTAAGTGTCACCATTATTTTCACCTATGAATTATTTTTTTATATATCTGTATACAGATAACTGTGCTGTATTAATCTCGAGATTAGTTATCGCGTAATTGGATTGTATTCCGGATCCTTGTATCGAGTTTCATTTGCCAAAACAGTCATAATTGTCTTGTTGTCCCGGATTTCACGATCAGGTCCGGATAAATAAGGTTTATCGACAACAACAAAGTCGGCGAATTTTCCAACCTCAAGACTACCGATCTTTGACTCTGCATAAAGAAATTCTGCTGAACGGTAAGTGAACAATTTGAGTGCAACGACTCGGTCTACACCCTCCTCAGGGTTATAGACCTCACCTTCTCCATAAGTCTCTGGTGCCGTTGCTTCTGTTCCTGCACCAATTTCCACTTCCCGATTTACATAAACATCCAAAATATCAAAATAAGTTTCTGGATCTGGCCTGCCTATTTCAAATTCACCAACAACTTTCACTCCTTGATCAAGCAGTGTTTTAACGGGCCCAACAAATTTAAAACAGGCCTCAACATAATTCTGTCGGCAATTGTCCGGTTCAATGGCAAGGGCGCGCCTAAGATTTATGGGCAAATACAAATTATATTTGAGCATACCTTCAACCACATCAGGAACCGCACCGGTCATAGTGCCATGGGCAAATCCATGTCGGGAATTTCTAACATAATCCAGTGTCAGCACCTTGGGATTGGCCTTCATATGACCTTCCAGTTTTTCAATAAATAGCCTTAATCCGTGACTACCTACACCGTGTACACCTGCGTAACGCCAACCGGAGCGTATACCACGCATTAATGCCTGGACAGTAGGCGCACTGAAGTCTGGACAGATTTCGATAATATCCTTGACCTGAGATTCATCCACGCCTGCCTTCACAGGTAAATCATCCTGTAGACAACCACGGTTCGGGGCATCCCAGTCACCTTCACTGGCCATACCATGCAGCCATAACCAGGGATTGGCATCAATGGTATCCCACATCGCACCACTATAATCATTCAGACCAGACGCAGCAGATGAAGGAATGGCCTGTCGTGCAAGATCATAGGCATAGGCATGCCGTACCGGTAATTTCCTGTCTCGACGATATAAATAATGGTAGGCCGTGATCTGCTCATTGGTATTTACCCTCGAGCCAAAGGCAGTCATTCCTGCTTTGCTATAGAACTCATCAACCAGTTTTTTAAACCCATCACCATACTGTGAAGGTGTCGGCTGTTCTCTGAGTAACTGCCCTAGATGAGATCGCAATGGGCTTTGTGTAATGAGTCCGCGTGCACCCGCATCTTGCATACCTCTGGCCTGATTGTTGACTGATTCTTCAAAATCCGGCCACATTTCCAGCACTTTATCCATGGCATACTGGTTAAACAGTAACGCCCTGTGACTTGCCTGGGTGGTACCAGATAGTAAGAGTGAAACAATTAATATGAAATACAACGATAAGTTTCGTTGATTCAGGATCTTCATCGCTGTTCTCCTATGGAAGTTCTATGACCTTCTCTGATACGGGTTGACCATTTGGTCCCATCGTTACGTGATACCAAACGTTTTTTTCCGGCGCACTTAATATTGATGTTGCGCTGGATAATACGAATGGATAATTCGGCACAATTTCAGACAAGTCTTCTTTTGTAATTTGAACATCAACCAGGCGAGGAGCACTCATTAAGGTTGAAACATCTGCTGGCGTAGCAAATCCAAGCTCAGGATTATGAACGATAGAAATGTTGATCCACTCTTCAGGGGCTGGTTCAGCAACCGACAATAAGAGCTCCATCGCTTCGGCTACCGATGCCATGGTCTCATCGGATGAAGCACCAACGTCAAGGTTCAGCGCATATCCTTCTGGGGTATTTCTAAGATTGTAAATCTCCCTGGCATAGGCCTCTGATGCCCCCATAGGGTGAACATGGCTTTCAACGATGCCAGGCAATACTGTCTTACCGAGAAGATCGACAATTTCCGTATTCGGTCCGGCCATACGTAACATTTCTTCATTAGACCCTATGCCAATAATGACTTCATCTCGTACCGCCATGGCCTGGGCAATGGTACCCGGATTAGAATTCATTTCATGATCGTCCAGGGTAACAATGGTTGCATTGGTATAAACAGTATCAGCAAATTGTAAAATTGCTGAAGGATAGTCCTGAGCCTGAACGGTCGAGTATATCCCCATAATTATAAATAGAATCAAACCGTTTATTTTTTGATTACTAATGAAGTAGTTCATTTACGTTCTCCGTTACCATATTGATTATAATTTTTTTTAAAGGGGGTCTGTATATATTAAGGTGTATCCAGATACAGCAAGAAGGTGTTCGATATCCCTGACTTCCCCCCATTTTTATGAGTATAGTCTGTGTCCAATACCCAGACATGTCAATAAATACCCGGAATTTTCACAAATAATGCCTAATTACAAAAATAAGGGGAAATATAATATTTTCTACGAACTGGCAGGCAGGATTTCTCCAAGTATAATGCTCTTAATTAAAAGCTTCCACTAAGGGTCAAGGTTATACGGCGACCGTTGTGTCTTACTCGAAATTCCTGTGATTCAATGGGTGAAAGGTCTCGTAGTCCGGAATAGAACGTCCGATATCGGTTTTGATCAAACCTTAATAGATTATCCCCTACCAGAGATACCTTGACCCCCTTCCATCGAGTAGTTTCAATGAAGGCATCGACTGCAAATCCTTCATTATGTATATCTAACTCGTTTACCTTAAACAGGGATCGTCGATCTCGTTCAGCCAGAGACCAACCCCAGGCGACTTTTGCCGCTTCCAGGTCCTGGCGAAATTTTAATCTGATAAGATATTTATTGTTATTATTTCCACCTAATAAAGAACGATAGGCATTCACCCCACCTTGTGCCGATAATACGCGACGGTTACCTGTTACCGGATCAATAACCGTTGAGCCCAACCACCTAAAATTCAGATCCAATTTAGCACCAGTCAATCCAAGCCATTGTAGTGGCCAGGTGCTTTCCAGTTCCAGTCCCCAACGCCTGCCATTGCCAATATTACCCGGCGCTTCATCTGTATCTGTTAAAGGCAGTAGATCAAGAACATTTGATATCCAGTGATGAAATGCAATTATCTTAATCACACTTTCCTGGCCAAAACGCCTTTCATGACTGAGTTCTGCTATCCAGGTGGCATCTGGTCTCAGATTTGGATTTCCCAATGACAACTCATTATCTTCAAATACAGTGGTACTGATGAAATCATCAAAATTCAGTTGGGCGATCTCGCGCGCAACCCTTAACTTGGTTTGCCCCCTATTGGCCGATGAATAAGTCAGTATTGAGTGGGGTTTAAGAAAAAAGAAGTCTCTTTGCTGTTCAAAGTCGCCACTTTGAGAAATATTCGAAATTTCAGCACCCAGGCCGTAATCCAGTTCAATTTGGTCGTTACCCCAGGTATCTTTTATCAAAAAATCTGCCCGCAGCTCTTCTACCAGTGAATTTGATCCAGGGATATCAACCACCACCGGGCCAGTTCCCCTATCTATAGTCTGCTCCAGGGTACCATCTACAGAGTTATAGGCACCTTCAATATTGAACTGAATGTTATGATCTTTTATGCCTGTCCAATCCAACTCAATTCTGGCAATGGTTTCAGTCGCAAGATCAGTAATATTTGCAATTCTCGATAATGTTTGTATTCCATCTTCATTGGTTATTGCGCGAGAAGTAATTCGAGGGACACTCTCGAGAAAAAATTGAAAGATTGCCTTTCCAACTAGTGATGTTGACAGGTTTCGTAACGCATCTACGCCGATTTCAAATTGCTTTATGGTTGTATCATTACCCACAAACTCATTCCGTGGGTCTTCTTCAGGGACTAAAGGCGTAAAGTCGGAATCTTCTTTTCGGTCGCGGGTTTCATAATGGGCGCGGGTGTTAAACTGGGTCAATGTCTGACCAATTAACGTTGACGCATTTAAAGTTGCCGTCAGATCAATACCAGTCGCTACTTGTTCAACATATCTTTGTTCAATCGCGGCACTATTATCATCAAAAAATGTATCCGTACCTGTTTCACCGTTGGACTCCCGTTCAATTCTAATCCCTACGTTATAATCAATATCATTAAGACGATGGGACAATGAAGTATCTACTCCAGGTTTTAAAGGGGCATCAGAATGGTGCCTCACATAAGCGTCCCATCTGACAACAGGCGGCAGATCTCCCCTGAGAATGATATTGGCCACCTGAGATTGCCCCTGGAGATCTATCCCCCTGACCTGGCCACGAATCAGCTCAATTCTTGCCACCTGATTTGCTGAAATTCTGGCCAGAAGTGCTGAAGGTGTGTCCTGTTTTGCACTTGGATAAACATCGTTAATCAGGATATTGCCAGCTGCAGCAATAAATCCCCTGTCCGAGGTGCCATCATCAATTTGAAATCCGGGTAATTGCCTGAGCATGTCCAGCGCCGTTGCTGGCTGATACCGCCGAAAAAAAGATGCCGGATATTCTACCAGCAGTTCATCTGTGGCTGATGAGCCATTGTTCTTCGATACACCACTACTTTGCTGGGCAACACAAATAGAACCAGCCAATAGAAATAGAAGACATATTATTGGTTTTAATATTGGGTTCACAAATTATACTCTTAAAGAAAAGGACCGATTGATTAGTTACCAATCAGTCCTTCGGGGATCAATGTTTAATTATTTGATGACACCGCAATATGCCCTACCACCGCCGGGGCTGGAACCATAGTTATCTTTACCGGCATGGACCATAATGGAACGTCCGTTGAGATCAGACAGTGATAATCTGGGTGCTAATGATGGAATAGTAACTGTTCCATCCTGTTCAACGATGAGTACTGGAAGGTCGCCAAGATGGCCATCACCGTACGGTCCTTCATGTGCGCCTTTGTTCATAGGATCATAATGAGAACCTGCGCCCATACCCGGCGCCCCATCAGAACTTGCAGCACAACTTGGATTTTGATGAACGTGTATACCGATTGGTCCTGGTTGCATCCCTTTAAGGTTTGGCTGTATCAATAATCCGTGCTGGCTATCGCTAAAACTTACCACACCTATCGATTCAGCAGTACCCTGGGGCGTTAAACGATGAACTGTTGCAGATTTACCAGATTCCTGTGCAATCAAACCACTACAACCAGTTGTTATTACAGTCCCCAAGATTAAATAAAACAAATTTCGCATAGATTTTCTCCTGTTAAAAAACATGAATGCTGGAAAGAACTACTTCAGAAACAAATCTGATTATTTTTTTCATTCCAAATTACCAAGCAACCTCCAAGAGAGGTCTGCATGATGAAGTATCATAACGAAAGATTGAGGAAGAAATATGAATCAGAGCCAGACCTGATATCTATTTACCCCTTGCTTTTAAGGCCGAATCAAGACGCGGATAAACACGTCTGATATTTCCCTCAAACACTTTTTGTTTGTCCTGCTCAGGAATATCCAACGCGTCAACATATCGTTTAGTATCATCGAAATATTGTCCGGTTTCAGGATCGATGCCTTTTACTGCACCAAACATCTCGGAGGCAAAAAGGATGTTTTCAATATCAATGACCTTAAACAACAGATCAATACCGGGCTGATGATAGACACAGGTATCAAAAAAGACATTCTTCATTAAGTGTTCTTTAAGCAAAGGCTTCTTCATCATATCGGCAAGACCACGATATCGACCCCAATGATAAGGAACAGCGCCACCCCCATGTGGAATCACTAAACGCAACTCAGGAAAATCCTTAAATAAGTCTCCCTGTATAAGTTGCATAAAGACTGAGGTATCGCCATTGATATAATGTGCACCCGTTGGATGGAAATTAGGATTGCACGAGCCTGACACATGAATCATGGCTGGGACGTCCAACTCCACCATTTTTTCATAAAATGGATACCATGACTTGTCAGTCATAGGCATACCCGTCCACATTCCGCCGGAGGCGTCCGGATTCAAGTTACACCCCACGAACCCAAGCTCATTTACACAACGCTCAAGTTCTTCAATGGAATTTTCTATTGATGCACCGGGAGATTGAGGCAACTGGCAAACACCAATAAAGTTGTCAGGAAACATCGTCGTAACTCGATGGATTAAGTCATTACATGTGCGAGTCCAGACTTTTGACATCTTTTCATCACCAATATGGTGCCCCATAGCCACCGCTCGCGGAGAAAAAATTGTCATATCTGCGCCACGATCTTTCAAGACTTTTAATTGATTAGCTTCAATGCTCTCACGGATCTCGTCATCAGAAATTTCCGCAAAGATCGCTTCAGGTTTTGATGGATCTTCAAAGTGTGCAATTTGTGCATTCCTGTAATCAGTTAACTGAGCAGGTGATGTTGTGTAATGTCCATGACAATCTATAATCATTTCATTCCTCTATATAAAATATTTATCCAATCTAATTTATCGATCTGGGTATTTTAGACCTTTCTCAGCCAGGACCGGGCGCATGTTATTCATGTCCAATCCTAACTCACCAGCTGCATAACGTTTACGGATTCCGGCCTCTTTTTCTTCTCGATGCTGGGATTTTTTTAATACATCTTCCGCTTCATCCTTGCTTACCACGACCACGCCGTCATCATCTGCAATGATAGCATCACCGGGATGGATAGTTTGTCCAGCGCATACGACTGGAATATTGACACTACCTAATGTTTCTTTAACGGTTCCCTGCGCTGATATACATTTTGACCAAACCGGAAAACCCATTTCTTTAAGATCAGCAATGTCACGAACACCAGCATCAATTACCAGACCTTTAACCCCACGGGACATGAGCAAAGTTGCAAGCAAGTCACCGAAATAGCCCGCGTCCGAATAAGACGTCGGGGCAACAACCATAATATCGCCTGGTTGGCATAGCTCGGCAGCCACATGGATCATCCAGTTATCACATGGTGGGACAGAAACTGTGATAGCCGTACCTGAAATACGTGTACCTGAATATATTGGTCTCATATTAGGAGCCATCAATCCCTTTCTCCCCTGGGCTTCATGTATGGTCGCCACACCATACTTTCCCAGTTCATCAATAATATTACTGTCTACACGTGAATACTTTTCTATTACAACCGCCATTACAATCTCCTTACTAGATAAGCAAGCGGGGTCAGATCAAACTTCCCTGTATTCATAATTGAATAGAAAGTTTAATCTGACCCCGCTTTAAAACGAATTAGGAAAATCTAAATAATTGATTATTCCCAGGGCATTAATGAAACGTGGATAACGCCTTCCATCTCTGTACCACCTACCGCCTTGATCGCAAGATCAGTATCCTTTAATCCAAACTTATGGGTGGTAATCAGGTCCAGAGGAAATCTGTCAGTCGCCAATTGTTTCATTGCAAGTTCGCATGACAGAAAGTTATGCCCACGGGCACTCTTGATTGTGATGTATTTATTTGCAACTTTGCCTATGGGAAAATCTGGAAACGTGCCTATTTCACCCTGAATTAACATTGTGCCACCCTTACGCTTTAAGGCCTCGATCCCGGTAAGATCAGGCACAGTACCGGCGCCCGCAGTACAATCCAGTGCAACATCCACTCCTTCGCCACCTGTAATCTCCTTAATACGCTCTAGTGCATCTTCTTCCTGAACGTTAATTACATAATCTGCGCCGAGTTTTTTTGCAACATCAAGCCGAGCCTTATCCTTGGTTGTTCCGGTGACTATGATCAACGACGCGCCGGCCTGTTTACAGGCAACTGTCTGAGACAACCCTTGTTGACCTGGCCCTTGTATCAATACCCTTGAATCATACTCAACGCCGCAATCAAACAAGGCCCACTGAATACCATTAGACATGGGTGTCACAATTCCAGCCAATTCGGGGGAAACTCCATCCGGGACCTTATGCAGGACCGTATTCCAGGGAAGATACATATACTGTGCAAAGCCTCCCCATAAATGTGGATCACGTTCAGCAGTACTATAACCGAACCTCAAACCCTCAGGATTCTTACGCCAGTCAGTTGATTTACATAATCGATACTCACCTTTATGGCACCACTCACATTGAAAGCATGGAATATAATGCTCAACAAATACCAGGTCGCCTTCCTTGACACCTTTTCTCTTCTGAAAAGTCTTACCAGCCTTGGCAATATAACCAATATTTTCATGCCCCATTATAACCGGCCCTTCAATAGGTGGTTTGGCATAAAATTTCACATCGGTACCACAAATCCCGGCGACTTCCATCTTAAGCATCGCGCCTTCATCTGAGATCTCTGGCATGGGATAATCACGAAATTCTGTTTTATGTGGTCCCGTACGGACCGCAGCGGTAACTTGTTCAGTCAAAGAAGATCTCCCTTAAGAAATTATTATTATAAGAATATATAAAGCATTCTATTTTACTTAAAAATACCTTTAAATTCCAGGGATAATCAGTAAATTCAGTTTACTCAATATGAATAAAATGTTAGCATATTGGACTGTTTCAGCGGGTATATACCCAATCTGGACCACATCCTGAAGACGAGATTGCACGTACTGCCCCCCCGAAGGGTTTTCATTACTTATTCTGCAGTTATTTCAACAGTACAATAAATGATGTACTTCACTGAATTCGCGTCTTTGTATAGTAATAATGATTTATAGCTGATTGTCTAACTAATACTGGAGATTGAATTGGAATACTATCCCTTACTGATTCTGGGTATTTTTGTTGGTATGCAACATGCCCTGGAAGCAGATCACCTGGCGGCAGTTGCTGCCATGAGTGCCGGGCGCACATCCCGTAGGGCCTTGATACTTAGGGGTAGTCTGTGGGGATTGGGTCATACCATGACACTTTTGACTATATGTGGCGTGTTACTCATCTGGGGTGGGACTATTTCCCCCAAATTGCAGTCCATGCTTGAAATGATGGTTGCGATTATGATCGTTGGCCTGGGCGCAAATGTACTAATAAAGCTATACCGACAACGCCCACATTTCCATTTTCATGAGCATGAGACAGGTGAACACCATCTCCATGCCCATACACATCAAAGTGAAACCAGAGAGCAAGTACTAAATAAACACAAGCACCAGCATTCAGATCTTGGATTGGGCAGGGCTGTACTGGTCGGCATGATGCACGGCACGGCAGGGTCTGCAGGCCTTTTGGTATTAGCTGCAACAGCGAGTTCACTTATTAGTTCTATCGGCTATGTCATCGCCTTTGGTATCGGCTCGATTATAGGCATGGCAATACTATCCTTTGTTGCATCATATCCCATGCGTACTATGGAAAAATGTGCTAACTGGTTCAACAACCTCGCATTTGCAACGGTAGGATGCGCAGCAATCGTAATTGGAGTACGGTTATTCACAGATAACCTGGCCGCTCTGTAAAGAGATGACCAGCAAAGACCCCAAGGTAAATACATACCGGTCTGAACTAATACAGGCCATTTCATTATTAGAAAAGCTTGGAATAATAGATTTTAATGGTCACTTCAGCACCCGCTTAAGTGATGGTAATATTCTGATTAATATAGGCGCATCAGTACGGTGCAACTTAACCAATGCCGATTTTGTCATTGTCGATAAGTACGGTGATATCTCCGAAGGCGACCCGAAACCACCAGCAGAACTACCCTTACACCTGGCAATTTATGAATCACGTCCAGATGTAGATTCAATTGTCCATTGCCACCCAAGATGGTCAACCCTGCTGTCGTCTAGCGGACACAATTACCAGGTCACTATGCCGCAAGGGGCCTTACTGGGTAATGTTCCTTTGTTTGATTCCCCAATGTCTGTTAATAATTCCAAAATTGCCGCTGCTGTGGCGAAAAAACTGGGGAATGAAAAGGCGGCCTTACTTAAGGCGCATGGATCAGTCGTAACCGGCATTGATATTTTGGAAGCCACCGTCATGGCTATCTACCTGGAACTGAATGCGGAGCGACAGGCGCAGGGGCAGTTACTGGGGAAGCCCTATGTTTTTAATGATGAAGAAGCGGCATCCTTGAGTAAAGGGCTGTATAAAAGAGGCTTGTTTGAAAAATGCTGGAATTTCTATGTTTCAAAATTCAGCCTTTAAATGCATTGAGTAGCTAATTACAGGAGAAAGACTATGTGCGGAGACGAAGATGATCACAACCACCTGGACGACGATCTTTTTAATCATTTTTTAAAGGCCGCAGACAAGTTCGGTGTCACGCCGGATGAAAATGCAGAAAATACACCATCAGATATAACTGAGAGTGATGCCAGAAGCCATTACATGGAAGGTCTATTCAAGGCTGGACTGACGCGCGCAATCAATGATACCAACCATATCCAAAATGGGCCTAAAATGGATCTGGTCGCGGGACAGGCAATTGTGTTTGCAAGGCTTGCAGGTATGCTAGCCGCACAATTACCTCCTGAATCAAACCTGTTTCACACTGTAATAAGTGCATTAATGGAAGGTCACAAACAAGCAACGCATCATCATTAAGCTGTTGCTCACACCGATAACCAAAATTCAACATTGTCTACGAACAGTCAATTTGATACCCAAGCGATAACGCTACGCAGGCGTTTACACATTTTAATGCTGGCAAGCTTTGGTAAGACATTCTGGATCTTTGCCGGGTTTGCATTGGTAATGGGAATATTGACCCATAATATTCTTGGGCCGGAATTGTTCCATGAGGCACTCAGCAATGACATTGATCATCTGCTTGGCATCATGCCCAGGGTCATTGCGGCACTCACCCTGGCGGGATTTATCTGGATATTAATGCCTCGAGACAAGTTTTCTCAACTGGTAGGACGTTATCGTGGAATTAAAGGATTAATGCTAGCTGCACTGGCAGGATTCATTACGCCTGGTGGGCCATCAGCCGCATTTCCATTTCTAGCGATTATAGCAAGAGCAGGCGCTGATAGAGGCGTTATGGTTGCCTATATCACCAGCTGGGCAATCCTGGGGATACAAAGAATTTTGGTTTGGGACCTGCCATTCATGGGCGCTGAAATAACTGTGACACGATTTTTAATCAGCATACCTCTTCCAATCATTGCAGGATTGATTGCTCAGAGACTACCCCTGACTTTGACAATTGGCGAAGAAGAAAATAAGCCTACACCATGAATATAGTAATGATAATAATTTATATCATGCCAGTTGCTCTGGGTATATATGCCTACTCTCGAGGAGATGACAGTTTCAAAAAAGGTCTCACGCGGGGACTAGAACAATTTATAATTATTGTGCCAAGAATGATCTGTGCTCTGATTGCCGCAGAATTTATGGCGATGTTAATACCGACAGAAGTTATTAGTCAGTTTCTTGGCGATGAAGCAGGAATAATTGCTATCTTAATTGGTGCCTTGACTGGAATGATGGTGCCATCGGGTCCTGTAATTTCTTTTTCCATCGCGGCTACCTTTGCCAATGCAGGTGCATCAACACCAGCAGTGATAGCATTTTTAACAGCATGGAGTATTTTCAGCGCACATCGAATCTTGATTTATGAAATCCCATTGCTGGGTGTGTCTTTCTTCAAAGTTAGATCTATCTCTGTGCTGATATTACCTGTGCTCGCAGGCGTTTTCACTATGCTTTCTACGAGTCTGCTCTCATTACTCTCTGGATAACTTGTAGTAAGTAATTACTATACAGATGTATGCGGTTCACCTTCTTTTACTCGTAATGCTTCATCGGCACCCTCAATAAACTTTTCTTCTTTGGATAATAAAATAGATACCGACCTTACTTTATGATGTTCTGGATCGACTCCCTGCGGAATTTCCCCATTCTTCTCAAAAGCCTCAATCGCACTAAATATTTTACGTCGCGCTAACATGATCCCTCGATCAGTCGGGGCCAGCATTTCAAATGATCGGTCACAGACTCCTCCCCATGCAACGCGTTCGCCGGTTTCAGGATCGATGCTCGCCATACTTTCCTGCAACGAAGAATCCTGTATTGCAATTCCTTCTATACCACTATAGGTAGAACCTTCTTTCTGGGCTTTACGATTCATTAAATAATCATTTTCCCTGTTCGCACGAGGTATATATGTCCCCGGTGTATAGGCGCAGTGTATACCATGCCCCTCTTCCATCGCCTCTCGCTCGACATCCGTTAATGCGCGATTTGATTTGTAATCAAAACTCCACGCCCAACACGTTTTATCATCAATTGGCACCCAAAAGTGTCCGTGTACTGGATGGTCACCTCGTGGGGGCACCATGGTAAAAAAGGGCATTAGCCAGGGTGTAATTCGCCAATAATACTGTTCATCCTCTGCATTACGACGCGCGCCTACAACAAGTCCACCTTGGTAATCTTCTACTTCAAAAACCGGCTTCAAATCTGAGAGGTTATATTCATTTCCCTTTGCGCCCTTAAAAAGCGGATCTGTTTCAAGATTATGACTATGTAAAAAAGAAACATGACTAGAGTCAATTCCTCCTTCAAGGGCTTGTAGCCAGTTACTTTCCTGCAGCCGTTTGGAAAAAAAGCTTTGTTCTTTGGGGACAGTGCAGGCTTCATATTCTGGCAATGGCGGCTGGTTTTCAGGTGCCCCCATATAGGTCCATAAAACTCCTCCTTTTTCCACCAAGGGATAGGATTTTAATTTAATATTCTTGGCATATTCAGGCGATTCCGAAGGTACATCAGTACATTGGCCTGTAATGTCATACTTCCAACCATGATATGGGCACCTTATTCCTTTGTCTTCTGTTCGCCCAAACCAAAGTGAAACACAGCGATGCGCACAAAATTCATCAATTAAACCATATTGACCATCACTGTCTCTAAACGCGACTAAATATTCAGACATTAATTGAACTCGCACAGGCGGACAGTCCGGAGCTGGCAGTTCCTCTGCTAATAATGCAGGTACCCAATAACACCTGAACAAGTTTCCCATAGGTGTTCCTGGCCCGGTTTTACAGATCAGATCATTTTTTTCTTTTGTAAGCATTTACCAAATTCCTCGCTTATAGATATTCATTCTATGCTTGTAAGCAGATAATTGTGATTTAAACTTTTCTTTTTAACGCTGGCAGGTAATTCAATAGGAAATTTTCGAGTTTATATTGAACACTGGGTCACAGCGTGTCCAGAACTTTATACTGGAATTTAAGCCAAAAATTATACCATTCCCCATGTTTTCTAACAATCCGTTACTTTATTTTTAATTCTTCATCCCTTAATCCGTATGTTGCATGGAATCTCATCGCATTTACGCTTACACTTTCTGTTTTTTCAGTAATAAAGAATCACATTACAATAAAGCATTGAGGACAAAAAATGGCAGATAAAGTGACAATTCCACATCTTCAACAAATGAAGGACAAGGGAGAAAAGATCATCGGTATAGTAGCCTGGGATTACCACATGGCCTGTATTGCCGATCGTGCCGGTGTTGATATCATCTCAGTGGGGGATACAGTCGGGATTAATTTGTGGGGACAGACCAATCCCCTCGAAATCACTATGGACCAGATGATAACTGTGACCCAGGCAGTGCGACGTGGAACCAAACGCGCACTCGTGAGCGCCGATTTTCCCTATGGACCATTGCAAGAAGGTGCTAAGGCTGCGGTACGGGCGGGAGTACGCATGGTCAAAGAGGCTGGTATTGATGTGATCAAACTCGATGGAGCAGCCGATTTTCCCGAGGCTGTGACAGCGCTAACCCGTGCGGGAATTCCTGTGTGGGCCCAGTTTGGGATCACCCCACAGACCGCACTGAAATACGGCATGGATTATTCCGCGGTCTCCAAACCGGGAGTCGAGGTCCCCTCTGCCATGTGTGAACATCTGATCAATGAAGCGAAAATGCTTGAGGAGGCCGGGGCAGTCATGCTGAATTTTACCAATTCAGGGCCGATTGTCGGCGCGGCAGTGACCGCTGCAGTTTCCATACCTGTAATTGGTGGCCTCGGTGGAGGTCCGTGGCTGGACGGCCGTGTAAGACTTGCGAATACGGCTATAGGGTATGGCGTCAAATTCCTCGACGAGGATCGTGACACCTATGCAAATATATCACGCTCTATACTGGAGGCATTCACGACGATGATTTCTGAGGCGCGTGACGGCCAGCAGATCAAGAGTGGGTCCCCTTTAAAGAAATAAACGAGGTTAATCATGTCAGTTGTAGAAATAAATGGAATCAAAACCAACTATGAAGTCAAGGGAGACGGTCCCCCGCTACTTATGTATTCTCCTGGTGGCTTTGACGCCTCCATGGATAAGTGGACCAATCTTGGCGTTTATAAAAAAATAAAATTACTCGACCATTTACCTGAAAAATATACCTGTATTATTTTTGACAGGCGCGAAACAGGTCTGTCCGGTGGCAAAGTCGAACGAATCTCCTGGGACCATTATGTGGCCCAGGGCAAAGGACTGCTGGAACACCTGGGCCATGATAAGGCCCACTTACTGGGTGGATGCATGGGAGTGTGTCCTGTCACCGTGTTTTCAGTGAAGCATCCTGAGATGGTCCTCAGTCAGATCCTGTATTGGCCCGTCGGAGGCGCCAAGTTCAGGATAAGAGGTCATGATCGTTTTAATACCCATCTCGCACTGATAGAAGAAAAGGGCCTTGAAGGTGTAGTTGAACTGGCACTGAATACTGAAGAGGGGTTTGGGAAAGATCCTCGTGTCGGTCCCTGGGCCCCGGTCATAAGAAGTGACAAAGCTTTTGCCGATCACTATGCCAGTATGGATGTAGAGCAATATAAATTAATAATTAAAGGGATGTCACGCACCTTGCTGGACAGAGATACTGCCCCAGGCGCAGAACCAGAGGATTTATTACGACTGACGGTTCCGACTTATATCGTACCAGGGAAAGATATTGCCCATTCAACCGCTGCTGCCAGGTATCTGGAAGAATGTATTCCGGGCTCGGAGTACTGGGACATAGCTCCAGATGATCAAACAGAGGAAAATGTTCCAGAGAAATTACTGAAGTTTCTGGACCGGGCTGCTGGATAAACCAGTCGCCCGGGCCTTATGATACCTGTTTATTAAGCTATTAAATCTAGCGTTGAGGGGACAAACACCTTTTCAAATTCCACAGGCTTTTTAAGTATCTGCTGGGCAGTCGCAGTGGACAGCAGATATTCCAGCATGGGTAAATTCGATTTAATACCATAAGGTAATGGGTCATCACCCATATTATGTAATCTTAAATAGAGCTCATCCATATCTGATAGTGAATCTATCTTTCCATTAATAAGCTTGTCCATATACGTGCGCTTGGATTCAGCAAAGGCATTGAACACCGAGACAGCCACATCGGGGTATTTCTCCAGAATTTCATCACGAAATACGATGAGATGATTGATTGGATAGTGACCATTTTTTTTATATGCAGCTATTCCGGCTTCTAATGGATCTTTGATAACAGGTTGAATATCGTCATGACTGGGTTTTATATTCACTGCAGCGGCGAGTTCACCATTCACTAGCATTTCTTCAATATCTTTGCCGTCTTCAACTGGAATAACATTAGCAGGTGGTTGATAGGCCTCTACATGTTCGTCACCTGACAACACCCAGGTAATTTTATCCAGATCAACACCATACTCATTTTGCAGCACTGATCTCGCCCACACTCCGGTAGTCACAGTATAACCACGATGTACACCTACCCGTTTGCCTTCAAGTTCCTTTGGATCATTAACAGGGTTATTTACATTATGGAAAATTGCACCATGATGAAATGCCCTGACTAGAAATACAGGTATGCCGGTAAATTTTACACCATGCTCCTTCGCGCAAAGATAAGTTGTTAATGCCATTTCACAGACATCAAACTCCAATCCCCTGACCATTCTTCGAAATGCTTTTACGAGAACAGGAACCTCTTCGAATTCAAACTCAAAACCTTCTGGCTTTATTGAACCATCTTTAATTGCTTGATTGTTTCCCTGGGTCCGGGTAACTGCCTTGAGTACGGGTACAGACATTTTTCTCTCCTGAATTTAGATAAATTATTATTATTTGCTATAGGATAAGATACCAGTCTGGCATGTGTCGAGACCAATAACGGTATCTATTGATAATAATTATATTACGCCATTTGCGCAGCAAAATTTATATAGTATCCTTGATGTCATACGGAAACCTAAGGACTCAATAATGTCCAAATTATTATATATACGCATTTTTTCACTTAAGTTGATAATTATTAGCTGTATTTCTTTCTCTTCAACCCTCTATGGGCATGAATACAGCAACCTTAATGAAATTATGATTGACCGCTCTAATGACTCCGTTGCAAATAGTGTTCTGCAGGTGCAATCTTTTCTCACAGAAATTTTCAGAAATACATATACCCCGGATGTGTGGCCCGACAGGAAGCTGACTATATTGCGAAATGATCTCATGCATCAGAAAGAAGAGGCCAATATGAGTCTGGATTATTTCGCCGCCAAGGGGGTCAATATACAGTCAAGTGACGTGTTATTTGACAACCCCCTGGCTGGAAGATCAATGGCAGCCAATCAGGCAGTGGAAACAGCCTTCGCTTTCTTGAAATATATCACCACCCTGGAAAGTCAGGACCAATTCATCAAGGAGATTTACTCAGGCGGACAATCGGCGCATATGTATAACCTGCTCACCGCTTACCGTGAAAAAATGGAACTATATAAAGAAATATTTATTAATGTACCCGGACCAAATCAGATTATCGAAACAACATTAGAGGAAGACGCTACCATACAGACATCAGAAACAACGGCCGTTCCCTATTTTGTTGGCATATTACTGTTTTTTATTGCTGTAATTGGCCTGATTTTAAGAAAACAGTCCATGCTGTAAATTCTCACCTAGACAAACCACAGTAAAATCGCAAAGCTCAAAAACCAGAGAACTGAAACCACCGTAGTATACATAGGACCCGACGTGGACAGTGCTGACATTCGAATACCAAGAAAATCGCTAATATCCTCAACCGCATTAATACTTTCAGCCCTGACGTAAATTCCTGTATCCGTATCATCACCTGCAATTAATTCCATAGTTTCGGTATTGGGGATCGTATATATCTGACCACCGATGTCTTGAAACCCAAGAAATGTTCCCGCATCATCAAAAACGGGTATGCCTTCTGGGGTGTCCAATAATCCAACCTGTAAGGAAATAATTTTTACGTTATTGGTACGTAATTCCTCAAGTGCAGTTTCAATCTCACCTCGCTCCAGGGTCCTTTCACCATCTGATATGACAATCAGGTACTTCCTGGTTTCTTGCTCCTGGTATTCTTCTGGCAAGTTTTCAAATAGCGGCAAGACACCTTGTAGGGCGGCACCAATGTCTGATCCAGGTTGAGTAAGAATACCCGGCGCCATTGAATACTCAATTACCTCCCTGATCTGCGGAAGGTTGCCGTCCCAGCCCATAATCATCTCTGATTTAGCAGTAAAGCCGGTTATCCCTACCATTACATTGGCACCCGATGAATCCAGCGCATTCATTATTGGCAATAATATTTTCTGAGCTCGTTGCAAACGGGTACCGATATCACCATGCTCTCGTGGGTCCGGTGCAGCCCCCATACTCAGGGAAAGATCCGTAGTCATGGCTACCAGTACTGGTGTGTCTTCCAGCATAAAGGATCTGTCCATTTGTTCTATGTAAGCAATGACCAGGAGTGAAATCGTTAGTAATACGAACATGGCAATGGAAACTTGACGACTGGATTTGCCGCCACTTACTATCCAATGACGTGCCCAGTAGACGATGACCAGAAAAACAACGGTTATTACACCTGCCAGTATCATCTTATTAAACCTGCATTAGTCAGAACAATGGATCCGGTGTCGATACAGCGCCCGCTTCACCTTCTGTCAGTGTTGTTGGATCACCTTTTCCTGCACCTGGTGTTGATTCGGCCTCAGTGAGGGAAAGCATGTAATCGAATAAACGCTTGGACAGTTCAGCCTCAGGATCAGCCTGAAGGCTCTGACGTAGATAACTCGCTGCCTGATGATAGTTTTCAGGTTCAAGACGTGTCAGGAAGAGTTCCCACTGTAGTCTGCCCAGCCCGTAATAAACCAAACCCAGAATTTCATTGTCATCGCTATTGGAATACATGCCACTCAACAACACCCGTGATGTCCCGATCTCACCAATTTGCGAGAGATAAATTGCGCGGTTGAACGTCACTGAGTTTAAATAACCCGACATTTCCCGTAGATAGTTTGCAGTCGGCCACAAGTATAAGGGAGGATTTTGCAAATCTGCATGTAGCTCATCAAACGGGATGGAATATATTTCCTGTAATTTCGTCATGTCCATTGAGAGTGTTGCGATGGCTGTGGTGGCCGTTTGCAAAGCTTCTGTTTGATCTGGCTCCAGTTCCTGTTCCTGCATTTCTTTTATCATGTCTTGTATGATTTGAAATTCAGCCTGGACTTGCTCCATTGTGCCAAGTGGTCCCTCCCTGAAATGCTCACCCATAACTTCAAACGTAGATTCAAAACGCGATGAGATCTCTGCCTGTCCTCTCAGTGCGGACATTAAAGATTGAAACTGGTCTTGTAGCTTACTCAAGTGTTCGCTTCTGGTTTTTTCCTGCATCAGAGCAAAAAGTTGTGCATTAGTACTATCTATTTCAGGTGTATATTTGGCGTAAAAAAGCAGAGCTTGAACACCGGTAATCATCAGAGCAATGGCAACAGCCATGAGCAAATAGGAAAACTGAGTTTTCCATTTCTTTATCCAGGATGCCATCAGGGATTCTTTTGTTCCCTGAATATTTTTATCATCGAACTCAGATGTTGTTTCATTGTTGACTTCTACTTCATTCTTCATGACTGTATCAACTCCTTCCACTGAATGCCGCAGTCACTATGGTAGGGTGATATATCGTTGCAACTAACAATATCCATACCAACATCAACCATCGGGCCAGAGTAAAAACAGATTCAGATAAATCCACCTGTTCATGTTTTGATTCTTCGTATGCATAACTTTCCAGTTTTCCAATTTCTTCCAATGCCTGGTCAAGATTACCCTGGTCAAGATCCTCAATCGTATAAGCAGTACCGATACTGCGTGTACTCCTGAGAAAATCCAGCGCCTGTTGTGACACTTCTCCTGTAGAATCAGATGTAATCCACAACAGGTAAAAAGAAAGGTCTAACTGCCCTAATCTATATAATTGTTCTTGAAGGTCATCGGTATTCTTGGCTTCTGCATCTGTTAATAAAATGACTGCCTGCTTGTTACGGCTAGGGTATCTCTCTACCATATTAAGCCCTTGTTCCAACGCCCAACGTATGTTGGTCCCGTATGTAACATAGGGGTCCATAGCCTCAAGTTGTTGCGTGAGAAAACTAAAATTGGTCGTAAACCCTGACATCAAATATACCTGGGAATTAAAATAGGTAAGCTGTATCCGATCTTCATTGGGATTTAGTGCTGACATGAAACGCAACAGACTCTCTCTGGCAAGCTCATAACGTGCAAGTTCCGGAATAGTACCCGGATCGTCTACCTGCCCAGAATATAGTCCTGCTTTACGAGGAAAAGTAGTTGGAAAATTTTCACGTAACAACGGAGTATTTTCCCTCATTGATCTAGAAGTATCTACAATTACCAGAAAATCTCTGGCAGTCTTTTCAATGACACTGGAACGAGTTGTGGTGATATCCATCATGGATATCATTAATAGCACAACGATGAATACACCTAGAATTAATGGCAGCCTGTCAATTATTCCATTTATTGGTGCAGTATCAATGAGTAGGTTGACATCAGGAAACAATTCACCTTTTTTTCTAACCCAGATAATTGAAAGGCTTGCAATGACAAGAACACCAAATAATAGTGGCCACCAGTTACCTACCTGAATGTCGGATAATTCCATACGTTATCGTCAGTTAGTTATGATATTGATGTATGGCTAGCTCGAAATTAATGTCGTAAAGCGACCCAATAACTCATCATTTTTATCACTAGGGCTTTGTAATACATCAATGAAGAGTTCTCGATATCCAGCCAGGTCACCGGTCCCTTTGTGATCATCTGACATGACTTCCTCTTCGTGTTTAAGCCAGTAGAACGGATCTACCTTGAGTTCATCAACACAGTACCAAACCAGACACTTTCGAAATGAATCAAGAAACTGCTTCTCATTCTGGATTTCACCGGATTTGAGAGTACTCAGAACTTCCTCCCATCGTTTATTAGACTTCTCTGCTAATGATTTACGTTTAAAGAAACTGAAAGGTGACATTAATATTCCTCCTAATAAGAAAATCAGACCGCCGGCAATCATACTTGTAAAAGATTGTCTCAAATCTTGTCCAGTCAAAGGGTTTGGATAGGCGCCCGTAGGAAAATAGGTAGCAAAACTATTTAATTCTCCTTCTTCTCCTAAAGGTATGGCAGAGGCAATCAATAAGTTTGTCGGCCATGGTCGAAATTGTATTGATTCTGAGGCAACATCATTCCCCGCCCCATCAATTGATGAATATTCAAGAGTAAATTCAGGCAAATCATAATTCCTTGAGCCCTTACATAAGACTTCGCCTTCGGGACAGGCCAGAATCTGGAAATTATAATAATTTGTGCTGGTGGTGAGTGATGCACTGGATGTTGATGATGAAGTCGTCTCAAGCAAATATGCGCCCATCTCTTCTGGCCATGCCTGCGTAAAAAATTCTGGACCAATTTCCGGAAGTCGAACTGCACTGGCGTCATACTCAATTTCAATCACCATAGGCAGAAGGTCACCAAACTTAATGATCCGATTTTCCACATCCACAATGCCTGCGCGTACAGTGATGTTCTCATCTTGATAGACACTGGCAATTAATGCTGGACTCTGAGCTTTTAACCCCATGGGCAATATCATCAACACCAGATAAAATATAATGGATCGTATCTTCATCAGGATTTTCTCCTCCTGCGTAATCCTGTTAACTTGGAAAGCTGCGGATAGACATCCCTTTCATGTCTTACAATCAGGTAATCCAGCCCCAGTGATCTGAAAAAGTTTTCAACCTTTAGTACACGTTGCATTTCTTTCTCATTTATTTTTCTAATTCGAGATGGCGTGAGATAAATCAAACGTTGTTTCTGTCTTTCCGGATCCCACAATTTAACTGACCCAACAATATCATCAGATAATTTAAAACTGACAATAACAGGAACAAAGTCTCCTGAGAGCCGCCGCAGAACAGCACGCCACATTTGAGTACCCTGTCTTCCAAAAGATTCTGATAATTTAACAAAATCTGAAATAAGAAATATCAGGTCGTCTCTGTTCCCCCTGGACCTGAGAGTATATGACTTTAGTGCTTCAAGTGGATTTAAACCTTCTCCCCAGCTACCTTGTCCCAATCGTCGACTCAATTTTTCCATCTGTGTTTTCAGATTCTTTTCTGAAAAAAACTCACCTTCCTCACTGGTATACAAGACAGTGCGAATACTGTCACTGGCGCGCCATAATGAATACGTCAACTGTAACAGTGACAGGTTTCTAACGTTGTCCTTTGGTTGAAATGCCATGGAGCCTGACATATCGCATAGCAGGACTATGGATGCCCTGACTTCTGCCTCAAAATCATTGACCCATACCTGACCCGGTGGACTGAATTTATCTATGTTTCTGGGGTTGTCTTCACCTGGCTCGTAGGGACGTGACCTGAGAAAGCGCATCCCTTCCCCTGCTCTGCCCAAGGGATGTCGACCAGGTAAAAAGGTCAATGACTTAAGCTTTATGGGTAGTAAAACCCCTAAAGCCTGCAAGCGCCGTTTATCAAGTATGGTAGCGGCGGAAGACTTGTCTTCCTTAGTACGCATACCCTCGCTCGCTCAGGATGAGATGAATGAGATGCTCGATATTGACCGGGAAGTTTGTTTCTATTCGGTGATTAAGCATTGAGTATGCTGTCGCAAATACATCATAAGGTAACACTCGATCGCGTCCATGAAACATCGCATGAGCTTTTAGTAATGGTGGCCAGAAACTGGTAGCTCGTGAGCTAACTCCACCACTGACACTGATAACTTCTCGACCAAATTCATCATTTTCATCCAGAGCCTCAGCTGGATATGAAACATCCGTAGGTCTGGTTGCTACTGTTATGGCATTCATCAAGTGCACGATGTCTTCAGTCACTTCTACATGTGATTGTGCCATCGCCTGAATCTCAACCAGCTCTTTCCTGGTAAGAACCGGTTTGAGCATTGCAAGATTTTCCTTAAGATGCGCCTTTGCTTCTGTCGCGATCTTGTATTCGATATGCCGTGGTGGTGAGTACCAGTGAATTTTAACTAAGAACCGCTGTTTAGCTGCTGCGTCCAGTTCCCAGGTACCTTCTTGTGATAATGGGTTCTGAGTAGCAATAACATGGAACGGCTCAGGTAACAAATGCGTTGTATCACCCACCGTCACCTGCATTTCCTGCATGGCCTCCAACAAGGCTGACTGTGCACGTGGATCAGTTCTGTTTAATTCATCAAACAGAACGATATTATGAAATATTGGTCCCTTGATTAGCTCGAACTTACCGTCTTTGCCCATGATCTCAGCACCAAGCATATCGGATGGCTTCAGCGTAGGCTGACCTGATACACGACCAACTTCTATATCTTCCATAGAAGCTGCAAGCGCCGTTGCGAGCAGGGTCTTACCTTCCCCTGGGACAGACTCCAATAACATATGTCCTCTTGCGAGCACGGTGATGACCGTCATATCCAGAGCAGCTTCATGCCCCTTTACGACTTTCCCTAGATTGCTTCTAACGGCCTGCGCTTTTGAAACAGCTTGCTTAAAGTCCAAAGGAATTCCCCCATTAGTATTATAATTTTCAGGAAAAACAGGAATAACCTGTATTTTCAGGTTCGTGACTGAGATGTGTTATTACTACTGAACCTGCTGTGTAAATAATAACTTTAAAATATATAATGTAAAGCTAAAACAACCATGTTTAACTGTGCAAATAATATGCAACGCAGACTTTTCTTGTAGTAATCTATAGAAAAATTTTTATCGTATATGAAACAAAAGTTGGATAAAAATTCACCTGGAGAAATTTGAACTCAATCTGACTTTTATCACGTCAAACCCTGCAGCATAGTAATAGCTTTAATATTTTAGACCAAATAACAGGACGTACCGAATGCCCGATCCACTAACAGGACAACTTTATGCATTGTTGTCTGCATTAAGTTTTTCCTTTGGCAGTGTCTTTATCTCCAAAGGAGCAAAAACAAGAAAAGACAAAGGAGTGTTATTTTCAGTATTTGTCACCATGCTGTTTTCCTTTGTTATCTGGTACGTAATGGAAGCTGGTGAAACACAAATTGATAATTCAGAACAATGGCTCAGCGGCGTATTCTGGTTTGTTATGGCAGGTGTCTTTGCCATGGTATTTGGCCGGACACTACTTTATACATCAATACGCCACCTTGGGGTCACCCGGGCCGGTTCAGTAAAGCGTCTTAATCCGTTCTTTGCGGTCATATGTGCCTATATATTCCTCTCAGAACCCATATCAGGTATGGATACACTGGGAATGGGCGCGATTGGTGTCGCCTTTGGCCTGTTAATTTATGAATCTCGCAAAAGAGCCCAGACTGTCCATGAGGGAGAGATATTGTCTCCTACCCATTATTTATGGGGCGTGGGATCAGCACTGGCTTATGCGCTGGCAAACATTTGTAGAAAAAATGGCTTAATAGACTTTAATGCCCCGGCATTTGGGACATTTATCAGTGCTTCCAGTGGCTTTGTCTTTTTTATGATCGCTGCAATCTTTTCCACCGTCTATCGTGAAAACCTCAGAAATTTATTCAGCAATATCAACCGCTGGTTGTTTTTATCAGGAATATTTGTCTCTGCAGGGCAGATTTTTCTGTTTTCTGCCCTTTATCACGAAAAAATATCGACAGTTGTGATGATAAATTCACTTGAAATATTTATTGCATCATTTTTGTCTGTTGTTGTATTCCGAGCAGAAGTCAGACCCGAGCTCACCACCTATATTGCTGCTGTATTTGCCACAGTCGGCGTTATCCTCGTTGCAACATATTAATCTATAGTTTTAAATCCATACGTGAAAAATACTCATTGAGATTAATTTAGCTAAGAGGTCAAATGTGATAAATTCAGACTGCAAAGACACAATCCAGGCGTGACCAAATACATGCCACGACTGGCAGTGGAGGTGGAATAGATGAAAGTAACAACGACCATAAGATTAATATCATTCATTTACTTAACAGTGCTATGTACAATCAATACATATGCCTATGATGGTGATGTGGATTACAGTGCACCCTATGTCACCATTGATCCCGAGACTGGCAAACTTGTCACCATAGATCCAAAAGCACAGACCAAAACACCACATGCAACATCAGGAAATTCAACTACCAGAAGTAGTGATAATGATGTTAGCGCTGTCGAGTCCAACCCCACATCGACGAGTGCTATGGGGCAAACAACTTCTACAACTATTCAGCCTCAAACATCTGAAACTCAAAATACAAATTCAAATTTATTAATTTTGTTTGGAATACTACTTGTTGGTTTTGTGACAGCATTTATTTATCGAAATAAAAAAGAAACTTCTAGCCGGAATCTTACAGAGGATCAACATCCTCAAGAATAATATTCATCATCATAATGAAATGCCATAGAGGACAACATAAATGCAATCCGTTTTTTTTAACCGTATCACATTCGCTCTAGATAAAATCGTTAACCATGCTGTGTTGGCTATACTGATCTTAAGTTTATTTTTAGTTCCCAAATTCAGCCTTGCCCAAAATGAAATACCATCGGAACTTATACATTACCCAGATTTTGTTTTTTATAACGGCCAGGTATTAACAGCAGATGCTGATCGAGATTTTACTATTGCTGAAGCTGTGGCCGTCCGAGGTAACCGCATTCTGACCGTTGGCTCATCCGAACAAATCCAAAAGATGATCGGCCCTGCAACCCGGGCGATTGACCTGAATGGAAGGTCTTTAACACCGGGATTTATCTACAATGATGGAGATAATTCTGTCCCTGCTGGCGATATTCTCAAGGACACACAATGGAAAGGAACGATACAACCCCGCCTCGGCGGACAAACTATTGATCAGGCACTGGCCACGCTATCCTATATCGTTGAGAATGATAGTGAAACCGGGGAACCTATGTTCTTCAACCTACAGGATGCCTGGGCCAGTGTTGCCAAAGATTCCTGGGGTATTTCTACATTGGATGAAGTAGCTCCGAACAATCCCGTTGCAATCTATCTGGATAGTAGTTATGGCCTGATGAACACAGCCATGATTAACCTCGCAATTGAACAGGGGTTCCCAGCTGATCATATTCACCTGGATCGTGATAAAAACGGCAAGCCAACGGGAATGGCCGGTGCACAACTGGTGGGTTTTGTAGGGCGCGAGGTCAGACCCTGGCCTGATCCAAAATGGTTTGATGATGTGGCAATGCCCGGGGCCGTTGAAACCCTGGCAAAATATGCCCGCCACGGTGTCACTGTAGCTACCGGTCATATGAGTGCACTTACCATGACCGTACTGAACCGCTTGTTTCATGAGCAGCCACAAAGCCTCGCTGTGAGGGTCTACCCTGGCCTGGATTTTCTAAGGCAGAACCCCAATGGAGAGATGTATCTGAAACGCATGGGAAACCTGGTGGATTTTTCCCTGGTGGATGATCGCGGTCCGATGGTGACGATAGTGGGTGCCTCGGTAGGACCACATTCTGGATCGGAAGATGCGGCAGCCGGCCTTTTAACCATTGAACCCAAGAAGAATATCATTCCGGAAATCAGTCCCAATGCATACGGTTACAATCGCTGGACTGGACAATGGTTTACAAATCTCAGTCAGGGTGACCTGACTGAAGAGCAGATGCGGCAAACAGATTATTATAATGTATTGCTAGCCAGGCAACATGGCTGGAATATGACGGGAATCCATAACCGCGGAAGCGAAGGCATACGTCTCGCAATGCAGAACGTTCTTGAGGCAGAAAACCAGGACAAGCTCTATGTCAAGAAGCTGTGGAGACCCCAGGGTTTCGACCATAATATTGACTGGATGCCCGAGATCTACGAATACTATAATGCTCATCCTGAACTAAAAGATCTGATCCGCTTCGGCGTAAACCTCGGAACGCTCATCAGTCAAAGGAATAACGATGCCCTGGGCATAGAGAATGTTCTTGAGGCCCAGTATGGGGAAGAGGTTTTGCGACGTATCGCTCCACTGAGAACATTGCTGGAGGTGGGTATTCCTTTCCACATAGAGGGCACCGAGCCTGACGATGACGAGGATTTCCCCACCTGGTATATCCAGAAAGCGGTAACTCGAATTGATGATCAGGGCAGAATAATTGCTGCCGAAGAGAGCCTGGACAGGGAATCAGCCTTTCTGGCGCTTACTCGCTGGGCAGCAAGATTTATCGGCGCTCAAAATGATATGGGGTCCATCCAAGCAGGCATGCTGGCAGACATTGTTATATTTAATGGTAATTTGTTAGATGAGCCTATCGAGACTATAACCAATCTGAAACCTGTAATGACGCTGGTGGGGGGGAAAGTGGCCTATGAATCTCCGAATTTGTAGGAATATCATTCAAATCTCGCTATAATCGCCGAACAACAACGGCATAGCATGGATTGAGCGTCTATGCCCATTCTTGAGTATATTCTTACTGTATACCAAATAATGTATCGGAATATTCAAATGTGATTAAAAGATTACAGATGAGTTTGCCAAAGCAATCTATATATAAAATATCTTGAACTAATACAGTTGAGTTGATGTAATACAGACAAGTAAATCAGGAGTAAATTGAATGAATAGTACGGTTTCAGATGAAGTAAAAGCTGGGGAACAAAAAGAAGAAGTGGTGTGGGAAAGGTGGTCAAAAAAACGCACCTTTGTACGCGCTCTGGAAGGCACTTATGGAGAGCTGATGGAAGAATTGTTCAACCAGCCTCGAATCTATCCTACCCAGGACCTGGATTGGAAAGGTGGCCCACAGACTTTTGGTAAAAAAGTCATTAATCCACAGGCAGCCAAGGTAGCACAATCCATTGAAACCCATGTGGATGTCTATGCGCCGGGTGGTCATGGACAAAAACATGGACACATGAATAGCGCTGTATTTTTTGTACTAAAAGGTAAGGGCCACGACGTTCATGATGGTCGCACCATTCCCTGGGAAGCCGGAGATGCCTTGATTGTGGAAAACGGCTGTGTCCATCAACATTTTTGCGATGACCCGGATGATGATTCTATTTGTTTAATTATGAAGGCAAAGCCACTGTTCCTGTTTATGCATCTGATCTTCCAGAAGATGGTGGAGTACCCACCCAAGGAACCGGTACCAGGCCAAGAGGATTATGCGCCACCACCTTCACTTTAATTATAAAGAATTCAGAGGAAATATTTAATGAGTACTGATATACCATTTGTTAACGACATCGAAAGGCAGCGAGCCCGGACTGACCTCAATGCAGACTTTTATTCACAGGCCCTGGAAGCATCCAAGGAATTCCGCAAGGAGTACAAAGAGCGAATAAATGTAGTTAAATCAAGTCAAATGCCTATGGAAAGAACAGCAGACGGGCTGATCAAACACATCATCAACGAAGGCATGAATACCAAAGAGTGTTGCCTGGATATTTACATGCAGTTTATTCCGGCTAATGGCTCAACTGGCACCAGTCGTCATCTCACCGAAGAAGTGGCATTTGTCATTGAAGGCACCGGATACGATCACCATTTTGACGTCAGCTTTCGCTGTGAAGATGAATTCATCTGGGAATGGGAAACAACCCCGAAAAAATTAGAATGGGGACCAGGTGATTTTATCTATATTCCTCCATACTGTGCCCATAAACGATTCAACACCGACCCTGAAAACGAAGCCCGGGTCATAGTAATGAACAGTCGCATGATGAAGGCCATGGGGTTTGACTGGTTTGACCAGTTGGAACCAGCAGAGGGTTTTGAAGACATCTGGGTTCCTCCATCAGAATAATCAATTGACACAATCTGTTCCCCCGTTAAATAAATTAACGGGGAACAGATAACTTCATGTATCATTAATTAATTCAACGAGTTGGGGCGGGAAAACCATGCTTAAAAAAATCACCATTTTGATACTATTCTCCTTGCTTGCCGGATGTTCTCAATCATCTAATGATAGCAATGCAAATCAACCGTCAGGCTCAGCAGAGACAGCAGGTTCGAGTAGCAGTGGAAATATTTTTGCTGGTGAAAACCTGAATTATATCGTCACAACAAATGCAGGTGGTGGATACGATGCCTATGCTCGGTTGATTGGTCGTTACCTGGTAAAAAAACTCGGTGGAGATAATGTCGTAATCAATAATATCCCGGGTGGGGGCCATATTGTTGGTACTAACACATTGTGGAAGAGCAAAGCGGATGGACTAACTATAGGTACCGTCAATGCCGGGTTGATCTACAATCAGCTTATTGGCGTGAAAACCCTTCAATTTGATATCAGCAAATTTTCCTGGATAGGAAAGGCCGCCGGCGAGCCTCGGTCACTGGTTATTTCCGAAGATTGCCAGGTACAATCTATGGAGGAACTCCTGGCCAGTGTTGAAGTCATCAAATTAGCTTCTGCAGGCGTGGGTTCGGCTTCTTATTTAGATACAAAATTACTCGCTGAAGCATTTGATCTCAATGTGGATATTATTCCCGGCTTTGAAGGAAACGAAGGCGAGATGTCTATGATGCGTGGCGAGGTATGTGGACAATTTGGCACTACCAGTTCTGTTCAACCCTTTGTTGATTCGGGTTATGGTCATTTTATTTTAACCGTTGGTGGTGAGGTAGAAGGTGTACCCAATGCCATGGAGTTTGTCTCTACAGACAAGGCCAGGCGAATCGTGAGTTTAATTGGTGCACTGTCAGAACTGGGTCGGGTCACTGCCGCCCCTCCCGGAACGGATCCTGAAGTCATGGAACGACTCCGTGAAGCCTATACCGCTACACTCAACGACCCGGAATTCCTGGCAGAGGCGGAAAAGATGAAATTACCCATCGATGCTGCATCTGGTGACACTGTTGATCAATTGGTAATGGCTGCCATGAATCAGCCACAGGAAACCATTGATATCATCGCGGATTCAGTACGTGTTGAATAAGATTTCGCTAACTCTGCTTATTGTGTAGAAGAAAAATATGGACCTAGGCCCAATCTTTCAGGCACTCATGAATGTGATAGGTTCACCCTATAACATGGGCATGTTATTACTTGCCGTTCCCATAGGAATGTTCTTTGGTGCCATTCCTGGACTAGGCGGAAAACTGGGTATCGTCATGATGATCCCCTTTGTTTTTGGCATGGACCCCATCGCCGGTGCGATTTTCCTGATTTCCATGCACGCGGTGGTGCATACCGGCGGTTCAGTACCGAGTATTTTATTCGGCGTTCCCGGTACCGGGGCCGATGCGGCAACTGTGGTGGATGGACTTCCCATGACCCGCAACGGTGAGGCCGGACGGGCCATGGGTGCCTCTTTGGGCGCATCCGGCGTAGGTGGCGTTATTGGTGGTCTGTTTCTAATTTGCATCTTACCGGTGTTAAGACCAGTCATACTTGCCTTCAGTCCCGCTGAATTTTTCATGCTCGCTATCTTTGGAATTACCTTTATCGCCATGCTGTCTGGTAATTCACTGGTCAAAGGATTGCTGGTAGGTTTTTTCGGTTTGATGTTGTCATTTGTGAGCCTGGACCCCAATACCGGTGCAGAACGCTATACCTTTGGTCTACTTTTCCTCTGGGATGGAATGGACATCATTACTGTCATCCTTGCCATGTTTGCCATCCCTGAAATGATTGCCCTTGGGGTAGAAGGCGGTTCCATGTCTCTGGCCGGCAAACAAAAAGGAACCGCCGGTTACAAGGGAGTCTTCACCGGGTTGCTTGATGTCTTTCGCCACTGGGGACTAACCCTCAGGACATCCATCATGGGCGCCTTTATTGGCATGATCCCCGGGCTGGGTGGTGATGCCGCCACCTGGATCTGTTATGGCCATGCGATTCAGTCTTCAAAGAACCCGGAAAAATTTGGCAAAGGTGCAGTCGAAGGTGTGATTGCACCAGAAACTGCAAATAACTCAAAAGAAGGTGGTTCACTTTTACCCACACTCTTCTTTGCCGTACCAGGCTCCTCAGGTATGGCAATCTTACTTGGTGCCTTTGTGATGTTAGGTATACAACCCGGTCCCGCCATGGCCCTGACAGGCATGGACATCGTCTGGACATTAATCTGGGCATTGATGATTGCAAATATAGTTGCGGTATTCTTCTTCATAGCCTTTGTCCCCATGCTTGGTTATCTAAGTTATGTCAGGGGCAGCCTGCTCATACCTTTTGTGCTGGCATTGACCTTCCTTGGGGCCTTTTTAGGCCACCGCTCCTGGGAAAACCTTATCGTGTTATTCGTACTGGGTGGATTTGCGTACTTTTTGAAAAAATATGGCTGGCCCAGACCACCATTTGTCATTGGCATAATACTCGGTCCAATTGCAGAGGATTCCTATCACAAGGCCTTCCAGTTATGGGGTTACGAATTTCTACTCCGGCCCGGTGCGTTGATTATGATTGCTCTGATAATTGGCAGTGTCGGCTTTTATATCTGGAAGTCTACCCGACCGAAAAAAGAGGGGGTTGTAGAGTATGTCGGCTAGACTTTTCCTCAACGGCCGGATTATTACAGCGTTTATAATGCTGTTAGTCTTTTCTGTTATGACCATCATGGCATTTGATTTTCCTGCCAAGGCCAGACTCATGCCGCTAATGTTCGGCATACCAGGAACGATTTTTGGATTACTTCAACTGTTGATGGAAATCAAGCATGCGATGGCAGAGGTACCCGATGAATCAGCAGAGGCAGTGGAAAAGGCAAAAGAAGAGAAAAAAAATGAAACTCAAATGTTTCTCTGGGTATTCCTTTACTTTATCTTCATCCTGGGTTTTGGATTTATTTATGCAAGCCCATTCCTGGTGTTTGGTTTCCTCTTCATCGCCAAGAAAGAATCCCTGAAAACTGCTATCATCAGTAGTATTTGCACATTTATTGTAATATATGGTGTATTTCAGACTTGGTTCCAGATTCCACTATTTGAAGGCCTGATAATAGAGTGGTTAACAGGCTAACCGAAGTTTCCAGCTAAAATCCTTTTTATCCACTAAATCTACCGGACAATGTTCCGGTTTTTTCATTTTGTGTTTAGCGGTATTATTCTGAAGCTATATACCTATCCTGCCCCAGGAGGTTGACCATGGTAAAATTTGAATATCGAATCACCCTATTAAGTATTTTTATACCTGTATTTTTTGCCGCTACAGCAAATGCTCAATCCTCATTACTTCTGAATTATGCAGATCTGGTTCTTTCCAACGGTCAGGTATTGAGTGTTGATGAGAATTTTACAATACATGAAGCAATTGCTGTCAGGGATGGTCGAGTTCTGGCATTAGGCTCAAGCAATGAAATACTTGCCCTTGCGGGCCCCGATACACAACATGTCGATCTCAACGGCAGGACCGTCACTCCGGGGTATATCTATAACGATGGTGACAACTCAGTACCCGGCGGTGATATCTATAAGGACACCATGGTCAAGGGGTGGTTGTCTGGACGGATCCCCGGTGCAAGCCTGGAAGAACTCCTGGCATCATTGAATAAGCTCACTGAAGAGTCCGATGCTGGTGCACCTATATTCGTCAATATGCCTAAAGCATCACCTCGGGTTGCCGAAGAATGGACCGCTGATGACCTGGATGAAATCGCGCCAAGCAATCCCATGGCACTCTTCTATAACGATTCCGTGGTGGTGGTCAATCACGCCATGTTGAACGACGCCTTTGCCGCAGGCTTACCTAAAGAACATTTCGGCGTAGTCCTTAATGAAGATGGCGAAGCCACCGGACAATTATTTCAACAGGCGGCCGGGTTTATCGGCTGGCAGGTCCGCCCCTGGCCCAGTCCGGAATATATCGACAGCGCACTGGAACAGACCGTTGCCAGTCTGCTCGGCTATGCCAGCATAGGTGCCACCACCGCCACAGGACACATGAGCGGCCTAACCATCAGTATGCTCAATGAACTCTACCATGATGGCAATCTCGTCATCCGGGTCTATCCGGGTCACGACTTCACCCGGCAAAATCCATTTGCCGAACAATATTTAAAACGTGTAGGAAATCTGATTAATTTTTCCCTTACAGATCCGGAACTGGGACCCATGGTAAAGATAGTTGGTGCGGCAACTGGTCCTGTGGACGATGGTTCCAATAGCCAGTTCGGCATGCTCACTATTGATGAAAAGGAAAACATTGATTTTGAAATTGGTGGTACTCCCCATGGTTTGAATAAATGGACCGGGGAAGTCTGGACCGGACTGACCTGGGACGATATGACCGATAGTCAGAAGGCACAAACTGATTTTAATACTATAGACCTGTTACACAAATACGGCTGGAACATGAGTGGCAACCATAACATGGGCAGTGCGGCATTACGGACCAACCTCATGGCCATTGATAACTTCGTCAAATCCGGGGTAACACCGTATTTCAATACACAAAAAGTTGATGCCTTCGATCACAACCTGGTCTGGCATGAATCCAATTATCCCCTACTTGATGAATACAAAGACAATATCGCCATGGCCTTGAGCACAGAGATATTCGATCAACGAATTTCTGTCACCGGTCGAGAATTACTCGAGTCTCAATACGGTGAGCGTATGCATACCATGCAACCCGTCAAAACTCTGCTTGATCGCGGATACAATTTACATTTCGAAGGCACAGGCCCCAACAATCACCCCATGTGGATGGTAGAACGCTTTGTTACCCGGATAGATGACCAGGGTAAAGTCTGGGGAGCAGACCAGGCCATAGACCGTGCGACAGCATTACGTATGCTGACAATTAACGCAGCACGCTTCATCAGCGAGGAAGATGAACTGGGATCGCTGGAGCCCGGCAAATGGGCTGACCTTGTGGTACTCAATGGTAATTTCATGGAAGTGGCTGATAATGAAATCGATGATCTGGATATCGACTTTACCTTCGTCGGCGGTAAACTGGTTTACGATAAACGATTGTGGGAAGAGTAACCCACTAAGCCGGAGTAAATATCTTGCGTAGCTTATTTGTTGTTGGTCTCATTATGGCTTTATCATTTACGTCTGTAATCGTAACGGGGAGTGATACAGAATCAGAGCCATTCATGATCTATGTGGATCCGCTAACTGGAAAATACACCAAACAAAAACCTGAACATAAAACCACAACTCAACAAACACAAACTAATAGTACTGTATCGAATATCCCCAGGCCAAACCCACCCGTCACCCCACTTAGCACTGGATTTTTTATTGCTGGCGGCCTGATACTGGCCAGTCACCTACTGTCACGGATGCTTGTTGGTCTCAGAAAATAAATACAAGACATGTCTCGCTTTGCTACATATCTTCCAATTATTGATCCATTTTGAATAACATACACATTACAATACCAGCCAGAAGGTCAGCCAATAGCGGTGAAAAATAATAATTATTTTAATATGTAATTGTTTCTTTCCTGTCACTAACACCGGATGGATAACGACCTAATAGATGCACACCCCACGCGGTTGCAATAACCAGCAACGCACCTACTGCCTGATGCCCAACCGCCAGATATATATTGACGCTAGTCATAACAGTCGCTATACCGATTAAAATCTGAATACCAAAAGCACTGTGGATTGCTATCGATGCGGATCGAGACTGCCCACGTACACGCCTGGCTAACACAATCAGAACACCAACCGTCACCCAGGCCCACCAACGGTGGATGAAGTGGGTGACGACGGGGTGATTATTGAGCATAGTCCAGACACCATCAGACCAATCTAATCCTGTTGGTATGAGAGTACCATTCATCAACGGCCAGGTGTTGGAAACATAACCCGCATTTAGACCCGCTGTGTATGCACCAAATAACAATTGTATAAACAATATGCCAAAGACTATCAGACCAAAGGCCGTCAGTTTTGATCGTTGGTTTTGACCGCTAGCGAGCTGCCGAAGGTCCAGGGCTGTCCAGACCAGTCCAGCCAAAATAAGAAACGCCATCAACAAATGGGTCGCCAGCCGAAAATGGCTAACATCCGTTCGCTCGGTTAAACCGGAAACGACCATCCACCAGCCTATGACGCCCTGCATTCCACCTAATACCAGCAGTGCGGTTAGTCGCCCACCATAACCATCAGGTATAGCACGTTTGAATGCAAACCAGGCAAGTGGCAGCGCAAAAGCTAACCCAATCAATCGACCCAAAAAGCGATGTACCCATTCCCAAAAATAGATGAACTTGAAGTCTTCCAGGGTCATACCTGCCGGGCCGTTTATCTCCAGGTATTCGGGGATCTGCTTATATTTTTCGAACTCTGATTCCCATACCGTTTCACTCATCGGTGGTATAGCACCGGTGATGGGCTTCCACTCGGTAATTGAAAGTCCTGATTCAGTCAGTCGCGTAACACCGCCAACAATGACCATGATAAAAACCAGGAACGCGACGGCATACAGCCAGTTAGAAATGGCAATCGGTTGCTGTGTGTGACGAATATCATTGTCTATACTGTGGCTCATAGTAGGCAAGGGAATTTTATATTTTGCGTAGTATAACAATATAAACTGCAGGCAGAAATAACTGTGTAACAATTTGGATCACAGTAAAATCTATTGATAACTGTCAGTCTCTCTAATGGTGTAGACGCATAAAACAAATCGTTCAAACGTGACCATCGCTATGGCCACTTAACTAAACCATTACTGACCTGCTTCGTAAGCCACTCTCCCACCCACCAGTGTTAATACGGTGGGGATCAAGTCGATCTCTTCTATGGGTGCCCCCATGATGTCACCATCAAATACCACCAGGTCTGCCCATTTACCCGCTTCAATCGTTCCCAGTTCGTCCTCAGCACTCATGAACCTGGCCGCCCAGCGAGTAATAGCAAGTATAGCCTGCTCCCGTGTTAAGGCTTCGTGGGCCGCCACGACCCTACCCTTTCTATCTATACGGGTCACTGCATCCTTAACAATTTTCATTGGCTTATTTCGAGGATCAGTACCTTCAATATGAAACGGGATGTTATTGTCCACCAGACTCTTTAATGGTGCCATACGTTCCACACCTTCCCAACCATATTGCAATTCTATGACGTCTTCGTATCCCAATATGTCTGCGTCCCGCTGACGCATGGCAGAACCCAGGCTAACGCCAAACCGTATTTTGTCTTTTAACATGGCTTCGTTTTGTTTATAGAATTCATAATTCTCTGGAACCCAGTCAATATTGTGATCCAGTGCCTGCGCCCTGGAGAGTTCCGGGACATATTTAACAGGGAGATTTTCTGCATCAATAATGGCCTGCATTGATAATTGTATTCCGCCGCTACCCATATTATGGACACCGTTAACGTTATACCCATATTGTCTGGCCAACATCAGATTGTAGTACTCTGTATCTTTGAGTTCTTCCAGAGTCAGGTCCTGTGTTCCCTTACCGGTAAACATTTCCGCACTCCATCGATCGTAACCATTGGGATTGCGACCCAGTTCAGGGATGATATTGGTCTTGGGTTCGATGGTCATCAGACTTATTGCGGCATCGGGTGCCCCGGTATGCGGTCCAACCGCGGTGCCGACGATCTGCACCATGGGCCCCCGCTCATCCACCAGGGCAAAGTCCATGATATTCCCAACACGCGCCAGGGTACGTTCGGGAAAGGCATTCTGGCGCATGAGATCTAGACCGGGATGTACACGGATTCTCAGGTCACCTGATTTGAATAAGCGGTTGAGGACCAATACGGTTAAGCCCGTCATATGACCCGTTGCCGTGGTAATACCCGCTGCCGCATACTCTTGCATCTCTGCTTTGGCAGCATTTATACCAAATTCTTCAATCCATTCAGGTGGTGGAAATGGTCGAAGTTCACGACCTACAAAACCGACTGCATTGGCACCAAGTTGACCCGTGGATTCACCCGATGCATCTTTAATCAAATGAAAATGATTTTGTGGAAAACCTTCATCGACCATCACTTCCAGAAGTTTGCTATTGGCAATTGCATGACAGCAATCTGGTAATAGCATTGTGGGATTCTGGGGAGACAACTCATCCAGGCGGCTCTTGTCCCAGGTTTCCAACATAGGTCCGGCCCATTGGTCGGACACTTTGAGAAAAATAATCTCACCTTCCAGAGCTTCGTTTTCAGCAATATAGGTAATAGTCTGTTCTACCTGTTCGATGGTCTCCCCACCGATGCGTCCTTGAATTGTTCCACCCCATTGAGATTCTTTAACCAGATCACCACCTGGGATGGCATTATCACCATCAGAATATATAAAACCGGGCGTCACAGATTTTCCTTGCAGATCAATTCGTCTCGTATTGGGTCCTGCCAGGGGGAGTATGTCGTTGGAATCACCCACTGCCAGAAACTTACCATCGCGAATTGCGACTGCCTCGGCAATGGAAAAATCATTATCTGCGGTAATCACCTTTCCATTTATCAAGATAATGTCAGCATATTTCATTATCAATGGTGACTGGGCATTAACACCAAAAGTCACAAACATCAGATTGATGGACAATAACGTGAATATCGTTTTGGTAAGAAATCTCATTGATATATCCCCTCGTATCAAATTCTAAATACACATAATGGTATAAACAAAGCCAATTGACCTGTTCTTTTTCAATAAAGTATACGCATTTTCATAGTACTGTTAATGATGCCGTAATAATTTCTTTATTAATTCATAATAACTGAAAAATTCAGGTTTTTTTAAGTTTGGGTAGCGGTTTAAATTGCACCAGTTCGTGTAATTTGACACTATATAGTCGTTAATCTGTGATTTATAGAATCCACGTAATACAATAATATTTAAGATAAAAAAAGAATACATTTATGAAGAAACTAGTTCTTGCTGCTGCGTTTTTATTTACATTAGTGGGTTGCTCTGATTCATCAAACGACCCATTTCCCAACAGGGATATAGAGATCATTATTCCCTACAATGCCGGTGGTGGGTTTGATGCCTACGCCCGTTCCCTTGCCCAGTACATGCAAAAATATTTACCAAATGACGTAAACATACTGCCTATGAATATGCCAGGCGCTGGTGGCAGACGCGGTGCTTCACATGTCTATCGAGCTGATCCGGATGGTTACACCATCGGAATTTTCAATATGCCTGGAATCCTGTTACCGCAGATCCAGGGAGTAAAAATTAATTATGATGTTAACCTGTTAACCTGGTTGTCAACCTTAAGTGTTGATGGATATGGCATTATTGTGGACGATGAATCCCCATTAAATTCCATCGAAGATATAAAGAATATGGGACGTCCAATTGTATACGGCGCAACTGGACCTTCTTCGACATCCTACATTGCGACGACTATTGTCAGTGAATCTCTGGAGATCCCTTATGAAGTGATTACCGGATATAAAGGCAGTGGGGAATATATTCTTGGCGTAATTCGCGGAGATGTTGATGCCGCTTTTGCCAATTACTCTACTATTCAACCCTACCTGGAGTCTGGTGATATCAAGGTTACTGCCATGATAGGCATAGACAGTAACGATCCAAATATTAAGGATGCAAACGATTTAGGTATACCTGAATTATCAAACTTAAAGGTGGTGAGGATGATGGCCGGACCACCGGGAATGCCAGAGGATATAAAAGCCACTCTGGAACAGGCCATGCTAAATGCGTTAAATGATGCTGATTTCAAGGCATGGCTGGAATCAACGGGAAATGATTCATTTCCTGTAAATAGCGCAGGTACTACGGCCTCAGTAAAGGAAATGACCTTATTTTATGATAAGTTTAAAGAATTCCTGGATTAACAATTCTGATAAAAAAACAGGGATGGACTTATTAATGCTGGACCGCAAATATGATTGATTTATTGCTCAACGCCCTATCGGATATCGCTTCTGTAAAAACACTACTTTTGCTTTTGATGGGTGTAATGTTCGGCCTGATGTTTGGTGTAATACCCGGACTGGGTGGCACCACGGCATTGGCTATTCTTATGCCTCTGACCTTTGGAATGACTGCCATCAATGCCTTTGCCATGTCAGGTGGTATTATGGGCGCGGTTGCCATGGGCGGGGCAATCTCCGCTATCTTGCTTAATACACCGGGCACTGCGCCCAATGCAGCAACCACACTGGATGGTTACCCCATGGCAAAACAGGGACGTGCCGCCGAGGCAATTGGAGCTGCTGCAACAGCCTCTCCTCTGGGTGGATTGTTTGGGGTGATGACATTACTTATGGTGTTACCCGTTGCTAAAGAGCTGATACTACTGTTTGGCCCCCCTGAGTTTTTTCTTCTTGCAGTGTTTGGCCTGGTGACTATCGCACTATCGGATTCCACAAATCTATTACGGGGTTTAATCTCCGCTGGTGTCGGCCTGATGCTAGCGTTTGTAGGTTATGACACAGTGACTGGAGGTGAACGATTTACCTATGGCTCTGATTACTTATTTGATGGTATACCCCTGGTGCCTGCACTGGTAGGTCTATTTGGTGTTACAGAAATGATCCACCTGTCTATCACCGGCGGGACTGTAGCTGGCGATGCGGGTGAGGTTCGTTTACATGGTGTCGTAAAAGGGATTAAGGCAACTTTAAAAAACTGGAAAATCGTCATTCGAGGATCGCTGATTGGGACTATCATCGGATCCATCCCTGGTGTCGGTGGTACAGTTGCCACTTTCATTGCCTATTCAACAACCAAACGGGCAGATCCAGATCCTGAATCCTTTGGCACGGGAAGAATCGAAGGTGTTATTGCGCCCGAATCTGCCAATAATGCCAAGGACAGTGGAGCGCTGTTGCCCACCATTGCATTTGGTATTCCTGGTAGTGCAGAGATGGCGGTATTTCTGGGGATCCTGGTATTACATGGGATGCAACCTGGGCCTACGATGTTGTTGAACAATGAACGCGAGATCTATGTATTGATCATCGCTCTCACCTTAAGTGCCGTATTTTCAGCCATTATTGGAATTGCGCTGGTGAGATGGTTGGCCATGATCACTCTGGTAAAAGGCCAAATCCTTGCCCCTCTGGTCATAGCGGTGAGCCTGGTGGGCACCTATGCGATTGATTCAAGACCCGGTGATGTAGTGATAGCTGCGATCCTGGGTATGGTTGGTTACTTGATGTTGCGTTTTAATTACCCCAGGCTTCCTTTGGTCATTGCCCTGGTGCTGGGTGAAACGGCAGAACGCGGGTTTCTTCAATCCATGATGATAAGCCAGGGAAACTGGGAAATTTTCATATCCTCTATTACTTCAATCATCATGGTCCTGTTGATCCTGTTTACTTTGGGATGGTCATTTATCCCTGGCATACTTAAATCACGAAGAGAAGCAAGAGCGAAATCTAAATAATGGCTAAGACCGCAACAAACACCACGAGTATTGCCCCGGTAGTTTTTATATTTTGTTTTACTGTCGGGTATATCGCTACGGGTTATATATACCTAGATGAAGAATCAAGACATGTCCCGATACTTACGGGATACGTCACAATCTTCCTGCTAGCCCTTGAGACCTTAAAACGCTTTATGCCCTCTATGGCAGAGGAACCAAAGGACACATCAGGCATGGAAGCGGTAACGGTAGAGCTTAGCAGAGAGGTTATTGGACTGGCTTATGTGGTTTTTCTGGCAGCCATGATCTACGTGTTCGGATTTTATGCGGCCATTCCTGTCTACCTGTTTGTCGCGATTGCATTTCTTGGTAGTCAAACTAAAAAAACTGCAGGAATTTCTGCGATTATCGCTTCCATAGTTATCTATGTCGTATTTGAGCTGATACTTGAAACACGCCTGTATCAAGGTCTGTTTTTCTAATCACTGCTACGCCAAACTCAGACATAAAAAAACCTGCCCGTCGTATGAACAACGGACAGGTTTTTATTTAGAAAAGATTACTATCTGATTACTTGATTTCCGGCTGGTAATCAGGATCTGTATACATAATCTTATCTCCCACCACGGTCATGATGGCCTTGTTTAACGGGATCTCCATGGTCGGCACTGAAAAGTAGTCTTTATCAAGTACCGTAAAGTCCGCAAATTTTCCGGGTTCCAGAGTTCCAGCCAATTCTTCCGTAAACAACCACTCAGACGCCTTGCTGGTGAACATTCGCAATGCGGTTGCCCTGCTCACGGCTTCCTCTGGCATAACGATTTCGCCCGCCGACAATGGCTCACTCTCATGGCGTACTCGTCGATTCACAAACATATCAAAGGCATTGAAATAGATATCAGGACGCGGCCGGCTGTATTCCGTCTCACCAACGACATTGACGCCCGACTCTATCAGGGTCTTGGTAGGTGACAGAAATTCAAGCCCTTCGGGTCCATAGCGTTTTACCTGTTTCAATGACGCAGCAACATCGTTGGGTTGTAATGGGACATAGAAGTTATAGTCCTTCATGATTTCCATGACATCGGGTATCTTGCCAACGGCGCCACCATGGGCAAAACCAATTCTCATTTCCCGTATGTCGTCCATCGTCATTCTACCTTCCACCCTGGCCTGTTCTATCCAGGCCATGTGTTTCCTGAAGGCTTCACTACCAAAAGAGTGCAGGCTAAAAGGTCGCCAACCGGCCTTCATGGCAGGAATAAGCACATTGGTTATTCGATAGGCCTGGTCATCCCAGCATAACTCACGGTCCTTTAGCATTTCAGGGCCCGGCAGGTCTTCACCGAAACAGGCCACCTGACGGGAATCTCCTACGCCACCATCGGTAATACCTGTGGGCCAGAACCAGGGGTTCACATGGGCAGTGCTATGTTGCGCACCCATTTCTGCGACGATCAGATTATTATTCGGGTACATCACCGGGCTACGGAACATCTCGTAGCCAAACCCCCAACGTACAGGCAGACGTCTATCTTCGCGCAGTATGTCAAAGACCGCAGTCATGGCCGTTCCATATTCCACACTGGAGGAGATCATGGTAAGGCCGGCTGAGTTATAAAGCTTCAAGGCCTCTCTCATCAAGTTCTTGGTAAAGTCACGAGGCATACGCGGCGGGTTAATGACTCTTTCCCAGGCACCACTTTCCTGAAATACGCCACCCACAATCCCTCGATCGCCTTCACTACCAATATCACTCAAGCCGGTCATATCATTTGCGGCTTGTTTAAAGCCAGGCCATAACCTGACAGTCTCTTCCAGACCTTTACGATTTAACAGGATGTTTCGATGACTACAGTGTTGCATGTGGTGAGGAAACATCTCCGCATATCCGCAACCCTGGTCAATATGGGCATGAAACGAGTCTTCCCTGTCATTTTTAGCATTGTCTGCAAAAAGTTCTTTGAAGGGGTTGTCGTTGCTTGCAATCTCTGCCGCCTCTTTTACATGGCGCAATGCTGTTGGGACACTTAAGGGCTCCATGGTTGCTTTCCCGTCAGAAGCAAGATTTACCCTGATTACCAGGCCAGGTTGAACGATGGCGCTTGGGCCTGAACCGCTGCTTAAAGTTGCAGGATTATTCGGTATTACCCTACTTAACTCATCCATAGTGAATACATCTTTATATATCGCATTGGTCAAAGAGCCGATATCGGGATAGATGGTATCTTCATTTTCCACCAATCGAATATGTACCCACTCTCCTTGTTTGGGAGGATACTGACTAACAAATTGGGCAACGGCATTATAGGTATCCTGAGGATCATCACTGGGCAACAAGATGGCGGTATGTAAGCCGGAGGGTAAGGAATACGCATCGCGCTCTTCTTCATTCAAACGGACGGCATTCATGGTGCTTTCAGGATGGACATGGGTCTCGATAATGCCTGGAATGACGGTCTTGCCCTTAACATCGATTATTCTTGTATCTGGGCCTTCAAACTTCAACATGTCCTGATTGGAGCCAACAGCAAGAATCTTTTCATCACGGATGGCAATGGCCTGGACGATACTGCCTGGATCAGCAGAGAGCAGTTCCTGGTTATCCATGGTATAAATGGTACCGTTAATGACTATCGTGTCAGGGTAATTAACCAGTTCTTTTGGAACCGATAAGATATCCTGAGCATAGACAATAGATTGGCAAACAAACAGAGCCAAACATAACCATAGCCCCGTGACCCGTTTTTTTTGTTTTTGCATTTGCAGTTACTCCCTGTGATAAACGATTTAATTTATATATTTATACTTTATATTATTATATTACCGGTTTTTTAAGGAATCAGCCTTAGTGAAGTTCACCAATTACCGACAAAATTCTGGTAATATATTCATAGTCTGGAATTATCATACATCAACACAAACAGAATAATAAACAGGAGTATCAGTATGTCACGCGAAAAATGGATAGAGCCAAAAGACGGAAAAAGGACTGGCTTTGGCAAATTTAAAAAACTTCCGCTTCCTTATGACGATTTTATGGAATCTGAGGGGATCCCGGTGTTTCGTGGTATTGGTGTGCGTGACATCAGGGACCTACCCTTACAACCCTGGAAACGCGTTGGCGGTAAAGGCTCATATATCCAACTCTATGGAACGGAAGGGAAATGGGGTTGTTATGCGGTGGAAGTACCCGCTGCCGGCGAATTGAACCCGGAAAAACACATGTTTGAAAAGATCTACCTGGTCATAGAAGGCCGGGGTTCCACAGAGGTCTGGCTGGAAGGTGATGAAAACAAGAAACACGTTTTTGAATGGGGCCCAGGTTCCCTGTTTTCGATTCCCCTAAATGCCTGGCACCGCATCGTCAATGCCAGCAATGATCCAGCCTTACTACAGGCAGGTACCACAGGTCCTGTCGTTGTAAACGCGCTGCAAAACATCGACGCAGTATTTAACAATCCTTACCTGTTTAAAGAACGCTTCAGTACAGCAGAAGATTTTTACAAAGAAAATAACGAGGTCGAACCGGATCCAGTTCGGGGTCTGGCCATGCGTCGCACCAATTTTGTTGCCGATGCCGTCAATTGCGACCTGCCTCTGGATAACCGGCGCTCACCAGGCTGGCGACGTATCGAACCGCACATGACTAAAAATTCACTATATTTCTGGATAGGTCAACATGCTGGCGGGCATTATTCCAAGGCCCATGCCCATACCTCTGCCGCCATACTCTTTTGCCTTAAAGGGAAGGGTTACACTTATACCTGGCCGGAGCATCTTGGGGTGAACCCGTGGGCGGACGGCAATGAAGATCAGGTACAACGTATGGATTATATCCCCGGCGGGATGATCACCGCTGCACCTGGCGGCGCACGTTGGTTTCACCAACACTTTAGCGCCTCTTCAGAACCACTGCGTTTGACTGCCTGGTTTGGTCCGCATAACCCGGGACGAGATCCTGGTTATCCCGGTCAGCAGCACCACGACTACACAGGTATGGAGATTCAAGAAGGGGGCACTTCAATACCCTACTGGATGGAAGACCCACATATTCGAAGTGAATACGAGGCATGCCTGATCGCAGATGGTGCAAAGAGTGCTATGGAGCCCAAACTTTACGAAACACCTGAAGAACATAAAGACTTTGTTTACCGGGGAATTTAATCCCTGAATACTTCATGAGTATCACATTGCTAGACTGATGCTGACAAAAATCAGCATCAGTCTAGTTGTTCATTAACCACTCTACTCTCTATAAAAAATGGCAGACGAATTTTCATATGACACCTCGGTGTTTTCCAATGTAGGACGCACCCTAAATGATGAAGCAGAGATTGAATTGCTCAGTGTTGGCGTGGACATTGGGTCATCGACATCACACATGGTATTTTCAAAAATTGTCATGGAGCAATTTGGCAACCGCTATTTTGTGTCCAAACGTGAAGTCCTGTATGAATCGGGTATTTTGCTTACCCCTTATGCCAGCGGGATCACCATTGATGCAGACATCCTGGGGAACTTTCTTGAAGATCAATACCGGCTCGCCGAGATCACACCCGCAGATATTGACACCGGCGCATTAATTCTTACGGGTGTCGCCGTACGTAGGCGCAATGCAAGGGCGATTGCCGACCTGTTTGCAGAGCACGCTGGAAAGTTCGTAGTGGTCAGTGCTGGTGATGCACTGGAAACCACATTAGTGGCGTATGGTTCCGGGGCTGTTGCCCGTTCCTCTGAAGAAGACAAGATCATCATGAATGTTGACATCGGGGGCGGCACCACTAAGGTGGCCATATGTGAAAAGGGAGAGCTCGTGGACATGGCCGTGATCGATGTTGGCGCCAGGACCATTTGTCTCGATCACGAAGGTAACGTTGATCGCATTGAGCCCTCGGCTGAACGCTATGCCGAAGAACTTGAAATCGACCTTGAGTTGGGCAAACCTATTTCCAGGGAGACCATGCAGACCTTTGCCGACTGCATGATCAAAAAACTCTTTCAGGTCATGGGAGGAGATGAGTATGACGACTACACCTCTTTGTATCTCAGATTGCCCCCTTTAAAACGTACTAAAAAACCCGATGTCATCAGTTTTTCTGGTGGTGTTTCAGAATATATCTATGGCCGCGAAGAGCGAAATTTTGGTGACCTGGGCCCACTGCTGGCTACTGGGATAAAACAGCTAGTCGAAGCATGGGGGCCAGAAATCATTCCACCAGTTGAAGGTATTCGGGCCACCGTGGTTGGTGCGTCACAATATACCGTGCAGGTCAGCGGCAATACGATCTACGTATCCCCCAATGATGTACTGCCTCAACGAAATATTCCGGTCATTACACCGGCTATGCCTCTGGATGAGGATGAACTGGATAGTGCAAAGATAGCTGCCAGTATCATAGAGTCTCTGGCCAGAATGGAACTCACAGAAAGTGATATCCCTGTCGCGCTATGTTTTAAATGGCAACGTTCTGCCACCTATCGACGTCTGGATACTTTCTGCAAGGGAGTAATTCAGGGTATGCAGGGACTACTGGATAAAAATCTGCCGCTGGTACTGGTGAATAATGTTGATGTGGGGGGGCTTATCGGTTTGCATCTGCATAACGAAATCAAGCTCAGTAATCCTGTGGTCTCTATCGACGGTATCGTACTGAATGAATTTGATTTTATAGACATCGGTGCGCTGTTTGAGGCATCAGGGACAGTACCTGTCGTTATCAAATCACTGGTTTTTCCTGATAATAACGAGCAAACTGAATAACAACAAATATTCCAGTTTTCGCAGCAATCAACTATCATTCATTGTTGTATCGCATTGTTTTTTAAAACCGGATTCAACAGGCTTGTATATTATTCAAAAAATGGAGAGGGGACATGACTCGATTACATCATCTGCGTCGTAACACATTACTTTGTATTTCAATCTTTCTGCTTAGCGCTCCCTTTACTCATTCCATTGCACAGTCTTATTTTCCTCCTACGGATATTACCAAGGAAGATACCACGGCAATGATTAGAAACTTCATGTCCAAACCAGACTTGCAATTAACTGGCGGTGATAAGGGATATGTAGAGGATATCATTCGATTTAACGCCGTCGACATGGACTGGGACATCGGCATGTCGGTCCACGAACCTTTGGATGAAACCAAAATACCAAGAGGAGCGGACGGCAAAAAAATTGGCATATTTTTGTTGCATGGTGGCAGTGGTGATTTTAAGTCTATGCACAGGCAGGCAAAAATACTGGCATCCAAACTCGGCTACAAAGTCATTAGCATGAGTTACCCTGGCAGACATGCCTTTCATACCCCTAGCCGTGACTGGCCAGGTCGCAATGTCACGGCCTATGACCACCACAAGTACTCACTGGAGGTGCGAACGCCTATTTGGTTGCAAGACGAATACATCACCCGTGACCAGTACGACATCGTAAAAGATCATAGCCAGCGAGCGCGATATGGGATCCGTACTCTGGCCAAGGCCAAGCCTGGTACCACGTTTTACAATCGCATGGCGGGTTGGCCCATGGCGTTTGAAAAAGGTGGCATTGAAGCAATGAAGAAACATTTTCCGGAGGACGAGTATTCCATTTACGTTCATGGACATTCAACGGGTGGGCCGTTCACCATGATGCTGTCTCAGCGGGTATCCAATATTCGTGGAATCCTCGCAGTAGAAAATTCTTCCTTTGGTTACATCAACCGCGCCAAGCACGCCTGGGGGGGAGAACTGGGTAAGATTGATGGCTATGAAAGAGTAGATGAATCCATACAACTGGAGTCACGCACGGATCCCTTTGATGAACTCTACATCCGTAGCTGGCGAGATAGCGCCCGGTATCGAGGGCCAGAACTTTTAGGACAGGAAGGGCCAGAGGCCCTGATGCGCCTGCCCATGATCATGGAAGAGCTACTGGAGGAATGGGGTGATGTGCAAAAGCGAGCATCATTTAAAGCCGAATATCTTGTCACCCATGATATAGAACCTTCCCTAATCGAAGCAGCAAAAACCACCGCAGGGCGCATGGGTCTGGGGCCAGAAGAAACTGAAGAAATGATCGACCAGTATGTCGGTCTAAAACGGGAACTAAAAGGCAGAGGGGTCAAGCCCGTTCCGCCCATCATGTTCCAGATTACCGCTTTTAGTCGGGACCACAGCCGGGACGTGTATGAAGAAGTCATCATTCCCCTGTTTAAGGAAATGCAGCCTGCACCAAAAGTCTCATTGACCCAGTACCCGTTTGGTACCCATGGTTATATGAATGGCGAAGTAATAGAGGACGTAAAACTGGGTGTTGGCCCTGCGGTATTTCAGCAATGGGATGATGCCATCAAAGGCGGATATTTTCTGGAGTAAGGTGAACGCCTTCAGAGCACCTTATTTCATTAGATTCTCGCTTTGGCCAGAATGATGGATTATATACCGCCGTCATTCCGGGGGGCGTAGCGCAACCCGGAATCCAGATAATTTAATGGGCGCCCTTGGCGTACCTTATTTGACTAGATTCCCGCTTGCGCGGGAATGACGCTATTAGAATTTGTCCAGAACCTTGAGCATGTCATGCCGGGCATAACCCGGAATCCATTCATTTCAATGAACGCCTTCAGAGCACCTTGTTTCATAAGATTCTCGCTTTGGCCAGAATGATGGATTACACACCGCCGTCATTCCGGGGGCGCGTAGCGCAACCCGGAATCCAGTTAAGTTAATGGGCGCCTGGCGCACCTTATTTGACTAGATTCCCGCCTGCGCGGGAATGACGTAGTTAGAAAATGTCCACTAAGTGGATTCTTTATTTTTACTCATACAACGCATCGATAAAACCACTCTCATCAATCTCTCGCATCAGGCTATCGTCATAAAACTGTTCTGCCTGATACTCAGGTGTCATATCGTATGTATCCAGTATTAGTTGGATTCCCTCCACCGCCGGATAGGGTTTTCTCGGCAAGGCATCGATATACGCGTACATCTGTTTTTGTATATCCGGGTCGGTCACACCGTACCATTTATCCAATGCGTGATATACCGTTTCGGGTCGTTTTTTCATAATGGCGATGGCCTCTATGGTTGCCACCAAAAAGCGTTTCGCCATTTCTCGGTTGTTACCGGTCGCCATCCATGAGGAACTGGCACTAATTCCCGAACAGACAAATGGCAGTCCCCAGTCTTCCATATCAACAAGTGGCGTCAGACCCAGATTCCGTGCATAGACATCAGGTAATTCGGCCACCATCACAGCATCGTAAAAACCTTCCAGCATCTTGTCTACCCGGTGTTCGTGATTAGGAACCAGGGTAATGTCCTTGCCCACTTCCCAGCCCATACGATTGGCAAGGATATGTACCGCTGCACCAGTACAACTGGTGTTACCTGTACCAGATATCAACTTGCCTTTTAGATCTTCAATAGTATCAATTCCTTCCCTGGCATAAATCCACCAGGACAGGTGGTCTCCGGTAGTCCCCAGTATGACCCGGTCATTACCATCACTGATTCGACGATTGATCTGGCCAACTCCGCCGCCAGTACTGAGTAATCTGTCAGTATCAGGATCGTCAATGTATTCTGGATTGGGCGTCATGCCATCTCCCGCACCTTTCTCAGCCGCGCCTGGCGTCATGTATAACTGGATATTCAATCCATACTTGTCAAATATGCCTTCCTCTTCTGCAACTATATAAGGCAGTTTGTTGGTGGACACATCTGTTAGCGGAACCAGTAATGGGACATCCTGTGCCAAACTGACACCACTGACGAATAGACATAAATTAACAATAAAAATGAAACGTGCATGTAGACTGACAACAGAATATTTATTCATTGATACTCCCCCACGGCGAGTTAAAAATTAACTACTTGAAGTTGTTAGTTGAGTATATCGACAGTCCCTATTACCAGCAAATCAGTAAAAATTGGCATTTTATCAAGCAATGGAATTATCTTTTTAAGATCAGATGGATAGAAATAATTTATCGACTATCAATCATAGCTTGCACAATTAATACATTTTTACGAAACTGAATTTGCACTACTATCTTACAATAACAATTGAATCAATCGCTTATGAGGTCTGACATGAAGAAGATAACCAATGGTCTGATAATAATATTGGCAGGAATTGTATCCACGACGGTCTCTGCCCAATCACAACTGCTAATGAACTATGCTGACATGGTGCTACACAATGGTCAGATACTCACAGTAGACAGCGAATTTTCAGTTGTTGATGCCATTGCGGTTCGTGATGGAAAAATTCTAGCAACAGGGTCCAACTCAGATATGCTGGCGCTGGCAGGACCGCAAACAGACAGGGTTGATCTCAGGGGAAGAACTGTCACGCCAGGTTATATATATAACGATGGAGATAATTCAGTACCCGGTGGTGATATCTATAAAGACACACTGGTAGACGGCTTTTTATCTGGTCGAATTAAAGGCGAAGAGCTCGAAGAATTATTACGGTCTATCGATGAGGTACTAGGCAAGTCCCATAGCGGTGATCCTGTCTTTATCAATATGCCCAAAGATTATCCGCTAGAGGCCTCCCATTGGACCGCCGATGATATCGATGAGCTTGCGCCGGACAATCCATTGGCGCTGTTCTATACCAGTAGTGATGTCAAAGTGAATCACTCCATGTTGGAACGGGCCTTTGCCATGGGTCTACCCCGCGACCATTTCGGCGTAAAAAAAGACGAGGACGGTGAGGCCACAGGAGAACTCTTTCACGAGGCCACCGGTTTTGTCGGCTGGCAAGTCAGACCTTATCCAAAACGCGAATATATTGAAGGTGCACTGGAAGAGGCCAAGGCATCATTTCTTGGTTATCTTAGTTCTGGTGTAACGACCACTACCGGACATATGAGTGGGTTGACCATTAGTATGTTGAATGAATTGTTTCATAAAGGTGAATTAACCATGCGGGTCTACCCTGGCCATGACTTCACTCGGCAAAATCCATTTCCTGAACAATACCTCAAACGTATCGGGAATCTTGTGAATTTTTCACTTTACGATCCACAAAATGGCCCCATGGTAAAAATTGTGGGTGCCGCACTAGCCTCACTGGACGACGGGCCCAATAGCCCTTCGGGAATCTTGACCATACAGCCCAAAGACAAGATCCTGCCGGATCTGGGGGGAACCCCTTACGGCTGGAACAAGTGGACAGGTGAGGCTGTTACAGGCATGTCATGGGAAGACCTGAGTGATGAACAAAGATACATGACGGACTGGAACACCATGCGATTACTAAACAAATACGGGTGGAATACCAGTGGTAACCATAACATGGGCAGTGGTGCCATGAAGGTGGTCCTGGATGCGGTTGAAAATGCCTACTCAGGTGAGATCCTGTTTAATCAATTAAAACCCAATGCCTATGATCATAATGTCATCTGGCATGAAGATAACTACCCTATGATTTTAAAATACAATGACAAGCTTAGGTTCGCCCTGAATATTGGAGAAGTATTTGAACCACGTATGGTCAATGGTGTGGCCGCTTTACATTATGAGTATGAAAATCAACTGGACAATATTCAACCTGTGAAAGACCTGATTGAGCTGGGTATTAATGTCCACTTCGAGGGAACTGATGGTCACAACCACCCTATGAAAATTATCAAATATGCAGTGACCCGAACTGATGATAATGGCAAGGTAATTGGACCGAACCAGGCGATTGATCGACAAACAGCGCTACGTATGATCACATCCTATGGCGCCCGATTTATTAATGAAGAGGAAAATCTTGGGTCACTTGAACCTGGCAAATGGGCCGACCTGGTTGTATTAAATGGAAATTTTCTGGAAGTACCTGATCACGAACTGGAGTTGCTGGATATCGATCTGACATTTGTGGCAGGGAAGCTGGCATACGACGCCAGTCTCTGGACAGAATAGTAAAATAATAAGGGGAGCAACTGCTCCCCTTTAATTTACATTTAAATTTTTACTTTTATCGTTTCACCCAGCTACACAGAGGTATGCCCGGTTCCAGGATTGACACGCAGGACTTCTTCAACTTCCTCATGAAAGACCTTGTCTCTTTTTAACAAGGTAGAAACAGAACGGACCTTTTGTTGCTCAGGATCGACTCCCGGCGGTGTCTCGTCATTCTTGGCCAGCGCGTCTATAGCATCAAACATTTTACGCCTGGCCATCATTATTCCCTTATCGGTAGGTGCAAGGGCTTCCTTGGTTCGATCAACTGTTCCTCCCCAGGCAACGCGCCTACCTGTAATGGGATTAATTCCTACCATGCTTTCCTGTAATGAACCGTCCTGAATGGCTATACCTTCTACACCACTATAGGTTGATCCCATTCGTTGTGCCTCACGATCCATCAGGTAATTATTGTCCTTATTTGCCTTGGGAATGTAAGTACCAGGAACGTACTCACAATGAACTCCCTTACCCTGACTCATGGCCCATATCTCCTTTTCAGTAAGGTCTCGATCGGGTTTGTAATCATAACTCCAGGCCCAACAATTATCGTCGTCGATAGGGATCCAGAAATGACCATGGACCGGATGGTCACCACGCGGTGGTACCTGGGTATAACTTGGTATTAGAAATGGCGTAATACGCCAGTAGTACTGGTCGTCTTCGGCATTACGTCTCGCACCAATTACAATACCGCCTTGTGTTTCCACAACTTCAAATACCGGTTGAAGATCCTGAATATTGTATTTATTCCCACCAGCACTCTTGAACAAGGGATCATCCTCTAGATTACTGCTGTGCAGAAATGAAACATGGCTGGAATCTATCCCACCCTCGAGTGCTTGTAACCAGTTGGATTCCTGATGACGTTTGGAGATAAACCTGCGAGTTGCAGGCACTGTACAAAACTCATATTCAGGCAGCGGAGGTTGCTTGTCTGGTGGCCCCATATAGGTCCACAATACACCGCCCCTTTCCACTAATGGGTATGACTGTAATTTAATATTTTTACAAAATTCTGGAGACTCTGAAGGGACGTCTATACATTGACCATTGATATCAAACTTCCAGCCATGATAAGGACAGCGCAAACCTTTGTCTTCATTTCTCCCAAACCATAAAGACACACAACGATGGGCACAAAACTCATCGATTAATCCAAGACGACCTTCTGAATCACGAAACCCCACCAGAAATTCTGACAATATCTGTACTCGTACCGGTGGACAATTCGCTTCTGGAAGTTCTTCAGCGAGCAGCGCTGGCAACCAGTACCGCCTGTACACATCTCCCATAGGTGTACCTGGACCGGTTTGTGTAATTTGATCATTTTTTTCTTTTGTAAGCATAGCTAGACTCCTTTCACTAACTTGATTTGTCTTTTAATAAAAGAATATTGAAATTTCTAAAAACCGAAATCCATTCCAAATTAAAGACAAATTTTTATAAATAATTTTGGTAGTGTTGGGAGGCTAACATGAGGAAAAAACCTGGATTTTGATCCAGATCAATTATTAAATTAATAAGAAATACAAAATGAAAATCTTAGAAAAGATTCAAGGGGCAGTCTTGCTTTCCTTTGAGGGAAGATCTTTTTCATTACAGATGTGATGTAAAGAGTCCATGTCCTCAATTGTAATATATTTTTGATTAATACTAATCAAACCCTGCTTTTGCAACTTACTCATACTCCGGCTAACAGTCTCAAAGGTTAGACCGAGATAATTTCCAACTTCTGAGCGCGACATTGCCAGTCTGAATTCAGTTTCTGAGTAACCAAGTTGTTTAAATCGTCCGGACAATGACAATAGAAACGTCGCAATCCTACCCTCGGCATGTTTTTTTGTTATGGTAAGCAGTAACTGGTTTTCATGGGAGATCTCTCTGCCCATCACCCGAAACATCTCATGATTTAATGACGGAACCTGTGTGCAGACAGTCGTCATATTATCAAACGGAATAGCACATAAGGAGCTGGTATCCAGCGCCTCGGCCGTACAGCTGTGTATATCTTTCTCAATCCCATCAAGACCTATGATCTCACCGGGCAGATAAAACCCAATTATTTGTTCTTCGCCCTGTTCGGTACTGGTCGTTAATTTGATACAGCCTGTACGTACAGCATAAATATTTGTAAAAGTATCACCAGAACGAAACAGGACATCTCCCTTATGCAGTGGTTGTGTTCTATTAACAATACTGTCCAACTTTTCCAGCTCATTTTTTTCTAGTCCCCTGGGGAGACATAATTCATGCAAACTGCAGTTTTCACAGCTGACCTTGATTTTAGTAAAGTCAATTACATACATTAATTTCTTCCTCAGAAAACTTAATCTTGATGAGATAAGCAGTTAATTTACATCTTCTATTATGAACAATATAGGGATAGATTAATAACTCTCAATCCCAAGTTCTGGTGATCTGATGAGATTATTCATAGAATAAGACATACAACCGATAAAATATCACCAATCAGGAGTTAATAATGGTAATTTCCAGATTAAGTCAATATGGAATTCTTTTTCTAACAGGGTTCTATTTCACAACAGTATCCGCACAATCCAATTCAGAACAGGAAATCATAAGCATGCTGAAAAATGCACAACCCTATCATGCCGTGTCTGAAGACCGTTTTTTACAACTAGGCTGGGAGCTGCCAGATGATGGAATGACTGTTAAGGCATTGGCAGACGCCGCACCTGGCATCGCCTTTGATCCCCGAGATCTGGAAAAACTACCCGCAGAAAAATTGGGATACTCTGTAAAGTGGCATGAACAACGTTACCAGGTGTATGGACTGGACTGGGATATCCCCGGGTTACACCTGATACCTAATGATCCACTCCCAGGCATGCCAACGTTAGTCATCATAAACGGTGGCGCATCCAACTGGTATGAATTTTATGTGGATTCACTAAACCGTCCTGGAATTGGACAGTATCTGGCACAGAAAATACCGGTCATGCTGGTTACCATTCCCGGAAACTTTCGCCATGGCGGATGGACTGAAAATGAACTCGATAAAAGAATTCCCGGCTACGTGCTTGACAGAGACGTATCGCAACAGGAATTAAAAGTAAGAAATGCAAGCTACACTTTTAAGGTCATCACTGAAGGCGTCAGACAACTACTTGAAGCCACCACTACTGGCCCCATCAGTATCATAGGCCATTCCACGGGTGGTGAGATCCAGTACATACTCAAGGACTCTTCGCTAAAAGACAGACTTGGAGACCGAATGATCGGCTGGGGCACAGGTGGCCCGGCAGGACTGGATGCCATGCGGGGATTCCGTCGCGTCATTAAGCCTGGTGAGTATCCACATGTCTCCCAAATCAAGGCACGTCCTTCTGAAGATTACACCAGAGGGTACCTTGGACCATTAAACCCATTTTGGGACGAAACAAAAACGCGGTATGAAATGGCTGACCATTGGCAGGACCTGGAACGCCGACGGAAAACGGATTTCAAACAACCGCTACAGGACTACGAACACTCCAGTGCAAACTACTTAACCGACTATATTGCTGGGCAAATTACAGAGACACTGGAAGATAACGAATTTGGGGTAGATACCAATGAAGTAATCGGCGACCTGTTTACCACTATGGATTTACCGCATACCGGATATAAACGTATGATCTGGACCACCGCCCGTCAGGACACGGGGCACTGGAATACTAATATCAGTGAAGCCAGGGAATTGCTGATTGCCAACGAATTTCGCCAGAAGAATCCTGATGCGCAAATCCGAGTAATGATGTTTGATCTCCCAATGACCCATTACGGCCATATTGAAAAACCCCGACAACTGGCTGGGGGTATTCTTGCTGCATTAAAATGGTTGTACCAATAGTCGAGGAATTTAACAACCACACTCAAACTGGATTTGACGCATATAGAAAATACCTCGTTAATTTAAATTTTAATGAAATAGAGACATTTCTCATTTAAAACACTGCATTGGTATTCACGTATTAACTTCATCTTAAAGCGACTTATAACTATCTGTATTTTATAGTTATAATTATCATTTGTTGTATTTTTACAATTTCATTGTATTTGTGATATTTCTCTCCTATGCTTAGTGTTAATAATGTTGTGTAGATCATTCAATACTAAATTATGACTATAAAGGGGATTAATGAACATGAATATCTGTACACGCTTATTTACCATTCTTATTACACCTGCATTTCTTTTTCCGATAAACCTATCTGCCCAGCAGCTTGAAGAAATTATCGTAACGGCGCAGCGCCGTGAGCAATCCATTCAAGAGGTCCCAATATCTCTTGAGGCCTATACAGGAGACATGCTTAACAAAGAAGGTTTCAGAACGATTGAGGACATGTCCAACTTCTCACCCAGCGTGGAGATCGACGTGCGTACCCAGGAGCAGGACGTCTCCATCCGTGGCATGGGGACTACCGGTAATAATCTTGGTCTTGAGGCAGCAACACCGATCTTTAATGATGGTATCCACTTCGCACGAACTTCAATGGTACAGGGCGCATTTCTGGATCTGGAGCGGGTCGAGGTACTACGCGGACCACAGCCTATCGCCTTTGGCCAGAACGCCACAGCAGGGGCTTTTAACCTGGTTACCAGAAAGCCGACCCCTGAATGGGAAGGTACTGTTACTGCAGAGGTTGGAAACTGGGGACGCAAGAGTGTAGAAGGCGGCATAGGTGGACCCATTAATGACACCTGGGGAATTCGCCTTGCTGGTCAGCATGATCGACTCGATTCCGGTTACATTACCGATATTATCACCGGAGACAAGTTTCCACAGGGAGAAGAATCAGCTGCAAGGATCACCCTGCAATGGAATCCTACCGATAACTTTCAAGCTACCCTGAAAGCAGAGTGGGCACAGCGCCGTAAGGGCGGTGATGGCCATGTGATTTGTCTGACAGAAACTGGCGAATTTCGGATGACAGAACGCGCTATCCTGATTCCCGGGGCAACCATATTTGATGATGTGGCCAATGTTCAGCCCATTTCAAGAGCTTGTGAAGACGGCTTTGACCGCAGCTCCGGAATACGTGAGGGCGCGCAACCTTTCTTCAAACCCGTCCATGGGATTGATCAGGAAGATAGCAGAGGGGGGATAATAGACATCACCACCGTTGGGCAATCCATCATGGAAAATAACGAGGCCCACGATGATGCCGATGACATGAATTATCGTCTGGGTCTGGATTATGAGTTTGATAATGGCATCACCCTGAGTTCGAATACCGGTTACATCGACCACGAACGAACCACCCACTTTGATAATTCCAGTACCGCCATCGTCACCAACCTTCAACACCGGGGACAAAAATTTGATATGTTCAGCACGGAGTTAAGGGCATTGGGACCACGAGGAGGACAGCTAGAATGGGAGGCTGGTGTCTTCTATCAAACAGAAGACCTGGATCTTGGCAACCTGGGTGACCCTCGTTTCCAGACCATCACCATGCGCGCCAACATTCGCCGCCCCGCCCGTGCCCAGCATGCCTGACAGGACACCGAGTGGTTAAGTGCCTTTGCGGCTGCCACCTTCAACTTCATGGATGATAAGGCCTCCATAGACGTCGGTGCGCGCTTTACTGACATCAGTAAACAATCCTATATCCAGGGATTTGGTGCCACCTGGATATTCGATGTTGATCCTGATGGTATCGATACCGATGGGGCTGGCCCTGATGCAGCAGGAGACGGAGTAATTTATACAACGGATCACGACAATGGTTGCGGCCAGGGGATACAAGGGTGGAGAGACTGTTCAGACAGGTCGCGTGATAATGATGTTGTCGATGTCATCATTGATTGTGGAGATGTAACAGATCCCAGGACCCGTCAGTGTGGGTCGTATGGCGCAGGTTTCTACACTAATGTCTGGCAGACCCGTGAAATACCCGATGCCTGGGATACTTTGTCACCAGTCGACCTGGGCCCTATGCTCTGGGGAATTCGTCGAGCTAATAGTAATGACATCTATTACAGGGATTACAACGAAAACTTCTTTGACCCGCAGATTACCCTGCGCTATCGACCCACAGACAATATGTCCCTGTATGCCAAGTGGGCCAGAGCAACCAAGGGTGGTGGCGCTGACGTTTCCACCGCAGGATTACCAGATAATCAAGATGCTTTTCTCATCGAGGATGAAAAGGCAGAAAACTGGGAGATCGGAGCTAAAGGAAGTCTGATGGATGGTGCTGCTCAATACAATATCACGGCTTTTAATATCACCATCAATGATCTTCAAATTGCTACCACTACACCCGGTGATCTAGGTGGCGGCAGTGTCTCAACCAATGCTGGCAAGCAACGCACCCGAGGAATTGAATGGGACACCCGTTGGGCAGCGACAGACCGCCTGACTCTCGGCTTTGCTGGGGCAATCATGGACGGCAAGATGTTGTCCTTCGAGGGTGCTGGCTGTAACGATCTTGAGTTTGAGCAGGCAGACACTGGACCTTGTATCAGTGAAGATGAATCTGATGCACTGGTAGGAGATGACTCTCTGGAAGGAACGATTGATCGATCAGGTTCTGATGCACCTCGTACACCAAACTGGTCCTTCATAGTTGATCTAGACTACTGGTACCCATTAAGTGATAACCTTAAATATCAGTTTTCATCCAAGATGAACTACACCGATGGTTATATCGTAAATGTTGAAGACTTTAACGAGATACTGAAATACGGCACACGTATCATTGCAAACTTTAACGTTGGTGTCGGTGATATGGATGATACCTGGAGCCTGAATTTTTACCTTAGAAATGCCTTCAGTGAAGGACTTCAATATTTCCCGGAAAATGATTCAGTAGAGGCGAGGATCATCAAACCCGCCAACCTCAGTCCCAGGAACTGGGCCAGCTACGGGGTGAACCTCACTTATAACTGGCGGTAATTCTCAACCAATAGTTAAAAAGGCCCTTTTGTAAGGGCCTTTTTTTTGGCTTCCAATTATTCATTCAACTTTTTAAATCATTTCATTCACAGAATATTTTCGATTTATTAAAGACTGACTTTAGCTAATTTGAGACACCTCGCTATCATATTAATTTAGTCTACTAACTATTTTTATTACATTAATTTGTATATTGTTGTATTTTTACAAATGTACTTGAGTTTTATTGCAATAATAAGATATATTCCCTTTATGCCTATATTTAGTTGTATAAGCATTTATTAAATAATTATTTAGATTCAAATCTTTTAGGGGATACAAACAAATGAAGAAACCAAACATGGCCTTTAAAGGCTTATTATCCATTTTCGGTGCCCTTGTTGCGCCAGCGTTACTGTTTCCAGTAGCACTGCACGCACAAGCACTGGAAGAGGTTGTGGTCACGGCCCAGCGTCGTACACAGTCTATCCAGGAAGTGCCTATTTCACTCGAAGCCTATACTGGCGACGTGTTAAACAAAGAAGGCTTTCGTACTATGGAAGACCTCTCTAACTTCTCACCTTCCGTTGAGATCGATGTGCGTACCCAGGACCAGGACATCGCTGTCCGTGGTATGGGCACCACCGGTAACAACCTGGGTCTGGAAGGCGCTGTACCAATTTTCGTAGACGGTGTTCACTTTTCCAGAACCTCCATGATTATGGGAGCGTTTTTGGACCTGGAACGTGTTGAAGTCCTGCGTGGCCCACAGCCTGTCGCCTTTGGCCAGAACGCCACCGCCGGTGCCTTCAGCTTGACCACTAAAAAACCTACCGCCGAGTGGGAAGGTGACCTCACTGCTGAATACGGTAACTGGGAACGCGCCAGTATTGAAGGCGGTGTCGGTGGTCCTATCTCCGATACCTGGGGTATCCGCCTGGCAGGTCAGTTCGACAAGACCGGTGGCTATATCACCGATGTGATTACTGGTGATAAATTCCCTAATGGTAAAGAAGTGGCTGGCCGTATGACCCTGCAGTGGATGCCTACGGACAACTTTGCTGCGACGTTCAAGGCTGAATATGCCCGTCGCCGCAGTGAGGCAGAAGGTATCGCGGTGTGCCGTACCGCAGGTCTGACTGAACAAACCGAACGTGCCTATACGATCCCCGGTCAGACCGACTATCCGGTCAGGGCCATCCAGTATCCCACAGATTGTGATGAGGGTTACAAGCGCATTGGTAATAAGGCAGGTAATGTGCCTTTGGGCTCACCTGTCAATGGCGTGAACCAGGAAGACAGTAGCGGTGGTATCGTTGATATGTCCAGGGTCTCTTCCACGATTATGGAAAATAATAGTGCCCATGACCATATGGACTCCATTAACTACCGCCTGGGACTGGATTACGAGTTTGATAACGGTATCACACTGTTTTCTAACACCGGCTATATCGACTACGAGAGGAAAACCAACCATGACAACTCCAGTTCACCGGTTATCACCAACGTACAGTACCGTGGTGAGGTCTTTGACCTGTTTAGTCAGGAAATCCGTTTTGCCTCCCCACGCGGTGGCATGATCGAGTGGGAAGCTGGTGGTTCCTTCCAACGTGAAGATTTAGACATTGGTAACCCCGGCAATGCTGAGTTCCAAACTATCACTATACGCGCCAACACCCGTCGTCCAGCGCGTTCCCAGGATGCCTGGCAGGACACCAAATGGATGAGTGCCTTCGCCAGTGTGACCTTTAACTTCCTGGATGACAAAATGTCACTGGACGTCGGTGCACGCTACAGTGACATCAGCAAGACCTCGCATATTCAGGGCTTTGCCCATACCTGGATCTATGATGTGGATCCGGACAGTGTCGCGGTACCCAACGGTATTGATATGGTAGGCGATGGTATCATCTGGGGTACCGACCATGAAGACGATTGTGTCGATCGTGGCGATGGGGTTGCCCGATGCACAGATGGATATAACATCGTTGGTGGTATCGGTGTCGATCTGACTCAAGGCGGCGCCTATGTTGGTCCTGGAAGTGGTTTGCAGTCCATCATCGATTGTGGTGATGCAACCGATCCTAGAACACAGGGATCACGTAACCAGTGCGGTAGTTTTGGCGCCGGCTACTGGACCCATGCCTATAACCCTGGCAGACTCGGTAGATCCAGTGAAGCCCATAACGCCATACTTGATGGCCGCGGTATCCGTACCGTACCAGAGGCCTGGGATACCGTATCACCGGTGGCCCTGGGACCAGCAGTTTGGGGTATTCGAGCACAAACTGGTAACAACCTGTTGTATGACCGTCCTTATGACGATAACAGTTTAGACCCGCAGGTCACCCTGCGTTACCGACCAACAGACAATGTCTCCCTGTACGCCAAGTGGGCCCGTGCCTTCAAGGGCGGCGGTGCAGACATCTCCACAGCCTCCCTGCCTTCTGATCTGGACGCCTTCCCGCTCCTGGCTGAGAATGCAGAGAACTTCGAGATTGGTGCCAAGGGTACCCTGTTAGACGGCGCAGCGAACTTCAACATCACCGCCTTCCAGATCACCATTAGTGACCTGCAGATTGCGACCACGGTGCCTGAAGCCCTGCAAACCCAGAACAGTGTCTCCACCAATGCCGGTAAGCAACGTACCCGCGGTATCGAGTTTGATAGCCGCTGGGCGGCGACTGACCGCTTGACGCTGGGCATCGCTGGTGCCTTCATGGACGGCGAGATGGTCAGCTTCGTTGGTGCCGGGTGTACCGATATTGAGCTGGCAAATGCCGATAGCGGACCGTGTATCAGCCGAGCTGAGTCTGAAGCAATTCAGGGCAATCGTGATCTTGAAGGAACAATCGACCGTTCCGGCGCCAGGGCTCCACGTACACCGAAGTACAAGATCATTACTGACGTGGACTGGTGGTATCCGATTACGGATAACCTGAAGTACACCTTCAGCGGTCGGGTCAGTTTTATCGATGGTTACATCTACAACACGGAAGACTTTGATGAAGTCACCAAGTACGATGACCGTAAAGTTATCAACCTGAACATTGGTCTGGCCGACATGGATGACAAATGGAATGTCACCTTATGGGGACGTAACATGTTATCAGAGGGCTTTACCTACTTCCCCGAATTCCATGCCGATGCCGAAGGTCGTGAGGACAAAGAAGTCACCTCACGTCAATGGTTCAGCTACGGCGTTCAGTTCCAGTATAACTTCAGATAATTCAGTTACGGCAACGCGCCGAAACTAAGACTAAACTTAAAGGCCCTGGAAACAGGGCCTTTTTTTTGTCCATAAATTTTCAAACAAAAAATCCTTCTCATCTGCATTATCAGATTTTATTACTCATTAAAGTTCGATCAGGCTGATGTATATTGGCTAGATAATTTCTATACTCATATTCAACAAAGGTAAGTATGGATTTGCAACAAATCAAATGTAGAAGAATCCGTCCGAATATCACCTTTGCCTCTCTCTCAGAGTTATTCAAGATTAAAGACAATACGTACAACAATTAAAATAACTGTTGTGTTTTAACCTAAATATACTACTATTAGCTAACTTATTGTTTTATAAGGATTTTTTACTTATAACTCTAAGTATATTCTAATTTAAAACCTTAGGGGAAAAATTAATGAAACCAGATATATTTCCGAGAAATTTAATATTGAGTGCAATTGTCAGCACATTCTTTGCGCCAATATTACTTACACCTCTAACCATTCACGCTCAGGTACTGGAAGAAATAGTGGTATCGGCCCAGCGTCGTGACCAGTCTATCCAGGAAGTGCCTATTTCACTCGAAGCCTATACTGGCGACGTTTTAAACAAACAAGGCTTCCGTACCATGGAAGACCTGTCTAGCTTCTCACCATCGGTTGAAATCGATGTGCGTACCCAGGACCAGGACATCGCTGTCCGTGGTATGGGCACCACCGGTAACAACCTGGGTCTCGAAGGCGCTGTACCAATTTTCGTAGACGGTGTTCACTTTTCACGTACCTCTATGATCATGGGCGCATTTTTAGATCTCGAGCGTATCGAAGTCCTGCGTGGTCCGCAGCCTGTCGCCTTTGGCCAAAACGCCACGGCCGGTGCCTTCAGCTTGACCACCAAGAAACCTACTGCTGAGTGGGAAGGTGACCTCACCGCCGAATACGGTAACTGGGAACGCGCCAGTATTGAAGGCGGTGTCGGTGGTCCTCTCTCTGATACCTGGGGTATCCGCCTGGCAGGCCAGTTCGACAAGACCGGTGGCTATATCACCGATGTGATTTCAGGTGATAAATTCCCTAATGGTAAAGAAGTCGCAAGTCGTATGACCCTGCAATGGACGCCTACAGATAACTTAATGGCTACCTTTAAGGCTGAATATGCACAACGCCGCAGTGAAGCAGAAGGTATCGCGGTTTGTCGTACCCCAACAGGGATCACACCTCAAACCGAGCGTGCCTACACTATCCCGGGGCAAACCGATTATCCTGTGAAGGCAATTCATTACCCCAAGGATTGTGCTACCAATGGTTACCAACGTCTTGGTAACAAGGCCGGTAATGTCCCCCTGGGCGCACCAGTTGATGGCGTGGATCAGGAAGACAGCGCGGGCGGCATCGTTGATTTGTCCAGGGTCTCTGCCAGCATTATGAATAATAATAATGCCCATGATCACATGGACGCTTATAACTACCGACTTGGCGTAGATTACGAGTTCGATAACGGTATTACACTGTTCTCCAACACCGGGTATATCGACTACAAGCGTAAATCCAACCATGACAACTCCAGTTCACCAGTGGTCACCAACGTGCAGTATCGTGGTGAGATCTTTAACCTGTTTAGTCAGGAACTCCGCTTTGCCTCTCCACGTGGTGGTCAGATTGAGTGGGAAGCTGGTGTCTCCTTCCAACGCGAAGATTTGGACCTGGGTAACCCTGGTGACCCTGATTATCAAACCATCACCATACGCGCCAACACCCGACGCCCTGCACGTTCCCAGGATGCCTGGCAGGACACGAAATGGATGAGTGGCTTCGCCAGTGTGACCTTTAACTTCCTGGATGATAAAGCCTCTCTTGACGTGGGTGCACGCTATAGTGACATCAGCAAGACCTCACATATTCAGGGCTTTGCTCATACCTGGATCTATGATATTGACCCTGATAGTGTCGCCGTACCCAATGGTATCGACATGGTAGGCGACGGTGTCATCTGGGGTACTGATCACAATAACAATTGCGTAGACCGTGGCGATGGGGTTGCCCGGTGTACAGATAGGTATCGTGAGGTTGGCGGAATTGGTGTCGATCTGCTTCAAGGTGGTGCCTATGTCGGACCAGGAAGTGGTTTGCAATCCATCATCGATTGTGGTGATGCTACCGATCCTAGAACACAGGGATCACGTAACCAGTGCGGTAGTTTTGGCGCCGGTTACTGGACCCATGCCTATAACCCTGGCAGACTCGGCAGATCTTCTGAAGCCCATAACGCCATACTAGATGGACGGGGTATCCGCACCACACCTGAGGCCTGGGATACCGCTTCACCTGTTGCCCTGGGACCTGCAGTTTGGGGTATCCGGGCGCAAACCGGTAACAACCTGCTGTATGACCGTCCTTATGACGATAACAGCTTAGACCCGCAGGTCACTCTGCGTTACCGGCCAACGGATAACATGTCCCTTTACGCCAAGTGGTCCCGTGCCTTCAAGGGCGGCGGTGCTGATATCTCCACGGCCTCTTTGCCATCTAACCTGGACGCCTTCCCGCTCCTGGCTGAGAATGCAGAGAACTTTGAGATTGGTGCCAAGGGAACATTCCTGGACGGTGCTGCAAACTACAACATCACCGCTTTTCAGATCACCATTAGTGACTTGCAGCTTGCGACCACGGTGCCTGAACAACTGCAGACCCAGAACAGTATCTCCACCAATGCTGGGAAGCAGCGTACCCGCGGTATCGAGTTTGATAGCCGCTGGGCGGCGACTGACCGCTTGACCCTGGGCATCGCTGGTGCCTTCATGGACGGCGAGATGGTCAGCTTCATTGGTGCCGGGTGTACCGATGCTGAGTTTGCGAATGCCGATACCGGACCATGTATCAGTGATGCTGAAGAGGGTAATGCAACTCTTAATCCTCTTGGATTTGCCTCTGGCACCATCGACCGTTCCGGCGCTCGGGCACCACGGACACCGAAGTACAAGATCATTACTGACGTGGACTGGTGGTATCCGATTACGGACAACCTGAAATACACCTTCAGTGGTCGAGCCAGTTTTATTGATGGTTACATCTATAACACGGAAGACTTTGATGAAATCACCAAGTACGATGATCGTAAAGTCATCAACCTGAATATTGGTCTGGCTGACATGGATGACAAATGGAACCTGACTTTCTGGGGACGTAACATGTTATCCGAAGGGTTTTCTTACTTCCCTGAATTTTATACCGCTGTGGGTACTGATGGTGGACCAGAAGGCCGTGAAGACAAAGAAGTCACCTCACGTCAATGGTTCAGCTATGGTTTACAGTTCCAGTATAAGTTTAGATAAAACCGTTATGGCACTCACGCCGTTAACTAAGCGACAAAGTGAAAGGCCCCGTTTACGGGGCCTTTTTTTATTTTCAGTATTAAGCCCTTCTTTTAATACGATTCCCACCTCGGCTTTGTCTCCATGAGTCGCCATCGGTCTTCGTTCCAGACTAGACTCTATCGATTCCATCCATGGATTTGTACCACCTGCATCCATGTAGTCGCACGTTCCATTACTTTGTCATGCTGATGGTAGCCAAGACCCAGATAAATGAAGTCTTATCCAAAGAATGATACATTAATCTATGTAGATTCCTGCCTTCGCGGGAAAGTGACTGACAAGCAAACATAATTCAAAAAATACTATTTAACGTGGAGAAAAAATGCTACTAATCAATAATGAAATTGTGGATAAGGTCCTCACCATGGGCGATACCATAGACGTGTTGGAAGATGCTTATACCCAGCATGTAAAAAGTGAATCAGTCTGCCGACCTCGAATTGATGTTCATATACCGACTGAAGATCCAAAGAAAGTTTATCGTTGGGGTTCCATGGAAGGTGGCTCCATGCATAATTATTTTGCTATCCGTATCAAGTCAGACATCTTATATGAAACCGAATACCAGGGAGCTATCACCCAGGAAAAATATTGCCGTGAACCAGGTACCTTTTGTGGTTTTATTATCTTGATGAATGTGAATAACGGTGAACCCCTGGCCATAATTAATGACGGCGAGTTGCAACATATGCGCGTCGGGGCAGATGGTGGTCTTGGCGTCAAATATGCGGCACGCAACGATTGTCATACCGTGGGCATGTTGGGTTCCGGTGGCATGTCCCGTTCTCACATTGCCGCCTACATGCATGTACGTCCAGAAATAAAACGACTACAGGTATTCAGTCCTACCCGAACTAACTGTGAAGCCTATGCAGATGAAGTCAGGGATAAATATAAACTTGAAGTGGTCGTTTGCGATAAACCTGAACAAGTTTACAAGGATGCCGATATCATTGCTGCCCTGACAGACAGTGCAGTGCCGGTAATCGATCCCCAATTAATTAAGCCGGGCGACCATGTTATAAATATTGGTGGTGGTGGTTATATTGGTGGAGGTGGAACGCCAGGTAATACCTTGCTTGATCGAATTAATCTTTACTTACGACTCGGTGACGCCACTGCCCCCTGGGGACGACCAGAGTTCGGTGTGTCTGATGAATTTCTAACCTATGCAGCAGAACCCGAATCCATGCATAAGCTCGAACACAAGCACATTGGTAAAAAGGGACACGGCAGGTTACCGGTAGAAAATACGGTGACATTTGAGGATATTGTAACCAAAGGATTATCATCGGCCCGTACCAGTGATGATCAAATCTCCTATTCAGAACGAGGCAATATTCAAGGACAACAATTCTGGTCCGTAGCAGGTAAGGTTTATGAGAAAGCCATAGAACAGGGACTAGGACAGGAGATTCCTACAGATTGGTTTCTGCAAAACATCAGGAATTGAGTGTGAGGTGTGAGGTGTGAGGTGTGAGGTGTGAGGTGTGAGGTGTGAGGTGTGAGGTGTGAGGTGTGAGGTGTGAGGTGTGAGGTGTGGGCAAGATTGTGTTGCCCTACATACAGACTTAGTCAAGTGATGCTACAACTCCGTCATTCCCGCGCAGGCGGGAATCCAGTACAAAAATGTTCACCACCCGTATCGTGGACTTTAATGGATTGGATACTGGCTTCCGCCAGTATGACGTTTTATCAATTTACGTTAGGCCCGTCATGCTGGTGTATACCAGCATCAAAATTATTTGATGAACATCCCTGAGAACGTATTCTTATTTACTGGATTCCCGCATTTACTAGAAAATGCTCCTGCATTTCTAGTACTTCCGCCGTCCATGGCGGTCGCGCGGGAATGACGGGGGAGAAGCGGAAAAGGCAAAGAAATGATTAAATAATACCCGGTAACCAGCGTTTTACCTGTTTCATGTATTCCTCATATTCTGAACCAAACATTTCCATCAACCTCGCTTCGTCTCTTCCGACCCGAGGTTGATACCATATCAAGGTAAATATCAGCAATAATACTGCGACGATAGATTGTAAGGTGATGGCAATTCCGGTGATGTAGATAAAGTGACCAAGGTACATGGGGTTACGGGTATAGGAATAAATGCCGGTAGTGACCAGGTTTTCTGGTGGGTTTTTTAGGCCCGGTCCTCCTCTGCCGATTCTGTTACGGTATTTTCCAGAAAATTTGAATTGCAGGTACCCCCAAAGCATAAACGGAGTACCCCAAAGTACCAATGACAATTCTCCTTTTTGAATTAGCAGTTCTATTAAAAATATAACGCCCGGGTAGAGAATAAAAGTTCGGTTTGAATTACTACGAAACCATTCTGCGACAGGATTCTTTTTTATAACTTCACCATTCATAATTGAATAACCATATCAGCTGTCTTGCTCGGACTGTAAGCGTTCGAATCGCTTGTTATCACCGGACACGTCCTTAAATACCAGTGACTTAATCATTACTGGTACGGTATTGGAAGGTTCACGCAACCTGCCGAGATCAATATAGTCAAAATTCCAGAGTGCTACTCCGTCAATCACTAAAACCGGATTATCGATATTGAGATCTTCTTTTAGAATTCGACCAAGATTTAATGCTATATCAGCATCCAGAATGATAAATAGCGGTTTCCCTCGTTTGATTCGTTCTTCCAATCCAGCTTTTATGCCGTCTGCAAAGGCGCGAATTCGTTTGTAATCTGGATGCCCTTCCCAGTGAAAGGAATGAACAAGGTCGGCATCTGATCCTGTGAGATCAAAATTTTGCATTGTTTTTTGAATTTCATTTGCCAACACTTGTTTATCAAATGTTTCCGTAAATTCAAAAGGGGTATGCACAACCTGCAAGTTTCTTCTAGGTAGTAGTGATTTTGAATCGCTTATATAACCTGTATTGCCGCTAAGCTGAGTAGAATATTCTGATGCTCCCAGTACGGTAGCTCGGATACCCTGACTGTCTTGATTTACTTTCCAGGGCAATCTCCCATCTGCAATACATTCACGGACTGCTTCTCCAAGGTACGGTCCAAGATCGCCAAAATCTCTGGGTTCCCTCTCGTAGATAAATTCTGAAACACCCCCGGAAAAAACCACGCTATTAATATGTTCGAAACTATTAACAGGATCTGTTAAATATAAATTTTTTGTATTGTCAGACAAGGTATTGTCAGTAAGCGCATGGACCAGATCATTGGTCATGGATCTGGCAATCGTTGTTAGATCATCACTGGAAACCGAATCACCTAAATTTAGCGTAAGCCCTGCCCGCTTTGCATGTGACTGACCTGCTGGTTCTATACGCACCACCTCATCCTTGTCATTTACAGCAAGCAATCTACCACCGATATGTAAGGCGGCTGTCGCCTGAATTAAACCGTTGTCGATAATACTTAACTTGGTAGTTCCACCACCTATATCAATATTCAAGATACGCTCTTTTTCATCATGAGATAACTGCACAGCACCTGAACCATGAGCCGCCAACATGGCTTCCATGTGATGACCCGCGGCAACACATACCAACTCACCACATTTCTCTGACAGGATCTGGCCTATCCTCTCTGAATTGGCCCGCCTTAATGCCTCACCTGTCAATATCACGACACCCGTATCGATGTCATCCGGATTTATTCTCGCCTGGTTATATGCCAGGTCCACGATTTCTCCCAGGGCCTTTGCATCTATCAAAGTTTCACTTTCATAGGGAGTCAGGCTGACGGGAGATTCATACCATGTCTCACGTGACACCACCAGGTAGCGACTTGAGAGATCCACAGATTGTCTTTTTAAATGCAGATGTGAAAAGAGGATTTGTGTTCCAGCAGAACCAATATCAATCCCGACACTGGTCAGGGTTACATTTTCTCTTTGCCACAAGGGATGGTCTTCGATGTTCCCTTCAAAATCGGGGCCAACATAATATCCATCATGGGTATGCCCCGGATCAGGATCATAATAATGACTATGTTCTTTTTCAGTATCGTGGGTCATTTTTGATTACTTCCATAAAAGTATTTTTTTTCTGGAATATATATTATTGAGAATTGCATTATACCGTTGCTTCGATGTGAAGTGTAAGGGGTGATGAGTGAAGTGTGTATTTTTTTAAATTTTTCCTACGCCGACATTTAATACCTAACGAATAGGTTGAATTAGACGAGGATCAAAGCATCAAGGCCTTTGATTTTTCATACATCCACACGACTCCCCTCTCCTCACTCCTCACTCCTCACTTAGAAATATTTGACAAAACTGGTGCTAATAGGTAGAAGTTAGTTACAAATAAAGACGTGTAAATCCCGTCATATAATTAAATCTTTTTGAATAACTCCCGAATTAATCTATAGAGGTTTTACCTATGTATATAATTAACAATGACCTGGTTAACCAGGTCCTGACGATGGACATGTGTATAGAAGCACAGGATAAGGCATTTCAAAAAATTCCTACGGGTGGCGCAATTCATCGCCCCAGGATAGACATGTACGTCCCCTGTCAACGTGACGATGGCTATTTTCGATGGGGCAGTATGGAAGGGGCGAATGATGGATACTTCGCTATCCGCATGAAATCCGACATCATGCACTGGCCTAAAGATGAAAATGGAAACTGGACCGAGAAAAAATACTGCCGTGAACCTGGAACCTATTGTGGACTCATCCTGTTAATTTCCACAGAAAATGCCGAACCTCTGGCGTTCATTAATGATGGCAACCTGCAGCACATGCGTGTTGGTGGTGGTGCTGGTCTTGGGGTCAAATACCTTTCCAGAGAAGACAGTCATGTTGTGGGTATGTTGGGTTCTGGCGGTATGGCCAGGACCTTCCTTGAAGCCTTTGCCTGTGTTCGCGACATACAACAATGCAGGGTCTATTCCCCTACCGCCGTAAATCGTGAAACCTATGCCGAAGAAATGTCAGACAAACTGGGGATAGATGTGATTGCGGTAAATTCCGCAAAAGAGGCTGTAGCGGGTTGCGACATCCTGTCATCGTGTACCGACTCCATGCAACCAGTCTATGATGGCGACTGGCTGGAACCGGGCATGCATGTAACCAATCTCGGGCGACGAGAGATGCCCGACTCAGTCATTAACAAGTTCGATGTGGTCATCCGTCAGGGAACGGCAGGGCTACAAATGAAAATGACTGAAAGGTTTCAGGCAGAACGCGGACTATCTCCCGCGGCATTTATCGCTGGTTCTGTCGAAGAAATGAAGCGGATTCCTGAGAAAAACCCGCAGCCGGGATTCGGTGGTGATGACCCTGATTTTCAAGACAGGGGTAAAGGCAGCGACAAACCAGATTTCGCCGATCTCGTCTCTGGTAAGGCCGAAGGCAGGACCAGTCCTGAGCAAATCACCTTTTATCGAAACGTTGGAAACCAGGGACTGCAATTCTCTGCGGTTGGGGCAGTTGTTTATGAAAAAATTAAGGAAATGGGCCTGGGACAGGAAATCCCCACAGACTGGTTTTTACAGGATATTCGAGACTAATTTTCAACTCAAAATCTAGTCGATTTGCGGTTTTACGTGTATGATTTTGTAGCTTGTGTATTGAATTAATTACGTTTGCAAACTATTCGTTTCAATATTGATCATGGTAGGGGAAGGTAACAATAAATGAATAAAAAAATCATCATCTCGTTATCCGTATTTGGAGCATTACTGGCTGTCATCATAGTGGCAGGATTGATGGTCAATAAACCCACTCAACAGGGTGCTAACACCGCTGGTGGTTCTGACGCAGTCGTCGATCCCAATGCCGCGGCAGCATTTTATGATGGTAAGGTGATTAAATGGGTTATTCCATATAGCCCTGGTGGTGGATATGATGAATATGTCCGTTTGATTGCACCATTTATGGAAAAATATACAGGTGCCCGGATAGATGTATTAAACCTGCCTGGTGCAGGGGGGATGCGTGGAGTAAACGAACTGTATGCATCACCAAATAATGGGCTGACTGTTGGAATCATCAACGGCAGTGCGTTGATTACCAGTCAGCTCGCCGGTATTAAAGGGGCTGATTATGAGCTCGATAAATTTGAATACATTGGTCGTATTATTGCGGATCCCCGCGTCCTGGTTCTTTCAAGTAAAAGTAATATTAAAGCATTTGATGATATTTTAAATTCTGAGGAACTGATAAAGATTGGTGCCACGGGTCTGGGTGGCAGTACCTACGTTGACGCAGTAGTTGCCAAGGAGGCCTTCAACATGAATGTAGAAATTATCCATGGGTTTGATAGTTCCCCAGTTATCAGGCAATCCATGCTACGTGGAAATATTATTGGCACATGGGGTTCATGGGGTAGTGCTGAAGATGGCGTAGAATCGGGTATGGAGTTTATACTTATTCAGAGTGGCAAAGAACGCCTGGCAGACCTTGCAGATGTACCCACCGTTTTTGAATACATAGATAAAACAGATGACCCGGAACGCACCAGGGCCATTCTTACAGCCTGGGATGCGTTGATTCAGGTGGGTCGCTCTGTTGCGGCACCTCCAGGTACAGCTGCAGACAAGATTGCATTTTTAAGGGAAGCATTTAACAAGTCCCTGCATGATCCAGAACTTTTACAAAAGGCGGAACAGGCTGGCAGACCATTTGATTACGCCACTGGTGAAGACATGACAAATATAACAATGAGTGCTACCAAGATGCCCGAAGAAATAGAACAATTGTTTATACTGGCAATTCGCGGTCAACTTTAGTCCTGGCCTGCATTTGAAATCACGAATTCTTCTATAAAATATAACTAGGGAAGTCATTAATTATGGGTATTCTCGAAGGACTGGGGATTGGTTTTTTTGCATCAATTAGTCCCTCCGTACTGCCATATTTATTTGTTGGGTCATTATTTGGTCTCGTAGTCGGGATAATTCCTGGACTCAGTGGCCATTTCGCAATTGCCATGGCGATACCATTTTTATATACCATGGAACCAGCCACGGGAATTGCCTTCTTACTGGCAGCCCATGCAGCAGTCGCGCAGGGAGGAGGGTTGACTTCTATACTCTTCAGCACGCCTGGAACCGGTCAGAATGCTGCAACACTGCTTGATGGCCCTCCCATGAGAAATAACGGCCAGGCAGGGGTTGCCGTTGGGGCTGCAATGATGGCCTGCCTGATGGGTGCAACTTTTGGGTCCGTTACCCTTGCAGCATTGTTGCCTGCATTACAACAGGTTGTTTTATTGTTTGGTCCTCCTGAAATCTTTGTCCTGGTGATCCTGGCTTTAACATTTGTTGCTGCACTGGAAGAAGGTGATCTGGTTAAGAGCATCATGTCTGCCCTCGCTGGCCTGTTATTTGCAATGGTAGGTCTGGACAATGTCACGAATCAGGAACGATTTACCTTCGGCTTACTTGAACTTCGAGACGGCCTGGAACTGGTTCCCGTTATTCTAGGGCTATTTGCTGTAGCCGAAATGTTTGACCTCTGGGTAAAAGGCGGTTCCCTGGTTGGTGAAGCAAAAAACAGCAGCCTGTCTGCCAAAGAAACCCAGAAACAAATTTTTCAGGGTATATTTGAAACTTTAAAACGCTGGTGGCTGGTCATGCGTTGCAGCGCGATTGGAACGGCAATGGGATTGATACCTGGTCTTGGTAGCGCACCAGCAGCATTCGTTGCCTATGGTCATGCCAGACAATCTTCCAAGACCAAAGAAACCTTTGGTAAGGGAAATATTGAGGGAGTCATAGGCCCGGAATCAGCTAATAATGCGGTGGAAGGTGGAGCCCTGGCATCAACAGTAGCATTTGGAATACCTGGCAGTTCATCCATGGCCATCCTGCTGGCTGGGCTTTTCATACTGGGTGTAGAGACCGGTCCAAAGATGCTCACTGAACATGTGGACTATGTGTTTATCATGATTTTTACGATAATTTTTGGCAACCTGATCGGGACCGTATTAGGCATGTTTCTGGTGAACCCATTAACACGTGCCTCTGGATTGAGGTCCAGCCTGCTGGTACCGGTATTAATCTGCATCATATTTACCGGGGCTTATGCTGTAAATCACTCCTGGTTTGATATCGGTATTGCGGCGATTTTCGGAATACTTGGTTATCTTATGAAAGAATTGAAATACTCACGAGCTGCTATGTTAATAGGATTTGTGCTCGGATTCGCCATTGAGAAAAACCTCTATCTTGCCGTGCAACTTTCAGGACCATACTTTATTCTCGACCCAGTGCCTCTAACATTGGCAATAATCACCTTTGGATTCCTGGCTTATAACATCTGGGGCATAATCCGTGACAAAAAACAAAACAAGCAAAAAGAGTAATCCTCTGGATCCGAAAATCTATGTCTAATAATAAGAAAACTCTCGAAATCTGTTTCACAATTTTTATCACACTTATGGTGGTAGCTGCTTTTATTACGGCACTGACATACGACTTCGTATCTGCCAGAGCACCTCTAGTTATCCTGGTGCCGCTATTGATACTCACCGGTTTCCAGCTTAAAAAAGGATTGAAGGAAGCCCATGGTGTAGATGTAATGGGTGACCTTAAAAAGACTTTAAGTTTTCAGAATAAGGAATTCAACGGAATTGCCAGCTTTTTTGGCTGGATGATATTTTTACTAATACTGATTTTTGTGACAGGACATTACGTTGGTATGGCAGTATTCATATTTTTCCTGATGAATCTGGTTGCAGAGGAAAAACTCTCGCTCTCTCTTATTGTTTGCGTTGTCGTGACTCTGGTTATCTATATGCTGTTTGAGCACCTGTTTAATATTGAGCTTTACAGGGGGTTGATATACAGGATCTGGATGGGTTACGGTTTCTAACTTTTTAGTTTAACCAGTTCATATATCTCATTCGTTATTCTGGTCAAGGCATTCGTAGGATATCTTTAGTAATTAAGTTAACTTTCACCTTTATTACTATTCTTAGTTCAAATTTTCTGGAAAAGTTTTAACACCACTATTTTGGGTGATTTCCATCAGTTTTGTAGGCAGGCGTTCGTGCCTTATTTCCTTTTTTAGTTCATCAAATACTTCGTTCAATGTAGGAACATGGGCAGGAATTTTCTTATACACTGTTAATAAATGATATCCGAAATCTGACTTAACCGGTCCTTCAAGCTCATTTAAGCTTGCGGCAAATGCGGCACGTTCAAAGTCTGAGCGTGCTATTTGCCCTTCTCTTGAAAAGCAACCCATGTCTCCGCCCTTTTGTGCAGTTTTACTGTCAGTGCTATGTTGCTTTGCAAGCTCAATAAAATCACCACCTTTTTCCAGGTCCGCCATTAATTGATTTGCTGTAGTCTCTTCATCAACCACAATTTGTCTAAGACAAATCTGCTCCGGTTTTTTAATCTCATCCTGGATATCATGATGTAATACGACTACATCACCGGGGCGAACAACTATTTCCTCCAGCAATTGTTCCGAAAGGCTTGCCACCATTTGTTTGTCTCTTATTAATGCCAACAAGCGCACATCATCTAGTGGCTCAGTAATACTGGTATCGGATAATATTTCCTCGCGTATTTCAGCAGCCTGAGCCAATACAGCAGAGTCTGTAACCGCAATTCCCCGCTTAGTGGCTTCCTGGACCATAGCAAGTTCATTAGCACGTTGTCCTAAATACTGATTGCGTAAACGCTCTATAACGCTTTCGTCTTGATTCCCAAGTGGAATACCTTGCTGTGCCGCCAACATACGGACTGATACCTTAAATGTGGCTTCAAATTCTGATAGACCAATTTTTGTGTCAGACAGTTCAATCACGACCGGGTCTGATGATTGTGCGTATGCATTTGCCTGCATTAATATTAATAATGATAAAGGCAGGCATTTTATTGTGCGAAAAAACATTGAATTGCTTTTGAACATAATGAAATCCTTACTAGATTTTAAATATTTAAACTAATTTTCTAACGCTCCACCGGCGTAAAATCAGGATCCTTATATCTGGTCTCACCGGCAAGAACAGTCATCAATACTTTATTGTCTCTGACTTGTGTATCTGGTCCGGATAAATAATCCTTATCTATCACTGCAAAGTCTGCAAACTTGCCCACTTTCAGAGATCCAATCTTATCTTCTGCATAATGAAATTCAGCCGAACGAATCGTAAATAACTTCATAGCAACGACTCGGTCCACGCCCTCTTCTGGAGAAAATACTTCACCTTCTCCAAAGATTGCAGGTGCTGTTCGTTCTGTTTCCAGTCCTTTTTCAATTTCACGATTTACATATACATCCATTAAGTCAAAATAGGTTTCAGGTGTAGGGTGACCAATCTCACCTTCTCCTACTACATTGACACCAGCATCAAGCAATGTCTTTATTGGACCCAAAAATTTCCAACCAGGTTCACCATAATTTTGACGAATATTATCAGGCTCGATAGCCAATGCGCGACGTAAGTTAATCGGAACATAAATATTATATTTCTTCCAGCCTTCTACCACGTCTGGTACAGCACCTGTCATAGTGCCATGCGCAAACCCATGCCTTGAGTTTCTTACATAATCCAGCGTTAATACACCCGGATTCTTCTGCATAACAAGTTCCAGTTGTTGGGTAAAAATCCTAAACGCATGACTACCTGCACCGTGGACGCCGACAAATCGCCAACCAGCTTGAAGTCCTCTTATTAATGCATGTACCACTGGTGAATCAAAATCTGGACAGATCTCTATCACCTCTTTGACTTCCGTAGCATCTACACCTGGCTTTGCCATTAGATCATCCCCCAGACAGGCACGGTTCGGGGCGTCCCATTCTCCTTCACTGCTAATCCCGCGTAACCAAAGCCAAGGGTTGGCGTTGATCCCCTGCCATTGCACACCAATATTGCCATACAGTCCTGCTGCTGCAGCAGCATTCATAGGTTGCGTTGCGGTCTCTGCACTCCAGGCGAATCGCACTGGCAGACGATTGTTTTCCCTGAGGATATGCTGAAAACCAGTGACCTGATCGGCGGTCTCAAGACGAGAGCCAAATGTGGTCATACCAGAAGTAGAATAATATTCATCTGCCAGGATGTTAAACCCATCGGCAAACTGCGGTGGCGATGGCTGCTCTCGCAATAGATTATTTATGTGTGATCGTAAAGCCGCCTGAATGATGACGGCTCTTGAACCGGGACTTTCCATTCCTCTGGCCTGACTGTCTACAGAATCTTCAAAGTCTGGCCACATATCCAGTATCTTCTCCGTTGCCATATCATTAAACATAATTACCCGATGACTGGCCTGCACAGAAACTGCTAGACACAGCAGAATCATCAATACGCCAATCTTGCTCATTATTTCATTCTTCATCATCATTTCCCTCACTGCAGTTCCACAACACGTTCGAAGACTTCTTCCCCGTTATCACCCACCGTAATGTGATACCAAACATTTGCCTCCGGCGCTGACAATATCGATGAGGCACTCGACAACACAAACGGATAGTCCGGCACAATCTCAGAGATATCTGAGCGACTGATACTCACATCCGATAAGCGCGGTGCACTCATCAACGTCGATACGTCTGCGGGTGAACCGAATCCCAACTCCGGGTTGTGTAATAAAGATATATTGATCCATTCTTCAGATTCAGGCTGAACAGTTGATAGTAGTAACTCCATCGCCCGTGCCACTTTAGCCATGGTCTCGTCCGGATTCCCCGCCACATCCATACTCAATGCATAGCCTTCAGGTGTACTGCGCAGATTGTATTTCTCGCGGGCTATCTCCAGGGCCGCTCCCATGGGATGTACATGACTCTCCACAATACCGGGGATCACCATCTTCCCCTGTAGGTCAATGACCTTGGTGTTGGGACCTGCCATCTTTAAGATGTCTGCTTCGCTACCCAGGCCGATAATCATTTCGTCACGTACCGCCATGGCCTGGACTATCGTCCCGGGATTGGAATTCATCTCATGATCATCCAGGGTCATTATCGTGGTATTCACATACACCGCGTCAGCATATTAAATGATCGCCGAGGGTAAGGTGGAGATATCCTGAGCAATCAGTCGTACCGGTGTCATTAACAGGAAACATAGGCCCAAGAGAAAAGTCAGTGAGTTAAGAGTTGATCGTTGCATTCATCTTTCTCCAATGGATAAATAAAAAAACTATAAATTTTTTTATCCGATAGTGTTATCCCGAGTGCGGGAGATATAATTTCATAATTATCGAATTATTGATTCTAATTATGATATATAAGTGTGTGACCTGTAACAGGGGATGTCAACAAGCTAAAAAATTAAAAACTCCTTAATAATCTGCATATTAGCTGAGTCATTGTGAAAATAATGTGCAGTCAAAAAACTGTGAAATTTACACTACTATTGACATGGTTTTACACATTCAGGAGACTCAAATACAAATAGTTATATTAAAGAGGTCGAGATTATGAAGAATACAGCTCATGGATTATTCAGTGTTCTTATATTACTAATGGCCTATCCATCGTCCGCACAATCAAACTGCCCACTACTTGACCAGTACATGGCACCATTTAATCTTCCTGTAGATAGCTGGTCAGTAAATATTGCAGGTCCTGCTCCAGGTGATGTTGAGCAACGATTAGTCGGGCCTGAAGAATGTCAGATCGTTTCTGAGAAAAAAATCTCCAATGCTTACGGCACTCCCTATCGGCAGGTGACGATAGCAATTAGCGGAAGTGTTTTTGGATACGCGCCAGTTAATTCTTTGGTACTTCCCCCCCTGGGTACTGGTGCGCAAGGAGAAGGTCAGGAGCATTTTTTTTCCGATCATGCGCTAATCTGGCAGGCCAGGGGCATCATGGGGCCATTCATCCCCGGAGTTGCAAGTTATCAATATACCCCTTCAACACCTGCCAGCGTCGAGATATTAATACCTGAAAACACGGATGATTGGAATGGCAGTATGTGGGTACTGGTCCACGGTGGCGGTCGTTACCCACCACTGCGTATGCATCCCAGGAAACCCAGGCAATTTAACCGCTATGATGAAACTAGTGAATCTGCAGGGGCACTGATTGATCAAGGTTATGCTGTTATCTGGACGAGAAGAGATGCGGCCACCTCAGTAGGAACTTCCATCGATATACCCACTACGGCAATACTGGATAACGATATGGAGGTTGGAGGACCTGGAAAACCCGGTATGGCATTAAATGAAAACCTGGGGCTCATGCGAGACTATACCGTGATCAGTCGAAATTATGTCGAGATGCAATTGGGAAGACGACCAGAAGCAATTTTTTTTCGAGGTCATTCAGCCGGCGGTGCTATGGGGCGAAGCTTTCAGATAGTCAAAGGAATGAATACAGACCACGAGGGAAATAAATTATTTGATGGTTTTTATCTAGACGACAGCGCTGGAGGACGGGGATCCACGGCCTATTTCTGGGAAGCTGAAGTGATTGATGAGATTGGTTCATTCCGTTTAAATCCAACCGATACCGATACCTTAAACATAGATGATGATCAGACCCGGTTTATGTCACCAGTCATTGAGGTTATCCATGAATTATATTCCGGTGGCAGAACGGCAACCGTTCCCCGTGTATTTGAGCGCGTGCCTGCAACCTATACTCATTACAAACGTGAGAATGCCAGGATAAATATTGAAAAAGGTCTTGGGGACATGTGGAAATCATATGAAATAGCAGGTGTCAGTCATTCTGATGCCTCAGCTGAGGCCTTTGATTATCCCGAACTGGCAAAAGAGATGGTTGATATTGGTGGTGTTGCAAATGCATTAAGCCAGGCCCTGGCTGACTGGGTACTCAAAGGCAGAAAACCACCAGAGACCCGAGTAGCCGCAGCAGACGTATGGGAAATTGATCCCAAAACTGGTCCGGCAATACATCTGCCGTATACCGCATGTCCAAGGGGTGTCTTCAGGACTTATATGAACCGGCCAGATGGCACGTCAGTGGGCTCTTCTCCTGCGTTATTTGTTCCTTATTTAACGGTTGTCCGTCCCCAGATTAATGAAGATCAGCCCAGACCGCCTGGATTCCAGGAAGAGTGGCTGGAACCATTAAACCGGAAGGGGTACCTGGTAGACATGACGGGCAGCGGTCACCGCATGACTCGACCAACGATCCAGCAAATCTGGCATGTGCGCTACAAGGAAGGCAAAAAGACGGGGATATTAGCTCCCTATGAGATACTTACAAGAGATCGGTACATACAATGTGTCACCGATGTGGTGAACGATCTCTATACAGATGAATTGCTGACACCTGAAGCCCGGGACTGGTATATAGAACAGGCACATAGAGATGATATTGGGGTGAAATAAAAATGAGGGTTGATGTGTCGGCACCCTGGAATCATGGCGTTATTGCGTAGATGTGAACATGTGAAATACTGAAGTTGTTTTTTATAAGATTAGAGTTTAAGTTCAACGGTTACTCCAGATAAATATCGACACTTCATCCCTCACTACTCATATCTACATTATCTTTCTATTAGATTAAAATCCGGATCCCGATACCGCGTCTCCCCTGCCAATACCGTCATCAACACCTTGTTCTTTCTAACCTCGGTATCCGGACCAGATAAGAAATCCTTATCTATGACAGCAAAGTCCGCAAACTTGCCTATTTCCAGGGTACCAATCTTGTTTTCCGCATAATGAAATTCAGCAGAACGGCTAGTGATGAGCTTTAATGCAACGACCCTGTCGATGCCTTCTTCAGGGATATAGATTTCTCCCTCACCAAAATTTTCGGGAATGGGTCTGCCTTCACTGGTGCCTTTACTGATCTCTCGATTGACATATACATCCACCTGCTTGAAATAGGTAGTAGGATCAGGATGGCCGATTTCCGCTTCCCCTACGACTTTTACCCCCATATCCAACAAGGTTTTCACAGGACCTAAAAATTCCCATCCTGGTTCACCATAATTCTGGCGGATATTTTCCGGCTCGATAGCCAGAGCGCGACGTAAATTGATTGGAATATAAATATTATAATGCTTAATCTTTTCCATCACTTCAGGTATTGCACCAGTCAGGGTGCCATGGGCAAAACCATGCCTGGATTTACGCACGTAATCCAGGTTCAATACACTAGGATTTTTTTGCATTGCTTCCTCAAGTTTCTGGACAAAGATTCGAAATCCATGGCTACCAACACCATGAACTGCAACAAACCGCCAACCCGCGTTTAGCGCACGGATTAGTGATTGCACATTGGGAGATGTAAAATCTGGACATATTTCCAATACCTCTTTGACTTGCACACGGTCAACGCCGGGCTTTGCCGGTAGATCGTCTCCCTGACAACCCCGGTTTGGTGCATCCCATCCACCTTCACTGCTGACACCCCGTAACCATAACCAGGGATTGGAATTGATCCCCTGCCATTGGACACCAATGTTTGCATATAAGCCTGAAGCAGCGGCCGCTGGTATGGGTTGGGTATGGGTTTCTGCACTCCAGGTAAACCGTACTGGTAGGCGGTTTTCTTCACGAAGGATATGTTGAAATCCAGAGACAACATCCGCGGTATCAAGACGTGAACCAAAAGTAGTCATACCGGAAGGAGAATAAAAGTCATCAGCCAAAGATTTAAATCCTTCAGCAAATTGTGCAGGAGAAGGTTGTTCCCGCAACAGATTATTGATATGTGACCTCAAACCGGTTTGGACAATTAATGATCTGGCACCGGGATCTTCCATTCCTCGAGATTCATTATTGATAGATTCGGCAAAGTCCGGCCACATGTCGAGAATCTTCTCCGTAGCCATATCATTGAATAGCAATGCCCTGTGACTGGCCTGAACGGACATACCCAGGCATAACAGAACCCAAAATAATCCAAGTTTATTCACCTTGCTAATCTTCATTGCCTTCCCCCTCACTGCAATTCCACGACACGTTCAAATACCTCTTCGCCATTCGGTCCTACCGTAATGTGGTACCACACATTCGCCTCAGGCGCCGACAATATCGATGACGCACTCGATAATACAAACGGATAATCAGGCACAATTTCTGATATGTCCGACCGACTGATACTCACATCCGATAAGCGCGGCGCACTCATCAACGTTGATACATCTGCCGGTGAGGAAAATCCTAACTCCGGATTATGTAACAAGGAGATATTTATCCACTCCTCCGGGGCCGGCTGTATCGTTGAAAGCAATAACTCCATCGCCTGAGCCACCTTTGCCATGGTCTCGTCCGGGTTCGCCGCCACTTCCATACTCAGTGCAAACCCTTCCGGGGTACTCTTGAGATTATACTTCTCACGCGCAATCTCCAGTGATGCCCCCATGGGGTGTACATGACTCTCTATTATCCCCGGTATCACCATCTTACCCTGAAGATCGATCACCTTCGTATCCGGCCCTGCCATCTTTAAGACCTCTGCTTCACTCCCCAAGCCAATAATCACCTCGTCTCTTATTGCCATCGCCTCAACAATGGTCCCCGGGTTAGAGTTCATCTCATGGTCATCCAGGGTCATGATTGTGGCATTAACATAGACTGCGTCGGCATAGCGTATGATCTCCGCTGGCAGTGTTGAAATATCCTGGGCCATCACCCGTACGGAACCGCTGAGCAGCAAACAAATACTCAGCAAAAATGTCAGGATGTTTTGATATGATCGTTGCATAGGCTCTCTCCAATCCATCATTATTCTTTAGGCTCGTAAGTGACATGCGCAAAAAGGAGGGAGATCGTAAAAATCTCTATTTTTATCGATATACAGCGTAAATCCCCCCTACTACACGCTCTAGTGTGTGACCAGAGATATGGGTTGTCAACCGCTTTTAAGGACTAATCAAAGCATAGAATATTCATGGTTATATCACTTTGATTTAAAAGTATTATTTACATAATTTTTGGTAGCTGAGAATCTAATCTGTAGATATATATAACTACGTAGATGCGATGTGAGAAAATCGGGTCACCATGAGCATACCGACAAATATCAGCATGAAGCCTACTACATGGTAGAACAGGAATTCCTCATGTAAAAATATTCTCCCCAGGACAGCACCGTATACAGGCAAAAGATAGATGAAGATCACTGTCCTTCCTGGCCCGAGTAATTCAACAGCCTTGTTCCAGGCCATGTAAGCGAGTATGGAAGGGAAAATAGCAAAATAACAAAGCGCTAAAGCGATCTCGGGACTTAAACTAAATCCACCTTTGTAAAAGAACTCAACTGCGATTAATGGCAAATGAAATAATACTCCAAATCCCATGGTGACAAACAGGAAAATTATTAATGGCAAACGTGTCATACGCCATCTGATTAATACAGTATAGATTGACCAGAATACCAACGCACAAACCACTAACATATCACCTGGATTAAAAGACAGGGACAGTACCAATAATGGATTTCCTCTAAATATAATAAACAATGCCCCTAGTATGGAAATTGCGGCACCTGCAAGCTGGTTGATCATGGGTTTTTCTTTTAGAAAGATCATGGCAAACAGAAAAGTTACCACCGGCATAACAGAATTGATGATGCTGGCATTAATAACAGTCGTGTAGTGCATGGCACTGTAGATAAAACAGTTATATGAGGTCACACCAAACAAGCCGAGCAACATCAAAAACTTTAATTCTTTCTTTATCTGCTCTTTGTGTTCTTTTATTCTGGGCAAACAAAACAAGAGTAAAATGGAAAAAGCACAGACCCATCGCCAGAACGACATTTGTAATGGAGGAATATCATTCCTTAACATTCTCGAAATCAGGAAATTCCCAGACCAGAACAATGGCGGCAGCGATGCGATAATATATGCGCTAATACTTCGATTAGTAGTCAATGTTCTGATTAAACCTGGTGGTTATCTGTCTTCACTAGTGCCATGAAGGTAGTTGGACATGTCGGGTTTAATATTATTAACAAACAGTTCCTCGATCTGCATATGTCTTTCAGTCAATCCCTGTTCATATAGATAACGAAACAGAGTTTCGAGGGTAGGTCGACTTCCCTCTATCGAGTAATCCCAGAAATCTTCACCCATCAATTCGCGGGTGTCTTCAAGTTCATTTACCACCCAGGGCAATGTTGTAGTCAGTGCATCGGTATTATAAATATATCTATAGCTTCTTATTTTTGCCTCGGCAAATGCCTTGTAAAGACTGATTGCCAACCATGGGCACTTTTCGTACAACGCAGTTTTAATGACCAGGGTATGCATAATAGGAAACACACCCGTTCGCTTGTAATAGTCGATTTCTACGCGTTTATAATCAGGGAAAAGACGCTTAATATTGCTATTTTTTCTCTTCAGTGTTTCTGGCATCATCACTGATATCAATGCATCTATCTCTCCATTTTCTAAAAGGACTTCGGGGTTATCACTCCCAAATTTTTCAACAGTTATGCCGGTTGGCAATGTAAATTCCTGCACTGCTGTTCCGGTTAACCAGTTCATATCCTGGGGCTGGATACCGTATTCATCCTGTAATAATCCACGTACCCAGACTGCGGCTGTCATTTGATAATCGCCTACACCTATCCTTTTTCCCTTTAGATCGCCTGGAGATCGTATAGCTGATTTTGTGTTTATATATATGCCAGAATGACGAAAGGTACGAGATGGAAAAACAGGAATTGCGATAAATCGCTCATCGCACCTGGAGCGAAGCATCGTATAGGAGGATAGAGATAATTCAGAGACATCAAACTCATTATTATTCAACATTCGCCAGAAGGTTTCTCCCGGCACCATAGGGAGAAAATTCAGGTTCACACCTTCAGGTTTAACAGTACCGTCAAATAAGCCACGAGTACGGTCGTAAAGCCCACAGGCGAGAGTGACATCAAGCTTTGACATCCCTCAGTCCCGGATATCCTGTAAAAACCATTCAGTAGGTAATTGCTTGCCCAGTTGCCTGGCAAGTGCTGCCTCATAGACCAGGCCACTGACAGCGGCAAACTGTAAACCTTGATTCCCTGCATTTATATATGCAGTAATCTGCTCATCATTTGTCCTGCCTGATATCCGCCCATGGGCCAGATCATTAAAATCAGGAAAATCCCTTCTAAATAATGTCTGGTGTTGTTCAGCGGGCAAGCGCTGCATTTCCGATTCTGAACCAGCGATATATGCCAGTGGACTATTACCGATACCAGACTTTATTCTTGGATCATCATCTCCATTTCCCGCCACGGCACCCGCCACCCCCTGTCTTATGACTATGTCCGCTTTTTCAAATATGTCCTCAGTTAATTCAAAGGGGCTAAGATTGACGATATGCATACCAGGCATTAACCATTCTTTTTTAACGGTTGGAACCATACTACTGGTACAGGTGGCAAGAATATCAACACCATCCACGGCAGCTTCAGGACTATCAACTGCAATGACAGATATACCATGTAGTTTTTTCATCTCCTTGGCATAAAGTTTTCTGTTATCAGGATTGGGACTATAGACTTTGACCTCCTTGATGTCTCTCACCTTGCAGAATGCATCCAGATAAGTACGCGCCATTCCACCAGAACCAATTATCCCAACCTTGTCTGCATCCTTTCTGGCCAAATATTTGGCACCCAGACCTGCACCTCCACCTACCCGCATATGCTGTAAATGTCCGTCATTAATAAAAGCAAGAGGCTCCCCATTACGGGTGGAAAATACCATTATCAAACCACAGTAGGTACCAGGGTTTACACAATATTTATCTTCACGTTCGAGCCCGCTGAGTTCATCACTAGACCAGGTAATCACATCAGATTTCATACGAATAGCAAAATAGGGGCCAGGCACACTGGTCGCACCTTCCATGGTACCCCACCGCCAGTAGCCATCTTCACGTTCGCAGGGGACATACATATCTATACGGGGGCGATGAACAGAGCTGCCATCGTCGATTCCAAGAAATGAGGCTTCCTGAACCTTGATACAATCCGCCATATCCAGCAAGGTCATGACGTCATTATTATTGATCACAAGCATTTATTGACCTGCGTGATTATGTATTCACGGATATTTAAATGAGATCTATCTAATAAATTTTTCCGTGAGCACATGCTTGACTTCCTGTACGCGCTCATCAGACAGGCCAGCAAAGATATTCCTTACCAACTGTTCCTGATCCTCTGCTGACATATAATTAATTGGACGCTTTCTCTGTGTTGCCATGGTGATAAATTCAGGATCTGTGAGTATCTCATGTAATTTACCGCGCAAATAGGTGACTTTTTCAGTAGCTACGTCTCCATGGGTCACAAATGTTCTTCCTACCTCGGTGACACTAAATCTGAAATCTACCCAGCTTTCACCTTCCTGACTCATATCGGCCAGCTCAAAAATTGTAGGTACGTCAGGAAAGAACGTCTGTTCCCGGTTGCGGGAAAATGTCGCAACAGGAACCATTCCTTCATCACCACTACCAACATAATTAATAGCGGAACTGTTTGATACGACGATGCCGTCTACTTCACCTCTTACTACCGCCAGCGCAACCTCACTACTACCGGAATATCCGGTTACCACACCAAATTGTTCCGGCGTCAGTGCAAGTGCCTCTGCCATGGCAGACTCAGCATCCGAAATATTGTCCGTTAGTCCATTCGCACCCCAGGTTGAGCCATCTTGTTTAATGGTATTCATTACCTCATCAAAAGAACGCTCGGGATTTGCTTTACTCCAAAGAACCATAGGAGTATCAATTTGCGCGCGACCCAACCAGTTTAATTCCATGATATCGAAGCGAGTACCTGGTCTATCCGTAATCTGAGCAAGAACCGCTGATTCACCACCCAGTAACATAATACTCAAGCCATCAGGGCGTCCCTGCACAAGACGGTTCAAAGCCAATAGTCCGCCGCCGCCAGGCTGGTTTTCTACAACCACGGTTCCACCTGTTCGCTGGGCGAGTTCATTGCCAATCATTCTTGCATATTCATCAAAGCCACCGCCTGGATTAAAACCAACAATGATATGCAAGACTTCATTTTTATAAAACGATGCAGGATCTACAGACTGTGTCTCATCATCACCTGAACCACCGCTGCATCCGCTTAAGCTGATAACAATACCAAGAAAAACTAATAGTAGCTTACTGGTATTAAATCTATCAAAAAGTAGATTCATACTGTTCTCCTTGCCAGAACCCTGTTAGTCGATATTCCTGTCAGGCAATATCAAACTTATCCATCTTTGGATCTACATTATTTTTATTCATTTCTTCCAACCAGATTTTGTGAATCCTTGGGTCCTGATCTTCATATTCCAGTTGATCTCCACCTTCCTTGATACTGGTAGATACTGCTCCTTTTTCGCCAGGCTTCAGACCTATTAACGACCGACGTTTATCTTTCGTTAAGGGGTAGCGTAATCCTCCGACACCAGTTGCCAAATATCTTGCTGGGTTCTGGCTGGTATTAAAGTGCTGATGGAACTGTCTGTCTGCCGGTGGAAAAACTACACCATGCTTCCAGTCTATCCTTAAAAAGTCTTCATCTCCCTCAAACCATAACAGCGAGTAACCATGTCCTGTAACACACATGACGTGAAAACCGGGGCCATGACGATGTCCCTTCTTATAGGTACCGACAGGCATTTCCGAAATATGTGCGTGCATAGAGCTGTCAGCTAGAACAAACATTACGTTAGTACCTCCCGCACCTCTATCTCCCCAGGAGTGCAATTCAATACTGGCAAGATCCGGTACGAAATTTGTCTCCCACATATGATTACCGGGTTTAACGGTAATCAGATCACCTTCACCAGAAAAATACTTTTCCTTGCCACTTCTTTCTTCAAAGTCAAAATCATTGTCAAAAATAAACGCTTCATTATGAAATGTATTCATCACCAGAGGCAGGCCTGTAGTGCTGACTATCAATGCCCTATCCTGGCCACTACCGTTAAAATGACGATGCCTGGTATTTAATGGGACTGCAAATAGACTCCTGGGCCCCCATTCAAACGTACGCTTTTCACCATTGGGAAGTTCAACCTGAGTGCTACCTCTGCCGTCTAATACATAATAGACATCTTCGTAGAGGTGTTTCATGGGAGCTGTTGAAGCGCCAGGCCCAATCTCAAACAGAAGCATGTTACTAAAATCACACCTTCCCTTAAGATGAACCGCAGCACCCTTGCAATCATGCCTGGCCCAGTCCTGCACAGGTACGTTGAAGAGGTCTACACCGTAATCTTCGGTGACTGGCAGGCCTTCTTTTTCCACCCAGTCCAAATATGAATCTATTCCGTATCGGGGGGCTTCCTGATCACTCATTTCTAACTTCTCCTGATAAATTTATTATTAATACCAGTTACATAGCTTACCACAATCATTTTTCAGACACCTTTATATCAAAGGAACTCATGAAAATAACAGGGATTTTATTACTACCGGCACAACTCCGGGCGGGTCAATTAATTCGCCTACGTCCACATAATCCAGTTCCTGTAATTGCACCCCATCCACAGATAATAACTTTGCTGGAAAATGATGTTCACGTATCAGGATATTTCCCATAATATTTGCGATATCACCATCTATCATGAGCAACAATGGCTGAGTTCTGGCGCCATCCTTTAGCACCGCAGTACATATCCCTTTTGCCATGGCATTCAGACGTGAATATTCAGGATCTCCCTGCCAGCTAAATGCAATGGCAATACAGGTATCGATGGGTTTATCTATTCTATTAATTCCATCACGTATTGCTTTACTAATAATGTTTGCATCAATCGTATTTGACAGGTCAACATGCAATTGAACTACAGGAATGTTGTGGACTGGTAAAATATCAACATGAGATAAATAGATAGTCTTACCACTTACCTGTACCGTAAATTGAGAAGCACCAATGACTGTTGCCCGTATCCCCTGCCCGGGATCCATGATTTCAAGGTCAACATTATTTTTAAGTTGATTATTTAAACTGCTAACCAGCAAAGGGGCAATATCACCAAACTCTTTCATCTCTCCGTGCAGAAGGTATTCAGATACACCTCCGGAAAATGTTAATCCTTGAGGTTCCACATGGCGTTCCAGATCTTCTGTTAACTGTAATGCCTTGCCTAAATTATCAGTTGCCCCTGATTTAATAAAATCAATGACTACATCTACCAGACGTCCTACTATTTTTTCTCTGATAACTACATTATTTAGTGATTCAGGATCTACAGGCAACTCCAGCTCTTTTGCGACAAGATGAGCTGAGTCATCGACCCGGTTCCAGGTACCATTTTCATCTTTTGCTAATAATCGGCCTCCTACTGCAAAGGCGCAGACACTTAATACTTTCCCCTTATCTATTAATGCCAGCTTGGTTGTGCCTCCTCCAATATCCACATGTAAGATGCAAATATTTTTTTCTTTTGAAAGTGCAACTGCTCCAGAACCATGAGCTGCCAGGGTACATTCCAATTTATGTCCTGCTGTCGCGCATACGAACTTACCGGCTTCTTCTGCGAAAAGATCAGCTATTGCACGAGCATTTTTTCTCTTTATGGCTTCGCCAGTCAGTATGACTGCACCACTATCAATATCACTTCTGGTGAAACCCGCTTGCTGATAAGACTTATGAATAAAGTCTTCCAGCATGGTGATATCTATCGTCCCATCTCCAAGGAAGGGGGTAAGCATGATAGGTGAACGATGAATAACTTCTCTTCGTGTTACGACAAAACGGCTGGAAAGGGATTGGGTACTTCTTTGCAATCGAATTTTTGCAAATAATAAATGCGAGGTTGAACTGCCTATATCTATCCCCGCTGTTGTTAATTCCACTGTCTCCTGCCGCCAAATAGAATCAGCAGCGGCCTTAATATCATCTTCATGAATATGTCCATGCAGTAGACCGTGACCTTCGTGTAATAACATTTAATTACTCCTTCAATTATTACCTAGCGGGTCCAAAGTGGTTCTATAGGCAAAGAGACACCTAGTAGTGTATAAAAACCTATATAGACAATTATGAACACAACTAAAACTGACAGCATGCGCTGCCACCATGGCAGCCTGTGATAACTAGTATAAGCAAGGGTGAATAACATGAGACCCATTAGCAAACCCAGTATGTAACAAACAGGATAAACACTGGCCATCCAAAGCAGACGTTTTACCAGGCTGGATCGTGGATCATCGCTAAAGCCAATTGATTCCCCCTCTTTTTCAAGTGCCTCCACAGGGCTTATAAATGCCCGGACTAGCAGCCATAAAGTACTAAGCATTAGCAGAACACCTGCCATCCATGGAAACAGGATCACATTAGGACGATATTCCCAGACAAACTGCCCCATCAACAATAACACCAAGGGAAAGATGAAAAAGATGATTGCAATGACAATATTTCCTAACCTGCCTTTCATTTATGCCTCACCTGAATCTGATATTTGTGAGTCTCGTTTTTTTTTATTTTTAAAATAACGAAAGACAGGCATCAATATGCCAATCAGAATTAAAAAAGAAATCACTAGCGAAATAGGTCGCATAAAAAACATAGGACCATAGGTGTTTAATGAAATAAATAGATAACTTTCCAACAATGGCGCAAGGACAAAGCCCAGCAATAGTGCCGGCCTTGAATAACCATAATACTTCATGCCTGTTCCAAGGATACCAAATACAAATACGAACAGGACATCGGCAAAATGATTTTCAGTGGCATAAGCACCAACCACTACCAATGCCACCAATATAGGTGACAGAAAATGTCCGGGGATCAGTGTTATTTTTGCAAGATGCTTTGCAATTAATATGAGTGACAGTGCGCCGATGATGTTTGCTCCTATCAATACAAAAGCAAGACCATAGGCCATATCCATATTTTCGGTGAGAAACTCAGGACCAGGTTGGAGTCCAAGTAATAAAAATCCGCCCAATAGCAGAACCATAGCACTGCTACCTGGAACACCAAATGCCAATGTTGGTACCAATGCACCACCATCCTTGGCGTTATTGGCCCCTTCCGGCCCAATCACACCTTCAATTGATCCCTTGCCAAAACGATGTGGTCGTTTTGAAATTTGTTTGGCCGCACCATAGGTTACAAATGGCGCTGTCTCACTTCCTACTCCGGGGATCAATCCCAGAAATACTCCCAGGATTGATGAACGTATCAAGACCCATTTTCTCGCAAAGACTGCCCAGACACCTCGCCATACCTGTTTACTAGTTATCTTAAGATTTGATCCATCAGTTCGACTGCTCGCAATACTTCTGCCAGACATCAACTCTAATAGCTCGGGTATGGCAAACATACCCAAAGCCAGCGGGATTAATCTCACACCATCAAGCAGGTAATCAATATCCATCCAAAAACGTGGAACACCAGAGATACTATGATACCCAAAGGTCCCAAGAAATAATCCCAGGGCACCCGCTGCCAGCCCTTTCAAAGGTGAGCCGCCGCCCAGCAAGGCTAGATAACTCAAACCCAGTAATGCAAGAAAAAAAGTTTCTGGTGAACCAAACGACATGACTACTGGCCTGACCATAGGTAACAGAAAAATCAAAACGATTCCGCCGATCAAGCCTCCCAGACTGGAGGATGCCAATGCTGCGCCCAGGGCATAACCTGCTCGACCTCGTTTTGCCAGTGCATAACCATCGATAATGGTTGCTGAATTACTTACTGATCCTGGGATTCCAAGCAAGATAGAGGTAACCGATCCACCGGTTGCCACCACAGCATGACAGCTTAACAAGAATGCAAGGCCAACCACCGGTTCCATGCCATATACCAAAGGTAATAATACAGCAAGCGCTACAAGACCTCCCAGACCCGGCAAAATCCCAAAAATCAGTCCTACTGGCACCGCTGCTGCGATGACGATTAAGATTTCAATACGGGCAAAAATTAAGATACCTTGCCAGAGATCTGACCCCATATTACCCCAGTCTATTTAGACTATTTATTATTTACGTTATTATAAAGGTGATGTACTAAAGTGTAACTTTATCAACAAAGTACGATGTTTGCATATTGATTCCAGGCAATGATGCACAAAATTTGCATCATTGAATTAGTCGTTAGATATCGAATTATATTGGTTTTATTTCTAAGTCATAGTTAAGAAATAATCCCATAATGGACCATTGAATACATAAGGGGAACAAATATGAAATTTTCAGTAAATATCGTCTTAACATTCATATTAGGACTACTAAGCTATACATTACAGGCACAGGATATGAATAAGCTCCCCCTGGTCAAGATCATTGCCACAGGCGGGACCATTGCCAACACGGCTCAAGGACGCTTGAGTGTGGATGAGGTACTAAGTCAGCTTCCGGAAATACGGGAGATCGCACAGATAGAAATCCATGATTATATCAGGGTGGGCAGTTCCGAGATTACTGTTCAAAACTGGATAGACATCGCGCGCATCATCACTAAGGAATTAAACGATAATCCAGATATTACAGGTATCGTTGTCACCCATGGTTCTAACACATCAGAGGAAACTGGATATTTTTTAAACCTTGTTTTAGATACTGATAAACCAGTAGTGTTAACGGCAGCACAACGCCAACGAACGATGAGAAGTGAAGATAGTTCCAGAAATTTCATAGACGCTGTCAGAGTCGCAGCCCATCCTGATGCGGGAGGACGCGGTGTCATGCTTGCGGTAAACGAAACCATACACACGGTACGCGACGTCACCAAGACACTAAGTTATCGAGTAGAGACCTGGAACTCAGGTGACCTGGGTGCCATAGGCTTAACGGATACCGATATGATCCGCTTCTATCATCGTCCTGAATACCGACATACAACAAACAGCGAACTCGGGCTGGGTAGTATCACCCGAGCTGAGCAACTCCCCAGGGTAGACATATTTTATGCCTATGCAGATGCAGGACCGGAACTGGTACAGGCCGCGGTGGATGCAGGTGCCAAAGGGCTGGTGATTGCCGGTTTTCCCACTGGCGGAACACCTCCCATCGTCACGGAAAGATTACGTAAACTGGAAAATGAAGGGATCGCCATCGTTATGGGGCACCGCGGCGGACGTGGACGTATCCAGACCAACCGGGAATTTATTTCAGCTGATAACCTGAGCCCTCAAAAAGCACGCATATTGTTGATGATGGCGCTAGCCAACAAGGTGCCGCTGGACAGAATTGAAGAGGTATTTAGTACTTATTAGTTTGTGAGGAGTGAAGCGTAAAGAGTGAGGAGTTTCTCGGTTTTATGAATGACTCTAACTATTCATTCGCGCTAACCATTGTACTGGATGCTGGTTTTCACCAGCATGACGAATATAAATAAAAGCATAGACACCGTCATACTGGGATTCACTAGAATGAATGCATCCTATTGATGATGGCGCTAGCCGAGACAGGAAGTTTAGTTTGTAGTATACAATTGTGCGCCATAGGCGCTAACTATATTACTGGATGCTGGTTTGCACCAGCATGACGAATATTAAAATACAAGTATAGACACCGTCATACTGGCGAATGCCAGTATCCAATTAAAAAGAGGTGCGCCCTATGGGCGCTCATCCTTTTATATTGAATCCGGATTGCGCTCTACACCACCGGAATAACGACTAAAATTAAGTACCGGTCCATTCAAATATAATAATCAGTTCAAAATAAAAGACCGCCATCAGGCGGTCTTTTTGTTTTGAAGCGCTATTAATCTTCCCGCCTCACACTTAACTCCTCACTAAACGACTACTCGCTCAACAACTCCTCGGAATTCATCATCCGTCACCAGTCGTTGATTACTGGTACCAATATCCTTGACCTGTGCCAGGACTTCACCGCGCTTGTCATCAGGAATGGTCAATCCCAGTTCCTTGCCTTTCATATCTATGCTGGCGAGACCGCTCTTCTTACCCAGCACGATCTTACGTTCTGCCGCGACCACTTCCGATGAGTAAGGCTCTATGGAATCGGGGACATGAAACTGGCTAACGACACCGCCGCTTTCTCGCGTATATAGAAATTCACCAACCACGGGTTTCCAGCCATCGACAGTGTACTTACCAGCCTTTTGGACCAGTTTGGAAATTTCCCTCGCCTTGGTGAGGTCCAGCTCCACTGGCATGTGATAGAGCCCCTGTAATGCCAGGGCAACTTCACAGATGTCCGCATTTCCAGCACGTTCACCCATGCCATTAATAGTCCCTTGTACCCAGCTTGCACCACCCTTGACTGCAGCGATAGCAGAGGCCGTTGCCAGTCCAAAGTCATTATGCCCATGCCAGTGGACGTCTATATCAGGACCTACCCAGCTTTTTACTTCTCTAATCAGATTGCCGACGGTCTCTGGGGCACACACACCTATGGTGTCCACAATGGAGACCTCTTGTGCACCATTTTCAATGGCCGCTGCATAGACATCTTTTAAATATCCCAGGTCACTGCGGGTTGAGTCCACGGCAAAAAAGTTGATATTTTTAATCCCGGCATCTTTAGCATACTTCACCGCATCGATAACTTTTTGCATGACCTTTTCACGAGTAAAACCAAATGCCTTCATCTTTCGGTCACTGGTGGTTATTTCGATAAGAAGATATTCTGTACCCAACTCAAGATGGGCATCAATATCTGCCTGCACCGCACGGGAAAAACCCCATATTTCTGCTTCAAGATTCGCTTCGAGTATCCTTTTAACGGCTCGGGTATCTTCATCGGATACGCGAGGAAACCCTGACTCAATACGACCAATCCCCAGCTCTGATAACTTACAGGCAATTTGAAACTTATCGTCGGCTGAAAAACAGACACCTACAGACTGTTCACCATCTCGCAGAGTGGTGTCATAAAATCGAACCGGCTTGGATCGGTCAAATCCGTCCTGAACACTATCGACTTCGTTTAATTCGGTGGTCCAGAATTTATCTCTGGGTAGATCAGTTACCTTCACAGCGTTTTCTCCGTTCTATTAGAATGAATATGTGGTTAATCAATCGTTTGACAATAATGCGTCAAATTTATCTGAATTTCAGTGATTTAAAAAGTAATACGATGTGTATCACTACGGATATGTTGAATTTCCCTGAAATATCTCTAGTTTCACAATATAAACCATGGGTACACCTGAAACAAGGAAATGAAAAATAAAAAGGGGCGCTAAAGCGCCCCTTTAACTCACCTTTTCAGGTCAGGCTTTACTGATAGTTATACTCCAGGCGTAATCCGTAAGAAGTAAAACTGTTGTTGCTCAGCGGCGTAGTTACAATTCCGCTTGGTAATACTTCTTTATCAGAATAATATCCCGGCTTAAATTCAAAGATATTTCGAACATAAGCTGCTAACCGCCAAGAACCGTCAATTGAATTCAAACCGAAGCTGAGGTTCATGTCCCCGCCCTTTTCAAAATAGGTGGTATCGGCTGGGTTAGCAGCACGACCCGTACGAAAATCATCAGAGACAAATCCTTTGACGTTGACAAAGGCCTCCACGGTATCGAATATCGGATAGGCGTAGATCGCACCCAGGACAAACTTCCAGTCCGGGGCGTCCTGAGGAACTACGCCTCTACGATTAATTGTACCTGCACCGAAGGCGGTGGTATCAACCAATCGACAGATCTGGTTTTCATAATACACTGGGTCAATCTCGCTTCTGGATGGCAATAAGGCTTGAATGTCCGGCTCCAGTGCATCGATACGGGCCTGGGCAGCCTGGATCCTCGCACCACCATAGGCACCTGGATTAGCCAGTACCTCAATGGACGCGGCATAGATTTCATTTGTAGAACAACCATCCCCATCAAACTGAAGGAACTCCGCATCCAGTAAAGAGCCCGCCACGTTCAATGTAAGGTGTTCCGTTGCCGCATACTGGAAACTAAACTCAATACCGTCCACCCGTTGCTTACCGGCATTTAAACTCACTGAGTTCTGATCCTGGACGTTACCAACAACCGCCGCACCCACTGTCTGCAGGTCACTAAAATCATTACGGAAGATATCCCAGTCATAACGTAGACGACCATCGAACAATGTACCCTTGGAACCCAGTTCATAGGCCTTCACATACTCAGGGGCAAATGCCAGCTCTTCAAAGGTCAATGGCAGACCACCCTGCCCGGTATCAGTCACTGGTCCTTTGAAGGCCTCCACATACTTGGCATAAAAGGTATGGTTACCTTCCAGGGCATTGGGGGTATAACTCAACACAATCTGGCTGTTGTAATCGTCAGCATTCTGCTCTTCCAACCAGGGTTCTGGAATATTATTCTGATAGTTCGGTGCGGTGAATCCCACCGCTGGTACACCACCATTTCGATAATTCAAAGGCACACCCTGTCGACTACCCCATCGAGTCGTGGTCCAGAGTTCCGTCAGATCCGCACCGTCCAGCAAGATTTGTGGATTATCGATCCGCACCCTTTGGTTCGGCGCCCTTGAAGGATCAGCGAAGGTAGGATCAGTTAAGGTCAGGTCGATCCGGGTAAAATCAGAATCAATGGTACAGGTGGCCGGATCTGAATCACCATCTGGGGATTCACGCAGGTCAGCACAGGGCCTCTCGTCAAAGATATGGGCCGCACCCCAACCACCGATACGCACGTTCTTCTTGATATCTGTATATCTGCCACCCACGGACAGTGACAACTGGTTTTCCATGAAATTAAAGGTCAGGTTCCATGATGCAGCATACCACTTGGATTTCTCCCAACCATTGTTAAAACGCATGGGACGGCGCAATGCACCGCCTTCAGAGTTACCGTTCCAGAACTCCAGCCCTGACTGCTGATAAAACAACTGCGCCATATATTCCACATTGACGTCATCAGACATCTCTACCCCTTCTGCCGGGGAGTCAATACGGAACAACTGACTAAACTGCTGATAATTTTCTTCTTTTGGTTGATAACCTAACAGAAACGGACTGATGCGAAAATCACGACTGGCAAGGCGATCCAGCTTGGCCCAACCTGTCTCAGAGGTCAGTGCAATCCCGTTACCTAATTCATAATCAATAGCAAACAAACCGTTCCAGGTATCGATCCAATCCTTACCTACGGTACCTTTTTCACCACCATGGTCGGCACCGCCTACACCCGGCACACTGGCACCACCGTCCCCAGAATAAAATGCTGCTAATAACGAACGAGAATCCACAGAGCCATCCTGAGCCCGCCGGCTGCTCTGTTGGGAAACTACGTTAGCTGGTGGAGCAAAGTAAGGACCACCATTACCAAAGGCATAATCGCCTTCAAAACACTCTTTTCCACTTGCCACTTCTGGGGGAATAATATTCTCAAATACACCAGTCCCATTGGGTCCATTGGCAAACACAGAATACTCGTTACCAAATTCTCCACGTAAACCTTCATCATCATTTCTAAGGAAGTTATCTCCAAACCCGGAGGTCGGTGCCAGACCAGTCAGACAACCCATGGTCAACTGACTACCATTACGCTGACGGGAACGCTCAACCTTGGAGAAGATCGTCAGGTCCTCACGCGGCGTCCACTGCAAAGAAGCACGACCACCAATGTGCTCAAACTTCGGTAACCTCTCACCAGGGTTATAGCGGTTGTACACCGGACCATCATCACCTTCGTAGATACCGGCAACTCTAATTCCAAGTGTTTCGCTTATCGGACCACCAATGGCACCACTTAATTCCTTCTTACCAAAGTTACCAAACTCCGCGCCCACATTACCCTCCCAGGTATCGGTTGGTCTGGCACTTTGAATGTTAAATGCACCGGCGGTGGCGTTCATACCAAAGTGCAAGGGCTGTGGACCTCTTAACACCTCGACACGCTCGGTGTCGAGAAACGCCGTCTTCACCAGGGACATACGACCAAAGTGTATCCCGTCAAGGAACAAGGGGGCTGCAGACTGCAGGGTTAATGAATTACCCCGGGTGGAGAAACTTCGAATCGCAATATTCTGTTCCTGAATACCATTACTGATATTAACAGACGGGGAAAACTTGGACAGGTCGTCCAATGTTCTATATCCCTGAAGATCCAGTTCGTCACGGGTATAAACGTCAACGGATATTGGCACTTCCTGCAATGTCGTTTCACGACGCTCTGCTGTAACTACAATTTCTTCTAGAGCCTGTGCGGAGCTAATCTGTGGAACAAGCGTCAGGATAGAAGCTAGTAATGGTAGTATGAAAGATGGAATAGACTGGTCTAATTTGGACATATGCCCCCTTATTTATTGATAAAAATTAAGAGCGTAAATTAATAAGCCATTAATCAATAATCACTAAAATGTTATATATTTACAACACATTTTTAAAACTGTCACAGCACAATATAAGTAAGAGATACTTCGATGTCAAACATAGAAAAAAAAACAATTACGTAAAAAAGGTGCAAATAAGAAAGCTCGAATTTAATAACTAGTTAAATTTATTTTTGGCAATTTCTTTATTATGGTAATTCGTAAATTTTTTTATTTTTTAAACTTTTCAAGTAGTTAGAGTTTAAAGCCCTAAATAGTTTGTCCGTATTCAGTCTCTTACACCTTCTTGTTTCTAAGTTGCGCAACAGAAAATTTCTGGTACTGAGTTAACCCTGCCCCGGTCCCCCAGGATCCCGTGCGGGCATCGATCATATAGGGACGGCCTTCTGCCAGTGTCCTGAATCCTCGTTGTATGGCAGGACGAACTTGATCACTATTGCTCACAACTTCACCGGGGATGTTGTATACGGACGCGAGTTTGGCAAAATCCATATCAGGATCTCCCAGGTAGGAAACGTAATCACGATTCGCATCACCAGCGTTACCACTACCCATGATCCGAAAACGCGTGGCTTCATAACTGCGGTTATTCAGGACTACTGTCAGAACGGGTACATCATAACGTGACATGCTCCATAAGGAATCAGATTGCCCGAACATGAATCCACCATCACCCTGTATTGAGACCACCTGCCTGTCAGGTAAGGCAAGTTTAACACCGACCGAGGCACCCACACCCCAGCCTAGCGCCATACCTGTGGTACGGCCTACCTTTAGGCGCCCATCAGGACTGAAATTGATATGGCTGAGGGTTCGTTCACCCCTGCCTAGTTCTTCTACCACGACTGCATCTGGATCCATCATTTGATCCAGTTCATATATTAACTTCTGCCAGGGTAACGGGTCACCTTTACTGCGCCTACCTGCTTCACGTGTACCAGCATGCTTACCCGCCGAATAGGCAGCTATCTTGACCCTGCGCTCTTCAGTCCTGCGTTTAATCTGCGCTGAACTGGCCATGCTCTTAATGGCGGCTACCAGATCTTTTGCGATGAGATCAATATCCCCCACCAGACCTACCGCCGTATGCACATTGCGACCTATTTTCTCAGGATCCACACTAGCGTGGATTAATGGAATATTTCGGCCTTTCATAAACGTTTCCATACCCTGGGTTGCGCGGGTGCCAATACTGATACAGCAATCTATCTGATTAGGATAAAACTGGTGATAGCTAGGGAGATTTAATAAATAGCCAATATGCAATGGATGGAAATTAGGAAAATCACAATGAAAACTTCGAGAGTGCTGAACAACAGGGAGTGCCAGCAACTCTGCTAATTCCACAACAGAATTAATCGCCTTGCATTGACTAACTTCGAATCCAACCTCAAGCAAAGGTGAGCTAGATTCAAGTAAAAATTTCGCCGCCCTTTCAATTTCGACAGGGTCAGGTCTTAGCTCCATGGAGACATTAAGCGCCTGTTTTGAATATATTGATGCTGTTACATCAGAGGAATAGAGATGATTACGAGGAATTCGAATATGGGTGGGGCCACCTGGCATGATATTCGACAATTTATATGCCCTTCTTATCCATTCTGGCATACGCGTCGGTTCATGCACGACCCATTGCCATTTTGTATAAGGTTTTACTCCTTCCGTCCAGTCATCCAGGTCTTCATGCGTATCGGTTCCCTCATTCCTTGAACTCGCATGGTCACTGATCATGACCAGTGGTGTCCTGTCTTTCATGGCGTTATACATATTGGAGCTGGCATTACCCAGACCAACCCGACTGAACATACCAAAACCAGTCTTGCCTGATGCCTTTGCATAACCATCGGCTATTGATAACACCTGACCTTCATGCGTAGCTTGAATAAACGTCAGTTTCCCAGGTCGATCTACCAATGCATCACATATGGGTCCCAGTCCTGATCCATTTGCAATAAATAAATACTCTGCGCCTGTTTCGAGGATTTGATCCACCATTAATTCAGCCCCGGTTCCGGTGGCCTGGCGGACATACCCCTCAGGCATAGGGGAACCGGGTATATACGGTTCTACTGCTGCAAGTGCTGACTTTGCAGCGGTTGCGCCATAACTAGCCGCCGCCATTCCTGCCAAAAATCCGCGTCGGGATATTTTTGCATTGATAAGATCTTTGACTAATTCGCGCATATTCGCCCCCGGTTTACTAACGGTTTATTTATCGTTTGCAAAGTTGTTAATTAAATAATTCTTAATTGAATCCAGATCATCTATATCAATCACCGCGCCCCTGGCGACCATATCGTACACAGCATTTTCCCATTGCTCAGCATCTAGACTGACGCGAGTTAAATGTCCAAGACCATGACACTGGACACAGGCAACAAAAACTTTGTCACGCCCATCTCCCTCTGGAAATGCACCTTGTGCTTGAATTTTCACAGAAAAGAACCCGATAAGAAATAATGCAATGAACGTTCTAAATATATATTTGAAGTATCTGATATTCATCTAATCTCCATACGCATCTATCTATACATCATTATTAGTTGAACCAGTATAGACAGGCAAAAATTCATATTCAATAAGATTGAATCATCTCAAGCATATTTTAATATTGTTTCCCTATATACACATGTTTTATATACTGTGGTGTCATAAAATAATAAATGGAAAAAAATATGTCATTACTTGAAGCTTCAATTAATGAGCTGGTCACGGCCAATCATATACTCGCAAGAGAAGGTGTGGTGGACTCTTTTGGTCATATCAGTATTCGACACCCTGAGAATCCTGACCATTATCTATTATCATGCTCACGCGCACCCGAGTGCATCAAGGCAGAGGATATTATGGAGTTCAAACTGGATGGAGAACCAGTTAACCCAAAAGGACGTGACCCTTATGCAGAAAGGGCCATTCATGGATCAATATATGAAGCCAGGCCTGAGGTCATGTCAGTGGTACATAATCACAGCCCCAACGTAATTCCATTTGGAGTCACAGGATGTACGTTAAAACCTTTGATGCATATGGCGGCAGGGATGGGAACGGATATGCCAATTTGGGATTCGAGGACAAATTTTGGTGATACCACCTTATTAGTCACTACCATGGATATGGGAAGAGACCTGGCAAATATGCTACATGATCACCGTGCAGCTTTGATGCGCGGCCATGGCTGTGTCGTAGTAGGTAAATCAGTTCGTGAGGTGGTATTCAGTTCCATCTATCTTGAAATCAATGCAGAACTACAATTTAAGGCAAACACATTGGGGGATATTACCTTTCTCAGTGATGGTGAAGTAGAAGCCATATTAAAACGCCGCGGACCCTATACGTTTGAACGCGCCTGGGAACGTTGGTGCCTGCGTGCCAATCGTCCTTACGAAGCTGCACCTGATCACAAATAATTTATTAAGCCTCAGAGAACGCGCCATTCCCGTCATGCCGGGCTTAACCCGGCATCCAATAAATAGCGTTGTATGTTTAGCCGGGATTGTACTATTCAATAATAAGTGAGGAGAAACATCACTTGTTTAACGACCACCTGACGATGGTCTTCCTGGATACTGGCTTTCGCCAGTATGACGAATGCTTATTAATGTACCCGACAACCGTCATACCGGGCTTGACCCGGCATCCTATAAATAGCGTCGTATGTTTAGCGGGGATTGTACTATTCAATAATAAGTGAGGAGAAACATCGCTTATTTAACGACCACCTGACGATGGTCTTCCTGGATACTGGCTTTCGCCAGTATGACGAATGCTTATTAATGTACCAGACAACCGTCATGCCGGGCTTGACCCGGCATCCAGTATTTTTTTCTCCACAAAGTGGACACATTATTTCTCTGGATTTCTGCTTCGGCTTTGTCTGCATGAGTAGCACTCGGTCTTAGTTCCCGATTCGACTCTACCGATTACATCCATGTAGGCGTTCGAGTGAATGGCGAGCTGGACGTCCTCAGTTCAAATACATAATTTTACTGAGCACTACAGCAATATAAAAAGGGGCACGTAAGTGCCCCTTTTTATCAAACAGAACTTGCCTCTTTATTTATTCAATCCTGTGGCGATTTCCCGAAGTAATGCAGGACTCTCAGGTGGCTCAGTGCCCCGCCAAATGATATGTAGATCCGGACGAAGCAGAAACACTTTATAGCCTTCGTACACTTCAACAGCATGTGAGTCATCAAATGACAACACCTCCAGAGGTGCCCCTGTATTTTCAAATTCAGAGATTAGACCAGACATCTCTATCTCATCATTGTCGAATCTTAGTAATGTATACCCCTTGCCAATTTTGTCCTGTATCGCCGTACCGTCTTTCAACCAGACATGGGGCAGACGGAACCCTGGCCAGGTGGTGGGGATATAATCCTGACGGTCGGGATCCGGGCCTTCCCCTGGCTCGGACCAGATTAACGGAGAATCCATGTATCGGTACCCTGCCTCAATACCCAGGATTTCGTTGGTCTTACGCTGTTCCACATTGGCGATCTCGGCTACCTTGCTGCGAATTTCGGCACCTTCCGGTGTCCTTTCACGGATTTCCGGTTTCCATTCAGCGCGCCAGCGATAGCGACCAGAATTTGCCCTACCAGACGCTGCGACATTGCGGACCCCAATCTGGCGACGCTCAGAAAGATAGGATTTCAAGAGTTGATCGCCTCCCCAACCTTGCAGCGTACCCTGCAACTTCCAGGCGAGATCAATGACATCGCCCACACCGGTATTCATTCCCAGTCCACCTGTGGGTATCACCAGATGGGCCGCATCACCGGCGATAAAGACCCGGCCTTCACCATACTTGTCGGCTACCAGCAGGCGCTGTGTCCATTGACCTATATATAAGGTCTCGTACTCAATAGGCATGCCAACGACTTCTTCGAAACGCTTTGGCATGTCTGAAGCATTATCCACCACCGCATGAAAGGTAAAATGTTTGGTATCGTCCTGGACAATAACGAACCCGGACTTTTCATCACATACATGATAATGGCGACCCTTACCGATAGGGATCTGCTCATAGAGGTCATCACAACGAAACAGAGCCTGGTGCATCGACAACATATCACCGTCACCGTTCAGCTTGATTCCCAACTGCTTCCTGACGGGACTGGCTCCACCGTCACAACCCACCAGGTAGTCGCCAGTGATGATCGATTCTGTGCCATCGGAACGCTTTATTTTTACAGAGACATGGTCTCCCTTGTCATCGAAATGAATAAATTCATGACCGAACCTGACATCAATATACTCGCTTTGTTCTGCAAATTGTTTAAGTAGAGGTTCCAGGGTGTATTGAGAAATTAACTGGTAGGGTTCAAGGGTACGGGTGCCATCATTATGGGAGGCAATGTCTTCTTTGCATTGCTTCACCGATCCATAAGGTAAACGCAGGATGGGTTCATCCACCAGACGTGTCACCACAAACACATCCATGGGACAGTCTTCTGGCAATCCAGCAGCACGAATATCTTCACCAATCCCTAGACGGCGATATATCTCCATGGTTCGGGCATTGCATCGTTCCATCTTGGGTAAGCCGGAAGGTGCGTCGTTCTTTTCCAGTAATATGCAATGCAAACCCAGATCCGCTAGTGCAAGTGACAGGGTTAGCCCAACGGGACCCGCGCCAACAATAATTACCTGTGTGTCATTCATAAAAACTTAATCTGGTAGCTATATCAAAAATACTAAACTCAACAAGATAAATACTATGATGTCATGCTAAAAAAATCCGGCATCCAACAAACTATTTTACTGGGATCCCCAGGCATGACTGTATATTGAAATTCCTATTCATTGTAAAAAAATCACATTTTAGGTAGATGTTATTCAATTTAAAAACCCGTGAACACTATAACTAACACAATGAATAATTGAATGATCTATCTCAAAAAAAACCGGGATTAAAAATCCCGGTTTTTTATTTAGAACTTATCCAATTAAAATTAATCAAGTGGAGGCAAGGTTGCCTTTTCAGCCTCATAGGACTCATCCATTTTGGATTCCAGCCCTTTTTCTGAAAGGGCGTCAGCAAACTTGGTCCTGACTAACTGGCTTTCGTCGGCATAATCAATCTGGTGCCCACCGATTCTACGACTAATCCAAGCCTTGGGAACACCCTGTGCATTACGTATAGCCACGCCTTCATATTTGAATGCCAGGTAACGGGCCGGGGTAGTACCCGTGTTGAAATGCTGATGGAACCACATATTTGGTGGGGTAATCAGGCTGCCTGGTTTCCAGGGATAATACTTAGGTTCTTCACCTTCAGGCCACATTAATGAATAACCTTCACCTGCAAGTATAATCACGTGTGCACCCGGACCATGGGCATGAGCCTTTTTATATGTACCCACAGGGAACTGGGATATATGGGTGTTCATAGAACTCTTGGCCAAGTTAAAGCGAATATGACCACCACCTGCACCGCGTTCCTTGGCTTCTATTAATGGTAGGTTAACTGCATCTGTGACAAAGTTTGTCAGAAGCATAAGTCCATCAACATCTTCTTTGGGTGCAAAATAATCTGGCTCACCGGAAAATCTACCTTTGAAATCATAGGCTGTCTTAAAAATAAAATCTGGATCTTCATAGACATTCATTATGGGTGGCAGGTTGGTGACAGCAACAAACCTCACCGTTTCACTTCCTGACCCATTGTAATGTTGATGCATAGTATTAAGAGGAATTGAAAATAAGGCTCCGGCCTGCCATTCAAAAGAAACTTTCTGTCCTGCATCATTCCAGACTTCCGTGGAACCGTGGCCACTAAGGATTAAAATCATTTCTTCATAAAGTTGACGTAGTGGATTGAGTTTTTCACCCGGGGCAATCTCACATACATAACAATCGTTAGATGTGCGCGAGGCATCATGATTAAGGAATACGCCGCGGCCATTCCTACTAGCCCAGGGTTTGAGCTCGATTGTGTTTAAATCTTCCTGGTAGATGCCATCCATGATTTCAAGACCCTCGGCCTTTACCCATCGGGTGTAAGGTGTCTCTTTTTCCTTAGCGAATTTTCTGGCTGTTTCATCAGAAACAATTGCGTCTTTTGCCATTATTTAGTTCCTCTTAAAGTCGATCGAAGGTGAAAAATCCCTATCCTGGATTAAAAACACCTGAATTTTTAATTATTAGCGTCAATTTCCCAAAGGGACAGTATATTTGTGGAATTACCCAGAAGTGACACTCAGTAGTGCGATTATATCTTCTGGGGCATTATGCAGCAACAAAGCTACACACAATTGCGCCAAATTTTACCTAAAAATCAGGGAAATATACTGTTCACCATGCAAGATAAGGTGATTTAGCCAAACTTAGTCGGGTAGCGCAAAGACATTTATCGAATTATTACCTCGAACTACGTCGACTTCATTAACCATACTTACCACACTTGATGTAGCTGACAGGCCATCACCCGTTAATACCGCAATGTACTGCTTGCCATCTACTGAATATGTAATCGTGCTGGTCTGGATCACCCCTTGTAATTTGGTGTCCCAAAGTATCTCTCCATTATCAGCATCGAAGGCATTCAAGGTCCCAGTGATATCTCCCCATATTAATAAATCCCCAGCAGTCAATAATACTGCTCCGTTACCCGGTGCGCGTTGGGTATGGATATGATCGACTTCACCGGTGGACATATCCACCTTGGCCAGTCCTGCAAAGGCATTGGGATCAGCGCCTTCGCGAAGATGAGATGTTCGGGCATGTCCATTTACGGTATTCAATCGGCCCACCCTGCTGACACAGGCATCATGATACGGCACGTACAGAGAATTTTTACCCGGGTGATAGGCCATGGGCCAGTATCCTTTGGTGTTTTGAAAACAGGTGGTATGCTCCTCGTCTTCTCGTGTAAGCACCTTATCCCGACTGATCCTGGTGGCACCGGTTTCAACATCGATATCAGCAATATGAAAATCCGGCGTGTCATGAGGAAAAGGAATAGTCCATAGGAATGTCCCATCATTACTGTCCAGGACCCACAGACCACCCGGTTCACCCACCGATACCACCATGTCCCTTTCTTCACCGCGGGTGATATTGGGGTTAATCCACTTCACGTCATTGGCATCAGGATTAAATTGAGACCGAAAGAGTATGCGTTCATGGGTATGATCAGAGTCCCAATCATCTCCTGGTAGGTGCTGGTAATACCAGGCCAATTCTCCTGTATCGGGATCAATCGCTAAGGTAGAGTTACTATATAACTCTGATGGCGCCTCGAGTGGCACATCAAATGGTTTTCCATCATGCCGAAGTATGCGGGTATGTGGTGACGGGTTGGCAGTTCCCCAGTAAATGAGGTTCTTGTCAGGATCGAAACTTCCCGGTAGTCCCCAGGGTGATGCCAGGCGAATATCATCAGGCATGCTTCCCCAGCTGTCGCCTCCCGGCTCACCTTCCGCTGCGGTGGTCTGAAACCGCCAGACCTCCTCACCGGTCAATGCATCGTGGGCAAGGATATGACAATAAATCCGGGTATCGCCACAGTTTCTTCCGGTAATGACCTTGCCTTTTACTACTGACGGCCCGGTGGTATGTTGAGTACCAGTCCTGAAATCATGGGCAAAGGCCTCCCAACGTAATGCGCCGGTCTTTGCGTCCAATGCAATGACATAACCATCTGCAGCTGAGTGGTAAACCATGTCAGAATAAATGGCCAGTGTTCTTGCCCTGCCGACGGCATTTTGATGATCATCAATATCATCAGGCAGGTTCCGTATATATTCCCAGATCAATTCACCCGTAACCGCATTGACTGCCTGGATAATCGATCTGGGATTGGCAACAAACATAATCCCGTCATAGACAATCGGAATATTTTCCTGGGTACCACCATGCATGGGCCGAGACCAGGACAATGTTAACTGATCGACATTATTTCGGTTTATCTGATCTAAGGGACTAAACCGTTGATTATCATAAGTCCTGCTATACATCATCCAGTCGCCTGCGGCTGGATTTAATAATGTTTCATCCGTTACCGACTGATAAGTATCTAACTGTGCCCGGCTATTCATACTTAGCACCAGAAATAAAAGTGGGCTTATATACTTGATTATGTTTTGCATAATGCCTCCCTCCCCGTGAATGTTATTTTAATATTCTATCCTAAATTATTCTCTGGGTTTTACAGACCTCCAGAGAATATTTAATTGCATTACCTGGCCTTAAAATAGATAAGAAAAGAAGATAAACAGAAAATACACAAAATATCAGATTGTTTTTAATTGTGTTTGACCATAGTAATTTAACCAGAATACGACTGAGATTAAATCACCATTATTAAGCTATAAACGAAAAAAGGCCCGGAGTAATCCGGGCCTTTTTATTAACTTTAATACCTGTCAGGTATTATTCCATACCAATTTCAGCTTTTATTTTGGCAACTTCATCCTCAAACTCCTGCTTCATTGCAGGTACGTCTTCCTCAATCTGATCGTTGAAACGTAGTCCCAGGGAAACAACAATTGGGGGGGCATTAATAGCCAGATAACGGGCTGAATTCTCAGGACGTGGGTCCGGATTCATATGCTGATGATACCAGTATATAGGTGGTACAAAGATGGTGCCTTCCTGCCAATCGACACGGATGCGATCTTCATAACGACCTTCTGGCCAGGTCAATGAATAACCTTTACCAGAGGTAAGAAGGATAAAGGCATCACTACTGTGTCTGTGGGCCTTCTTGTAAAGACCGCCAGGCATTTCAGAGACATGCATATCAATAATGGCATTACCGGACATCTTCCAGTGCATATTGGTAGTCCCTTTACCACGATGATCATAAGAATCTAATTCAAATTCCAGAGCATCGGGGACAAAGTTGGTCACCGTATCATTATCGCCGGTATGCTCACTGTAGGTGGCATAGTCTTCCTCAGCATCATAGCGGTCGGTAAAAGCGAAATCATTATCAAAAACAAAGTCTACGTTATCGAATGAATTCATAGTAAACGGGAATGAGGTAACAGCAACAATCCTGACCACGTCGTCACTGTCATTGAATATCTGGTAACGGACATTAGTGGGAACGGAATATAGTGCCCTGTGACCAAATTCAAACTGTTGCGGCCGACGACCTTCCTGCTGGAGCATAATACGTCCTGGACCACCGAAGAAATACATGCCAGCCTCAAATAAATGACGTTGTGGTTTAATTGATCCGCCTGGAGGAATTTCCAGAATCCATCCATCGGTGATCTGATAGTCAGCCATCTTGATATACAAGCCGTCCACACCAAACTGCTCCCAATGCTCCAGAGGCTCAGTCCTCGCGTCCTGTATCAACAGGCCTTCATAGTAGGGCATACTAGCCTTGTTGTCGGCAAACCATCTTTCATATGGGGTGTCCGTGGGTTTGACCCTGAATGAGGTAGGAGTGATTCGCTCACGCTCCGGATTCGAATTCGGTGGTGAGCGTTTTTCCTGAGCGCCCAAACTCGCAACTACACACATGCTTAATAGCACGGTAGATAATACGATTGATTTTATATTCATTATTTTTTTCTCCGAGAAAAATTCCATAATTCTAGAACGGTACAGTGTAACATCACTTATATCGGCCTGTTAACCGAATTTGAAATTGTTCCATATTTCAATAACTGATTGATATTATTATAAATTCTTTCCCTTATTACAAGACAAGTCCGTTCCACCTGTTTATGAATAATTGGAAAAATATGGAAATGCCCTTAGACCTAGTCCCAAACTAATCAAAATCAACCCCGAGATGACAAACCATTGATAAACCGGAACCTGTTGTACATATTCCCGGGTGACGACACGGCCTTTTTCAAGTTCATCTATACCAGCAGAAGCAAGGAACATATCATCGCGTGTATTCGCATCGAAATAATTTCCCCCCTGGTCGACGATTTTATTGATCAATAATTTGACGTTTTCCCTTTCCTTGATCCTGTCTTCAAGGTCAACACCCACCAGGTGCACTTTCACATTGGATAGATAAAGTTGTTCCAGCACCTCCAACGGGTCCATCCCATGATTGTGTTCACCGTCGGTATACACCATGATGACCTGTCCCCTTCGTTCATCCCCTTGTTGCCTTAACAACAGTCCATTCGCCAATGATATCCCATTACCAATTGCAGTCTTACGTTCATTCCTGAGGATATTTGTATCTACCATATCCAGGTAGTGCAGCAGAAAATCATGGTCCATAGTCAGTGGACTGACAATATAGGCATTGTCCGCAAAGACCACCATGCCAATCCGATCATCCCGACGGCCAATAATAAAGTCACGAAGCGCGTCCTTGGTAGTCATTAAGCGGGTAATCCCCTGTTGTGTCATGGTCATCATTTCTATCTCTTCGGGCTGTTCTATTTCCTGGTTTTCACGGTCCATGAGTTCCTGCATGCTTTCTGACAGATCCAGCACAATGGCAATGTCTAAGCCCTGAGACTCCACTTCCTGTTCAGCAAGAGGAATAACTGGTTGCATAGCGGCTAATACCAACAGGATTATCGAGAAGGTAATTAATAGTCGGGGAAGTTGTCGCACTAATGACGGGTGTAAAAATGCAGATGGGGATAGACTGAGTGTGGTTGATGCAACGTAACCAGTTTTTTTAATCTTAAACCAGATCAGGGACAACAAAACCAATACTGGAATTAACCACGCCAGGTGTGGCTTGAGAAATATAAGCTCCATTAGCTCCCGGTCACAAGACCTTCTGTGAACTGGACACCCTGGTTAAACTCCTCCTCACCTGGGAGATTTTTATTTGTCCCATATCGTGCATATTCACAATGACATAAAACATCAACCAGTCCTTGCACCGGAAAGTCTGAATTAGAAAGAGTATTATGTTGTGCAAGATCGCTGGCAGTCAGCGCATTTGGATTCTGTCCGGTTGTCTGCCCAATAAACTCCCGAATGATAGTTTCCAGTTGCTGGAAAGCCTGACGTCTATTTGAATTGTCACTTGTTTCTATGGCTCTTAATTCATTAAATACATTTGTCGTGACCGTTACAGATTCTCTCGCCTGCTCTGCCTGGTTATCAAGCTTTCGCTTCTGCATATAAGCATAGGCAGCTGATCCAACCGGAAACATAGAAACTAATATCAACAATATTCCTATAGTCCCTATCCAGTTTAGACTTGTGGAGGTGGCTGCAGGCATTTGCATATCCCTAAGCTGAAGGTTTTCCAGGACTCCAGGCAGGGTACTGCTTAAGACCAGGGTCACGGGAGGTATGATCACTTCGCCAACAGTGGCAACGTCTTCAATTCGCTGTCCTGGCCGTTTGAAATAATACCTAACGCTTAACTGGTCAATACCAAGAGGGGCTGCATTGCTGGCATAGCTTGTTAGCGTATAACTAAATGTATAACGAGTGCCTATACCAAAACTTTCCTTCTCAACATTTGAAGAGAGCAGTTCCAGTCCATTTAGTATTAGTTCATTGTCCGCCAGGTCTTCCGGCAAAATATCTACATCAGAATCACAAATCACTTCTATGATGTAGGTAATATGATCACCGGGAAATAGAGCCGTCTTATTTACATAGTTGCTAATGAGAATGCCGGGGTCCAATTCACCAGCGTTTTCCTGAGCTGATATGTTACTGATAAACAAAACAAGTAAGTAGCACAGAATTCTTTTCATACCCGCTTCCTCGCCGAAAACATTTTTAATATAGGTTCAACGACATATTTGTCTGACCTGGCAAATACATAGTCCATAGGCACCCGGTAAAAGGCGTTAATCATTCGATTATGATGTTTGTCCATAGCCGCAGAAAACCTTTCACGTTGCTCCCTGCCAAGACCCACCAGGCGTCTACTTCCTGATTCAACATCCATCATTTCAATACTGGCATTACTATCCGGCAGTTCGGTTTCCCTGGGGTCCTCCACAACGACCGCAATTATATCGTGCTTCAAAGCCAACATACTCAGCGCCTTTGAGTTCGCCAGATCCTCGTTTGTCATAAAATCCGAAATCAGGAAAATCACACCTTCCTGCTTAAAATGGTTACCTAGATAATCTATCACGGGTAACAGGCAGGATTCACCTTTCTCAGGTTCGTAAGACCACAGCTCTTCAAGAAACTTCCAGGCCCTGGAACGGCTGTGGCGTGGGGGGTAATAATTATGTACATAATCAGAAAACATCATAAATCCGGTATTAACCTGATCTGCAAGAGAAGAATAAATCAGGCTGGCAGCAAGTAATAACTGCCTTTCTTTTTTAGTGTATTGCGAGGTACCATATTCCATGCTCCGGCTAACATCGACTGCTATAACAACATTCAGCTCCCGGTCTGCATGGGTTTCCCGCACATAGGGAGTTTGCATTCTCGCTGTAACGTTCCAGTCAATTTTCCTGACGTCGTCACCTCTACGATATAACCGGTGTTCATCAAATTCAAAACCTGGGCCACGAAGACGACTTTGAAACGTTCCAGTGCGCAGGTTGGGGAACCGGCGGCGAGTAGTTATCTCGATATAACGTAGTTCGTGTATTAAATGATCAGGTAACATGATTGATAATTCAGGGAATGGGAACCGTTTCCAAAATCATGGCAATGATGTCATCGGTATTCAGTCCTTCCACTTCTGCCCTGACAGTTCGGGCAATACGGTGCCTGGCCGTATCAGGAAAGATCTCTTTCACATCTGCGGGCAATACAAAATCCCGGCCATTAAAAAATGCATTGACTCGCGCTAAGGCCAATATATGTTGATAAGATCGTGGTGACATTCCCAACAACACCATATCTTTCAATTCATCCAAACCAACTTCTTGTGGCGCCCGGCTTGCGCGACCAAGGGCCACTATGTACTCCATTACCTTGTTATCTATATGGGTATTTTCGTAAATCATCTGGCGAATTCCTGTCACCTGCTCAGTTGATATACGTTTACTAAGATCCAGTTCTTCAAACCGGTGATGAAGCATTTCTATCTCTTCCGCAGCCCCAGGATAATCTACTCGTAGCATCATGCTGAAACGATCAAGTTGTGCTTCTGGCAATGTGTATACGCCCTCTTGTTCGACCGGGTTTTGTGTTGCCAACACCCAAAAAGGATCTGATAACTCAAATGTGGTATCGGAAATCGTTACCTGTCGTTCCTGCATGGCCTCTAATAAGGCGCTCTGTGTTTTTGCCGTGGTACGGTTTATTTCATCTGCAAGTAATACGTTAGTAAAAACCGGGCCCTTATCGATACTAAAGCTTGTCGTCCCTGCATCATAAATCCGGGTACCCACAATGTCCCCCGGTAACATGTCTGGGGTTAACTGAATACGCTGAAAATCTGCTGAAATAGTATGAGCAAGGGTAGTGGCTGTTAATGTTTTAGCCACTCCAGGTACGCCCTCAAGTAGTATATGTCCACACCCTGTTTTTACATGACCTTCTGAAAAGGAATATGGAATCGCAGCTAGCAGACCAGTAAATAAGCGACGAATCATCTTATGCTGTCCGACTATGACCTTACTTATCTCGCCTTCAATGACTGTTATCAGCTTATGGGCATCTGCCTGGTCTATTCGTGTTTCATCCTGCATATACATTAAATCCTTATCAAAAAAATCCAACATAAAAAAACAGCTGTAAGGACCAGCGGGACATAGATATCCCGGTAATCTACCAAGCGCTGATAACCAAGCAGTTCCAGATCACCGGTAACGATACTATTCAGGGACTCTGACAAATCATGTCCCGTTTCAGATCGCAAGAAAGTCCCATTCGTCATTGCCGCCACCTGACGCATGGTTGATTCATTAAACCGGGTAAACAACTGGTTACCTTCCTCATCAGTCAGAAATTCAATGGCATCTCCACCAGAAAACAATGGCATTGGGACAGATTCATTAGAACCGATTCCTATTGTATGTACCTTAATACCTGCATCATTTAACTGATTGAGATATTCAAACAATTCAGTACTTTCATCGTCACCATCAGACAATAATAGAAATGTTTTGTTTGAATCCGTATCGTCCTTGTCTACCATTTCCAGGGCTGAACTAATGGCACCTGAAAAGTTTGTACCAAAATAGATATTATTATCTTCACTGATCCAGTCCAGAAAAAAGAACATCGCATCCAGATCACTGGTGAGATGAGATAACACCACCGAAGTACCTGCAAATCCAATTAAGCCTATTCTATTAATCGCATCGGGTTTGGATAACAGAAAGGATTTTATTTCCCTTATTGCCCCGGTAAATCTGGATGGAGAGATATCAGTGGCCTGCATGGAGACAGATCTGTCGAGGATAAGAATCAGGTCCTGTTTTTCATACTCGGGCGTGATTTGTTCAATACGTAGTTGTGGTCGTAATAATGAAAATGCAAGGATCAATGCTACTAAGGCTATGGTCACAACAGCAAATTTATCACTTCGAGTGGTAGTGAAACTAGATAAGCGCCTGAGTGAATCACCATAACCTGCCTGTTCTCTAAACTGGTTTTTTCTATAAATATGGAAACAGGAAAACCCAACCACCACCGGAAGAATAACAAACCATAACACCATATTTGGCTCAACAAATTTCACGATGGCTAAATCCAGCATAATACTAACCCGTTTGCTGAAACGGTTGTTCTCCCTCTTGAGGTCTGGGTCTTAATATTTCCATTATCTGAGGTGGTGTTTCCTTCTCTTCCTTGAGTTCATCTATCAATTTATTTGTAAATTCATAATTATATTTTGCATTCCAGTCATCTGGCGCAAGCTCAATTGCCTTAAGAAATTCATCACTTGCACGCTCTAACCATGCCACTTGCTCCTGGGGTTCATCCAGATTTCCGGTACGACGAAATAATGTATTACCAGTCCAGAAGTGGACATCAGCCAACACAGGACTGGTGGCGGATTTTTCCAGCAGGTCATCATAATTACCCAGGGTGTAAAGGATATAAAATTGACTGGCGATGCTATCAAAATATATTTCAGGAAAAACCTGCCTGGCCAAAGTAATGGAATTAAATCGTGATTCAACTTTTACAAAGAGTTCAAAACTTTCTTCCAGCGCGCCTGCTTGCAGACTATCCAGGGCCTGATGGTACGGTCTTAACCAAACAGAAACCACTAACAGGCATATACCTAGAATGAATATCAAACACAGTGACAATACCGCAGCAGGTTGTTTTAATAACTGGTTCAAAATTCCCCCAAAATGATAACAGAACAAAGTCGTATGGATAGTAGCTTAAAAGCCTAAAACGGGCAAACACAAAACATTTTCAACCATACAAGACATTGAGTAAATAAATATTATAAAACAGGATTTCTAATGATCATGCTGGCATAAGAAGAATGTGCAACAATTACTTTACGAAAAAAAATAAATTCAAAATTACGATTTATAAATGACAATAAAAATATATTCTATTCACACCTTCCCTCTATCAAATTTTATTCATCTACTTTTTTTTGCAAAAAAAATGGAGAATGATTTTAGTCACTCTCCATTTATCATCAAACGCGGATACTTCCTAATTCATAACACGACTTGGAATTTCCGGAGGAATTTTCCCCCATCGCCACAACGACGTTGGAGTATTCATTTCCACTTCCCATTCAGCGACATCCGGATCTGTATTGAACCTGAGTGTGTTACCTCTAAGTGCAGGTAATTCGGTTTGCACTTTTCCACCTACCAGGGTCATCAAGGGATATAGGGTATCCAGATCTTCAACTTCAACATCCATATAATTACCATTAAGAATAATTATGTCTGCCCACTTACCAGGTTCAATGGACCCAATCTCGTCTTCCTTCCATAAGGTGTATCCACCCCATCGGGTCATCATTGCCAACAAAGTGAGTCTATCCGGCACCGCTTCTTCAGGGACACCAAAGTTTTCACCGTTAATCTTCCGGGTCATCCAGGCAACACCATCTTCAAAGGGGGAATGACGAATCTCACTCTGGCTGCCAAATTCACTGATTAGTGCCCTGGCACCTGCCTTCATCATACTGGCTACCGGGCCAGTCATAGTGAGATACTCTTCACCATAATCTTCCATAATAACCTGGCTTGGTACTTCGGTAGCATCACAGGAAAAGGTTTGTCCAATTCTTGCCGCAAGCTGAATTTGTTCAGGTGTCACAGAGTGACAATGATCAGTTTGCAAACGCAATGAACGCAATTTTTCCAAAGACATTCCAGATTGCATCAATTCATCCTGATAAAACTTCAGGGCACCATCACCGGCCATGTGCCAGCCAGGAATACCTGTCTGCCTGCCCAGTGATGCCAGTTCTACTAACACCTTGTAATGTTCAAGCCTTCTCATATTAGCGGTACTGGATTCTGCTGTTGGACACAGCTCTCTTGCCTTGAGCTCTGGTGTTTTGGCTGGTATCGACGTACACCAGGCCACACCACCACCATCAGAAGCCCCGGCACTACTACCAATGCTCCACATCATGTCAGAGCCATAACCTACCCAATCACCTATACGCCAGTAGGTTTCAGTCACCCTGGGATTAAATGGCTGCATCCAGCGGTGCCCCCAGGCCAATCTGAGGGGCATGAGATCATTACGCTGCAGATGTACTGAAGCATTAAAACCACCTTCACACTGGATATGGGTCTTGTGTGTCGTCAGGCCATTCTGGGCGTTTAACTGCATAACTTCGAAATAGGCCTTGGTATATTCATCAGTCTTTCCAGCAGCACCGACGATAATGTCTCCACGGATACATCTTGGACCATCGGTGTAATCACCAGACCAACCAACAGTTTCATCAATCCAGAAATCATCAGGTATCGGATTTCTGAATCTCTCTTCTATAGATCGGATTCCCAGGGAGTTATAAGCAGCACCCCCGCGTGTACTAATGACAACGGGATTTTCAGGAGATAATGGATCAAGAAACTGCTTGGTGGCAGTTTTTCCGATAACGTTCACAGCAACCTGTGCAGGCCCGAGCCTTACCTGTATCCATTGCCCCGGGGGCACCTGACTGGCTCTCGCTGGCAATGCCTTTTCAAGCGTATTTAGCATTTCTTCAGGACTATCAGCACTTATGTTGATCTGGATGAGTTCGGGAATATCGCGCAGCACCCATTCAAAAGCCGTTAATGTATTTTCATAAAGGTGATTGTGCGTATCGATAAGACCGGGCAGGACACTGTTACCTTTAGCGTCTATAACTTCAGTCCAGTCAGCGACGTACTGCTGAATTTCTGCATTACTCCCCACTGCCATAATGGTGTCATTTTGAATGGCGATGGCCTCTTCAAAACTTATGTTATTAATATCATCTGAATCCATAGTGATGACTTTGCCATTAATTATGACAGATGTTGCATACGGCGAAGGTCCTGCCATAGCCGCACTGCCGATCAATATTCCAAAAATTAAATAAAACCCTTGTCTGAAGATCCTCATTACTTTCTCCTATTCTGTAATACTTTATTTATTCAAAAAATAACCATTCATAATTGCATCAAACCAGATCTTGACACCATAGGGTGCAACTCCCTGAGGAAGTCCTTCTTCTGGGGCGTTGTAACCGTGAATGCCGGCATCTAGCTGATAAACTTTGATTTGTGGTGCAGGCTTCATCGCTGCGTAACCTGGTAAGTACACGTCCCGATAGATTTCCGGGGCATGGTCTCGACTGTTCTTGGTGATCATCAATAACAGAGGCGGAACAGGTTTTACATCAGGACCCGATATCCCCCTTAAGTAACCCAGGTATCGACCAACCAGACCTTCTGTATCCTGCGGTGACATGTCCATTCTTTCTGCTGTCGCTCGTGCAGCTGCCTCAATTTCTTGAGGGTTGTCAAAATGCAAAATATTTTCTGCTTTAAAATGCGGCTGCGTCGTCCCGCGCTGCCATTTGTCATGAACCTCTTCCATAACCATCGCCAACCTGGCCAGTGCATCCACGCCTTCTTCCTGAATCAATTCGTAGCCATAGTATCTGGCATTGTCACGCCATGATCGCACTCGCAGGCAGTTAAACGCCATGGCCCATGGTTCGGCGATGCCCTGAACCTCTCGTGTCATGATGCCGTATAAAGACCCAAATGGAGAACTCTCCATCCCTAAAACACCGACTATATTTGGGATATGTTGGGTTAACATCATAGTCATCGGACCACCTGTGGAATGTCCATGACTGTAGATAGAATATTCGTCTTGTGGAAAATATAGATTGGCAAGTTCCGTTGCGCCTTTCTCATGGGCAATAGGCCATCCAGCCATGCGATTGTAAAAAGTACTGCCCTGTTTCGCACAGGCCAAAAATAATGTTCCCCAACGTTTTCGCCGCGACTCCTCTTTGTCCTGAACCACCTCATATTGATCGGATGAAATTAATTCGTCCTTTTTCCATATAGGCGTGCGCACGACGGTATCTGATTTTATGGTATCTCCAGGCCAGTTACCGTCAGTACTCTGGAGGTTATATCGACCCGGGTAAGACATATTGACCACCCTGACACCAAACTTGGAAGCAAGAAGTTGTGCGAACTTATTCTTACTCCGATGATCACCGGAACCACCGTGTAGCAAAAAGATACCAACCTTTCTACCATCAGGTCCTACTGGAATTTTCGATTGGTCCACCGGTTGATGAACACTAGCTGCAATGTCCCAATCCATCTCAACGGCATTAATACGATGGACTACTTCTTTTGATTCAATTGGAAAATCTGGTCGGGACAGGATCTCGCGCGAGCCGCTTACCAGTTCGGGCCGGGAAACCTTTGTCCATTCATATCCACTGACTCGTTCAACCGCACTGGTATTGGTTTGCGATTGTGCAGTATTAAGCTGAATGCCCAGGATCAACATAAGGGTAAAAATCATATGTTTATATATATTCAGGTCTCCCATGCGCTTACCCTCTTTTCATAATATTGGATGACACTATTCCACCAGAGGAATGTGTGGCCCGTCTTCTGGCCAACGCCAGAGATCAGTCGGTGTATTTTTTTCAATCTCCCAGGCGGATATATTAGGATCGGTATTAAATTTGAGAAGATTTCCTCTTAGTTCCTTGTTCTCGTAGACCACTTTTCCGTCAACCATGGTCATAATGGGATACAAGGTATCCAGATCTTCCACTGAGACATCCATGTAATCACCATTCAAGATAATGATATCTGCCCATTTACCTGGTTCTATGGAACCGACCTTGTCTTCCTTCCATATCGCATAGGATCCCCAACGAGTCATCATTAATAATAATGTCAAACGGTCAGGTACGGCTTCTTCTGGAACACCAAAGTTTTTGCCATCAATCTTTCGAGTCAGCCACATTACTCCATCTTCAAAAGGTGAATGTCGGATTTCACTCTGGCTACCAAACTCACTGACAACCGCACGTGCACCGGCTTTAAGCATACTCGCAACCGGCGCGTTCAATGTCAGATACTCTTCACCGTAGGCCTCTTCAATTACCTGGCTGGGTACTCTTGTCGCATCACAGGAAAATGCCATATTGATTCTTGCCGCTTTTTCTATCTGATCTGGTCTGACGGAATGGCAGTGGTCAACTTCCAAACGCATGGTACGAAGCTGTTCAACCGAGATCCCGGAATTTAGTACCACATCAAACCAGGCATCAAGGGCCGCATCGCCAGCAACGTGCCAGCCGGGTATACCGGTTTGTCGCCCTGCTTTTGCAAGCTCGGTAAGGGTGGCCAGATGCTCAAGTCTTCTAACATTGGTAGGGCTGGACTCCATAGTAGGACAACGTTCCCTTGCCTTTAATTCATCGGTCTTTGCAGGAATGGTGGTACACCAACCGACACCACCATTGTCCAGCGCGCCAGCACTGCTGCCTATGGACCAGAAATGATCTGAACCATAGCCGACCAGATCGCCAATACGCCAATAGTTCTCTACGATATAAGGATTAAATGGTTGCATCCATCGATGTCCCCAGGCCAATCTAATTGGCATTAGATCATTACGGTCGAGATGAACTGTTGAGTTAAAACCACCTTCACATTGAATGTGGGTCTTAAATGTTGTAACCCCTGTCTGGGCATTCAACTGCATTACCTCAAGGTAAGCCTGGTTATACTCATCTAGTCTGCCACTTTGGGGCACAATAACATCGACCCTGGCACAACGGGTACCGTCTGTCTGATCACCTGAAAAGCCAAGGTTTTCATCTATCCAGAAATCCTCCGGCACACGGTTTCGGTATCTAACTTCAAATGCATTTATCGCCCTTGTACTATAAACAGAGCCACCGCGTGTATAGACTACAATCGGATTGTCTGGAGATATCTCATCCAGGTATTGACGTGTTACTGTTGTACCTAACATGGGAACGGCAACTGCAGGTGGATTAATTTGTATCTGGATATATTGTCCCTGCGGGATTTGCTGAATCCTTGCCTTGATTCCTGCAGTGAGTATGTTTAGCAATTCGTCCTGGGATTTTGCTGTAAACCTGACCTGCAGTACTTCGGGAATCGCTTTTGCGACCCAGGGAAAATTTGATAAGGTTGTGTCGTATAGGTGATTGTGGGTATCAACCAATCCTGGCAGGACAGTATTTCCCTTCGCATCTATTGTTTCAGTCCAGTCTGCAAGGTATTGCTGCATATCTGCATTATTGCCGACCGCAATGATTTCATTATCACGTATCGCTATGGCCTCATGCATACTTATATTGTTGATATCGTCAGAGTCTGCGGTGATAACCTTACCATTGATAATGATGGTCGTTGCAAACGGCGATTGCGCCGCAAATACCACCTGTGCCAGCGCTGCTCCCAGAAATATAGATAAGGACATGCTGAAAATTGAACTAAACCTGTTACTAAATGACACAACACTCATAACTTCCCCCTAATTAGTGAGATCTCACATAATTTTTTTTACCGGACAGCAGTACGCAAGCATTATTACCAAACCACTGTATCTGAATATATATTCCATTTTACCGCTTATTTTGTGCTTACATTACTGAGTATTCTAATATGGTGCAAATAATTTATAGCAATTTCACAATAGTTTCGATAATGGAAAAAATCAGGTAATTTTTCAGGAATACCTATCAAAATGTCATAAATCTGGGGCAGATCAACGAAGCAAATATCTAGTAATTTGATAATGCATGGATATACTCGATCTGATCACACCCGGATAAATGATGCGAAAGACCTCAGGAGTAAGACATTATGTTTTTTAAGCTAATTTCAAATACGGTCCTGTTCAAAACCTCTTCTTTTCTCTTCATATTATTACTAAGCCCATATTTGGCCGCGCAACAAGAAGATAATCTAAAGCTTATGCTGGGTGATGTTTCTCTGAATAAACTTCCATTTGTAATGGCCTATGAAGAGGGTATTTATAAAAAAAATGGCCTGGAACTGACCCCTGTGTTTACTCGCAGTTCAGTAGAAATCATTCGTCGTAGCGGCATTGATGTACCAGAAGAATTTATAGCGTCTCAAGGTGAAGATACACCTATTAAAATTTCCGGTGCGTCTCCTACTATAGTCCGATTAGTAACCCAGGCCGGAGCATGGGACCCATTAATTATAGGATCCACTCACCATCGTTCTCGTTGGACAATTGTAGGTAGAAGCGACATTCGTTCCGCAGAGCAACTAAAAGGAAAAAGAATCGGTTATTCAGGATACGGTGCAGTCACTCACCTGGAAGCAATAAATTTTGCAGAGGCAATGGGATGGGACCCACAGTTTGATGTGTCATTGATGTCTGACGGATTAGCTGTGGAGGCATTACAAAATGGCTATATAGATGCATTTGTCGCGGACAATATGCATGGCACCATGGCTATGGCAGCAGGCTATCGAGTAATTGTTGATCTAGCTGACTATAGTTTCCCCACGGCAGGATCTTCATTAATGGTCGACAGGGAATGGATAAAAAATAACGACGACGCTGCCAGAAAATTTATTAAAGCATCCATTGAAGCTGTTGCCCTGTTAAAAACAAACAAAGAAGCAACATTTAAAACACTTAGAAAATGGTATCGTCTAACGGATCCTGAATTACTTGAATTTTTTTATGAAGGTTCAACACGTATGCCGCGAAAACCCTATCCCCCCGTGGAAGGCTTGCGGAGGGTGATGGAAGTCTACGACAGCCATGAAATGCAAAAATACAGCCTGGAATATTTTTATGATGATCGTTACGTAAGAGAACTAGATGAAAGTGGTTATATAGACAGCCTGTATGAGTGACTTAGTTCTCTCAAATCAAATTATGGTGATTCTTTTAAACCCGCTTCGACAATAAATCTTTCCAGTAATCGCCTGGCGATCTCACCTTCATCTTTATCTCGATACTTTTCAAAAATTAGTTGAAACTGTTGCCTGGTAGTAATAGCCATCTGATCTGCAAGATCAAGTGCCTTTATATCTCTATAATGGCGCCATAGGTCACGGTAATCGATCGCGAGGTAGAACTCTATTTCTGACAAATTCTCAAAATCGGGATATTTATTTTTAAAAGACTCTTTTTTCTCAATTATTACTTTTAGTTCATTCTCACCCTCTGGCACTAAAAGAAAAAAATCTCTGGTAATTGTCCTGTATAGACTATCCATTCGGTATTGACCTTCGGGATACCGTTCTAAATATTCATTCAAGACTTTTCCATCATAAAAAAACCTTGAATTACGACCTTCCCAAAATATATTAATTTGAATACCTTTTGATCTTTCTAGGGCAAGCTCAATTAATTTTTCATTTTCATTGGCATGTGCTTCGACCTCATCGGACAATAGTTTTGCCAGGTCATCTGCAGTTTTACCGAGAGTGTATAATGCGAACTCATGTTCTTCGTTTTTTTGTATCTGTAATTGTGACCGCTGCATCTGCTTTAAAGCACTGTTAAGATTTTCCGACGTAAGAAATACATCGGCATTAACATTCTGGTTTACTACAGTTACAAGGGTAACTAAGAGTACTGATAACATTTTTGTACTAATTCTGCTCACAGGATGGCCCTCTGAACAAACCACACCAAACCAAACACGCTGATTACACCAGACACAATATTCACAATTGGTTTCCTGTATTTTGTCTTTGCCATGCTGTTAAGTAGAGGCCAGGCTAGTGCCACTATCACGATCTGACCTGTTTCAACACCGAGATTAAAACTAAACAGGCTCAATAACAAGCCAGCCCGCTCCAGATCCATCTCTCCTAAAAGTCCGGCAAAACCAAAACCATGAATGAGCCCAAAGGTAAACGTCAGCCGCCATCGATGTTTGACTTCTTTGACCAGTAAATTTTCTAATCCGACATATAAAATACTCAGAGCAATGGCTGATTCCACAATCCAACCCACAGGATGAATTAAACCCAGGGTAGCCAATGCAAGAGTAATACTATGTGCAACTGTAAACGAGGTCACTATGATAACCAGGTTTTTCAGTCCCCTGGAAACAATTAGTAATGCTAACAGGAACATAAGATGGTCATAACCAGTAACGATATGTTCCAACCCGAATATAAAAAACTCGAAGGCATTAGTCAGAACAGACTGCTTATCCCGTTCCCACTCCCAGACATTTGAATGTTGAAATACAAATTGATTACTCACATCATCTGATACCATGGACGCCAGTATCCTGTGATCTGGATAGAGATCAGATAAAAACCGTAACTGAATTTTTGCAAATCGAACTGCTTGCAGACCGGGATACTCCACAACTAATTCAAGATAAGGAAATTCTTCACTATCCAGCCATGTATCCATGGAAATTAATCTATGGCTTATGAGAGTATCGTTAAGCTCAACGGTAACTTGTTCCTGTATATATGAATTTAGTCTTTCACCAGCAGCAGATATTTCTTCTGCCGACACATTTTCATCAAGATCGCTGTCCAGTCCCAGCAACAGGTCCATATCATCCATCGGCAAGCGATACCTTGCCTCAAACAGAAGATCGCTGATTGTAAATTCTGCATAACTGACACTAAGTGGATGAGAATTAACCGGGCTGGAAATCAACCAGATCAAGGCAATACTGAATATTATTTTGCAATACTTTACTGTAATCACTTTCATTGTTTGAGTTGTAAAACCGTTACAATATTTTTATTAAAAAAATATGGATTATTATGTCAGAGTAAATTACCTCACGGTAATAGAGTAGAAATCTTAAAATTAGTTTATTTTCGTCTGATAAAAAAACGGACATCAATGATGTCCGTTTTTAAAATGCTGTGTGTAGTCAGTAAGAATTTATGCAGCCTGCTGATTTTTCCTCATAATAACAACCACACCAATAATGAGTAACAAGGCTACGATACCGCCTATTATCATCATTGAATTACCACCACCTGATGCATCTCCAGCAGTAGTAACTGACTGTCCTCCGTCAGGTGCGGCTGCAACTGGTGCACTCTGTTCACCAGATTCGTCTTGTTGATTAGCAACGTTGCTCTGATTTTGCGCAATTTCCTGAATCTGCTGAGCCTGCATATGCTCATTTTTCTTTTGTGCCATAGGATCTAGGGCAGTCTTAAATTCACCCGTTTCCGGATCAAACTCAAGGTAAACCTGGGAAATCATGTCTTCATCAGCAGACCAAGCAGCAGACACAGGCATAAGGCATATCAGACATAATGCTATGTGATGGAATATTGTCTTATTATTGTGATTCATACGACTTCCTCTATTTAGTCCAAGATTGGAGCGGTCTAAAATTACCGCTCCAATCTATTCAACAAAAAATGATTTACAAGTTAAGCTCAACCCCTGCGAAATTAATAGCCGTTGGCACCATTTAAGAATGGTGGAATACTTGGTGTATCCGTCCAACGCCATGCAGTAGTCGGTGTTTGCATATCAGTTGTCCACTGTGCAGTATTGGTGTCGAAATGCAAGGTATTACCACGTAATGCAGGCATTTCATGAGATATTTTCCCATTAATGAATGTCATAACCGATGTTAAATTATCGAGATCCTCAACCGGAGTCGTCATATAATCTCCATTGAGAATAACGATATCGGCAAACTTACCTTTCTCGATTGAACCCAGAGCGTTCTCCTTCCAGATAGGATAAGCACCCCAACGAGTCATCATCAGCATTAATGTCATACGATCGGGTACGGCTTCTTCCGGAACACCCCAGGTCTCACCATCGATCTGACGGGTCAACCACATTACACCGTCTTCAAAAGGTGATTCACGAAGTTCACCCTGAATACCGAATTCACTGATCACGGTATTAACACCGGCAGCCATCATACTGGCAACTGGCGCATTCCAGGTAAGATATTCTTCACCATAACCTTCCATGATAACCTTGGTTGGCACGTCGGTAGCATCACAGGAGAAGGTATGACCTGTACGGGATGCGATCTCTATTTCTTCTGGTGTGACAGAATGACAGTGGTCACTCTGGGTACGCAACATTTTAATACGTTCAGGATCCATGTAATGCAGATACGTTTTCATCATGATCTCGGTAGCACCATCACCAGCAGAATGCCAACCAGGAATATTACTGATTCTGCCTTCGGCGGCCAGTTGTGCCAAAGTCACCAGGTGTTCTGTACGACGGCCACGGTTGGCGGTGATCCCGCCATCAATACCGCCACCTTCTAGTGTCCTTCCTTCCCAGGCATCCAGCTGAATACCTTCTGGTGCTGGTGGGCACTGTTCACGGGCTTTTATTTCCGCGTTCTTGGCCTGCATGGAGGTACACCAACCAACGCCACCGGCATCAATACCACCGACACTACTACCAGTACTGAAAAACCAATCCGAACCATGCCCTACCCAGTCACCAATACGTCGATAAGATTCCTTGATGTTATCAGAGAATGGTTGTAACCAGCGATGGTTCCAGGACATTCTGATAGGCATCATGTCATTCCTATCAAGGTGGTTGGTAGCACTAAAACCAGCCTCACACTGGATGTGACTGGAATAGGACGTCACACCAATCTGGGCATTGGCCTGCATTACTTCAAATAGGCCTTTGATATATCTGTTAAAGGTATCTTGATCCTGGGTACCAATCAGATCCAGACTACTGCAACGGGAAAAGTCAGTATACTCACCAGACCACCCACGGGCTGCATCCACCATCCAGTAATCTGATGGCAAATCATTTCCATAGTAATCTTCTATAGCTTCAATGGCCTTGCCATTTAGTATAGATCCACCACGGGTTGTAATCAGAACCGGATTGTTGGGTGAAACGGCATCAACCCTGGAACGATTGATCATATTTTGATTCAAGGCAGGTACTGATATAGGAGGAGGGCCCATCACGACTCTGATCCATTTTCCATCATCGACCTGACGTGCTCTAGCTTCAATAGCCTTTACAACATTATCAGCAAGTTCTTGTGGTTCATTGCCGTTGACCCTGAGTTCAAGTAAATCTGGTATAGAATTAACAACCCATGGAAACCCGGTAGCGGTTTCATAGATATGATTATGGGTATCGATATATCCAGGAGTAACCGTATTCCCCTTGGCATCAATCACCTCTGTCCAGTCTGCAACCAATGCCCTGATTTGAGCATTAGTACCAACTTCAAGAATTTTATCACCCTGAATCGCAATGGCTTCAGCTATGGTGACCTGAGTAGGATCATCACTGTCTGCGGTAATGACCTTACCATTTAATATCACAACTTCTGCATAAGGTGATGTAGCAGCAATTACCTGCCCGACGAATGCAAAAGCCAGTAATAATGTTAATAAGAATTTCATCATGTCCCCTTCCTTAAATTTTCAATCAAAAAAAACAAATATTCAGTCGGTATTTTACTTCATATCCCGATATCGTCTACTAGATTAAAATTAAAATTCTCATTTTATTCATAAAAGACCGCTGACAGAGCTACTTTTGCCCAATTCCCGAATAAAAACTCCCATTATAGAAATGTTCACCCTATTTTATTGCATATCATAGCTTTCGTAGACTCTATAGACACTGCGTATTTCCTCAACCGGTAGCCAGGGATTTACGCGGTACTTTGGAAGCCTTCTCTTACAGGGCTGAATCTAAAGCTATTTTATTCTAAAAAATACCCACCTTTAATTGCATCGTCCCATTGCAAAAATACTGCGGGTCCAACACCAAATGGGACACCTTCCACGTGTTCTCCACTCATATAACCATGGGTACCTAGATCAAACTGCGTGAGTGAGACCTTGGGTGCCGGTTGCATCTTTTTAAACATGGGAATTACGACTTCTTCGTAGACTTCTCTGCTGTGGTCTCGACTATGAGCTGTAATTTGAAACATAACCGTTGGAACCGGTTTTACACCTCTTCCCTTCAACTCCCGAGATAATCCGATATAGCGATCAACCAGTTCTTCTGTTTCTTCCTTATCGAGATTCATGCGCTTTGCTGTCACTGTTGCCGCTTCTCTTAGAGATTCTTCTATTCCATGAGTAACTACATATTCAGCCTTGAACGAGGCATATCTTTGGGTATCACCCCAATCTTCCAATATCTCCTCCATGATCATGGGTAGTCGCATTAATGCTTCAGGACCCTCCTGACCTAAAAGCTCAGGACCCTTGTAACGAGCATCGTCACGCCAGCTTCGGATATAGAGTTCATTAAAAGGATCCGAACGTGACGGTAACAATATCTCTTCGTCTTGTACTCTCGTGAATCCTTCTATCTTACCAAGCTGACCACCCCAGGCTGCCTGAGCTCGATAGATATAACCAAAAGAAGAGTTTTCGATTGCCAGGATGCCGCGAATATTGGGTACCCGCTGTGACAACATCATGGTGAATGGACCTCCCGTAGAGTGACCATGCACATAAATAGAAAATTCATCTTCTGGAAAATGTTTCTTCATGGCCTCAATCCCACCCTTTTCAAAGGCCATGGGCCAACCCGCCATTCGATAGTAAAAGTTCGTTCCTGGTTTGGCACGGGCGAGCGTACGGATTCCATAACGTGGACGCTGGCCATAATCCTTGACGACCTCATACTGATCCCGGCTAATGGTTTCACCACGAAGCCAGATAGGGGTGCGTACATCCAATGAGTACTTGTGGTGATCATAAGCTGTGACATTACGCCCAGGCCACACTCGGTCTGGGGTATGAAAAGCATGCCGACCGGGGTAACTCATACTGATGACCTTATAACCCAACTTCTTTGCCATTAGGTCAGCACGTTTATGCATGGTCTTAAAGTCACCACTACCACCATGCAACAAAAAAATACCTATCTTTTTGCCATCAGCCCCTCGGGCGATTTTAGAAGAATCTACCGGCTCATGAACCGACATACCAATATCCCACTCCATATCAACCGCATTGATGCGCATAATATCTTCAACGTAACCCTTCTCTCCTTTCAACGGAATATCAGGTTTACTCATGAAATTACGAATCATGGGGATAATCTCTTCTTCAGGGACATCCGATGGTGGGACATAATCTGCAATAGCAGAAACCGACCATGACATGACAATAAGAATGAATGGTTTAATGAGAAATTGTATATATCTAAATGAATAGTTATTCATAACAGAGATTCATCCTCGTTCTAGTTATATAAATTAGTGTTTAAAATACGAATAATACCGTTAAAAATTAGCATATACCGCCCATCTCAATGCGTCAAATTCCGAGGAACTAAAGGGATTATGGTCATTTTTTCTTAATAGCAATCTTGGATCCATCTCAAAATAGGAGATTTTATTTTTAGACGAGGCCAGAGCCTTCCAAAAAATGGCGTTTACATTTCAGTAAAGATACATTTGAGCAAGGAGATAACGAAGTATTAAAGATAATAGATCCCTTTTTATAGAGGCTCTAAAAACTACCGCTAACTGAGAGGTTAATCCTTGCACCGTTATGAAAGGTTTGAACCAGGCTACTATCCACTGCAGTTAGATCTCTCTGGCCAACGTAAAAGGTCCTTTCCCTGTTTTCATCATAATTGAGGATATTGATCCCTTCCACACGTATTCTGAGACCAAACCATCGAGATGTCTCGGCAAACATATTGAACCACACCCCTTCTGAACGGATATCCAGTTCATCTACCTTAAATCTAGGTCGCTCCGCCTGTTCACCTACTTCACCACCCCAGGAGAATTGAAGTTCCTTGATATCCTGACGGAATTTTATCAAGTAAGACCAGTTGTTTTCATTGGCAAAGGAAAAACCGGGATCCAGACCACCTACCCCTGAAAGTACACGCTTTTCACCAGTGACCGGATCTGTCACGGTCGAATCTTGCAACCTGAATCTGGCATCCAGGCGTGCGCCTTTAAGACCAGTCCACTCAAGGGGAATTGTTGCCTCGAAATCTGCGCCCCAACGCCTGCCGTTACCAATATTTCCTGGTGCCTCAAGGGTCGGGCTAAGTGGGAGTAAATCTTCTACGTCATTGATCCAGTCATGAAACAATGACACCGAAAAAACACCAAGGCCACCAAACCGCCTTTCATGAGTAATCTCCGCCTGCCAGGTTCCCTGTGGCTTCAAGTTTGGATTTCCGCCCGTGACATCATCATCCCGTTGAGTCACCGCACTGACGAAATCATTAAAATCCAGTTGCGATACGTCCCGGGCAAAACGTAAGCGGGTCTGATTACCCTGCCTGGGTGAATAACTGACATTGACATACGGTTTTACAAAAAAGAAATTTCGATCCAGTTCTACGTCCCCGGTTTGAGAAATATCAGACAACTCGGCACCCAGTCCAAGTTCCACACTGATTGCGTCCATGGTCCAACTATCACTCAAGACAAAATCACCGCGTACTTCCTTAACTTTACTATCTGAACCCGGGATATCAACTATGCTGACTATCCCCCCTGCATGTTCGGTCTGTAGTAGTGAGCTATCCAGAGAATTAAATGCACCCTCCACATTCAACTGTACCGAATGGTTCTCCCATCCCGCGTAGGTAAACTCCAGCCGGGTAATGGCCTCCAGGGTTTGCTTGTCGATATCATCAACCGTTAATAACTCCATATCACCGTCAGGATTGAAATCCCTTCTGCCATTAGATGGACCCTGGTCAAGATAATATAAAAGGAATACTCCTTTTCCGATCATATTCTCACTGAGCAGGCGTTCTGCATCCAGCCCAAGAGCAAACGACAGGTTGCGGCGCTCTGTATCAATTACAGTAGTACTGGTCTGACCACCAACAGGAGTGACTGTCCGCTCAAGTAACTCGTCCCTAACAACGGCACTCAACTTGGTATTGAGTGTCACATAGTTCTCACCGATGTAAGTTGAACCGTTAAGATACGTATTGACATCGAAGCCATCAAAACCCGGGCCACCATCATCGTCAAAACGCGACTCTGTCAGGTTACCGTTTGCATCAAAGATGTTTTCTTGACCACCATCACCGAAATTGCTGTACCTGGCATCGGCACCAATGTTGTATTCAATGTCACCAATACGATCAATCATCGAAATACTTCCACCGGGGGCCAATCCATGCCCGAATGTTTGTCTGGTGAATGCCTCCCAACGTACTGTTGCCGGGATATCTTGCCGCAGGATGATATTGGCGACGACAGTCTGCCCCTGCAGGTCGATACCACGGACCTGACCACGGATGAGTTCAATGTACTCTACACTGGCCGCCGGGATTCGAGTCAGTATGGCTGATGGTGAATCCTGCTTGGCACTGGGGCGGCGATCATTAATGAATATGTTACCCAGCGAAGCGCCAAAACCTCTCCTGCCACCTTCCTGTTGAGCGTTCAGGCAACTGAGACAATCGCTGATAACAAAACCTGGTATCTGCTTGACCATGTCCAGGGCATTATTGGGATTATATTGCTGAAAAAAAGCTGCCGGATAATTGATGATTTCCTCTGAGGATGTTGCCTCTTCTGCGCCTCTTTGTGCACCAGCAGTTGATCTCTGTTGTGCGATTGCGCTGGTCTGGAGACCAAGTAAGACTAAAAATATAATCCTGTATTTCATTATCTACCCCAACATTAGTTCGATGACTTTAAAAACAGCACCCAAAATGATTGCTTTGTTTTAAAATATGGTTCTAAAAAACGAGGCACATCATTACATAATAATATGTAAAAATCATGCAATATCACACGCTTATATAAGAATTAAATAATAATTTTAAATTTTTATAACAGACTTGGATAGCGTCTACACCCAGCAAAAATTTTTGACAGTTTGTATGGAAGTCATGACAGTACTTCCCCGGTAATCTGAAATATCTAAATTTGAACAAATCTGATAAAATTTACGGCTGAATCAAGCAAAGAGGTATTAAATGTGAAACAGGATAAATTGGCCAGCGGTACTAACTCCGCGGCAGCAGCGGAAACAGAGAGCGACCAGCCTGCTGGTTATTACCATAGTAAAAAAGACCGAATTTTTGTTCGAGCCATCCAGGGCGCCTACAATATGACTGAAGAACTGGACCGTCTTCGTGCCATGCCTCGGGTCCGTAAAGCCAAAGACATCAAGTTTGTGGATGGACCTCAGGCCTATAGCCGCCACTACGTAGAACCTAAAGACGGGATAACCCAAACATTTCATTTACATCTGGAAGAATATGGACCGGGTGGACAATCGCAAAAACACGGGCATGTAAACGAAGCCGCATTTTATATCCTTGACGGCGTTGGTTATGAGATTCATGACGGAATAAAATATGACTGGAAGGCTGGTGATGTGGCTATCGTCCATAACAACTGTGTCCATCAGCACTTCAATGCCAGTGATACAGAACCAGCACGTGCATTGGTCATTAAGACCAAGCCCATGTTCATGTTTATGAACATGCTGTTTCAGAAAACGGTTATTCCAAGGAAAACTGAGGCTGCCCCAGGAGGAGAAAATTTCGATGCCAGAGAAGAAGAAGACGATTTTAACCATCCAGAGGGAGGATATTAATCATGGCCTGGGATGAATCTTCAGTCTGGATAACAGGCGAAATCAATGATCCGCTTTATCAGAACATGCTTGATGATGCCAGCAGTGCACCTGAACGCAATGCAAAGCGGAATAAAGTTGTTACAGCGGAAGAGATGCCATGGGAGATGTCTCGTCAAGGCCTGTTAAAACACCTGCTTAACGAACAGATGAATACCCGTATGGAAACGGTTGATGCGTATATGCAAATCATACCTCCCGGCAGCCATTCGGGAAAACATCGCCATCTCGCGGAAGAGTGTCTGTATGTTCTTGAAGGACATGGTTACGACCTCCATCAAGACTGCGATATTGAAATTACCGATGAGTATTTCTGGAAACCACAAGAAGAAATAAAAAGGTTTGAATGGGAAGCCGGTGACATCATCTATGTACCACCCAATACCATACACCAGCACTTTAATGGTGACTCGGATAGACCTGCCCGATTGATATCATCGACTAACCGTATTTTTAAACACTCCGGTCTCAATGATCTCGAGCAAATAGAGGATGCGCCTGAATATAAACCAGACATGAAGTTAACGCCTGAACTGGTTCGTACCTTTCTCCGTGGAGAATAGGGTATTTATCCTGGCAATGGTTCTCTGAAAGTCATTTAAAGTATAATTCATGCTGGGAGCCCTCTTAGCGCTTGCCTCAGCAGCTACATTCGGCCTGAATAATGCGGCTGTGAGGCGCGGCGTACTAACGGCAACAGTGTTACAGGGAATGGCAATAACAGTCCCCATGGGACTGCCTTTGTTCTTGCTTGCATGTCTATTATTTGGTGGCTTCCACGCACTTAGTGAATTCTCAACATCCCAATGGTGGTGGATGGCCAGTGCCGGGATAGTCCATTTTATCATCGGCAGGTACAGCAATTACCGTTCCATACGCGCCATGGGCGCAAACCTCTCCAGCCCGATACAACAGCTCAGCGTTCCTGTCTCAATCATACTCGCGATGATCTTTTTAAATGAGGTGATAACCCCGGTGCGAATCCTGGGTTTCATACTCGTGATGATAGGTCCTGCCATTATGTTGAAAAGAAAAAAAGGTGCCGGGACACAAAAGTCAAAATCCGGCTTTGAACCACAATATGCTGAAGGTTTTCTCTGGGGGGGCGTAAGTGCCGTTGCCTATGGTGCCAGCCCCTTATTTATCATGATGGGGCTGGAGTCTGATGGCACGATGGTTGATAGTATCGCCGGAGGATTAATATCTTATTCCTCAGCTACACTGGTAATTATCGTCCTTATCCTGGTCCTGGGTGGTCGTAAATACATGACTGGTATGGGTGAAACTGCCCCTAAATGGTTTGCCCTTTCCGGCTTTATTGTTTTCTTTTCACAAATCTTCCGCTACATGTCACTGGCGATTGCACCAATAACGGTGGTTGTCCCCATACAAAGACTATCACCTGTATTTCGGGTCATTTTTGGATGGTTAATCAATCGTGATCATGAGTTTTTTGGTTTCTGGGTGTTATTTGGCATCTTCCTTTCCATGTTTGGTGCCATTTTACTGGCTATGAGCACCGATATCGTAATTGCTATATTACCGTCGAGCTGGGCAAGCTTCCTACAGCTAAGTTGGCCATAATACTTGCACTTTTTTCGGTAAATTCTATATATATTGACAATTTGCGGATAGACGCATAAGGTCTTTTTTCCGGTTAAATTCCGAAATTATGAAGTACTTGATATCTTTAAAATGGAAGGGGGAACACATGTTTGAATCCAAACATTATCAGTTATTCGTAAATCGTTTGTTTTTTACGATATTTACATTTTCGATCTGCATCACCACTCAGGCAGGCGTTGCGCCATATGCAGACAGTATCATATTAAATGCTAAGGTTATTACCGCTGACAATGATAATCCAGATCTCATCACCATGGCAGAGGCAGTTGCCATTCGTGGAGACAGGATTATGGCAGTGGGTAGTAATGAAGATATCCGGCAACTAATTGCAGATTGGACAGAAGTTGTGGATGCCAAAGGCTACTCTGTCATACCAGGTATGATTGATTCTCATAATCATCTTTATGAACATACTCTTGATTTTCCCTGGTCACTCAAGCAGATCCCTGAAATGCTGGAAGTACGTATTGGTGCCAAGGGTGAGGGCGAAGGGATGACCGTTGAAGAATTTACCAATATAGTTCTGGGCGCCATCAAAGCAAGGGCTGCCCAGTTACCAGATGGGCATTGGATACGGGTAAATGCTCGTCCTCCCGATGTTGCCGTGAAGGCCTTTGGTACCACCATCACCAGAGATATCCTGGATGAAATTACCCCTAATCATCCATCTTACGTCACTACCCGTGGTGGTTCGGTAGTTAACAGTAAGACTATCGAGGCCTTTGAATCATTTTATGGTTCAAGAATGCCAGAAGATTACTGGCTGGTCTCAAGAGAGCTTGGAACCTCAGGTGAATATAACGACTTTGACCGCTGTGCCAAGATTGACATTATAAACACTCAATTTGGTACTTTTGACCGATATATCAATGCCTATATGCAATCCATGCAAGTCAACGCACAAATTGGTGTCACCAGCTACAAAACACATCTACAGTGCGAGGGTGGATTCAGTGCTTCATCTCACCTCGATCGTAATGACCTGATGCCGATACGTCTGGCATGGGGACATCGATGGTGGCAACCTTTTTCCTCCAATATTCATGAGATGTATAGACGCATTGGTGACTTCACAGGTTACGGATCAGATTTTCTCTGGAGTATAGGCAGCAGTGTCGGTGGTATAGATGCCGGTGGTGTAGGCTGGTGCAGCACCATTCCTGCCAGTGATTCAATAAAAAGTCGGGAACAATGTCCACCTCTCATTAATGACATTGAAATTGATGATATTACCGAGACGAATATTGTTCCAAACCGTGGACGACGACTTGAACACCTGGACACTCTTGCCGAACTAGCTGGTGAAGGCAGGCTGTCTGGTATACCTGGCTGGCACGTTGCAGGTGACGGTGCCGTGGATGTACTTCAAAAAACCTATAGAAAATATATGTCTGATGACCGCATTAGTAACCTGAGAATACAGGCAGACCATTGTTTTGGAATTCGCCCTGACCAAATCCAGATGGCCGCGCGTCTGGGGCAGACATTTGCATGTAATTTCGATACCGAGAACACTCGCATCATTGAGAAAGATTACGGTGAAGAATACCTGGCATGGAATGCCCCTGTCGCGAGTATGTTAAAGGCGGGTGTAAATACCGTACTTGGTTCCTTTGGCACCTATGGCCGTGAGCGTTATTCACCTTTTGAAGATGGCGTAAATTGGCTGACACGTGAAGATGATGAAGGCGTTCCCTGGGGCTTAAAAGAAGAAGCAGTGCCTGACAGACTGACGCTACTATTGATGATGACCCGTTTTGGTGGCCATCCCCTGTGGAGAGAAAACGCACTAGGTTCTATTGAACCAGGAAAACTCGCTGACGTTGTGATTTTAAACGGGGATTACATGGCCGGTCCTGTGGCAGACCTGGAAAAACTCACTTCCATCTTCACCATGGTTGGCGGAAAAATCAACTACGAAGATCCATTACTTCGTGGCAATACCCTGCGATTTAACAGCGACACTATTGATTGGACTTTTGATATGCAAACCCCAACCAAGCTGTGGCGCTGGTCAGAAACCCCCGTAGCCCCACCATTTCTGAATGGTGCAAACGGATTTTAATCATACAAAAAAAGGAGGAACACAGTTCCTCCTTTTTTTTACTCTGTAATGACTGTTCAGATTAATTTTGACTAATTGTTTTCGAAATTTTTTCAGAACTTAATCTGTTAATTGCAGGGATACCACTCTATGCAAAATCTAGCATTATTGATGGAGAGTAAATGAGTACTCCGATAGAAGATCTGGATTATTTATAATGATTGATGGCAAAACTGCCCAGAAATCTCCTGGATTTTGTGGAAATATCTTGCGTTTTAATACAGACACTGCACAGTGAACAATTAATATGCAAATACCAACTATTTTATGGCGATAGCTAGAACCACCTGTGATTCCGCCGTATCTACAAGGTACAAACGATTTTTTTAGTACAGTATTTAAAAATATAACGGTAAAAATAAGTTATTAAGGAGGGGGCATGCAATACATCAATAAAATTCTAATTACTATTTTCACTCTTACGATATTTGGTCATAGCTATGCAGGAGTAGCGCCTTACGCGGATACTGTTATTATCAACGGCGAGGTTATTACTGCTGATTCTAATGATCCCGAGCAAGTTACCATTGCACAGGCTATCGCAATTCAAGGAGATAAGATCCTGGCGGTAGGCAGTAATGCTGAAATCCAGGCCCTCGTTGCTGACTGGACTGAAGTGATAGACGCCAAAGGAAATACCGTCACACCTGGCTACATCGATACCCACAATCATATCTATGAAACCTCTACGGGTTTCCCCTGGGTTGTAAATTCAATTCCGGATTTACTGGAAGTCAGGGTCGGTGGCAGCAACCCCGAAGAGATGGCAACGAATGCCCTCAATGCAATAGGCGCCAGGGCCAGACAAATACCAGAAGGAAAGTGGATACGGATAAATATGCGGCCTCCTCAGGTTGCGGTACCCATCCTGATAAACAATATTATCAACCGTGACATACTCGATAATATCTCTCCTAATCATCCCGCCTATGTTACTACTCGTGGTGGAACAATACTAAATAGCAAGGCGCAAGAAGCCTTTGCACATCATTATGGAAATCCATTGCCGGATGATTACTGGATGGATGGGGGACCAGAAAGAGGGTGGTCAGGTGAGTACACTGACTTCGGACGTTGTTCCAGCCTTGATCTTATAGGCATGCAAGACCAGGAAACTTTCAATAAATATATTCAGGGTTATTTTGAAGTCATGCAGGCAAACGCACAGATAGGTGTCACCACCTATAAAAGCCATATTCAGTGTGAATCTGGGTTTAGTGCAACCAACCACATGGATCGCAATGACATGATGCCTATCCGTATGGCATGGGACCATCGATGGCTGCAACCTTTCTCAAACAGTATCAAGGAATCCTATCGACGTATAGGTGACTGGGTAGGGCACGGCTCTGACATGTTCTTTAGTACCGGAAGTAGCGTCGGTGGTATTGATGCAGGTGGTGTCGGCTGGTGTACCGCCATGAAGGCCAAGAGTGCAGAAATAAAAGCCCGGGAACAGTGTCCTCCAGCACCAGAGGGTATTGAATTAAATGCGTGGCAAGGAAGGACGCTTGAAGGTGGTGGTATAGACGGAGGAATTACAGCAAACCGAGGTAGACGCACAGAGCATCTTGTAACCTTAGCTGAATTGGCAGCCGAAGGACGCATAAGTAACATACCTGGCTGGCATTCATCAGGAGATGGCGCAACTGAAATAATGATGAAGACTTATCGTTCGTACATGAGTGATGAGCGGATCCGTATGCTGCGTACCACTAGCGATCATTGTCACTCAGTAACACCGGAGGAAATAGAAATAGCCTCACGGACAGGTCATACCTTTTCTTGTGATGCCACAGAAGTACCCACACAGATCATTAAGGAAGGTTATGGTGAAGAATATTTAACCTGGAATGCACCTCTTGCCAGTATGATAAATGCGGGTGTCAATGCCGTCATCAGTCAGTTTGGGATTGAAAGTGGATTGCGAGATTCCCCATTTGAGGATGGCGTCATGTGGCTGACGCGTAAAATAAATGGCGAAACCTGGGGTGTGCCTGAAGAAGCTATACCCGACAAGATGTCACTGATGTTGATGATGACCCGGCGCGCTGCCTATCCCATTTGGAAAGAAAACGCATTGGGATCCATAGAGCCCGGAAAGTTTGCAGACATCGTAATATTAAATGGCAACTACATGGACACATCCAATGAAGAACTTGATCAACTGACTTCTATCCTGACCTTGATAAGCGGAAAGGCTGCATATGAAGCACCTGAGTTACGCGGTAATACTTTTCGATTCAATACTGATAGTGCTGATTGGACAATTAACATGGTAACGCCAACATCAATATGGCGATGGACAGATGTGCCCGCAGTCCCGCCGTTTCTCAATGGTGCAAATGGTTATTAATTTGATCTGGAATATCACACCCGGTACAACCGGGTGTGATTTTTTAAATCATTAGACGGGCAAAAATTAAGGATATCGTCAAAAAAAGACCTAGTAGTATTGCCGCTGTCTTATCAATATCCCCTATACCAGAATCGGCACCACCAATAAATTGTAACATCCTGTTGACTGAATCTGGCGATTCAGCCCTGACGTATAAACCCCTATGTGAATCGATTTGTGATAGCTGCATCATAGTATCGACATTAGGGACCGTAAATAACTTGCCACTCATGGGAGTGAAGTGCAAAAATTCACCGAACTCACCATACTCTGGGACACCTTCATTTTCCCCAAGCAAACCTGTCTGCAGGGTGACCATGTCAAATGTACCCGCCTCTACTTTTTCTACGGCATATTCCAGATAAGAATAAGGCAAGGTATCTTCACCATCAGAGATAAGAATGCCAATCTTATGGCTTTTATCTCTTAAGTTCTGGGGTAATGTATTAAAAGAACCTGCCAGTGAATTGATTGCAGCCTCAATACTTGTGCCGGTGCTGGTGAATAATTCTGGCGAGATCACAAACTCCAGCATTTCTGTAATTTGTGCAATATTACTTTCCCACCCAAGTATAACCTGAGCTTTTTCTGTAAATCCAATCATGGAAACAATGATATTTTCCTGACGATCTTCCAGCTCCTGGAAGAGTTCAAACAACCTCTTTCGACCGCGTTCAAATCGTGTTTCATTTTCTTCATTTAAAGATGGCTCTGGAATCGCAAGCATGCTGGGTGAAAGATCAAATGCGATTGAAATTGCAATGGGGTCTTCATTCAGACTGTAACTATAGTTGGGTCGATCATTTAATGTTGACCAGATAATTAAACCCAATCCAGCTATAACAAGACCCAGGACATACTTCGAAGGTTGATTGTAATTTAGATCTTCTGACCTATAGGTTAATACTAGCCAGTATATAACTATCGCCAAACCTGCAACGATTGTAGCTCCAACAATCACAACCTTACCTCTTTCCTAGAAATTTGGTGGCGCAGATGAAATAACTCCTCTTTCTCCCTCTGCTTCACCAGAGCCATCCCCGGCGACCGGGGCATTCACTTCCTGTGAACCTCTATCCAGAGACAACAAGTATTCAAGAAAGAGTTTAGGCTGACCATAGTCAGGATTTCTTCTCAGGCTTTCTTTTAGTGCCTGTATTGCTTGTTGGTAATAATCAAACTGGCCTTCGGATTGAAATGCATCAAATAACATTCTTGCCTGGGCATAATGGACTACTGCCAGAAACTCATCATCTACCTTCATATTTTCAAGGTCATTAAATAAAGCATTAGCTGAGCTTCTGTCGCCAACCAATGATAGATACACACCATGATTAAACATTAAGTTCTTCTCTAATGAACTACCTCTTTTAAGAAATGCAGCCGTGGGCTGCAGATACAAAGGAGGACTGTCAAGCCTGTCAATTATGGGTTGATACTGATCTGAATATAATATTTTTAAATCAGATACACCTTTTTTTAATAAGGCCAGGGATTCTTCACCCAGAGGACCCTCTGGTGCATTCAAAGCATCAGTTATTCGAACGAATTCCTCTATTGTTGCAATCTTATCTTCCAGAAATTCTCCTATAAACCTTTCATATATCTGCACAATCTCTTTTTTGTAATTTTCATCTTGAGATATACGTCTAAGATCACCAAGATCATTCAATACTTTATTTGTAAAACCATTTGTTGCAACCTCATCAACCAGGTGATCAAGACTCTGATTTGCTGAGTCCAATTGTGGATTGAAATATGAATAAAATCCGTAAGCCTGAAACCCGGCAATGATAGTTATTATTCCCAGGGCTCTGAGTAAGCTTGGGGATTTCTCAACAATACCACTACGAAATGAACCTGCATCATTCCCCGTGTTATCCGAACTGTTCATAAATTGCCTCCCTTAAAATATTTCCGGCCTGTACTCGGATGAAAAAACGTTCCCACTAGAAACAACCACAGGATGATTAGAACCTGTGCAGACTGAAGAAACGGCCTGGAAAGGTCTATCCTCTCACGTCTGGTTTCTTCATAACTGTATCCTTCCAGCCTACTTATGTCTCTTAGTGTATTTTCCAGATTGCTGGCATCTAGATTTTCTATCGTAACCACATTGCCAACTGTTCTTGCAAAACTTAGAAATTTTTCTACTTCTTCATTGGACATATCATTTTCATCTGTTGTAATCCAAAGTAAATAAAATGAAATGCCCATGTTCGCAAGTCTTGTTAATTGCTGTTCAACATCTTTTGTGTACGCAGCTTCAGCATCTGTCAACAAAATAACCGCTTTTTTGTTTTGTTGTGGATATCGATCAAACAAGTTCAGACCTGTTTCCATTGCCAAGGCTATGTCCGTACCCCAATTAACATATTCATCCATAGAAGCAAGTTGCTCCACAACAAAATCAATATTTGCTGTCGGTGCAGACATAGTAAATGCATTATCATTAAAAAATATCATGCCTACTCTGTCCTGGGCTTTCCTTTGAGACAGAAAACTCAGCAAGCTTTCTCTCGCCAACTCATACCTTGCCAACATTGGTAGAGAATTCGGGTCATCTACCGCCGTAGAAAAAGTTCCAGCACGTCGCTCAAACATCAGCTCCAGATCTTCTCTATTCACATTAGTATCATGTCTCATTGAACGTGAGGTATCAAAAATCACAAGGAAATCCCTGGCACGCTGATCTACAGTAATGCTTCTTATTACTGTCGGCTTCATCAACACAATAATTATTAGACCGAGGATCAGTAAAGTAATAATGACCGGCAACTTGTCCAAAATACCTTTATTAGTAACTGTGTTACTTATCAACATCATGTCTGGAAAATGTGCGGGCTTTTTATAAAACCACAAACTGATGAAAACAATAGTTGCAATAACACCTAGCCATAATGGCCATATTCGATCAAAGGATATACTTTCCCAATCCACCAGCCTGATTCTCCTAGCCTCGAGAATTAACGGAAGCTGAAGTTATAGCTGAAAATCGGCTAACATATTCCTGACGTTTTTCTTTATTGATTCCTTCCTGGTTCAGCACATCAATAAAAAATTCACGAAATTTCTGGTTCTGATTACCTGCTTTTTGGTCGCTGATCCATTCATAAGGGTTTTCGCCCAGCTCATCCAGGCTGTACCAGGTTGCACTCCGTCTAAGCAGGTCGGAATACTCCTCGTCTGAAATATTATCACTGGCAGAACTAATCCGATCCAGAATACTCTCCCAGCGTGTATTCATACGGTTTCTGGATTCAGTTCTTCGCATCCCATTGCTGTTTGTCAGTAATACTGGAAAGAAACTCACCAAAAGAATCAGGCCACCAGCAAATATAGGCCACATACTCGCTGCTTCATCTTCAGGCACGCCCATAGACGTTGGATAACCACTGTTCCCCAGGTAAGCAGAAAGTTCGTCCAGACCACCTTCACCCCTGATATCCAGGGCCTGCATTACGACGATATGAGATGGAATTGTATTAAACCTGACTGATTTGTTATTAACTACGTTGCCACCACCATCAATTATCTGGTATCCAACAGAAAAAACTGGCAGCTCATACAACTTATTACCTCTGCAGCTGGTTAACTCTCCTGGACAATCCAACACCTGGAAGTTAAAAGTACTGCGAACAATTGATTTCCCATCAGCCAGGTTTTCCTGAGTTACCTCAGGTCTATCAATTAAACTAATTCCTTTTTCTGAGCCCCAGCTCCTTTCAAATAATTGTTCATCCAGATTTTCAACAATCACTTCGCTTGCAAGAAATTCAGCTTCTATGGTCAGCGATATACTGTCTCCAAGATTAACTGGTTTTTTTCCTGCCTCTGCAATTCCTGAACGAACTATAATATAGTCATCCTCATAAACTTCGGGGACATATTCGTAAGCAATCAGGTTTATGGAAAATAACATCAATATAGATAAAACAATTTTCTGTTTTGTAAAAGTCGCCATAATTAATTTTTCCTACGTCTTCTTATTCTTGCTAATTGTGCTAATTGCGGATAAATGTTTCGTTGATTATTAATAACCATACAATCCATACCAACTGATCTAAATGTATTCTTTAAGGCCTCTACCCGTTGTTTCTCTTCTAAATTAATTTTTCTTACACGTGACGATGAAAACCAGGTCAGCCTTCTTGTTTGTCTTTCCGGGTCCCATACCTTCAACATTCCGCCAATCCCAGAACCAACCTCAAAACTTATAATTACCGGTATCAAATTGTGTCGCAAACGGTTTATGACCTGTTGCAATTTTGCATCGAGGTGAAAATTTTTATTCTGCATAGACACAAAATCCGAAACCAGAAATATTAAATCTGGCACATTTCGACTTACCTTATGCATGTAGTTTTTCAATACCATTGAAATATCTGTCTCATTGTGCACGACAATATTTGAAAGTGACCCACTTAGTCGATCCATTTGTGTTTTAAGATTTGCAGCTTTAATCTCGTTATGCAATTCTGAACTGAACAGGATAGTCCTGACCACATCGCCAGCACGCCACAGTGAATAAGTTAATTGCATGATTGCCGCATTTCTTAATGAAGATTTAAATGGGATGTCCATTGATGCAGAGGTATCGGCCAGAATTGTTATGGAGGATTGAGCCTCTTCTTCCCACTCTATGACCTGCCTGTCCCCAGGCGGACTGAATTTATCAATATCTCTGGGATTATCTTCACCTTGCAGGAATTGACGTGTCCGTAGATACCTTAATCCGCTACCTGCTCTCCCCAGTGGGTGCCGACCTGGTAAAAATTTCAGAGGCGACAACTTTATAGGCATTAACACGCCGAGTGCAAGTAGTGCGTCTCTGTCTATAACAGACGGGTCACGTTTATGCCGAGGTGTTATATGCATACCCTCTTTCAGAAAGAATCATATTAATAACATGGGACATATCAACCGGGTAAGTGGTCTCCAGTCTATGGTTAAGTATTGGTACCGCAGAAGCAAAAACATCGTATGGAACAACGTGTTTTCTTCCATGAAAAAATGCATGGGCACGTAAAAATGGAGGCCAAAAACTGGTTGTCCTTGAGCTTGCCCCACCAGCAGGACTAATTACTTCTTTACCAAGCCCTGAATTATCGAAAACATCTGAAGGATATGATGGATCACTCCGTCTAGTTGCAACTGTAATCGCATTCATCAGGTGAACTATTGAATCTGATATTTCAATTTCGTTCTGGATCATGTCCTGAATTTCAGCAAACTCATAGCGAGAAATAACAGGACTGATATTTTTCAGGTTCTCCTGCAAAGAAGCCTTTGCCTCACGTGCAATCTGGAATTCAATTTCACGAGGTGAGAATGTCCATTCAATCTTTACCATGAACCTTTGTTTAGCAGCGGCATCCAGTTCCCAGGTACCTTCGTGTGATAAAGGGTTTTGTGTTGCAATAACATGGAACGGTTGAGGTAATTTATGTGAGCTACTCCCGATAGTAACCTGATGTTCCTGCATGGCTTCCAGTAATGCGGACTGGGTCCTGGGGTCAGTTCTGTTTAATTCATCAAACAAAACGATATTGTTAAATATTGGTCCTTTTAAAAGTTCAAATCGATCCGCACCTTCTGATGCAATTTCTGCACCCAGCAAATCTGAAGGCTTCAAGGTAGGTTGACCCGATATCCTGCCTGCCGACATGCCATCGATCGATGCTGCCAGTGTTGTAGATAAAAGTGTCTTTCCCTCGCCTGGGACTGATTCCAGAAGCACGTGGCCTTTTGCCATTAATGTAATCACCAGGAGATCAACCCCCGTTTCGTGCCCTTTGACTACCTTTCCAAGGTTATCTCTTAAATCATGGGTTAATTTAACTGCACTATCAAAGTCCATACTATTCTCTCTCATAGCTAAAATTTAGAATTTTACTTATGTCGTGGATATTGTCAGGTATTGTAATTTTTTTGTGTAATTTTTTTGATTAAATAATGAAACGTAAATAATTACACGTATTATTCATGCTTACATTCAGAATAGTGATCAGGCCAGATTTTTTAAATTAGTATATTTAAACCTGATCAACAAGAACCAAAAACTTCCTCCCCCCGTACCTGATTTGATGGAATATTTATCATCGTGATTACAATATAATTGAATTCACCAGGAAAACCACAAATAGATTTATAGATATCTTACCAGTAAAAAAATGGGAAGAAATTAAGAAATATTAACCAGAATTCTCGTAAAACTATCTACGGTTTCGTCCTGCATAGTACAATTTTACGGATCAGAAGGCAATTATCAGAAATCGATATAAGCTATTGTAATATATAATTTTTAACCGATTGAATGTGCAATAAATTCGAAAGTTTTTATGATCAGGTATTCATATCCCAAATCATAGAATTTGAATTCTGAAAATAGCATTTTATTAGCTTATGATTATTGGTTCCAGCTTTCTTCTTCCCAACCTTTGTGCGCCATTTTCAGTAATTAATACGCCATCTCCGATCTGTGTACTGGGTGTTTCAAGACCTGGTATAGGTACACGAGGCTTAATGGAGAACACCATTCCCGGTTCAATAACCAGATCACTATTTTCGTCATCACGTGACCATCCCATCCTGGGCCCATCTCCCAAAGCGCCACCAGTGTGAAACACCACACCTACATAAGGTTTACCACCAACCTTTGCAATACGCTTGTCGACTTCTTCTTTGTAAAAAAGACTGTAGTCAGCAAATGTCCTGCCCGGTTTTGCCCAGTCAAGCAGTGATTCAAATAATTCCATGTTATATCGGAAGGTGGATTCCCAATTTGCTGGTTCTGGACGACCAACACACATAGTCTGATTGACCTGCAGGTTATAACCTAATACCTGAGCAGAAAGGGTCTCACTTAAAATTTGTCCTGATTGAATAATCTCGTTTAGTGGTTTTCCATTTGCGGTATTTCCCTCTGCACCTGCACGAATAGTAATCCTTCCGGGTTGTTCTCCGGATGCATCCAGATAAGCCTTTGCAATAGCGAACCAAACATCTCTTTGTGGCACGCCAGGCGCCGCTGTCTCCACCGACGCTTTTATTCCCAGCTCTGCTATCCTGTTGGACAAACGTAATGCCTGAATTTCCTCTGGACCACGGGATAATTTTATCCGCATTAATAGATCCGAGGCTGATTCAAACCTAATCCTCGGAAATTCCTGCTTCAGGCGATTGATCGTTGTATAACTCGCGCCACCTTCATCGTTTCTTAATGTTCCTGACAGATTTCCGACGCCAATGCGGCCACTGCTTATCCCTGCTTTTTTAATAGCATTAATAATCAGTTCAGAACGATTGAGCTAACCAATATCAACTTCAATATCACCCTGCATGAATCCTTCTATTTCATCGTCTTCATCACCATACCTGTAGATGGCTGTAGGTTTACCGGATTGAGGAAAGACCACCCAGTCAGGACCCGATTCTGTCAGCCACTTCACATCCGCGTTTCCTTCGGGTCGCATAGGAACTAGCAAGGCATCAAAATCATATCGACTCATCCACTCTCTGCATTTTTTCCAACGTCTGCGCATCTCATTTAGCGAAAAGCCTTTAGGCATATTGTCTGGCGTTAATTCATCTATCCCTGAAATGTCCAGTGTGCTCCTGGCAACTGATTCTGCGCTGGTCGAATTTGAATAAATAGAAAGGCCAGTCGAAACTGAAACCGCGGCTGATGAAATTATAAAATCCCGTCTTTTAATATTATGTGAGTCATGGCTAGAAGACATTTTGTTTCTCCAGTAGTTTTTTTAGATTACATCGAGTAACTCACCTTAATCATTGAATACGAAAAACTATATAACCGTTCCTCTGTTCGAATGATGCAGTTTGGGCTTCAGGCGGCATAATCGGAGTTAAATCAATACCAAGTATTTGACCTCGGTACACTTCTCGCTGAATATCAGGGTCATTGGGATCCAATGGCATTCCATCCATAAAAATTCCTTCAATACGATATTGAAATTTTGCAGGGCCGGTTCGCTCAAGTTGCCCTACCGTCAGCAGATTATAACTATCTCTGGATGATCGGATTTTGGCAGAAAAATTTACATGATCTGCTCGTATATAAAATTTTGCATCTTCAATAAATGGAAATCCATCGCCACCAACCAGTGCATTCAATACTTCTTCTTGTAATAACCATGCACCACTAAACTCTTCAGACTGGTTGAGCACTTCGCCTATGCCTAATCCTGTGATCTTTGTCTGGGCCCAATTGAAAAACAGAGTGAATGTTGTACCACGTAGCACTTCCCAGTCTTCAGCAATGCGATAAGCAATATAAGGTTCTGCGAAGGGGGATACAAGGCCGCCTGGTATTCTTGACATTCTTTCATCACGAGCCTGGGACGCTATCTTGAACGGCTCAAGTAAAGAGGCATAACGTCTTAAGGAATCCTCCTTGCCTTGTAATTGCTCGTAGGATTCTGATAGTTCTGTAAGTGACTCCAGATCTTCGCTCAAGCGTTTTTGCATTAGTTCCGTGCTTGCCAGTACATCAATGGGATCCTGTGCCCCAGCCCAAAGCGCGCCAATTGCACTACCTGCATAGACATCATAAAACCGCATTCTTCTAACTGCAGTATCTGCCTGGTTATAGTATTCCGCCCTGGCCTGTTCCACTTCTGGCTCCAGCCGAGTAATTCTTTCACCCACACTATCCAGTTGTTGTTGTAGCAAGCGAGTACCGGCAGAAGGTTCATCCATGTCCTGGACAAAATATGCAAATACACCTGAGAGATGTGCAAATACTGGAGGTGCCGATGCTGCAAGCAAGATAAGAAAAACCAGAAATAATTTTGGAATAGACTTAATCATTTATTGCTCTTTGCAATTGCCCTTTGACTTGCCAGGCCACCACCCAGTAAACCCAGAACTGGTCCGGTCACCAAAACAATACCAATTACCATCATAGGCGAACTTAACTGGCTGGACATAAATGGCATCAATGCAATGATTATGCCCTGTATTACTTCACCCAGATATAAAAATACCGCTCCAGCTAGTATGGACGAAAACAATCCCAGCAAAAATGCTTCAATTAGAAATTGAGCTCTTATTCCCCAGGGGCCAACACCTACCCAGTGCTGAATCTGTATTTCTACTTCCCGATTTAGTACCGCAAGTTGCATCGCTGTCAGACTCATTAATACGGCAGCGATAAAAAAACCGATAATGAATATTATGCCGCCCCTTTGTATGCCGTTTGAAATCTTGTACAGGATCTGGGCAAATCCCTGACCCCATACGACATCACCAACACCCTCCAATGTTCGAATCTGTGAGACGGTCTCATCTGCCTGATCTGGATCTTGAAGTTCAGCGGAAAGGCTGTCAGAAAATGCGTCAGCAGGTAAAGCATTCATCAGTGTTTCGCGCCCAAATACCGGCGCAAGACGTTCATAAGCTGATTCACCGGCCAAAATCTCCACACTACGAATACCTGATAGTGATTCAATTAAGGGAGCCAGTGTTGTAGCCGGAGTTCCTTCAGCAGGAAATATTCTTATCTGGACCTGACGTTCAAGGAGGCTTGCTACCTGTGCCAGGTTGGCGTTCAACCAGAGAAAACCTCCAAACATTAATAATGTAAGTGTCAGTAATACCACAGTCGCGATACTTGCCCAGGTATTTCTTGCAATCCCCTCTCTTGCTTCTCTGAGGCGGTAAAAAATGGCCCACATATTCATTCCTTAGTCTCCTCGCCTTGCTCAGACCAGTAACCGCCGGTAGCATCGCTGATCACATTTCCTTGTTGTAGTCTGATTACCCTTCTACCTAAGCGGTTTACAACATCCACGGCATGGGTTGCAAATAAAACCGTCGCCTTATGCTCCTGATGGAAGCGATCGAAAATATTGAGGACCCTATCAGTATTTTCTGGATCCAGATCACCTGTTGGTTCGTCTGCAATGATTAATTTAGGTTCATTGATCAATGCCCTACCAATCGCGACACGTTGTTGCTCACCGCCAGACAACTGTCCTGGCAACCTGTGTGATTTATCTGCAAGACCGACAAGATCCAGGATCTCCTTGGTCCTTTTCCTGACTTCCTTGGGCGGCGTTGCTAACACTTCTGCGCCGTATGCAATATTTTCAAACGCGGTTTTTTTCTCAAGCAATCTGAATGACTGGAATATAATTCCCATAGATCGTCGAAGACGACTACCATGGATATTAGACGTATCCATTCCACCGACCAGAACCTTGCCTTTATCGGGGACCTCTTCCTTATAAAGGAGCTTAAGTAATGTTGTCTTACCCATGCCTGAGGCACCAACCAAAAATGCCCAGTCTCCGGAATCTATTTTTAGAGATACATCATCTAAAGCGGTAAAACCGGCGGCCTCATAACTTTTATAAACATGATCTAGTACAATTTCGATGACGGCTCACTCCCTTACTTTAAAATCAGGATCGCTTACTCCTGAAAAACAGTATTACTCCCAAAACCAATACTGCAGCAATCAGGCTATATAATAGTGTGTGATTGCTTGCGACCTGTGTTTGAGACCCATTTGAATTATCCAGTACAGCTGATGCTGTTGTACCCGTTGCTGTCACTGCTTGCACTGGTTCTGCTTCAAGGTATATCCAGAGGGTAAAATCACCCAGCTGTTTTAAAAATGACCTACGGACAACCCTTCCACTCCACTGAATCAGGTCTGTAGGACCATTGGCTACGCGACCATGTGTATAAAGCGGAAAGGTTTCGTTCGCCACTGTAATATAGTAGGAACTTCCTCCATCAGGATTTAATCGAGACTCTACCTCAGAGATTTCTCCTGTAGGCCCAACACGCATACCTCTGCGGTCCAGTAATGTTTCACCATTAATGTCTGAAGTTAGATTGTTGGCAATAAAATTTGCGGCCTCTTCTTTAGATGGGACAGCTTCAGTATTTTCTGGTATCAGCTGCCCTTTAAATAAAACATTATTAATATCCTGATAAGTTGCACTACCTTCGATCTCTTCAAGCAGCCCCTCTGTCAGAGCAAGCTCCGAGAGTTTTTTCATATCAGGCGTTTCCCCACCTTCGGCAAGTCCTGAAGCCAGAACAGCCCAGGCGGCAAGGTCACTTTTACTTAACTCAAGATCCGGTTCAAAAACAGGTGTTTCAGGAATTATTCCGGCGCCTACCAGCAGAACAATTTCAAATTTTGAATCTGAAAACTCAATATCCGGGAATTGACTAGACTCATTTTTTATATGCGCCACAGTGCTACATGAAAATAAAAATAATATTATTGGAATCATGTCCCTTAATAAATTTTTAAAACCAAAGACCATCTAATACATCATCCTTTATTATTATAATTACTTAGTTATATTTGACTTACTTGAATGATTAATGCCCAACATCCCCTGCCTCTAGAAAAACCCATAATTGAAACTGCCCCAGGTTGCGAACCACGCTTCGTCTCACCATTTTTCCTTTCCACTGTTTCAGGTCTACAGGACCATTGGCCAGTTTACCATGAGAGTAAACAGCATAGGACTCCTCTCCTATAGTCAGATACATCGTACTTCCTCCGTCCGGATTCATTTTAGACTGAACATCTATCACCATGCCGGTAGGCCCTAAATGCATCTCCCTACGAGACAGTAGTGATTCTCCGTTAATACTAACTTCAAGATTTGCAACAATAAATTCTGCGGCTTGTGTACGTGTTGGCATGGTTTCAGGAGAGTCAATTTGTAAGCCTCCATCAAATAGTACCTGGTTGATATCGTTGTAACTTGCATTACCGTTAAGATTATCAATTAAGCCTTTATCCATAGCAGTTGATGCTATTCCCTTGATATCCACTGCTTCTCCTGGCGCAGGAACTACCAGCCCATGTGCCAAAGCTCCCCACACTGCCAGATCGCTTCTGGAAAGATTTGTATCTGGATTAAACTTGTCAGTTTCTGGCACGATACCTATCCCTACAAGCAGGATTACATCAAACCGTGCACTTGATCCTTTAATGTCCGGGAATAATGTTGACTCATTGGTAGTATGCGCCAGACCTGAAGTACTAAAAAAACTTAAAAATAAAATAAAAATTAAGTTATTAAAAAATATATTTGAAGTTTTCATCAATCCTGGCTCCCAATCTGATTTATTTTTTCGAGCGCATCTTCTGCGGCACGACTAACTGCAGGATTCTCATCATCCACAATCTTCTCAATTTCACCTTTCACAGAAATCGACAGATTCCCAAGATTGCCTAGTGCAATAACTGCGGCTTTTCTAACTGGTGCCTGCTCATCTGATAAAGTTGATACCAGAGAAGTAATCACATTGGTATTTCCTTTTTGATGTTGCCCCAATGCCAGGGCGGCGACACCTCGTACCTGCCATTCATCATCATTCAAAGCCTCTACTAATGGTGCTATTGCAGCTTCATGGTCTGATCCCACAACTCCAAGGGCTCGCGCCGCTGCCCAGCGTACAGTCCAGCCAGTGGCTAACAATATTTTCTGGGATGCCTCACTCTCTGCATCAATCACTTCGCAAAAACCAGCATCGACTGCTGTTGCAGCTGTTCCCAGGGCATCAACTGCTTCATAGGCATCCGATCCCATCTGCTCAAGGGCAAACGCAGCTGCCTCACAGACCCTTGAATCACCATCTTTAAGTGCTGAAGCAAGAGCTGCAATACTCTGTCTTCTTATCTCTTGATTATCTGTACCCAGGGCACCCAATGCGCGCGAGGCAGACCATCTTACCACCCAGTCGGCATCATCTAATGCAGCAGTAAGAGAAGCAATGGTCTGATCGCTAATATCGCTATTACCCAGGTCTTCACCTATGGCCCATAAGGCCCTGGCAGTAGACCATTGCACCTGCATTACGTTATCAGCCAGTGCCATAGACAACGCTGGAATGGCATCTACCGCGCCAGCACCCATTGCACCTAAAGCGCGGGCAGAACCCCATCGCACCGGGACTGAATCGTCTAGTAAGCCATCTATTAATACGGGAACAGCGGGCGTTCCGATTCTAGATAGTGACTCAACCACCTGTTCAATCACTCGCCAGTCTGGATCGCGTAATTGTGATGCCAGTGAGGACACTGCAGATTCAGCATCATTTCCAAGCTTACCAAGGGCATGTGCAGCCGCAGCACGCATCTCCCAATCTTGATCTGTCAATGCTTGTATAAGTTCTGGTAAGGCTATTTTACTATCCGGCGCTAAACCTGAGAGTGCAAGCAATGCTGCTTTTCGAGTATTCGGTAATTGGGAAGATAATTTTTCTTTGATGTCAGATATAGATCCCGCTGCAGTCGATCTAAGTGTGCCTAATGCCAGCGCTGCCCTTCTGCGAACGACCCAATCTGTATCATCCAATGCTGTTATCAAAGCAGATATAGCGTCAGGAGATCCTTCCCCTACGCCCTCCAGAGCTCGCACACTTGCCCGCTTTACTTCCTTATCGACATCTGACAGTAACAACACCAATTTTGGAATCGCCTTACTTCCTTGCGTCCCGGTCGTTGCCAGGCTTTCGGCAGCATCTCGACGGGCCGTCCAAAGCGGATGATCAAGCGCTACAATCAGCCTGTCGACATCGACTTCTGCGAATACCGGCTGAAATGACAGCAGCAAAATTATGGTTAAGACTGATCTAATATTAGTCATGTTTATTTTAGATATATAAAATTACGATACGTTCGATAAATTATATCAACTGTCTATGCGTAAAAATATCTGCATTATGGCTTTTCATATATCCTTGAATCCACTGAGTTACTAAACTCAATTTTAGAAAAAAATGATTCATAGTGAATATTGCCATCCGGCCTAAACAGGGTCCGTATATGCTCACGGTTAATTCCACCAACCTTTTTTATATTTTTATATAGCAGGGTTTCATAGGTCCCATCTCCGTGGTGTGAAAAATAGACTTTTACAAGATCTCCATTTTCTGCAAAGTGAAAGAAATACTCCTCACCACCATGGCCATGTCCGCCGCCATGTTCACCCTCGGCCTGATGCTCAGAATTTGCATTGTGGTCATTCCCTGAAGAATGATCGCCATGCGCATCAGCATGTCCTGAAAAATATCTGTCAGCCGGTCCCTGATCATAGGTAATTTTCAATACCTCTGTTTTCTTTCCATAATAACTGTCGGTCCCTGAGTACTCTAAGCCATCTAGATCACTTTCCAGCACAAATGGTAGTGAAAATCTGAAGTAGGCATCTGAGATGACTCTTCTAGCCTCGCGAACTTCGTCATCATCACCTGGCTTACCATCAACCGTTGCCCAAAAATCCATTCCATCCCAACCATAAACAAGAGTTCGCCCTTGCCTTGATAGCTCAATGCGGTAGCCACTGCCATCCGTATTCATGGTGTGTGTCAAGTCGACGACGACTACCCCACCCTCTTCATAACGTTTTTGAAATTCATGAACAATAAGGGCGCCATTGTCATGCCAGGTTGACCCTCCCCCTGCCTGAGAAATAGCCTTATTAATGATCGATTCAACCTGGTCATGAGATTGCGCGAACACACTTGAGAATGGCACCAGAGAAACGAAGACATAGATGCCTAACTTTAATATTTTATCTTTCATAATATTCCCCTCAGGTACTTGAGTCTTTTATTGGGTTATTTTGCTAATGGATCTGGCCGCATTTGGAAATGAACTACCAAAGGTTTAGATCCCTTACCACCTTCATAATGAAAAGGAGTTCTATCACCACTAGGCACCCATAATCCACGCCCTTTCCAACTGGCATCAGGATCATCTATTCGTCCCTCAAACCCCTTAGTATAAAATCCCAATGGGTAAGGGACACGTAGTGTCATAAAACTCTCGTCCTTGAACACATGAATTCCATCATGCAAATTCCCCGTTACCATGGGGACATTTTCTCCAATACCCAGTGAACCTCGCTGGTCTACCCAGGTATAGTAACTCGATTCGACACTGCTATCTTCAAGACCAACGAAACCTGGACCCGGCAAATCATGGAAACTCCAACCTTCTGGACAATGGTCACCTGTGGCCCGGGGTCCATTCAATGGGCCCTGGCACTTGCGACGATCAAATTGCCCCAGATGACCGCTACCCATGGACAACCAAACCACACCATTACGATCAATATCAGCGCCCCGGTTGGCAAACCCAGGCATAGGTGGCCGATAAACTTCACTTAATCCCGTTGCAGGGTCAAAGCGCACGATTCCACCTCGCCAATCACTACTCACACTGGAATACCAAACTGAGCCATCCGCCGGGTTAGGCATCACCGCATAGGTATCTGCGATTATCCTTTTATCTTTAGCTGGATCCACTGGCTCATCGGGTTCTACCCATTCATCTACCTCACCATTTCCATTAGTATCAAGGATAAAGGGAGACCAGCCAATTGCCGCCTCAATATCACCAGTCTCTAAAAAGACCCTGGTCTTCACCCAACCCGCAACAAAATCATCACCACTGGTCCATAAGGTATTGTCCGGATCTTCTGAAAAATGCAGATGATGAGTATCGAAACAAGTATCAACAAAGGTGTATTCTCCGGTATCCGGTTCATAGAATGACAACTGTCGTCTTGCTTCAGGAGTGGGATAAAGCTGAGCGGAAGGATGACTTGATCCTGCCTGGCAAAAATCCGGATTTTCAGGTGCCCGTATTCTTGCCGTATACCAGACCCGCCCATCCTGATCCAGCATGGGATTATGGGCATTGGCCCTGGCATCCCATAACTTTTCGTCCCCCCAATATGCGGATGGGGCATTCACTGGATCGTCTGCCGCAGAAGGCGTGTCATCATCCCTAACCGGGGCTGTAAATGTACGAGACGTATTATTTACAGGATCCAAAATCGGAAATTCATCAGTACTGAATTCCGGTGCACCGTAGATTTGACCATAGGCATTAACCGTGGGGTCACGGCGGTCAGTACCTGAAAGATCATGTAAATAGGCCGTAGGACTAGACCAGTCCCTGACGGTGAGCACAAGATTTCTTTCCATACCTGCCGGCCGTTCCGGTATGGTGTGAGGCAGTTCTCCAGCTTCAATACGATCAGTCCAGTCTGACAGATATTTAAATGCAACACCTAGTCTTGCGGCCCTGGCTAGCATAGAGTCGCCGGCCTGACCTGAGGACATACGCCGCATCCAGGCTTGTTCAGTGGATTCAATATCAGCAAACATTTCCGGGATAACCCGGGTAGCCCGATTACCAAGCTGGTGGCAAACAATACATGCCCTGTTTTTCATATTAGCCATATATTCATTCAAGCCACCATCAAGATGGGCGACTTCTGCTGCACCAGGGACCTTCATCATTGAATACCAATATGCAGCTGGGTATATCTCGGCCGCTGATGCCGCATCGGGAGCTATAGGTGCTAACAGGTTAAGCTTGTTTCCTGGTGTTGTCTGAGTTTTTGCAGAATCCACCAAACCGTAACCACGCACCCATACTTCGTAACTAGCGTCAGGCAAATCCGGGATTAGAAACCTTCCTTGATCATCGGTAACGACAATCTTCGCATATCGGGTTTCAAATTCATCCGTCTCGGCTATGACCCAGACACCAGCCTCAGCCCCATTGGCGCTGGTCACCATTCCTGCAATATCATCACTATCAACTGGAATGGAAGGTGCAGAAACCGGATTGACTGCTTGTGATGGTGGTGAAACTGAATTCGTATTATCCATCTGGGATTCAGGTGTACCACTGTTGCATGATGCGATCGCCAAACAACTACAAAGCAAAAATATTCTGTATATATTGCAAGTTTTTACCATGATCTCTAATCCCGTTATTAGTAATGATTATTTTTGAGCAGTCACTTGCTGTGTTCCTAAAGCTACCTTCAGCTTAGCAAAATACCAATTGATAATTATGCAATAACATTGATATTTCAGGGAGTTTTTTTGACAGTTTTTATCGATAAACCACGTGATTTCCAACAATACCATGATTGATCGCAAGAATCGGGTGGGGTGTATGTATTCAATATGCTAGGTTTTGGACATGAATGACTACATTATGATGTCACAGGTAATCCACTACCTGGTGCAAAACAGCCGAAATCAGCCTTCATTAGAGCAGCTTTCCAAGGTGGCTGGCTTAAGTCCCTATTATTTTCAACGTAAATTCAAGACATGGGTAGGTGTTTCACCCAAGGCATTCTTACAATACCTGACTTACATGAATGCAAAAACCAGCTTGAAAATTGGCGAAGAAATATCCACTGCCGCATTTAACGCGGGGCTTTCCGGATCAGGAAGACTTTATGATCTTTGCGTCAAACTTGACGCTGCCAGTCCAGGGGAAATTAAGCTGCATGGACAGGGAATTGATATCCAGTTTGGATTTGGGCCTACGCCTTTTGGTAGAAGCATAATCGGAATTTCATCTCGTGGAATTTGTTACCTGGCATTTATTCATCAGCAGACGAATCAAAATGCTATTAAGGAATTACAGATGACCTGGCCAAAAGCCCTGCTTACACATAATCCGGAATTGGCCATGAATAAACTGCAACAAATATTTTCGTTTAAAAACAGATCTGAAAAACTGGATGCATTTGTCACTGGGTCTGATTTTCAATTAAAAGTGTGGCGAGCATTATTAAACATACCTCCAGGTGATATTATCAGTTACGGTTCACTTGCAAAAACCATAGGCAGTCCCGGTGCAGCACGAGCCGTTGGATCAGCCGTTGCCAAAAACTATCTTGCCTATCTTATTCCCTGTCACAGGGTAATCAGAACTAGCGGTGTTATAGGTGATTATAGATGGGGTAGTGAACTGAAGAAAAAGATGATTGAAATTGAAAGTGCAATCACATCATCATAAGCAAGCGAGTGTTATGAAGTAGCCGGTATGATCTCTCCGGTGGCATCATAAGTTTCAGATCGATGTTGTTTGGCGATTAACATGTAAAGTGAAGGCACCACGAAAAGTGTAAAGATAGTACCGATAGCCATTCCTCCTACCAGCACCAGGCCTATCGAGTTTCGTGCCGCGGCGCCCGGCCCTTCCACCAGCGTCAGGGGAAAATGCCCGGCGATGGTGGCAACAGATGTCATTAATACTGGACGGAACCGTGTTTGTGATGCCTGCCTTATAGCTTCAAGTTTTTCATAACCACTTTCCTGTAATTTGTTGGCAAATTCAACAATCAGAATACCGTTCTTTGCAATCAAACCGACTAATGTCACTAACCCTACCTGTGCATAAATATTCATGGTTGTGGTCCAGCCATCTGTCCAGTAAGGCATATCGGGATTGGGAAGTTTCAACACAGTAAATATCAGTGCTCCAAACATGGCAAGCGGCACGGAACCTAGAAGAATAACGAAAGGCTCGCGAAAAGAATTAAATTGCACGGCAAGAACCAAAAAGATCATCATTACTGCTAATCCCAATGCAGGAAGAAATTTTCCTCCCTCTGTACGTAACTGCCGGGATTCCCCAGTATAGTCAACACTATATCCTGGGGGCAGGATTTCTCTTGCCGCTTCTTCCAGAACCTTTAACCCAGAGTCAAGCTGGGCCGTCATGCCGGATAATTTAATCGAATTCAATTGTTGAAAACGATTCAGGGTACGGGGCACAGTTTTGTTTTCTATAGTGGCAAACGTACTTAATGGCACTAACTGGTTTTGCGGACCACTTACATAAATGTCACCTAGTTGTTCCGGGTTAAGCCGTTGACTCCGGGATATTTGCGGAATGACCTTATAGGCACGCCCATCAATATTAAAACGATTTACATAATTTCCACCGAGTGCGGCACTTAGATCTGCGCCCACCTGTGCATTATTCAAACCTAGTGCTGCAACCTTGTCATAGTTGATAATAATCTCTGATTCTGGCTGATCATATTTAAGATCAATTTCGGGGGGAAAATAAAATATTCCGCTCTCCATGGCTTTGATCTGTAATTGTTCGGCATACTTCAGCATATTCTCAGGGTCGTCTGTGGAAGTAATAACGAATTCAATCGGAAAATTACTACCACCAGGCAAAGCCGGTGGCATTCCTGCAAAAACCTGTAGTCCAGGAATTCCCGCCATCTCTCCTTGCACAGCGCGACTGATCTCCCGCATGGAACGATCTCGTTGGTTCCAGGGTTTCACCACCATCCCGCTGAAACCACCCACTCCAAGCGCAGCCGAAAAGGGTTCGGAAGGTGAAAATAATAGCTGGAACGTAATTTCACGTTCCGGTTGTGATAAAAATACCTGCTCAACTGCCCGGCCATAATGACTCTTTTGATCGGCAGTAGCGTTGGCAGCACTGTTGATAATTCCAAACATAAATCCCTGATCTTCCACGGGCGCCAACTCACTTGGAGAAAAAATATACATGGGAACTATCATGATACTTAACACAGCCCATACCGCATAAACTGCCGGCCTGGCGTTCAAGGTCCTGTCCAGACCATTCCCATAAGCTTCACGAAGCGCATAAAATTTAGTATCGACCCAATTAGAAAATCCTTTCTTATTATCAGATGAGCGTAACAATTTTGCTGACATCATAGGTGATAGAGTTAAAGCGACAAATCCAGAGATGGTCACCGCACCTGCAAGAGTCAGGGCAAATTCCCGGAATAACGCACCCGTTAACCCACCTTGCAAACCTATAGGTGTATAAACAGCAGCCAGGGTTATAGTCATCGCGATTACTGGACCAATTAGTTCTCGCGCTCCCAGTAGAGCCGCTTGCAAAGGGGATTTACCTTCACGTATATGCCGGTCAACGTTTTCAGTTACCACGATTGCATCATCCACAACCAGGCCAACTGACAAGACAATGGCCAATAGAGTAAGCAGATTTAGTGTAAATCCGAATGTCTGCATCAGGAATATCCCGCCTATTAATGAGACAGGTATCGCGATCACCGGGACAATGACTGAGCGCATGCTCCCAAGAAAAATGAAAATTACAAAAATAACTATAAGTAATGTATCAATAAGGGTGCGGACAACTTCATGTATTGCATTGTCGATATATTCTGAAGCATCGTAACCGAGAGAGGCTTCCAGGCCATCCGGCAGATCTTGCTTGATTGACTCCAATTCGACACGAACACTTTGAATGACATCAATGGTATTTGCATTCGGCAAAGGGAATATTCCCATAAAAACCGCCGTTGTACCATTGAATCTGACCTCGGTATCATAATCTTCTGCACCCAGTTCCACATCAGCGACATCAACAAGCCTGACAATGACACCCTGTTCTTCTTTTATCACCAATTGCTTGAATTGATCAACAGTATGTAAATCAGTATTTGCAGTGAGGTTAACACTGACAAAAGAACCCTTGGTACTACCGACGGCGGCGAGATAATTATTGGCGGCAAGTGCAGATCTTATTTCCGCAGGACTGATATTTAATGCCGCCATGTCATATGGCTTTAACCATACCCGCATAGCGAGGTTACGCGCACCGATAACCTCACCTCTTTGTACCCCTGTAACAGCGGACAAACGAGGTTGCACCGACCTGACCAGATAATCAGTAATCTCAGTTTGAGATAAGGTTTCTGATGAGAAACTTAAATAGGCGGAGGCAAATTGTGAATCTGCTGATTCAACACTGATAGAAGGTACCTCGGATTCTGCAGGCAACTCATTACGAACCTGATTAACCTTCGCCGTAATATCTGTTAAAGCCTTGGTGGGATCATGATTTATTTTTAATCTTGCCGTTACCAGCGATAGTCCCGATAAACTCTTAGACTCAACATATTCAATACCATCCACGGACGCGATTGCCCGCTCTATTGCCGTTGTGATAAATCCTCGTACCACATCCGCACTGGCGCCGACATAAACCGTTGCAACAGTAACCGATGCATTTTCACTTTGTGGATATTGTCGAACGCTTAAAGAATTCCAGGCCTGCAAACCAGCTATGATAATCACAACATTGACCACTATTGCCAGGACCGGTTTTTTTACGAAAATATCTGTAAATGCTTTCATACGAAATATCTATGAGATCAGTGGAGCTCAGCTACTACGTATTTTCGGGTTCTGGATTAAATGAAAACTCAGGGGCAAGCACAGTGTCAATCACAACTCGTGTCTCTGGTCGAATTTTAAATACTCCCGTAGATATGACCCGATCACCCGGCTTTAATCCATTAATTACTTCAATAAAATCACCTCTGGAAATACCTAACTCTATAACTTGATGAATTACAGCCAAGCCTTGCATGCCTTGAACATTTTCCGACTCTTCATCAATCACAAATACATATTCACCGATTGCACTGTATTGCACAGAAGAAGCGGGGATGAATAATTTTGATTCAGACCTGGCCAAATCAACCTGCACATTTACAAACATTCCAGGTTTTAAATTTCCGTTATTGCTTTCCATGGTCGCCTGCACCAGCACATTTCTGGTTGCCATATTGACCTGAGGTTCTATGGCTGTAATCTCACCCTGAAAGATCTGTCCGGGATAAGAATCTGATGTTACTGACACTTTCAGTCCCCGGGATAACGCACCCAGACGCTGCTGAGGTAAAGAAAATTCTACATAGACTGGATCCTGAGTCTGCAATGATACAAGCTGGCTACCTTTATCAAGAAATTGACCAATACTAATTCTCCTAATACCTAGTTGCCCTGAAAATGGCGCCCTGATTGTCTTTTTATCTATTACAGCATTGATATTGTCTACCTGCGCATTAGCTTCTTTAAGGGCAGTATCTGTTGAGGAATAATCAGCCTCGGAAATACTGTTGGTTTCGAACAATTCACTGGCCCTTTTAAAAATCCGCGCCGCGCCTTCTGCCGTAGCTTCGGCAAAACGAAGTTGCGACAACTCTATATCCACATCCAGTTGAACAAGCAGGTCCCCTGCATTTACTGCTGAGCCAGCTTCGAAATGTATTTCACGTACCACACCTTCCATCTCATTTCTGACTACTATCCCCTGCTTTGCGACCACAGTACCTACAGATGTAAACTTGGGTTGCCAATCCTGCTGACGCACAGCTTCAACATTCACCGTCTCTGGCGGCATTACCTGCTGTGCTGCTGCATCTCCCATTGCCTTGAACTGCATAATCTTAATTCCGACAAGGCTACCAGCAATAGGTATTGCTATTAGCAATCCCATGAACGTATATAAAATTCTTTTAAGCATAATTATTACCTTGTCCTATATCTGTACCGATTATGCCTCTATCAGTTTAGATACACTTTCGCGATTTGATTATTCTCCAGATCGCCCAGGCCCAGAACCCCGGCTACCATGAATTGAGTAATAATCTTTATATATTCATCAATATCTACTTTTTCCAAACCACTATAACCTGTCCATACAGTGTCCACAGAACCATCGAAACAAGTTTTCATACAGTAATAGAGCTGGCGAACATTTGTTCTGGGGATTTCATTTTTCTCCATGCCCGTGGAAAGGATGTCACCCACAAGATTCCGAAATCGAGAGTCCAGTTTTTCAAAAGCATTACAGATCTCTTCGGAATGATTCTTCTTAAAATCTATTCTTTTGCAATACTGTGTTACACGTCTAAACTCGGGTTGACTTAAATGATAATGAAGTGCCACCTTAAATATATCCCCTAATATGGATATAGAAGATCGGTTCTGATCGATACGTTCCAATTGTTCCAGCAAACCGTAGTAAAAATCCAAAGTCAGCTTGGCGTAAATTTCTTCCTTACTGGAAAAATGTTTATAAATTGTCCCTTTTCCAATCTCGGCAGCATCGGCGATTTGATCAACAGTCACAGACAGCCATTCATCACAATCAAACAAATTTAATGAAGCCCCTAAAATGACTTGTTCCCGATGCTCAAAATCTCTTTTTTTACGTTCTGTTATACCCATGATGATTACCTTTAAGCCTATATATGACTATTTGTCATTATATGACCAGCAGTCACTTTATTCAAGTAATAACACTATTTTTCGATGTATTTGAAAAGTTTACTTAATTCATGACCATGCAGATTAATTCCCTGTAAAATTCTGGTTTCGCTTTTGCAGATGCTGACTTCAATAAAATTATCTGTTTTTTTATATCATCAATTATAACAATTTCATGGAGAAAACGGCCGTTGAGTAAACAAATACCACGATTAGAAATGGATGATCTTGATCCGCAGCTCCGTGAAACCCTACAACCCAGAGTAGATAGACTGGGATACCTCGGTGAATTTTTCAAATGTACCGGGCATGCTCCAGATGTATTACGACACTTCATGGAAATGACTGAGGCATTAAAGAAGGCCGTTCCTGAGAAAATCACTGAAACTGTAGCATTAACCATTGCAGTTAAAACGGGTAACGACTATGAACGCAATCAACACGAAAGATTATCTAATAAACTGGGGTTTGGTAAAGACTGGATTAGCGCCGTTGAAAAGCTCGACCCTGAAAATCAGGCATTACTTTCAAATAGTGAACGCATAGTTCAACAATATACTTTAGTAGCAATAGATCGAAATGGTAATGATTGCCAGATTGAATTTGAACAGGTGCTGGACGTTTTAGAAATATCGGAAGCCATCGGTGTATTAATGTTAATCGGCAGATACATGACCCATGCAATTGCTGTCAATACGCTTAATCTCGTTCCACCAAAACCGTCTATATTTGAGGAAGAAACATAATGTCTGATACTGATGAAGCTTTATGGATCAGCGAACAGGATATCGTAGACCTGATATCCCTAAAGGAAGCTGTGCCTGCTCTTGAATCTGGCCTGCGGCTTGAGCATGAAGGTAAAGCTCAGAATATGAAAAAAACACATGCTGTATGGAATGACAAGAAAAGTTCATTACACGCACTAGGCGCTGTCTTTGATGGGGCGGGACTGGTTGGCACAAAAACCTGGTCACACACCCCAGGAGGCGCCTGTCCATTATTAATTCTATTCAACAGTGACAATGGAAAATTACTCGCAGTCCTTGAAGCATTTGCCCTGGGACAAATGCGTACTGCGGCTATTTCCGGGGTTGCTACTCGATATATGTCTTCACCAAACGCAAACGATATGGCTATTATTGGCACTGGCAAACAGGCACTTGCGCAAGTGGCTGGCGTTAATGCCGTCAGAGATTTAAAACGCTTAAGGGTTTACAGTCCAACCGAAGCAAAACGTATTGCATTTGCGGAGAAGGTCAGAGCTAACTTCAACTTTGATGTTGAGGTTTGTAATAATGTTGAAAGTACTGTTAAAGATGCAGACATCGTAACACTGGTTACCCGAGCTCAAGAATCTATACTTAGTGCTGACATGCTTACAAATGGATGTCATCTTAATGCAGTGGGTGCCATTACCCCTGAACGTAAGGAATTTTCACAGGACATCTTTACCCGAACCCGATTAATTGCAGTGGATACAGTCGACTCCGTTCGCCGCTTAAGCAGTGAATTTATTGAACAGTATGGTGAAGATGATACAAATTGGGAATCAGTCAAACCACTGTCTTCCCTGGTTTCATCTGGAACTACCCGACCTGCTGATTGCGAGATTAGCCTGTTTAAAGCTATGGGTATGGGACTGTCCGATTTATCCATGGGATCTGAGATCTTAAAACGGGCCAGGAAAAATGGTACTGGTCGCGCAATCCCACAACCTGAGAAAAGGCCATTAAATTACAATTGATAAGCCAGCATTAAACGGTAGAGTATCTACTGGACTATAAGTTTTTTACGTTTAAATAGTCTATTAAGCTATATAATGCAAGTTATATCGTATTAGATGAGATTTAATGCATTATATTACATTTATTTCATATAATTGAATTTAGGTAATCACTATGTCCTCAAGCGCTAATGACCTGACTGAAAAACCCGGCTTTAATCCATTCATCGATGCGACAGGGGAAAATCATGTCGCCCCGGATTTATGGGAACCTTACCTAATACGAAAGGAACAGATTGATGACGAAATTGAGCGACTGGTGAACTCACCAAAGCCAGAAAACGGCAGACGTCGATCCTATTTCGTACATCCATTGTCACAAAGCCCTGGACGAGGGTTGGCAGCTGGGATAACAGTCAGTCTGGATGTCTTATTACCAGGAGAAAGTACTTCTCCAATCCGTCATAACTCCACACAGGTAAACTTTTGTATACAAGGAAGTGGACATACCTTCGTCAATGGTCAACGATTTGATTTTAAGCAATACGATGTCTGGAACCATATCTCATTCGCAACTTATACCCACCATAATGATACTGATGACATACAGGTTAGATTAACCTATTCAAATGCGGCTCTTCTGGAAAAAATGCATGTCCATATTGTAGAAGAAGATCCCCAACATGCTGACATTAAGGTTGTAACAGACGTCGAAGATGAAGATCCAAGAAAACAAAGTCCTTATGGATCTTTTCAATTAACAAAAGAAGGCGCCTGGTTAATGCCCTACGAGACTCTGATAAATCCACCGAGTGTTGAATCTAAAAATCTTCACTGGCCCTGGGAGATGGTAAAAGAGAATCTGGATAAGCTCGCTGCACTAGGCAAAGACTATATTGGTAGAAGATTATATTTGTTGTATAACCCCATGACGGGTCGCACCAATGGCATTACACCAAACTTTTTTGCAACCATGACTATTAGGCCACCGGGTATTATTGATCGCCCACATCGACATGTTTCTGCTGCAATCAATTATTATTTCAAGGGTTCTGGTTATTCCATAGTTGAAAAGAAACGTTATGATTGGAAGGCTGGTGATCTTATGCTGTCCGCACCCGGGTGGGCGATACATAATCATGCCTCTGATGAGGAATCCGTATATGAGTTAACCGTACAGGATCAACCGTTAAATATAATCATGGAAAGCCTGTTATGGCAGGAGGCGCTAAATAAACCCGCCATCATTCTTGGTCAGCATTCTGGTTTTCAAACCAACAGGGACAACAAAGTATGAGTCTGGAAAAAATAAAGGGGTCTATCCCACCGGTCATCACCCCATTTAGAGGTAATGATGTGGATTATGATGCCTATGCTGTGCTAATAGAAAGGCAAGTTAGTGAGGGCTCACATGGCGTATTAGTCAATGGTACAACTGCTGAACCTAGCACTTTGACCATTGAAGAGAGGAACAAGCTGGTCGATATCGCCATTGAAGTTGTTAACAAGCGCGTGCCCGTCGTTGCCCAGACTGGATCACAAAATTTGGCAGATACCCTGATACTAACAGAACACGCCAACGGCGCTGGCGCGGATGCATTGCTGGTAGTGACACCCTACTATATTCGTCCACCCCAACGCGGGCTGGTGGCCTACTACAATGAAGTCTGTGGCCGGACTGATCTACCGGTAATGATTTATCATATACCAGGTCGCACGGCGATCAGCGTCACTATCGATACTGTTTCCAAGATTCGAGACAAATCTCCTAACCTTATCGGTATGAAGCATGCCGTGAATGACCTGGGTTTCTGTTCAGATCTACTGAAACAATTTGGGATGGATTTTCGTGTCTTTGTGGGACTAGAAGAGCTCAGCTTCCCGATGATGGCGGTAGGCGCTTGCGGTTTGATGAATGCCGTCAGCAACCTGGTACCTAAAGCTGTGGCTGAAATGTGCGAAAGAGTATTCGATAATGATCTTGAAGGTGCGCAGAAAGTGCATTATGACCTGTTTGATTTAAACAAGTCGGTATTCTTTGATACCAATCCCATTGCTATTAAATACATGATGAAACGCATGGGGATCATCCCTGACAACTCACACCGCTTACCCATGTCACCAGCCACACCAGAACTAGAAATACGTCTGGATAAAGTACTAGAGGATGCGGGATTAATTTAAGCTTGAGTTGTAAACAGAATGAAATAGGACAGGATAAAACAGGATTTTTATTCTATTAAAAAAATTACTGAACATAATTTATCCAGTACATTTTCAATTTCACTAATTTTAGTTCATTCAATAAAATCATTACAGTTTTATACCAACTGCTAATTTAAAAAACTCAGAATCAAGCAGAATTACTTTTTGTCCTGTAAATCTTGTTAAATCCTGTTAATCCTGTCCTATTCCCTGCTATCAATTTCTCATCCTTACCCGAGCACCCCATAACAAAACTAAACTTTAAAACTTGCTTGCACCTCAGGTGGAAACAGATCTTCGGGTTCTAAATGGCGACTGGCAACACCCTGGTCATACGCATATCGACAAAATGCCTCCAGGGTCGCACGGTTTTTCTGTATCCCGTATGACCAAAACTCATGACCGAATTCTGATATCACCTCCTCAACAAATGCTGACTGCCAGGGCAAGGGGATACTGGACGCGGTAATGTCATTAATACGTTCCATGCTCCTTTGTTTCGCTTCATCAAATGCCTTATAGAGATTCATGGCCACCCATCGGTTTGATTCATAAACGTCACGACGTATGGCGATGACATGCATTATTGGGAATATCCCGGTCTTTCTGAAAAAGTTTTTTTCTTCATTTCTAGAGTCTGTAAATAACCGTACCACACCAGATCCCGCTTGCATGAATGAAAGCGGCGGACGCGCAGTGATAGCTACATCAATCTCACCAGACAGCAGTAATTCGTTCAGACTGGCACCCTCTCGAGTTGAGTAATTAATCCCTTCAGGAAGCTGTAATTTAACTTTTTCCTTCCTGCCGGGCTGGTTGACACCTGCCTGCACCCAGTTAATGGAAGTCAAATCAACATCGTAAAACTCACTAAGCAATCCTCGGACATATACCCCGGCAGTTTGCGCCCATTCAGGAATGCCTATGGTTTTTCCGTTTAAATCCTGAGGTGATTTAACTCCACTATCCTCTTTGAGATAAATTGCAGAATGTCTAAATACTCTGGAAGGGAACACGGGGATCGCAACCATAGGAGCACTGCCCGCTGCTGTTAATGAAACATACTTTGCAAATGACATCTCTGATACTTCCCATTCCTGGTGATAGGTAAATCTGTAAAAGATCTCTTCCACCGAAAAAATCAATGGCGTCAGCACTATCCCTTCCGGTCTAACCACACCCGTCACCAGATCACGAAGATGATCATAATCATTTAGCGCAATGGTTAGTTGCAACTGTGATACACCATCCTTTTCTATGTAGTTTGGTGTAGAGGCACTCTCATTTTCCGAATTCATTTCAAAATCCTTAACTGGTAATTTCATTCGATATTTTTAGACGCTCGCGTAATTTTAATTAATAAAATACTTCCGGCAATGATCATTAAGGTAACACCGAATATCGTTAATGTCATACCACAGATTGCTGCCAACACAAAAACCAGTCTTTCAATATTTGTCAGGTTTGCGATCATGTATCCTTCAATCCCTACAGACAGCATGATGATAGCCACACAGGTCACGATCGTCACACCGCAGATCATTATTATTGTGTCGTCCATTAAAAGCGCTGGTGAATAGACAAAAATAAATGGCAGAATAAATGCAACGACAGCAATTCGAGTTGCATACGCAGCTATTATCAATGGGTTCTCTCTGGCGATGGCCGATGCTGCGTAAGCTGCTACGGCAACTGGTGGAGTTATGGCTGATAAAACGGCGTAATAAATCAAAAATAAATGGCTGCCCATTAGTGAAAAACCTAATTCGGCCAATCTGGGTCCAATCAAGACTGCTGCCAGAATATAGGCACTGGGGGTTGGCATTCCCAAACCAAGCATGATAGTCAATAGGCCGGCAAACACCAGGGTAATAAATTCATTTTGCCCAGCAACAATGATAAGTAAACTTGAAAATTTACCTGCCAATCCTGTCATAGATATTGCGCCTATCACCAGTCCTGCTGCGGCACAGGCACCGGCAACCCCAACCATACGCATCGTCGTTTCAGATAGTAAATCAAAAGTAATATGAAAAAGATTTTTCACAATCGCAAGGAAACCTTGTGACCAGCGGATCTTTTTCACATTATAAATTATTGCTACCAGTGCGGTTGCAGCTACTCCAAACAAGCCTGCATAGGTGGGTGTATAACCAGTCAGCAGGCCCCATGTAACAGCCACCAGGGGAACAACAAATAATCCCCCTGAAAATAAAGTTTGTTTTAATGGGTTTATCTGCTCTGCATCAATACCTTTAAGACCCAAACGTCTGACACGGACATCTACCTGCATAAAAATTGCCAAATAGTACAATAGTGCTGGGATAATTCCGGCAATAATAATGTCTCGATAAGGGAGGCCTGTATATTCGGCCATGATGAATGCTGCAGAACCCATCACCGGCGGCATCAATCCACCGCCAGCAGAAGCGGCAACTTCAACTGCCGCAGCAATACTTGGCCTAAACCCAGTCTTGATCATCATGGGGATAGTGATACTGCCGGTTGTTACTACGTCTGAAGTTGGGCTTCCTGAAATCATCCCATAGACACCGGATCCAACTACGGCAACCTTTGCCTGACCTCCGGCTTGTCTGCCACTAATCCAGGCTGCAAGTTGAAAAAAGAAATCAGAGCCACCAGTTCGAGCGAGAATAGTGCCAAACATAACAAACAAAAAAACATAACTGCCTGCAACCCGGATAGGAATACCGAATAAGCCATCAGTAGTATATAAAGAGATATCCAGAAAATGATTCAGCGAAATTCTACCGTGTCCCATTACGCCAGGAATTACGTGGCCAAAAAGATTATAGGCAATAAATATTAATACTATACCGGTTAAACCTAAGCCTACTGTCCTTCGCATGGCTTCAAGAGTAAGCAAGACAATGATAATTCCAGTGATAATATGTCCTGTAGCAAGTGGATCAAATAATGCTACCCGTGTTTCTATTTCATCTGCATGTAAAACAAAAAATACTCCACATAAAAATGAAGCAATGGCGAGTATTGTATCGTATATACCTATATCAGCTGTTTCATCACAAGAAGATGACGGCGTCACGGCAAGAAACGTTAACATTAACATCTGTGACAAAAAAATGACTGTCAGTGTCAATACGCCTTGAACAGATATTGTATTTGAATAAATCACGCTAATGGCAATCAAGGCGGCAAGACTTTTAACCACATTAGCTTGCCAACCGGAAGATTCCCTTGCTTTGCCGGTATCGATTGATAGTGCAATGAGATTTCTGTAATTACTCACCATTGAAATATCCAGGATGCAATGACTGCAATAAGAAATTAGTGTTACAGCAGAACAGTATAAAGTATTTACAAAAGCAACATTCAGCTTATTCGATAATTCCTGAAGAGGTGTACACTTCGTTTGCTCCAGGGTGATAGGGAATTGTTTTTGATGACACCATTAATTTGGTATCTAATGGCGCCATCGCCGTATGGACTGATTTCAAGCTATCTATATTACTTATGAGTGCCGTTGTTATTTTACTTACAATTTCGTTTGAGTAAGTGTCAAGGGCGAATAGATGTGCTGACAAAGATACCGTCAGGACATCAGAATCATTCCATTCATATGCGCCTTTTGGAATTGTATATATAATAATTCCAAATTCTTCGGCTACCTGTTTAGCCGTTTGTTCTGTTACCGGCAATAACACAACATTAACTGCATCTGCTATTTGCAAAATAGAACTATGTCCCACAAAAAGAGAGTTAAAAATTGCATCAGCACGCCGGTCGCGGATCAAGTCACCTTGCTCATCGGATGCAGCAAAGGTAACACTGCCACCCCATTGTTTTATTTCATCAAGAGTTGCACCGGCTGCATTTATGAGTGCCTCACCCACCTGGCTCGAAATATTTCCCCGACGGTTTAATAAAATACGTATGGGAACTTATTTTTGAATAATTTCCTCCAGGCTAGACACCTGGTATTCTTCCACGAAAGATTTACTGACTACCAACTGCATAGGCGCCCAATTATACAGTACTGCAATAGTGCGTAAATTCGTATGTGACTGAGTGAATGGAGCTTGCCCGTTATTTGCTATTTTGGCCTCGGCATCATGCACCAGTGCAATTTCGCACCTCCCCTCTGCCAGACCACGAACATTAGCAAACCCACCACCAGAAGTCTGATAAGTAATTGTTGAGTTGGGATAAGATGACTTGATGGCAGCATCTATCCCGGTTCCCAAAAGCGACCATAGGCCACTGGGGCTGGCACCGCACAATGTAATGTTTCTACTTTGCTCAGGTTCTAATTGAGAACAAGCAGACAAACCAAGCAGTATAAAAACTAAATATCTAATATTTTTCACTCAGAATACCCGGTGTCTGGCACATCGCCATCTAACATATACAAGTAAATATAATAATGTATTTATACTAATATCGCTCATTATCGTCATGCTATTTCATGCTTGCATCAATTAAATTGATTAAATACCTGCTTATAAAATTATTTTTCATGGATATAGGAACATGTAAGAAAGCAAATTTAACATTGTTTTTGATTGAATATTCGCTCATCAGGTACATGGAAAAATTACATACATAAGTACCCGCATCATATGTTTTGGTGGTTCCCTGGATTAAAGGTAAACCCAGGTTGCAAAACAGATAGTCCGGACCAACATCTCTAATCCTGCAACTCTTTTGATTCTCTGTTTTGTAAAGATTCCTGGCCTTTCTTTCGATACGCAATTTTCTTGCTGTTGGATGCTGCCCCAGACCAATGATTAAATCTGGACGATTTATCTCGAGCGCCGATAAGAACATTTCATAATTAAATTCAACATCAAATACTTTTTTAGCAATATTCGGACTGTTAGGAAATTCAGAAACAATCTTTTCTGTGATATTTTCATTGAATTGCCTGTAAGGTTTAAACCCGTAAATAAATGTTTGCATTAGAGAATCGAAATTAATATAAATATAAAATACAATTTAAGTGTACCTTCACGCAATTCAAAAGAAGATATCAATAGCTATCCAGTAAATATAAGTAGAAAATTACCATTACCATGCCGGATAATTCACCTAAGATAAATCACGATGAGTACCTCGATGCAAAGGGATTGAACTGCCCTTTGCCGGTACTAAAGAGCAAACTCGCCTTAAATCGGATGAATTCTGGTCAAATTCTGTGTGTCGAGGCAACAGATCCTCATTCAATTATTGATTTTAAAGCATATTGTGCGAGATCTGGCCATGAAATTATTAATTTAATTGAAGCTGACAAGGTCATTACCTTCTATATCAGGCACAAGCTCAATAAATAACATCAAATTATTCCTTACATATACTTCATTTGGGGGATACACACGAATCTGAATATCATGTATATCTACCAAGCTTATCAAATTAAATTTTGGTGAATTATGTCTGGAGAAAAGATCCTAATCGTCGATGATAGCCCAACGACCAGTGACATGATTAAAATGTATCTGGAGACTTTAGATTATGAAGTCCCATGGATGACAGACAGCGCAGAATCTGCAATTGGCCTGGTAAAAGAAAATTCCCCCGATCTGGTCTTAATGGACATTAATCTTGGAGAAGGGATGGATGGGATTGATGCCGCAGATATTATGATGAAAGAATATAAAATCCCCGTAATTTACGTCACCGCTTACTCCGACAAAACAACCCTGGATCGAGCCAAAGATACAATTCCTTTTGGTTTTATTAACAAACCATTTCGTATGGACGATTTAAAAGTAAATATAGAGATTGCACTAATGCGAAATATCATTACTCAGGAAGAAAGAGATCGTAACATCGAAGAAAAAATTTACCAGGATCATGTAAGCAGACTTGAATTCTTTTTGTTATCAGAAGCAATGGACCATCTGGTGTCTGGTGTTGTAGTAATAGATGATAATTTAAATATTTATTACGCCAACAAAGCAGCAAACAACATAATAGATTCTCGAAAACAATTTAAAAGCAAGAATGGAAAATTTGAGATAACCAACAGAAAGACTCGAATAGAATTTCTTGAGAAATTAAAAAAAAGAAAAAATATGGTACTGACCATAGATACTGAGAAAATAGACTTAAATATATTAATATTTCCGATAGACAATCCGTCCGCTTATAATCTTGATGCAGCTTCAAGTTTCATAATATTCCTGTTTGATTCAGTCTGTAATGCAGACAAAATTGAAGAAGTGGTGCGAACTCTCTATAAATTATCTCCCACAGAAGCAAGGGTTGCATCTCATCTGGTATTCAATCCATACCTTACTGACGTTGCGGCAAAAATGGGCATTACTTACCATACTGCACGCACCCATTTAAAAAAGATTTACCTAAAAACAGAAACCAATAAACTTCCTGCTTTGATTCAAAAAATAATTACCGGACCTGCAGGAATTTTAATTCATGCAAAAGATTAATTACTAAGACTCTTCATTATTACTTATAGTGTAGCTATGAGTTATTTTTGCTGTCTTACCCAGCATAATAGAGGCTGAGCAATATTTTTCAGCCGATAGATTTATCGCCCTATCAACCTGCTTCTCTTTCAGATCTTTTCCGTTTATTAAAAAATGTAAATGTATCTCCGTAAATACTTTGGGTTCTGAATCTGCCCTTTCTGCTGTAATTTCCAGCTGGCAATCATTCACCTCCTGCCGACCTTTGGTCAAAATGCTGACCACGTCATAGCAACTGCAAGCCCCCATAGCCAATAATAGTGTCTCCATAGGCCTGGGGCCCAGATCACGACCACCTCCCTCAGGAGGACCATCCATGATAATCCTGTGACCTCCAGGTGATTCACCAACAAAGGCCGCGCCACCTATCCAGTTGATATTTGCCTTCATGCATTACTCCATATAGTTGTTTAACAAGAAAAAGGGTAACATTGTAAGATGCAGGTATCTAACTATCAAAATATTTGAGTTTTATATAAGTGAGCAACAGTGACGTGGAAAATACATCAACATACTCTCATGAGGAATTAATTGAACGATTTCTTGAGCATTGTCACCGAAAGATGTACCCATCAAAACAATTGATTATTCGTGAAGGTGACCCATCTCGAGATCTTTATTACATTATCAGTGGCTCCGTTTCAGTTCAGGTTGAAGATGCCAAGGGGCGTGAAATCGTTTTAGCCTACCTTAACCCTGGTGACTTTTTTGGCGAACTGGGCCTATTTGATGAATCTAATAAACGCAGTGCGTTTGTACGTGCAAAGGAAAAATGTGAAATTGCACAGATTAGCTATGAGCGCCTGAAAAAATTAAATGTCGTACTTCCAGACCTGTTGCTGGATATTGCATCTCAGCTAGCCATAAGGTTACGCAAGACCAGCCGCAAAGTCAGTGACCTGGCTTTAACGGATGTAAAAGGCCGTGTGGCAAGGGCACTGCTGGACTTATGCAAAGAGCCTGATGCTATGACTCATCCTGAAGGAATGATGGTGCGCATAACACGGCAGGAGTTGGGGAGGATAGTAGGATGTTCGCGGGAAATGGTGGGTAGAGTTCTAAAAGATCTGGAAGAAGACCACCTGATTACAGTATCCGGGAAATCAATAGTTGTATTTTGGACCCGCTAGTCGATATCTGCCCTCCTAGCTTGACAAGCTGGGGATGAGCAACGAAAATTCACAGCCTTACAAATTTCGCAGATTATCCAATTAATTTTGAGGTAATTACATCATTTTGGCTACGTAGCTCAGCCGGTTAGAGCACGGCACTCATAACGCCGGGGTCGGTGGTTCAAGTCCACCCGTAGCCACCAATACCAACGGTTTCCGAGGAGGTGCCTAAAAATTTCCTCCCATAGAATGCATTTCCTCCCATAGAATAATACACATTGCTCCATTTTAGAGCACAAAAGTTCTCAAATGTTCTCTTATTTAGATGGCCTAATGTATCCAGTTAGACGCACAAAAGTATTATCTTATTTGCTTTTAAATGTATGCGGCCTAACTACTTTTGGTTTTCTTCTGTAATGTTTTTGTGTAACTGCTTTAGAAGAATGATCAAGAAGATCCGTAGCATGATCTTCTGACGTATCACTCGCTGTCTTCGCCCTAAGATCACTCTCAGCAAACTTCATTACCAAATCTGTTTCATTAATTGCTTTCTGTTGCCAACGTTGCCAGACAGAATTGAACCCTGATGTTGTCCGATCTTCTTTAATGTAAGGTTGCCCAACATTTGTATGGAATAACCACAGAGCGACAATCTTTTTTCTAATAGATTTGGCATACTCTATTGCTTCTAATAGTTCATCAGTCCATTCAATGATTATCTTCTTGCCTGTTTTGTTCTGGGTAACGTGTATTCCATCCTCTTTTAAATCTGATAATTTTATAGAGAGGATATCTCCCTTCCTTAATCCTGTGAGCTGCTTGATAGGAACATAAGCCTTGACAAGTTTACTTGCTACAGTTAACGCCTCTTCCAGTTCCCAGTCTTCCACATATCGATTTCTCGATTTAGGCCCATATTTAATAACATTTCCCTTAATTGGGTGTTGGTCAATTAACCCCCATTCAATTGCCATGGTATAAGCGTGACTCATAATTGAGATCATCCTGTTTGCTGTAGCCTCACCTCTAGATTCACCTATTTTTGTTTTGATCTGATAAGCGTGCTTGGCCTTGAAAGAATGGATATTCATATGGCCAAAAACTTTTATCAGATCGTAGATGAGTCTGTTTTCTCTTTCCTGAGTTGCGAGGGATTTCTGTGGAATGACTTTAGATTGATATGCCTCAAGAAGATCACCTACTGATTCTGCATCCTTCTCGATTTCCAACCTGTTAGCCCATACCCTCAACGCTTCTGGATATGATTTGCTTAGTTTAAATTCCGTTTTTCCCTCCCATAAGTCCTCTTGTCCTGAAGGTACACGATAGCGATAAGCTCCATCCTTCCAACGCCAGCGAGCTGGTAACCCTGTGTTTTCTTTGTTGCGTTTCTTAGGAGGCATTTTTATGTGACCCAATTAGGTTCTTCTTCTCTCTTATAACTATAGCCTACTCCCATCATTTGTAGGTAGTGTTGCCGAACAACCAGCGGCTTTCCATCTGGTCTTATCCTGGTTTCTAGTGCCAATTGACGAAGCACTTTTACCTGAGATGACCAACGCTTTTTGCCAGTAATCTCCTGGATTTCTTTGTCTGTCAGATGTAGGTGATTCATACCGCTACTCCGCTACCTTCCTTATATTGTGCGGGTTTCAGGGCATATTCATCCGCTACCTGCTCATTAGGGGTAGCGCATTGAAAATCGCTGAAAGGCGCGTTATTACTAGCAAGTAGCGTAGTAGCGCTTTGTTTGGGCAAATATCGAGAGAAAGCCTCATTGAAGTCATCCAAGCGGTAGCCCTTCTTATTGGTACCGCCGATCTTTATGTCTTTTGATCGGATGCCAAATCTCTTGAGAAGCTGTGACAGGTTGCGCGAAGATAGCGCTCTCCCATTCTTCCAATCTGACCAGGCTCGTTCTTCCATACCATGTAGCGACTCCAATAGTTGATCAGTCCATATCCTGTCTGTACCTTGTTCCTCAAACGTGGTTTTGATGTCTAGTAGCAACTGGGTTTTGATTGAATCCTCATCCTCTTCGGCTTGCGTTAATCCTATTGCTGCCTGTCTGGTTATTTCTGGCCAATTCCCTCCCGCTGCATATGCAATGGCAAATAAAGGCATCCAATTATCTGCAGCCCTGTCATGGAGCGTATCAGGTATTTTAGGATCAGCTATCCTTATTACCTCTGAGTTATCATTAAACCATCGGATACATTTACGCTTAATAATTACACCATCTAGTTCTTTTAACCTGGATACAGATTCTCCTTCCATTTTTCGCCGCATGGGGATCAGGATAGATCTATCAATCAGGGTATCTTTTAGGGTGCCAATTACCGCTACAGCCTTTGGCGCCCAGGTTGAGAACTTCCTCGGTTCGTGGTCGTCTCCAACGTTTCGGATCACATAAGCCATATCCTTGGAATGTCCTGAATTTATGATCCCGTTAATCTCCTCACACTTCCTCAGAAAAGTATCTGCTTCGTCTATTAGTAATGTCGGTCTCCATTTCTCGGTAGTACGAAATAGCGCTGATGGACTTATATTAGATGCTGGAATAGGTCTATGTACTAATTTCAGTAACAGGCTCATAACTGTTGATTTACCGCACCGTTTTTCAGGAGAGGATAGCGTTAATAAGGGGCATATCCTTCCGACATCAAACGTGTATGTATGCACAATCCATAAAGCAATAGCCTCAGTTGCATGATCGGGTAATACAACATACCGCTTTAATGTCTGAACTATCTCATCAAGTAGATCAGCGCCATTTACTTGTGTATCCCGTCAAAGCATATGAGACAGAATTGAGCTGATTTCTAAGAGAGACTTCTGATAAGTTAAACTTATAAATAGGAGTCTCATTATGAGCAATAATAGCGAGAAATTAGTTAAAGATATACGTCGTCGTACCCGTAAGAAGTATTCCTCTGAAGAAAAGATCCGAATTGTACTGGAAGGGATGCGTGGAGAAGAAAGCATTGCCGAGCTGTGTCGCCGTGAAGGATTGAATCAAAACGTGTATTACCGCTGGAGTAAGGAGTTCCTGGAAGCGGGTAAACAGCGTCTGGCGGGCGATATAAAACGGGAAGCAAACTCCACTGAAGTGACCGACCTGAAGAAAGAAAATGACCAGCTCAAACGCCTGGTGGCTGACATCATGCTGAAGAACGAGGTACTTAAAAAAAGTGTGCTTGGCTTGGAGTCGACCTGGGAAGACGAATGAGTCTTTCAGCAGCTGAAAAGCTGGAAGTGATCCGCTTGGTAGAGGCGTCGGAATTACCCGTGAAACGCACTCTGGCCGAGTTAGGTGTGAGCCGCAGCAGTTTCTATCGTTGGTATCGGCAATACCTGGATGATGGTCCAGAGGGCCTGGAGCCAGATAATCGGTCCCCGAGACAGTTCTGGAATAAGATACCTGAGATGGTGAAGGAGCAGTGTCTGGAGCTCGCGTTACAGTACCCTGACAAATCGCCTCGGGAACTTGCCTGGACCATCACCGATGAGCACAACTACTTCATCTCGGAATCCAGCGTTTATCGACTGTTAAAGCAGTACGATCTCATTACCAGTCCTGCTTATATCCTGATGCAAGCGGGTGATTCGTTTCAGAATCCAACACGACGAGTCAACGAGCTTTGGCAGACTGACTTCACCTACTTTCGTATTGTTGGTTGGGGGTGGTATTACCTGTCCACTGTTCTAGATGATTACTCCCGCTACATCATTGCCTGGAAGTTAACAACCAGCATGGCAGCTGATGACGTGAAGCAGACGCTGGATGCGGCGATTGAGACCACGGGAGTCAACGAGATAACGGTCAAACACCGACCTCGCTTACTGAGTGATAACGGGCCTTGTTATATCTCCTCGGAATTGAAGGATTATCTGAGTAAATATCAGATGCAACACACCCGTGGCGCACCGTACCATCCCATGACACAAGGCAAGATAGAGCGATATCACCGCTCCATGAAGAACGTCGTGAAGCTGGAGCACTATTATTATCCGTGGGAACTCGAACATGCTATCCGGCAATTTGTACAATACTACAATCATGAACGTTACCATGAGTCACTTGATAATATTACGCCGGCAGATATGTATTTTGGCCGCTATCATGAAATTATGGATAGAAGAACCATTATCAAATACGAAACATTACAACAGAGGAGAAAGGAAAATTTAAGAATATATATAAATCAGTGAAACAAGACTATAATAGTTAAAAGTCTCTCTTAACATTTACGCTATTTTGTCCCAAATCTTTTGACGACTTACACTAAAGACAAAGTGGTCGGAGTGACTTGAGAAATATTCTCTTTTGTCTCCGACCCCATTAGTTGCTTTGATGTCGTATAAGATACGAACGATTATTAGTGTATTTGTTTTGCTACTGGCAATCTTGCGCCCAGCCCGCCTTGCCATCTTCATATGTTATTGCGGCCCAGTCCGTTGTTTTCGCCATTACGAGAACACATTCCGCCGAGGTGCCAGCCAACTTCGGCCCCGCCATGCCTGGAGAGTTCGAGTAACCCCATGAGTTCACCGAAATTATAAACCCGCTGCCTGAGGACAAATCCATGGGCTGAACCCACGGTCCGCCGGAAGAGCCTCCCGAAAGTCCACAGCTCGGTAACCACCAGTTTGCAGCACCTTCGGTGATCATATCTTCGGCACAGTACATTAACTTAGGGTCCTCGCTATAGGAGTAGCCCAGGGCATGAGTGAAATCGATAGTGCCTGCACCCGGAGCTGTATCGTAAGTCGAAGGCGTTAAGAAGCTAATTGGCAGAGCACCCGCAGCTAGGATGTCGTCAAGGACGTCTGATGCGGAAGAACCCGAGTGTGCCCCAGTATCGTTCACTACATAGTAGGAGTAGTCCCACGGGATGTTGTCTGGAAAGGTCCTCGTCGCCCAGTTAACGTCCACCACCCCAAAGGAAGGAACCCAGCAACCGAGCGGGTCATTGTTGCAGTTCACGTCTGTTCCCGATCCAGTCGTGCCAGCCTGGTTCGGAATAAACAGGACATTCCGCGCATAGGCCTTATTGACGTCATCGTATACACAGTGCGCTGCAGTCAGGATTATCGAGCGTCCCGACGTGTCATCCGTTACGACAGTCCCCGAGCAGACATATCCAGCCCACGGTCCGTTCCACCTAGAATTCTTCGGCATCTCAAAGTAAATGCGTCCGGCTGCCGTTTGTACCGCGCCATCTGAAGTCCATTCTGCATTCGGTTCTGTATCGGTCGAATCACCACCGCCACCACCACCGCCACCGCCAGTATCGACGGTGAAGTCGAACGGCCCCACAGTCGTACTATTGCCTCTTTTCTTAGCACTATCTTTAGCTTCAATCGACCAGCTCCAGCTACCGTCGGAAAAGCCTTGCAGGGTGACACTCCACATATCGTTGGCGTCACCCGTCGCTTGAAATGTTTGCGTCGTTACACCATCAGGGTATCGGACGATGAATGAAACGGATCGGACACCGCTCTCGTCAGTGACTGTCGCAGAGAAGGTTGCCGATGCGCCGATAACATCGCCTTGTCCAGGGCTCATATCAACGATCAACGGGGCCGTCATATCACTGTCACCAGGCGAGGGTCTTTTCAATGGCCTCGGACTCCCAGAAGTTTCTTCAGCAGTAATCTGGTGGCCATACGGTTCCAGTGAACCATCAGGCCGTCGCAGATAACCGAGCCCGCGTGGATCGACAACGAGATCTCGAGGAGTTGCATCGTCCCTCCGCCCTTGGGTCCAGTGGTCGATCACTCTGGCTTTATCGGGATCCATGGACTGGTTGTTACCCGGACCAGTCTGCTGGGCCGATGAATGGCCCGCCAGCAGGAGCATTGACAACGAAAGCGCCACAATGAGAGAACCGCTTAGACAAATTTTGTTGTGCTTCATCAGCCTATCTCCTAATTCTTCTAATATATCGGCCAGATACCCTGGGATTTTATTACTATTACAATATAAGGGGTCGTAGTCAATTGTTTTTAAAAATCATTCCTAATCATCTCCGACCCCTTACACAGGTATTAACAAGTTAACTGGTTTGAAGCCGATATCAGAGCAGTCAAGCGACCTAAGTTATTAATTATTGGATGGGGAAATCGGCTTTGGTTACCGCAAAGAGAGCAAGAATTACGTTAACTTGACAGTACCTGATCAGAGGTTCACTAACTGGTTATAAAGACGTTACACATATCGTGATTATCTTGCAAATTGAACATATACGGATATATATTGAGACAATTAAATATTCTCTATTAGAAGCATTTTTTATATTTGTATTAGGCAGGAACGTCGAAGTTTTATCAGTAAAATTCACCAACAACCAAAATCTGCTTTGGGTCGATAGCTGATATTTAACTTACAAACCGAAAATCCTGAATATAAAGTCAGCTTTACCTTCAAAAGCAGGCATTTAGATAAAGAATAAAGCGGTGGGTCTCTATCCCATAGCACCATATCTGTTGATATATATTCAGATACTTATCTAGCTATATAGAAACCTTTTATGGGATAGTGGATACAAATAGATTGTTGATTGAGTGTAAGTTTTTAGAATTAGAATTATTCTCTCATAACGCCGGGGTCGGTGGTTCAAGTCCACCCGTAGCCACCATTATCTACCTTTACTTTGATCTTAAAATCCAAAATTTGCAACAAGACTAAATTAAAGATTAAATTGGTGGGCATTTAATATTTCCAGATGAGAAAAAATTTAGCATTTACTAGTCTTTGGTTTCAGTAGTACGTGATATGACTCACATGGCTGATGGAAAACCTGGATTAGTATTGGTTACTATTGTCTTGGCAAATACCGTTGCCATTCATTTGTTATTGTTTTTCTGTGTTAAGCAGGCATCTTCAATAACAACTCATCCTTGATGGGAAGAAATTTTGATGCTGAGCTAATCAAAGAATCAGCCGTAAGCTCGGGGACGCCATACAATTCAACGGAAACACCAAAGTCATTTTGGATTTTATTGACCAATATATCAAAATCTCCATCACCAGACACCAGGATTACTACATCTGATCTCTTTGCGTATTCCATAACATCAATCGTAATACCTACATCCCAATCTCCCTTTGCCGATCCATCATGTCTTTGAATAAATGGTTTTAGCTTTACTTCGAATCCAATGCCTTTAAGTATATTTTGAAATTGTTTTTGCTTTTCATCGCCCCTATCTATTGCATACGCTATTGCAGTGACGATCTCTCTGTTTGAAGTTGCTTTAGCCCAAAAAGAGTTATAATCGAAATGGCAGTTGTAGATTTGTTTTGTCGTATAATAAACATTTTGAACATCCACAAATATTGATACTTTTTTCATATATTTAGTCAGCCGGTTTTATTCTTTAGTCATACCCAATGATATTGCGATACAGATTGCAGAATGCGCATCATTTGCAGCATATAAAATCTGATTTTTTTTAAGTGGATAAGCTCCCCAATTAGACTTCTGAGCTCCTTTTCCTAGCCGCATTTTGAGTACCATTGCTACTGCTGCCCGAGCACCAATTGAATTTTCTTCTCCAAACAAGTCCTTTAGCATTACAGATAAATTCTGAGTATTAACAGTATCTATATCTAGCTTAGTCCGCAGTTCTTTAATATCGTCATTAATGCCGAACCCAATTTTTTTTATATTTTGGTTACTTAATATAGTCCTGGCTGAAGATAGGGCTGAAGAAAATTTGGTTGGAAATAGAAAAGCTTTTGATTCTGTTGCCAGCTGAATTAGAGCTGGGCCAGGACTAATCACACCTTTTCTAAAAATAGGTTTACTTTCAGTATCAAACCCAAGACACGTCTCATTGTTTAACTCATCTAATGCTTGAGCAGCATCTTGTTCATTTTCAACAATCTTAATCTTGTCTAGCTCAAGTCCAACATACAAAGGCAACTCTCTAATCTGTTCTTTCGTTGGACGTTCCATGTTCTACCTCTTTGGTTTTTTGATTAAAGTAATGCCATAGCATTCGTATTACACCTAAATCAGTTGCCCTATAACCATGTATTAATAAGAAAATAATTATCAGTTTAGTATTCCAGGCATATTACTTCCTAACCTTACTTTTACGTATAATTTTACTCCTGAAGATTTATCAGGTTAACCCATAGCTTCATATTTTATTCATATTATTCTTCTTAACTAAACAATCAGCTCAAACTTTACTTAAGAAGTATTTGGATTATTCAAAAGAAGTGCTATCTTTAATCTATATAGAATATATTTCTTGGGGGGAGAAATCATGAAATCACGGAAATACTTTTTTAGATTATTGTGTCTTGGCATAGGTGTAATCAGCATTAATATTACTTTAGCTCAGGATATGAAACCCTATCCCGGTAAAACTGATGTGTACTACAGTAGCGGTAACCGTTTGCCACCAGTAAACCGAGAAGAACTGGATGATGCAGGCAAGGCACTTTATGACACCATCGTTGCTGGTGGCCGCTCCTTTACTTATGATGATGTAAATAAAGAATATATGGGGCCTCGTGCGATTCGTATGTATAGTCCCATCGTCGCCAACCACAACTCCAGTGCAAACCAGTATCTAAGATATGAATCTGGTATAGATCCTAAATTACGCGAAATAACTATAATGAACGCGGCCTGGCATATGAACAGTGATTATGAGTGGACGGCCCATGAAGAAACTGCGCAGGAAGTCGGAGTACCCCAATCTACAATCGACATCATAAAGTTTAATAAACCTGTACCAACTAAGCTTGGAGAAAAAGAAACAGCCATCATAACTCTTTGCAGGGAGATATTCAGGGATGATCGAAGAGTTAGCTCAGACACCTTTGCTAATGCATTATCCTTATTTGGCAAAAAGCAGCTAGTTGAAATTGTTGCCTTACTGGGTGGTTATACGGGGACGGCAATGATCCTAAATACTTTTGACCAACAATTACCACCAGGGAAAAAGTCTCTGTTACCTGGACGGTAGTAAATTAATATTTATGGCTAAATTTTGATGATTAATGTGAATTAAAACAGCAAACTATGTGTAAAAATAGTGAAAATAAGCTATTTTTTTTAATTTTTAACTATCATTGATATAGAAATTCATCTATTTTTTAATATTGAATAAAGTTTTATCAGTAAATTATGGTAATAAAAACCAACAATAAGTCATTATGTTTCTGGTTGCTTGCACTTGCGATCGGATTTAGGACGCTTATTGTTCCGGGGCTTACACCTGTATACGACGATGATAGTCCCCTGGGTTTCAATATCACATTTTGTGAAAACATTTTTGAAAATCAGCCAAATACAGATAGCTCCCATGGCCATGACGGGCATACTCATAGCCATGGTAATACTGACAGTGATGATAAAAACTCTGACATTATCCCATTATCAAACCACTGCAGTGTGGCATTTATGGGTGGCATCTTCATTGAGGCGCCTACATTTGATATCGCTAAATATGTCGATAGAACCAACGATGTATTAACTGCAGACTATTTTGTACCTTACATAGTAACACCACGTTATCAACATCAACTCTCCCGGGCACCGCCCACCTCCAGCTTGATTTAATCCTACTTTTTATTGTTGTAAGCAGATGTGTCCACTTATGTGTACATGTCATGTGGTTGTTACCTGGAGGTAATTTATGTTTAGTTTAAATAAATACATTGCTGTGATATCAGCGTGTCTTTTAACTGTTATGACAAATGGTTTTGTGTTTGCACAACAAACCGAATCTATGGAAGAAATTATGGTTTGGGGCCAGGGCAGGCCCGTTGATGAATCTCATCGAAGCTCATCTACCGTTTTATTGACTGAAGAAGATCTGGTAAGCATTAACGCCATGACAACGGAAGATCTGGTTAAATATGAACCTAGCCTGATCATCCGTCAGCGTTATATCGGAGATCCTAATGGCACCATGGGAATGCGCTCTGCCAACATGTTCCAGACGGCGCGCTCCTCTGTGTATGCCGATGGAGTACCCCTACATTATTTCCTGCAAACTGCCTTTAACGGGTCACCACGCTGGGCGCTGGTTGGTGGTAAGGAAATCGGTGCTATTGAAGTCATCTATGGTCCCTTTTCGGCAGAGTATGGTGGTAATGCCATGGGTGGCGTCGTTAATATGGAAACAAAGATCCCGAATCAGCAGGAATTTCATTTTGAAGGTTCCATGTTTTTACAGGACTTCAATGAAGTTGGTTTTGATGATAATCAAAGTGGTGGCCGCCTGTTTGGATCCTACGGAAATAAGTTTGGCGATTTTAGCCTGTATACCTCCTGGATCCATCTGGAAAACAACAGTCAACCCATGGACTTCAGGTTTTCATCTCAAGGAACACCTGATGGTAGCGAAGAAGAAGTCTCTGGAGGTATGACCGGCGTGAATTCAACAGGGTCTCCTGTCATAAACTTTGGTGATACCGGGCGTCAAGCAGCGAACACTGACCAGTTCAAGGTGAAGCTGGGATATGACTTTGGTGAGTGGTTCGGGCTGTTTAATGTGGCTTTTGAAGATCGCGATACAATCCGTGATGCGGCCAATAACTACGTGGTGTCTAATGTTTCTGGTGAACCAGTCTGGAGCGGTAATGTTGTTCAGGACGGTATTCGGATCAATATCAATGGCAGCAGCTTGACAGAAGATGAATCTTACCGTCAAAACCTGTTATTGGCCGGCAGGTTGCAGGGACCGGTCACCGATTCCTGGTGGATGGAACTAAATTTAAGTTACTATGAAATGCTGAAAGATGAACGCTTGAGTTCACTGCAACATCCCGATAATCCCGCCTATACCCCAGCAGGCAGAGTACGCGCCTATGATGATACTGGCTGGAAGACAGCAGATCTTAAGTTTGAGACGGACGAGTTCCTGGGGAGAGAAGATCTCGAATGGGTGTCTGGTTATTCATTTGCCACCTATAGCATGAAGTTGACCGATTATGACTCACCCGATTACATGGCAGCTATAAAAGGAGAGCGGAGAAATTCCAGTGGCGGCAAGACCAATACCCACGCCCTATTTGGTCAACTTGGATGGAGCCTGAACAATCAGTGGGACATGGTCATTGGTGCCAGACAGGAATTCTGGAACAGCCGTAACGGTTTCCTTTATAACTTCAGAACCAATGACATACAGGACCATTCCAATCGATCAGAATCGCGGTTTTCACCAAAATTCTCAGTTGGCTACACTGCTGATACCGATTGGTTGTTTCGCTATTCCATTGCCAAGGCATACCGCTTCCCTATCGTCGAAGAACTGTTTGCATATGAAAGCAATACGGTGGGGACAGCACTGGCCGATGTGACCCTTGAACCCGAAGACGGTCTGCACCACAATTTGATGTTTCAACGAAATATTGATGATGGAAATGGTTACGTTCGACTCAATCTGATGTATGAAGAAGTGGACAATGTGATTTTCATTCAAAGTGGTACTGTAGATAATATCTTAATCAGAACCTTTTTACCTGTCAGTGAGGTTACTACCAAGGGAGCTGAACTAGTCTTCACTCAAAAGAACCTTCTGGATAGCAATTTGGATCTACGCTTCAACCTGACCCTGATGGATTCAGAAATCACTCAAAATGTGTTTAATACATCCATTGAAGGCAATGACTTTCCACGTCTTCCTACCTGGCGAGGTAATGTAGTTGCGACCTATCATGTAACTGATAAATGGGACGTAGGTGGTGGGATTCGATTTGCCAGCAAGGGATTTCAACAGTTGGATAATTCTGATATTGCATCAGAAACATATGGCGTCATGGACAAGTACACCTTCGTTAATCTGAAAACAAACTATCAGTACAACGAGCACGTCAGAGTTAGCCTTGCGGTAGACAATCTCTTCAATGACCTGGCATACGTAAACCATCCTTATCCACTACGTACTGTGTTTGTAGAAGCTGCTCTGGACTTTTAGGAGGTAAAAAAATGATTACCTATAAAACAACTAATACTTTGAGATTATTACTTGGAATCTCTGTTTTATTAGCCGGCTGTTCGCATCAGGCACATCAAGTGTCTGGTGTGATGTCTGCCTCGGAAGCTAAACCTGAGTGTACGTTTTCACCATTTAATTCTGTCCACTGTGGCAGGACACCGACTACGACAATAGATAATAAGGGCAGACTATGGACCGCCTATGTGATCGGGGATCATGTTTATGTTTCCTACTCTGATGATATGGGAAAGAACTTTAGTACCCCGGTCACAGTCAATGCTGAGCCGGAGGAAATCTATACTAACGGAGAAAACCGTGCAAAAGTAGCCATTGGAAACAAGGGTGAAATCTACGTCTCCTGGACCGTCGTCAGGGACGGCCCATTTTTCGGAGACATACGTTTTAGCCGCTCTTTGGACGGTGGGAAACACTTTGAACCTGCACGCACAGTGAATGATGATGGACTGCAAACAAGTCACCGATTTGAAACTCTTTTTGTAGATTCCAATGAGAATATATATTTGACGTGGCTAGATAAACGTGATTTGGTTGAAAGACAACTTCGCGGAGAGACATACAACGGGGCAGCATTGTATTACACCGTGTCTCAGAATAAAGGTAAAACATTTTCCAAAAACACAAAGGTTGCTGATTACTCTTGCGAATGCTGCCGTGTTGCTTTAAGTGAAACACAAAATGGAAACGTTGCTGCATTTTGGCGACATATATTTGGTGAGAACACACGGGACCATGGCTTTGCCATACTTGCTCCAAACAAAGTTGTTTCTTTTGATGGTCGAATCACGAACGATGACTGGGAAATAGACGCCTGCCCACACCACGGACCTAGCATGATTACAGGTAATGGAGATAATTATCATCTAAGCTGGTTTACCCTCGGAGATAAAAGGAAAGGAATATTTTATGGCCGATATAATCACCAAAATAAAATACTAGATAATTTAAAAACGATCGCCACTACAGGCTCAAGCCATCCATATATCACTAAATCAAGAGATACTTTATTTCTGGTATGGAAGCAATTTGATGGTGAGAAAACCAACATAAACCTCCTTGTGTCTACAGATGAAGGACAAAGCTGGAATGACTCAAGACTAATCTCATCCACTACAGGCGCATCAGATCATCCTTTACTTATTACAAATAATGAAAAGGTATTTTTAAGTTGGCACACCTCTGAAGAAGGATTAAGGCTGATTAGGTTAACTAACCAATGAGTATGCACATGACTACAATAATCAAATCATCAAAGATGATCGCAAGTTTTCTTGTCTTTTTTATCTCATATACAACTATGGCGGAATCACTACCTTTTCACTCCGATTCCCTTAAAGAAATAGAAGATAAATACGATGGAGATAATTTTTTATTAGTACTGTGGGAAATGAGTTGCCTTCCATGTCACGAAGAAATGGAATTGCTTGGTAATATGATTCAATCATACCCAGAATTAAATGTGGTGTTCGTTGGGACTGATCATATCGATAAAGACAAAGAACTGAGTGAGCTACTGAAAAAGCACAAGCTTACTAATGTTGATTCCTGGCTATACGCAGAGAATAATATTGAACGACTTCGATTTAGTATTGACCCTGAATGGTATGGAGAGTTACCTCGTAATTATTTTTATGATGTTGACTCTAGTCGCCTGGGACACAGTGGCAAACTAACAAAAGAGATATTGCTGGAATGGTTAAGATTACATAATATTTTATAGAAATAAATTTATATTGATCATGTAATTCTGTTTTCGCCCGTGGCATCGGTTGCCAGTCTTTTCATTTCTTCAACCCGCGCGAGCATCTTGGGGGCAACTCGCTGCCAGATCTCATACTCCAGATCTTTAACTAATGCCTCACAGATGAGGGTTGCAATTTCATCAGCAGACCTTGAGATGAAATGTTGCTCGACAGAAGATTTCATAAGCAGGTTAAAATGTCTTTCAATTGCCAGATCGCAAAGTCCGTCCAGGTAATTAGCTTCTTTTAACATCCTGTTTTTTTCAGTATTCTCTAGATTTTTTTTATTAAACATAATGCACCCCCAATAAATGAATAGTTTTCCTGTCTTTATCGGAACAATTCATCCTTCTTTACTTTTGTGTATAACGATTTCATCGTTTTATTAACGATACTTTAGTCCAGCACTTATTGCATGCTGAAATTATAATTTAACCCAGATGGGATGCATGAAACTGCAAATGCCTATCGATAAAGGTTTCTATAAAAAAGTAGCTGTGGTCATACCCTGGGTGACGTTGGATCTGGATATTACTTTTACTGTTGTTGGTCAGGGCCTCAAGATTTTCCAGTAATAACTGCTCTTTGAGAAATTCATCATCTTCTCCTTGATCAATCAATATTGGTGATAATTGATTGTTATTTTGATTTGAGAACAACATACATGCGTCATATTCTGACCAACAATCTTCATCCTCTCCCAGGTAATTTCTAAACGCCTTAATTCCCCATGGACACGAAGATGGGTTTACGATGGGGCTGAAAGCTGAAATAGATTTATAGCTTCCAGGATTTTTCAAGCCAATAGTTAACGCTCCATGCCCACCCATTGAATGACCGCTGATAGATTGATTACCATTTGCAGGAAAATGTGTATTAATAATTTCTGGCAATTCAAAAACTATATAATCATACATTTTGAAATTTTCTTCCCACGGTGCCTGAGATGCGTTCAGGTAAAATCCGGCACCCTGCCCCAGGTCATAAGCAGGGTCATCCGCGACACCCTCTCCCCGGGGGCTGGTGTCAGGTGCTACCAGGATAAGGCCAAGATCCGAAGCCATACGTCTTGCGCCCGCTTTTTGCATGAAATTCTCGTCTGTACATGTCAAACCTGACAACCAGTAAAGCACCGGTAATTTTTTATCCTCGACTAGTGCAGGCAGATATATGGAGAAAGTCATATCGCAATGATTTGCGATGGATAAATGCTGGTAACGACAATGCCAGCCGTTAAAGGATCTGTTGCGGCTTATCAGTTCTGGTTTCATTAATAATGTATTACGCTACGAATGCTTTTTCCTTCATGCATAAGATCAAACGCCTCATTTATTTTCTCCAAAGGCATAGTATGGGTAATAAAATCACTCAGATTGAATTCACCTTTCATGTAGCGCTCCACATAATCCGGTAATTCACTGCGACCTTTAACCCCACCAAATGCCGTACCTCTCCAAACCCTGCCTGTCACAAGTTGAAATGGCCTGGTCTTGATTTCTTCACCGGCTCCGGCGACACCAATGATGATCGATTCTCCCCATCCTTTATGACAGCATTCCAGGGCAGAGCGCATAACATCAACATTTCCGATACATTCAAATGAGAAATCAACCCCACCATCAGTAAGGTCAACAATATACTCCTGTATAGGCTTATCCACTGTTGATGGATTGATACAATCTGTGGCGCCAAGTTTTTTTGCCAGGTCAAATTTGCTTTCATTTATATCGATGACCAGGACCCTGCCAGCACCAGCATGGACAGCGCCAATAACTACAGCTAGCCCAATGCCGCCTAAACCAAACACTGCCACAGTGTCACCCTGCTTCACCTTTGCTGTATTTTTAACTGCCCCCATACCGGTAGTCACGCCGCATCCTAGCAAACAGACTTCTTTTAAATCGGCATCCTTGTTGACTTTTGCGAGTGATATTTCTGGTAACACCGTGTATTCACTAAAAGTAGATGTCCCCATGTAATGATATATAGGATTGCCCTCTTTAGAAAAACGTGTGGTGCCGTCTGGCATCAGTCCCTGACCTTGAGTTGCCCTGATTTTCTGACACAGATTGGTTTTTCCAGACAGACAAAATTTGCATTCCCCGCATTCAGGTGTATACAAAGGTATAACATGATCACCTGGCTTGATGGTGGTCACTCCTTCACCAAGCTGCTCTACTATCCCTCCTCCTTCATGTCCCAAAATACATGGGAACTTTCCTTCAGAATCCGCTCCTGAGAGTGTGTATGCATCCGTATGACAAACACCGGTAGCAACTATGCGTACCAAAACTTCTCCTTTTTTTGGTGGCATGACTTCGATTTCTTCAATTTGCAGGGGCTGTTTCGCCTCCCAGGCAACTGCTGCCCTTGATTTGATCATGGTAAGGTCCTGTGATTAGTACAGTTTATTAATTTTATTCAATAAACAATATCACAACCATTTTTGCGGACAACCAGAAAAAAATACCTGGTCAGAATACAAAAAAAAACGACGATAAGCTAAACTTATCACCGTAATTTATTAATGCAGAAATTTAATCTATATTATTCGGCATTCATGCTGCCACCACCCATGCCTTCCATATTGTGGTCCATACCGCCCATGCCTTTCATTCCCCCCATCTCTCCCATGCCTGAGCAACAACTTCCACCCTCCATATTATGCTCCATGCCTCCCATAGCAGCACAGCAGCCACCACCTTCCATGTTATGGTCCATAGCTCCCATCTTATGTTCCATAGGCGCAGAACTGATGACATTTTCCAGGAGGATGCGCATTCCTTCTGCCAGTTTGCGTTCAGCACCACGATGATCGCCATTTTTATGCAAGGCCAGGCCCTCATCCTTTAATATAATTACCTGTGACCTTTGATCGGTAGACAGCTCCATTCTTACCAGGGCTGCGTCTATAGCCTCGGCATCTTTTACACAGTGAGCAGCCATTACGCTGACCGTACTTAACAATAATGATAAAAGTAAAATTAATCTGTTCATATCGATCCACTCCTAATGTTATGCATTGATACAATTTTAGAATACCTGCATTTCAACAATATGATGCAGGTCATAAAACCAGCTGATCAGAACAGTCCTACGTAGTTTTCGGCCAAAGCGGTTGATGCGTGCAAAGATGTCGTCACGTGACGTAACTGTGATAATTGTAATTGTGCCTGGTATGGATCATTGTCACTAAACTTATGTAGCATATGGGTCATCGACCATGAAAAATATTGTGCATGCCACACATGAGGCAGACAATCTTTGGTATAAGAATCTAGATATGATCTATTATTTTTTTTAATTTTTTCTTCAATCGCACTACTTAGTATCCGCACATCTCTAAGGGCAAGATTAAGTCCTTTTGCACCAGTAGGTGGAACTATATGGGCAGAATCTCCCGCAAGAAATAGATTGCCAAATTGCATGGGATCGGCAATAAACCCACGCATTGGGGTAATGCCTTTTTCCAGTATAGTACCTTCATTCAATGTAAAGCCTTCTTCCAGCTCCATTCTGTCCTGTAATTCAGACCAGATCCGATCATCGGACCAGTTATTTACATTATCTTCTACATTACATTGAACATAATTTCTGACCAGAGATGGTGATCGCATACTGTGTAAGGCAAACCCCTTTTCATGATTGGCATAAATTACATTATCGGTTGATGGGGTGGCTTCTGCGAGAATTCCTAACCAGGCAAATGGAAATGCATGCTCATAAATTGACAATTTGTTAGTGGGGATAGATTGCCTGGATACACCATGAAAACCATCACACCCTGCAATAATATCGCATTGAATATGATATTCGCTTCCTTCATGTAAATAACATATTTCAGGTTTATCTGTTTCTATATCATTCAGTTGAACATCGGAGACTTGAAAGTAAATCGGCCTTTTTTCTTTATCAACATGTGCCATCACCAGATCCTTGACTATCTCCTGCTGTCCATAAACCATAATTTCCTTGCCAGTTAAACCAGTCAAATCAATCATGTGGCTAGTCTTGTCATACCTAAGTTCGACCGCGTGGTGGACCATACCTTCCTTCATCATTCGCCCACCCACACCTATTTGATTTAACAGGTCAACCGTCCCAGATTCCAGCACACCAGCTCGCACACGCTGCTCAATATACTCTCTACTTTGATTTTCAATAATGATGGAATCTATTCCACAAAGTGACAAGATACGGGATAGCGTTAAGCCCGCAGGGCCTGAGCCTATGATTCCAACCTGAGTTTTGACGACTTTTTTCAATCTACCAATCTTTCTTTTTAAATATCAATGCTATGTCAAAATAGCCAATAGCATGGGTATTGTTATTACGGAAATTACTGTGGAGACAACGACAAAACTTGCAACTTCCTCTGGGTCTTTTTCGTACATTTGTGAATATACATAATTATAAACTGCGACTGGCATAGAACATTGTAATACAAATGCCCCCTTTGCCGCCCCTGTAAAACCAAATAATTCTGCGATAGTAAATCCTGCTGCCATACCCATGCTGATTCTTAATAAGGAAAGCCAGCTGGATCTTGAAATCGTAGTCACTGGTATTGTCGCCAGTGATGTTCCTAACATCAATAACATCAACGGTATCGTCAATCCTGACAGGATCTCAAGTGTATTGTCCAACCAAACTGGTAAGGTTAGCTGAAATGCAAATACGATAATACCCAGAATAACAGCAGGAATAACCGGGTTTGACAAGACAGTACGCCACTTCCCTGTACCCGCTGAAATTGTCTGTCCTATCGTATGATTACTGATGGCCACCACAGCAAAGATCGCAATGGCATAATTTAATCCGACTTCACCAAAGGCATAGTATGAAAGTGGCAGGCCAAGATTTCCTGTATTTGGAAAAGACAATGATGGCAGATAGACACTATAGGGTAAGCCTGTGATTTTTAATACTATTGCTCCAACAATCAGAAAAAAAAGGATCGCAATAAAAGTAGCACCACCGACCACAGCCAGTGCCTTGGGATCCACAGTAGTATGGCTAAGATTATAAAAAATAAGAACAGGCGTACCTATCATTCCTACTAGAAACGTTATGGTTTTTTTATCAAATGGCCGGTTCGTTATAGCGATGAAATAACCTAATAGTACGGCCAGTAACACTGGAAGTGCTGCTGCGAGTATTACCTGCATAGTGTGCTTTCCATGTAAATTTGAATTTATTGAGTTATTAAATTATTCATATTATATGCCCCTGCTTCCATAATAACGAAAATATCAAATTTATCGATACGCAAGATCATATAAATAATACCTAATGCCACCTTATTGCATGTAGTTTATTTACTTTTTCATGATTTAGTTTTATCTTTACCCTATTAATGAAACTGCATTAAGCAAACCCCTATAATAAGACATGGTCAAAGCTGACTCATACATAGAAACTGGAAAAGCACTTCCTGTCGAACAGGTCATGGCGCTGATGAACGCTTCTAATTTTTTTTCAGGCTACGATGATGATGACATAAAATTATTATCAGAGTGGGTCAACGCCTATTCGATCCCTTCCGGTGAGTTTATTTTAAAGGAAGGCAAGGGAGATAACTGTCTATGCATCTTGGTTGAGGGAGCGGTGGACATTTATAAAGAAACCGACCCCGATAAACATTTAAAAATTGCCTCAGTCGGTCCCCATGAGCCTATAGGTGAAATGGGTGTGGTAGACGGAGAACCTTTTTCAGCCTCCGTAATCACGTCTACAGACTCTACTGTTTTGATCATAACCAAGAGAGATTTTGACACTCTTACAGAGAAAAATGAAAAACTTGGGCTAAGAATGCTCAGAAAGATTGCACGTATAATCAGTGCAAGGTTACGCAGTACTACCGGCCGTTTGGCAGACCTCCTCTCCAATCGTTAAAGTGTAAAAAACATTCCCTTCAATCAAGCTGGTCACTTTTAATCAGGTATTGAGCAAGACCGGCGATGACAAATGGAATTGCGAATAAGGTAAATATTAAAAATACAGGCATATCCATACCAATAGCTATACCACCCAGGGCAGGTGAAATAACTGCGCCAAACCGTCCAAGCCCGATCCCCCATCCCACCCCCGTAGTTCTGATCTCCATGGGATAGATTCTTGCAGCGACAGAATATAGCCCGACAAATCCACCTTGTACAAAAAAACCAAGGACAAACAGTAAGAGCATATATAACATTACACTCAGGTCTACATTTCCAAAAATAATCATTAAGACCGAAGATAAAAACATGAATATAAGAATCATACGTCGCAAACCAAACATACTGGATATGTATCCCAGGGTCACAATTCCAAAAAATGATCCAAAATTGAAAATTGCACCGGAATAAGCGCCTTGCGCCTGAGTTAATCCACTATCTTCTGCAATCTTTGGTATCCAGCTCATCAAAAAGTACAAGGTAAAAAAAGCCAGAAAGAATGATATCCAGAGTTTGATTGTTGAATCTCGCATCTCACTCGTCATGAGTGATTTTATATTTCCGACCACTGATCCATCTCCTTTCAGAGAGGAGTTTTGTTTATTATCAGGCAAGGCTTCAATTAAATCATATTTAAGCTTCGCTAGAATTCGGTTTGTTTCCTTAAGTGCGCCAGATGGTTGTTTGTGTAAAAGAAATTCCAACGATTCTGGCATAAATAAAAATACAAGTGGAAATAACAATGTTGATAACAAACCACCTACAAGAAACATGGAACCCCACCCGTAAGCCGGTATGAGTTCTGCCGCAAACAAACCGGTTAAGGTTGCACCAACGGGATAGCCGCCCAATACAAAACCGATGGCGAGATTTCGATGTTTATTGGAAGAAAATTCTGCAGCCATAGATGTCAAGCTAGCCAACATAGAACCTATACCCAGACCGGTAAATAACCTTAGTCCAATTAATTGAGGTATTGTAGTTGCAAACGCTGTTAATAACATTCCCGCAGACAGGGTAATAAGACTCAATAAAACCATTTTCCGTCTTCCGATAACATCGGTAAATGGAGATATAAACATTGCACCAGTTGCCATACCGACCAGTGCCGCGCTGAAGACCATGCCAAAGGATTGCGCTGAAACGCCCCATTCGCTCATAATCCTGGGGGCCACAAAAGACGCAACCACAACATCCATACCATCAAGCATATTTAAGGTAAAACATAAAAACAAAATCATCAGCTGAGTATGCGTCATTGGACGTTCACCAATTAATTTCTGAATATTCATGTTTCTCCTAAATATACTTTTTATGAAATTATTAATTAATGGAATCAATATAAGATAATATATAAATATTTGACAGGGAAAATTCTAATGAAAACTTATGTCCTGCTACACGGCGCATGGCATGGTTCATGGTGCTGGAATAAGGTCATCCCTTTACTAAGGACAAAAGGTGATACAGTAATAACGCCTGATATTCCCTGGACATTTGATAACTTATATCCAAATCGGTCAATAGACATGAATTTATTTGCAGCTCAGTTATGCGAATTAATCGTTGATCTGAATGTTCAGGTGATTCTGGTAGGACATTCTATGGCGGGATTATTGTCATCTATTATTATATCCAAAATACCCGATCATATTTCCTCTGCATTTTATATCTGCGGTTTTATCCCGGCACATGGTCAGTGTATTAATGATCTTGAATCAATAATGTCAAACTCAACGATAGCCTCAAATATGTTTCTTGATCAAAAGAAGCGTTCTATGATTGTGCCAGATACTTGTATTAAGGAAGGCTTCTTTCATGATTGTAATGAGATTGACTACAATTTCGTAAAACAACGAATTAAACCACAACTGGTTTCTACCTTTTTGCACACAATGGACATTGATTACAGTAAGCTAACTGATACCAGGAAAATTTATATTGAGTGCAAGGACGACAAGGCAGTCCCAATACTGGCACAACGTGAAATGCAAAAGAATACAAATATTGATCAGACATTATCTCTTCCCTGCGGACATTCTCCATTTTTTTCCCTGCCTGAAAAATTAGTCCAATTACTTTATAGCTAACAAATACAATAGGCGTTGCTTAATCACAACGGTTAAATAAGGATTGAATTTTAATTCAGTTATAGATAGTGTTTATCACTAAATAGTTTTTATGGATTAAAAACAATAATAAAGGGGTGTGTTAAAAATGGACCAACTACAGGCATTCCACCATTTATCCAGCCAGGTCAAAATTTTATATAACCAATCGGTTGTTACATTTTTATTTCCTATCGTATTTGCCCCTGCAGTTTGTGGCTTGTTATGGGACATATCCAATCACCAATTACTGCTAATTTGGTGCAGTGTTGTCGTCATTTACTCCATTGCCCGTTATTTCATCATTTGGATACAGAAGAAAGAGGGCATTACCCCTGACAATGTTAACAAATGGCTGGATTTATTTATCGCCAGTGTATTTATATCAGGATTATTATGGGGTGCTGCATGTATTATCCTGGTTCCTTATGAACATGACAGACTCATAGAGTTTACCTTATACAACAGCCTGACCATGTTAATTGTCTGCGGCCTGGTTGCTGGCGCAGTTGTAACTTACTCAGTTAATAAATGGGTGATCTTTTTTTATGCTTTCCCGGCACTGGTTCCCCCTGCGATTTATCTTATGATCCTGGGAGATAAATACAATAGCGCACTGGGTGGGTTCGTTCTTTTATATTTTATTTTTATTACTGCATCATCGATTAGATTAAACAAACAGTATGTTTACTATATAAACATAGAATTTGAGATGATTATGCTAAAGGAAAAATTACGCAAATATCTGGAACAGTCTGATAAACATAAAATTTCCAGATAATTTTAACCGACGTTTCAGTATTAAACTATACTACACATATGAGTTCCAACAGTAAGCTTCCATGTGTACTGTGCTGCAAGGAAAATATTTCTGATAGCAAAAGTATCGCTACTAATCTAGGAGTGGTTTCGTATTTTACTGTTTGTTCTCCTGAAAAAGCTGTGGACAACGAAGACGCTATTGCAATTATTCAACCCGATAATGAATCTTTAGTACTTGCAGTAGCTGATGGTGTCGGTGGTCAGCCTTCCGGTGCACAGGCATCTAATAGTCTTGTCAGAAGCATTAAGAAGGCATGCGCAAGTTATAAAGATGACAATATGGAATTACGAGATGCCCTTTTGTCGGGAATAGAAAAGGCAAATAATGAAATTATCGGGTTAAATATCGGCGCCGCCACTACTCTTGCTGCTGTTGAAATACATAATTCATTTATCAGGACATATCATGTTGGTGATTCTGCAATTCTAGTTGTTGGCCAGAGAGGTAAATTAATTCTGGAAACGGTATTACATTCGCCAACAGGTTATGCAGTCGAGTCTGGATTAATGTCAGAAGATGAGGCGCTACAACATGAAGACAGGAATATCGTATCTAATGTTATTGGCACAAAAGATATGCATATTTCCATGAGCATGCCCGTTAAATTAAAAAAATTCGATACCGTTCTGCTTGCTACCGATGGATTAATTGACAATATTGATAAAGTTACAATTATTGAATCGATTAGAAAAGGACCATTACAATACTGTCTTAGCAACATGTGCAATATCATAAATAATAAAATTAACTCTGAAGATCCTTCATACAAGGCCGATGATACAAGTTGCATCCTTTTTAGAAGAAATAATTAAAATGGCAAAAAATAATATTAATTATATTGAGAGCTTTGATCTCAATCCAGGCAGAATTATTGCCAATAAGTACGAAATCATTGAAAAACTTGGCGGCGGCTGGGAGGGTGAAGTCTACAAGATTATAGAGCGAGATATGGGAATCATCAGGGCCGCAAAATTATTTTATCCGCAGAGAAATTTACGTGACAAAACGGCCAGGCTTTATGCCAAAAAACTTCATTTACTTCGTCATTGCCCTATTATTATCCAGTACCACAATAGAGAAAAAATTAGTTTTAGAAAATTACCAATAACCGTATTAATTTCTGAATATGTTGAAGGAGAAAAATTATCTGATTTTCTTTGCAGGCAAAAAGGAAAAAGATTACAGGCATTTCAGGCAATTCATCTTTTACATGCGCTGACAACGGGCATGGAACAGATACACTCTGCACGTGAATATCATGGTGATCTACATACGGATAATATCATCATTAATCGTTATGGACTGGGGTTTGATCTGAAAGTAATCGATTTTTATCACTGGACCGCATCGAAAAGAGAAAATATGCAAAACGACATTCTAGATATGATAAGAATATTCTATGACGTTCTTGGCGGGGCCAAATACTATCCAAATCAACCAGACAATATTAAATATATTTGTTGTGGGCTGAAAAAAGGATTGATACTGAAAAAATTTCCTTCTACAGCCAGATTAAGGGAATACCTGGAAACTATGATTTGGTGAATTTAGTATTTGAATCTAGTCACCAATTTTTTTATTGAAATGAGGTACTGAATCCTTGTCCCCTGATTTCATATATCGTTTTTCACCATCAATAGCTGTGACGTTTTCATAAACCCCTTCTTCACGCTTTACAAGTTTTGTAAATCCCGCATTTTTCAACTCACTATTGGATGTCTGTATGGCGATGGCCGGCGCCTTTTTCATTACCCGTTCTATATGTTCTGTAGGATCGGTATCACCCAGCGATATCTGTCCAACATAACAAAGCTCACCCCAGGTTTTTAATTTTGCCTGTATCGTATGACTGACTTCTACAGTTTTCCCGTTTGCTTCACAATAGTAGGTATATACTGGCATAGTAATATTATTCGTGCTTATTTGGCCTCTACCAATGAATTTTTCAGTCTGGATACCGCCTCTTTTACCATCGGAGACAGTTCTTCACCACCTTCATCCAGATAATCTACAATTTGTTTTTGCATCCTGTCTTCCCAGAAACGCTGTATATGATTCAATATACCGTTTATCGCTTCTTCGCGTTGTGGTTCACTAGTAAAATAATTACCAATGTCATTAGCCATTTCGACCAGATAATCGATGTTCATTTATCCTTCCCCACTATACGCTCTGGATGAGCATATATTACACAGGATGCATCACGCGCAAAGCCGATCAGTGTTAAACAACTCTTTTCGGCTATTTCTATTGCCAGCGAGGTAGGTGCTGATACTGCGACTAATATGGAGACGCCTGCAAATGCGGATTTAGTCACCATTTCATAACTCGCTCGACTGGTTATAACAATAAATCCTAAATCTAATTTTACTGTGTTGTCTGTATATAGCTTTCCGACAAGTTTATCCAGTGCATTATGTCTGCCTATATCTTCGCGTATATATATCAACTGCCCTGTTTCACCAAACCATGCTGCTGCATGCACCGCCCCTGTAATGCTTTTAATAGGCTGATTCTGTTCCAGTTGTACCAGCGCTTTAGAAATGATATTCAGACTCAGACTCAGTGTAGAGTTTACTGTGGGTGTATTTCTAACCGCATCTTCAATTAATGCGGTACCACATAAGCCACAACCAGATCTCCCTGTCAGATTACGCTGATGCCTTTGCTTATCAGATTTTGTTTGTGCATTAAACCTGATATGAATCTGCAATCCCGTTTCACATGGCGCAATATCAAGATAGCGAATATCCTTTGCAGTTGTAATAAGATTTTCTGTAATACAAAATCCAATCGCAAAATCTTTCAGATCCTTAGGCGTTGCCATCATAACCACATAGGGCTCGCCATTAATCACCAAAGCAATCGGTGTTTCAACTGCAACTGAATCATTTGCATTCGTTGAGCTATTTCCGCTTAGCCGGGTAGCTTGGACATCATGAGCCGACTGTAGCTTTTCGTTTTGTAATACAGGTGCTGTCATTTATTCTGTAACAGTTTCCCGTTTCCCTAATAATTCCTTTTGCAAACTGGTAAATTCCTGATGACGTTTTTGCCAATCCGATGGATTGGTGACTTTAGCAACCTGGACAGCTGTTACCTTGTATTCGGGACAGTTGGTAGCCCAATCAGAATGATTACTGGTAACAACATTGGCACCAGATTCTGGAAAATGAAAAGTGGTATACACAACACCGGGCTGAACAAGATCAGTAACTGTTGCCCTCAAAACTGTTTCACCAGATCGACTGGTAATTCCAATCCAGTCACCTGTCTCAACGCCACGTTCTTCAGCATCATTTGGGTGTATTTCCACAATGTCTTCATCATGCCAGGCAACATTAGCAGTTCTTCGAGTCTGAGAACCCACATTGTATTGAGAAAGGATCCTGCCTGTTGTGAGGATCAGTGGATATTTTGCATTCACTTTTTCATGAGAAGGAACGTATTCTGTTAAAAGAAATTTTCCTTTGCCCCTGACGAACGTTTCCTCATGCATGATGGGCGTCCCGTTTGGTGCTTTATCGTTACACGGCCATTGTATGCTGCCAAGTTTATCCAGTTTTTTGTATGTTACCCCTGTAAACGTCGGTGTCAGTCTTGCAATTTCATCCATAATCTCTGAGGGATGCGTGTAATTCATAGCATAACCCAATGCATTCGATAACATACAAGTTACCTCCCAATCAGCATAACCACACTTGGGCGGCATTACCTTCCTGACTGGTGAGATGCGACGTTCTGCATTAGTAAACGTCCCATCTTTTTCCAAAAAGGTGGAACCTGGAAGAAATACATGAGCGTAATTTGCTGTTTCATTCATAAAAATATCTTGAACGACAATACACTCCATGGCCTCTAGCGCAGCCTGTACGTGTTTTGTGTCAGGGTCGGATTGGGCGATGTCTTCGCCCTGTATATAAATTCCTTTAAAGCTGCCATCCAGTGAGGCCTCAAACATATTAGGTATCCGAAGACCTGGTCGCGATTTAAGCTCAACTTTCCAGGCCTCTTCAAACATTGCTCGTACTGAATCATCGGAGACATGACGATAACCAGCGAATTCATGTGGGAAAGACCCCATATCGCAAGACCCCTGTACATTATTTTGTCCACGTAGGGGATTTACACCCACCCCTTTTCTCCCCAAATTTGCTGTTGCCATAGCTAAGTTGGCAATCCCCATCACCATCGTTGAACCCTGGCTGTGCTCGGTGACACCTAATCCATAATAAATTGCTCCGTTATTTGCACTTCCATACAAGCTTGCCGCGCCTCTAACCAGTTCTGCCGGAACACCAGTAGTAGAGACCGTTGCCTCTGGTGAATGCCGCTCCTGAGAGACAAACGCCTTCCACTTTAAATACGAATCCCATTCACATCGCTCTTTTATATAGTCTTCTGAGATAAGATTCTCTGTGACCACCACATGTGCTAATGCTGTAATCAGGGCAACGTTGGTACCAGGTAATAATTTCAAATGGAAATCTGCATTAATATGAGGTGATTTCACCATCCCTATTGATCTTGGATCGATCACGATTAATCCTGCGCCCTGTCGAATCCTACGTTTCATTTGTGATGCAAATACCGGGTGTGCCTCAGATGGATTGGCACCGATAATCATAATGACATCAGATTCCATAACTGAATCAAAATCCTGTGTGCCAGCAGATTCCCCCAGGGTCTGTTTCAGGCCATAACCCGTTGGTGAGTGACATACCCTTGCACAGGTATCCACATTGTTATTGCCAAAGGCGGCGCGGACCAGTTTTTGAACCAGAAAAGTCTCTTCATTAGTACAGCGTGAAGAAGTAATTCCGCCAATTGAATTTACACCATGCTCTGACTGGATACGTTTAAACTCACTCGCCGCGTAATTGATTGCTTCATCCCAGCTAACTTCTTTCCATGGATCTTTAATTGAGTTACGTATCATGGGTTTGGTGATCCGATCTTTGTGGGTGGTATACCCAAATGCAAATCTACCTTTTACACATGAATGACCATGATTCGCATGACCGTCCTTATTAGGGACCATTCTCACTACCGTATTGCCTTTTATCTCGGCCTTAAATGAGCAACCTACCCCACAATATGCGCAGGTCGTCACCACACTATGTTCTGCCTGCCCCAACTTACTTATTGATTTTTCACTTAAGGTTGCCGTGGGACACGCTTGTACACAAGCGCCACATGAGACACATTCTGAATCCATAAAAGACTGATCCTGTGATGCTGACACCTTGGATTCAAATCCTCTTGATTGTATGGTCAGTGCAAAGGTCCCCTGAACTTCATTGCATGCCCTGACACATCTAGAACAAACAATGCACTTTGCAGGGTCAAAATTAAAATATGGATTGGATTCATCTTTTTCAAGTTGGAGATGATTATCACCTTCATATCCATACCTCACATCTCGTAGCCCCACAACTCCTGCCATGTCCTGTAATTCACAATGCCCGTTGGCATCACAAGTCAAGCAGTCCAGCGGATGATCGGAAATATACAACTCCATAACATCCCGACGCAGTTTCGCCAGCTTGCCATTTTGTGTAGTGATTTTCATACCCTGTTTGACCGGTGTCGTACATGACGCCGGGTATCCTTTAACTCCTTCGATCTCTACCAGACATAACCTGCAGGATCCAAAAGGTTCAAGCATATCTGTCGCACAAAGTTTGGGAATATTAATGCCAGCTTGTGTAGCTGCCCTTATTACGGACGTACCCTCAGGAACCTCAACGGAAGTACCATCGATATTGACTTTTACCTTTGTCGTGCTATCTACCCTTGGTGTTCCGTAATCTTTGTCGCTGATTGATTGCAATATACTCTCCAGATTCAAGTCCCGTGTGCTATTAAATATTAAAATCTTCGGGAAAATGTTTGATCGCACTCATTACAGGGTATGGTGTTAATCCTCCCATTGCACAAAGTGATGCATCTCGCATAGTGGTACTAAGATCATCCAGCAGGTTTAAATTAAGTTCTGTGTTTTCTCCGCTAAGAATTTTATCAATGATTTCTGTGCCACGAGTCGATCCAATACGGCAAGGCGTACACTTGCCACATGATTCAATGGCACAAAATTCCATTGCATAACGCGCCATATTTGCCATATTTACTGTCTCATCAAACACCACGATCCCGCCATGACCCAGCATGGCACCTATTTGTGCAAATGTCTCATAATCCAATAGCGTATCAAACTGAGATTCTGGTATGTATGCACCTAAGGGTCCTCCCACTTGCACAGTCCGTATCGGCCTGCCACTGGCGCTACCTCCACCAAAATCATATAAAATTTCATTTAAACTCAGTCCAAAAGCCTTCTCCACCAGTCCACCCTGTTTAATATTCCCTGCCAGCTGAAATGGCAATGTTCCACGAGACCGACCCATTCCATAATCTTTGTAGTAAGCACCGCCTTTTTCAAGAATCACCGGGACACTGGCCAGGGTCACTACGTTGTTAACGACAGTAGGCTTATTAAATAAACCTTTAATCGCTGGTAGAGGTGGTTTAAATCGAACTTCTCCCCGCTTACCTTCCAGACTTTCCAGTAAGGAAGTTTCCTCACCACAAATATATGCACCAGCGCCTATGCGAATTTCAACATCGAAACAGATGTCACTTCCCAAAATATTCTTTCCCAGCATACCTTTTTCATATAACAACTGAACTGCATTCCCAAGGACCTCCGCTGACAAGGGATATTCAACTCGTAAATAGATATAAGCCATTGTGGCACCCACAGCAATTCCGGCGATTATCATTCCCTCTAATAATAAATATGGATCGCTTTCCATTACCATTCGATCAGAAAAAGTCCCTGAATCACCTTCATCGGCATTACAGACGATAAATTTTTGATCTACATCAGTATCATAAACTGTCTTCCACTTGATGCCTGTTGGAAATGCTGCTCCACCTCGCCCCCTTAACCCGGAATTTATCACCTCATCCAGTATTGCTTTCGATCCAATTTCAAGTGCTCTCTGTAATCCTTTGAACCCACCATGTTGTTGATAATCAGAAATTGAAAGTGGATCTGTAAAGCCCGCTCGGTGAAAAATTAATCTTTCCTGATTTTTTATATAGTCTATGTCTGAGACAGGACCGATTTTTAATGGATGTTCTCCACCGGAAAGGATATTTGCATCCAACAGGCTGGCCACATCACTTTCTTCAACCGGCCCATATGCAATTCGCACACCATTAACGTCAATAGTAATTAAGGGTTCTAACCAGCAAATCCCAAAAGAACCTGTACGTATAATTTCAACTTCTATTTGTCGTTTATTTATTTCTTTGTAAAACTCAGCCAGAACCTTGTCCACACCCATTGCGCTGGCAGAAAAATCTTTCGGGATATATACAGTTTTATTCATCCCTGATCTTTCTCCACAATTGTCAAATCACTAAGGATGTTATCAAAGCTCTGCGGAGAAACCTGACCATAGATTTGATCATTAATCATAATAGACGGTGTACAGGCGCAGTTGCCGAGACAATAAACAGGCTCCAGGGAATAAGTACCATCAGCCGTAGTTTGATGATAATCAATGTTTAATGATGATTTAACATGTTGCTCCAGCGACGCGCTGTCCATGGCCTGACAAGCTTCTGCACGACACAATTGTATCCTGACTCTTCCCGGTGGCGAGGTCCTGAAATAATGGTAAAAGCTGATAACACCATGCACCTCGGCGCGAGACAGATTTAAGTTCTTTGCAATCTCCGGTACGGCATCATCAGGTATGTACCCAATGGCACCCTGAACGGCATGTAAAAGTGGCAAAAGGGCACCAGGCAGATTTTGATATTCATCAAATAGCTTTTGCGGTATTTTCAAGGCATTTAGGGGTTTATCATCCATGAGCCTATGCTACCTTTGTTTTGTGTGACTTTTAATCCCTAAAATATGGCATAATATTGTTCTCATAATATATTGATTTAAAGGAACTTATTCTCACTACATGTCCAAAAAACTGTACATCAAGACATTTGGTTGTCAGATGAACGAATACGATTCAGAAAAAATGCACGATGTGCTGGCTGAATCTCACCAGGTAAGCCTTACCGATAATCCCGAAACTGCTGATATCATCCTGGTAAATACGTGCTCGATTCGTGAAAAGGCCCAGGAAAAGTTATTTTCTGAATTAGGACGATGGCGGCCATACAAAGAACTCAACCCCGATTTAATTATAGGTGTGGGTGGCTGTGTCGCCAGCCAGGAAGGCAAGGCAATACAACAACGGGTGCCTTATGTGGATATCGTATTTGGACCTCAAACACTACACAGACTACCGGAAATGATTAATGAGGTAGAGTCGAAAAAAAGTCCTGTTGTAGACATTTCATTTCCGGAAATTGAAAAGTTTGATAATCTTCCCGCTCCCAGAGCTGATGGGCCCACCGCGTTCGTTTCAATTATGGAAGGTTGTAGCAAGTACTGTACATTTTGTGTTGTTCCTTACACGCGCGGTGAAGAGATAAGCAGACCTTTTGATGATGTACTGACTGAGGTCGTGGGGCTGGCAAATCAGGGGGTAAAAGAAATCACCTTGTTGGGACAAAATGTAAATGCTTATCAAAGTGTTACCCATGATGGCGAAAAGGCCGACCTTGCCTTACTAATAGAATATATTGCAGCAATTGATAATATCGGAAGAATTAGATATACCACCTCTCATCCTATTGAATTTACTGATAGATTAATTGATGCCTATGCCAGGGTGCCAAAACTTGCAAACCATTTACATCTACCGGTCCAAAGTGGTTCTGACAGGATTCTATCAATGATGAAACGCGGTCATACCATACTGGAATACAAATCAAAATTACGAAAACTCAGAAAGGCAAGACCCGATATCAACATTTCATCGGATTTTATTGTTGGTTTCCCCGGTGAATCTGATGACGATTTCAAAGCGACTATGGACCTCATAAACGAGATCAAGTTTGATCAATCATTTAGTTTCATTTATAGCCCGCGACCAGGAACACCTGCGGCTAATATGGAAGATGAAGTCCCTATGGATACAAAAAAGAAGCGTCTATCTATTTTACAAACACGCATCAAGCAATTTGCACGAGATATTAGTAATAACATGGTTAATAATATTGAGACTATCCTGGTAGAAGGAACCTCCAAAAAGAACCAACATGAATTATTTGGACGCACTGAAAATAATCGAATTGTAAATTTTTCTGCAAATAAAGATATTATTGGGCAATTTACAGAAATTAAAATTACTGAGGCATTGACCAATTCATTACGTGGAGTATTATTGGACAACAATACTGACGCCAAACCATTAAACGCCCAATCAAGTTTCGTTTCTGAACAACATCTCTGACACCTTGCAACCCAACACCACAGAATTTATTCTCACACCTTCAGATAATGACCGTTTGGCAAATCTGTGTGGTCCTATGGATGATCATTTGCGCCAAATTGAAAGAAAGCTCGGTGTTGAAATCAATAACCGGGGGAATCATTTCCGAGTCATAGGTGCACAGCAATCTGTAGATTTGGCGAATAAGGCAATAGAAGATTTATATAAATCGACATCAACCGAGAAACTGTCTACGGAAATAATTCATTTACGTCTCCAGGAGGTCAATACTGACAACGACCTTAATCATGAACCTAAAAATGAAATATCTATAAAAACAAAGCTCGGCGTCATTAAAGGCAGAACTACAAATCAGAAACATTATTTATCAAACATCCATAGTCATGATATCAGTTTCGGTATAGGCCCAGCAGGAACCGGTAAAACATTTCTCGCCGTCGCTAGTGCGATATCAGCCCTTGAAAGTGAAAAAGTAAGAAGAATCGTATTGGTAAGACCCGCTGTTGAAGCCGGAGAGAAACTTGGCTATTTGCCAGGTGATCTAATTCAGAAAGTCGACCCGTACCTGAGACCCTTATATGATGCCTTATTTGAAATGCTGGGTTTTGAAAAAATTAACAAGTTAATTGAAAGAAATATAATTGAAGTTGCACCGCTGGCTTTCATGCGTGGCCGAACTCTAAATGATTCATTCGTCATACTTGATGAGGCTCAGAATACGACAGTTGAGCAAATGAAAATGTTTTTGACCCGAATTGGCTTTTCATCAACTTCAGTTATTACCGGCGACATCACTCAGATCGACCTACCACATGGTAAAGTCTCAGGATTGCGCCACATAATTGATATTTTGAACAAGGAACCAGGAATTAGCTTTACTTTTTTCAACTCCAAGGACGTTGTAAGACATCCTCTGGTTGCAAAAATTCTGGATGCCTACGAAAGATATGAAAATAAAAAAAATATAAACAAGCAATAATTCAGTGATCATCCAGATTGACGTCCAGCATGCAAGTACCTGTGAAAATATTCCAACAGATACCAAAATCATAAATTGGGCCAAACTTGCACTAAGCAATAATAATGAACCTGCAGAATTTACAATTCGTATTGTAGATGAGGAAGAAATGTTTGAATTAAATCATAAATGGAGAGGGATCGAAAAAATTACCAATGTACTTTCGTTTCCTGCTGGTGATAATGTGGTTGCGCCAGAATTACTAGGTGATATAGCAATTTGCGCTCCTGTAATAAGCCGGGAAGCAATTGAACAGGAAAAATCATTAGAAGCCCATTGGGCTCATATGATAATACATGGCGTTTTGCATCTGCTTGGTTATGATCATAATATGAATGAAGAAGCTGAAATAATGGAATCTCAAGAAATTGAATTTCTAAAAACATTACATTTCCCCAATCCCTATGAATAATAATACAAACAAGCGAACTGTTAGCTGGATTGATGATTTATGGCGATTCATAAAACGTGAACCAAAAAACCAGCAAGCAATAGTTGATCTGTTAAGGAATGCAGAGAAACGTAACTTGCTGGATCCAGATGTTTTATTGATGATTGAGGGAGCCTTGCATGTTGCAGATTTGCAAGTAAGGGATGCCATGATCGCCAAAGCAAACATGGTCACTATCAATGGCAATGATCCAGTTGAAGACATCATAAAAAATGTCATTGAATCAGCGCATTCCAGATTTCCTGTCACCGATGATGATAGTAATGATGTGATTGGTATATTACTCGCTAAAGAGCTACTCGCATACCTTGCTAATCGCGAAGAGCAAGACTTTGATATCAAGGACATGATGCGCCCTGCGGTATTCATACCTGAAAGCAAGCGCTTAAACGTACTACTACGAGAATTCAGAATAAATAGAAACCACATGGCAATTGTAGTAGATGAATATGGCGTCACGGGATTAATTACGATCGAAGATGTTATTGAAGAAATCGTTGGTGAAATTGAAGATGAATTTGACGTTGACGAAGAAGAATTTATTTTTCACCACGGAAGAAACAGGTACACGGTTAAGGCCATTACTCCAATCCTGGAATTCAATGAAAAGTTTCAGATGTCATTAAGTGATAATGAATATGACACGATGGGTGGATTGATCACTCATGCATTTGGACATTTGCCAAAACGTGGAGAATCGATTGATTTTTCTGGGTTTAATGTGAAGATATTACGTGCAGACAGTAGAAGAATTCACTTACTTAGATTTGAAAAGCTGCCAGCTAAACACTCTCCAGAAACATAATACAATCCGACATACGACCTGTGATTTCGGCAACACACCGTTATACCCCTGACAATTTCAAAAATATTGCTATATCACTGGCATGTGGGGCGATCACTCCTTTAGGCTTTGCACCGCATGGAATATACCTGATTCCATTTATATCAATATCCATTCTAATTTTACAGTGCAAAGGTTCTCATAAAAAAAACGCCTTACTTTATGGATTTCTCTTTGGTTTGGGGTATTTTGGATATGGCGTCAACTGGTTACATATCAGCATCAACTTATTTGGTGGTATAAATCTAATTGGTGCATATTTAATTACAACACTACTCGTCCTATACCTCTCCATTTACCCTGCTATTTTTTCTCTATTGGTATCAATTCTTGTACGGAATACTAATTTTTCTTATTCCCACCTACTCAGTATTCCTGCAATCTGGACTCTGGGAGAATGGATCAGAAGCTGGCTCTTCACTGGTTTTCCCTGGTTGAATCTAGGATATAGTCAAACGGATTCAGCGTTATCGGATCTTGCACCAATACTGGGTGTGTTTGGGATTGGTTTCCTGGTCGTAATGATTGCTGTCGCAATCGCCATTATTTATAAAAGTGATAAAAAATCAAAAGCGATATCAATAACCTTGATAATAACGGTATGGGTATCGGCCTGGTTTGCAGGAAACAAAGTCTGGTCTGAGAATCTCAATCAATCAATTTCAGTCGCGCTAATCCAGGGGGCAGTACCCCAGGAAATAAAGTGGTCTCCTGAAATGCGATTACCGACGAAGCAATTATACCAGGACCTTACAACAGAGAACCTGAATGCTGACCTGATCATTTGGCCTGAAGCTGCCATACCATCATATTTTCATCAGGAACAAATTTATTTAAACGAAATACATTCAATGGTTCGCGCCAACAATTCAATATTGTTAACTGGCATGCCGGTATACGACATACCATCAGCCAAATTTTATAACGGGGCGATATACCTTAGTGATAAAATTGAGTTCTATTTTAAGCAGCATCTTGTCCCATTTGGTGAATATCTGCCATTAAAGTGGTTACTTCAGCCAATTGTGGATACATTAAACATTCCAATCGCAGATTTCTCGCAGGGGTTAGACTCAAGCCCGGTATTGAAATCAGACAAATTTAATATCGGCATAACTATTTGTTACGAAGACACATTTGGAAATGAAGTAATAAAGTCCTTACCAGAGGCAAATATTCTGGTAAACATCAGTAATGATGCCTGGTTTGGTGATTCACTTGCACCACATCAACACCTGGAAATGGCGCGCATGCGTGCGCAGGAAACAGGAAGATACCTGCTCAGAGCAACCAATACAGGCATTACTGCAATTATAGACAATAAGGGAAAAATTCTTTCTCGTTCCCCTCAATTTAATGAATCAACATTGAGTGGCAATGCCAATCTCTATGCAGGACAAACACCCTACTCTCGCTTTGGCAATTATCCGGTGATACTTTTTTGCTTTATTTCATTGATCAGTCTGTCAAGATTTCGGAAGAGGAAAAATAGATAATATACTCATAGTCAAGAAAATCTATAACTTGTAAACCTTCTCCTATAAAAATAATATTTATGCAAAATGTTTTATTTTTTTCTTTCCTATCCAATCTATCAAGATTACCAGCACTAGCCCCAATATCATAAGCCCTACTGAAATTAATAGCCCTGAATTGACATCACCTGGAAATACCGGCGTCGACGAAATTAACTTTTGTTTATCGTTTATAGTTTCATACACTCTTTCTTGAAATGGCCAAATAACCCAAAGAGATGAGATTAAAATACCAATAATCACAAGGGTTGTATTTCTCAAATAACGATGCATCAACCAAGACAGAACACGACTGAATATAATCAATCCGGTCGCCATGCCAGCAGCAAATGGCAGGATGACTGACATATTGAAATGTCCTATCGCATTAAAAATATAGGTATATTTATTTAAAATCAGGAGAATAAATGACCCGGATATTCCAGGGAGCAACATAGCAGATATAGCAAGACATCCAGACAAAAATACATAGACCGCAGTGTCTGGTATGGATATCGTGCCCAGGTTAAAAAGAATTAATCCTGGAATAATGCCGCCCATAATCACAACTATTTCTTTCATTACAAGTTGTTGAACGTCCCGGATTAATACAACACAAGACCCCATAATTAAACCAAAGAACAGGCCGTATACCTGGTCTGGATGTTGGATTAATAATAAAGGTAACGGAACTACTCGCGTAAAAAATATCAACGCAAAAAAAATGCCAGAGAATAAGGGGATTAGAAATTTAAAGTGTGGCCTTGAAATTATCTGTACAAATTCAAGTTTTAATAAAGATATAAGCCAGATCCGGTCAAACGATTTTATTGCATCAATTAACTCTCGGTAAATACCAAGTATAAACGCCATAGTTCCACCACTGACCCCTGGAATCACATCAGCACTACCCATGCAGAAACCTTTTCCTATCAGACTTAATACACGATACTTACTTTTGTTTGGATTTTCGTCTTTGTTACTCATAAAGAAAATTTAAAAGACAGGATTAACAAGATTAACATGTTTCTATTAGTGCCAATATCTAAATCTTGTTCATCTTGTAAATCATGTCAAAATTTCTGATTTTTTTTCAATCAAGTAATTGATATGGCGGGGTCTTTATTTGAAGAATTTATATTATTAATTTCATCCTGAATAAACCTGTCTATAAAAACCGGATGCCAGACTTAAGTTTATAATCGCTACAACTATGCACCACTACTTAAGCGTTCGCCAGAATGACATGAATAACATTACTATTTATTGGTGGTATTCTTTACTCAACTCATGCACTGCATCTACCAGTACAGCAACATGCTCTGGGTTTATCTCGGGATGAATACCGTGTCCGAGATTAAAAACATGTCCATCTCCATGACCATAAGATTGTAATACATTGCCAACCTCCTCACGAATTCTTTCAGGATTCGAATATAATACAGCGGTATCAAGATTCCCCTGTAATGCAACCCTGTCTCCTATCTGTCGCCTGGCGTATCCAATATCAACGCCCCAGTCCAGACCGACGGCATTACAACCAGTATCGGCAATTTGGTCTAGCCACATCCCGCCACCCTTGGTAAACAGAATCACAGGAATATCTTTTGCATTTGATGCTTGTTTGACTTCACAAACAATTTTCTCCATATATTGAAGAGAAAATTCTGTATAAGCTGAACCTGATAACGCACCTCCCCATGAATCAAACACCATCACTACATCTACACCTGCGTCTATCTGCGCTTTGAGATATTCGGTTATTGAGTTTGCCAAGAGCTCAAGCAATCTGTGTAAGGTATCAGGATCCTGGTAAATCATGCCCTTTGCATAACTGAATTCCTTACTCGAAGCACCTTCAATCATATAAGTGCCTACTGTCCATGGACTACCAGCAAATCCTATTAATGGTACCTTGTCATCGAGTTCCTGTTTTATTAATCGGACTGCATCCATGACATATCTAAGATCTGATTCAGGGTCAGGAATACCCAGTTTTTCAACATCGCTTTTTGTCCTGATTACCTTTTCAAAACGCGGGCCTTGTTTTTCAATGACACTTAAACCTAAACCCATGGCATCAGGTATAGTCAAAATATCAGAAAACAAAATTGCTGCATCTAATGGAAAACGCCTTAAAGGCTGCAGTGTCACCTCACAGGCCAAATCAGGTGTTTGACATAGTTTAATAAAATTACCTGCTTGTTCTCGAGTTTTTCTGTATTCAGGTAAGTACCTTCCTGCCTGGCGCATTATCCACACAGGTGTCATATCGACGGGTTTTCGTTGTAGCGCCCTGATAAGGCGATCATTTTTCAGTTTAGTCATTGAATATATAAGCTGATGATTTAATTAAAGAAATGATACATTAAAACAGACCTGACACATAGAGTGGGATTTCATTTGGTAGCGATAAACTCCACAGATTTCTCAGATAAAATAACTAGACAGGATTTACAAGATTAATAAGATATAAATATTTGTACGTTCAAAATCTTTTCAATTTTTTTAAAAGATCCGGCAGAATTCCCAGTGTTTATCGTTTATTAAAGAATTTCCAGGAAGCAAGATCCAGATATTTTTTTACCTGTTTATCCTGAATAAATCCTGTGAATCCTGTCTATTTCCTAGTGACTACGACCTGAATTTACAGAGGTGCTGGCAGGTCAGACTCACCCATCAGATACTTATCTATTCCCTTTGCTGCGGATCTTCCTTCGGCAATCGCCCAAACGATTAAGGATTGACCACGTTGCATGTCGCCCGCAGTAAAAATACCTTCAATGCTTGTCATCCAGTTTTCATCCCGTGCAACATTGCCCCTGTCTGTTAAATCAACATCAAGTTGCTCCAGCATCCCAGGCTTTTCCGGACCTGTAAATCCCATTGCGAGAAACACCAGATCTGCAGTTAGGCGAAACTCAGATCCCGGCACTTCTTCAATGCTGATTTTTCCATCAGTATTTTTTATTTCGACTTTTACAAGCTCAAGTTCCTTTAGGTTTCCATTACCATCATCTATAAAATTTTTAGTTGAAACGGAATACACACGTTCCACACCTTCTTCATGCGCAGACGCTACCCTGTAGATGTTTGGCCATTCAGGCCAGGGATTATTTTCATCCCGGCTTCCAGGGGGCTTGGGCATAATTTCCAGTTGGTGAACCGAAGCTGCGCCTTGACGGTTTGCTGTGCCTAGGCAATCTGCACCAGTATCACCACCGCCGATGATGACAACGTGTTTCCCAGCGGCATTAATGAAATTATTATCGTCTATATCATCACCTTCGCAGCGCTTGTTCTGCAGTGTGAGATATTCCATTGCATAATGAATGCCGCTTAACTTCCTACCTGGCGCAGGTAAATCTCGCGGGGCGCATGCGCCTCCGGCAAGTAAAATAGCATCATAATCCTGTTTGAGCTGGTCGACGGAAATATTGTCTCCCACATGCGCATTGGTTTGAAATTCAACACCTTCAGCCGTCATCTGATCTATGCGCCTGTCTAACTGTCTTTTTTCCATCTTAAATTCTGGAATACCGTAACGTAATAGACCACCAATTCTGTCGCTACGTTCTAATACGGTGACCATATGTCCTGCTCTTTGTAGTTGCTGGGCTGCGGCAAGTCCTGCTGGACCGGAGCCTACAACAACAACTTTTTTGCCAGTATTTGATGTTGGTAATTCTGGTTTAATCCAACCGTTCTCCCAGGCCTTGTCTATGATAGACAGTTCTACAGCCTTGATTGTAACTGGATCATCATTGATGCCGAGTACGCAGGCGCCTTCACAAGGGGCAGGACACAATGTTCCAGTAAATTCAGGGAAATTATTTGTAGCATGTAATCGTTCTATAGCTTCCAGCCACTGGTCACGATATACAAGATCATTCCAGTCAGGAATCAGATTGCCCAACGGACATCCTTCATGACAAAAAGGGATTCCACAATCCATACAACGTGATGCCTGGGTTTTTAGGGGCGCAACCGGCCAGGGCGACATGACCTGGCTCCAGTCCTTGACCCGTTCTTCAACAGGCCGGTAGGGCTGTTTATCCCTTTTGAACTCCATAAATCCAGTGATTTTACCCATGGGCCGCCTCCATTACAGCTTCATCCTCTGACATTCCGGTTTCCTTTGCTTTCTTGACAGCTTCAAGAACTCGTTTGTAATCAGTAGGCATGACCTTTACAAATTTATTCTGGTAATCTTCCCAGTTATCAATAATTCGTTTGGCGACGCTACTCTGAGTGTATTGCTGATGCTTTATTAAAAGATTTTTGACGGATTCAATATCTTCTTTCTCAAGTGTTTCAAGATCCACCATCCCCAGATTGCAACGGATGCTGAAATCATTATTTTCATCCAGGACATAGGCGATTCCCCCTGACATCCCGGCCGCAAAATTTCTTCCAGTATTTCCGATGACAACAATCTTTCCGCCCGTCATATATTCGCAGCCATGGTCACCAATCCCCTCTACGACAGCACTAACACCGCTGTTTCTTACTGCAAAACGCTCGCCGGCTATACCGCGGATATATGCCTCGCCACTGGTTGCGCCATATAACAGCACATTACCAACAATAATATTTTCTTCTGCAACAAATGTGGAATGCCTGGGTGGATAGACAATTATTTTACCGCCGGATAATCCTTTACCAAGGTAATCATTAGCATCACCTTCCAGGGTTAAGGTCACGCCACGGGGGACGAATGCACCAAAACTCATTCCAGCAGAGCCATTGAAATGTACATTTATAGTATCATCAGGCAAACCCTTACCACCAAACCGTTTGGTTATCTCGTAACCAAGAATCGTACCCACTGATCTGTTGATATTATGTATGGGTAATATTATATCTACCGGTTTTTCTTCTTCCAGAGCCGGTTTGCATAATGGAACCAGAGTCGTCATATCCAAAGAATTCTCCAGTCCATGGTCCTGGGTAGTAGTACAGTAAATTCCAACGCCTGGTTCAGTCTGCGGTTTTTTGAGTAAGCGAGAGAAATCCAGACCCTGCGCCTTCCAGTGGTCAATTGCATTTCTCACATTCATTTTCTCTACGTGACCTATCATTTCATCCATAGTCCGGAATCCCAGCTTGGACATGTACTCCCGTATTTCCTCAGCAACAAATTTAAAGTAATTCTCGACGAACTCAGGCTGCCCTAAAAATTTCTTTCGAAGTTCTGGATTCTGTGTGGCAACACCTACAGGGCAAGTATTAAGATGACATACACGCATCATGATACAACCCATTACAACCAATGGTGCGGTTGAAAATCCAAATTCTTCAGCGCCTAAAAGTGCAGCAACAATTACATCACGTCCTGTTTTTAATTGTCCGTCTGCCTGCACGACAATACGATCGCGTAGTTTATTCTGAACCAGCACCTGCTGAGTTTCAGCCAGTCCAAGCTCCCAGGGCAAACCAGCATGTTTCAGAGAACTAATAGGAGATGCACCTGTTCCCCCGTCATAGCCTGAAATTAAAACTACATCTGAATGAGCTTTAGCCACACCGGCTGCAACTGTCCCCACACCAACTTCTGCAACCAGTTTAACGTGCACCCTGGCAGTGGGATTTGCATTCTTAAGGTCATGAATTAATTGAGCCAGGTCTTCTATAGAATAGATATCATGATGCGGAGGTGGTGAAATCAGCCCCACACCTGCTGTTGAATGCCTTACTTTGGCAATCCATGGATAAACCTTGGTGCCTGGTAACTGACCGCCCTCTCCGGGCTTCGCACCCTGGGCCATTTTTATCTGGATATCATCCGCATTCACCAGGTATTCACTGGTTACACCAAACCTGCCTGATGCAACTTGCTTAATAGCACTGCGCCGCAAATCACCATTCTCGTCTGCTGTAAAACGATCTGGATCCTCACCACCTTCACCAGTATTAGACTTACCGCCAATTCTATTCATGGCAATAGCCAATGTTTCATGGGCTTCCTGACTTATGGAGCCATAAGACATAGCACCTGTTGAAAACCGTTTCATTATGTTTTCAATTGGTTCAACTTCGTCTAAGGGGATGGGATTTTGCTCATATTTAAACTCGAATAATCCACGAAGAGTAGCCAGGTTTTCATTCTGTTTATCAACCAGGCCAGTGTATTCTTTGAAAATATTATACTGCCCGCTGCGAGTGGCATGTTGTAGCTTGAATACCGTTCGTGGATTGAATAAATGATATTCACCATCTCTTCGCCATTGATACTCACCACCCCACTCCAGATCAGGATTTTTTACTTTTCTTTCAGGAAAGGCATTGTGGTGTCTCAGGATGGCTTCTTTTGCAACTATATCCAATCCAATTCCACCTATCCTTGATGCAGTCCAGGTAAAGTAATGGTCGATTAAATCTTTATTAAGGCCAATCGCTTCAAAGATTTGGGCTCCGCGATATGACTGTACCGTAGAAATCCCCATCTTGGACATGGTCTTGTTTATGCCTTTGTCCACGGCCTTTATAAAATTCTTCACCGCTAAGGCGTAATCCATTTCCTCTACGAAACCATTCCCGATCATATCGCCTATTGATTCAAACGCGAGATAAGGGTTGATAGCGCCTGCACCATAACCTAACAATGTTGCAAAATGATGTATCTCCCGTGGCTCACCTGATTCCACTATCAATCCAACCCGCGTACGGCATCCTTTTCTAATCAAATGATGGTGCACAGCTGCTGTTGCCAACAGCGCGGGTATTGCTGCAAATTCGCGGCTTACACCTCTGTCCGATAGGATAATAAATGAATATCCTTCATTGGCGGCTGTTTCTGCCTGCTTGCAAATATCTATAATTGATTGACCTAGTCCTTCACCACTTTGTTTTACCGGAAATAAAATTTCAATTTCTTTGGATCTGTGACCAGCAATATTAATGTCGCGAAGTTTTGCAAGCTCTTCATTCGTTAATACAGGGGAAGGTATTCTGACCTGTTTACAGCTTTGCGCATCGGGGGCTAGCAGGTTGCCCTCCGGACCTATGGTGGTTGAGATTTGGGTAACCAGTTCTTCACGTATCCCATCTAGCGGCGGGTTAGTAACCTGGGCAAAGAGCTGTTTGAAATAGTCATAAAGCAGCCGAGGACGGTTTGATAATACTGCAAGGGCTGTGTCTGTGCCCATAGAACCTATAGGCTCCAATCCTTTATTTGCCATAGGAGCAAGCAGGATCTTCAGTTCTTCATGGGTATAACCAAATGCCTGCTGCCTTTGTAGCAATGTGTCCGGATCTGAACCGTGGATTTGTTTGGGTAACGGAATTTTTTCGATTGGCACCAGATTTTGTTTCAGCCAATCTCCATAAGGATGTGCAGAGACATATCTTCCCTTAAGTTCTGCATCATCAATTATCCGTCCTTCTTTTGTATCGACCAGGAATATTCTGCCTGGATGTAATCGTTCTTTCACCTCAACATTCTCAGGGGACACTTCAAGGACACCCACTTCTGAAGCCATAATAACCATATCATCTTTGGTTACATAATAACGGGATGGTCTTAGTCCGTTTCTATCCAATACAGCACCAATTACATCTCCATCTGTAAATGCAATGGATGCGGGGCCGTCCCAGGGCTCCATCAAGCAAGCATGGTATTCATAAAATGCTTTTCTTTCCTCGTCCATGGTCTCATGTCCACTCCAGGCTTCGGGTATCATCATTAATATTGCATGAGATAACGGTCGTCCTGTCATGTATAAAAATTCCATAACATTATCAAACGTGGCTGAATCACTAGCACCTTCAAATACGATGGGGAATATTTTTTCAAGGTCTTCACCAAACAGAGATGAATCACAAAGTGCCTCTCTGGCCCTCATCCAGTTTATATTTCCCCTCAGCGTATTAATCTCACCGTTGTGAGCTATAAATCTGAAAGGTTGTGCAAGTTGCCAGGAAGGAAATGTATTGGTTGAAAAGCGCTGATGCACCAGCGCAAGTGCTGATTCGACGTCGTCCTCAGAAAGATCTGGAAACATGGGTTCTAGTTGACCACCTGTTAACATCCCTTTATAAATAATAGTCTTATTTGAAAGACTGGGGATATAGAACTGGTCTTTTTCAATCAGTTGGCTATTGGCAATTTCATGTTCCACTCGCTTACGAATGATATATAGCTTACGTTCGAAAACATTGGGATCATTAACTGATTCACCCTGTCCGATGAACACCTGCTTAAATGCAGGTTCACCGGATATTGCAGTTTCTCCTAATAATGAATCATCGGTGGGAACATCACGCCACCCCAGAAAATTCTGGCCTTCTTCAGCGGCTATGTTTTCCATAATCTGCTGGCAGATCTCAGATTCTTCAGGACTATGGGGGAGAAAAACCAGTCCGGCACCATACTCACCCTCGGCAGGTAAGGTGACATTCATATCACCACATACCCTCTGATAAAATCGATGTGGTATCTGAATCAATATACCGACTCCATCACCGGTATTCTCTTCACAACCGCAGGCACCTCTATGAAGTAAATTCTGGAGAATAGTCAGCGCATTTTCTACAATCTTCCGCGACTTTCTTCCCTTCATATCCACGACAAAGCCCACACCACAGGCATCGTGTTCCTGTGATGGATCATATAATCCATGGGCAATAGGAGGTCCTACGAATTTCTTCATGTAGTTATTCACCGTTAATAAAAATTGGGTCCCTGTTGTTCTTCCAAATGAACCTGAAACCGATTATTCCGTTTTTTTGGGCACTGTTCAGAATACCGCAGCTCCAGCGATAGTCGTGCCCTTATCATATTTAAAAAGGAATGTGATTATATTCGAGAGCTACAACTAAGTCACGGTGTACGTTTAAAATAACTGTGAAGATAAGAGACAATTAGAAGAAGATAGAAGAATATAGAGGTATTTTTATGCAATTAGACGGAGTTTAATGAGAAGAATAAGAGATTTTCATAGACTCAGGTCCAAAATATCAATTTCGGTATATTAAATAGATGATACGGCATATTTTAGGATACAACCCTCTGTGATTCTGCTATTGCAAAGCGGTCTGTCATGCCAGCGATATAGTTAGCAATAATACGTGCTCGATCTCCCGTATCTTGAACTGAAGCAAGATAGCGATTTAACTCATCATTTAATGAAGATTTATCTTCCATGTATGCCTTGAATAAAATGTGAATAATTTTGCCGGCCTGTAATGACATTTCCATGACCTTCTCATGTCGATACAGATTTTTTGATAGAAACCGTTTTAGTTCCAGATGCCTCTCTTTTATCTCGTCACTAAAAGAGACCAGGGGATATGCAAGATCCCTGACATCATCTATATGATGGATCTCTTCACCTTGAATATTTTTCAAGGTGTTTTCAATTAGATCCAAAACAAGCTTATTAATCATCCTGCGTATTAATTCATGCTTTACTCTTTTTTCATCAAGTTGGTCCCATTGTTTAATAACATACTGATATTGCTCTCGAAACAATTCACAGTCTGACAATTGTTCAAAATTTAAAAGGCCGGCTCTAATTCCATCGTCCACATCATGATTATTGTAGGCAATCTCATCGGCAAGATTAGCAATTTGCGCCTCAAGACCAGGCATCTTCTTTTCAGTAAATCGCAAACCAATCTCACCAAGTTTTTCTGCATTTTTTTTCGAACAATGCTTTAGTATTCCCTCCCTTGTTTCATACATCAGATTCAAGCCGGGAAAAGCTGCATATTTTTCTTCAAGTTCATCTACTACTCGCAATGATTGCAGATTATGCTCAAAGCCATCATAAGTTTTCATGCATTCGTTTAACGCATCTTGTCCCGCATGTCCAAAAGGCGTATGACCAAGATCATGTGCAAGACAAATTGCCTCGGTAAGATCTTCATTTAAATGCAGACATCGGGCTACAGTCCTGCCAATCTGGGATACTTCGAGTGAGTGAGTGAGGCGAGTCCTGAACATATCGCCTTCATGATTAACAAATACCTGAGTTTTATATTCTAGCCTTCGAAAAGCAGAGCTATGGATGATCCTGTCTCTGTCACGCTGAAATTCATTTCTCAGGCCAGCGTCTGATTCAGGATGAACCCTGCCTCTGGAGTTTTCTTCTCTGGCAGCGTATTCAGCCAGTTCAAACATGTATAAACCTTTTTATTTAAAATTCTCTATAGTGTTACTAAGATTATTCTCATCAAATGAATCCGTGACAATTGCCTCACCTATAGACTTTAACAAGACCAGTTTTAACTTACCATGACTTACTTTTTTGTCCACAGACATAAGTCCACGTAGATCGTTGACATCTAGTGACGCTGGTATTTTTTCAGGCAAACCCGCTTGTCTCATCAGGTTAACAATCCTTTCATACTCATCCTTCGTTAACCAACCCTGCAATTTTGACATATATGATGCCATCACTAATCCCAACCCTACCGCTTCACCGTGCAACCACTGAGAATAATTTAAAGCAGTTTCAATCGCATGTGCAAATGTATGTCCAAGGTTTAATATTGCCCTCATTCCTTTTTCAGTTTCATCATCACTAACCACCTCTGCTTTATTAATGCAGGAACGCTCTATTGCATATTCCAAAGCCTCGGGCTGCTGGCTTAATAGACTATCCATATTAAGTTCTAACCAATCAAAAAATGAAGAATCTCGAATCAATCCATATTTAATAATTTCTGCTACACCTGCTTTGAATTCCCGTTCAGGCAATGTCTTCAATACACTGATATCTGCCAGCACACCGCATGGCTGATGAAATGCACCGATCATATTTTTTCCTAATGGATGATTGACTGCTGTTTTCCCACCGACAGATGAATCTACCTGAGCAAGCAAAGTTGTAGGTAACTGCAGAAACTGAATTCCTCTTTGATAACAAGCTGCTGAAAATCCTGTCATGTCACCTATCACACCACCTCCCAAGGCAATTAAGCAGCTTGTACGAGCAAAACGTTGACTTAATAACTCTGTGATAATGAGATTAAAGTTTTCCAGATTTTTTTGCTCTTCGCCTGGCGGCAAAACATAGGACGTCACATCAAATTCGCTGAGCGCTTTAATAACGATACCCATCTGTAATTTACTTACATTGGAATCTGTTACAACCATGACCTGTTTAGTCTTTATTAATTCCTTGTAATATTTTGTTTGAGACAAAATGTCAGATCCAATATAAATTGGATAACTTCTCTGCTCTAAATTGACTATTACTTCTCTCATTTTGTATCTATCCAATCACATACTTCACTAGATATTCTGTCTGCAGATTTCTTATCTACGTTAACTGTGTAATCTGCACAATTTTCATAAATGGGTATTCGTGTCTTTAACAACTCCTTGATAGTTTCAGCTCGGTCTTCTGTGTCTAGTAGTGGTCGACTGTTATCATAGGCAGTACGTTTTAAAATTAATTCAGGACTAGCTTCAAGATAAATCACCAGGCCTTTCTTCATTAAGATTTTACGATTAGATTCCGAAAGTATAGCGCCGCCACCTGTCGCCAAAACAATGTCATTTTCTTTCGCTAATTCTGCTAATATTTTACTCTCCCATTCCCTGAAACCACTTTCACCCTCTACGTCAAAAATCAGGCTGATGGATGCGCCAGTGCTTTTTTCGATTTCCTTGTCTGAATCAATAAATTTTTTATTTAGCTTTTTAGCCAGTTTTTTTCCAACAGTAGTTTTACCAGCGCCCATAGGCCCAATGATAAAAACATTGCCATTTTTTGATTTAGTCATAGAGTTAACTTTGCCAAGAATATCATTAAACTGTAAACAAAAAAAAATGTGACTGGGTAATCCAGTCACATTTTAAGGTTTGTATACAACTTTTTATTATTATAAAGACAAATCTTCTTTTATAATTCTGGGCGTTACGAAAATAAGTAACTCTGACCGTGATTTCTCGACGCGGTTTTTCTTAAACAAAAATCCAAGGTAGGGAAGTTCACCAAAAAATGGAACACGATCGAGTGAGTTTCTATCGACCTGGTTATAAATACCACCCAATACAATCGTTTCTCCATCATCTACCAGTACATTTGTTGCAACATTTCTCGTATTAATAGGTGGTGTTCCCAAAACATCTGGTGAACCCCTGGAATTCTGTGTCACATTTAAATCCAGCAGAATACGGTCATCCGGCGTTATCTGCGGTGTCACTGTGAGTGACAAGGTCGCATCGATAAAGGCTACCGATGTTGCGCCACTGGATGTTGCCGCCTGATAAGGAATCTGAACGCCTGACTCAATAACAGCCTCGGATTGGTTAGCGGTAATTACTTTAGGACTGGCAATATCTTCGCCACGGCCTTCTGCTAAGAGTGCAGATAATTCAAGTTGTAATAAATATGATCCAATTTTACCAACGGCCAGGTTAAATGTAGATGTTGCACCGCCTACAGGTAAATTTACCATCAAATTATCTATCCCACCTGTGTTAAAAGATGTCGCCGCTGGTTCAAAAGCCGTCCTTCCCGGTAACCCGCCACCGACTGCACCAAATAAATCACCATTAACCTGATCCAATTGACTAGTATGCTTACTATATCCAAACTGCACGCCCAGATCCCGGGTAAAATTTTCATCAGCATTGACGATACGGGATTCAATCATTACCTGCCTTACTGGGATATCGAGCATAGAAATCATATCTCGGATGGCCTCAAGGCTGGCTGCAACATCCTGAATGATTAATGTGTTAGTTCTTTGATCAATTGACACGCTGCCTCGGTCTGATAACAAACTCTGCTCTCCCGAAGAAATCAAGGTGGCAAAATCGCTGGCTGTTGCATAATTTATCTGCATAAACTCGGTCCTTAGCGGCGATAGTTCTTCTACCTGCCTTTGAGATTCAAGTTCCAGTCTTTCTCGTGCGGCTATTTCTTCCTGCGGCCCCACCATCATGACGTTTCCAGCCTGGCGCATAGCCAAACCCCTAGACTTGAGGATAATATCCAACGCCTGGTCCCAGGGAACATTACGTAATCTCAGCGTAACACTTCCAGATACAGTATCGCTTGCAACCAGGTTTAAGCCTGTGAAATCTGCAATCAGCTGCAGAACTGCGCGAACTTCAATATCCTGGAAATTAAGTGAAAGTCGTTCGCCAGTAAAGCCAAACTGTTTGCGTTGCAGTTCTTCTTGTTCTTCAAGCGTCAACGGGGTGACTTCAATTGTAAAAACATTACCCGACTGATAAGCCAGATGATCATATTGATCATCAACAGTGCTAATCACCATACGTGTACCTTGAGAATTGGAAGTTGTATCAATCTCTTTTACGGGTGTGGCGAAATCTATCACGTCCAGTCGTCTATCAAGATTAGAAGGCAAGGAAACGGATATAAAATCGACGAAAATACTTCCAGCCTCTTCCCCCAGATTCACAGCCGCATTTGGATCTGACAAGGTCACAATGATCCTGCCTTCGCCACTATCTCCACGACGAAAATCAATATTCTCTATGGATGGCCCGGAACTATTTGTACTTGACTGACGTTCGGAAAAAGAGGAAGAAGATGTCGAAGTCTGAGAAGCTGCGACTCCACCTGCTGACCCAATAGTTAAAATTAAGGAGGAGCCTTGAAGGTTCATCTCATACCCAACTGACCTGACAAGATTAACCACCACGCGTGTACGACCGGCTGCTTCTACCGCAACTATCCCAAGTACGTCTCCTATACCAATCGTCTGATTATTGTCTTCAAGATTCAATTCGACTTCTGGCAAATCAATCGCAATACGGGCAGGATTATCAATTGTAAAATTAACTGGTTCATCACTAAGGGATTCTGAAAACATCATATTGATCTGAACTCTTTCACCCGGCAGAGATGAGTATTCGACATTATCCAGAGATAGTGCATACACATTGCACTGGAAAATTATGCCTAACACCATAGTGCCAGATAGTTTGAGCAACGTGTTAATCGACATTTTCGATAAACCCGTCTGTGTCAATAATTTTATAAAACTCATATTTAATACCCCGATGACTATTGTTCAATTAAGGCGAGAGCTGCTTGTCGTTCTTCCCAGCGTCCCTGGTTATTTTTGACGATTTCTCTTAGCTCAATTCGATCTTCAAAAACATTTACAATTTTACCAATATTCCGCCCCATATAATTTCCAACACTGACCCTGTGTACAATGCCATCAGGATCAATAACTACACCCCAGTTTTCTTTCTGATCTTCCATGGTTCCAACCATTTTAAGACTGTCGAGTTCAAAATCTTCCAACTCTTCACGATTTCTATTTTTAATCTCCATCTCCATTTCACGAGTCAATCCGGTATCAACCACTTCTTCCTGTTGTGGTGGCCGCTGTTCGTAAAAAAGTTCAAATGGATCGATACAGTCATTAATGCTGCATTGATAACTATATGCTTCGTAGGGCCGAATCTCTGGAAGCGGCTCTATTCGACCACCCGGCCTGGCCAGCATCTCCTGTGTATATTGTTCAAGATCACTAATATCAGTAGATACACACCCTCCAAGTATGATTGACGTAATCAGGAGTATGTAAATTTTAGACATTTTCCTGACAAACATTATTCATTCTCCCCTATCGCCCTGTAGGTAACTGCTACCGCTGACATAGTCAGTCGACCTGCCTCTGACTTAATAATATTTATATTATGAGTAGTCACAATTCGTGGTAATTGTGCAATACCACTAATAAATTCACCAAACTGATGATAGTCACCATTGACACGTATATCGATAGGCAACCTTGCATAAAATTCTGCGGGCTGCTCTGGGCGTGGCTTGAATAAATCAAATTCAAGACCTGCAGACAACCCCGTTTGAGACACATCAACGATGAGTCCTGCGATCTCAGTCTGATTAGGCAATTGTCGAATCATATCCCCAAAAGACTGCTCCATCTCAATCATTTGCTCCTTCAATGCATCCAGATTCGCTGCTCTACGCTGCTTAAGGTCAAAAGTTTCTCTGTGCTCATTTTCTTTTACTTTCTCGGCATCAAGTTCTATTCGTTGTTGACTCAAATCGAAATGCCAGCCTGCATATATCAATGCAATCATAACGATGACACCCAAAGCAAACTGGAAAGGCAAAGGCCAAAGACCAGGGTTTTGCGGGTCAAGCTTTTGAATATCTTCTATTATGTTCTTCATCCCTCTTCACCTTCTAACTTGGGAATAACTTGATTGAACCGTAGCGTAAATTGACTAACGCGCGTCCCTACTTCGTCAGTGGCCTGTATAATGTCAAGTGCGGGGTTGGCAAGCCACTCTGATAATTCCAGATTTCGCATCAATGAAGAAACCCTCGCATTGGATTGTGCTACTCCAATAATAGTAATATTTGCTCCGCGCTGCGAGATGCTATAAATGCTTACACCTTCAGGCAAATTATTTACCAACTCATCAAAAAACCGAACGATTAGAGGTCGGTTTGTTTGTAATTGTTCAATCGCACGCATCCTGTCCAATAAGCGACGTTTTTCTGCTTCAAGATTCTGGATTTCCTGAATTTTAGTATCCAGAAACTCGATTTGTCCTACCATATACTGGTTGCGCATGTTCTGTGCATCAATCAACTGCGAGTTATAGACATGCACAATACCAACAATAATGGCGGCAACTGCGGCAAAAAAACCAATCAGTATCCCAAATTCCTGGATCTTCTGTTTTAGGGCTTCTTCGCGCCAGGGTAATAAATTAATTCTAGCCATTAGTCGAAACTCCTTAACGCGAGCCCACAAGACACCATCAGGGCCGGGGCGTCATTTGCCAAGGTTTGCGCGGGCACTTTTGATGACAGCGACATATTTGCAAATGGATTGGCAACAACGGTTGGCACACCAGTTCTTTCTTGAATTACCTCTGCAATACCCTCTATCGAAGCACAACCACCAGCAAGAATTAGGTGGTCGATCTGGGTAATTTGACTAGATGAAAAAAAGAACTGTTCTGCACGGCTGATTTGCTGCGACATATTCTCCTTAAAAGGTTCGAGGACTTCCGGGATATAGTTCTCAGGCAAGCCCCCCTGCTTCTTCGCCAGACCGGCTTCCTCGTAGGATAGTCCATACCGTCTTTGTATTTCTTCGGTTAGCTGAGCGCCTCCAAAATGCTGTTCTCTTGAATAAACTATCTTTAAATTTTCGAAAACACTGAACGTCGTTACGGATGATCCTATATCAGCAACAGCAATGATCTGACCTTCACCTCCTCCCAGTTGCTGCTCAACGATAAGCTGAACTGCATTTTCCAAAGCAAATGCTTCAATATCGATAACCTTAGCTGTTACGCCACCTAATTCAAGTGCAGCTACTCTATTATCAACATTTTCAACTCGAGAGGCAGCAAGCATTACCTTGACGCGATCAGGGTTATCTTCATTAGGACCCATAATTTCAAAATCCAATGCAACTTCTTCGAGAGGGAAAGGGATATATTGATCCGCTTCAATCTGTATCTGTGATTCCATATCCGCATCGGAAATATCTGCCGGCATTTCAATAATCTTGGTTATTACGGAAGATCCGGCGACCGCTGCGGCTGCCATCTTTAATTTAGTACCGGACTTTTTAACTGCCCTGGCAATGACCTCGCCTACTGGTTCAATTTCAGCTATATTCTTATCTACAACTGAATTGGCCGGTAGTGCTTCAGCAGCATAGCTTTCTACACGATAAGTGTTACCAGTTTTGGTAAGTTCGAGCAGTTTAATTGCAGTAGCGCTAATATCAACACCAAGCAAAGGTATGGATTTTTTCTTAAATGGAAACACAAATTTTTCCTTTTAATATCATATGTTATATCGCTTTCGTATAATGTGACTTTAACTTCCTTAAGCAACTATAGTCAACATAAATATATAAAACAAACACTTTTTAATGAATGTTAAGATTAGTTATCAAAAAAACATATTTTCTTCAAAAAACGGAACATATAGGTATTTTTAATTTAAACTACACAACATGTTGAGGTTTTTACTTAAATCACTGCTTATCTTGACCGTTTTGGGTGTACTAACCCTGGGCGTAATATCGGCCATTATTATTCCGGATCTGCCTGAGATTGAGACATTAAAAGATGTGCGTATGCAGATTCCATTGCGCGTTTATTCAAACGATGGCTCATTGATTGCAGAGTTCGGTGAGAAAAGACGCGTTCCCATCACGTTTGAAGAAACACCCGAACTTATGGTCCATGCATTCATTGCTGCTGAAGACGATCGTTTTTATGAGCACCCTGGAGTTGACTGGCGAGGTATCACTCGCGCAGTTGTTAACCTCATCCGCACAGGAGAGAAGACTGTTGGTGGAAGTACCATTACCATGCAATTACCAAGAAATTTCTTTTTATCAAGAGAACGCACCTTTCTTCGAAAGATAAATGAAGTATACCTCGCATTTAAAATTGAAAAGGAATTGACCAAAGAGGAAATTCTTGAGCTCTATTTCAATGTGATTTTTCTCGGACAACGTGCACATGGCATCGGCGCTGCTGCACAGGTTTATTACGGGACAACTGTTGATAAATTAACACTAGCTCAAATTGCAATGATAGCGGGTTTACCTAAAGCACCCTCTACACTAAACCCGGTTACTAATAGAGATCGAGCAAAAATCCGGAGGAGCTATGTACTCAGACGCATGTATGAAGAAGGATATATTACGCAACAACAATTCCAGGAGGCAGATGCTGACCCGATTACCGCGAGTCTCCATACACCAACTATAGGTCTTGAAGCGCCTTACGTTGCCGAAATGGTCAGAAGAGATATGGTGACTCAATATGGGGAGGATGCCACGACCATGGGTTACAGGGTATATACAACTATTCGTGATAAGAACCAGATTGCTGCCAACCATGCGCTACGTTCAGCTGTGCTTCAATATGACAATCGTCATGGTTTTCGAGGACCTGAAAGTCACATTGATTTTGAGAATGAAGAACCACAACAACGCCATCTGGACTTACTAGCTTCCTATCCTGTAATTGCGAATCTCTATCCGGCATTGGTAACTGATGTTCGCGATCAATCAATAACTGCTCACCTTACAGGTATAGGTCCTATAGACATTGAATGGGATGGATTGAGTTGGGCAAGAAAATATGTCAATGAAAACATTCGAGGCAAGCAACCTGAGTTTGCCAATGAAATTGTTGCACCAGGAGATGTCGTACGCGTTATAGAAGATGATCTAGGTCAATGGGTATTATCACAACTACCAAAAGTAGAAGGCGCCATGGTTTCATTAAACCCATTAAATGGTGAAACGATGGCACTAACTGGTGGGTTTGATTTCTATAGAAGTAATTTTAACCGCGTAATACAGGCACAACGTCAACCTGGATCGGGCTTTAAACCGTTTATCTATTCTGCTGCACTTGAGGAAGGTTTTACCGCGGCAAGTATAATAAATGATGCGCCTTTGGTGAGAGAATATCCGGGCATAGAAGATGTATGGCGACCGGAAAACTACAGTGGAAAATATTTTGGGCCCACACGCCTTCGTGAAGCATTAATTGCATCTCGTAATATTATTTCTATACGCCTATTGGATTCTATAGGGATAGATAAAGCGATGAAGCATTTTGAGAAATTTGGGTTTGATACAAACAAATTACCTCACAGCTTGTCTTTGGCACTGGGAAGTGGCGACCTGTCACCCTGGGAAATGGCTACTGCCTATTGTGTTCTCGCAAACGGAGGATACCAGGTTGAACCTTATTTCATTGCAAAAATTACAGATGACAATGATGAGCTCATTTTTGAAGCAAACCCTCTGATAGTTTGTGCAGAATGTATTGAGCAGGATAAACCAGAATTAAATTCTATTACTGCAGATAACGCCAGCTTAATGACTGATACTGAGACAGATGTGGCTGAAGTAATGAACGGCACTCATGATCAAACGGAACATAACAAATCTATTCGATATGCACCTCGCGTCGTTGATCCTGACAATATCTGGATTATGAATAGCATTACCCGGGATGTGATTCGCCGAGGTACTGGCACCCGGGCGCTGATTTTAAATAGAAAAGACATTGGTGGAAAAACCGGTACCACAAATGATCAAAAAGATGCCTGGTTCTTTGGTTACAACCCATCCATAGTAGCTGTTTCCTGGGTCGGTTTTGATGATTTCAGGGAGCTCGGGAGAATTGAGGTGGGTGGTCGCGCAGCACTGCCAATGTGGATTGATTACATGCGCGTTGTCCTCCCTGAAATACCTGAGCAACCTATTATTCAGCCGCCCGGCCTAATCACGGCACGCATAGATCCCAAGACCGGTAAGCTTGCAAACCCAGATAATCCCAATGCAACATTTGAAGTATTCAGAGCAAAAAATGCCCCCTCTGAGATTGAAGAGTCAACCAAACCCGATCCCTTTACAAATAATCGGAACGAACCTGATTCACCTGTACAATTATTTTAGCCCATGGTGCTGATTTAAGTTTTATTCCTGTTTCAGTAATTAATAATTCATCGTTACTACATTAAGATTATATGACCAAATCTAATCGGATAATTGCGCACGTCGTTTTGCCTGTTCCGGTTCGTCGTCATTTTGATTACCTGATCCCAGATAATCAAAGCACCAGGCATCCGCTGATAGGCAAACGGGTTCTGGTTCCATTTGGGAAAAGTCGCAAGAAAGTTGGCTTAGTTATTGGTCAGTCTAATCTATCTGAAATACCACCAGACAAACTCAAAGCGATAGAAAATGTCATTGACGAATCCCCACTATTGAACGACAAACAATTAAATCTTCTCCAATGGATAAGTAATTATTACCTTGCCCCTATTGGTGACCTGATTTTTTCAAGCTTACCTCCCATACTCAGACTTGGTCATAAGCTGGAAATAAAGCGTGAGATATTCTGGCAGGTGTCAGCAACAGGAAAAACCACAGATAAATCTTCCTTGAGCAGGGCAAAAAAACAGTTAGCAATCCTGGGATTTTTATCGAATCTCGATGGACCAAGTTCCCGATTTGCACTGAATGAACAATTTCATGACTGGCGAAATCCAGTAAATGAATTAATCAAAAAAGGTTTGGTGGAAACAATTGAAAGGGAAAGCTCACACCTTGATCATCAATCAGACTTTATAGACATTATCCTTAATGCTGAGCAACAAAATGCATTTGAATTAATTTGCAAAGGCATGGAGACAAACGGACGCTTTCTCCTCGATGGTGTGACTGGCAGTGGTAAAACAGAGATTTACATCAAGGTAATACAAAAAGTAGTTAACCTGGGTAAACAAGCACTCGTCCTGGTGCCAGAGATTGGATTAACGCCACATTTTATAACCCGGTTCAAAAAAAGAATAAACGCAGAGATTGTATTAGTTCATTCTGGGCTTACGGATAACGAAAGACTGCAGGCTTGGATCAAGGCAAAAAATGGAACGGCAAAAGTAATTATAGGAACACGCTCTGCAGTTTGGACTCCCATGAAATCACCGGGAGTAATAATAGTTGATGAAGAACATGACCCATCCTACAAACAACAAGAAGGTGTCCGCTATTCTGCAAAAGACATTGCTATCTTAAGGTCCAGGGATGAAAAGGCTACTATCATACTTGGGTCTGCAACCCCTTCATTGGAATCATTGCACAATGTTGAAAAAAATAAACTTAACCGCATTACTTTGTATACGCGCGTAGAAAATGCTCAGCCACCAAAGTTCAAACTAATAGATTTAAGAGGGAAAAAACTACATGGCGCACTCTCTGATGAACTAATCGAATCTATGCGCCAGGTCATAGGTGACAAAAAACAAGTATTACTATTTCAAAACAGGCGCGGATATTCCCCTGTGCAAATGTGCCATGAATGCGGATGGATACATAAATGTGATCGCTGTGATATACCCTTGACTTTCCACAAGCACCTTAACCGACTTTTATGTCATCACTGTGGCATACAGCGGCCTCAAGGAGATGCCTGTCAAGAATGTAGCTCCACTGAAATTATTCCAGTAGGTCATGGTACTGAAAGATTATATGAAACATTGAGTGAGCTTTTCCCTGATGCAAATATTTTACGGATAGACCGCGATACCACACGTCATAAAGGTGCCATGAACTCTTTTACGGATAAAATTCTCTCGGGTGAAATAGACATATTGGTTGGGACACAAATGCTTGCCAAGGGTCACCATTTCCCCAATGTTACATTGGTTGGCATTATTGATGCGGATATGGGCCTTTATAGTAATGACTTTCGTGCAGGAGAGAAAATGGGACAGATGATAACCCAGGTAAGCGGTCGGGCAGGCAGGGCCAGCCATCCAGGCACAGTTATGATTCAAACACATTATCCTGATCACCCATTGATTAGGCTCCTGATTCAAAATGATTATCAGAATTTCGCTCAAATTCAACTTACTGAGAGAAAAATGGTCAACCTGCCTCCTTATATATACCAGGTACTACTAAGAGCAGAAGGATATGAAATTGATCAGCCCTTAAATTTCCTGAGGCAATCGGAAACAAAACTAAGAAATATAGCTGATAATCTGGAAATATTTGGTCCATACCCTTCTCCCATAGAAAAAAGACGGGGCCGTTATCGCTTCCAACTATTAATTCATTCAGAGAAACGCAGTGAACTACAAAAATACATGCATGAGTGGGTAAATAAACTGGAACAGATTAAAATAGGAAATAAAGTTAGATGGTCCCTTGATGTAGATCCTATTGACTTACTCTAGGGTCAAAGAGATCCAATCAAGATCTACTCGGTATTATTCACCGTTAAAGGATATAATTTATAATAAGGACATTACATGAAAGAGATAATTGAAAATCATCTGGCATCAGCTGTTGAAACCTATATAAAACAGCAAAATGTATCAATAAATGCTGCTCCCTCCGTTGAAATTGATCACACAAATGATCCTCAACATGGGGACTTTGCATCAAATATCGCCATGATACTGGCCAAGCCCATAGGCTTGCCCCCTAGAGAAATTGCAAACGGCATTATCCAATGCCTGTCAGAATTCCCCCTCCTGGATAAATGTGAAATTGCCGGTCCGGGATTTATTAATTTTTTCCTGACAAAAGATGCTTATTATCAAATTATCCCTGAAATACTAGAACAAGCTAAAGACTATGGAAAATCCGAATCAGGAAATTCAAAAAAAATCCTGCTTGAGTATGTCTCATCAAACCCCACTGGACCAATACATATTGGTCACGGCAGAGGGGCTGCTTATGGGTCGGTGCTGGCAAATTTATTGTCTACCACCGGGCATAAAGTAACCCGGGAATACTACGTTAATGATTATGGAAGACAGATGGACATCCTTACCATCAGTGTATGGTTAAGGTATTTAAATTTACAAAATGGTCATGACATCCCTTTTCCCCAAAATGCCTACCATGGTCAATATATTAGTGATATCGCATCTGCCATTTATAATAAAGCTAAAAGTCTTCCACAACCAGAACCTGGAGAGTTGCAATCTATTATCAATGGCCACACAGAAGAAGATAAAAAGCTGGACGAAATAATTGAACTTGCCAAAAACACACTGAAACAACAATACCATGAAGTGGTGTTTACTCATGCTCTAGATGATATTCTTGCGGGCATTAAACAGGACCTCAATGAATTCGGTGTAGGATTTGATCGCTGGTATTCAGAACGGTCTCTTGTAGATAAAAATTTAATTTCTGAATGCATGGATAAACTTGAGTCTACTGGCGACATCTATGAAAAAGAGGGGGCCAGGTGGTTTAAATCTACTGCTTATGGAGATGAAAAAGACCGTGTAGTCGTCAGGGAAAATGGCCTAACCACCTATTTTGCATCGGACATTGCCTATCACGTAGATAAGTATAATCGAGGCTTTGATGAGATTATTAATATATGGGGAGCTGATCATCACGGCTACATCAGCAGAGTCAAGGGTGCCTTAAAAGCATTTGGTAAAGATCCAGCCAAATTAAAAATTTTACTGGTTCAGTTTGCTACATTATATAAAGGTGATGAAAAACTACAGATGTCCACACGATCCGGCGATTACGTCACCTTAAAGCAGCTACGTGATGAAGTGGGCAATGACGCGACCCGATTCTTCTACGTGATGCGCAAAGCGGAACAACATCTTGATTTTGACCTGGAATTGGCAAAATCTGAGTCTAACGCGAATCCCGTTTATTATATTCAATACGCCCATGCCAGGATCTGCAGCGTCTTCAAACAAATGACGGAGAGAAATTTGAATTTCGATATTGAAACGGGAATCAAGTCCTTATCATTATTAGAAACTGAATCTGAATTAAAACTGGTTAAGGCTATTGCCCGCTACCCTGAAGTCATCAACATTGCTGCCAGAAACCTGGAACCACACCAGCTATCATTTTATCTACGTGAATTAGCAAATGACTTTCATGCTTACTATAATTCCTGCCAATTTCTGGTAGAAAATGATGCATTACGCCAGGCGAGGTTTTGCCTGATATCAGCAACACGTCAAGTAATACAGAACGGATTAGGCATCCTGGGCGTATCCGCACCTGAGGAAATGTAATGGCAAAAGATTACAAACATGCACCCAAACCTGGACAAGAAAAAAAAGGGAGTACCTTTGGCGCAATCATGACCTTTTTAACGGGCCTTGCGCTGGGACTGTTTGCTGCATTATTCATGTACCTGAATCAATCAAATAGTGGATATATCCCATTCTTCTCAAAATCTGAAACATCGATTCAAACAGAACCCACACAAATACCTGAGACCGTAGTAGAAGTTAATGAACCTGAACAATCCCTGGAACCTCAATTTGATTTCTATAACATCCTACCCAATAAAGAAATCAACATATCTGAATGGATAGCTGAAGATCAAACGCTTGGCAATGCAGTCAGTGAAAATGATAACAGCGTCTATCTCTTGCAAGTGGGTTCGTTTAACCAACTAGAAGCCGCGGATCAGGTAAAAGCCCAACTTGCCTTGCTGGGGATCGTTGCTGATATACAGAGGGTGGTAATTAATGGTCAGGACACCCGCTTTCGCGTCAGAGTAGGACCTTATGCAGATCAGAAGAAGTTAAACCAGGAGCGACGACGTCTTCAAGAAAACAACCTTGAATACATGTTGCTCAAACTTCAGGCGGATGATCCAAGCATCAATAATCAGTGAGACGAATAATGTAATAGACAGGATTTACATGATTCTGAATGTGCAAGGATATAATTCTTCTTAATCTAGCAAATCCTGTCCATTTTGTTTTATTCAGTATCACTGAGCTTTAATTTCTTCCTATACTCATCAAACTTTTCATTTATAAGAACCCCATCTGGCCTAATTAATTTCGCCAGTTTTATAAATTGATATGCTCTGCCTGGATCTTTCTTTTCCCACATAATTGCTGTATCCCGAAGAACATCAACATCCATCAGGTCATCACTCGTATTAAAAAAGCGCTTTTTTTCATTTATTGAGGCATCTGAATTTGCCTCAATATATTCCCAGACTAAAACTTTCATCCAGACATTAATCCCGACTGATTTTTGAATGATTGTTTCAACTTCCTCTATAGTTAATCTGGGATCTCCAGAATATTTCATTTCGGTTGTGAATTCGATACCAGTCAACGATTTTATCTTATTATTTTCTTCAGCAAGATATTCAGTAAACTGTGCGGCCTCATCTTTTGTTAAATAAAATTTATCGTTATTAAACTCCAGGTCTCTCAGACGAAAATACCGTCTGACTGGATTAGGTTTATTATTAATCATTAACGGTTCGATGTTATTGATGTATTCACCCAACCGAGTTAGCTTATTGCTAATACTGTTGTTATCTCTATATTCCTCAAGATTAGATAAATCATTAATGCCTAGAATATTAAAAAACTTAACTACCGGACCGCCTTCATTTAAACTTTCATCAAATGAGTAAAATTCGGATTCAGCAAAGACATTTTTAAACTTTTCTATCATCCTGGAAGCTACCCGGAAATTTTTATCCTCAGGATGTAAATCATCCACAAGCTTCTTTCCACCTCTTGAAATCACATGTGCCAACCAGGAATTTATGGCTTCATATGGATCACGAACAAAAACTATTATCCTGATATTAAAATCCGTAAAATAATCTTTAAGACGCTCTAATCCGTCCTCATTCAGGCTACTGATACCCTCACCACTTATGAGCAGTCTCTCACCACCTAGATTACTAATACTTTTTTTTAGTTGCTGCTCGTAAAATTTTCCAACCTCATCCGCTATCCAATTATTTTTCTTATTCAAATAATGTTCTTCCGGATTATCTCGAAACAGATTAATGATGACGCTGGAATGGTTTTTCAATTTTCGTTTATCTGGTTTTATAACATCTAAAAATTGATAACCATTCCTTTTTAGAATTTGCTGATTAAAAAACAGCGAGCGCTGAATTGAGGTAGAACCAGTTTTATGTAGACCAGCATGGATGATGACTTCTTTCATTTTTAAATTATGAAGTAAAGTCGTAATAAATAATACATGCTATTGGTTTTCCAAAAATACATTCCCATTGGTTGCAGTACCCATCAAAGATCGAATTTGAGGTGAAAGATATCGTACAAAGGAATCAGTCAAATGTTGACCGTCACGAAATACCACCACGCCATCTCCTGTAATGGCCCGACAGATTTCATCCGGACATATCAGCTGGTTTAAATCCAGGATATGTAATCTAATCCCTACACTAATTCCCTACAGATTCCGCGAAGTTAAACTGGAGCGGGTGATGGGAATCGAACCCACGCTATCAGCTTGGGAAGCTGAAGTTCTGCCATTGAACTACACCCGCAATTTATTTAAATTCCCATCATATGTTATGGGCTTATTCTGTACGTCCTTGTACTCCACCTTTTCGGGGCCAGTGTCGCTCCGCTCCACTGTTCAAATTTCTTCCAGACAAATTTGTCGAACCCACGTTACCAGCTTGGGAAGCGCTTTTCTGTGGAAATTCAGGTCATATCTCCCACTAAAATCACGGGGTTATAGTAGGCCATTTTGGTGAACCAATCTATCCCGCGTATTTGGCGGGATTGTGCGTGTATCCAGAAATTTTCCCACATATACAGAGTTTTCAAACTTTACTGAGCAGGTAAAACCAATATATCCTTTAATCTCGATAAATCGCTTGATGGAAAGTATTAAGAATATGAAATCTTTATACATAGTTATATGTTTCGTTATTTTAAGTAATATTTATATACCTCCTATAACCATGGCTCAAGATCAGCAGCTCACATCACATCCTGATTACGCTACAGTTAATGTAAGGCTAAATAACAGCACAATAGAATTTCTTAATATAAACGTTAATGATCAGGATATAGGAAAAATATATAGAAAAAACGATTTGTTAACCATTCAGCTCGTTCCCGGATTTTATAAATTTAAAACTAATGACCAATATTGGGCTAGCAATACCCCCGCTCCAGCGCCGGAATTAATGGCTCTATTTGATCTTGAAGTATCTCCTGGTTCCGTAGTGTTACTTGAATGTTACTCTGAGATGGGTGGTGTTATTTTTAAAAAAATACCAAAGGATGCCGTACTGCAAGAATGGGACAACTATTGCCCTGGAGGCGACCTAACAGAAAATTCTAATGTCAAAGCCTGTGTTAAACCTTATCGAGAGACCAATGTCGGAATGCTTGAAAAACAAGGTCTGGGTACAACAATTCCGCAAAGCGCCTGTTACCTTTCTGATAACCATGAAGTATTAAAGACCTCTAATCTGGTTGAATCTGAGATTGATTTCATTACCAATGAAGCTTTTGAGTTTGCGCAAGCGGAAGAACTAAATACTGTTTCCGCCTACCAGGATTTTATAAACACGTATCCAGATGGCAAATTAACCAGCAATGCCTTTGATATGATCAATCACCTGGAAATGCAAAATACAATCGCTGCCCAGGAGCAGAAAATCAGAGAAACTCAACAGCGGGATGCTGCACTCCCCTTGCAGGTGAGAAAGGACAAGTATCTGATCGCGCTGACCGGCCATCTGAAACAGCAGGAGTTTGAAGATGCATTATTTTATATAGATCTGCTGGATCAACTTAATGTGGAACTATCCCCTTCTTTTGAATTCTTCTGGGGTGAAGCGTTGCTTCGAACCGGCCAGACCGACCTGGCGGTTGAGAAACTGTATTCCTATATTAACAATGCTGGGACAAATGGCACTTATTACAACCAGGCGTTGCAACTGACTCTCGAGGCCGAGAGCATGGGCCAATGAATACACCATTAATAAGGTCTGTCCTGCTGTTTTCATTGTGTTTCGCTTTCACAGGTTCATCTGCCCAGGGCCTGGACGAGGCAACTGCAGAGTCCATCAAAACCGCCTGTCATGGCAACCTGCTGGACAGGAATTCAGACCCTTTATCGGGTTTAATTTATGAAAATTCCCCAGTATGTGAAGAGGTCATTCAACAGGGCGAAGATGCGGATATCTGGCCGATACTGCAAAGACATAACTTCAACCTCACCCAGGAAGACCTCAACCGCATGTATGGCGATAATGATGCCTATTCCAGACGGGCTTCGAATATCGAGCTTGAATGTACCGTCAGGGACCCATTGAAAGAACAGGGGATAGACGGCGAGTGCATGAGAAGGCGGCAACGCCTCGAAGCAAACGGCACACCAATGACCCAGCAACAGTACGAGCAAATCGCCACCTATTGTGAAGGCGAACCTACGCAAAGCGGTTGCATTGAACAATGGATCAACGAGGAATGGGTTAGGAATGGTAACCGTCAGTTACCTTCCCGGAAAGTTGATGTAGGTGGCCTGGATATTGATTCCCTGATGGGGGGCGGACAAGCTACAACAACCGCATCAGAACCTGCACCACAAGCAGCAGAGGGATCACTGAGCATCGACGACCTGATGGGAAGTACCCCTTCACAAGGACCACAGAATATTGAATCGGAATTTGCCGAATTAGGCACAACGGATCAAAACACCCGTATCAAGGCCGGTGAAACCAGTTTTGATAATATTTACGAGGGCCGTACACAGATTAATCTGGATAACCACAAACAATACCTGGCTTTACTTAATGAGCAAATTTCCATCACGTGTCAATGTGCAATTGCAAATAACACATGTTATGTCCCGGCAAACTTCCAATTTGAACAGTTAAGCAGTGCTGCACAACAGCAGGCTGCAGACTTTTCCCAAAGCAAGGCAAACGTGTGTAATGGCTGGGTAAGTAACCTGCGCGGCAAGACCTCAAACGATATCGGCGCGGTGAACGGCTATATTGTAAATGCCGAGATTATCCAGTCCAACTTAGACAGGCTGGATACAGGATACAATGCTCTAGTCGCACAATTGCAAAACCAGGAACAGACCATTAAAAATGAAATTGCCCGCAGGGAGGCCGAACAGAGACGCATTGCAGATGAACAGGCCGCCGAGGCCCGCTATAACGCAATAGGCGCAGCTATTGCAATTGGCGCAGCGGGTGTCGCCGCATCCAGTCTACCTACAGAACAAGGCATGGAATTGTTTACCAATATCACTCGGGATGTACTCTCGGAAAGTGGAAGCGCATCAAATACAATCAGCATGATGCAAAACTATGGTTATGGATCAATACAGCTAGAACAACCAGATTTTAACATGACGAATAACGCAATGGACAACGTCAATACATTTCCACAGGAACCGGTCCAGACCGCATCCATATCTCAATCAAGCACTATCAATCAAAATACCCAATCTTTAACAAATAGCCAGTTGTGTAATGCCAGTGGTCAAAGCGCTGACCCAAGCCAGGTCATATTCTGGAATGGGAGTTCATTAGAATGCGCAAATGGATCGGCGCCCTACCTTAATATTGGCAGCCGATGGGGACATGTTACCTGCAATTCACCACAACCTGTGCGTAATGACGTACGCATGTGCAACCGGCAGGAACTTCGCGAATCTTATACCGCTAACTGTAATTATTTACCGGATAACGAAAACACAATGCCAAATAAAAGAACCTGTCTGAGTGTCATTGAGTTGAATTTCTAATGGCCTGGACTTCGAGCGGAGCCAGTATTGCAACCATATTCAAACCGTCTCACACCAATCAACAATTTACATATCAGCTTTTTTAAATATACCATGTAGTTAGACTGGAGCGGGTGATGGGAATCGAACCCACGTTACCAGCTTGGGAAGCTGAAGTTCTGCCATTGAACTACACCCGCAATTTCCTTCAAAATTGGAACTTTATCACAATGTTGATCAGGGTTGAGTGCTAGAATCAACTCTGATTATGAGGCAATCATCGAGGGAATTTCAGAGATTATTGGTGTAGAATCGTAATCTAAGGGGAAATTAGCTGGTATATCGTTTGCTTGTTTTCATCGTTTAATTATAAAATCAATAAAATTCATAAGCTTATGTCATGATGGCGAATTGCAATTGATATATAAGGCCTCCAAGAAATATTAATAATAATGGCAGATAATAATCAAAAGATCGTAGTGGTAGTCGATGATAGCCCGAGCCTGGCCACATTGTTTGAACGTGCGATTATCGATATGGATATTTCTCTCCAGATATTTGATAAAACGTCTGCTGCCGCTGAATATCTTAAGGACAATAAGCCCGATCTGATTTTTATGAACATCAAAATGCCGGGGAAAGATGGACTGGCCACATTGAAAGAGATCAGAAAACAGCCCCTCCACAGTGATACCCTTGTTTTAATGATCAGCTCTAAGGATTACGCTCAAGACCGATCTATTGCCAAGGAATTGGGTGCAATTGAGTTTATTACCAAGCCCATGCCTATCCAGGTAATCAAGGATGCTCTGATAAAGCATCTAAATTTTTGATTCACCTTACTATTTCTAATAATATAACTCTCTATGAGTAATGCATATCTCCGATTTTGGGGAGTACGTGGTTCCTATTCTGCGCCCTTTGAATCCCACCTCGGTGTAGGGGGGAATACTTCATGTGTTGAAATACGCGTGGATGATCACGTCCTGTTGTGTGATGCCGGTACTGGCATTATTCCTTTTGGTAATGAAATTCTGAAGGATCCAAATGTCAGGGAACTTATGATCGCCCTGACTCATTATCATTGGGACCATATATGCGGCTTACCATTCTTTGTCCCCGCATTTATTCCTGACTGGAAAATCAAATTCTTTGGACCGGGAGATTCGAGCCTGGATATTAAAAACGCGGTATCTGCACAGATGCGAGCACCCTTCTTCCCTGTCGGCACAGAAACCTGGCTGGCTAACATTGAATACATGGATCCACCAGAAGAAAACAAGATCGACCATGGGCCGATTTCTTTTACCTTTCAAAGCGTCCATCACCCTGGCACGACCTTTGGTTACCGGATCCATGTGAACGGTAAGGATATCCTGTATGTATCAGACAACGAATGCCTGTTCTTGAATAAAGCAATCCGTCAGAAATATGCAGAATTCAGCAAGGAAGAAAAAGAACTATACGATGCCATGCAACAGGAAGAATATGATGCGGAACTGGATCTAATTAAAGATGCCGATATTCTCATTCATGATGCCCAGTACACACCTGAAGATTATCGTAAAAAAACGGGTTGGGGCCATTCCTGTTACATAGATACCGTCAACACTGCTATTGATGCTGGCGTTAAAGAGTTGTATTTGTACCATCATGATCCTAATTATGATGATGATGCCATAAAAATAATTGAAGAAAATGCACTTAAAATTATTGATGACCGAAGCTCTGATCTCAAATGCCATATCGCAAAAGAAGGTCTCACGGTCGAACTATAGTCTTTAAGTAAGAATTAAATAACCGCTGTCATGCAAGTCACCATTAACGGCGAGACCCGAAACCTCCCAGAAAAAATAACAGTGAACGATCTGCTCAATGAAATGAAGATTGAGGGCAAGATCGCAATTGAATTAAACCAGGAAATTTTACCTCGCAGCCAATTCAGTGAATACCAGATCAACCCTGGTGATACACTGGAAATTGTTCATGCCATTGGCGGCGGCTAATAACTATAACTTATTCTATTCGGAGTAAAATCAAATGCCCAAGGATGACAGTCTGATAATTGATGGTCACCCCTATACATCCAGATTGCTGGTAGGTACGGGGAAATACAAGGATTTCGAGGAAACACAAACGGCTATTGAAGCCAGTGGCGCACAAATCGTCACAGTCGCAATACGACGAACCAATATTGGTCAGGAAAAGGGAGAGAAAAACCTTCTGGATTATATCCCGCCCGATAAATATACCCTGCTCCCCAATACCGCCGGCTGTTATGACGCAGATTCTGCGATACGAACGTGTCGACTGGCAAGGGAGTTACTTGATGGTCATGACCTCGTCAAACTTGAGGTGTTGGGTGATGAAAAAACCCTTTTCCCCGATGTGCCGGCAACACTACAGGCCGCAGAAACTCTGGTAAAAGAGGGATTCAAAGTCATGGTATATACCAATGATGATCCCATCATGGCAAAACGCTTTGAAGAACTGGGATGTATCGCAGTGATGCCACTAGCCGCACCTATAGGTTCTGGTCTTGGGATACGAAATCCCTATAACATACGCACTATCGTTGAAAACGCCTCTGTGCCTATCCTGGTAGATGCCGGGGTTGGCACCGCATCAGATGCCGCCATCGCAATGGAATTGGGTTGTGACGGTGTATTAATGAATACCGCCATTGCCGAGGCAAAAGATCCTGTGCTGATGGCATCGGCCATGAAAAAGGGAATTGAAGCGGGGCGAGAAGCCTATCTTGCAGGCAGGATGCCACGCCGCGCCTATGCCAGTGCGTCATCACCCATTGATGGGGCATTCTTTTAAGTAAATGCAACATAACGTCATGCTGGCGGATGCCAGTATCCAATCTCATTAAAGAGTCCGCTTCGCGGACACTTATTTTCACTGGATTCCCGCCTCGGCTCGGGCTCCTGCTTCGCTCTAACGCCTACATCCATGTAGGCGTACGCGGGAATGACGGGATTAACACATAATAATTGCTGAAACATAATGATCCTGTTAATCCTTTATAATCTTGTAAAACCTGCCTACTAACTTTTCAAAAATGGATACAACAAAAAAAAGAACCATACGCAGTTATGTTCTACGCCAGGGCAGAATGACTGATGCACAGACCAGAGCATTAGAACAACACTGGACATCATATGGAATTGATCGCGAAGAAAACCAACTGGATATTGATCTAGTATTTCAGCGCACCGCTCCACGGATACTCGACATTGGTAGTGGCATGGGAGAAACACTAATCAAGTTTGCAGAACGGCATCCGGAGAATGATTACTTATCCGTCGAAGTGCATAAACCCGGAGTGGGTAGTTTGATTGCCACAGCAGATGTGAAACAACTACATAATATCCGAGTCTTTAATCATGATGTTATGGAGGTGCTTCAATATCAATTACCTGATAGATCACTGGATGAAGTTTATATTCTTTTCCCGGATCCCTGGCCTAAAAAACGACACCATAAACGCCGCCTGGTGAATTCACACTTTATAAAATTGTTAATACCAAAGCTAAAATCACATGCGCGGATATTTTTAGCCACTGATTGGGAAGACCTGGCAGAACATATGCTCGAGATATGTGATGGAAATGATGAGTTACTTAATCTTGCCGGGGAAGGCCATTTTGCACCAAGGCCCGTCTGGCGACCGTTAACCAAGTTTGAAAACAGAGGAATTAAACTTGGTCATAATGTATGGGACTTGTGTTACGGAATTAATAGACAGGATTAACAAGATTGAATTAGTTAAGACTTAGCAATAATCTGGATCTGTCATGCCGGGCTAGCCCCGGCATCCAGTCGTCATAAAGAGCGCCGTTGGGCTTCTACGTCATGCTGGCGAAAGCCAGCATCCAGTATTAATACGTGTCCGCTATGCGGACTCTTAGATACATTGGATTCTGGCTTTCGCCAGAATGACGAGAGTGATTAACTCCTTACTCTTTACTCCTCACTCCTCACTCCTCACTTATCATTTATCACTTCTTACTTCCTACTTCTTAGTTCTATCTCTTAAAAAAACACATCCTGTGAATCCTGTCTATTTCACGCCCCAGCCTCTTCAAGATACTTATCCCAGTCAAACGAGGGATCACCCATCACCAGAAATTGTGGATTAAGGATTGAATCCTTGGTGTTATACCGTAAAGGTTGCAGTGTTAAGTCTGTGACCTCTCCACCTGCCTGCCTGACAACACAATGCGCAGCAGCCGTGTCCCATTCAGACGTCGGACCAAAGCGACCGTAAACATCCACCCGCCCTTGTGCAATCAAACAAAACTTAAGAGAGCTGCCTCGATTAATTGTTTCCGTGTCTGGTCCGAGTGCTTTAAAAAATCGTTGTTGTATCTCGTTGGCATGGGACCGACTACCTGCGACTGTCAAGGAATGGGCTGATGCTTGACGGGTTTTTATTTCTACCGGACTATCTTCACCCGATTGCATATAAGCCGTGGTATCGACACTGGCATAATAACCCACGTCTGTAACAGGCACATGGACAACGCCAAGTATGGGCTCATTGTTATTAATTAATGCGATATTGACAGTAAATTCCCCATTTCTTTTAATGAATTCTTTTGTCCCATCTAATGGATCAACCAGCCAGTAGGTATCCCAGGCCTTACGCGTCTCATAAGGTAGTCCGGCGGATTCTTCTGACAAGATGGGCACGTCCGGTGTTAATTCCATCAGGGCAGTACAGATTGTTGTGTGGGCTGCCATATCAGCTGCTGTCAGTGGGGAATTGTCCGCCTTGTTCTCTACTTGAAAATCTGAATTATAAATATTCAGGATCTCTTTTGAGGCTAGTCGGGCAATTTCAAGCACCGGTAATAAAAGTTGTTCCGGCGTGGTACCGGATAATCCTTTATAATGCATAAAAAATAATCTCGTATTATTGGGTATATCTATTTGTGATTATATGGAAAGAAATCGATACCGTCCTCCTGGATATGGACGGAACCTTGCTAGACCTGCATTTTGATAATTACTTCTGGCATGACTATCTCCCTAAAAAGTGGGGAGAAATGAACAATCTTGATCTTGAAGCGGCAAGAGCTGCGTTAATGCCGGGTTTTTACGAATGGGCGGGGACTCTGAGCTGGTACTGCCTGGATCACTGGTCTGATCACCTGAGCATGGACATTCTAAAACTAAAAGAAGATGTGGGGCATCTTATTAAAGAAAGACCCGGCACACTTGAACTACTGCAATTTCTATCAAACATTAATATGCGCAAGGCAATCGTGACCAATGCTCATGCCGGCCTCATTTCCATGAAATTTAATGTAACAAGTATTGGTGATTATTTTGATGATGTGTTCTGCTCCCATGATTTCGGGTTTCCCAAAGAAGACCCTGAATTCTGGCCGGAACTGCAGAAGACTTATCCATATAACCCCAACAAGACACTACTGATTGATGACAATATCAGCGTATTGCATTCAGCGAGGAAATTTGGAATTAAGCACTTACTATGCATTGCCCAACCAGACCTTAGCAAACCAATCAGAACAGAAAATGATTTTCCAATGATTAAATCCTTTTTGCATTTAATTGATGGAACATAAAAAAGACCAAATATATTTTCTTTACAGGACTAGCAAAATTAACTTGTCAGAGATAATAAGTAAGACTTTATCAAGCTGGTGAATAGCAGAATCCAATCCTAATAAAGCCCCGCTTTGTGGACTCTAACACCGTCATTCCCGCGCAGGCAGGCATCCCCTTCCCCTGGGGAAGGCACATCAGTGAAAGAAGTGCGCCGCAGGCGCTCATAGTTTAATTGGATGCTGGTTTACACCAGCAAGACGTTGTCTACAAGCTTACTCACTCAATATTTCTTAATCATGTTAATCTTGTAAATCCTGTCAATTCAGTCTTCGTCATACGGGCGAATGCGACACACAGGATGTGGAAAATATCGCGAGACGCTTACATGAATGTAAGCGGTACAACAACGCTGGAGCTAAAGTCAAGGACACAACGCTTGATGCGTCTAGCATCCAATTATAAAAAACCGCCGTTAGGTGGTCTTTTTTTCATCTTGTTAATCTTACAAATCCCGTAAATTCAGTACCCGTCATACTGGCGAATGCCAGTATCCAATTATAAAAAAACCGCCGTAGGCGGTCATTTTTGTGCTCCTAAAAGTTCTTTCCTTTCTTCTAATCAACTATTCTTTTTTATCTTAGCGAGTTCCATACGCAGCCGAGTTAGTTTTGTAACACTGTATCGACCTAACATATGTAAAAGCCACAGACCTGCCAGAGCAATCAACCCATACTTTGCTGGATCATCAGAATACAGCACCGCATAGATACCCATTCCAAATACACCAAGGAGTAATGTCCAATCGATTAGCTGAATAATCAGAATTTTGACTTTTATTGAACCTGCGGTCATTTGTGAAGTATATATGTAATAATATGAATATGTGAAAAAATCTCTGGAATTACTTCACTATTTGGCGAATTTAAATACCTGCACGATTAGCAATTCCAAAACCATATAATAATTACGTTATTAAAACCCATTCAATTGACCTATGCCCACTGATCAAACAAAACAACGTACCGCTTGGACCCTGCTCATCCTCATTAGCCTTGCCCTCCTCATCGAAGCCAGTTTTCCCTCCACTGTGCCTGATAGTAATATCCCCTATTTAGATAAGGCCCTGCATTTTCTCGTCTACGGATTGCTAGCCTGGTTAAATGCCTATGTCGTAATAAAAAGCGAATTCTCAAAGAATTACAATCCCTACATCATTAGCATCGTATATATACTTCTCATTGGCATTGCGACTGAAACCATTCAGTCCATTACACCTGAAAGGGACGCCGGCATCGCTGACATACTTGCAGACTTATTAGGCGCAGGATTTTTTCTTTACATCTTTAAACAGCAATTTAAATTAAACTGAGTACCAATCTCTTAGTATCAGGAAATTTATATACACCATAAAACCATTCATCTTCTTTATCCTGTCCATTTCATTTTTACACCTTAAGCCAAAGCCCAAACTCATCACTTTTCAAATAATGCTTTTAGTTTCCAATAAAGGTAAAATCTCTAAAAATTCGAACAACAGCAATATAAGCAATGACAAAAAAAGCCTTCATTACCGGAGTTACCGGCCAGGACGGAGCCTACCTTGCAGAGTTTTTATTAAATAAAGGCTATGAGGTGCACGGCTTAAAACGGCGAGCATCGTTATTTAATACCGCCCGTATCGACCATCTTTACAAAGACCCACATGAAAAAGGGGTCAAGTTTTTCCTGCATCATGGTGACATGACCGATTCCTCCAGTCTGGTCCGCGTCATCCAGGAGACCCAGCCAGATGAGATCTATAACCTTGCAGCACAAAGCCACGTAGGTGTGTCTTTCGAACAGCCCGAATACACAGCCGAGACCGATGGGGTGGGTACGTTACGTATTCTGGAAGCCATCAGGATCCTCGGAATGGAAAAGAAAACCCGCATTTACCAGGCATCAACGTCTGAACTTTACGGCAAGGTCCAGGAAACGCCACAAACGGAGACAACCCCATTTTATCCAAGGTCCCCTTATGGCGTTGCAAAAATGTATGGGTACTGGATAACAGTGAACTACCGTGAAGCCTATGGTCTGTATGCCTGTAACGGCATACTCTTCAATCATGAGTCCCCTATTCGAGGCGAAACCTTTGTCACTAGAAAGATCACCCAGGGCCTTGCCAGGATTAAGGAAGGACTACAGGAGCGACTGTACATGGGTAACCTTAACTCCCTGCGCGATTGGGGCCATGCAAAAGATTATGTGGAGATGCAATGGTTGATGTTGCAGCAGGACGAACCAGAAGACTATGTCATAGCGACAGGCGAACAACATTCCGTCAGGGAATTCATAGAAGAGGCCGCCAGTCATTTAAACATAGAAATTACATGGAAAGGCGAAGGCAGTGAGGAGAAAGGTTACGACCAGGACAACAACTGCATCGTCGCTATTGATCCCAAGTATTACCGCCCCACCGAAGTCGATACATTATTAGGAGATCCCAGCAAGGCAAAAGAAAAACTTGGCTGGGAACCCAAAGTGACATTCAAGGAGCTCGTCAAAGAGATGATCGAATCTGATTTCCAACTTGCCAAAAAAGACGCCCTGCTCAAACAACACGGCCACAAAGTCCTCGACCAACACGAATAACTATATAGTCGTCATACTGGCGAATACTCTCACTCCGACATACTGGCGAATACTCTCACTCCGTCATACTGGCGAATACTCTCACTCCGTCATACTGGCGAATACTCTCACTCCGTCATACTGGCGAATACTCTCACTCCGTCATACTGGCGAAAGCCAGTATCCAGTTAAACAATCCGCCCTCAGGCGTCCTTATTTTTTAATAAAATCTTGTTAATCCTGTAAATCCTGTCTATTAATTTTTCTCCTAAACTCCTGAAATAACCTAATTAATTTACGCCTTTAAAATATAGCACTAAGTGCTATACTTGTTTGTGAGATCAAGGATGAAAACTCGCATATTCAAAACCAGGGAATTTAACCGTTGGGCAATTAAAGAAGGCCTGCCTGACAGTACATTAATATCAGCGGTAACCGAAATGGAAACTGGTTTAGTCGATGCAAATCTGGGAGGCTTTGTTTATAAAAAACGAGTGCCGTTACAAAGCCGTGGCAAACGCGGCGGTGCACGCACACTAGTCGCGTTCAAAACTGATGATAAGGCCTTTTTTATATATGGGTTCGCAAAAAACAAACGGTCAAATGTATTACCCGTTGAACTAAAGGCATTAAAATTATTAGCAACACAATTATTATCGTATACCGATACAGAATTAACCATTGCGATAAACAAAAAAGAATTAATAGAAATTTACAAACATGAATGATTCAATCTTATCAACTGTCCACAAAACTGCCAGAGGACTGAAAAAGGCGGGGCTATTAGAAGAAACCACCATGCGTGAGTTTGATGCCTTATGCTTGCCGCCTGTTCAGGAATTCAGCGCAAAGCAAATCAAACGCATCAGACTTAAACAAAAAGCCAGCCAGGCCGTATTTGCTGCTTATCTGAATACCAGTAAATCTACCGTACAGAAATGGGAACAAGGCCAAAAAAAACCCAACGGCCCCTCTTTAAAGCTACTTAATCTTGTAGATAAAAAAGGCCTCAAAGCCCTGGCATAAACAAACCTTTCGTCATTCTTGTGCATACCCTATACTCGTCATTCCCACGCAGGCGGGTATCCCCTTCCCTTAGGGAAGGTAGGATGGGGTCATTTACAATCCCGCCATCAGGCGACCTTATTTAAAAGTAAAATCTTGTTAATCTTGTAAATCCTTTCTATTAAACATTTTCCTTACATCCTGTTAATCCTGTAAAATCCTGTTAATCACACCAGCCGTCATTCCCGCGAAAGCGGGTATCCACTTCCCATAGGGAAGGTAGGTTGGGGTCATTTACAGGGCCGCAGGCACACACATTAACGTCATTCTGGCGAAAGCCAGAATCTAATAGAACAAACCCATCCGTAGGATGACATTATTAATACAATAACAATGAAACAAACCTCAAAAATCTACATCGCTGGCCACCGCGGCCTGGTCGGCTCCGCGATCACTCGCCACCTGAAAAAGAATGGTTACAAAAACATCATATCCCGCACTAGTAAACAACTGGACCTTCGTGACGAACGCAAAGTAAATCGTTTCTTTGAAAAAGAACAGCCAGAATTTGTTTTTCTTGCTGCCGCCAGGGTCGGCGGCATTCTAGCAAACGACAGCTATCCAGTAGATTTTCTACAGGACAACCTGCAGATCCAGACCAACATCATCAGTAACGCATACCAAACTGGTACAAAAAAACTCCTCTTTCTCGGCTCCTCCTGCATCTACCCCAGAGACTGCCCCCAACCCATGAAGGAAGAATACCTCCTAACAGGCCCACTGGAAAAAACCAACGAATGGTATGCCATCGCCAAGATCGCTGGCATTAAACTCTGCCAGGCCTATCGTAAGCAATACGGTTTCAATGCCATCAGCGCCATGCCCACTAACCTGTATGGCCCCAACGACAATTTTGATCTGCAAACCTCCCACGTACTCCCGGCACTCATTCGAAAGTTCCATGAAGCAAAAGTAAACAATGAGCCGGAAGTCATTATCTGGGGAACAGGGACACCAAAAAGAGAATTTCTTTACATTGACGACCTGGCCGATGCCTGTCTATTCCTGATGCAAAACTATAATATCGAAGAGATCATCAATATCGGCGCAGGCGAAGACATTACCATCAGGGAGCTCGCGGAATTAATTGGCACAGTGGTTAGCTACACCGGGAAATTGAGCTTCGATTCGAGCAAACCCGATGGCACCCCAAGAAAACTTCAGGACGTCACCAGATTAAATTCCGCAGGCTGGCGACATAAAAAGAACCTAAAAAATGGAATCAAATCCACCTACACCTGGTATTGCAAGAACCTGCCTCAATAAATAATGATGAGCGCATTATCAAGACTCAGACATTCTCTATTACCTAAAGTCTTTTCCAGTATTGGTTGGCTTACAGTCAGCGCAACGCTTGTCTGGCTGCTCCTATTCACCCTGACGGGCGAAAAAATTACCCTGGTCCGCTGGGTAAGCTATGTCCTCCACTGGTTATCTGGACTACTGTTAATTCAAGCCATTCCATCATTCATTCTCAAAAAGAAGAAATTGACAATTGCTCTGCTTTTACCAGGGATATTGCTCTTCCTTCCATATATCCATCTCTTCATCCCTTCTGGAACAGAAACACCACCAGGTCAACCCGTATATAAAGTCATGACCTACTCCAAGATGGGACGAAATCGAGATATCGAAGCCGTAGCCAATGTCGTCCTATCAGAAAGCCCTGACATTTTATTCATGCAGGAGATCAACCAGGAAGATTCAGAAAAACTCGTTACCCTGGTAAGCGATATGTATAACGGCAAACCTGTACATTATTATGCAGATCCCTTTAAAGGACTCATATTAAGTCGATTTAGCATCACATCCAAAATGAAAAAAGGAGATTACTCACTGGTGGCTGAGATAGACATAGATGGAACCAAAACCTCTGTCTGGAACGTACACTTGCAAAAATCCATAACAGATACGCAGTTACAAGATAAGATGATTCAGCAATTGGTCAGTCAGGTCGAAAATACAGCAGGACCAATAATTGTCGCGGGTGATTTTAATGCGACAGAGGTTAACTATCCCTATCTTATGATGAAAAAGTATCTCAACAATGCATTTGAAGAAGCAGGATTTGGGTTCACTTTTCCATCACCAGCAAGGCGCATGGGATCACTCACTCCATTTATGAGAATAGATTATATTTTCTATAGCGTACATTTTAATACAAATAAAACATATGTATTAAATGATACTGGTGGTTCAGATCATTACCCTGTCGTTTCATATTTATATATGAATTAAGTGTAAGTCGTCAAAAGATTTGGGACAAAATAGCGTAAATATTAAGAGAGACTTTTAACTATTATAGTCTTGTTTCACTGATTTATATATATTCTTAAATTTTCCTTTCTCCTCTGTTGTAATGTTTCGTATTTGATAATGGTTCTTCTATCCATAATTTCATGATAGCGGCCAAAATACATATCTGCCGGCGTAATATTATCAAGTGACTCATGGTAACGTTCATGATTGTAGTATTGTACAAATTGCCGGATAGCATGTTCGAGTTCCCACGGATAATAATAGTGCTCCAGCTTCACGACGTTCTTCATGGAGCGGTGATATCGCTCTATCTTGCCTTGTGTCATGGGATGGTACGGTGCGCCACGGGTGTGTTGCATCTGATATTTACTCAGATAATCCTTCAATTCCGAGGAGATATAACAAGGCCCGTTATCACTCAGTAAGCGAGGTCGGTGTTTGACCGTTATCTCGTTGACTCCCGTGGTCTCAATCGCCGCATCCAGCGTCTGCTTCACGTCATCAGCTGCCATGCTGGTTGTTAACTTCCAGGCAATGATGTAGCGGGAGTAATCATCTAGAACAGTGGACAGGTAATACCACCCCCAACCAACAATACGAAAGTAGGTGAAGTCAGTCTGCCAAAGCTCGTTGACTCGTCGTGTTGGATTCTGAAACGAATCACCCGCTTGCATCAGGATATAAGCAGGACTGGTAATGAGATCGTACTGCTTTAACAGTCGATAAACGCTGGATTCCGAGATGAAGTAGTTGTGCTCATCGGTGATGGTCCAGGCAAGTTCCCGAGGCGATTTGTCAGGGTACTGTAACGCGAGCTCCAGACACTGCTCCTTCACCATCTCAGGTATCTTATTCCAGAACTGTCTCGGGGACCGATTATCTGGCTCCAGGCCCTCTGGACCATCATCCAGGTATTGCCGATACCAACGATAGAAACTGCTGCGGCTCACACCTAACTCGGCCAGAGTGCGTTTCACGGGTAATTCCGACGCCTCTACCAAGCGGATCACTTCCAGCTTTTCAGCTGCTGAAAGACTCATTCGTCTTCCCAGGTCGACTCCAAGCCAAGCACACTTTTTTTAAGTACCTCGTTCTTCAGCATGATGTCAGCCACCAGGCGTTTGAGCTGGTCATTTTCTTTCTTCAGGTCGGTCACTTCAGTGGAGTTTGCTTCCCGTTTTATATCGCCCGCCAGACGCTGTTTACCCGCTTCCAGGAACTCCTTACTCCAGCGGTAATACACGTTTTGATTCAATCCTTCACGGCGACACAGCTCGGCAATGCTTTCTTCTCCACGCATCCCTTCCAGTACAATTCGGATCTTTTCTTCAGAGGAATACTTCTTACGGGTACGACGACGTATATCTTTAACTAATTTCTCGCTATTATTGCTCATAATGAGACTCCTATTTATAAGTTTAACTTATCAGAAGTCTCTCTTAGAAATCAGCTCAATTCTGTCTCATATGCTTTGACGGGATACACACGGGACTACTTAGGGGCGCCGATGCCAGTCCACCAATTGAGAGTGCCTTGATGACTTCACGACGGCTATAAGATTGAGGAATTTTCATGTCTTCGCCTATAATTTTTTTGATTACATTAAACAGGTATTTAATATACCTCTTTTATAATGTATAGTATTTTTTCTCTATAATTTCGTCAAGTAAAGATGCAACTTACGACTCATACTGACTACTCTCTAAGATTGTTAATATACCTGGCTATAATAGGTGACGATACAACTGGGACCATACAATTAGCTGCAGACAGCTACGGAATTTCTGCAAATCATCTCGCAAAAGTAGCACAAACACTGGTCCAGCTTGGTTATATTCAAAGTCTTAGAGGTCGAGGCGGCGGGTTAAAACTGGCACTTCCTGCAAACAAAATAAACCTGGGTGACGTTGTACGAAACACTGAAAACCTGCGTTTGTTGGAGTGTTTTGGGGAAGATTCCAGTTGTCCTATAGTGCCTGCCTGCAACTTAAAACGGGTCCTGGCGATTGCCCAAAATGCTTTTTTAGAAACGCTGGATGATTATTCACTAGCGGATTTGGTATCGAACAGACGGCAGTTGAATAAGTTACTAGAGGTGTCATAAAGAAGGTGAGGGCTTAGGATCGGAGGGTGATGTGCTATTTATTGAACATTATAATGTAAATTTTGTTTTATAGTGTTCTGAATGATCAGTCTTGTCCGTCATGAAAAATTTTCATGCATGTTTCGAAAAATTTATCGCGCTGATACTTAACTCCTAACTCCTTACATGTTTATAAACAATAATCATTCCTACTCTTAAATATTTAACTTTCTTTTCATATTCTTAACGCTATAATTTTTAAAATATTAATCGATGATTTAAAGGGGAACTCATGTCAGGATTAAAATCCTATGCAGTCTGGGACAAGACAACGCGAATATTCCATTGGCTAAATGGCATCTGTATTTTATTACTGCTCATGTTTGGCGTGATGATATTAAATCACAATGCCATTGGCATTGATGGCACGGAAGAAATTATATTAAAGAAATTACATACCTTGGTTGGTTACGTTTTTCTCACCAATCTTATCTGGAGATACATATGGGGTTTTATTGGTAACCGTTATGCACGTTGGGGAGCAATCCTTCCAGTTGGTAAGGGATTTATTGCATCACTTAAAGCATACCTGGCAGGATTCAAATCTGGTAAGCCAGTGCATTATCTGGGCCATAACCCGGCTGCAAGAATTAGTGTCACCTTGTTGTTTGTGTCGATCACTATTCAAGGGGCCACGGGTTTAGTTATTGCGGGAACTGACATTTTTTATCCGCCATTTGGTGGGTTTATACAGGAATGGATAGCCCCTGCTGGTGTTAACCCCGCAGATCTCTTGCCGGGGACTCGTGAATTATACGATCCAGATGCCTATGGCGAGATGCGAGCATTTCGTTCACCTATTATCACAACACATTTATACAACTCGTATTTTCTCATGTGCATGATTCCTCTACATATCATTGGTGTAATCGTAACGGATATCAAAGAAGGCAGTGGTTTGATCTCTGCCATGTTTACCGGACGTAAGGTGTTTGATAGCGAGCCGGTGGATAGTGAAAAGTAGTATTTTGACAGGATTAACAAGATTTACAGAATAATATTTTGCCATTTTGAAATTCATCTATTACCGTCATTCCCGCGAAAGCGGGAATCCAGTTAAAGATGTGCGCCTCAGGCACACATTAACTGATTAGATGCTGGTTTACACCAGCATGACGAGTAATTGCACAGTACAAATCAGGCCGTCATTCCCGCCTCGACTTTGTCTCCTCGAACGCTGTTCCAGACGCGTTTCTACCTCGGCAACTGTTCCCGACGTTGCTCTATCTCCTACATCCATGTAGTCGTCCTCCATCCCTGGAGTCGTGAGACGCCCTCGGTCTTCGTTCCAGACGCGACTCTACCGATTCCATCCATGTAGGCGTTCGCGGGAATGACGAATTTTCAACATCTTATATTCCACATTTAAGTTATTTAGAAACATACTGTTCATCCTGCGAAATCTTGTTTATATCGTCTATTCTTTATTAGATTCTGGCTTTCGCCAGAATGACGGGGTTGTTTTTTTATACTTACTTTTGTCTTTTCACGCCTTTGGTTTTGCTTCTCACTCCTTGCCTTAGGCATAGCAATTGACTTATATTCGTAAGAATAAATAGATATAAAAACCACGGGGGAGTTGTAATGTCACTAACGCGATCTTTCATAGCTATCATTTTAATTTCATTTTTCACTGCTAATCTTTCTGCTCAATCTGGAACGCCGTTCAAGCTGGGCTCATTTTCTGACAATGGGCGCGAATTCGTCGGTGCTGTCCTTGAAAATGATACGGTGATTGATATCGCCTCGGCGAATACCTCAATATCCCTGGGTGAAATATATGTCGCCGGTCCAACCAGTATGATAGATCTCATTAACCGGTATGATGCTGGTCTTCGTGTCCGAATTATCGAAATTGTATATATTGTAAATCGAGATGCAGCCGATAGTCGGCCAAGTTACGTCTACAATCTCAACCAGTTGAAAATACTGCCTCCGGTGATGTATCCCAGGACGATGATGAATACAGCCTTGAACTACACAGAGCATGCATTGGAAATGGAAGATGTCCGTGATGACGGCGTAGATGGCAGTGCACAACCTGGTATTGCAACTACGGGAACTAGTCGGCCTGCCAGTGTTTGGGAGCCAGCCTCAGGTGACCGACGGTGGAATCCTTATATGTTCATCAAGCTACCCTCAGCAATTATTGCCCATGGTGAAGCAATCCAGGTTCCAAAGGGTAGACAACAAATCGACTGGGAATGTGAACTGGGCGTGGTTATAGGAAAGACAGCGAAAGATATATCACCGCAAGATGCAGCTGATTATATTTTTGGTTATACACTGGAACTGGACGTCTCTGATCGCCAGGGACGTGGAGATACACGCTATGGCTCAGATTGGTTAATCGGCAAGTCCCGTGACACCTTTGCGCCTATGGGGCCGTTTATCACTCCTAAGGAATTTATCAGTGATCCAAGTAATCTGGAGATTACCTTCATTCTTAACGGCACAACCATGCAGGAATCCAATTCCAACCTGATGATTCATGATGTCTTTGAACAGGTGGTATATGCTTCCAATATTGCCACATTGTTGCCAGGAGACGTGCTGGCCACCGGCACCCCTTCAGGTGTGGGATCTGCCCGCAACCCACCTATATATCTTAAGGCCGGTGATAAGACATCGTGCACCTATGAAGGCGTTGGGACACTGGAAAATTCTGTGGTGAATGCCAACTAGTACAAAAAACAATTTGCAAGAAAAGCTAAGGATACCAGTCAAGGTAAAACCCAATTCAAAGAACAGTAAGCTTGAAATAATTGGAGACCAGAATGTATAGATGTCCTGGCTTAAATCTCCCCCTGTGGATGGCAAGCCATTCCAGGCGCAAGTAAGGAGGACATTCAAATCAGGCCAGGCCAGAATTAACCTTAAAAATACTGGAAATCCGAGCAGAGTGATGCATCGTATCAGGCACTATTTACCCAGCTCCTGCGCACCATATTATTTAAAAAAACTATATCTATTTTTCCATATTGTGACATATACTTCGCGCCCGATTACCAGTAGGTAAATAATGGACGTAGAGCTACCAATTCAGATCCACCCTCAACCAGATGACACCTCATGTGGGCCTACTTGCTTACAGGCAGTCTTCAACTACTACGGTGAGTCAGTTGACCTTAAAACAGTCATAAAAGAAACTCACATGCTCAACGGTGGTGGGACTCTGGCCGTATTCCTTGCATGTAATGCATTACGTCGCGGACTAAATACTACTATCTACACCTATAACCTTCAGGTCTTTGATCCTTCCTGGTTTCAATTATCAAATAGTGAAATGATTTTTAAATTGATGCGGCAGAGTGAATTTAAAAATGACCCGAAACTACACGCCGCAACTGAGGGTTATATAGAATTTCTGAAGCTTGGCGGAAAACTAAAACATGTGGATCTGACTACCAGGTTGATTCGCAGCATCATCAGAAAACGTCTACCTATACTGACTGGCCTGAGTTCTACCTATCTTTATCAGGATAAGCGGGAGTACGGGACCAATGATGTTTCCGATGATATTCGAGGTTACCCTGCAGGACATTTCGTATTGTTAACCGGTTATCACCGGGAAGGCAGGACAGTATTGATCAATGATCCCCTTTCACCAAATCCGGCAGCACCTACGCAAATCTACCCAGTTAATATTGACAGAGTCATCTGTGCGATTTTGCTTGGTGTATTAACCCATGACGCCAATTTGTTAGTAATTCAACCTGGATCGAGAAAAATTCGATGAAAATTTATTTTGTCGTAAACAATCCCAACAACTGGCCTTTAAAGATCCCCGGAGTTAATGTTGTTTCGGCCCGTGATTACTTGACCGATCCAAACTATAGTGATGAGAGGACAGCGAAGGTATTTAATCTTTGCCGATCCTACGCCTATCAGAGCATTGGTTATTATGTATCACTACTGGCATCAGCACGCGGTCACAACCCCATGCCAGATATTAATACTATCCAGGACTTAAAGTCCCAGCATGTCATCAAGCTATTGTCCGAAGACATTGAAGAGGAAGTCGCCCGCGCATTAAATCCTTTACAGTCAGATACCTTTACCTTAAGTATTTATTTCGGTAAAAATATTGCCAAACGTTATGACAAACTCTGCCTGCGCTTATTCAATTTGTTCCGGGCACCGTTATTACGAGCGACATTTATTAAGGGAAAGAACTGGGAATTAAATTCCATCAAGACAATTGCCGTAAACGATATACCGGAGTCTCATTTTGATTCCGTAATTGAGGCGGCTGAGACATACTTTTCCGGGAGAAAAAGGCACGCCAGGAGACGAACAACAACCCGGTACGATATCGCATTATTACATAACCCTGATGAGGAAAATGCACCTTCTGACGAGCGGGCCCTTAAAAAGTTCCAGCGTGCGGCTGAGGTCGTCGGACTGGACATGGAAATGATAACCCGAAATGACTTTCACCGACTGGCAGAGTTCGACGCCCTATTCATACGGGAGACGACAGCAGTCAATCACCATACATTCCGGTTTGCCCAGAGGGCAACGGCTGAAGGCCTGGTAGTGATGGACGACCCGGATTCAATACTAAAATGCACTAATAAAGTCTACCTGGCAGAATTACTTGTCCGAAACAATGTACCGATACCCAAAACCCTGATCATCCATAGAAAGAACGTGAAAAAGATTAAGGAGTACCTTGGCCTGCCCTGTGTCCTCAAGAAGCCTGACAGTGCATTTTCCGCAGGTGTAAAAAAAGTAGAAGATGAAGAGCAGTTGGCCATTATGGTTAATCAGATGCTTGATGATTCAGATCTGATCGTTGGACAGGAATTTTTACCAACGGAATATGACTGGCGTATCGGTATCTGTGATCGCCGGCCATTATATGCCTGCCGTTATTACATGGCACGAAAGCACTGGCAGATTATCAAACATGACACTACTGGCAAGACTCATGATGAAGGTAAGGTCGATACCATGTCGATCAGTGAGGCGCCGGAAGAGGTAGTAAAAATGGCCTTGAAAGCAGCTAACCTTATAGGCGATGGATTATATGGCGTGGATGTAAAACTGGTGGGGCAAAAACCTTACATTATCGAAGTGAATGATAATCCAAGTATTGATTCTGGTTTTGAAGATGCCGTATTAAAAGACGCACTTTATCGTGAAATCATGGGCGTGTTTTTAAGGCGCATTGAAAATCAAAAGCGTGGAATATCATAAGAGTATGTCAAAATTACCGATTTTTTCCGCCTATGGTATTGAACTGGAATACATGATGGTTGACAGTGACACGCTAAATCCAATCCCTGTTTCAGATAAAATAATTAAAGAGGTTGCTGGGGAATATGTAAATGAAGTTGAACAGGGTGAGATTGCCTGGTCCAACGAAGTGGTCCTTCACGTAATTGAACTTAAGACCAATGGGCCAGTAGCGGATTTTGATAGGCTGCCGTCTCTTATGACCCGAAATATAACGGCAATTAACACGATTCTGGAAAGATACCATGGCGTCCTGATGCCCACTGCTATGCATCCGTGGATGAATCCATATCTTGAAACCCAGCTGTGGCCTCATAGCAATTCAGAGATCTATGATACCTATGATCGCATATTTAACTGCCAGGGCCACGGCTGGTCAAATCTGCAGAGCATGCATATCAATTTACCTTTCCTCAACGATAATGAATTCGCTCTATTACATACTGCTATCAGATTGTTACTCCCGATCATGCCAGCTATCGCAGCCAGTTCCCCGCTGATGGATGGTGAGTTAACCGGGTTGATGGATACCCGGATGGATACCTATCGAAAAAATGCAAAAATGATACCGAGTATTACCGGGCTGGTTATTCCCGAAGCGGTAACCAGCCAGTCCGATTACCAGAAACAGATCCTTGACCCCATGTATAAGGATATCGCAAGTTATGATCCCGATGCCATACTGCAGGATGAATGGTTAAATTCACGGGGCGCAATTGCCCGGTTTGACAGGAATACCATCGAAATCAGGGTGCTGGATACTCAGGAAACACCACTTGCTGATCTTGCAATTGCAGAACTCATCAAGGCCGTATTGAAGAAAATTTCCTCCCTGCAATGGTGCGACTTATCAAAACAGCTTGAAATTTCAACACCGGCACTTTCAGACATCTTCCTGAGCGTAATTAAAAATGCCGAACGTACGGTCATTCATAATAAAGACTACCTTTCTTTATTTAACTTTCCCGACAAGCGCTGCGATGCACAGGAACTCTGGCAATTTCTGTTTGAATCAGTGGAACTGGATGAAACGGGTGACCGTGAAGCGATGCAACAGGTCATAAAGTTTATTTTTAAACATGGAACACTGGCCAGGAGGATCACAACCCCGCTGCAAAAAAGTTTAACTCAACCCCGATTAAAAGAAATCTACAGGGTACTGACTGAATGCCTTGCAAAGGAAACCTTGTTTGAAGGGATATAACGGTCAAATTATTCTGAGTTGCGAACATGGTGGCAACCAAATACCCAGCAATTATCAAAAACTGTTCAAGCGGCAGGTTAACCTGCTTAATTCACACTATGCTTACGATAAGGGAGCGCTAGTTGTAGCCAGAAGGCTGTCAAAACGACTAAAAGCACCTTTGATCTATTCAATAACATCCCGGTTATTGATTGACCTGAACCGTTCATTGCATCATCCAGGATTGTTTTCTGATTTTTCCAGAAGTGCCAACGATATTATAAAATCTGAAATCATAAAGCATCATTACTCTCCTTATCATTCCAGGATAGGTAAGTTAATTGATGAGTCAATACAACATAACAAACGTGCCTTTCATTTTTCCATACACAGCTTTACCCCAGAATTAAATGGTGAAGTCCGCAACGCAGATTTTGGCATCCTTTATAATCCTTCCAGAAATATTGAAAAGAAAATCGCAAAATCATTACAACTATTTATCAAGGAAAATTCTGGTTTTTCAGTCAGACTAAATTATCCATACCTGGGAAAGGCAGACGGACTGACAACCATACTCAGGAAGAAATACCCTGTTAGTCGTTATTGTGGAATTGAAATAGAGATGAACCAGAGTGCCTTTGACAATCCCAGGAACAAAACTAATGAATTCGTATATATATTGACCAAGGGGATTGGTGAGGTGTTAGGAGTGAGGAGTATTATCCCGCGAAGGATATTCACTTAGTCAAGAAATTAAATGTTATCGTCATTCTGGCGGATGCCATAATCCAGTAGAATATACGCACCTCTGGCGCAACATTTAATTAACACCAAACTTTCCGTTGGTTTAAGGCATAATTTGACGATAATTTAAATTGTCGCCTTATCTGGCACACTGGCACCTAAGGCCTTACATTTCAGCTATTTTGTTACTCTCTTCACACTCCTTTATAAATCTGCCATGATTTATACCATGAAGCCTGACGACCTACACTGCTGGAAATGCGACGCATCGCTAAAAGATGTCCTATTACCTCTATCACGCTTATCCCAATGCAAAACCTGCCATGCAGATCTACACGTGTGCCGTATGTGTCAGTTTTACGATATCCGTGTCAATAACAGTTGCCGTGAACCCATAGCAGAGAAAGTCGCAGACAAGACCCGAAAAAACTTTTGTGGTTACTTACAACCCACCGACAAGGCATATCAAGCAGGTGATACAAGCCAGGCCTCCTCATCAAAACAGCAACTTGATGCATTATTTGGCCTGGACTCAACTGAGGATCAAAATGACGCTAACGCGTCTCCTGATGAGGAGGCAAGACGGAAGCTGGAGGAGCTGTTTAATTTTGATAAGGGTGAGGAGTGAGGAGCGAGGCGTCGACTCAATAGACATCACTAATATACTTACATACTAATATTCACCTGAGCCAGGTAATTGTTGAAAAAAGAAAATAACAGGACGAATGAGATTTTATATATCCCTGTATAAGTTTTTCCAAATCACGGTTAATCATAAAAATCTGTCATGAATACAAACTGAAATCATAACCACACATGCATTCCGTAGGGACAGTTTAATTGCGGAGATGAGGACAGTTAAATATCGATATCTTAAACTCCAATATCTCACTTCTCATTTCTTACTTACAACTTCCCACCTCTAACTAAAAAACAGCAACTTAATAATAAACACCACCAAAATAGAATTCAGTACTATCTTTATCGTCTTGTCTCCCTTGGAAATTGAGGTATGTGTTCCAAGCCAACCCCCAATTGAATTACCAATAGCAAGACAAAAACCAAAAAACCATAATATCTGACCCTGGCTGGCATATACGATTAATGCTGTAATGGTATAGCAACCGACGATAAACACCTTGTGCATATTGGTCCGGACCAAATCAATACCAAGGACACTATGCAACACGGGCATAATGATAAAGCCCACGCCTATCTGAATGAAACCGCCATAAAACCCTACCGCCGCCATTAATAGATGACCCGCTATCAATCGCTTCCTGGGTATGGTTTCATAAGTCTGACTTTTTTTATTGCCCACATCAAAAGCAGTAATAATCATCACCCCAAACATGATTATTGCCAGAGTGCGATTGAACCAGATGCCTTCCAGTCTAGTTCCAACGAGGGCACCAGCTATTGAACCTGGAATGGCCATGGCTGCAAGGGACAGGCTTAATTTGAAATCTGAAAACCCTTTTCTAAAAAAGGTAATTACCGCGGTGATGTTTTGGGCGAGAATGCCTATTCGATTGGTACCATTGGCGACGGGACCCGGAATACCCATAAACACCATAATCGGCACCGTCAGCAATGACCCGCCACCTGCCATCACGTTTAAAAAACCGGCAATTACACCAGCTCCCAGTAAAATCAATCCTTGCCAGATCTCCACCTAATCTACCTTTAATTTATTTGTATTGGCCGCAGATCAAACATTAAATCGAAACAACATGACGTCACCGTCTTTAACGATATACTCCTTGCCTTCCAGACGCCACTTGCCAGCTTCCTTGGCGCCGTTTTCACCTTTGTAATGGATATAGTCTTCATAGCCAATCACTTCGGCACGTATAAATCCCTTTTCAAAATCTGTATGTATTTTTGCGGCTGCCTTTGGTGCCGTATCACCTTTACTAATTGTCCATGCCCTGGCTTCCTTGGGTCCTGCAGTAAAATATGTCTGTAGACCAAGCAATTCAAATCCAGCACGAATAATTCGATTTAAGCCAGGTTCTTCCAGACCCATTTCACTGAGAAACTCCAGCTTTTCATCATCTTTAAGCTGGGCTATCTCAGACTCAATCGCCGCGCAAACGGGGATGACATCAGAGCCTTCTGACTTTGCATGTTCTAACAATTTCGCCAACCAAGGGTTGTCCTCGATTCCGGACTCTTCAACATTAGCAATATACAACATGGGTTTGGCAGTCAGGAGATGTAGTTCGTTGAGATACTGCGAGTTTTCCTCAGATACATCAAATGAACGTACAGGTGAACCTTCATCAACATGAGCCGTAAGCTTTTCCAACAGTGCTTGTTGTTTCAGGGCAGACTTATCACCACTACGGGTATTTTTAATGACTTTTTGTAACGCTTTATCAATTGAATCCTGATCTGCCAGGCACAACTCTGTATTGATTATTTCAATATCGGATAGAGGATTCACCTTGCCCGCAACATGAATAATATTATCATCTTCAAAGCAACGAACGACCTGGGCGATGGCATGGGTTTCTCGAATATGAGACAAGAACTTGTTCCCAAGACCTTCACCTTTCGATGCCCCTTCCACCAGCCCTGCGATATCAACAAACTCCATATGCGCGGGAATTACTTGTTTAGGATTGACGATATCTGCTATGGAATTGAGCCTGGGATCCGGTACCGGGACGATTCCGACGTTGGGGTCTATTGTACAAAAAGGGAAATTTTCTGCGCCGATTGCAGAGTTGGTTAATGCATTAAATAAGGTCGATTTTCCTACATTGGGGAGTCCGACAATTCCACATTTAAATCCCATAACTTAGTGATATGTAATAAATGAGAGGTGGATTGAATACATAATTTTTATATTGATTGTGAAATTGACCAAAAAGACAGTTTCTTTTCTTGTATCTTTATCATTTTATTTCGCAGAATTAAGTAACGTCATTGCCTTGTTTAATTCTCCACTAAAGAGAACAGGCATAATCTCCAGCCCGCGAACAATAGACTCATCAATTAACTTTCTTTCTTCCTGGCCAGGCCTGTGCAATACGTAATCAACCACTTCATCCTTGTGACCTGGGTGACCGACTCCAATGCGCATACGCAAAAAATCTGTTGAACCCAGTTGGTTAATTATATCTCTTAAACCGTTATGTCCACCGTGACCACCATCTTTTTTTAGCCTGATAATTCCGGCATCCAGGTCGATTTCATCATGGGCTACCAACACCTCGGAAGGTGAGATATTGAAATACTCCATAGCCAGTTTCACTGACCTGCCGCTATGATTCATGAAGGTATCTGGTTTTAAAATCCGGCAATCTAAATTGTCACGTGCAATACGCGCAGCCTCACCGGAAAATTTCTTTTCCTTGGAAAAACTGGCTGAACTACCTGATGCGAATTCGTCGACAAACCAGAACCCGGCATTATGCCGGGTCTCGTCATATTCGCGACCCGGATTTCCCAGGCCTACCACAAGTTTTATTGTAGAAGACACGTGGTGGGGAAACGGGTATGACTACGAATCCGGTTTGTCTTTGTCCTCAACTGGTTCTGCCGCTGCTTCACCTGCCGCAACCTCACCTGTTTCCTCGGATTCTTCCTGCTCAACCTGAGGTGGCTGTATGGAAAGTACGGCCTGCGTTGCGTCACCACCAGATACGATGATTTCAAGTTCTATACCCTTGGGTAACTTAAGCTCATTAAGGTGTATAGCATCTCCCACATGAAATTCAGCGATATCAACTTCAATGTATTCCGGCAGGTCTTTCGGCAAACAAAGCACTTCGAGCTGCGTCATCAAGCTGTTTACAATGCCTTTTTCATCTTTAACACCAGGGCAGTTCTCTTCATTGAGTACATGAATTGGAACACGCATGGAGATTTTTTCAGTGGCCTTAATCCGCTGCAAATCGATATGCATAATCTTTGGCTTGTATGGATGCCTTTGGAGGTCTCTTAATACCACCTCTTCGGCCTCTTTTCCGATCTTCAAGGTGAGAATATGTGAATAAAAAGCCTCTTTTTCCAGGTGATGCATGAGGTAATCATGCTCCAACTGGATCATCACTGGGTCTTTTTCAGTCCCATATACTATGCCTGGGACTTTGCCGGTACGACGTAAGCGGCGGCTCGCACCTTTCCCTACGTTGTCTCGCGGCTCAGCATTTAACTCAAACTGTTCCATGAAACTTCTCCTATATCAGGGTAAATGACATCCATGCCGCGACCTGCATGGATGGAAAGCGGGGCATTATAGGGCAGTAGTGTGCTTTGCACAAAAAATATTCGAAGATTTAGTCCACAAACATGGAACTTAGGGATTCTCCCGCGGAAATACGTCTCATACTCTCGGCCATCATCTCAGCAATGCTCAGCTGGCGGATCTGGCTACATTCCATGGCAGCATCTGTGAGTGGAATGGTATCGGTAACCACCAGCTCGTCCAGCCTGGAATTTGTAATATTGCTTATCGCCTTTCCCGATAAAACAGCATGGGTACAGTAGGCAACCACCATTTTAGCTCCCCTGTCTTTTAGTGCCCCTGCCGCGTTACATAAGGTCCCAGCTGTATCCACCAGATCATCGATAATTACGCATTCACGGCCATCAACCTCACCGATGATATTCATAATTTCTGATTCATTGGGGTTAGGTCGACGTTTATCGATTATTGCAAGATCTGCATCTTCCAGTCTTTTCGCCAACGCTCTGGCCCTGACAACACCTCCAACGTCAGGTGAGACAACTATCTGGTTAGGGTAACTGTGCTTCCAGATATCTCCCAGTAACACCGGAGATGCATAGACATTATCCAGCGGCATGTCAAAAAAGCCCTGAATTTGATCGGCGTGCAGATCGACTGTCAGTATTCTATCGATACCCGCAGAGGCTATCATGTTGGCAACGACCTTGGCAGTAATAGGAACCCGTGAAGATCGTGAACGCCTGTCCTGGCGGGCATATCCCATGTATGGAATCACTGCGGTTACACGCTCACATGAAGCACGTTTCAGCGCGTCTGCGATAATTATTAATTCCATCAGGTTATCATTGGTAGGGCTGCACAATGATTGAATGATAAACGCATCACGACCACGTACGTTTTCATCTATTTCCACAAAAATCTCGCCGTCACTAAAGCGACCGACATTAATTTTCCCCATAGGTAGACTTAAATATGAGGCAATTTTAATGGCTAGTTCAGGATTAGCATTCCCGGTAAATAGCATTGTATTGGCGAGGTAGTTAATATCCATAATCAATATTTACACTTGTTTAAATGTATGGCTGGGGTGCCAGGATTCGAACCTGGGAATGCCGGGATCAAAACCCGGTGCCTTAACCGCTTGGCCACACCCCAATAATATAACTAATTTAGCAGTTTTTATCCTTATTCTATTACCAGGATAAAAAACCGGGTGTCATCTCCAAAGGCTACACCCAAATCAATATTTATATAGCTAATAAAGCTGGTTAGTTACTCGGTCTAACAACGGGGATATATTGACACCCTGACTGAGAAACCCATTCCATGTATCAGGGATATTCCCCAACACGTCTTTGGCTTGTGCTTCGCTTGTAAATATACCGAATACACTTGCGCCCGTACCAGTCATTCTTGCTGTGGTCCACTGTCCTAACCAACGATGAGCCCTGGCGACCTCTGGGTATGCCTTGAAAACGACTGGTTCACAGTCATTATGACAGTTCCCATTCTGGAAATCGTTTATTGTGATTGGTGAGGTATTGCGTGTCAAATCGGGACTACTAAAAACCTTCGCCGTATCAACATGGCACCCTGGGTGTATTACCAGATACCATGCTGGAGATAACTCAAGCGGTCTTAGTATTTCACCCACACCTTCACCCCAGGCCGATCTTCCTAAAACAAAGACAGGTATATCCGCACCGAGTTGTAAGCCAATCTCTGCAATTTGTTGTAATGAAAATCCGGCACCCCAAATTTCGTTCAACGCGACCAGTGTTGTCGCCGCATTTGAACTGCCGCCACCCAGCCCTCCCCCCATAGGGAGAACTTTTTTGAGTGCAATTTGAATGCCTTGCCTGGATCCACTTATCTTTTTTAATAACTGCGCAGCTTTGTACACGAGATTATGCTCTGTTTCAATTTCAACGCCATCACAACGCAGGTGTATCTGGTCATCAGCGATATGAGAAAATTCTAGTTCGTCACCATAATCCAGTATTTGGAACACGGTCTGTAATTCATGGTAACCATCTTCTCGCCTGCCTGTGACATGCAGAAACAAGTTAAGTTTTGCCGGGGAAGGCCAGAGCTTTTGCATATCTAATTCAGGTCCCAGCGATTAATTACGATCCTGACTTGCGTCCGTGCGCGTGTAAATTCAACGCGCGAAGGCAGGGCATTTTCTTTTGTGAGATCATAGCGTTGATAATCAATTGACCATCCATCTTGTTCAAATTTTTGCAGATGACCACTATCGTTGATGGCAAGTTTATCGCTAGTCACAGCTGAGTTGGGAATACCCCGAATCCAGTATTTAAGCGCATTGAGTGGGATGCTCCATCCAAAACTATTTTTCAAAATCTCGTTTACATCTTTATCAGAAAATTCACGGTTATCGCTAGTCTTGAGCAAAATAGAATCTTTGTCTCCTGTTATTAGTGCTGACCCCTGCGCCAAAGGTGCAATAATCCGGATCTCGAATGAATCACCAGTTTGTATCCAATAAAGGCTTGCTGACCAGGCATCTTTATCTACTCTAACCGCCATCCTTCCAGCCAGCTCCCAGTCACGCAGCTTAAGTATTTCTCTTTGATGATGCTCCCACAGAGAATTTTTTTCAGTTTCAGTTTGTATAGTCTGGTTTGCACAACTTGAGATAACAAGAGTAAGGGCGCATAAAGACAAAATTGCAAAACGTCTATTAATACTTTGCAATACATTCTGGCGAAACATATCCTGGCTCCGGTCAAATAGCAGACCTGATATTAGATGATTGAATTGACTATCAGGGGTTAAATCGTTGAATTACGTCCTGTAAAGTATCGTTATCAGGCGTTGCCTCCAGGGCAGCTTCCCATATCTTAATCGCTTCTCGCTTGTCACCCTTGATCCACAGGACTTCACCCAGGTGTGCGGCAATTTCAGCATCGGGAATAATGTCCAGTGCCCGTTTCAGGTACAAAATGGCATCATCCAACCTGCCCAATCGATACAATATCCAGCCCTTACTATCGAGTATATAATGATCATGCGGGTTGATCTCCAGCGCCGCATCAATCAACTCTAGTGCCTCAGTATATCGGTCCGTCTTATCGGCCAAGGTGTATCCCAGGGCATTCAATGCCATGGCGTTCTCAGGCTCGCGTTTAATTATCGTTCTTAAATCAGCTTCCAGTATATCCAGTCTATCGAGTTTTTCTCCCAGCATGGCCCTTGAGTAAAGCAGATCAGAGTTGTAACCGTTTTCCAGTGCGCGATCGTATATACGCATGGCCTCTTCCAGGTCCTCCTGGTTTACCAGAATTTCTGCCTCGGCCTGTATCAGTATGACTGACTCACTTTCGTTTTGTATGCGAATTGAACCTAAATGCATCCTGGCATCTTCTATCCTTCCCTGCCGTGCCAGCATTAGTCCTAATCGTACCTGTGCATCAAAATAGTTTTGCCCCGCCTGCACACCCTGGTACCAGATAGCTGCTTTTTTATAGTCTTCGTGATCTTCGGAGATTCGACCAAGATAATAATTAACGTCATTTGTGCGATGTGACTTTGTAGATAATTTCAGGAAATATTCCTCAGACGCATCAATATCTCCAGATTGCAGATATAACAATGCCAGGGCAAACATCACATCATTATTATTTGGCGCCTGATCTATGAGGGTCTCAAATTGCTTTAAGGACTCATCATATAATCTCGATTCTGACAACATACGCGCATAACTTAATCTTAAATTGAAATTATTGTCTCTACGCTTTTTGATCACCCCTTCAAGCCAGGACAATGCATCTTCATTCCTGTTTAATCGCTGCAATACAAAGACGTATCCCAGCACGACACTGTCATCATCTGGTTTCAATTCATAGGTTCTTTCGAGCAGCTCCAGTGCATATTCATACTCACCGATAATTGATGCCACCCGCGAAAAAGCAAATAATGCTTCTGGGGATTCCTGTCTGGTTTGGACAAGTTCATCGACTACATCCAGTATTATTTCCCTTTGTCCCTCCCTGCCCAGGAGGTTTGCAACCATCAACAGTTTCTGTTCCACATCTCCGTAGGTGTAATCTAGAATATTCTCCAGGTATTCCAGTGATGCCGACACATCGCCTTCTCTTAAAGCCATAACGGCCAGCACCTGATGAGGATCTGGATTTCGAGGGTCTAGTTCTGCCCACATACCTGCCATTTCTTTTGCGGCTTCGGTTTCGCGCGCAAAGACAGCAATTCTTGTGGCCCGTTGAATTATTTCTGGATCCCGGGTTTGCCGTGCCAACTCAAGATAATTCTCCAGGGACTGCTCGACATGACCTCTTTGCCCCGCAAATTCGGCCTCGAGAATTTTATACAGTAGCTCTTGGGTCAGCTTAATTTTTGGCCTGACTGGCTCAACTTTGACGATCTTTGCTTTATTTTGAGTCTCTTGCTCAGCTGAATCTGCCGTCTGGAGGTCTGACTGGTTCGCTGGGACCGTAGTGCAGGCGGACAATAACAAAAAGATAAATGGGCTAATCTTGCCAATTATCTTCAAATTGTTTAAAAAATGTTTCAAATTAATACTCATTGGTGATGATGATATGGAATTGTTTAATTAAAATCATCAATTATGGACTTATAGATTAAATAATAGGTTCACAATAGTATAGAGTCCCTTTGTGTTGATTTGCGCACATTGTAAACCCAAACATCAGGTATGTACCGGAATTTGATACAAAATTGCTTATAACAGGTTGATTAATAAATGATTTATAATACATTCAAGCAAATATAACAATCGGTATGATGCTAAGCCAAAAACTATCATGACAATCTTTGCACTAGGACTAAATCACATAACTGCCCCTGTAGAGGTGCGCGAGAAGGTGGCGGTTAATGATTACAACCTGCCTACAGCCTTGTCTGAACTGCGAGCACAAAATGACATTGATGAAGTTGCTATACTTTCCACATGCAACCGAACTGAAGTGTACTGTTCCCTCAAAAATGAGGATAACAGAATCATTATTGACTGGTTGTCTCACTTACATCACCTAAAAATACAGGACCTAAATCCATTCCTTTATTCCTATCCAGATGCCAATGCAGTTAAACACATGTTGCGGGTTGCCAGTGGACTGGACTCCATGGTGCTTGGAGAGCCGCAGGTTCTTGGGCAACTAAAGACTGCATATAAAGCAGCAGTCGAGGCTGGCAGTATTGGCCACCTACTGGGCAAGTTATTTCAACATTCTTTCAAAGTTGCCAAGGAAGTTCGAAGCAATACTGAAATAGGTAACCATCCCGTTTCAATCGCCTTTGCAGCTGTCAGACTTGGGCAACAGATATTTGGTGATTTCTCAGATAAAACGGTACTGCTAATTGGCGCAGGAGAAACAATCGAATTAACTGCTAAACATCTTCACGAATGTGGCTTAAACCGGATGATTATTGCAAACCGTACACTTGAACGATCGCAACATCTTGCCAGTGAGTTTTCAGGATATGCAATCACCCTGGATGATGTTCCCAATCACCTGCATGAAGCGGATATCGTAATCAGCTCAACGGCAAGTGAAGCACCAATAATCAGCAGAGACATGGTTGAGGCCGCCATAATAAAACGTAAGCACAAGCCTGTTTACATAGTAGATATTGCGGTACCCAGGGATATTGAACCTGGCGCTGGCGAACTCGATGATGTTTACCTGTATACCGTTGATGACCTCCAGGTAGTCATTGATGAAAATCTGCGAAATCGAGAACAGGCCGCGATGCAAGCTGAGGAAATAATTGATACACATGTCATACATTTTATGGACTGGTTACATTCACTAAATACCGTATCTACTATAAAGGCAATACGTGATCAGGCGACAGCGATCCAGCAGGAAGTTCTCAGCACGGCTATCAAGCGATTAAATCGCGGTGAAGACCCAAAAATGATTATGACAGAAATGGCGCGATCTCTTTCAAATAAACTAATTCATCCACCCAGTTCCGGATTAAGGAATGTTAGCCAGGAGCAAAAAGATGAATTGTTGAGGGCGGCAAGAATTCTATTTAACGTGCCCTCTGACAGTAGCGAATCAGATAATCACAATTAACCAAACCGCTTCATATCGGTTTGATCTATTTATTTAAGCTATTCTAAAAAATGCTAAAGCAAAGCCTGCAACAAAAACTTGATAAGCTGACGGAGAGACGTGGTGAAATTCACGCTTTGTTATCCGATGCTGACGTTATTCGTGACCAAAATCAGTTTCGTAACCTAAGTAAAGAAGTGGCGGAGATTAACCCGGTTGTCAATTGTTATGGAGATTATTTACAACACATGGAATCCATACATGAAACCAATGGTATGTTAAATGACGATGACGAGGACATCAGGCAAATCGCCCATGAAGAGATACAATTAAAGGAAGCCAGAATCAGTGAGCTGGAAGAAGAACTGCAGAAATTATTATTACCAAAAGACCCCGCAGACAACAGTAATATTTTTCTTGAAATACGCGCAGGCACGGGGGGGGAAGAAGCTGCCTTGTTTTCGGCAGATTTGATGAGAATGTATTCACGTTACGCGGAAAACCAGCGTTGGAAAATTGAGATTATCAGTACTGCTTTAAGTGACCTTGAAGGCTACAAGGAAATTATCCTGAGAATAATCGGAACCGGCGCCTATTCAAGATTAAAATTTGAATCAGGCGCCCATCGTGTGCAACGGGTGCCAGAAACAGAATCGCAGGGCCGAATTCATACCTCAGCATGTACTGTCGCTGTGCTGCCTGAAACAGAAGAAATTGAAGAAATAGATATCAGCACTGATGAAATAAAAGTGGATACATTTCGTGCTTCTGGTGCGGGTGGACAACATGTAAACAAAACTGACTCTGCTATCCGCCTGACACATATTCCATCAGGCATCGTTGTAGAATGCCAGGATGAGCGCTCTCAACATAAAAACAGAGCAAGGGCAATGTCTCTCCTCAAAGCAAAGCTATTGAACAATGAACGCTCAAAACAAGAAGCCGAAATAGCAGAGAATCGCAGGAACCTGGTGGGCTCAGGAGACCGTTCTGAGCGAATTCGTACCTATAATTTTCCACAGGGCAGGGTCACAGATCATCGCATCAATCTTACATTGTATAAACTAGATGAGTTTCTTCAGGGTGATATGGATATGGTCATTGATCCTCTTATCAATGAATATCAGGCCGATCTACTGGCGGCGCTGGGAGATGATGATAAATAATGGTGCCCAAGTGCTCTATAAAACAAGCATTAGACCAGGGCATGCTTCAACTATCACATAAAGATACGGCAAAGCTGGAATGTGAAATTTTGATGTCCAACGTTGTCAAAAAAAGGAGAGAATATCTCTATTCACATCCTGAATATCTTCTCGATGCAACGGAATATTCAAATTTCAATTCTCTGATACAAAAACGTGCCAGTGGTTTCCCAGTAGCCTATCTGACGGGTTCAAGGGAATTTTGGTCTATCGATATCAAGGTCAATAAATACACATTGATACCCAGACCAGAAACGGAATGTCTTGTTGAATCAGTATTAAAAAATATAGAGACAGAAAGTAAACAAAAGATACTGGATCTTGGCACCGGCTCTGGAGCAATAGCAATTGCAATTGCCAGTGAAAGACCAATGTCTCAAATTACTGCCATTGATATCTGTCCATATGCACTAGATATGGCAAAAGATAATGCCAATAAGAACAATGTTTCTAATATCGATTTTTTACTATCGGACTGGTTCTCAGAAATCAATCAGACTATGTTTGATGTAATCATCTCAAACCCTCCATATGTAGAATCGAACTGCCCCGGATTTATTAGTGGAGACATTCGTTACGAACCCAGGCTGGCTCTTGATGGCGGCTCCAGGGGAATGGATGCATATATCAGAATAATCCCCGGCGCCATAAGATATTTAAAACCAGGGAGCATGATCGCACTTGAGCACGGTTACTTACAAGGAGGAATGATCCATAATTGCATGTCTGACAATGGCTATTGTGATATTCAAACCATCAAGGACTATGCTGGGAATGATAGAGTTACCACAGGCAAGATATAGCTAATTATGAAACAGATGATCGAAAGACAAAGGTCCATTTTAATCCCGGACACGATTACTAATTTTCAATACGATGCATTAATGGAGAGATTTAATAAGCTAGAGCACATTCTTGATTTTGAATTAACAGATGAACATCTCGACATTAAATATGACCTTAAACAGATCTCGTTTAATGAGATCTGGACGGTAATACTAGAAGTCATGCTGCAAAATCAGTACCCACCATTTATCTGGTGGAAATATAAGCTATTGGCTCAGCTTGAAGCCAATGAAAAAGACCATCTGGCCAACCGCTTTGGATGGTATGAATATGTCACAGATATTTTTATCAGTCATCATTCTGATTCTCATAATGATCCGAACAAGAAAAAGCTTTGGCAGCATTATTCCAACAAAGATAAAACACAGACTCGTGATGATATAAATCATGAAGGATGAAGAATTAATCCGCTATAGCAGGCAGATCATGCTCCCGGAGATTGATGCGGGAGGTCAGATCAAACTGGCAAACGCCAGGGTAATTATATTTGGTCTGGGCGGACTTGGTTCATCCGCATCAATCTATCTTGCGGCCGCCGGTGTCGGTCATCTGGTATTAGTGGACTTTGACAAAGTTGATATGTCCAATTTACAAAGGCAAATCCTGCATTCAAGCAATGACATTGGAAGATATAAAACAGAATCAGCAAAAGACCACTTATTATCTCTTAATCCCAACGTAAAGCTGACCTTGATTGATCGTAAACTAGAAGACAGTGAACTCTACGAACAAGTAAAAAAAGTCGATGTCGTCATCGATGCAACAGATAACTTCACCTCCAGATTTATGATTAACAAAGCTTGTGTGCAGGCAAAAAAACCCCTGGTGTCTGGCGCGGCTATACGCTTTGAAGCCCAGGTAAGCGTGTTTGACCCCAGAGAGAAAACTTCACCATGCTATCGCTGTCTTTATGGAGAGCAAGACATTACAGATGAAACATGTACAGCAAACGGGGTTATCTCACCACTATTGGGCATTGTTGGCAGCATACAGGCAATTGAGACGATGAAACTGATTATGGAAATCGGTCAGACCTTGATAGGCAGATTAATACTGTTTGATGCCATGTCCATGGAATGGCACCAGGCACGACTGGCCAAGGATCCAGAGTGTCCGGTATGTAGTAACGAGTGAACAAACACTTCTTTATTATAAATCTGAACCTCGCTGGCAATATACTATGTAAAATGAATATTACGACTAGTAGGTGAATGACAGGTTGATTGAACCAAAATCATGTCCACCAGGTTCGCCGTTAAACTCACGAGTTCTCAGGACATGCGCATAAGAAAATTTAAACTTTCTATAGACAGTGCTGATTCCCAACACAAGATCTGTCACCAAGGATTTCTTTTCAACGCTATGGCTAGATGTGAATGTATTACCATCCAAAAAGATATCTCTTAAAACAAATCTCGTCGTCATTGCCATAAATATATGGGCACTAAAAGACCGGTAATCATCTCTATATCGGACATCACTGGTATCCGCGGGTGCATTGGTGTCTCCACCGGGTCTAATTATTGCGGATCCAAAATCTGCAGGAAGATCCCAACCTGTCCTTATTTCGATACCACCATTTACATAGGTGCTGATGTTCCCCAGGGTACCGCCTCCATGAATAATCGCATCTGCACCCCACCGACCACTAAATTTTAAATGCGGCACCAATCGATACTTATGGTCATAAACCAGCATCAAGCCAGGCTCTGTTTTAATTTGATTTGACCAGCCGTTTGCCTTTGGTATTCCCCTGATAGAATGCACCAAATCCTGCGCTTGTTTGGCCAGTGACCATCTACCAGTAAATCCCAGCTGGATCTCAAAACTGTCCAGAACTCGATAGTTTTTGCTATGAAATGCCATGCCGCCATATAGCCAGCCTGCATAAGGCCGTTCTGAGAGAATAAGTTCACTGGTAACGGTATCATTGGGTGTATACATCATCTGTCCGATTGAAACTGCAAAATTTCCCTGCCTGGTTTCATCATCATGATATGGCAACAAAGAAAACATACTTCTAGTAATATCTTGCAAGGTTCCTTGTTGTTGCATCCAGTTTAGATCTTCGAACCAGTTTAAATCTGGAGAAAACCAGTTCAACTTAATGCCGTTAGTATAAAACCGATCCGTACTGTTAAAGAGGTCGTTTTCAAACCGGGCGGTAAATGTCCAGGACTCAGATGGTGGATTCTGAGCAAAGACAGGCATAGCCATAAAAAACAAGCCAAACAGTAAAACAGATGGAATTATATTCACTATGCGTACGAGAATATTAGAGTAATAAAATAATACCCCAAATTACCAGAACATTAATTAAAGAAAGGAACACGGCCGCAGAACCTGCATCTTTAGCATACCTTGATAATTCATGCTTCTCACCACCAAAACGATCGATAGCGGCTTCAACACAGGTATTTAATAATTCAACGATCAGTACGATAAATAAAACGAGAATAAGCAATGCCTTTTCTAAACCAGTTTCTCCAAAATATAAACCCATTGGAAATAGAATCATTGCGAGTATTAATTCCTGACGAAATGCCGCTTCATTATTGAATGCCAGTTTAAGACCACTTAGTGAAAAACGAGTAGCTTTAATGATTCTATCTATACCTTTAGGTCCTTGCCCAGACATAACTGGCCCCTTAATCAGAAAAGAAGTTATTATTGCTTGTTAGGGATCCTTTTCCAAGGTGCTTTGCCGCTGAAGATCCTTTTATTTACTCATCTTCAGAATCAATTAATTTTTGTAATTCGCGTTTTTTAAACCACGATAACCAGCCAGTAATAGACAAAGCCAAAAATAATATAACGGCAAGATCAACAATCACAACGCCTACAGTGCCAAAGATCCTCCCGCTATGGATGTCCTGAATGACTCTTTCCAGAGGTAAGCCTTCTCCAAGATAAAGTCTCATCACTTTATCGAGCATATCATCTGGTAGATTTGCCTTTTCAGACCAGTTTTGCTCTACGGGTGATTGGGATTGCCATCTCCCCAGTTCCAAATCAGAAGATAACAGGACGCCATTTGCATTAATAACTATGTTGTCATTAAATTTTCCTATGGATGTGATTCCCTCGGGAATGCCATGGGCCTGGTTAAGCGTTTCGACGAACTCTCCTTGAGCCGTCACCAATATCAAAGACGCCTGTAAACCAACAATAAAAAAATCTTCAAGATAAATAACGCCAATAAGATTGTCAGCTATCAGGTCCAGTTCAACATCATTCATATAGAGATGATTGTCTATCTGTGTGAAATAGTGACCGTTGGTAAAATATGTGACTGGATCATCTGCAGGCTCAATATCATAAATCGCCAATAGACCGCGATTTTCAATATAAGTATCTTCCAACTTAAGGTCTTGCGTATGCAGTAACAATATACCAGTTACTGAAAGCATAATAATAAAAAAGGTGGCAATCATGCCGATGACCTTATGGCTGGATAAAAGTAACTTTAAATTCATTGAGTGACAAGTTGGTGAAAATAAAGTGATAGTACAGCAAGTCGGTTGACTGCTCTGACGGATAATGTAGCGCCAGATATGCCATCAATACCTTTATCCAGTTCATTCTTGTCTTTTAATTTTACATTGAGAAATTGGTCGGTATAAAACGGATATCGAACCTCCCACCCCCTGGATTCCCTGAATATTAGTATTTTAACTTTTTCAATTTTATTTGCGTTAATGACTATACCCACTGTGATAGGAAGAGATTTACCAATTTCTTCAAGTATCCAGGCCGTCCTTTCACCCTCACGCCAATAGCTTACTCGTAAAACTCCAAGATCATGTCCCAGAATAGAACGGACTTGTTGTTTAGTTTCGTTTTGAATCCATAACTTCGAAACTACTGGGACGCTCCCATCAAAAACGTCTTCAAGAAAAGCTTGTGGTTCCTGGTATGTTCCTCGGGCAGGTAGTTGGGGTGAGATAAAACCCCAAAATAGTATATGCAAAAATATAATGACTTTTATTTTCATAAAGTGGACGTGTGAAATTTATGACTGCCGATAAAATAAATTGCAAAAATTAGATGTTAAAACTGATAACCAAGTCCTAGATTAATGCCATCAAGGGTTCGATCAACCAAACCATCGGCATCCTCCCACTGAACATCAAATTTAAACACAACATTGTCGTGCGGCCACCAGTTGACCCCCGTGGTCATTTGTTTAAATTCTTCAAAACGGTGAGCACCATCAATTTGGTTTCTCTCGTCCCACTGGGTATAACGTGCAAACAGACCGATGTCTCCCCATGAAGAATTGGCAAGATTAAATCGATAAGATGGTTCTAAATACCAGCCATCAAGCGTACCCGCATTGATGCTATCAGGTATTAATAAAGGGTCATCGCTATAGTCCCAGCGGGCATATAATGCCCTCAAGCCAAAGCCACTGTGGTGTTGCCAGATTAAATGACTCTCCAGTAAGGTCGCATTAATATCTATATTATCCGCAGTGCCAGTTATATCCGATTGATACTGACCTGAAATGCTGATCTCAAGACCTGGTATTCCCGTATATCTGATCCTACCAGTTGAAGCAAAGCCCAAATCGTCTGCTTGTGCTACCTTGGTTCGGCCACTACGCGGCCGTAAGGTTGAACTTCCTATTGTTGGCACTGAAAGTCCTGTATGTATGACTGCATCATAATTCCAGCCTGGAGCCAACTCACCATACATACCAATTCCTGCTTCCCACCAGGTTGCTGGTATTATTTCTGACTCTACCTTGTTTCTTTCTACACCATAAAAAGTATCAGGCTCATGTGTAGGATTGATTATACCGATTGGGAGAATATCAAGACCTGCCCTGGCCGTATGAGCTTCATTCAAATCTATCTCTACCCAGGCCTGTTCTAATTCGACTTCACCTGGAGCACCATCGCCTGCCAGGGAATGTTCAAGTTCAAACTCAGAAAAAAATCGTATGTTTTCAGTAAACTCACGACCAAAATATAAAACAAATCGATGGTAATCAGTGCGATCTAATGAATCATCACCGTCGTCAAGCATATCGTCACTCAAGTTGTTGTAATGCAGTTCTCCATAACCACCAATAGATGTACGCTGAAATTCATCTGGGCCGCGATTAATATCGATCGTAACCTGCTCTACTGCATTCGCTGTAATTTCAACTGCATCACTATTTTGGCTCGCTAGACTTTCCGTCTCTTCCAATTTTGCCTTTAACAACTCGATGGCTTTTTGTTGTTCCTGAATGATTTGCCACATTTGTTCAGGGCTTGGAACCTGACCCATAATTGCAGGCGAGACCACCAGGGCCAGCAAGATAATAATTATTTTTTTTTGTGCTAAAGATAAAGGTGACACAAACTACTCCTTGGATAAATGGATAAAATGCCTAAACTATATTTAATCTTAATGATAATGAGAATTATTATCATTAGCAAATAAAATATATGCGCATCTCTGCGCTTTTTTTTGTTTTATTCCGATTGCAGCAGGATATCTGAAGTTAGGCGTAACGGTTTTGATTTACATCAAAACCTCTTAATCTTGTGTTTAAAACAGAGAAATCTAAGCCGCCTGGGGGGAATGGTGTTGTTTTACCAAATCTCTAACGGATTCCAAACATGAACCGCAGGACTCTGTGACCTTTAATTTTTCTTTTAATTCACGGACGGTAGTTGCCCCTTCCTCCATGGCTTTTCGAATGTCCTTATCGGTCACCGCCCTGCATACACACACATACATCGTAGGGATATCCCTTAATCACTATACTTGATGATAATCTTAGTACAAATGAGAATTGTTTACAAATAAACAGTATCTTATTGTTTTTACTAAATATTTTATTTCATCATGCTTTGCAGGTAGTTTTCAATGCCAAGCTTATCGATGAGACTCAGTTGAGTTTCCAGAAAATCGATGTGCCCTTCTTCACTTTGCAAAATAGACTCAAATAGCTCCCTGGAAACAAAATCTTTTATAGATTCACTGTATTCTATTGCCTCTCTTAGCTCGGGCGCTGCAATCATTTCCAGCTTGAGATCACACTCGAGCAATTCTTTTACGTTTTCTCCAATCATGAGTTTTCCTAACTCCTGCAAATTAGGAAGGCCTTCAAGAAACAAAATACGTTCAATTAATTGATCAGCGTGTTTCATCTCATCAACTGATTCCTGAAACTCCGTTTCAGCAAGACCAGTTAATCCCCAGTCTTTTAACATTCTGGAATGTAAGAAATACTGATTAATTGCAGTAAGTTCATTTTTCAAAACTTTGTTCAGGTAGTCAATTACCTTATCATCACCTTTCATTTAACTCTCTCCACTGGTATATATCACAATAGAACAAAGCATAGCGGATAAGCCTAGAGTATAAAAGGATATCTTTGGTAACCGTTATGAGAATTATTATCATTTTTAATATAAAATTTTAAGTCGCTAAAAAATCACACAGGTGAGATGCCTGATCCGGAGGTGGTGTATGGACGTATCCAGTTTTATTTTTTTTGGTGCCGTTGCAGCTATAGCATTCTATGCGATTACCCTATACAACAATCTCGTTACCTTAAAACATAATGTCGATAAAGCCTGGTCAAATATCGATGTGTTGCTCAAACAACGCCATGATGAACTACCTAAACTAGTTGAAACCTGTAAGCAATACATGGGCTATGAACAAGAAACTCTGGAAAAAGTGATGCAAGCACGTTCAGCAGTATCTTCAGCCAGGGAAAAAGGTGATATTGGCGCGCTTGGTTCCGCCGAGACACAATTACGCATGGGCTTAGGTTCTCTATTTGCCGTAGCTGAAGCCTATCCCGACTTAAAAGCCAATCAAAATTTTCAGCATCTGCAATCCAGAATTTCAGGACTCGAAGATGCCATAGCAGATCGCCGGGAATTCTATAATGAAAGTGTAAACCTGAACAATATCAGGATTGAACAGTTTCCTGATGTCATTCTTGCGAGAATGTTTAACTTTAAAGATCGTGAATTACTTGAGTTTTCTGAAGAAGAAACCAAGGACGTTGATATTAAATCACTGTTTGCTTAATTACCTTACTGTATGTTTGTACTTATAGAGTGGGCGCGTTACAGCGCGCCAGATGACTTCTGGCCTATAGTTATAATTTTAATTATTTTATGTGTTACAGGTTTTTTTGGCGCATTCTATTATTTTCATCGCATGCGGGTTTTGGCAGATATACCAACTTCAAAAATTCGCTCTGCCGCTCAAGGTTATCTTGAGCTAACAGGTGAGGGGGCATTGATGGAGGGTCCTCAAATCTTTGCGCCATTAACCGGTAAACTTTGCACCTGGTATCATTACATGATTCAGGAACGAAGACGGTCCAGACGCAAAAGCCACTGGGCTACGATTGAGCAGGGCACCAGTGATGAATTGTTTTTACTTATTGATGAAACTGGAAAATGTGTCATTGACCCTGAAGGGGCATCTGTAATCCCCAGTCAAACAGACACCTGGTATGGATCTTCTAAAAGACCAGGCAAATCAACATCAGCAAGCTTTCTCGGAGGCAAACGTTATCGTTATATTGAAAAACGTATGCATCCAGGTGAGCCACTTTTTGCCATTGGCTTGTATCAAACTGTTGGTGGAGCAAGCTCAGATTTTAATATGAATTCTCAGGTATCAGATCTATTAAAAGTGTGGAAAAGTGATAGTGAGTCCTTACTAAAAAAATTTGATACGAACAAAGATGGGCAAATAGATATGCAAGAATGGGAGAATGTTCGGAAGACCGCCCTCAATGAAATTATTGATAAGCACAAGGAAATAACAACTGCTCCCCCTGTGAATTTGCTGGGGAGGACCCGTGATAGAAGACGTCCGTTTATACTCTCGTATGTATCACAAGAAGGCCTCATTAAACGATATAAGTTGTTAAGCTATGGTTTGATTAGCCTTTTTTTTACAAGCGGTACATTTGTCACCTGGATTTTAAATCTCAGGCTTAGTGCCTGACAACTGGATATATAATAATGAGCGATAAGTATAACTTACCCCGTTTCTCTGGCATTGATCCCGACTCTATCTCAAAAGACCTGGATAAGCTGCTATCTAAAAACAATGAAAAGTTGCAAGAGTTGCTGGAGAGTCTCTCAACATACAACTGGAATAGCCTTATTGTCCCCCTGGAGGAGATGGATGATGACCTGAATAAATTCTGGTCTCCCATCAGGCACCTGCATTCTGTCGCAGACGATGAGCTACTCCGTAAGTCCTATAACGACGGCTTGCAAAAAATCACGGAGTACTACACCAACATTATGCAGAATGAAATGTTATATCAGGCTTATAAACAGATCCGAAATTCGGATGAATATAAGCAAATAGACACTGCAAAACAAAAGGTGATAGATGACAACCTTCAGGACTTTACCTTGTCTGGAGTTGGTCTGGATGAAGAAAAGAAACAACAATACAAAAAGATCGTTCAGGATTTAACAAAAGTAGAATCAAAATTTGAAGAAAACGTACTGGATGCGACGCAAGAGTGGAGTAAGGTCATTGTAGATGAATCGCAGCTGCAGGGTCTTCCCGAATCTGTTATTGAACTTGCTAAAAAAAATGCGGAAGACAGAAATATTAAGGGCTGGGTCTTTACTCTGGATTTTCCTTCTTACTACCCCACAATGTTATACGCCGACAGTTCAGAATTAAGACGTGATCTATACGAGGCATATGTCACCCGCGCCTCCAGTCTTGGGTCTGGAAGAAAAGACCTGGATAACTCTGCTTGTATGGCTCAAATTCTTACTCTGAGAAAACAAAAAGCTCGAGTACTTGGGTTTGAAACTTATGCAAATCTCTCATTGGCAAAAAAAATGGCAAAGTCTCCTGAGGAAGTTCTTTCATTTCTAGATGAATTAGGTAGCCATTCAATTGAAGCTGCCAGGCAAGAGTACGCTGAATTAATTAAATTCACAGAAACTGAGTTTCAATTGCCAACAATTAACCCCTGGGACGTTGCATATTATTCAGAGAAATTAAAACATCAAACTTTTGATTTTTCCCAGGAAGAAGTCCGATCTTATTTTCCTGCAAGTTCGGTATTGAATGGTTTATTTTCCATCGTAAATAAACTTTATGGCATCAATATCAAACAATTAGCTAGTGTAGACGTCTGGCATGATGATGTCTGTTTTTACCTAATCACAGATTCACTTGGTAATGATCGAGGTGGTTTTTATCTCGATCTCTATGCTCGAAAAAATAAACGTGGCGGAGCCTGGATGGATGAATGTGTAATTAGGAAAAATTTGGATGGAAAATTACAAATTCCCATCGCTTTCCTGAATTGTAACTTCACGCCACCGGTAAATGACAAGCCATCGTTGCTAACTCATGATGAAGTAACAACACTTTTTCATGAATTTGGCCATGGACTTCATCACATGCTTACCCTGATCGATTATCCGCCCGTATCCGGGATCAATGGCGTCCCCTGGGATGCAGTAGAACTACCCAGCCAATTTATGGAAAACTGGTGCTGGGAACGCAAGTCTTTAGATCTGATTGGAAAACATTACCTTACAGGAGAACCGATACCAGATACCTTATTTTCAAAAATGCAAAAGGCAAAGAATTTTCAAAGCGCTATGCAAATGGTCAGACAGCTTGAATTTGCTATTTTTGATTTCAGATTACACTTTGAAGATTCTGACTACTCCCAACAGTCCATCCAGCAATTACTGAGTGATGTAAGGCAAAAAACTGCTGTAATCATACCGTCAGAATTTAATCGCTTCCAAAATAGCTTTACGCACATCTTTTCGGGCGGGTATGCTGCAGGATATTATAGCTATAAGTGGGCTGAAGTATTGTCAGCCGATGCCTTTTCCAAATTTGAAGAAAATGGTATTTTTGATCCAGAGACAGGCAAGCATTTTTTAAATACTATTCTAGAACAGGGAGGATCCAGAGATGCAATGGATCTGTTTGTTGAATTTAGAGGCAGGGAACCCAGTATTGTGCCATTGTTGAGACATGCCGGAATTGAAATGCAAGCTAAAGGCCAATGAATATTAAACAGTTAAATCTATTTATCTTTTTGTTAATGCTGAGCCAGGGGATATTTGCCCAGGGACTGACGGTATATATAACCGATCAGATCCAAATTGGATTACATACAGATAAATCCTTACAAAGTCCTATTATAAAACTATTGCCTTCAGGCACCTCGCTAGAACTGGTAAAGCAAGAAGAAGAGTTTTCATTTGTCAGAGATTCAACAGGTACCGGAGGGTGGATAGACAGTACATATATTTCAGAATTTAGCTCTGCTGTCCCAAAACTACAGGAAGCTGAAACTAGAATACGTAATCTGGAATCATCCTTAAGGAACGCGCGCCAGGGACAGACATCTGGAGAAATAGAAAACCTGATGCAACAGCTAGAGGAACAAAGGAGCCGTTCGCAATTACTATCAAGTGAAAATGAAAATCTTAACAGACAAATAGCTTCCAACAACCCTGATTCACTTTATGAGAAAATTGAACAGCTGTCCCTGGACAACAGTCAGCTAGAAACAAAGCTCGCTAATATACTCGAATCAACACCCCTGGTTCCCCAGCTACAACAAACTGAACCTATTGAGAGTTTCTTTACATTAAAAAACATCCTGATTATGTCAGGCATATTGCTTACAATTGGACTAGTGCTTGGGATTTATATCATGGACCTCGTTAATCGAAAACGTCATGGGGGCTTCAGGATCTAACAAGCTGGGAATTGAATAATTGTTCAGAATTGCTTCCTGGAATGTAAATTCCCATGGGGACTACCGGGTAGCGGACTTCAGTCGAAATCGAGGGTTGAGAATAAACCATATACTTGCCAGCGAGGCTTAATCATCAAAATGCTATAGCTGCTGGATAGGCAAACAGCCTGGAACGCTACACAGATCCTCTAATAACACGCCTGAAATAGCTGATTTTGATATTTAAAGCGCGATTACCTATCTGCCAATATATTTGTGGAATCATTGCATAAGGCTTGTTAATCCAATAAACTGCCCGCCCCAGAGCTTCTGATAATATTAATAGATAGAGTAGACTACAATGAAAGCAGACATACATCCCGAGTACGGAGAAATCAAGGTAACATGCAGTTGCGGCAATACCTTTGAGACCAATTCTACACATGAAGAAAAGCACGTACATATTGAGGTCTGTTCAGAATGCCATCCGTTTTACACAGGCAAGCAAAAGATCCTTGATTCTGCCGGCAGGGTGGACAAATTCAGACGCAAATACGGAATTTCGTCATAACCAATTCTTCAATAATTTAAATTCAAAAAAACGCCTTATACAGGCGTTTTTTTGTATATGGGTCGCCTTTAGCCAACAGCCTGTCGAAAGTGAGGTTCTGTGTGAATCATCAGAGTTTGACTCACTTACATCCGTCAGCCATATCATTGATGGAGATACATTCATAACGACTGACAATACCCATGTGAGGTTGCTTGGTATTGATACCCCGGAAATTGATTATGAAACTAATAATCATGAACCTGGGGCCGTCAATGCCAGGGCATTATTGATTCAATTTCTGAGTCAAGCCAATCAAATAGGACTGGTGTTTGATAAAGAATCCAGGGACCAATATGGGCGTACACTGGCTCATGTGTTTCTTGTCAACGGCACCAATTTACAAGCTGAGCTAATAAAATCAGGCTATGCCGTTCCTTACACTTTCCCTCCCAACCTGATGTTTACTGATTGTTACTATGCTTTGGCACAAACAGCGAGAAATAATAATCAAGGCGTCTGGAATTATTCAGCTTTTCAACAAATAAATGCCTCTGAACTGAAACCATCCGATAAAGGATTTCGAATAATTGCGGGAAAGATAGCAGAAATTCACAAAAGTAAGCGTTCACTAATATTAGAGTTGAACCAAAACCTGAGAATATTTATCTTAAATAAAAACCTAAAATATTTCGAACACATGAATCTGCAGGATCTATTAGGTAAATCCATTGGGGTATATGGCAAAATAAGCTATCGAGCTAATGTATTTTGGCTACAACTGCGTCACCCATACGATTTAATAATTGAACCATCAATGTAAATCTTCTTGCGACAAATTTAAAAACGGCGGACACGGAAAATGAAAATATTACGATTACTACTACTGCTTTATCTGGCTGTGACATATGGATGCGCAACCAACCCTGCTACGGGCGATTCTGATTTCATGACCATGTCAGAACAAGAAGAGATTGAAATCGGCAAACAGGCACACCAACAAATTTTGCGACAATACAGTGTATACAACGATCTTGAACTTCAAAACTACGTTCAATATGTAGGCAAAAAAGTCGCAGATAACAGTCACCGCCCAGAACTGGATTACACCTTTACAGTACTCGACAGTCGGGAGGTTAATGCATTTGCACTACCGGGAGGCTACGTTTATATCTCTCGCGGTTTAATGGCCTATTTAAATACCGAAGCAGAACTGGCGGCAGTACTAGGCCATGAAGTTGGGCACGTGACCGCACGCCATGCCGCAAGACAACAATCAGCCTCGCAACTGACTGGTCTTGGAGCTGCAATTGGTACGATTATCGGTGAGGCCTTTATCCCCGGTATCAGTTCCGTTGGTGGACAAGAGCTAGTGGGAATGGCGGGGACTGCATTCCTGAGAGGTTATGGCCGAGACCATGAGCTTGAGGCTGATCGACTGGGAGCAGAATACCTTGCCCGCAGTGGTTATAACCCAGACGCCATGCTTGATGTTATTGGGGTACTCAAAAATCAGGAATTATTTGAACTACGTCTAGCCAGAGAAGAGGGGAGACAGCCTAGAATATACCACGGCGTATTTTCTACACATCCATCCAGCGATACTCGATTACAAGAAGTCGTGGGGTTCGCCCATGATATTAAAGAAGTATCAACAGAATCTACCTTCATTGGAAGAACTGAATATCTTCAACGTGTTGACGGCTTAGTTTATGGGGAAAGTACTGACAATGGACTCATTAAAGGCCGAGATTTTTATCACGGTAATATGGGCTTCTCAATGCGTTTTCCACAACGATGGCCCATTCAGAACCTACCTGACAGGCTGCTGGCGACAGCCCAGGGGGGACTGGCAATGGTGCAGGTCATGGTCCAGCCTGCTGATCCCAGACTGACTCCAAAAGATTATATGAACCAACGAATGGGTATAGACACCAATAGCAGGAACGGACAATCCCTGACAATCAACGGATTGCCGGCCTACACCACAACGGCCGTACTGGATACAAATTACGGTAAACGCTTATCAAGAATGTCCGTCGTTTATCTGGGCAATATGGCATTTGTTATTGCAGGTTATACACGAGATGTAAATGGATTAAACCGATACGACAATGCTATTTTGGGGGCCGTGCGAAGCTTTAGACCACTATCAAATCAAGAGAGACAAGTCGCCAACCTGACTAACCGAATTAAACTTGTCAGGGCACGAGAAGGTGAAGACTTTGACAAGCTTTCCAGTTTTTCGCCCCTGGAAAAATTTCCTGAAGAACAATTGAGGCTTATTAATGCGCAATACCCATCTGGGGATCTTGAAAACGGGCAACTATTTAAGATTATTCAGTCCAATTAATGAACTAGCCAGATTTCACAAGGATAAACTGCTTTCACAGCGCTAATTTGGTAAATAACTCGACTTGAAAACAGGTAAAGTTAGCGCCTGTCTTTAATGTTGTTTATTACCTTAAAAGCATAACTATTTGCGGTCATTGATATTCGATCTTTATCCACAGATTTTGTGGATAACTCTGTGGACGAATTGCGGACATGCCCTCAAGATTGGCTTGTTTGTTGGGTTTATTACAAATTAGTTAAATTTTATACAACTCTTTTTTTATATAACAATATCAATAAGTTATACCTGTTTTCATGCGTTTCAGCGCGTTTTTGTCAAAATTTCTTAGGGCTAAACCGGGGTGAAGTTTTTTTCTGTGCATAAAAGCACCGACTTTGAGCGTCAGGAGGAACCAAATCAGCAGGTGTAAGTCAAAAACAACACCCCAAGAAGTCCTGATTTCATAACAAATCAGGACTATCCCGAAATCTCCTTTCGGGTGCATTTGGCCCCGGTCTGGCATTATTCCCCTAATTTGACCGGGGCCTTGTTTTTTTAATCATAGAGCCACGTATTAAGTCTAGAAATCGCCTCCTCAACACCAATTTTTTTAGTCACAGAAAATAATTGAGAAGTAGCATTAAAATCCTTCAAACTCGTTTTAATCGAGAGTAATGCTGTTTTTTGATGACTATATGGAAGCTTGTCAGCCTTATTGACTATCATGTGTAGAGGAACGCCTGAGGAATCACACCAGTCGAGCATGAGCAGCTCCTCATCCCTTAACTCACGCCTGATGTCCACAATCAGGACGACGCCGCAAAGTGACTTACGTGTCGTAAAATATTCATTAATGTTCTGGCGCCATTGATCTTTTAATGATTTGTCTACCCTGGCAAATCCATACCCCGGCAAATCGACCAACATTACGCCATTTTCAACGGTAAAAAAGTTCATTAATCTTGTTCTGCCAGGTGTTTTACTTGTCTTGGCCAGCCCTTTGTTCTCAGTTAGGCAGTTAATTACACTGGATTTACCGACGTTAGATCGTCCAACAAATGCCACTTCCCGGCCACTATCCTCTGGAATTTGAGATATTTTTGCCGCGCTCGTAAGAAAGACGCTTTGACGGTAAGGATTTTTAGCCATATTTTGAATCCATTATTATGTTTAATATTAGGAAATCTTTATAAGAAACATCCAAATTTATTTTTAATTTAGGTAATATGCGCATATTAAACACAAGATACCAAATGACCCATATATTCCAAATAATTAAGAGGACATAAAAAGCATGGGAAACAAATTTGTATATATAAGTTTTATTATTTCTATGTTTTGCATAAGTAACGTAATTGCTCAAGGGGATCCTGATGCAGGTGCTCAGAAAACACAAACTTGCTCGGTTTGTCATGGCCCCAATGGAAACAGTATCAATCCAATGTGGCCTAAATTAGCTGGGCAACATCCATTGTACACTTTAAAGCAATTGCAGAACTTTAAATCCGGTAGCCGCTCAAACCCGCAAATGACACCTATGGTCGCTGCTCTCTCTGATCAGGACATGATGGACATTGCTGCATATTATGCCTCGCAATCCCCTGTTGAATCTCAATTACCTTCCTCAATGGAAAATCGGGATGTGGAACTTGGAGAAAAAATTTACCGGGCAGGTGATACGACAAAAAGCATGGCATCATGCATGGCATGTCATGGACCAACGGCGACTGGAAATCCAGCTGCTAACTTCCCTAACCTTGCAGGACAACATGCGAGCTACACTGCGGCACAACTTCAGGCATTTAAAAACGAATCTCGTGCAAATGACACAAACAGCGTAATGAGAGACGTCGCTTTGAAATTGACAAATGAGGAAATAGAAGCCGTTTCACAATATTTACAAGGCTTATATTAACCCGCTAAATATCTAATTAAATCCTAAATTTTAGACTTTTAGGGAACTGCACGGGCAGTTTTAGCATCAAACCTTGAAAATCAAACGACAAGTAATCCAATACGAAATTTAATATGCAGGGGTATTACCTATGAACAATAGAATTATACAATCAATCTTTTTTCTAGCATGTCTGTTTATAGGCAACTCCGCATACACGCAGGAGTCTATTGAAGGCAAATATACGGTAATTAACCCTCCCCAACCCACGCAAACTGGCGATAAAATTGAGGTGCTGGAAGTTTTCTGGTACGGGTGTCCCCATTGTTATAGTTTTGAACCACATGTTGAAGCCTGGTTAGAGGACCTGCCGGAAGATGTTGCCTTCATACGAGTCCCCGGCGTACTAAACCGTGGCTGGATACCACATGCCAAGGCATTTTATACCGCTGAAAAACTTGGCATAGTCGACAAAATTCATCGCCCCTTATTTGATGCTATACACAAAGATAAAAGAAATTTATTTACTGAAGATGAGCTTATGGATTTTTTTGAAGAGCATGGTGTTTCATCTGAAGAATTTTTGAGAGTTAATAACTCAAAAGAACTAGAAACAAAAATTAGGCAGGCCTACTTTCTAGCCAGAGATTATAAGTTGACTGGCGTCCCCTCTGTTGTCGTAAACGGAAAGTATTTAATATCTGCGGGACAGATTCGTACATTTGATGAAATGATACGAGTGACCAATGCCCTGATTGAAAGAGAGCGCAAGTAAATAAATCTACAGAATCTGTCCAGCTAAATTATTGGGAAGCTTTCTTATATACTGGTTGTCCTGATTTATGAAACCAGGCATCTCGTTTATTATTGCCGGCATAATCTTTGTCTTAATACCAATTAGCCTGGTGCAAGTCTGGCCATATGCAAAAAGCGAGGTCATGCCTGCTGATCTATCTATATACCCTAACAGTTACTATGCCCCAAAGAGTGAAAGATTATCATCATGGGATGACCACAGGCTTGAGCGCCTTGATAGCGAATCGGACTTTGAATTTGCCACTAGAATGCTTGCCACCGTGCACAATGCGACGTACCACTGCGAAGCGCATAATTACCAACAAAGCTGGTTCACCTGGCTAACATGGCGCACAGGGATTTATGCATTAATTCCCAAAAATGATTTAGGTGTTCTTGATATAAAAACATTTCGTTGTGGCTTTTGTCATCAACGTGCATTTATCCTGGCACGCACCATGAGACAAGGAGGAATCGAGTCAGCTGAAGTCCTGGGGCTCAGTGGGCATGTTGTCACTGTATTTACATTTAATGAAGAGTTATTTGTCCTAGACCCAGATCTTGGAGTTGGCCCCGTCAAAATTACAGGCCTGGATTCTGCAAATGGAAATCCTGATGATAATATCGAGGCAATTCTGCGCGAAGCCTATCAACCTATTACCAGGGTGTGGGGAAATGAATATACCAATAGAATGATCGATATATTTACTACAAAGGATGATAATGAATATTATGTCTACAAAAATCTTGAAATAAGACGATCTGCTCAGAGCATATTATTTTCCATAGAAAAATACATTGAGAGATACCTCATGATCCTGGGCGTGGCACTTATAGTCGTAGGACTACTAATGACCAAGTGGAAAATAAAAGATCTTAAGCAACTAAGCTGGCACATTAATCATCTAAATAAAATTGATAACTAACTAAATAATTTTATTTATTCCACTTCAAATGCAAGCAATACATTACCAGGGATAATGGCGCCATGATGGGAATAGCCCGAATTCACATAAACCATACCATTCACAACTGTCACACCGGCGTTACTCATTGAGCCACCATTCGCTTTTACCCCGTTCACAGTGTCAAAGTCCTGATAAGTATCGTATTGCCAAAGTGTCTTACCGTCTTGAGTTGATAATGCCCTGAGACGACCATCCATGGTTCCAGAGAATACAACACCAGGAACAACAGTTAATGCTGCGGCATGTGAGGGTTTGCACTTTTCACGCCCATCGCAGGTCAGTGGAGGAACTCTCCATACTGTCTTACCAGTTTCCAGATCAATTGCACTAATTCCACCAGTTGATTCTGGCTCTGAGGTATTAAAATAATTGTTACCGGCGTACACTTTTTCACCATCTATTGCCAGGCCCCACATGATCCCTCCACTGGTCGCGCCTTTACCAGTCGACTCTGTCCACAGTATGTTGCCTTCATTTTCTGGATCAAAGGCATAGACCAAGCCTAGTTTATTTCCTGCATATAGTATGTCTCGCCCATTAACATTGGCGAGCACGGGCGAATTTCCAAAGTCAGTATCTGGGGCATCAACGTCCGGGCAGATATATGGATTTTCACCCATTGCACGGCAACTTGAATTCCAGACATCATCTTCCGCCACCTGCTTTGCCCACTGGATTTCGCCCGTATCTATATCAAAGGCAATAATGGCATCGGACGTGTTGGTCGCAGGAATGGAATAATTATTTCCGGTTCCGATATATAATAAATTTCGTTTTGCATCTACCGTTGGCGCATTCCAAATCGGATCACCAGATGGCCCCCACAGTTGGGTACCTATATTATTCTTACCTATTGGCCTTGCCTCAGTACTAATGGTATAGGTCTTCCATAAAACTTCGCCATTATCTGCATCCACTGCAAGCATGCTGCCTCGAAACTGGCAACAGGGATATTTAGGATTTCTTACCTGTGATTCTTCCCGTGATGAAACGGGAACAAATAAACGTCCATCGAATAGCGTGGGTGCCCCGGTTACTACCGCTCGGGGATGATCATCCACTTTAATCTTCCAAATAATCTCTCCGGTTTGGGCATCCAGGGCATAAGCATTTGCCGACTGATCACCAAAAAAAACTCGAAGCTTGCCACCCTCTTCAACACTACCAATACTGATAGCACTACGCACGCCGCCTTCCACTTCAATTCTCCAATGCACACAACCTGAATCAGCATCCAGAGAAAAAATGTCACCGACCGCATTGCCAACATAGATACGATCATTAACGACAACAGGTTGGGTCCCGCCCGAGGTAGCCCGTGGGTACCCAAATGCCCATTTTAATTTCAAGCGCGACACATTGTGTGAATTAACGCCCGCGTCAGATGACTTTTGAAATCGAGTGTTATCGACCGTATTTCCCCAACCATTCCAGGAAGGTCCTGTAATCGCTTGAGAAAAAGTAGAGGTTTCACTATCACAGTAGGCTGCTTGAGAGATAGGCTCTGGAAGAACGCTTCCAAACGATTTACCTGATAAATATTCAGCCAGAGTATATTTTTGCGTACGGGTGCGCTCTCGTGCCTGAGACTGCATGACACCATTATCCATCACATCCAGGATATGCTCCGGTGTCATTTGCCTTAACACCCCTAATTCAGGTCCCAGCGCCTGATCTCCACCGGAAGCCTCGTGACAGATAGCACAATGGGTTTCAAATATCACTGAGCCATCTTGTTGAGCATATGAATTAGCTGATATTACAACACTCATTATCAACGACGAACAAATCAACCCAGCTCGAAACATCATATTGCCCCCCAAATAAATTTTGATTTTTCTATCAACTATAAATTCTTTATTACAATATTCTGAATCACTCTACATTGCCAATTACAGAGTGACCTTCTGAACGCCAGCGTAACATACCACCGGACAAACTTGCCACACGCTCAAATCCATTATTTTTTAATATCACGCTTGCCTGGGCAGAACGTCCGCCGCCACGGCATACGGTTACAACAGGACTGGACTGGTGAAGTTCATCTATTCGTTCAGACAGTTGATCTAGAGGCAACAAAGTTGAACCAGGTATGTGCCCCAGGGGACCCTGATACTCATCTACACCCCTGACATCAATTATCTGAACCTCCCCTACAACTTCCTCCAATGATTGTGGATTTATTTCCCAAATACCTGCAAAGGTATAATTCAATTCTGCCCAATCAGGATCCTCACTAAGATTTAATAAACTATCAGGCTTGCCCGATATTAAGTTTGCTGGAACAGCAATATCAATCTGATTAGGATGCTTTAGATTCAGATTATTCATATACCCTTCGAAATCATTTTCGTTCAAATTGCCCCCTAACCTGGGATTATAATTTTTTTCTTCTATTACACTGGTGACCGTTAATCCTCGATAATCATGGGCGGGGTAAAGCAAGGTATCATCTGGTAATGTAAATATCTGTGTGTGTACAGATTGATACATATCCTTTGCCTTTCCTTGTTGAAAATCTGTCCTGCCGCAACCACGTATTAGCAAACAATCACCTGTGAATGCCATACTTTCATTATCAAGAACATAGCTTAGACAACCATTGGTATGCCCCGGCGTTTCTCGAATAGAAAGAAATCGCGTTCCGAATTCTACTTTGTCACCATGATTTAAATATATATCTGCATTTTTCACACCGGCATTATTTGATATACATATCTGCGCACCACTCCTCGATTTCATTACCCAGGCGCTGGTTATATGGTCTGCGTGACAATGGGTATCGAGAACATACTTCAATTTAAGCCCTAACTCATTCAGTAAGGCAATATCCCTGCGCACTTGCTCAAAGACAGGATCTATCAAAATCGCATCATGGGTATCAGAATCCGCCAAAAGATAAGTATAGGTAAAAGACTTTGAGTCCAGTAGCTGACGAAATATCAACATTTATACATCCTCTTTATAAAGTAATTAAATTCACGCTGACATAAAACAAACGATAACACTGTGGTCACATTTAATATTATAAACATTTTTATCGAATTAATTTTTTATAAACTTATATTGAAAATAACATGACATAATATCCACGAAATAGGATTTGCATCATGAATATGGTCAACCAAACGAGATGCAGCTGACTTTTCTTCGCTCCACCGTCACTAGACTCACAACACTAAATACTAACCTACTGTTCTTAATCAGGTTGGCTCGCCCGGCGTGACTATGGCCTACGTCCATGTAGGCCACCCCCTTCGGGGCCAGCTTCGCTACGTTGTTCAAATTCGCTCCAGGCAAATTTGTCGAACTCACGACCTTTGGCTTCGGAAACCAACACTCTATCCAACTGAGCTACGGGCGCATTTTTTCTTATTATTCCAAGTTTGTTTAAATTGTGAAAAGATGCCAGATCCATAGTATTATTCTAATTCAGATAAACAGTAGTTCAGTGTATTAATTCCATGACCATGTTTATCATCTGGACATAATTCATGAGCAAAGACGAAGATCAGATTTTCCTACAAAATTTCATGATTATCATAGTCATGATGCTAGGATTAATCTGTCTTTTTATCATCCTTTCCCAGGTTCTTGGAAGCAATGAACAGTCCATCGCACGAGACAGGGCAATAGTTTTAATAAACCAGACTCAACCAATTGGACGCGTCCGATATAATGCCGCCTCAGATCAAGGCGAAGCAGAAGCAAACACCTTAACGGAACAAAACTCAGAAGCAGCGGAAACTGATCCTGGGAAACGAGTTTACGATACACTATGCACCTCCTGTCATAGCACTGGACTACCCAATGTACCTCAACTTGGATCTGCGACAGATTGGGCAGATCGAATAGCCCAGGGGGAATTATTGCTGTATGAAAGAGCAATTATTGGGTTCACGGGAAATTCCGGCATGGTGATGCCCGCAAAAGGCGGCAATCCGTCACTCAGTGACGATGAAATCAGGGCCGCCGTAGATTACATGGTTGAGAACAGCCAATAAGCTTTAATCATTTATCGCAGCAAGGCTTTCTGATAGGAGTCCTCTGATATTCTGGTCCAGTTAGAATAATTTTCCCTGAACTCTTTGTAATGCTCGTGTATGCGCTTAAACTCCGGATCTGTAGCAGCCTCTTCTTCCAATACTTCTTCTGACACTCGCTTTAATTCTGCCAGCACCTCGGACGGAAACTCAAGAATTTCAATATTCTGACTGGATTGTAATTCCAACAAGGCCTCATTATTGTGGTATTCCATTGTTGTATACATCCACATGCTAGTAGCCTGTGCAGCATTATTAACGATGGCCTTTAAGTCCTCTGGCAATTGCGCCCATGCATTACTATTGATGATTAACTCCAACTCTGTTCCCGGCTCATGCCAGCCCGGGTAATAATAAAAGCTCGCTGCACGATTTAGTCCCAGCCTTAGATCATGGTAGGGACCTACCCACTCTGTTGCATCCAAAACCCCTCTTTCCAGCGCTGTATAAATCTCACTTCCAGACATTAGTACTGGATTTCCTCCGACTTTTTTCAGTACGTTTCCACCGAGCCCCGGGATGCGCATTCGCAATCCTCTCAAGTCGTCCACCGAATTAATTTTTTTCTTGAACCAGCCGCCGGTTTGAACACCGGTATTCCCCATAGGAATCGGCACAAGGTTAAAAGGTTCATACAGTTCACGCCATAACTCAAGACCACCACCAGAATAAATCCATGTTTCCACACCTTTGGCTGTCATCCCAAACGGCACAGCAGCAAAAAATTGTGCGGCAGGTACCTTGCCTGACCAGTAATAGGAGGCGCCGTGTCCCATTTCAATGGTGCCCTGAGAGACAGCATCAAAGCTCTGAAGCGCGGGCACCAGTTCACCTCCTGCATATACCTGTATATTTAACCTCCCGTCGCTCATAGCATTAACCATATCTGCAAAACGTTCAGCACCTTCCTGGAAAACTGGAAAATTTGCAGGCCACGTAGTCACCATTTTCCAGTTAAAAGTTTGCTTGGTCGCCGCTACCTCTGCACCCGTGCCTTGATCTGATGTTCCGCCATTACAGGCAATGAATAAAAAGCTGATTGGTATAATTAATATCCAACGTAATGTTTTCATTCTTGACCTTTCCTCCGTTTATAAAATTTTTCAATTAATATTCTTATAACTGCGGCTGCAAGTTGGCATATGCCAATACCAGCCATTTACTACCAGCATCTTCAAAATTAACCTGTATCCTGGCATTACTACCTTTGCCTTCCAGATTCAGGATTACGCCGTCGCCAAACTTGGAATGCGTGACACGCTGTCCCAGATTAAACCCTGTATCATTGTTTTTAGTTTTCTCCAGGGTTTCTAGCACGGAATACCCACTATTAGTTCCTAATCTTACCTCGTTTAAGACTTCCTTGGGTAATTCGCCAAGAAATCTTGATGGTTGAGGGTAATATTCTGAACCATGTAACCTCCTATGCTGGGTGTAAGTACAAGTCAGCTTTGTCCTGGCCCGGGTAATCCCTACATAACACAGTCGTCTTTCTTCCTCCAATTGCAGAATATCGTTTGAGCTTCTTTGGTGTGGAAACAGACCTTCTTCCATTCCCGCAAGAAAGACATTATTAAATTCAAGTCCCTTTGCTGAATGTAAAGTCATCAAACTAACATAATCAGAATAGGTATCTGCCTGAGTATCACCCGATTCGAGTGCGGCATGAACCAAAAATGCCGTGACTGGCTCCATTTCCTCGTACTCTTCTTTGTCTGACTTAAATTCTGAGGCAGCCGTGACAAGTTCTTCCATATTTTCAATCCGTGAAAGCCCCTTTTCACCTTTTTCTTTTTGGTAATGACCAATTAATCCGCTTGATTTTATTACGACGTCCATGGCTTCACCCAATTCCACCTCCTTAACCGCACTACCTATTTTGGATATTAATTCAAGAAAACCAAATAGCGCATTCAACGCCCGTTCAGATAATGACTTGTCATTTATTATCTGAACCGCTGACTGCCATAAAGAAATATCTTCCTGTTTAGCGCGGTTACGTAACTCATCAATGGTTCTTTGCCCTATACCTCTGGTTGGCGTGTTTACTATACGTTCAAATGACGCATCATCTTCGTTGAAAACGGCAAGACGCATATAGGCCAGAACATCCTTAATTTCAGCACGTTCATAAAACCTCATGCCTCCAAATACCTTATAAGGAATGCTGGATTGCATCAATTGCTCTTCAAGCACGCGTGATTGCGCACCGACACGATACAAAATGGCATGATTACAATAATCATCACCTTGAATTTTTCCTGACACTATTCTGTCTGATATATACCGCGCTTCATCATGCTCATTATATGCTGCGTACAAATCTATCTTTTGTCCTTCATCATCATCTGTCCACAATTCCTTGCCTAATCTTGTTGAGTTATTGGCTATTAATGTATTTGCGGCATTCAATATATTTGCGGTCGACCGATAGTTTTGTTCAAGTCGAATTAGTGCACTATTTGAAAAATCCTTTTGAAAATTTTGCATGTTCTCCATTTGAGCACCACGCCAGCTGTAGATCGACTGATCATCATCGCCTACGGCAAAAATTGCGCCATGCTCACCAGCAAGCAACCTTAACCAGGCATACTGTAAAGAGTTAGTATCCTGAAATTCATCAACGAGGATATATCTGAATCGCTGACGGTATATATCAAGTATATTTTCCTGATCCCGGAACAGCTCGTGGGCCCTTAATAGCAATTCTGTAAAATCCACTAAACCCTGTCGATCACATAATGTCTGATAGGCCTGATACAACTTAACCATTATTTCGCGTTCTGGATCCCCATATGTATCAATATGCTGTGGCCTTAGACCTTCATCTTTCTGTGAATTTATAAACCACTGAATCTCTCTGGGTGAATATTTTCCATCGTTCATGTCCAAAGCACGTAACACGCGTTTTACTATCCTGACTTGATCATCGCTATCGAGTATCTGAAAATTTTCGGGCAATCCTGCTTCTTGCCAGTGACTACGCAACAACCTGTGAGCAATTCCATGAAATGTTCCAACCCACATTCCACCGGCAGGCCGATTCAATAAAACTTCTATTCGGCTTCTCATTTCCGCCGCAGCTTTATTGGTAAAGGTTACTGCCAGGATCCCATAGGGGCTGACCTGGTTAGTCTGAATAAACCAGGCGATACGATGAACCAGGACTCTTGTTTTTCCGCTTCCGGCGCCTGCCAGCACCAGTACATTCCCCGAAGAAGAAGCAACAGCTTCTCGTTGCACATCGTTTAAACTGTCTAATACACTTGATACATCCATAAGTACATTTTAACCTTGATATCAGTGTTAGAATAGGATGGCATAATATAAAGGATACTGAAGTGAAAAGCGCAGAATTTGAAACCACTGTAAATGACGCAATTCAATATGCTCGCAATAAAGGTGTGGCCGCGGTTGAAGCGAACATCGGTTCAGGAACCGGTTTTTCTGTCACTGCCAGATTAGGAGAAGTTGAAACTGTGGAGCACCAAAATGATAAAGGCTTGAGCATTACGCTTTATATCGGCACTAAAAAAGGAAGTGCTAGCACCTCAGATTTTTCTACCAAGGCTCTTGAGGAAACTATAGATGCAGCATATGCCATTGCCAGTCATTCCGGTGAAGATGATTGTGCGGGACTTATTGAATCTGAATACCTTGCAAAAGATATCCCCGAACTTGAGCTTTCAAATGATTGGGAAATTTCGCCTGAATCGGCTATTGAAATGGCTAAAGAATGTGAAGATATTGCACGTCAATATGACAATAAAATCACCAATTCAGAGGGAGCCACAATTCAGACTTATTGTGGGCAACACTATTATGGAAATAGCCATGGGTTTACTGGCGGCTGGGAATGGACGACACATTCAATAGATTGTAGCGTTATTGCAGAGTCAGATGGGCACATGCAACGTGACGGCTGGTATACGCGCGCTCGCGACCCTCAAGTACTGGAAAACAACAAATCTGTTGGTGAAAAGGCCGCGATTAGAGCAATAAAACGTCTGGACTCAAGAAAGACTCCAACTTCAAATGTTCCTGTAATTTTTGAAGCCCAAGTTGCAAGCAGCCTGTTCGGATCATTGGTCAATGGGATATCTGGCAGTGCTCAATATCGAAAATCTTCATTTTTACTGGATAAAAAAGATAAAAAAATATTTCCCGACCACATTAACATCGAGGAAAGGCCTCACATAAAAAAAGCCATTGGCAGCAGTCCGTTTGACAATGATGGAATGGCTACTTGCAACAGATCTATTATCAAAGATGGCGTTTTACAAGGTTATTTACTAAGTGCCTATTCGGCTAGAAAATTAAACATGAAACCAACCGGAAACGCTGGCGGAATACACAACCTGATAGTTAAGCCTGGGCCTGACGATTTAGACGCTATGATCAAAAATATGGGGAAGGGCTTACTGGTAACTGATCTTATAGGGTTTGGCATAAACCTTGTAACAGGGGACTACTCCAGAGGAGCGGCAGGCTTTTGGATAGAAAACGGTGAGATACAATATCCTGTTGAAGAAATAACAATTGCCGGAAACTTATCTGATATGTTTGCGCAGATTGTTACTACAGGAAAGGATATTGACGTCAGGGGAAATATTCAGACAGGTTCAGTCTGGTTAGAAAATATGACGGTTGCAGGTAGTTAAAATTTCACTGGGCCAGAAACCGTGGAATATAAAAAGAGATACAGGTAGGATCATAGTTATAAAAATTGCATAAACCTGATGAATCTACCTGAACAAAATATATCCCAGCATTCTATAACAAGCGGATTATCCAGTATCATTGATACTGCCAATCAGATTATCCTCGGCAAAGAAACTGTCATTCGCCTGTCACTGGCTTGCATGATTGCAAGAGGGCATTTATTAATTGAAGATACGCCTGGTGTGGGAAAAACTACGCTGGCCCATGTACTTGCAAAAATTTTGGGACTTAGTTATCAACGCATCCAGTTTACCAGTGATATGTTGCCAGCAGATATACTGGGTGTATCGGTATTTGATAGACAAAGCGGTAAATTTGCATTCCATCCCGGACCGATTTTTTCCCAGTTTATTCTTGCAGACGAAGTTAATCGAGCGACGCCCAGGGCACAAAGTGCCTTGCTTGAAGCCATGGAGGAAAACCAGATCACATTAGAGGGAGAGACAAGAAATTTACCAGAACCATTCTTTGTTATCGCCACACAAAACCCCTCCAATCAAATTGGAACATTTCCGCTACCAGAATCACAGCTCGATCGGTTTATGATGAGATTACATCTGGGGTATCCAGATAATGCTGCAGAAAGAGAACTGCTCAAAGGCAGAGACAGACGGGAAATGTTAGTCGAGCTTACGACGGAATTTACTCCTGAAAAGTTGCTTGAATTGCAAAAACAGGCACCTACAGTAATCGTTTCTGACGCGATTCTTGATTATTTACAGGACTTACTTGAATTTAGCCGGGTATCACCTGACTTTAACAATGGTCTTTCACCCCGTGCCGGACTTGCGATCATGCGTTGCTCGCAGGCATGGTCATTGCTTCATGGAAGAGACCATGTATTACCTGAAGATATACAGGCAGTATTGCCAAGTGTAGTCAGTCACCGTCTGATACCAACAAATGAAAAATTTTCACATTCACCTGAAATGGTGTCTAACCTACTAATCAAGCAAGTACCCATACCCTGATTTCATTCTGTAAAGAAAAATACCAGTATGTCTGACTCAATCATCCTGGAACAAAAAACTCTGGGTTCACAAATCAGCAATTCTATGGATAGAAAGCGCTTATATATATTTCCGACTCAACACGGGATTATATTTGCATTTATGCTTGTCGTGATGTTGTTGGGATCTATCAATTACACCAATAGCATGGCATACATGCTGACATTCCTGTTGGGAAGTCTATACATGGTAGCTATGTTACAAACCTACAAAAATCTTAAAGGCATGGTATTAAAAACCAGCAATGCCAAATCAGTTTTTGCAGAGGAGGTTGCGGAATTTCCTGTCGTAATAATTAACCGCACAACAACTGATAGACGAAGCATTTATATTCATCCTTGGCCTAAAAAAAGAAAAAAATATAAATCCCGTCATCAGGGTAAAGAATTTTCCAACATAACCCCGGGAGAAATACATCGAGGCATCCTCCCTGTAAAAACTCAGGTTAGAGGACGCTTACTAGCTGGCCGGTTGCGTATTTACTCCGTATATCCCCTGGGAATATTTCGTGCATGGTCATATATGAACTGTACAAGTTACTGTCTTGTGTATCCAAAACCAGCAGGCTCGACAGAGCTTCCCTTGTATTCTGAAGATCCAATGCGTGACCATTTTGGTGAGCAATCTGGTACTGATGATTTTATAGGTGTGAGGCAATACCGATCTGGAGATTCAATACGCAATATAGATTGGAAGGCCGTAGCAAGAGAGCAGGGCGTTCTGGTTAAAAAATTTGCTGGCAGCGGCGCAAGACAACTTGTATTACATTGGGAACATACCAGGAATATTGGTGACGTAGAAAAAAGACTATCACAACTTGCATTATGGATAATTATTGCAGAACGCGAAGGTATACGTTATGGCCTTGAGTTACCAGGCTATAGCATCTCTACAGGCAGCGGAGAACTGCATAGACACCAGTGCCTAAAGGCGCTCGCTGAACATGGCACTTAATAGCTTAACGCTACGTAATCATAAGATATCACCAGAGTTACTCTGGTTGTCTATAGGCGTTGGGATGTGTGTATTACCACACACATTACATATCCCGCCATGGTCATCATTGATTTTCTTTGGACTGCTTTTATTTCGCTTATTACTAAATGAAAAAACTGTCAGAAAATATTTCGTTACCATGCTTTTTTTTCGGCTCGCCATAGGAGGAATTATTTTCACCGGTGTTTTTGTTACATACGGCACTATGGTAGGACGTGATGCAGGAGTAACCCTGCTTGTTTTGCTTGGAGGAATGAAATTATTGGAAATTAAAGCAGAGCGTGATTACTTTATCTCTGTCTACATAGGTTTTTTATTGATACTGACCAACTTTTTTTATTTACAAACCTTGCCGGTCAGCTTATACATGGGTGTTGCCGTACTCGTTCTTATAGCATCTCTAGTCAGTTTTAACGACAGAGGCCATGCCTTTAACCTGAAAGGACGATTGAAAGCTGCGACAGCACTTTACATTTACGCTTTACCGTTAATGTTGATAATGTTTCTGTTATTTCCCCGAGTCTCTGGACCTTTATGGGGACTACCTAAAGATGCGCAGTCAGGTATTAGCGGTATTGATGATGAAATGATACCGGGCTCTATAAGTGAACTCATACTCTCAGATGCCGTTGCATTCCGAGTCGAATTTAATGGGCCCGTCCCCGACAAATCGAAGCTGTATTGGCGAGGCCCCGTATTGTGGTATACGGATGGATTTAAGTGGGTGCCTGATATACCCAAACAGCCTGACTTAACCATCAATTATGCTTCACAAGCTCTGAGTTACACGGTGACACTGGAACCAACCGACAAAAACTGGTTGTTCTCACTCGATATTCCAAACGAGGCAGCACAAGGCAGTAAACTCACTCATGATTTACAGCTACGCACTCGCCGTTCAGTTATCAATCGTACTCGTTATGAATTAACTTCATTTGTTGATTATGAAATGCATTCAAATAATCCTGAGGAACTGGAGAATGCTTTGCAACTACCAGGAAGATACCATCCTCGTACGATAGCATTAGCCAATTCCTGGCGCAACGAAGGACTCAGCGACAGGGCAATTGTTCAACGCGCATTGAATCATTTTAATCAGGAGCCCTTTTTCTACACATTAACTCCACCTATATTTATTAATGACAACATTGACGAATTTATGTTTGAGTCCAGACAGGGATTTTGTGAACACTATGCTGCTGCATTTACCATCCTTATGCGTGCAGCTGGTATCCCAACAAGGGTGGTTACTGGCTATCAGGGTGGCACCATTAACCCCGTTGGAGAATATTTAATCGTCTACCAAAGAGATGCTCACGCCTGGACAGAAATATGGCTAGGCGAAGATGGTGGTTGGGTCAGGATAGATCCAACCTCGGCTGTCTCACCCTCCAGAGTAACAGAAGGTATTCAAAGTGCACTGCCAGATTCTCTGATAAATGTGCCTCCTGGTATTTTTAATAATGGGTTTTCCAGAGGCCTATGGGAAAACATGAACAATACATTCGATGCGATAAACAACCGCTGGAACCAGTGGGTCCTGGGCTATGACAGAAACAGGCAAAGGTTCTTCTTTAGCCAGTTGGGTTTTGGGAGACTAGGCAGAGATGAGCTGATGATCGGACTTATAATTATGCTGCTGATTAGTCTTGGCATTATCAGTTACAGCATGTTCAGACAAACAGAAATCAAATCAGACAAGGCCAAGTCATGGTATGAAAAATTTAAACGACGTCTGTCAAATATAGGTATAAGCACGTACGAACATGAAGGGCCCATAGACCTTGCAGAGCGTGCCAGTAAGCAAAGAAAAGATTTAGCAGATTCAATAAATGAGATATGCCAGGCCTATGTTGATGTAAGGTATAAAGGCAAGCTGGAAACTTTAGGTGTGCTGGAACAGAAAATTAAATCGTTTAAACCAAAAAAGCGGTCCAGTCAGTTTTAATGAGGAAAATAGTTGCTGCAAATAATCTTGCAATTGAAACTGTCATGGGTGACATTACTGATCAACCAGACATTGATATAATTGTAAATGCTGCTAACGCACAACTGACCTCAGGTGGTGGAGTTGCAGGTGCTATACATACCAAAGCAGGATCTTCTTTAGCAGAAGAATGTCAGCAATTTGCGCCAATTAAACCTGGCCAAGCCATTATTACCAGCGCCCATAATCTACCAAATAAATATATCATACATTGTCTTGGACCTGTGTTCGGCGTTGACCACCCAGAGGAAAAATTACTGGCGTCGTGTTATCGAAGCGCACTTAATTTGGCAGAATCTTATGCCACCAATAGCATTGCATTTCCTGCTATTTCAACCGGAATATTTGGATACCCGTTCGCAGATGCCGCATCAGTTTGCATCGATGTGATAATGAAATTTAATGGCTTTAAAAATCTTAATCTAATCAGGATGGTATTATGGAGACGCTCAGATTATGATAATTTTAATAACGTGTTAAATGAGAAGTTATACTCTCATCAACACAAACAATATTGAGCATAGTTAATTCATCAGGCATCAAATGTAAAAATCAAAATACATGTAACTTTAAGATCTAAGCAACCGAATCTAATCTCACACAACAATTATAATGTGTAATAATTTCAAATAGATAAAACTATAAATACAGGAATAAATCATGAAAAAATTAAATAAATCAATTGCAGTAACGAGCGCAATAACGGCAGCATTATTACTTGCATCTACAGGGCCAGCAGTTGCTCAGAGTGCAAGTATGGAAAAGTGTTTTGGTATTGCAAAAGCAGGCAAGAATGATTGTGCTGCCGGCCCAGGCACTTCCTGCGCAGGGACCAGCACGAAGGACGCTCAGGGAAATGCATGGATGTATATTCCCGCTGGCACATGCGAAAAGATTGTAGGCGGATCATTAACAGCCAAAAAATAAGAGATGATATAAAACCTGAAGACATGAAAGGCCGGTGTAATCTACCGGTCTTTTAACTTCACCGCTTAGAATCTTAATCGTTAATGCAAACTTTTCTTCCATCCACCTCAGGCATTAGTCTTAAACCCAAGCATTACAAGCTAATACTTGAAACAGAACCAAAAGTTGGCTGGTTTGAGGTGCATCCGGAAAATTACATGGGAAATGGGGGTGCCCCTCATAAATATCTGACTGAGATTCGTAGTCTATACCCTCTCTCCATGCATGGCGTAGGAATGTCTTTGGGATCAGCCACTAAAATTAATGAAGACCATCTGAACGCACTTTGTAAACTTGTAAAACGTTATCAACCTCAAATGATATCCGAACATTTGTCCTGGAGCAGATTAGGAAACACCTACTTAAATGATTTACTTCCCCTGCCATATACTGACGAAAGCCTTAAGGTGATTGTAAATAATATTGATCGCACTCAAACAACCTTGGGGAGAAAAATACTTATAGAAAATCCTTCCATATACCTCGCTTTTAATAACAGCACTTATAGTGAACCTGAATTTCTAAATAACCTAGTTGAACAAAGTGGTTGTGGATTATTACTAGATGTAAATAATATATTTGTTTCTGCATGTAATCAGGGATTTGATCCCTACAACTACATACGCAAGATAAAAACAGAAGCTGTTGGTGAGATTCACCTTGCAGGCCACACAGTACAAAAAATTAACGACACTGAGATTCGTATCGATGATCATGGCTCAAAAGTCATAGAAGAAGTGTGGAGTCTCTTTTCGTTCGCAATTAAATATATTGGTAACCGAGTACCGGTGATGATTGAATGGGATACTGATATACCAGAATTATCGGTACTAATTGATGAAATGAAAAAAGCAAATGCTATGATGAATAAAATTATTACCTCATCCAAAAAAATGTCTGCAGCATGAGCAAATCTTTACCATTAATCGAGCTACAGAGAAATTTTACCCAATGTCTGTTTGATAATAATTTACATGCAGACTACTTGCCCTTAGACGATGCAACAAAATCAACCAATGATCAACGTCTTGATATTTACCGAAATAATATTTTTTATTCGTTAAAAAATGCTCTTGCAGAATTATATCCGGTATTTAAACGTTTAACCGGAGACGATTTTTTCAATGGGGCAGGGCTTGCCTACCTTAATATGTATCCACCAGAACAAGCATCGATGGTAAATTTCGGTAAAACATTTCCTGAATTTTTAGAAAAATTTGAGTATGCGAGTAACTATAAATGGTTAGCAGATATTGCCCAATTAGAACTTGCTTGGCATCAGTCGTACCATGAAGCTGATACAGTTTCGTTGACCCCTGCTGATTTAGCTCATATCCCACCGCACAAATTGGCCGATATGAATCTAAGACTACATCCTTCCTTCAGGTTAATTAATTCAAAATACCCTATTTATAAAATATGGCTAGCTAACCAGGATGGCGTAGACAATGATGAAACGATAGACCTAGATGCAGGAGGTGATATTTTATGTCTCTATAGGCCACAATATGATGTAATCATTAAGGTAATAAGCTTAGGGGCTTATGTTTTTTTATCAAACCTTCAACAGGGACAAACTCTGGGGAACGCAATAATCTCTGCAACGGAGTCAGACTCCGGATTTGCCGCAGAAAAGGTACTTTCTAATTGTTTATTAGAACAATATTTTGAAAAATTAATTGAGGCGAAATAGATGATTAAAAAGATTGGTGTTTTTACTAACAGCTTAAACAGACTATTTTTAATCTTTCCTGAATCGATTATTGCGCTAATTTCAAGGCTTGCTGTTGCTTCTGTATTCTGGCGTTCTACGCAAACCAAAATCTCTGGTGGTGAACTTTTTGGACAAAATTGGAAATTCTGGAGTGTAAATGAGAGTACGGTATTCTTATTCCAATATGAATATTCCTTACCTTTGCTGCCTTATAAGATGGCGGCCTACCTTGCGACGTTTAGTGAATATTTTCTATCATTGGCTGTTGTATTAGGCTTTGCCACGCGCTTGAGTGCTCTTGGCCTTTTGATTATGACCGCTGTAATTCAAGTTTTTGTATACCCCGAATCATGGAGTGTACATATACTGTGGGCTGCAATACTTGTTTACCTCATTAAACATGGTGGCGGTAAAATATCATTAGATCATTTACTGAATAAAAATATTCCTGCCTGAGCACACAGACAAATTCAAAGTTTATGTGATGAAAAATCTTTAACTAGAAAACGTAAGGCATTAATGATTTTTAAATCCCAAACTATGCAGCCTGGAGTAAACGCCTTCTTTTTTTATTAGTTCTGCATGGGTGCCAACTTGAATGATTTCTCCATTATGTATAACAATAATTTTATCGGCATATTCAATTGTCGTCATTCTATGAGCTATGATAATACATGTATGATTTCGTCGTAATTCTTCCAGAGCCAATTTGATCTGGCTTTCTGATTCAGAGTCCAATGAGGATGTTGCCTCATCCAGAATCAAGATAACGGCTTTTTTAAGCAAGGCCCTTGCCAGGGCTATTCGCTGCCTCTGACCACCTGAAAGTTTTACTCCATTTTCACCAACCACGGTATTAAAACCTTGTGGTAGTTTTTTTATAAAATCAATTGCATGAGCATCTCGAGAGGCTTGTTCTATATCCGCATCCGTTACATCTCTTAGTTGGCCATAGGCAATATTATCTCTAATCGTATCATTAAATAACCTCACATCCTGAGCAACATACGCAATGTTATTTCTTAAATCTTGCAAACTGTAATCTGTAATTTCTTTGTCATCGATTAAAATCTTACCTCTAGAATACTGATAAAACCTTGGTATTAAGTTAACTAGCGTTGACTTTCCACTACCAGACTCACCAACTATAGCCAGCGTTTGTCCCCTGTTAATATTGAAAGATATATTGTTAATAACATATTCATTTTTCTGATAGGCAAAACTTAAATCTTTTACAGTTATTTTGCCTTCTGATTTTTCATGAAGGGTTATTCCATTATCAGTCTCCTCTTCCTGATCAAGCAACCAGAATATACTTTCGCAAGCGGCCAAACCTTTTTGGATAAATTCATTAACCTTAATAAGACGTCTTAATGCATCCAACAACATAATAAGAGCGGCAAAAAAAGAGACGAATGTTCCGACACTTAACTGTCCGGCTGCCGCCTGGCCAGTTGCATAATAAATAATGATTGCCAGTGCAATCGCTGCTATTAACTGGACCATCGGACCACTAATTAACGTTGCATTTATAAATTTCATAGAAAATCGTCTGTTTGCGTTGATTGCATCGAAAAACTTTTCCTTTTCGAGCGAATGTCCACCATAAAGTTTTATTATCCTGTTGGCATTGAATACCTCTGTTATCAAGCTGTTTATATCTCCAACCGTCTGTTGTACCTTTTTGCTCATCTTTCGCAGTCTTTTTCTAATAATTATCGCAATAGATACAATAAACGGTCCTGCAAACAATGTTATTAATGTCATCTGCTCGTCCAGATAAATCATCCAGACTAGCAATCCAGTAATTACCAATGAGTCTTTTACAATGACGATAATTGCATTTGTTGTTGCATCTTTTACTTGTTCCACGTCATAGCTGAACTTTGCAACAATGTTTCCAGTACTTTGATTATCAAAAAACTCTGATGGCAAAAGTAATAGCTTATTAAACATTTGTTCTTTTAAATCCATTACAACTTTGTTCGCTACATAATGCAGTGACGACCCGTATATAAAAATAAAGATGCCACTGACAATAAATAAAACAACGAGATAAGCAGGAATAGTTGTCATCAAAACAGGGTCATTATTAATAAATGCACCATCAAGCATTGGTTTCAATATTGCCGCCTTTGCTGCGTCCGAAATTGCTAACACAATCATGGCAAATACAGACACTCCTAACAGGAATCTGTAAGGCACAATATAGGTAAACAAACGTTTATAAATTTGATAATCTTTTTTAGACACTAGGTTCATTTTTATAAGATTAAATTATTTTGTTATTAGAGATCAGTAATATGTGTCAATTTACTAAGAATGCCTGGTATGTCCAGTTACCATTACTGTGGTATTGTATTTATGATACCCTATGAATTAAAACAGAGATTTTCTCGTCATGTCTAAATCACATCCAATCATCGCAATAACCGGTTCATCAGGTGCAGGTACTTCTGGTATAAAAACAGCATTTGAGCAGATATTTCGACGATTAGATATTAGTGCAGCATTCATAGAAGGGGACAGTTTTCATAAATTTGACCGGCAACAAATGGATGTTGAGGTAGAAAAAGCTGAACGAGAAAACAGGCATATTACTCATTTTGGCCCTGACGGCAACTTGTTCGATGAACTTGAAAACCTTTTTAGAGAATATTCCGAAAATGGCACCGGGAAAAGACGGTATTACGTTCATAATGAGGTCTCTGCCGCAAAGTATGGCTGCCCTCCTGGTTCATTAACACCCTGGGAACCTCTGCCTGAAAATACAGACCTGTTATTTTATGAAGGATTACATGGCGGACTAATATCCGATGCCACAAATATTGCACAATATGTTGATCTATTGATTGGCGTGGTACCCATTATAAATCTGGAATGGATGCAGAAAATTCATCGCGACAGAGATGTCCGAGGATATACTGCAGAGGACGCTACGGGAATGATACTGGATAGAATGCATGATTATGTTCATTACATTACCCCTCAATTTTCAAGGACTGATATAAACTTCCAGCGTGTACCTACGGTAGATACTTCAAATCCCTTTGCTATGGAAAAAATACCTACGAACGACGAGAGCTTCGCCGTAATACATGCCAGAAATCTGGAAAAATTGAATGTCGATTTCAGGTATTTGCTTGAGATGCTAGACGGCTCTTTTATGTCAAACCCGGAAACCATCGTGGTTCCTTCAGGAAAAATGATCTTTGCAATGCAACTAACCATAAATCCCGTAGTTTCACGTTTGTTATCTTCTAGATAACTTTAGCTCAAAGTTTATCGCTGAGTATTTTTTGCAAAATTGATTGAAATATTTAACAATCAGTAAAATTCCATATATTTTAAGATTAATAATATTAAATTCTGGAGATATTATGCGCAAAATTTTAGTGCTAAACCCAAAGGGAGGATGTGGGAAAAGTACAATTGCAACAAACATTGCCGGATACCTGGCCATAAATGGTCAAAACGTTGCAATAGCTGACTTCGATCCACAAAAATCATCTGAAGACTGGCTGCTAAAGCGCCAAGAGCATGCCCCAAAGATAACAATTGCCAGTATTAAGCGTGGAAATATCACCGTACCCAGAAAAACTGATACGGTGATTATTGATACGCCTGCAGCAATTCATGGAAAACGTCTGGCAGATTTTGTCAAAACCAGTGAGACTATGGTTATTCCTCTTTTGCCATCAGATATAGACATGCGGGCTGCAGAACGCTTCATAGAAGAGCTATTTTCTTTGAAAAAGCTTATAAATCGGAAGATCAAACTCGCAACTGTCGCAAACCGGGTACGTGAAGATACGCTCTCAGCAGCCAAACTCGATTATTATTTAAACCAAATGAAACTTCCTGGGGGAAAAAAGCTGCCCTTCATTACTGTATTAAGGAATAGTCAGAATTATGTTAAGTCAGCAGAGAAGGGCTTAAGTATATTTGAATTCGCTCCTGCAAAAACAACCTATGACCGGGAGCAATGGCAACCCCTGATGAGCTGGTTAATGAGCAATCGTAGCATTCCGGGATAATTACTTTTTTTAAGCTTACCTAATCTATATAACTGGATAACAAGCCTTTAATATCTTCACTCTCATTTGCCATAACTGTTCCAGGCCCGTATGCAGCGAGCTTAAGCCCCTGTTGAAAATAACGATTAGCATTTTCAACATTTCCCTCTCTTTCATATAGCATGGCAAGTTCATAGTAACATTCTGCAGTAGGGGATATGTGCAGACTTTGTTCTAAACAAGCCTTGGCCTTACCCCATATTTCTGCATTTTTGTACAGCCTGCCTGCAGTTAACTGTACAACATGATTGGTGGGGTTCAGTTTTAATAACTTCTCGATAAATGTTAGCTGCTTTGCAGGATTTTCACCTCGTACTTTTCCATATAACTTAACCAATACTTCATCTGGGTTATTCTTGATAATCCTGCGTATCATGACTTCGCAGTCTGCTGTGTCTGGATATTGCAATCTACCAACAATATAAACTTCAAGGAGAAAAAATTCACGTTTAAGATGTTTAGGAACTGACTGCCATGTTTCCTTTAGTTGATTGATATCTCCGGACTGTGCTGCAAGTTTTAGCAAATTAGCGTAAACCTGTATTTGTCGTGGCCGCACTTCATTGGCAGGCAATAAGCCTTTTTTTTCAATTTCTTGTAAAACTGTTTTTGATTGTTGCCAGTCTTGTAATTTTGAACTTGCATCTAGTAGCATCAACTTGACCTGCTTCTGTCCAGGATCTTCATCATCAAGATGCTGCAATACTGCAAATGCCTGCTCAGTCTGTTTTTCCATCAACTGAAGTTTTGCTTGAGTAATACTGACGGCCAGTTGTGAATCTTGATCTTCCGAATGCGCTTGTCTCAAATAACTATCGCGCCTTTCTATAGCACCGAGTTGCTGCGCGGCCCTTGCGGCACCTAAATAATTGACCATAGGTAGCTTGCTATATCTGGCACCTTTCGATAAATATTTTTCAGCGGATTGCCAGTTTCCCTGAGCCAGCGCCAGATATCCGTGGGATAAAAAATATTCTGATCTTGCATGTGCTCTGGTTTTTTTCCAACGTTGATATTTTTTTGGAAAATCCAGTATGCCGAACAGAACTCTTAAAATAAAGTTCAAGATTGCAAAACCACCCAGCAATAATAAAACAAAGAAACTCATACTGGTTTGGATTGAATACCCGGGGATAGATAGAACTATTTGCCCTGGATCCTCACTGAGTAATATGCCAGCGAATACTGCAACAATAAGCCCCGCGAGTATAAAAAAAAGTGCTTTCACGGCAACTCTTCAACTGTGTCAGGGTAATTAACCGCCTGATTATTATTAAATGTTTTTATGGCCTCTAATGTCGCATCGACATTAGGTATGACAGGCTCAATATCAATTTTTTTCAATTTGTTGATGATTTCAATTGCGTTTGCTACAGCTGCATCATTGGTTTCAAAATATTCAACAAGCCATTTTTCTGCAAGCGCGAGCGAGTCGCTTAATAAATTTTTATCTCCTTTAAGCGCTGCCAGCCTGGAGGACTCTAATTGAAGGCGGAGGTTTTGATAAAGAAAATATTTCTCATTAGGCAAAAGAGATGTGCTAATCCCGTCACCAGTTCGAGAAATAATAAACATGCTTTTAAATTCTTTCCACACACCTGTTAATAAACGTTTCCATGCCGAAAGATCAGGGTCTATATCAATTGAGGTATTTATTTCACCCGTGATACTGTTTTGCTTTAAGGGGAGCTGATCTAATCGACTAACTAAATCTGATAAAGTCAGGGACATACCAATTAAATCCACCTGCGGCACAGATTTAAGTGTATTTATGTCTGCTGTTAATTGCCTGCGGACTGAAAACAAAGCGGGATCTCCCATTGACACAAGTCTACTGCTCGCCTCTTCAAGTGCGACAACTGCTATATTGATGTCACTTTCCAGTTTTAACTTTATATTTGCAATTTCAACCAGGTATTCTACTTCCGCAATAGGAAAACTAACTTCCTGGCTATTCTGGCTGGAATACAATGACTGTAAGCTTGCATTAGTCGCCTCTAATGCTCCCGACAATGAGGACACTTCTGACTCGATCAGTTGAAAACGAGAATTATTAGAGCTAACTTCTGCTGACAAACTGCTTATATCCTTTTCCAGAGCAATCGCTAAGTCAGTCGCGGATCTATCATTACTTAAATCAGCAATTAATTTGGAGTTTATATATACGAATGCAGCGACTACTACTAGTAAAGCAATATTTAAAAACGGCCAAAAATTTACTTTATTGGTATTAACTACTGGATTATCAGAATTTTGCTGACTTACATCTTTATCCTGTTCAGTATTTTCCGATGTCATTTTTCATAGCTCCAAATTTTTATTAATTGCCTCTAACAGACCAAAATCTGTCTGTGTTTCGGCGATCACCGATTTTTTCATAAACCCTTCATCTCTTGCAGTATTTGCAATTCTATGGCTCATCGATACAAAGGGCGTTGAGAATAACTTGTTATGATATTTATGCGGCGTCATCTTAATTAAATTATATAAGCCCTGGTTACTGGTAAACACAATAATATCAGGGGGCTTAGTTTCCCAGATAGAATCTACCTGTTTTTTGGGCTCCTCTGGAATTACTCGCGTATAAATCTCTGCATATTTTACACTAGCACCTCTTTCTTCGAGCACTTGTTTTAATAGTTCTCTACCTGTATCTCCTCGAAAAATAAGGATATTTTTTCCTGTTATTTTGGCAGCCTGAAGATCAGTCATTTGTAGAAGGCCTTCACTACCTGATGGCGCTGTGGGAAATAACACAGAATCTATACCATACATCCTCATTTCATCAGCTGTACCGCTACCTGTCGCAAATACGGTTTTTGTTTTAACTTGCTCATTTAGATTTCTCATTAATGCTGAAAGTATCCGCGCTGCGTTTCTGCTGATTACTACTATCAAATTTGACCATTCGATTAGATTGCTTAGATTCTCTGATGCAATATTCTCCAATGGCTTTATTTCAATTGTTGGAAAAAGTGTTATGACTCCACCGTGGTCTATAACCAGTTTGCAGAGCTGCTCGCTCTGCTTGGCCGGTCGAAGCACCATAATATTTTTTCCTGTAAGTGTTATTGGCATTTCATATTTAACACTGTGAAAGCAATAATTCCCTCGCCCCTTTTGATAATAGGGCGTCCCCAACTGCATCTCCTAACTCAGTAGCCTTTTCAAATGGACCTGATAAATACTCTTTTATAATTCGCTTCCCATCGACGCTTCCTACCATTGCTGATATTTCTATAGAAGATCCATTTAGAATTGCATGTGCGGCAATTGGAGAGTGACACCCACCATTTAGCTTTTCGTTTACTCTTCTCTCTGACATTACACATGCGTATGTCACAGAATCATTTAATGATTGTAAAAGTCCTGTTTTTTCTGTGTTATCAATACACACTTCTAAACCCAGTGCACCCTGGCCAATCGCAGGCAACATAATATCCATACTTATTTCGTGTGCTATACGCTTATGCATACCCAGCCTGTTCAGGCCTGCGGTTGCAAGAATTAATGCATCAAATTCTCCAGCATCAAGCTTTTTTAACCTTGTGCCAACATTTCCCCTAATGCTCTTGATACTCAAGTCTGGACGATATGCCAATAACTGAGAAATTCGACGCAGACTTGATGTGCCAATAATACTTCCCTCCGGAAGTTCATCGATATCATTGTATTTGTTGCTAATAAATGCATCGCCTGAACTTTCTCTTTTAAGAATGGAACATATTTGAAGCCTGTCAGGCAGTTCTGCTGTAACGTCCTTCATTGAATGTACTGCAAAATCTGCGGACCCATCTAATAAGGCAACTTCCAATTCCTTGGTAAAGGCTCCTTTGCCCCCTAACTTTTCAAGTGAGCGGTCCAAAAACTTATCCGCTTCAGTGGTTATGCCGTTAATATTAATGCTTAAATCTGGATATATGACTAAAAGATTTTGCCTGACAAATTTCGCCTGCCACATAGCAAGTGGACTTTCTCGTGTAATTATATTTAATGTATGATTAGACATGATAACTACCACAAATCATTTCATTTCCAATTTGTTGTGGATAAACTGATAGACAGTATACCTTAGCTACACTAAAACGATAGAACGGACCTTATGAAACTAGGCGTTGTAATGGATCCCATAGAGGGGATTAACATAAAAAAAGATAGCACTTTTTCCATGCTACTTGCCGCACAGGCCAGGGGTTGGGATTTATATTACATGGAACAAAATGATTTACTTATTCAAGATGGTGTAGCCAGGGCAAGAGTAAAGCCACTTTCAGTAAAAGACGATTTTTCTGGTTGGTATGCGTTTGGAAACCAAAGTGATATAGACTTAGCTGATCTTGATGTGGTTTTAATGCGAAAAGATCCTCCATTTGACATTGAATATATCTATACAACTTACATTTTACAATTTGCCCAGGAAAAGGGCTTGCTGGTTATAAATGATCCTGCTGGATTGCGTAACGTTAATGAAAAAATGTTTATCAATACATTCCCTGATTGCATCGCTCCGACATTAGTAACTCGAGATAAAGATCGTCTCACTGAATTTCTTGAACTACACAAACAGGCTGTCTTTAAACCGCTAGAGGGCATGGGAGGAAAATCTGTATTTAAAGTTGATCATAATGATCCAAATTTAAACGTCATTATAGAAACACTTACTCGGGACCAATCCCGCTTTATTATGGGACAAAAATATATCCCGGAAATAAAAGATGGAGACAAAAGAATCTTGTTAATCAATGGGGAGCCGGTGGATTATGCTCTTGCTAGAATACCAAAATCAGGAGAAACCCGCGGAAATCTGGCTGCCGGCGGAACAGGCAAAGGTGTTGAACTCAGTGAACGTGATAAATGGATATGTCGCAAAGTTGGCCCCGTTCTCAGAAGTATGGGGCTCTTATTTGTTGGCCTTGATGTTATTGGAGACTATTTAACTGAGGTCAATGTTACCAGCCCAACATGTATTCGTGAACTAGATGCGATATATGGAATCAATATAGGTGATCAATTAATGGAGTTGATTGATAAGAAGGTTAATGACAAGCAGTAATAAACCAGATCTGAAAAATATTATGTCGAATGTAACCGAAATTACACCGGCACTACAACATCAAGCTTCTATCACTTCCGGTGACAGATTTGGTCTTACATTATGTCTGGCAATAATTACGCATGCCGTTGTTGTCCTGGGCGTTACCTTTTCCAGTGAAATCAAGCTTCCCCCAAATTATGATTCTATGGAAATCATATTGGTTCAACAGTCTAGCCAGGCACCAGAAGATGCCAAAATGCTTGCTCAAGCAAACCTTGAAGGTGGTGGCGACTCCGATGAAAAAATTACACCTTCCACGCCATTGCCTACACCTTTTCCGGACTCCGTTGCCGAGATTGCTGCACCTCCTGTATTGGAAACTAATAGCCAAAATATCGCTGCCAATAAGTCCGAAATAATTACATCGCAGTCTGGCGAGACTGAACTTCCTACCGACCCGGACAACTCAACGAGTGAAATGGATCAAACAGATCAAGAGAATATTGATGCACCTATATCTAAAAAAATCCTGCCTAGCTCAGCTACTTTGCTTACAAATAGCATAAAAATTGCTTCCCTGAGTGCAAAAATTGAACGCCAACTGGTCACAAGATCCAACCGTCCTCGCAGAAAATATTTATCTGCAAGCACTAGTGAATTTATGTACGCAGCATACATGGAGGCATGGCGAGCCAAAGTAGAACGCATCGGCAATCTTAATTACCCTGATTCGGCAAGAAAGCAAAGCTTGTCCGGGAACCTGATACTGGATGTTGCTCTGAACAAAGACGGTTCCATAAATGACATAATAATTAGACGGTCATCTGGACATAAAGTACTAGATGATGCTGCAATAAGAATAGTAGAACTTGCTGCTCCATATTCGGCTTTTCCTGAAGATATCGCTGCTCAAACCGATATACTTCATATAACTCGAACATGGCAGTTTCTGAACAATGGCGGCTTCAGATAAGTATGCATAATATTATTTATTAATGAAATTATAAGATTAACGCTTTATGTTAAGAAAACAATCTAGGTAAATGTCTTATTGCCAGACAGCTCTATATTTATATGTCGCAAACTTAATTATATCAAACACTGTAGATTTGATACGATCACATAGATAATATAACGACAATGAAATCAATAAACTTAACAAATCAGTTTTTGATCGCAATGCCTGGACTTTCAGATCCAACTTTTCACCAAACTGTAAGCTACATATTTTCCCACAATGAACACGGCGCAATGGGGATAGTCATAAACCGTCCATTAAACATGGGTCTGGGTGAAATATTTGAACAAATGCAGCTTAGCTCTAATATTTCAGGAACAGATAAAATTCCAGTGTTTGATGGGGGGCCTGTAAAAACGGACCGTGGATTTATACTTCATAAACCTAACGCAAAATGGCAATCATCTATTAAGGTGAGCGAAAGTATAGAAGTAACAACCTCAAAAGATATTCTCGAGGCCATTTCAAACGGAACAGGACCTTCAAAGCAATTTATTGCCCTGGGATATGCTGGATGGGAAGAAGGTCAACTCGAACAGGAGATGATGGAGAACTGCTGGCTAACGACACCCGCGACACCCGATATTATCTTTGATATACCAGCTGACATGAGATGGGAATGCGCCGCATCTTCACTAGGTATCAATATGCATAATTTGTCTTTACAAGCCGGACACGCGTGACTCAAGAAATTACGCTTTTGTGTTTTGACTTTGGAAAAAAGAGAATTGGAGTTGCAGTTGGCCAGACACTAACCCGAACAGCATCACCACTATGTACAATTCAAGTCAATAAAGGCATCCCTGACTGGGACAGTATTTCAGAGCTTATTAATTCCTGGTCACCTGATGTATTAATTGTCGGAAAACCTTTAAATATGAATGGTAGCGGACAAAAAATGACTACGGCAGCAAACAGATTCTTCACACAATTGGAAAAAAGGTTCGATATGCCGGTTTATCAGTCAGACGAGAGGCTTTCCAGTTATGAAGCACGCCTGCGCAAAAAGACTGATACGGAGCTCGACCCCATTGCTGCACAGGTAATTCTTGAAACCTGGTTGTCAGAAAATTCAGGCAATCATAATAATGGTGATATAATCAATTAAGTCTGGTAATCAATAAAATGCAAAATGCACGATAAGGAAATTGATCAGCTTTTAGACGATATGGTCAAAAGCCTGAATAATTTTATTAATCTCAATAATCGGAACGATCCTCTAATTATTGGAATTCATACCGGCGGTTACTGGATAGCCTCTAAGATAAAAGAACGGATGAGGAACACAAATCCACTTGGCGAATTAAATATTGCCTTTTACCGTGATGATTTCAGCAAAATCGGCATGCATCCCCGTGTTAAACCATCAAAACTACCTGTTGAAATTGAAAATCGCCATATTATTCTGGTAGATGACGTGCTTCATACAGGCCGCACTATCAGGGCGGCAATGAACGAAATTTTTGATTACGGCCGTCCAGCAACAATAACATTGGTTGTTCTGGTGGAAAGATCTGGACATGAATTACCAATAAAAGCAGATATTGTTGGAAAAACTCTTCAGCTAAATTCTTTCGGACATGTTAAGCTCCTTGGCCCAGAACCACTGGCTCTGGAGATAAAACAACAGAATGACGGCTAATACTATTCAACTGGATAAGCAGGGCCGCCTAAAGCATTTCCTCACTATTGAAGGTCTTCAAAAATCACTCCTTGTTGAAATACTAGATTTTGCTGAATCGTTCGCAGGTGTATCTGGCCGAGCGGTGAAAAAAGTCCCGTTGTTAAGGGGCAAGACTGTGGTTAACCTGTTTTTTGAACCCAGTACTCGCACAAGCACAACATTTGATCTAGCGGCAAAACGATTATCAGCAGATTTGTTAAACTTGAATATGGCTACATCTTCCACAACAAAAGGTGAATCTCTACTGGACACCCTGCAAACCCTGGAAGCCATGCATAGTGATATGTTTATAGTCCGACATTCTAATAGTGGCGCGGCACATTTTATTGCTGAACATGCTGGACCGCATATTAGCGTGATAAATGCCGGTGATGGCCAACACGCTCATCCAACACAGGCTATGCTTGATATGTTTACCATTCGTCGACATAAGCCCTATTTTGAAACGTTAAAAGTTGCAATTGTAGGAGATGTTCTGCATTCAAGAGTAGCGCGTTCTGATATCCACGCTCTCAAATCTCTAGGCGTTAATGATGTAAGAGTAGTTGGACCAAAAACACTCATGCCAGCTAGTATCGAACGCCTGGGTGTTGAGGTTTTTAACAATCTAAATGAAGGTCTCAATGACGTTGACGTAATTATAATGTTGCGACTACAAAAAGAACGAATGATCTCAGCAAATATTCCTAGCGAACAGGAATATTTTGATAGGTATGGTCTGACCTTTAATAAACTAAAAGCAGCAAAACCTGATGCTATCGTCATGCATCCTGGCCCAATTAACAGAGGCATCGAAATTGACTCACAGGTCGCTGACAGCGACCAGTCAGTTATTTTACAACAGGTAAGTCATGGCATAGCGATACGCATGGCTGTCATGGCCATGACCATGGGAAACCGGCCTGAGGGTAATATATAAATGGCCAGTATAAGAATTGAAAACACCAGGATAATTGACCCAAAAACCGGCAGGGATAGCGAAGGTATACTCTGTATTCAGGACGGAATAATTATATCGCCCGATACCTTAGTTCAACCGGACAAAGTTATCAACGCAGAAGGAAACTGGACATGTCCTGGTGTAATTGATACTTGCGCCTACATGAGTAATCCGGGCCAGAATTTTAAAGCTTCTTTTGCTCAAGAAGCGCATGCTGCAATCGCATCGGGGATAACCAGTATTTGTTGCCCACCAGATGTTGATCCGGTTACTGACAGCCCCGCAGCAGTAGAGCTCATATTAAAAACAGCTTCAGATTGTGGTTTAATTAATGTGTTTCCTATAGGTGCGCTAACAGAAGGGTTAACGGGTGAGCGTCTAGCTGAAATGAACACATTAAAGGAAGCCGGATGTATTGCAGTGGGGAATGCATCAAAGCCTTTATTAAATAATGAGATTTTGCGAAGGACCCTGGAGTACGCTGCAAGCACAGATCTTACCGTTTTTTACTCGCCCGAAGATAATAACCTACGAAATAACGGATCAGTGAATGAAGGTGAAATAAGCACCCGCTTAGGATTACCACCGATTCCACACACAGCTGAAACCGTTGCAGTCAGTACCGCCTTACTATTAGTTGAACAAACAGGCGCAAGAATTCACTTTAATAGCCTGTCATCACTAAGGTCTGTAGAGATGATACGTAAGGCAAAATCAGATGGCCTCCCTGTAACTGCAGCTGTAGATATTTGTCATTTATATTTAACTGAGATGGATGTAGATGGTTATAATGCAAACTGCAATCTCAAGCCACCATTAAGAGGCTTAGAAGATAAAAATGCACTTAAGGATGGACTGTTGGATGGCACTATAGATGCGATATGCTCAGCGCATCAACCTATCAATTCTGACGCTAAGTCGGTTCCATTCAGTATGACTATGCCCGGCGCCTCTACTATGGAAATGCTAATTCCTCTAGTATTTGATTTTATTTCACAAAATAAATTAAAGCCGGTAGAAGGACTACAATATATAACAAGTCATGCCGCCAACATTATAAATAAGCCGCTGGGAACGCTGGAACCCGGCAGCACAGCGGATGTAATTATTTATGATCCGAATTCAGCCTGGACTGTAGACAGTTCAAAACTGATAAGTAAAGGGAAATGTACCCCTTTTGACGGCTGGCAAATGCAAGGAAAAGTAACACATACCATCATCAATGGTAATATCGTATATCAGGATAAGTAATCATACGAACTATAGTTTTATATCTCGACTTCCCAATGTTCCAATGCAAATTCTATTTAATTTATAAAAGTCACCATGTCACAAACATCTCGTAATACAATCAATCTGGAAGATGCAAAAGTCGTAGAGCACAAATGTTATTCTGATCAACAGTATGTCCTACGACTGTATGCACCACTTACAGCAAAGGAAGCCATGCCAGGTAATTTTATTCATCTACAATGCGATCACTCCATTCCTATGCGACGACCAATGTCTATAATGCGCGCCGAACCAGACAAAGGCTTCATAGACATATTGTATAAAGTCCATGGTGAGGGCACAGAGTTGTTATCTAAGAAATGCCAGGGGGATAGGCTAAATTTACTAGGGCCTATAGGCGTGCCATTTAAATCAACAGGTTATCGAAAACTACCGCTATTATTAGGTGGGGGCGTGGGAATTCCTCCAATGGTATTTCTTGCGGAACATATTAAAAATAATCACAAAAACTGCAAGCCCTTGCTTATAGCTGGATCTGAAATATCATTTCCCTTTCAGGTTACGCCATCAAAAATAATGGTCGATGGACTTCCTGATGGCGTCATTGCCAGCATGCCACTAATGGAAGACTGGGGCATACCAAGTCGGCTTACTAGTAAACAAGGTTATACCGGCTGTTATGATGGATTTGTAACGGATCTGGCAAAAATTTGGCTGGATACTCTTGACCCAGAGCGCCTACAACAGGTTGAAATATTCAGTTGTGGTCCAACCATAATGCTAGAAGCCGTTGCAAAGCTTGCTCACAAATATCATTTACCTTGCCAGGTTTCACTTGAAGAATATATGGCCTGTGCGGTTGGTGGGTGCGCGGGTTGCACGGTAATGGTAAATACTGAGTCAGGACAAGCGATGAAAAGAGTTTGTGTTGATGGGCCCGTATTTGAAGCAGGCACTGTTTTTCCTCAATAATAAATTCAACTAAATATTAAAAAGTATATCTTGCTGATACGCCACCATTGAAATTACGCTGGGGTGCAGGCTCAAAAAATCTACCAAAACCACCATTGAGACGAACGTTAGAATTATATTTTTCATTAAACAGGTTGTTGATACTCACGTATGGCATCACCTGCCACTTTTCAAGCTCCTTCTTGTAACCTAATTGAAAATTTGAAACTGTATATGAATTCGATTCCACACTATTGGAATCGTTTGCATAAAAACTATCAACATATAACAAGTCGAGAACGCTATATAATCCACCTGAGGAATCATATCGTAATTCTGCATGAAGCTGCTGATCCGGGATCCCAGGAAGCTTATTTCCCGAGAAGTTATCTGTGGTAGTGCGGTATCTCCTGTATGCAGCATCGATAGCACTATAGGCCAGACTTGCCGATAAGACGGGAAAAAGCCTTGCCGTTATGCCTGCCTCCAGCCCTTCACGAAGCGAGCTTCCTGCATTTCGAAAAAAAGTTCTGCCAGTAAAGCCATCTTCTTCAAACGGCACCAATTCATTATCAACTTCTATTCTGTAGACGGCAAACTCATATTCAAGAGGAATTTTGCTTTCGATACGACCCTTTGCACCTAATTCAACATTATTTGCTACCTGGCTTTTTAGACTTTGATTAAAACCACCACCATTAGGATTTGCAAACTCTGTTGTGGTTGGCGTTTCAAATGCTGTTGAAAAATTAAAATATAGATTCACCCAATCTGCTGGGTCCCATAGCAGACCAAATCTGGGGCTTAATTTGTCAAATTTGGAACTGCCTGAATCGTCTCCAGAATTATTGGCAAGGAAATCATCCGAAACATCAAAATCAATTTCATCAAACCTTGCGCCAACGGTAACCTGAAGGTTTTCCAATACTGCAAATTCACTTTGCATGTAAAAACCTTTGCTGATCACTTCTTCCAACTGGTCAAAGGTTAATTCACCTCTTGCTCCACCCTCCAAATTAACAAAACGTTTTCTGTCATCTTGTTGGTAATCTATATCAAAGCCTGCAATAAACCTGATGGTATAATCCATAATCTCCTGTGAATAAGTATATTGGCCGCCTCCACCAATAAATGTCCGGTCAAACTGCACCTGACCGCCATTGCTCTCAGGGACACCGCCTTCGAAAGGCAATCTATTTCCAAAATCAAGAAAGGTATAATAGTTTCTGAACAGAATTTCATGACCTTGCGCAAGTGTGCGGCGATAGGTTAATCCCAACCTTTGTTGACTTCTCTCTTCGCCTCCATTAAATAATATATTTCTGTCGCGACCCTGGCTTCTGTTGGCTTCTACCTCTGCAGCATTCAAGGCACCAGGATCTCCCATATCTGGAATATCTAATAAATTAAATGTAGCTGCCAATTCCCCGTGCTCATCAATTTGATATTTTATTTTTGTATTCAATGAATTTCTGTCAACAAATGAATGCCCCCTAAATCCATCCAGATCAGTAATAGAACCACTAAGCAGGTAATTAAGTTTTTCGTATTGCCCGCCTGTTTTCAGCTGGTATTTTCTAAATCCAAACTCACCGACAGATATTCTACCTTCAGCGAAAGCTTCTTCTGGGCCATCCTCAGTTATGATATTAATCACACCTCCAGAGGCAGATCCATATAATGAGGATGACGGTCCTCTTGCCACCTCAATGCTGGTAACTGAACCCAGATCTATTTCATCTACATTTCCCTGACCATCTGGCATCGTTGCCGGGACACCATCAATAATTAATTTTATTCCTCTGATGCCAAAAGCAGAACGAGCACCAAAACCGCGTATGGATATTCTTTGTGCCTGGGAAAAATTATGACTATTTTGCAGAAAAACGCCTGGCACTCTTTTCAGCGACTCTTCAAGGGTTAGTTGCTGTTGAGCTGTTTGGATAATGTCTTCATCAACTCTACTCACGGACGCTGGAACATTGCCAACTTCAATTTCACCTCGTGTTCCTGTAATGACGAGTTCTTCCATCTGGTTCTGGGCAAACACGACACCGACATTAATAAATGACGTTAAGAAAATACAAGCAATCATAACTCTTTTCATCTTATAAACCTGCCCTGTTCATTTATGAGTAATATACATTCTATTATTCTAAAATTATCCAAAGTTAATCTTAGCTTCAAGATTAGTCCTTGAATCTGCGTTGCCTAGCGCCTCTTCAAGTTCAATTCTTCCTTCTTTATATAAATTATGTAATGCCATATCAAATGTTTGCATGCCGCGCTGCCCACTACCTTCCATGGCTTCTTTAATCTGCTCTATTTCCCCTTTGAGGATTAATTCTGCAATGTGTGGCGTATTAATAAGTACCTCAATTGCTGCACAGCGTTTTCCGTCTACCGCCATCACCAGCCTTTGAGAAACAACCGCCCGAAGGTTTAACGACAGGTCCATGAATAACTGTTTATGGAGCGCCTGAGGAAACATATTTATGACACGCTCCATAGCCTGGTTTGCATTATTGGCATGTAAAGTTGAAATAGCCAAGTGCCCTGTATTAGCAAGTTCTAGAGCAGCTTCCATAGTGACTCTGTCACGAATCTCACCGATTAGAATCACATCCGGCGCTTCACGCAATGAGGCCTTAAGTGCATTGGCGTAGGACAGGGTATCTACACCAACTTCACGCTGATTTAATATTGATTTTTTATTTGGATGACTAAATTCAACCGGATCTTCGATTGTTAATATATGGCCAGACATGGTCTCATTTCTATGATTAATCATAGCTGCCAATGTCGTTGATTTTCCAGAACCAGTCGCACCTACCATAAGTAGCAGGCCACGTTTATTATTGATGAGGTCCTTTAATACATCAGGGACGCCAAGCTGGTCTAACTCGGGTATCTCACTTGGAATCCTTCGAAGCACCATCCCGACTTCGCCGCGTTGCTTGAATACATTGACACGAAATCTTGCTGATCCATCAGGCATGGGGATGGCAAAGTCAGACTCCATGTTCTCCTCAAACTGCTCAATCTGCTTATTATTCATGATCCCATATGCCGCAGCCTTGCACATATTGCCATCAAGCACAGTTTTGCCGACGGGTGTTGCCTTACCTTCCAGCTTTACCTTCACAGGCGAGCCCACTGTAATAAACAGGTCTGACGCACTTTTTTCGACCACTAGCTTAAGATAGGGAAGTATGTCCATTCAATGTATCTCCGGGTTTGTCCTGGGTTTGTCCTGGGTTTGTCCTTACTTCATCATTCCTGATTCTTCTTCGTCTTCCTCAAGACTCAGATGATCAAGACCCGCCAGCTTGTCACTATCCTTGGCATCCTTACCTTCCAATTTAATCTTTAATCGCAACTCGTTAACAGAATCAGCATTACGCAAGGCCTCTTCATAAGATATCTTGTCGGCCTGCTGTAGATCAAATAATGCCTGGTCAAATGTCTGCATACCCTGCTCTCTTGACTTCGACATGATATTCTTGATTTCATGTACCTCGCCTTTAAGAATCAAGTCCTGTATCAATGGAGAATTAAGCAGAATTTCAATCGCGGCATGACGCCCCTTGCCATCCGGCGTCTTTACCAACCTCTGTGAGATGATTCCCTTTAAATTCAACGACAAGTCCATAAGCAATTGGGTCCGCCTTTCCTCAGGAAAGAAGTTAATTATACGGTCTAATGCCTGGTTTGAACTGTTGGCGTGTAGTGTTGCCATGGCCAAATGACCAGTCTCTGCAAAGGCAATACCAAATTCCATCGTGTCCTTATCCCTGATTTCTCCCAAGAGAATGACATCAGGCGCTTGCCGGAGGGTATTTTTGAGGGCGATTTCCCAATCATCTGTATCCACTCCAACCTCACGCTGCATAATGATACAGTTTTTATGTGGATGGACGTATTCAATAGGGTCTTCGATGGTTATTATGTGACCGTAACTATTCTGATTTCGGTAATCAATCATAGCTGCCAACGAAGTTGATTTACCCGAACCCGTTCCTCCTACCATGATTACCAGGCCATTCTTTACCATTACCACTTCTTTCAAGACTTCGGGTAAGCCTAACTTATCAAAATTTGGTACTTCTGTTTCAATCACACGCATTACCATTCCGCAATAGCTCTGTTGTATGAATGCATTTGCGCGAAATCGTCCTATTCCTGCCGGGGCAACAGCAAAGTTACATTCCTTGGTGGCCTCATATTCTTTTAACTGCCTGTCGTTCATGATGGCGTATGCCAAGGCCTTGGTATTTTCTGCCGTAAGTGCAGTTTTGGACATGGGCGACAATTTGCCTTGTGCTTTCATGGCTGGCGGAAACCCAACGGTTATAAACAGATCGGATCCCTTCTTCTCTATCATCAGTTTGAGAAGGTCGCGCATAAACTTGATAGCTTGTTCTCTTTCCATTACTCCCCTCTCAATACTAAATTTAGTTAATTAGAAGTTGTCTTTGTTTGCAGCTTTGGATTTAGCTTCGTTTTTATCTACCAGACCCTTATCAATCAGTTGTTGCAGGTTTTGATCCAGGGTCTGCATACCAAACTGGGCGCCGGTCTGAATTGCTGAATACATTTGAGCGATTTTGTTTTCCCTGATGAGGTTTCTAATTGCAGGTGTTCCCATCATAATTTCATGCGCGGCAACACGCCCGCCACCCTTTTTCTTTAACAAGGTTTGAGATATGACCGCTTTTAAAGATTCAGATAACATCGCCCTGACCATGTCCTTTTCTTCAGCAGGGAAGACGTCAACTATACGATCTATGGTCTTGGCCGCTGAGCTGGTATGCAATGTACCAAATACTAAATGTCCTGTTTCTGCAGCTGACAATGCCAACCTGATAGTCTCAAGGTCTCGCATTTCGCCCACCAAAATGACATCAGGGTCTTCTCTAAGTGCTGAACGGAGTGCTTCGTTAAAACCCAAGGTATCTCTATGCACCTCTCTTTGGTTAACCAGACACTTTTTACTTGTGTGTACAAATTCGATTGGGTCTTCTACCGTGAGTATATGACCATATTCAGTTTCATTTTTATGGTTTACCATCGCCGCCAACGTTGTCGACTTACCGGATCCTGTAGGTCCGGTAACCAACACTACTCCCCTGGGCGTATCTGAAATATCTTCAAAAATCTTCGGCGCGCCTAGCTGTTCCAGAGAAAGTATTTCAGATGGAATGGTTCGAAATACTGCCCCTGATCCTCGGTTATGATTAAATGCATTTACCCTGAACCTGGCAAGACCAGGTATCTCAAACGAAAAGTCGCACTCAAGAAATTCTTCATAGTCCTTTCGTTGCTTATCGTTCATGATGTCATAAACCATGTCATGAACCTCTTTATGGTCCATTGGTGGTATATTTATCTTCCTGACATCCCCATCAACTCGTATCATTGGCGGTAGTCCTGCCGATAAATGCAAATCCGAGCAACCATTCTTTACCCCAAATGCGAGTAATTCACCTATATCCATCGTGCTCTCCAGAATTTATTATTAAGATTAAAACTCAAGGTATTTACCTAAGATCCCTCTTTGAAGTTAATATTACTGAAATAGACGTATCTTGATATACCTTCCAGCCGTATAATTCTATTTTAGAAGATACCCCTTTTTACAATCATATAGTACTGATTTTTCACCGACTAGCTTATCAAAATAACGTGGAAAATATCGAAAAAAATATCAAATTAGTATTGCAACAAATCCATGTTGCAGAGCAAAAATACCAGCGGGAAATGGGCTCAGTTTCGCTACTTGCTGTAAGTAAAACTCAGCCTACAAATATTATTAAAATGGCGATATCAGCAGGACTCATGGACTTTGGTGAAAATTATCTACAAGAGGCATTACCTAAGATCCAAGAACTGGGCAGATATCAGCCAAACTGGTATTTTATTGGTCCAGTACAATCAAATAAAACACGACAAATTGCCGAAAATTTTGACTGGGTCTTGACTGTAGATAAGGAAAAAATTGCAATGCGACTAGGGGATGCAAGGCCACCAGAACTTGGACCACTGAATATATGCATACAAATCAACATCAGCGGAGAAGAATCAAAATCGGGGGCAGGGCTATCGGACATTGATTCATTAATCCCTCTGATCATGGAACACCCGCAACTCAGGCTACGAGGTCTCATGGGAATTCCTGCGCTAGAGACTAAATTACATGATCAGCGTTCCTCACTACGCCAGCTAAGGGAGATATTTGAAAGTATGCAAAAACGAGGTGTTCCTGTAGATACTCTGTCTATGGGTATGAGTAATGATCTCGAAGCAGCAATAGCCGAGGGGGCAACTATGGTCAGAATCGGCACCTCGATATTTGGTCAACGTATAAATAATAAAAAAAACATTCGCTGAAACAAATAAATACTTATCTTGGAACGGCAAATAATCGCGCTCTTGGCGATAAAGTACCAGGACTTGAAACGCCAGCAATACAAATATTTCCACCAGCAATGCTATTCATGGATAATTTTGAGATAGGCTCTCAAAACAAATGGTATCATTTGATTGAAAATGAAAAACACAAAATTGACATTTATTGGCTGCGGAAACATGGGTTGCAGTCTGATCGGGGGGCTAATTTCAAATGGCCATAATCCTGATTCAATTAACGGCGCAGAACCCGACCGAACTAAAAGTGAAAGTATCAGCAAGCAATACGGAATTCGTGTTCTTAACGAGAATATCGAGGCAGTACACGGCACAGACGTTATTGTATTAGCAATCAAACCTCAAAACCTGCTTGATGTTGTTCGCCAAATCTCCCCGGAATTAATCAGGTCCAAGCCTTTATTGATATCTATAGCTGCAGGCATTCAAATTTCATCTATACAAAAACATATAGGTGATAATTACCCGGTCGTCAGAGTCATGCCAAATACCCCGGCATTAATACAAACAGGCGCTAGTGCTCTATATGCCAGCCCTGCTGTAGAGAAGGACCAAAAAATTCTCGCTGAAGAAATTATGCGCTCAGTCGGGCTGGCTATCTGGCTTGATAAGGAGGAACTAATGGACGCGGTTACAGCGTTGTCAGGAAGTGGTCCTGCATATTTCTTTCTTGTCATGGAATGCATGGAAAAGGCAGCAACAAAACTGGGATTATCTCATGAGCAAGCTAGAATTTTAACAATTGAAACAGCTTTTGGCGCTGCGAAAATGGCGCTGGAGAGCAAATCTGATGTAGGCCTGCTTAGGCAGCAAGTCACTTCACCGGGAGGGACCACAGAAGCGGCACTGAATGTTTTAATAGATAAAGGCAAAATTGAAGAAGTATTTTTTAAAGCCTTGCTGGCGGCAAAAAAAAGGTCTGAAGAAATTGCTGTAGAATTTGGAAACACATGATGTCAGGCGGTTATTTCAGCCAAGCGTTTATCTTTTTAATCACCACAGTCTTTGACATTTACCTCCTTGCTGTAGCATTGCGTTTTTTGCTGCAACTATTTCGTGCAGATTTTTATAATCCAATCTCACAATTGCTTGTAAAAATCACCAATCCACCACTTAAATATATTCGAAAATTTGTTCCGGGGTTCAAGGGCAAAGACTGGTCGTCTGTCGTACTAATGTTGATAATTATATCCGTTAAAATATCCCTAATTACATTGATATCTAGCGGCAGGGTACTGGCATTACACAGTCTGTTTATTCTTAGCCTTGCTGGAATTCTTAAATTGGTAATAAATATTTTTATGATATCAATTTTTATTCAAGTGATATTAAGCTGGGTCAGTCCTGGCGCTTATAATCCCGCTACTGTCATTTTAAATCGTCTAACTGAACCTCTATTAGGTCCAGCACGTAAATTTATCCCGCCTATAGGCGGCCTGGACCTTTCCCCAATACTGGTAATAATCATACTCCAGTTGTCTATTATCCTGGTCGCAACCCCTCTTGAACATTTTGGAATATCATTGTCTTTTCCTGCACGCTTTTAATGATAGATTTTCCTGTTAATTCAGAGTGTTAGTCCTCAAACAAATTCAATCTTCTGATTCTCGTGTAGTCTGATATAGTTATATTTAATACAAATATAACTACAGGGGGTCGTTTCATGAAGAGATGCTACTCACTTTTATTTAGCTTATTTCTTTTAGGTCTATCAACTGCACATGCCGATCAGTCTAAGGATTTTGGTGACTATACAATTCATTACAGCGCTTTCACAACAGATGTATTAACTGCTGATGTTGCAAGATCATATAATATTACCCGGAGTAAAAACCGGGCCTTGCTGAATATTTCCGTATTAAAAAAAGTAATGGACGCAAGCGTCAAGCCAGTACGCGCGCAGGTTGAAGCATCTGCAACTAACCTCAGCGCGCAACTTAAGACATTTGAAGTCAGGGAATTAAATGACCAGGGTGCAGTTTATTACATTGCTGAATCACAAGTTAACCACAGGGAAACCTTGAAATTTGAGATTGCCGTGACACCAGCAGGAGAAGAAAATACCTACCGGTTTAGCTTCTCTCAACAGTTTTTTACTGACTAGCGTTAATTAAAAATTGATATCATAGTCTATGATTAGTGGGGCATGATCTGAAAAGCGCTGGTCCTTGTAAATACTTGCTTTAATTATTTTATCATCCAGATCTGAAGATACGACGTGATAATCTATACGCCATCCAACATTTTTATCCCAAGCGCGCCCTCTGTTTGACCACCATGTGTATTGATCTGGCTGGGTGTTTACAACCCTGAATGCATCTACTAAGCCTGTTTTGCCAAATACAACATCCATCCATTCTCTCTCTTCTGGTAGAAATCCTGAATTTTTCTGATTACCACGCCAATTCTTAAGGTCTATTTCCTTATGAGCAATATTCCAGTCACCACACAAAATATATTTCCTTTTGCTTTTACCCATAGACTTCAGCTTTGGTAAAAATTTCTTCATAAAGTCAAATTTAACATTTTGCCTTTCATCACCTGATGATCCAGACGGAAGGTATACTGAAATAATACTTAAATCGCCAAAGTCTGCCTGAATAAATCGGCCTTCATTGTCTGCATGTTTCCATCCAAGATTTGATTGAATTTTGTCTGGATGTCTACGTGTATAAATAGCCACCCCGCTGTATCCTTTTTTTTCTGCATCATTAAAAAATGAATAGAAACCAGTTGGTTTTAGTATCTCATCACTGAGCTGTTCAACCTGAGCCTTTGTCTCCTGTATACATAGAACGTCTGCACGGGATCGTTTTAGCCAGGTAAACAATCCTTTTCTATGTGCGGCCCTGATCCCGTTTGTATTTAAACTAACAACCCTCATATATTTCCTTTATGTCTTAAAACCAACAATACTAATATTATTTATTGTCACATTACATATTTATATGCGGTCCTATGATTATTAAACAAATCTGATATGCTATTTTGACTATTTAAAATTCCAATTTTACGGCACACATTAGATGAATCAGTATCAACAGGATTTTATTGAGTTTGCAATCAGCAAAGATGTTCTTAAATTTGGTGAATTCAAACTCAAATCAGGCAGGCTTAGCCCATACTTTTTTAATACCGGACTATTCAATGATGGTGAAAGTCTACAGCGTTTAGGCGAATACTATTCGGCTGCAATTATTAATTCTGGTATTAGTTTTGACATGCTATATGGACCTGCTTACAAAGGAATTCCTCTGGTATCTACCCTGGCAATCTCATTGAATCTCCACCACGGTAGATCTGTTCCATTTTGTTTTAACCGCAAAGAGGTAAAAGACCATGGAGAAGGAGGGGCAATATTAGGCGCGCCATTGAAAAACAAGGTATTAATTATCGATGATGTGATCACCGCTGGAACTTCCGTAAATGAGTCCATGCAAATAATCCAGCATGCAAATGCAAAGGCGAGCGGTGTTGTTATTGCTGTTGACCGCCAGGAAAGAGGGACAGGTGAATTTTCGGCCATACAGGAGGTTGAAAAGCGACACAATATCCCGGTTATAAGTATAATTAGCCTGGATTTGCTAATAGAATACATTGAAAATACAGACAGATTTTCAAAATATCTCAATGACATACGGAAATATCAAGAAAACTATGGAATCAATTGAATTATATTGACTCAAAACTATTAATAAAATTTCATCAGGGTACTAAAATAATCAAACTTCACACCAAAAATTAAGGGAAAATCAAATGAATAAACAAACACTTCCCAAATTTCTGGCGGCAGCCTGTCTTCTAATGGTAAGCATGCATGCAAATGCTGCAATTAAATGCTGGACCAATAATGAAGGCGTAAGAGAATGTGGAAATCGTGTGCCGCCTGAATATTCGCAACAAGGACATCAGGAAATCAGCAAGTCTGGCATGGTTATAGATGAGCAATCACGCGTAAGAACCAAGGAAGAACTCGCAGCAGATGCCCAACAAAAAGTGCTGCTAGCTGAAGAAAAACGTGTAATAGCTGAGAAGAAAAAGGCTGATAATATATTATTGGCCACATACACCAATGTCATTGAGATTGAACGGGCCAGAGATGAAAGGCTGAAGGCTATAGATTCGAGCATTACGCTAGCAAATAAACAATCAGAAACTATTCAACAGGACCTCGACAAACGTATCCAGGCCGCAGCTACTGCTGAGCGTTCTGGTAAGGCACCAAACGATGCTTTATTAGCAGATATCGAGGAATTACAAAGGCAGGTTGCAAATAAAAGGAGTTACATCTCTGCGCGAAAAAAAGAAAAAGAAGAAACTAACGCTGAGTATGCTGCAAATATACAGCGCTTTAAAGAACTAAAAGGATTGCTATAAATTATTTAAACAAAGACTCTTTCAATAAAACCCATTGCTGATCAAGTTTGGCAGTGGGTTTTTTTTCGAATTCGGACCTGATGTATTCGCTAACATGCCCTTCAATAATTACCATAATCAGATTGGCTGTAGCATCTATTGATTGAGATGCGCGTGACCCGCCTGACAAATTTGCTTCTCTTAGAATTTGCTTCAACTGCGTTTCAATTCTTTCAAAAAATTTGGCAACCCGTATTCTTAATCTTTCGTTCTCGCCAACTAGGGCGTCTCCCAATAGCACACGGGCAATACCAGGATTCCGTTCTGCAAAACCAAGCACAAGTAAAAGAATTCGCTCACATCTTTTTTCTACCGTCTTCTCTTGTTCTAGAATTTTATTTATCAGTCCAAACACAGTATCTTCAGCGAAATCAATTAATGCTTCGTACATCTTTGCCTTGCTTGCAAAATGCCGATACAGGGCAGCTTCGGAAACTCCCACAGCTTTTGCCAATGCCGCAGTTGTAATTCTAGACCCAGGGTTACTCTCAAGCTCTCTGGCCAAAACTTCCAGTATGTTCTGTTTTCTGTCTATTTTTTTTGTCGTAGCCATTAAATATTAATCATTCATCTTTTTTATCAATGTGCCAACACCGCTATCGGTAAAAATTTCTAGTAACACGGCATGCTCAACTCTCCCATCAATGATATGGACATTTTCTACGCCAGAGCTAACTGCTTCTAATGCTGAATTTATCTTTGGCAGCATCCCTCCAACTATAGTTTTGTTTTTAATCAACTTGGTAACATCTGTTTTAGACAGGCCCGTTAAGACCTTATTGTTATGATCTAGAACGCCTGGGGTATTTGTAAGCATAATCAGCTTCTCGGCTTTCAGATCCTTCGCGATATGACATGCTACCAAGTCAGCATTTATATTATAGGACTGCCCATCAGCGCCCACTCCAATAGGTGCAATCACTGGTATAAAATCACCTTTTATAAGCATGTCTATAACCGAGGTATTTATTTCTTCAACATCACCCACATGACCCATATCTATAATTTCAGGGACATTTATTTCCGGGGCATCTTCAGGCAACAGTAATTTTTTCGCGCGTATCATGCTGCCATCTTTTCCGCTCAAGCCCACAGCATTACCACCATTTTGATTAATCAGATTTACAATCTCCTTGTTAACCAACCCTCCCAAGACCATCTCAACAACATCCATAGTCTCACTGTCTGTTACGCGCATACCCTGAACAAACTTTGATTCTTTTCCCATTTTTGAAAGAAATTTACCGATTTGTGGTCCCCCGCCGTGCACAATAACTGGATTCATCCCAACCAGTTTCATTAAAGTTACATCTCTAGCAAAACTGGTTTTTAAATTTTCATTTTCCATGGCATTACCGCCATACTTGATAACAATCGTCTTTTTATAAAAACGTTTGATATAAGGCAGCGCTTCATTAAGGACAGATGCGATGTCAGACTCTGGAGTAAATTTTGACTGGTTTTTATTCATACTAAATTAACCGTCTACACGTTAGGATCTTGTTTAAATTTCAGAACGGCACTGTTAGGTCAGGGTTTATTGACTTTATAAGATTCCTAAATTGCCCCTGGATTTTCTCCAATGCCTCCTGGCTATCTGCTTCAAACCTGGCAACCAGGCACGGTGTTGTGTTTGATGGTCGGATTAATCCCCACCCATCAGCAAACTCGACTCTGAAACCATCTATAGAAATTATTTCTGCTTCCTCAAAGGAAATCCTGGTCTCAAGATCTGACATGAATTTTTCATGTTCAGCTTCTGGCAGATCTATCTTCAATTCTGGTGTCGCTATTCCTGATGGAAATTCAGCAAAAAATTCGGCGGGATCTGCCTTAGCGTTGGTCAGAATCTCAAGCATTCTTGCGCCAGAGTATAGGGCATCATCAAAGCCATACCACCTCTCACCAAAAAAGATATGCCCACTCATCTCACCAGCCAGAGGAGATCCAGTTTCTTTCATTTTGCTCTTAATGAGAGAATGTCCAGTTTTCCACATAAGTGGCTTTCCGCCATTGGACTCAATAACTGTCTTAAGATGTTTACTACATTTAACATCAAAAATGATTTCGGCGCCCTGGTTTCTAGACAGGACATCTCGAGCGAATACCATCATCTGTCTGTCAGGCCATAAAATATCGCCATTTGCATCCACCACGCCCAATCGGTCACCGTCACCATCAAATGCAAAACCAAGATCTGCGCCAGTCTCCTTTACCTTATCGATTAAATCTTTAAGGTTTTCCGGCTGGCTTGGATCTGGATGATGATTTGGAAAGTTTCCATCGGGTTCACAATACAATTCGACCACATCATGGCCCATTGCCTTGTATAACTGAGATGCAGCCACGCTTGCTGCGCCATTGCCACAATCTACTACCAGTTTAAAAGAATTCCCAAAAGCGACGGGGATGTCTTCTCCAATCCTGCGAAGATACTCTGCCAGAATTTCTTCTGATTTAACATTACCATTACCTGAACTGAAATTACTCGCCGAAATACGATCTTTAAGCGCAATAATTTTTTCTTCTGATAATGTATTTCCTCCCAACACTATTTTCAAACCATTGTATTCCGGGCCGTTGTGACTACCTGTCACCATCACACCATTACCTGTATTAAAGTGATGTGTGGCAAAATATAGAACGGGAGTTGGCACTATGCCAACATCGATAACATCTCTACCAGTTGACGTTAACCCCTCTATTAAGTTTTTTGCTAATTCTGGACTGGAATGTCTTCCATCCCGGCCAACGATAATGGTTTTCTCTTCCATGTCATTAGCCTGAGAGCCTATCGCCATGCCAATTTTTCTAACAACATCCGCTGTTAATTCATTTTTCACTTTACCCCTGATATCATATTTTCTAAAAATGACTTTTGGAATATCCTCCGGCGAAGAAGAGGTGGGCGTAGACTCTTCTTTTTGCTCCTCTGGCATCTCATCCCTGGGTTGCGTAATATCAAAAAAATCTGAATCGTCCGCCTGATCTTCAATCGAGTCCAAACTAGCAATACTGGTAATATCATCCCCCTCAAGGGCCTCAGATATTTCCGCTTTTACATCTGTTGACTGAATAATGCCTGGAAAATGCTTGATTAATTTTTCCATTCCTGGATGTGTACCTTCCATAATTGCCTTGATCGCACCCTGGTAGTTGGTTTCATTGCTGTTGTTGCCAGAAGATGTAACTGGTTTATTTCTTTTTAGATAATATAGAGCCCCAATTGCACATACTACGAGCAAACCCACTATTAAGAATATTAATGGCGTCATAGCTGCGCTCGCAGATACAATCTGATTACCGCCTGATGAAGAAGGCCAGTATGAAATTGTCCATCGTGTCCCTGCAATAGAAACTGAACCTGGTGTTCCCGTTTGTAATTGTCTATCTCCAGCGCTTCCTAAAACCAGAGTAGCCCTCGTTGATGACTGTTGAATTTCAAGATATCCACCTTCTAGATTGAGACTATCCAATGCTTGCTGAAATATTGAGACGGAGAGACTTAAATGCACAATGCCAATTAATTGGCCTCCCTGATCCTTAACCCTCTCGACAAGTACGATGTGCTGATTATCAGCTCCAAATAATAATGCCTCAGCAGCAACCGGACCGGTAGACCGCTCAACTGTATTCAACATGGCAATGGAACCAAAGCTCAATGGAGGATTGCTGACGGTATCCGCTTGATACTGCCCCGGCCTTAACAGCCTTACTTTCAGGGCAGATGCAAATTGAGCTGATACAGTATTAGCCTCCTGTATCAGCTGCTCATCCGTGCCGGACTGAAAAAGTGATTTAGTTGAATTATTATTCGCATACTCTGTTAACTGATTACTAAATGCACCAAAATAATTTGCAAGCTCATTAGCATACGATCTTGCTTGCTCATTCAATTCCTTGATATCTGTGTTTACCTCAACACCAGTAGAATCATTACTTGATGAATAATTTATTACGAACAACAAAATGCCTGACATTACCACCAGGCATGCAAGCCCAATAACGGCATTACGCTTCATCCGCCTGCTAATCTTTTTATTTGATACTGGTCCACCAACCATTGCTAGGGTTCCTTGCTTAATATATTAACACCAGTGTGCCCAAATCCCCCGGCACCCCTTTTTGTCTCATCAAATCTATCTACCACATCCAACTTAGCTTGTATGACAGGCACAAATATCATTTGCGCTATTCTTTCTCCAGGAGAAATTGTTACCGGTTCCTTTCCCCGGTTCCATACTGATATAAACACCTGCCCCTGATAATCGGAGTCAATTAAGCCCACCAGATTACCTAATACAATACCTTTTTTATGACCCAGTCCGGATCTTGGTAATATTATCGCGGCAATAGATGGGTCAAGAATATGCATGGCAAAGCCCGCCGGCACAAGAACGGAGTCACCTGACGCGATTGTTGTCGTCTCCTCTAAACAAGCGCAAAGATCCATCCCGGCTGATCCCGGTGTCGCATGAGATGGCATTGGGAATACATCCCCTAATCTACTATCAAGTAATTTAATCTGGATGTTTTTCATCATATCGGCTTGCAATGAGCTTAATTAGGTTTCTTGCCAGTTTCTGTTTTGAAGATGTACCTAGATTAAGATGCCCATCATTCCAAAAAACTTCGATCGTATTGTACTCAGAATCAAAACCCTTATCTTTCCCTACAGGGTTGGCGGCAATCATATCCATTTTTTTTGCCTTTAATTTGCTTTTCGCATTATTTGCCAGATCATCAGTTTCTGCTGCAAAACCCACAGTAAATGGTTTATGCGAACTCTTAGTGACATTAGAAATAATATCTGGATTTTTTTCCAGCTGTAAGCTTAAGTTATCCTCATATTTTTTAATTTTTTGATCGGCGACATCTACGCACCGATAATCTGCAACTGCTGCTGCAGAAATAAAGATATCAGTATCTTCAATTTCTCTAAAAACCTCTGACTGCATTTCAAATGCTGTTGTAACCGGCACATAAGTAACACGATCTGGGGGGTTAATTGATACTGGCCCAGCAATAAGCGTAACCCTGGCATCAGCTTCCAGTGCTGCTTGCGCAACCGCAAACCCCATGCGCCCTGAACTATGGTTGCTTATAAATCTTACCGGATCTATTGATTCCCTGGTGGGCCCTGCCGTTATTAGTACGTTCGCGCCACTAAGCAATGAACTGCGAAAATGTGCATTGATAGAAGATTTTATTTCATCTGGTTCCAGCATTCTTCCCGGCCCCGACTCTCCACAGGCCTGATCACCGACGCCCGGACCAATGATGGAAATACCATTGCTCTGAATTGTTTGAATATTTGCCTGAGTTGCGGGGTTATTCCACATTTGCCGGTTCATAGCAGGTGCAACCAAAATTGGGACATCAGCAGCAAGACAAATTGTAGACAACAGGTCATCTGCCATTCCATGAGCCAGCTTTGATATAAAATGCGCTGTTGCAGGGGCAACAACAATTAAATCAGCCCATCTCGCAAGAGATATGTGACCCATCCCTGCTTCGCTATCATGGTGTAGTAGTCTGCTGTGTACAGGTCGTCCTGATAATGCCTGAAACGTTAAAGGCGTGACAAATTGGGTGCCTCCGTGGGTCTGCACCACCTCAACCTCAGCACCACTCTCAATGAGGCCACGAATCAGATAAGCGGTCTTGTATGCGGCAATACCTCCGCATACACCCACCAATATTCGTTTATTTATCAATGTGTTCATGTGACAAGTTTACCCTAAAAATGGGACAAGCCATTATAATAATGGGAAAAAAGTTGTATAGTAAAAGCCATACAGATGAACAAGGAGGTTCATATGTCCATAATAGATTGGCCTGAGGATGAGAGGCCCAGAGAAAAATTGCTCGACAAGGGCGCCGCATCACTTTCCAACGCTGAATTACTGGCTATTTTCATTCAATCTGGAACCAAGGGAAAAACCGCGGTGGACATAGGCAGAGACCTTTTGTCCCGATTCAAAACACTGCGAGAAATGCTAGAGGCTGATATTGCAAGTGTATGTTTAACTCGTGGTATAGGGCCCGCGAAATATGTGCAAATTATAGCCGCCCTTGAATTGGGAAGACGGTATCTTGAAGAAGATGTAAAGAACCAACATCCATTGACATCACCCAAAGCCACCCGAGATTTCTTAAAATCCAGGTTATTACCTTACAAGCATGAGGTTTTTTCGTGTTTATTTATGGATAATCGACATAGATTGATCATTTACAAGGAACTGTTTACAGGCACGATTGATGGCGCCAGTGTCTACCCAAGAGAAGTCGTTAAAATGGCCCTTAAACACAACGCTGCTGCCGTCATCTTTGCCCACAACCACCCTTCGGGTGTGGCTGAGCCCAGCCAAAGTGATATTCACATAACTCAGCGATTAAAGGAGGCCTTGTTGCTCATAGATATTCGGGTGCTAGACCACCTGATTGTTGGCAATCAGGAGATTACTTCATTCGCGGAAAGGGGTCTTTTGTAATATTTCAGCTAAAACAAGAATATTGCAGTACAAGCTTGGCGAATATAACGAATTTATGTAGAATTCGCGCTCTTTCAGAAATCGAGTACAGTTAAATGTCACAAATATGTCAGGTTACGGGAAAACGCCCAATGTCAGGAAACAATGTTTCCCATGCAAATAACAAGACTAAGCGGAGGTTTTTACCAAACCTGCACTCCCGAAAATTCTGGGTGGAAAGTGAAAACCGCTGGGTAAAACTTAAAGTCAGCAGCAAGGGGATCCGAATTATTGATAAAAAGGGCATAGAGTCGGTATTAACTGATATCCGTGCCCGCGGAATAAAGGTGTAAGAAATGGCAAAATCAGCAAGAGAAAAAATTAGACTGGTTTCATCTGAAGGAACTGGGCACTTTTACACGACTACTAAAAACAAGCGCAACATGCCTGATAAAATGGAAATTAAAAAATTTGACCCGGTAGCCAGGAAACATGTGATTTACAAGGAAGCTAAAATCAAATAGGACCCGGCCTTTCCACAACAAGGGACTAAAAATAACTATATCCGCAGTTGTCTTAATATACTTCCTGCATTCTATATGCTCTGACTGTCTGGGAAAATTCTTCAAGCGCTTTGATTCCAGTTTTTTCCGCGTTATTACACCACTCTCTTAAGGAGTCCATCAAGCTTTCCTGGCTGGCGTGTTTATTTTGCCAGATAGATTGAAGTTTTAGACCAAAATCATAAACGGTTTTCAATTGCTCATTTTCGCTAAGTAATTTATTCAACCTGGCTTTGGCGGCATCATCTAACAAACTGCCTTGCCTGATTAATAATTTTTTATGAGATCGCGTTATCTTCAAATGAGTACTCTTTAATTTTATTTTCTCTTCCCGGTAAACCTGTTTTATAACCGAGGAGGCATAATGAGACATGACGTAAAAGCGATTAGATATAATGGCTTTTATTGTTTCTGCATCTATTGAATTTTTCTGATAATCCAATACAGGCGATGGCGCAAGCTTTTTTACTCTCGCAAAACCTGCAAACTGAAGAGCCCTTATACAACACCAGCCCAAGTCTAGTTCATACCATTTATTTGAAAACTTTGCAGAACTTGCAAAGGCATGATGATTATTATGCAGCTCTTCGCCACCTATAAAAAAGCCCAGTGGGAAAATGTTGGTTGAAGCATCTTCGGGCTCAAAATTACGATACCCCCACCAATGACCCAGGCCATTAATTACTCCAGCAGCAAATATAGGAATCCACATCATCTGCACTGCCCAGATTGTCAATCCTAGTGCGCCAAATAAAGAACAATTTATAATCAACATGAACCACACTCCGGCATAGGAGTATTTTGTATAAAGGTTTCTTTCAACCCAGTCATCTGGTGTGTCATGACCATATTTTTCCAAAGTCTCCAATTTAGAGGATTCATGACGATACAATTCTGCACCTCGTGTCAGCACACGTTTCAGCCCAAGTATCTGTGGGCTGTGAGGATCTTCCGTGGAGTCAACTTTTGCATGGTGCTTTCGATGCACTGAAACCCATTCTTTTGTTATTATCCCTGTTGTTAACCAAAGCCAATACCTGAAAAAATGACTCATCAGAGGATGCAATGCTACGGATCTATGTGCCTGCGTGCGATGCAGAAATATTGTAACTGATGCTATCGTTATTTGAGTTAAGATAACTATGATACTTATGTATGCCCAAACTGGCAGATCTGTAAACATTTAATGCTCCAATTACTATTTAACTTGATTAATTATCCCTATCATAAGCTAACGTTTGATTCATATACAAATGTGTACAACAACAAATATTATCCGCATAGTAGGCTGAAACTCTATATCATTAACAAATATTAGTTTGCTTGCTTGAAAGTATTAGAAGAACCTGAATAATAGGCATAAATGTCAGACACAACTATGATGCAGGCAGAAAATATTTGTCGCTACTATGGCAAACAACGCGCACTCAACAATATATCCTTTATAGCATCGAAAGGTGAGGTTACCGGATTTTTAGGGCCCAATGGTGCTGGCAAAAGCACGCTAATGCAAATAGTTTCCGGCGTACTTGCAGCCACTACTGGGACCGTATCAATTTCCGGGTTCAACATCATAAAACAACCTGCATCAGCCAGATCTGCGCTTGGCTACCTACCTGACAAGCCTCCACTTTATATAGACTGTAATATTGATACCTACCTTCTTTATTGCGCACAGCTTAGAAATGTACCCTCAGACAAGCAACAAAGTCAGGTTGAAATTGCAAAACAGGTTTGCGGACTGGAAGGCGAAGGGAAGCGGCTTATTCAAAAGCTCTCAAAAGGATATCAGCAACGAATTGGGTTGGCCCAGGCCATAATTCATTCCCCAGAGGTTTTAATCCTGGATGAGCCCAGTTCCGGCCTGGATCCTAACCAGATGGTTGAAATGCGAAAAATGATATTAGAACTTAGAAAAGATCATTGCATTATATTCTCTACTCATATTCTTTCAGAAGCATTCCAGCTGTGTGATCGCATTATAATTATCAATAGCGGAGAAAAAGTCCTGGAGCAACCAATCAGTTTTTTTAATAACCAAAGCGCATTGGAAGAAATTTATGTAAAAGAGACCAAGACCATGCCACTGAATAATACTGAAATAACTAATGATCTCTAGTGTTCTTAAATTTGAATGCGGAAGGATGTTTTCATCGTCTAGCTCTTGGTTAGTAATTGCTGCAGTTCAGTTCTTACTGACATTGATTTTTTATAACTTGTTGTCAAAATATTTGACTGATCCCGCATTATTTGAAGGTCGCGGCATAACAGATGTCGTCATTGCAAGTTATTACAGAAGTGCAGCACTAATATTTCTACTGATAGCCCCGCTCCTTACAATGAGGCTAATCAGTGAAGAAATTAACAGTGGCTCTATTAAACTATTGTTATCATCTCCCATCTCTGCTCACCAAATAATTTTAGGGAAATTTTTTGCTGCAACATTTTTTTTGATTTTTCTGTTAACCCTGATTACCCTGGTTCCGCTTAGTCTATCTATAGGCACCTCGCTAGACTATGGTCACCTGCTAGCATGTATAATTGGTTCAAGCTTGCTATTATTCAGTCTTTGCTCAGCTGGTTTATTTTTTTCATCCTTATTCAGCCACCAATCTGTCAGCGCAATTACATCGTATACAGCTATACTGCTATTGTGGACCGCACACACAGCGGCAAGTTCAGAAGGTTCTAATGTTGACCGTTTATTTCAATCACTCTCAATGTCAAATCATTTTACAAACTTTACAGAAGGAGTAATAAACTCAGCGTCTGTTTCTTTTTTTATAATTATCACTTTATTGTTTTTGATCCTGGGAATATGGAAGATCAAAATGATGCGCACCATGGAATGGTAATGAAAAGCGCTTATCTACAAAAAAAGAAAAATATTTTTACTATTATTCCTGGTTTGCTGCTTCTTCTTTTGATTTCAGTATATCTAATATGGCTATCAACAAAATTTGCCATTATTGAAGACCTCACACATAACAACAGACACTCACTATCAACTGTAAGTGTAGACTTGCTAGCCCAAATTGATGGGCCTGTGAAAATTACTGCTTATGCGCGTCAAGATCATGAGCTCAGGAACGCCATCAGTCAATTCATAGAAAAATACCAAAATATAAAACCAGATATTTTTTTGGAATTTGTAGACCCTGACACTACTCCAGAAACAATCAGAGAACTGGGAATCCGGATAAATGGAGAACTGGTATTTGAATATCAGGGGCGAATGGAACATGTCCGAAGCGCAGACGAAAATACAATCATGAATACCTTTGCAAAATTGTGGCAAGGTAAACAAAGCTGGGTAGGTTTCTTGTACGGGCATGGAGAAAGAGATTTGCTAGGAAGAGCAAACCATGATCTTGGAGGCTTTGGCATTCAGCTTAAAAACCGGGGTTATTACGTACAGCCTGTTAACCTCGCAGAAATACCAGACATACCAGACAATACTTCCATTCTGGTAGTAGCAGGGCCACGAATACCATTACTTGAGAGTGAAATCAGTTCAATTGTCAATTATCTCGACCGAGGAGGTAATTTTTTATGGCTGCTGGATCCTGGCGAGCAGGACAATCTATCTCAAACCTTACTCAGATATTTTGAAATTGAATTAGCGAGAGGAACAGTTATAGATACTGCCGGACAATTGATTGGTATAGATGACCCAACAGTAACAATAATAACCAGTAGCCTGTACACGCCACACCCATTACTGAAAAATTTTAGTTATACAACAATTTATCCGAATGCCTCGGCAATATTACCCGGCGACAGCAAAACATGGATATCGGCTCCACTACTTATGACTGGAAATCAGGCATGGGTGGAAAGCTCTCCGCTGGAAAATGACGTAAAATTTGACCCGGAAAATGACCTGCAAGGCCCACTAACAATCGGGCTGGCATTAAGCAGAACAATATCCGCGGCTAAGCCAGAATCACAGCATGATCAAAGGGTCATTATCGTAGGAGATGGCGACTTTCTTTCTAATACCTATCTTGAAAACTCAGGCAATCTTGATCTTGGTATTCGTATATTTTCGTGGCTTGGCTACCATGAGAATCTCATTGAAATTCCCGTGCGCACCTTATCTGATATGAATTTGACTGTATCAACATATGTCATTGGCGCAATAGGCATCTTTTTTCTTGTTATCATGCCCCTGGCTAGTATGACAATTGCAATAACTATATGGCGAAATAAACGCCTTAGTCAGTAACAAATTATTCTCTTTTATAAAAGTTGTGTTTGCGTCATCTGCTAACAGACAATTTAGTTTCAGGACATGCCCCTGGAAAAGCGGATCACAAAAAATTATAGCTAGATAAATAAATACCTATGCCGGAACTACCTGAAGTCGAAACAACACGAAGAGGCATTTTGCCTTATCTCGAAGGCAACAAGATAACTAACGCCATATTTAGAGAGAAAAGACTAAGATGGCCGATATCACACAGACTCGCAAGCAATATTAAAAATCAGTCCGTCCTTGAAGTTTCCAGGCGTGGCAAATACATAATCATTTGGCTGGAAAAAGGCGCCGCTATAATTCATCTTGGAATGTCCGGCAGCCTACGAATAGTTAAGATAGACACGCCGCCAGAGAAGCATGAGCACTATGATCTTGTTTTAAGCTCAGGATATGTATTGCGATACAAAGACCCAAGGCGTTTTGGATCGATACACTGGTCAAACAAAAATCCATTATCACATAAGTTATTAAAGAATCTAGGGCCAGAACCATTATCAGAACAGTTCACGGGAGAATACCTGTATCTTAAAAGTAGAAACAAAACCCTGAAAATAAAATCTCTCATCATGAATAGCAAGATTGTTCCAGGAGTCGGGAATATCTATGCCAATGAAGCTCTTTTTCATGGAAAGATCCGACCCGGAATTGCAGCGGGAAGAATTTCAGCACACCGTTTTCAAGAACTAACTTTAAGTATAAAAAAGATATTAACTATTGCGATAGAACAAGGGGGAACTACCTTGCGAGATTTTGTTAATAGTGAAGGGCGGCCCGGCTATTTTCAGCAACGGCTTTATGTCTATGGTCGTTCTGGACAACCATGCAGAATATGCAAAACAAAAATAAAATCAGTAATGCAAAATCAAAGGGCGACGTATTATTGTCCTAATTGTCAGTGTTGATTTCGTCTTTTGAATATTTAACCAGAGCGCTGCCTTCGCCTCGCTTATCAGAAGCTGCATAGACATAATTTGTTCGTTTGTCCCACATAATGGCCTGCATATTTCCATAAAGGCGACGAGACTCACGTAATTCATGTCCTCTGGCAATCAATGCCTGCTGTTCTTCCTGATTGAATGCATTATTTTCAAAAAACACAAGGTCTGGTTTGTACTGATGATGAAACCTTGGCAGGTCAACCCATGATTCTGGCAACTGACCTGAAGAAAAATCCAGGATACCCAATAGGACCATGGTAATAATTCGACTTCCACCGGGTGTTCCAAGGATTCCAATGCGCTCTTTACTCTCAACAAATGTTGGAGACATGCTCGATAATGGGCGCTTCCTCGGGTCGATGGAATTGGCTTCGTAACCAATTAAACCGTAAGAGTTTGGGTTTGCGGGCTTAATTGCAAAATCATCCATCTCATTATTCACAAGTATGCCAGTTCCGGGAATTACAAATTTTGATCCAAAAGATCGATTAATACTGAGTGTGCCCGCAACCCGGTTTCCTTCCGTATCAATTATAGAAAAGTGCGTTGTGGAATTACCTGTACTTCTCGGCTCGGGCAACTCTCCAAATTTATCGCTGGGGGTTGCATTCAAGGGATCGATCGTAAGTGCCAATCCTTCGATATAATCCTCATCCAGTAAGCGCTGTTCTGGTATTTCTGCAAAATCTGGATCACCGAGAAAAACACCCCGGTCCCTATATGCTCTCCTTGCGGCCTCTATAATATGATGCGCCCTTGACACATGGTCCATGGACTCAAGGTCAAAATGCTCAAGCATTTTGAGGATCTGTCCCATGACTATCCCCCCCGAAGACGGAGGAGACGCAGAAGTCACCTTGATATCCTTATAAGTAATTTCAAACGGTCGACGCTCGAGAACCACATAATTATTCAGATCTTCCAGGGTCCAGATTCCGCCATTAGCAGTCACTCCCTGAACAATTTTACTGGCCATTTCCCCTTGATAAAATCCTGCAAAACCAGAATTTGCTATCGACCTCAAGGTTGATGCCAAATCTGACTGCACCAATATACTCCCCGCCAAGGGAACATCTCCAGGTAACAAAAAAATACTAGCAGACGACGGGTAGCGTTTAAAACTCTCTTTCGAACTTTCGATTTGTCGATGTAATCCAGGTGATACAGAAAAACCTTGTTCCGCATAATTGATCGCGGGTTGCAGAGATGACTGTAATGGAAGGCGACCATAGTTCATAGCCAGATAAACAATTCCAGCCGGTATACCAGGAATCCCCCCGGCTAAAGGTCCATCCAGAGAAGCCCTGTCGATGACATTGTCATTTTCATCCAGGTACATTCTTTTATGTGCAAACCCAGGAGCCATTTCCCTGCCGTCTATCATTATCTTTTTTTGATCTGATTCACGATGTAGCAACCAGAATCCGCCGCCGCCAAGGCCTGAGCCTGTAGGCTCAACTACTGCCAGGGCCGCAGTGACTGCAACCGCAGCATCAAACGCGTTACCACCTTGTTCAAGAATTTCCAGACCCGCCTGAGTCGCGAGAGGATGCGCGCTGGCAATTGCATTTGCAGAAGGACCATCTGCATTAGCAGGGGATCCCGCAAACATGAGACACACAAACAGGTATTTTCTGCATGCATATCTGGAAAGTATATTTGCGTTTTGTTTCACTTGAGTATTTTACTTTCGTTGAGTGTTAAATATTTTTTAAATAGCTCATCTTTTGTTTCAATCCACTCCGAATCTATAGGTATACAATCCACGGGACAAAGGGCGACACATTGAGGCTCATCATAATGACCTACGCACTCTGTACATAAAGTCGGGTTAATTTGATAATACTCCTCCCCAAAAAAGATAGCATTGTTTGGACATGCCGGCTCACAAACATCACAATTTATACATTCTTCAGTGATTTTTAACGCCACAAACTGAATATTTCCCGCCTGAATCTAGCCGTTTAATCGCTTTTTTAGCGCCTGCATAACATCCTTGTGGACAAAAGGACTTACGTCTCCGCCTAGCGAGGCTACTTCGCGGACTAAACTGGAGGAAATATAACTGAACTGTTCTGCAGGCGTTAAAAAAGCTGTTTCGGTTTTAGCATATAGTTGTCGATTCATACTTGCCATTTGAAATTCATATTCAAAATCTGAAACGGCGCGTAATCCTCGGATAATTACGCCTGCATCTCTTGACTTGGCATAATCAGTTACGAGTCCTTCAAAACTACTCACTTCAACATTTTCAATATCGCCCAGGACTTTGCTCGCCATCTTTACGCGCTCATCAAGGGAAAAAACTGTCTTTTTACTCGTGCTACCAGCGACCGCCACAATCACATTATCGAATAAGCAAGTTGCACGCATGACAATATCTGTATGGCCATTGGTTATGGGATCAAAGGTCCCGGGATAAATTGCGGTTACTTTCATTAGCTAATCTTTTTTGCTTGATAATAACTGGAATTCCACTTTACCGGCATTACCAGATTTAATCATCTCTACATGGTTATTATTAATGTCTATATTACTATCAGATTCTACATATAATAGAGAAGCCTGTTTAAGACAGCTACAGTTAATTAATTTATCAATTGTTGGTTCGAGTAATCTCGACTGATAGGGTGGATCAATAAAAACTATATCAAACGATTGTTGGCATTGAGTCAGCCAGGACATGACATCACTATTTGCTATTTCCGCAGCGCTTGTTCCCAGCTTTTGCGCCTGTTTTTGAAGGTTGAATACCACATCCCTGTTATGATCCACCATAATTACCGATGCAGCCCCTCGGGACAATGCCTCAAACCCCAATGCCCCAGTTCCTGCATACAAATCAAGACACACTGCGCCTGAGACATAAGGCGATAACCAGTTAAATAATGTTTCCCTTATTCTGTTGGGCGTAGGCCTTAAATTATCTGCTTCTAGTACATCAAGCTTTCTGCTCCGCCATTTGCCCCCTATCAGTCTTATCTTGCCCTGCACGTTCAAACCTGACTTATCTGATTAATCCTCTGCCTGAACTGGCCCAACAAGAACGGTGACAAATTTATCCGGATCCAGCCGACGTTGGAAAGCATCTTTAATGTCATTCAGCGTGACCGATTCAACTTTCTCATTAAACGTCTCAAGATAATCTAAAGGTAGCTGATAAAACCCAATTACAGAAAGGTATCCAGATATTTTTCCATTACTATCCAATCGTAACGGAAATCCGCCTGTAATATTTTTTTTAGCTGAGATTAGTTCGTCCTGAGTGGGCCCATTGTCGACAAAATCTTTTATCGTTTGCTTTAATACATCTAATCCTTCCTGGGTCTGATCTTCCCGGGTAGATATGGACGCCTGAAATGGCCCCAGACCTCTACGAGGAGAAAAATAACTGCTAGCCCCGTAGGAAAGACCACGTTTTTCCCTCACCTCCTCAAACAGCCTGGAAACAAGACCCCCGCCGCCCAATATGTGGTTACCAACATATAGTGGAAAGTAGTCAGGGTCCCCATATTTCATCCCTGGCTGACCAAGCAGAATATGCACCTGTGATGATGGGTGAGCCACTTTAATTAAGGCTTCTTTGGCGGCAGGCTGGACTTCCGGAAAATACCTTGGCGCTGATCCCAATGGCAAATCACCGGTGACAGATTCAGCTATAAATTCCGCCTGTCTAAGTGAGATATCACCAACCAGAGTAATCATTGCATTTTTTGCTACGTAAAAATCAGAATGAAATCGAACCAGATCATTTCGAATAATATTACTTAAACTTTCTGGTGTACCCTCATTCGGATAAGCATAGGGATGACCGGCAAAAACCACTTCGTCAAAGCGTTCGCTAGCAATCGCTCCGGGGGATTGATTTTTTCTCTGTATTCCTACAAGAATTCTGTTACGCTCACGATCGATAACGTCTTCTGGAAAGTCTGGGCTAGTTAGCACAATCTTTAACATATCTAGCGCAGGCTCCAGCAAGTCTTTGTTTGATAAACTTCGTAATGAAATTGACGCAGTATCACTTGCACCCCGCGCGCTGAACTCTGCACCCAGACGTTCAAATTCGAAACTAATGTCATCGGCATTCATGCCGCCTGCCGCTTGATCTAACAAACTGTTCGTCAACTGGGCCAATCCCCGTTTTCCTTCAGGATCTCTTACACTACCAGCATCAAACACAAGCTGCAGGTCGACCATTGGTAATTCATGAGACTCAACAAAGTAAACCCTGACGCCGCTACTTGTTTCCCAATGCTGTATAAGCGGGCCGGCGGACACAGCTGAATTTAGCAGTATAAATACGCCGATCCCGATAAAATGGGAGATAAAATAGTTAATTAGTTTATGAAATTGATTACTCACCGTTATTCTCCTTTGCTTCGACTGGCTCGAGAACTGCGAGAGTTGATGTATCTTCAAGCAGATACTTTGCAGCGACTGCCTGAACCTGCTCAGCAGTAATTCCATTAATCTTTTGTACGTATTCATCGGCCAGCTTCCAACCCAAACCGACGGTTTCGTAAATACCCAGCACCATGGCCTGATAAAATACAGAATCTTTCTCATAAACATTACTGGATACAACCTGTGCTTTCACTCGGTTTAGCTCCCCTGCCGAAGCCGGTGATGTTTTAATATCCTCAAGCTGTTCTCGAATGGCTATCTCAAGTTCTTCAATAGTCCTGCCTTGAGTCGGCGTCCCGGAAATTGTAAACAAGCCGTCTAACCTTCCTGACATTTGATAGCTAGACCCTACACTGGTTGCAACCTGTTCTCCTCGTGTTAAACGTGATGCAAACCTTGCGCTGCTGCCACCGCTGAGAATGCCTGACAACACTTCTAGTGCATAAGGTTCCCAACTTTCAATTGGAGACCCTTCCTGCAATGATGATTTGAGCCCAGGCACCTTAAATGCCAATGTTAATCTTGGGATCTCGGCAGGTCGCTTAACAATTAGGGTCTTTTTCCCTAATTGAGGGACTTCCGGACGATAAGGTGGCGGACTTATCTCTTCTGCTTTTAATTTTCCAAAATATTTTATCGCCAACTGATAAACAGATTCGGGGTGTATATCACCAACCACGACAATTGTTGCATTATTTGGGGCATAATATTTTTGATACCAGGCTCGCAGATCCTCGACCTTCATGGAATCCAGGTCTGCCATCCAGCCTATAATAGGCTGCCTGTATGGACTGGTTTGAAATGCTGTCGCCTGCGCAACTTCACGCAAAAATGCATTGGGATTATCTTCAGTTCTTAATCTTCTTTCCTCCTTGACCACTTCCACTTCCTTTTTAAATGCATCTGGTGGCAAGGTAATATTCCTCATCCGATCGGCTTCCAGTTCAAAACTAATTGCCAACCTGGATTTCTCCATCGTCTGAAAATATGCCGTATAATCATCCCCAGTAAAGGCATTCTCCCTGCCACCATTTTCAGAAATGATCCTGGAAAACTCACCTTCACCCAGTTTCTTGGTGCCTTTGAACATCATATGTTCAAGCACATGTGAAACACCTGTAGTACCATCTGTCTCGTAACTGGACCCGACCTTGTACCATACCTGAGACACCACGATTGGCGCCCTATGGTCTTCCTTTACAAGCAATTTCAGACCATTATCGAGAATATATTCGTGGACCTGGGCAGTAGCTGAAGTACATAGCAATGCAAGAAATAACAGCTGGAAAAATTTTTTCAATTTCATCTCCAAAATAAGGTTTCTCAGATAATCAACAAATTTATACAATATTGACATTTTAGAGTACCTTTTAGGTTAATGATACGATACTAAGTTCCGAGTAGTTACAAGATATCCAGAATGCTATTTAACAATAACACCAAAGCACAGCCACAGACCACTTCCAGTGTGTGGCAATCTCTCAAATCAGGCCTGAATAAAACCAGAGACCTGTTATTTACGGATATAGGCGAAATCTTAAGTCAGGAAAATTACGATTCCGACACTTTACTAGATGAGCTTGAAAACAGACTTCTGATTGCGGACGTTGGAGTTGATGCCACAGTAAAAATTATATCTGGATTAAAATCGGAGATTAAGAGGCAAAAGCCAGCATCTTCAGATGAAATCATGATTCTGTTAAAAAATCAGATGGTAAGCATCTTAAAAAATATCGAATCACCATTAATAATATCCAATGACAAACATAAACCTTTCACCATACTTGTCGTTGGCGTGAATGGTGCTGGAAAGACCACGACGATAGGCAAGCTAACCCACCTGTATAAAAACGACTATAAGACGATGATTGCAGCTGGCGACACCTTTCGTGCTGCGGCAATTGAACAACTTGCCGCCTGGGGGGAGAGAAATACAGTGCCTGTCATTTCCAAGCCTCAGGGATCAGATTCTGCGGCGGTTGTATATGATGCCCTTCAAAATGCAAGTCAAGATAAGATGGATTTATTAATCGCCGACACCGCGGGCAGACTACAGAACAAAAGCAATCTAATCGATGAGCTTAAAAAGATCCGAAAAACAATTTCAAAATTCAATCCTGAATTGCCAGTCGTTACATTATTAGTGATTGATGCTGCAACAGGTCAAAATGCCTTAAACCAGGCCGTGCAATTTAATTCAGAAATCGGAATAGATGGTCTAGTACTTACAAAACTGGACGGCACCGCTAAAGGCGGTATTATTTTTGCAATCGCTGAAAAACTGGGCATTCCTTTACACTACATTGGAACGGGCGAATCTATCGATGACATATCAGTATTTAACGCTAACGACTTTGTGTCAGCATTACTTTCTATAAATAAATGATTCAATTCACGGATGTTTACAAACGATATGCCTCTGGTAAAGACGCATTAAAAAAACTAAACCTGTTCGTTGAGCAAGGTGCAATGGTGTTTATAACCGGACGTTCCGGAGCCGGCAAAACAACACTACTAAGATTAATTGCTCTAATTGAACGTCAAACGCGAGGACAAATTATTGTAAATAGTCAGAACCTTGAAAGAGTTAAAGGAAATAGAATTTCTTTATTTAGACGCAACTTGGGGTTTATGTTTCAGGATCATAGACTACTAAATGACAGGACAGTTTTTGATAATGTCGCATTACCTATGGTTGTTGCTGGCTATTCCTATCAGGAAATACGAAAGCGTGTTCACGCGTCACTAGACAAGGTCGGTCTACTCTCCCTGGAAAAATCATATCCTCTTGCCTTGTCTGGTGGAGAGCAACAACGCGTTGGTATAGCTCGTGCAGTTGTACATAGGCCCGCCTTACTATTAGCAGATGAACCTACTGGAAACCTTGATCCGGCATTATCATGGGAAAGCATGAAATTATTTGAACAATTTAATCAGGTCGGTGTAACTGTATTAATAGCCAGCCATGACCTGGAAATGATCCGTCGACTTAGAAAACCCATAATTACATTAAAAGCAGGCCAGCTATTAACCAAAAATCTTCCTGTTGAACCATAACGATGAATGTTAAACGAAAGCCGGGCACAGGACCGAATAATTCTTTAGGGCGAAAGTTTCAAGTCTGGATCGCACAACATGCAAGAGCTATGCTCGTTAGCACAGGCCAATTGAGCAAAAATCCGATTGGTAATATATTTTCTATCGCTGTCATTGGTATAACACTGGCTTTACCAGCTGGACTACATCTGATTATCAATAATGCTACACAAATACTTGAAAACTGGGAGGGCAATGTACAGGTCGCCATATACCTAAAACCTCATGTCGATGAGGCACAGGCCAGACAACTAAGCCAGAACTTGCAAGCTGATTCTGTAATAGAAAATATTACTTTAATCACAAAGGAACAGGCATTAAACGAATACAAAACCTTGTCTGGCTTTGCCGAAGCACTAGAGGCTCTGGAGGAAAATCCCTTACCTAACGTGCTAATTATACGCCCAAACATTAATAGCCTGTCATCTGTGGCAGGCAGTGAGCTGATACATCGACTGTCTAATATGGAAGAAGTTGAATCTGCCCAACTTGACCATCAATGGGTGAATCGGCTAATTGCAATTCTCGATATTCTAAAAAGGGGAGTAATTATTCTTACCACCTTATTTTCTATAGCAGTGCTCCTGATCGTTGGCAATACCATGCGTCTTTCAATTTTTAACAAGCGAACAGAAATTGAAATTGATAAATTATTTGGGGCTACAAACTCATTTATACAACGGCCATTTTTATATACTGGATTAATATATGGTGCAGGAGGAAGTCTGGTCGCCTGGTGTTTGCTATTACTGTTAACGTTTATCATACAAGACCCGGTTAATCAGCTTTCTATACTTTATGGTAGTGACTTTGCAATCAATGGTCTAAATGCCAAAGAAGTATTTGCACTTTTTGGGATCGGCTCGGGCCTTGGATTGCTGGGCTCCTGGATTGCTGTCGGCCGGCACCTTAGCGCCACAGAACCTACTTAAGACATTGAAATAATTAAATTTTATTTATTTTCTCACTTAGAACTATCCCTCCTATTGGCACTCTAACGTAAGGAGTGCTAAAATTTAACCTATCCCCACAAGCAGGAAGAAGATGAATTTACAACTAACAGTAGCCAATGGTTCCATAGAAGCTTACGTTCAAAGCGTTAATAGTATTCCGATCTTGAGTGTAGAGCGTGAGCAAGAGTTGTTTGAACGGTTTAAAAACCATGAGGACCTTGAGGCAGCCAGAGAAATCGTCATGTCACATCTTCGCTTTGTAGTCAAAGTTGCTCGCGGATATAACGGCTATGGTTTACCGCAGGCCGACTTAATCCAGGAGGGAAATATAGGCCTGATGAAGGCTGTGAAGCGTTTTGATCCGGCCGTAGGCGTTAGGCTGGTCTCGTTTGCCGTTCATTGGATACGCGCAGAAATGCATGAATATATATTGAGAAACTGGCGAACTGTTAAGGTAGCGACTACAAAGGCTCAACGTAAGTTGTTTTTTAACCTTCGGTCTACAAAGAAACGACTTGGGTGGCTGTCTCAAGAAGAAATACGATCTGTTGCCGATGACCTCGGGGTAAGCCCTAAAGATGTAGTGGAAATGGAAAAGCGTATGAGTGCCCATGATGCCTCTTTTGACGGACTTGATACGAATGATGATCATGATATTTCCGCTCCAGCATTTTACCTTGAAGATCAGGGCAATGGTCCTGAACAAGAGATTGAATCCAGGCAAGATGATGCACTTGCAGCTGAGGGTCTAAAACTGGCCCTGAATTCCCTTGATCAAAGAAGCAAGGAAATCATATCCAAACGGTGGCTAAGCCCAAAAAAGCAAACGCTGCAAGAACTGGCGGCACAATATGGCGTATCAGCCGAACGTATCAGGCAACTAGAACAAAATGCCATGAAAAAATTACGATCGTCAATATCAGAAAATGCTTCATAGAAGCCCCGCCCGACCGGCCATTTTGGTTAAATTAATCGACAACTAATCAAAGACCTTCTAGACTAAGCGCTCAGACTAGCCGTCTGCAATCATGACTTAGAAAACATTTCGATACTTCAGGGGGGAACCGATGAGTCGAAGAATGTATTTTCTACTACCTGATGTTGAAGCAGGGGAAAAAATAGTTCAGGAATTATTAATTTCCAGAATTGAAGAAAAACGCCTTCATTTTCTTGGGCGGCGCGATACAGATATGAAGTCTCTTCCCGAGGCAACGCCTACGCATAAAACAGGCCTTATAAGAGGTTTGTATATAGGTTTAATTTCTGGATCGGTTACAGGGCTGCTAGCCGGCCTATATCTTTACTATCATCCAGAACTCATCGGCATGCAGGCCCCACCGTATGTCATCTTCGTATGTGCATTTGTGGGCGCTATCATTGGAGCATGGATATCAGGGCCACTAATAGGTGGCAGTTCACCAAATACCAAGCTGATTCCTTTTCAGGAATCACTCAATAATGGGAAGATTTTATTAATTCTTGACGCACCCACCAAACGAACAGAGGAGCTCAGAGAGTTAATCCGATCGCATTACCCTGAATCTGTTTAACAATATATGGCGCCGGAAACTTATCCATACAGGCCAGCAAACATTCGTAGATAGTGGTCTGCCAATAAAAACGCAAATAGTGCCATCAAGTAGACGATAGAATAAGAGAACGTCTTCATTGCAAGGGCATCACTATGATCCTTTAGCATTGCTATTGCATAATATAGAAAGATGCCGCCAAGAATCACCGCGCCAAACAGGTACATTCCGCCGCTCATCATAAAGACAAAGGGAAGCAAACTGACTAAAAACAAAATAATTGTGTAATACAGTATTTGTAATCGTGTGAACTTCACCCCATGAGTCACTGGCAACATAGGGATTGCTGCCTTTGCATATTCATCACGACGGCAAATAGCCAGCGCCCAAAAATGCGGAGGGGTCCAGGCAAAAATAATCAGAAATAATAAAAGCGAATGAGGATCCAGCGTTCCCGTCACTGCGGTCCAGCCGAGCACCGGTGGCGCGGCGCCAGAAGCACCACCTATTACTATGTTTTGCGGGGTCGCGCGCTTTAAATACATGGAGTAAACAAAACCGTAACCAATCAATGATCCCAGTGTGAGAACCGCTGTGAGATTGTTGATAAACGCTACCAATATACCCATAGACAGAATACACAACACTGCCGCAAAAACTAATGCCCGGCCCATGGTGACATTGCCTTGAGGTAGCGGCCTATTTTTAGTGCGCGTCATTATTGCGTCCACCCGCTGATCCACGACATGATTTACCACGGCAGCTGACGCCGCTGCCAGCCCAATACCCAGATTCCCCAGTATAATAACCTCCAGCGGCACCATGTTTGGCACTGATAGCAACATTCCAACAAGGGATGTAAAAACGATTAAGGCGACGATAGTCGGCTTACATAAAGCCAGATATTCCCGCCAGGGGATAATGGCTCCGTTATTGATTATGGATTCTTTCAACTTATTGACTGACAGCTTGTGAATACTTCATATATAACATCAGGCTGCCTTTTGCTGCTAACAGCAAACGCTGCGCAACAGCGACTGTTGCTATTGTTAAATATGTAAAAAAATTTTCTGGTTTGCATCTCGTAAATCATCCAGCCCTTGAATAACGTAATAACTTTTTAATGTCCTGAAGAACGCCTGATCCCTCGCTATCGGCATTGTATCGCATCATTAAATTTCCTGCTGGATCTACTAACAAAAACTCTCCGATATCTGGCTTTAAAAAATCATCTCTTTTCGATGCAAGGCCGTAAAATTTTGCATATGACAAAATCAGCACATTTCCCCAATTGAAATCTGGTGGCACACCAGCACCATCAAACGTATCTGCGGACGTAGTGTAAGCTACGATTAGCTGCAGTCTGTCTGAATTTTGTACCAGGGAAGACTTTAATTGTTTTAGCATGGTAATTTTTTGCTGACAAGCCTGTTCACATTTCGTCGGCAATATATAAATTAAACTCCACTTGCCATGCAACTCGCCCTCAATAGCGCCTTTTGTCAACGAGTATAGCGCTATCTTTGGTATCGCAACCGGAGGCTCAACCAGCTCCCCGTAACTGTTACTATCACCTTTGCCAATATTGGTATAATTGAATATTAGCCAGGCCCCTACAACCGGAGCGGCAAATAACATGATCAATAACAGCAACTCTGTTCTGCCATTCTTTTTCTTAAGCTGGGTATCTTTATCCATTATTCAGTTTTTTTTTCAAATTTGTACACACGTATATAATTAAGACGGCTAGTGCCATCAAAAACCACTGGAAGGCGTATCCTTGATGTCGCATTTCGCTACCCTTTGGCATAGGCCATTTTCTAGCGAACCCACCTCCAATTTCAACGTCCAGCAATATTATAAAAGGGAGGTAGTTAATCTTCGAGTCAACACTGATTTTTTCTATATTAATCTCCAAAACACGGACAAACCCATTACTGAGATGTTCTGCCGCATTTTCGCCAATAAACCAGTTGTCCTCCGGAAATATCAACCTCCCGCTTATATCTATGTAATCTGTCGGAGTATTTATTGGGCTGACAACATTGCGATCATCACCAGCCGGGATCCAGCCTCGGTTTATCAACACAGGTCTTTCAGATCCACTAATAGAGAACCCGCTCAGGATATAATAACCGGCAATCCCGCCGACCACCTGATTATCCAGCAAATACGTCGCTTTGTTATCGAACTTGCCTGACAGTGTTACGTTTCGCAATGCAATCTCTTGATTGCTGAGTCCGATCGCCAATAGGTCTGAATACTTCAGGGGGGGCGCGCTCTGGGCTGCAACAAACGTATCATAAATCTGACTTTTTTGTGATGCTCTGTCCGTCTGCCACATGCCCAGACAAATAAATGCGAATAATGCAATAATAGTTAACACTGTATTAACCGGGCCTGGACAAAAATTCCAATTTGTTATCATGATAAATTAAATTTTAAAACATTTGTGCGCTGGCAGTCGTGAAATATAAAACCAAACTAATCCTGAAATTATCCATTATCAATAGTCAATCGCCTTGATATTTAAAATTATCATTATCATTTTGCTGTTTTTTATTGTCCTGTCACTATCTGGAGGTCTGTTTTTTCTTGCGCGAGACAAGGGCAAAAGCAAGCGCACAGTTAAGTCTTTAACGTTTCGTGTAATTTTATCAATCAGTCTTTTTCTGTTGTTGATAATCGGCCTCCTGACTGGCCAACTTCAGCCCCACGGAATCTACAAGCCTCAACCGGAACAAAAATCTCAACGCCATGGCTAAATGAGAATTAATAATAATATCGTTATGCGCTGGCGAGACATACCACCCACATTTCGAAAACCATACCTAAAATCATTGACTTAAGCATTCTGGACGGTACACTTTCATCTTAATTTCATGGGCAGTAAATGCCTGTTATTAGGAATGGCTGGAGCCTGCTGGGTCATGCCTGCCTAATTAAACTATACCTTTATTATCTATAAGATATTAACCATAGGGAGTAATATTTAGTATGGCACTTGCAGTCGCGATTTTCCTGCTTGTAGTAGGCTCCATAATCTTTCATTTAGTCAGCCCCTGGTGGTTTACACCGATTGCGTCCAACTGGACAGCTGTTGACTCTACCGTTGAGCTCACTTTTATTGTGACCGGCATAGTATTTGTGTTGGTCAATGGCTTCCTGATTTACTGTGTCGTCAAGTTTCGGCACAAAGAGGGGCACCGTGCGCACTATGAGCCGGAAAACAAGAAGCTTGAGATTATCCTGATAGCGATTACCTCCATCGGAGTCATTGCCATGCTCGCCCCCGGCCTGTTTGTCTGGGCAAATTTTGTAGACGTGCCTGACGATGCCCTGGAAGTAGAAGTAGTAGGTCAGCAATGGCGATGGTCATACCGCTATCCTGGTAGCGATGGTGTCTTTGGCAGTACTGACGTCAGCCATATGACGCATGAAAATCCTTTGGGAATCAACCCGGAAGACCCCAGCGGTCAGGATGATGTCATTGTATACAATGCGGACCTTCGCCTTTTAAAAGACAGGCCTGTTAAATTGTGGCTGCGCTCGAAGGACGTCTTGCACAACTTTACGGTAGCCCAGTTCAGAGTAAAAATGGACCTGGTGCCCGGCATGGTAACCCACCTATGGTTAACACCAACCCTGGCAGGAGAATATGACATTCTCTGCGAAGAGCTCTGTGGAGTCGCACACTACGCCATGCGCGGTAGGGTAATAGTAGAAGAAGAGCCTGCGTATAGTAATTGGGTCGCCTCGCAAAAGACCTTTGCCCAGACACAACAGGAAAGTGGCACGGACATTAACAACGGTAGGGCGCTGTATGCGGTCTGCGCATCTTGCCATGGTCAATCCGGAGAAGGGAATGAAGCCCTCAATGCGCCGCGGCTTGCGGGCATGTCTTCCTGGTACATTGAAAATCAGATTTTTAAATATAAAAATGGCTATCGCGGCACACATGAAGACGACACCTATGGCCGACAAATGGTCCCCATGGCGGCAACTTTAGCCAATGAGGCCTCGGTAAAAAATGTAGCCGCATTTATCGAGTCCCTGGCAGACACACCTAATAATCAAACGGTAACGGGCGATATAGAAAATGGTCGACGGCTTTATACAACTTGTGGCGCCTGCCATGGCAAACAGGGTGAAGGCGTATGGAGCACCGATGCCCCTAAACTTGCGGGGCTTAACGACTGGTACATGGTGCGACAGCTACACAACTTCAAAAATGGTATCAGGGGATATCATTCAGCAGATGCAACAGGAAAACAAATGATGTTGTTGTCAGGCATGTTGAAGGACGACCAATCGATCGATGACGTCGTCGCTTACATTAATACGCTGCAAAAATAGTCGCGTCTTTGGCATTAAAAAAATGAACTTAAAAAATATTAATTATTATTGGAGGCAGTTCTAATGGCATTTGTTGCTTACGCAGATCGGGACGAAGTTCATGGTCATGATCCTGATACGTTTATTACCAAATATATCTGGAGCCAGGACCATAAGGTTATCGCGATCCAATATGGCGGTGTTGCAATATTTGTAGGACTTACCGCCCTGGTCCTGTCTGTCATGATGCGACTGCAGCTCGCTTTTCCTGATACATTTAACTTCATAACACCAAATGATTACTATCAGTTTGTCACCATGCACGGAATGATTATGGTGATATATCTGCTAACCGCACTTTTCCTGGGGGGGTTTGGAAACTACCTGATACCCTTGATGTGTGGCGCCAGAGACATGGTGTTCCCTTATATGAACATGCTCAGCTTCTGGGCCTATCTAGTCTCTGTAATAATATTATTGGCCAGTTTCTTTGTGCCAGGAGGACCAACCGGTGCCGGTTGGACACTTTACCCTCCACAGACTATCCTGCCGGGCACGCCAGGGAATGAGCTTGGCATTTTGATGATGCTGCTATCTCTCGCTGTATTTATTGTAGCTTTCACCATGGGCGGCCTGAACTACGTCACCACCATCCTACAGGCAAGGTGCCGCGGCATGACGCTCATGCGCATGCCACTGTCAATTTGGGGCATATTTACCGCAACGGTGCTGGGCTTGCTGGCTTTTCCGGCGCTTCTGGTTGCTTCCATTATGATGATATTTGATTTACTGCTGGGCACAAGTTTCTTTATGCCTGCTGTACTCTCCATGGGCCAAGCGTCTGACACCATGGGCGGCAGCCCGATTTTGTTTCAGCACCTGTTCTGGTTTTTTGGTCACCCGGAAGTTTACATCGTTGCACTACCTGCCTTTGGTATTGTTTCTGATCTATTAAGTGTCCACGCCAGAAAAAATATTTTTGGATATAGAATGATGGTCTGGGCCATCGTCGGCATCGGGGCGCTGAGTTTTGTGGTGTGGGCCCACCATATGTATGTCAGCGGCATGAATCCCTATTTCGGTTTCTTCTTTGCCACGACTACTTTAATCATTGCTATTCCTACCGCTATCAAGGTCTACAACTGGGTCCTTACCCTCTGGCAAGCTAATATTCGTATGACTGTGCCCATGCTGTTTTCCATCGGCTTTATATTTACATTTACTCACGGCGGGCTTACCGGTCTTTTTCTTGGGAATGTGACCGTAGATCTGCCCTTGTCAGACACCTACTTTGTGATTGGCCATTTCCATATGGTAATGGGCGTATCCCCTGTCCTTGTGTTGTTCGGCGCCCTCTATCACTGGATGCCGAAGATGACGGGCAAAATGTTTAACGTAACCCTGGGCAAGATTCACTTCTGGCTGACATTCCTGTGCACCTATGCAATTTATCTGCCCATGCATTATCTGGGCATCCTGGGGATTCCAAGACGTTATTATGCTTATGGCGGAGCTGATTTTATTCCGGCATCGGCACAATCCATGAATGTTGGCATCACCTACGCCGCCATTATTCTCGCATTTGTTCAATTAATATTTTTATATAATGTTTTCTGGACGTTATTCAAAGGCAAGCCGGCTGGAGGCAACCCCTGGGAAGCGACAACGCTGGAATGGCAGACCCCGGACACGCCGCCCAAGCATGGGAACTGGGGAGCCAAGCTTCCTGAGGTATATCGCTGGGCCTATGACTATAGCGTTCCCGGCGCGAAGCTGGACTATATCCCACAAAACGAACCTCATCATGGACATGATTCGGTAGAGTCAGACAGCGATGATGCGGTTGACGAGGCCAAGGAATAACAAGACATGAGCATGTGGACGCTGGTAATAGCATTGGTATGCGCCCTGATAGTATGGGCGGTACTGGTTCGTTACCTGATGGCACAACCTTGGTTGCCAGCAGGCGATCCTGGAAATCTCGCCGACATCACAGCGGTAGATGAACCAGCCAAAAAGGTTGGCCTGTATTTTTTTCTTTGTGCCATTTCCAGCCTGTTCGCCTTATTTATAACCGCTTATGTGATGCGCATGGATCCCAATCACGGCGCCGATTGGTTCAGTATCCCCAAGCCCGGCATTTTATGGATTAATACCCTGCTACTAGTTTATAGCAGCATCTCCATGCAGCATGCTAAAACGGTCTCAACTTTAAATGGCCAAAAAAACCTTAAACGAGCGCTTATGACGGGCGGCGTGTTCGCCATATTATTTATCGCCGGCCAGCTTTGGGCGTGGGAAGTATTACATGGTTCGGTTTACTTTCATTTATCAAACCCTGCATTAGGATTTTTCTACCTAATGACCGGCATACATGCAGTACACCTCATAGGCGGCCTGTATGTATGGGCACGCGTTACCGCCAAGGTGTTCAACAATGCCCAACCTGAAACGGTCAACCTAAGCATTGAACTTTGTACGACTTATTGGCATTACCTGCTATTGGTCTGGCTAGTATTATTTGGGCTTTTGCTTTTAACATAACGAGGAAATAATTCATGCAACAATCAGCATTAACCGATTATGCATTTGATAAACCAGGTCACTCGGGCATAGTATCGGATTGGTCTAGCGACAAGCAGGCATTTCCTGTGCCTTGGGGCAAGGCGATGATGTGGATTTTCCTGCTCTGTGATATCTTTATCTTCGCCATCTTCTTAATTGGCTATATGACCGTGAGAATATCCTCCAATGTCCCATGGCCACTCCCAAGTGAGGTCTTTGCCCTGACCATATTTGGTTACAATATGCCTCTAATTTTAATCGCCCTCATGACGTTTATATTGATCACCAGTAGCGGCACCATGGCGCTCGCGGTTAATTTTGGTTACCGGGGAAACCGGAAAGTAACCGCAGGACTGATGGTAATTACAGCCTTGCTCGGCGCTTCTTTTGTCGGCATGCAGGCCTTTGAGTGGACCCACCTGATTGTAGACCTGGGTGTCCGGCCCTGGGAAAACCCCATGGGGGCAGCTCAGTTTGGCGCTACCTTTTTTATGATCACCGGGTTTCATGGTATGCACGTAACCGTTGGAGTAATTTATCTGGCCATCGTCGCATTTAAGGTGTGGCGAGGAGATTACGAGAGCCGCGGTTATGAGATTGTGGAGATTGCAGGACTTTACTGGCACTTTGTTGATCTGGTCTGGGTCTTCATATTTGCATTTTTCTATCTGTGGTAGGAGGAGACATGACAGAACACGCAGAAGGACAACAACACCCTCTAGGCATTTATTTCTGGATATGGGGACTTTTGTTCCTGCTTAGCGGCTTCTCATATGCTACGGACTTTATGCCTCACGGCTATGTCAGGTGGGGACTGATTTTGCTTTTCATGTTTCTGAAGGCTGGATTTATCATTGCGATTTTTATGCACATGGCCTGGGAGCGCTTGGCATTGGTTTACGCAATTTTTGCTCCACCCACACTCTTGCTGGTATTTATATGGCTAATGGTGATCGAAGGAGAATATACAAGCTCTACCCGCGGCTTTTTCTTTGATGAACCGCCGGCCCCGGTAGGTCATATTCAGGAGCATTAGTTAGTAGCTAGAGGGACAGAATTTATTCTGTCCCTCAACGTTTTATACCCAGTAAACCGTCACAAATAACAACAACCACACCACGTCTACAAAGTGCCAATACCAGGCAACGGCCTCGAAAGCAAAATGCCGCTCTTCAGAAAAATGTCCCTTCTTTGCCCGGGCCCATATAACCACCAACATGATGGAGCCTAAGGTAACATGCAAACCATGAAACCCGGTTAACATGAAAAAAGTAGTGCCATAAATACCTGAATTTAAAGTCAAGTTAAGTTCATGATAGGCGTGGTAATATTCCTGGCCTTGCATCCCTACAAACACAAACCCTAACGCAAAGGTTGCAAACAGCCAACGAACCAGTGACTTGCGGTCACCTTCTTTTAATGCCCAGTGTGCCAAAGTAATAGTGACACCGCTGGATAACAAAATGACAGTATTGACTGCTGGCACACCCCAGGCGGGGACCACCTCGAGATATTCCCGAAACAATGTTGGATCCGGGGTAACGCTGATCGGCCAGTTGTCTACAAAATTCGGCCAAAGAATGTAGTTGGTCATGAAGCCTGCGCCATCCCCGCCCAACCAGGGAACAGACAGCATACGAGCATAAAACAGCGCCCCAAAAAAACAGGCAAAAAACATGATTTCGGAAAAAATAAACCAAATCATGCCCATGCGAAAACTGTCATCCACCTGATCATTATATTGACCTGATTCACTTTCATGGATTACTACGCCAAACCAACCTATGAGCATATAAATAAATACTGCCGACCCAAGCGCCATAACCCACGGCCCGAATGTTGCGCCGTTTAACCAGATAGCTGCACCCAAAAAGATACCAAATAGACCAATTGAGCCTGTAATAGGCCAGTGGCTGGGACTTGGCAGGTAATAGGCTTTATCAGAGTCTGTCATGGTGATTTCCTGTAGGATCAGATCTTGTTGCTATTTATCTTCAGGTCGATGTTGCGCGTAGACACATTTTTTTCCATCGCAAAGAATGTATATGACAATACCAGGGACTTTACTTCTAATGGCAATGCGGGATCCACCACAAACCGTACTGACATGGTCTTGCGCTCTCCTGGTCCAAGCTCCTGCTCCGAAAAACAAAAACATTCTGTCTTGTTAAAATAAATTGATCCCTTGGGCGGGGTTACGCTGGGAACGGCCTTTCCGAATGTTTGGTTCGCCGCCAAACTTTCTACCTCGAAACTGACTTCAACCAGCTTGCCAGGGATCACACTTATCTTCCTTGTGTCCGCATGAAATTTCCAAGGAAGCTTGCTGTTTACATTTGTATCAAATTCAACGGTGACGCTTCTGTTAATATCGAACGACAGGCTGTTTGCCTCATTTTTACTAATGACCCCGGTTTTGCCATTCAGTCCGGTGATATCACAAAAGACGTCGTATATAGGCACCAGGACATAACCGAAACAAAACATTATTACCGCAATCGAAGATAATGTTGTTACCGTATTTTTTATGTTTGAATTCATGTTCTAAAAATAATATGCCAAAATATATCCAACATATATTGTTAGCGAGATTAGACCAAGAACAACCGCGAGACGTTTGTTTTTAGTTGCAACCTCATTGTTGTCTTTATTGTTGATAGGCATAGTTACGATCTCGATATCTTCGGTGGCACCTCAAAGCTATGGTATGGCGGCGGTGACGACAAGGTCCATTCCAGTCCATTCGCGCCCTCCCATACTTGCGCTGTTGCCTTTTCCCCGTGTCCACGGGCGCTCTTGATAATGACCCACACGAGTATCAGCTGGCTAAACCCAAAAACAAACCCGCCGACGCTGGAGATAGCATTCCATTCCGAAAACTGGGTTGAATAATCTGGAATTCGCCTCGGCATACCTGCCAGACCAAGAAAATGCTGAGGGAAAAACAGCAAGTTAACCGAAACAACAGATAGCCAGAAATGTAGCTTTCCGAGTTTTTCGTCATACATATAGCCCGTCCATTTCGGCAACCAGTAATATGCTCCGGCCATCATTGAAAATATTGCGCCGGATACCAGTACATAATGAAAATGCGCAACCACGAAATAGGTGTCATGATATTGAAAATCCACAGGCGCAATTCCCAACATTAACCCGGAGAAGCCGCCGATAGTAAACAAAATAACAAAGGCAACAGCAAACAACATGGGCGTCTCAAAGGTCATTTCGCCTCGCCACATGGTCGCTATCCAGTTAAATATTTTAACGCCAGTGGGAACCGCAATGGACATAGTGGCATACATAAAAAAGAGTTCTGCTGCCAGGGGCATGCCCACAGTAAACATATGGTGCGCCCAAACAATAAAAGATAACAACGCAATTGAACAGGTAGCGTAAACCATAGATACGTAGCCAAACAAGGGTTTTCTGGCAAATGTGGGGATGATCTGTGACACCACGCCAAAGGCAGGGAGTATCAAGATATAAACTTCTGGATGCCCAAAGAACCAGAATACATGTTGAAATAAAACAGGATCTCCACCGCCCGCCGCATCAAAAAAACTGGTACCAAAAAACTTGTCGGTAAGCAGCATAGTCACAGCTCCCGCAAGCACAGGAATAGACCCAATCAATAAAAATGCTGTGACTAACCAGGTCCAAACAAAAAGCGGCATGTCTAATAGCTTCATGCCGGGCGCGCGCATATTTAATATAGTCGCAACAATATTAATGGCGCCCATTACTGAAGACACACCCATAAAGTGTACCGCGAAAATGACAAATGGTAGCGCATGTTCTGTTTGTAGCATCAATGGCGGATACATGGTCCACCCCCCTGCAGGGCCCCCTCCTGGTAACAACAAGGTCATTAACAACAAGGTAAAGGCAAATGGCAAAATCCAGAAACTCCAGTTGTTCATCCTTGGCAGGGCCATGTCTGGCGCGCCTATCATCATTGGCAACATCCAGTTGGCAAAACCGACCGTACCAGGCATAACCACACCAAACACCATGATTAACGCGTGCATGGTAGTCATGGAATTAAAAAACTGTGGGTCGACGTATTGAATCCCTGGAGAAAATAATTCTGCGCGGATGACCAGCGCCATGGCGCCGCCAATAAAAAACATAAGCAGAGAAAAACATAGGTATAAGGTGCCTATGTCCTTATGGTTGGTTGTAAACAGCCATCGCTTAATGCCAGTAGGGTGATGGTCGTGTTGATGCTCAACACCATTTAACACTGCTTCACTCATTGCCTGTAATCCTCGATCATTGAATCATTATTATTTCTGGATTATTGCGCTGCCTGTATTTCAGCTGGCTGGACCATATCTCCAACGCTGTTTCCTAGTGCATTTCTTTCAAAAGTGATTACTGCGGCTATATCCACGGCGTTTAGCTGCTCACCAAAGGCAGGCATGGTTGTTCCCTGCATACCATCAATAACGATAGAAATATGATCTGAGATTGGTCCGGTTGCGATGGGACTTCCCGTAAGCGCTGGAAATACTGGCGGCAAACCCTGCCCATTCGCCTGATGACAACTGACACACGCCGTTGTATAAACGGACTCGCCCCTTTCCATCAGCTCTGCCATTGTCCATTCACGATCAACTCCCGAAGCTGCCTCTGCCTGTTGTTGCTTCATATCTTTTGCCCACTGGAGATATTCCTCCTGTGGGACGGCCTTTAGCACTACTGGCATAAAACCATGATCTCTTCCACATAATTCGGCACATTGACCCCGGTAAATGCCGGGCTCAGTAACCATGGTCCAATTTGAATTGATAAAGCCCGGTATTGCATCACGTTTCCAACCCAACTCAGGCACCCACCATGCATGAATGACATCATTGGAAGTAAGTAAAAACCGGATCTTGGTTTCAACAGGGATTACTACAGGATTGTCAACTTCGAGCAAATAGTTTTCTATTTTTGATACGTCAATTCCAGAATTTTTTTGCCGGGCTTCGTTATGGTCTGAGGCAAGGGAGCTGAAAAAGCCGAAATCCTCTTCCAGGTACTGATAATGCCAACGCCACTGATAACCAGTGACCTTAATTGTCATTTCTGTGTCTTCAATGTCTTCGAGTTCGATCAACGTCCTTGTGGCAGGTGCGGCGAATGATAGGAGTATCAAAATTGGTATGATGGTCCAGACAGTTTCCCAATTACTGTTATGGCGAAATTGTGACGCTTTGACGCCTTTTGATTTTCGGTGATGAATAATAGACCAGATCATTAATCCAAATACGATTAGTCCAATAATACTCACCATAATGAAGGCGAGCATATGTAAATCATAGATCTCGCGGCTAATCGTGGTCACGCCTCGGGTCATATTGAGCCCATATTCCGCCAAGGCCGTAGCGGGCATCAGGCCTGCGCATAAGATAAGCGCTTTTATCTGTCGATTAGATACAAAATCTGACACATGCCTTCCTTAAATCATAAGTTTTTGGTCATCGTTATCAGCCATTAGGTCTTGTACGGAAATATACGGATGCAATTGCTGATAATCGAGTGTAGCTAGATATGGCACTGTACCCAAAAGAGGCGCCTTGATCTGCCCTTTTATATAATTAACTGTTTCTTCTGTATATTTAAAATCCGGGGCAACCATATTTGCCACCCAGCCCGCAAGATTGACATTATCTCGCAATATACACTCAACAGAAAGTAACGCATGGTTAATACAGCCCAATTTTATTCCTACCACCAAAATTACTGGTAATTTCAGGGCTTTGGCAATATCTGCCATACCAAGACTACTGAAACAGGGGCTTCTCCATCCCCCAACCCCCTCTACCAATACAATATCAGCCAGGGATTGAATTTCATCATATGCTTGTACTACCAGCCCCATATCCATCATTTTCCCCTCGATCTCAGCCGCTATATTGGGGGAGCAGGGGTTTTTATAAGCAAGTGGATTGATTACTTTTAGTGGTAAGTCCTGTGATCCATGCTTTTTAATCAGTGTCGCATCCTCTGATACCAAATCACCATTGACTAAATCACAACCAGAAGCCACTGGTTTCATTCCGCATACAGACAACCCTGTTTTCTGCAATGACTGCATAATTGACAAGGTTATCAAGGTCTTGCCAACCCCAGTATCTGTCCCTGCAATAAAATAGGATTGATTCTTCATTTGTTTGAGAATTTTGTCAGTGTTTCTTTCAACGATGCCAGAGAAAAAGTATGTGGTTTGGTTTGTGCTGGCGACGAACCTGCTGTTGGTTTCCAGGCGTGACCATAGACCACTTCATATGAACAAGGGAGCCCTTTCTTGTTTCTGAAAGCTTCGTAAGCGGCCTCCATTGCTTTAATTTTTGTTTTTCCGGTCAAGGTCTTTCGTCTTCCATAATTCACATTATGGGCGCCAAGACATTTCAAGTGCCGCATGATTTCAAATGCGGATTTGAAATACATAAGCGTTGTGTCGGATTCCATCACTGGATCAGACATCCCTACAGACACCAACATTTCACCCAGGATATGCATATCTATAAAATTATTAACATGCCTGTGCTCATCAACTTCCGCCCAACTGTCTTTTAATTCATGTAATGTAGATGGGCCCAAGGTGGCAAACATAAATACGCCTCCTGGTTTCAGGATGCCATGAACATCGGAAAATATTTTCTGACAATCTTCACCCCACTGCAGCATTAGATTAGAAACAACCAGGTCGAAAGTATCAGAATTAAAAGGTAAGCTTTCTGCGTCTGCACACAAATAATGTTTGTATTTCCGTTTATCCTTTTTTTTATCACGGGCTGTCTTCAACATGTTTAATGAAATATCTACCTGACAAATGGCTGCTTTCGAATAAAGCTCACATAACCTGGATGCTGCAAGCCCTGTGCCTGACCCGAGATCCATCATTAGCCTGGGATTAATATTCATCACCTTTAAACGATCCAGGATTTCATCAGCAGTATAGCGCTGCAATACAGAATGAGATTCATAGGTCACGGCGGCAGAGTCAAAACTCTGTTTTAAATGATTTTTATCAAATATTTTTTCGTGTAGATCAATCATATGCTCTGGAATATTTTATTCAATTTCTAGCGCCCTATACTCACTAACCAGAGCGTCAATTAATGCAGCCAACTCTTTTGGCTGATGGTTTGAATTCAAGGAGATCCTGATTCGCGCCGTGCCTTCTGGAACTGTGGGAGGGCGTATACCAACCACAAAAAAACCTCTGGCAATTAATCTTTCACTCAACTTAATTGCATTGTTGGAAGAACCAACAATTATTGGCTGTATCGGGGAATTGGTGTTTTGGATTTTAATCCCATGTTTCAACATTTCCTTTTGAAAATATTTTATATTCTCGAGCAGTTTTAATTTACGCTGAGGCTCTTTGTCTATTACGCAAATTGCCTCTAAGACGCCGGCAGCAAGTGGCGCGGACAATGCAGTAGAATAAATGTAGGGTCTTGCTCGCTGAACTAACAACTCAATGACATTATTATCTCCTGCCACGAAAGCACCTTGCAATCCCAGGGCCTTGCCAAAAGTACCTGTCATCAATGGCGCAACTTCCTGACTAATTCCGAAATGTGCCAAGGTCCCCTGGCACCCTTCACCCATAACTCCAAATCCATGCGCGTCATCTACGAGCAACTGTGCGTCCTGTTTTATTGCTATATTTGATATTTCTGCAAGAGGACAAATCTCACCTCCCATGCTAAACACAGACTCAGTAAGTACTAACTTCACCTCTGCATTCGACTTATTCAACAAGCCTTCTAAGGACTCAATATCATTGTGGGCGTAACGCTTAAATCTACCTCGAGATAGAATTAAGCCATCCAAAATTGATGCATGACACAATCTGTCTACGTAGAATTCAACGCCCTCGATTAAGGACAATGCCGTCACCATTCCCAGGTTTGCCTGATAGCCACTGGGGAACAATAAAGCTCGGTCTCGCCCAGTCTTGAATGCGATCATCTCCTCAAGACGCTGATGGTGATCTGATTTTCCACAAACCAATGGTGAGGCCGAGCTTCCAAACCCAAAATTGTTAGCAGTGCTACTAATGCTGTTTAATATATCGGCGTGAGATGAAAGACCAAGGTAGTCATTGCTTGAAAAATTAAGCAAGCGCTTCTTGTTAATAGTTATTGTATTATTATTTCGTTGCTCAAGAATTGCTGCCTGTCTAAAAAGATTGCGATTACGAATCTTCTCTAATTCAATTTTCGCGTTGCTCAGCAAGCCCATCTGAAGTTACTAGTAATCATTAAGCAGGCTTAGTGTTGAGGGGATATTCCAAGCCGAGATAAAAGGCGCAAATCTTTTTGAGTTTCTGGGTTTTCGGTAGTCAATAATTTGTCACCATAAAATATTGAGTTAGCACCCGCAAAAAAACAAAATGCCTGAAGCTCTTCTGACATTTCTGCTCTTCCCGCAGAAAGTCTAATATATGACATGGGCATTAAGATCCTGCCTGTGGCAATGGTCCTTACTAGCTGTAACCAGTCAGTGCCAACACTGTTTTCAAGAGGTGTTCCTTCTGAGCGAACCAGCATGTTTATCGGCACACTTTCCGGATGCGGATCCATAGTTGCAAGCTCGTATAGAAAATCCACACGATCATCAGACGCTTCACCCATACCAACGATACCACCACAACAAACCTTCATCCCGGCGCCACGAACAATCTCAAGGGTATTAAGCCGATCATTAAAATTACGCGTTGAAATTATTTTTTCATAATATTCTGGAGAGGTATCTATATTGTGGTTGTAATAATCAAGGCCCGCCTCTGCCAACGCTATTGCCTGCTGTTCACTCAACATGCCAAGTGTTGCACAAGTTTCCAATCCTTCTGACTTTACAGATTTAATAATTGATTGAATTTTTTTAATGTCCTTATCTTTGGGACTCCTCCAGGCGGCTCCCATGCAAAATCTTTTAGCTCCATTTTGTTTCGCCACCTTTGCTGCTTCGACAACCTTGTCAACTTCCATTAGTGGAGTTACTTCGGCATGGGATTCATAATGTGCACTTTGTGGGCAGTAAGCACAGTCTTCTGGGCAACCGCCGGATTTAATATTTATTAATGTACTTAACTGAACTTCGTTGTGATTAAAATTTTCTCTAAAAATACTATGTGCGCAATAAACAAGATCATTAAATGCCTGGTGATAAATAGTGCTTACCTGTTTCCTGGTCCATTTACTTGTAATCTTACCTGTTTGTTCTGCTGTGGGAATTTTCGTATCTTTGTCCGTTGACATAGGTATATAGCCTGTGTTTTATTGACTAGACATCATAGTGTTACACTGAATGCTGTCAACCTGAACATGGATGTTATGGTTAACAAAAAGAAATTAATAAACAACCTGCTTAATAAATTGGGCGCTATTTGTGATTTATGCCACGGGCCCACCCCAAACAGAGGAGTTTGTGATAGCTGCCTCGCTGACCTGCCGCAAATTCTCCATGGCTGCTTGAGTTGTGGGCTCGGGCTGCTAGATCAAGGTTATTGTGGTGGCTGCATCACACAAAAACGACCGACGGATCGAATTATTTGCGCCTATTATTATCACTATCCTGTTGATAAATTATTAAAAAATATTAAATATAAACAGAGGCTTGTAACTCTTGAGGCCCTGGCAGCTCAACTGATAAATAAAATAATAAGCTTAAATGCAACAAACATTGATCTTCTGGTGCCCGTGCCTATGTCAAAGTACAGACTGATGTTAAGGGGAATGAACCAGGCCACACAAATATGTAAAGTTATTAGCAAGCAATTAAATATCCCCTGCGACTATACTTCTCTCCAGCGCACTAAACACACACTACCTATGCACAACCTGGACACCAAGGCAAGAAGACGAAATGTACAAAATGCATTTTATTGGGCCGGGGGAAAAGCCCCAGAATCAATAGCGATTATTGATGATATTGTTACTACAGGGGCAACAAGCGATGAAATCAGCCTGTGTTTAAAAGCGAATGGCATAAGCCGCGTGGAAACCTGGGCGCTGGCGCGTGCCAGCTAATACTTCAGGTGTCGAGGTTCTCGACACTCCTGGCATTTTTTTCTATGAATTCACGCCGAGGATCGACTTGATCTCCCATTAATGTTGTAAATATTTCATCTGCGGCCACAGCATCTTCAATTACAACCTGGTACATAATCCTGGTTTTGTCGTCCATGGTGGTTTCCCATAGCTGGTCTGGGTTCATCTCTCCCAGGCCTTTATAGCGCTGCAAGTGCAAGCCCTGACTAACTTCTTTTAATAGCCAGTCAAATGCTAGTTTGAGGTTAATAAACTGTTCTTGTTTATCTCCCTTAGCCATTTCTATTGATGTTGAATCAAACAAATTATCAAGAGAAACAAATCGCTCATATTCCCTCGACCTAAAAAAATCTGGTGGAATTATATTGATGGCCTCTGAGCCATGTGTATCTACAATAATTTTTATGCCGTATTCTTTGCTTCCTGATTCAAACACTTCCGTAATATATTTTGCGCCGTCTTCCTTACTTGCCGTTAGAATCTGTTGCATCTTTTCGGTCCAGTCTACAATAATTTGTTTATTGCCAAGATCTTTTGCATCGATAATCGGCAACATTCTCATAGCATTAACCATTTGATAATTATAGCGTTTCTCTAATCTCACCCGCTCTTTGTTCATGGCCAGATATTTAAGAGCTGCCTGCTTAACCTCTTCTTCAGATAATGTTTTATTCCCCGGTTGCAGGGTTAATGACACATTGCTCAACGCCAACTCCATCAAGTACGCTTCTTTTTCTCCATCGTCTTTTAAATACCGCTCCCGCTTTCCTTTTTTAATCTTATATAACGGTGGCTGAGCAATATAAACATAACCCGCTTCAATTAACTCTGGCAATTGACGATAAAAAAACGTTAGTAGCAGTGTTCGAATGTGTGCCCCATCAACATCCGCATCGGTCATAATAATAATCTTGTGGTATCTTAATTTAGATATATTAAATTCATCTTTTCCTATACCACACCCCAACGCAGTGATTAGTGTCCCAACCTCAACCGAAGACAACATTTTGTCAAAACGCGCCTTTTCAACATTAAGAATTTTTCCTTTTAATGGAAGGATCGCTTGATTTTTTCTGTCGCGCCCTTGCTTTGCTGATCCACCTGCTGAATCACCCTCAACCAGAAATAACTCAGATTTTGAAGGATCTTTTTCCTGACAATCTGCGAGCTTTCCAGGGAGACCCGCGATATCCAGGGCTGTTTTTCTTCTAGTTAGCTCCCTCGCCTTTTTCGCTGCTTCCCTGGCCCGTGCAGCATCGATTATTTTTTCACAAATTACCTTTGCCTCTGAGGGGTTTTCCGCTAAGAACTCCTGCAGTTTTTCAGCTACTGAGGATTCGACAACCGGCTTTACCTCGCTTGATACCAGTTTATCTTTTGTTTGAGAAGAAAACTTAGGGTCAGACACCTTGATAGACAACACAGCGGTTAATCCCTCTCGTACGTCATCTCCTGTAACATGCACCTTCGCTTTTGCTGCGAAACCACCTTTATCAATATAGTTGTTTAGTGTCCTGGTGAGCCCGCCACGAAAACCAGCCAAATGCGTGCCTCCGTCGCGCTGCGGAATGTTGTTTGTAAAACAAAAAATATTTTCCTGATAGGAATCATTCCACTGCATTGCTAATTGCGTCACAACACCATCTCGATCAGAATTTAAATCAATAACAGTGTCATGCAGCGGGGTTTTATTTCTGTTCAGGTGTTGAACAAAAGCACTAATGCCACCTTTGTACTCAAAAACATCTGATTTTCCATCTCTTTCATCATTTAAAGTAATACGAACACCCGAATTTAAAAAGGACAGCTCTCTTAGTCTTTTCGCGAGAATATCGTAATGATATTCAATGTCCGCAAAAACCAATTCACTCGGAAGAAAGCGTAATTCTGTGCCGCGTTGCGTAGATGGGCCCAGGTTCTCTAAATTACCTTGTGATTCTCCATCACGGTATTCCTGCTTATAACAGTTACCATCACGATGTATCGTTAAGAAAAGCTGCTTAGATAGAGCGTTTACAACCGAAACGCCGACGCCATGCAGCCCCCCGGAGACCTTGTAAGAATTATCATCAAATTTTCCGCCGGCATGCAACGTTGTCATAATAACTTCTGCTGCTGTTTTTCCTTCTTCATGCATATCAACAGGGATACCCCGACCATTATCTACAACGGTAACCGCATTATCTGTATGCAAAACCACAGAAATTTCAGAACAGTGCCCAGCTAATGATTCATCGATACTATTATCCACCACCTCAAAAACCATATGATGCAAGCCAGTCCCATCATCCGTATCGCCTATATACATCCCGGGGCGCTTTCTCACGGCATCCAGCCCCTTGAGAACCTTAATATTTTTTGAATCGTATGTCTGTTCCTGCTCGCTCATTTTCATGATCCTGGTTTAATTCACTATTTTACCCTGTTCCACGTGAAACACGGTAGTATTTTCGTCGTTTTTTTGCGCCTCTGTCGTTGTAATAAACGCCTGAAATTCCTGGTTTTTTAACCAAGAAAGTAAGTATTCACTATTGTTTTTATCCAACTCTGCCGTGTAGTCATCCATCAATATTATTGGTTGCACCCTTCCTTTTTCTTCTATCACCTTTGCTTGCGACATAAGCACTTGATTTATATGTAGTTTTATCTGTCCTCTCGAATATATTTTTTTTATATACTCTCCTTCTTCTGTAAATACGACATCCGCCTGGTGCGCCCCGTATTTTGTGTATCCTTTTTGTTGATCTTCTCCTCGACGCTTACATAAATATTCATCATATTGCATGTCTTCTTTCCAACCCTGCTTGTAGACAATACTTTTTTTGTTGCCGTCTTGTTCCCCAAAAAACTGATTAAAATGGCTTGAGATACTCCCTATAAATGCCTTTCTTTGAGCCGTGATTCTGATGGATAATTTTATCATCTCTGCTTCCCAGGCACGATACAGCTCTTCTTTTGTCTCGCCTTTTTGCAAAAGTATATTTCTGTGCCTAAGTGCCTTGAAATATTGTTTCCATGACAGTAAGTATGATGGTTCCACGTGGAACATTGCCCAGTCTAGCCAGTGTCTTCTTTGTTTTGGGGTTCCTGTGATTAGTAGTTGTGTATCCTGATTGATGTTGATTATTGGAAGGATTGTGGCAAGCTCGGAGACTGTTTTCAGGTTGTTGCCGTTTAAAGAAAGGGTGTTTTTCTTATCGCCCTTTTTAACTTTTAGATTAAGCGTTGTCAATCGCTCATGTTTTATTTCCGCTGCGACGCTTAGTTGTTTTTCTTTTGAATTTATAACGTCTTTTATTCTTGGTGTTCTAAATGATTTAGATCTGGCTAGAATATGTATAGCCTCTAAAAAAGATGTTTTTCCGCTAGCATTCCTTCCTGTAAATATATTGATTTTATTATTTGGCGTGATGGAGATTTCTATTAGGTTCCTTACTCCGTGTATTCGCAGCTTTTTTATCTGCATTATTTTTACAGGCGCATAGGCATCACAACGTATTTACAATTATCCTTAGTCTCGGGCAATAATAAACAACTACTATTTGGGTCTTTAATTGCAATCCTTACTTTTTTTGTTTTAATGATTCCCAGCGCATCTAAAAGATATGAAACATTAAATCCGATTTCTAGTTCCTGGCCATCATATTCAACATCGAGTTCTTCTTCAGCTTCTTCTTGTTCAGGATTGTGCGCAAGTGCTCGAAGTTTGTTTTTTTCTAGCGATATACGAACACCCCTATATTTTTCGTTTGACAAGATTGAAGCCCTTGTTAAGCTTTGTTTCAATTGTTCTCTGTCTGCCAAAAGTTGAGGATGATCTACTTCAGGGATAACGCGGTCATAGTCAGGGAATTTTCCATCAATTAACTTGCTTGTGAAAGTTAGTTCTTCAAATTCTACTCTGATGTGGTTGCTGGTAATAATAACATTGACCTCTTTTTCTTTATCATCTAGCAACCTTATTAACTCGACCACCCCTTTTCTTGGAACAATTATTTGTTGTTTTTCTACAGCGCTTACCTCTGTTTCTGTATCACACAGCGCGAGTCTGTGACCGTCTGTTGCAACGGCTCGAATTTGTCCATTTGATATCTCAAGGAGTAGTCCGTTCAGATAATACCTTACGTCCTGCTGCGCCATTGAAAATGCTGTTTTTTCCAGTATTTCTTTAAAAACTGTTTGTTTTAAAGAAAATTCAGCTAATTTTTCTCCAATTTCTATAATTGGGTATTCAACCGCTGGTAAAGTTGAAAGAGAAAATTTACTTTTTCCAGACTTTACCAGGGCTTTATCACCATTAATTTTAATAGTGATATCTGCCCCTTCAGGTAATGCTCTACATATATCTAATAGTTTTTTTCCTGGTAATGTTATTTCACCTGTTGATTTATTATCCTGTTTGATAGTCGAAATAAGCTCAACTTCCATATCTGATCCTGAAAAGCTAATCTCATTTTCAGATACAGAAAGTAACAAATTCACCAATATTGGTAATGGCTGTCTTCGTTCGATAACACCGTTTACAATTTGCAGAGAGGGTAATAGTGCTGTTCTATTAATATTAATATCCATAGTTTTATTTACTTATAATTATTATTAGGGTTAATGTTAATAAGGATAAATATTTTCTTTATATATATCAATGGCTTGCATTTAAATAAAAAGCATTCTGCCTGTGGATAACAAATGATCATCTGTGGATATGTTCAGGCACTTGTAAAAAATCATATGAATTCTTTATTTATCCACAGCTAATTATTTAATATATTATTCAGGTTATTATAATCTTCTTCTATCCTTTTTTCTTGCAGTCTAAGCTCTTTTATTTTTCTGCATGCATGTAGAACGGTTGTGTGATCACGTCCTCCAAATGCATCTCCTATTTCAGGCAAACTATGATTAGTGAGCTCTTTTGCTAATGTCATTGCTATTTGTCTGGGTCGTGTAATAGACCGGCTACGTCGCTTTGACAAAAGGTCAGAAACACGAATTTTATAGTATTCTGCAATAATCTTTTTGATATTTTCAAGGGTTATTTGTTTGTCTTGTATTAATAATAAATCTTTTAGTGCTTGTTGAGTAAAGTCTAATGATATTGCTTGCCCGGTTAGGTTTGAATTTGCAATAACCCTATTTAAGGCGCCTTCTAATTCCCTGACATTTGAACGAAAGCGTTTTGCAATAAAAAAAGACACTTCATTTGGTAGGTAAGTATTTGTTTGTTCTGCTTTTTTATTAATTATTGCAACTCTTGTTTCCAGCTCTGGTGGTTCAATTGCTACTGTTAGTCCCCAACCAAAACGAGACTTTAAACGCTCTTCTAGCCCCTTAACTTCTTTTGGATATTTGTCGCAGGTCAGAACAATCTGGTGCTGTCCCTCAAGCAATGCGTTAAAGGTGTGGAAAAATTCTTCCTGTGAACGCTCTTTTCCTGCAAAAAACTGAATATCATCAATTAACAGAGCATCGAGAGACCGATAATATCGTTTAAACTCATTAATAGCGTTATGTTGAAGGGCGCGAACCATGTCAGCAACGAAACGTTCAGAATGCAGGTACGCAATGTTCGCGCCAGGTTTTTGGGCTAAAATGGCGTGGCCAATTGAGTGCATTAAGTGTGTTTTCCCTAAACCAACCCCCCCATATATAAAAAGAGGGTTGTATGAATCGCCAGGGTTTTCAGCGGTTTGAATGGAGGCTGCACGCGCAAGTTGGTTAGACTTGCCTTCAACAAAAGACTCGAATGTGAATAAAGAATTTAGATAATTTGAATACTTTTTTTGTGTCTTTATAGGTTCGGGGCGCTCTTCCTTAGTGTTTTTTATTATCTCGGCGCTGTTGCTTCCAACCTCAATACTGAGTATGCAGTTGTTACCATTTAGAACTTTTTCGAGAAGCGAGTTGATTTTGTCGAGGTATTTTTCGTTTATCCAATCAAGAACAAATCGATTTGGGGCGAAAAGTTTTAAGTTGTTTTCATCTTCAACCGCCTGGAGAGGGCGTATCCAGGTATTGAACTGCTGAGGAGTAAGCTCGCCCTCAAGCCTTTCAAGACAGGATTCCCAAATTGACATAGACAAGCTACGAGTCCTCCGATTTAACGATATAAACAAAAATATGAATTGATAATAGAGTGTATACTTGTTTCAGGTGTATATCTATAACCACATTTGTAGAAATTAATGTAGGTTAAAAATTGACACACTAATTATATGGAAAGTAAGATGCACGGTCTTTTTGAAACGGTAAAACAAATCAGGTTTATGTAATGAAGCAGACATTTCAGCCAAGCAACTTAAAACGAAAAAGAAAACACGGATTCAGGCTGCGTATGAGAACAAAAGCAGGCAGACAGGTAATTAATGCAAGAAGGGCAAAAGGTCGGAAGCGGCTCGCAGCTTGACGGTGTGAATTCAGATCAATTCCGATATCTAAATAAAAACAGGTTAAAAACAGCAGAACAATTCCGTAACGTTTTTAATGCTGGAAAAAGATCTATAGACTCCCAGTTTATCATCCTGGCAACAGAAAACCTCTTGGGGTATTCGAGACTGGGTATGGCAATACCTAAAAAAAAAATAAACAGGGCGGTTGATAGGAATTCGATAAAGAGGTTAATCAGAGAATGCTTTCGCAACAGCACGATTGTGGAAAAAGGTTATGATATTGTTGTTCTCCCACAAAATAAAATTGATGTAAAACAAAAAGAACGACTAAAAAACTCCTTAATTTCCCACTGGAAAAAAATACATAAGTGAAAAATGCGATTATAAGAATGATCGATATGTACGGATGGGTCCTAAGTCCGTTTCTCGGGAACAACTGCCGTTTTTTGCCCACATGTTCATGCTATACAAAACAAGCGATAGAAGATTTTGGTGTGATAAAAGGGACGTACATGGGAGTTAAACGCTTATGTCGATGCCATCCATTTGCGCCGGGCGGGCTTGATCCCGTTCCAAAAGAGTAAGGTTTATTATGGATACAGTTAGGTTTATTTTAGTTATCACATTTATCATGATTTCTATGAAACTGTGGACAAGCTGGCAAGAGGAGTACGGCCCAACACAAACTGAACAACAACAAGCTCCAGGATTGCAAATATCAAACCAGACAGAAAATGAGCTGCCGGAATTTTCTGAACCCAGGAGCGAAGTTCAGCAAGTCCCTTCAGTAAACCCAGTGGCAGAAACGCCAGCTCGTGACATAGTAAATATTGAAACGGACATTTTTCGTCTGATAGTCGACAAGCAGGGCGCAGGAATTGTGCATGCGGCTTTATTGGATTTTCCAGTTAGCCTAAACGAACTTGATACACCATTAGTCCTGCTTGAAGAATCTCAGAACATTACATTTGTTATACAAGGGGGGCTGTTGAGTGAACAACCCGCTCCAACACAACAGGCTCAATATACAAGCATAGCAAATAACTATGTTATGCAAGCAAACGAAAATGTTTTGAAAGTTCCATTCAGTTGGCAGGAAAATGGGATTTCTATTACAAAAACCTATGAATTTACTCGCGAAAGCCACTTGGTTAAGGTTGCATACGCGGTTAAAAATAACTCTCAGAGCATTTGGCGAGGCAGGGCATATTCTCAGATAAAACGAAACGACCCAGATGAGGGGGGCATGCGATTTATCTATACTTATACAGGGACAGTCATCTCGGATCCGGAAAACAGGTATGAAAAAATTTCCTTTGATGATATCGATGACGCTCCAATTTCCAAGCAAAGTAACGATGGTTGGATAGCTGTTATTCAGCATTATTTCTTGGCTGCTTTAGTTCCGGCGAACCGAGAAGAAACATATCACTATTATACAAAGTCGCTGGGTAACAAGATGTATACCTCGGGGCTCATTTCCCCGGGGCGAGAAATTTCTCCTGGCCAGGAAACAGACTTCACTGAGCAGATTTATATTGGCCCAAAAGATCAGGATAAATTATCAGGGATTGCTGAAGGACTGGATTTAACGGTTGATTATGGGATGTTGTGGTTTATTGCAAAACCTCTGTTCTGGGGGCTGAAGGCGATTCACGAAAAAATCAACAATTGGGGCTGGTCTATTATTTTGGTTACTGTTTTTTTAAAACTCCTCTTCTATAAATTGTCCGCTGCTGGTTATCGGTCTATGGCGAACATGCGCCGAGTTCAACCAAGACTAATGTCATTAAAAGAGAGATATAAAGATGACAGAGTTAAGATGAACCAGGCAATGATGCAAATATATAAGGAGGAAAAAATCAACCCCTTCGGAGGTTGCTTTCCTATCCTTATTCAAATACCTGTGTTTATTGCGCTTTACTGGGTCTTGCTGGAAAGCGTGGAACTTAGACAGGCGAGTTTTATATTGTGGATAGTGGATCTGTCTAGACCAGATCCTTACTGGGTGCTGCCACTAATCATGGGCATAACCATGTTTATACAGCAAAAACTAAACCCTGCTCCGCTTGATCCTATACAAGCCAAGGTGATGATGACGCTTCCCATAGTATTCACAGTATTTTTTGGTTTCTTTCCCTCCGGACTGGTCCTGTACTGGGTAGCAAACAATACCTTATCAATTCTTCAACAATGGTTGATTATGAAGAATCTTGAAAAGGCTGGCCTGGGGCATAAAAAAAAGACTGATTAGAAATTCTGATGCCTGACTATCCTGAGACCATTGCCGCCATTGCAACTGCGCCAGGTAAAAGCGGCATTGGAATTATCAGGATATCCGGACCAAAAAGTCTGCAAATAGCAAACAGCATCACGGGCATAAGCCCTAAACCACGGCAAGCCCATTTCATCCCATTTAAAAACAAAGAACAGCAGGTTCTCGATAAAGGTCTTTTAATCTATTTTAAGTCCCCTGATTCCTATACTGGTGAAGATGTAGTAGAGCTGCAGGGGCATGGGAGTCAAGTTATATTAAATATGATTTTAAAAGAGGCGTTTTTATTGGGGGCCGTTCCAGCTGCCCCAGGAGAATTTACGCAGCGAGCATATCTTAATGGAAAATTAGATCTGATACAGGCGGAATCGGTTGCTGATTTAATAGAAAGCACATCAGAAAAATCTGCTATATATGCGATGCAGTCACTGGACGGAGAATTCTCAGCAAGAATTAAGTCTATTGTTGATACGGTCACCTCTACCAGGGTATATGTAGAGGGGTCCTTAGATTTTCCTGAAGAAGAAATCGACTTTCTTGATAATGAAAATGTACCAAACAATATTATGCAAGCCATCAAAGAACTGGATGCCTTATTAAAAAGCGCGGCTGCGGGAAAAAAACTTCGCCAGGGGATGAGCGTTGTAATAATGGGGCGAGCAAATGTTGGAAAATCTAGTTTGCTTAACGAGCTGGTCGGGACCAATAAATCAATCGTTACAAATCATGCCGGCACAACCAGAGATGTGATCGAGGACACAATATATATCGCAGGCGTGGCCATAACGCTTATAGACACTGCCGGGATTCGTGAGCCGGAAAATATTATTGAGAAAGAAGGAATAAGACGAAGCCAGGAGCAGATTAAAAAAGCAGATGTTTTATTGTTAGTAACAGATGCGCCTGAAATTACAAGCAATGAGTTTCAAATGCTTGCTCAGCAAGAAAAAAAGCATCTAATAATTATTCACAATAAAATTGATTTATACGGCCACAAGGTAATTGATGAGAAAGTTGAAGGAGTGCAACACTTATATTTGTCAGTTAAAAACAAAGAAGGAATTGAAAACTTAAAGTCGGCTCTTGAAAACATTATTTTAATAGATAATGACTCAGAAAACCTGGTGTACGCCAGAGAGCGACATATACAGTTGTTAACAAAAGCAAAGCATGTCTTAGAACAGGGGCTCAAAGAATTCAAAACAAGCAAGCAAGGAGAAATTCTGGCAGAATTTTTGAAAACGACCCAAGAATTATTAGGCCAAATAACCGGAGAGTTTCATAGTGATGACTTGCTGGGAGAAATATTCTCCAGGTTTTGTATTGGAAAATAAAAACACAACTTTATGAATATATTAATAGAAATATCTATAGGCGAGTTTTTAGACAAGTTATCAATACTAAAGATCAAGTTGGAAAAGATTTTAGATGATGACAAGAAACTAAATGTGGCAAAAGAATATGAACTTTACGCAGAACAAATCAGGATGATTGACTGCCCGGACACAGAAGTAGAAAGTTTTTTAGAGAAGTTAAAAAAAGTTAACCTGACATTGTGGGAGATTGAAGATCAGATCAGAGGCAAGGAAAACAATAAAGAGTTTGATGAGGAATTTATAGCTCTTGCAAGATCTGTTTACAAGACAAATGATCTCCGAGCAAAAATCAAAAGACAGGTGAACGAGCAATTAAAGTCAGGCATTATCGAGGAAAAATCCTATAAAAACTATTGACAACCAGGCATGTAAAGCAAGCGTGTGGAAGATAAAGTAAAATCAATTTTATTAGTCTCGCTGAGTTGTGTTGGCGACGCGGTGATGACAACACCAGTATTACAGTCTCTTCATGATTCATGTCCGAACGCAAAAGTTGATGTCATATCAGATAGTAGATCAGCTATTCTTTATACCCATTGTCCATATAAACAAAAAATAATATTAAAGGACAAAAGCAAGTTCTTAAGAGGCGCCCTGGATCTAATATCAAAAACAAGAAAAAAAAATTATGACTTGATTGTAGATCTCAGGACCGACGGGCTTGCGTACCTGTTTAAGGGAAAAACGCGGTTAACAAAGTGGGGAAGTAGGCCGTATGGAGAACACGCCGTAGAAAATCTAATGGGCGTTATCAGTAAGTTACATGGCAACAGAAGAATTCATGACACTTGCGTATGGTTAACAGATCAAGAAGAGGAGTTTGCAGAAGAGGCTCTTGCTTTTCTGCCATCGGGCGCCTGGGTAGTTCTTGTGCCTGGTAATCTAGACCAAAGAAAGGTCTGGCCTGAGCAAAATTATTTAAAACTAATAGAAAGTTTTGAAGACAAGATTGACGGCATTATACTCGAGGGCAGTTTGCTAGAAAAAGAGTGTACTGACAGTATCGCGAGTAAATTAAAGGTGCCCGTTATAAACATGGCTGGAAAAACCAATTTGCTACAAGCCGCGGCGGTGATAAAACGAGCAGCGGTATTTGTTGGCAGTGATTCGGGTCTGGGGCATATTGCGGGTGCTGTTTCAACGCCAGCAATGCTTTTTTTTAGTGTTGACAGGCCGGAACGAGTTTTGCCCTGGCGAGCGAAAGCAGAGTTTTTGGTCAGTGAAGACGAAAACACCCGAAACATTACAGTAAATGAGGCGGCTGCTAAGTTAGATAAAATACTAAAATCAATTTAAGGCGTTAGAATATACTTCGCATAAGCGTTAATCTTGCTAGACCACAGGTTCGCTGTTGCAAGTTTTCTAGCATTTTCACCCAGCGCTACTCTATATTTGGGTTCTTTAATTAATCTGAGCAAGCTTTCTTTGAGTTGCATTATGTCATTAGCATCGCAAACCAGCCCGGTGTTATTGTGTAAAACCGCCTCGGCGGCACCGCCAACATCATTTGCAACACCAGGAACACCATAATAAGCAGCTTCAATATATGCTATCCCAAACCCCTCTATATTATCTTTGTCCTTAATGCCAGGCATGACGAAAATATCACTGTTAATTAAATAAGCATTTTTTTCAGCCCCGGCCAGGGAGCCAACAAAGTCGACATGATTGTGCAGGTCAAGTTTTTTTACTTCATTCATCAGTTCGGCGCGGCATGGTCCGTCTCCAATGATTATATATTTCAATGTTGGGCATTCACTTATCAGAGATGGCAGAGTTTGAATTACCCGTTCATGACCTTTTCTTTTTTCCAGTCTTGCAACGGTCACCAGTACGAGCTCATGCTGCTCTAACAACAGACTAATATGTTTTGTTATTTCAGGGTTTTCATCAGGTTTTTGTATGCCCGGTGTGACAGTTACAATTTTGGATTTTTCCACAAACCGTCCAACACGTGTTGCTGTATAACTGGAATTGCAGAGAATAACGTCAGCCTTGCTTAAGGATTTTTCTATTCTTTTTCGCTTTCTATCTTTTGGCTCCTGGGGAAATTCAGCACCGTGAGCGAGGCAGGACACCCGTTTAAAATGCGACCTATTAATGTGCTCCAGGCTTTTCCATGTGTCAGCAAGCAGCACAACACCGCCGTTTTTATGTTTATTTGATTGTAGACAGATCTGTCGGGCTTTTAAAATTCGCCGCAATGGTTTAAGTCCGCCAATGCGTCTTATATTAAACGGTTGGACCTCATCAAATGGAGTGCTTTTTTTGGTATGTATAGCATCTGCATAGACGTCAACTTTTTCCCCATTCGCGTTGAATTCTCGCGCGAGCGAAAATATCAGGGACTCAATTCCACCAACAACAGGAGGGAAGCATTGTGTTGATATTATAAGCATCGGTGTATGACCAAATTCTAAATACCGCCAGTCTAGATTGTATGCAGCGAAACATTCCCGTTATTGAACAAGTGATTTATACACTGAAAGTGTTTTGTGTTGCATAGATTCAAGAGTATATGCTTGATGTTGCTCGACAATTGGGGGTTCGGCTATAAATTTATTAATTAATGATACAGTTTCATCTACATTGTTTATTGGAACAAGCCCTTGTGGAAAAATAGTTTTAAGAACTTCGCTGGCGCCGCCATGATCAAAAGCAATGACTGGAACACCAAGGGATAATGCTTCAAGCGAGGTTCTTCCAAAGGCCTCAGGCTCGGTAGAAAGTGATAATACTATATCCGATATGCTCATAATCTCCCGGAGGTCATTCCTGTGTCCTGTAAAGGTAATATGTTTCTCTAGCCCCATGGAGTTGACCAGGTTTTTAAGAAAATTGAGATACTTTTGTTTGCCTTTGTGTGGACCACCAACAATGACTCCGTGTAGATCATTGTGAAATGGCAATAAGCTAAAGGCTTCTAAAAATTCTTGATGCCCCTTTCTGCGAGAAATTCTGGCGGGGAGTATAATGAGTTTTTTATTTATAGTTTCTGGAAACTGGCCAAACCAAAGCTGTTTCCATTTTTTCCCTGCACAATAACCATGGGAATATAGGGAAGGATCTATGCCCCTGGGAATAACGGATATTTTATTTACATTAGTCTGGGCATAATTATCAATTATATATTTTCTTACAAATTCTGATACTGCTATTACTTTGTCACCCCTGGTCATGATGCTGCTGTATCGATTGACGCTATAGATTCCATGTGCTGTCGTGACGAAATAGGGGCCATTAGTTGGCCTTGCATTTTTTAGTGCCATGAAACAAAGCCATGCCGGGAATCTAGATCTTGCATGTACGATGGATGCATCGGTGTCGTTGAAAATAGCCCTAAGCTTTGGTATTAAGTACAGGGAGGTCAAAGACTTCTTGCCTACGGGCAAACAGATATGCTCACTGCCAGTTTCCAGAAGTTGAGGCAGCATGCCTCCGCCAGCGGAGACAACTATAGATCGGTGCCCACTGTTGACAAGGCTTTCTGCGATCTCCACCGCTCCTTTTTCAACGCCACCAAATTCCAGCGAGGGAAGGACTTGAATAATTGTCATATTTGAGGAGGCCATATTCATATAACCATTACGAATTTTGCTTGATTATTTGAAGTAATAAGGCAGCGCAGCGGCTTGATTCATTAATTCTTGTTGTGGGAGGAGTCAAGGCTCGCCCCTTTTCCCAGTCATTAAATGTGATGCATTGGTTTTCGCAGGTCAGCTTTGTAATAGTGGTTGAAATTTTATTTTGTTTCTCAGCACTAATTGATAGCACTCCAACAGCAGCGTTTCCGGTCAACGCTTCATATAACATGGTTACGCTATCCATAGACACCCATATTCTTGAAGCCGTGGCAATTTGTTCCTCAAGCTTTGACCTGTCAGACTCGGCGTAAGGCGTATAACTACTATTAGGTGAGCTTATGTCACGGAGCATGCTTTTTGTCGCATCAGGGGTGCGAGGGGAGTCATACAAGGTCCAGTTAATCTGGTCCGTGCTAATAATTTTTTCGATCATCGAGCAAATTTCTTTGTCGTCCCAGAGTAAATGCTTTGTAGGACCGCCTATGAGGACAATACCTTCATCTGGGTTTTTATGCTCAGAAGGTACAATAGTGTTAATGGCGCCTTTTGTTTGTATTACATTTCTTAGTGTTAGCGGGTCATCGTGTTCGGGTATAAGACAAACGTCAAACCAGGAGATAGGCAAAGAAGGCCTCATAAGGATTACAGAAAAACAATTGTGGCGTCTTTTGGTGGCAAAAATTGGAATGTGTGTTTTGCGTCCAGCGCCAATAATCAAATTTGGCGAAGGCAGTTTTAATATATCTGGATCGCGGCAAAACATCGGGCCAGCTAAAGCAAGTAGAGGTGTATGAGAATCTATACTATGTATTTCACAGTCAACAAGTTCCTTCAGGGCACAGGCAAGCCCGAAGCTTTGAGAATCATGACCGGGCTTCCCGTCAGTAAAACGCCATATTACCAACCTGTTTTCCCGAAATAACAATACACTATCCGGACTATTCCTTTAGTGAATATTCCGTCCCGCAGTATGGGCATTTAGCCTCCCCGGTTTTTTCGATGGGAAGATATACTCTGGGGTGAGAGTTCCACAAGCTCATTTCGGCCAAAGGACAATGCAACGGCAACATGTCGTTTGTAACATCATAGTTGCCCTTGTCGTTAGGGACATTATTTCCTGCTGATCGTGTGACCATTTTGCTGCCTCGCTCGTTTTATTTAACGAATGATAACCAATTTAAATGTTCTTTTTGTTTCCCATAGACACAATCAAAGTAAGCTTGCTGTAATTTGCTTGTAACAGGACCTTTTTTGCCATCGCCTATCTGTCGATTGTCTAATTCTCTAATTGGAGTAATCTCAGCTGCGGTGCCCGTGAAAAACGCTTCGTCACAGATATAGACTTCATCTCTGGTTATGCGTTTTTCGGATACTGAATATCCAAAACTTTTTGCCAGCTCTACTATGGTATCTCGAGTTATGCCTTCCAGCGCAGAGGTCCTGTCTGGAGTGAAAAGCTGATTATTTCTAACAATAAAAATATTTTCTCCGCTGCCTTCTGAGACATATCCCTCGTTATCAAGTAACAAAGCTTCGTCATAGCCGTCATCTTGTGCCTCCTGTAGCGCAAGCATGGAATTAATATAATGCCCATTTGCTTTGGCTTTGCACATGGATATATTCACATGATGGCGGGTATAAGATGATGTTTTAATACGTATGCCCTTTTCCAGTCCTTCGCTTCCCAGGTAAGTGCCCCACTCCCATGCAGCTATAGCAATATGAGACTGAAGGTTATCTGCCCTTAGGCCCATGCCCTCGGAGCCATAGAAGACCACTGGTCTGATATAGGCCGACTCAAGATTATTTTCCCTTACAACTTCAAGACATGCATTTGAGAGATCCGCTCTTTCATAAGGCATTTTCATTCTCATGATATGTGCGGAATTAAACAACCTGTTTATGTGATCGTCCAGCCTAAATATTGCGGCCCCATCTGCCGTTTTATAGGCTCGAATGCCTTCAAACACCCCCATTCCATAATGCAGGGTATGCGTGAGGACGTGGGTGGTCGCATCTCTCCAAGGCACCAGTTTGCCATCAAACCAGATGACGCCGTCTCTGTCATCCATAGACATTTATATACTCCTGAAATTATTATTTTGATAAAGTGCGTATTGCACCACATTTATTTCCATGAGCCAAATGCTTGTGTGTTGTTTTTTACAATTAATAGGCGTCAGGGAATATGAACTATCTCTTTAAATGGAACTCACGATGAAAAATTCTGAAGATTATGTCGATGTCGATGTTGATGAAGTCTCGCCACTACAGGCGAAACAAAAGCTAGATTCCAAGAAGAGCGCGGTCTTGCTAGATGTTCGGTCAAAGCTCGAATATGATTATGTCGGACATCCCATCGGCGCAATCAATGTGCCCTGGCAGAGCCCGCCAAACTGGGAGTTAAATCCAGCTTTTCTAGAGGAAGTGGTGGATGCTTTAAAAGTTCGTTTTCCTGATGCTGTCCCAGAGGAAGTAGCAGTTTTTGCTATGTGTAGAAGCGGGAAAAGGTCGTTTGATGCTGCAACTTACCTAAAAGAAAGTGGTTTTACTCAGGTGGTTAATATCGCGGAAGGGTTTGAGGGCGATTTGGATGCGAATAAACATCGAGGAAATACCAACGGCTGGCGTTTTCATAGTTTGCCCTGGGAGCAAACATAGAAACCCTAATTAAAAGCCGAATCAGAGGTCGTCAGGGATCTTGGCATCAGTCGGCCAATCTTCCTCTTCTTTTGGCACAAATCGTTTGCTCAAATATAGGCCGACTTCAAATAATATCCACATGGGCAACGCAAGAAGAAATTGTGAAATGATATCTGGAGGGGTAAGAAACATTCCTAAAACAAAGGCGCCGACGATAATATAGGGCCTCTTGTTTTTCAGGCTTTCATAGTCAACTATCCCTGTGCTAACAAGGAGAATTGTAGCAACTGGAACTTCAAACGCCATGCCGAATGCGAAAAACATTTTTAAGATGAAATTAAGATAATGGCTAATATCTGTCATCACGGTTACGCCAGCAGGGGCGACAGATGTGAAAAAACCAAAGACCAGGGGGAAAACAACATAAAAAGCAAACGCTATCCCCGCGTAAAAAAGAAATATGCTGCTCACTAGTAGCGGCATTGCAAATCGCTTTTCAGTTTTATATAGGCCCGGCGAAACAAAGGCCCATAACTGGTAAAGCAGATAAGGCATACAAATAAATATAGCGAGAAATCCGGTTAGTTTAAATGGGACAAAAAATGGCGACGCCACCTCTGTGGCAATCATGTTTGTTCCTTCAGGAAGCTTGTTGATTAATGGTGTCGCAATTGTGGAGTAAATTTGTGCATAAAAAGGAGAAAGCAGAATAAACACAAAGAATATACTCATCAGGCTATGTATTAAGCGTGTCCTGATTTCTGCAAGGTGAGATATTAGCGGTTGCTCAACATCATTAATGTCCTTAGATGGCGTTTTGTCGCTATTCATTATCAGAAGGCTTTATTGGATCTTTTACGGTTGTGTCTGTTGCAGGGGGTGTTTTGTCCGGATCGCGGTCCGGAGCGATATCCATCAAATCATCAAGTTCGTCAATTGCTTCAGTAAGGGTTTCTTTTTTATCTTCCAGACGTTTGCGTTCTTCTTCAAAACTGAATTCACGTTCTAGCTCATATCTGGTTTGGGTTACTATCCTGCGCAACTTGCGAATAATCCGCCCTACGTCCCTTACCAGCCCAGGGAGGCGTTCTGGGCCAACGACTAACAGGGTAATGATGCAAATTACTGAAAGCTCCAAGAAGCTTACGTCAAACATAATTCGGTTGGCCGGGTGTTATATTAATTAGGGTCGATTAAAAACAGGCAGCAAACAAAACTAAGCATTTTCTTCCTTGTGTACATTTGCAGCCTGCTCTTTATTCTGGATTTCACCCTCTATAATTTTGCCATCTTCATCAGTATCTTGTTCGGCGGTTTCGGGTTCGTCTTCTTTCATCGCGTTTTTAAACCCCTTAAGCGCCGAACCGAGGTCTGATCCAATCGAGCGGACTTTTTTTGTGCCGAACAAAAGTGCAACGATAAGCAGTATAATTAATAATTGTGGAATACTTATGCCCATTACCTTCCTCCAAAATTCCCGTGTTTATTTTATATATTTAAGCGCTGAGTTAACTGGTCCTGTTTGCTTTTTCCGTCAGGCCTGATTCGCCATACCGGCTCTCAAGCTCTTTTAATACATCTTCCGGCGACATTCCTTGTTGAGCAAGTAAAACTAAGGTATGAAACCAAAGATCAGCAACCTCATGCACCAGGCCGTTTTCGTCCTTTGCGGCAATTATAACCTCAGAAGCCTCCTCGCCAATTTTTTTTAATATCTCATTTGTTCCCTTGAGATACAAACTGGCAACATATGAAGCATCTGGGCTTTCATCTTTTCTTTGCTCTAGCATTAGAGCAAGTTTTGTTAAAATATCAGACATTTTAGTATATATTAAATATGTTTAAGTTTCTGATTTATATATTAATTCAGGGTTTTTTATAACCGGCTCGGTCTCCTCCCAGCTATGATCGTTCAGCTTAAAATAAAAACAGCTGTGTCTGCCAGTATGACAGGCTATCCCGCCTGTTTGACGTACTAGTAACAATATTGTGTCCTTGTCGCAGTCAGCCCTGATCTCATTAATCAGTTGCGCATGGCCCGAACTTTCTCCCTTTGCCCAGAGCCTGTTTCGAGAGCGCGACCAATAAGTGGCTTTTCCTTCAGAGACGGTATTTTCCAGAGCCTCTCTATTCATCCATGCCAGTGTCAGAACCTTGCCGGATTCTGCATCCTGTGCAATTGCCGGTACAAGGCCGTCTGCGTTCCAGTTTATGTCGTCCATCCAACTCATAGTTATTGTCTTACCACGATGCCTTTGTCAGCCATAACTTGCTTTGCCTGGGCCAGGGTAAATTCGCCAAAGTGAAATATGCTCGCTGCCAAAACAGCGTTCGCCTTGCCTTCAATGATACCCTCTGCCAAGTGATTAAGTGTGCCAACGCCTCCGGATGCAATAACGGGAATGCTTACGGCCTCACTTACGGATCTTGTTAAAGGCAAATCAAAACCTATTTTTGTTCCGTCTCTGTCCATGCTGGTCAATAATATTTCACCAGCACCTCGTGACTCGACCTCTTTGGCCCACTCAATTGCATTCAGGCCGGTTTCCTTGCGTCCGCCGTGTGTGAAAACACCCCAATGGTCTGGATCTGTAGAAGTTTGTTTGGCATCAATTGCAATCACTATACACTGCGCTCCGAAATTTTTAGAAGCGATGTTTATAATCTCAGGATTAATAATTGCTGCGGTATTGATGCTTACTTTGTCCGCGCCAGCCATCAACATGTTGCGAATATCATCTATAGTTCTAATCCCTCCACCAACGGTTAAAGGAATAAAGACCTCAGAGGCAACATCTTTGACTACCTGCACCATGGTCTGTCTGTTATCGCTGCTTGCGGTTATGTCCAGAAAGGTGATTTCATCTGCTCCCTGGTCATCATAACGTCTAGCTATTTCTACCGGATCGCCTGCGTCGATAATATCTACAAACTTGACGCCTTTGACAACACGTCCATTGTCTACATCAAGACATGGAATTACACGTTTGGCAAGACTCATGGGAGGTTTGTTAGTTGCCGATATCTTTTAAATATTTTTGTGCCGCGGCGTGATCCAATGTCCCCTCATAAATTGCCCTTCCTGAGATCGCGCCCTCTATTCCTTCGTCTGCAACTTTGCACAATGCCTTTATATCTTCCATGCCACTAATGCCGCCTGAAGCTATGACAGGAATAGTTATTTGCTTACACAGCTCAAGTGTTGCATCAATATTTACGGCAGTCATCATTCCATCTCGTCCAATGTCAGTAAAAATGATGGAGTTAACACCATCTTCTTCAAACTTTAAAGCAATATCCACCACGTCATGGTTTGATAATTTTGACCATCCTTCGGTAGCGAGTTTTCCATCCTTTGCGTCTAGTCCAACAATTATGTGCCCGGGGAATTCAATGCAAACATCTGATACAAAATGTGGCGTGGTAACTGCCTTTGTTCCGATAATGACATAGTTGACGCCAGCATTTAAGTAGGTCTGAATTGTATCTTCATCTCTTATGCCGCCGCCCACCTGTATGGTTGTTTCAGGCAGGGCTTCGCTGATGGCATGTATTATATCTGCGTTTACTGGCTTGCCTGATATTGCGCCATCAAGGTCGACGAGGTGAATTCTGCTGGCGCCCTCACTCGCCCATCGCATGGCTACTTCAACTGGCTTGTCACTGTAAATGGTTTCATCTTCCATTTTCCCCTGGCGCAGTCGAACACATTTACCGTCCTTTATGTCGATTGCAGGGATTAACAACACGTTTTTAGCCTTGGCGAATGAGATTAGTTAGATGTATTAGAAGCGTGGAAAATATAAATTTCTTAATGATCATTATAATAATTAAATAAATAGTAGCATACAAATTCAGAAGCAGAAATATTAAGTCGTTATTGTGCTATTTGATATTAATGCGCTTGATCCCAGTTTTGGCCCGTTCCAGCATCTACCGTCAAAGGTACGCTTATTTCTCGCGAAATAACCATAATTTCTATAATTTCGCCCAGTGCCTCAGGGGCGATATCATCTTTTATTTCAAAAACAAGTTCGTCATGGACCTGCATAATCATTTTTATGTCTGGTTGTTTGCTGGTGATTTTTTTATCTATTTCTACCATCGCTAGTTTTATTAAATCAGCGGCAGTCCCCTGCATGGGCGCATTAATAGCGGTTCTTTCAGCATATTGTCTTCTGGTTGCGTTTCGGGAGTTGATTTCAGGCAGATAAAGTCTTCGGCCGAATACAGTTTCAACATAACCATCTGTTTTTGCCTGTCGTTTAATTTTTTCCATATATTCTTTAACAGCAGTATATTTGCTGAAATAAAGTTCTACATAGTCTCGAGCAGTTGCAACATCTATACACAGTTGCCTGGATAAGCCAAAAGGCGACATGCCGTACATTAAGCCAAAATTAATTGCCTTGGCAGTACGCCTTTGTTCGGAGGTCACTTTTTCTTGTGAGCAATCAAAAATATCGGCGGCTGTGGTTCGATGAACATCTTCGTTATTAGAAAATGCATCCAGTAACGTACTGTCTTGAGATAAGTGCGCCATGATTCTCAATTCTATCTGAGAATAATCAGCTGCAACTATTATATTGCCAGGAGATGCAATAAATGCCTGGCGTATTTTGCGGCCTTCTTCTGATTTTATAGGAATGTTTTGTAAATTAGGATCAGCAGAAGATAGCCTTCCAGTTGATGCTACAGCCTGATGATAAGACGTATGAATACGCCCCGTCTTTTCGTTAATCTGCCTGGGAAGTTTGTCGGTGTATGTTAATTTAAGTTTGCTTAAGGTCCTGTGTTCCAGGATTAATCCAGGCAATTCATGTTCCAATGCAAGCTCATGCAGGACGGATTCAGCAGTAGACGGCTGCCCTTTAGGCGTTTTTGAAATTACAGGTAATCCTAGTTTTTCAAATAGCACGGCCTGAATTTGTTTTGGTGATGATATATTAAATACCTCGCCTGCTGTGTTATGGGCGTCAAGCTCAATCTTTTCCATGCGCGATTTCAAATCAACACTTTGTTTTTGTAACTTATCTGCGTCTATTAATACGCCCGTTCTTTCAATTCTGGACAAAACTGACAATAGTGGAATTTCTGTCTTTTCATATAATGTTTTTAAAGATTTATATTGGCTAAGCTTAGGGCTCAATTCCTTATGTAGCCGTAATGTAATGTCAGCATCTTCAGCTGCGTAAGGTCCGGCAGTCTCGAGAGGCACCTGGTTAAAACCGATCTGCTTTGCCCCTTTTCCGGCCACGTCTTCATAATGGATGGTTTCATGGTCTAGATACTTTAATGACAAGGAGTCCATGTCATGCCGGCTTGCCGTGCTGTCATACATATAAGATTCGAGCATGGAGTCGTGTTGAATTCCCTTTAGTTCAATCCCATAATTTGCAAGTACATTTTTGTCATACTTGATGTTGTGGCCAAGTTTTTTTATCTTGTCTGAAGTTAATATAGGTTTAAGTTTTTCTAAAACCATGTCCAGAGGCAATTGCTCGGGCGCTCCCTCATAGTTATGTCCTGTAGGCAAGTAGGCGGCATGTCCGGGAGATATGGAAAAAGAGAGGCCAACAAGTTCCGCATCCATGTAGTTTAAGCTCGTGGTTTCTGTATCTAATGCAAAAAGAGATGATTCTTCTATTTTTTTAATCCATTTTTCAAGTTCAGAATTAGAAAGTATCACCTCGTAGCTTTTGTCATCTGCTTTGGCATTATTTGTTTGGTTCGTATTTGAGTCGTTTTGTAATTTTGCTAACCAGCTGTTAAATTCCCAGCGACGGAAAGAGTTTGTAAGTGTTTCAATGTCAACATCGCGTGGTTTTAATTCTGAAATTTCTATATTCAGCTTAAGATCTGTGCGTAAGGTGACAAGTTCTTTACTTAAATCCAGTTGCTGCAGATTATTCCTTAGGTTTTCTCCTACTTTTCCGCCAATTTTATCTGCATTATTGATTATATTTTCAAGAGAGCCGTATTCAGACAACCATTTTGCAGCCGTCTTGGGGCCGACTTTTGGAACGCCTGGAACATTGTCTGCTGTGTCACCAACCAGTGCTAGATAATCAATTATTCTGTCCGGCGAAACGCCAAACTTTTGTTTGACTCCAGCAGGATCGAGGCGGACGTTTGTCATAGTGTTTAGCAGGTTTATTTGATCATTAACTATTTGTGCAAGGTCTTTGTCGCCAGTTGAAATAATGGTAATCATGCCTTCACTTTCAGCAGATTTTGCCAGGGTGGCAATTACATCATCAGCTTCAACATTATCGATAATAAGCAACGGGATTCCCTTTGCCCGGATAATTTCATGTAAAGGTGAAATCTGACAGGAAAGGTCGTCTGGCATGGGCGGTCGGTTTGCCTTATATTCAGGATACATGTCATTTCTGAAGTTTTTTCCTTTAGCATCGAATACCACGGCGAAATAATCAGGCATATAATTATCATGTAGCTTATGAAGCATATTGATAACGCCATATATTGCCCCGGTAGGTTCGCCAGATGAGTTTGTAAAATCAGGCATTGCGTGATATGCCCTGAAAAGATAATAAGAGCCGTCAACCAGGACAAGAGAAGGATTAGACATATACAATTAAATATAAAGTAGGTTTTTCTTATTATGAATGATAAAAAAAATATTTCCCATACTGCATTAACGAGCTCGGAATTATCTTCTGAGTCCTGGCGCGTATTCCAGATAATGGCCGAGTTTGTAGAAGGCTTCGAAAAGCTGTCTGCAATTTGCCCTTATGTCAGCATGTTTGGGTCTGCCAGGATCGGTCCAGAAAATAAAAATTATATTCTTGGCGAAAAACTCGCAAGAATGTTATCAGACGCCGGCTTCAGTATAGTGACTGGTGGTGGTCCGGGAATGATGGAAGCATTCAATAAAGGTGCATATGCAGGAAAATCAAAAAGTGTAGGGCTAAATATTGTTTTGCCTGCTGAACAAATGGCAAACCCGTACCAGGATCTTTCCTTAAATTATCGTCATTTTTTTAGCCGCAAAGTTATGTTTGTAAAGTATGCATCGGCTTATGTCGTATTCCCCGGGGGCTTTGGCACCCTTGATGAATTTGCAGAAATTCTGACGCTTATACAGACCGGCAAAAGCAAAAAGATACCAATAATACTGGTTAATTCAGGTTATTGGAGAGGACTTTTGGAGTGGATAAAGGAAAAAATGATCGGAGAAAACACCATAAAGGAGGAAGATATGGGTTTAATTGAAGTCATTGACGATCCACATCAGGTGGTCGAAGTTATTTTGCGCTATTATAAAGATGAGGAAGGCGTAGAAGGCGTAAAAATTGATGCCTGACAAAAATTCGTTTGTGGCTAAGAGGTGACAAAATGAAATTACATGGAATATTTATCTTATTTGTTTTCTTTTGCTCCGCTACATATGCTCAAAGTGATAGCGAGTTTCAAGAGGCATTGCCTCCACCCGAACTATCTGACCCCATACAAAGTGGTCAGGCTATTGAGCCAGAAGTCACCATCATTCGAAAAGAAGATCAGTTGATAGAGGAATACCGTATCAACGGGTCTTTGTACATGGTGAAGATTACGCCATCAATCGGGCCAGCATATTACCTCATCGACCAGGATGGTGACGGTAAGCTCGAGTCCAGGACGTCAAGGCTTGGTAGTGAATCAACGGCGCCTCAATGGATCTTGTTTCAGTGGTAACTATGTCATCTTAGATATTCAGGTAAACCGCCGCCAACCCTAAAAATGTTGCAAAACCGACAACATCTGTCACTGTAATCAGGACAACACCGCCGGCAATGGCAGGATCAACGCCTATTTTCTTTAGAATTAGCGGTATCACCACACCTGAAAAAGCCGCCACGATGAGGTTAATTACCATTGCCAAACCAATAATCACGCCTAGCGCGAAATTATTGAACCAGAAAAAAGAAACAACAGAGACCACCAGCGCCCAGGTAATTCCATTTAGCATGCCAACGCCGACTTCTTTTTTGATTAATATAGCTGAGTTTGCCTTTGTAATTTGACCGGTGGCAAGGCCTCTAATAGTAATATTTAATGCCTGGCTACCCGCAACGCCACCCATGCTGGCAACGACAGGCATAAGTATAGCCAGGGCGACAAGATTTTGAATCGTGTCTTCAAAACGTCCGACTATATAGGAGGCCAGAAATGCAGCCATAAGATTAATTCCTAGCCATAATGCCCTGAGTTTTGCACTAACAAGTAATGGCGCAAACATGTCGTCATCTGCCAGCCCGTCCATACTTCTCATGGTATGTTGAGCCTGTTCTTGAATGACATCAAGTGCATCATCAATTGTAATGGCGCCAAGTAGTTTATTATCAGCATCAACAACAGCTGCCGAAAACATATCACGTTGTTCGAAGGCTTTGGCGACATCTATGGCGGGTGTATCAGCAGGGAAATTAATCTCTGAGACAAGAAACTCTCCAACGGTTGCTTCCTGGTTTTTAGTTAGTACTACTGCCAATGGCAGAACACCAAGGTAAGTATTTTCACGATCGACTACCATTAAGGAGACAGTTTGATCAGGTAGTTGTCCTTTTTGTTTCAGGTATCTGGACACTACATCAAGAGTTACATCCGCGCGAACAGATACAATTTCAGGATTCATCAGTCCGCCAGCGGTGTTATCAGAATACGAAAGGACAGAAGCGAGGCGCTGCCTGTCCTGTATATCCATGGACAAAAGGACATCATCTAAAACGTTATCCGGGAGGTCGTTTAGAATATCTGCAATATCATCTGCATCTAAAGATTTTGTAATTTCAGCTACTTCTACCGCGGGAATTTGTTCTAAAATTCCCGCTCTGACGGGATCCTGTGCATGGGACAGAACATCACCCATATCGTTGAATGGAATTAATTTCCAGAGTATATCGCGTTCTTTTTTTGGTAAACTTTCTAGGACATCAGCGATTTCAGACGGGTGCAGCTGTTCCAGTGCCAGTTTGATTTTTTCTGGCTCTTCAGATGCTATTACAGTTAATAACTCGTCTTTTGGAATATTTTCAGGCATTTTATTGATCTCGGTTAACCTTAGTTTAACAGTCCTCACGAAAATGCGTGAATCGATTTTATGATGGGAGAAGAAAGAAGAGCAAAAAAATTATAGTGACATTAATTTTGTTTTTTTTTGAGTAGTTGCAAACAAGCTTATAAGATTACTCTGGTTCTCCAAACTTGTTTGATATGATCGCTTTAACTGCACTCAGCGCTTCTTGTTCATCTGATCCTGAGGACAATAGTTCAATAGTATTTCCCCGTGAAGCTGCAAGCATCATGATTCCCATAATGCTTTTCCCGTCTGCCTCCTTGCCATTATAGCGGATTGTAATGTCGCTATTAAATTCGGATGCAATCTGAACCAGCTTTGCAGCAGCACGTGCATGCAATCCAAGCTTGTTTACAATTTCAATTTTATCGCTGAGCATATTTAATTTATAAATCGCGATGCTTAATTATCAATTGGTCACGGTCACCTGACAATACAGCTGCCAACTTATCTACAATATAGACAGAACGATGCCTGCCGCCAGTACAGCCGATACCAATAGTCAGGTAACTTCTGTTTTCAGCATCAAAATACTCAAGCCATTCTGATATAAATGAAAAAAGCTGGTTTGCCATTTTGTGCGCTAATGGTTGGCCGTCCAGATATTCGATTACTTCTTTGTCCTGTCCTGAAAAATTTCTTAAAGTAGACTCCCAGTAAGGGTTTGGCAGACATCGCACATCAAAAATAAAATCTGCATCATGTGGCGCGCCATATTTAAATCCAAAAGAGATTAGCTGGACTGATAAATTGGAAATATCTCTGCCCGCTATACGTCTGTTTACCAGATCTCTAAGGTCATGAACATTTAATCGAGTGGTATCAATTTTTAAGTCTGCTAATTCAGCGAGCGATGTAAGTAAAGATCTTTCGTTATTAATCGCATCTTCTAGCGGCAAGCTATTATTTGAAAAAGGATGCTTTCTGCGAGTTTCGCTGTATCGTTTCATCAATATGTCATTGTCAGCCTCAAGAAAAATGAGCTCCATTCCCATGGCTTGATTATTTTCTGAGTCTCTAATTAGATTCAGAAGCTCTGGCATCATGGACTCCTGATTATGGGCATTGATTCCAATGGCAATTTGAGCTGGATATTCATTTAGGTGGCTAAAAAATTCTGAGATTAGTTTAATCGGAAAATTATCTATACAATAATATCCAAGGTCTTCAAGTGTGTGCAGAACAACAGATTTGCCTGCTCCGGAAAGGCCGCTAATGAATATCACTTTATGCTTCGCTTGGGGCGACATGGTTATTATTTCGGTCAGAATGTGACAATTGTTTTTGGGCTTAGTCCGTGCTCGCCGCATTTGTTAATAGCGCAAAAATTTGTTCGCTACTTTCGCATTCCCTGAATTTGTTCAATGTTTCTGGATCGCTGAACAATTTTGCCAACTGGGATAATATTTGCAGGTGGGCTTCCGTTGATTCTTCTGGCACCAATAGCGCGAATAAAAGGTCCACAGGTTTTTGGTCAACAGCGTCATATGATACGCCGGTGTTTAAGCGCATAAATGCTCCGATGGTTTTTGTTGATCCTTTTTGCCTGCCATGTGGAATCGCTATTCCATTTCCCAGGCCGGTGCTACCGAGTTTTTCTCGTGCAATTAGGCTTTCAAATACTTCTGCTTGAGTTAATTCCCCGTCTCCCTCAGCAATCATGCCTGCAAGCGTTTCAAGAGCAGCTTTCTTACTATTTACAACGATATCGCAGCTTATTCGTCCAGGCGCTAAAATTTCTGAAATTTTCATTTTTACTTCTCTACGTTATCTATATCAGATGTCTAAAGGCTGATTTTTTAATTTTGCCCCTGATTTGCGGTTTGATAGTTTTTCTTTGTGTTTGATAACCTGACGGTCAAGCTTATCAATTAACATATCTATGGCTGCATACATATCCTCGGACTGTGCTTCAGCGAACAGATTACCTTTGTTTACGTGGATATTCGCTTCAGCTTTTTGACGCTCTTTTTCAACTGTTAAAATCACGTGTATGTTTGTTATTTGTTCAAAATGCCTTTCGAGCCTTTCAAACTTTTCTTCAACAAACAATCGAATTGAAGGGGTTATATCCATGTGATGACCGGTCAAGTTAATTTGCATGTAAACCTCTAGGTATAATTTTATGTAAGTTTTTTTCTTTCATTGGAAGGTGGAATTGATAATGCTTCCCTATATTTTGCTATTGTTCTTCTGGCAACCTTAATTTCTTTAGTAGCTAGCATAGACGTTATTTTATTGTCACTAAGTGGCTTTTGAGGGTTCTCTTCAGCAATAATTTTTTTTATAAATGCTCTTATTGCTGTTGAAGATGTTGCTCCATCGCCAGTATCACCGACATGACTCGAAAAAAAATATTTCAGTTCAAATATTCCTCTGGGCGTATGCATGTATTTGTTTGTCGTGACGCGGGATATAGTTGATTCATGCATCTCCAGCTCATTAGCAATATCATGCAACACCATGGGTTTCATTGCTTCTTCACCCAACTCTAAAAAAGGCTGCTGCTTCTCAACTATACACGCCGAAACTTTTAATAAGGTCTCGCTCCGGCTTTGCAGGCTTTTTATTAACCACCGGGCCTCCTGTAAATGTTCTTTAAGAGAACTGTTGTCTGGACTGCTATCTGCGCGCTTAATCATATTTGCATAGACAGAATTTACTCTTAGTTTGGGCGTAACATCTGTGTTCAATTCAACCACCCAACGATCATTGAGCTTTTTTATAAATATATCGGGCGTTATGTATTGTATTGCCGTGTCCTGAATCTGATTCCCCGGCCTGGGGTTTAGTGATTGAATTAATGAAATTATTTCAGACAATTGCTCTCGTGTAACACCAATTTTTTTCATTAGGATGTTATAGTCATGAGATGCGAGTTGGTCGATATAATTTTTAATTATTAAACGGCTTTCATTTAGCCACTCGGTACTTTCAGGAAGCTGGTTTAGTTGAAGGCTTATACATTCTCCCAAATCTCTGGCGCCAACTCCCGATGGCTCCATTGATTGTATTAACCTTAATATTGCTTCTAATTCTTCAATTCCAACATCATCAAGGCCCTCAATGATTGGCAATATTTCTTCCAGAGGACATGTTAGGTAGCCATCTCGATCAATAAAATCAATAATTGTTTCCGACAATGCTTTGTCTGTATCAGACAGAGGGATTAAGTTTAGTTGCCACAATAGATGATCTGTTAGACTGTGCCCCTGTGCTCCTTGAAAATCATAATAATTATTATCCAAGGTCTGCGACATGCTTCCAGAGCTTATATTGTTTTGATAATAATCATCCCAATCTGTGTCCACAGGAAGTTCGTCTGGTAAATCAATATTTTCAATATTGTCTTTGAGAACTAATTCTCCAGTATCACCAGTGTCTGTCGACTCAGATTCAGCACCTGTATTCTTGTCATCTGTATCTTCATCCAGCTCAAGCATCATATTTGAATCCAGCGCTTCCTGAATTTCATTTTTTAATTCCAGGCTCGAGAGTTGTAACAGGCGGATTGCCTGCTGTAATTGGGGCGTCATGGCCAGGCTCTGGCCGATTTTTAACTGAAGAGAGGGCTTCATGAAAACTATTTTAGCCTAATTCGAACAAATAAATTGTGACTTTGTCACATTCTGAACTGGTTACCCAAATAGATGTCTCTAACGTGATCATTTGCAAGGATCTGGTCTGGCGAGCCTTCCGCAATAATGTGACCATCATTAACGATATAGGCTCTATCGCAAGATCCAAGTGTTTCTCTTACATTATGGTCAGTAATTAAAATGCCCAGGCCTCTTTTGCTCAAGTAGCCAATTATTCTTTGTATGTCTGTTATTGAAATTGGATCTATTCCTGCAAATGGCTCGTCAAGCAACAGGAATTCGGGATCGACAGCAAGTGCGCGTGCGATTTCAACCCTTCTACGTTCCCCTCCAGACAGACTTTGTCCAAGACTGTTTCTCAAATGTGCGACATGAAATTCCTGGAGTAAGGCCTCAAGTTGATTGTTTGATTCTTCGCGGGAGAGATTTTTTCTAGTTTCAAGTATAGCCATTATATTATCTTCAACAGTCAGTTTTCTGAAAATTGATGATTCCTGCGGAAGGTATCCAATGCCCATTCTGGCGCGCCTGTCCATCGCCAGATTGCTAATGTCGCGATCATTAATCAATATTTTTCCGCTATCTGAAGGTATTAATCCAACGACCATATGAAAACTGGTAGTCTTCCCTGCTCCATTTGGACCCAGCAGGCCGACAATTTCGCCAGTATTAACGGTCAAGCTTACGTCTTTAACAACTTGCCGCTTGCGGTATTTTTTTGAGAGATTCTGTACTGAAAGAAGGCTCATGAATATGGTATATAAAGTAAATAGATAACTATTCGACCTTTTGGGGCTCTTCCTTCTTCCCTGGTATAATTAATCGAACACGGTCATCTTGCTGAGCACTATCGTCAGCCTGACTTCCTTTTGCTCTAACTTGACTCAATTCCGTGTCATATTCTATATGTTCTGCTAATAGTCTCCTGTCCCCCTGCATAACTTTTGCCTGGTTGGAAAGTATTATCATGCTGTCGTTTTCATGATATTCCATTATTAATGCTTCTGCTTCGTCATACACTGAACTATTGTCCGGAAGTTGGCGGAATGTAGCAGGTTGCCCACTGATAATAATTTTATTCAGTTCATTTTCATCTGTGTAATACACTGTTAATTTATCTCCGGTGATTCTTATGCTTCCCTGCAGGACTATAACGTTACCAGTGTAAATCCCATGATTTTTTGTGTCATCGAGATAGACAGAGTTTGATTCAATTTCGATGTCTTGATTTTTATCGGTAGAAAGCGCAGCTGCATCAGCTAGATATACGCATACCAGTATCAATATACTAAATTGTATCGGGATCTGTAATAATTGTTTTTTCATGTTTTAATATTTCCAGGCGGCTATCTTCAAAATGGGCGCGAATTCCCTTGCCGGTTATGGTCATATGCTTGCCTGTTATTGTCGCATTTTGGTCCGTCTCTGCATACTCCTCATGGACCAATATTTTTACATCCCAGGTATCAACGCTAAGCGTAATGATTCCATCATGGTTTTCTTCCCACATACGAACTTTGCCTTGCAGGAATATTTCGTCATTGTCATCAGTTGCGCGTCCTTCATCTGCGGTAATATATAATGGATCATTGTTTGTTCTGAAGATCTCCAGTTTTGGATTTTGAAGATACAAGGTATCATCCGCCGGATTGTGCTCCATGTAAGATGCAAATAATGTATTTAAGGGAAGGCCGTCTTCCCCTATCGTAATAGTTGAAAAATCTTCCATATAATAATCTGGATCCTGGGCAGTATTAGACATTACCGATGATGGCGTGCCAGTAATCCTGTCCATTAACCATCCGCTGCTTAAGGCAGCCAGGGCCAAAATAATAATTAAAATTAATCTACCAGACATTCAATGTTACTTCATTTTTGACTATATCGTATTATCGTCCAGAAAAGCTATTTAAGGCATCGTCCATATTACCTTGTGCTGTGAGTATTAGGTCACAAATTTCTCTCGCTGCCCCGTTCCCACCCTGCTTCGTTGTGACCCAATCCGCCTTTTGCCTGACTAACGGGTGCGCATTGGCGACAGCAATTGCAAAACCTGATAACTCCATGGCCGGTATATCAGGTAAATCATCGCCAGCGAATGCTACATTAGAGCGTTTAAGGTCGTACTTGTTCATTAAGATTCGAAGCGTCTCGGCTTTATTCTCCTGGTTTTGATGTATTTCAATTATGCCCAGGCCCTTAAAGCGCTCAGTAACTATATTTGATGCGCGTGAGGAGACAATAGCAACTTCACATCCTGAAGACTTTAGTAATTTCAATCCGAGACCGTCATGGGCATGAAAAGTTTTTATTTCGCCTAAACCAGATGAAAAAATTAATTCGCCATTAGTTAATACACCGTCTACATCAAATGCTATCAGTTTGATGTTTTCGGCTCGATCTGGCGCTGAGCTTGAGTTAGACAACGTTGGCCCTCAATAAATCGTGCATATTTAGTATCCCAGCAAGGGCGCCATGATCATCTATAACAGGCAGGGCATTGATTTTATAATCATTCATCATTTTTAATGCCTCAACTGCCAATGAATCAACGCCTATCGTTTTGCAGCCTGCGGTCATATGTTCTTCTACTATTGCTGTTTTTATATCTACATTAGCGTCAAGTACTCTCCTAATATCGCCATCTGTGAAAATACCCAGGACTTGATTTCTTTGGTTTGCAATTACTGTTGCTCCCAGACCTTTGCGGCTCATTTCTATTAATGCTTCGCTAAGCAGGGTTGATTCTTCGACTACGGGTATTTCCTTATCTGTGTGCATTATGTCAAAAACACGTAACAGCAGTTTTCTTCCTATAGTCCCTCCTGGGTGAGAAAGAGCAAAATCTTCTTTGCTGAACCCACGAGACTCGAGTAAGGCAACTGCCAGGGCATCGCCCATTGCCAGGGTAACAGTAGTGCTCGTAGTGGGGGCCAGGCCCAAAGGGCAGGCTTCTTTTTCAACGCGTGTATCTATAAATATGTCAGCGTTCTTTCCGAGGGTAGAGTTTGGGTCTCCAGATAAAACGATCAATTTAACACCTAGTCGTTTAATTACAGGCACCAGGGTAATAATTTCCCCTGTTTCTCCGGAATTAGATAGTGCAACAATGATATCCATCGATGTAATCATTCCAAGGTCACCATGACCCGCTTCGCCTGGGTGGACAAAAAATGATGGCGTTCCAGTACTGGCAAATGTCGCAGCAATTTTTCCGCCAATATGTCCTGACTTTCCCATGCCAGTCACAATGACTCTTCCCTTGCATGACAGAATAAGTTCGCAAGCCTCGTAGAAGTTATTACTTATTCTGTTATTTAATGCCAAAAGTGCCTGTGCCTCGGCCTCAATAACCGCCTTGCCTAGTGCAATAATTTTTTCCTTGTCAGCCATTGGGTATTAAATACATTAATGTGTCAATTCACGCTGTGTGTGAATAACCAGGTTTGATAAGCAATAAAGGATGTCATTAATATGACGCCATAAATTCGATGAAATCTTCGGTGTGCGAGTATAATAAAACCAAGAAGCAAGGCCAGGCCTGTCATGATGGAAAAGTCTCTGAGTAACACTTCCTTGCCAAAACTGTCCGGATGAATAAGAACGGGGATGCCCAATACCGCCAACATATTAAATATATTTGATCCTATAATGTTGCCTATTGCCATGTCTGCCTCATCTTTAATAATGCTCATGATTGATGCTGCCAATTCAGGAAGGCTGGTACCAACCGCTATAATTGTTAGGCCTATGACAAGATCACTAATCCCCAGGGATTCTGCAAAGGTAACCGCTCCCCTAACCAAAATTTCGGCACCGACCAACAGTATCAGCAAACCAACTATTAATAAAAATAGAGACATCCCTGGCTTTATTTCCTTTCCTGGCAGATGTTCTTCGACTTCCTTCAAGAATGGGTCTTGGCGTTTTGGGTGCCTGGCCTGATATCCTGTCCAGGATAAAAAGCCGGCCAAACCAGTAAGTAATATTATTGCGTCAATCTTGTCTAATGAATAGTCCAACATCACAGTTAAGCCCAATGCGAATACCGCTATCATGATCAGGTATTCTCGCATCAATGTTTTTGAGTTAATAAGAAATGGCCTGAAAAGTACTGCGCCGCCTAGCACCAGGCTGATGTTGGCAATGTTGGATCCGATGGCATTTCCTACTGCAATACTGGTTTTTCCCTCAAAAGCAGCAACAGACCCGACCAGGACTTCAGGCGCAGATGTTGCCATGCCGACTATAGTCAGCCCAATTATGAGCGGAGAGACGCCTAAAATCCTGGCAGATTGTGCGGCGCCAGCAACAAAACGGTCTGCCCCGTAGATCAAAAGCGCTAAGCCGGAGATAATTTGAATCCATGCAAACATTTTATTTTATTTTTTTTCCTAAAATAAGCTGAAATACAGTTTGTATATCAACTATAGAGTTATTTGGTAATGTCATTATGCAAGACTGAGCATGTCATCAGTCTATGGTAATTTATCTATTTGGGGAACCGATGTGAAGGCAATGATACTGGCGGCAGGTAAAGGTGAGCGTATGATGCCGCTAACAAAATCTACACCCAAGCCGCTTTTGAAAGCTGGCAATAAAGCACTTATCGAATACCATATTGAAGCGCTGGTTCATGCAGGCATTACTGATATCGTTATCAATACTGCTAAATTTGGAGAACAGATAGAAACCGCCCTTGGGGATGGAGCACATTGGCGCGCTCGGATTCTATACTCCCATGAAGGAGTAAGCCCAAAAGGGACGGGGGGGGGTGTTCAGCTTGCCTTGCCTCTGTTGGGAAAAGCGCCTTTTTTTCTGATTAACGGAGATGTTTGGACTGACTACGATTTTAGCAAACTAAATAAGCCAGCTGAAAAACTGGCACACCTTATTATGGTAGAAAACCCAAATCATAATCAGGGAGGTGATTTCGGTTTGTCTGGCGGCCAGGTGGTGCTAGATGACGGCAATAAGCTTACATACAGCGGCATAGGAATTTTTAATCCAGAATTTTTTTCCAGCGAGACGCAGACCATGTTTTCATTTGTCCCAAGCTTACAAACAGCAATAAAAAGGGGTCTTGTCTCCGGGGAGAAGAATAAGGGACTGTGGTTTGATATAGGGACGCCGCAACGCCTTGAAAAATTAGACATTTTATTAAAAAAGTGAGCACACACTCACTTTTTTGTTGTGTTATCATGATGTGATTATAAGTCTTCTATATCAGCAGGATATACACAACATTTAGTGTATATTTAAATTATGAACCGCAATATGTAGATTTCATTGAATAAATGACATATGATGGTCATTCATTTTAAGATTGTTTGGAGATCGGGTTGCGTAAAATCACCTCATCGCCGCTGTTATTGTGGTCTTCAGTCGGTCTGTTTGCGGCCTTTATTCTATTATTTACTCTTCGATCAAACGATCCTATATTAATTAGTGTCCCTGAGGTTTCGTCTCAGCTAGACAATTCCAAGCAAGTAAATATTGAGCCGAGTAATGCCAATGTTCGGACATTGCGTGTTATCAGAGTTACCAATAACAACAAATACCTTTCAAATCGTATAGAAAAAGAATTGCTTGAAACCTACGCCCAATCAACTGGCCATACATTGGAGTGGGTAACCGTTTCAAGCGCATCTAAAGCCCTACAAAAATTAAGGGCAAACGAGGCAGACCTAATTGCATCGATAGATGGTGATGGATTGAAGGAAGTCGGTGAAACGATTCTATTAACTATGCCCTTTGCAAACTCTAAGCAACAGGTTGTTGGTAGAGCGAACAGTAATGTAAATGACGCTACCGTTAATTTAACCGTAAGAGAGGTAGCCGTAAAACGTTCATCACCAAGCTGGGATGAATTAAGCGTTTTGGCTCGGGATTACAAGTCCATGGAGTTACTGCTTATTCCAGATGAAATGTCCGTTGAGTTGATATTAAGCAGAGTAAACACTGGCCAATATGATCTAGCGGTAATAGATAGTCTTGAACTGCCTGATGACCTTGAGTTCAGATACAATCTTGAAATTGTTCTCGATATATCAGATGAGTCATTCCTAAGTTGGGGCGTTGGGAAGGACAATTCTGATCTCCAGATTTCGCTTAATCAATTTTTATCTAAAAAGGGCCTGGAATCAGAAATCGCTAAAAGCTATAAAGACGATTTTCCGCACATTAAGAACAGAAAACTTTTACGGGTCATTACTTATCAGAGTCCAGTAAATTATTATTATGATAACGGCAGACTAAAAGGTTTTGAATATGATCTTGTAAATAAATTTGCTGAACGCCATGGTTTAAGATTGGATGTGGTGGTAGCCGATAGTCAGGCAAAAATGCTTGAGCTGTTGAAAGAAGGAAAGGGAGACATAATCGCTGCATCTGTGCCGGGTTCAGCATATAGCAAAAGAAAATACATCAAGTTTAGCGACGCATATAATTACGCTTCTCCTGTTCTGATAGGTAGAAGCGATGAAGAAATACTGGATGTAAAAGATTTAGAAGGCAGGACCATTCATCTTTCAGCAGAAAGTCCGTATAAAAATATGCTTTTAGATTTGAAAGCCAGGTCAGGAATTAAATTTTCAATAAATCAATCTGATACAGGGGCCAATGCTGAGGTGTTATTGTACCGGATTGCACAAAACAAAAATGATCTGACAGTATTAGGGAGCCATGAAGTTAAGGCGGAATTATCCAGGCAGGTAAACCTGAAAGCCTTGGTAAACTTGGGGGAACCTGGATCATTGAATTGGATAATAAGAGATACGAATACCCAGTTACTCTCTGCCGTTAACGAACACCTTGGTCAGGAATATAGAAAAGGCTTCTACAATGTTATACATGCACGATATATAGACAAGCCTGATGCCAGGATTTCAAAGTCCAGTTTATTAGCAGGTACAGACCAGCTGTCTCCATATGATGAAATAGTTCATAAGTATGCAGATATGTATGGGTTTGACTGGAGGCTAATCATCGCGCAAATGTACCAGGAAAGTCAGTTTAATCCACAGGCTGTATCAGATGCAGGTGCCGAGGGTTTAATGCAAATCCTGCCGCAAACGGCGGAGATGGTCGGCGTGAAAAACCTTCGAGATCCAGATGCCAATATTAAGGGCGGGCTCAGTTACATGCATCATATCCATAATCTATTAGAAGATTCTTTAACTATAGAAGACAGAACATGGCTTACACTTGCTTCATATAATGCAGGATATAGAAGAGTTAAGCGTGCGCGAAGTCTGGCTGAAGTTATGGGGCTAAATAAAAACGTATGGTTTAACAACGTGGAAATTGCAATGCTGAGACTCGCCATACCCAGGGTGTTAAATGGATATACAATAAGAGAGTGTAAATGTGGACAGACTGTTGTTTACGTCAGGGAGATCAGGAGTCTTTATAATAATTACTTGCGACTAACGCAGTCTATGAAGGCAGCTTCGAGTCTGGATGTCCGTGTTGATGAAAGTTAAGTTAGTATCTGTAAGTTGTCAAAATACCTTCTAATTACCTTATAGCGCCTCGACGCAATAGTTGCCAGAGCACCTTGAAACCCAACAGTATTGGAAATTTTTTCAACGCAGGGGTAATTTCTATTTCAATTCCAGAATGCCTGTTTATCTTCCAGGCTGCATATTCAACACAATCATGAAAGGTGAGCACCGCCTTCATTAGCCTAAGTATAGAGAGTATTTTTCCCTGCCAGCGTCTAGCTAGCCACCTGTGGCGATAGTTGTTTTTTTGTTTGGAATTACAAGAGAATAAATACGTATTTGTTTTGCTTGTGGGTTTTAAACAGTCGAATGCAGGTAGTGCGAGGTCAATAAGTTTGGATAAGTCATTTAGTGATTGTTTGACTATTTCGTTACATCGTCCGCTACGTTCCGGCCTAAGCTCAGCAGAATATGAAAGCTCAAGAGCATTTGTCCAAATTTTTTCACTAGTTACCTCACCTTCGTGCAATAGAGGAAGCGATTCTTTAATGTAACGAATAACTGAGTTAGTCAGACATTGATAAAACCCTCTTCTTAAATTGTCGTTCTTGGCATAAATTAATCTAACTGGCTGAGCAAATCTTGCCCATACATATGGGTGGAACCATTTGTTGGTTGCTTTGTAAAAGTCTTCCATTGAAATGACAGCATATTTAGCCCTTAAGGTTTCATTGCCAGTATTAGATTCAATATAAAATACATTAGGAGGTAGTGCTTTGTTTAATAGCGCAAAAAAAGGACTGTTGTAGGCTTCATGATAATTATCAACAATTACATAAAAATCTAGAATGCCTTCCGTAAAGTTATTGCTTCTAAGACAAGACCCATAAAGTACTATCAGATCAATTTTGTCTTTGAATACTAATTGCAACTGCTTTGTTAGCGGCGATAAGTCCTGGCCAACTTTTCTTTCAGAGTGATTCTTTAGCTCAGTAGTTAGAGCGTCTGTTTGATTATGTGTTTCGATATTTTTCAATGGGGGCAATATTTATTTATCTTTAAGGAACTATAAATGTGACAGGTTCAGTTGTAGATAAATTTAATTGAATATTATGATTTTCTGAATTAAATATTTCGCCGTCAATAATATAACTGCTATTTAATCGCATTGAAATTTTATGGTTATTGAAACTGTTATATCCGTCTGATTCATTTAAATAGTGACCACGATTAAAAATAATGCTTATAAGGGATCGCCATAATCTATTTGCTTGTGCCTTAATAAAAGTGACATGTATCGGTTTTTTTGTATTCCCCCAATATGGCCTTAGACCATATAAAAGGCGATCAAGAGTGGTTGCAAAAAATACAAGCGTGCACATGGGTTTCTTTTTGACTCCATCGGTCTCTATTTCCAGCATAGCTTGCCCCAGTTTATTGCTTTCAGGCGCTAACAATAATTTGAAAATAAAAGGAACAATCGCCGCGATAGAAATTATCTCTCCTGTTAGTCCTGATTTTTTTATATGCTTGTTGAAGTATTTGACGCCGCTGGCAATAATACCAGCGCCGAAAAAGAAACCATACATGGCGGGTTTGTCCTGAAGTTCGATTTTTAGCAAAGGTTTATTAATATGCTTGGTCTGCAAGTTGCCAGCAAAGATATTCTTTGTTTTTTTAAGATTAACCTCAAACCCTTTGATGCCAATATCAGATGCCGTCATGTTTGTGGTGCCGCCAGGCAATATGAGTATATTAGGTATCTTGTCCCCTTTTGAGATACTTATATAATAACTTAGAGCGGACTGCACCGTTCCGTCCCCGGCAATAATTATGAGATTAGTGATTTTTTGTAAGTAAAAGGAATCCAGTATAGGAATAAATTCTTCGGGACATGTAGCTTCGGCTACAATCACTCCTGGAATGTCAGAAATAATTTTTCTGACATGGTGAATTTTCTTTTTAACTTTCCCGCTGGCAGGGTTTAATAACAATCCAGTTTTTTGAGCTTGGGCAGTAATATCTGTAATTCCTTGTGAAATATCAATTTACCCTGCCAAGCCAGAACCTTGCGGCCCAGATAAGCATGGTTCCCGGTGCCAGTGCGATTAGTAATGGATTTAAATCCAACAGCAGTCCAGCGTTTGAGAATATTTGACCCATCAGATAGACCACAATTCCAGTAACGCCGGCCATAACTAATCTGTTTGCAAATCCAGTTCTTACTGATCCAATGACAAATGGCACTGATAATAGGAGCATGCCAAGCATCGTGAGTATTTCTCCAGGCTTCCTCCATAGTGATAGCTCATATACATCAGATTCTTGCCCTGTGTTATCCAGGTATTTTATATAGTTGTACAACTCTATTGGCGAGAGACTTTCAGGTTGTTTTGTCAAAGTTGAAATCTGATCAGGTTCTAGAAAGGTTTCCCAGCCCATGCTGTTGGTTCGAGATGAAATAATTTCCCCATCCAAAATCAGTTTGCTTGTAACGTTGTAAAGCGTCCATTCATCATCGCTTACGATCTCAAAGCCTTCTGCAGAAATATATTCTGATACTGACCCATCTTCATCCAGATTTATAATTTCAACCCCTGCTGTTGTTGTGTCATGTTGCAGATTTGCAATTCGAATTATGTGTTGATTGTTCCTTGACCAGATCCCAAGATCGCTACCAGCGATAGTGCTTTGGTCAAGCGCGGCCGCACGAAATGCAATTGCGCGTTGCTGCAATGTTGGCGCTATTACAAATTCCAGCGCAATGATGAATAGCACCATTAAGAAGCCAACCTTAAGAGAAGCAGAGCTGATGTTCACAGGAGAAAATCCAGCACTACGTAATGAGATTAATTCATGATGAATTGCCAGCCTGCCAAGTGCTGTCACATTTCCCATTAAGGCAATAAAGGGAGCAAGCTGTATGAATCTACGCGGAATGGTTAACAGGACATAAATGAATGCGTCCTCAGTCTGATAAAACCCGGTACCTACATCATCCAGTTGCTCAACCAGGTCCAGAAAGCTAAACAATGGTATTAATACCAGAGTAGAAACGATAACCCCCAAAGAAATCTGTTTCATTAAATATTGATCAAGAATTTTCATCTGGATTGAAGAGACTTTTGAATTTTAGGCGTAAATATAAACAAAACTGCAATCAGCATCAGCAGATGCAACCACCATACCCCCGGCATTTTTCCAACCAGCCCTTGTTCGACCCAGGTTTGCGCCAGCCCATTTAAATTATAATAAATAGCAAATATTACAGCAGCTGAAATGATTTTTTCGCTTTTGCCTTGCCTAGGCGAGGATCTTGCCAATGGAATTGCCACCATAGCTAACAGAATGGCAGAAAATGCACGGGAGATTCTCCATTGGAATTCAGCAATATCTCTGGAATCGTCAGAAAAACTTAACTCCAGAGTCGAGGCAGCTTTTCTTTGATAATCTCTGGCAGTTTCAGTGTTGGGCATGTAAACAAACCTGGAAAACTTAATTATGGAGTCCCTGGTAGAATTACGATCCATTCTGTACATATACCCATCAAGCAGGTGTAGCTTGGGTGGCGAATAATCTTCCGCAGGCTCCTGATAGCCATTTTTGGCGATGATGATGTCACTGGAATTATCTTTGTTTAGGTAATGAAATACGCCCTCAAGCTCTCCTTCATCGTTATCTCTTTTATTCTCTATATAAATGATGCTGTCACTTTCTTCGTTACCATAAAAGCGTCTTGCCTGATATCTGGATACGTCCATTTGTGAGCTTGCGCTTTCATCCATTTGATAGATCATTTCATACGCCCAGGGCCTGCCAAAAATTGATAATATGCCAACCAAAATTCCTATGGGAATGCATAAATTAAGAACGGTTTTAACTATGAAGTTTTCACTAATGCCAGCAGATCTTAAAACAATAACTTCCTGGTCTCTGTGCAGCCTTCCTAGCGCAACAATAATAGCCGCATACAAGGCAATTGGGAAAAGCACCTCCATTGCAATGATAGTTTTTAATATGATTAACTTTGTGATCAGCGCCATTCCAAGCGTTTCTGTAACTGTTTCTGCTAGATAGCGGGCGGCATTAAAACTGGTAAACAGACCAGCGAGAATAAAACTCACCACGAGAAAGGGCTTGAGCACTTCACTGGTTATATAAATATTTAATCTGTTCATTAGTTAAATTAGTTAACAGAAAATGATAATTTGAAATAGAGAGTTACAGAATATTTTTTTCATAAATTCTGTAACGTTTATAAATATGAGCAGACATGCTTTTCAGCATGCTTCGCATGCCCTTGTTATTATCCAGTATCCAGGACATTTCAACTCCTTCAATTCCAGATCCAACCACAGGAACACGGGCCGCTGCACACATCATATATGCCATTGCCAGGCCAATAGGACTGTTATGATATTTTTTTCTCACTCCCATTAATGCGATGCGTCCTGTTTTTATTTTATTGAGTCTGATTGAGCGCAACATTTTTATCCAGCCAAAGGGGAATAGTTTTCCATTTAGTTCTGATAATACTTCGTTTAGATTTGGAAGTATTACAACAAATGCCACAGGCTTATTGTCAATCTCGGTAATTTGTATGTAGCCATCAGGTACAAATGGTTTCAGGGCTGCACCAAGCTCTGCAAACTCTTCCTTGCTGAAAGGAATATATCCCCAATTGTTTGACCAGGCATCATTAAAGATGTCTCGCATTATTTCCAGGTCTGATTTGAAAGATTTTTTATTCAAGGGTCTGATGTGTATTTTGTTAGTATATTGTTTTACCAACTTGGCCATCACCCGATTTTCTCCAAAATCCTTTGAATCAATCCAGTAAGCCAGGAGATCTATTGCTTGACGATATCCTTGATCTTCTATGCATTGCCCATACCACGGGCGTGAATGGGGCATCAAAATACTGGGTGGTGTATTAAATCCTTCGACAAGAACCCCGCACTCCTGGTTAATGGAAAAATTAAATGGCCCTGTAACATAGGAAATGCCTTTTTGTTTTAACCAGGCTTCACCTGTGGCAAACAATGCTTCAAATACTGCCGGGTCATTTTCTGCCTCCATGAAGCCAAAGTGGCCAGAGTGCTTACCAAAATGTTGTTGGTGAACCTTATCAATCTGGGCAGTGATTCTTCCTACAGGTTTGTCATTACGATACGCTAACCACGCTTGCCAAGTGGCATTTTTGAAATATGAGTTAAATGATGAGAAGTGCATGCGTCTTTCAAGTTTAAGGGGCGGAACCCAGTTTTCATCATCTGCGTATATTTTCCAGGGGAGCGCTATAAACTCCCTAAGATCTCGTCCAGATGATACTGCAGTCACACGGATTGGGGATGTACTTGAATTATAGATATTTGTCGTCACCATGTTGGGCATTAGCATAAAATATGGGCTAAGGATAGCATATAACTATCTGACATTACCTATAAAAAACAATGAATTACGTCAACATGGGATTGAATGGTTTTGTTGCTGTAAACTGTCCTTGGACTGCAATTTTTTATATTGGACAGCAAAACGAAGTGAATAGATATGTAATGTAACGAGAAAAGATAGCGAATAATGCTGGCATGAATACCATGTAATACTTTAAACTTCGCGTCTTTATTTTGTGCCAGCATATCGATCCCAGGTTCTCGTATCAGTATTCCGGGTTATATTTCGGGCCAATTAGTGCTAGCATACGACATAAATTTCTTTTATATTATCAGCGGGATAGAACACATTTGTACGAGGAGCATGAACTCTGATCTCTAAAATAAGCAAATTAAATGCAGCCGAAACTCAAGAAAGTGGCGATCAGCATACTGATAAAGAGCGGGTTGAATTAATACCAACAGTTACGCGTAATAGTCAGCCAAAACGTCTGGGCGATTTTGATACCTTAACTGATGCGTTGGAATATGCTGCTACAGGTTCAACTGGTTATAACTTTTATGATGCCAGGGGTAACCTTATATCTGTGCTAAGTTATGCAAGGTTGATGCATGACGCCCAAAAAACAGCAAAGTGTTTAATGGGGCTTGGACTTAAGCGCGGAGACAATGTGGCTATTATCGCTGATACAACTCCTGAGTTTATAACCTTGTTCTTTGCATGCAGGTATGCAGGCGTTGTTCCATTTGCAATGCCAGTCCCTGTAAATCTTGGCAGCCACGATATTTACGTAAAGCAATTGCGCGGAATGATGTCTGTCAGTAAAGCGACTGCCGCAATAGCCAACAAAGAATACATCTCATTTCTTGAAGAAGCGGTAGAAGGTCTAGGCACTATTCGTTGGGCTGGCACATTAGAAGGTTTGATGGAGATGCCAGAATCAGATCAAAAGATTATCAGAAATCAACAGGAAGATGTTGCATACCTACAGTTTACATCTGGAAGCACCAGAGCACCTCAGGGTGTTATCGTGACAGAAAAAGCGGTAATGAGTAATCTGCGGGGGATCGTCAGGGATGGCCTGAGGATGTATGAGGATGACAGGTGCGCTTCGTGGTTACCGTTTTATCATGATATGGGATTAATCGGCCTGGTGTTGTCACCTTTGGTCTCACAAATGTCTGTAGACTTTTTAAGGACAAGAGATTTTGCTGTTAGGCCAATACAGTGGTTACGATTGATTAGCAAAAATAAATGTACGATTGCGTTTTGTCCGCCATTTGGTCTTGAGTTATGTGCCATGAGAGTTAGAGCAGCAGATCTTGAGGATCTTGATTTAAGCAGTTGGCGGGCTGCAGGAATTGGGGCAGAAATGATAAACCCCCAAATTCTGGAGGCCTTTGCGGAAAGATTCAAATCAGTAGGATTCAATGCCAAGGCATTCCTTCCCTGTTATGGTCTGGCTGAAGCTTCTCTGGCTGTATCATTCTCTGAAGTTGGTCATGGTCTTGAGGTAATGAATGTTGATACCGAGGTGCTAGCAGACAAAGGTGTTGCAGTACGTGTGGAGTCCGACTCCAAAAAGAGTAATATTTTCGTAAATTGTGGCAAAGCATTGCCTGAGCACGATGTCATCGTGGTAGATGATAATGGAGATAGTCTGCCGGACCTTAGGGTTGGCAGGGTATTATTAAAAGGCCCCAGCATTATGTCAGGATATATAAATGACGCAGAAGCAACACAACGCGTCATGAAATCCGGTGGTTGGATGGATACCGGTGATCTGGGATATCTTTCCGAAGGGAATATATATTTAACCGGCAGACACAAGGACATTATTATTATTAATGGCCGAAATATTCGTGCGCAGGATATCGAGGAAATAGCAGAGCAGCAGCCGGAAATCAGAACCAGAGAAACGTCAGCTTTTTCAGTCAATGACAGCAATGGAAAGTCTACAGTAGTGCTGGTTATAGAAAACAGACTATCATCCGTTGAAGAGCGTCAGGCACTAATCAGTCGTGTTCAACGTCTGGTATATAATGCATTTGGCGTAAAATGCTTTGTTGAGTTAGTTTCACCGCATACACTCCCAAGAACTTCATCAGGCAAACTTTCACGAGCAGCTGCTTGCAAAGGGTTTCTTGAAAGAACAGGTTTTTCAAACCCTCAGTCAGCCCAGGCCGACTCATACCACTAATTCATGTCTGATGTAGTCGCAGTTACAGGTGCGACCGGATTCATCGGCCGCCACCTCCTTGACTCGCTTACGCATAAAAACTTTAAAATTAAGGCGCTCACCAGGAAGCCCCAAACAACTATTGGCTCTATAGACTGGATTACAGGAGACCTGTTAAACACGGATAGCCTGGAGGAGCTCGTCAGAGATGCTGATATTATTATTCATTGTGCAGGACAGGTTCGGGGAAATAATTACCAGGGCTTCGAAAAAACCAATGTGGTAGGTACCGAAAATTTAATTCAAGCAATTGAAAAGCAAAATCAATCTCCTCGATTTCTCATGATATCTTCTCTTGCTGCTAGAGAGCCTCATTTGTCCTGGTATGCTAAAAGTAAATACCAGTCAGAGCAGGTCTTAGTCAAATCACGCGGTAAGTTTAAGTGGTCTATCCTGCGCCCTACAGCGGTCTATGGTCCAGGTGATAAGGAGCTAATGCCATTGTTAAAGGCAACAACAAAGGGACTGCTGCCAATGATAAATACGCCAGAGTCCAAGTTTGGCTTGATATATGTAGATGATCTGATTTTAGCGATAAATAATTGGATCGAATCAAAAAGTGCAGATGGAAAGATATATGAACTTGATGATGGATCACCTGGGGGATATGATCAATTTAAACTAAAAGAGATCGCCAGTCAGGTTTGGGGAAAGAAAGTAAGAATTATTCCGATTCCGGTAATGTTGGTTAAAGTTATCGCAAATATTAATTTACATTTGTCTCGTATATTAGATTATTTGCCAATGTTAACACCGGAAAAAGTTCGTGAATTGACCCACCATGACTGGGTATCTACAAATAGTCATTTCACCGATGATACTGGTTGGCTACCAAAAACATTGTTGAAGGATGGCCTTGAAAAGGCAATACTGTCCGATAGACATTAAAGCAGAATAAAATTATGCGAGATCGAGAAGAAGTTACAAATAAGGTGAGTCAATTTTTAGAACAGATTGCAGGGCCTGATATACAAATTACACCAGAGACAAACATTGCTGAAGAATTAGCGTTGGACTCTGTCAAAGTTCTAGATCTACTAATGGAGCTCGAGGATGAATTTGATGTATCCGTGCCATTAAATTTAATGGCTGATGTGCAAACAGTAAATGATCTTGTAAACCTCATAGAAAAAACAATTACAGATAACTAATGCCTTTGCTAGACAAATTTTCTTCCTTTCTTGAAGAAAGAAAACAACTACTCTCCGTCAAGCCGGATATATTCGGCACAAAAATAGAAAAAATGTATTCAGCTACTGAAGCAAGTATAGACGGGCATAAAGTTCTCCTGGCTGGTACGAATAATTATCTTGGCTTAACCTTTAACAAGGAGTGCCTGGATGCTGCTCATAAGGCAATTGATGAAGAAGGTACGGGAACCACTGGCTCAAGGATGGCAAACGGTAATTATAGTTCTCACCGAGAATTAGAAAAAGACCTTGCAGATCTTTATCATTGTAATCACTGTATTGTATTTTCTACAGGTTATCAGGCAAATCTTGGCACAATATCTGGTCTTGCAGGAACAGGAGATGTTCTATTAATCGATGCTCATTGTCATGCAAGCATCTATGATGGTTGCAAATTAAGTGGCGCTGAAATAATACGTTTTCGACATAATGACCCTGATGACCTTAGCAAGCGGTTAAATCGTCTTGGTGATAGAGCTAAGTCTTCGCTAGTTATTGTCGAGGGGATATATAGCATGCTTGGTGACACTGCTCCATTAAAGGAGTTTGTTGAGTGTAAAAAGCAGCACAATAGTTATTTAATGATAGATGAGGCACATTCTCTTGGTGTGCTTGGAGATACAGGGCAAGGACTTGTTGAAGTCGCTGATGTTGGTAAAGATGTTGATTTTATAACTGGAACTTTTAGTAAAAGCCTTGGTAGCATAGGTGGGTATTGTGCCAGCAATCATTCTCAGTTAGATGCCATCCGTTACATGAGTCGGCCATATATATTTACCGCATCTCCGTCCCCGTCTAATATCGCTTCTGCACGTGCTGCTTTAGTATTACTTAAAGAAGGAAAGCATTTACGCGAGAACCTGTGGAAACAGTCAAACAGACTATATGCTCATTTACAAAATCTGGGATTTAAGCTGGGTCCGGAACCTGGGCCAGTAATAGCTGCACAGCTTGAAACGCCAGAAGAAGCTCTTCATATCTGGACGACACTGTTAAAAAAAGGACTATATGTAAACCTGATATTTCCTCCGGCGTCTCCGCAGAATATGCCACTATTAAGAATCAGTATTAGTGCAGCGCATGATGACAAACAAATGGACTTTATCTGTAATGTTTTTACAGAGCTGATGAACGAAAAGTAATCTCAATCAGTATTTTGTCTGGAATAATAAAGTTTGCTCAGTAAGTAAAAAACCAATCCGATAAGCGCATATATCACCATTCTTGCCCGACGTATTAATCCAAAAACAACACCCAGAGCGGCTGAATACCCAGTGATACTTAAGGCTGTAGCTATACCTGCTTCGTTGACACCAAGACCATTTGGGATAAAGAAAAAAATGCTGACACTGGCCATTATCATCCCTTCAACCAGCACGGTGTCTGTAAATTTTGGAGTGACATCCAGAATTATAAATATCAAATAAAGTTCAAGAAATTTTCCACATCGACCTAGTAATCTGTATGAGGTGCCGTGTAGCAATTTCTTCCAGCTTAATTTGTCATAAGCTATATCTTCTATTAATTTAAATTTAGACAAGATTAGGCCGGAAAACCTCGATGGTGCACGAGACATCGTAAGCCAAACAAGGAGTATGGCTACAATTATCATAGATATCAAAACACACCATAACCCTAAACGTAATCCTGGAATTGAATTTAAACTAAAATAATACAAACATGCACCGATAACCATTGCGGTGTAAATAACACCTGATAGAGCATGCAACAATCGACTCTGTATGATTGCACGACTAGAGTCAGTAATAGGTACAAATCTGGATAGATATTTGGCTTTATATGGCTCTCCTCCCATACCTACCAGTGGTGTGATGCTGTTAAAAGCATCGCCACTAATCTGGGTAAAAAGTGCCTGTTTAAAAGTTATTGTATTTTCTAGCAAGACACGCAAGGTCATTGAATAAGGGATAACCCAGATCATTGGAAAGACTACTAGCCATAGTGCTTCAATTCCTATAGTACTAATAACTTCAAGCAAATCGTTGAAGGGGAGTCTCGCAACGAGATAAACGATTATAGAAATGCCTAATACATAAAAAAAGAAGGTTGCTGCCTTACGCGGTTGAATATAATTATTAGCCATTAAATATTCAGCCCCGGCAGTTATCGACTAACATATTGTGTCGGATCCTCAATGCCAGCATTTTTAAAGCCGTTTCTTCTGAGTTGACAAGAGTCGCATACACCACACGCACGCCCAGAATCATCTGGTTGATAGCACGATATGGTAGATTCTAACTTTGCATCTAATTCAAGAGCTTTTTTGATAATTTCTGCCTTACTCATATTTATTAACGGCGTATGAATGACAATATTTTCTTCCTCCACGCTGGCGCGCGTTGCAAGCTTGGCTAGATTTTGAAATGCCTTTATATATTCAGGTCTGCAGTCCGGATAACCTGAGTAATCAACAGCATTTACTCCAATAAAGATGTCACTTGCTGACAGCGTTTCTGCGTATGCCAAAGCAAATGACAGGAATATTGTGTTTCTAGCTGGAACGTATGTAGTAGGGATTCCTTGAGTAGGATAATCTGGGACATCAATGCTGGAATCTGTCAGCGCGGAGCCGCCGATTTGAGTAAGATCAATATCCAGAATCTTGTGCTCAGATACATGATTATCGGCGGCAATTTTTTTTGCAGCCATAATTTCGATTTTATGCCTTTGTGAGTAGTTAAAGCTGAGAGCATAACACTGGAAGTTTTGGGCCTGCGCGATTGCAAGAGTGGTTGCAGAGTCCAGGCCGCCAGAAAGTAGAATTACCGCCTTGTTTTTCATTGCTAGTAAACCAAAAACATAAAATACAGCTTAGAATACCACACACAAAGTAAGGACCTGCCTATTATTTATATATTATTATTATTTTATTTAATAATTATTTGCCTATTTGCCAGGTACGTTTCCCCATAAATATTTGTGCAGCTGAATTTGTAATTTTACATTTATTTTGTCGTCGAGTATCCATTTGGCGAGTTGATGTGCTTCAAGAGATTCATGCTCGGGTGAAAACAAGATGTGACTGCGGTTTATTAAGCCTTTCTTCTCGATGATATTTTTTGACCACTCATAATCTTCCCTGTCACAAATTACAAATTTAATCTCATCATGCTCGTGAATAAAGTTCAGGTTTTCATAAAGATTCCGATCGACTTCTCCTGATCCCGGCGTTTTTAAATCCATGACTTTCATGACCCTGCGGTCTACCTGAGATAAATCTATTGCGCCACTGGTTTCAAGAGAGACTTTGTATTTTTGATTACACAGGAATTCTAGTAACGATAAGCAGGATTTTTGTGCTAGAGGCTCTCCCCCGGTGACCGTTACAAAAGGTGTCTTATTCGTTGAAATCTTATCTCCAATTTCTTTGATGGTCATATTTCTGCCCTGATGGAATGCATATGCCGTATCGCAGTAGTGACATCTTAATGGACAGCCAGTGGTTCGAATAAAGCTCGTGGGCAGGCCTGTTCTGGATGATTCCCCTTGAATAGAAAGAAAAATTTCATTAATTCGAATCGTTTTGCTCAATACCATGTCGTCAGCTGAGCTGGCTGGTATAGATGATGGCATTGGATTAGTTTATTGTTGAAGAGGATGATGCCGTAGAAGCGTTAATTAGCTTAAGTCGCTCATCTGCCAGCCTGGCAACAGTGGTTCCTGGCTGATTGCTAATTAGCGTCTGTAACTGGCTTTTTGCCGTTTCTATATCGCCTAGCTCATGTAATGTGAATGCCCTTTTTAACAAGGCGTCATTAACTTTTTGACTCTGTGGAAAATTAGCGACAACCTTATCATACTCGCTTAATGCCATATCAAATTCACGCTTAACGTAATACGCTTCTGCTAGCCAGTACTGGGCATTATCTGAATACCTGTCATTTGGGTGTGCAGCAAGAAACTCCTGGAATGCGCGGATTGCCTGGTCATAAAAGGATTGTCTTAAAAGATTAAATGCCTGCTGGTATTCCGCCTGTAACTGTACTGGATCTGCCGGCGTAACTTGTGTGGAAGTAATTGGGTTAAATTCTGTCTCTGTTGTTATTGAGGCATCTGTCTCTTCAACTGGATTGGCAACAGATTCCGCTGTCAAAGGTGTTTCTTGTGTAGGTTGGATAATCTCTACCTGTAATGCGCCGCTAGTACCTGATGATGCTGTTGATGCCGGGCCTGTGATAGATGAAACCTGTGACAGAGTTTCCAAAGGAGGCTCGTCGTTGATATCTTGTTCTGTGAAAACCTCTTCTGGTATTTGATCAGAAATTGTAACCCCTTGTTCAATGCGTTGTAACCGCTGGTCAACATCAGTATATAAATCACGTTGACGTTTTGTTAGTTGTTCGAGGTTAAAGTTCTGCGTTTCAATCGCTCCTCTTAGCATGTTTACCTCTTGTTGCAACTGCTCTAATTGTTGCAACATATCTAACAGTCCCTGGCTTTGCAAAATCCGCTCCAGCCGCTGGCTAGTGTTTAGCTGTTGTGCCGGTTGTCCTTCAACAGGTGCCTGAGCACCTACCGAAGAGGCGAACACTATATGTAAAAAAAGAATTGCTATAGGAGTGCGCATAATCATCTTAGTAAATGATTTCTACTCTTCTATTTTGACTCCATGATTCATCGTCATGACCCTCAGCAATGGGGCGTTCTTCCCCGTAACTGGTTGAGCTTATCTGTGAACTGGCCGGGCCTAATAACATCATGAGCCGTTTTGCGCTTTGCGATCTTCGCTCACCCAGAGCGAGGTTATACTCGCGAGACCCTCTTTCATCGGCATGACCTTCCAATGATATGGTGATATTAGGATTTTGTACCAGATAATTACCATGTGCTTCCAAAACCTCTCGATATGCTGGCAGGATTTCGCTGCTATCATAATCAAAATAGAGAATTCTTACCGACAGGGGGCTGGTAGGGTCGTCAAGGGCAGACATGCCGGCCCGGGCGTCCGTACCTGTGCCAAACGTTCTTGCATTACTGGAATCAGACTCGCTAGTAGAGGCTGTGTTTCCGCGATCTTCTACAGTTGTGGCATCAGTTTTCTCTGTTGTTGATCCACATGCTGCTAATACTGCGGTGAGGGTAACGAAATATATCATTCGAATTATCATTTTTGGTCGCTCCTTATTTGACCTATTACTATTATGCATACTACTCATGGATGAATATTGATCAATCACTTTTATAGGGGAGGAAAAGGCCCCCATTCGGGCTCACGAACATCACCTTCTTGTAATCCTAAACGTTGATGAACCCGCCCGTCCGCTGATACCGCAGCAAGCTCTGTTCCACGGCCTCTTGTTGTAGCATATATTATCATGTTGCCGTTAGGAGAAAAGCTGGGGGATTCATCAAGTCCCGATGAGGTCAATATGTTGATATCTCTATTGGCAATATCCATAACTGCAATTCTAAACCCTCCACCATCATTATGGACCAAGGTTAATAATTGGCCATCAGGTGAATACCTTGCTCTTGAATTATAATTGCCCTCAAAAGTTAATCGCCTTGCAGTACCTCCTGAAGAGCTGACCTGATATACCTGTGGTGATCCACCTCGGTCTGAGGTAAACACAATATTGCTGCCGTCAGGAGACCAGGTTGGTTCAGTGTCGATTGCACGATTATTGGTAATACGAATCAGGTTCCTGCTGGCCAGGTTGAGAATAAAAATTTCAGGATCACCTTCTTTAGATAGGGTCAACGCCAGGCGCGTGCCATCAGGAGACCACGAAGGGGCACTGTTTATTCCTGGATTGTTTGCAACTCTTTGTCTGGCGCCGGTCAGAATATCCTGTATGTAGATGGCAGAACTCCTGTTCTCAAACGAGACATAAGCTATCATTTTTCCGTCCGGTGACCACGATGGTGACATTAACGGTTCTGGGGATTCCAAAAGTACCTGAGGGTTAAATCCATCAGCATCAGAGACCTGCAATGAATTTAGCTTGCTTCCATCTGCAGCCCGCTTGACAGTAATATAGGCAATTCGGGTATCAAACGCACCTCGAACCCCGGTTAGTTTTTCAAATACAATATCGCTGATTCGATGGGCAGTTCTGCGTAGCTGGTCGCGCCGCGCGGGAATTCTAAAACCAGCAATTTGCTCTCCGGAATAAATGTTTATTAACCTGAACTCGATTTCATATTGCCCAGGCCCTTGTGGTCTGATATTGCCAATAACAATATTTTCCATGCCCAAAAGGCGCCAGTCAGCAAAATTAATCTGGTTAAATTGTGATGGTGTTTGCGGCATGTCCCGCGCATCCATAGTTATGAACCGTCCACTTCTCGCAAGGTCATTGGCGATGGTCAGATGCATTGCAACGGGTAATTCATTTGGCTGGCCCTGCCATTCAAATGGCGCTATGGCGATGGGAAGCGCTTCTTCAATACCCTGCGTAATGGTGATGTCCAGAACGCTATAAGAATTTGCTGAAAAGTGTGTAAGCAGTAGAAGTATAATTATTTGTTTTTTCATCTTGATGTGCTATTCGGTTTAGTTTGGTGCAAAAGTCAGTCTAATTTCGCGCATTTTACCAAAAATTCTTGGGTTGTCCGGTACTGGTAGAGGAGATGCCCGTTTTACAGCAATTTCTGCCCTACTGTCGAACACGGAATTGCCACTGGTTTTAACTATCTTTACTTCTGCCACCTCGCCACCGGGTATCATGCGGATTTCAAATATACATGAAAGTCCTTCCGTAAGACCGGCCGTATTAAATTCTCGTTCTATTGCATTTGCGATTCTGGCAACATAACTGTTAATAACAGTCATATCTTGTCTATCCTGTGCAGCCTGGCGTTGTTTTTGTTCTGCTGCAAGCCTTTCAGCTTCCTGTTTTTTTCTTGCTTGCTCTGCCAGCCTTAATTCTTCCTGGCGTTTTTGCTCAGCTACATCTTTTCTCCGCTGCTCTTCTTCCTCCTGGCGTTTTTTGAGCTCTTCTTGTTGTTTTTTAGCTTGTGCGAGCTTTATCTCTTCTTCTTTAAGTCGTTGTTGCTCTTGTTGCTGCTGCTTTTTTATATCAACAAGTTTTTGTTCTTCTTGCTTGCGGCGCGTTTCCTCCACCTGTTGTTGTTTTTTAATGTCCGCGAGTCTGCTTTCTTCTTGCTGACGCTTGCGTTCTGCCTCCTGTGACTGTTTTTGCATGTCAGCTAATTGTTTTTCTCGCTCCTGTTGTTTTTGTTGCTCGAGTGCTTTTATGTCTTTTAATTCCTGTTCTACTTGAACGCTGTCTACTGTGACGGCATCTATTATGTCTACATTATTAGCAATTGGCTGCCTGGGGGTAGGCGTAAGATCAAAGCTGAACATCAGCATGCCTATCACAAGCAGGTGCAAGAGTGCAGATGATAGGGCAGGCTTTATCATAATCAGATTCATCATTGAGTTTCAGGTGGTTCAGTTACCAGGCCCACGCCTTCTACCCCGGCATTTTGTAACATGGACATAAGGCTAACAACGTGACCATAGGGGACATTTTTATCGCCTTTAACAAATACGCGAGTTTTAGGCCTGTTTTGTTCCGCTGCATATTTCAGTAAGGCTGCCACTCGGTTTACTAGTACCTGTGCAGGCACGGGCTTGTCCTGATCTTCCAGTGTCTCGCCACCAAATGCGATGTAATAATTTCCGTCACGGTCAACACTTATGACAACGGGAGGGTTATCTGGTTCAGGCGTCATGGGCTCGGATGCCAACTTGGGGAGATCAACATTGACCCCCTGGCTTAAAAGTGGCGCTGTGATCATAAAGATAATTAGCAAAACCAACATGACATCAATGTAAGGGACTACATTGATTTCTGACATTGGTCTTTTCTTTATCCTGTTTCTCATCTCTTATTATCAGTCTTTAATTGCTTATGATTTCTCAAGAATGTGCAAATCGGTGCAATATAGACGAAAACTCCTCAGTAAAGGTGTCATAGCGATTTATCAATCTTTCCACATCGTTAGAGTACCTGTTGTAGGCAATTACCGCGGGAATAGCAGCAAAGAGCCCCATGGCTGTTGCAATCAGTGCTTCAGATATCCCCGGGGCGACCATGGAAATAGTTGCCTGTTGTACGCTACCTAATGATCTAAAGCTGTTCATAATTCCCCATACGGTGCCGAAAAGGCCGATATAAGGGCTGGTAGAACCTACAGTGGCAAGAAAAGGCAGGTTTTGTTCCAGCGCCTCGATTTCCTTATTTAATGTTACTCGCATGGCGCGTTGAGCACCTTCGAGGATGGCATCGGGGTCTATATTTTTTTGTTTCTTGAGCCGTGCAAATTCTTTAAATCCCGCATCAAACAGTTTTTCCATTCCCGCTGTCTTGACACGTTTGCTGCTAATCCGGGTATACAGCGGAGTTAAGTCTTCTGTAGACCAGAAAACCTCTTCAAATTTGTCTGCCTGTTTGCGGGCGTCGTTTAATATTTTGTGTTTTGAAAATATCATTGTCCAGGAAGTTAAAGATGCCAGTACCAGTGATAGCATCACCAGCTTCACGATCAGGCTTGCGCCCATAATAAGTTCAATAATCGAAAGATCAGTTGTCATAGCTTAGCTTTGCCTTTATTTGTTCGGGGATGCGTTTAGGCCTGAATGTGGAAGAGTCAACGCACACAATATTAATGTTTGCTGTACATAATAATTTGCCGGTAGAGTTTATTATGGATTGTTCAAACTCGAATTTGGAGCCGCCAGTCTGAAGAATCCTGGAGTTCACATCAAGCATGTCATCGAATCGAGCAGGGGCCAGAAAGTTCATGTCCAGACTGGCAACCACAAAAACCACGCCTAGATCTTTGACCAACATGGCTTGTGAAAACCCTGCAGATCGCAAGTACTCAGTCCTGGCGCGTTCCATATAATTCAAATAATTACTGTGATACACAACACCTCCGGCATCGGTATCTTCATAGTAGACTCTGACCTGCCAGCGATACGCGATAGCATTATCATTATCCGAGGACTTAGATAAATTAGTTGTCACTGTTAAACAAGTCCTGTTCGTTCAACATGTTTTTAGGCAAGTCCAGACCAAAGTGCAACCAGGCCTGGCGGGTAACAACCCGACCCCTGGAAGTGCGCATCATGAATCCCTGCTGGATCAAAAAAGGCTCTATCACGTCCTCTATAGTGTCACGTTCTTCGCCCACAGCGGCGGCAATGCTGTCCAAACCTACAGGTCCGCCATCGAATTTCTGGATTATCGCCAGCAACAATTTTCTGTCCATCATATCAAAGCCGTGCTCGTCTACGTTCAACATGTTAAGTGCCTGTTGTGCAATAGATAAGCTGATATGTCCGTTAGCCTTTACTTCAGCATAATCTCGAACTCGTCTTAAAAGTCGGTTGGCGATTCTTGGTGTGCCTCGTGACCGCGAAGAAATTTCATCTGCACCATCTTCATCTATGCCGACACCAAGTATGCTTGCCGAGCGTCGAACAATGTGAGAAAGATCTTCGCGGTTATAAAACTCCAGTCTTTGTACGATGCCGAATCTGTCTCTTAGAGGGGAAGTTAAGAGTCCGGCACGAGTGGTTGCCCCAACGAGTGTAAATGGAGGAATATCGAGTTTGATGGCCCTGGCAGCAGGACCTTCGCCTATCATAATGTCGATTTGATAATCTTCCATGGCAGGGTAGAGAATTTCTTCAACGACCGGACTTAATCGGTGTATCTCATCTATAAAGAGTACGTCTTTGGGTTCCAAATTAGTGAGTAAGGCCGCAAGATCGCCCGGTCTTTCCAGTACTGGGCCTGAGGTTTGGCGCATCGTTACCCCCATTTCATTGGCGATAACATGTGCCAGGGTCGTCTTGCCTAGACCAGGGGGGCCAAAAATAAGAACGTGGTCCAGAGATTCACTGCGCTTTCTTGCTGCATCTATGAATATGCTTAATTGCTCCTGTACCGCGTCTTGCCCTCGATATTCAGCTAAAGACCGAGGCCTTAAATTCTTGTCAGCGACAGCGTCTTCGGACGATCCCTGAGGTGATATCAGCGAGCTATGTTCAGACATAATCAAATTCAATCAATAAGTTAGGAAATTATTATAGAGTGGTAATCATGACTTTCCTATGGCGAGTTTAAGGAAATATTACGACTCAGCCATAAATTGTCAAAATTATCTCACAGAAGCCTTAAGTGCCTCTCGGATGATAGTTTCGCTGTCCATACCCTCGGTGGTCACTGCATGAACATATCGGCTGGCTTCCTGGGGCTTGTAACCCAAAGAGACTAGCGCACTTACAGCCTCATCTGCCTGGGAAAGATTATCACTACGTCTACTCGTTTGTGTCGCTCCCGGCTTGTCATTTAGCTCCCAATCCTTGAGACGATCTCGCATTTCTATTATTAATCGTTCCGCCGTCTTTTTTCCTACTCCGGGTAGTTTTACCAGTCGGTCTGCATTTCCTTCCATGATACTGCGAGTAAATTCATCTGCCTCTATACCTGATAGGATGGTCAATGCCATTTTTGCGCCTACACCATTAACCTTAATGAGGGTTCTGAATAATCGCCTTTCTTCTTGTGAGGCAAAGCCAAACAGTAATTGTGCGTCTTCCCTGACTACCATGTGGGTAAAAATTTCAACCTCATCCCCAATGCCAGGCAATTGATAAAAAGTCCCCATGGTGGCTTCTATTTCATAGCCGACACCGGAAACGTTTATCGATAAATGGGGCGGCTGTTTGTGTGCAAGTTTGCCTTTCAAAGATCCAATCATCTTAACCTTCCTTTTTTAATTCCCGACACGCCTGTCATGCGCAACAGGCCTTCTCGCGAATGACCGTGGCATAATGCTATGGCTAAAGCATCGGCAGCATCTACCTGGGGTTCTTCCTTGAGGCATAACAAAATCTTAATCATGTGTTGTATTTGATACTTGGCGGCATGACCTTTGCCTACGATTGCCTGTTTGATTTGATTAGCAGTGTACTCAATGATCGGTAATTCCAATTGAGCGCATGCGGTGATAGCGCAACCTCTTGCCTGCCCCAGCTTGAGGGCAGAGTCCACATTTTTATGAAGGAATACTTTTTCAATAGATACTTCATCCGGATTATGTTCGTTTATGATAGTTGAGAGTTGCCGAAAAAGAATTTTCAGTTTTTCTGCAACCTCAGTTTCCTTCAAACGTATGATGCCATGCGTAATATGTCTTGCATGGTTGCCTTCAATATCTATGATTCCGTATCCTGTAATACGAGAGCCAGGATCAATTCCCAGGATCCTGGTCATAGACTTTTCCGTCGAAAAATAGTTTGAATCAAGCGTGTTCCCTGTTTATCACCAGGGTGCATTCAGTTTATTTGTGCCAGGATATCATCAGCGATATCGGCGTTAGAATACACATTTTGTACGTCATCCAGGTCTTCCAACATTTCCAGCAGGCTGATCATTGTTTTTGCGTTATCGATATCCAAAGAGTTGTTTGTAGAGGCTCGCATTGTGATTTCGGCGGAATCTGGATTGAGTCCTTTTTTAATTATAGCTTCTTTTACATCAATAAAATCATCCGCCGTACAAATAACCTCCAGTGAGCCATCTTCGCCGACGATGACATCTTCCGCCCCCGCATCGATAGCTGCTTCCATGACAAGGTCTTCCTCATTATTTGCAGAAAATGTGATGAGCCCACATTTTTGAAACAAATAGGCAACGGAACCGTCTGTCCCCAGATTGCCTCCAAATTTACTAAAGGCATGCCGAACTTCTGCAACGGTGCGGTTTTTATTATCGGTCATGCAATCTACCATGACGGCAGCGCCTCCAGGACCATAGCCTTCATAACGAATTTCCTCAATATTCTCGCCGTCATTTCCTCCAGCACCTCGCTTTACTGCTCGCTCAATGGTGTCTTTGGTCATGTTTGCAGACAGGGCAGTATCTATTGCAGAGCGAAGACGAGGATTAGCATTCGCGTCACCGCCGCCTAGCCTGGCAGCGACTGTGATTTCCCGGATTAGCTTAGTGAATAATTTGCCTCGCTTTTCGTCCTGGCGATTTTTCCGGTGTTGAATGTTTGCCCACTTACTGTGTCCAGCCATAAGTTCTTTCTCGTTTATAAAAGGGAAATTTTATCACTTGCCAGCATCTCATTAAATAGAAGGGAATCTTCCCTGTCCCAAAAATGCAGTAGTGAGAGATGATACGGCAGGAGATAGCAGTAATCCAAAATGTGAGACCTTAACAATAGTGTGGTCTTTCATGTTGTCGGCACGGGTTTCTTCAACACTGACTGTTCCGTCATTCGGTCGAGGAACGCCGGGGACCAGCATTCCCAGTCCCAGTCTAAGTGTGCCAGCGATACAGCCCAGATCATGGGATCCGGTCCATTTTGGGGCATTACCTAGTAGTCCATCCTCCGTACTTTTTCCCAGCAACAGGGGGCCAAGTGGTGTCCGAGTGATTCTATAGGCGCAATAGCTTGGTTTGTGAGGTGTTCCCAGGGTAACAACCCTGCCAGGTTTTTGGTCAGGATAATCATAAAACAAGTGGCGAATCACCAGACCTCCCAGACTGTGACAAACAAAATGTATCACGGGGGAATCTAGCTTTTTTATCTGTTCAGATAGAAGGTATGAATTCTCGCGGGGTGATTTGGTCAGGCTGCTATACCTGAAGTTCGATATCAGGTACCCATGAGTTTTTATACGTTTGGCAAGAATGGACATGTCCATGCCATTCATCCACAGCCCATGTACCAGCACCACAGTTTCATTTAGCATTTTGTTTTTCGTCTTGTTATTGCAAAGTAACTAGTTTCCACACAAAAGGGAAAACAGCGGTGTAAAGCATCCTCCTTGCGGATAGAGTCAGTATGTGACTGCTAATATCAGGCGTCATTATTACCATAGATAGCCTGGTTTTGAATTTTGGAAAACGCTAACAGACGTTTGATGGGGATTTGCGCTCGCTCTATCGTATCCATGTCGACATGAATCTCATTTTTACCATTTTCTAGTACATCGGCCAGTTTTCTCAGGCTATTCATTGCCATCCAGGGACAGTGTGCACAGCTTTTGCAGGTGGCGCTTTTCCCAGCGGTTGGTGCTTCAATAAAAATCTTTTCCGGCGCCGCCTGTCGCATTTTGTAAAAGATGCCTCTATCTGTCGCTACGATAAATTTTAATGCATCCATTTCTTTTGCGGCCTTGATGACGGCCGTCGTTGAGCCAACAACGTCTGCGTACTGTATAACAGAGGCCGGTGATTCTGGGTGGACCAGAACCTTGGCGTCTGGGTGTTGCTGTTTCATTTCAAGGAGTTCCTTGCCTTTAAACTCTTCGTGCACGATACAGCTACCCTGCCACAGGACCATGTCAGCACCAGTTTGTTTTTGGACATAATCTCCCAGGTACATGTCCGGCGCCCAGATTATTTTTTCACCATTAGCATGTAGGTGACGGATAACATCAACGGCGCTACCAGAAGTCACCATCCAGTCCGCCCGTGCCTTGACTGCCGCACTGGTATTGGCATAGACCACAACGGTATGGTCAGGATGTTGGTCGCAAAATGCGCTAAATTGATCAGGCGGACAACCAATATCCAGCGAACAGTTAGCTTCAAGATCCGGCATCAATATTCGTTTTTCTGGATTTAATATTTTTGCTGTTTCGCCCATAAAGCGTACGCCACAGACTACCAGTGTGGAAGCATGAGACTCATTACCAAAGCGCGCCATGTCCAGAGAATCAGAGACGTATCCTCCTGTTTCATCAGCAAGCTGTTGAAGGTCTGGATCTGTATAGTAATGGGCCACCACCGTGCCGTTTTCTTTAATTAATAGTTCACGTACCTTATCAATTAATAATTTTCGTTCATCGCTATCAAGAGATTCTGAAATTGTTTCAGGGACATTCTCAGATGGTATCCGGTAATCAATTAGTGATGTTTGTATGTCATTCATTGCAGATGTCCTATTTAATAAACTCAATAGTTCCTGTGGTGTTAAAAGTGTATAGCCTGGCTGGTCGGTGTTTTCCGTCCCTGCGTTTTTCCCCTGTGTCATTGATGCCATTGAAGGTCAGGACGCGTTTTCTAAAATTGCGTTTGTCCAGAGGCGTACCTTTAATAGTTTCGTAAACTCGCTGAAGTTCGCCCAAGGTAAATTTGTCCGGCATAAAATGCAGGGCAATGGTGGAATAATCCATTTTAGCTGCGAGCCGGTCCCGAGCCAGGCTCACAATCTGTGGGTGATCAAATGCCAGGTCGGGCAGGGATGAACATGCGTGCCATTCCGCCTTGCTTGCATCGCTGTCCGGTTTGATATGTAGCTTATCTATGGGGACCAGGGCGTAGTAGGCAACGGAGATAACACGTTCTCGGGGGTCGCGATTTGGCTTGCCAAAGGTGTACAATTGTTCCAGATAAATACCCGTCACACCGGTTTCTTCTTTCAGCTCCCTCAAGGCCGCAGACTCCAGGTCTTCATCAATATCAACAAACCCACCCGGTAATGCCCAGCGCCCCTTGTAGGGTTCGTTAGACCTCTCGATTAGCAATACCTTCAGCTCATTCTCTGCCAGCGTGAATATTACGATGTCTGTGGTTATTGCCGGATGTGGGTAGTCGTAGTGGTACATGATCCTACTAAGTGTAAAATATACACCTAATGATAGTGTAATATTTAAACTTTTTCAAACAAACGGTTTTTAATCAGCCTTGGGTTTCTTGGCAGGCCGAATTCCCAGCTCTTTTAACTGTGCCTCGGATGCCGATGAGGGTGCGGTGGTTAACAGGCAGCTGGCGCTTTGGGTTTTAGGGAAGGCGATCACGTCACGGATTGAGCTTGAGCCGGTCATGAGCATAACTATCCTGTCGAGCCCAAAAGCAATGCCGCCATGTGGAGGACAACCATAATCCAGTGCTGTAATTAGAAAACCAAACTTTTCTTTGGCTTCTTCCTCGCCTATGCCAAGCACATCCAGTGCGGCCATTTGTATCGCCGGATTGTGGATACGAATAGACCCGCCCCCGATTTCACTGCCGTTAAGCACAAGGTCGTAGGCTCGAGACAATCCGTCACCTGGATTCTCTTTTAACGCTTCAATATCATCCGATTGTGGTGCAGTAAAGGGATGGTGCAGGGCGTCCCAACGTTTTTCCTGTTCGTTATATTCGAACATGGGGAAATCATATATCCAAACCGGCGACCAGTCGCCTTCCATCAGGCCAAGGTCAACACCAAGCTTGTCTCTCAATGCCCCTAAGGAATCATTAACAACTTTCTTCTTGTCAGCGCCAAAGAAAACAAGGTCACCGGTCTTTGCCCCGGTACGTTTCAGGATTTCTAAGACCCTGTCTTCAGGGAGAAACTTGAGTATGGGTGATTGCAGACCTTCCATTCCCTGGTTTATGTCATTAACCTTAATATAGGCCAGTCCTTTTGCGCCAAATCGGCTGATGTATGCCGTATAGTCATCGATCTGTTTCCGAGAGAGAGTGTTGCCTCCCGGCAGACAAAGTGCAGCAACACGTCCGTTGTCTTGTTTGGCCGGTTCGGCGAAGACCTTGAATTCAACGTCCGCCACAAGATCACCAATCTCTATCAGTTGCAGGGGGTTTCTTAGATCCGGCCTGTCGGTTCCAAAGCGCTCTACAGATTCGGCGTACGTCATCCTGGGGAAGCTGCTGGCGAGTTCAACATCCAGATTTTTTTTAAACAGATGCCGTACCATGTCTTCCATCACGTTCATGATTTCCGCTTCATCCATGAATGACATCTCAATGTCCAGCTGGGTAAATTCCGGTTGCCGGTCTGCTCGTAAGTCTTCATCACGAAAGCAGCGGACTATCTGGTAATAACGATCCATGCCGGACATCATCAGCAACTGTTTGAACAGTTGTGGTGACTGGGGCAGGGCGAAGAACTCTCCGGGATGGGTGCGACTGGGTACAAGATAGTCCCTGGCGCCTTCCGGTGTTGCCCGAGTCAGCATAGGGGTTTCAATCTCCAGAAAACCGAGCCCATCCAGATAATCGCGTAGCGACCTGGCAACCTGACTTCGTAGCCGGATATTATGTTGCATTACCGGACGTCTCAAATCCACGTAGCGGTATCGTAAGCGGATGTCATCATGGACATGATCATCGTCCAGTTGAAACGGAGGAGTTTGCGCCTTATTAAGGATTTCTATGGTGTGTCCAAGGACTTCCACTTCTCCAGTCGGAAGGTCGGGGTTTACTGTTCCATCAGGACGATGACGGACCTTGCCCGTGATCTGAATGACATATTCATTTCTTACCGCATCAGCGATGGCAAAGGGTTCTGATCGGTCAGGGTCAAAGACTATCTGTGCCAGCCCTTCGCGGTCTCTAAGGTCTATAAAGATAACACCACCATGGTCCCGGCGACGGTGCACCCATCCACAAAGGGTGATCTCCTGGTCGATCAGGCTGGTATTAATTTCTCCACAGTAGCAAGTACGCATGTGATGTTTATCCGGCAAAAAAGGGGGCATCTTACGAGTCAGGAGGGGTTTTAGCAACTCCATTCTCAGTTAAAAGTTCCTTCATATCCTTTTCGGGAAGGATAACGCCAATGGACATGATCATCTTGAATGCTTCTTCGATTGAGATATTCAGCTCGATCACTTTAGCAGGATCCACCAGGATTAAAAACCCGGTGGTAGGATTAGGTGTGGTGGAGACAAACACGGAAACCAGCTTATCTTCAAGCGCACTTGCTTCTATGCTGATATCAGTGTTGGTGAGAAAGCCGAGGCTCCACAGTCCGCCGGTTGGAAATTCCACTAGCACAGCCTTTCTGAAGGACTTGTTTTCTGATGAGAGCAGAGTTGTGGCGATTTGTTTAAAGGCATTGTAGATATTCCTGACCAAAGGAATTCGGCCCAGCAGGTTTTCCCAGAGATCAACTACCTGGCGCCCCACCAGGTTGGCGGCCAGTGCTCCGGTCAGCACAAGCACCGCCAGCGCCAGGATAATTCCCATGCCGGGTATGGCAAACCCCCACAGATTTTCAGGCTGGACTTGTTCAGGCAATAACAGGATGGTCATGTCCATGAGGTCGACGACCAATTTGACTATAAAAAAGGTCGCTGCGACAGGTATCCAGACCAAAAGGCCAGTTATGAGATATTTTCTAAGCGTAGACATGAGTCCAGCAGCATGCACGATTTAATTCGGTACGACTAGTCGGAACTTTTAGATTTTTCAGGTTTTTTAGTACTACTACTTCCAGATTCTTTACTCGTTGAGCTGGTTTCTTTTGTCCCTGAGGTTTTAGGCTTATCCCCTGTGCTATTGTTGTCACTGGATGTTTTGACCCCTGTTTTATCAGTTTTCTCCTTGGGTTTCTTATCTTTGAAATCTGTTTCATACCAGCCGGTGCCTTTTAGATGGAAGGCTGCTGCTGAGACCAGCTTGCGTAATTTTTCTTCATTACATTCTGGGCAGACCGTTAACAGGTCATCAGAGAACTTTTGAAGACGTTCAAATTTGTGATGACAGGCATCACATTGATATTCATAAATCGGCACGGTGTTTCCTTCGAATATTTTTCACATGGGCAAAATAGGGATGACTGACAACAAAATCAAGATGAATATTTCGATTTTTTCGGAATAGACCGGAAACCGGGTTTATCCTGCTCGAAAACTCCGGTATTATCGCCCCTCCGTAGTTAGTTGACGGTAACAAAGTTAAGGGTAAAAATATACACTCTTCAAGTTAATAAAATCCCGTAAGTTAAATCTACACATTAGCTTTATACTTTGTACTTTAAACTTTTCACAAAATATGGGCCGTTAGCTCAGTTGGTAGAGCATCTGACTTTTAATTAGGTGGTCGTTGGTTCGAACCCAACACGGCCCACCATTTTTTTAGTATTTATTAATAAAGTCCAAAACAGCCTTGTTAAAAATATCAGGTGTTTCCCAGAATACCGCATGCCCGGCGTCCGGTACTACCAGGGTCTCGGCATGATCCACACGGTCGGAAAAAAAACGGGACAGTGGTGCTGGTGAGGCGAGATCTGCACCACCACGAATGATCAATACTGGTGTGATCATATTTTCCAGGGCATCAAAAGTGAGTGTTTGTTTTAGTGGCTGGGAATCCATCAGGGGTCCTGGTGGTCTACTATAGTGTTCGAGCTCAACCCATCGACGGGTCCCTTCCGGATTGGTTGCGCGGTAATGGGCTCCAACTTCACGAAATTCCGCCGGTAAGTCATCCCATTGCGGGGGTCTGAGGCTGGCAACCATATCTCGATATTCTTTGTCTTCGACCCGGCCTGAATTATTTGCAATGACCATACTAATGAGTCTTTCAGGGTATGATAATGAGAGGTCCCAGGCGATGGAGCCACCGGCTGCGGTGGCGACCACGTGAAATTTTTCAATATTGAGCTTATCCATTAATCCGATTAAATCATCGACGGCAGTTCCGGGTTGTGGTCCGCTCTCATCGACAATGGACCTTCCCCAGCCACGCCTTTCAACTGCAATAACACGATAACCTGCCTCAGCAAAAGCCGGGACCTGATATTCCCAGAAACGATTGTTTCCTGTTGCGGCATGCATTAATACAATAACCTCACCTGCACCCCCGGTGTCCTCATACCATAATTTCACTCCGGGCAATGCCATGTGACCTTCAAAGGCGGGCGCCTGGGCAAATGTGTTTATGGTAATCGCCATGAGAATTGTCATGAAAGAAAAACGAAGCATAAAGAGTTTCGTTGAATAGAGATTATGAGTGATTAATTGCATGTGTTATTCCCCTGATGATCTTAATAAATAATTTAGCATAATTTTTAGTATTCCACATGATTGCGGGATATAAATGAAACAGGGTCTATTGTTTGTGCGGTATTACACGTCTATATTGTAGGGCGGTAATATAACTAACATTGTTAATCCGTCCGGGGGGATGTCTTATGTCATTAACAAAATACCACCAACATTTATCAGGCCTGGCACTGTTATGTCTGACAGGGGTCTCATGTCAGGCGGCTGACCCAGTTACATTTAAAGAACATACGATTGCCAATGATTTCAATAGTGGCTACCAGGTTGTTGCCTCTGATATTAATAATGATGGCAGGCTAGACTTGATTGCAGTGGACAGCCGCGCGGATGATCTCATGTGGTTTGAAAACCCGACCTGGGATCGACATATACTGGCGACAGGCATGACGCGCATGATCAATATGGCGATATGCGGAGACCACTATGTGGTGGCCCAGCAATTTAGTAATCGTGTGAAAGATAGCATAGGCGAAATTGTGGCCATAAATCTCCAAGGGGAAAAGCAGCTCATCGATAAGATCCCGACCTCTCATCGTATTCGTTGTGCTGACATAGATGGTTCTGGCAACGAAGTCGTCATTAATGCTCCCTTGACCGGCTTAAGTGCAATGGCACCAGACTATCGCGATAAGGTGCCTCTGGTGTATTACCGCCCAGGCAACTGGGAGCGTCAGGTCATTAATAATGACAATGAAGGCGTGGTGCACGGGATCTATATATATGACTGGGATAATAACGGTCGGGATGACATTTTAACCGCGTCATTTTCTGGGATTCATATCCATACATTTAATAACGGGTGGGACAGGACCGAATTTTCCAAAGCGCATGCTGGTGATTGGCCACAGATAGGGTCAGGTGATGTCGCCATAGGAAATGCCCAGGGTAGATATGTGGCATCCATAGAACCCTGGCATGGTAATCAGGTTGTGGTATATCACGATGGTGATCGCCAGGTCATCGACGACTCCATCACACAGGGCCACACAATTGCAACGGCTGATCTGAATAATGATGGTAGCGATGAAATTATTGTCGGTGATCGGGGTGATGGACAGAGTGTTTTACTCTATTACTCACAAGGGTCCAAATGGGAGAAGGTGATACTAGATGATGGCACGATGTCTGCTGCTACTTGCGTCGCCGTTGATCTGAACGCTGATGATTTGAAGGACATTGCGTGTATCGGGCGCACTACACAAAACCTTAAATGGTATGAGAACCTGGGCTTATAGTCATTATTCTTGGCACTTATTTATTGATGAAATATTTTTTAAAAAATCTCTTGTTCAGGGTCATATTCATTAGATCTCCATTAGTATCTGGTAAAGAAGATTATATAAAGACGTGATTTTGTCCAGGCGGCGAATGACGATATAGTGTTTGAATATGGACACTTATGATCCTTTTGTGCCTTATGGCAGCGCACATATTATTACCTTAGGCGTTATCGGATTATTAGTATTTGCCTTGCCAATTTCATTAATTTCTATCAGTAGCTCCCGAAAATTAGTTATCGCGAAAATATTGGCAGTATTTTTGGTATTAAGTGAAGTGGGCAAGCCTTTAGTCAGCGTGTTGATCTACCAAAATCCAATTAATATTAGCCTGCCATTACATCTATGTGGCGTGGCGGCATTTTTGATCGCATGGATGCTCTGGCGTCAAAGCTACAAGAGTTACGAGGTGGCCTATTTCTGGGGGGTTGGTGGCGGAATTCCTGCGATGCTGACACCAGATCTGATGGCAGGGTTCCCTCATCCTTCATTTTTCTATTTCTTTATTAGTCATGGCTTGATCTTGCTGGGCGTTATGTATGCTACGTTTGTTTTTTCATTTCGCCCCAGGCTTGCTTCTGTAGGCAAAGCAATTATTAGCACATTTGGTTTAATGGCAGTGATATACCCAATAAATCTATTATTAAATTCAAATTACATGTATCTGCTAGCCAAGCCAGAACAGTTAACATTAATGGAGTTGATGGGCACATGGCCATGGTATATTTTGACTTTGACGCTAATTGGGATAGTCGTATATCTGATTTGTTATCTGCCCTTTGTATTCATTGCCCGTTATGGAAATTACCATGAGTAAATTTTTTATATACCGTTACTAATATATGGAAACACTCGAAGCCTTCTCAACTGAGTTTGCCAACATTATGTGGGGCATGCCATTGGTTGTCCTGCTGGTTGGTGGTGGGTTATTTCTGGTTATATACTCACGTCTTTTACCATACCGGCATTTTCGCCATAGCATCGATATCCTCAAGGGCAAATATGATAACCCTGATGATGATGGATTAATTACACACTTTCAGGCTCTGTCCACGGCCTTGTCGGGTACTCTTGGAATGGGAAACATCGCGGGGGTTGCCGTGGCTCTTTCCATGGGTGGTCCAGGGGCAATCTTCTGGATGTGGGTCACGGCTGTGGTGGGGGTGGGCACCAAGTTCTATACCTGTACCCTGTCTATTATGTATCGGGGCCATGACAGCCTGGGCGTTTTGCAGGGAGGCCCTATGTATGTCATTCGTGAGGGGTTGGGAAAAAAATGGCAGCCATTAGCGGTACTGTTCGCGGTCTCTGGTCTGATCGGATCGCTACCTATGTTTCAGGTCAATCAGTTGGTGCAGATATTGCGTGACGTGATTGCTATTCCTGCCGGACTCGCAACAAATGAACAACATTTTGGATTTGATATTGCCACAGGAATCCTGGTTAGTCTCACTGTCTTGGTTGTTATTATCGGCAGGATCGAGAGGATAGGAAAGGTCACCTCCAGAGTTGTGCCGACCATGGTGATTGGTTATTTTATTGTGACGATCATATTGCTAATACTTCATATAGAAGATGTTCCTTCAGCATTTGCTTTAATTTTTACCGATGCCTTCAGTGGAGATTCCATTGCCGGGGGGGCGATAGGGGCAGTGATTGTTATTGGTGTGCGCCGAGGGGCATTCTCAAACGAGGCGGGCATAGGTTCTGAGGTTCTGGCCCATGGTGCAGCAAAAACCAATGAGCCAGTGAGGGAAGGCATGGTGGCCATGTTGGGACCCGTTATTGATACGTTGATAGTCTGCACCTGTACTGCCCTCGCGATTCTGGTTACCGGTGCTTGGCAAGGTGATGCAGATGGCGTTAGTATGACTGCACAGGCCTTTGAATCTGTATTTCCCGGGGCCGGCATCTATTTTATTACGGTTGTGGTCTTTTTCTTTAGTGTGACGACCATCATTACCCTGTGGTACTACGGCGCAAAGTGTCTCGGATATCTCATAGGTGCAAAATATCAATATCACTACATCTGGTTTTATGTCATTTTGATAATAGTTGCCGCGGTAGTTTCATTGGAGGTCGTGATCGGTATTGTTGATGGTGCGTTTGCTATGATGGCGATCCCTACCATGACCGCAACCTTAATGCTCGCAAAAAAAGTCAATGCAGAAACGCGACGCTATTTCCATACGCATTTAAATGAGCCACAAAAGGGATGGGAAGGCTAATTATTTTTTTTGTATTAGTTTCAATCTAATCAGACAGATAGAAACCAGCATTCCACATACGGCAATAGCAGTTAACAGTAAAAAATAATTCTGGTGTCCCTGAGTCCCTGGCGCTGCGTCGAGTATACGGCCCGCCAATGGCGCAAAAAAGATATCAGGCGTAAAACCAATCACGGAGACTATTCCAACGGCTGTGCCTGTCATATGCGTTGGAAAACGAAACTCCTCCATCAAGGCAAAGTAGACGCCGCGAATTGCAAATACTGAGACGAAACTCATAATCAGATTAAAGAAAATGATATTAAAAGAAATATTGTCAGGACTAAAAAACGATAGAATCAAGTAACTTAAGATTAGTGCGGCGAAGCTGGACGCAATTAATCTACTGGAGGTAATTTTATCTGCAATTATTCCTGCTCCTATGGCGGCAACAGGGCGGATATAGGCCGCAAACGAGGTAAATTTTGCAGATTCTATTTCATCCATCCCCAATACTTCGGTCGCGTACAGCCCGTAGTTGTCCAGCCCCTTATAACCACAGTATGCACAGATTACGATTGCTGACAGTAACCATATCGTAGTTCGTTTTGATACCGCCAGTATGTTCGATAGTGAGTGAGAAAAATCTGTTTTGTTTTCAGGTTGATCGGGTATCACTATCCAAGCCATAACGCCAGCCAGTGCCGTCATGACAGAATAATAATATATGACGTGCTGTATCCCCTGGCGACGCTGAGTGTTGTCCATAATTAAAAATTCATCCGGTATCAACCAGGCAAAAATTACAACGGCAAGCGAGGCGAATGTTGCGGCCACCAGACCACGTCCGCCATCGAGCAGCCCAAATGCCCTGCCTTGTGAAAATGTGCCTCCCCACATTCGGGTTGCCCTGATTAGAGGCGCCCAAAACAGCAAGATGGATGTGAGCCCCCAGTATCCAAACAATAATGATAAACCGATGATGCCGGGAAACTGTGCCATATAGAGGCCACCTGCCGCAGTAGAAAGTAATGAGGCGCTAATTAATCTTCGGGCAGGAAATTGGTCAGCAATAACACCGCCTGGAAAATATGCCACCATGGCAGTGACACCATATACCGCAAAAATGTCACCCAGGTCTGTATTGCTCAGGCTGAATGCCTCCAGCAGGCTTGGGCGAAAATATCGGGCAATGTGGAATGGTAAACTGAATATCATTTCCCCAGAGATTATCAGGCAGAGGATAATTATATATTTTGATGCTTGCTTATTAATCATGATTAAAGTCGAGTTTACCATTGCTGATGGAGTAATATTGTTCAAAGATAATTAGTGAGCATGTGAAAGTGTCAGAAATAAATGTAACTGTTATTACCGGGGCGGGGATTTCAGCAGAAAGTGGGATACCCACGTTTCGAGGGCCAGAAGGATACTGGACCGTGGGTTCAAGGGAATATCATCCTCAGGAAATGGCGACTTATGCCATGTTTTGTAATCATCCCGACGAGGTCTGGATGTGGTACCTGTACCGATCGGAGGTTTGCAAAAACGCAAAACCCAATGCAGGGCATTACACCCTGGTTGAAATGGAAATAGACCTGCAGGATCGGTTCAGGCTGATTACACAGAATGTCGATGGCCTGCATCTGGTGGCCGGTAATTCTATGGAGCGAACTTACCAGATTCATGGCAATGTGTTTTACATGCGCTGCGTTGATGATTGTCAAATTAGTATCTATCCATTGCCTTTGGACATTCTACCTAGAGACAAAAAACAAACACTTTCACAATTGGATAAAGATAAGCTCGCATGCCCTGATTGTCACGGTCGAACAAGGCCACATGTGTTATGGTTTGATGAAATGTATAACGAACATTATTTTAAATTTGATAGCGCAATGAACTGTGCATCGAAAACCGATCTGCTAATTATTGCAGGGACTTCTGGAGCAACGACCTTACCGAACCATGTTGCCAATACTGTTTTGAATCTGGGCAAACCTATCATAGATATAAATATAGAAAAAAATCCTTTTTCTGAGATGGCAAGACAAAGTGTTGGCGGAAGATTTATTCAAACATCCTGTTCACAAGGGCTACAGGAAATCCACGATTACTTGAAAGAACATTATTAATTGAAATTAACTAACTAATATCACTTTGTTTTTTTCTGTTTGAATTAAAAGCGGCAGAATTACCCCTTATCAGATACAATATTAATCAGTGGTCTAGAATAAAACAGGCCATACATGCTAGGGGGGCGTAGCATATGAACAAAAAAATCTCAGATTTTCTCTCTGACGATAAGGCATTAACAGTCGACTCTGACGCTAGAGTAATCGATGCCATCAAGCTGATGAATTCAGAAAAACATAATTATGTTCTGGTGACACAGAACAATCATGTGCAAGGTATTTTTACGGAACGCGATCTGCTTAACCGGGTTTTAAGTGAAAAAAATATTACCTGCTGACGTTAAGATTTGCGATGTGATGACGCCCAACCCGGACACTTTAAGCAATGATGATTATATTGGCTATGCTATTGAGCGTATGGCCCGTTATGGTTATCGAAATATTCCCATTGAGAACACAAAACAAGGACTTGTCGTTCTGACAGTTTGGAATGTAATGACGCATATTTCAGATATTCTTGCCGACGCAGAGGAAATAGAGAGTGACAGGGAAATCATGGAAGAAATGTCAGACATAGGGGGTGGGTAATATGGCAGGCAAGATTCCAAGAACTCAAATTGACAGTATCAGGCGTCGAGATCCTATCAGGTTAAGCCCAACATCACGCTTAGTTGATGTTGTTATGACTATGAAGGATGAAAAACGTGGCGCAGCTATTGTTGAGGACAAGGATGGAAAACTGATCGGCATCGTCACAGAATATGACCTAAGAACAAAACTGGATCATAGCTCACTGGACTGGCATTCAATGACGGTCGAACAGGTTATGATCAGTAAGCCTAAGACAATAAAATCATCACAGTATTTGCATGAAGCCCTTGCAATTATGAACACATGCAGGTTCCGTCATATCCCGGTCGTCGATGATAATAATCATGTGACCGGAATTCTTTCGATACGCGATATCATCATGCGAGTTGCAAAACTATATCCCCAGGAATTTCTCAATCTCCCGCCTGACCCTAATAGCGAAGCGTCTGGACAATACGGCGGTTAAGCCTATCTTCAAATCTGTTAAGCAGATTTTTTAGTCAGCACCAGCCAGAGCGCATGGCAGATCCCTGGAATTACCCCCAGTAGGGTGAGGATGAGATTTATCCAGAAATGTGTGCTGATGCCAACCTGGAAAAACGCCGATAGTGGTAGAATGAAAAACGCGAGGATAATTTTAATAATAAACATACCGATACCTTTACCTTGTATTTTTATGCTGCAAGTATTTGATGAAGATCAATGGAAGATGATATAGGGATCCTAAAATACATAAAAGCCTTCATTTCAGGTTAAAATAGCAAAGAACAAAGGCTGTATATTATTAATCATAATTGAAACTTCAGGTAAAAAACGATGACAAAGAAGACTGTAAAACAACTGACGTTGAGCATTATTTTTCTTTTATTGTCTGCTTGCAGCGGTGACCAGGGAGATCAGGGGCAAGCCACGCAAGCAAGTAATCAAATGCCAGCAACGGCAAATAGTATGGATGAGATGAATATGGAAACATCAATGAATGCAATGCCAGGCATGACGGGAATGCCCCATACTATGACCATGCCAGAGACCGATGAGCTTGGTCAATCTCGTTCTACTGATAATGGACTTTTTCAAGTCAGTATCGAGCCGGCTATCGATCCCTTACCATTAAGCCGGATGCATGGCTGGGTATTGAGTTTGGCTGATGCGGCGGGTGCTCCGGTAGACGGTGCCGTGATTTTGGTCGAAGGTGGTATGCCGGCACATAATCATGGAATGCCTACTTCACCACAGGTGACTGGTAATTTGGGTGAAGGGAGATATCAGATAGAGGGTGTTCAGTTTCAGATGCCTGGACACTGGGTGATGACGTTTAAGATCTCTGCGGATGGTCAGTTAGATTCGGTTACCTATAATCTGATGTTACAACCTTAAGTTTATAATTCTTTAATGATGGCAACAAAAATATGAACCGTACCATAATCTATCTATTGATTGTAATTGCCGCTGTTCTTGGGTTTGTGTTTACAGCTAATGACACCCAGGAAAATGCGGAGATACTAGTCGAGAATCAATCAGATGTTGTCATGCAGGTAAAACTGGACCCCCACGAATGGTCATCAAAAGAGTTGGGGATACTGCAGTCTTTGTCACTTGAAAGTTTGCCTGCATTACCTCCAGATGCATCTAATTTTGTTGCGGATAATTCTATTGCATCGAATTTTGGCCACCAGCTTTTTTTTGATGCCAGGCTGAGTAGTAATGGTGAGGTTTCCTGTGCGTCCTGCCATAAGCCAGAACTAAAATTTACTGATGGATTGCCACGTTCACTGGGTGTAGGCGTCACACCAAGAAAATCCATGACTATTATAGGTACCGCATACAGCCCCTGGTTGTTCTGGGATGGTCGCAAGGACAGTCAGTGGTCTCAGGCCTTGGGACCACTGGAAAACCCGGAGGAGCATGGTGCAAATCGGAACTTCTATGTTCATATAATTGCCAATGATGCATCTTATCGTGGCCAGTATGAATCTCTGTTTGGCGAAATACCTGATCTTTCAGATGCAATACGCTTTCCACCTTCTGCTGGACCCGTGTCTGATCCGGAAGCAAATGCAGCATGGGATAGTATGGCGCCTGAAGATAAAGAAGTGATAAATAAAATTTTTGTGAACCTGGGTAAATCCATAGCAGCCTATGAAAGGTTGCTAATGCCAGGGAACTCACGTTTTGATGATTATGTGGAATCAGCACTATCCAATAACCGGCAACAACAAGAAGAACTATTTACTGAAAGCGAGGCTAGGGGCTTAGATGTTTTTATTGGCAAGGCACAATGCATCAACTGTCACAACGGCCCGCTGTTAACCAATAATGCGTTTCATAATACCGGCATCCCTCCTGCGCTGGATCTTCCCCCTGATTTTGGCCGGATAGAAGGGGTATATATGGTAAAAGAGGACCCATTTAATTGTCTTGGCGAATATAGTGATGAAGACCAGGAACAATGTGAGGATCTTATCTACACAAGGACGGAGGGTCAGGAAATTATTGCGGCATTCAAAACACCCACCTTGCGTAATGTGGCAGAGACATCGCCTTATATGCATTCTGGCCAAATCCCCAATCTTACCGAAGTGATACGCCATTACAATGCTGCACCTCTGGCTGTAAGGGGTCATTCAGAATTGGCGACTATCGATTTAACAACTGAAGAAATGCGCGCCCTTGAGGATTTTCTACATACCTTGAGCAGCCCGGTTGATGTGTCCGCGGAGTATCTGGAATCACCCTGGCAACAATTGCTTAGTGAGGAGTAAGTTGTTAGAAGTAAAAAATAATAATTATGGGCTTGAGTCAGCAACAGGTCCTTGAGCAATTGTCATGGAGTCAGAAACGTCATTGCCGCGAACGCCTACATGCATGTAGGCGGTAGATTGACTTATGGAGACCAAGCCGAGGCGGGCATTCAATAGAAGATGTACGCCAAAGGCGCATTTTATAATATTGGATACTGGCTTTCGCCAGTATGACGATTTTTTATAGTCATAAAATTCCACCTGTCATGCTGGTGTAAATCACCATCCAATCGATTAAAGAGCACATTCTATTTTCCCTGTAGGAATGGAACGAACATCTTCGCAGGAATGACGGGCGTGTAAAATTGTTTGATCAGGAGTGTAAATATCGAGGCATAATTTTGCCCCTCACTCCTCACTCCTCACTCCTCACTCCTCACTCCTCACTCCTCACTCCTCACTCCTCACAATCATCTTCCTATTTGAAAAAAAGTAATAAAGTAGTGTAGCCAGAAATAGCCAAAAGCTTGCCAGCAACCCGAGTCGGTAATCATGACTACTGATGAGATATAAATGCGGGTTGCCTGGTTGATATTCAGCAAGGTATCTGAAGATTTTTATGCCTGCCACCAGGCCTGCATGCAGGCCGATACAACTGATGATGCTTCCCTGTCTTATACGTATCATCCCAAGCAATACCCCCAAAATAAAAAGTGACAAAAACGCATCCATTTTTTCATCAAATAAAAAATCAGTATAGGCGCTGATAAAATGTGTTGGTGCAGAAAGAAAACCAATGCTGTTAGGTCCAGAAGGCAGATCAAATTGTATAAAGTGCACCCAGGAATAGGCCAGGCTGGTAATTATAATCGCCAATGGTGCTGATGATTTTTTATAAAGTCCCTGCAGTAAAGCCCCTCTAAATACGGTTTCTTCAAACAAGGCTACTATCACACCAGTCCCAAGTGCTCCTATTATAAGCGTGGGAATCGCCTGTAATTCGAAATCTCGGCTACTGTGTAGATCGTAGATCCCCAGCAGGTAAAATGAAATTCCAAGTAGTACAAGAATCATTATGCCAAAGGTAAAAGAGACTATGGCATCCCGTTTTACTGCAGGTCTTGTAAATGCGTAACCAAGATTTTCAAAAGTAAAATCAGTTATGTATCTAAGATATAAAAAACTGCCTGCCAGGCCGGTTATCTGGGTAGATAAAATTACAATATCGGAAAATTCGATGTCCCCAAGGGTGCTGGCAATTATATAGATCGGGTAAGCGAGTATGGTGCCGACAAATAGCGATGAGATAAATATCGCAAGAAATATCAATGTAGCTAACATTGGATATCAACCCGATTAATCAAAAGAAACTGGAAAAGGTCCCATCTCATCATGGGATATTGTTCTGAGTAAGCTTATCTTGTCAACTTCATGTTTTGTTCTATTCTGAGTTCAATTTCTAGCTGACTGATTCGAGATAGAATTTTTTCTTCCTGGTAATAATCCGGCACGGGATTCCGTCGACGTATCAGGTCTTGTAGTAATTGTATTGCCACCCTTGTTTCACCTGTGAGGAAATATACCTCGGCATTTGCCACACTCGATTCTATGATGTTTCCGGATTGCGCTTGTGCTTGTGCCAGATATGTATAGTAGGTGATGTCAGGCGTGTGATACCTGTCATAGTCTTCCAGCACCTCAATGGCATCATTCGGTCTTTTCGCTATTATTAGAGTATTCGCATAAGACAAAATCAAGGGGCGATAATCAGGAAAAAACTTATCCATTCTTTCGTAGATGGCAATGGCACTATCATAGTTTCCTCTTTGAACTTCAAGGTCAGCACGTGCAAGCATATAAGAAGTATTGTTTTTATCTTTTGCCAGCAACTCGTCCAGTAATTTTGCAGCCATATCATAATTTCGGTTTTCCTGGTGTGCCAGGGCCAGGCCGTATTTGAAAATATGTGCATCATCAGAGTATTCGCCATTCTTCAGGGCAGTACTATAGTGGTCAATTGCTAACTTAGGTTCATCGAACGAGCGGACAATTAATTTTGTTCGAATAAGTTTGTATGTATTACTTTCATGATATGAATCAAATGACACTGAGGCATCAACTCTTGCGAGAGAATCGGCAATTCGGTTGGTTGTTAATGGATGGGTTCTTAAAAACTCCGGCGCCTGTGCTGCATAACGTGTGTATTTTTGTAACTTTTCAAAAAATGCAGGCATGCCTCGTGGGTTAAAATCAGCTCGCTGTAGTAATTGCATACCTACCCGGTCAGCTTCTTCTTCATTGCCGCGCGTAAAGTTTATTTGTGTTTGGGCTACTGCACCCTGGACAGCAGACATAGCTGCTACGCCCGCATCGGAATTTTGGGTCGCAATTAAAATGGCACCCAACATCGCTGCCATCATTGGAATACTCATGCGTTGGCTCATTTCAACAGATCGGGCCATATGGCGTTGTGTTACATGTGCAATTTCATGGGCAATGACGCCAGCAAGCTCGCTTTCTGTTTCAGAATTCATAATGGTGCCTGTGTTAATACCAACAATTCCGCCGGGCGCAGCGAAAGCGTTTATTGCTGTATCATTTATGGCAAAGAAGGTGAATAGTTGGCTAGAATTGTCACTTTGGGCGACCAGCCGATATCCAATAGACTGAATATATGTTTCTACTTCTGGATCATCGATAATGTCGGTTTGCCGGCGTATTTGATTTAAAAAGGCTTGCCCTAATCTACGTTCAAATTCCGGACTGAGTATATTCCCGGTAGAATCTCCGATATTTGGAAGATCCAGTGTGGTAACAGCGCTTGCATATAGCGAGGGAATTAATATCAGGAAAAAAATTTTCCAGAGCAGGCCTTTGACTCGTTTAATTTGTATCATATGAGATAGAGTCTCTTAATCGTTCCGGGGTTCCGGTTTTTGTAATATATAATGAACTAATACCAAATATAACGATGCTGAATCAAGTTTAGCATACACCAATCAATTAAAAATCGGATTAAGTTCCTAATAACAGGGAGATTTTCAGATGTCAGAGGTAAAAAATGCCTTTTATGCGCAATCGGGCGGTGTGACCGCCGTAATCAATGCCAGTGCCTGTGGTGTGATACAGGCAGCAAGACAAAACAGTGACAAAATAGGCAATGTCTATGCGGGCAGAAATGGGATTATAGGCGCATTGACTGAAGATCTTATCGACACAGGTCAAGAATCCGATGAATCCATAGCGGCATTACGTCATACACCATCAGGGGCATTTGGCTCTTGTCGATATAAGCTCAAGGGTCTGGAAGAAAACAGGGCTGAATATGAGCGGCTAATAGAGGTATTTAAAGCTCATAATATTGGATACTTTTTTTACAATGGCGGTGGAGATTCGGCAGATACCTGTCATAAGGTTTCACAGCTCTCTGAAACCCTGGGTTTTCCAATACAGGCAATCCATATACCCAAAACTGTAGATAATGATCTGCCGATTACAGATAATTGTCCAGGTTTTGGATCTGTTGCCAAGTATATTGCCGTATCTACCCTTGAAGCCTCCTATGACGTCCAATCTATGGCGCTTACATCCACCAAGGTGTTTGTTATTGAAGTTATGGGTCGTCACGCAGGCTGGATAGCCGCAGCAGGGGGCCTGGCATCGAGCATAGATGGTGATATCCCTGTTGTTATCCTGTTTCCCGAAGTTGACTTTGATCAGCAACGGTTCCTGGATAAGGTGAAAACAAATGTGGATAAATATGGTTATTGCTCTGTGGTTGTTTCTGAAGGGGCAAAATGGCCAGATGGAAAATTTCTGGCAGAACAAGGAACAAGAGATGCCTTTGGTCATGCACAGTTGGGTGGTGCAGCTCCGGTTGTAGCCAATATGATCAAAGAAGCGTGGGGTTATAAGTACCATTGGGCAGTGGCTGATTACCTGCAGCGTTCTGCCAGGCACATTGCGTCGAAAACAGATGTAGAACAAGCTTATGCCCTTGGAAAGGCAGCAGTTGAGTATTGCCTTGAAGGTGAAAATGCCATTATGCCAACCATAGTCAGGACATCTGAGGATCCTTATCGATGGGAAGTAGGCAAGGCCTCGCTTTCAGATGTGGCAAATGTTGAAAAATTTATGCCTAGAGATTTTATTAGCGAGGATGGATTTGGGATAACGAATATTTGCCGACAATATTTAACCCCATTGATTCAGGGAGAAGATTATCCTCCCTACCAGTTGGGGATGCCCAGTTATGTCAGGTTAAAAAATGCCGCAGTGGAGAAAATGCTCAAAACAACGTTCAAAATATGACTTTTTCACCGGAAATATTGGTAAAACGCTGGTTTTTCAACAGCATAATCAGTAAACTAGCGCCCTTTTCAAAAGCGAGCCCACGGGTTTTGGTCTCGCTATTTATATGTGTCATCCAATCTATTAAAGAGGAATAACTATGTCATATTTAGTATTTTCGCTCGCTTGTGGCATTTTTGCCGTGGTTTATGGGGCCTGGTCGGTTCTGTGGATATTGAAGCAGCCGCAAGGGAATGATCGTATGCGGGAAATTGCACTTGCTATTCAGCAAGGCGCATCAGCATATTTAAACCGTCAATATACGACAATTTCAATAGTTGGAGTTGTCCTATGTATCGCTCTGGGCATTGCCCTGGACATATATACGGCCATTGGATTTTTAATCGGCGCTGTCTTTTCAGGTGTTGCGGGCTATATCGGTATGAACATATCGGTACGCTCAAATTTAAGAACGGCAGAAGCTGCGAACAAAGGCTTAAATGCAGCATTACAAGTCGCTTTTCGCGGCGGTGCAATAACCGGGATGCTGGTGGTGGGTCTTGGCTTACTTGGGGTGGCTGGATATTACGCGATATTAATCAGTATGAACTTGTCGGTGGGTGACACGCTACACGCTCTGGTTGGTCTGGCTTTTGGTAGTTCCCTGATTTCCATATTTGCCAGGCTGGGCGGTGGTATCTTTACCAAAGGCGCAGACGTAGGTGCTGATTTGGTAGGCAAGGTCGAGGCAGGCATTCCTGAGGATGACCCAAGAAACCCAGCAGTTATTGCTGATAATGTTGGAGACAACGTTGGTGATTGTGCCGGCATGGCAGCTGACCTATTTGAAACCTATGCCGTGACCATCATTGCCACCATGTTACTGGGTTATTTAATGATGGGTGGAGAAGGTGATAATGCGGTTTTATACCCATTAGTGTTGGGCGGCGTTTCTATCATCGCATCTGTTATCGGGACATTCTTTGTAAGCGCTAAAGAAGGTGGGTCCATAATGGGGGCTTTGTATAAAGGGCTGATAGTCGCAGGCGTACTGTCGGCAGTTGGTTTTTATTTTGTTACCAACAACATGATGGGAGAACGGGCAGGTGGCTTATATGGTTGTACCTTAATTGGTCTGGCATTAACAGCTGCCCTAGTTTGGATTACAGAATACTACACTGGGACGGAATACGCGCCAGTTAGACACATTGCCTCTGCATCCACCACTGGCGATGCAACAAACATCATTGCCGGACTGGGAATATCCATGAAGTCTACTGCCTGGCCCGTACTTTCAGTTTGCGCCAGTATCTGGGGCGCATATGAATTGGCTGGTATTTATGGACTGGCCATTGCGGCTACTTCCATGTTGTCCATGGCAGGCATCATTGTTGCTCTGGATGCCTATGGACCCATTACAGATAATGCTGGTGGTATAGCCGAGATGGCTCAGCTGGATGAAAAGATCAGAAATATTACAGATCCCCTGGATGCAGTAGGTAACACCACAAAAGCCGTTACCAAGGGTTATGCGATTGGGTCTGCGGGTCTCGCCGCTCTGGTCTTGTTTGCAGATTTTACCCATAGTCTTGAAACAGCAAACATCATGGTTGAATTTCAACTCGATGATCCTGCTGTGATTATTGGTTTATTTATCGGCGGTTTAATTCCTTACCTATTTGGCGCCATGGCCATGGAGGCAGTCGGTCGTGCTGCAGGTTCAGTCGTTGTTGAAGTAAGAAGACAATTTAAAGAGATCGACGGGATCATGGAAGGCACAACAAAACCCGATTATTCACGGGCTGTCGATCTTTTAACCAAGTCTGCTATCAAGGAAATGATTGTTCCATCATTATTACCAGTACTGGTGCCGGTTGCCGTTGCATTTGGCATGAATGCCCTAATGGGAGAAGGCGCAGGTGCCAGGGCGCTTGGCGGCTTACTTATTGGGACCATAGTGACAGGTATTTTTCTCGCAATTTCCATGACAGTAGGTGGTGGTGCTTGGGACAATGCCAAAAAATATATCGAAGATGGAAATTTTGGTGGTAAAGGTAGTGAGGCCCATAAGGCATCGGTAACAGGAGATACAGTTGGCGATCCTTACAAGGACACTGCAGGGCCTGCGATCAACCCGCTCATCAAGATTATCAATATCGTTGCATTACTTATTGTGCCGTTGATTTAGGTCAGTAAGGGGTGAGGATTACGCATAGTAATCCTCACCCCACTTTTCACTTACAGGGGCACACCGCTTTTAATTAGCAACTCACGGGTGTCAAATAGGGGCAGCCCCATAACGCCAGAATAGCTACCTTCAAACCTGTCGATAAAAGCAGCGGCAGCATCCTGAATACCATATGCCCCCGCCTTATCCAGTGGTGAAAAGTTATCGCAGTACCATAGACGCTCTTCTTTTGTTGTTTTCCTGAATGTAACGCGGTTCGTATTAATAACCTGATAAAGTTCGTCACCTAGAATAACGACAACTGTGATTACTTCATGTGTTGTGTTTGATAGTTTTTCCAGGATCGAAACGGCTGCTGATGTGTCTGCTGGTTTCCCTAATATAGATCCATTCAAAATCACTTCTGTATCTGCTGCGATAACAAGCTCGTTATCGTTAATAAGTTTTCTTGCAGCGTATGCCTTGTCTCTGGCGACCCTGACAATATACTCGTGAGGTGTTTCATTCGCTTTAGGGATTTCCTCTATGTCAGTATTGAGTATTCTAAAGTTGCTAGTTATTTTGCTTAGCAACAGTTGGCGGCGAGGGGATTTGGAAGCGAGATAGAGCATGGCTACTTGTTTAATGAATGCGCTAATACACAAGAAGAAAAGTCATTTTGCAATCACATAAAAATTTTAACGAGGTCCGCATGCATTACATTCTTGCTAGTCTCTATGATATGGGTGATTTTTAAGTATGCTCGAAGCTCGGTAAAGTTGTTCTGCCAAGATCACTCTCACAAAGGCATGTGGAAAGGTAAGGCTGGATAATGCCCAGGTTTCATTTGCTAGTTTCTTAACAGTTGGGCAGAGGCCGTCCGCGCCGCCTATGATAAAACACACTTGTTGATTCATGCCAGACCACTTGTCCATAGATTCCGCGAGGTTTTGGGTGGTGATATTTTTACCTTTTTCATCCAGGGCAATAGTGTAATTATTATCGGGAATCATTTTTAATATGGAGCTTGCTTCCTTTAATAGGATTTTATCTGTAGCAGTGTTTTTTGAACGAGTGACGGGCGGGATATCGATAAACTTCAGATCAAATTCTCCAGACAGACGTTTACAGTATTCTTTTACTGCATTGCTTACCCAATCTGGGGGTCGTTTTATAATGGAAACAATGGTTATTATTTTCAATATTCTGCGACTTTTGATTCTGCACTATCGTGCGACCAGAGTTTTTCCAGTTGATAGTGATCACGAATCATGGGCTGCATTACGTGTATTACCGCATATCCAAGGTCAATCAAGACCCATTCTCCCTCCTGAAAACCTTCGAATCCAAGTACATCAATGCCGTTTTCCTTGGCAACCTCTATAGCTTTATTTGCAAGCGACTTAACATGTCGTGACGAACGGCCTGATGCGATTATCATATTATCTGTTATGGAGGTGATCTTACTGACATCGAAAACGACAATATCATTTGCCTTCATATCTTCCAGGGTTGATACCATCAATTTGCATATGTCTTTACTCATTTATTTATACCCGCATATATTTTGTTGGTTGTTATATAGTCAATTACAGGGTCTGGCAACAAATAATCTATGTATCTTCCCTGTCCAAGTAATTCCCGAATTCTGCTTGAAGAGATATCAAGATTTGGAATCTCTATCATAATAATTTTTCCACAGGTTTGAGTAGCCAGCTCACCCTTGTCTTTGCTTAGTCGTGAATTCAGGAATTGCTCAAGTATCGGCTTATTTATTTTCGAATTAAAATTGGGCCGATTGGTAATAATAAGATGTGCATATTCCGGGATCTTCTCCCAATCTTTCCAGCTGTCAAAAGTAAGAAATGCATCTATGCCCATGATCAGACAAAGTGGAGAATCAATATAACTCTTTCGAAGAGTCCTGAGTGTGTCTATTGTATATGAAACATTACCCCGATTAATTTCACTATCGGAGATTTCAAATTGACTACTATTTTCAATTGCCAGGGACAGCATTTCAAAACGCTGACCAGGGTTGGCAACTAATGGATTCCGATGCACGGGACTATTTACCGGAACAAATAAAACTTTATCTAAACCCGCCTGATCGATACATTCTTTTGCCAGGCGTAAATGGCCAAAGTGGATCGGATCAAAAGAACCACCAAGAATACCGATAGGTTTTGTCATGAGTTACTAGGGTTAAGCGAATCTTGAAATGTAAAATGAAACAAGAGTAATGTTCTATATTTTTCGTCGCTCATGATATTTAACTTTTTACAGCCTTATGTGTCCATCGCCAATGACGATGAATTTCTGTGATGTTAGTCCTTCAAGTCCCACTGGGCCACGGGCGTGAAATTTATCGGTACTGATTCCAATTTCAGCGCCAAGCCCATATTCATAACCATCTGCAAACCGTGTTGATGCATTAACAATTACAGAGCTAGAATCGACGTTGTTCATGAATGTTCTTGCTGCGCTAATATTTTCTGTAACGATAGTGTCAGTATGCCTGGATCCATATTTTTCAATGTGTTCCATTGCTTCTTCGATGTCACTGACTATTTTCAATGACATAATGGCTGCAAGATATTCCGTGGAATAATCTTCCTCAGTGGCCAGTTTAATATCACTCAATATTTTTTGGGATAATTCACATCCTCGGATCTCAACACCCTTTTCTATTAACATCGGTCCAAGTTTTTCAAGCAACTGTTTTGCTATTGATTCGGCTACCAGCAAGCATTCCATGGCATTACAGACACCGTAGCGTTGTGTCTTTGAATTAAAGGCAATGGCAATGGCCTTTTCAATATTGGCTTGATGGTCGATATATACATGACATATTCCATCAAGGTGTTTAATAACGGGCATACGCGCCTGTTCTGTTACCCGTTGAATCAGACTTTTTCCGCCTCTTGGAATAATGACATCGATATATTCTGGCAGTTGCAGCATGGTACCCACAGCCTCTCTGTCTGTGGTTTCTATAACCTGGACCGCATCTTCTGGTAGTCCTGACTCTTTTAAACCCTGGCGCAGACACTTTGAAATTGCCTGGTTTGAGTTCATGGCCTCCGAGCCGCCACGTAATATTGTCGCATTACCGGATTTCATACATAGCCCTGCGGCGTCTGCCGTTACATTTGGTCTGGATTCATAAATGATGCCAACTACCCCTAAAGGTACGCGCATTTTTCCAACCTGGATGCCGGTTGGTCGGTAGTTCATATCAGTAATCTCACCTATAGGGTCAGGCAAGGCGGCGATCTGGCGTAATCCATCTGCCATGGCGTTGATTCGAGATTCTGTCAGTTCCAGCCTGTCGAGCATGGCGGGATCGATATTATCTTTGGCAGCTTGCATATCAACTGCATTGGCTGCTGTGAGTTCATTAACACTGGCCAGAATAATATCGGCAATTCTCAATAAGGCAGTATTTTTCGCACTGGTTTCAGCCCGAGCCATTTCCCGGGCAGCCTGTCGAGCGCGGTGGGCGGTTTGCCTGGTGTACTCGTTAACATTCATATAAAAGTTCCTGGTATGTCGCAATTATGCAGAGCTATGACAGCTATTACTGCCATTAATTCAACAAAACTAACTAGAATTACGATGAGGTGTCTAGTTTAAACTATTGGAGGCGTGGGGTACTAATCTTGTCCCTCCAAGGCTAAATAATAGCCTTTCCATCAGTTCCCAGGGGTTGCTCCTGACAGCGCCTTTTAGTGACCGGTCTATATAGATTGCTTCTTGTAATAGTGCGAAAAGGTACTTTTTATCCAGACGTTTTAGTAGGGAGGTGATGGCTGCCTGGCGTTGATACCAAACCCGGTGTTGATTGAATACTTTGTCTCTGGGCAAACCTGCAGCGAGCTGACAGGAAATGGACATGATACGACGCAATTCCCACATTATCGCACCATAAATACTAATAGGCTCAACGCCTTCCTGACGTAGACCCCTGAGCATATTTAAGGCCCGATCGCCATGACCATTAAGGGCAAATTCGATTAACGCAAAAACATCATATCTTGAATTATCAGTAACGCTGTCTCTTACGTCTTCAATTGAAACCTGTTCAGCAGTTACTAACAGGCAAAGTTTTTCAATTTCCTGTTGGGTAGCCAGTAGGTTTCCTTCAGTTTTTACCGCAATTAATTCCGCAGCCCCAGGATCGATAGTCTTTTCTTTCTGTCTGAAACGCCTGATTATCCAATCAGCTAGTTTTGATGGGTTGGGTGATCTGATCAGTACAATCACACCTATCTTATCAATAGCCTTATACCAACGTGACTGTTGACTTCTTTTATCAAGTTTGTCCATGGTAATGAGTAAGGAATTTTCCACAGGTGCATTTTCTAGAAAATTGATTAAGGCTTCGCTTCCCTGTTTCCCGAGTGTGTGATGGGCCATTCTGAGTTCCAACAACTTGGCAGAGGAAAATAATCCCATGCTTGCACTTTCCTGATACAACTGGTTCCAGTCAAACCCTTTTTCGAAACTAAATATCGTTCTATCTACTTGAGAGTCTCGGGCGAGGGATCGAATGTGATCGGATGCTTCCATTGTTTGCAGTGGTTCGTCACCTGCAATTAAATATACCTGGCTTAATCCTTTTTTTTGCAGGAGGTTTGGTAACTGTTCAAAACTGCTTTGCATGGCAAGTTGTTTAATCGTTTATTGTGTCTAATACTCGAATGATCTGGGCCGCAGCGAGTTTTGTTAAGTCATTGATTAGTACATCGCGCTCAGTTACCGAACCCAGTACGGCAGTATCATCAAAGGCATAGTCTCGGGTAATCCGGATTAATTGATTATTTATTACTTCAATCTCATCACGATCAGTTACTGTCATCCAGATAGTTAATTGAATCTGGTATTCTTCTGCTTTGCCGGTTGCTGCTGACACGCTTAAAACAGTCTGTTCAATATTATAGTCGTGTAATGTCAGGTGAAAATTTGCAAGTTCACGTTCTGCGACAACAGAGGTTCCGTTGATTTCAAGTAGAGTTTCAAGTTCATTGCCAACAGGAGATAAATCTTCTTCGTATATATACAATTGAGACAAGGATGTTTGAGCTGCAGGTGTAGAACCACGCAAATGAAATCCACATGAAATACTTAATATGGATACTAAAACCAGAGATAGTACTGAGCGTGTATTTGATAAAATCATTTTAGATAACAATATTGACAAGTTTGCCAGGGATGACAATGGTTTTCTTTATTTGTTTACCTTCAATAAAACGAATTACGTTTTCATTGCTTAGAGCCAGGTCTTTTATCTCCTCATCACTTGAGTTTAATGAGACCATTATCTTGCCACGTAGTTTTCCATTTACCTGTATGATAATTTCAAATTCGTCCTTAATCAGAGCATCCTGATCCACTGCAGGCCAGGCAGCATCCATAATCAAACCATCTTTACCTATCTCAGTCCATAAGGCCTGAGTAATATGAGGCACTATGGGCGCAAGTAATAGTAAGGTGTTTTCTAATCCTTCTTGTAATATTGCTCTGTTTGTCTGGTCTGTTTTGTCAAGTTTCGTAAGGATATTTATCATCTCCATTACTGCGGCAATGGCTGTATTAAATGTATAGCGTCGCCCGATATCATCATTTACCTTTTCAATGGTTTCGTGAATTTTCCTTCTTGCATTTTTCTGCTCTGAATTCAGATTAGAGTAATCAATGCCATCAACAGTATCTTGGGTAATGACATCTTCTGCAAACTTCCACAGACGCTTTAAAAACTTGAAGGCGCCATCCACACCGGCATCTGACCATTCAAGAGTATGTTCTGGTGGTGATGTAAACATCATAAACAGTCTTGCCGTATCAGCACCATAGGTGTCGATTAAAGATTGTGGATCAATTCCGTTATTTTTTGACTTGGACATGGTGCCTATGCCATCAGTCTCAACTGCCTTTCCATCTGATTTTAAGATAATACCGGTTTTTTTGCTCTGATTGTCATACTGAACTTCAATTTCAGCGGGGTTGTAGTAGATAATTCGACCATTTTCAGATTTGCGAAAATAGATATCATTTAACACCATTCCTTGAGTCAGCAGATTAGAAAAGGGTTCCTTAAAATCTACTAGCTCGAGTTTCTGCATTACCTTGGTCCAGAACCTTGAATACAGAAGATGAAGAATGGCATGTTCTATACCACCAATGTATTGATCTACGGGCATCCAATATTTCACCCGGTCATCCACCATCTTGTCTGACTGACCATTACTGCAATAACGCATGTAATACCAGGACGAGTCAACGAAGGTATCCATGGTATCGGATTCTCTTGTTGCCTTGCCGCCGCATGTAGGACACGCGCAGGAATAGAACTCTGGGTTTTTTGCGAGAGGATTGCCGGAACCGTCCGGAACCAGATCTTCAGGCAATTTTACCGGAAGCTCGTCATCGGGAACCGGCACATCACCACAGGAATCACAGTGAATAATTGGTATAGGACAACCCCAGTAGCGTTGCCTTGATATTCCCCAGTCTCTAAGTCTGAACTGTACACGCTTTTCGCCAAGTTGCTTTTCCTCTAATTGATTTGCAAGGTGATCTACTGCATCTGTATATGTCATTCCATCCAGTGGGCCGGAATTAATACAGAATGTCGTGGTTCCCTTGTCCGCATACCAGTCCTTCCACTGACTGTCATCAAAGTCATAGTAAGCATGATCTTCACCAGTAAACTTCTTTCCTTCTTTGCGCTGTTCTTCTATGTCGTTGCTTATAACCTGTTTAATTGGCAGCTTATATTTTAATGCAAATTCAAAATCTCGTTCATCGTGAGCGGGAACTGCCATGACCGCACCTTCGCCATATCCCATCAGTACATAATTAGCCACCCAGACTGGCAGTTTTTCTCCAGTCAACGGGTGTAGGACATTAAGCCCTGTATCCATACCTTTCTTTTCCTGGGTAGCCAGGTCTGCTTCCATTACCGCCCCCTGGTTACACTCATTAATAAAGGTGGTAAGGGCAGGATTGTCTTTGGCAGCAGCGGTTGCCAGCGGATGTTCAGCGGCCACCGCAACATAAGTAGCGCCATACAAGGTATCCGCGCGGGTAGTAAATACACGGATCGCTTCTTTACTATCCGGAATGGGAAATGCAATCTCCACGCCGTTGCTTTTACCAATCCAGTTGGCCTGCATGGTCTTGACTCTCTCGGGCCAGCCAGAAAGGGAATCCAGATCTTCAAGCAAGGCATCGGCAAACTGTGTGATGCGCATGTAGTACATGGGGATCTCGCGCTTCTCCACCTCTGCCCCGGTACGCCACCCCTTGCCGTCTATAACCTGTTCATTGGCGAGTACAGTTTGGTCAACAGGATCCCAATTCACTACACCCGTGGTTTTATACACGAGTCCCTGCTCCAGCATCCTCAGGAAAAACCACTGGTTCCACTTATAATAATCAGCATCACAGGTTGCCAGTTCTCGATCCCAGTCTATGGCGAATCCCAATGCCTTTAACTGACTGCGCATATAATCAATGTTGTCATGGGTCCATTTTGCGGGGGGCACACTGTTTGCCATTGCTGCATTTTCTGCAGGCAAGCCGAAAGCATCCCAACCCATGGGTTGCAAAACATTTTTGCCTCGCATTCGGTGGTAGCGTGAAATTACGTCACCGATGGTGTAATTCCTGACGTGTCCCATGTGTAGTTTGCCGCTGGGATAGGGGAACATGCACAAACAATAAAATTTTTCTTTTGCAGGATCTTCTGAAACCGAAAGCGCGTTGGTTTCGTCCCAGAGTGTCTGGACTTTCTTTTCAACGTCCCCGGGGAGGTAGCGATTTTCCATAAAATTTAATTCATTCCTGTCATTACTGATAGATTGCAAGGATACAGCAGGGCACGGACAGCAAACAACCATGTATTCTTTAAAGCTTAAATAAAGAAAGGCCTGCAGGGAAGCAGGCCTTAAAAGAGGGGAAAAGGTAAACCGGGCATTACCCGGTTATATTTCGGGCACTATTTCTTATTGACGATCAGGATTTCTCGGTTGGCGTCTACTGTGGCCTGGCCGATCCCGTCCACTTCTGCCAGTTCATCCACGGATCCAAAGGGGCCGTATTTCTCGCGGTAATTAATAATGGCCTGGGCGCGACTCTCACCTACGCCTCTTACCATCATCAGCGTGTCCTTGTCGGCCGTGTTTAGATCAATGATGTCTATAGCGAAGGCGTTAATGCAGATTGATAGCATTACTACAAATATACACTTGTTGATTAAGTCCATGTTGTTCTCCTTGTTGTTAATAGTCCATTTATTCCTTCTACAACATGGCAAATAGTAGTCGCAATTTATAACGATTGGAATATACCTCAAAAGGGGGATGCCGTTTATGGGCAATCCACCCCATTGAGATTTAAAACAGCCAGTAAATTGCCTGCTTCTAAAACTTTATGCTCAGGTCGAATTGCAACAGCGTTTGGTCCTCATTGAGAACCGTATTCTCGCCAAAATAATAATCAACAGCGATACCGACGTTTTTCATAAGTTCATAGGTAAATATGAGTTCATGGACCTTGATTCCTGTAAATCCATCAAAGCGGTCTGAATCTGGAAAGATATCCGGCCAGGCATTCTGTTCGAGATCTACATAATTGTAAGTAAGCGACCACGGGCCCTGTGATGCCTTCACTCCTACAAGGTAGCCGTTGTCTTCACTGGTGGTGGTGTCACCGTTTTTCACCCATTCGCCGATGACGCTGGTCCTGATGCCGTTACCGAACGGGTCCTTCAAACCCAATTCCCCTGCCAGGGAATAGATATCTCCAAAATTAGAATCCGAGTTTATGTTCTCTGTAAGAAACGCACCCACTACGGGAGTATCAGAGAATGTGTAAAAGGTGCCGGCGATATTTCCAAACAGGGAATCATTTCCAAACCGTTGGCCGAGTTGGGCATAGATCAGATGCGGATCGGTATTGCTTCTGCTGTCCTCTTCTATTACCCAGATCCCACCGTTAGCAAAGGTCGAACCTAGTTCCGAGTTATGATTCAAATTAACCGAGAAACCTTCCGGGTTGATGTCACTGTCCCACATAAGGTCTGATGCCGTATAGAGGTAGTTCGCGTATTTTATTTTTCCGCCGGCGGCCATGATATTGTCATTAAATTTATATTGTGTGTAGGCATAATCCAGATTGATTCCCTTGGTAGAGAAAGTGCTGTCAAATGTCTGGTTTGTGGAGCGTAAATCATTGCCGCCACTCGCCAGTCCGGCAGCGACTTCCCAGCCGTCAGTGGGCTTGGCAGTGACACCCAGCCTATAGCGAAGCCGTCCACGGTTTCTGCTATTCCCAGGGTCAGTATCTATGCCGGAATATCGAAGTCGCATGTCACCTTTTAAACTGACTTTGGAAGCCCAATCTGTGGTATTGATGGATTTTGTCGCCACCTGGATTTCTTCTTCCACTACTTCCTTAATTTCCTGTTTGGTGACTTCTTCCTGCTCCTGGTCAGCCACAGCGGCATTCCTTAGCAGGCTGTATTCATCATCAGAGATGCTTCCCTTACTGTGCAGGATATCTATCAGCTCCAGCATGGCGGAATTGGCTGCAAATACGTATGTGGGGAATGAAAATGTTAAAGTTGAAATAATTAGCATTATGCTGCTACATATATTTCGACTATTTGTCAGTTGCTTTGGAAGAATATACATAAATTTTCCTCAATCTTTTAAGATTTTGATAATAGGGGTAGTAATGAATTTAGATTTCAGGCGTAAAATAATACTAAATTGTTACAGTTGTATTACAAATCAGAAATGATATTGATAATTAGGTGCTGGTAATTTATAAATAAGAAAAAGCCAGTGAATTTGTGAAATAAAATTATCACAGCAATGAATTAATTTCTATATTGTCTATATGATATAGATCAACATCATAGTAGTAACATGGATTTATCGTAATAGGACAGAAAATAAATCAAGATAGTTTCATTTAAACAGGAGACAGTTAGATGAAAAATATTATGTCTGTATTTGGGACCTCACCATTTGTGCCTTTACAGATGCACATGGAAAAAGTCAGTGCTTGCGTTGAAAAAATTCCAGAAATTCTTGAGATGTACAGACAAGGAGATGCTGATGCCGTAGAAAAAATTTCAAAAAAGATTTCCAAATTAGAGCATGAAGCTGATCTAATAAAACATGATATTAGAGGCAGTCTGCCACGTGGTATTTTTACGCTCGTGAATCGATCAAGTGTCTTAAAAATCCTGGATATTCAGGACAAAATAGCAAATAAATCTGAAAATCTTGGTGTTTTGCTAACCTTCAAGCAGGCAAAGAGATTTGATGGACTTGATGAATTGCTAAATGAGTTTATGGAAAAATGCATCGCAACATTTAATGGTGCTCAATTAGTTATTGATCGACTTGATGAGTTGGTGGAAACAGGGTTTGGTGGACAGGAGGCACATAGTGTTCATGAGTTAATTGACAGAGTCGCGGTTCTTGAGCACGAGGTGGATGTACATCAACGTGAATTAATCAGGAAGCTACTTGAGTATGAAACATCAATCAGTTACGGAGATTTTTTTCTCTGGACAAGAATGATCAGGCAGTTAAGTGGTATTGCAGATAGTGCAGATGAGCTGGCTGCGGCAATCAGGTTACTCCTTGAAACCAATTAATCTGAATAAACAGACGAGAAAATAGAAATGGAACTTTATCTATATGTCATCACAGCTTTAGCTATTATTTTTGGTGTTTACATGGCATGGGGTATTGGTGCCAATGATGTTGCAAACGCCATGGGAACATCAGTTGGATCTGGTGCGCTTACGCTGAAAAGGGCCGTGATTTTGGCCGTGATTTTAGAATTTAGTGGGGCATTTCTGGCCGGCTCACATGTTTCTGAGACAGTAAGAAAGGGAATCGTTGATCCGGCAATTTTTACCGGGGACGGATTGTCCTTTATGTTAGGAATGCTATCTGCACTATTGGCTGCAGGGACATGGTTGCAGATAGCATCATGGAAAGGGTGGCCAGTATCCACCACTCATTCAATTGTAGGATCAATTGTTGGTTTTGGTCTTGTCTATGGGGGTATGAATGCGATCCATTGGGATAAACTTGGTGCTATTGTCGCAAGTTGGGTCATATCTCCCCTGTTCAGCGGGATAATCTCGTACTTTATTTTTGGATTTATTCTGCGAACAATATTTTACAATGCAAGGCCGCTGCATGCCGCAAAAAAGGTAGCGCCTTATATTGTATTCGTCGTGTTTACCATTTTGACCTTGACGATGTTTTTCAAGGGTCTCGCAAATATGAAGTTAGGCTTAAGCTTATTTGCTTCCCTGGGGCTTGCATCCGGCGTTGGTCTTATTGCATCAATAATTAGCGTCTTTTTGGTAAAGCTGATTAAGGAGTCTGAATCTACAGGGTCTGGAGAGAAAATTACAGATCCCAATATAATAAAGTCTCTTGATAAAGCCGTTAAACATCTGGAAAAGGTCAGGACAAGTTCTCCAGGGCATATGAAGTCTGAGATTGCAGATACTCTCAAATCGATAAAAACAATGCGTTGGGAGTCTCAACAAAAATATGAATACCACACCAACAGCGCCCAATACCAAAAGGTAGAGAAAATGTTCGTATATCTTCAAATATTAAGCGCTTGTTTTGTTGCGTTTGCCCATGGGGCTAATGATGTTGCAAACGCAATCGGCCCCATGTCAGCGGTGTTGTCTGTCGCATTTGCAGGAGGCGAAAGCATAGCCGCCCAGGCCCCGGTGCCACTTTGGGTATTGGCATTAGGCGGGGCAGGTATCGCATTTGGTCTTGCAACATGGGGGTGGCGTGTAATGGAAACCATAGGAAAAAGTATTACCGAACTGACTCCCACGCGGGGATTTAGCGCTGAATTTGGTGCCGCAACAACAATTGTAATTGCTTCAAAACTGGGACTGCCAATTTCGACTACCCACACACTTGTTGGCGCAGTATTAGGGGTAGGGCTGGCGAGAGGAATAGGCGCAGTAAATTTAACCGTCGTCAGAAATGTTGTTATTTCCTGGTTGGTTACTGTGCCGGTTGGCGCGTTTCTTGCGGTTATTTTCTTTTATTTATTAAAAGGTATGTTTTAGCAAGTCGAAGGATAGTCTCATCAAGCTCCTGGTTTTGGACTAACATTAGAATGAATGAATCAATTCTTATTGTCGAGGATGAAGATCCGATTAGAGAGATGTTGATCTACTCATTAACAAAAGAAGGGTTTAAAGTTGAGCAGGCAGATAGTGTTAAGCAGGCGAAAGATTTTATTACGCACAGAATTCCAGATTTAATTTTATTAGACTGGATGTTGCCAGGTGTTAGTGGTGTTGATTTTGCGAGAAGTTTGAGGTCAGATTTACTGACCAGGACAGTGCCGATTATTATGCTTACTGCAAAAGGTGCCGAAGCAGATAAGGTGAAAGCACTAGACACAGGCGCAGATGATTATATAACAAAACCGTTTTCTACAAAGGAACTACTTGCAAGGATTAGGGCGGTATTTCGTAGGACAGCAAGTGAAGATTTAACGCAAGTTTTAGAAATCCCTGGCCTGCTGGTTGATCCGTCTACCTGTCAGGTGATTGCAGGCAAAAACAATATCAATTTAAGCCCAACAGAATTTAGATTGTTGTATTTCTTTATTAGCCACCCGGAAAAGGTATTTAGTCGTACTCAATTGCTTGACAAAATCTGGGGTGAAAATATATATGTAGAAGAAAGAACGGTAGATGTGCATATACGAAGATTGCGGAAAAACCTGGGAACGTTTGGGCTGGATAAAAATATACAAACAGTGCGAAGTTTTGGTTACAAATTCTCACTTAAATAATTATTTGGAAAAAAATTTTGCGTAAAGATTTAACAAGACTGGGAATTGTTTTAGTTTGCTCGCTGATTATTGGCGCTGTCACAGGGTATGTTTTTTTCTGCCTGTTTATTGGAATTTTGCTGTTATATTTTTGGCATATTAAATCTCTAAACAACCTTCTGTTATGGATGAAGCAAGGGAAGAGAGTAGAGTCGCCAAATATATCAGGGTTAATTGAAGATATAACTATACAGTTTTTCAATCTTCGAAATAGACATAAAAAAAGAAAGAAAAAATTAACTAATTACCTAAAAAGATTTAAGCAAACTACGCAAGCATTGCCCGATGCAATATTAATTCTTGGAGAGAATAATGAGATAAAGTGGGCAAACGAGAAAGCAAAAGAATATTTGGGAATAAATTATCAGGAAGATATTGATCAACGCGTAATTAATCTTCTGAGAATACCTGCATTGGTAGATTTAATTAAAAACAATCAAATATATGACAAAGAATCAGAATATAGCATTGAGATTGTTTCTCCCATAAATAGAGAATTACAGCTTGAAGTCAGATTAATTAATTTTGGTTTTTCTGAAAAGTTGCTGATGGCAAGAAATATTTCTAGTATCAATAAAATTAATAAAATGCGTACAGATTTTATATCAAACGCATCTCACGAGCTCAGAACTCCGCTAACAGTGATTTTGGGTTACCTGGAATCATTTGAAGATGAGATTGATATAAAAAAATATCCTGATGCAAACAAAAGAATTCTGATGATGAAGTCTCAGGCAGAGAGAATGAATCGCCTAATTGAAGACTTGTTAAATCTGGCCTCGCTTGAGACTACTGATGAGCTAAGAAATATTGAAACTATAAACGTATCAGAGATGCTTTCTTCTATTGTAGATGCTGCAGTATCAGTAAGCGGAAATTCCAAACATGAATTTATAGTTGATGTGGATCAGCCCCTTTGGTTGCATGGGAATAAAAATCAATTATATAGTGCTTTTTCAAATATCATTTTAAATGCAGTCAATCATACTGCTCCACCAGGAGTCATAACTGTTAGATGGTATTTGAAAGATAATTGTGGTTTTCTTGAGGTTGAAGATACGGGTGAAGGAATATATCCTGAATATATTCCTAGACTTACAGAGCGATTTTTCAGAGCAGATAAAAGCAGGTCTAGTGCAAAGGGTGGTTCAGGTTTGGGCCTGGCAATAGTTAAGCACATTTTGTCAAATCATAGCTCTACTTTGGAAATAGAAAGCAATTTAGGTAAAGGAAGCCTTTTTCGAATTAAATTTTCTGATGAAATGGTATTAAAAGAAGCTGAAGCGCATCAGGGAATTATCAATTAAAAAATTACAAATAATTTTAATTGTCATAAATCTTTAACATTTGCCTGTCAAGATATTCATGCTGACGATAGTTATGCAGCAATATGAATATTAAATGTTTCTAACAATCTGGAGTTACTAGGCAAATGAAAATATCAATAAAAAACTATTTTTTTGCATTTATGGTTGTCCTGGGATGCTGGTTTAATCTTGCCCGGGCAGATACTGATATCGATATGAATTTACCAAACTATGTTAAGGAAAGCGGTATATCAGGGAACATCATCAGCGTGGGCTCAGATACGCTCGCAAATTTAATGACCTTATGGGCTGAAGAGTTTAAGCGACTATATCCAAATGTAAGTATCCAGATACAGGCAGCAGGATCCTCTACTGCGCCTCCGGGGTTAACTGAAGGGACATCGAATATTGGCCCGATGAGCAGAAGAATGACGCAGGGTGAAATAGCAGCATTTGAGAATAAGCACGGATACAAGCCAACTGCCATTGGGGCCGCGATTGATTCACTTGCAGTCTATGTTCATAAAGACAATCCAATAAAAGGTATGACGATAGCTGAGGTAGATGCGATATTTTCTGCCACTCGTAACTGCGGCCATGATATGGATCTGACCAGGTGGGGACAGCTTGGATTAACTGGCAGTTGGGAATCTCGTCCAATACAGCTATATGGTAGAAATTCAGTATCAGGAACCTACGGGTATTTTAAGGAAAACGCGTTATGTAAAGGTGATTATAAGAATACGGTAAACGAACAGCCCGGGTCAGCTTCTGTAGTACAAGGTATTACAAAATCAATTAATGGAATTGGTTATTCAGGTGTCGGTTACAAAACGTCAGGTGTCAGAGCAGTTCCGCTCTCCAAACAGTCCGATGGTGACTATGTTGAAGCAACTGCTGAAAATGCAATCACCGGGAAGTACCCCTTATCCCGGTTTTTATATATATATGTAAACAAGCACCCGAATAGACCATTACCACCGCTAGAAGCTGCTTTTTTAAAAATGATCATGTCCAAGACAGGTCAAATGGTCGTAGTCAAAGATGGATATATCCCCCTGCCTGCCAGTGTTGCTGAAAAGCAAATTATGTTAACTCAATAGTATAAAAGCCTGGTTTACGTCTAAAATGCCCCATATAGGGGCATTTTTTTTAATTACAGTTATCTAATTTAAGTGAACCCTATAATTATCTAATTAATAAATTCTTAAAAAAAAGATTAAAACTGTCTATTTTTACCCAGTATTAGCATGCTGGGGTTTTGTAATATTGGCTTTATCGATTATTCTTAGAAAAAAGGTTACGGTAAAATGTTGAGGTTTTCAAATATTGTCAGTGGGATACAGTCCCAGATACTGATGCAGCCCCGATTTGTCAGGATAGTAGAAGCCGTGCTGGTGATCGTTTTGGCTGTTGTGGTAGGTAAAATGATTACAGATTATTTATCCTATGGTGAATCGGCAAATTCCATGCCTGCAAAGGCAGGTTCATCAGTAAGTGAAAATTCAAATATACAATTGTCCTCAAAACGCCAAAATGAACCGTCAGGATCGCTATTGTCACTATTTGGTAGCGCACAGGTATCCATAGTTGATACTCAGCAGGACTATGCAGAAATCCAGGAAACCCAATTAAAATTAATTCTTCGGGGTGTCATGGTAAATCAGCAAACGAATCAACGCCTGGCCTTAATCGCAGTTCCCGGTAATGTAGAAAAAGTATATTCCGTTGGTGATGAAGTCGAGGGCGCCAGAATAATCAGAGTAGAACCCGGACGTATTGTATTAAATCACAATGGAAAGGACGAGGCTCTCTATCTATCAATTCCCAAGATGACAGCTGATGAAGAAAATGCAGGAAGTAAGAGCAGGACTATATCGAGCGGCAATGGGATTAGAAAAATAAATGATACTCGACGTATTGTTTCTCAAGCGACACTACGGCAGCAACTAAATAATTTGCCATCTTTACTCAGGCAGGCCAAGGCAGTCCCACATTCAGAAAATGGTGAAAATCTTGGATTTAAAATGGTTGAGGTTCAGGCCGGAAGTATTTTTGAAGACCTGGGTTTGCAAAAAGACGATATTATACAAACGGTCAATGGTACATCAGTTAGAAGTGCCGAAGATGCACTGAATGCTTATCGAAGGCTAAGAACCTCAAGATCTTTTCAATTAAGTTTGCTAAGAAATGGCCGACCAGTTTCTCTTGATCTATCTGTTCAATAATTTAGAAAAAACAACTCAGAAGAATAATGACAATAATTAAAAATAAATATATTTCAATTTTCCTGCTTTTATTCTTGATAGAGGGCATCAACGCTCAGGAAGTAAATTTTGATTTTGAGGATGCAAATCTCAGAACTGTTATCCAGGCGGTGGCGGAGTTTTCCGGTAAGAATTTTCTGGTGGATCCCCGAGTGCAAGGAAAGGTTACCGTCGTAGCTCCTACGCCATTAACAGAAGAGCAGGCTTATAAAGTTTTTCAGGCTGTACTCGAAGTCAATGGCTTCGTTACAGTAGAGGCCGACGGGGCAATCAAGATTGTTCCCGCGGAAGAAGGCAAGATCAGAAATACAAATGTATTCGATGAAGATCCGGGCGCGAATAATGATGATATCCAGACACGTGTCTTACACCTAAGCTATGTAAATCCAGAAAGACTTGTTCCTATACTCAGGCCACTCGTGCCGGCATACGGTCACATGGCAGCAGATTCAGCAAGCTCATCATTAATCATTACTGACAGGGCGGCTAACGTTGCCCGCATAGTCAGTATTGTATCAAGGCTGGATAGGCCGGCTGAAACAGGCGAAGTCGAAGTAATTCCCCTGCTGCACGCTTCGGCAGAAGAAATGTCAGAATTACTGGGAAGGCTATATCCTACTGAAGCTGGCGGCCTGACGGTGATAGATGATGCCAGAACCAATAGTCTGATAATTAAAGCAGATGTTGCTACCCGTGAAGAAATAAAAACTTTGACTCGCGATCTGGATATCCCTACTGAAAGTAGTGGTGATACTAATGTTATTTTTCTGAATAATGCTGATGCAGAGAACCTGGTTGAAGTTCTGCAAAGCATGATGGGATCAAATGCAAACCAGAGTGACGCTATCGCTACCAATACAGAGATTATGGCGGACCCCGATACGAATGCGATCATCGTTCATGCATCCAAGTCAGATTTTAATACTATTCGACAGGTAATTGAGAATCTGGATGTGAGAAGATTACAGGTATATGTTGAGGCACTGATCGCTGAGGTTTCAACAGATTTTGCCAGGGAATTCGGCATACAATTTCAGACAGCAGAAGGATTGGGGGCAGACAACACAGGTTTCATTGGTGGGTCCAGTTTTGATGTAGGCACCAGTATTCAAAGTGCCATTATCAATCCGCTTGCAACCGGCGCAGGACTTAGTGTTGGATTTATTGATGGTACGGTGACATTGCCCGATGGGACAGAAGTTGTGAATCTCGCTGGCCTGGCAAGGGCGCTGGATACCCGAAGCAATGCCAACATTCTTTCTACACCAAATCTCCTTACGATGGATAACCAGGAGGCAGAGATTGTCGTTGGTCAGAATGTGCCGTTTGTCACAGGCGCTTTTAGCCAGTCAAATACCGGGACTGCAATTGATAACCCCTTTCAGACGATAGAGCGGCGGGATGTGGGTTTAACATTGCGAATAAAACCTCAGATTACTGAAGGCAGTTCCATCAAGATGGAAATCTTCCAGGAAGTCTCTAGTGTTGCACAGCGTGGAGAAGCAAGTGATATCGTGACTAACACCCGATCTTTGCAAACGACAGTGATTGCAGAAAATAATCGTATGATAGTACTGGGCGGATTGATTCAGGATGATGTCTCTCAGAATCGTCAAAAGATTCCTTTGCTCGGAGACATTCCTATTCTTGGACATCTTTTTTCATATCGAAGTAATATAAGAAGTAAAACCAACCTATTAATATTTTTAAGGCCACGAATTATACGTGTGTCCGGCGATATGGATGAGCCTACCCGAAGAAAATATGAATATCTGGATGATTTGTCTAACGAGCAGAACTTGAGACGCGATGGCGATATCCCGCCACCTTTGCAGGAATGGGATTATATTGCGCCCTTAGGTGAGCCATCTGAGCAGGAGACTGGAGCTGGAGGCCAATGAGCACAGCTCTGAAGGCAGGGAAATATCCAAGCGACGCGGGTGGTAGCAAACATAACGCTATACAGCCTGAAGTTGTAGTTGATTCAGATATTGTTCATGAGCCAGTAGTTGGAATTAATCTGGTTATCGCACGGGCCAAGGAACTGGGATGGCAATATGAGCCTGATCCTGATCTTTCCCTGCTGGACCAGACTATAGCCGAGCGCATGGGTTACCGACAGGCCCGGCGCATGGGTGTTCTACCTTTTTATGAAGATAAAGACAGTTTGTTAGTTTTGGTAAGACATGATCTTAGCTGGGAAACCTGGGTAGAGGTACAGGCTGAATTTGGCTTAGACATCACACCTGTGGTCGTTAGCGACAACCATTTTAATAAAGCCTTACAACGTGCCTTTGAAAATAGCAGTGCGGCAGTTGATGCCGTGGAAGATTTGGGTGAAGCAGAAGACTTGCAAACCGTTTCAGCTGGATTGCCTGAAGATCTGATGGAAAGTCAGGATGATGCACCAATTATCAGACTATTAAACGCCGTACTAACTCAGGCGATAGAAGAAGGTGCATCGGATGTACATATAGAACCTCTTGAGACATTGGTTGTCATACGCTATCGCGTAGATGGCATATTGAGAGACGTGATTGAACCGCCAGCTGCACTTGCTGGACGAATTGCAGCGCGTATTAAGGTGATGGCGAGATTAAACATTGCTGAGCGTAGGGTGCCACAGGACGGCAGGATGAGTTTACGATTAGCAGGACGATTAATCGATATACGCGTCTCGACTTTACCCACATATTATGGCGAAAGAGTAGTGATGCGTATCCTTGAAAAGGATGCAGGGCCACTAAGCCTTGAACAAATTGGCATGTCTGATGAAGTCAGTAAGCAACTTCGTCAATTAATACGCTCCGCGCATGGAATTTTTCTGGTGACTGGACCAACAGGATCAGGCAAGACCACCACATTATATGCGGCGTTACAGGAAGTCAGAAGCCCGGGTGTAAATATCATCACCATCGAAGACCCTGTTGAGTACGATCTCGATGGAATAGGCCAGACGCCGGTAAATGTTAAGACAGGCATGACTTTTGCGCGTGGTCTCAGGGCAATATTAAGACAGGACCCTGACATTATTATGGTTGGTGAGGTTCGTGATCTTGAAACTGCCCAGGTCTCAGTACAGGCAAGTCTTACAGGGCATATGGTTTTTTCAACCTTGCATACAAATGATGCTGTCGGCAGTGTCACTCGTCTAATGGATATGGGTGTTGAGCCTTATTTAGTTGCATCCAGCCTGCTTGGCGTAATGGCGCAGCGTTTAGTCAGAAAGCTTTGTATTGATTGCAGGACCGAGCACCTGGCTGATGAGGGAGAAAGGGGCTTACTTGGTAAATCTTCAAATGACAATACCGTGATCTATTATCCAAAGGGATGTGACCATTGTGCTTATACAGGCTATAAGGGTAGAACAGGTATTTATGAATTCATGTTGATTAATGATCCGATACGGCATCTTATCCATGATTTTGAAGGTGAATCATCATTACGAAAAGTTGCCAATGAAGGTGGAATGAAATCACTGCGTGGAGATGGTATCGCAAAGGTGCTAAAAGGGATCACCAGCCTTGAGGAAGTTCTCAGGGTAACCCAAAGTTGATATGGCTGCTTTTGAGTATCTTGCACTTGATACAGGCGGGAAGTCCCATAAAGGGATACTGACGGGCGACTCTCCAAGGCAAGTTAGATTCCTGTTAAGAGAGCAAGGCCTGAGTCCAGTAGATGTCAATCCTGTAGAAAAAACTGAGAGTCGATCAAGCAGGAAAACTTTATTCAGGCGCTCAGTGCCAGTAGCCAGTCTGGCTTTAATGACACGTCAATTGGCAACCTTAATTAGAGCAGGGATGCCACTAGAAGAATCGCTGCGTGTTTTAGGAGCGCAGGTTAAATTACCAAGATTGCAATCTGTAGTCGCAGGCCTTCGTTCACATATTATGGAAGGTTCTTCCTTGTCTGTTGCATTGTCTGAATATCGAACTGTTTTTCCTCAATATTATTGCGCCATGGTGGAAGCGGGTGAGGCTAGTGGTCAGCTGGATGATATCCTGGAAAGGTTGGCAGAATACACGGAACAACAAAATTATTTAAGACAGAAAATTGCAGTGGCTATGATCTACCCTGTTATTTTGACAGCCGTTGCTTTAACGGTAGTAATTGCTTTACTGACATACGTCGTTCCAGAAGTTGTCCGGGTTTTTAACCAAACAGGTCAGGAATTACCACTGTTGACACAATGGTTGATCGTGACCAGTGATTTAGTTCGATCAAAAGGCTTAATCATATTTAGTTTGATTATTGTGGCATTTGTAACTTCTAGCTGGTTATTAAAAAAGGAGCACATTAGGTACAGGTATGACATGTTAAAATTATCTTTACCATTAGTTGGTGATTTAATTCGAGCAATTATCTCCGCTCGTCTGTCACGTGTATTGTCCATACTCACTGAAAGTGGTGTAACGCTGGTCGATGCCCTGGGTATTAGTTTGCAAACAATAAAAAGCTTACCGGTACGTGAGGCCATGTCCAATGCTGCGGAATCATTGAGAGAAGGGGGAAGGCTCCATGCCGCCATGAATAAAACAGGACATTTCTCGCCCATGTTAGTACATATGATTTCAGTGGGTGAAGAAAGTGGTGAGCTGGAAAAGATGCTCGATAAAGCTGCCAGCCATCATGAACGTGAAATGAATACAATGATTATCGCAGCAACATCTCTGCTGGAACCTGCGTTAATCATTATTATGGGCGGAGTTGTGTTGTTGATAGTCCTTGCAATTTTATTACCAATATTTGAAATGAACCAACTTGTAGGTTTGTAGACAGGAGATGTACTTTGATAAAAACTAACTTCATATTTCCCGGCACACATTCTGGCATGAAAGGGTTTACGCTGATTGAGATTATGGTAGTTGTGGTGATACTCGGTATCTTGGCGGCCGTGGTTGTGCCCAGGGTCATGGACAGACCAGAGCAAGCCAGGATTACCGCGACAAAAAATAATGTACGTGCGATACAGTCTGCACTCGATATGTATAAATTAGACAACCACCGATATCCAACGACAGATCAGGGCCTTGAGGCGCTGGTGGTTCAGCCAAATAGTGACCCTGAACCTTCAAACTGGAGCCGCTATATGGACAATATCCCTGCTGACCCCTGGGGCAGCAACTACCTTTACCTCGAACCAGGTAAGCATGGTGATATTGATCTGTTCAGTCCTGGTCCAAATGGCAGGGCAGGTGATGAAGATGATATTGGGACCTGGAATCTATAGTCATATCAGGCTGTCGATATGAAAAGGCCATCAGGATTTACATTACTGGAAATATTGGTTGTTGTAGTCATTTTGTCCGTGATGGCAGGGATGTTAATCCCGTCCATTGCTAGTAATAATCGTAAAGTTATAGATGCAGCTGAAACACTAGTAATGATGATAAATATGGCCCAGCAGGAAGCAATAATGACATCCAGAGTCTGGCAGCTTGTGGTGGATATAGAGAATAAGAATTACCGTTTTCAACAGCTTGGTAATCTGGAGTTTGAGGAGATAAGGACTCGTCCACTAGCGGGAAACCACGATATCGCGCCTGCCATTTTTGATGAGTTGCAGGTCAATGGTCAAAGAATTACGTCTGAGCAAGCTGAAATATATCTGTTCCCCACCGGTGAGCAGGATAGCTTAAGATTAATACTCAAATCTGCAAATTCAGAACTTGCTGTGGCCATGGGGCCCATTGGTCCGGCCTTACTGGAGAGATTGTGAAGAGTCGCCTTTATAAAAAATCCAACGCTGGTTTTACCTTATTAGAAACCCTGGTGGCACTTGCGGTGGTGGCGATTGCCATGGCGGCATTATGGAAGGGATTGTTGCAAGGTCAGTATGTCTCTACTGAGTTACCTGACAGGATAGTTGCTCGTTGGGTCGCGCAAAATCGCCTAATCATGAGACAAGTCATGGAGGAATGGCCAGAAACGAGAACTTATAGCGGCGAGGAATCCATGGCTGGGAAAAACTGGCTCTGGGAAGAGATAATTGCATCTACAACTGTTGCCGATATGCGTCGTGTCACGGTTAATGTCGGTAGGTCTGATGATAAAATTATTTATACGCTTGAAGGTTATCTTCATAGAACTCAGCCGCCTATTCCATACGAACGTATTTTTACACGATAAATGAATAGTTTATTGAAAACAAATTCTAAGCGCCAAACAGGCATGACCTTGCTGGAAGTCTTGATAGCATTAGTTATCTTTATCATTATTTCGGCAGCGGGATATAGTGGTTTACAACAAGGAATTGCGGTTCAAAATCAGTTGCAACAACAACAACAAACATGGCGAAAAATCGATGCGCTGGTAATGTTGATTGAATTGGACCTCGAACAGGCAAAAGCCATCGCGCCAAGAGTCCCGCTTTGGGATGCGATTGCTTTCAGGGGATACAGTAATGAGGGCGCTGAATCCTTTGGTGAATTAATTAAATTTACCCGAGGTGGGTACCAGTCATATCTAAGATCAAACATTAATCCGTTTCAAAGAACGGCATATCGATTGAGGGAAGGAGTCTTATATCGGGTTACCTGGCCTGGCGTGGACCTTCCTGAATATGAGCAAGGTATAGAATCCGAACTGATAGATAATATTCAAGGTGTTGAGCTTAAATATTTGGCTGAAAATCGTCGCTGGGTGGACAATTGGCCATTACGTTTCACGCCTGAGGAAAGCTTATCTGTTCCTGGGGCTGTAGAAATGACGATTATTACTGCGAATGATCTCTCAATTAAAAGGGTGTTTTATGTTGGTCCCCCGAAATAACAATAAACGTCAGGGTGGAGTTGCATTGATTACTGTGATCCTGCTGGTTGCTTTAATGACGGCGATAGTTAGTCGTTTAAGTCTTTTGAATGGTATCTGGATGAGGCAGGTAGAAAATAGTAACGCCATGGTGCAAGCGAGCCAGGCAACACGTGCCGCCCAGTTCTGGATTAGTGACATTCTCGAAAAAGACGATAATAATTTTGATGGTCAAACAGATGATTGGGCACGGCCTGTTATTCCTGTCCCTATCGCCTGGGGAGAAATGTTTGGCTGGATAGAAGATATGCAATCAAGGTTTAATGTGAATAACCTGGTGGATGAGAATGGAAAAGTCGTACTCGTGGAAGTTGCCCGCTTTGAGTATCTACTGGAAACGCTGGGACTGGATTCTGCTATTTCTGGTGCAATTGTAGACTGGATAGATCCAGACGGCACAGTTACAGGTAGTTACGGGGCTGAAGATCTGTATTACATGGGATTAGACACACCATATTTGGCTGCGAATAGAGCAATAGTAGACGAGCGCGAACTTCTACAGGTTCGTGGAGTTGATCTAGATACCTGGAATACACTGGGACCATATATCACCGCATTACCAGAAAATACCAAGGTTAATATTAATACAGCTAAACCGGAAGTGATCGCCGCAGCAATCTACAACCCTGAATCAAAAAATGATTTTTCTCAAGATGCAAAACGTTGGGCAGACTCGGTAGTATTGAAGCCGTTTGCCTCTTTAGAAGAAGTGAATGCAGAATTGTCTGAAAACTCTGGAATAAATCTTGATTCAATTGATGTTAGTAGCAGTTACTTCAAGGCGAATACACAGATGATGTTCGGTGATGTAGAACATCGCATGTCGACGCTATATCAACGTAATTCTGGAAGGGCGCAAATTATCCAGCAATCCAGGACACTATTTTAGTTTGTTTAAATTGAACTTAATTGAAGAAAAGGTGTTGCAATGATCCGAGGTGGGTATTGGTGGATTTATATTACTGCCTCAGGTGTTAATTGGGCGCAGATGATATCAGGAGATACAGTCCCTGTTAAAGAAGGTAGTTGTGATGATCTATTGAGTGTGCCAGCGCCTGAGGGTGCCAATGTAGTTATATGTTTACAAGGTGCTCGCATAAGGACGTTTCAGGTAGAGTTGCCACGCAAGAACAAAAAGAAATTTCTTGGCTCTATAGCCTATGTTCTGGAAGATAAACTTTTAAAATCTCCTGATGAGTACCATTTTGTCCCTGTCATTCAAGATAATAAAAGCAATCATATTGCGGTAGCAGCAATAGAAAAAAGTGACCTGGATTTATATGTATCCAGATGTAAAGAAAAAGTTTGGCAGGTGAATATGATTACCGCTGACTATATTTATATTGAGAGTGAAGGTGAAAAACGATGGGTCTTGGATGTGACGGAGTATCCAATATTATTACGAGGATCCTATCCGGAGATGGGTTCGGTATTGTCGGGAGAGTTAAGCTCACATTTGCATCCAGTATTAAGACTTGCATTGGAGAACGCTGAAAGCCCTCCATCAGAATTACATATACGCATAAAGAATGATGAGCAATCAAAACTTATTGATGGCTGGGTAAGCGCATTAAATGATCTTGATATTCAGGTGACGAGGTCAACTGATTCGCGTCCGCGTGCATCCTGGTTGGCGAGAAATCCCATCCCAGGTATAGAAATGAATTTTCTGACAGGGAAATATTCAAACTTAATCAGCAGGCAATATTCATACACCCGTTTTATCCCTGCGGCAGGATTAACAATATTAATTATTATTATGTTTTTTTTACAGTATGAATTAGAGACCAATCGAATTGAGACCGAGTATAACAATTTGCGTTCTGAGCAGGAAAATATATATATGGAATTATTTCCCGGAACAAAAAATTTGATAGACCCCAGGTATCAGATGGAGCAAGCCTTGCTGCAGCTTCAATCGAGTGCACAGCAGCAAAATATCAGAGCCACAGGGTTTCTCCCGCTAGTAGAAATAATGGCACGGCATATAGATCCAAGTATCAGCACCATAGAAAAAATAAATTATGATGGTTCGAAGATTATCATGGATATAAATATAAAAGATTATGAATCGCTTGAAGATATACAAAAACGCCTGTCATCAGAACTAGATGTCACTATTGAAAGCGCCGACATTCTTGGTGACAGTGTGCAATCTGAACTACATGTGAGGATTAAGACATGAATCCAATCAGTTGGTGGATGCAAAGAGACATTCGTGAACGTCAAATAATCTCAGTTGCAGTGCTAATAATTTCAATTTTGGTTCTGTATCTTACATTTGAGCCAATCTGGATTGAGAACAAAAGAATGCGAGAGGCATTACCTCAATTAAGAACGGATTTAAGTTGGATGCAGAAGCACACTGGTGATATGAGATCTTTATTAAATGAAACAGACACAATTGATACTACTATGCTTAAGGCAGTTTCTCTTTCTTCTATCCAAACAATCATTAACAACATGACGCTCCAAAAAAATTTAGGCGAGCTTGGTCCCGATGCAAATCAGTCAATTAGGGTGGTGTTTAATGAAATTGCATTCCCAGATCTTATGAATTTTACATATCATCTATATAACAACTTAGATGTTAAGGTAATTAATGCCGACATTACACATATTGGTAATCAAGATGGCATGGTGCAGGCACTTTTAATTCTCGGTATGTAGGAATGCTATGAAGCATCAATGGGGCCGGATATTCTTTGCAGGCTTGATTGTCCTTATTATCACAATTATTCTCAATTTCCCTGCGCAAATTGCAGTAAACATACTTGTGCCCAGGTTTAATGCACCATTGAAATGGGAGCGTATTGAAGGCACGCTTTTTAACGTAAAATTATTTGGGGTAAGCGCAAGTAGCAATTCAGGAGTTGAGTTTTATATTGACCAGTTGAGTTTGAAATCATCAAGATTGTCATTATTTTCTGGAAGACTGGATTCAGTCTTTGCCATTATACAAGGTGAAATGTTAGTTAATGGTAAATCTCAATTTGGCATAAAAAAATGGAATATTAATGAGCTCGAGGGCGAGATAAAACTTAATGATTTAACACAATCATTCCCAGAATTTAGCTTTGTCGGTTTAACTGGTTCTGTCCACATCACATCTAAATTAATTAGTGGAAATTATGGAGAATTACCGGATCAGGGGAATATAAAAATAATAATTACTGAGTTAAGTTCTGAACAAATTAAATCAGACAGGCCGCTAGGTAACTATGAGATAAAAATTGATGTGTTATCAAAATCCAGAATTAATGGGACGATACTTAATATTTCAGGAGAAAATCAATTATATATATCTAGTCGCGCTATATTTGACAAGCCAGGTAAGGACTTGCAGATTAGTGGTCAAGCATGGGTTGCCAATGACGCAGATCCATCAGTGCAAGAAATATTGCTACTACTTGGAAAATATGAAAATAACAGGACGATAATTGATTGGTCAAGCAAGATTAATAATTAGTATTGAATGCCAATGATTGAAGAGCTAAGACTATCAAGGCCTTGTTGGAGAAGAAATCTTTTTCCCTTTGAGTAATGCTAATTGTGGCCAAATGCAGCTTCTGGTCTATAAGCTATGTCAGACTTATTATTGAATATTTTCTTTACGATTTCCAGAACATCGCCTTTTATATATATGCCAAAACCAATACAGATACCATTTGCATAATGACTATCTTGAGATTTTGGAGAATATATATCATGTTCAGAAATTAATGATATATATTTGGGATAATCATTGGCATTAACAGCTGTGTGATAACAAAGATTTATAAGAATTATTAAGCAAAATATGTAGTTAAATGACTTTCCTGTATAGCGGTTTATGATCACTAGTTTCAAGTTGTAATATTTCTGTAATAATTGGCATGTATGCTGTTTTTTTTAAAACGATGGCATCAACACTTCCAATTAGAATCATATTTATTTACGCAAAATAATGATACCGTCCACAGCATGAAATCATCCGCTAGTAATAATACTGTCAGTACAAAATTAGATTTAACGAAGGATTTTAATTATAAAAATTCAAGATATCTAAAAGATGTTATAACTCGTTATCTTATGACGGCTGGTGGTATCGGTGTCATTATTGCTATCGTCTTGATTGCGGTCTATTTAGTCTGGATAGTTATTCCTCTTTTTTTACCTGCACACACTGCAAAACTTGCCAGTTTTGAAATTCCTGACAAGGGTCCTGATGTATCGCTTTTTTATGCCGTGGAGGAGCAACGAGAAATTGCAATGCGCGTTCTGGATACAGGCACAATAGTTTTTTTTAAAACATCAGATGGCGAAGTGATTAACACGGAAAATCTTTTATCTCAAAACAGAGCAAATGTTACATCCTTTGCTGCCGGAAACTCATCTGGACGGCTGCTTGGTTTCGGTATGAGTGATGGTACTGTTGAATTGCGGTACCATCAATACAACATCAGCTATCCTGATGATATTCGGATAATTTCCCCCCAGGTTTTCAATCCTTTTGATGGGGATTCTATCGTTGTGGATGAGTCAGGTGCCTCAATTGTCAAGCTTGCAGTGCAAGGAAATGAGGAGCAGACAACTATTGCCGCCCTCACTGAGAACTCACAGTTGATTTTGGTCAATCTAAATATAGAAACAAATTTCCTCACAGATGAACGGACAATTAATAAAGTGGTAACTACAATCCCGGTTCAATATGGTGTTCGCCATATAATTATGGATGTTGATCAGACCGAGTTGTATTTCACTGATATTGAAAATGTGCTTCATTATTATAATATTCGAAATAAGCAGTCTCCGATTTTAGTCCAAAGCTTATCAGTCGTAGAGGATGAGATTGATATCACAGCGATGGAGTTTCTTAGTGGTGGAATTTCGGTATTGATAGGGGATAACCTTGGAAGAATTGCTCAATGGTTTCCTGTCCGCGATGAAAATAACGACTATTCTCTAAAAAAAATCAGAATATTTGATTCTCAGATTTCGCCAATACGTCAGATTGTCCCAGAGTATTTCCGAAAAGGGTTCCTTGCTCTGGATGAATCTGGAAAGCTGGGGATCTATCATGCAACAGCACACAGGACAATTAAGGTTCAAGATTTAAATGCTGGTCATGACGGGATGATTGCAATTGCTCCCCGGGCGAATGGTTTGGTAGTTGAAAATTCAGACTCTGTAGTGGATGTTTGGGAGTTGGAAAATGAACATCCTGAAGTATCCTGGAGCTCACTGTGGGGAAAAGTCTGGTATGAAAGCAGAGACGGACCCGAATATATATGGCAGTCATCGTCTGCCAGTAATATTTTTGAGCCAAAGTTTAGTTTAACACCGCTGGCTTTTGGTACTTTAAAGGCATCGCTTTATGCCATGCTCTTTGCAATTCCCTTGTCGATTATGGGTGCGATATATACTGCATACTTCATGTCAGCCGGACTTAGAAACATTGTAAAACCATCAATCGAAATAATGGCGGCATTACCAACCGTCATTTTGGGCTTTCTTGCAGGACTATGGTTTGCTCCTATCGTAGAGGCTTACTTGCCTGCTATGTTTTTAATATTTCTTGTCGTTCCGATAGCGATAATAGCGGCTGCTTACCTGTGGCAATTTCTCCCCGAAAAAATAAAGCACAGGGTGCCACAGGGCTTTGAGGGATTGATTCTGCTTCCAGTAATAATACTAGCTACAACAGCTGTTTTCCTGTTGAGCCAGCCTATCGAAGTCTGGCTATTTGGTGGAAATCTACCATTATGGTTAACTCAGGAATTGGGGATCTCATTTGATCAGCGAAATTCATTTGTGGTGGGTATCGCTATCGGGTTTGCGGTAATACCTACGATTTTTTCCATTAGTGAAGATGCCATATTTGGTGTGCCTAAGCACCTAACCACTGGCTCTTTAGCGCTAGGCGCCACTCCATGGCAAACCATGGCTAAGGTGATATTGCTTACCGCCAGCCCCGGAATTTTCTCAGCAGTAATGATTGGACTTGGGCGAGCAGTGGGTGAAACGATGATCGTAGTAATGGCCACAGGCAATACTGCAATAATGGATATCAATATATTTGAGGGCTTTCGCGCTCTGTCTGCCAATATTGCCGTAGAGATGCCGGAGTCTGAGTTGGGCAGTACTCACTATAGAATATTATTTCTTGCTGGTCTTGTATTATTTATGGCGACCTTCTTTTTCAATACTATCGCTGAAGTCGTCAGGCAGAAATTACGAGTTAAATACAGCTCATTATGACTACCAGGAATATAAAGCACTGGTTTGATTCAGGAACACCGTATATCTGGCTAAACGCCGGGGCGGTAACGATTTCGGTCTTACTAGTGATGGGGCTTTTATTTTTGATAGCCTACAGAGGGCTAAGTCATTTCTGGCCCAGTGAGATTGCTGAGTTTCAATTGACTGAGGCAGACAGTAATACCATCACTGTAATAGGTGAAATGGTTGAATACGAAACAGTTCAGCGGTCCAGGTTGCCAGAAGGTGATATCAGGATCCCCGAATCAGAAGAACTGGTCAGCAGGACGTTGATAAAGATGGGGAACCGGGATTATTTTGGGTTGGATTTTATGTGGGTAGTGGATCTGGCTGTTAGAGATATTAAATACCCTAATGATCTGATGGCGGTCGAACGGCATGAGTGGGGGAATCTTTATGGATATCTGGTTTCGGTCAAACAAAATGGAGAGGAATTGGGTGATAAGGCATCTAATCTCTGGGTATTGTTTCAGGAACAGATAATTGCCAGCCAGGATGTCCATAATGAGATAGAACATGTTGAAAAAGACTTGATTGGTGACATTAATTATAAGATGGAACGGTTGCGACTCAAACAACGTAGCCTTGAAAGGTCAGGTATAACGGCAGATTCCGCCCAGCTACGAGAAACTACTGAGCAGCAAAGATTATTAGATGAAGAATATAATAGTTATTCCAGCCAGCTGGGAAATTTGTATGAGAGATTGAATCAATTTTCTTTTGTGACAAGATTATCAGATGGTAGAGAAGTGGAGTTGCCGTTAGCTCAGGTTGTCAGGGCATATCAGCCAAATAATATGAATATAGCGGAAGACATAATTCACTATCTAATGAAGCTCTGGGAATTTGTTTCAGATGAGCCTCGCGAAGCGAATACCGAAGGAGGAATCTATCCTGCAATTTTTGGTACTGTCATTATGGTTTTGATCATGGCAGTTATGGTGACGCCATTTGGGGTTGTGGCCGCAGTTTATCTTCATGAATATGCGAAACAAGGTCCTTTGGTCAGAACCATCCGTATTGCTGTCAACAATCTCGCTGGTGTTCCATCTGTTGTCTATGGTGTTTTTGGCCTGGGCTTTTTTGTTTATTTTGTTGGTGGAAATATTGATGCATTATTTTTTTCCGACAGCTTACCATCACCAACCTTCGGAACACCGGGGTTGTTATGGGCATCTTTGACATTGGCTATCTTAACGGTACCGGTAGTCATTGTTTCTACTGAAGAGGGTTTATCCCGTGTTCCGCGGGCGATAAGGGAAGGTAGTCTTGCGCTAGGCGCAACGAAAGCCGAGACGCTTTTTAGGACAGTATTACCCATGACTGCTTCGGCGATGATAACAGGTTTGATACTGGCCATAGCCAGGGCGGCAGGTGAAGTTGCGCCTCTCATGTTAGTTGGTGTAGTAAAATTAGCACCGTCATTACCTTTGGATGGAAATTTTCCGTATGTTCATCTTGAAAGAAAGTTCATGCATCTTGGTTTTCATATTTACGATGTGGGGTTCCAAAGCCCAAATGTTGAGGCTGCCAGACCTTTGGTTTATGCCACGGCACTATTATTAGTGTTATTAATTATCATTTTAAACTTGGCAGCCATCCGTATAAGAAATAAGCTTAGGGAGAAATACCGTGCTTCAGAACAGCACTAAAGCAAGTGATATTAATAATATGAATAGCGTAGACGACAATAACGGGAGACATAATGTGCCCACACATGCTATCGATCCCAGCGTTATTCACAAGCATGAAGCCTCGTTAAAGGACGAGGAAATATGTATTGAGGTAAACGCATTCAATTTTTTTTATGGTGCGAATCAAGCTTTAAAGGATATAAATCTAAAAATCCCTCAAAAAAGAGTGACTGCATTTATTGGCCCCAGTGGCTGTGGAAAATCTACCTTGCTAAGGTGTTTTAACAGGATGAATGATCTGATAGACAATGTGCGTGTCGAAGGCAAGATGATATTACATGGTCAGGATATATTTGATAAATCTGTAAATGTGTCTGACCTTCGCCGAAGGATAGGGATGGTTTTTCAAAAACCTAACCCATTTCCCAAGTCCATATATGAGAATGTTGCATATGGGCTTCGAATTCAAGGTGTTAAGAACCGACACATTCTTGATGAGGCCGTAGAGAATTCATTAAAACATGCTGCATTGTGGGACGAAGTTAAGGACAGACTGGATGATAATGCAATGGGTTTGTCAGGAGGCCAGCAACAGAGATTAGTGATTGCCAGGGCAATTGCTATCGAACCCGAAGTGTTACTTTTGGATGAGCCAGCATCAGCGCTTGACCCGATATCGACTCTAAAGATTGAGGAATTAATTTATCAGTTAAAATCAGACTACACGATTGTGATAGTTACTCATAATATGCAACAAGCCGCGAGAGTTTCTGATTATACGGCATACATGTACCTGGGTGAGCTGATTGAATTTAATGATACTGCAAAATTATTTACAAACCCAAAAGAAAAAATGACTGAAGATTACATAACTGGACGTATGGGTTAATTTCAGAGAAATCAAACTTATGAACATACAAAAGCACATATCTAAAGAATACGACAATGAACTCGAGACAGTTAGAAGCCATGTTATGGAAATGGGAGGCATTGTTGAAAATCAATTAACGGGTGCAATAACAGCGCTGGTTGAATCAGACATCGAGCTTGCTGAAAAAATAGTCAAGACGGAATATAAGGTTAACCTTCAGGAAGTATCCATTGATGAACAATGCATAAGAATATTGGCTAAACGCCAACCAGCAGCTGTTGATCTTCGATTGATCATGGCAGTAATTAAAACGATTACTGACCTGGAAAGAATAGGTGATGAAGCACAAAAGATTGCCAAGAAGGCAATTTATCTCTCTGAATCACAGGCCCCTAAAGCTTACTACATCAGTATCAAGGCCATGGGTAGCCTTGTAGTGAATATGGTTCATGATTCCTTAAATGCATTTGCTAGAATGGACTCCAAAGAAGCATTTATAGTTGCCAGCCGAGAACCAGAATCTGACGAACAATATGTCGCAATTTTAAGGCAATTAATCACCTATATGATGGAGGATCCAAGAAGTATAAGCACATCAATAGATGCCATCTGGACAGCCAGGGCGATGGAAAGAATTGCAGACCACGCACGGAATATTTGTGAATATGTAATCTATTTTGTTGAAGGCAAGGATGTCAGGCATATAACCATTGAAGAGATGGAAAAAGAGTTGAGTGAAAAGCTTTAGCTAATATTAGTTAATTATTGATATACATCAATTAAACTATCTGCTTTTTTTAGCCAATAAATTTGTTGGCCGTTGTATAATCTACTCATGGACGCATTAAATCTAGATAATCCTGAGCTTTTTATTAATCGGGAGCTCAGCCTGCTTGAGTTTAACCGTCGTGTTATTGCCCAGGCTCTGGATGAAACCACGCCTTTGCTGGAACGATTAAAGTTCCTTTGCATATCAAGCACAAACCTGGATGAATTTTTTGAAATACGGGTTGCGGGAATTAAACAGCAGGTCAAATACGGTTCGGGTCAAAAAGGACCTGACAATCTCTCGCCTGCTGAAGTAATGGAGCAGATTAGCCAGATCGCCCATGAGTTGGTAGAAGAGCAATACAGAATATTAAATGAAACTATTACACCTGAACTGGCAAAAGAGAAAATCCGCGTATTGAGACGGGCGTCCTGGCGGCCATCTGTATCCAGATGGGTAAAACGTTATTTTAATAATAATGTGTTGCCAGTGCTTAGTCCGATTGGTCTTGATCCCGCTCATCCCTTCCCAAGGGTGTTGAATAAAAATCTGTATTTCATAGTATCACTGGACGGTAAAGATGCCTTTGGGCGTGAGTCTGATCTCGCCATTGTTCAGGCGCCACGGTCTCTGCCCAGGGTTGTTAAGGTGCCTGAAGAACATACCGCCGGGAAAAATGATTTTATTTTATTGTCATCAATCATTCATGCACATGTCAGTGATCTTTTTCCTGGTATGAAAGCAACCGGCTGCTATCAATTTAAGGTCACCAGAGACAGTGATTTATTTGTCGATAATGAAGAGGTGGAAGACCTGCTACGAGCATTGGAAGGAGAATTGCCCTCCCGGAGGTTCAGTGACGCGGTACGTCTGGAGGTGGCGGACAATTGTCCTGATGAACTAAGCACATTTTTATTAAGAAAATTTAATTTGAATGAGTTTGATCTTTATCAGGTGAATGGGCCGGTAAACCTGAGCAGGTTAATGGCCATCGTTGATTTAGCCAGTAGACCAGATCTGGTATACCCAGGATTTACGTCTGATATCCCACCAAGAGTTTTAAAAAGTAGTAATATTTTTGATAGTTTAAAAAACGGTGATATTTTGTTTCACCATCCATTTCAATCATTTGCACCAATTGTAGACTTTGTCAGACAGGCTGCTCACGACCCCAATGTCTTATCAATAAAACAAACGCTATATCGTACAGGAATTGATTCAGCCATAGTTGAGTCGTTAAAAGATGCCGCAAGAATCGGTAAGGAAGTGACTGTCGTTATCGAATTACGCGCCCGTTTTGATGAAGAGGCAAATATTGAAATGGCAACTGAGTTACAAGAAGCCGGGGCCCAGGTTGTATATGGAATTGTTGGATATAAAACACATTGCAAGATGTGCATGGTCGTCAGGCGAGAAGGTCGTGGCTTAAGACGATATGTCCACCTTGGGACTGGTAACTATCATTCCAGGACAGTAAGGATGTATACAGATTATGGTTTGTTGACATGTGATAAGGAGTTTGGTCTTGATGTGAGTAAATTATTCTTGCAACTCACAGGTTTGGGTCGCGCGGGTAAATTAAGAAAGTTGTTACAGTCTCCTTTTACCCTATTCAAACGCTTGCTCGAATTGATAGAAATTGAGGCAGTAAATGCTAAAAAAGGTAAGGACGCCAGGATTATTTTAAAAATGAATGCTCTGGTGGATCCTGACATGATAAAAGCCTTATATCAGGCATCACAGGCAGGCGTTAAGATAGATCTAATCATACGAGGCATGTGTTGTTTAAGACCAGGGATTAAAGGTGTATCTGAAAATATCCATGTACGTTCTATCGTTGGCCGTTTTCTCGAGCATACCAGGGTATTTTATTTTTATCACGGCGGTGAAGAATTAATCTACTGTTCAAGCGCTGACTGGATGCCCAGGAATATGCATGTGCGTGTTGAGACTGCATTTCCCATTGAGGAAAAACGGCCAAGAGATTTGATCTATACGTTAGGATTACAAAATTATCTATCAGATAATACCAAGGCATGGATTATGAATAGTGACGGTATGTATAAATTGGCAAAACCGACTGGCACCAAACAGCGTTCAGCTCAAGATACGGCATTGAGTCATTTTTGTGATAATTAATATGATGAAATGCTAATTAGCTTGATGAATATGTGAGTTTAAATCCAACTGCTTTAATGTAGCGTGCTTCAAGATCAAGGTCCGCTCGAGTGAGCGGATTGTTTTCTATCCAGTTTTCGGGAAATTTTAGTTTTAAAGCAAATTCTTTGGCCTTAATTTCAATCTGGGGTAAGGACACATTTAGGCGGCTACGATTTAACAAGATTGCAATGCGAATCAAGATGCATAATCGCTTGATATTGTCAGTGTCATCTAAAATAAAATTATTTATATCGTCGACTGGATATTTTCTTCTGTGGCTACGGATTAATAGAGCCAGCTTGCCTTGTTCTTCCCTGGAGAAACCAGCTAAATCTGAATTTGCAATAAGATAAGCGCCGTGGCGATGATATTGTGCATGGGCAATGGCTAGTCCAATTTCATGAATCTCTGCTGCCCATTGGATAAATTTCAAATCAATATTCTTATCCAGTTTCCATGGCACACATAGTTGTTCAAATAACTTTATGGCGGTATTTTTTACTCTGCTTGCCTGCTCCGTATCAATACTATAACGATTTGCCAGAGAGCTAATTGTACTGTCACGGATATCTTTATCATGTAGCCTGCCAATCAAGTCGTATAATAATCCCTCTCTAAGTGCGCCATCAGATACGTTTAGTTGTTGTACTTTAAAGGCGTCAAATATGCCGCATAAAACAGCCAGGCCACCTATGAATACTGGTTTACGATCGGATGATAGACCGTTGAAATTAAGTGCATCTATCGAACCCAAATTAATGACTTCATCCTTGAGTGTCGTCAGGGACTGTTGTGTAATGTCCGATGTGCTCCACCCTGCATTCATGATGATATCATTGACACAGTGAATAGTGCCGGATGCCCCAATGACTTTATTCCATCCTAATGCCTGATATTTTGTCATGATCGATTCTATTTCCTGCCTGACGGCAAGCACGGCCATATTCATTTTATTTCGATTAATCTCGCCGGATTTAAAAAAACGGCGCGTCATATTGACACATCCAATATAAAAACTTTCACGTTCCAGGACGTCAAACCCTTTGCCTATAATGATTTCAGTACTGCCCCCGCCTATATCTATGACCATGCGCCTGTCTGTTTCATCATAGATGGAATTAGCTACCCCCAGGTAGATTAGTCTGGCTTCTTCGCGACCTGCAATTATTTCTATCTTGTGTCCAAGCGCCTGGCGCGCAGCCTTGATAAAATTTTTCCCATTGTTTGCCTGCCTTAATGTATTGGTGCCAACAGCACGTACATTAACTTGTGGCATTTCCCTAATGCGTTGACCAAATTCCTGGAGGCAATCCAGGGCATTATTCATTGATTTATCAGATAAGTTGTCATTGTCATCAAGCCCTGATGCCAGGCGGACCATCTTGCGTATGCGGTCGATAATCTGGATGCGGTCGTCAGAATATTCAGCCACGATCATATGAAAGCTGTTGGAGCCAAGATCTACAGCCGCATAAGTTTCTACAGGGTTATTTGCCATTCGTACTGATATACTTCTTTTATTTATCGTCAGGTCAATAGTATGGCATCAGGGCAAAATCGCCAATTATTAATTATGCGTCATGCAAAATCCGATTGGGATACGGATGACGGTAGTGATTTCGATCGCCCTTTATCAAGGCGCGGCATCAAAGATATTAATGCAATGGCCATATGGCTGGAGAACAATCATCTGTTACCTGACAAGATTGTTTCATCGCCTGCAAGACGGGCAAAACAAACCACTTCTTTATTAATAAAGGATGCAAAATTGGACAAACACCTAACGGTCTGGGATGACAAAATATATGAGGCCGGCCTCGGAGACCTGCTTACGGTGATAGATAACCACAGTGAAGATGTACGCAGATTATTAATAGTGGGGCATAATCCTGGCCTCGATAATTTGGTAATGTATTTGGCAAAAAATCATCCAGAGTTCACATCGTCAGGAAAGCTTATGACTACTGCTGCAATCGCAGTGATGGATTATGGTGACGGCGTTATATCTACTGAAGACGGGTCTGCAGTGTTGATAGATTTAATGCGTCCCAAGGAACTGTCCTGAGTCAGATGTATTATTTTTCAGCAACGATGTAGGCAATCCAGCTATCATCTGCTTCTCCAAGTTCTGTTTTGGTAAAAATGCCGTTGCCTTCGCCGTCATCACCAGTGCCCTCCCAGTATATATACGGCTTAAATCCTGCCTCTGAGAGAATCTCTTTTAATTCAGGTAAGGTCCAGACTCGCCAGTCATAAGTGAAAGCACGTTTTATCCGGGATCCATCGTCAAATTTAAAGTGGATATAAAATAGCCCTTCACCAGTAATTGGATTATATTTTTTCTGATCCCAGGTATAGGTATAGCCATCAAATTCTGTGTCTTCGGTCATCTCCTGAATTGCTTCGGGGCCACCAAATGCATCCAGGAAGAAAATCCCATCATCCGCCATGTTGTCATAAATATGCCTGAAGTAGTCCATCATGGTATTTCGCTCTTTAAAGATCCAGTAGCTAAAATTCATTGCAAGTACAATATCGACACCAGGTGTTTTAACTTTTGTTACATCCCCGTTAATAATGTTTATTCTGCTACGTTGGCTTTTTGTCAGGCGGGACAATTTTTTTTCTATTCCCCAGTCGAGCACACTTTGGTCTATATCGACGCTATAGGCGATATTGGTTTTTCTTCGACGAATCCATTCGCAGCTGGTGTTCATAGTGCCGCAGAAATCTTCACGAAGTGAGTTGGCATTTTTCTTCCTGATATTTTTGTAGGTTTGATTAACAAAATCAATTTCAGCTTCGACACATTGCACAGATTCTTCATAAAGCTCGTGGACGTCAATGAGTTGGGATTTTGATTTCTTATTGTTAGATTGTTTAATTTGTTTTCCCATTTGTTGCTATAGTTTCCTGCGTGGTCAGTAACACGCTATTATACAGAATTAATTACACGATGTGTTTACTCCGGAGTTAATATGAGTTGGTGGGGCAAGGTAATAGGCGGTACGCTCGGGTTCATGATGGGAGGCCCCATTGGTGCTGTCCTGGGGGCATCGTTTGGTCATAATTTTGATCGTGGTCTCAATGGATTTTCCGAATCTCCAGGCGACTCTCACAATAAGCAATATAGAATTCAGACCGCTTTTTTTACCGCAAGTTTTTCCGTTATGGGGCATGTGTGCAAGGCGGATGGTAAGGTAACAAGTGACGAGATCTCTGTTGCAAACCAGGTGATGGATCACATGGAACTCAGTCCCGATCAGAAAAAAACAGCTCGCGCCCTGTTTGAAGAAGGCAAGAAATCCGATTTTCCCCTGGATGAAATATTAGGCCAGCTGCGAAGTGAAATAGGTCACAGACTAACCTTGCGGCGTATGTTTATGGAAATACAGTGTCTTGCTGCATGGGCAGACGGCAGAGTACATCCACAGGAGAAAAAACTTTTATTACATGTGTGTGACGTCATTGGTTTTAATCGTCATGAACTGGATATGTTACTGGAGTCTGCAAGATCCGGCTTTCAACAAACAAGGGGCATGTCCGTTGAAGATGCATACCGTACTCTTGGAATTAGCAACCATTCCACTGATGCAGAAGTAAAGAAAGCTTATAGAAGGTTAATGAGTCAACATCATCCCGATAAATTGGTCTCTAAAGGATTGCCAGAGGAGATGGTAAAACTAGCTACAGAGAAAACCCATGAAATTAGAAAAGCTTATGAGATGATAAGAAAACAGAGGAATTTCAAGTAAATCATTTTTCATTCATATCATCGATATGACGAATTCGTTGATTTTTTTCATCCCAGAACTCGCCTTCTATAATGACAGTTTCTTCGGGGACATTACCACGCTGGGTGATTAGCCGCGACAGCAAACCGGTGGCGATCTGAATTCGTAGGACGGGGACAAGGCAGAGAAACCCGGCGATATCCGTCATAAACCCTGGGGTTAATAATAAAAATCCAGAGATTAACAGGATAAACCCACCTATCAGTTCAGTTGCAGGCATTTTGCCGTTATTGACCTGGTTCTGGACGCGTTTGATGGTTTCAATGCCTTGCAATTTAAGTAAATATGCCCCCAGCGCTGCAGTAAACAGGCATAATCCTATTGTTGTCATGGCGCCGAACACGGACCCAAGCTGTATAAGGACATAGAGCTCGGCCAGGGGAACGATTAGAAAGGCCAGAAAAAATATTTTGAACATTGCTTATCTACAAGGCTTCTAAAGATTGATAGCTAATTTATTAATGTATTGGCAAAATAACATATTTCAACCGTAATTTTATGTAAAAAGAGCAGGTTTATGACAAAGAAGGTAAAACACCTACTGGTATTAACGACTTGTCCAGGGAATATCACAGCAAAGAAACTTGCAAATGAAATTGTGCTGGAAAATCTTGGGGCATGTGTTCAGATTGTCCCAGGAGTACAGTCATTTTTTCGATGGGTTAACAAGGTCGATACTTCAGAAGAACTATTATTGCTTATTAAAACTACGACAGATAGGTATCCTGAACTAGAAAAACGTGTCAAAGCTATACATCCATATGAAGTACCTGAGTTGATTGCTATTCCAATTACAGACGGATTTGATGAATATTTAAATTGGATAGAAACAAATTCTACAGCTAAGGAATAATCTGGTTTATTGATTTTCAAAATTGAAAATAATGAAGTGGACTAAACAAATTCTTTTAATTCTCATGATGTCTGTGTCTATGGTGACATTGGCGCAAACAGTTAGTGAACGACTTCAAAGTATTGGCGGTTTTTTAAATCGTTCATCAGAACAACAGTTTCTTCATCCCGACGAAGCCTTTCTATTGTCTGCCAGGGTCACGGCACCTGACAATATTCAAATGAATGTGCTGATAGCAGAAGGCTATTATCTTTATCATGATAAGTTTAGGTTTGAAATTACGCAGGGTAATGCAAATGTAAATACACAGGCCCTGGTAATACCTCATGGAGAAGTGAAGCAGGATCCTTCGTTTGGTGAGATAGAAGTCAATATCGGTGTATTTGATATTGATATTCCTGTGACGAGGGAGGTTCCTGAGGAATTAACAGTCAGTCTTGAGTATGGCTACCAGGGTTGTAAGGATAATTCCTTATGTTATCCACCTATTAAAAAGGCAGTTACTCTGGTTTTACCTGCAGGATCAAGCAGTGCTGATATATCGTCAGTGGCATCTCAAGCTGTTATTGGAATTAGTAATAAGCAGCAGGCTGCCGTCCCCCTGTCAGAACAGGACGGCATAACTCAGCGACTACTCAGTGGCGGTATCTTTTTTAATTTATTAATGTTTTTTGGTGCAGGATTATTGCTGTCCATGACGCCTTGTGTATTTCCCATGATTCCAATCCTTTCGGGAATTATTGCGGGACAGGAAAAGACTCTCACTGCGAGCAAGGGTTTTGTACTTTCACTGGTGTATGTATTATCAATGGCGCTCACTTATGCCATTGTTGGGGTAGTTGCCGCGCTAGCAGGCGTGAATGTTCAAGCGGCCGCACAGGATCCCTGGATAATTTCGGCATTGTGTTTGGTGCTGATAGCACTGGCGCTTTCCATGTTTGGTTTTTACGAAATTCAATTGCCATCAAGTTTGCAGGAAAGATTGACACGTGTGAGTAATAGTCAGCAAGGCGGGACATTGTCAGGTGTGGCAATTATGGGCGCAGTTTCTGCTGTTATTGTTGGGCCGTGTGTTGCCCCTCCCTTAGTTGGTGCGTTGGCCTATATTTCTCAGACTGGGGATGAAGTCCTGGGTGGTTTGGCCTTGTTTACGATGGGTATGGGAATGGGAGTGCCATTATTGATTATTGGTGGTTCTGCTGGCTCATTATTGCCCAGGGCTGGGGCCTGGATGGATACAGTAAAAAAGATATTTGGTGTCGCCCTTGTGGGCCTGGCTATCTGGTTTCTTGCGCGAATAGTATCTCATACTGTAGTGCTTTATTTATGGGGAGCATTATTAATTATTACGGCAATATATATGGGCGCACTAGATCAACTGGAGAAAGACGCCAGTTGGCGTCGCCTGTGGAAGGGTCTTGGTTTAATAATGCTATTGTATGGCGCTATTTTAGTGATTGGCGCCTCATCAGGTGGTAAAAGTATTTACCAGCCGTTACAGGGGATTGTAAGTCTCGGCTCAGGTAATTCTGAAACTACAGAGGGTTTGATATTTAAACGTATCAAGACATTGGCAGATCTTGACGCTGAGATTGAGGCGTCAAGTCAGCAGGGCAAACCAGTTATGTTGGATTTTTATGCAGACTGGTGTATCGAATGTATCCGCATGGAATCCAATACCTTTCCTCAGCTGCAGGTGAAACTTGCACTGCAAGACGTAGTGTTACTACAAGCAGATGTTACCGCAAATGACGATGATGATAAGGCCTTGCTTAAACGATTTAATATCTATGGTCCTCCTGCAATTATGTTTTTCGGTAGTGATGGCAAAGAAAGAAATGCCTATCGACTATACGGTTATTTTGATGCAGATGAATTTTCCGACCATGTGATAAGGGCGATCAACACGCCTATATGAACTTCCTTCGTCCCCGTGTATTAATAATTACCGGATTAATTTTTTTATCAGCAGGGCTGGGATTCAGGCTTTTTATAACAGAGCAAGCTGATCAAAATTCTACGCTTAACGACTCCATACAAATTCAAGCTCAATCATTATTAACAGATATCAAAGGAACTCTTCGGCCAGAATTTTTACTGCCAGATATACACGGGCAGATGCGTTCAATTAAAGAATGGGATGGCAAGGTGGTACTCATAAATTTCTGGGCTACCTGGTGTCTGCCATGCTTAAAAGAAATTCCAGAATTAATTGCCCTACAAAACCAGTATGGTGAACAAGGTCTGCAAGTCATTGGTATAGCTTTGCAAAATGCCGAGGAAGTAATCGATTTTGTTGCCAATCATAATATGTCCTACCCGGTTCTCGCTGGTGAAGCCGAGGTAATCGTCATAGCTGAAAGCTATGGTAACCATATTGGGGCGCTTCCCTACACTGCCATTATTGATCGTAGTGGTATTGTCTCTTTTACCAAGGCTGGACCGGTTACCTTTGAAGAAGTCGAAGAACTGATAGTAAAACTGCTAATGTAAGACCACAAAGTCTGATTTTTTCTCGTTTAATCAAAAAAGCTCGAAATTTCGTCTATGTTCCATTAAACTGCGGTTATAAGTAGTCAATTTCGTTTAATAGAATAATGAATTTATAGCGGTATGGGGGATAAAATGTCTTTAATTCTGGTCATAAATGGGCCAAATCTCAATCTACTGGGATCCCGCGAGCCGGAGGTATATGGCACCACGACATTGGATGATATCACCCGGATGCTAGTCGATGCAGGAAGCAAATCAGGGCACGAAGTGTTGCATTTTCAAAGTAATGCAGAGCATGAGCTCATAGACCGTATTCATAAGGCACGAGATGAAGGAGTGAGCTATATCATTATCAACCCCGGGGCCTTGACCCATACAAGTATAGCACTACGAGACGCACTTTTAGGTGTAGCTATCCCTTTTATAGAAGTCCATCTATCGAATGTATTTGCCAGGGAGGCATTCCGCCAACATTCATATCTCTCCGATCTGGCTATCGGCGTAATTAGTGGACTAGGTGCGCAGGGTTATTTGTATGCGTTAAATGCTATATGCGAACAGTCGAGAGAGGTGTCATAGCGTGGATATTCGTAAGGTTAAGAAACTAATTGAGATGTTGGAAGAGTCCAAGGTCTCAGAAATTGAAATCCACGAAGGTGAGGAGTCGGTCAGGATAAGCAGGCATAGTATGTATACGGAGCAGCCACAAACAGTGGTACAAGTCCCTGCTGCGGATGCCAGACAGGATCTTGGCTCTGCGACAGGTGGTCATTCCGATAAAATGGAAACCGCAGAGGTCAAGCAGGAGGTTGACGGGCATTATATAACTTCGCCCATGGTTGGTATTTTTTATAGCTCACCTTCTCCAGACAAGCCGCCATTTGCCGAGTTGGGCAAGGAAGTCAAAGTGGGTGATGTAATTTGTATCATTGAAGCAATGAAAATAATGAATCAGATAGAATCTGATGCGAATGGAGTCGTCAGCCGTGTTCTCGCAGAAAATGGTGACCCCGTTGAATTTGGACAACCACTGTTCCTCGTACGGGAAGCCTGATTGAAATCAGACAGGAACGTCGATATAAACCTACAGGTCTTACCTTAAATGCTTGAAAAAGTCGTAATTGCAAACCGGGGTGAAATTGCCCTAAGAATACTTCGAGCCTGTCATGAGCTGGACATTAAAACCGTTGCTGTTTTCTCAGAGGCTGATAGAAACCAAAAACACGTTCTGCTTGCCGATGAAGCAGTTTGTATTGGTCCTGCTGCCTCAGTTGATAGTTATATGAATATTCCCGCCGTAATCAGCGCCGCTGAAGTTACCGACTCTGTTGGCATTCATCCCGGGTATGGTTTTTTATCAGAAAACCCTGATTTTGCAGAGCGAGTTGAGCAAAGTGGTTTTACTTTCATCGGGCCGCGTTCAGATACCATAAGATTAATGGGAAGCAAGATTTCAGCACGTGAGTCCATGCATGATAGTGGTGTTCCTTGTGTTCCGGGATCTGAAGGGTCCTTGACAGATGATTTAGCTGAAACTGCGCGTATTGCAAAGGATATTGGGTATCCAATAATAATAAAGGCATCAGGCGGCGGTGGAGGCAGGGGTATGCGTGTAGTCCATAGTGAAGCGACCCTGCGAAACGCTGTTTCACTTACCCGCTCAGAGGCGCAGGCTGCATTTAACGATGACACCATATACATGGAAAAATATCTTGAGAATCCCAGACACATAGAAATCCAGGTGTTGGCTGATACCCATGGAAACGTCATACATTTGGGAGAGCGCGATTGTTCCATGCAAAGACGTAATCAGAAGATCCTCGAAGAAGCGCCTGCGCCACATATCAAAGATAGGCAGAAGAGAAAAATAAGTGAGCAATGTGTAGATGCTTGTAAAAAAATCGGTTATGTCAATGCGGGCACATTTGAATTTCTCTATGAGGATGGACAGTTTTATTTTATAGAAATGAACACTAGAGTTCAGGTTGAACATCCAATTACCGAATGTATTACTGGTGTAGATATTGTTAAGGAACAGCTAAGGATTGCATCCGGAGAAAAATTATCATACAGGCAATCAGATATTCATATAAATGGTCATGCGATTGAGTGCAGGATCAACGCTGAAGATCCGGAAAAATTTATTCCCTCTCCTGGAACCATAACTCATTATCACCCACCAGGTGGTCCTGGTATTCGGGTGGATACACATGTATACCAAGGATACACAATACCACCACATTATGATTCATTGATTGGAAAGTTGATTGCCCATGCTGAAACTCGAGAGCTAGCCATACAACGAATGTCTATGGCCTTATCAGAAATCGTCATCGACGGGATAAATACTAATATCCCATTACACAGAAATCTTATGAAGGATGCGGCTTTCATCGCAGGAGGTACCAACATTCATTACCTTGAGAAGAAACTGGGTATCAAGTGAGATTTTTTACTCATGCTTGTCTAATTGAGTTTTTAAAAGCCTTGAATCTAGATTTCCGTAGTATTTTTTATGCTGCCAATTCATGGGTCTTGGGATGATTCCCTGTAAATATCTCTATTTAGTCCTATGACATGGTTAAGGTTGAGCATTTCCAGTCATCGCGAATACCTGGATGAATTGAAAGATCTGCTGGAAAAATTCGAGTCCTCCTCAATTAGTTATACACCTTACTCGCGAGAAGCTGTTTTTGATGATCCATCAGAACAAGCGAGACTCTGGGAGATTACAACTCTTACAGCCTTGTTGGACCCTGCAGTGGACCTTGATATCTTGCTGGCTTGTATTCGTAACTGTATAGGAACCCAGAACATCATAGAACATCAAATTGATGTGCTAAAGGACGAAGACTGGGAAGCTACATATAAATCCAGTATTAACCCAATAATTATAAATGATACTTTGTGTATATATCCCAGCTGGACAAGTGCGCCAGCAAATGTCGCATATGCAATCGAATTAGATCCTGGTTTGGCATTTGGGACGGGCACTCATGAGACAACCTCATTATGTCTGGAATGGCTGACTGATAATAACATTACAGGAAAACGAATTATCGACTATGGGTGTGGATCAGGAATTTTAGGTATTGCCGCGGCTAAGCTCGGAGCTGAGACTGTAGTCAGTGTCGATATCGATACGCAGGCGCTAAGTGCCACAAGAAAAAACGCTGAGATAAATGGCGTAATGGCGAGAATAAGTATTTTAAACGGCGAGAAACCATGCAAAGACTCTGCAGAGATATTAATCGCTAATATATTGCTGGAGCCATTATTATTCCTATCCAACAGCTTTAATTCATATTTATCTAACAAAGGTGTAATTGTCTTGTCAGGTTTATTGGCAAATCAGGTCGAAGCCTGTCTTGATTGTTACAGTGAGTGGTTTGATATGTCCATGCCAACTTATAAAAATGAATGGGCAATGTTAACGGGTGTAAAAAAAGACGATTTGTTATAATTAATTACTAAATGATTACTGACTGTCCATCTTGTTCTCGTCAATTTCGCATATATGCATGGCAGCTAACTGCAGCAAAAGGAGTTGTCCAGTGCGGGTTTTGCGGAGAACAGTTTAACGCGCTTGAACGATTACGCGATTATCCCTTAGTTGGTGAAGACAAAAATCAGGTCTCTGTATCGAATGATGATGAATTGGATGAGCCGCAATTTAAGATACCAGGAGAACTTCAGGACCTCGATCCAAAAGAATCTCAAGCAGTTGATCTGCCTCAGAATCTGGCAAATGCAAATAATGAATACTCTGAAGAAGCACAAGATTCTATTGCCACGGATGATATTAAGCCACAATCAACGGATCGCCTGAGTGAGGATGAAGTATTTGAATTACTTGTTGTCTCAGGTGAAAAACGTTCTGCATGGGGTAGTTTTTTCTGGGTTTCGTCTATTGTGTTGTTGTTAGTAGTGGCAGCTATACAAATGGCCTGGTTTAATCGCGACTGGATACTGACGAATAAGCCCGAATACCTGCCTTTTGCCAGAAAGATATGTGAACGAATTGAATGTGATTTGGTTCGTGAAAGGGATTTGTCTTCTATAGTTTTGCTTAATCGTGATGTTAGAGATCATCCCAGATACGTAAATACCTTGCTGGTAAATGCGACGATAGAGAACCAGTCAGAGATAATTCAACCCTTTCCGGATTTGAGAATGGTTTTATATGATACAGAAGGCCAGATTAGTGGTTATAGAATTTTTAAACCCCTGGAATATCTTGACCCAAGTATATCGATAGAAGATGGCATGTCTGTAAATGCCCCTGTGCATATTATACTAGAACTTACCGGTGCGACTGATGTCGCTGTGAGTTTTGAATTTAATTTTATTTAGTAAGATTTATTGAATGTCCAGAAATTGCCGATCAATGAAAGGGTTAACGATGATACTTGTCAATAGATTTAGATCTATCCTGTAAGTTAAATATATTTTTATCACGTAGTACTTTTCAATAAACTTAATCCTCGATATTATTACCTCACTTCATTAAACCGCCACATATAAAAAATAATAAGCGGTACAGGATGATCACCATACCCGAATCAGAAGATAAAATAATTTTGTTAGCCCCTATGGCAGGTGTTACAGATAAACCATTCAGGCGTTTATGCAGACGCATGGGAGCTCATGCCTGTGTTTCGGAAATGATTACTTCTGATGTGAAATTATATGGTACGCGTAAATCTCAATTACGACGAGACTTTAGCGATGAAGGTGCAATGACTATTGTACAAATTGCGGGCGCAGATCCTGAGCTTATGGCGCAAGCAGCATTGAGCAACATAGATAATGGAGCGGATATTATAGATATCAACATGGGGTGCCCGGCAAAAAAAGTTTGTAATGTTATGGCAGGGTCATCACTCCTTAAGGATCAAAAACTGGTAGAGATGATTTTGCGTTCGGTCGTTAAAGTTTCAACAGTGCCAGTAAGCCTGAAAATCCGAACAGGCTGGGACAAAAATACTAAAAATGCGGTTGAAATAGCAAAAATTGCAGAAGATTGCGGTATTTCGAGGCTGACTGTCCATGGACGTACCCGGGCCTGTAGGTTTAAAGGTCAGGCAGAACACGAAACAGTAGCAAGGGTAAAGGCAAGCGTATCAATAGATGTTATTGCTAATGGTGATATTAGATCAGTGGAAGATGTCTGCAATGTCCTGAATAAGACAAATGCAGATGGCATTATGATCGGTAGGGCAAGTATGGGGAACCCCTGGCTATTCAGAAAAATCAGGTATTTCTTTGAAACAGGCAAGCAACTTAATGATCCTGGAATAAGCGAAGTGCGTGAAATAATTGAAGCTCACTTAAAAGACATATATGAGCATTATGGCGAATACATGGGAGTTCGTATTGCAAGAAAACATATCTATATGTATTGCGGTAAGTTGCCGGGATTCGACGATTTTCGAAAAGTTGTTTGCACAGTGGAAAGTGGGGAATCGCAATTACAAATGGTAAATGAATTTTTTAGTTCACAAACACAGATGAGTATGGCTGCATGATGCCAGGAAAGAAAAAGAAAAAAACAAGTTCTCCAAAACCAGGAAGTAACGGATCGGCATGTCTCAGCGATAATGTCAGAATAGCAATGAATAAATATTTTAATGATCTTGAAGGCCACGACCCTGCAGATCTCTATCAGTTGGTGATGACCCAGATAGAAGTACCACTCTTTGAATCTGTACTGGACTACACCGAGGGTAATGTATCAAGGGCGGCTGATGTCTTAGGCCTGAATCGTGGTACCCTTAGGAACAGGTTGCAAAAGTACAAAATAGATTAAAAATCTTCGTAGTAATCACCCAGAAATGTAACATTCTGAAATAAGGAAGCGATATTCATGTCAGTTGTCAAACGTGCGCTTGTCAGCGTCTCAGATAAAACCGGGATAATCGAGTTTTGCGCAAACCTCCATGATCTAGGAATCAGCATATTATCAACGGGGGGCACAGCCCGATTGCTAGAGGGTAATAATATTGAAGTGACCGACGTCTCGGATTATACCGGCTTCCCGGAAATAATGGATGGCAGGGTAAAAACCTTACACCCTAAAATTCATGGTGGTCTGCTCGGTAGACGAGGACTAGATGATGAGATTATGGCCCAGCATGGGATTGATCCTATAGACCTGGTGGTTGTAAATCTATATCCATTTGAAGCAACGGTCAGCAGGCCAGAATGCACACTGGAAGAAGCGATTGAGAATATTGATATTGGTGGTCCGACAATGCTTCGGTCTGCCGCTAAAAACCATGCGTATGTTGGTGTCGTTGTTGATGCCGTCGATTATGATTTTGTCATTGAAGAATTAAAACACAACGATTGCAAGTTGTCGGATGACACTCGGTTTTTGTTGGCTCAAAAGGTCTTCTCACATACTGCAAATTATGATGCATCCGTATCAAATTACCTGGGTGCGATGGAAGCCCCAGGAAAGTATGTAGATTATCCCAAGACCTACACGATGCAGTTCACTAAAAAACAGGATCTTCGGTATGGAGAGAACCCTCATCAAACAGCTGCATTTTACGCCGAGCAAACTTCATCTACGGGTACTCTGGCAAATGCTACCCAGCTTCAGGGTAAGGAATTTTCATATAATAATATTGCCGATACAGATGCTGCATTGGAATGTGTATTTGGTTTTTCTCAACCGGCCTGTGTTGTTGTGAAGCATGCCAATCCCTGTGGGGTTGCTATAGGCAAAAATATTCTTGATGCCTATGAAGGAGCCTATAAAACGGATCCGATCTCGGCATTTGGAGGAATCATCGCTTTTAATGAGAAGTTTGATGCAGAGACAGCGAAGGCAATCATCGACAGGCAGTTTGTGGAAGTAATCGTTGCGCCAGAAGTCGATCGCGAAGCGCTGGAGATTACAGCTACAAAGGCAAATATTAGGGTCTTGTCTACAGGCCGACGCGAACAAGCCATTCAACAACTTGAGCTGAAACGAGTCAGTGGTGGTTTGCTAGTGCAAGATAGTGATGCTGGCCGAATAGACTCGTCAGATTTAAAAACTGTTAGCAAACGCGCGCCTAGTATACAGGAATTAAAAGACCTGTTGTTTTCCTGGCATGTTGTTAAATACGTAAAATCCAATGCAATTGTCTATGCAAAAAATCAGCAGACCATTGGCATAGGAGCTGGTCAGATGAGTCGTGTCTATAGTGCTCGCATAGCTATAATCAAGGCTGAAGATGAGAATCTGGAGGTATCCGGATCTGTAATGGCATCTGATGCTTTTTTCCCTTTTCGAGATGGTATTGATTCTGCTGCGAAAGCCGGAATTACGGCGGTAATACAACCCGGTGGTTCAGTTAGAGACGAAGAAATTATTGCCGCTGCCGATGAGCACGGAATGGCAATGGTATTTACCGGAATGCGACACTTTCGACACTAGGTGAATCGCATGATATCTGGACACAGAAAATTATCTCAACATATATGTAGCTTCTCGCTATTCACTCATCATCCCTCACGAATATGAATATCCTAATCGTAGGCGGCGGTGGACGAGAGCATGCATTGGCATGGAAATGTGCTCAGTCAGATAAGGTAGAAAATGTATTTGTCGCGCCAGGGAATGCAGGTACTGCCCGTGAGCCAGGGCTACAGAATGTTGCGATTGCAGCCGAGGATATTGGTGGCCTAAAGCAGTTTGCTATCGAGAACAAAATCCAATTGACGATAGTCGGTCCGGAAGGACCATTGGTTGCTGGAATTGTAGATATATTTTCAGAGTCCGGATTGGCCTGCTTCGGTCCAGGAAGAAATGCTGCGGCACTGGAAGGTTCAAAGGCCTACTCCAAAGATTTTTTGGCACGACACAAGATTCCCACGGCGGATTACCAGATATTTACTGATATTGAAGGTGCAAAAACATATATAGACCAACATGATCTTCCAGTTGTTATTAAGGCTGATGGCCTGGCAGCTGGAAAAGGCGTGATAGTCGCCCAGACGAAACAAGAGGCGCTAATCGCAGTTGAAGATATGCTCTCAGGTAATAAGTTTGGAGATGCGGGGCATCGGGTTGTAATAGAGGATTTTCTGGAAGGAGAAGAGGCCAGTTTTATCGTAATGGCTGATGGTGAAAATATTCTACCTATGGCTAGTTCCCAGGATCACAAGGCCAGAGATGAAGGTGATAAAGGTCCAAATACTGGCGGTATGGGGGCATACTCCCCCGCGCCCGTGGTAAGCCCTGAAATTCATGAGAAAGTCATCAAAACCATCATCATTCCTACTATCGAGGGAATGAAATCCGATGGCAATCCTTATACGGGCTTTTTGTATGCCGGGTTAATGATTTCACCATCGGGTAGCATTAAGGTGCTGGAATACAATTGCCGATTCGGTGACCCTGAAACACAGCCAATAATGATGCGTTTACAATCCGATCTGGTATCGCTATGTGAGTACGCGTTAAAGGGCAAATTAGACCAGTGTGAAATTATGTGGGATAACAGGACTGCATTGGGAATTGTTGCGGCAGCACACGGCTATCCAGATAGTCCACGTAAGGGTGATGAAATTAATGGCCTTGAATTCGATACAGGAGAAAACATCAAGGTCTTTCATGCCGGCACACGAGAAGATAATGGAAAGATTTTAACATCTGGGGGAAGAGTGTTGTGTGTCACGGCCCTTGGTGACAATGTCACTTCAGCGCAAACTTTGGCACAATCTGCCATTGAGACTATCAGTTGGGATGGAATGTTCTACCGTCGAGATATTGGATATCGTGCCGTTGCCAGGGAGTCTTTACACAAAAAGAGTTAAGAATAAAAAACTTAGGGGTGGGTACTTCACGGAAACTATTAATTGATATTAACTCCAGAGAAGTGAATATTTGAAAAAAAACCGAAAAAAACGCTAAAAAGCAGGTTATAGGAGTTGGCTTTGCTCAATTTCCATAGCATAATTGCCGAACTTGGGGATGTTGTCTACACGGTTGACCTGACAAAGAATTACCACTGGTAAAATGGACTAAGAATTAATAAATTAATGATGCAATTCATGAGGAGAAAAAATGGCTAATACAGTTGCTACCAAACAAACCAAATCACAGATTTTAAGCGTTCTCGCAGAAGACACCGAGTTGTCAAAGAAAGAAGTTACTGCAGTTCTTGATGCGCTTGCAGAACTTGCTCACGCTCATTTAAAAAAGGGTGGGTCAGGTGAATTTAGCGTTCCTTCCCTGGGAATTAAATTGCGCAGAGTAATTAAGCCGGCGCGCGAAGCAAGAGAAGGCACAAACCCATTTACGGGCGAGAAGATTATGATCAAGGCAAAACCTGCTTCAACCGCAGTCAAGGCTACTGCATTGAAAGCTCTGAAGGACGCTGTGGCATCCTAATTTAGGTATTTAGAACCAGTAAAAAAGCCGGGTTCGTTGAATCCGGCTTTTTTATTGCCAGTTAAGAAAATTCAATAGTAACTGCAGGCCACTTTTTTGGCTTTTTTCCGGGTGAAATTGCACAGCAAATAAATTCTCCCTTGCCACTACTGATGTAAACGGAAGGATATAGTCTGTACTACCGCAGACATCTTCTTTGTTGTCTGGATTTACATAGTAGCTGTGGACAAAATAAAACCGCTCAGCCTCACTAATCCCGTCCCACATAGGGTGAGTTTTGTCATGATTTACGAGATTCCAGCCCATATGCGGAATCTTATACGCCTCACCATATTCATCTTTGCTTGCCTCAGGAAAACGTAAAACATTGCCGGGGATGATCCCGAGTCCTAAAGTACCACCGTCCTCCTCGCTAGAGTCAAATAATGCCTGTAAGCCCAAGCATAAGCCCAGATAAGGCTTTTTAAATATTGACTCCTTAATGACTAAATCTAGCCCTTTATGAACAAGGGAATCCATACATTGCTTAATAGCACCTTGCCCGGGAAAGACGATTTTATCCGCAGAATGAATAAGTTCCGGACTATCAGTCAAAAGTATCTTATGGCGGCCCTGAGACACATATTCCAGTGCTTTGACGACAGACCTAAGATTACTTGCCCCGTAATCAATTACAGCAACAGATTGCATATCAGAACTATTTTTATAAGGAACCCTTGGTTGATGGGGTAGCGCCACCGAGTTGAATGTCTTTAGCGACGGCCATTCTTAATGCTCTGCCAAATGCCTTGAATATACTCTCTGCAACATGGTGGGCATTTCGTCCACGAAGATTATCAATATGCATGGTAATCAGGGCGTGATTAGTGAAACCCTGGAAAAATTCAAAAATCAGATCCAGGTCAAAATCACCTACTCTGGCCCTGGGATAATCGACCTTGTATTCGATGCCTGGGCGACCAGAACAATCCAGAACGACACGTGACAGGGCTTCATCAAGGGGTACATACGCATGACCATACCGATAAATCCCAGATTTATCGCCGATGGCTTGGGAAAATGCTTGTCCAAGCGTGATGCCGACATCCTCAACAGTATGATGGGCGTCGATTTCAAGGTCGCCAGTCGCATTTATTTCAAGATCAATCATTCCATGCCTGGATACCTGGTCTAGCATATGCTCCAGAAACGGAATTCCAGTTTTAATATTGGCTATACCTGATCCGTCAAGATTGAGGGTGACAGAAATGTTGGTTTCTTTGGTCTCCCTATTAACGGTAGCCATACGTGTATCAGACATGATTTAATCCTGTTGTTTATTGATATATAACAATACCACATGAAATAGGGTTAGTATTATCTGCATTACAGGTACAAATTAAAAGAATTGATTCATCACAAAATGGAAGATATTGAAATAGGGCCCGTAAAAGATTACCTGCTGGGCCTGCAGGACACGATTTGTAAGGCGATAGAGGATGAAGACGGCCGCGGCCGGTTCAAGGAAGATAAATGGGAGCGCCCAGAGGGTGGTGGTGGCAGGACCCGGGTATTATCTAATGGCGATATATTTGAACAGGCTGGTGTCGCCTTTTCCCATGTGAGGGGTAGTGAATTGCCGCCTGCAGCGACTGCGAAACGGCCGGAACTTGCAGGACGTCAATTTCAGGCCTTAGGCGTTTCTCTTGTCATTCATCCGAAGAATCCATTTGTACCAACATCACATATGAATGTCAGGTTTTTTAGTTCTCAAAAGCAGGGGGCAGAACCTGTATGGTGGTTCGGGGGTGGGTATGATCTGACGCCATACTATGGATTTGAAGAAGATGCGATTCATTGGCATAAGACTGCTCAGGCGGCCTGTCAGGAATTTGGAAAAGATGTGTATCCCCGGTTTAAAAAATGGTGTGATGATTATTTTTACATTCGTCATCGCGATGAACAGCGAGGCATAGGTGGAATCTTTTTTGATGATTTGAATGAATGGGGGTTTTCTTGGACATTTGAATTTATGCAAAGTATTGGTAATAGTTACCTGGATGCATACTTGCCGCTAGTTCAAAGGCGTAAAATCAGTCCATATACTAACGATAACAGAGACTTTCAATTGTATCGTCGGGGCCGCTACGTAGAGTTTAACCTGGTGTATGACAGGGGAACAATATTTGGTCTTCAGTCCGGCGGGCGGACAGAGTCCATCTTGATGTCACTTCCGCCGAATGTCAGATGGCAGTATAACTGGCAACCCGAGCCCGGTAGTGAGGAAGCTCAGCTGTATGAAAAGTTTTTGAAGCCCAGGGAGTGGATTGAAGATAGTGAGGTGTGAGGCGTTCAGTGTTAGCTCGGAAAAATTTCGACAAGTAAGACTTCATATACATACCGTCATTCCCGCGAAAGCGGGAATCCAGTAGTTTAAGTAATTGCCCGAAGGGCAATCCCATTTTTTTCATGATCTATTGCGGGCAATGTTTCCAATTTCAGTCTTGCGGACACTAATATTGGTAATAATATTCCTCCTTTATAGGCGGACTATTTATAACTGGATTCCCGCTTTCGCGGGAATGACGGGGTTGTAGAATGACTATACAAACAGAATAAGACTTGCGGCATAAAATTGTTCACACCTCACACCTATACTTCCAGCCAGAATGTCACGGGCCCGTCATTGGTGAGTGATACCTTCATATCTGCGCCAAATATTCCTTGTTCGACATTGCTATAGACCTGCCGGGCATAGTTGAGCATATGGCCAAACAGGTCTTCAGCATTTCCCGGGGTTGCTGCACTACTAAAACCAGGTCTGGTACCTTTATGGGTATCCGCTGCCAGCGTAAATTGGGGTACAAGTAACAATCCACCCTGAATATCCTTCAAGCTCATATTCATTTTTCCATTGTTGTCAGGAAAAATTCTGTAGCCTAAAATTCGATTCAGTAGTTTTTCTGCGTGGGAGGGACTGTCATTTTTTTGTATTGCAATCAGGGAAAGGATCCCCTTATTAATTTGTGCAATACGGTTTTCATTAACCTCAACGTGAGCATGACTTACCCTTTGGATCAGGCCAATCACATGTCAAATTGATTTAAATGATACTGAGATAATCCAGAATATTCACCCCAAATAGGGCGATAGCAGCTACTAGCACTGCCCATTCCATATTACGCCTGGCAAGAAAACCAGTGAAGTGCAATATCAAAGTTATTATTGACGCAATATAGACTATATAAAAAACCATAAAATTCCCCAAGGTTGGTAGATTTTTTTGATTGTAAAATCAAATAACTATTCGAGGTTTATGCAAGCAATTACTTGTGAATTTTGAAATATTTCACTACACCTAAGCTAGTAACGTTGCTATCAATTAGCGGCGTATCGTTTTTACCTCGTTATTATCGGCGATTATTAAGATATCTGCTGGTCTAAGGGCAAATAGACCATTAGTGACAATGCCCGTTATCTGGTTAAGTTTAGTTTCCATTTCAACCGGGTTGATAATCTTAAGATTGTGGATATCAAGAATAATATTTCCATTATCAGTTGTGTATCCTTGTCTTAGTTCTGGTGTCCCACCCAGCTTGGCTATTTCCCGCGCTACAAAACTTTGTGCCATAGGTATGACCTCAACAGGTAATGGGAATTTTCCAAGCATATCTACCAGTTTGGTATCATCAACAATACAGACAAATTTATTGCTCGCCGCGGCAACTATCTTTTCTCTTGTTAGAGCGCCGCCGCCGCCTTTAATGAGATGAAGGTTTTTGGTAGATTCATCTGCACCATCTATATAAACAGGTATCTCATTAACATGATTAAGATTAACTACCGGGATATTATGTTTTTTTAATCTTTCTTCAGAAGCTTTTGAGCTGGATACAGCGCCTTCAATTCTATTTTTAATCTCAGCAAGTTGATCAATGAAATAGTTGACTGTGCTGCCTGTTCCAACTCCAACTATTGAGTCATCCTCAATATATTCAATTGCAGCCATGGCGGCAGCCTTCTTTTTTTCATCTGGTGACATGGGTAGCGCCTTTGTTTGGAGTTATTTTATTGTATATAAGATTAGGGTATTAAGACAGGTTGAGTACGTGTAGGTTTAAGTGCCAGGTTTCTGTGCGAATAATTAGGATTCAGGAGAAATTATTTTTTTGACTGGTGTAATAGTAAATAGTCAGAATTTGATTACACCTCATTCCAGCGTCAAAATATATTCCCATTCCATTTTTGTAACGGGCATGATTGATAGCCGGTTTCCTTTCTGTAGAAGTCTAAAGTCTTTCAGGCGCTTATGATCTCTTAGTTCAGTAAGTGTGATAGTCCGTTTGAACTGCCGCTGATATTTGACATCAACCAGGTACCATCGAGGCTTGTCAGGATCACTTTTTGAATCAAAGTGTTTATTGTTTTTGTCAAAAGCCGTGTGGTCGGCTCTGGGTTTACTTGCAATTTTCATAACCCCGACGATGCCAGGTTCATCACAGTTTGAATGGTAAAAAAAAGCCAGATCGCCAGTCTTCATATCATCCCTAATGAAGTTTCTGGCCTGATAATTACGGATACCGTCCCAGGGTTCTGTCTGCCTGGTATTTTGTCTCAGGTTTTCAATGCTGAATTCATTCGGTTCAGATTTCATTAACCAGTAATTCATTATTATGTCCTTAAAAAAACAAGAGGGTATCAACCGTTCTGTCGTACAGACCTTGAACTTGAACCACAGGCTCAAGTGGGGACAGCAAATGATATATCAGGCTTCCCCATAAGGGCATGCACAACAATATCACGGTAAGTCCCCGGGGTGATGTAATTAGGCTCAAGTTACATCAGTCTGGGATCGAGAAGTTCAGAAGATACCCAAGCTCAATTCTACTATCCTCACTTATATGCGAGGCATATCAAAAATTACTTATTGGTGAATTTCCAGTTGTTTACCGTTCGTAAGCGCTTCATCCAGCTTATTTTTAAGACGTGTAATGGTTTTGTCTATGCTATTAGTATAGTCCGCATTATGACGCTTGTAAGCGAGGAGTTCGTGAGAAATATTGAGGGCTGTCATCACAGCTACCCTCTCAGATCCAATGACCTTGCCGCTTTCCTTGACCTCTTTCATTTTCATATTCAGAAATGTCACAGCAGTGTGTAACTGCTCACGCTCATCATCATTACAGGATATCAGGTATTCTTTGTCTAGAATATTAACAGCGACAGGTTTCGAGTCATTCACGACCGGGTCTCCATGGCGCGAAGTCGCGTGATCATGGATTCAATACGTGTCCTTGCCTGCTCAGTTTTCTCAATTAGGACAGAGCGTTCCTGGATCAGGTTATCCTGTTGGGACCTCAAGGCGGTATTTTCTGTCTTGAGATTATCTATAGTGTTAATTAATTCATCGACCCTTGCTTCAAGGGCCGCTAAATCCGTAGAATCGTCATTATCATTATTCATAGTTAAACAATCTTATACTTATTCACTGATGTCAAGACTAGAGAGTATTTATCAGGCAATATAGGTCTACCGTGACTGAGGGTCAACCTCCTTTAATAAATTATAAACTAGGACTTGAATAAATGTGTAGATGCCCTGCAAAATACTGCTTTAAGTAACTTACTCCTATTCTAATGCTGGATTACAAAGAGTTAAATAATATATTGGAAAATCTTCAGTCAGATGCTGATGCAGCTGATTGCCATGGGTTTTTTTGTGGTCAAATTTGTGTAACAGAGTTTCCTTTGCAGGAGGTCTGGAAAGAATATCTGGACCTTAAACCAGATATTGATATTGAAGCAGTGCAAGGTCTTGAAGAATTGCATGTTCTCATTGCAGATACCATGAAGTCCCTGGAGTCTCATGATCTGGATTTTCAACCCTTACTCCCAAATGACGATTCTCCTATCGATGAGCGTATTTCTGCGCTTAGCGAGTGGTGTCATGGGTTTCTTAACGGATTTGCGATAAGCCAACAGGCTAATTCTAGTCTTGAGGATGAGGATAGTAAGGAATTAATCGAAAATTTCACACGCATATGTAACCTGGGTGCGGGTGATGAGCCAGATGAAGGTGATGAAAGGGCGCTATTTGAGCTAGTTGAATATGTCCGATTAGGTGCAATTTTTATGTACGACCAACTCAGTATTAGTATTCCTGGGCGTAGCCAGGAGGTCTACCATTGATGAATAAACGCGAATTTTTTCGTAGACGTAAAAGACTAATGGATCTGATGGGTGATGAAAGTGTTGCCATCATTCCAACTTCTCCGGTTCATATAAGAAACAGGGATGTCGAATTTCCTCATCGACCTGACAGTGACTTTTTTTACTTAAGTGGATATCCAGAGCCCGAAGCTGTGCTTGTTTTGGTTCCAGATAGGCACCATGGTGAGTTTGTGCTTTTTTGCCGGGAAAGAGATGAAAAGATGGAAACATGGAATGGAAGACGGTCTGGCCTGGAGGGTGCATGTGATATTTATGGTGCAAATGACGCATTTCCAATAGAAGATATGGACGATATTCTCCCGGGAATGCTTGAAGACCGGGAGCGCATTTATTACACCATGGGAAATGATTCCGGTTTTGACCAACGGGTCCTTGGTTGGGTGAATCAGGTCAGGAAACAGGCGCGTACAGGGATCAATGCGCCAGATGAGTTTGTTTCTTTAAATCACTTACTCCACGAAATGCGCCTGTTTAAGTCACGATCTGAAATTACGCTAATGAAAAAAGCGGCAAAGATATCCTGTCATGCACATAAACGTGCCATGAAGGTATGTAAACCTGGAATGATGGAATATCAGATTGAAGCGGAATTATTGCATGAATTTATGCGTCATGGTTGCAGGTCTGCTGCATACCCTTCTATTGTGGGTTCAGGAGAAAACGGCTGCATACTTCACTACACAGAGAACAATAGTGAAATGAATGATGGTGAGCTTTTGCTAATCGATGCAGGCGCTGAGCTAGAGGGGTATGCCAGTGATATCACCCGGACATTTCCTGTCAATGGTGAATATAGCAAAGAGCAAAAACAAATCTATGAATTAGTGCTCGAAGCAAACGAAAAAGCGATTAAGAAAGTTAGGCCAGGAAATCACTGGAATGACCCCCATGATGTTGCTGTAGAAATATTAACGGAAGGAATGGTTTCTCTGGGTATATTGAAAGGGACAGTGAAGTCCAATATTAAGAATGAATCTTACAAAAAATATTTTATGCATCGTACGGGACACTGGTTAGGTATGGACGTTCATGACGTTGGTGATTATAAGCTTGATGGCGAATGGAGAAAACTGGAGCCGGGCATGGTCACCACCATTGAACCTGGGTTGTATTTTCAACCACAAAATGGATTGCAAAAGAAATGGTGGAACATCGGGGTCAGAATTGAAGATGATGTGTTGGTTACTAAAGAAGGAAATGAAGTGTTCTCACACGATGCGCCAAAGACAGTTGATGAAATCCAGGCATTGATGGCAACAGCAAAGGTAGCTTAAAACATAGACAGGATTGACAAGATTTTTTAAAAATTAAAAGGATAAAAAAATTAAGAACAACTAATTTGTCCTCGATTTCATTTTTTTTGTTAAAATCATCTGCAAGCAGTTTATTCACATCCTGCAAATCTTGTTTAATCTTGTCAATCCTGTCTATTTAAGATTTTAAAAATGAAAAAAGAATATGATATCGCAATCGTTGGTGGCGGCCTGGTAGGTGCCAGCCTGGCTTGTTGCCTGTCAAAATCTGGATATCGCATTGTTGTACTGGAAAAAACACCAATAAATTCAGATCTACAGTCCAGCTATGACGAAAGAGGTTTGGCACTTTCTTTAGCATCTTGCAGGATATTGGATGCCATAGGTATATGGCATGATATTAGTAAAAACTGTGTCCCGATTAAAAATATTCATGTATCTGACAGAGGCAATACCGGCATCGTCAGGCTGGATGCAGAAGAAATGGGTCTACAAGCCATGGGTTACGTCGTGGTTGCAAGAGCGTTAGGCAAAGGATTAATGGATAAGCTACAAAGCTATCCTGAAATTGATTATCTGACACCTGCAGAGGTAGTCAATTTTTCACAGACCAGGGAAAAGATGACGCTAAATGTGGACTATGGAGGTTCAGTCAGAGAAATTTCCTGTCAGCTGCTTGTAGGTGCGGACGGTTCGAATTCGCGTATTCGAAATCAGGCAGGATTATCCGCATACGTTAAAGAGTATAATCAGACTGCTATAGTCTCCAACATGTCTGTCGATACAGATACCAAGTTTACTGCCTATGAACGATTTACTCCATCTGGCCCCCTGGCGATGTTGCCTCTGGACAAGTCCAGGTTTGTCTCCATCTTTTGTATTAGTAATACAAATGCCGGTTCATATATGGAAATGGATGATGAAGCATATATCTCAAAATTACAGGAGGTAGCAGGCACACGTATTGGCAATATCCAAAAACTCGGTATAAGGAAAAGTTATCCTCTCAAGATGATCAAATCAGAGCCACAGTTTAGTAATCGTCTTGTGTTGTTAGGCAATTCTGCGCATACCATACACCCCAATGGCGCCCAGGGATTTAATCTTGGTTTAAGAGATGCTGCATCACTTGCAGAAATACTGATAACAAATAGAAAAACCTCTAAATCTGACGCGGGGTCAGATCAGGTATTAGAAGAATATATTAATTTTAGACAACCCGACCACAACAGGGTTGTTGGTATGTCAGACGGGTTAACTGAAATATTCTATACAGACAATATGATTAAAAAAGTACTCAGAAATTCTGCAATGTCCTTACTAAATATGGTGCCAGCGTTTAAATATAAGTTCGCCAGAATAGCTATGGGAGTTGACGGCAGACAGCCATCGTTGGTCAGGGGTCTGCTGCTAGACCAGTTATGATTACTGAGCAAACAGACATTATAATTTCAGGTGCCGGCCTGACTGGTTGTACGTTAGCTGCCTTGCTAGCAAAACAAGGGATATCATCCACTATCATTGAAAGCTCAAACTCAGCGTTTAAGTCATCTTCAGCCAGGAAAGATCCCAGGATTCTTTCACTTACTCCTGCAACGAAACGAATATTGAGTTCCATAGATATTTGGCATCAATTGCCTGTAGGTAAAATCGGTGGGTTTGAAAAGATTCACATCTGGGATGACGACACAAAAGCAGATATTGTATTTAATTGTAGTGATGTCTGTGCTCCGGCACTGGGGTATATCGTGGGACAAGCAGTGTTACAGGAAGTATTAGAGAAGCTGATAAACTCCATACCGATTATTAACACCATGACAGGTGTTACAATTGCATCATATATTGAAGATGATGGCATGATAAATTGTGAGCTGTCCGATGGTAGAGTAATTAAATCACGATTATTAGTTGGAGCTGATGGTGCAAATTCACAAATCAGAAACCTCGCCGGCATTGCAGTAGAGTGTATCGATTATCATCAAAAAGCCGTCGCTTGTATTGTCCAGACCCAGATTCCGCATGATAAAATTGCACGTCAGCGTTTTTTGTCTACTGGGCCATTGGCTTTTTTGCCAATGCATGAGGAAAACCAATGTGGCGTAGTATGGTCAACTCAAAGTGAGTTGGCGGACGCTCTGTTGGTACTAGATGACAGAGAGTTTTGCCTCGCGCTGGAGGAGGCATTTGAAAGCAGGCTTGGTGAAGTCCAGCGCTGTGAACAAAGGGTTGGTTTTAAGCTGCATAGAAACCAGGCCTTGAGCTATTTCAATCGGCTTTGTGTATTAGTGGGCGATGCTGCCCACACCGTACACCCCCTTGCTGGTCAGGGTGCAAATCTGGGTATTACAGACGCTGCGGTGTTGTCACAACTATTACAACAGGCAAAATTGGATGACAGAATGTTAGTGTCCAGACAAGTTTTAAGAAACTATGAACGTTGGCGTAAAACAGAAAATAAAAAAATGACATTGATACTGGAAGGCCTCAAAAATTTCTTTGAGGCAGAAAACGATCTAGTTTCATTTATTCGTGGAAATGGCATGATGATGATTAATCACTCACCATTCATCAAGAACAGGATTATGAAATATGCAATGGGCTTATCTGGAGATGTGCCATCAATCATCAATGGTCCGTTGATAAAGGAATTTATTTAATGAAGGATGAAAAACAAGTAGCTAATACCAATTTTATCAGGAAGATAGTAGAGACTGATCTGCACGAAAATCCTGATTTTCCAAAAATTATGACGCGCTTTCCACCAGAACCAAATGGGTACCTGCATATAGGCCATGCCAAATCCATTTGCTTAAATTTTGGCTTGGCCGAAGAGTTCAAAGGTCTGTGCAATTTGCGGTTTGATGATACTAATCCTGAGAAGGAAAACACCGAATATGTTGAATCTATAAAAAATGATGTGAGGTGGTTAGGGTTTGATTGGGGCGAACGACTTTATTTTGCATCTGATTATTTTACGGATCTGTACAACTTTGCTGTTGAACTGATTAAAAAGGATAAGGCATATGTTGATGGGCTTAGTGGTGAAGAGATACAAGAATATCGAGGAACACTGACACAGCCTGGGAAAGAAAGCCCATGGCGTAATCGTGCCACACAGGAGAGCCTGGATCTGTTTGTAGGGATGAAAAACGGTGATTTTGAAGAAGGTAAATACGTATTAAGAGCAAAAATCGATATGGGTTCACCAAACATTAATATGCGAGACCCAGTCTTATACCGAATAAGGCAGGCTCATCATCACCGTACCGCAGACAAATGGAAAATATACCCAATGTACGATTACGCTCATTGTTTATCTGACGCAATTGAGCATATTACCCATTCTGTTTGCACCCTGGAGTTTGAAGATCACAGGCCGTTATATGACTGGATAATAGATAATCTTGATACGCCATCCAGGCCTCATCAATATGAATTTTCACGCTTGAACCTGGATTATTCAGTTATTAGCAAAAGAAAGTTAATCGCTCTGGTAAACGAAGGATTTGTAAATGGATGGGATGATCCCAGAATGCCGACAATATCTGGTTTAAGGCGGCGTGGTTATACCCCTTCATCGATCAGGAAATTTTGTGACGTAATTGGAGTTACCAAAAATGACACACGAATCGACCCCGTGGTCCTGGAGACAGTATTACGTGATGAGCTGGGTGATACTGCACAACGTGCAATGGCTGTAATAAACCCTCTCAAAGTTGTTATTGAAAACTATCCAGATTCAACAGAAGACCTGGATGCGATGAATCATCCACAAAAACAGGAAATGGGCACTCGTAAAATTCCATTTTCAAAAACAATTTACATTGAACACGATGATTTCATGGAAGACGCACCACGAAAATTTTTCAGGCTTTCCTTAGGCAGAGAAGTTAGATTGAAGTATGCCTATTTGATTACCTGCACGGACGTAATTAAAAATGAACAAGGCGAAGTCACTGAATTAAGATGCTCATATGATCCCGAGTCCAGAGGAGGTAATGCACCCGATGGCAGAAAAGTAAAAGGCACAATACACTGGGTTGCCGAGTCTGCTGAAGTGCACGCCGAAATGCGTTTATATGATCGTATGTTCAAAACGGCATTCCCCGACAAGGAAGATAACTGGCGGGATGATTTTAATCAGGAATCAGCCGTGATCATGAAAAATTGTCTGATCGAGCCGTCGCTGAAACAGGTGGAAAAAGGTAAATCTATCCAGTTCGAGAGACTGGGATATTTCTGTGCAGATAGTATCGATCACAGTAGCGAGTCACCAGTTTTTAACCGCATTGTGACATTGCGGGATACATGGGCGAAGGTAAGTAAAGAAAAGTGAGGGGTGAGGAGTGAGACGTAAGGAGTCAGCGTGTTTAGATTTTGAATAGCTTGGAGAGATAACTAATTTACGTACACAGCTAATACGCAATATTTAAAAAGCTAAAATTGTTGATACCATATGCCTCTCTCCTAACACTTCCAAATCTATTAAATGTTTCTTCCGTAAAATATTTCCCTCATTTCTTGAAATAATCTTTCTTCTATTAATTCTCGCTGTTCGGAAGAAAAGTCTTCTGCATTAACTTCAAACAGGTAGTTATTAAGATCAACATCATTTAATAGCATCTTGGTATGAAAGATATTTTCCTGGTAGATATTTACATCTATCATTTGATACCGTTCTTGAGTTTCGTCATCGATGAAATTTTGAATGGAATTAATCTCATGGTCGTTGTAATGCTTGTTACCTGACACATCACGAGTAAATCCTCTGATACGGTAATCGACTATGACAATATCCGATTCGAAGCTATGTATAAGGAAATTCAATGCCTTTAGGGGAGAGATCATGCCACAGGTACTAACATCAATGTCTGCGCGAAAGGTACTGATGCCGTTGTCCGGATGGCTTTCCGGGTAGGTATGGACTGTTAAATGGCTCTTATCCAGGTGGGCAACAACAGCCTCGGGGGAAGGACCGGGTTCTTCTTCATTATTGATGTTAGGCATCGAAGACGGTTCTTCTGAAATCAATACCGTGACACTTGCACCCAGGGGGTCATAATCTGCCTTGGCAATATTGAGTATTTTGGCGCCGATGATATTGGCTACGTCCTCGAGGATTTGTGTCAATCTCTCAGCATTATATGCTTCATCAATATAATCAATGTACTGCTTGTTCTCGTTTTCAGAACAGGTGTAACAAACATCATAGATGTTGAAACTAAGGGTTTTAGTAAGATTATTGAAGCCGTGTAGGCGAATTTTATCCATTCACTATACCGGGTTTTGATTACGATAATTATAAGAGGGATGGCACATTACACCAGAGTACAAATTTCTCAAAGAAAAAAATAACATGATCTGGTCGACGCCTTGCAGGTATGTAAGAATATACCGGTAATATTTACATAAGGACATAAGATGGACTCAACATTAACTACACTGTACAGGACTAATTTAAATAAGCTTGATCTTTTGACGAGTGGCAAGGTGAGGGATATTTATAATATCGATGACGATCATATGTTGGTAGTGACATCTGACAGGCTTTCCGCCTTTGACGTAGTACTTCCTGACCCCATACCAGGAAAAGGAAAAGTCCTCACGGCCTTGTCTGATTTCTGGCTTAATCGCTTTGAAGACCTGGTGCCGAACCATTTAACTAATATTACCCTGGAGTCTGTATTAAAGGATGAAGAAGAGCGCGCAGCTATTGAAGGGCGAGGGATAGTCGTCAAAAAGCTAAAACCTTTGCCGGTAGAAGCGATAGTCAGAGGGTATATTATTGGTTCTGGGTGGAAGGAATATCAACAATCAGGAAGTGTATGCGGTATGGAACTGGCTAAAGGCCTACAGCAAGCAGATAAATTATCAGAGCCAATTTTTACGCCTTCAACGAAGGCAGAGATTGGAGATCACGATGAAAACATCAACTATGAATCAATGGTTGATCTTATTGGAAGTGAGCTCGCAGCTAAAGTCAGAGACATTAGTCTGCAGGTATATTCAAAAGGAGCCGAATATGCTTTGGGTAAAGGAATCATCGTAGCGGATACTAAACTTGAGTTTGGATTGGATAATGATGGCAAGCTGTATCTCATTGATGAGGTGCTTACTCCGGATTCCTCCCGATTTTGGCCGGTTTCAGAATATAAACCGGGAGTCAGTCCTCCCAGTTTTGATAAGCAGTACGTTCGAGATTATCTGGAGACTTTGGATTGGGACAAGAAGGCCCCCGGTCCTGCGCTTCCAGAAGAAGTAATTCGTAACACAGCAATAAAATATCGAGAGGCACAGGAAATCCTTACAGGACGATGAGATTAGCGACGTTTATCATCTTGCTTGGTTGGATATCTGTTGGCTATACACAAGTCTATGAAGAACCATCGTGGATTCCGCCATTACCACCACCTGTACAAGAATATTGTGGCGATGTCGAAAAAGTCAGCGAACCGGTATTGTCATATCGTATATCACCTGCTTGCGAAATCACTGAGGTCCAGACGATCGGTGAATATCAATACGGCGTAGCACAAGTTAAGAGGGAAATTCTTGGGTTTTCCAGTAAGGAAATGATTAAAAAATATGTATCAGATGAATTTAGATTATTCAATGAAGTCAAGATTGACCTGCATAGATCTATGGAGCCTACCGCAACTCTGGTATGTACTGTAGAAATGCTAGGTAATAGCATCATAGACGCAAGGATTTTACGGAGCATGAATAACAGCAACACGGTGTCCTATAAGACAGAGCAGCTAATCATAGAGGACGGAAAGCTACCAAATCTGGGTGTTTTTACCTATACTACTGAGGTCAGGTATATACACAACAATTGTCCTGAACACTTGCGGTAAAATTACGGAGTTTAATCATGAAAACTATATTAATCGGCTTTTTCTTGCTTTTGACCCTTTCCTTATATGGTTGTTCTGGAGACGATGATGTTGCAGGCACCGATTCTAATCAGCCTGTAACAGTAGAGGCTGATGTGGCATCTCAGGCAGAAACGATGGAAGAGATATGGGCATCATCTTTAGAGCCGGCGGAGAAGGCGAGGCGCGTTCAGGAGTTACTTGCCCAACAAGGAAATTGACTATCAGCTTCTTTGTGAAAAGCACTTTCCTGTAAATAGGCCAGAAATCCTAACAAAAAAATCCCGCTATTGCGGGATTTTTTTTGTTAATTATTCTTCCATGTCACTTGAGTATTTGCCGGTACAAGCCAGGCTATTACATTTTTCCCTGTGTAATAAGGCGTTGCGAGCAGACTCAACATTGTTTTCTTTTCCTTCCCATGCTTTTAGGCAAGGCTCCTGTAAGGCGCGACCATAAGAAAAACTCAGTGGCCATGGAAGGTTCGGGTTTGATGCGTTCATGGCATTAAGGTGTTCTGTCGCCAGCTGTGGACTTTGGCCTCCAGAAAGAAAAACAATTCCAGGTAATGAAGGTGGAACAGTTGCTAGCAGGCACTTAACTGTTTTTTCAGCAACCTCATCAACGCCAGCCTGTTGAGGACATTGCTTCCCTGAGATGACCATGTTGATTTTTAAAATAGTATGTTCGATAGAAACACCCTGATTGTTTAACTCTGAAAATAGATGTGTAAGCGTTTTTTCAGTGACGTCATAACAAACGTCTATAGTATTATCTGCGTCCATGAGAACTTCCGGCTCAACCATGGGTACAATACCTGCCTCCTGGCATAGTGCTGCGTATCGAGCGAGGGCATGGGTGTTCGCATGTATACATCCTTCTGAGGGAATACCATCACCTATGGTAATGACAGCGCGCCATTTAGCAAATTTCGCACCAAGATCACGATATTCAGCAAGACGATCTCTGAGATCATCAAGGCCTTCAGTCACCTTTTCATCGGGATGACCGGCCAGATCTTTGGCCCCTTTGTCTACCTTAATACCAGGCATGATTCCCCGCTCAATTAAAGCTTTTGGGAAAGGTGTTCCATCACTTGAAGATTGGCGCATGGTTTCATCAAATAAAATCATTCCACTTATAAATTCCTCACATCCAGGTGCAGTAATTAAAAGATCACGGTAGGCTCGCCTGTTTTCTTCCGATGAATCAATGCCTATAGTTTTGAAGCGTTTTTCAATAGTTGGAAAGCTCTCGTCAATTGCAAGTATGCCCTTTCCCTGAGCCACCATGGCTTTTGCAGTTTGTTTTAATTGCTGAGAGTAATCAGTCATATTTATGCTCCTGTACTTTAAAAATTACGTGTATGTTAAGTTTAATAATTGTACCAAGTGGCAGCTTTTACCCTGATAACTTTCATGTTGTTTGTTCCACCTCTTCTGCCACTAAGATCTCCCCTGGTGATAATTACTAAATCACCCTCCTTGACTAGATTTGCCTGAACAAGATCTTGAATTATCATATTATTTACATCCACGGATTCAATTGTGGTTACGTCAAAAAATATAGGATAAACACCGCGGTATAATTTTACCCTGCGCATAGTGCTTAGGTGGCGTGTAAAGCCAAAAATTGGTATGCCTGAACTGATACGGGACATCCAAAGACAGGTCGACCCTGTTTCTGTGAGTGCAACAATAGCACTGGCACCGATGTGGTTTGCTGTATACATAGTGGCCATCGCAATGGCTTCATCTATTTTTTCAAATCGTGTATTTATACGGTGATCTGATGTGCGGATAGAGCTCTGTTTTTCTGTCTCTTCGCAAATTTTGACCATGGTTTGCACCACTTTTACTGGGTAACGTCCCACACTGGTTTCACCAGATAACATAACAGCGTCTGTGCCATCTAAAACTGCATTGGCTACATCAAATACTTCGGCTCGAAGTGGGGTTTGGCTACCTATCATGGATTCCATCATTTGTGTTGCAGTTATGACCGCTGTATCCATTTCTCGGGCCATGCCGATCAATCTTTTTTGTACGGGAGGCAGTGCGGCATCACCAATTTCTACCCCCATATCTCCTCTTGCAATCATGATGGCATCGGCAGCTTCTATAATTTCTTCCGCATTATGTATTGCCTCGATGCGTTCAAATTTTGCTATTATTTTAGTTCGGACCTTGAGTTTCTTGAGGATAGACCGAGTGGACTTGACGTCTGAGGCACTACGTACAAAAGAAACAGCAATGTAATCAACCTCGTTGTGTATAGCATGCACCAGGTCTGCCTTGTCCTTGTCTGTCAGGGCCTTGGCAGATAAACCACCCCCCCGTAGATTGATTCCTTTATTATTTGATAAAGTGCCGCCAACAATTGTTCTACAATGAATCTCCTGGTCGACAACTTTCTCAACAATTAGCTCAATTCTTCCATCGTCAATTAAGAGTATATTTCCCTTGCGTACGTCTTTTGCCAGCTTTTTATAAGTGACCCCCACGCGTTTTTGATTGCCCGCACTGGGCGCCAAAGCGGTATCTATAATAAATGGGTCATTCTCTTTAAGGACAATCTTGCCTTTACGAAATCGCTCTAGCCTGATTTTGGGTCCTTGAAGATCGGCAATTACCCCGGTTTCAATTCCAAGCTTCGTAGAAATCTCCCTTACATTTAGAATCGCCTGTTCATGGGAAGCGTGGTCCTGATGTGAGTAATTCAATCTGAATAGATCTACGCCGGCGAGTACAAGTTTCTCAATGGTAATGGGTTTACTCGTTGCCGGACCCAGTGTGGCAATTATTTTGGTTCTGCGCATTTTATATAACTAATTTTCCTTTTCTGTAGCATGCCATGCAAGGGCGCATTCTTCCAGTATCGCTATAGCGGGTAGAGTTTTTCCCTCAAGAAATTCCAGGAAGGCACCGCCCGCAGTGGTAATATAGGATATATCTGCACCTATATTAAATTTTGAAATCGCAGATAGTGTATCTCCACCTCCAGCAACAGAAAACGCACTGCTTTGAGCAATTGCTTTACCCAGAGCTTCAGTGCCTTTGGCGAACTGATCAATTTCAAAGACACCTAATGGGCCATTCCAGATAATAGTTTTTGCGCTAAGCAATTCTGTTTTGTAATTAGAAGCGGTTTGAGGTCCGATATCCAGGATGAGATCGTCATCGGCAATATTATCGATCGGTTTTATAAGCGCCTCAGCTTTTTTGTCTACTGACTTGCCACAGATCACATCTACCGGAAGCGGAATTTCCTTATTCTGTTTATTTGCAAGTTCGATAATTTCATTTGCGGTCACTAGTAGATTATCTTCACATAACGATTTCCCTATATTGATTCCAGTTGCCTTGAGAAAAGTATTAGCAATCCCACCACCGACGATGAGCTTGTCAACCTTCTCCAGCAAAGATTTGAGAACTTTAAGCTTGGTGGATATCTTTGAACCACCGACAATGGCAATTAACGGATGCTCCGGCTTGTTGAATGCTCGACTTAATGCGTCCATTTCCTTCACCATAAGTGGCCCAGCGCAGGCGATAGGCACATACTTTGCTACTCCATGGGTTGATGCATGAGATCGGTGGGCAGCAGCAAAGGCGTCATTGACATAAATATCACATATAGATGCCATTAATCTGGACAAGTTTTCGTCGTTGCTGGTTTCTCCAACATTAAAACGCACATTCTCCAGTAAAATTATCCTGCGCGTGGTTTCTTCGTTAATGCGGTCCCAGTTGGAAACAAATTTTACATCTTCGCCGATTAAGGTAGACAAGGCATTTGCCACAGGTAACAGGCTACAGCTTTCCTTGAATTTCCCCTCCTTGGGCCTGCCCAGGTGGGACATGATGATTACCCTGCCATTATTTTTAATGATTTGTTTAATGGTCGGTAACGAGGCCTGTATCCGGGTGTAATCCAGGATATTGCCGTTTTCCATGGGTACGTTAAAGTCAACACGTACCAGTACTCTCTTACCTGAAAGTGAGATGTCATCCAGGGTGATGAAGTGGTTTTGGTCAGGCATTAGATTTAATTATTTGGCATTAACCAGAGCAACTGTGGTGTCCAGCATCCTGTTGGAGAATCCCCATTCGTTGTCATACCAAGCTACTACCTTTACCAGCCTTTTTTCAATTACCTTGGTGAGCTCTGCATCGTAGGTGGATGATGCAGGGTTATGGTTATAGTCAATTGAAACTAAGGGTTCGTCATTATAATCAAGCACTCCTTTGAGATTGCCGTTACTTGCCTCTTTAACTAGTTTGTTTATTTCTTCTGTGCTGGTGTCTTTGGCGGCCGTAAAACTTAAATCAACCATGGACACATTGATGGTAGGGACACGTACAGCAAAACCGTCAAGCTTGCCGTTAAGCTCAGGTAGAACTAGCCCAACAGCTGCAGCTGCGCCGGTTTGGGTTGGTATCATAGACATGGTTGCAGATCTTGCCCGTCTTAAATCTGAATGATATACGTCTGTTAATACTTGATCATTTGTATACGCATGTATGGTTGTCATAACGCCGCTGACGATACCAATATTTTCATGTAATACTTTGGCCAACGGGGCCAGGCAGTTTGTTGTGCATGATGCGTTTGAAATAACGGTGTGTTCGGCTTTGAGTACATTGTGATTTACGCCATAGACAACAGTGGCATCAATGTCCTTACTTCCAGGAGCCGATATGATGACCTTGTTCGCACCGGCATCGATATGTTTGCTTGCTTTTTCCTTACTGGTGAAAAAACCGGTTGATTCATGAACGACGTCGACTCCAAGTTCACCCCAGGGCAAGTTGCCAGGGTCGCGTTCTGAAAGAACGCGAATTTTATCGCCGTTTACAATCATATAGTCACCTTCTACTGTGACCGTGCCAGGAAATTTTCCATGGGCCGTATCATAACGCGTCAAATGGGCGTTTGTTTCAGCATTGCCAAGGTCATTGATTGCGACGATTTGTATTTCATCTGTGCGACCAGATTCATACAGTGCGCGCAAAATATTTCTGCCAATTCGTCCATAGCCATTAATTCCAATCTTTATTGCCATTGATTTACTCCACGATGTTTACTTCAGGAAAAGTTATGCGATTTTCTCGATCAGTCCTACGAGGTTTTCGGTTGTAATACCAAAATGTTTGTATACCTGCTCAGCCGGTGCTGATTCACCAAATGTAGGAACCCCTAGTATCAGGCCATCCAGCCCAACATATTTTCGCCAGTAGTCAGGTATCCCAGCTTCCACTGCTATTCGTTTTCGACATTTTAGTGGCAATACGCTGTTTTTATATGCTTCATCTTGTTTATCGAAAGCGTCAGTGCAAGGCATGGAGACTACTCTTACATTGATATCATTATTTTCATATTGCCTGGCCGCATCGAGCGCCATCTGTACTTCAGATCCTGTTGCAATAATAATGACATCGGGTATCGACTCATCACCATATATGATGTACGCGCCTTTATAGATATTGGAAATTGCAACTTCTGATCGTTCAATATGTGCAAGGTTTTGGCGGGAAAATAATAACGAAGTTGGTCCAGTATCATTTTCTATGGCAACAGTCCAGGCAACCGCGGTTTCCACAGTATCACAGGGCCGCCAGGTTGACATATTCGGTATCATTCTTAATGTTGCTGTCTGTTCCACTGCCTGGTGTGTGGGGCCATCTTCACCAAGCCCAATCGAATCATGGGTAAACACAAATATGTTTCTCTGTTTCATCAACGCTGCCATGCGAAGAGCATTTCTTGCGTATTCAGAAAAGATTAAAAAAGTTGATCCATAAGGTATAAATCCACCATGCAGCGCAATGCCATTATTGATGGCACACATGGCAAATTCCCTAACCCCATAATAAATATAATTCCCATTGGCATTATCACCACTAATCGCTTTTGACCCTGACCAAATTGTCAGGTTAGAGCCGGCAAGATCCGCTGAACCACCGATCAATTCTGGCAAAATTGGGCCATATGCATTGAGTGAATTTTGAGATGCTTTTCTCGAGGCTATCGATTCAGTCTTCTCAACGCAGCTTTCAATATACTGACTTACAGTTTGATCCCAGTCAGATGGTAAATGACCTTGCATCCTGCGTTGAAATTCATTTGCAAGAGCGGGGTGATCTTTGCTGTAGGCATCGAACATGGATTGCCATTTTGATTCATGTTCGATGCCTTTTTTTCGCGCGTCCCAGCCGGCATAATATTCATCCGGTATCACAAAAGGGTCATTAGTCCATTTCAGGTTTTTTCTGACTAGCTCAACTTCATCAACACCTAATGCCGAACCATGGGATGATTCCTTTCCTTGCTTATTCGGTGAACCCCAGCCGATTATTGTCCGGCAGATAATGAGACTGGGTTGTTCGGGGTTATCCTTGGCTTTCTTAATGGCATCTGATATTTCATCGGGGTTATGACCATCAACATTATTAATTACATGCCATTGGTAGGATTCAAACCGCTTTTCAATGTCTTCTGTAAACCAGCCCTGTATCTCACCATCTATTGAAATATTGTTACTGTCATAAATTGCAATCAACTTGCCCAGTTTAAGTGTGCCAGCCAGTGAACAGGCCTCATGGGATATCCCTTCCATCAGGCACCCATCACCTACTGTCACATAAGTAAAGTGGTCAACAATGTCATATTCATTCTGGTTAAATTGAGAGGCCAGTACTTTTTCTGCAATGGCCATACCTATGGCATTGGCCACACCCTGACCCAGGGGGCCGGTGGTGGTTTCGATACCGGGGGTATATCCATATTCAGGATGACCTGGTGTCTTTGAGTGTAATTGCCTGAACGCACGAATATCCTCCATCGATACGTTATAACCGCTTAAATGCAACAGGGAATATAACAACATGGAGCCATGGCCGTTGCTCATGATGAACCTGTCCCGATTGAACCACGTGGGATTGCCCGGATTATGTATTAAATAATCATTCCATAAGACCTCGGCGATATCTGCCATCCCCATGGGGGCGCCCGGATGACCGGAATTGGCTTTTTGCACCGCGTCCATGCTTAATACCCGTATGGCATTGGCTAATTCGTGCCTGCTTAGCAAGTTGTTCTCCAAATGTTAGATATGTTTGCTTAAACTTTGTATTTAAAAGTCCTGCCTTTGCCGTTGGAGCATCGATGTCATTTATAATCAAGTCAGGAGACTCAATCATTGATTTCATATAACATTTTTTAAAATGTAAGGCGGGTTACTCTGATACTCAGAGTGACATATTGTCTCTCACAGCGTTGAGATGAGCAAGTGCCATGGTTGTTTACAGTGTGTTTAAAATCTAGTTTATGGTCTAAAGGTGAGAACTTACTTTAAGTTCGCACTTATTTCTCTTTCCATTTTATCGAGCAACCCATGCTAGCAATTTGATCTTGTGGTCCTTTCCCTGTCGTCGCAATCAATTTCATCGCTTCAACTAAGTCACGTCTTGGATTGCTAGAGGTGTTTGAGGGTGTGGTATCGTCCAGGCGCCCACGGTACTGTAATTTAAGGTCTTTGTTATACCCGAAAAAATCCGGAGTACACACGGCGCCGTAGGCCCTTGCGACATCCTGTGTTGCATCGATCAGGTAGGGAAAAGGGTAGTTATATTGTTTTGCCACCTGCTGCATATTTTCAAATGAATCATCTGGATATGTCTCAGTATCATTAGACATAATTGCTACACACTGTATGCCCAATGCCTGTAATTTCTGCACATCTTGAACCAATAAATGCTGAATGGCCTTAACATAAGGGCAATGATTACAAATAAACATCAACACAGTGCCCTTATCGCCGCGGCATTTTTCCAGCGACCAATCTTCTCCATCAACACCAGGTAATAAAAAATCAATTGCACCAAGGCCAAATTCACAAACGGGTGGTTGCATTAATGCCATCTACGTACTCCTAATAATCAATGGTTACATCTCTATCAAGTTCGAGCTAAAATATGCAGTAAGATCTAATCTTGCGTATAGTATCGCAGCAAATAAAAATATTAAATTTAAAGGGCAGATTAAATGCAAAAGAATTTCCTGTTTACCTCTGAGTCAGTATCAGAGGGACATCCTGACAAGGTCGCTGATCAAATTTCAGATGCCGTACTTGATGCACTTATAAAAGACGATCCTGCTTCCAGAGTCGCCTGTGAAACCATGATCAACACCGGGATGGTTGTGTTGTCCGGGGAGATTACTTCAACTTCAGTGATAGATTACGTTGATGTAGTCAGAAACACAGTCCGGGATATCGGATACACCTCATCTTCCATGGGTTTTGACGCAGATACCTGTGCTGTGGTGGTGTCGTTGGATAATCAATCTGCTGACATTGCCCAGGGGGTAAATGAAGGTGAAGGACTGGATCTGGACCAGGGCGCAGGCGACCAGGGTCTGATGTTTGGTTATGCCTGTACTGAAACCGAGGTATTGATGCCTTTTGCAATAACCTATGCACATAGATTAGTAATGAAACAGGCGTCAGTGAGAAAATCAGGAAAACTAAGCTGGTTGAGACCCGATGCAAAGTCCCAGGTGACAGTGTTATATGAAGATGGTGTGCCAAAATCGATAGATACCGTTGTCCTGTCCACTCAGCATGATCCTGAGGTAGAACATAAGGAACTCTCAGAAGCTGTCATTGAAGAGATTATCAAGCCGACATTACCTGAAAATATGATCACAGATAAAACCCGCTTTCTTGTTAACCCTACTGGCAGATTTGTCATCGGTGGGCCTGTTGGTGACTGTGGGCTAACGGGAAGAAAGATCATCGTCGATACGTATGGAGGTTCGGCACACCATGGCGGCGGTGCATTTTCCGGTAAGGATCCGTCCAAGGTTGACCGGTCAGCTGCTTACGCCGGTCGTTATGTAGCAAAGAACATCGTTGCCGCTGGACTTGCGGATAAATGTGAAGTGCAACTTGCCTATGCTATCGGCGTTGCCGAGCCAGTTAGTCTGATGGTAAATACTTTCGGTACTGGAAAAATTGATGAAGAAAATATAGCTGCTTTGGTTCGGGAGCACTTTGACCTCAGGCCCAAAGCCATAATTCAGACCCTGGATTTACTCAGGCCTATCTATAAACAAAGTGCAGCCTATGGCCATTTTGGCAGGAACGACGTGGAGTTCCCCTGGGAAAAGACGGACAAGGCCGCCGCACTAAAAGAGGCCGCTGGAATAACTAACGCAGCATAATAAACTAAAAACTTACTTATATCATTAGACTGAAATGACCTGGTTAGGCTGAATTGGCCTGGAAAAATATTTCTATCGCGTCTATACTTCCGTGCCCTGTGACGTAAGTTGCAGGTGGTTAACTAACTCCACATTCAAGGAGCGCTGCGACGGACACCCGCCAGGCTTGAATGTAGAATTCAAAAAACGGCGCTCGCTTAAATTGTTAGGAGAAACAATATGAGCGTAGCGAGCAAGTCCATGTTTACAGATTATCACGTGGCCGATATGGGTCTATCCCAGTGGGGTCATAAGGAAATTCGAATTGCAGAGACCGAAATGCCTGGTTTGATGGCGATTCGTGACGAATATTCTAACGAGGCCCCATTAAAAGGTGCAAGAATTGCCGGGTCACTACACATGACCATACAGACGGCAGTCTTAATTGAAACTCTGATCGCCTTAGGTGCTGAGGTCCGATGGGCCTCCTGCAATATTTATTCAACCCAGGACCATGCAGCGGCCGCGATTGCTGATCAGCAGATCCCGGTATTTGCATATAAAGGCGAGTCTCTGGAGGAATACTGGGATTTCACTCACCAGATTATGGAATGGCCCGATGGTAGTGCGCCCAACATGGTTCTTGATGATGGGGGTGATGCAACCATGCTGATCACGCTTGGTTCACAGGCAGAACAGGATATCAGTGTGTTGGATAATCCTGGTAGCGAAGAAGAAGAGTTTTTCTTTGCAGCTATTAAGAAAAAGCTCCAATCATCTCCGGGATGGTATTCCAGGATTAAGGAAAACATTAAAGGCGTGACCGAAGAGACCACCACAGGGGTGCATCGTCTCTATCAGATGCAAGAAGATAAGACATTGCCCTTTCCCGCGATTAACGTCAATGACTCGGTCACAAAATCAAAATTCGATAACCTGTATGGTTGCCGTGAGTCACTGGTAGATGGAATAAAGCGGGCAACGGACGTAATGATTGCCGGAAAAAAAGCCGTTGTGCTGGGTTTTGGTGATGTAGGAAAAGGTTGTGCTCAATCATTACGCGGTCTAGGTGCCATTGTTTCTGTGACTGAAGTTGATCCCATCTGTGCACTTCAGGCTGCTATGGAAGGATACAGTGTCGTAACTTTAGATGATATTTGCGATAAGGCAGATATTTTTGTAACAGCAACAGGAAATTGCAGCGTCATCACATTTGATCATATGAAACGTATGAAAGATGAAGCCATAGTCTGCAATATCGGGCATTTTGATAATGAAATTGATGTTGCAGATCTTGAAGAGTGTGAATGGGATGAGATTAAGCCGCAGGTGGACCATGTAAAATTTCCTGACGGCAAAAAAATTATCCTGCTAGCTAAGGGAAGGCTGGTAAATCTTGGTTGCGCGACCGGGCATCCGAGTTTTGTAATGTCGAATTCTTTTACTAACCAGGTACTGGCCCAGATCGAATTATTCACCAAGACCGGGGAGTATGAAAATAAGGTTTACGTATTACCTAAGTATCTTGATGAAAAAGTAGCGCGGCTACACCTGAAAAAAATTGGTGTGGACCTGACAACACTGACGGACAGACAGGCAAAGTACATAGGCGTGGATGTTTCCGGGCCTTACAAGCCTGAGTACTATAGGTATTAATCGACATTTGCATCAGTTGAAAAATGCATTTTTGACGTCGATTTAATTGACAATGTCTGCTCAAGCGCAATACCAGAAAAAGTTCAGTTTCGAATTTTTTCCACCACGCTCCGCTGAAGCGGAGCGTGTTCTGCTTGAATCACAGACCAAGCTCGCGGCGCTACAGCCTGATTATTTTTCAATAACCTACGGGGCGGGAGGCAGTGCAAGGGAACAAACGCTGGAATCCGCTATTTCGATCAAACAAAGTACGTCGATTCCCGTTGCGCCACATCTCTCGTGTATCAATAGTAGTAAAGAAGAGATATCCGGTGTGCTAGATCAGTATCGTAAATTGGAGTTTACGCATCTGGTTGTCATCCGTGGCGATTTGCCAGCTGATGGCAAAAATATAGGGGAATTTAAATACGCCAGTGACCTGGTTGCGTTTATAAGAGAAACCACAGGTGATTTTTTCAGTATAGATGTCGCCTGTTACCCGGAATTTCATCCTGAGTCTACTAGTGTCGAAGCCGAGTTTGAAAATTTCAAGCGTAAAGTTGATGCCGGTGCGAACGGCGCAATCACCCAATATTTTTATAACCCTTATGCATATTATGAATTCATCAATAATTGCGAACGTCAAAATATCTGCTTACCGGTGGTACCTGGGATTATGCCGATAACAAACTGTGAGCAACTGGTCAGGTTTTCAGACAGATGCGGGGCAGAAATACCTCAGTGGATACTTCGAAGACTGCAGACCTATGGTAATGATCTCGAGGCGATTGGGGATTTTGGTCTGGAAGTAGTCACGGAAATTTGCCAGGCATTACTGGATTTTGGCGCCCCCGGCTTACATATCTACTCCATGAACAGGTATGTTACTTGTGAGAAGATATGGAGAAATCTGGGTCTGGTTGAGTGATATTCACCTCATTTACTTTTAAATTTTCTCATTTTTAAGCCACATTCTGCCATTATGCTTGTAGCGCCTTAAACATAATTGTATTTTGAGCATTAATATTTGCCGTTAAGTATTTCATTCGGTATAGAACCAAGCTGGTGTAAAAAATAGAATAATGAAAACACATGTGCTATTTGTCGATGATGATCCACTTATTGTGGAGTCATTATCTATCGCGCTGGCTGATGAATTTACCATTCATTCAGCAGAAAGTCGGGATCAAACAAATAAGTTATTAAGAAAGATAGAAGATAAACCGGGCCTTGCGCTCATAGATCTGGGATTACCTCCTCATCCACATAGCCCCGAAGAAGGCTTCAAGTTAATTGAAGAACTGGTTGCTTACAATCCAAATATAAAAATTCTGGTTTTATCTGGACAAAATGAAGCCGGAAATATCCAGCATGCACTGACCCTGGGTGCAGTAGACTTTGTTCCTAAACCCTGTGACGTCCCACTATTGAAAACGCGCTTACAACATCAGCAGATGATGCTGGAAGCCGAGTCATCCCGAGGTAGCAGGGAATCTAGTGGTGAAGATTTTCTTGGCAAAAGTCCTGCAATAAAAACCTTGCATGAAGTGGTTAGGCAATTTGCCAATACCCCTTTTCCTGTCCTTGTTGAAGGAGAATCCGGTAGTGGTAAGGAACTAATCGCAAAATACATCCATGAAAATAGTCCGAACTCATCATCTCCCTTGTTGACGATCAACTGTGCTGCTTTTTCACCAGAACTTCTCGAAGCCCAACTCTTCGGGCATGCAAAGGGGGCTTTTACCGGTGCTACAAAAGATGTGTCTGGTGTATCCCGTCAAAGCATATGAGACAGAATTGAGCTGATTTCTAAGAGAGACTTCTGATAAGTTAAACTTATAAATAGGAGTCTCATTATGAGCAATAATAGCGAGAAATTAGTTAAAGATATACGTCGTCGTACCCGTAAGAAGTATTCCTCTGAAGAAAAGATCCGAATTGTACTGGAAGGGATGCGTGGAGAAGAAAGCATTGCCGAGCTGTGTCGCCGTGAAGGATTGAATCAAAACGTGTATTACCGCTGGAGTAAGGAGTTCCTGGAAGCGGGTAAACAGCGTCTGGCGGGCGATATAAAACGGGAAGCAAACTCCACTGAAGTGACCGACCTGAAGAAAGAAAATGACCAGCTCAAACGCCTGGTGGCTGACATCATGCTGAAGAACGAGGTACTTAAAAAAAGTGTGCTTGGCTTGGAGTCGACCTGGGAAGACGAATGAGTCTTTCAGCAGCTGAAAAGCTGGAAGTGATCCGCTTGGTAGAGGCGTCGGAATTACCCGTGAAACGCACTCTGGCCGAGTTAGGTGTGAGCCGCAGCAGTTTCTATCGTTGGTATCGGCAATACCTGGATGATGGTCCAGAGGGCCTGGAGCCAGATAATCGGTCCCCGAGACAGTTCTGGAATAAGATACCTGAGATGGTGAAGGAGCAGTGTCTGGAGCTCGCGTTACAGTACCCTGACAAATCGCCTCGGGAACTTGCCTGGACCATCACCGATGAGCACAACTACTTCATCTCGGAATCCAGCGTTTATCGACTGTTAAAGCAGTACGATCTCATTACCAGTCCTGCTTATATCCTGATGCAAGCGGGTGATTCGTTTCAGAATCCAACACGACGAGTCAACGAGCTTTGGCAGACTGACTTCACCTACTTTCGTATTGTTGGTTGGGGGTGGTATTACCTGTCCACTGTTCTAGATGATTACTCCCGCTACATCATTGCCTGGAAGTTAACAACCAGCATGGCAGCTGATGACGTGAAGCAGACGCTGGATGCGGCGATTGAGACCACGGGAGTCAACGAGATAACGGTCAAACACCGACCTCGCTTACTGAGTGATAACGGGCCTTGTTATATCTCCTCGGAATTGAAGGATTATCTGAGTAAATATCAGATGCAACACACCCGTGGCGCACCGTACCATCCCATGACACAAGGCAAGATAGAGCGATATCACCGCTCCATGAAGAACGTCGTGAAGCTGGAGCACTATTATTATCCGTGGGAACTCGAACATGCTATCCGGCAATTTGTACAATACTACAATCATGAACGTTACCATGAGTCACTTGATAATATTACGCCGGCAGATATGTATTTTGGCCGCTATCATGAAATTATGGATAGAAGAACCATTATCAAATACGAAACATTACAACAGAGGAGAAAGGAAAATTTAAGAATATATATAAATCAGTGAAACAAGACTATAATAGTTAAAAGTCTCTCTTAACATTTACGCTATTTTGTCCCAAATCTTTTGACGACTTACATTCTGAACAAATTGTTTGAGGCTGAGTAAGGCCTGATTATTGGGATCTATTTTTAAACCAATGTCGACATAGCTAGACGTTTTATCAAGTTCATTATTAACCATAGCCTGTTCCGCCAGCACTGCGTACTGTTCTGCAATACTATAAATTCCTTTTATTGCTATATCGTTTCCAGGATTCATTTCCAGTAGTCGATTGAAATAATAATAGGCGTTATCCTTTGGTGGATAGGTTAGTTTTAACTCATCCAGACTTTTGTTTCCCAGCCAGATCAAAGCACTTATTACCTCGTCTAATTCAGGACCGGGTTCAGCTTCCTGGGGGGGCGGCACACTGATTGGTGTAGTCTGAGTTGACGTATTTTGAGTTTGTATCGCTGTGGGGATTGATACTTGTGATTCCGAGAGTACCGTCTGTGTTGATGCAGCCGCAGTGTTTGATGCGGGTGTCTTTAATTGAATATCCATATATTCAAGTGTAGAAAATAAAATTAATCCCAGTAATAACATGCCAACCAGGATCTGTTTTCCCCGCTTGTCTCGTTTTACAGGGTCTAATTGTCCCCATCCGCCGATGATATCGATATCCAGAGTATGCTTTTTGTGTTTTCTTTGAACCTTTTCAATTTTTTGGACCAGAGTCTCCGCATCAGGGATACGCTTATCCCGATCTTTTGCCATCATGCCATTCAGCAGATCTTGATACTCACTGAGTTCTTCTGGTAACTGCGGGATGGGTGCCTGCTTATGCTGTATGACGATGTCAATTACCGAAGTAGATGTATAAGGTTTTTCTCCGGTCAACATTTCATAAAAGATACAACCCACGCTGTATATATCAGCTCTTCCGTCGATCTTTAATCCATCGGCCTGTTCAGGACTGACATAGTTGGGGCTACCGAGAAAAATACCTGTTGACGTAAGATCATGCTCATTGTCGACTTCTTTGGCGATACCAAAATCAGTCAATAAGGGAGTCGCACTATCGCGGAACAGAATATTTGCAGGTTTTACATCACGGTGGACAATTCCATGTTTATGGGCTTCATTTAACGCGTTGGATATTTTTGCAAGGATATCCAGGGACTCGTCATCGGACATTGGTAATTCAAGACGCTGCTTTAGGTCACCACCTTGAACATATTCCATTGAAATATAAAACATATTATTCGCAACACCAATATCAAAAATAGTGATGATATTAGGATGCGAGAGTGATGCGATAATCCGACCCTCTGCCATAAACCGTTCAATAAGGTCTTTTGACTCATCCGCATCGACATGATCTAGAATCTTAAGTCAAACAGATCGACCAAGGGATTCCTGAATAGCCAGATAAACGGTGGCCATGCCACCTTTGCCGGTTTCGTTTTTAATAATGTAGCCGGGTATTTCCATGGGCAGATTATAAAGCTATTTTAGACAATGTTATACGCGCCTGCGCAAAAATGGTGCAAAATAACAGGGGTATATCCTGTTTTAATCTAAAATAATAGAGGGGAGAACTTAGAATTCCTGTTTAAAGACAATTGCACAAGGGGTTACTCAGAGGCTCGGTGTTTGGCTTTTATATAGTCCTTATGGGATACATATAACAAATCGGCAATCTTGCGGATAAAATATTCCTCGTATTTATCAATGACATTGTCTGCAACCGCAACACGCCATAATAACTCTATGACAGTCGCTTTTTCGTTTTGGTCCAGGGCGTCATTAACGGTTCTGGTGAAGTCATGAAGTGAAATAGCATGATCAAACTCATTTTTGGCGGTGTTAATTATTTCGCTAATTTCATCACTATTAAGATGAAAATGATAAGCCATGGCCTTTTCGATAACCTTGATTTCTTCATCACCGATTTGTGAATCTGCTAGCGCTATTTCAAGCATAAGCACGGCAGCACAGAGCTCTAGCGTACGCTCCCTGGTTTCATTTTGTGTATTGCCAGCGTTGGTATGCTGGTCAAAAAATTCCGACAGTGATTTAAACATTCCGAATGATTAATTCAATTGCCAGGAATGATTAATATATTTGCCGTTATTAAATTCGTCAAAATAGGTATGAATCATTGGGTGTTCGATACTTTCAGTGGAAGTATCTACCTGTAAATTACGCTCAGCGACATAGGTTTCATATAGTGATTTATTTACAAGGACCTTGTACCAGGGGGCATTTTTTGGAGGACTGGTTTTTGCCACCCTCTGGTACCATTCTTCAGTGCCAAGGAATACCGGATCAATATCAACTATAACCCCGCGATAGTCTAAAAGTTTATGTGTAACAAGTTGACCTATATTAAACTTGGCTTCTGTTTGAGTCATTTCGTATATTTGTCCATTTGTTGCTTCGTTCATAACCATAGCTAGTACCTGATATATGATAGTAAGTGATTCATCTCTTTTTTAATATATAGTGTTTATCATGAGAAAAACAAGAGTATATGTAGAAACCAATCTGACAGCAGGCATAGCCGTTTCCATAGGAGACGATAGTTTTCATCATTTAAGTCATGTATTAAAACACCGTGTAGGGGATGTGATTTATGCATTTGATGGCAATGGTGGGTATTTTGAGTCAACCATCATAAGCAAAAGTAAACGTTCAATTACTATACATCCGGAAGTCTTCGTCAAGGATAATCGCGAGTCTGGACTCAGGTTAACATTGGCCCAGGGTATTTCCCGGGGACAAAAGATGGATTTTACAATCCAGAAAGCAGTCGAGCTTGGTGTCTATATTTTTGTACCCATCATGACAGATCGTAGTAATGTCAGGCTTGATAGTGAGCGTTCCGAGAAACGGCTAAAACATTGGCAAAAAATCATTATTAGTGCCTGTGAACAATGCGGTCGTAATGTTCTGCCTACTATACTCGAACCGGTGAAACTGGAGGAATGGATTAGTGTAGATACAAATTCAATGCGTTTTGTACTTGAGCCCGAATCTGACAGCTCATTATCTGATTTAAAAGACGAATGTGCTGATATTTCATTAATATGCGGCCCAGAAGGGGGCTTAAGTGATAATGAGCTCGAAATATGTAAAAAATCAGGTTATTTAGCCGTTTCCCTGGGTCCCAGAATACTCAGAACAGAAACCGCAGCGATTTCAGCATTAGCGATACTCCAGTCGCGATGGGGTGATATTAGATAAAGATGTATTTTGGGTTATCAAATGTATAATTCAACACGATTTAAGAATATAAGGTAGGACGTGAGTAAATCCGAATCGCCAGTTCCTCATCTAACAACGGCATTATTAGGGCCGTTGATGCAGTTAGAGGAGCAATTTATAAATAAGCAGAGCAAAATTGAGTCCTGGTTTAGAGAACTGTGGCGATTGACGCCTGCGCCATTTTATTCCTCTGTCGATCTCAGGAATGCAGGATATAAAATCGCACCCGTTGATACTAACCTGTTTCCAGCAGGGTTTAATAATTTGAACCCAGATTTTGAACCACTTTGCATACAGGCAATTCAACTTGCCGTTGAAAAAATCGGCAAGCGTGTTGATCGCATATTACTAATACCTGAGAATCATACTCGAAATCAATTTTACCTAAAAAATGTCGCGGTCTTATCTTCACTAATAACTAAGGCCGGATTTGAAGTTGTCTTAGGTTCATTAATGGAAGATTTGACCGAAGCAGTAACAATTACCCTGGATAATGATGATGAGGTAAAGTTATTTCCTGTTAAGCGAAATGACGATCGCATATATGTAAATGATGAATTTTATCCTGACCTTGTCATATTAAATAATGATTTGTCTGCTGGCAGGCCCTCCATATTGGAAGAGCTTGCACAACCAGTTACGCCTTCATTGTCTCTGGGTTGGTCTAGTCGCATGAAGTCTGGCCATTTTAAAAACTACCAGGACATTGCCGAAGAGTTTTCCACAAGACTGGAACTGGACCCCTGGTTAATATCTCCGTTGTTCAGAAATTGTGGTGAAATAGATTTTATGAAACGTGAAGGAAATAGCTGCCTTGAAAATAACGTTAATGCTTTATTAACTTCAATTAAGAAAAAATACGAAGAATATAATGTAGATCAAAGACCATACGTAGTCGTAAAGGCAGAATCTGGCACCTATGGCATGGGTGTAATGATGGCCCATAGCGCTGAAGAGATTTTGGAGTTAAACAGAAAAGACCGCACAAAAATGGCAACAACCAAGGAAGGGAAAAAAGTAACCAAAGTCATCATCCAGGAAGGTGTATACACCAATGAAACCTGGGGGGAAGATAAAAACTCAGCAGAACCGGTAGTCTATTCTATAGATAAAAATGTTGTCGGTGGATTTTACAGGGTACATGCCAAAAAAAGTGCAGATGAGAATTTGAATTCACCCGGCATGCGATTTGAACCTCTGGCATTTGATGATTGTTGTATTTCACCAGATAAAGATAAAGCACCAGATTCACATGCTAATCGGTTTTATATCTATGGTGTGATCGCCCGACTTGCCAATCTTGCTGCAGCAAGAGAAGCAGCAAGTTTTAAGTAAAAAAAAAGTAGTAAAACTTTCTCGCCATTCCCGTAAACATAGGAATGATAAGTATGTAGATAAGCTGAATTAGTCTCGCGGCATCATATTGCCCACACCTCATAAATTCTTCAACCGTCTCCTGAGTTCAGCAATATGCCGACGGCTGACAGAAAAAGTTTCATTATTGTCTTTTAGCCGTACTATGCAGCCACCATCCTCACCTTTTTCCAGGGACTGGATTTGTTTTAGTGCGATTAATGCATTTCGGTGTATTCTGAAAAATGATTCCGAAAATTCCTGCTCCAGGCTTTTTAATGGTTTATCCAGTAATGTTTCTTTGTCTTTCCAGTAGGCCACCACGTACTTTTGATCTGCCTTAAAGCAGCCAATTTCCTCTACCGGGATAAGTAATGTTTTACCGGTGCTGGGGCTACTTAAATGTGTGCGTACTGGATTTGTCCCTTGTAAGGCAGGTAGTGTGTCCAGACGAGATGCCGAGATTTTGCGTGCCTTCTCAAGAGCCTGGATTAGCCTTTCTTCACGGACAGGTTTTAATAAATAATCAATAGCATTGGCTTCAAATGCCTGGATGGCATGCTTGTCGTAGGCAGTCGCAAATATCAGAGCAGGAGGAGAGGGGAGCGCTGCAATATGTGAAGCAGCCTCCAGTCCATCCATGACGGGCATTCGAATATCCATAATGATGGTGTCAGGATGATATTGCTCAACGCTCTCGATGGCATTTTTGCCGTTATCGGCTTCAAGAATTTCAAAATCATCATTGATTTTACTTACCAGGTCATGCATTCGTTGCCTGGCTAGTTGTTCATCATCAACTATCAGTATTTTCATGTTCGTCGAGGTATTAATATAGTGACGGAATAGGAATTTTCTTCCTGATTCACCGTAAGCAGGTTGTCGTATTCAAAAAATGAGGCAAGGCGTTGTTTGATGTTTTCTTGTGCAACTCTGTTGCCGGCTTTACTGGTGGTATTAGAGGGAGACTGGTTAATGGGATTCATAATTTTGATTGAGATATTCCCGTCGTCCATTGCTCCAGATATAGAAATTATGCCGCCATCAGGGTTTAGTTCAATCCCATGATAGATAGCGTTTTCTATTAAGGGTTGAATGCAAAGCAGTGGTAGCGAGAAATTACCAGGAATATTGTCCAGATCCCAGTTGACTGTAAGTCTTTCACCCAGCCTGTGTTTTTCTATACGAAGATAACCTTTGCAAAGGTTGATTTCGTCATCCAGAGTAGTTGTCTTTTGGGTGTCCTGCAGGCTGGCCCGAAACAAATCTGCTAAATCCTCTATGGATTCTTCCGCAAGATCAGGTGTACGGCGGATTAAGCTGGCGATGGTATTCATGCAGTTAAACAAAAAGTGCGGTTTGATTCTGGATTGTAATGCCTGGAATCTGGCATCGGATTCTGATTCGATACGTAGTTTCCATTGGTGATTGACATAAAAATATCTCAATGCCAATGCCCATGCGATGGCACTGATGGACATGACTCGCGTTATAAAAACAGTATGCCCACTATTGATATAATTTGATTCTAGCTGCAGTACAAAGATATACCATGCCAGTTCAGAAACAATAAAGGTAACCACTAATGTTAAGCAGTAGCTAATACTTGCAACCCATTTTTCTGTTAGTTTTTGTAAGTACTTTCTAAAGATACATAACAATGCGGTGCAACTTAAAGCTACCCATTGGATAAACAATGAATTCATGGCCAGATCGACCGTACGAATATACAAAGACGGATTTTGTGAAAGAGAAAGGAATAAAGCCAGGAGTTCTGCCAGTAGAATAATGACAAACAAAGTTCTGACGTTGCAAAAATCGGGTAAAAAAGTGCCGTGTTGTTGTTTATTGTCCATCTTTTTTAAGTAAAACCATAATCGTAAGCATCATGTTAGGCTATAATGTTGGCTTTAAACGTTACCGGACTCCGCTGTAAATGACATCCAAGAATACATCAGAAAAGCCCTGGGGTGGACGATTTCACCACACGACGAATAATTCTGTGGAAAAGTTCACAGAATCAGTTTCGTTCGATTACAGGTTATATCGGCACGATATCATGGGATCCATTGCGCATACCCGCATGTTGATGAAGGTTGGTGTGCTTGAAGAAGATGAATCTAATACCATTATTCAGGGATTAGAGGCTATCCACAAAGAGATTGAGGCAGGTGATTTTCAATGGAAAATGGAACTCGAAGATGTCCATATGAACATTGAATCTGCGCTGGTACAAAAGGTGGGTGACGTTGGAAAAAAACTTCATACCGGCCGATCTCGAAATGACCAGGTAGCCACCGACCTAAGACTATATTTACGAGATGAAATCGATCAGATACGGGGTTCGCTGCAAAAATTAATGGGCGCCATCTGCAATCTGGCAGAAAGTGAAGCACAAACTATTATGCCCGGATTCACCCATTTACAAGTGGCACAACCTGTGACTTTTGGTCATCACTTAATGGCCTGGTTTGAAATGTTAAAACGCGATGATGAACGTATGGTAGATTGTCGAAAGCGGGTCAACAGTTTACCGCTGGGGGCTGCAGCACTGGCCGGCACCAGTTATCCTCTGGACAGGGAGTACACCGCTGAGCTACTGGGTTTCGAACGAATTGCTCAAAACTCCATGGATGCCGTCAGCGACCGGGATTTCGTAATTGAATTTTGTTCGGCAGCCTCAATTATCATGATGCATTTATCACGGTTTTCAGAAGAACTGATCTTGTGGATCAACCCCATGTTTGGTTTTATCGATATCGATGATGCCTACTGTACCGGCTCATCCATTATGCCCCAGAAAAAAAATCCGGATATCCCGGAATTGGTGAGGGGAAAAAGTGCCAGGGTATTTGGTGATCTTATGGCCATGCTCACATTGATGAAGGCACAGCCATTGGCTTATAACCGCGACAACCAGGAAGACAAGATTGCTCTATTTGACGTAATAGATACCTTACATGGCAGTCTGGAAATTTATGCTGGCATGATTCCTGAAATTACTGTTAACAGAGATGCCATGTTAAATGCGGCCAGTCAGGGTTATGCAACGGCAACCGACCTTGCGGATTATCTGGTTAAAGCTGGGATGGCCTTCAGGGATGCTCATGATGCTGTGGGTAAAACTGTCAGTTATGCCATTGAAAACGGCAAGGCCTTATCTGAACTGACCTTGGATGAGTTGGGTGAATTTTGCCCGAATCTTAATGAGGATATTTATCAGTATCTGGAACTAAATGGTTCTGTTAATGCCAGAGATATTATAGGCGGGACTGCGCCGGCGCAGGTAAGAAACGCAATTGCATCAGGACGCGAATACCTGAAAGGCATCCAATAACATTACTCGGTAGAGGTACGTATGAAATCGTTCATCAAGATATTTGGCATACTTTTCGGCCTGGTAATCGTCGCGCTGGCAGCTATTATTATTTATATATCCACACTGGATCCCAATGATTACAAGGCCATGATTGCTGATGGTTTTGAAGAGGAAACAGGCCGGGAAATGTCTATCAATGGAGATGTTGTGGTCACCATTTATCCGTGGCTCGGAGTGGAAATCAACGACGTTACTATCGGTAATGCCCCTGGGTTTGGAGATATGCCTTTCCTGCAACTGCGACATGCCATGGTCAGGTTGAAACTTATGCCATTGCTACAGGAAAAATACGAGATCGATACCGTTCGTGTGCATGGCCTGGCTATCAACCTGATGAAAGACGCATCTGGCAGGACTAATTGGGATGACATGGCGGAAGACATGTCTGGGCGGGAAAGTTCTGATACCACATTGTCGCTTGCGGCAATCGTATTGGGAGGTGTAGATATTCGAGATACCAGTCTGACATGGGATGACCAGTCTACGGGAACACGATCCGCCATTTCTAATCTGCAAATGACCACCGGTGAACTGGTCTACGGTGAACCCATCGATCTAAATATGACCTTTGATGCGGTATCTAATCAGCCGGAGCTGGTAGCAGATGTAGCTTTAAGCAGTACATTGAATTATGACCTGGACAACGAGATCTATGATATTGCACCATTGAATTTTACTACGATGCTTGTTGGCCCAAACGTTCCGCAAAATTCTACAGACATTACTCTTAACAGCGCCATTCGTGTCGATCTTGGAAGTGACTCTTTGGTTATCAATGACCTGAATTTTTCCGCATTGGGTACCCGGCTTACCGGCGAGGTCCAGGCCATTAGGATTCGCAACGGCGAACCAACAGTGCAAACGGATATTAATCTGACAGGTAATGACCTGGCGTTACTCTTTAAAGTAGCAGAAATTGAACCGTTGGCAACGCAACTGGCCAGTCTGAATGACAGGGCGTTCAGTTTTAATGCTGCGATTACTGCAGACATGGAAAGTGATGAGATGACTATCTCAAATATGCAGGCCAGCATGATTGGTTCGCAATTTACCGCTGCTCTGAGTACCCGTGGTCTGCAATCAGATTCTGCCGCGATCATAGGTGAGGTCTCCGCTAGTGGTCCTGACTTACCAATGCTGCTACAGGTATTGGGACAGTTACAGGGGGGTGCCGATTCCAGTCTGTCGCAACTGGCTACACAAATACAAAATGTTAGAAACCGCCAGTTTAATTTTTCTGCGGATATTGATGCTGATATGGGTGGTGGTGATTTTGATATTTCCGGTCTAAACGCCAGTCTATTGGGATCAGATATCTCCGGGGATATTATTGCCTCGGCAATGAATTCATCAGCGCCAACTATTCGCGGTAATCTCAATGCGGCGGGTCCAGACTTACCTTCATTGATGCAATTACTGGGACAGATCCAGGGCGGCGCAGATTCATCGTTGACCACTTATGGCAGGCAGTTGGCCAGTATGTCTAATAAGGCCTATACCATTGAAACCCGTTTCGATGCCAATATGACAAATGGAGACATCAATATTCCTGCGCTTTCTATCAATGCCCTGGGGATACGGATAAACGGAAATCTGGTAGCTAACGATATGCAACGAGATAATGGCTCTATTAATGGGCAGTTGGCCTTGTCAGGTAGTCAGATCGGGCCTTTCCTCAAAGCGATTGACCAGGCTGATCTGGGTGAGGTGATGCAATCTATCAACCTGAGTGCGGCAATTAACGGCACGAGAACCAATTTAAACGTTAGCCCCCTGGATCTAAAGCTGGTATTTGCCGGGGAGCAGATACCTAATTCCCCGGTGGAAATGAATCTGTCTGCCAACTCCAGGCTAAACCTTGAGACCGAGTCCTTAAACCTGAATAATTTTCAAATTGCCGGTCTTGGTTTGAATGTAAGAGGTAATATCAGCGCAGAACAAATCTTTGGTGCGCGGCAATACCAGGGAGATATTGAGGTTGCGCCTTTCAGTTTTTGCCAGCTCATGCGTCAGTTAAACCAGGATCCTCCTGATACCGCAGATAACCGTGCCTATACTAATGTCGCACTATCAACTGCGTTTGATGGTTCAGCCAATCATATGAATGTTAGTCGTCTTGCCATGACCCTGGATGAATCGAAATTGAATGGTACCTTATCGATAACAGATTTTGAAAACTCAGCGGTGAGCTTCGGAATAGACATAGATAAGATAAATGCAGATCGATATTTACCACCCGCTGATGGTGACCAGCAACGGCCATTGACACCAGAGACCGCAGTCGGTGCAGCAGCTCAGTTACCGTTGGAAACCTTGCGTTCATTAAATACCCAGGGTGAATTAAAGATCGGACAATTAATCATCTCCAACGCAAAGGTATCCGATGTAGTTCTGGCTATGAATGCCAAGGATGGGCAGATCAAGCTGTCACCGGTATCAGCAAATCTTTATGAAGGTAGTTATCGAGGTGATATCAGCCTGAACGCAACATCAGATCAGCCGACTATGAGTTTTGACTCCGCACTTCAGGGGATTAACATTGATCCATTAATGGTAGACGTGTTTGGTGCGTCCAGTGTTAGTGGTACAGGGAATATGGAATTAAAGGTCACTGCCAGCGGTATCGATACACCAGGTATGATTAAAAATCTAAATGGGAATGGCAAAATATTTCTTGAAGATGGTGTATTACAGGGAGTGGATGTGGCCAGGGTCCTGGCCCAGGTGGAGATCATGATCCGTAACCGCAGACCCATGCAGATCGACAGGGGTGAACAGACGCCGTTTGATACCTTTTCCAGTACCCTGGATATCAGGGGTGGTGTTGTTAGAAGTAATGATCTGGCAATCAAGGCGCCGGGAATTCAGGTCACAGGTCAAGGGACAGTGATCAACTTGAATAACAACAACATTAATTACGACATGATAGCCTCCGCAGACCAGGGGACAGCTACCCGGGGAGAGGAACAATATGATATTGGTGGTTATAGTATTCCCATTAAATGTTCCGGCAATGCCAGTGACCCCAGTTGTCTACCCAATGTGGAAAAGATTATCGCCGAGGTAGTACAACGAGAAGTCCAAAAGCAGATCGGCAACGTTTTGCAAAGGGCACTGGGTGTTGAAGTCCCAGCAACACAGCCACAGCAAGCAACTGATCCTGCGACGCAACCACAACAACAGACCCAGCCACAACAACAAACCCAGCCGGTAGATCCCGCCGAAGAAATTCTAAACAGAGCACTGGAAGGTATATTCGGCCGCTAGTCATGGGGTATCCCCGGATCCTGCTAGTACTGATACTGGTTCATTTCCATGCCTATGGTGGCGAAGTCCTTAATACCCAGGCCTCTTATGAAAAATCAGAATTCCATATCATCACTTCCATGGTGATAAAGGGAGATAGCCAACAGGTTTTTGATATATTGACGGATTATCAGCAGTTGGCACAAGTCAGCGAAATCGTCCTCAGTTCGCATAAAATAACAGAAAATAGATCGCTGGAAGATGGGCCCATCCGGGTAGGTATCAACACCAGGACATGTGTCCTGTTTTTTTGTTTTAAAGCCCGCATCGTAGAAGATGTGGAAATCCTTAATGAGGTTACGCTCAAGGCTGTCATCGTTCCGGAATTAAGCGACTTCAAATCAGGGGAAATTATTATTCAGGTACTGGACTACCCGGACAATCAGACTCTAGTAAGTTTTGAAAGCCGATTTACACCGGATTTCTGGGTGCCGCCCATTATTGGGCCTATGATCATCAAACGCAAAACGATACAGACAAGCACACATACTATATTTCAGATTGAGAAGTTATTAAATAGTGAGTGAGTTTTCCAGCAGGATCCTAAAGTGGTTCGATACCGCAGGACGCCATGACCTTCCCTGGCAAATTGATCCCTCGCCTTATCGAGTCTGGGTGTCCGAAATTATGTTACAACAGACACAAGTTAAAACGGTCATACCTTATTATTTGAAATTTATGGAACGGTTTCCTGATATTAATCACCTTGCTGATGCCGAGCTGGATGAAGTTCTGCACCTTTGGTCAGGATTAGGTTATTACGCTCGGGCAAGAAATCTGCACAGGTCAGCAGTAAAAATTATTAAGGAGCATAAGGGAAAGTTTCCATGTGATATTGAATCGCTTATTCAGTTGCCAGGTATAGGTAAATCTACTGCCGGCGCAATCCTGTCACTTAGTATGAAGCAGCGTCATCCAATTCTGGATGGCAATGTAAAGCGGGTATTAACGCGCCACCGAGGAATTAAAGGGTGGCCTGGAGAAAAAAAGATTGAAAATAAGTTATGGCAACTTGCTGAAGAGCTAACACCAGTAAGGCGAGTTGCAGCATATACCCAGGCGGTGATGGATCTTGGCGCAACCGTTTGTACTCGCAGTCGTCCAACATGTAGCGAGTGTCCCGTGATGCAAAACTGTTTTGCCTATCAACATAATCAACAATCGGTTCTTCCATCAAAGCGAATAAAAAAAGCCTTGCCGGTAAAAAAAGCCATATTTGCCATCATTAAAAATCAAAAGGGCGAGGTCTTACTGGAAAAGCGCCCCCCTGTGGGTATTTGGGGAGGCCTGTGGAGTTTGCCCGAGTGCCCCATTGATGAAAATGTCACCATATGGATTGAAAATCAGTTTGGCTTCAGGGTCAGTGCGTTTGAAGAGAAAAATAATCTACGCCATACCTTCAGCCATTTTCATCTGGATATATTGCCGGTACACGTGACCTTAAAATCATTTACCAGTGTTATTAAAGACAATGACGAAATATACTGGTATAAACCAGAGAATAAATTAAGTAAAGGTATCGCCACTCCAGTGGCAAAACTGCTACAAGACCTGTAATCATTCAGAGGAAATCAATGTCAAACAAAGTCAATTGTATGAAACTTAACAAGGAAGCCGACGGCCTTGCCGCACAACCCTATCCGGGTGATCTGGGCAAAAGGATATTTGAGAACATTTCGCAAGAAGCCTGGAGGATGTGGCTGTCACATCAGACCATGTTAATAAATGAATATCGCCTGTCATTAATCGAGCCAAAATCAAGGAAATTCCTCGAAAAGGAGATGGAAAAATATTTCTTTGGTGGAGGATCAGAGATTCCAGAAGAGTTCGTTCCACCAGAAAGTTAGCCTAACTTGACGAACGCGCTTTCTATCTGTTTAATACGCGTTTCGCGGTTAATCACCTAATATCTTGTCACGAAAAAAGTAAATCGTTATCAAATATGGCCAGGTAGCTCAGTCGGTAGAGCAGAGGACTGAAAATCCTCGTGTCGGCAGTTCGATTCTGTCCCTGGCCACCATTCTTGCATTCATATGGGCAACATCAGTTTTCCTGTTTAAAACAGCAATTCAACCCCAGCCCCCTAATTTAAAGTCCGAGTCATAATTAACCAGTCCAGTAAATTGCTTGTTAAATTCATAACCAAGTCTGACTCTGTATTCTTCATCTGTATCCCAGTGCCAGTCAAAATGTATTCTCTTTGTAAGCTGATGATCATTTTGCAATTGGAGCCTAAATTCTCCATCTGTATCCACCCTAATATTAGACTCCATGAAAAAAGGCAGTACGTAGTTTATTCCAGCTATACCCTTGGCTTTATCTTGAACTTCATCTCCTTCAACATTAAAACCTAAAAACAAACCAAAAAAACGAGTTAAACGTCGTTCATAATCTATATCAATTTCAAATTCATTATGAAAGTCATAATCAAATTCCAGGTTAAAGTTATTACGGGCATTCATCGCCCATAATTCTCCTGAAACCATGTTAGATTGAAGACCAATGTTAGCGAAGGCAAACCAGGGAAGATGTTGAGATTCAAGTAATTGTTTAAAGCCGACAGATTATGAATTGATGTCAGAATCATCATAACTAATAACAGCCGCCATACCTGATTTCATATGGTAAAGATTATGACAGTGCAAAAACCAGTCTCTCTCATCATTTGCATCAAATTCTATTTCAACTGTCTGCATTTGAGGAACATTAACGGTGTGTTTTAATGGGGAATAATTCCCCTGACCATTATCTACCCTAAAAAAATGACCATGAAAGTGTATAGGGTGTTTCATCATAGTAGTATTGACGAGTTTCAACCTTATTTTTTCGCCTTTTTTGATAATGATCTTTTCACTCTCGGATAAAATCAGATCATTCAATGACCAGACATAACGTTCCATACTACCAGTAAGCTTAAGTTCTATTTCTCTAATACTTTTATTATCTTCAGGCTCAAATGGAGTGATCGAACGTAGCCCATAATATTCAATCAATTCACTATTAGATTGACGCATTAAATGTTGACTATGGTCCATGTTAGGATCCATTGGTTGTGTTTCCATCGCAGACATAATCTGAGGCTTGTCATGCATACTATGGTCGACCATGTATAAGTCTGGTTTTGATAAATCCTTTACGTTAGTAATATCTCCACTACCGAAATATACTGATGCATATCCTGTCACATCCTCAGATGTTGCTCGAAATTCAAAGCCCCCCGGTCCTTCGGGCAAAGTAACCATGACATCGTAAGTTTCTGCAATGGCAATTTGTAGTTTGTCTACCTGGTAAGGCTCTATAGGCATCCCGTCCATTTCAACAATGGTCATATTGCCGCCTGAATAATTGAGATAAAAATAACTAGATGCCGCAGCATTAATTATCCTGAGTCTTACCGTGTCTCCAGGTTTTACGTCACTCATCCATGATGACTCTTTACCATTAACTAGAAAAGCATCATAAGCAACATCTGAAATATCCATAGGCCCCATCCGAGATAGGGCACCATTTATTCGGTTTTGAATTGCAATCTGTCCATTTTTTAACACCTCCTGCCATGACTGAACGGTATCCTTTTTAAAGGCATAGTAATGATCATTGCGTTTTAAGTTTCGCATGACATCTTTGGGATTTTCATTTGTCCAGTCGGAAAATACCAAAACTTTTTCCAGGTCATACTCATAGCGAGGTTGTTTATCTTTAAATATCAAGGCACCGTAAATTCCTCTTTGTTCCTGCAAATCAGTATGAGAGTGATACCAGTAAGTCCCTGAATGTTTTATCTCAAATTCATAGGTAAATGATTCGTTGGGTGGGATTGGAAGCGTGTTTAAATAAGGGACGCCATCTTGATCATAGGGAAGGAGAACGCCATGCCAGTGAATAGAAGTTTCCACATCCATGTGATTGTTGAAAGTTACCTGTAAAGAATCGCCAATCATTGCTTCAATGGTTGGCGCAGGAATTTGATTGTTGATAGCCATAGCCTGAATATTTTCCCCGGTAATATTCATTTCTTGATAATCAACATCAAAACTATACTTAGCAACACTGGAAAAACAGGCTGTTGAGATAAAACATAACAGTGTAAAACATAGAATACGAATAGACATTATTAAAAACCTCCATTGCATAATAGGCATTAAGAAATACCTATAAAATTTCAAATTGAATTACTGCAATGAGTTAGGCTTTTGGGGGCCGGTATATCTGTCTGAGGAAATTAGAAGGGTGTAAATTGGGTTGATATACAAAAGAGTTATTAATCGATTTAATATTGTGCTGGATATAGTTTGATGTCATGTTACTAAATGACATGCACATTGCAAAATTACAGTCACTGCAATCGAATGAGTCAACTGGTTGGACCATGTCATGACAGTTCATATCATTCATAGATTCCATATCTGCTGACATCATTGGACAATCAAAACTCATAACAGGTGCTACAAAACTAAATGTTATTGTTATAAGTAGCAGGGAGGCTAGTTTTTTGTAATATCTTTTCATATCAAGGGAACAGTCTATGACAAAATATTTATGATTGCGAAGATTGATAACAAGTTTTTTATTAATGCCACTTTGGGTCGAATCAGAAATTAATGTGGCAAAAATGGCTCAAATCGAAATAGCATAAGATATTAGTGAACCAAATTTGTATCTTTTGGCGTTTAGCTAACGTCGTAAGTAACTGAATTTACGTATTTCTAGTTAATTTAAATTCCAGTTGGAAACCCTCGTGTCTATAGTTCAATTCTGGCCTAGACACTACACGCGCCCATCCACCTATTTTGTTGCATGCTACTTAAACTGACGTGTATTCTGTAATCAGAATTGTTAATAGATTTTTGAAGATATAGGGGAAAGTTAATAATGAACAGATACGCCTGGGTTTTACTATTACTTTGCTTCGTGCTATCTACAGCATACGGTCAAGATTATGAAGCGACCAAACAAGAGGCTGAAAAAGGTAATGTTGCCGCTCAAGTTGAATTAGGTCTCATGTACAACACCGGAGAGGGTGTTGCTAGAGATGATGCCGAAGCGCTCAAGTGGTACACACTAGCAGCTGAGCAAGGCGATGCTCAGGGTCAAAATAATCTGGGTAATATGTATCGAGAGGGGGAGGGCGGTCCTAAAAATGATGTCGAAGCGGTTAAGTGGTACACATTATCTGCAATACAAGGTCATGCTAGTGCTCAAAACCATCTGGGTTACAATTATTACATTGGGGCAGGCGTTCCAAAAAATGATGCCGAAGCGATTAAGTGGTACAAACTAGCAGTAGTACAAGGCCATGCCCATTCCCAATATAATCTGGGTGTCATGTACGCCAATGGCGAGGGCGTTCCTGAGAATGCAGTCATGGCCTATGTGTGGTATTCACTTTCAGCTGCCCAGGGTTTTAGACTTGCTACTGAAGACGTTGATACGATTAAAGCCAAACTATCACAAGATCAGCTAGCCGAGGCCAAGAAGATAGCCTCCCGTTGTTTAGAATCAAAGTATATGGATTGTAATTAATTATCAGGCAGGAAAAATGAGATTCTCACGGTCAAGGCACGATTTTCAAAATATTATAATCCGTTCTTATAACCAAGATTAGATATGTCAGTAAATAAATCATCCATCAATGTGATGGGATGAGATGTTTAGTTGCGCAGGCTTTGTGAGTCATTGTATTTGCAGGTTTCAATATTAATAATATTTTATTAAACGATGCGGCCTGTCGAAGATCAATATTTCTAATGTAGACCAGGTCTATATTGTTTTGAGTGCTACTATTGCCTGCTATTCATTAGCTATATTAAATTATTTTAACGAGGGAGAGACTTGATGAAAGTAATGAGGATCATTGAATTAATATTGTTTAGTTTTTCTATAGTGTTGTCTGGATGCTCGTCAGTTACCACGCATGATGAAAATTTAACTGATAACACAGCTATGACGAAGGTGGAATATCTCGCTTCTTTTCCTGACGATATTAATCTTGAATCCCGAGGAAGGTTGCCTATAGTCAATCGAGCTGATCTCGATGATGAAGGTAAAGCGATATATGATAGATATACCTCTCCTGACTCCACCTCGCTTGCCGGACTTGCAGGTCCTGGAGGTCTTCGTTTGCACTCCAATGTAGATAAATCTCCCACCAGGATTGATGGCAAGGTACGCGCGCTTATTCGCCTGACGATGGCGAGAGAGTTAGATCAGGTGTTTGAATGGACGCTCTATGAACCTGTTGGATTAAGGGAAGGAATATCTCCTGAAGTACTGGATGTGATTCGATATGACCAATCACTCACCGGTGTGCCGCTAAAGGAGGCCTCTATTGTTCGTTTGGCAAGGGAGATATTCCGAAACCATCATGTCAGTTCTGATACTTACCAGTTGTTAAAAGAACAATTTGGAAGCAAGGAACTTATGGAAATTGCATATCTGGTGGGGGATGCCATGGAGAGTTACACACTATTATTTATGTTTGATGTGCATCTTCCATATGAAAGAAAACCATTGTTACCTGTCAAATAACTAATAAAAAACACAATACCAATAAGATTCGTTTAGGGTCAGAGTAAAATATATTCTATTAATTAAATTTTTACTCTGACCCTGAAGTTTATTCTGCGTATAACAGGCTATAGCCATATTCCTGTGATCGAGTCGCGGCAAGAACGCCAGCTGCGACAAAGTGACCATTTGGAACCGCCCCATCAACAAGCAGGGCAAAAGCTTCATCGATAGACATTCCAGTTCCTTTGGAAATATTTATAGCTGCCCTACGGCTCGCCCTTTGACAGATGGCGAAGTGTACGCCTAAATCCAATAGTTTCGGAATGGTGTTTGATCCACTATAGGAGTTGGAGGCATACATGGGATTGCTTGACGGTGCTGAGACTGAAGGGTCTCGATTAATAAACTCGCCATACTTTTCCCAAAGTGCATTACCAAAACCGTAAGGAGTAGAAGCATGACGGAAACATACTACCATTGCATAATCTGACGCCTTTCCATCGTATTCTTCCATATGGGAAACGATAATATTATTAGCAAATCGTATTGCGCTTCCTCCCCCTGCTACAGTGGAAGAGTCAACAAAGACGCGATGCTGTCCCTGTAGCTCGTTAAACCATGAATCCTTACTATGACGGGCAGGTTGAAATCCACTAGAGCTTTGCTGAGCCTGTGCTGATCCTGACCCGGTGGCAGCGGCGATGCCGGCAACCGTTGCAACACTCATATTGGTTAGTAAGGTACGGCGTCCTACAACTTTCTCTTCATTGTCTTCCATTGTGTTCTCCCGCTATAGTATTAGGTGTGAATGTGGATTTTTATCCAGGGTTAGTTCTGATTATATGACTATTCTACTGTGAGTGAAACGAGTTCAATTTCACTGCTCCCACCCAGTTTTTTTAGAAAATTACGCTGTTTTTCATTCATGAGAAGTGTCAATTTTCCGCCATTGGCAGCCATGTTTCTGGATTCGCGACCAAAAAAATCTATTGCTGACTGATCGAGATGAGTTGTGTATTGAAGGTCAACAGTGAGTTGTTCCTTAACATGGTTATGAAATATTTCTGTCAGTTGAGACACCGAGGCATAGAACAAAGCACCTTTAACCTTAAGCAGGATGCCTGAATCTGTGTTTTCCATCTTTAACTCAAGCTGACTAATTCGAAACATGAATACGCTAATAGACAAAAATACGGCAACCGCTACACCTGCAGTAAGACCAAAAAAGATAATACTGATAAAAGTAGCGAGGTAAATAACCAGTTCAGAGCGTACTTGAGCGTAGTGTTTAATATCGCTCCACTTGATCATGTCTGCGCCCACAATAAATAAGGTACCTGCCATTGCCGCCATGGGCATATAGGTCAATATTGGCCCCAGAAAAGTAACAAGCATGAGTACAAAACCTGCTGTGAGGATCCCGGATAAAGGCGTAGTGGAACCAAGACTCCGGTTTGCCCTGGTGCGATTAAAACTTCCAGAGCCAACAAACCCGGAAAAGAAAGGTGCGAGAAAATTAGAAACTCCCTGAGCATAAACTTCTTTATCCAGGTTGATGTCCTGATTTGTCTCCATTTTGAGTTCTCTCACAATCACCAATGATTGTGCAAGACCTATGAATGCAATTGTTATGGCATAAGGAATCAGTGTGACACTTGTTATTAGATACTCGATATTTATTGTGGGAATGTGAAAGGGCATCCATTGTAAGGGCATGCGCCCAAGGTATTCCAACTCGGTGACTGGCTGTGGCCAGATAAACGCTACGAGCATGCCACACAAATAACCTGTGGTTACAGCAATGATAAGGAAATAGCGTGGGGAAAAACGCCGACCTAAATAGCCACCAGTTATGGTTGCGATTCCAATAGCAAAACTATAGGGGTTCACGAGATCTATGGCATCACTAATAATGATATAAAGCTTTTCATAAAAGAACGTAGTGTTAAAAGTAGACAGATCGAGAATACTGTCTAGCGAAGCCATCATAATCAAAAAACCCGCACCAGCAGAGATGCCCGAAATGGCTCCCGGGGAAAGATATTGAAAAATACGTGCGCCCCGTAATACCCAAAATAACAACTGAACTATCCCTACCATCATACAAAGCAGGAAAACAAAATCGATATACACCGGGCTTCCACGCCCTGCCAAAGGTAGGACGGCTGTCCCTATGAGTATAGCAACAGCTGTATTGGGTCCACTCATCATGGAAGAGGTGCCCAGTAAACTTGAAAACAGGGTGACGAAGATTGCGCAATACAAACCGTATTCAGGCTGTAGTCCTGCAAGGTAGGCATAGGTGATACCCTGTGGGATGACAAGTATGGCGCCTACAAAACCTGCGAATGCTTCGGTTCGCCAATTGTGTAACTTTTCTATCCAGGCAAATGAAGGTGTCGCTTCTTTGAGAAGTGTTCCGATCAATCGAATAGATGTTCCAGTAGTTTGAGGAATTTGCTATCTCTAGGATCTGAAGGGCGAATTTGTAAATTCAGGTATGCCGACACGTCGAGAGCTTGTTGGTGGCTAAGTGATTTACCGTTACCTAAAGGCATATTTGCCCATATGAAACCGGCGGCTTTATGAATATCATTCATTCCTGCGCCTTTATTGTAGGAATCAAGGCCCCATACGGGAGGCATTTCAACTACGCCTTCACCTTGCTCTCCATGACAACTCGAACAGCGTTCCAGGTAAATTGATCGGCCATTGGCAGGGTTTGGATCGTAACCAGTGTCTGGCAGGGTAGGTACACCGCGTCCATCTGGTTCCTCTCCCATTACTTGTCCCTGAGATAGATACGTTACATAGGCTGCGATCGCTAGTACTTCCGGGGCATCCTCGGGCGGCATGATTCCATCCATGCTGTATAGAAAACATTCTCGGATTCGTAGACCAATGCCGTTACGTTTACCATTTTTAGATCGCCACTTGGGATACATTCCTGCTACGTTTAGTGGTATTGCGTCTTTTTTCGTACCTGCCTGTAAATGGCAATTGTTGCAATTAAGACTATTGCCAACATAACGGCTGGCGATATTTTGTGTATCTGTGACTATCTTGTAGCCATAAACCACATTGGAGTAATAATCATCCAGAAAAGGTTCATTAAGTAGCTGCTCGATACTGGGTTGGTCCTGCTGAGCATGGCACAATGATATCGGTACTACTAGCAGAGAACAGTAACAGAGGATATGGTTAATTTTCATTGTTTGAGCTTTTAACGCAATGGTTAAAAGTCATTGTATGCAAGTTAAGAAAATGATGGAAGGATAAAAAGTGAAACAGCTGAGCAACTAATATTATTGATAGTAGATATCAATGTAAAATTACACTTAACTGTTACATCTGGTCGTTTAATCGAGAATTATAGTGAGGAGTGAAGCGGTCTATCTACGTTTTTTAGTAACGCGCCTTGCCCGAGGGGTCTCAAATTTAACCTTGATAAAATTTCCACCAACCGAAGCACCGTTTAGCCCGCTAATTGCAGCCCTGGCTTCATGACCTTCCATCTCAACAAAACCGAAACCCTTACATTTTCCAGTAAAGATATCTGTTGCAATCTGAATTGACCTTACAGTTCCATATTCTGAGAATAGCTCACGGACTTCATTCTCAGTAGTGTCTTTTGACAGGCTTCCTATAAAAATCTTTTTCAATGATAATATTCTTAAGTTTAATAATTAGTGTTTATGAAAATGAAATAACCCTGACAGATATCAGGATTATTCACATGCCTCAAAATGATTAATCTGTGGCTGTAACATCAACAGCTTGTAGACCCTTCTCGCCTTGTTGTACATCAAAGCTTACGCTCTGTCCTTCTCTCAGGGTGCGAAAACCGCTACTTGAAATTGAAGTTTGGTGTACAAACACATCTTCTGAACCATCTGAGGGAGTGATAAAGCCAAACCCTTTTGACTCGTTAAACCATTTTACTGTTCCTGTCTTCATGAAATAAACCTCGTTAAATAAAATTTTAAATGTTGTTATGCTATCGAGGTAATTTACAGGACTGATTCCAAAAGAAATAAAACTGAAATGGCCAAGATACAAAACGTTGCACTATACAATTATGCATTAAAACTACGTTACACGGCTACATTTGATAGACTTTAGTTAAATAAGTCAAGGTATATTATGAATTACCTAATGTTTAACTTTAACTTATTTCAATATCCACATGTGTAAAAAAGTAAATAAATTTGCTGTGTTATAGTCATAACTGTATATTCGTTAGTTCGCCCGCCACTTTGTTTATCTTTTGAGGAAATCTTCATGAACTCAAGCAGTATCAGCGCTTCAGAATTTTTGTGATACAACTTATGCACAAAAGAAAGAGGGCCGGTGATGGAAGTATCAGGTTTCCGGATCTACAGTGTTGGAACCCTGAGACCAAGGTTGTAACCTTTGTAGCAGAAATAGATGGGGAACGAATAGACTGCAGGATAAAGTCATCTGATTTAAGTAAAAAATTCCCCAAAAGTTCTGATGACCCCTTGAAATCCACTATATCAAACAAGAAAGCGCTCGAATCGATAGCTATATTCAAGATTGAGAAAAAATTATTTGGTACTAATGGTTCGGTTGAAATTTGTTATGACGATTTTAAATAATCTAATTAGATTATTAAATTACAAATCGTCGGGAACTTACACTTTGGAGTGAATTTTTAAATTATTTTTCTCACTTTCTAGAATTGCAAAACCCGACACACAAAACCAGTTGCTTAACTTAAGCATATTAATACCAGGCTCTAGCTAAACTCATTAAAAAACGTTTGCGCCATTCTATCGACATTAGCTTGTTTGTTTGTAAATAGTTTGAATGCTTCGCAAGCCTGGTGTATGGCCATCCCGCTACCATCCAAAGTCTTACAACCCAATTTACGTGCTGCTTTGAGTAGTTTGGTTTCTAGTGGAAAATAGATCACGTCGGCAAGCCAATGGTCAGGTAATAAATATTCAGACGGGAGAGGCATGCCTGGATATTTTTTCATTCCAATCGGAGTAGTGTTGATTATGCCATTACAATTATTTGCCACAAATTTGATATTATCAGGAATAATAAAATCTATATCTTTGAATCTATTTGTTAACCGTTTAACTAATGCCTTTGTCTTGTCCGTATCCAGGTCATAAATATATATTGTTTTAATACCGGTTTTGGCTAATGCATAGGCAACCGCAGATCCCGCACCGCCTGCACCTAGCTGGATAACAGATTCTTTTGATACATCAGGCAAGGATATTTTTAAGCTCGCGTAGAAACCCTGCCAGTCTGTATTATGTCCATAGCGTTTTCCTTTCTTAAAAAGAATAGTATTAACTGCACCCAGATCAGACGCTTCGGTTGTAATTTCATCAAGATATTTAATAATTGTTTGTTTACAAGGGTGTGTTACATTTATGCCCGTGTATCCAGCATTTTCAATTTCATCAAGAAAGTCTTCCAGATTGATTAAATTTAAATCGAAATAATCCAGGTCAAATAAATCGTAATTCAAAGAAAACTGCTGAGCCTCAGCTTCGCGTATGTGCATTAGCGGGCTTCGAGATTCTTGTATGCCGGACCCAATCAAACCCACATTAATATCGGCATTATTGCTTCCTTGTTTTGAAAGATATTTTCTCATTGACATATGCTAAAGTACCGAGCCTGGTCCTGAAATAAAAAGTAGTCGTGATGGCATCTAGTATAGTACACAAAAAGACTAAAAAAACGCGCGCCCGCTTTGTAATACTCGCCTTAATTTCAACTGGCACAATGATCAATTATCTTGATCGGACTATATTGGGTATTGCGGCACCAGCATTGACTCAGGAGCTGGGGATAAGTGCGGCGCTGATGGGGATCGTATTTTCAGCATTCTCGTGGTCTTATACCGCAATGCAAATCCCCGGCGGAGTTTTGCTGGATAAATTTGGCTCTCGAATAATTTATTTTCTGTCTTTGACATTGTGGTCATTGTTTACCGCATTACATGGGTTGGTTAATAGTGTTTGGACACTATTTGCTATGCGACTGGGATTAGGTATTGCTGAAGCACCCTGTTTTCCAGCTAATAGCCGGATAGTTGCAACCTGGTTTCCTCAGCAGGAAAGGGCAATGGCAACTGGGGTATATACAGTTGGTGAATATATTGGTCTGGCATTTTTAAGTCCTGTGTTGTTCTGGATACTTGCGACGTTTGGTTGGCGTGCGCTATTTATTATTGTGGGTCTCCTGGGAATCTTGTTTGGCATTATATGGATTAGGTACTATCGCGAACCGCAAGATTATATAAACGTCAACAAGGAAGAGCTGGGCTATATAGAATCAGGTGGTGGGTTGGTATCGGGGCATAAAGAGACCGTCAAATTTGAATGGAGTATGATTTTTAAATTACTTAAATACCGTCAACTCTCCGGTATATGTCTTGGGCAATTTGCAAGTAATTCAACATTAGTTTTCTTCCTTACCTGGTTTCCGACTTACCTGGCGACAGAGCGACAAATGGAATGGATAAAAATCGGTTTTTTTGCAGTGATGCCGTTTATTGCCGCATCAATCGGTGTTTTATTTGGAGGGTGGTTATCTGACTATCTTTTACGTTGTGGTAAATCAGTAAATGTAGCACGAAAATTACCAATAATTATGGGTCTGTTATTGGCATCAACAATTATTGGTGCAAATTATGTTGATAGTAATGCTGCGGTTATTGCGGTCCTGTCAGTTGCTTTCTTTGCCCAGGGAATGGCTGCTTTGGGTTGGACACTGGTATCTGATATTGCACCAATGAATCAACTGGGTTTAACTGGAGGTATTTTTAACTTTGCTGCGAACCTGGCCGGTATTATTACTCCCATGGCGATCGGGTTTATTGTAACTGCAACCGGGTCATTTATTGGTGCAATACTTTATATCGGTGTACTGGCGTTGATAGGAGCGTTTTCCTATATTTTTATTGTTGGTGATGTGCGTAGAATCACCATTGAATAATATGTATTGAAAAAATTCATATAATTGCATCAGAATAAAGTAACTCTCCCTTCCTTTTCTTATATTCACAGAACCATGCCTTATATTTAATAAGGCAATTATAAAGTTGCGTATTGTCAACGATAGCTATGCGTCGATGAAGTAATAGTTCTGATATAAAAAAAGCAAATTGTGAAATAAACTGGATACCGAAGTAAGTTGCAATATGGCAACGCAAAATTTGATTTACTATGTGTATTGGTTGTTAATATCTTCACGATTATAATAAATTTAATTCACAGGATCTTTATTAGGCAAAAGATATGTCTTCAAAATTACTTGTATCACATGTCATGAAAAACACTCTAGTGGTTACTATAGACACCACGCTAAATAAGATCATGCAACAGGTTAACTGGAATCATTATTCCTGCATAGTTGTTATTGATGATGATAATGGTCTATTTGGAATCATTACACGTCAACTTATCGGATATGCATCAAAACGAAAAATGAATTTTCAAACAGTACAAGCATGGGAAGTATGTACGCCAAATATTATCACGATTCCTCCGGATACTAGCTTGAAAGCAGCAATAGAATTCATGATAGATAATCGAGTACGTCACCTGATTATCAAGGAAGACGATAGGTATACAGGGATTATAACACCATTGGATATCTTATCGCTAATTAAATGGGATGATTCTGAAAAACTGGTAGTAAATTCATAAGCATAAAGGCAAATTAATGATTAAATTTAAAGAATGTTCGCCCCAATTTACTTTTTTGCTTTTTTTGGTTTTTCTTTCATGGATAGGGCCGTCAATAATATTTCTGGGAGCAGGTGAGGGTGACTTTATTATAATATTAACTGGTTTTTTTATTACCATATTTCTTTGGTTATTTATTGGGATAAACAGTTTTTGTAAAATATTTCCTCCAAAAGAAAAGTCTCATTGAATCTTATTGCAGTAGTATTTTAGACTGGACTATTGGTTGATAGTAGCGCCGTAGTGTCTTGCTTAAGTTGCAGACTTTAGACGGGAAAACACATATTCATACAAGTCGTGTTCTAATTTTTTCCCTGACTCCATAAATAATTTTCGAACAAGCTCAATATTATGTCTGGATTCTTCTGTCAGTATTGGAGAGGATTTCATTTTTTTTGGATCGGTGGATCCACTGTCTACACCATGATGAGAGAGGCCAGACTTATTATTCCAAGTTAAGACCTGTTCATCACTTTGTTTGTTATAGCTGATTTGAAATTCAGATATCTCATTACTATTGTCATACCAGACATACATGTCCAGGGTTTCATCAGAAAACCAACGCCGTTTCAGGTCATCACTGGTTTGGGTAAGATCGGATATCTCTTTTAACATTAGGAGTTAGCAAACATTTCTCGGAGTTTTTCACCAGGATCTGGAGCGGACATGAATGCTTCACCAACCAAAAAAGCATTGACACTATGTTTCCTTAATAATGCTACCTGTTGATTTGTATGTATGCCGCTTTCTGTCACTACTATACGATCGGGAAAAACATCCGTTAACAGGTTTAATGTTGTATCTAGATCGGTTTTAAATGTATTCAGATCACGGTTGTTTATGCCAATCAAAGGGGTGCGTAGAAACAAGGCTCTTTCTAGTTCTTCACGATTATGAACTTCCACCAGAACATCCATTCCCAAATCTAGTGTTATATCTGTTAGTTCACGGAGTTGTTGATCAGATAATGCGGCTACAATCAGGAGTATGCAGTCAGCACCTATCGACCGTGCTTCATATACTTGATAGGGATCTATAGTAAAGTCTTTCCTTAAAACCGGAAGTTCGCAGGCTTCTTTGGCAATTTTAATATACTCATCAGCACCCTGAAAAAAATCAACATCCGTCAAAACAGATAAACAAGTTGCGCCACCATGAGCATAAGATTTAGCAATGATTGCCGGGTCAAAATCTTCACGAAATATTCCTTTGCTGGGTGATGCCTTTTTTATTTCTGCGATTACCGCCGGGTTTCCATTTTCAATTGTCATGCTGATTGCATGATAAAAACTTCTGGGTGGCGGTGCGTCACCAGCATTTTTCATTATGGAGTCCAGATTAATCTTGGCTTGCCGTTCGATGATTTCTTCCTGTTTTCGATTCAGGATTTTTTCAAGTATGTTGGATTTATTCATATTCGCATGATTAATCTTAGATCTCACCAGCTAGTTCATTGCTTTTTACAATCAACTCTTCAAGTTTCATTTTTGCAGTTCCGTTGGCAAGTGCTTCTTGAGCAAGTTTTATTCCTTCTTCAAGGGTGGAGCAAAGATTGGCAGTATAAATCGCAGCGCCGGCATTCATGACAACAATATCACGCGCTGGGGAAGCTTCGTTATTTAGGACTGACTGCATTATTCTAAAACTGTCTTCAATACTATGGGCAACGATATCGGTAGTATTTCCCCTCTTTAAACCAAACTGTTCCGGTGTGATTTCATATTTATGAATCGTACCATCTTTAAGCTCGGAGACCTGGGTTGGTGCGGCAATACTAATTTCATCCATGCCATCATCTGAGTGTACTACCATGACATGCTTGTTCCCCAGAACCTTCATGACAGATGCCACAGGTGAGACAAGCTTGTTATCATAAACACCAATAAGTAAATTGGGTACGGTGGCTGGGTTGGTCAAAGGGCCTAACATGTTAAAGATAGTTCTAACTGCAAGCTCCTTACGTGGTCCCACAGCATACTTGGTGGCACTGTGGTGCGCTGGCGCAAACATAAATCCGACACCTACTTTGTTTATACATTCTGCTACTTGTTCTGGTGGAAGTCCTAATTTAACACCAGCCATATCAAGAACGTCAGCACTACCACTACGGCTGGATACTGAACGGTTATTATGTTTTGCAACATGACCGCCTGCGCCTGCGATGACAAATGCAGCGGTGGTCGAGATATTAAATGTATGTAGTCCATCTCCGCCGGTACCAACGATATCAATAAGATGATCAGCATCAACGTTTACCTTGAGAGAAAACTCTCGCATGATAGTCGCCGCAGCCGCAATTTCATCGATGGTTTCTCCTTTCATCCGCAGAGCAATTAGAAACCCACCGATTTGTGCAGGGCTTGTCTCTCCTTGCATGATGCTTCTCATTACGTCCTGCATTTCTCGACCAGAAAGATTTTCGTGGTCTATAAGTTTTGCAATTGCCTGTTGTATATTCATTTTTCTTATGCGCTTAAGCTAATAAAATTCTGTAATAATTGGTGACCAGATTCCGTCAATATGGACTCTGGGTGAAATTGAACACCATAGATTGGAAGCTCTTTATGTCTCATCCCCATGATTTCATCCTTTTCCCCATCATCTCGCACCGTCCAGGCGGTAATTTCAAGTGATTCTGGTAATGTCGCATACTCAACTATGAGTGAGTGATAACGTGTCGCAGTGAAAGGCTCATCGAGATCTTTAAATACGTCGGTATTAGCATGGTGTATAGGTGAAGTCTTGCCATGCATGACATCCCGTGCGTGTACCACCTGTCCACCAAAGGCTTGCCCTATGCATTGATGACCCAAACAGACACCCAGGATCGGTGTGGTTTCCTTGAATTCCTCAATGATTTGAAGGGAAATACCGGCTTCATTAGGTGTGCATGGACCTGGGGAGAGTACAATTCTTTCTGGGTTAAGTTGTCTGATTTCCTCGATGTTGATTTTATCATTACGTTGGACACGGACGTCTTCACCCAGTTCACCCAGATATTGCACCAGGTTGTAGGTGAAAGAATCATAATTGTCTATCATGAGTAGCATAATATTGAGATACCGGAATGAAGTTAAATCTGATTGGTATTATCCAGATTTTTAATTGTGGCGACAACAAGTCCAGGATACAAGTTGTTTTAATTTAAAATTACGATTTTATCAGAAGAAAGGAGGAGACTAGAGTAGCAGGAATATTAACAATGCCACAGTAGCAGAAACTAGAAAAGTATCACTGATATCCCTGCGTTGTTCTTGTGTAAACGGGGTATTTTCCGCCGGGGGTTTGAGAGTATTCTCACGAATAAATGATATTAATTCGGTAATAGTCCCCTCTCCAAAATAATCACCACCTGTTTCAGTTGCAATAAACTTCAGCAAGTCGTCCTGTAGTGGTATTCGCAGGGGTCTGCCACTCGACTGGAGATAATCATCAACGCATTTTCCATCAATAGTCCTGAGAATGGGGGTTTCTCCTGGGTTGCCAACACCAACGGTTATCACTTTGATGCCCGCCTGCCTGATTTCTGCCAGTGATTGTGTGAGGTCAGTTCGCCAGTCTCCATCCATAAAGCCATCGCTAAATAGAATGACGTATTCAACATCACCATAAATTTCCGGGAATCCAACTTTTTTCTGTGCAACTACTGAGAGGCCATTTGTGATACCTGTTGCCGTGGCTTCAAATATCATTCCAACATTTAGCCCTTTGTCGATCACATCATGTAGATAGCTATGATCAAAAGTCATTTGTGTTAATGGAAATGCGAGCCGTGCAAACGCAATAATCCCAAAGCGACCTTCAGGGACATTTTCCAGAATTTCATGCATGACTTCTTTGCTTCTGTCCAAAAAACTGGGTTCGCTACAGAAATTACGTGCTGTCATGCTTCGGGAGATATCATTTAGAAAAATAAAATCGGCTGTGGCACGTGGTTCGACATATGGCCTGGCGCCAACCAGTACGAGAGAGAAAAACATTACTATTACGGCCGCAATTTTCAGGCCTTTATAAAACTGAGTTGGTTGTTCCGATTTAAATAGAAAAGATATAAATCCGGTGTAGTGAATACCTTTCCATAATATCCACAGAACCAGAGGTAAAATAAGAATGCTATAAAAAGCGATAGGGTATTCAAATCCCATACCATTAAGCCCCGCCTATCCTGATGGAGGTAAATGCATTGGTTGATTGATGAAAATAAAATTGGTCTAGCCAAAGTAGTCCGGTAAGGACGAGTAATGTAATGAGAGACAGTATCCATCTTAAATCATATTCATAGACATTCGATTCCAGACTGAATAATGATGATTCTTCTACATCGCTAACGACCTTATACGCTTCTCTCATATCCTCCTCTGAATCTACCTGGAAAATGCGAAACCCTGGGTCATCCGCGAATTGTTGTGACAGACTTTCAATAATATAGTCTGATACACCAACGCCTATCGTATAAAGGCGAATGTTATTTTCACGGAGCTCCCTTACAGCACCTCCTAGATTTTCCATATCATCCTCGGTGTCTGAGATCATAATAATTGCACCTTCTTCTCCCCCCAGGACATCTTTTGCCAGAGTCAGAGCCTTGTCGATATTGGTCAAGGATGAAAATGCTTCAAGTTGCGTGCCTGATCCCCTTCTTATATTGTCACCCAGCACTTCCAGGAACTGGTTTTGGGTATCGGTTGTAGGCCAACGGGCAAGAAAAGGTTCAGTACTAAAAAGGATTAAACCAAATCTCTCCTCAGAAAATCGTTGAAGGAAATCAAATAGAGCTTCTCTTGCTGTTTCATATCGGGTAATTCCATCCTGCCCGGCTGTCAGGTCTTCGCCACCATAACCTTTATGCTCTACAGGAAGATTCATAGATGGTGACATATCAAATGCGACAATAAAATTTTTGTGGAGTGTCTGGTTTTCAGTAGATATTAGCGGTGTATTGGTATAAAGCACTGGATCGATCCAGATAGCCGCCATCAAAACAGCAAACCCACCCCAAAGTATTGAACGATAAATTTTTCTAGAGCTGCTTTTTAGACAATGATGCGAACGCAGGTATTCCAAACCGTTTAATTTATAGTTTCCTCTTTTTTTATTAAACGCGACCTGCCAGATAAGAATAAGCAATAAAGGTATGATAACGAACACATATTCAGGAGAATTAATGATTAACTCTTCAATGATTCCGCTGTTTACTTCCATTAAAAACGCTCCAGAATCATATAGCCTCTGTCATTTTTCCCAGTCGCTTCCTCGTCATCATCTTCGGGTAATTCAGCATCAAGCAGGTTAATTATTCCTTGATCAGAAAGGGCTTCTTGCTCTTCACCTTCTTGTTGTGAGCGATAAAACTGCCTGATTTCGCTCAGCTTTGTCAGAATTAGACTACGTCTTTTAAGTACCAGCTCATGGTTTCTCAAGGCATCGTCATCATATGGGTTAATCCGAATGGCGGCCTGTAGATCCAGTTGCGCACGCCTTAGCTGTTCAGTACCGTCAAGAAGAACGGAAACAATTTGAGATTCTTCATCAAATGGCCCATCCTCCAGTAACACCATGAAAAGATTTTCAACACTGTCAGATCTGACGACTGTATTGAGGATCAGTTTTTCATCATCACGATTAAACATTGAGAAACTGTTATCAGATCTTAATGTTCCAGCATTATAAAGAGAGGCAAATTTAACATTGTTATTGATAGACCTGTCTCCCATGGCAGAAAGTTCAAGGTACATGCTTTCATTCATTTCACCTTCTTGAATTTCATCCATCAAAAGGTTGTAGTTCTTAAGTTCGGCAGATAACCATAAATCAGGAAGGAGTGTCATTGCCAATAATAAAACTGCAATTGATGCGGTTATCCCTGCATGTATTAAAACGACAGGTTGATTTGAAATTCTTTGTTTAAAAGAGGGTTGTTGCTCAATTTTTAATCTGGATTCTTCGACCAGGGAGGAAAGTTGATTTTCAAGTAACAATCGAATGCTATTAAGTCCCTCAGTATCAGGTTCATCGACCTGATAATTATCGATAAAAATTTCTCTTGCCTGTTTTGCCAGAGGATTCCATTTTTCATTGTCAGGGTTTATGCCAGCCCAGAAAGACTCTGGTGTAACACCTGTTTGAAGATATAAAAGTTTGGTAAATACCTGTTCATAATTTAGCAGGGATAGCCGATTATTCAGTTCAGTAGTAGTAACAGAAGTAAATATCCGCCATAGCTGTTCTTCTTCGGATAATTCCTTGATGCTGCGCCTGCGACCAAAATGCCATAATAAAAGGCCAGTGATACTCAGTAAGATTATCGCGCTGATGGCAGGGACACTCTGGCGAAGTTGGTTTGCCGTACTTAGTTTTTCCTTGATTTTATGAAGTACAACGCCATCAATATAGTTTGGATAAAAGGAGCCGATATGGATTACAGTTGGGCGTATGGTATAGGTAAAGACATTGTCATCGGCCTGTTCTGCATTTGTATAATAAAGAATGAATGGGTCGATACGGTAAGTAGATTGTGGTTCAACACGTACTGCCTGTAGTTCATAATTTAAAATGTATTCGACTACTTGATCGGGGTGGTTAATGACAGTTTCTGAAAGATTGCGGTTTTCAAGAGGGAAAAAACTCAAACGCCTGCGTAAATTGTCTATGTCAGGGGTCACTTTATCACTTCTATACATTAGTCTTAGTTGTTGATGAATGACTTCACCAATGTGATAGCTTGGTCTGTCAAACTCTACCCAACCTGCAATATTCTGATCTTCAGTCAGGGTCTGAGCTTGTGAAATAACAGGCTGAAAATAACGATCTGGTGTCGCTAGCAAGGATGCAATCATTACTAAACAACACACTAGTAGCACCATGGCTGTGATCAGGCCTGCGATTAGGCGAGGGCGTTTTTGAAAATGTCTAATGAATTTCATACTGGCAGGTAAAAGATTTTGTTATGTTTATTAATATATTATTGTTTTATTTAATATCAAAGAAGCAGGAAGAACGAAAGCTCCCCCTGCTTCGTGATTAACTTCTATTTTCAGCTTAGATATTATCTGGTGACCATTCCTCATCCTTGTAGATGACCTGGTCACCTACATATGTCATCAATATCTTGTTATCTTCAATTTGATCAACAGGTACAGAAAAGTAGTCTTTATCCAGTACCACAAAATCAGCATAGTACCCGACTTCCAGACTACCTGTAACATTTTCAGCAAACAACCATTCAGATGCACGAGATGTATACAGTCTTAATGCCGCAACACGGTCTATAGCCTCTTCTGGCATTACTAATTCACCTTCAACACCAACATCACTTGGATCCTTGATTCTTCGCGTAATAAACATGGAAAGATCCCTGAAATAGATGCTGGGCGTCAATTCATGCCCACCTTCACCTACTACCTTCACCCCAGCCTCTAGTAAAGTTTTTGTAGGGGCCAGAAATTCCAGTCCTTCAGGACCATAACGCTTTACCTGTACCAATGATTCTGCCACATCGCTGGGGCGTATCGGCACGTAAAAATTGTAGTCTTTCATGATTTCGATAACGTCTGGAATTTTTCCAACTGCACCACCATGGGCAAAACCAATACGTAAATTACGGATATCATCCATGGTCATATTTCCACGGATTCTAGCTTCTTCTATCCACTCTGCATGCAGGCGGAATTGGTGACTACCAAAGGCATGACTGCTAAACAGTCGCCAGCCGGAGGCGATGGCAGGAACCAGGAGTTGCTTTATTCGGTAGGCCTCGTCATTCATACACCATTCGCGTTGCTTCAGCGCCATAGACCCCGGCAGATCCTGATCGAAACAGGCAACTCGCCTGGAATCACCACTACCACCATCGGTTATACCCATGGGCCAAAACCATGGGTTGGCTTCTATAGGTCCCCAGTGCGCACCAAGGTTTACAGGTAATTGTGGTTGCGTTGGATATAGTAGCGGGCTTCTTAGCATTTCATAACCGTATCCGAACCTCACTGGTAATCGTTTATCCTCGCGCATTATTCGGTAAAAGGATGTCATGGAACGGCCTTCTTCCAGGCTAGAGGCGATCATCGTAAGGCCACCTTCCGCATAATGATTCATGACGTCTTTCATCCATTGGTCATAAACATCCTTTGGTACCCTGGGTGGAAATATCGTCCTTGACCAGGCTTCGGACTCCTGGAATACGCCACCAATCAAACCGCGATCTCCAGCACGGTCTGTTAAGGTCATCATGTCATTAGCTGCCAAGACAAATCCCGGCCAAAGTTCATTGGTTTTATCAAACGCCATCTGATTCATGACGATGACCCGGTGGCTGCAATGCTGACCATGGTGACCATCTACCTCTGCCCAGCCACATCCCTGTTCAAGATGCGCATGAAATGCATCTTCCTCAAGGGCAGCTTTATTATTGGAAAAGAGTTCATTAAATGGATTATCTTTAGACAGATCAATTTGGTGCTTGTCTTGCATCGCCTGAGGTACGCGCAATGGCTCTACAATACTCTTTTGGTCCGGTCCGATACGAACTCGAATCATCATGCCCGGTTGAACAACTGCACTGGGACTATCACCACTACCGATGGTTGCTGGATTATTGGGGATGGCCCGGGTCAGGTCTTCCATGGTGAATACGTTGTTATAGATACCTGCTGTTAGTGCAGCGATATCTGGCAGATCTGGATGTTCTTCATAAGTAACAAGTAATACATGGATCCATTCACCGGGTTCAGGCGGATATTCATTAAGCATTTGCTTTAGATTTTCCAGCGTATCAGCCGGATTCTCTTCTACCAGGACAGCGGTATGGATACCGGGGGCCCACTGGTAGGAATCGCGAACGGCTTCAACACTGGGCATCTCATTCAAGGTACTTTCAGGATGTACGTGGGTTTCGATTAATCCAGGGATGATGGTTTTACCATTGACATTCATTATCTGGGTATTGGGACCGGCCAGCGATCTGATGTAATTGTTATTTCCCAAGTCCAGGATCTTGCCATCGCGTATCGCCATAGCCTGGTAAATACTTCCAGGATCAGGTGATAACATCTCCTTGTTGTCCATGGATACGATATTGCCATTAACGACGATCGTATCGGCATAGTGCAAAACTTTATCCGGTATTTGCGCATAGGCAACAGGAAAAATTGCCAGAAATGGAATCAATCTTTTAAATAATGTAATAGTCGGTTTCATATTCCCCCCAGGAAAATTTTCCCAATTAATTTACTTCAATGAGTCAACTTTATGATATTACTTTTTTTATCATTACTAATAATAGGACTGTTAGTTGTTGCGAATTTGCGGTGTCCAGACGGGATCCTGGTAAACCACTTTATCCCCCACCATTGTTAGTAGCACTTTATTGTCTAGTAAGTCTGCTTGAGGCATGGTGAAGTAATCTTTCTCGAGTACGACAAAATCCGCCCATTTGCCCGCTTCCAGGGTTCCTGCAAGGTCTTCTGCGAATAACCATTCAGCAGCACGGCTGGTATATAAACGTAGTGCTGTGGCACGGCTGACGGCCTCTTCAGGCATTACTATAATACCGCCATCTGCTGGGTCTTCTGAATCACGCACCCGCCGGTTGACGAATAGATTTAGGGCGTTGAAGTATAATGACGGTTCCATTCGTCCACCGTGCTCTCCTACCACATTGACGCCAGCTTCAAGCAAAGTCTTTGCCGGAGCTAAAAATTGCAGACCTTCGGGTCCATAGCGCTTTACCTGCGCAACAGAGGCGGCGACGTCGTCCGGTGCAATAGGTACGTAAAAATTGAAATCTTTCATTATTTCTATGACATCAGGCACCTTGCCAATGGCGCCGCCGTGTGCAAAGCCAATTCGTAAAGCACGGATATCATCCATGGACATATTCGCTTCCTGTCTGGCGTCGTCTATCCATTGGGCGTGTAGGCGAAAGGCATTGCTGCCAAACGAATGCATACTGAATAAACGCCATCCAGCCTTAACGGCAGGTTTGAGGATACGGTCGATGCGATAGGCTTCTCCGGCCATGCACATCTCACGTTGCTTCAACATGTCTGGCCCTGGCAGGTCATCTTCAAAACAGGCAACACGTCTTGAATCACCTGCGCCACCATCAGTAATCCCCATAGGCCAGAACCATGGATTAACTTTTGGCGTGCTCACATGGGCACCGAGCAAATTTACCATTTGTGGTCCCGAGGGATACAGTAGAGGGCTTCTGAACATTTCGTATCCATATCCAAAACGCACTGGTAGTCGACCATCGCGCCTGAGAATATTATAAAAGCCGCCCAGCGTTCTGCCTTGTTCGATACTGGACGCAATCATGGTGATACCGGCACTGGCATAACTGTTCATTGCCGCTGTTAATAATTCGTTATACATTTTTTGTGGAATTCGAGGGGGAAACATGGTGAGCTCCCATGCATCTCTGAATGTTTCTGTAATTATCCCCCTATCCCCGGAATCGTTGGCCAGGGATACGTAATTATTGGAAGCCAGAATAAAAGATGGCCAGGCATCATTGGTGGCATCAAAGGCAAGTTTGTTCATTACTGCTGCTCGGTGACTGCAATGATGGCCATGATGCGGACCATCATCTGCCCATACACAACCCTGGTGAGCATGCGTCTCTTCTGCCAGATCCATTGCAACATTCTTCTTAAAGACTGAATATTCAAATGGGTTTCCAGCAACCAGCGGACTGGATTTTACGCGATTATTATTTGCCTGAGGCACCTTGAGAACCTCACTGAGACTTTTTCCATCGGTTCCAATAGTGACCCTCACCACCACATCTTTCTGCCTGACGATACTCAGGCCGGTGCCACTGCCCAGGACCGCTGGATTGTCTGAAATTGCGTTGGTGATTTGATCCATGGTGATATATTCGTCATACAGGCCTTTGGTCAATGAGCCTATATCCGGATAGTCAGTATCTTCATTAGGAATAAGGTAGATATGAATCCATTCATCTGCTCCGGGTGGAAATTCATTAAGTATATTGTTGATATTTGCCAGTGTTGCAGCGCCGTCTTGTTCGATCAGCACCGCAAAATGTAAACCTGGTGCCCATGAATAAGCATCACGTTCATCGGCATACAGATCAACATTGTTCATAGTGCTTTCCGGATGGACATGGGTTTCGATAAAGCCAGGTATTATGGTTTTACCTTGCATATCCATAATCCGTGTCCCGGGCTTGGTAAACTGCATCATTTCATTTCTGCTGCCGGTTGCGAGGATCATTCCCTGGCGTATCGCCATAGCGTCAACTATGGTCCCGGGGTCGCTCGAGAGTATGTCCTGGTTGTCCATGGTTACGATCTTGCTGTTTACCACGATGGTGTCAGCTTTCAGAACTTCCTGACTGGTAACAGTCTGTGATAGCAGTAATGCCAGGACACAAATAAAAAAGTGGATTGAATTATATGAATTTAATGTGGATTCCATTTATGTTCCCCCCGGAAAAATCTCTATTTTTATTAAGCTAATGTCGCAGTAAGATATGCCTTTGGTCAAGGCTATCATCGAGTAATTGCCAATACAAATATGCATAATATTTGCTATTTTATTGATGTTAATAGCTTTTATAGGTAATTTCCTGATTTTTTTTAAACACTCCTGCTGGTGAATATAAGGTAAACAACTTGCAGTAATTACTTGAAAAACCCGATAATCAGGTTAATCTAAATTCAGTTAAATCAAAGCTCTATCACAAGGTTGCTTATGAAAAATAATATTAGAACATTACTATTTCTCGCTATTTCCGGATTAGCATATTCTGTATTTGCTACCGATGGAGATGTGGTTTATTCCGCACCATATATTTGGGTAAATCCCGATACAGGACAAATTGAAACAGTCAATCCAGGCCCAAGGCTAAAAGCACATGAAGCTGTAGTTGAAAACGAAGCTACAGAATCGACTGACATGGGGGTCATTCAAAACACACAGGTGGTTGCCGGTGAATCAGAAACAGAAGCTGTTGCCCATACGTCTATACTGCATCCTCTTATTGTGTTGATTGGAATGGGATTAACTGTAGGCGTTATTGTAATGATGGGACGTAAGACCGCGTAACAATCCCTCGATCTGGCAGATCACCCACGCTTGATACCCAAAGGCCAATCCAGGTTGCCGGGATCGCCTTAGACAATAGACACAACTTATTGGTCAGCAACTAGCACTTAATAGCAATTAGTTAATGCCTTTTAAGGCCATAGACACGGCACGAAAAATTGCCCTGCCTTTGTTTAGTGATTCCTGCCATTCATTTTCTGGTACCGAATCATGAACAATACCGCCACCGGCCTGTATATATAATGTATCGTTCTTAATAACAGCAGTCCTGATGGCAATCGCTGTGTCCATATTATTGTCCCAGGAAAGATAACCCACGGCACCACCATATACCCCCCGCTTAATGGGTTCGAGCTCAGCAATGATCTCCATGGCCCGTATCTTGGGTGCACCTGACAAGGTGCCTGCAGGAAAAGTAGCTTTTAGCACATCCAGTGCGTTGCTTTCATTGTTTAGTTTTCCAGTCACATTAGAAACGATATGCATCACATGGGAGTAACGTTCGATAACCATCTTTTCCGTAACTTTGACGGATCCAATCTCTGCAATTCTGCCAACGTCATTCCTGCCAAGGTCGATAAGCATCAGGTGCTCTGCAAGTTCCTTGGGATCGGCCAGTAAGTCTTTTTCCATTTCAAGATCTTCGGACTGATCTTTGCCACGAGGACGAGTCCCAGCGATGGGCCTTACGGTAACTTCCTTGTCATCCAGCCTGACGAGTACTTCAGGCGATGCACCAACAACGTGAAAGTCACCCAGATTAAGATAGTACATATAGGGGGAGGGGTTGCTGCTTCGTAATGCCTGGTAAAGATTAAAAGGATCTGCGGTATATGGAATGGACATGCGCTGTGACAAGACCACCTGCATGGCATCGCCCTCGATTATATATTCCTTGATCCGTTTAACAGCCTTGAAATAATCTTTTTTATCAAAATGAAAATCGAAATCTGATTCATCAACGTCCATGGATGGTAAGACATCTTTTTCCGGGAGTGGTGAAAAAAGTTTGCTGGCGATTAACTCCAGTTTATCTATTGCATTATTGTAAGCATTTTCAGTTTCCGGATTAGCGTGAACGATAATATGGATTTTTTGAGAGACATTATCAAAAACGACAATTTCTTCTGTGACCATTAACAGGATGATAGGCGTTTCTAAGGGGTCGGTTTTACTATCATTTTTTAATTTTGGTTCAATGAATTCAATACAGTCATAGGCAAAATATCCAACCAGTCCACCACTGAATCTGGGCAAGCTATCAATCTTTGGGGAACGATATTGCTGTTTGAATTTTTGAAGTTCTAAAAAAGGATCGTCCGTACTTATTTCGGATACCGTCTCACCATTCTTTTGTATCGATATAATATTACCGGTTAACGAAACTATTGTTTTGGAAGGCAAGCCAATGATTGAATATCGTCCCCATCTTTCTCCACCCACCACGGATTCTAGTAGACAGGAGTAGGGACCGTCGGCCAGTTTCAGATAGGCACTTAAGGGTGTTTCAAGGTCTGCCAGAACTTCCTTAACCACCGGTATGTGGTTATAGCCTTCACAGGCGTAGGATTGAAATTGTTCCTCGGAGACGATTGCCATGATTTAGACCTGATGTGGCGGAAAGATTATATCTCGGCGAGTTGATCGCGCATGGCCTGAATTGTTGACTTATAGTCATCGCTTCCAAATATGGCAGATCCTGCAACAAAGGTATCGGCCCCGGCTTCGGCGATTTCACGGATGTTGTCTATTTTTACACCACCGTCTATTTCAAGCCGGATATCTCTGCCAGAACTATTGATGATCTCTCGAGCGTCTGCCAGTTTGCTTAATGATGACGGAATAAAACTCTGACCACCAAAACCTGGATTAACAGACATTAGTAGCACCATGTCTACCTTATCAATGACATGATTGAGGTAGTCCAGTGGTGTTGCTGGATTAAATACCAAACCGCATTTACAACCGCTATCAAGAATCAGTTGTAGTGAACGGTCTACGTGTTCAGAAGCTTCAGGGTGGAATGTGATGTAATCTGCCCCTGCCTCAGCAAACTCAGGGATGATCCTGTCTACAGGTTTGACCATCAGGTGAACATCTATGAGCGCCTTGATACCATAATTTCTAAGCGACTTTACGACCACAGGTCCAAATGTCAGATTTGGCACATAATGGTTGTCCATCACGTCAAAATGAATAAGATCTGCCCCGGCATCAATAACAGCCTGAACCTCTTCTCCCAGCCGGGAAAGGTCAGCAGACAAAATAGAGGGTGCAATTGCTAGTTTATTCATAACCCTGAAATTAATCCTGGAGTATCGGGAATGTGCGCACTTTACCCGATCAAGGTTACCATAGCCAATTTCAAAATGAATAATTTCACTCCCCGGTGGAAAGGTCTGAGGTATTACCGGATAATACAAATTACATTCCAATATACCGGTATTGAAGCGCCATGAAGCCAGTGTTATTCGTCATTGTGGTATTAGCAACATTTATCCCCGATGCCTGGGCGAATACATCCGCCGAGTATGAAAAAACCCTGATGTTAAGACTGGTTGAAGACCGTGCTCCTGGAGGCGCTGTATGGTTGGGCTCTGGCAGAAATACTTTTTTGTCACTGTATCAGCAAGCATCTGAGCCTGATGGAAACAATGTCGCCATTATATTGCACAATATAGGAATGCATGCAGACTGGCCGGATTTAATATCCCCTCTAAGAAAATTATTACCACAGCAAGGTTGGGCAACTTTATCTTTACAATTACCAGTCCTGTCACCTGATATCGGTATAGCAGAATATGGAAGTACATTTATATTGGCAAACCGTAGATTGCGTACATCCATTAGATATTTAATGGATAAGGGGTACGAGAATATTGTATTTATAGGATTAGGGTTTGGTGCAACTACCGCAGTCCAGTACCTCACAACTTCGGAATCCGCAATCAAGGCGCTGGTAGGAATAGGCATGCAGAATCATGAGTTTTTAAAACCAAAATACAATCTCGTTGAAAACCTTTCAGATATCGAGCAACCTGTACTTGATATTTATGCACATCAGGATATCTCAGGGGTATTAAATTCGATAGACGATCGAAGGTTAGCTGGAAGTAACAAGAAAAATAAGTTGTATGATCAGGTCGTTATAAAAAATACAGGACAATATTTTTCAGGACATGAATCAGACCTGGCTAATGAAATTATTAAATGGCTAAATATAACTTTTCCAATAAATGAGCAGGATTAGTACAAAATGACGGAACCTGACATGTTAAATGATGCCGAACTGGATAGTACTATAGTAGTAAAACCTGATAAGGACGCTCGCAACTGGGCAATGATTTGTCACCTGTCAGGGTTAAGCGGTTTTGTCATTCCTTTTGGTAATGTGCTCGGGCCATTAGTCGTGTGGGCAATAAAAAAAGATGATCATTCTTTTATCGATGACCAGGGCAAGGAAGCATTAAATTTTCAGCTAACTATGACATTGTGTTTGATCGTATCTGCGATAATGATCATTGTCCTCGTAGGGATCTTGCTGGTTTCCATCTTATGTATCTATATTCTGTTTATGATTATTATTGCCTCTATTAAGGCCAATGATGGGATCTATTATCGATATCCATTAACAATAAGGTTTTTCAAGTAAATATAGATAAATGACAGGTATTCAACAGTTACTGGAAGAATACGGCGAAAGTCATCAACATCCAACAAACAAGTTAATTCACTGGATCTGTGTCCCTTTGATCGTCTGGAGTTTGTTGGCAATGATCTGGTCATTTACGACCCCCGACTTTTTTACCTCCTTACCATTTGAACTTAATTGGACCCTGGTCCTGATTATGCTATCCATGATTTATTATTTTCTGGTTTCTATCTCACTTGCTGTCGGTATCTTGCTGGTGTTTATTTTGATGGTCACTATAATCTGGTGGACTAACCTCATGGGCATACCCGCCTGGCAAGTTGCTATACCTGTATTTGTTCTGGCATGGATAGGGCAATTCATTGGCCACAATATAGAAGGCAAACGCCCTTCATTCTTCAAGGACATACAGTTTTTATTGATAGGGCCATTATGGTTATTGTCTTTTATCTATCAAAAGCTGGGGATACGTTATTAGTTCGGGAGCGGGTAGACAAAAAAAATTAAAAAGTGAGACATCGTGTATCTATTTCCTCGTCATTCCCGCTTCCGCGGGAATGACGAGAGATCTTGTAAAATACCAAATCTCCGGGATGTGAAGACTACGATCTCATGACATTGAACTCAATATTTACGTGCCAACACTTTACTTATCAGCATTAATTTCCCATATGTTGTTCTAGCGCCCACTGTACATGTTCTTTGACCATTTCTGAGGGGTGGTCTAGTCTGGATTTGAGTGCTCTAATTGTCTGAGGTGTAGAAGGGGCATTACCCAGGGCAACAGCAATATTTCTTAACCAGCATTCATGACCAATACGCCGTATCGCACTACCTTGTGTACGCTCCAAAAATAATTGTTCAGACCAGTTGAATAACTCCACCAGCTGAGGTGCATCAAGGCCATGTCTCACACGGAAATCTTTTTCTTCAGTATTTTTTGCAAAGCGGTTCCATGGGCAAACAATCTGACAGTCATCACAACCATAGATTCTATTTCCTATCATGGATCTAAATTCAATCGGGATGCTTGAGCGTAATTCAATTGTAAGATAAGAAATACATCGTTTGGCATCAACCTGGTATGGGGCAATGATTGCCTGAGTTGGACAGATATCAATGCAGGCGTTACAGGTGCCACAATGTTCTGTTTCAAAATTCTCGTTAACTGGCAAAGGGAGATCAGTATAGAGTTCTCCGAGGAAGAACCATGAGCCTGCCTTGGGATTAATTAAATTACTATGTTTGCCTATCCATCCGATTCCTGCATTCCTCGCAATTGCTTTTTCCAGTACAGGAGCACTGTCGACGAAAGCCCGGTATCCAAATTCACCGGCAACGGATTCTATTTTGGTGGCAAGTTTCTGGAGTTTTGAGCGTATAAGCTTATGGTAGTCCCTGCCCATGGCATATCGAGATATATATCCAGCATCCGGGTTAGCTAATACAGTTGATGGGGGAACACTGTCAGGTGGGTCGTAATCCATGCGCACTGAAATGATCCGACATGTGCCAGGAACGAGGTCAGAAGGTCTGCTACGTTTTGTTCCATGTCGTTTCATGTAATGCATGTCGCCATGCATATCCTTGTCCAACCAATTTAGAAGATGCGTTTCATCTTCTGACAAATCTGTGCCAGTGATCCCTGTTTGTTGGAAGCCTAGATCAAATGCCCAGTTACGAATTTTCTCGGCAAGGTCAGAATAATTATATTGATTTTGCATTTATAGGCACAAGATTAGCAGGACAAGAAATTTCAATAAAGATACCATCATTAGGTAATAAATTATTAGTAGATGCCAGGATCGGGTTTGCCTGTAAAAAAATTAGATAGACCTGCAACATTAAGTGGATTTGACCATAGTTACGATAGTGCACTGTAAATCTAATAATTACTGTCTATATTACATTTGTTAGGGCTTTTTAACGCCTAACTTCTCGCCTCACTACAAATTTAGCGATATCATAGAGATTAGATCGAAACAGGTTAATTCAATGTTCGAATATTTCCACTCCTGGTACAAAAGATACTTTACCGACCCACAGGCTTCCTTGCTGGTGGTGCTGTTGATTGCGAGTTTTCTCATTATCTTTTATATGGGGGGAATGCTGGCGCCGTTCTTCGCCGCGTTAATCATCGCATATATGCTTGAAGGGTCTATCTCATTTCTGGAAAACAAGAATCTGCCACGTTTGCTGGCCGTGAACCTGGTATTTCTTCTGTTTATGACCTTTTTAATATTCCTGGTCGTGGTGCTGCTCCCCATATTGTCACGACAAACCAGTCAGTTTTTCCAGGAGTTACCAGGAATGATAAATAATGGTCAGGGGCTGTTGATGAAATTACCCCAACAATATCCTGATATTTTTACCGAAGAGGCTATCACTCAGGTTATCGTAGCATCGCGAACTGCAATAAGTGCAGTGGGCCAAACAATTTTATCATTCTCACTATCTTCCATCCCCGTGATTATCACGGTACTGGTTTATCTAATTCTTGTCCCGCTTATGATATTTTTCATATTGAAGGACAAGAAAGATATTATGAACTGGTTGGCTCGATTTCTGCCTTCGGAGAAAAATTTAATCTTGTCTCTTTGGGAGGAAATGGACTCACAAATTGGAAATTACATTCGTGGCAAGGTTTATGAAATAATTATTGTTTACCTGGCTGCATATCTGCTGTTTCGTATTTTTGGACTTAATTACGCGTCATTATTGGCAATTGTCGTGGGTCTTTCAGTCATCATCCCCTATATTGGTGCGACCTTTGTAACAATACCCATAGCCCTGGTTGCATATTTCCAATGGGGCATAGGATCAGATTTTTACTGGTTGGTAATCTGGTATTTTGTTTTACAAATTCTTGATGGCAATGCATTGGTGCCGATACTGGTAGGAGATGTAGTTAAATTACACCCGATTGCCATCATAGTTTCCATCCTGGTTTTTGGTGGTCTTTGGGGTTTCTGGGGTGTGTTTTTTGCAATTCCACTGGCCACTTTGGTGAAAGCATTAATTTATGCCTGGCCAACAAATACAACTACTGGTGAACCCGAGTTACGTTCTGATGGCTAGGTAAACACTCTCGTTATTTTTTCAGTTCCTTTACTGCCTCTAGTACTTCTTCGACATGACCATCAACTTTTACCTTGCGCCATTCTTTTCTCAAAACGCCTTTGTCATCAATTAAAAAAGTACTACGTTCTATTCCCATTACTTTTTTTCCATACATATTTTTTTGTTTTATAACATCAAACAGATTACAAAGTTTTTCATCTTCATCGGAAAGTAAATCAAATGGAAAACATTGATTGGTTTTGAATTTTTCATGAGACTTGATTGAGTCCCTTGAGACACCCAGAATCTTTGTTTTTCGAGAACTGAATTTTCGTATGTTGTCTCGAAAGTCCTGTCCTTCTAGAGTACAACCAGGGGTGGAGTCCCTGGGATAAAAATATAGAACGACGTAATTTCCTTTTAGGGAAGATAGCTTGATATTTTTGTCCCCGGTTGCAGGTAAATTAAAATCAGGAACTTTTTTACCAACGGCTATTTTGCTCATTTTATTTCCTTATTATTTTTTTTTATTATGCGGTGAGGGTAAACGGCAGGTCAAGAGTGATAATCGTCAGGTGAGAAGTGTGAGGTGAGAGGGATGAAGTGTCGGCACTTTTAGTATTTGATCCCCTGAAACACATTCCGAAAATATCTGAACTGACTCTTTAGTATATTGAGACTCTTGGTCCTTTATCCCTCACTCTTCACCCCTTAGGCCTAACTTTATGCTTACTTTTTGCCAGCTTACGGCAATATATGGGTATAATGCAGGCATAATCTTGTCATATTCAATATAGCCAAGTACCATACGTGGCTCAGAAATTCGCGTACGTGGAACTTCAACATTTTAGTAAGCATAAAGTTAATCCCGGTATAAACGTAAAAACATAAATTCATGTTCAAAGGTAGCAGTGTTGCAATTGTGACGCCCATGAAGAAGGGCGTATCCCCGGATACAGAACTGGATCTTGACGATCTGGCACGATTGGTAGAATTCCATATAGAAAATGGCACAGATGCCATCGTTTCCATGGGAACCACGGGGGAATCAGCTACTCTAACTGAAAAAGAACACTGTTTTGTCATTCGCAAGACCGTAGAGTTTGTAAACGGAAGGATACCGGTTATTGCCGGGACGGGGGCAAATTCCACCCTGGAGGCGATAAGACTGACCCAATGCGCGAAAGATGCTGGTGCGGATGCCTGTCTACTGGTGACCCCGTATTACAATAAACCGACTCAGGAAGGTTTGTTTCAGCATTTTAAAGTAATTGCGAAGGAGGTGTCGATCCCGCAAATACTCTATAATGTGCCATCCAGAACGGCATGTGACATGGTCCCTGAGACAGTGGCACGCTTGTCCGAGGTAACAAACATTATCGGGATTAAAGAGGCAACAGGCGAGATCAACAGGGTAAAAGTTACCCGTGAAATGTGCGGTAATGATTTTTTACTGTTTAGCGGTGATGACGAAACAGCCTGCGATTTTATGTTAGAAGGTGGAGATGGCGTTATATCAGTCACTGCCAATGTCACGCCTAAGGCTATGCATGACATGAGTATGGAAGCAATATCTGGGAATGTTGAGCGCGCCCGTGAGTTAGATACTAAACTTGCGGGATTGCATAAATGGTTGTTTGTAGAAGCAAATCCGATCCCGGTAAAGTGGGCGGTAAATAAACTTGGCTTAATCGATTCTGGTATTCGGCTACCATTGACCTGGTTGTCAGATGAATATCATGATGCAGTTGAAACAGCTATGAAACAAGCAGAAGTAATTTAATATATGGAAGGTAAAATGAAAGTATTTGTAATTACATTATTGATGGTATTAATAACAGGGTGTTCTACGATCAATAATGTGTTTCCAGACAGGAGCAGGGAATATGAACGTGCTCAAACTATGCCTAGCCTTGAAATACCACCGGATCTGGTGGCAAGTGGCATCAACGATAGTATGTCTATTCCAGGTGAAGCAACAAGGGTAGTGCCGTCTCAAGGCCAAGCTACTACCTCATCGACGCCTGCATCAACAACTAACATAAAACAGGCATCAATTGAGTCAATTAATAATAAACCGCTACTATCTATTCCTGAAGAATATACAACTGCCTGGACTGAAGTAGACAAGATTCTGCAAAATGCCGAAATTAAAATTAATGAACAAGACCAAGCGACTGGTGTAGTAAATGTTTCTTATTCCATAGATGGGCAAACTGAGGATAGAGGATTATTTACCATGATTAGAACCTGGGACTGGAGAACATCCGCTGACGCCGAGGATTTTCAAATCAGTCTGACTGGCGTGGGGAATAAAACCGAATTGATAATCCTGGATATGGATGGTGAATGGGTTAATGATGACACTTCCAACAGTTTGTTGACTACAATTCGGGATCACTACAACCTCAGTCATACTCAGTAGTCTGGTAAATTACTAGCTATCTCTTAGAATATCGAATTACCCTTTGGCGTTGTTTTAACTGTCTGCCTGTTAAAACGTTTCGATTATGACGGTAGGGGTTTTTCCCATACTTGAATTGAATAAAAACAGGTGTTCCGACTAATTTCAATTCTCGACGATAAAAATTTGATAGATAGCGAGTATATGAATCAGGCACACGATTTGTCTGGTTTCCGTGAACTATAATCCGAAGTGGGTTATGACCTCCAAGATGTGCATACCTGAGCTTGATACGACGACCATTTTTTAATGGAGGAGGATGGGCTGTAACCGCATCGGATAATAAATCAGTTAGATATGATGACTGGATCTGTTTGTTAATGCATTTTTCAATTTTATTGACGGTCTTGAAAATATCACCGACGCCAGTTCCATGTAGTGCAGAAATAAAGTGATAACAAGCATAATCAATGAATGAAAGTTTTCTATCGATCTGGTTCTTGATTAATTCCTTTTGACTATGTCCAAGGTTGTCCCATTTATTAGCAGCGATAATTAGCGGCTTACCGCTTTGCAGTGTCAATCCCAGCAAGTGCAGATCTTGATCAGTTAACGCCTCGCTGGCATCAATAACAGCAATGATAATATTCGCTGTCTCAATTGCCTGTAGTGACTTTATGACACTTATCTTTTCTATATCTTCTGATAAGCGGGCACGTCTTCTCACACCCGCTGTATCTACCAGTTCGTACTCTTTATTATGATGAGTAAATGGGACCAAGATACTGTCACGTGTCGTCCCGGGCTTATCAAAGGTCAAGACCCGCTCTTCCCCTACAATGCGATTAATTAATGTAGATTTTCCGACATTAGGTCTGCCAATAATGGTGATTCTTGTTTTGGATTCTGATTCTTCTTCAATAATTTTAACTGGAAAATCTTCCAAGGCATCATCGAGAATCGCATCTATGCCATAACCTTTTTTGGCAGAGATAGGATAAGGTGTGCCTATACCAAGATTATAAAATTCTGCGCAGGCTATATCCTCATCCATACCTTCTGTTTTATTTACCAGTAGATACAGTTTTTTATTGGATGACCTGATGACACTAGAAAGGTTTTCATCTGCCAGGGTAATGCCTTCCTGGCCATCAACAACCCAGAATAAAACATCAGCTTCTTTAATTGCCTGTAAAGATTGTCGTGATACCAGGTCAGATATGGCCTCATCTTTTGTGACGTAATCATTAAGGCCACCTGTATCAACAACAAGGATTTCTCTTTTTTTGTAAGTGGCGAGCCCATAATTTCTGTCACGGGTCACCCCTGGCATATCCGCAATGAGTGCACTACGAGTGCCAGTTATCTTGTTAAAAAGAGTGGATTTTCCTGTGTTGGGTCGTCCAACGATTGCGATAACGGGATACATGATAGCTGGACAGGCAAAATAATTATCTCGAACAATCGATCCGATTATTCGTATGTCAGGGCCGCCAATTCCCCGTCCGTAGTGAAAGCATATACAATATTGCCGGCGATAACAGGCGGCGAAATGAATCTTTCTTTTGAAATTTGTTGTCTTGCCACAAAGGCACCGGTAGTTTTATCCAACCAGTGAAGATAACCTTCAAAGTCACCAACTACGAGATAGTTACCAACAGAAGACGGCGCGGTTAAATCCCTATTTAAAAGCCCATCCATTTTCCAGATAGAAGCGCCGTTAAATCGGTCAAACGCCCAAATTACACTATGGTCATCGGTGATATATAAATAATCATCATCCACGGTGAATCCGCTGTATGAAGAAGTGTCACGGTTCCAAAGTATCCTGCCAGTATCAAGAGTAAGCGCGGCAAGTTGTCCCTGGAAAGATACAACATAAACAATCCCGCCTGACACCATAGGGCTGGCATCGATGTCGACCATCCTTTCGAGCTCAGACCGGCCACTGGCAGCGGTAATACCTGTTTCCCATATTACACTGCCGGTATTGACGTCCAGGGATGCCAGGCTTCCACTGTCAAAACCAATAATTATGATATCACCATCTATTGCCGGTGTGCTGGTACCTCGTAGTGTTAGTGCTGGAACGGTTTTTTCGTAAGTCCATAACCTTCGTCCAGAATCACCATTTAGTCCAAAGATTCTGCCATCAAGGGTGCGCACGATAACGATATTGCCCGACTTGACCGGGGGCGCGAGAATTTCGCTGGATACTTTTGATGTCCAAAGCTCGTCACCAGTCTCGGAATCCAGGGCAATCACATCACCATTGTTTGTTCCTAAATAAACTGCGTTACCGCTGTACCCTGGTCCACCTGTGATAAAAACCTTGTCACCTTTTGAAAAGAAACCGCCACCCATTTCAAGTGTGTAAGTCCAGATGTTTCGTCCGTTTTCGATGTTCAGTGCCAGAATCTTGTTATTGGTATCTGCGATGAATATTTTATTTTCAGCCACCTTGGGTTGTAGTAACAGGTATTGTTCATCTGTACCCTTCCCTGTGTTTCTGTCCCAAAGTTCTGTGACTTTCAGGCTTGCTTCAAACTCGGTAAGTTCCGCAGGAGGATCAAAGTCTTCGGCTTTTTCGCCCATCAGGTTGTTCAGAGTTTCACAACCTGTGAGTAGAAAAAAACATAACAGCAATAAGAGGCGATAAAACATAAAAAGATTATCTTAAATTTTCAATTTTGAAATTCAGAATTCTCGGATCAAATGCCAGAGATTCTGAATCGGTGATGGCTTGTTGGTATGCTTGCCTGGCTTCGTCAACTTTACCCTGCTCAGCATAGACATCGCCTTTTATTTCATTGTACTGCGCAGCAAAGTTTCCAGGGTCACCGGATGTAACGATAGTCAATGCCTGGTCAGCTTTTTTATTAGCAATGTATATCCTTGCAAGCCTGAGGTTAATTTCGTGCCGGATAGATTCATTGTCTGTTTTCTCTAGTGCAACTTTGAGATGCTCTTCTGCAGAATCATACTTGCTTTCCAGGTTATCGATGTATGCCAGTATTAATCTTGCATATATTGCATAGCCGGTATTTTCATAGTTTGTAACGACTTCCATGGCCTGCTTGCGGGCTTCTTCTCGATTATTGAAGCCGGTAGCGACCAGGGCACTTTGATATGTATTCGATGCAGATTCAAGATTTGCAATAGTATTGGCTTGCCAGGCACGCCATACAAATATGGCACCCAGACCCAGGACAATTCCGAAAAGAGCAGATTTGCCATTTTCTTCCCACCATTTTTTCAGGGTTTCTAGCTGTTCATCTTCTGTTTGATATACGTCCAACAATCTTCTCCCAAGTAAGGACATTGCCCGGTTAATATTAAGGAATGCTTAAAAAAATGAGCAGGCATTATAACCTTGCTGTGACTGAATAACAGCCTGTCAGCTAATTTGATCGCGTATTTTCTCTACAAGTTCCAACCAGCTGACTTCTTGCTGCTCAGATTCGGTTCGCAGCGATTTTATCCCGACAGTTTGCTTTTCCAGTTCATCCTTACCGAGGATTAAGGCGATTTGTGCACCAGATCTATCGGCCTTTTTGAACTGCTTTTTAAAATTTCCCCCACCACAGTGGGTAATTAACCTGATCCCTGGTAATTGATCCCTGAGTTTTTCTGCTAGAGACATAGCAGTTGGAATACCTTCATCTGTGGCAATAACAAAATAAATATCAGCATTTTCTGCTGGTATATCATCCCTGTTACTTTCTTCCAAAAGGATAGTTAGACGTTCCAGTCCCATTCCAAATCCAATTCCTGGGGTAGGGGGACCACCGAAATGCTGAATCATACCGTCATACCGTCCACCGGCGCACACGGCACTTTGGGCGCCAAGCTGATCAGTAACCCATTCAAATACTGTGCGGTTATAGTAATCCAGGCCACGAACCATTCTTGGGTTAATTGTATAACTGATATTTACCGAATTGAGGATGTTTTGCAGTAATTCAAAGTGTTCTTTTGATTCCTCATCCAGGGTATCAGCCATTTGCGGAGCTGATTGAATAAGCTTTTCAAGCTCGGGATTTTTACTGTCGAGGATACGCATGGGGTTTTTATCCAGCCTGACCAGGCTGTCTTCATCCAGTGCATCTTTATTATCACTGAAATATTCAATCAGTTTTTCTCGATAAGCCAGTCTGGCATCAGAACTTCCCAGTGAGTTGATCTCAAGTTTAAGGCCAGTAAGTCCAAGGTCCTTCCATATCCTTGCACATATCATAATGATCTCAGCATCAATATCCGGACCGGGCAATCCAAACGCTTCAACGCCAATCTGGTGAAATTGTCTTAAGCGTCCTTTTTGTGGACGTTCATGTCGAAACATCGGACCGTAATACCACAATCGATTGTGCTTCGACTGGACGAGTCCATTTTCAATAATGGCCCTGACACAACTTGCCGTGCCTTCGGGTCTCATTGTGAGTAGATCTCCATTTCGATCTTCAAAGGTATACATTTCCTTGGTGACGATATCTGATGTTTCACCAATCGAATGCATAAATAGTTCAGTCTTTTCCAGGATCGGTGTGCGAATTTCCTCGTAACCGTAACTATTCAGGATATTGATAACAGTAGATTCAACAAAATGCCAGACAGGCATACTTGCGGGCAATGTGTCGTGCATGCCTCTTATAACTTTTATATGTTCAGCCACGGTCTAGAATTCGTCGTTAATTGATATGCTCAATGGAAATAGTTGCGAGGAGGAGGATTAATCCCCAAGCGTGAACCTTGCAACACCTGCGCGGGTATAAGGCGACGGATCAATGTTCTCACCATTAAAATCAATGGTAACGCCTTGTGCGAAACCAAGAGTTATATCAAATGGTGCTGTGCCCTTAAGTACTAACTGATCTCCAGTCCTTCCCAGATCAAAATAAACTTTTTGTTCATTAGTATCAGAAATATCAATCCACGAATCAGCAGTTATATTTAGTACCAGAGTATCGGGTCCTGTGGATGGCAGGTCTTCATCATTGTTGTCAGACATGAAATCATTATTTTGCACATCATCACTGGTGTTTGAAGTTTCAGCTTCAAAATTAACCTCTGACATAAACTGTTGGGAAATATCATCCAGTACTTGACCATCAACGGTGACATCGTCATTGGTCTGTATATTCAGAGCATCAAGCGAGGGGTCGGATTCATTTCCAGGCGAAATGGAAATGGTTGATGGAAATAATGATGTGTAGTCTGAATTAGGCAGGTAATCATCAAGTAAAATCTCTTCAAGTGTTTCTACCTCATCAATTGAGGGCGGCTGAGGTTCTGCTATTTGTGTTTGTGATGTTAGGGGGGTGGTCACTATGAAATTACTTTGCCACCAGGTAATCACCAGTAATACCAGGCCCAGCGAGATAAGATAGGTAAAGGCTTTTACCGGTTTGTCACTACTGCTGGACTGGGTAGGATACTTAATCTCCGGGATGATCTCCGGGTCTGCATGGGGAGCACTTTCCTTATAGATTTGCAGCATTTCGTCTGCATTTAGATTTAGTAATTTACAGTATCCTCGAATGTATCCGCGTATGTATATGGAATCAGGAAGAGAATTATAATCGTCATTTTCTATTGCAATAATAATACGATTATCAAGATGCAGCTGGCTTGCAATCTGGTGGATGCTAACGTCCTGCTTTTCACGGTGTGCCTTCAGGGTTGCACCGATGTAAACAGTCTCTTTTTCTATTTCATTCTCAAGCATTTTACTGTCGGTTTAGTTCATTGAGTTCTTGAACCTGAAGAGAATCTGAAAAGTTATTACGTAATAGCATTTCATAACTCGATTCTGTGTCCTCATCTCCAAGGACTCTTTCAATTTTGATACCAAGTAACAGGCTGCTTGCATTATGTGAAGAAAAATTTTCAAATCGCTGCAGGTATCCCCTGGCGGACAGAAAGTTATCCTGTTCATAATTGAGTTGTGACATCTGTAATAATGCAACCGACAGTCGAGGGTTTAAGCTCAGCGCCTGTCTTAAATAATTTTCACCCAGATCTTTACGATTATTTGCTATAGCACAAGTGCCAGCATTGGCGTAAGCGACTTCCGGTGTCTGGTAAAGTGGATTTGAAGCAGCAGAAAGAAACGTTTCTTCCGCTTCATCAAAACGTCCTCTTTGACAAAGAAAGCTGCCATAATTATTTTTTGACTCAGAATCATTACTGTTAAGAGCAATGGCACGTTTGAAATGATCTTCTGCCAGCACAGGGTCGCCCAGACGCTGATAAAGCAAACCATAAACATTATGTGTACCGTAATGCCTGGGATCAGCCTCATATGCCCGGTTTAATCGTTCAAGTGCAATTTCCAGATCACCAGTTCTCATATATTCAACAGCAAGATTCAGGTTTGCCAGGGCAATTTGATTTGTGCCTGCACTAGGCCTTAATCCAGGGTTTGTCGGATTGGATGCACAACCGGTGATCACCATCAATATGATTATATTCAGAAGAAAATATCTCATTAACGTATTCCCGTCTCCGCATTCATTTGATGACGCCTGGCCTTGGCGACAACCTGACCAACCAATTGTCCACAGGCTGCGTCGATGTCATCGCCACGTGTTTTCCTGGTTATCGTTATCAATCCATACTCCATTAATATCTCCCTAAAACGGTCCAGGTCTGGTCTTGAGGAACAAGTATAGCCTGATCCAGGGAAAGGATTGAACGGGATTAGGTTAATTTTAGCCGGAAAACCTCTTAATAAGCGGCCTAACTCATGTGCATTTTCCTTTGAATCGTTAATGTTTGCCAGCATTACGTACTCGAATGTAATGGGATCCCCATTATTCGTCTCACTGTAGCGTCGACAGGCATCCAGCAGCTTTTCAATAGGAAAACTGCGATTTATCGGTACCAGTGTATCCCTTAACGGATTATTTGGCGCATGTAGTGAAACAGCCAGGGAGACCCGGGTGGTATTTGCCAGTTTATCTATAGCTGGTACCACGCCGGCAGTACTCAATGTGACTCGCTTTGTCGATAAGCCAAAACCCAGATCGTCCTTCATTAGATCCATGGCCTTGGTGACGTTATCAAAATTTAATAGCGGTTCACCCATGCCCATCATTACCACGTTGGTAATAATCCTGTTTCGTTGACCAAAGTACCCCAGATTACGGTTTGCAATCCAGACCTGACTGATGATTTCTGACAAAGTCAGGTTGCGCCCAAATCCTTGCTTGCCAGTAGAACAAAAAGAACAATCCAGCGCACAACCTACTTGTGATGAGACACACAGTGTTCCGCGATCAATTTCGGGGATGAAGACTGTTTCTATACAGTTTTTTTCATCTACCCGTATCAACCATTTTATTGTTCCATCATTGGAAACTTGTTCAGATTCTATAGTTGGAAGTTCAAAGACTAGAATGTCGGCAAGCTGGTTTCTTAGGTCTTTACTCAGGTCTGTCATGAGGTCAAGCTCTATGACACCATGATGATAAACCCATTTCATCACCTGGGTAGCACGAAACGGTTTCTCACCAAGAACAGCAAAGAATGACCGTAGGCCTTCGTGAGTCAGACTAAAAAAGTTTACAGCTTGCATTCGTTATCTTGTCCGAGGACAGATTTCATCATTAGAGAAAAAGAAAGGTATCTCTGAACTTGCAGATTCAGCCGAATCTGAACCATGCACAGCATTCTCACCTTGATCACCTTCTATATCACATAAGTCAGCACGGATAGTCCCGGGTTCAGCATTCTTGGGAAACGTGGCACCCATGAGGTCTCGATTTTTCATGATTGCATTTTCACCTTCCAATACCTGGACCAGAACAGGTCCTGAAGACATAAAGTCCACCAGCTCTGAGAAGAAAGGACGGTCTTTGTGCTCAGCATAAAACTCCCCAGCCCGTTCCTTGCTAAGGTGCATCATTTTCGCAGCCACAATTCTTAGACCAGCTTTTTCAAACCGACTATAGATTTCTCCGATGACATTTTTAGCCACCGCATCAGGCTTAATTATGGATAAGGTTTGTTCTGTTGCCATTTACTACTCCAATTTCCGTTGAAAACCCGCGATTATACTGGTTTGGAGTGCATGTAAGATAGTTTATTTTGCTGTTTTACCCGGATTTTGGGGTCATTAGCTGTACCATACCCTCATGAATGCGCACCTGGTAGGTTTCAACAGGTTCATAAGCAGGGGGACACAGTGGCTCGCCTGTTCGGATAGAAAACCTTGCCCCATGCCTGGGACACACAAGTTCATCACCACAAATAAGCTTACCGGGTTCCATTCCACACCCAAGCATAGGGAAACCTTCATGACTGCAGACATCTTTCAGGGCAAAGTACTCACCATCGAGATTAATGACTGCGATGCGGATGTCGTCGATTTCAATAAGACGGGATTGGTCAGGGATAAATTCCTCTGAATTCGCAACATCAATCCACGCAGTCATGGTTGAGATAATATCCTATTCGTCATTTGCGTGCATGTTAGAGAACATCTACGCGTTCCCAAATCCAACAAGCCTGCTAAGGTCCGTCACTCCCGCTAAAGTCCACTACTTCGTCATTCCCGCGAACGCGGGAATCTAGTCATAATGTGATCGCGCTATGCGCGGACTTCATCTACTGGAGACCCGCTTGCGCGGGTATGTCGATAGGCGTTCCTGGTGGTAATGATGGTAGAGAATTTTTTGTTTCAGGTATGTTTCAAACCTGATGAAATAAATATTATTATTGTGTGTGCGGGAACGGAGGATTAGGTATTGAGCTAATTCTCTTGCGTATATGGTAATGACGAAATCAAGAACACCTCACTCCTCCCCTCTAAGGCCTCACAGATTAATAATACATCCCCGTTTCAAGTTTCGCTGCCTCGGACATCATTTCCTGATTCCATGGAGGATCAAAGGTGAGTTCTACATTGACTTCATCAACGTTAGGAACCATAGCGACCTTTTGTTTTACATCGGCGGCAAGAAAATCGCCCATACCGCACCCGGGCGCGGTGAGAGTCATAAGGATATTTACCACCTTGGTGCCATCTTCTTCTTTTTTGACAGTGCAGTTATAAATTAGTCCCAGCTCAACCATATTGACAGGGATCTCCGGGTCATAACAGGTGCGCATCTGCTTCCAGATCAGGTCTTCATTGACCACGCCGTCTTGTACATCCCCTTCATCAATTGTTATCAGTTCCGGTACGTCAAAGCCCAGAGCATCTGCATTTTGTGCACCGATTTGTGCAAGGTTGCCATTGATGTTCACGGTGTAGTTTCCACCAAGTGCCTGGGTAATAGTCACTTCACTATCCTTTTGTATAAGGATGGGTGTTCCATCGGGTATTAAAATGGCTTCTACTTCGCGCTTAACGGTGATTAATTCGTTGTCCATACTCTTTATTCTGTTGTTATTGAAGAACGATTGCCTTCTAGCAATCCATTTAATGTATGCCAGCACAGGCTGGCACATTTTATTCGTGATGGGTAATCCCGAACACCTGCAAGTGCGGCAAGTTTACCAAACTTTTCAATGTCCAATTCAGGTTCTTCATCTGTTATCAGGTGATGAAAATCATTAAATACCTTCTCTGCCTGTTCTGTGGTTTTGCCTTTCAAGGCCTCTGTCATAAGCGAAGCGGATGCGACTGAGATAGCGCAGCCGGAACCATCAAAACTGATATCAGTGATAGTGTCATTATCAAATTTTATATACAGCGTTAGACGATCACCACAAAGCGGGTTATAACCTTCCAGTGAAACGTCAGCGTGATCTATCTTTCCAAAGTTTCTGGGTGTGCGATTATGATCGACGATCACATCCTGATAGAGATCTTTCATATCAATACTCATGCGAACACCTTTCTGACATTATTAATTGCCTCAACCAGATGATCGATATCATCTCGGGTGTTATACAGGGCAAGCGAAGCACGTGCTGTCGCAGGGATTTCATAACGCTCCATTACGGGCATGGCACAGTGGTGGCCAGTACGGATGGCAACCCCATGTTGATCAAGGATTGTTCCGATGTCATGGGGATGGATATCTTTCATAACAAAAGACAGGATTCCTGCCTTGTTGTCAGCAGTACCGACCAGTGTCAAACCATCAATCGCTGACATTATCTCCGTAGCATAGGCTAGCAGTTCTGATTCGTAGTGTGCGATATTGTCCATCCCAATAGCACTAACATAATCAATAGCCGCACCAGTCCCTATGACCCCGGCTATGTCGGGTGTGCCTGCTTCGAACTTGTAGGGCAAGTCGTTATAGGTGGTCTCGTCAAACCGAACAGTACGGATCATGTCACCACCACCTTGCCAGGGGGGCATGGATTCCAACAGTGCTTTCTTTCCATAAAGTACGCCTGTACCCGTTGGGCCAAATAGCTTATGACCGGAGAAACAATAAAAATCGCAATCCAGGGCCTGTACGTCAACCGGGCAATGCGGGACTGCCTGGGCCCCGTCGAGCAATACGGGGATTCCCCTGTTATGGGCAAGCTTAATTATATCTTCGACCGGGTTAATAGTGCCCAGGGCATTGGAGATATGGACCACGGCCACCAGGCGGGTGCGATCGTTTAACAGTGACTCGTACTCTTCCATAATGAGTTCACCCTTATCGTTAATCGGCACTACCTTGAGCTTGGCCCCGGTTTGTTCACACAGCATTTGCCAGGGAACGATATTGGAATGATGTTCCATTTCGGTAATGATTATTTCATCACCTTGTTTCAGTGTTGAGCGACCATAGGATTGCGCAACCAGATTAATCGATGCGGTGGTGCCGCTGGTTAAAATGACTTGCTGTATAGATTCAGCATTAATAAAATTTTTTATCTTTAACCTTGCGGCTTCATATGCCCCAGTGGCTTTTTCACTTAGTGTGTGTACGCCGCGGTGTATATTTGAATTATATTCACGGTAATACTGGTCCAGTACTTCAATGACCTGTTGTGGCTTTTGCGCCGTTGCGCCGTTATCCAGATATACCAGCGGCTTACCATTTACCTGTTGCTTCAAAATAGGGAAGTCATCACGGATCTTTTCTATATCATAAGTCACGGTTTGTGTTGCCTGTTTCATAAGGGATTTCGCAGTCATTGAACAAAATCTTCTATTACATTGCTATCAGGAAGTTTGCCCATCACTTTTTTCTGTAAGCGCTTGCATATTTGCGGGTAGTTTATTTTCTCTATCACATCTTCAGCAAATGCAAAGGTCAAAAGGCTGCGTGCGACGTCTTTTTCAATGGCGCGGGTACGAAGATAAAACAACATATTATCGTCCAGTCTGCCTATCGTGGCACCATGACTGCACTTAACATCGTCCGCATAGATTTCCAGTTCTGGTTTTGTGTCTACTTCTGCATTACTGGAGAGCAACAGGTTGGCGTTGGAAAGATGAGCCTCTGTCTTTTGGGCGTCCTTGTGAACGACAATCTTGCCATTAAACACACCTCGGGACTTATCTCCCAGTACACCGCGGTAGGTTTCATTAGACCTTGTGTTTGGCGAGATATGGTTGACGGTCGTATGGAAGTCGACATGTTGAGTGTCTTGTGCCATATACAAACCATACAAAGTTGATTCCGCATTGGTCCCAGACAGGTTGATATCAAGATCGCAGCGAACCAGCTTGCCACCGATGGAAACCTGATATGAGTTAAAGGAGCTGTTTTTTTGTTGAGATACGAAAAGGTTTCCTACGTGATAACCACTGTCGCCTTCTTCCTGGATTTTGTAATGATTCACCTTAGCGCCGTCTTCAAGATGGATTTCTGTTACGGTATTGGTGAAGTAGTCCAGATTATCTACCCCGGCATAGGTTTCAATTACGTCAACGCGAGAATTAATCCCGGCCACGATCAGGTTTCGTATGTTTGATGCGGTGTTGTTAGAACCGGTAGATACAAAAATAAGATTAACCGGTTTTGTAAATTCAACATTTTTGTCTATCCAGATAACTGCGCCGTCTGCTATGAGCGAGGTATTTAAGGCAACAAAACCATTTTTTTCATGATGATGGTGCTTGTTTAAATATTCCTCAAGGTCATTGTCAGATTTTGAAATAGCTTCTTTCAGGTTAACGATGTTTACACCATCCGGTAGTTCATCAGTACAAGAATGAGTCTCGGAAAAATGGCCGTTAACAAATACCAGTTGATGGCAATCTAGATCACTAATCTTTGCCGAGGATAGAATCGTTTCCACATCCTCTTGTTGTTCGGGTATTGATAAACTGAATTTTTTATTGAGGATGGCAGAGACATCAGTGTATTTCCATTCCTCCACACGGCGAGTAGGAAATCCCATGGTAGAGAGTGAATGAGTTGCAGCCTTGCGGTGTTCATCCAGCCAGGCGACGTCATTCATACCAGGCAGATCTGTTGCTTGTGACAGGAAATGTTCAACGGCTTCATTGCTCATGCCGCATTTGACTCCTGAATTACCCAATCATAACCTCGCTCTTCGAGTTCCATTGCCAGTTCCTTATCACCAGATTTAAGGATCTTTCCACCAGACAATACGTGAACGTGATGTGGGACGATATAATTCAACAGGCGCTGATAATGAGTGACGAGGATGATTGAGCGTTCTTCATTCATAAGATTATTAACGCCGTTGGCGACTATCTTAAGAGCATCGATGTCCAGACCAGAATCTGTTTCATCCAGTATCGCCAATGTCGGCTCTAATACGGCCATCTGAAATATCTCATTACGTTTCTTTTCCCCGCCAGAAAAACCTTCATTCACCGCGCGGTTAAGCAGGTCTTCCTTCATCTCGACGAGCTTTATTTTGTCCTTTACCAATGATAAAAATTCCACCGCGTCCAGCTCTGGCAGTCCTTTATGTTTACGAACCGCGTTAATGCCCGCCTTTAACAGGTACACATTGTTAACACCCGGAATCTCCACAGGGTACTGAAAGGCAAGAAACACACCTTCACAGGCACGCTCTTCGGGCGACAGTGATATGAGGTCTTTACCCTTGTATTCAATACTACCCTCGATGATCTCATAACCATCACGACCCGCCAGTACATTGGCAAGCGTGCTTTTCCCTGAACCATTAGGGCCCATAATGGCATGCACCTCACCGGCCTTAACGTCAAGGTTAAGCCCGGTCAAAATCTTTTTGTTGTCTACATTCACGTGTAGGTTTTTTATACTTAACATTCTCTTTCCTTGTTGCTCATTTATTCTTGTCAATTTATCTCGTGTCGTCATTCCCGCGGAACCGGGAATCCAGTCATTTAATATTCGTCCATATGACGAACGTTGTAATATTTGTTACAAGCTTTTTCTAATATTACTTTTCTCTTTCTCGTCATGCTGGCAAAAGCCAGCATCCAATGTAATCAAGTGCGACCTGTGGTCGCTCTAATATTTAAACTAGATTCCGGGTTACGCTACGCGCCCCCGGAATGACGGGTGAGGATGTGTCATTCCCGCGAAAGCGGGAATCCAGTTATTTGATATCCGTCCTATGAACAGACATCTTTAACTACCCAACCGCTCCTTCCAGAGTAATATTCATTAATTTTTGTGCCTCTACAGCAAATTCCATAGGCAGTTCCTTGAAGACCTGTTTGCAAAAGCCATTGACGATCATGTTAACGGCATCTTCTTCAGATATTCCACGTTGCTGACAATAAAATAATTGATCATCACTGATCTTCGATGTCGTAGCCTCGTGTTCAATCACTGCAGTCGTGTTTCTAGATTCCATATAGGGAAAGGTATGCGCAGCGCACTTGTCTCCCATTAATAAGGAGTCACATTGAGTATAGTTACGGGCGTTGTCTGCGCTCTTGCCTATGCGTACCAGGCCGCGGTAAGAATTAGAACCGTGACCGGCAGAGATCCCCTTGGAAATAATGGTGCTTCGTGTGTTCTTACCAATATGGATCATCTTGGTCCCGGTATCGGCTTGTTGGTAATTGTTTGCCACCGCCACGGAATAAAATTCACCCACTGAGTTGTCACCTTTTAACAGGCAACTTGGATACTTCCAGGTAATGGCTGAGCCAGTTTCCACCTGGGTCCAGGAAATCTTCGAATTAACACCACGGCAGTCGCCTCGTTTGGTGACAAAGTTATAAATTCCACCGACACCGTTTTCATCACCTGGGTACCAGTTTTGCACCGTGGAATATTTTATCGACGCGTCGTCCAGTGCTACCAGTTCCACCACTGCGGCATGTAACTGATTTTCGTCTCGCATGGGGGCAGTACAGCCCTCAAGATAGCTAACATGGCTACCTTCATCAGCGACGATCAAGGTGCGTTCAAACTGCCCGGTATTGGCGGCATTAATACGAAAATAAGTAGACAGTTCCATGGGGCAACGTGTGCCCTTGGGGATATAGCAGAATGAACCATCGGTAAAGACCGCGGAGTTCAGTGCCGCGTAGTAATTGTCTGCCGCGGGTACCACGCTACCCAGGTATTGTTTGATGAGCTCAGGATGATCTCGTACCGCTTCAGAAAAGGAGCAAAAAATAACACCGGCTTCATATAATTTTTTCTTGAATGTGGTGGCCACCGAGACACTGTCGAATACCGCATCCACGGCCACCCCGGCCAGCATCTTTTGTTCATGTAGGGGGATACCCAGCTTCTCGTAGGTCTCTATGAGCTTCGGGTCGACTTCATCCAGGCTCTTGGGCCCGTGATCTTTAGACTTTGGCGCGGAGTAATAGGAGATGGCCTGAAAGTCTATAGGTTCATAATTAACATGTGCCCATTCGGGTTCCTCCATCTTCAACCAGTGGCGATAGGCCTTAAGTCGCCATTCCAGCAGCCATTCAGGCTCTTCCTTCTTTTTGGAAATTAAACGGATGACATCTTCATTGAGTCCTGGCGGGACAGTATCTGTGTCAATATCGGTTACAAAACCGTGTTTGTATTCCTGGCCGACCAGGTTTTCTACGTCTTTGGATTGCGTTGACATTATCGGTCCTTAATCCTGCTCTACAGGTTCCTTCATTGAAAAACTTTCACCACAACCACAGCTCTCTGAGACATTGGGATTCTTGAAACGAAATCCCTCGTTAAGACCTTCACGCACATAGTCCAGCTCAGTACCATCCAGGTATCGAAAACTCTGATCGTCTATCACAATATTGATACCCCGGGTATTAACCGTGACATCTTTATCATTAATTTTTTCTGCAAGGTCAACCACGTACTGGTAACCCGAACAGCCAGTGGGTTTGACGGCAAGTCGTAGACCGGCCGAGTCCACCTTGTCTCCCATGTAGCGGTTTATGTGATTAAAAGCGTTGTCAGTTAATGTGATTGCTGTTTTTTCCATCTTGATGCCTTTTTACTAATGTTGAACCATGGGTATGGCGTTCTGCCGTTGTGAAACCGTCTTCACTGAACGTCGGCTGGTAAGATCAGCCAGAGTGACGCCAGTCATAAAGCCTCTGATCTGCGTACTGAGGTCTTCCCAAAGGTCATGTGTCAGGCATTGTTCTTCGCCCTGGCAATTCATTTGTCCACCACAACGCGTAGCATCAACAGACTCATCTACTGCGTCAATAATCTGAGATAAGGATATTTCACTGGCTGCTTTTGCCAGCTTATAACCTCCACCGGGACCACGGGCACTTGATACCAGACCTTCTTTGCGCAACCGGGAAAACAATTGTTCCAGATAGGCAAGCGAGATCACCTGTCGAGTAGAGATATCCGCCAGGTTAACCGGTACATTATTATCATGAAGCGCCAGGTCCAGCATAGCAGTTACCGCATAACGACCTTTGGTAGTCAGTTTCATAAGGAAAATCCTGTTTTTGCAGTAGTTTTAGGCCGATCATGGCATAACCTAGTATTTTAGTAAAGTATTATTCTGACCAGAGTAGTTGGGTATTTGAGGGGGAAGTGAGGAGTTAGGGGTGAGGTGTGAAGGTCAGCGTCATTACCATTGCGGCGAAACCAAACATGCGTCATTACGCAAAGACGTTAGGAGTGGCTCGATCTAAATCTCGTCATATCGGCGAATGCCAGTATCCAGTAGGTAAAGTGCGACCTTCAGTCGCTCATTTAAATATTTGGATGTTGGTTTTGGCTTAGTCTCCATGAGTCGCTCTACCGCCTACATCCCTGTAGGCGTTCACCAGCATGACGGTTGTATGGTGCATTAATTATCTTTCGTCACCCCGGCGAAAGCCAGGGTCCAATAGATAAAGTGCGACATTCATTATCAGTGGGTCATTAAATCACCGATGTGTGTCTTCACACATTACGCCTCACCCTTCACCCCTCACCATCTAATGTTACAATCCCCCGCCATACTAACGACGCAAAACTGAATTAATGACTGCACTGATACATTTTAAAGATATTTCGCTGGAATTCGGTGATCAGAAAATTCTCACTGAAGCAAATATGACCATAGAACCCCATGAGAGAGTCTGTCTCATTGGTCGCAATGGTGCAGGTAAATCGACACTTATCAGTATCATCAGTAATGATCTCTCGCCGGATGAAGGAGAGATACATACCAAACCTCATCTTCGGGTAAGCAAGTTACAACAGGCATTACCAGCAGAATCCGATGAGACCGTATTTGAGTACATCAAAGGCGGATTGGCCAATCTCAAGCACCTGATCGATACCTATCATGCAGGCTCAGAAAAAAAGAATCATGACCTTCGTGAATTACAGAGCCTGCAACAGCGCATTGAAGAAAGTGGTGGTTGGAACATCAACAACCAGGTGGAAAGAATCATCACAGAAATGCAATTGCCTGGTGAGAAAAAGATTCGTGAACTCTCCGGTGGATGGAGACGCAGAGCAACCCTAGGTAAGGCGCTGATCAGTCAACCGGAGCTGTTATTGCTGGATGAACCTACCAATCACCTGGATTTAAGTGCCATTCAGTGGCTGGAAGACAAGATATACAACTTCCAGGGCAGTATCCTGTTTGTGACCCATGACCGCGCATTTATGCAACGATTAGGGACACGCATCCTGGAACTGGATCGCGGTAAGCTCAGAAGCTGGCCCGGCTCATATCATAAGTACCTCAGGGACAAGGAGAGTCTGGAGGAAGAGGAGCAAAAACAGAACGCCTTGTTTAATAAGAAACTGGAACAAGAAGAGACCTGGGTCAGGCAGGGCTTAAAGGCGAGGCGGACTCGGAATGAGGGCAGGGTCCGTGCCCTGAAAAAAATGCGCGAGGAATTTTCCCAACGCCTGAAACCCCAGCAGCAGGTGCGTATTCATATAGAAGAAGGCGAGACCTCGGGTAAAAAGATAGTTGATCTGCACAAGATCAGTTTCAGCTATGGTGAGCAGAATGTTATCAATCGCTTATCATTAAAGATCCAGCGGGGTGACCGCATAGGTTTGATTGGCAATAACGGGGTTGGCAAGAGCACCCTGATCCACATCATCCTTGGCGAGATCACACCACAGTCAGGTACAGTAAAGATTGGGACCAACCTGCAGATTGCCAGCTTCGATCAGCTGCGCAAAAAACTGGATCCAGATAAGACCGTCGCACAGATAGTGGGGGACGGCTCTGATTACATCAAACTCCATGGCAAGGAACGCCATGTAATCGGTTACCTGAAAGGCTTTCTGTTTAGTCCCAAGCGCGCCATGACCAAGGTGGGTGTGCTGTCCGGCGGTGAGTGTAATCGTATATTGCTGGCAAAGTTATTCACCCAACCCTCGAATCTATTAATTCTCGATGAACCGACCAATGATCTGGATGTTGAAACACTGGAAGTGTTGGAAGAAAGATTAAGCGAATACAAAGGTACACTCATCGTAGTTAGTCATGATAGAGAATTCCTGGACAATGTGGTTAGCAGTACCCTGGTATTTGAATCAGACAACAGTATCGTCCCCTATGTCGGTGGATATTCCGACTGGTTGCAACAGGGCAAGGCGTTAAAGGAAGATGAAGGTCCCAAAGGAAGTACAAAAGCGAGTAAAGTAGAACAAAAGCGTCAACCCACCAAACTATCCTACAAGCTACAACGAGAACTGGACCTGTTGCCAAATCAGATAGAATCTCTGGAGCATGAGATCAGCGGTCTGCATACCATCACCAGTCAACCCGATTTTTACGATAAGGATTATGAAAAGGTGAAAGAGGTTCTCGACAGCCTGGCTGAAAAAGAACAACAGTTGCAATCACTCACTGAACGTTGGGCAGAACTGGAACAGATGCAAGAAGAGATGGGGACGAAAAGTAAATGAGAGCTTAGGTGTGAGGGGTGAGAGGTGAGGAGTTAGGAGAATGACGTTCTTCACCATCGTCATTCCCGCGAAGGCGGGAATCCAGTCATTTAATATCCGTCCTATGGACGGACATTAAATTAACTAGATTCCAGGTATCACAGGAATAATGAGGCTAAATTGAACAGCACTTTTTATCCGCCAGGAAAGTTAATAGTGAGTATATACTAACTATTATAGTCAATGGTATTAAGGACTTTTTATAAGCACTAAAAAAAAGACCGCTTTCTGGCGGTCTTTTATATAAGCAATTTTATGCCCTGCTAACTCCTCACAACTCTTTACGTATTCTCAATCCCTTCCAGCTGTTGTTGTCTCTTCCTTATCAACTGTTCCAGTCTAACCTGAGGTAGGGCGGCGTCTGGGAGCATCTCCATAACAGTACGGTAGTCGGTCTCGGCGTTGTCAAAATCCCCCAGGCTTTCATAGGCCATACCTCGGTTTATATAGGCGATATGTACCTTTGTGGTTTCAAGTTCTATGGCAGTAGTGTATTCCTCGATGGCTTTATCAAATACCTTGCCAAGAAAATATACGTTACCAATGTTGACATGAATTTCACCAAACTCTGGTTTTAGTTTTAAGGCGTTGCTGTAATCATTAATGGCCGACTCATAATTTTCAAGTGCCATGTAAATGATTCCGCGGTTGGTCAGGGTTGCTGCACGGTCACGCAAGGACATGGCACCATGATTCATGGCCATATCACAGCTCAGTAGTTCTTTATGGGAAGTATAATGGATACGCGCCGCAATGCCGGCTGCTCGATAACAGTTTCTTGCATAATTATTACTGGTAATCACATCCATGGATGTGCTGTGCTGATATTTTTCAAACTTACTGTCCTGGGCAACTGTCATCCCTGGTGCCAGGATCATCATAATTATAATTGCTCTGAACAGGTCCATATTTCACCTCACTAAAAAACTTCTCATATGTTAAGTTTAGGAGATAAAACAAATTTCCACCAGTGTATTAATGGTGTTTTCACTATATATTCATGTTTGAAAAACCGATTTTTAATCAGTTGCTTATGAAAGCCTGCCCTATTCTTCTAGTGCACTGTCTGGATCATTGGTGCATATCGTATCGATGGCAACAGAGTTTATATAAATGTCGGCGCGTTCTGGCGGGTACATGAAGATAGACGCATAGCGTGGACAGCCTTGTAACTTAAAACTCATGGCACTGTGTTTCCATCCTAACGGCAAGGTGGTTGCACTGGAGACGGATACCGGTTCCAGATCATTTTCACTCACATCGACATCTGTTGGATATTTCACATTGACGATGGGTGCATAGCCAACGCTGTGGTACTCAATTTGTACTCTAACGATGGTAGATAGATCACCAAAGGTATTGGCATTGGGAACGATAAAATTGAGAAAGTTTTCCAGGCTGCGATTGTTTAGCAGTTGCCACACGCCTTCACGGCCAAAATACAGGGGCAACCAATCCAGGCTGTCATTCATAAACCATAATGAACGAAATTCAACGCAGATCCCCGTGGATTGTATATAGGGATTTTCAACGATAGTGGGTATGGCCGGGTTACCTTTTGCGGTCTCGATATAGTTAGGTCGCAAACAATCGGTAGAGGGGAGGTCTATCCTTGAATTTTCCTCATAGTGAAAGTCCCAGGTCTGGAACGTCGAACGTGGCTGTCCTCGCCATACTGGTGGATTCATATCTGCAGCATAGGTATTTGCTGCAAATATCAATATAATGCCGTGCCATATCTTGGGACGCATAATTCACCATTGATAAGAATGATACCCAAGAGATTAAATGGTAATGAAATGTGGATAAACAGATTTGAAGAAAATTATTGATTATTCAGAGAAAACAGGGATATAATTGATAATGATTCTCATTTATATTATTTAATTAACGTTAAACTGATTTAAATCAATAAGTTATCAAAATCACTATATAGTATAAGATTATGTTAAATATTAGGCAATATTCCCACTTTTTCGCACTATTTTTGCTCATAAGCTCATGTTCTGTTCGCGCAGATGTCCAGGCACTGTTGCAAATGGTGGATTACATGGGCGTGGACTATCCCGCAGCGGTCGAAGGTGGTCAGGTCGTCAATGAGTTTGAATATGCGGAGATGGTGGAATTTGCCGAACGCATAACGGATGAGGTCAACCAACTTGGGGCCTCACCGGCGCTGGAAGATTTAAAAGGAATATCCAGTGAACTATCCGATGCGGTCATGAGTAAGGCGCAGCCATTCATGATCGCCGAGCAGACCCAGGCCATACGCCGCTTATTGATGTCTAACTATGATATTGAGTTAACGCCAAGACTTGCCCCCGACCTGGCCAGGGCAGAACAGTTATACATGGACCAGTGTGCATCGTGTCACGGAGAAACCGGACGCGGCGATGGCCTTATTAGTGCAAACATGGAACCTGAACCCACTGATTTTCATGACCTGGAACGCGCCATGCAGCGTAGTGTCTTTGGTTTGTATAACACCATCACCCTGGGCGTAGAGGGTACCTCCATGACTGCCTGGCCCAATCTTGATGATGATGAACGTTGGGCCCTGGCGTTTTATGTAGGCAGCATGATTGAAGATCAAGACATGATCGACAATGGTCAACAGGCCTGGGGCAGTGAACCTATTAGTCTCACCGAAGCGGTGACCTTATCGCCTGCCGAGATGTCACGTGTACGTGAGAGCGGAGACGCGCTTGCACTTTGGGTTAGAAAATTTCCAGAGAATTTATTTGCAGGACAAGACAGTCCCTTGAATATGGCAAGAACATTATTAGCAACATCACTGCAAAGTTACTTTGATGGCAATCAAAGGGATGCGCGGGACCAGTCCATCACAGCCTATCTTGAAGGCTTTGAATTGATCGAGGCACCTTTAAGAAATGTCGATGCGGATCTCATGTTCCGTGCCGAAGCGGCGATGATTAATTATCGTCAGGGAATCGCGGCAGGGATTGCAGCTGAAGACTTGCAAGTCCTGTATGACAATGCCTTTAAGCTGCTGGATGAAACCGAAGCGGCCTTGTCCGGTGATGCCTTGTCACCATCGGTGGCATTTACAGGATCACTCATCATTTTGTTACGTGAAGGTCTTGAGATCATCCTGGTACTCGCGGCCATCTTCACCTTTCTGATCAAGTCAGATCGTCACGACGCCTTGAAGTATGTTCATGCCGGTTGGATTGCGGCACTCGTTGCCGGGGTAGGTACCTGGGCGGTATCGTCATACTTATTTACCATCAGTGGTGCCACACGGGAGATCACCGAGGGGCTCACGGCATTGATCGCTGCTGCTATATTAATGTATGTGGGATTCTGGATGCACCGTAACGCCAATGCCAAGCGCTGGGCGGCCTATATCAAGTCTCAACTGGAGCAGGCACTGGATGCCAAGACCCTGTGGACTCTTGCGCTGGTTTCCTTCCTCGCGGTGTATCGGGAGATATTTGAGATCATCCTTTTCTACCAGGCACTTTGGGCCCAGGTACAGGTCGAAGCCCATTCAGCGGTGTTCTATGGGGCCGGTTTAGCCATTGTGATGTTAGTGCTCACTACCTGGGTAATCTACAAGTTTGGTATGAAATTACCCTTGTCTACCTTCTTTAATGTAAGCGCGGTCCTGTTAGTGGCCCTGGCATTCATCTTTGCCGGTAAAGGCATCGCAGCCCTGCAGGAAGCAGGATCAATTGCCATTACCACCATTCCAGGACCTACCATCGAACTCCTTGGAATCTATCCCAACGCCCAGTCCCTGGGCCTGCAAGCGGTGGTTCTCGTTCTCACTTTCGTCGTCATCTTCTACGAGAAGTTTCTGTACAAGTCAGAGGCCTAAAAAGTCTTCATTTGGATGTAGTCGGTAGGGTGACGTCTGGAGTTAAAGCCGAAGCGGGAATACAGGAGATAGTAGTACGCTGATAGGGCGCTCTCATTACCTTTTATCTCTCTCTCATAAAGGTGCGCCTCCGTAACCCCGGCTTAAGCAGTATTTACACGATTCAATCTGTGCACCAAACCAATTAATCGGTATCATCTCTGATATCCATCCCTTACTACGGGAATGTAATGACATCAGATCTTTTTCATCCTGCCGTCACTACCTGGTTTGAAAAAACCTTCGGTCAAGCCGCACCTGCGCAACAAACTGCCTGGCCGGTCATTAAGGAAGGTAAGCACACCCTCATAGCCGCACCTACCGGTAGTGGTAAAACCCTCGCGGCATTTCTTTCTTCCATTGATGATTTAGTACGCGAAGGAATTGAGCACGGGTTAAACGATGAAGTCTATGTCCTATATGTCTCCCCATTAAAGGCACTCTCCAATGATATTCACAAAAACCTGGAGGAACCGTTGTCTGGGATTACAGAGTTGCTTACCCGTCATTCCCGCGCAGGCGGGAATCCAGTAGAACAAAGCCTGCCCTCCGGGCAGTCATCATTAGACCTGGACCCTGGCCTTCGCCAGGGTGACGAGAGTAGGGGCAACGAAATAATAGATCCGTCGTTCCCGCACCCTAAAGGGCATAAACTTCAGCGGGAACCAAGTGAAACAGATATCGGCCGTAGGCCGACTGAATTTCCTGTACTCGAAATAAGATCAGCAGTAAGAACCGGCGACACCACCCAGACCGAACGCAACAGGATGCGTAAGAAACCCCCGCACATCCTGGTCACCACCCCCGAGTCTTTATTCATATTACTCACCAGCGACTCTGGACGACAAATGTTAAGCACGGTAAAGACAGTCATCGTTGATGAGATCCACGCCCTGGCCAATAATAAGCGTGGTTCGCATCTTGCATTGTCTTTAGAAAGACTAGAGGCATTAACCGAACAGCACCCGGTACGCATTGGTCTCTCCGCTACGCAAAAACCCATCGCAGACATCGCCAAATATCTGGTGGGTAACCGCGATGAGGCATGTGAGATCGTCGACAGCGGCTATACAAGAGAAAGGGATCTAAAAATCGTCGTCCCCGATCAACCCTTAGGACCACTCATGCCCGAGGAATCCTGGGTAGACATCTACAACCGCCTCGCCGAGATCGCAGAGGACAACCAGACTACCTTAATCTTCGTCAATACGCGTCGCCTTGCAGAACGCGCCGCAAGACACCTTGCAGAGAGACTCGGCGAAGAAAACGTCACCGCACATCATGGCAGTCTCGCCAAAGAACACCGCATGAACGCCGAGCAACGCTTGAAGGAAGGTAGCCTCAAGGTATTGGTAGCAACAGCATCATTAGAATTAGGCATCGACATAGGCGATGTCAGTTGTGTCTGCCAGTTAGGCTCACCCCGATCCATCTCAGCCTTATTACAAAGAGTCGGCCGTTCCGGTCACCAGGTGGGTGGTATCCCTAAAGGCAGGTTATTCCCCTTAACCCGGGATGACCTGGTGGAATGCACCGCACTCATCGATGCAGTGAACCGCGGAGAACTGGACCGTATCCATATTCCACAGGGCCATCTCGATGTGCTTTGCCAGCAGGTCATCGCCGAGGTGGGTTGCCGGGAATGGGGTGAAGAAGAACTCTTTGATCACATCACAAGGGCCTACCCCTACCGGGATCTCAGCAAAGACAAATTTGAACAATGCCTCGCCATGATGGCAGAAGGTTTCTCCACCCAACGGGGCCGACGCAGTCGATACATCTTTCGCGACATTGTTAACAAACAACTCAAACCCCGTGACGGCGCCAAACTCACCGCCGTCACCAACGCCGGCGCCATCCCCGACCAGTTCGACTACAACGTGGTGCTGGAGCCGGAGGGCATCTTCATCGGCACATTAAATGAAGACTTCGCCATCGAGAGCTTGCCCGGTGACATTTTCCAACTGGGCAATACCTCCTATCGCATCCTCCGCGTAGGGCAGGGCAAGGTAAGAGTGGAAGACGCCCACGGCCAGCCACCCAACATGCCATTCTGGTTCGGCGAGGCCCCCGGCCGCACCGACGAACTCAGCGCATCGGTCTCAAGGCTACGGGAAAACATCAACGAACAACTGAATAATGGCATGGAAGCCACTGTTAAGTGGTTTATCAATAACCTAAACCAGGAAAAGAATAATGAAGAATTAAATCGACTGGATTCCCGCCTGCGCGGGAATGACGACGGGTTTACAAGTGAGATAAAAGTAACTCGTCATACTGGCGAAAGCCAGTATCCAATCGAACAAAGTCTGCCCTTCGGGCAGACCTTAAATAATTTGGACCCTGGTTTTTACCAGGGTGACGACGAGGTAGAGGGCGACACCCAATCTGATCCGTCATTCCCGCGCAGGCGGGAATCCAGTAAAACAAACACCGCGCGTAGCGCGACCTGTTCTCTTGAACCCCATGTAGCTCAACAATTAATCGACTACCTCGCCGCCACCAAAGCCGCCCTCGGCCGCATCCCAACCCAGCAAGACATCATATTCGAACGTTTCTTCGACGAGGCCGGCGATCAACACCTGGTCATCCATTCCCCCTACGGCTCACGCATCAACCGCGCCTGGGGCCTGGCACTGCGCAAACGTTTCTGCCGTCAGTTCAACTTCGAACTCCAGGCCGCCGCACTGGAAGACAGCATCGTCATCTCCCTGGGAGGAACCCACAGCTTCCCCCTGGAAGAGGTAGCCCGTTACTTAAATACCAACACCCTTAAAGACATCCTGGTACAGGCATTATTAGCAGCTCCTGTGTTCATGACCCGCTGGCGCTGGAATGCCACCATTGCCCTGGCGGTGAAACGCAACCTCGCGGGAAAACGTAACCCGCCGCAGTTCCAGCGCACCGATGCCGAGGATCTCATCGCCGTGGTCTTCCCGGACCAGCTCGCCTGTGCCGAAAACATCACCGGCGAACGGGAAGTGCCCGACCACCCACTGGTAGACCAGACCATAGACGACTGCCTCACCGAGGTCATGGACATCGTAGGCATCACCAACCTCATCGCAAAGATCGAAAATAAAGAAGTCACCATACATTGCCGCGACCTCAACGGACCCTCACCGCTGGCACAGGAAATACTCTTCGCAAGGCCCTACGCCTTTCTGGACGACGCCCCGGCCGAAGAACGCAGAACGCAAGCGGTGAACGCAAGACGCTTCATGGACCCCGCCGACGCCGCGGATCTGGCCGGCCTCGATCCCGAAGCGATTAAAAAGGTTACCGAGGAAGCCTGGCCCGTCATCAACACCCCTGACCAACTCCACGATGCATTGATGGTATTGGGTTTTATCACCGAGGACGAAGCACAACCCCGTCATTCTGGCGAAAGCCAGAATCCAATCGAACAAAGTCTGCCCGAAGGGCAGTCCTCCTCGCCGTCGTCCCCGCGCAGGCGGGGACCCATACCGGGCATGAAAGAACTCATCACCCAAAAACGTGCCACGGTATTAACCACCAGCACCAAAACAATCTACACCTGTGCCGAACGCCTCCCCCAAATTAATGAAGTGTTCACCGGCACCATGGCCCCCGCCATCAACCCAGCCGGCCCCGCCACCTCTCGCGACTGGACCAAGGAAGAATCACTCGTCGAATTAATAAGGGCCCGCCTGGAAGGCAGCGCCATAGTCAGCGAATCCCAACTCGCCGACCTCTTCGAAGCCCCACTCACTTCGATCCAAACAGCATTAATGGTCCTGGAAAACGAAGGCTACGCCATGCGCGGACATTTCACATCTTCTGGCACAGGAGGCACTGAAACCGAATGGTGCGAACGTGGCCTGCTTGCCCGTATCCACCGCTACACACTCAAGACCTTGCGTAACGAGATCAAACCCGTCACCGCCGCCGACTTCATGCGCTTTCTGTTTGCCTGGCACGGCATGGTAGAACGTCCGGAAGGCGAGGAATCATTAATGTCTACCATCGACCGGCTGGAAGGCTTCCCCATCCCGGCCGCCGCCTGGGAGGCAGACATCCTGCCCGCACGCATCAAGGGTTACCTCACCAGTTCAATAGATCATCTTTGCACCACCGGCCGCGTCTTATGGACACGTCTCAATAAAACCCAATCAACCAAAGATGAAAACGGCAAGGCCAGCAAGACAACCTTATTACGCAACACCCCAATCGCATTAATCGACCGCTATACCATCGACTACTGGCAATCAAATAAACTAATAAAAGCCGAAGACATCAAACTCTCCGCCAACGCCACCACGGTGTTCACCGTATTAAAAGACAAGGGTGCCTCTTTCTTTGTGGACATCGTTAAACATTCAGGACTCCTGCGCACACACACCGAAGAAGCCCTGGCAGAACTCGCCGCCAATGGCCTGGTCACCTCCGACAGCTATGCAGGCCTACGCGCACTCATTGCACCTGCCAATAAAAAACAAGGCTACGGCAGACAACACAGACGAAGAAGGGCAGTGGCACAGGGACGAACCATCGACGATGCCGGTCGCTGGTCCATCATTTCAAAACCGGAACAAGCAGAAGAACCCCAAAGCTACAACTGGATCAAGACCGACATGGACACCCTCAACCACATTGCCTATACATTATTAAAACGTTACGGCGTGGTCTTCCATAAGGTCCTGGAGCGGGAACAGAACCTGCCGCCCTGGCGGGAACTCCTCTACGCCTGGCGACGCATGGAGGCCAGAGGCGAGATCCGCGGCGGAAGGTTCGTGGAAGGCTTCACCGGCGAACAGTTCGCCCTGCCCGATGCCGTGGGAATGTTAAGAAAATACAAGGACGGGAAGCTTCAAATCCCCAACATTGTAATTTCCGCCACCGATCCACTGAATCTAATAGGTATAGTCTTACCGGGGGAGAAGGTAAGCGCATTACACACCAACCGGATCCTGTTTCAGAATGGATTGCCTGCTGCGAAACAGTTAAATGGAGAGATCAGTTATTTCGGGACAGTGAGTCCGCATGGGCAGTGGGAGATAGGGCAGTTGTTGATGAGGAAGGGGAATGTGGGGTTTGTTGAGAGAAGACCGAGGTATTCGAATTGAATTGTTACTCTGACCCTAAATATTGATAAATAAATGTCTAAATTGAAAAAAGAAATTAAATTTGAAACCACGTTTGGGGAATATATTGCATATGAAATAATTGGGGAAGGTGGTGCTGGAAGAGTGTATGGTGGTAAAAATCAAAATAACGATGATATAGCTATTAAGTTATTGCATTCAGGGCCCGAGTCGATAGAAAGAAGAAAAAGATTTAAGAACGAAATTAATTTTCTGCAGCAAAACAAACATAAAAATATTGTTACGGTTATTGACCATGGAATTGTAAGTAATGGCTCCAAAGTCGAACCATTCTGTGTTATGCCTAGATTTACTCAAAATTTAAGAAAATCATTGGAAACACAGCTTGATGATAAAGGGGAAAGTGGGGTCAGATAATACTTTTTTGTATAATTGAAAAGTCTTATCTGACCCCACTTATTCCACGAACGTGATGCACAGGAGCATGCCATCACAGCCTACCTTGAAGGATTTGAATTAATCGAGGCACCGCTAAGTAACGTTGATGCAGATCTTATGCGTCGTGCTGAAGCTGCCATGATCGGTTACCGTCAGGCGATTGCCGGCGGTGTAACACCTGAAGAACTCCAAGCCCTTTATGACAATGTCATCAATTTATTAAATGAATCCGATGCTGCACTATCCGGGGATGCGTTATCACCTTCGGTCGCATTCACAGGATCATTAATCATTCTTTTACGTGAAGGCCTGGAGATCATATTAGTCCTGGCCGCCATCTTCACCTTCCTGGTGAAATCCGAACGACAAGATGCCTTGAAGTATGTTCATGCCGGCTGGATTGCGGCACTCGTCGCCGGGGTAGGTACATGGGCGGTATCGTCATACTTATTTACCATCAGTGGTGCGACCAGAGAGATCACCGAGGGTGTCACCGCACTCATCGCCGCGGCTATATTAATGTATGTGGGTTTTTGGATGCACCGCAATGCCAACGCCAAGCGCTGGGCCGCCTACATCAAGTCACAACTAGAACAGGCACTGGACGCCAAGACCTTGTGGACCCTGGCCATTGTGTCCTTCCTCGCGGTGTACCGTGAGATATTCGAGATCATCCTTTTCTACCAGGCGCTTTGGGCCCAGGTGAACGCAGATGCCCATTCCGCCGTGTTCTACGGTGCCGGTTTGGCCATTGTGATGTTAGTACTCACTACATGGGTAATCTATAAGTTTGGTATGAAATTACCGCTATCCACCTTCTTTAATGTCAGCGCCGTATTGCTAGTGCTACTGGCGTTTATCTTCGCCGGCAAAGGCATCGCCGCATTACAAGAAGCCGGCAGAATCGCCTCCACACCCATCCCCGGCCCCACTATCGATTTACTCGGCATCTACCCCAACGTCCAGGCCCTGGGGCTACAAGCAGTTGTGATCATCTTAACGCTTGTCGTTATTTTCTATGAGAAGATCCGCCCAGGTTCCGCATAGCATAGGCGGCTCGCGGCTTAGATAGGTCCAGTCATTGTTATGCGACTTTGGTCATTAGATCCTGCTTATCTGGATTCAAAAGGATTAGTGGCGCTATGGCGTGAAGGTCTATTGGCACAAAACGTTTTAGTGGGTAATACCAAAAGCTACAAAAACCACCCGCAATTAATTCGGTTTAAAAATACTATCAATCCAGTAGGCGCAATCGCAAGTTACTTAAGGGCAGTTTCTGATGAGGCGGATAAGCGAGGTTACAACTTCAATAGAAATAAAATAATTAATAAAAGACTACAAAGCAAAATCAAAGTCACCACCGGTCAAGTTGTTTATGAGCAATCGCATCTATTAAATAAGTTAAAGAAACGAGCCCCCGCTCTGTATAAACAACTAAAAGACATCAAGATAATTAAAGTCTATCCTATGTTTAGTAAAATATCTGGAAAAGTAGAACATTGGGAAATCGTATCCTGATCTTGAAATAGTAAGTGATGAAATTCGAATAATATCTGCGCGTGAAATGATTCGATGGGAACGGAATGACGAAGCTCAAGTTCTCGTCATTCTGGCTTAGGCCAGAATCCAATAGATAATACTTCCTTGACCATTCCTCAAAATGTCGCCCTTCGGGAGGTCATCAATTGATTGGATGCTGGTATACACCAGCATGACACAAAGGTAGTAATGCCAAAATATCCCGTTTTTTCTGGCACAAAAAAGGACTGCCCACCCGAGGATAAACATCTTCCAATGATTTTCAGTGTATTGACAACGTCAATACACTGATCTAATCTTATATTACTCATGGATGAGAATTATAAATTTAATGGAATTGAATTCGTCTGGAACAAGGCGAAGTCAAAAAGTAATTATCAGAAACATGGAATTACTTTTGAACAAGCAGCACAAGTTTTCTTTGACCCCTTTTTTCGCCTGATGGATGCAGGTGATAAAGGAGAAATGCGAGATGCTGTTATTGGAATAGATGAAAACTGGAACATACTCTATGTAGTCCATGCCTTATTCATGGGAGATAAAATTAGATTAATCTCAGCAAGAAAAGCAACTCGTTTTGAACGACAATATTATGAACATAGATAAATTAAAAAAACGCCTGGAAAACAACAGACCAATGGTATCAGTAACAATGAGGATGCCAGAAGATGTAGTCGAAGACCTGAAAGAAATCGCTCCAATACTTGGGTTCTCCGGATATCAGCCATTGATCCGGGCTTATATTGGACAAGGACTCAGAAGAGATTTAGAAAAGCTGGATGCTGACACCATGACCCTATTAATCACCAGTTTAAAACGACGTGGTGTAAGCCAAAAAGTAATTAAGGAAGCTCTTGCAGAAGCACGTCAAAGTTAAACCGTAAATAATTCACTTAAAAGCATTGCCTTTGTTGCTTCACTGCAACTTCGGCTTAAACAGCATTTACACGATTCAATCTGTGCACCAATACAATTAATCGGTATTATCATTTATATCCATCCCTTACTACGGGAATGTAATGACATCAGATCTCTTCCATCCTGCCGTCACTACCTGGTTTGAAAAACTTTTGGTCAAGCCACTCTTGCGCAGCGTTCAAATTTATTCCTCGACATTAGGAACAACCTTAATAGCACTACCAATACCGCCAATAATATTATCGCCTATGTCCGGGCCATGATATACATGGATATCGAATCCCTCGGCATTGTACTGATACGATGCAATATAATTAAACCATATGCCAAAATCATTTCTACTAATTCTCGTATCGTCTACATTCCAGCCAGCAGGATTTTCCGGACAGATTAATCTCTCATTACATTCTTCATGTATCAGCTCGGCCGCGCTTACCGCCTGGTCAAGGGCAATTTCGTAAGTCCATATTGCTAAACTCATTATGAAAGCAAAAATAACAATGGTTAATAAAGGTCTTATCAGAAAATACTTTTTTTTTGAAAAAAATGAGCTTCACAATGACTGAAATGATGCTAACCAGGACCGGGAGTACGAACAAGCCGGCTATAAATACAAGAGCACTGCCGTTGTCAGTTGCAAACAGGATGCCCAACATGAGCAGGGGGGGAATAACCTGAAAAAGCCAGTGCCTTGTGCCAGGAATTTCCTTACTTTTATCTTCTGGATTAATACTTTCATTCATAACAATTAATACTCAATACTCACAGGCTGATTTAATTGAGAATAGTTTAAAAAACCACAAGGATCAGTGTCGATTGATTTAAGAAAGTCAGTCTACTAGACTGAATCAAGGTTATATACAGTTACCGGGCGTGTAATAATGATATTTAAAGTTAGAGTAAAATCTCGACAAATAATTATTACACCGACCCTTAATTAAAAAAGGAAACGTTGATGAAAAATTTACTAACATATGTAGCAACCGGACTCGGGGGCGCCATACTCGGAGTGGGCCTGACCTACGCATCACTTTCAAACTCCGCCGAAGAGCCGCCACAAGAAAATCAGGCCCAGGACACAGCGGTCAGCCAGGAGGTCAAACGGATGCTGCACATTGAGAAAACACTGGAAGATGTTCTGGGACGCGTGGTTTCGATAAGTGAGACGGAGCGTCCGCCGGGTAATGGAAGCACGCCTCACCGTCACCCCGGGAGTCACAATTTCGGTTATGTGGTTTCAGGCACCTACGAGGTACAAGTCGATGATGGCCCGGTGCAAAGGCTTGGGCCCGGCGAAGTATTCTACGAGTCCCCCGGCCAGCTGCACGCCGTATCGAGGAATGGCAGCGCAACTGAACCGGTTCGATACCTGATATTCAAGATTGCTGACCCCAGCCTCCCATCGACAGTACGATAATCTCCTCGGGAGTCATAATCCCATTAAATAAAAAGGGTCAGTGAATGTAAAATCGGGGTCAGGTTGAACCTCCCCCAGTTTAACGGATACTTTTAATAAGCGACAATGTGGCAAACAGAAGGAGTTTCCAGATAAATAGGGGACAGACTACGGTTTCGAAACATGATCGGGTTCGGACCTAAGTAAGCAGTTGATTTCAAATAATAAGAAATTAAAATAGTATTGACTTTTTAGCTTAGAACCCTGTTTTTGGTATTAAAAGTAAGTTTCTAAGCTGAATTAAATTACCACCAACAGAAGACGGGAGATAAGGTATGACGCTTGCAAAATCGCTGCTGATTATGATTCTGGTTTCCGCCCCATCGATAAGCTGGAGTCAACAGGACCCTATAGAGAAACTCGCAGGATCGTGGAAACAGGATTTCTCGCAAACGAGGCCGGCGCCATTTCCAGTACCGCGGAGCCGGTTCCACCGGTGGGAGTTGGCGGGAAAAGACAAGATGATGCACATATCTGAAATAGTCGAAGCAGACGGAACGAAGAGGGTTACGGAGGAACAGACTGACGACTACAGCGGCAAGCCGTATCCAGATCGAGAAAACGGGCAAACAACCGTTTTTCGGCGTATTGATGAGAATACCATTCAGCAGATTCGAACCGGCAAGGATGGCCAGATTGTCCGGTTTCTTGAACGTGTTATCTCAACGGATGGCAAAACGCTGACGGTACGCCAGGTCGGTGTCAACGCCGAGGGAAAAGCGAATCAGGAAATACAGGTCTATCAAAAGCAGTAGTACGGAAATCAAATAAATATATATAGGGGACAGACCACGCTTTTCTACAATATTTGAGGTCAGAGTAAAAACTCTGAGGAAGAGCACAAGTAATTTTTATTCTGACCCTGAACTTACTATTTCTTTTAGTCCGTGCGGCTAGTGACTTCCAGCAGGTGATAACCGAACTGGGTTTTAACTGGCCCTTGCACTACATTGACTTCGTCGTTAAAGACTACCTCGTCAAATTCCTTGACCATTTGTTTTGGACCAAATTCACCCAGGTCTCCTCCTGATTTCCCTGAAGGACAACTTGAATATTGCCTGGCAAGCTCGGCAAAGTCTGCACCGTCGGCTATTTGCTGTTTCAGGTCCGCACATTTTTCTTCAGTATCCACCAGGATATGCCTTGCACTTGCTCTCGCCATCATTTTCTCCAGTTTGGTATAAATGGTCATTGTACCTTTAATGGTATGCGGTGTCATACCGTGGTTTACCTGTCTTTTTCCATTCCTCCGAAGGCCACCAGCAATTCCTCGACCAGGTGAAGAGATATTTGGGGTCAGAGTGAAAACTCGAAAGTTACTTTTACTCTGACCCTAATTAAAGTACGTCATCAGTATGAGAAAAATCTGTCCGTAACAATGCTGCCCTATATAATGTGAGTATGAATCAACATCCAAAAATAGTTAATGCTACAAAGCTTGGCAATATCGGTCTGCGCCTAATCGGCACTACAGATATTGATGGACAAGGTACTGCACATGAAATTGCGCAGGTGGACCCCATTGTTTTGTTTGATTTTGCAAAATTCAAAGCCAGTAAGGAATCAGAATTTCGTCCCCATCCCCACCTGGGACTAACAGCCATGAGTTTTATGCCCCAGAATGGAACCTGGAAAGCATGGGACAGTTTAAAGGGTGACACGGATGAGGTTTTAAAACCAGGCGGGCTATATTATGTCCATGCGGGGACTTCTGCATTTCATCATGAATTCGCTGCACCTGAATCAGCAGATTCGGGAGAAGAGATCGAGTTTATTCAACTTGTTTGGAACGCCACGGATGAAAAATATGTTAAAACACTGATTCTGCGCAAATACGTGTCATGGCGGGTGAATTCTGTGGCGTTTCGTCCGTCCAACCTTTCACTCACAGAAAAATAATCTATAGCTATATTCATTTACATCCAGGTAAAAATTTAGAAGTTGATATTCCGGAAAACATGAACGGGATTGTCTTTCCAATTGAAGGTGATATTACGGTGAGTGGCACAACACTGAATCAACAACAGATGCTGATATTCGATGCTGGCACGGCAGATCTAACATTGAAAAACGCTGATGCAAATCATTCAGCACGATTAATCATTGCCGCGGGTGAGCCAGTTAATAAATCATTTCATAAACTTATAGGGTTAGGAGGGTTTATTATTGGTGATGATGAACAATCAATTCGGGATGAGATGCAAGCCTTGAGCGCCCAGACCGAGCAGTTAAAAAAAGAAATTCCCCAATACTTCCCAACGAAGTACCTTTGATATTTAGGGTCAGAGTAAAAATTCGAAAGTAATGTTTACTCTGGTCCTAATTACTAAGGCAGGATAGCGATGGCTTCGATCTCAACCTTATAGGCGGGATCCGCCAATTGTACAACCTCGAACGATGAGCTTGCCGGTCTGTGATTTCCAAAATGTTTGGCGCGTATGGCCCTCACTTCCGGGCTCTGATACTCGTCCATGTTGGTAACAAAGGTCGTAATCTTGGCGAGGTTGCTGATGTCGGCTCCTTGTGACTTGAGCGCCGTGGTTACGTTGACTAATGTCTGGTCCAACTGCTCCTCCATGCTTGGTCCCACGATCTGTCCATCGGCATTGCGGCCCACCTGCCCTGAAATGAAAAGGATATTTCCTGCCTTGACCACGTGTGAGTATCGCGTTGGGGTGGGTATCCCTTCAGGATTTGTAAACTCGAGCATCTGAGCATAGGCTGGATTAACTGCCAACAAAACTAATATGGTTATTGCCAGGCTTCTTTTCATGAATCACCTCCAGAACTGATGAAAAATATTTGGGGTCAGAGTAAAAACTCTAAACTAAAAGGGGCCGGAGTGATTTATTTTTAACCACTCCGACCTTTTATATTTTTATCTACCAGGGTCAGAGTTTTTACTCTGACCCCGTATATTCCCATTCAGGATCTTTGTAGATTACTTCATCTCCAACTACCGTCATTAGCATTTTATTGTCCTCAATTTCTGCAACGGGAACGGAAAAGAAATCACGATCGAGCACAACGAAGTCGGCCAATTTTCCTCGTTCCAGTGTGCCTGCCATATTTTCTGCAAAGAGCCATTCCGATGCACGGCTGGTATATAATCTCAATGCGGTTGTTCGGTTAACCGCTTCTTCGGGCATGACTATCTCACCTTTGGCATGTTCATCGCTGGGGTCTTTTACCTCCCGGGTAATAAACATGGATATATCCCGGAAGTAAATACTAGGATCCAGCTCATGTCCGCCTTCGCCAACGACCTTCACGCCTGCCTCAAGCAAGGTTTTCGTTGGTGCAAGAAATTCCAAACCTTCAGGTCCATATCGCTTGACCTGAACAAGCGATTCAGCAACATCACTGGGTCGTATGGGGACATAAAAGTTATAGTCAATCATGGTTTGCATAACATCCGGGACTTTGCCGACAGCACCGCCGTGTGCAAAGGATAATCTTAAATTGCGAATATCATCCATGCTCATTCTTGCATCCTGGCGCGCTTTGTCTATCCAAGCAGCATGGAGACGAAACTGTTCACTACCAAAAGAATGCATACTGAAGATACGCCAGCCGGCTTTAATCGCTGGAATCAAAACCTGATTGATTCGATAGTTCTCTATATCCATACATTGTTCTCTATCCTTAAGACCGGGCGAACCTGGCAGATCCTCACCAAAACAGGCAACACGCCGTGAATCGCCACTTCCTCCATCTGTAATTCCCATGGGCCAGAACCACGGATTCGCTTCTGGTGGCCCCCAGTGACTACCCAGTTGAACAGGTAACTGTGGATGATTGGGATAAAGAAGTGGGGTACGGAGCATTTCGTAGCCATAGCCAAACCGCACTGGCAGCCGCTTGTCCTCACGCAATATCTCATAGAAGGCCGTTAGTGTACGGCCATTCTCAATACTGGATGAAATCATGGTCAAGCCGGCTTCTGCATAATGCTCCATCACTTTTTTCAACCATCCCCTGTACATATCCCTGGGAACTCGGGGTGGGAACACTGTGGTTACCCATGCGCCAGAATCATTCAGAACACCTCCGATCAAACCTCGGTCACCTCCGTTTTCTGTTAAGGAGGTCATTGCATTTGCCGCAGCAATAAAACCTGGCCACACGTCAATCGTTTTTTCCAAAGCCAACTTGTTCATGACGGCAACATTATGACTACAATGTTGACCATGATGTGGATATTTTTCGGACCAGGCACATCCCTGTTCGAGATGTACGTGCAGATCATCCTCTCGGTCACGGGCGATATTTTTACTGAACAAGGTAAAGAAGGGGTTAATATTGTGATCGTCTGAGGAACTTGGTGCCGCTGCCTGCGGTACGCTCAACGGTTCAACGAGACTTTTTCCATCAGGTTCAACACGGATCCGGATTACCACACCCCTTTGCCTCACTGCGCTAGTACCACGACCGTTTTGCATTACAGCAGGATTATTTGGAACGACGCGGGTCAAATCATCCAGGGTAAAAGCATTTACCTTATATATTCCATCCGTCATTGCAGACTGGTCGGGATATACATCGTGCTCTTCTAATGTAATAAGATTTATATGTACCCATTCTCCCGATTCCGGAGGATATGTTTGAAGCTTCTGACTCAATTTTTCGAGTACATCGGATGGTTCTTCTCCTATTTCCAATGTCACTGTCATATGCAGACCGGGGGCTAATTGATAAGAATCTCGTATAACCTGAACACTGGGCGTCTCATTAAGCGTCGTTTCTGGATGGACATGAGTTTCTATCAGACCAGGAATAACGGTCTTACCTTTAACATCCATTATTCGTGTGGAAGGACCAGCGAGGCTTCTTATATAAGCATCACTACCAAGATCCAGGATCGTTCCATCCCTTATCGCCATCGCCTGCACGATGGACCCAGGATCGGCTGACATTATGTCGGTGTTATCCATGGTGACGATATTGCCATTGATTGTAAGTCGTCAAAAGATTTGGGACAAAATAGCGTAAATATTAAGAGAGACTTTTAACTATTATAGTCTTGTTTCACTGATTTATATATATTCTTAAATTTTCCTTTCTCCTCTGTTGTAATGTTTCGTATTTGATAATGGTTCTTCTATCCATAATTTCATGATAGCGGCCAAAATACATATCTGCCGGCGTAATATTATCAAGTGACTCATGGTAACGTTCATGATTGTAGTATTGTACAAATTGCCGGATAGCATGTTCGAGTTCCCACGGATAATAATAGTGCTCCAGCTTCACGACGTTCTTCATGGAGCGGTGATATCGCTCTATCTTGCCTTGTGTCATGGGATGGTACGGTGCGCCACGGGTGTGTTGCATCTGATATTTACTCAGATAATCCTTCAATTCCGAGGAGATATAACAAGGCCCGTTATCACTCAGTAAGCGAGGTCGGTGTTTGACCGTTATCTCGTTGACTCCCGTGGTCTCAATCGCCGCATCCAGCGTCTGCTTCACGTCATCAGCTGCCATGCTGGTTGTTAACTTCCAGGCAATGATGTAGCGGGAGTAATCATCTAGAACAGTGGACAGGTAATACCACCCCCAACCAACAATACGAAAGTAGGTGAAGTCAGTCTGCCAAAGCTCGTTGACTCGTCGTGTTGGATTCTGAAACGAATCACCCGCTTGCATCAGGATATAAGCAGGACTGGTAATGAGATCGTACTGCTTTAACAGTCGATAAACGCTGGATTCCGAGATGAAGTAGTTGTGCTCATCGGTGATGGTCCAGGCAAGTTCCCGAGGCGATTTGTCAGGGTACTGTAACGCGAGCTCCAGACACTGCTCCTTCACCATCTCAGGTATCTTATTCCAGAACTGTCTCGGGGACCGATTATCTGGCTCCAGGCCCTCTGGACCATCATCCAGGTATTGCCGATACCAACGATAGAAACTGCTGCGGCTCACACCTAACTCGGCCAGAGTGCGTTTCACGGGTAATTCCGACGCCTCTACCAAGCGGATCACTTCCAGCTTTTCAGCTGCTGAAAGACTCATTCGTCTTCCCAGGTCGACTCCAAGCCAAGCACACTTTTTTTAAGTACCTCGTTCTTCAGCATGATGTCAGCCACCAGGCGTTTGAGCTGGTCATTTTCTTTCTTCAGGTCGGTCACTTCAGTGGAGTTTGCTTCCCGTTTTATATCGCCCGCCAGACGCTGTTTACCCGCTTCCAGGAACTCCTTACTCCAGCGGTAATACACGTTTTGATTCAATCCTTCACGGCGACACAGCTCGGCAATGCTTTCTTCTCCACGCATCCCTTCCAGTACAATTCGGATCTTTTCTTCAGAGGAATACTTCTTACGGGTACGACGACGTATATCTTTAACTAATTTCTCGCTATTATTGCTCATAATGAGACTCCTATTTATAAGTTTAACTTATCAGAAGTCTCTCTTAGAAATCAGCTCAATTCTGTCTCATATGCTTTGACGGGATACAGCCATTGATCACAATTGTGTCAGCGTAGTGTAAAACTCTCTCCGGGATAGTGCCGGATGACTGTGCAGAAGCAAAATGTATATTTGAAATGGTAAGAACGGCTAATGCTGCCGCTTGTAAATAGCTGAATCGATTTTTCATGAATTCCCCCTGTGTCACTTAACATCTAAATCTAAAGGACTATGTGTATCGCGTCAAAGAGATATTTGGGGTCACAGTAAAAACGCTGATAATTGGAGTCAGAGCCCTTTTAGAAATCAACACAGATTGGAGTCAGGACTTGCAATAGTACATGGCAATGCAAGACTTGACCCTAGAATATGATGAAGGGAGATACGGTTATCACTAGAATTTCCACCGGGCGTACATTACCAGGCTGCCCCCGTAATGTTACCTAGGCCAATCCCGCTAGAAAGATCCATTTACACTCAGAATAAATCGCCTTCCCCCAGTATAAGCGGTTACTTCCTCTGTTTCAATTGGCGTCAGTCCGCGTAATCCGGAATAAATCACCCTGTTGCGGGTTTCTGTGGAGTCAATTAAATTTCGTACATCCAGCCTGAATTTCAGTCCGAACCAACGGGTAGTTTCTGTGTACATATTAAACATTACCCTGTCATCCCGGGTATCCAGCTCATTAACATTATAGCTCGTACGTTCGGCATTAAATGAAATGTCCCACCCCCAGGCCATCTCCTGGGCATCAAGATCTTGCCTGAAATCAACTCGCGCCTCGTACTCAACATCTGATCCAAACGAACGCCTGTTGAAGTACCCTCCATCAACGCTGGATAATTTTCTTGATTCACCGGTTACCGGGTCTGTCACTTTTGAGTCCTGCCAGTACAAATCAAAATCGAGTCGTGAATTATTCAGGCCAAGTTTCTCCAGCGGCATGCTACTTTCAAACATTATGCCCCACCGACGGCCATTACCGATATTACCAGCGGCTTCATTTGTGTCTGATAAGGGCAGGAGGTCCTGGACGTCGGTAATCCAGTGATGGAATGCCGTAAGTTTGTATACACCAAGTTCCTCAGTTCGTTGCTCATAACTTAACTGGCCGACCCAGGTCGTCTCCGGACGGAGGTTAGGATTTCCAAGTGCGACATCATCATCCTCAAACACGGTTGAACTGACAAAGTCATCAAAATCCAGTTGGGATACCTTCCGTTCAATTCGCAATCGTGTCTGACGTGATTCATCAGGTGAATAACTCAACATTGAGTAAGGTTTTAAAAAGAAAAAATTACGGGCTAAATTTTCATCTCCAGTTTGTTTAATTCTTGATACCTCTGCCCCGAGACCATAATCAAATTCAAGGGATGTATTTGCCCAGGTTTCATGCAACAGGATATCACCGCGCATCTCTTCAACCCGGGTATTGGCGCCGGGCACAGAAATGTCTATTGGACCTTTCCCGGTATCACTGGTTTCAATTTCGGCATTTTCGAGGACATTATAAGCCGCTTCCATACTCAACTGGGGGGAATGCCTCGGCCAACCTGTCCACACAAACTCAGAGCGCAGTATTGCCTCCGATTCAAACGTATCAGTATCTTTTAAACGGGTCCTGAAGAATTCACCTGTACCCATAAACTGCTGTTTAGAATCCATCGTGTTTTGATCATCCTGGACATACAGAAGGATAAATTTACCGGCAAGATTAGAAAGCAGTTGGCGCTCAAAATCAAACCCCAGTTCCACTTCCAGCTCATCCTCGTTTTCAACTTCCAGCGCGGTGGGTGTCATGGCAGCAGGGGCAGGAAATATAGAAGTTGAAATAAAATCTTCATCAGCATTTTGGTAACCTATCTTCGCATTGAAATGAATATCTGTATCCATCAATAACGTGGTGCCATTCAAATTACTGATCAGTCTTATTCCTTTTCTGAGGTTATTGTCTGCGGTAGCGTCTGTTCGCTTACGCGAGGCATTGAACCGGCTTTCTGTTCCCTCATCCGCTCGTGCAAAGCGGGTCACCTCAAAACCAAGATTGTAGTCCACAGACTGCCACGTATCTGCTATTGAAATATTGCCGTTAAGTGGAACCGTATCAAACACAGGACTCTTACCTACCCTGGTCTCCCATCTTATTGATGCAGGGGAATCATCGCTCAATATGACGTTGACGACTTCCACCTGACCTTGTAGTTCAACATCGCGCACTGCACCCCGTATCATCTCGATCCTGTCGACCTTGCTTGCTGGAATACGGTCAAGAATGTTAGATGGTTGGTCTTGCTTGACTGTGGGACGACGGCCATCGATAAGCACATTTCCTGAGGTCCCGCCGAAACCACGACCTTCGCCGCCATTATCGATCCTGAAACCAGGGACTTGTTCAACCATATCAAGTGCAGTGTTGGGTTGGTACATATCAAAGAAACTGGAGGGATAGTGAATCACACCGCTCCTGTCGTCATCTGTGTCTGGATTAAGCGCAACAAGCATGCCCTCCTGGGACAGTGAATTAGCGATGCCGGCCATCCAGATACAAGGAACCAGGAGAATCGAAAATAAAATTATTTTTGTCATGGAATTTAACCGGCACATCTTGTTATGGCTGCAAATATTTACAGGCGACAATTATGCAATGACTGTGTGGAGTAAATGTGAGAGTAATGTGAAAATTGAGTGAAGAGATTGATACGGATATTTGGGGTCACAGTAAAAACTATTTTCAAGATTTACGAATATATAGGGGACAGACCACGTTTTTAAATTAAATTAACGGTTTGTCCTATATAATTTCAAAGATACAAATATTTTCATTCATTCCTTCCAAGATCAGCAAGGAGTTGCCAGATGCTTAAATTCATTAATAAGACGAAAGCATGGATAAATATTAATCATGTCATTTATCTAATATTTATACTTGTCATAACATCAGGTTTTCAATCGGCCATCGCACAGTCATTCAATTCAGACTTTGTGCGGGTCGCTAATGATTATGTGATTACTCCCAATATCACCTACATACGCGCAGGTGGTGAAGATCTTAAACTGGATGTCTATCAACCAGGAGGACAGACAGGGCCGAATCTAACCCTGATTTATTTTCACGGTGGTGGATGGACAGCCAGTTCCAAGGAAAGTGTAGCGCTGGATTTTCTTCCGTTCATGGAGCAGGGGTGGACGGTAGTGAATGTTGAATATCGTCTCGCCAGCTCGGCACATGCGCCAGCCGCTGTGGAAGATTCTCGCTGTGCTCTTCGTTGGGTTTATAGAAATGCAGAAGAATATGGTTTTGATTTAAACAAGATCGTTACATCCGGAACATCAGCCGGCGGTCATCTCGCACTCACCACGGGTATGCTCCCAGAATCAGCTGGACTGGATCATCAATGTCCTGGAGACAGGCGGCGGATATGGAACGGTGGTAAATCATCAACGCAAGAGCTTAAAGTGGCGGCCATCATTAACTGGTACGGTATTACCGATGTCAATGATTCGCTGGATAGGCCACCAGGTCCGGGGGGCGCTTATACACAAGCCTGGCTGGGGAGCGCCCCTGACCGTCGAGAAATAGCCACACGTGTTTCGCCTATCAACTATGTTCGAAAAGGGCTGCCGCCCATTATGACAATCCATGGTGATAAAGATACCTCTGTACACTATTCGCAGGGCGTAAGATTGCATGAGGCGCTGGATAAGGCAGGGGTTCCCAACGAGCTTGTGATTATAGAAGAAGGTGGTCATGGCGGATTCAGTCAAACCGAGATGGTCTGGATATATGATCACATAGGTGACTTCCTTCGGGAGAACAATTTATAGATATTGATATTTGGGGACGGAGTAAAAACTTGCTAACGCCAATAATAATTTTTACTCTGACAACAATTACTTTATAAATAAAAAAAAATATTAAATGGGAGACATGCGATGAAAAGTAATAATGAGGCAGCTACTGTACAAGGCATTAGCATTATTTTTACCCTGGCCCTCATGCTGTCATTACCACCTGGCGTTGCTGCACAGGACCGAGAATCCGGGCCCTGGTGGCCGTCACCGCATGGGCCGTCAGATCAGGCTGGTGGTTCGAATTACGTCACGCCAGAAAAGATTCTCCAGGCGCTACAACTACCGAAAACGGGACGGACTTACGAGCTGGGTCATCCGTATGAGGCAAGCATGCCTCAGTATGGCGATCGACCTTACTATCTGAATGTCCCACCTGCTCCAACGATCACGAAACCCGGCGTCGCCGTTACTCATAGGGACTACTTGACCGGCTTCATTGGTCAGATGGGAACGCAGTTCGATGCATTGTCACACCAGGGTCTAACGGTCCAGATGGCGGATGGCACGGTGCAACCGGTTTTTTACAACGGTTACACCGAAGAAGAACTAACCGGGCAGAACGGCGGGTTAGGCGGTACCGAAGCGCTTGGTGTTGAACATTTTAAGCCATTCATCACCCGCGGGATTCTTGTGGATATTGCGGGTTACAAGGGCGTTGAAACGCTAGGGGCCACTTATGCAGTGACCCTGGCTGATGTTATCGGCGCGCTGGAGAGGCAGGGCATGGATGAAGATACTATCGAACAGGGTGATGCAGTCCTGTTTAATTATGGTTGGTCAGCGAACTGGACGAACCCGTCCAAATACAATGACCGCAATGTCGGCGTTGGCGAAAACGAGGGTTCCCCCGGGATCAACGCGGACGTTGGTCGCTGGCTGGCAGAGCGCAATGTGTCCATGGTTGGAGCCGATTCGTGTTGCGTGCAGGTCAGCCCCAGGCCGGGTCCGGACAGGGTTCATCACATTCTCTTTTTCGAAAAGGGTATTCCGCTCCTTGAAAATATGGAACTGCGGGAGGTGGCACGGGATCAAGTCTACGAGTTCCTGTTTCTGAATTTGACCCTGCGAATTAATGGCGCGACGGGCTCGCCGGTCCGTCCCATCGCCGTCCGATAGGACGGGGACAGACCACGCTTATTTAACTTGAGTTTTGTTTGCATAGTTAGCAATCAATTGGGTCTAAGTGTTTAAATGCTAAATTGCATACTCTGATCTCATGATATTTAATGATTTACAGTTAGCTCTTAAAATAATAGTTGGGAATTAAACATGAGTAACGATGTCATTATAGAAGCCTGGAACACTGTGTTATTCGAGAAGTTTTCGCGTTTTAAATATCTCTTTATTGAGGGCTATGCCTCTATTAGTGAAGAAGCCTTAACAAGACACTGGCATCCAGAGGGGAGTCACGTAGTTGATATTGGCTGTGGTTTTGGGGATTGCACTATTAAAATCGCGAAATCTGTTGGGGAAAATGGTTTGGCTACTGGAGTTGATTGCGCGAGTAATTTCATTGCCGAATGTAATCAAACCGCAGTTGCAGAAGGGATCAGTAATGTAAAATTTTTGGTTGCTGATGTAGAAGCAGATGATCTTGGTGGTCCTTATGATGAAGCTTTTGCACGATTAGGTACCATGTTTTTTAATTTACCTGGTTTGGCAATGAAGAACATTCGCTCTGCTTTGAAGCCAGGGGGGAAGTTTACCCAGGTAGTATGGCGTAAACGCGAAGACAACCCATGGCTATACGATGCAGAATGTTGTGTAAAAAACATGGTCCCTGTTATATCACATGAAGAAACTGATGCCGTTCATTGTGGTCCAGGACCATTCTCAATGTCAGGCCCTGATATGGTTAGCGATATGTTGCAAGCTGTCGGTTTTGAGAGGATTCAGTTCGAACGCTTTGATACTAATATCTGTATTGGACGAAATTTGGAAGAGGCAATACAGTTTGCTATGGAGGTTGGGCCAGCTGGAGAAATTATTCGTTTCGCCGAGGAAGAGGGTGAGCGGGTAAATAAAGATGAAATCGCGATAGCGCTGGAAGAGGTTATTGGAAAATATTTAAAAGAAGATGGCAGTATCTGGGCGCCTGCAAGCACATGGTTTATAACCGCTTACAATCCTGCTAAGTAAACAAGTTCGATAACAAAATCGGGGACAGACCACGCTTTTCTAAGTGGCGTTTTGTTTATTCGGCCTACCTGTTTTACCCGGTGATACATGCTTGTTAAGCATTTACGCTAGAAATTAATATTAACCTTTCTTAAAAGAAAAGTTGTCATTGCGCAACTAATATTTATTCAATTATATTTATTTCAATAACTAACTGTGCTGATAAAATTTTTTTATTGGAGTAATAATATGCGTATCGTTGGACTCATCGCAAGTTTATTCATTATTACAAGTTGTACTCACCAACCAGGTTATACCTTTCTTTTAGATAACGGATCGTTAAAAGGACATTCGCAGAGTGTTATCGAAGTTGAGCAAAGTGACACTATACAACTAAGGTTAGATAGTGCGATTGCAGGGTTTCTTAAGGAGTCAGTTGGTAGTTTTGGTGACTCTATTTGTGCAAGGTAAATATTATTGTATGCGAAGATTTATAAGAATGGTTATTTTCTGGAATACAAAAAGATTACAGATATCGCAACGGACATGTGTTCGTATAAGCCTTTCGTTATTCAAAATGACATTATATTTACTGGGACGGCAGATGATTTCTATGAAATAGAACTCAAAGGCTATGAAGTTGATACAAAAGCGCTAGTAAGGTTTTTACGCCGTACACAAAAAGTCGATATTGATACTTTGGAGGGAGGTCCTTTTAACCCTGGAAGTACGTTTGCATCTGGATTTAAAGCGGCCATTACTGGTGCATTTGATATGCTGTTTTCCGTAACTGGTCGTTCTATTGATGATTGGGCAGCAAAGGTTAGTGCTGATTTATTTTTACATCACACCATCTATATAGCACCACGTTCCCATGAGGTAAGTCCAATTACAACTGATGTTGGAGGTGCCTCAAAAGAATACTTTCTCGTGGTAGGAAATGCTTATCCGGGTATGACATGCTCAAATAAAGATTGTTATTCAAAAAGCAATCTTAAGTCAGGTCCGATTTATTCAGAGACAGGTGCAGACTTGAATACTGCAGTAACTGATCTATCGACTGCATTTAAATTAGATGATTTACAGAGCGGTAGCTATACAAATTTAGCTGGGCTTCCATACTTACTGATCGAGGTAAGAAGAAAAGACTTTAATCAGTAAATTATTTTGGTCTGACTCTAAATTACCAAGACAAGGCTCCATAAACTGCTTTCGCCATATTTGCCCATATTTACCCTAATTTTTTAGACGTATCTGTGAAGAAAAGATATAATTAAGCTGTTACAGTAATGAAACACTAACAGTTGAAGGCGCCGTAGTTTCGCACTCTTACATACTTACCGTTTACGGTCACTACCCGCGAATTGAATATGAAAGCTCAAACCAATACCACATGATTATTCATAGTTGCATCAATCGACTGCAAAGAAAAATCATGTGCCTCGTATGAAAACAACGTTAGAAATTTTAGGTTGGCAGCCTTTTTTTGCACAACAAGTCAGCGCGAATGAGTTGGATGAAACACCGCCCGTGCGGGTTATGGAGGTGCATCGTCGCGGATTGCATGTTCTGGGTGAGAATATTGATACGCAAACCCCTTCCGGAGTTGATGCGACGATAGGTGACTGGCTATTGCTCAACTCCTCAGAACCCGTTTTAAGTAGAGTGTTAGATCGTAAGAGTCTTATCAAGCGCCGTGCTCCGGGAACCCATGTTAAAGTTCAATTGATCGCTGCAAATATCGATACTGCTTTTATCGTGTCTTCTTGCAATCAAGATTTTAATGTCGCGCGATTGGAACGCTATATTGCGATGGCATTGGAAGCTGCGGTAACGCCGGTCATCGTTCTGACTAAAACCGATCTTTGCGATAATCCAGATCAATATATTGAAGAAGCTCAAACAATCTCAGCATCAGTCCCAGTGGTTGTGCTTGATGCGCGCGGCGATGAACCAAAATCCAAATTGGCAAAGTGGAGTGGGCCGGGTCAAACCGTTGGATTTTTAGGCTCATCGGGTGTGGGCAAGTCAACATTGGTCAATGCCTTATCAGAAACACTAGACATTGCCACACAGGCGATACGTGAAAAAGATGACAAGGGAAAACATACTACAACGAGTCGGCAGATACACATCGTAGCAAATGGCTGCGCTGTAATGGATACACCGGGCATGCGAGAGATTCAATTGATTGATGCAAGCTCAGGGGTGAATGATCTCTTTGCAGACATTCATGATCTATCCTTGCAGTGCCGTTTTAATGATTGCCAACACCAAACGGAGCCTGGATGCGCTATTGTGGCCGCAGTTGAAAACGGAATAATAGACAGTGCCAGGCTAAAGCGGTGGGAAAAGCTTGTTGCAGAAGAGAGAGAAAATAATACCAGCATAGCTGGAAAAAAGTCGGGTGATAAATCTCTTGAGAAAAAGAGTCGTGCAATCAAAAAAGAGAATAAAAATGATCAAAGGGTTCGTTAGAGTCATGCCGTGGTTTCTATTCAATTAGAAAAAATATAAAATATTTTGATTTAGATCAGTAATAGGAAAATTCATGAACCCACCTACGCCGCACCCAGACCATAAGCCACGACCATTTATAGATTTAATGGTCAGTATCATTATCCCCTCAGTGATACTGATGAAATTCAGTGGCGATGAGCATCTGGGTAGTGTCAATGCCCTACTGCTTGGCCTGGCCTTTCCTCTGGGCTGGGGACTCTTCGAGCTGATCCGCTACCAAAAGAAAAACTTTATTGCAGTATTAGGGATGGTAAGCGTGGGACTAACTGGCGGCATTGGCCTCTTAGAGATAGATGCGCAATGGTTGGCTGTAAAAGAAGCGGCCGTACCTGCCATTATTGGTCTGGCGGTGTTGATTTCCACCAAGACCAAATACCCATTGATACGAACCCTGCTCTACAACCCCAAGGTGCTGGATGTGCACAAGATCCAGGAGGTATTGAAAAGCAATAATCATGAAAAGGAATTTGATAAGCGCTTGTTAAATGCCACCTACTTTTTCTCGCTTACGTTTTTGTTTTCATCCATCATGAATTATGTGTTAGCGCGATGGATAGTCACCAGTCCTTCGGGCACACAAGCGTTCAATGAAGAGCTTGGGCGTATGACCTTACTGAGTTACCCCATGATTGCCATTCCGTCCACTGTGATGATGATGTTTATTTTTTACTACCTGTGGCGCACCATACGCCGATTAACCGGTTTTACACTAGAAGAGGTAGTTGCACCTCATTTACAAGTAGAACAGGAACAATCTGACGACAAGTAAATGGTTGGGGTCAGTTCTTGCAATGACAAATCATCGACAGTTTGAATAAGACGAATACTTGCACATGTTAGAAAATATTTTATTAAAGCAAGGTGAGTTTGCTTATAACAGGTTTGCTATACTGCAATGCAAGTGCTGAACCCACACATACTATTGATTTATTAATTCTCGATGTTAGTTATATTTGATTGGGACGGAACCCTGCTGAATTCATTGGCGAAGATTACCCAGTGCATGCAACTGGCCGCGACCGATGCTGGGCTAGAACCGCGCAGTGAATCGGAGGTTCATGGCATCATCGGGTTGGGAATACCGCAAGCCCTTGCCACACTGTATCCGGGTGTGCCGCAAGCACCACTGGATGTTATGCGAGATCGCTATTCACATCATTTCTTGATTAAAGACCAGAGTCCCTGCGATCTCTATCCTGGCGTGAGTGATACGCTTGCTGAGCTCAAGTCCGGTGGTCATCACATTGCGGTCGCAACCGGCAAGAGCCGCCGGGGGTTAGACCGTGTGCTTGGCAACCTGGGGTGGGAAAACCATTTTCATGCAACCCGTTGTGCAGACGAAACCTCATCGAAACCCGATCCCTTGATGCTGTCAGAACTCATGGCTGAACTGGACTGTAATGTAGAGGATGCCATGATGGTGGGGGATACAGAGTTCGACCTTGAAATGGCTTCGCGCCTGAGTATGCGCAGGGTAGGCGTGAGTTATGGTGCCCACTCGCCGCAGCGCTTAAGCCTGCATAATCCGGAGCTTATTATTGATGAGATAAAAGATTTATTGCGGATCATTCAATGACCCTATAAATTTGTTATCAAACGAAGGGGGAAACATGCAGAATAAAAAGCTATCGATCATTTCCGTTGTTACCGTGCTTACCATCAGTGCTGCACTCACCGCGCAGGCCGAGGATGACCTGGTCATCCGTCACCAGGGTAGTATGGAAGCCGGCGGCAGGGTTGAAGTTTGTAATACGGTAGACAGTGCAAACAACAGCGCGCGCCACTTTGGCGGCCAGACGGTAGTGGACAGTATCTACGCCACCTATCAGTATCCAGTCAATCAGCGTTATGCGTATCCGATCCTGTTCAACCACGGTGGCGGCCATACAGGGCGTTTCTATGACACCACGCCGGACGGTCGCGAAGGCTGGTTGACGTTATTTTTGCGCCAGGGATTTGCAACCTATGGTGTGGATCGTGTTAACTCCGGTCGATCTGGCATCGACTCGTGTCAGGTCATCGCGGTCAGTACGGGTAAGGCACCATTGTCAACGATGCCATCGATGAATCGCTATTCGTTCGAGTCAGCTTGGAAGGCGTTTCGCTGGGGGCCGCAATACGGAACAGCATATTCGAATACGCAATTCCCCATTGAAGCGGTGGACAACTACTATCCGCAGTTGGTTAATACCTATCGTGACGCAGAACAAGTTCCCAAATCAGTAGCAGCCTATTCAGCGTTGATCGACAAGATAGGCACGCCAGTGGTGCTGCAATCGTGGTCGTCGTCAGGCCTTTTGATCTATCTGACTGCGGCGGCACGTCCGGACATGGTGAAGGGCATACTCGCGGTGGAAAGTTCCGCGACTGCGTTTGACAACATTCCACCTGACGCGATGAAGAAGCTGGCCAACGTGCCGATTATCATTGTCATCGGTGATCGCGCTCAGGACAGAGTCGACGCATCGCGAGCGTTTCAGAAAAAGATGGCTGCCATTGGCGGTGATGTGACCGTTGATGTGCTGCCCGAAGCTGGCATCTATGGTAACAGCCATACGCTACCACTGGAGAAGAACAACAGGCAGATCATGTTCCGAATGATTGCGTGGATGGAAGGTCATATTTATAACAAGTCCAACTAAGACTCACCAATGGGGCCAGTGCCGATTGATTGAATGGATTATTCATATTTTACAGAGATGATCGATCGACACTGACCCTTATAAATACCAACGTCCCTACTAAACTTGATGCCATTCCGGATTTTGCGAAGCAAATATCCGGAATCCAGGTAAGTATAATTGTCGCGCGAAGCACGGACCTATTAATATTTTTTGTAACCCCATACTTTTTTCTATCCCGACAAATTCTGGAAATGGATTCCGGATAAGTCCTTCGAACTTTCCGGAATGATGGGAGGGAGCTATATTTTGAAAATCGTGGTCTGTCCCCAGTTTTCCAGCTAGAATTGCCGTTACTAATATATAACTGCCCATAAGGGCGTATCAGGAGAAATGCCATGTTCCGTCCCCACACCATTATATATGTACTGACTATTGCCCTGTGTTCATTCGCTGGCGCCGTGTCTGCGCAGAACGCACCCGCCTACGCCACTGCTGCAGTTGCCGACAGCTCCCGTCCCGCTGCACAGCGCGCGGACGATGCTGCACGCATGCCTGCCACAATCGTTGCCTTTGCCATGGTTAAACCCGGTTCCGTGGTTGCGGAAGTTCGTCCCGGTCGTGGTTATTACACTCGCATACTTTCCAAAGCGGTGGGTGCGAACGGTAAGCTCTATTCAGTAGACAGTGCCGAGCGCGTGCAAGCAAGACCCGATCGCATGGATGGCATCAACGCCATTGCTGCCGAAGCGGGATATTCCAACATCGAAGTTGCCACGCCACCTTTTGCCTCACTTGCTGAGGTCGGTGGGCCGCTGGATGTAGTTTGGACTACCAACGGTTACCACGACATGATCAACGGCCAGACCCCGGAAGAAATGGCTGCCTATAATAAAAGTGTCTTCCGTGCGCTAAAGTCGGGTGGCTACTATTTCGTTCTTGACCACGCAGCGCAGGTTGGAACTGGTCTTTCCGCCACCGACACCATTCACCGTATTGATCCCGAAGCAGTAAAGGAACAGGTGTTGGCAGCTGGCTTTACGCTAGATGCTGACGGCGATGCCCTAAACCGCGCCAATGATGACCGCACGACTCAGGGGAAATTCGAAAACTCACAATTTATGCTGCGCTTTCGCAAACCATAAATAATAGGGGTCGCAGACAAAAATAATATTTGGGGGCAGAGTAAGAACTCGCCAATGTCGTAAATAGTTTTTTACACTGACCCCCAAGTATTAATGATTGCGATATGACTGAAGAGATTCATTACGACTACATCATCGTTGGCGCCGGCTCTGCGGGTTGCGTCCTTGCCAACCGGTTATCTGAAAATGCCAACAATAAGGTATTGCTGGTTGAAGCTGGCGGGAAGGACAATTATTTCTGGATCAATATCCCGGTGGGTTATTTATTTACCATCAGCAATCCTCGTACAGACTGGTGTTATAAGACTGAGCCTGATCCTGGTCTTAACAGTCGCAGTATTGCCTATGCCAGAGGCAAGGTCCTTGGGGGATGCTCTTCTATTAATGCCATGTTGTATATGCGAGGTCAGCAAGGTGATTATGATCATTGGGCTGAACTAGGTAATCAAGGTTGGGCATGGAAGGATGTATTGCCCATTTTTAAATACTCTGAAGATTACCAGCATGGTGCAGACAGCTATCACGGTAGTGGTGGCGGGCTTAGAGTTGAGGAGAGCAGGGTTAGTTGGGAAATCCTGGATGCCTGGCGCGAAGCTGCAGCCGAGTTTGGGATCCCGAAGATCGATGAATTTAATCGTGGTGATAATTTTGGCAATGCCTATTTTCAGGTGAACCAAAAGCGGGGAGTGCGTTGGAGTGCGGTAGATGGTTTTTTAAAACCTGCCTTGCAACGAAAAAATCTGACAGTCATCACTCATGCCCAGGTGACAAAATTACTCATTGAGGCGGGAGCAAATTCAAAACGCGCAACCGGCATTATGCTGATCACAGATAAAGGACAGCAGCAAACGATAAAAGCTGATCGCGAAGTGATATTGGCCGCAGGCGCCATAGGCTCGCCTCAGTTGTTACAGGTATCGGGTATAGGTCCTGCCGAGCTGTTGCAAAAAACTGGTGTGCCGTGTCTTCATGATTTACCTGGGGTGGGTGAGAATTTACAGGATCATTTGCAAATACGCACAATCTATAAAGTCCAGAACACGGTGACATTGAATCAGCGCTTTCATTCAATACTGGGAAAAATGAGTATGGGCCTGGAGTATCTATTGTTTAAAACCGGTCCATTAACGATGCCGCCTTCTCAACTGGGCGCCTTTGGCAAGAGTGATCCCATGCAGCAAAGTGCAAATATTGAATGGCATGTGCAACCCTTGTCATTGGATCGTTTTGGCGAGCCATTGCATCGTTTTAATGCCATTACGCCCTCAGTTTGCAACTTGCGCCCCACCAGCCGGGGTCATGTGCGCATCAAGAGTGCCGATGTCGATGATTATCCAGCAATTACTACGAATTATTTATCTTCTGAAGAAGATCAAAAGATTGCCATCAATAGCCTTAGAGTGACCCGGGAGATAATGGCAACCAGGGCATTAGCGCCTTTCTCCCCAAAGGAATGGAAGCCCGGGCCACAGGTAACAACGGACGAGGAACTGTTATCTGCCGCCGCTGATCTTGGGTCTACTATTTTTCATCCGGTGGGTACGTGCAAAATGGGCAATGATGCTATGTCGGTGGTGAGTGATCGTCTGAAGGTTCACGGCGTAGAAGGGCTGCGAGTCATTGATGCCTCCATCATGCCGCGCATCACCTCGGGAAATACCAATGCGCCAACGACGATGATTGCTGAGAAGGGAGCAGAATTTATTTTAGCTGATAAATAAAAGGTCCACGGAGTGGACGGTTTGTATGACTGGGTTCCCGCTTCGGCTTTGTCTCCATGAGTCGCTCTATCGCCTACATCGATATAGGTGTTCGCTAGAATGATGGTATATAGGCGTTCGTGGGAATGACGGAGCTTATGCTGCAAAACTCGACCCCATAATGCTTAATGATCTATTGCCTGCTCTATTCGAACGGCGGGTCCATATCCTTCTGGTTCACGAATGCTATCCACCATGTCGCGTACTTTCTGGCTCGGTTCATCAAACAGGGGTGTTAACGCAAGGCATATTCCAAAATTCAGTAACATGCCAACCACGCCGATGCCCTGAGGGTTAATCCCTTGTTCAAAAATACCAAACGTCCACGGCGCCATACCAAAAGAAACACAAGCGACAATATAGGATCCGGTAAAACCAATACCCACCAGCATTCCTACGACGGCGGGAATGGTGCCGACGCGCTTCGAAAACACGCCCATTATGAGGACCGGGAAGATGCTCGACGCGGCCAGGCCGAAGGCAAAGGCGACTACCTGGGCAACATATCCAAACGGGTAAATACCAAACAGTCCTGCAATTACAACGGCAATACCAATCACGGCTCGACCCACCAGCAGGCGTTGCTTCTCTGTAGATTGGGGGTTGATGATTCGATAATAAATATCATGTCCAACGGCAGAGGATATCACTAGCAGCAGTCCACTAGCGGTTGATAGGGCGGCCGCTAGACCACCTGCGGCAAGCAGCGCGATGATCCAGGAGGACAGTTCTGCCATCTCGGGCGTGGCCAGTACGGTGATGTCCTGGTCGGGTCCACTCAATCCCATGTTACGTAATACCTGTCGGCCATCCGTTCCGTTATTACCTGTACTGTCTATCCAGCGCTGGTGATCGCTTTGAATGTCCAGCATGGCTGCAGTCCCCAAAGACCCAGTGCGAAAAATTTCATTATCTTCACGATTAGAATACCGCACGACTCCATCACCATCATCGAGCCAGTAAATCAGGCCGGTTTGTTCCCAATTATCGTACCACTCCGGCAGGGATTCTGTCGTTGCCCCATTGAGGCTCTCAATCATGAAATAACGGGCAAAGGCCGCGGTGGCAGGCGCTGTTAAATATAAAATTGAGATAAACAGCAAGGCCCACATGCCACTCCAACGGGCCGCGCGAACATTTTTGACGGTATAAAAGCGAACCAGTACATGTGGAAGACCTGCGGTGCCGGCCATGAGGGCAAGGGTAACAAAAAAGACATTCACTTTGTCCCAACTCCCCACAAAGGTATCGGTATAACTCAAAAATCCAAGATCTTGTTGGATCAGGTTTAAACGCTCCAGCAAGTAAACAGTCTGCCCGCCGGCAAATTCTGGTTTAAGTGTTGCACCCATGGCAATAGAAGGGACAGGTATCCCGGTCAATTTTATGGCAATGGCAATCGCCACGATTAAATAAGCCGTGATCAGTACCCAGTACTGGGCCACCTGTGTCCAGGTGATACTTTTCATTCCACCAAGGGTGGCATAGACAAACACGATCGCCATGCCAAATATGACACCCGTATTAATATCGACTTCCAAAAAGCGACTAAAGACAATTCCAACGCCGCGCATTTGGCCTGCCACATAGATAAAACAGATGAACAGGGCGCAAATGACGGCAACCACCCGAGCCAGGTCTGATTCGAATCGCTGGCCGACAAAATCAGGCATGGTGAATTGGCCAAATTTTCGTAAATAAGGAGCTAGCAGTAAGGCAAGCAAAACATATCCACCTGTCCATCCCATTAAATAGACCCCGCCAGCATAGCCCATAAATGAAATCAAACCCGCCATAGAAATAAATGATGAAGCGCTCATCCAGTCAGCGGCAGTGGCCATGCCATTTGCCATGGCGGGCACACCCTGACCTGCTACATAAAACCCGCGAGTGTCACGGACCCGGGTTATCCAGGCGATAGCTAAGTAGAGTGTGAACGTGACGCCGACAAATATAAATGTCCAGGTTTTAGTATCCATTGCTAACTAACTTTTCCCTTGTTTACACCATCAGAGTCAGCCTTTAAGGATTCCAAAAGTTTATGATGTCGGCGATCAAGTCGCTCCATAAAGATGCAATACATTAAAATGCACAGGACGAAAATCATGATGCTGCCCTGCTGAGCAAACCAGAATCCCAGTGGAAAGCCGGTAAAAGGAAGATAAAATTGATTGAGCCAATCTGCGAATAAGACACCGCAACCCAGTGATGCAAAGGCCCAGATAAACAACAGTCCTGCGATTAGGCGGAGGTTATCACGCCAATATCTTTTTAATGCAGCTTGAACTTCAGGAGAATGATAATCGGGCTCAATGTTTTTATCGTTCATGTTTTTATTATCATTATTTTCGAACTTTAAGAATTGAAAGATAAACTAAAGGGGGCAGGGACAAAAGAGGATCTTTCTCAAGTGACGCTGATTCCTTTTTATATAGATAGCGGATAGTTTTTACTCTGGCCCTAATTTTTCAACTGCTGTTGATAGCGAGTTTGCACCGCTTCTCGAGCATTTTCCGAACTGACGGCCTGGCACTGGCTGTTAGCAGATCGGTCGTCAATTTTGTCTCGGTTCCTATCCAGGATCATGGTCTGTCTATCCAGGGTATTGATCCCGGTATAGATTTGTGACTCCCAGTTATAGCTATCAAATGTGACTTTCATCGGGTGATTAACGGTATCCACATCCATACGCCATGTGCCGGTTTCCCGGTTGGGCCGTAACACCATCGTGACATTCTCTTCACCACTGCGTTTTTGAAAGATCCAGTAATTCTCACTTTGAAACTGCATCGCCACTGCGTCCCATGAAGAAGGGCACTTCATGGCACTCACGTCCACATAATCATCCTTAGCTTCATTTTCTTGTGCCCAGATAAGTGTGACTTGTGACAAGAGTACGAGCAGTATCAGTGATTTCATATTTTTAATTAGGCTCAGAGTAAAAATTAAAGTTTATAAAACGGGTCGGAAAAATATTTCTCATATGATTCCGACCTATTTTTATTTTGGCTTACTGAGCGGCGAAGCAATATAACAACGCGTCCCCTCCGGAGCTTTGTAACTGTTCCTGACTGCAGCCTCGTGATGGGTGAGATGAGTTCCAGGAGGTTGTACCGCCACCGGAACGATCATGGTGACCAACCATGGCACTACCTGCGCTGCCGTTGGTCCAGTTACTGCAAGTGCGATCCTCTCCAGCTGGAAGTGCTCTGCCGTGTGAGTCAGAGCCGGTTAGTATGTCATGCCGATTAGGCTTATCGCCACGGCCGTTGACGACGTTTCCGTTCTCGTCAATGGCGGTGTCTTTGTACAGGTAATTACGGTCGCGCTCGTTGTCGCCATGCAGATCAGCAACGTCAGGGGCTATCCGTACACCCTTGGCATTGTGCCAGGGTCCAGCGCCGATGCGGTCGCGGGCATTAACGGCATTTGCTCCCTGGGTACTAAGGTAGGCGCGCCATGTGTTGTTACCAGCACCGGCGGACTGCGCGAGACTCTGGCAATGCGCATCTGCTCCAGCCAGACCGCCCAGATTGGCACCATTGCCTATAGGCGTGCTGGTGATAAAGAAGGTCATGGGCTCTTGATCCTGGGCAAGCGCCAGCTTAGTGCCTGCAAGTAATAGTGTGATGATTGCAAAAACGGTATACATCTTATTCATAATTTTTTCCTCTTCTACTCGTAATTTTTATTAAAGACGACCTTGATAAATGGGGTCGCCTGAATTTCTTCTGACAGTCACAATAACACAAATCAATTATTGTACTAAAGGGGTCGGTGGGGTCAAAAAGTCATCATTTTTGCGTTTTTGCCCGAACTGGAAGCGATGATTTCCCCGGTTTTTGATAAGTCATTACCTTTAAGTAGATTTTGCGGTAATGTATTAGAGAAGTATCTTTTTTCAATAGACAAATAATCATACCCGGGGGGTAAAGTCGATATGGACAAACCTGATAAGGATAAATCTGGCAAGAGCAAACCTGAAGAGAATTCTGTTGATCGTCGAAGCTTTATAAAAGCCGCTGCTGCCAGTGGTGCGGCCCTGGCTGCGGGTGCACACTCCTTGAGTGCGCAGGTTAGCGGTGGGACAGCCGCTGGTGCTGCTGCGACCGAGGTAATAGAAATCGTCAGCGACAGGAAACACGGGTCCGATTTCATGATGGACGTCTTGAAGCAAATGGACTTCGAGTTTATGACCATAAACACGCACTCTGACTCAGCCGGACTACAAGAATCTGTTATTAACTATATGGGGAATGTAAACCCGGAGCTGATTACCGGCCTCCACGAAGAAGTATGTGTCGCTATGGCGCACGGCTATTACAAGATCGAGGGCAAGCCACTGGCGACATTGATATATGGGTCAGTCGGATTACAGCATGCCTCAATGGCCGTCTACAGCGCCTTTTGTGACCGGGTTCCGATCTTTATAATGCTCGGTAACCAGCGCCATAATCCCAACTCCCGAAGCGTCCAGGATGCCCCTGCAATGGTGCGTGATTTTACCAAGTGGGATGACTCGCCACTCTCACTTGAGCATTTTGCGCAGTCTGCCGTGCGTGCCTATTCGGTGGCAATGACCACGCCTACCATGCCGGTGGTGCTCTCGGTGGACAAAAAATTGCAGGAGATGATTATCCCCAAAGGGGAGAAGCTGCGAATACCAAAATACACACCCAATACACCGCCAGCGGGTGACCCCAACGCCGTCAGGGAACTGGCGAAGATGCTAGTGGATGCGGAACTCCCCGTGCTGGGCGTGGAACGGGCAGCGCGTTCACAAGCCGGCTTGGAATACATTATAGAACTGGCCGAGTTGCTGCAGGCCGGGGTGGTGGACACCATACAGCGGATGAATTTTCCTTCCCGGCATCCACTGTTGCAAGAACCCAGTATATTTGGCGAAGCCGACATGGTGTTGGCGCTGGAGATGCCGATGCTGTCTCATTCCAGACTCAAAGAGGGTGCGAAACTGGCCAGTATCAGCGGTTTTGATCTGTTTACCCGGAGTAATTACTGGCATTTCGGCGACTACCAGGAACCCGATTTTTCGATTGCCGCTGATGCTGAGGCAACACTTCCATTACTTATCGAAGAGGTTAGGCAGCAGATGTCAAGGAGCAAACGATCTGCCGTTCGCGCGCGCGGTGCCAAGTTTGCCGAGATCAACAAGCAGAACCGAGAGCGTGATAAGGCGTTTGCTGCCAATGGCTGGAACGATAGCCCGCTCAACACCGCACGCGTGGCTGCCGAGTTGTGGGAACAGATCAAAAACAAGGACTGGTCGCTGGTTTCACGCAGTGACGGTATGAGCGACTGGGCATGGAAGCTCTGGGACTTTAACAAGTACTATCATCACATCGGTCAGTCCGGCTCGGTAGGCGTCGGTTATAGCAATCCCGCGTCGGTTGGTGCGGCATTGGCGAACCGCAAGCACGGGCGCCTGTCCATTAACCTGCAAAACGACGGTGACTTTATGTTTCTGCCATCGACATTGTGGACGGCGGCGCATCATAAGATTCCTATGCTCACCGTCATGCACAACAACCGGGCCTATAACCAGGAAATCATGTTAATTTCTCGTATGGCCGCCTTGCGTGATCGGGATGTCTCCCGATGCACCATTGGTAGCGTCATCGATAATCCCAATATTGATTTTGCACAGATGGCCAGAAGTATGGGCTGGTACGCAGAGGGTCCTATTGAGCATCCATCGGAACTGGCGCCGGCGATGAAACGGGCCATTGCTGCAGTTGAAAGCGGTCAGCCAGCCTTGCTAGATACCGTCACACATCCGAACTAGGGAGGAATGATAATGTACTTAATTAAAAAATCCCAGTTAGTCTGTAGTCGCATCATCATTGCCTTGATGTTTTTAGTTGGCGCGCAAAGCGTTCATGCGCAAACGACCGCAGAAGAAAGAGGCAAGCAGGATTTCGTCACTTATATGTGTTACGGCTGTCATGGCTTTACGGGACAAGGCGGGCAAACCGATGTGGCACCAAGGATCAATGTCGATGTTCATACCGCTGAGTCAATGGCGGCCTACGCGCGCAACCCTGGTGGCAGGATGCCGCCGTATCATACCGAGGCTCAGATCCCTGATCAGGCCTTACGGGATATATACGCGTATTTGAAATCGCTTCCGCCATCACCTGCCTGGGAAGACATCCCACTTCTCAATGATTAAAATTTAAATTAAGGTGACAGTTAACTTAATTAGTTTATCTTTATAGTTGAAATAATTAAGTTAACTGTCACCTTATTTCTTTCACTCTGAGCTTAAATTGACGATGTCCCGTGCGTAACCGGTGAGTCTGACAATATGTAGCCCACCACCGGGTCGATCCGTTCCGTAGATCAAGCCTCGATCATCCACCTCGACGTTGTTGATGACTCCTACTCGTTGACACGCGCTGGTTGGTGATTCGAACCCGAATTCGCCTCCTTCCCTGGTCTCTGCGTTTGAGCAAGTCGGGACCGTGTTCTCGTTTGGGGCAGGAATGAAATAGGCAAGCTCGTGTGGGGCGAAGGGATCGCGGATGTCCCAAACGCGGATGCCTGCGTTGAAGTAGGCGATGATGGCCAGTTTGCCGTAATAAGGTGGGTAGAACGATTCCGATGAAGAGTGCACTCCGTGCCGCCCGCCACGTGCGCAATAGTCACCTTCTTGCACCCGGATAGTCGATAGCGGCCAGGGACTAATTTCATGGGTCACATCGACGATGAACGCCAGCTGTGGCGCCGAGCGTCCCTGCGTCAGCTCTTCGGGCGGGTAATTTGACGCGCAGTTGTTGGACCGCCCCGCCTCTGACGACACGAGTAGCAGATCTCGATTTCTCTTTAGAGGGTGTGTCTGGAATCCGGGTGTTGGTTGGTTGAAGATGGGAAACGCGGTGTGTCCACCCTGGTCGGGAGACATAACGATATGACTGACCATCGGGGCGAGCATTTCAGCCTCTGTAGGGGTGCGTGGGTTCTTGAATTCTGTCAGTAACTTCAGTCGATCGACGATCATGAGTATGCCGTTGCTGCCCGTGCCATGTGCCATGTAGATTCGGTTCTTCAGCCTGCCAGCAGAGATCGCACCGTGGAGGCCGACGCCCCCTTCAATGTGGCCGATGTAGCTGGTGGCACCAGGCTGTTGGCCTGGCATGCCGTAGTCACGTATATATTTGGGTCTGGCTGGGTCACTAAGATCGTAGATAATGAGATGGTTGCTGCCGGTCCAGTCATCATTGTTTCTACGCCCTGCCAAAAAAGCCATCCCTGTATCGCATTCCCACCAGTTTTTGTGCGTCCCTGCCAGGTCATCGACGACAGTGGTCAGTTGCGTTGGTTTGAGTGGATCCGTGACGTTCCAGATCTCGTGTGCACTGCTCCCGTAAGATCGAAGTAAATACCATTCGCCGTCATCACCGCTTGGCAGGGTCGTACCACTACACACCTGCACCATCTGCGAGCCACCTTCACCGCGTCCGCTCCCGGTGGGAATATGTGCAAGATATTTAGTGTTTGCGGGATCAGTGACATCCACTATGGACGTCCCATTCTTTTCCATCTGTCCAGTCAGGGAATTCAACATGGGTTCCCGATTGTGGTGGCCGATGTATGCGATTTGGCGCCCGTCCTGATTAATGATGAGGGGTTGGTAGGCAGAGCGTCCCTGCAGATCGTTGTAGCCGACGATCTCCATGTTCCAAACTGACGAGACATCACTGGGCCCGGGTGGAGGCGGCTGTTCAGGTGGGGGCGGACCTCCGCCAGTCAGCGTGATGGAGGGAATATGCGGTCCGTTCGGCGGGTACTGCTGTGCGTCGGCTGGCGCAAGCAGCGCCGCAGCCAACAGGCAGATTATGAGCAATTGGCTGTTATGTTTTGTACGAACGCGCATTCCTCTCTCCTTCGTACGGGTATCCCCGTTTTATCTATTCATCTTATTCCAAAAAAGGGGTCGGAGACAAAAGAGAATCATATTTGAGGTCACAGTAATAACTCGAGAAAGTTACAAGAGACGCTAAGTCGTGAAATTTAAAACATTACGATCAAGGAAAGAAAGAACGTACGTCTGAATATCCGTGTAGCTCCTTATTCATTGACGACATTGATTTCGCCTGCATCAGACATTAATTCTTTCAAATGACGAAATAAGACTCTGGCCGACTTGGGCGGTTTGTTCCCGAGCTGTTCCTTTTTGGCATTTCTTACCAGTTGGCGTATGTGCTGGCGATCAAGCTTGGTAAATCGTTCGCACAATTCTTCAAGTAGCTTATCGTCCCCTGCTAATAAAGCATCTCGCCAGCTTTCTACCTCATGAAATGCTTTTATTTTCATGCCATGAGGTTGGCGCAGAGTTTCCAGCGCAATCTGTATTGCGTCGATATCTTCGTCACGTAGGAGTTTGCCTATATGTTTGAGCTGACGCCTTAAGGCCTCCATCTTCAATTGCCTGGTGGCCAGGATGGCCACGCGAAATGATTCTGAAAGGGGAAGTTGATACAGGGCTTTGTCAGGCAGTTCGACGAGTTCCCTGCCCAGGTCACGCAATGCCAGAAATTCGCGCTTAATTTGAGACTTACTTTTTCTCTCGTTCTCTTCTGTATCTGGCATGAATTTTTACTGCCCTGTTAATGTCTCAATTAATACCTCAAGCCTGTCATCGTCGTTGGCCAACCAGACTTGTTTATCCTGGATAGTACATTGTAACTGCATATTACGCTGAGCGAGTGCGACCAGTCCCTGGCTGCTGGCGATGGGCAGGTTAAATACACAGAGGTTTTTGATTTGCGAAAGCTTATCGCGATTTTGTTCCCACCATAAGTCGGCACCGCGGCCTCCATAGCTGTAAACAATGACTTGCTGCGCCCGGCCACTGGCCTTACGCAGGCGGCGCTCATCAGGCAGACCTAGGTCTATCCACAGTTCTATCGCCCCGGTGAGATCCTTTTGCCAGAGATCTGGTTCGTCCTCGGTACTGATACCGCGGCCAAATATGAGATCTTCATGGGCATGTAGTGCAAACGCCAGTAATCGTAACATCATCCGCTCATCGGTTTCTGAAGGGTGACGAGCGATAGTCAGGGTATGATCATAATAATAATGCCGATCGATATCAGCAATGTTCAGCTCAGCTTTGAATATTGTTGCTTTAGTGGCCATGGGAACACATTAGGGTAGTTAGAACTTGGATGGTAACAGACTATCGCTCTGGGCGATCTGAAAAAGTATTAACCGAAGCAGACTGCCACTTTATTAAGTGGCGCCGTATTTGGCCTACCTGTATTGCCGGGAAGTTTTTGAGGTAAGAAAAAAAGAAGTTAGTTTTTACTCTGAACCTAAATTGCCTTTGAGTTCATTTATTTCTTCCTTAGAAATAGATGCGAAATATCCCAGGCCGCACGAAGGGCCAGTATGAAAATCAGGGCCAGCCTTGTCCATCACGGTAATGACATCCACGTTACAAAGACGGTTAGTAGAAGTTGAGTACATAATACTGTCATTAAACTTGAGTCCATTACAAACACGCGGCAGCGTATTTAGATAGTAATCATTGACGCCAGTTCTAAACACGACATTGGAATTGTCGATGATATCAACTTGCTTGATGCTGCTGGTAGAGATACAGGACATGTCTTTATCTGCATCATCTGTTTCTTGTGCTATGGCAGTAGAAAAGTTGAAACAATAAACTGCAAAAACCAGGAAAGCATTTAAATGTATGTGTTTAAGGTTACGCATAAGGGTATTGCTCCAATTTTCAGTCTTATAACTATAACGCTTGTGCATCTAAAACGTTTACCTAAATAGTGAATAGGGTGCAGACCGTGGTTTTCTACATGGAACTTAGCTAGTCTGGAGATAAACGTCTTTTTTATGGTGTAATCGTTCTTAATTTTAAAAAATTTTAATGAAGAAATTTATGAATGAGATCACCAAGGAGAGCTTATCTGAAAATGAACTTTTACATTTAATAGCAGTTGATAAGGTATGCGAAATATTCCTGCCATCGATCTGTAGCTACGGTTTGTCGTGTGACCAGGGATCACCGGGTTGCTCGATGACGCCAGAGGTCCATGGGTTAATGCCATAATTCGCCGCCTGGGGCATCGTCACAGCCCGTAGCGTCGTCGCGTTGGCAACGAAATCCTCTGGCACAATGTCATTTAAATTTAGCAGCAACGCCACAAGACTATAGATCTCGTCGGGTTCAAGGGATTGTGGCGCGTAATAGGGCATAGAGCGGTGAATATAATCGTACAAGGTCGTCGTACAGCAATACCGGTTTGCGATATTCGGGTTTATACCAGTGTCGCCGGGATTTTCACTCGCGGTCGGTCCATGACAATTTGTGCATTTCGCATCATAGATTTTTCGGCCTTGGGCGACTGTCCCTGAGCCAGCCGGGAGTCCCGTGCCATCGGGTTCGATGTCAATATCCCAGGCTGCTATTTCAGAATCTGATGCGTCCCTTCCAACAGGTTGATTTACAAGATTAGATCCGTCCTGCGCGGCAACTTCAACAGCGCTTGCGATGAATAAGATTATCCCAGCGAGTGCAAACAACATTGTCATAATTGATCGTTTTTGATTAAGACCAGACATTGGTGACCCTCCCGCTTGAGTGGACTTGCCAGGTCTCTATACCGTTATAGGATGCACCCTGTGGGGCGTATTTCGCGAGCCATTCATGTGTTGGTTGTTTGAACCCTTGGTCATCCCAGGCCCGACTGGTCAATTTCACCGTTTCACCGTTCCAGGTCCACGGGAAGGTGAACATGGTCGCCATTTTCGGTAACACAGGGCCATGCAAGCGCGCAGTGTGCCATGTCGCACCACTATCGGTACTGATCTCAACACCGGCGATCTTGCCATAACCAGAATAGGCCATGCCGCGTAGCTCATTCGCTGGTGGGGTTTGGGCCAAATTCATTCCACCTGAGGGTGTGATGATGTGTGAACGCACACCACATTGGACCGAATACTGAAGTGATCTACCGTCATCCGTATGATCGGCGTAGCGAGACGTTTCTTCGCGCATTTGGAACATGCTGCTTCCAAACTGTATGCGCCGGATCCATTTATTGCTGGTATTGCCCTCGTAACCAGGGAGTAAAAGACGTACCGGATAACCGTTCTCAGGTCGCACTGGCTCGCCGTTTTGCCCGTACATCAAGTAGGCATCGTTCCAGAGCTTGTCGATGTCGATGCTGCGCGCCAGGCCCGCGCCGTCGTAAGATTCCACCAGTGCCCAGGTTGATTCTGGCTTCACATTCACCAGTTCCATGACTGTGCGAAACGGTACTCCCACCCATTCACATGCGCTTGAACGGCCTAGGGAATCAAGGATCGTCGAGTTCTCTTTCACTTTGCCTCCGCTAGGGGCTTCCCCATTGCCCTGGCACTCCCAATAAAAAAAGTGCTTTTCGGCACCCAGGCGCATGAGGTCCTCAAGCGTGAACACCATTGGGCGTTCAACCATGCCATGGACGAGCAGACGGTATTTCGACGGATCGATGAGTGGGATGCCTGAATGATGTCGTTCGAAGCAGAGATCAGATGGCGTTACAGTGCCGATAATCTTGGACCAGTCGGTACTCGATCCTGTGGCATATATCCGCGAGCCACTGATTTCAATCGTACGTTTGAGATCAACAAATGGGGATCTTCGTCCTACCTCGGTCGGCGCGGCGCCAGCCTGTGACCACGGCGTATCGGTATTGTTGTTTACATAATTATCGGGGGTCGGTTGTGGCATGAGATTTTGATGGCTGTATACCTGACCGAGGGCTGCGCGACTTGCTGCCCAGCCCACAACTGCACTACCTCCGCCGAGTAACAGGCGACGACTAATCTTGAATTTCTTCTCGTCAGAAGCACGAAAAAAATCTAAATCCGAATCTTTAGTCCCTGAATTTTTAGCCACAACAATTCCTCCTGGGTTGAAACCATCCTAGCAGAATTATTGTTATACAAAAAGTAAATAGACGACAGCTCGTGGTTTGCAAAAAATTTGGATATCAAAATTTACTTCCAATACACTTCTAAAATAGTATTTTGGCAAGTAGTGCTAATTGGAGGATGTGATGAAAGGACAATTTTGGATAGTGGCATCGATTGCCATTGCGTTAGTGATTCTAAGTGAGCGAAGCGCAGTGGCTCAGCAGACCGCGTCCGATTTTGTGCTGATGAACGGCAAGGTCATTACGGTAGATGACCGCTTTACCATCGCCGAAGCCGTCGCGGTTCTAGGTGAACGCATCATAGGCGTAGGCACGAATGAAGAAATTGCCGCATTGGCTGGACCAAATACCACGATGATCGATCTGCAAGGACGATCTGTTGTCCCTGGTTTGATCGATAATCATGGTCACATCATGGAGGAAGGACCTATCTGGCAGTTGGAGTTGCGACTGGACGGCATCGAGTTGCGTACCCAAGCACTACAAATGATCCGCGAACAAGCGATAGCATTGGGAGCAGGTGAATGGGTGTTCACCCTCGGCGGCTTTTCGATGGATCAGTTCACCGATGATCAAAGTGATTTCACTCGCGATGAACTCGACGCGGTGGCGCCGAATAATCCTGTTCTTCTTCAGGTCACGCGGGAACACACCTTCTTAAATAGTCTCTCAATAGAGGCCGCGGGTCTGGAACAATCAAACGAGTCGTGGATCGTGCGCAACGAGGCCGGTCGTCCCACCGGCGTTATCGAAGCCGAAGGCATACGCAGTGTTTCCGATGTACGTCCCCCACCTCCGACGGAGATTTTCGAAGCCAGTAGCATGGCAATGATCGAAGACATGAATCGGGCGGGTCTGACAACCATAGGTGGGCCATGCCCAGCCGATTACATTGATCGCTTTCGTGCATGGGGTGATGAGGGTCGCCTCAATTTACGGTTTTTTTGCTTTATGCGCACAAGATTATCCAATACGACAAATCAGGTGGACGAACTATTGCCTCAGATTGCGACCTTGAAACCGTTTCAGTGGGGCAATTGGGTAGACATGACTGCCTATGGCGAAACTGTATACCGGCCATTGCACGATAGTATGCTTGCTACGACGACAAATCCATCAGAGGAAAATCTCTATCAGTGGCGCCGGATTGCAACTGAGATCGCGCGGGCCGGTTTGCCTTTACATGTGCACGCCACAGTCGAAAATACAATCACTACATTCCTGGATCAGATCGAACTGGTTAACCGCGAATTTCCAATCCGTAACCTGCGTTGGGCGCTGGCCCATGTGGATCAGGTCAACGCGTCACATCTGCAGCGCATGAAGAACCTGGGTATGTATCTCGCGGTTCACACCAGACCCACCGTGATGGGTGGGATCTACATGCGTGCCCATGGTGAGCGTACGCTCGACATGCCGCCGCTTGAGTTGATCCAACAAAGCGGTATCGTCTGGGGACTGGGGAGTGATGCCTTCGAGGTGAATCAATACCGCCCGTTCACCACACTATGGTGGGCGGTGACCGGAAAGATGGTCGGCGGTACGACGGTGCTGCGGCAGACCATCAGTCGCGAGGATGCGCTGATTGCCCATACACGCCAAAACGCGTTTCTGGTTTTCCAGGAGAATAATCTCGGATCGATTCAGGCGGGAAAGTTAGCCGATCTAGTAGTTCTCGACCGCGATTACCTCACGATCCCAGCTGATGAGATTAAGGATATACAAGCTGTGATGACCATGGTTGGCGGACGAATTGCTTATGTGGCGTCAGAGTAAAACTCAAAAAAATTTGCTTTAAAATGTTAGTCATTAAATCTATTGCAGACAAGGATGCGCGTATACCAATTTTCTTTATATCAATCTCAGACTATTTATATTAATCCATAATCTGTTCTAAATTTTCTTGTAATATTCATCACGCAAGATATTTAAATTTAAAAAAAACGCTAAATGAAAAACACGTACGGACATTTATTATATATGCTGGCTAGTCTGGTGATTATTAGTCATAGCAGTGGGCTCATTGCAGATGAACATATCGTTCCCCAGAATGGCCAGGATAAGCAGCTTGAAGAAAGTGACGATGCCGTGGTTAGCTTTTCTTCTGCTTACTTCGAAAGATTTCAACCTCAGACTGCCCTGGAAATGGTTCAACAGCTTCCTGGTTTTCAATTAGATAACAGCACTAATGATACAAGGGGTTTTGGTGGAGCTGCGGGTAATCTGCTTATTAATGACAGACGGCCCAGTGCCAAGCAGGACGTCCCATCCACCATACTTTCGCGAATTCCATCCGGAATTGTCGAGCGGATTGAATTGATACGTGGGCAGGCCCGTGGAATTGATCTTCGCGGGCAATCTGTCATGGTGAATGTGATCATCAAAACTGATTCTCCCGCTGCGGTGAGATGGGAGGCAAATGTACGTAAAAGTTTCGAACATGGTCCCTTGGTACCTGATCTTAGTGTGTCACTGACAGACTCCCTGTTAGGTCTCGAATATAATACCGGTTTCACCATCAGAAAGACGGCGTTTGGGAGATTTGGACTGGATAAGGTTTTTGATGGTAGCGGTAACTTGATTGAAAATCGACATGACAGTCGAGAAAACAGATTGCCCTATTTAAACACTAACCTTGGTGCCCAAAAATATTTTGGTGAAACGCTGGTTAAGTTTAATAGCATTTTTACCATCGATAACTTTAACCAATTCCTTGAATCTGATCGAGTACCGGTGGAGCTTAGTATCGATCCCAGGGACGAATTTTTTGATTCTAAAACTCACAGGACGAAGCTGGAAATCGGTGCGGATGCAGAGCGCGAAATCATTAATAATTTAAAGGGCAAGGCCATCATGCTTTTTTATTATGAGGATGAAAATTCATTTCAATCTCAACGTGTGCTGAATTCTTTTGATGTGCAAACTCGTTTTAGAGTATCTGATAAGGATGCGATCACTGAAGAAATTATTGGCAGGGTTGAATTCGACTGGACGGGAATAAATCAGCACTTGATACAAGCAAACTTCGAGGGCGCGTTTAATACACTAGATGGCTCATTAGAGCAGACGCTCGATATCGGTGCTGGTCCAGTGATTGTGGATGTTCCTGGCGCCGACTCTGTAGTGGATGAAATGCGTTGGGATGTGCTCGTGACCGATACTATCACCCTGGGACAATACGAACTCGATCTTGGAATAGGTGCGGAGACTTCAACGATCAGTCAGATAGGTGATGCAACGCAGGAAAGAAGTTTTACTTACATCAAACCCCGCATTGCCCTGAGTCATACTACCCAAGAGGGGCATCAAACGCGGTTTAGACTGGCTCGCGAGGCATCACAACTGGATCTCAATGATTTCGTCAGTGCCACTGTGCTGGAAGACAACGATGTGGCGTTGGGCAACCCTGATCTTCGTCCTGACACGACCTGGATAACAGAATTGGGACACGAAAGGCGGTTCGGCCGTAATGGTTCGATAAAACTGACCCTGTTTCATCACTGGATAACGGATGTGCAGGATCTATTACCTCTGTCCGCAAATTTTGAGGCACCTGGAAATATAGGCGATGGACGACGCTGGGGACTAGAGGTGGAAGGGACTATTCCATTGGAGTGGCTGGGACTCGCGGGTGCCAAACTGGATATCAAGGCACGTCTACAGGATTCCACCGTGGTGGATCCAGTCACTGGTATAAATCGTGAACTTTCCTCGGTAAGCGGTCATGGTCCATTAAGTTATGACGTGGATAACAGTTATGCCTACGATATTAGATACAGACAGGATTTCTCGTCTTCCCGTGTCTCCTGGGGCTGGTCTGTTATCAGCAGGGCAGACAGGCCACTTTATAAAGTTAATGAACTGGATATTTTTGATGAAGGTGCATCAGTACTAACGTTTATAGAGACCAGCCGCTGGTTGGGAGTAAAGATTAAATTATCCTGGGAGAATATCCTGGACTTTACAGAGAGTAGGCAAAGGACGGTTTATGTTGGTGAAAGAGATTTATCACCCGTAGACTTTAAGGAAGTTCGTGCACGTACTCGCGGCAGCCATGCTTACTTTATCGTAAGTGGCACGTTTTAATAATTTGGAATCAAAGACAAAGTAAAATGACACGTAGATGATACAGGAGATATGGAATTATATTTGATGTGTCGATGGGCATATGGGTGAAGTTCAGGTCACTGCCATTCAATAAGGTATTGCAGTCGGGCACCCAGTCCATCAACCACTTCACGGCGATATGTGTTGTTCTCGAATTTAGTGTGGCCGTAGTTTCCAGAGATCCAGAATTGATCGTTCAAATACCAGTTTAGTGAGAATACCCAGGCATCCTGGCTACCACCCTGGATAGCACCGTCATTCAGGTCGATGGATTCGTACCGTAACCCAAGCTGCCAAGTGCCGGGCCCACCGTCAAAAACTGGTCTGTCTACCTCCTGGAGTGAAAACCCACCACCTCCGTAATTTCGCATTTCGCCCGTGATATTCCAGATACCGGCAAGATAACAGCCACTCAGATAGGAATTGGGTTCCAGGATCGTCGGCACCGAGGCACGGATCATCGCGCATTGACTTTCGAGTGAAACAGAACCGATCGAGCCGGCCAGCTCGAAACCAAATAATAATTCCTTATTCGCAACATCACCAGTATCCACAAAACGTTCTCCCGATCTGAGCAGGGACCTTGCGCTGTAGCGGAATAGATCTTGCTCTTCATGTGCTTTACGCCAGCTGGCATAGGCCCCGATATGCAACAGGTAACCCTCAGGTACTGGCGGCTCTAAAGTGATACGAGTCGAATAGATTGTTCCAGCTTTTTCAAAGTGGTGTTTATCTATCTCGTGCTTTAACGCGGCCACAAAAAAAGTCCAATTTTTCCCCTCATGTAAAAGCCCTATGCCTATCTGGTTGCCGGCCGGAAAACCTTCTACCGTCGATACCTCCATGAATTCACGGTAGGCCGGTGTAATTATTTCGTCGATGGGGTCCAGGAAACCAACCTGGACAATAAGAGGGCCTGTATCATAAGCAAAATATGCATCCCTGATATCGAGATCGCCTTCTTTGAATTCAGTTTTTACGTAGTAGTCCAGGTCTTTTAGTAAGGAACCACGAACTGTTAAGTCTATTCTTCGAAAATAAATATCGTTGAGCCTGGCATCATCAGGCGTTTCGATGGATTCGAAGCTGCCAAAAATACGCCCGCGTGCGCGCAAGGTTGGGCCTTTCCATTTCTCGACAGATGCGTCAGTACTAGTTGATTGGGCGAGGGTTACAGTGGGTATTTGCATAATCAATAATGCAAACCCACAAACGAGGATGCGGCTACAGTTAATTACTTTTTTTTGCAAACCGGCACTCCCAATTAAATGATAGCTTCAAAATTAGTTATCGAGATATTAAAGAGCATATTCCAGGCCAGCATGTAAAACAAATATTTAAAAAAATAGTGTCAGATAAAAAAAGAGGTGAGAGACAATCAAGAAAAATAATTAAGTGACACCTCTAATTTTTTTTTCATCATCTCTGTTTATATTGCAATAAATCCTATCATCAAAATGTAGTCTGCTTTGTTAAATGAATTTCATATCCTGTACACTGCCAGCCAACAAATAAACACTTAAACCTGTTTGGAGACTATATGAAGTTAATACATAACATAATCTTTTTATTTTCCATTGTCGTAATTCCTGTGATTGTTCATCCCGTTTTTGCTGATACTATAACGACTAAAAACGGTGCAATCCTGGTGGGGCAAGTCACAACTATTACCCCTGAGGCGGTAACGATGGAAACCGAGTATGCCGGAACAATTACCATCGATACCGGGATGATTATTGGTTTGTCGACAGATATGAGCCTATCTAGCAGGCTGGAAGACGGAACATTGCTTATCGGGAAAATAGAAATTTCCGATGATGGGTACATAAATATTCGAAATGAATCTATCGACATGCGAACTTCCATGGACGATCTCATGGCCTCCTGGCTACCAGATTCATCGCCACCAACAGAGGCAGGCCTACCGCAGGAACGTCAATGGCATTACAATGTGGGTGCAGACATTACCGGTAAGAGAGGGAACTCTAAAGAGAACGGTACCAGCATCCGTGCCGAGGCTGTACTAGGCAGTGATCATGATGTGCTTAAAATCTATACCTCTGTCGATCGCGCAGATACAGGTGGTGAAGATACCTCAGATGAAATTATATTTGGGTCCTCGTATACCAGTTATTTTTCAGAAAAATTTGGTTGGTATGTGAGCAGCGAACTGGAGCGTGATCCGTTTGAAAGTATTGACCTTCGGGCATCGGCCTCTGCAGGTATGAGTTACTGGATTTATAATCAATCAGACTTTTCCCTTGAGCTACAAAGCGGTGTTGGTTATCGGCATGAGTCCTTTGAGGATGGCGTTAATAAAGATACCCCAACCTTAAATATACGAATTAATCATCTATGGCAGGTAAGCACCTGGATGAATTTGACTAATTCTTTAATATTCACGCCATCTATTTCTGATTTTTCTGATTATTTGCTGGCGCAAGATTCAGGGATAACTATGCCCATAGGTGGTAGCCGTTGGAGCCTGAGGCTGGGGTTGCAGAATGATTACAAGAGCGAACCTGCAGAGCTAAGAAAGAAATTGGACACTACTTACTACTCAAGATTATTACTCAGTTTTTGAAATTTATAGAGTCAGTGTAAAAACAACTATTTTGTCTAGACTCCTTTTAATTTGTTCGACAGGCACGCTTTCCTTTGACTTGGAACATCCAGTTTGCTAGCCTTTTTTTATTAATCACGGGGGGTATATCATGAGTTCAAAAGAATCTAGCCGCAGGCAATTTATCAAGACCAGCGCGGCACTGGCCAGTGTCGGTGCCGGCATAAGCCTGCCAGTAAGCGCCCAGATTCCACGACCACCTGGGCTTCCGCCACTACGTCCAGATGAACATTACGATTACGGTATCCGTTCTCCTTATGTTACCTCGAAGCGGATCGGTACTAACGGTCAGCGCGGTTCTGATCCCCGTGATGGCAGGCCGCGTGACTATGGGTTCCGTACTCCTCACCATGAACTATTCGGGACGATTACACCGTCCTCGTTACACTTCATTATCAATCATGCCTACGACCCACCTAATATCAACCCCGCAGAACACAAGCTGATGATCCACGGGCTGGTTGAAAACCCTGTTATGTTGAGCATGGATGATTTATATCGACTGCCTGCTGTATCCAAAGTCCATTTCATCGAGTGTTCCGGTAATAGTAACGTCACCGGAAAGGGATTTCACCCGGGGTGGTTGCGTACGCAACCGGAGGCTACGGTTCAGGATACCCATGGGCTGGCAAGTTGTAGTGAATGGACCGGTGTGATGATGTCCACAATACTTGAACACGTTGGAGTGAAGAAAGAGGCTACGTGGTTTATCGCCGAGGGTGCAGAGACCGGTCATCATGCCAAGAGTATTCCTATGTGGAAGGCCACGGACGATGCCATGATTGCCTATGCCCAGAACGGCGAACCCATCCGCCCGGAACAGGGTTACCCATTACGCCTGGTGGCACCCGGATTTGAAGGTGTGAATAATGTGAAATGGCTGCGGCGCATCAAGTTCACCAACCAACCTCAATTGGCCAAACGGGAAACCAGTAATTATACCTCCGAGAGATCCGATGGTACCTTTCGCTGGTTTGAATTTGAGAATGGGACAAAATCGGTGATCTCTCGTCCCTCGGGACAGATGAAACTAGCTGGCCCCGGTTACCATGATATTACCGGTATAGCCTATTCCGGACGTGGCAAGATCGTCCGGGTGGAGGTCTCTACCAATGGTGGTCGAAACTGGCAAGATGCCGAGATACAAGGTCCCGTCCACAGCAAGGCATTCACACGGTTTCGCCTGCCCTGGTTCTGGCAAGGGGATGAGACGGTACTGATGTCCCGCAGTTACGATGACAAGGGCGACCGCCAACCCTCAGTGGCCGAAATTAACGAGGAGCTAGGCCTGAAACTGAGTCACGAGTGGCTGGAAGCGGGTAATCCCGGCACCAGTCATTTTAACGGCATCCAGCCTTGGCGTGTGAAGCGTAACGGGGAGGTGGAAAATGCGTTATTTTTTAATGTTTAAGCGCGGTTTCATATTGGGTCTTTTGGCCCTGTGTTTCACGACTGCCGGGGCACAGGAATCACCTTTCGGCGATCTGGGACGTGCCCCCACCGCCGCAGAAGTCGAGACTCTGGATATTTCTATCATGCCGGACGGTGAAGGGTTACCACCCGGCCGGGGTACGGCACGCGAAGGTGAACCAATATACATGACACAGTGTGTGATGTGTCACGGTCCTAACCTGGAAGGCCGGCGCGATTATCGTGTTGGTCGCCTGGCAGGTGGTGTTGGAACAATAGGGACTGAAAACCAGGTGAAGAGTTTCGGCAGCTACAATCCTGTGGTCACAACATTATGGGATTACACCCGCCGTGCCATGCCTAGATTCAATGAAGGGTCACTGACGAATGATGAGATTTACGCCCTGAGTGCGTACATACTCTACAAGAACGGTATCATCGGACAAAACGAGGTCATGAACGCCGATAGCCTGCCAAAGGTGGAGATGCCTAACCGCAATGGCTTCATCCCCCCGGCCCTGGAAGATATTCCCGACATCGATGCACGCGGCTGTCGCAATGGACGTTGTCGCTGATGGAGTCAGAGTAAAACTTTTTAAATGTGAATTCACATTGGTCTGACATCATGGTGCTTTTCACCGTCACCCTGGCGAAAGCCAGGGGTCCAGTAATAATTACGAGTCTACGTCGTGGACACTTAAATTGATTGAATGCCGGGCAAGCCCGGCATTACATTAAATTCAATTTATTTTGAGTAAGCTTTACGCTGCCCCTTTTAATTGATTTAACCTTACAATTGAGCTAGTTTCTTTCTATTAATATCATTTATTGTTTACTTAATACGGGGGTAATATGGCAATGAATTCCTATAAATTAATAAATCCAATAGCCTACAGGCAACTCTTCAGATATATCTATAGCATGCTTGGATTGCTGTTCCTATTGATTGCGCCGGTCCAGGCCCAATATATGCACGACGGGGAACTGATATTAAGAATGGGTGATGTGTCAGCCAATAAATTTCCGTTTATCCTGGCCAAAGATCAAGGGATGTATAAAAAAAACGGGCTTAACGTCGTACCGAAATTCTCTCCGGGTTCTGTAGCAACCATCAACAAGAGTGGGATAGAAGTCGCACCTGAAAACATATACGACCCTGACGATAAAACCATCGAATTTACACTTTATGTTGGAGGTTCTGGGCCGATGATCGCCAGAGTCATGCGTACACCCGATGCGGAGCCACCGACTGAACGAGTAGTCCTTGGTACCACCCATCACGTATCACGTTGGCGCATATTTAGCGGCCCTGAAATCAAGTCTCTGGAAGATCTTAAAGGTAAACGCCTGGGTTTTTCTGGTGTGGGTGCTGTCAGTCATAACTACTGGTTAAATTTCGTGGAGCATATGGGTTGGGACCCGCATACCGATGTCACTTTAGTGGGTGGAACACTTAATGTGGATTCATTAAAGGAAGGAAAAATTGATGCACTGATGGGTCCCGAGCTGCATGGCACTATGGCTCTGATGAATGACTTTCCTATGCTCGCCGATTTGGGGGATTATGGATTTCCTGTTGCTGGTTCCGCCCTGCAGGTGAACCGAAAGTGGTATGAGAAAAATCCTGAGGCTGCAAAAGCTTTTGTTAAAACTGGCGTAGAGGCCATTGCCTTTATGAAATTAAACAAGGCGGAAGCCGAGAAAACCATGATTAAATGGTATGGCATGAAGAACCAGGAAGCACGTGACCTTTTTTATACTGAACTTTTGAAAATGGACTCCAAGCCTTACCCGCCATATAAAGGCACCAAGATGATTATGCAGTTCTATGGCGGCTGGGACGCTCGTACAAAGTTTAAGCCGGAAGATTTTTACGACGATACCATCATCAAGGAGCTGGATGAAAGTGGCTATATCGATAGCCTGTATCCAGGTGGGAAAGCTCCTGCACAACCAGATCAATAGCAACTAGAATCTCAAGGGGTCAACATGAGCTGGAGCCGAGTTCAACGCCGGGATTTTCTGAAAAGCTGGGGTGTTGGGGCAGCAGCGTTTGCATTACCAAAATTTTCTCTCGCCCAGGATATGGCAAATGATCCATCAGCAATAGGTCATGGCAATACCACCGTGGCCGAGGATATGGGTCAGTGGATTGCGGCGCTAAACTATGAAGACCTGCCAACCGCGGTTGTCGAAAAGGCCAAGCGGCTTCTGCTCGACACAGTGGGATGTGCCTTAGGTGGGTTTAATGCGGAGCCGGTAAGGTTTGCACAGGAAACGGTTTTCCTTAAGGGGGGGCATCCTCAATCAACCCTGATTGGACTGGGTCGCAAGGTCTCCGCGGACCAGGCCGCGTTCATCAACGGTATGGCTATACGCTATCTTGATTTTAACGACTACACACCTCCTGGAGGTCATCCCAGTATCAATCTCGCACCAGCATTAGCGGTGGCGGAGATGCAAAACCTCACAGGGAAAGATCTGTTGCTCGCTATAATTATCGGTCACGAAATCTATGTGCGGATGCGAGAGGCTACCATCGGCGACGACTGGAGCGATGGCTTTGACATGGGGACTGTTCCACTTAATTACACATCAGCAGCATTGTCTGCCAAATTATTTGGGCTTGATGGGAATGGGATTGCCAATGCCATGGCGATTGCCGGGGCGCATGGTAATACCCTGGCCGAAGTTCGCCGAGGTGGGATGCTCAGTGGTGGAAGCATGACTCCATCAAAAGGGACTGCCGGTCCCATGGCGGTTCGCAATGGGACGTTTGCCGCGATGATGGCAAAGCAAGGGATGACTTATCCGCTTACCATTTTTGAAGGGGCATATGGTTTTAAGAATTATGTTACCCGAAGATTGGATGAAGACACGCTTCGTAATAGAAGCGGTGATTTTAAGGTCTTGTTAAGTATGACCAAGCTGTGGCCATGTCACAAATATTGTCAGGGTCCTGTTGCCGCAGCAGTTGAAGTCTATGAGCAAGGTGTAAGAGCAGAGGATATTGAGAGCGTTGATTTATATCTCAGTGAGATGGGGATTGAAAATCAGCAGGTATATAACGTCAGTGAAATCACCGTGCGCGAGCATGCCGATCATAATATGCCGTACTACACGTCCAGGGCATTACTGGATGGTAACGTTACCGATCATGATTTTGATCCTGAACGCTTTCGTGAACCTCAAGTGTTGGACATGATGAAGCGAGTTAACTTAAAGTTAAATCCCGATCTGGATGACCACGTTGAGAATTGGGATGCGGTCAAAATCGAAGTAAAACTTCGTAATGGTGAGGTACATAAGGCCGATGTATTCGATCCACCAGGTTCCCTGGAGAATCCCCCAACTGACGATATGCTGGTGAAGAAATTCATGGGATTGGCACAAGGGCCTTTAGGTAGAGAAAAAGCAGAGAAGGCCGTTGATACTATCCTTAATGTAGACCAGATAAGCGATCTTGGTCGACTGATGAGTATGCTTACAACCTAGTAATAACGATTTGTTTTTTTTGGGTTGTAAAGATTAAGAGTATCCTTCATCAGAAATTAGCTCCGTTTTTTTTAATTCACGGTAAAAACAAACAGACGGATTGGTGATAATAATGAGCACAAGACCTGATCTTTTCTTTCGATTATTAATGAACAGTTGTCTTGGTCTAATGATATTGGGCCATGTAACTAATGCAATCGCCCAGGCGCCTATAATTCAGCCTGGCGCACCGGGAGAACCTTCACGGAATCTTTCTTCGGATGAAGCTATTGAGATCGCAGTAACCAGCTATTCGCCGGACGACGTGGTATTTATGCAGGACATGATCCCACACCATCACCAGGCCATTTTGATGGCCGAACTGGCAGCAGATCGGACCAATAATCCGGATCTGGTCGACCTGGCTGGCCGTATCAACGGCTCACAGCAGGATGAAATCGAATTTATGCAAACGTGGTTACGTGAGCGTGGTGAACAAGTACCTGAACCAACCGCGCACGATGCAATGCATACCGACCACAAGATGGCTGGAATGGCGACACCGGAGCAGATGGCCGAATTGGCTAACGCGGATGGCACAGACTTTGATCAATTGTTCCTCACGTTGATGATCACTCACCACGAGGGTGCCGTCACCATGGTGGAAGAACTCGATGATAAACCAGGTTCCGCATATGATCCGGTGCTTTACGAGTTCACCAGTGACATCGACAATGATCAAACGGCAGAGATCGAGCGAATGAACTCTCTGTTGATTGGTTTATCTTCTGATCCCCGTGCCGGTTTGTCCCCAGGTTTTGATGATGCTGGTGAGGCGATACTAAACCTGGAACTGATGGTGTCCTTGCCCAGGCCACCGGGATTTTTTGATCCAAATAACCCCGTCGGACTTCCCATGGAAAAACCGGAAGACGAAGAAGATTCCGGTGATGATGAAGACGAGGAAGACAAGGCCAAGGTCACCGAACCGCAAGAGCGTTATCCATTATTAAGTTTTTCCAATACAGACATGGCCTTTAGTAGAGACGTACTGGTGACCGGTAGTTACCATGGCTTTAACATTTACCGCCTGGAGGGCAATGGAATCCCGAATCAAATCAGCTCGGTAGTATGCCCCGGGGGGCAAGGGGACGTCTCTGTGGTGGGTGATCTTTTAATCATGTCTGTCCAGGATACCCGGGGAAGATTGGACTGTGGGCTTGAGGGAATAGATGAGGACGTGAGCGAAGAACGCTTCCGTGGTATTCGTATTTTTGACATCAGTGACCTGACCCGCCCGATACAAGTAGGTGCGGTACAGACCTGTCGCGGTTCACACACGCATTCAGTTGTCGCAGGGCCAACACAAGACGGCAAGATCATTGTTTACAATTCTGGCACCTCATCCATCCGCGAGGATGAGGAACTGGAAGGTTGCTACGACGATACGCCAGGGGATTATCGTACTGCTCTTTTTCGCATAGATGTCATTGAGATCCCCATTGATGATCCATCAAAATCACGCATTGTTCATAGTCCTGCAGTGTTTGCAGATCCTCAGGACGGTACCCTGGCCGGATTGTGGCGTGGTGGTGACCATGGCGATGATACTCAGGAGACCAACCAGACAAACCAGTGCCACGACATCACCGTCTTTCCTGAAGCCGGGATTGCCGCCGGGGCATGTTCAGGCAACGGTATTTTGTTTGATATCTCTGATCCGCTAGATCCACAACGTATGGATGTGGTCGTCGATACGGGTTTTGCCTATTGGCACTCTGCAACCTTTAATAATGATGGCACCAAGGTCCTGTTTACCGACGAATGGGGTGGTGGTAGTCGGGCGCGCTGCCGTGCTCACGACCCACTTGACTGGGGTGCAGACGCTTTTTACGACATAATTGATGGCAAGCTAGAGTTTCGTAGTCACTTCAAGATGCCGGCACCACAGATGGACCAGGAAAATTGCGTGGCACATAACGGGTCAATTATTCCGGTCCCGGGGCGCGACATCTTCGTACAGGCCTGGTATCAAGGTGGCGTCTCAGTCATTGATTTTACGGATTCAGCCAAGCCGGTAGAAATTGCGTTTTTTGATCGAGGTCCTATACACGAGGAACATCTTATCTCAGGTGGTTACTGGTCTACCTACTGGTACAAGGGTCGAATTTATGGAACGGAAATCGCTCGCGGTTTGGATGTGTTAAGACTTGTGCCCAGCGAGTACCTGTCTGTCAATGAGATCACTGCTGCGGAGCTGGCCAATCAGGGTGGTGTATTTAACCCACAGCAACAGTTCAGTGTTACTTGGCCAAGTGAGCCAGTTGTAGCCAGGGCGTACCTCGATCAACTACAGCGTGGCACAGAACTAAGGGAATCAGTCATTGACGACATCACAGATGCCCTCGACCGTGCCGAATCACACTTTCAAAGTGGTGCGCTCAATAATGATCTTGCTACCATATTAACGTCCTTAGCAAGGGATATAGGTAGAGGAAACCGAGATGCAATTATGTACAAGTCCCGGACAGGTCTGGCCAGAACGCTGGATGAGCTTGCAGGTAGGCTACGTTAACGATCATGAGTCGTCATTCTGGCGAATGCCAGAATCTAATAATATAAGTCGTACACATGATAGACGTTTGTATTAACTGGATGGTAACGTCACCGAGCATGATTTTGATCCTGAACGCTTTCGTGAACCACAAGTGTTGGAGATGATGAAGCGAGTGAACTTAAAGTTGAATCCTGATCTGGATGACCACATCGAGAACTGGGATGCAGTCAAACTCGAAGTAAAACTTCGTAATGGTAAGGTACATAAGACCGATGTGTTCGATCCACCAGGTTCCCTGGAAAACCCACCGACTGAGGACATGTTGATAAAGAAATTCATGGGCTTGGCACAAGGGCCATTAGGTCAGGCAAAAGCGGAGAAGGCTGTTGATACTATCCTCAATGTTGATCAGTTAGCCGACCTTGGTCAAGTGATGAGCATACTCACGTCCTAGTATGGAGGGTTAAGGTGGTCGGGGTGATTTTATAAAACACTCCGGCATTTTTTATTTATCACTCATAGATTGAGCCCTGCTTTCTCACCGGGGCATAAAGTATTCGATTTTCATCTATTTTTCACTTTCTGGTCACCGGGTATTCACATGTCGTGATTCAATATTACAAGCTCAAAACATACCATAGGAGATAAAGTAATGTTAAATCTGAAGAAAATGTTTGTTGTTGCAATTACAGCCATGATGTTGAATCTGCCAGCGAAGGCAATGCAATCAGACATAGTAGATACGGCTGTCAGTGCTGGCTCCTTCAACACACTGGTTGCTGCGGTTAAGGCAGCCGGCCTCGTGGATACACTTAAAGGTGAAGGCCCGTTTACTGTTTTTGCCCCCACCGATGAGGCATTTGCTGCTTTGCCAGCCGGTACCGTCGAGGACCTGTTGAAACCAGAAAACAAGGATAAACTCGTGTCAATCCTCACTTACCATGTAGTTCCTGGTAAAGTCATGAGCACTGACCTGTCGGGCAAAACTCTTGATGTGTCCACTGTCCAGGGCTCATCGGTGAAGATCGATGCAATGGCCGGAGTTAAAGTCGACAATGCAACAGTCACGGCTGCTGACATTGAGGCCAGTAATGGCGTCATCCATGTAATCGATACTGTCATTATCCCGATGTAAGAGAGCCTTCTCTCTCGACTACTACTAAGCGGAAAATACCATTTCCGCTTTTTTAGGGTCAGAGTAGAATTTTATACTGATATATAAATTTTCTACTCTGGCCTGAAATTTTTACAAATAAATCATGGAGAAAGAATATGAAGATTGATATAGGTATATCAGAATCCAGCCGCCAAGAGATTGCAGAAGGTTTGTCTCGCCTGCTGGCTGACAGTTATACGTTGTATTTAAAGACGCACAATTTCCACTGGAACGTAACAGGACCGATGTTTACTACCCTGCACACGATGTTTGAGGAAGAATATACAGAACTGGCAGTGGCTGTGGATGATATTGCCGAGCGAATCCGTGCCCTGGGTGTGTTTGCCCCCGGCTCATACAAGGAGTTTGGCGAGCTTTCCAGTATTAAAGAGGAGACTTCCGTCCCTCCCGCGAAAGATATGATCAAGCAGTTGGTGGAAGGCCACGAAGCAGTGGCGAAAACGGCGAGGTCGGTTTTTCCTTCAACAGAGGAGGCAAACGATGAATCCACCGCCGATCTGTTGACACAACGTATGCAAGTACATGAAAAAACTGCATGGATGTTGAGAAGCCTGCTCGACGATGAGTAACTAAAGAAGCTGCCGGTATTGAGGAGCAGGTGTTCGGTTGGATAAACACAATGGACAAAGGAAAAGGCGTGGAAACGATTACCAGCGTCCTTGTAGCTGCCTGCCCGACCAATCCTATACAGTGGGACAATGATTACTTTGATATCCTGTTTAAATAGGACTGGGAGTTGACCAAGAGCCCCGTCGTAGAGTCACCCTCCAATGATGTCTACCGCTGATATCGCCCTGAAAGCAGATCCTGATTATGAAAAGATCTCGCGACGCTTCTATGAAAATCTGGATGAATTTGCCAATGCCTTCGCCAGGACCTGGAAAAATTCCATATCCAGTACGGCTGGTTGCATTTCATTCAGTACCGAGCTGGTACGGGCAAACCTCGGCAGGCCCTCGGGGGTGATAGTTATTTGTCAACACGATGGCCTCTGTCGGGGTATCGATAAAGTTCTTGTCCAAAATACCATTTTCATTTGTATCATGATAACCAGGCACTGTAATACGACCAGTACCAACATTAGCTATGAGGTAATTCCCATCATCGTTAATCGGAAATCTTGCCTCCCTAATCGGATCTCTAATATCACTGATTGCATAAACAGAATTGTATGCCTGGAATACCATTAATCGTCAGCAGGCGAATTAAATAGGTGGATATTCAATTCAGCAGATTTGGCTGTCATAGACAATGTGGAAAGAATAATCAGTAAAAAGTTTTCACACGCTGGGCTTCATGAAATTTAAATTCATCCAAATAGAGATACATATAATATGAAATTACGTGATTAAAAAATCCTGCAAGAGATTCAAGCTGACAGTGAATTTGATTTTCAGTCAGGAGTCCTTTCATCTGAACTACAGGTTAAATATTGATATCATTGCCAGTCTTGTAAATTAAAGGCCCTTGAAAACCACATAAAATATATACAAGAAATGAATGGTTACAGAGTGTCCAGGAATTCAGCAGCTTGTAATTGGATCTGTTTTTTATCTGTAGTTGAAAATCTATCGAGGTTTCTATAGGAAAGCGACATGCGCTGGTTACCCTTGAGCTTGTCTTTGTGACGAATGAGGTAATCCCAGTACAGCGTGGTAAACGGGCAGGCTTTTTCACCAACACGTTTACCTGGGTCGTACTCACAACTATCGCAGTAGTTCGACATTCTTTTTATATAGTTACCTGTCGATATATATGGTTTGGAACCGACAAGCCCGCCATCTGCATACAATGCCATTCCCAGGGTGTTAGGGAGCTCCACCCATTCATGTGCATCGGCATAGACACCCAGATACCAGTTACACACAGATTCGACATCAATACCAGCAAGATTTGCAAAGTTTCCGGTTACCATAAGGCGCTGTATATGATGCGAGTAAGCATATTTTCGCGTCATACTAACTACCTGGGACAGACAATTCATTTGCGTGTTTCCATCCCAGTAGAAATCTGGAAGATCTCGCCTTGCATCGAGTTCATTCAGGTCTTTATAGTCAGGCATGTATAACCAGTAAACACCGCGTATATATTCCCGCCAACCAATGATTTGTCGAATAAATCCTTCCACTGCATTAATGGGTGCGTCGCCGCGATGATAAGCCTGTTCTGCTTGCTGACATGTTTCCAGGGGATCGAGCAGGCCACAATTAATATATTGTGAGATCACGCTATGGTATAAAAACGCCTCATCTGTCAGCATGGCGTCCTGGTAATCACCGAATGATTGCAGGTGATATTTTATGAAATGACACAGGACCTTGCGGGCCTGGGATGCGGTCACCGCATACCAGAATGGCTCCAGATCGCCAAACGCATCTGGAAAATGTTCTTCCACCATCTGTAGGACAGATAATGTGGTTTCATCAGGCCTGAATTTTCTCGGCGCTTTGATTTTTTCACCCGGTTTGAGTGTTTTACGATTCTGCTTGTCGAAATTCCATTTACCGCCAATGGGATCCTTACCTTCCATAAGTAGCCCGGTTTTTTTCCTCATTAACCTGTACCAGTACTCCATGACCAGTTCTTTTCTATCCTCGGCCCAGTCACTGAATTCCTCTGTCGTCGAGATAAAGCGGGAGTCAGGCAGGATCCTGATCTCAATGTTATATTGGACCCCGGTTTCCTCGATCGCATCTGCCAACCAGTATTCACCTGGTTCGGTAATGACAAGTTCATCAAATTCCGATTCGTCAAGGTGTGAACATATAATATCGATTATGCCGTCATACTCCGTTGAATCTTCTAACCTAATGTAGCTAAGATTCACATCTTCTGCGGTCAAATCTTCGGCGAAGTGCCGCATTGCGGAATAGATAAAAGCAAGCTTCTTTTTGTGATGATTGACCGCCTGGTGTTTCTCTTTCACCTCCGCCATTAACACCAGGTCACCGTCTTTATATTCTTTCAGGGCGGCAACATCTTTTGATAGTTGATCTCCAAGCACAATAATCAATGAGGACATGATTAGAAGCTGGGTTTTAAACGATGTGTCATCATGGCATTAATAATAACTACCATTCTATTAATTGCCCATCCCAGGCATAAAACTTTCCAGAATCATCAGGTTCCAATCCGGTTATAACATCATATAGATGGTCCACTGCCTGTTCAGGGGGGAATAACTTGTGTTCCGGGACATTCTTCTGGAACGGCTTGGAGAGTTTGGTATCGGTAGTGCCGGGATGAAGTAGAGATAAAATCAAATTCGGATTCTTTCTTTTCATCTCGATGGAAAGCGTTTTGAAGTACATATTTAATGCTGCTTTGCTGGCCCTGTATGAATGCCATCCGCCGAGGCGATTGTCGGCTATACTACCGACCCGGGCAGAAAGGGCCGCAATAATGGACTTGTGCTTCGTGTTCATCATCGGAATGAATGTTTTTGCCACAATAACCGGGGCAAAGGTATTGACAGAAAAAACATGTTGCATTGCCTCGGGTGAGAGGTCTTCCAGACGCTTTTCGGGTGAAACAATATCGTCATGTAGTATACCGGTCGCAATAAAAAGCAAATCTATCTGCTCTATCTTGTTGCGTAGGGCGTCGGCGCATTTTTGCACTGATTCAGCATTGGTAATGTCGCATTGCAGGGTTCTTTCTGTACTATCATCCTGTATTTCGCCATTACGCGTAACACAATAGACATTATCAAATCGCTCGTCTCGCCGCAGTTTGGTGACCATCGCATGTCCGATTCCACCACTGGCGCCAAACACGACTGCATTGGCGCCCTTGTTAAAAACCAATATGGTACCCTCGCTCATTCTTCACGGAAAGTGTCTACCGGTAACCGTTGCTGTTGCGATAATTACTACCGGTACGCTGCCTGACCGGCTGACGGCGCCATGGCTTTCTGGATACCTCAGTGAATTTTTCCATCGACATCACCAGTCCAGCGAGGATGACCGAAAATAAGATAAAAGAAGGAATTGTCATTAGTATAGTGTCCATGTTAGTTCTCCTCTTGTAATTTGTATTAGTCTAGTTGTATTGAATGAGTCTGCTTATTGACTCACAAACTCTGATTTGAGCTCATCGGTCTTGTCGGCCTGTATGGATTTCAACCGTGTGTAGACCTCCTGGTGCATCTTCTCCACTGACATGCGCAGAGTCTCCAGGGTAAATTGCTTGTTATACATTTCATCTACATTTGCAGAGGTATTCGCAAATGTTGGATTTGTGATGCTCAACGCCATCAGTAAAGATACTAAAATACTTAAATTAATCAGTTTGTTATGTGTTTTCATGGTGTTCTCCTTATTTGTATAGTTTTTGTACTATACATAAACTTTACATACATGTCAAACCCCTGTACACTTTTTTTATTGTTCATATTAATCCACGCTTTACTGGCTTAAATGACCATACAACGGCGTTTGTCTCTACATATATAATGTATGGTACAAAGCATGATCAAACTGCATAGGCAGATAAAAAAAACAGGAGGCAGGTAAAAAATGACACAAAACAAGGGCTATAAGATTGGGGCAGTATCCAAACTCACTGGTATCCCACCGGAAACACTCCGTATCTGGGAACATCGTTACGGAATTGTCAGTCCCGGTAGAGGTTCATCCGGAGCCAGGGAGTATAGCGACAGTGACATTAAGTACTTATCGATTATTAAGCAGTTGCTTGCCAGCGGTGATTCCATCGGCAACCTGGCTAATCTGTCGATAACGGAATTAGCAGAGCGCCTTGATGGCTATTCAAAACTCCAGAGGGGTTCAGACTCACATGGCAATCTTAACGATATCAGCTCAGTGTGTGTATTCGGGCCCACCCTGCCGGGCCAACTGGAAAAATATAAAAATGAAACAAGCCCGATTAACTTCATCGGTCTGTATAGCAACAATGCAGAGTTCGAATCAAAAGTTCAACAGGCAAGACCGGACCTGTTGATACTTGAGTATCCAAACATACTTGAAAACGACATAAAGCCGATTAGGGAGAAGTTCAAGTTATCCACGGCGAGGTATTTGTTGATCGTTTACCGTTTTAGTTCTACCGCTTTGGTCAAAAAATTGAAAAAAGACGGTTTTTTAATGCATTGTGGGTCAGTCGATTATAATCAGATCATGAACTTGTGTAATGTCTCTTTGCCTGACGAGTCAGTAAACAAGAGTTCAATTCCAGGGTCTTACAGAACCCGGGTTTTTTCAGATATTGAGCTGAGCAAGATTGCAACGATTCAGACCAATGTAAATTGTGAATGTCCTCACCACCTTGCCCAGATTTTGACCAATCTCGTTGCCTTTGAAACCTATTCAAAAAATTGTGAAGACAGCAACGATGATGACGCAAAGTTACACGCCGAACTATATGATGTAACCGCCAGTGCCAGGACTGCGTTTGAAATTATACTGGAAAAAATACTGACTTTGGAAAACATTGATGTTAAAAATTTGTAGAATTATACAAGTCGTTCCATACTTCGGATTTCTTGCAAGAGATGCAAATACTATCCATGTTAACTTTCAAGTGTTTCTAACTGGCTCTGTCACAATAACAACAGAAGGCCCAATAAGTAGACTGATTAAACGATTGTTTGTCGCTACGACGGGGGTGCACTACATAATTTGGGACGCTTCTAAGTGAATTATTAATCATGGCAACTGATACAAAAAATATTTATGCACAATTACTGTCTTTAATAACTTTTCAGCCGCATTTGATTTTTCAAACTATGTGGAAATCCCATCCGATAGGTATGTTGTTGTTACCGATGTCTAGAATTCAACGGGCGACATGAAAGCTGGTCTATATAAAGCCGTCAATATTGTTGGTGTATCGATAATCACATCCATACGCAATGCAATGAAGCTGTTGGAGGTACCCTAGATATTTGGCGGTAACGGGTAAAGCCTTTGTATACCTCGCAGATATTAGGCAAGGTTGAGACTGCCTTTGTATCAAAAAAAAGGCAGAGATACAGTTTGGATTGAATCTCAGAGTCGGAGTCGTTCCAGTTACTCGTCATTGAAGGACAGGTGGTGTTTATTGGGGAGAATATAAGAAAGAAGTGGTCGGTAATACCAATTTTAAGAAATTCGACGGCGTTTTGAGGGAAGTAATCTCCGGTTCGAAAAATGATCGTGCCGAACTCGAAACCTATCTCCAGCAGCTTTATCTAAATTACGAATGTGTCTACGGGATCCACGCCACAGATTCGGCCCTCATCACTTGTATAATCAATAATCGCTCAGGAGACCATTTACATTTTGTAGATAGATCAGATGGTGGCTATGCGGCAGCAGCAGAAAAGATGAAGCAACAAATTCGATAATTAAAAGATTCAGGGTCAGGTCTTTAGGCTTGAACTGAATATGCCAGGATTAGGAGAAATCAAGTGGTTCTCTTTTAACTCCGACACCTTTATTATGACTTTATGATTCCAATATACCGTAGTGTCATTGCTACTGTCACATACGCAGTGTGTATCACGCTGTTAGTCGCAGCTACGGCACAGGCACAAAGCACAGTCAGACCAAAGCTGTACGGCAAACACTGGATGGCACTCACCGGCAAGCCCTTGGCGGCAACCGCGGGTGCCTTAACATTTTCCCGCGGCGGTAACGCGGTGGATGCGGCCTGCGCCATGTTGGCGGCTGCCTCCACCATGTGGGATACGCTGAGTTGGGGTGGCGAGACACAGGCCCTCATTTACAATCCTAACACTCGAAAGGTTATAGGGATTAACGCCCTGGGGGTGGCGCCCACCGGTGCCACAGTGGATTTCTTTCGCGAGCAGAACATGGTCTACCCACCAGAGTACGGACCATTGGCCGCGGTGACGCCCGGAACCCCAGGCGGCCTGATGGTGATGCTGGCCGAATACGGCAAGCTAAGTCTTGCCGAAGTGCTCGCCCCCGCTATGCAAATGGCTGAAGGTTATCCGATTGAGGAAGCGAGTATCGTGGAAATGGATGAGAACCGCGATGTCATTGCCGAGTGGCCGGAATCAAAACGATTATTCCTTCCCCATCTTGACGTAAACAACCCCGATAGATGGGCAGCTCCCCGGCCGGGTGAGATATTTCGCCAACCTGATCTGCTCGCAACACTGCGTAAACTGATCGATACAGAGGCGAAAGCCCTGGCATCAGGCAAAGATCGCAAGGCCGCGATTTATGCTGCCTATGATCGTTTCTATCGAGGTGATATCGCTGAGGAAATTGTACGCAGTAACCGAGAGGGCGGTGGCCTGTTCACTATGGCAGATCTTGACAACTGGCAAGTACACATCGAAGAGCCTGTCACGACAAACTACAAAGGCATAGACGTCTACAAGCTCGGAACCTGGGCGCAGGGACCGGTGTTACTGCAGGCACTCAATATTCTGGAGAAAGTTGATCTCAGAGGCATGGGGTATAACAGCGTGCGATACATCCACTGGTTGTACCAGGCCATGAACCTGGCATTCGCCGATCGGGATTTCTATTACGGCGATACTTACTTCCCACCACAAGAACCCATTGCGGGATTGTTGTCGAAAGATTATGCAGCTCAACGACGCTTGTTGATTAACGAAAAGAAAAACAGGACAGACTTAAAACCAGGTGATCCCTACCCATTCCAGGGTGAGGAAAATCCATTCGAAGACTTGCGCAAAGCCTGGACACCCATCCCACCTGTAGTCGTTGGAAAGGGAGATAGCAGCACCCAGCAAGCATTCATGTTAGATCAAGACGAGGCCTTTCTGGCGGGTACTACCTCCATCCAGGCAGCAGACGCCGAGGGATGGGTGGTATCGATGACGCCCAGTGGTGGTTGGATACCTGCATACATCGCGGGTAATACAGGTATTGGTCTGAGCCAGCGTATGCAAAGTTTCGTGCTGGACGAACGGCTCAACCCCTATAACGTGGTGCAACCAGGACAGCGGCCGCGAGTTACCCTGACGCCCAGTATCGCCATGATCAACGGCAGGCCACTGATGGCATTTTCAGTGCAGGGGGGAGACATCCAGGAACAGAATCTGTTGCAATTCTTTCTTAATATTGTTGAGTTCCGCATGGACGTGCAGCAGGCGGCAGAGGCCGCCAACTTTACCAGTCACCAAATGCAGACCTCCTTCGGCGATCACAATGCTGAGCCAGGCAGAATCGAGCTTATGCCCTCAGTTGATCCATACACCCAGGCACAACTCAAGATGATGGGCTACTCCGTTGAGGTAGTAGATCGCACCTATAACCCGATCACCGCCATCATTATTAACCACCGGGAAGGAAGTATGGAAGGTGGGGTAGGCGACACCGGGGATGACTATGGTATCGCGTGGTGATTAATACGACGCTGTTAAATTTTAGATTTATCTCTATATCCAATAAGCGTTTATTGATTAGACCCAGATATTTGCCAGGATGACAAAATACGTATGCGGGAATGACAGATTTTGTAATTATTTAAGATAATATGATGATATGTCACTAAATAATTGAGACAAGACAATGAACTATTTCAAAATCATTAAAAAGAACCTTACAATGAAAAGCATGAAAAGAATTTTATTACCCTTATTACTAATAACCAATGTGTTGGCTTTAACGGCCTGCTCTAAAATAGGTGATTTAATGCAAGATGGACAAACCGACGGACTTTATGCAGAAATTACGACTAACCGGGGCACTATCCTCATAAAATTGACGATGGAAGAAACCCCAATGACGGTTGCCAACTTTGTTGGCTTAGCGGAAGGAAAGATTAAGAATGGGGCAAAAGCGGAGGGAGTTCCTTATTATGACGGCTTATTGTTTCATCGAGTGATTAGTAAGGCCAATGGGGATAATCAGGACTTTATGATCCAGGGTGGTGATCCTACAGGTACAGGTCGAGGTGGACCCGGTTACAGATTTGCAGATGAATTCCATCCTTCTTTAAGTCATAACAAGCCCGGTGTGCTCTCTATGGCCAATGCAGGGCCCGGTACCAATGGTAGTCAGTTTTTCCTTACCATCGTTGATACTCCCTGGCTCGATAATAAACATAGTGTATTTGGACATGTTGTGGAAGGGATGGATATCGTCAACTCCAGTATGACCGGCGATGTGATGCAAACGGTAAAGATCATTCGTGATGGTGACGCTGCTGAGAATTTTGATGCCGCTAAGATATTTGCAGAGATGAGCGGTGTGAAATAGGGTGTCAGAACGCTTGTTTCCAAAATAGATAAGTTAACTATAACTTTATTTATATCAACCTAAACACATGCCGATAAAACTATTCGCCACCTTGTGGCTCTGTCTATTTTTTACAGCAGCGAATGCCGTAGGCTATGGTGATAAAGCACCTGAGTGGACAGGAAATGATCTGGTTGATGGTTCACAGATCGAATTTCCCGAAATCCTGAACGGCAAACCCGCTGTCCTCGTCTTTTGGGCAACCTGGTGTCCTTATTGCAAAGCATTTATGCCCTACGTGAAAGAGATACAGGCCGAGTACGCAAAACATGGGATACAGATTATTTCTTTTAATGCTTTAGAGCGCGGTATTGGTAATCCAAAGGCCTATGTTGATTCATTAAACTTCCCTTTCATCGCGATAGCGGATGCGGATAATATTGCTCAACAATACAACGTACAGTTTATTCCAGGATTAATGATAGTGAATGGAGATGGCATGGTTGTATATCGTCGAAGAAGTACCAATCTCCCCGCAGGTAAAACTGTCTCCCAACAATGGGCTGAAGAAGTCAGGCAAGTGTTAGATATCCTTATCGAGTAGTAGTGTCATTGCGAATCTCGAGAAAAATTTATTACTTTTTTCTGAATCCAAAAAAATTCCCGCAGAGCCTGACCCTGCAGAAGGTAGGTATCCCATGAGAATTTGTTTTATCCCTTCCGCTCCTGTTTGAAACGACGTGAGACTCTGGGAGACTGAGGCTTCAACAGCTACCCAATCCAGTGTGAACCATCCGGTACTTTTGAGTCCTCCCAGCAGCAGTATAAAACCCCCTGTAATAATCGTAGCGGTCTTCACAAATCGTCGAAAGATCCAGCCAAGAAAAAATCCGCCGAGATAGCTGCCTCCAAACAAAAGTAAAGCGGGGGAATAGTCTTTCATCCATGCAATTACGCCAGCAACAGACGTAAGTCCTGCCGCGACAACTGATTTGGCATGCCAAGGCGGGTTTGTTCCAAGGCGAGTTCCATCTGGATCAGATACTTTTCTTTTCAGTAATTCCCATAAAAAATCCATTAATACTCCCCGGTCTGGTAAGAATTGCCCTAATTAACACCGGGCAGACTACGGTTTCTAATATTTAGGGTCAAAATAAAGCTTCGGTGACGAAAAGACAATAATTCTTAATGCAGGGGGGTAGTTTTATTTTATAATCGAGAAGTTGATGTGATTAAATTAAGCTGTCCCGCTTATTTTAAGTACACAGATTCAATTAAAGAATAGCTAATGGAGATGACAATGAAACGATTACTCTTACTTTGCGCACTCACCACTATATGTCTTACCGCAACTGCTGAACATGAGCGGGTGGAAGGGAAACCGGTTGCGGGGATCCGAAACCTGAAAGTTATCGATAGCATGGTGGCCTGTGCCGGATCGATTACACCCGAGAACGTTTCCGGTATCAAGGATATGGGTTTTGTCTCCATAGTCAATCTGCGTCGGCCTGATGAAGACAACGCCAGGATTGAAGAGGAGGCAGCTGCAGCTCAGTCTGTCGGTCTGACTTATGTACATATTCCGTTTAATAGTAGAGCACCAGATACCGCGGCTGTAGATGAGTTTTTGGCCGCATTTTCCAATCCTGGTATGGAGCCCTCTTTTGTTCACTGCGCCGGGGGTAGCCGCGCTGCCGCCATGTGGTATGCGAAGCGGGTCATTCTCGATGGTTTGGACAAGGATCATGCCCTGGAAGAAGCACAACGCCTGGGTCTGGGTAGCGAATCTCTGACAGCTTTTATTAACGACTATATCGAATCTAGTCGCTAATAATAATAGGGTTAGGAGCTATTTAATTTAAATCATTCCTAACCCAGTATTTAATACATTATTTTTATTTCTGTATTGGAATCAATCGGTGGTTGTGACAAGATAAAACAAGTCTATTAAATTAAGGGGACAGATATGAAGAGAGTTTGTGGGATTACATTATTATTAGGCAGCATGCTTGGAGTGATGAGTGTGTTGCAAGCACAAGACGAAGCACCAAGCGATCCGAATTATCCGGCCTGGGCCTGGGCAATCCCTGGACCAGATGATCATCGTACTCCGACTCCACCTCTAGATGATACAAAGTATACTTTACCCGGTTCAAATTTTTCCTTTACCCTGGGTGAGGCTCAGGGCCGCGATCCAAATGATCGCAGTGTCCGTTTCGGTCCGGCCGACTGGTTTCCCGAGGACCATCCAACCATGCCTAAAATTGTCGCTGATGGTGATGATGAACGGGGCATAACCCCGTGTTCTCTATGCCACCTGCCCAATGGCAAGGGCCGTCCCGAGAATGCACCACCTGCAGGGCAGCCAAGGGAATACACGATTGCGACGTTGATGGATATGAAGAACGGGCAGCGTGCCAGTGCTGATAAGCGTAAGGGTAATATTTTTCGAATGAACAAATATGCTGAACTCATGACCGTGGAGGAAATCAACGAGGTAGCGGAGTATTACGCCGCCATGAAATGGACACCCTGGATTATCGTGAAGGAAGTCGAGGAAGTCCCAAAGGTGTACAGTTCCATTGGTATGTGGATACCCAGTGAGGGAGATGAAGCTGGCATGGAACCCATCGGTATGCGGGTCATTGAGACACCGGAAAATGTTTTCGATGCTGAGATTTTGCGTGGTCCCCGGTCTAAATGGATTGCCTACGTACCTGTGGGTGCCGTGGAAAAAGGTAAAGACCTTGTCACCACTGGAGGTAACGGCAAGACCATGGCGTGTGCTACGTGTCACGGTCCGGACCTGCATGGGATGGGTGCCATGCCCAGTATTGCTGCGCGTTCACCAAGCTACATTGCCCGTCAGCTTTACAGTTACCAGACAGGCGACCGCAATGGCACTATGGCAGTCATGATGAAAGGGGTAGTCGCCAACATGACCAATGAAGATTTTGTGAACATTACTGCCTATCTGGCATCGTTGCCTGCACAGGCTGAGACACCCACTTTTAACACGGAGTAGAGCTCCGAAGAAATCTAAAGGAGCTGGAGATAAAGGATAAGTATCCTCAATGTCTCCAGCACCTTTAATAATACAAATCGGTCATAGTCCAATAATTTAGTTGCTAAGCCTGAACGAAATAAAATGATTTATTAATAGATCCAGTGTTAGTACAGCCTGCTCTATATGAAAAAAAATAATAAATATGACCAGGACCTTGATCAAAACGAAGCTAATCATGTTCCGCTTTCACCCCTTAGCTATATTCGACGCACGGCTGAAGCATTCCCAAATCACACAGCGCTTATCCACGGTGATATAAACTATACCTGGTATGAGACCTATACCAGGAGTCGCCGACTTGCCAGTGCCCTCGCTGCGCGAGGTGTGATGAAAGGAGACACCGTGGCCGTAATGGCACCCAATGTGCCAGCGCTGTTCGAGGCACACTTTGGTGTGCCCCAATGCGGCGCAGTGTTGAATGCACTCAATATTCGTTTGGACGCCGCTACTATCGCATTCATCCTGGCGCATGGCGAGGCGAAGGTGTTGATTACGGATCGTGAGTTCTCGACGGTTATTCGTGATGCATTAGACAAGCTTGAACATAAACCACTCGTGGTCGACATTGACGATGCTCTGGCTCAGTCTGGTGAGTTGTTGGGAGAGATCACCTATGAACAACTATTAAATGAAGGCGATCCCGAATCCCCGTGGATATTGCCTGACAGTGAATGGGATGCAATATCACTGAATTACACCTCCGGCACCACGGGAAATCCAAAGGGTGTTGTGTATCATCATCGCGGTGCATACATGAATGCCATAGGTAATATTCTGGCCTGGGCAATGCCGAAACTGCCTGTGTATTTATGGACCTTACCCATGTTTCATTGTAATGGCTGGTGTTTCCCCTGGTCCGTTACTGCCATGGGAGGGACGCATGTGTGTCTGCGCGGGGTTGACCCCAAGGCTGTATTTGATGCGATACAAAAACACGATGTGACCCACCTATGCGGTGCCCCCATCGTCATGAACTTGTTGCTTAACTCGCCCGAAGCGGCAGATTTTAATTTGTCTCGAAGGATAAATATGATGACAGCGGGAGCGCCGCCACCGGCTGCTGTGCTAGAAGGGATGGATAAGCTGGGCTTTGACGTCACCCATGCCTACGGACTGACCGAGGTCTATGGGCCTGTCACCTTGTGTGACTGGCATCCGGAATGGAATGAACAAGCACTGGCGGAACAGGCAATATTGAAGGCGAGACAGGGGGTGAAGTACCAGGTTCAGGAAGAATTTTTTGTTGCCGATCCTAAGACCCTGGAACCGGTCGTCGCTGATGGTAAGACGATGGGTGAACTCATGTTTCGCGGTAATGTTGTGATGAAAGGTTATCTTAAAAATCCCAAAGCCACAAAAGCGGCTTTTTCCGGTGGATTGTTTCACACAGGTGATCTGGGTGTAAAGCATCCCGACGGCTATATCGAGATTCGCGACCGATCGAAAGACATCATAATCTCAGGTGGTGAGAATATTTCGTCTATCGAGGTCGAGAGTGCGTTGTACCGCCACTCTGCTGTGATGGAAGCAGCTGTTGTTGCCCGCTCCCATGAGAAGTGGGGCGAAACCCCTTGCGCTTTTATAACCCTAAAGCCTGGAGCGTCGGTGACTGAAGATGAACTCAAAGCATTTTGTCGTGAAAACATGGCCCACTTTAAATGTCCAACAACTTTTATCTTTACCGATTTGCCAAAAACCTCTACTGGTAAAATCCAAAAATACATTCTTAGAACAAGAGCGGAAGAGCTTGAGGTGCAAGTAGAATAGGAGACAGACCACGTTTTACATGGTGCAATATTAAAAATATTAATAAAGTGGGTCGGAGACATTTTAGAATAATTATATTTTATCTCCGACCCTATATATATTGTAGTATCATTTAACGATGCTCAATCGAGGGGGGGGAAGGGTTATGAATAAGAGACTAATCGTATGGCGGTGTCTGCTAACGATGATGAGGGGGCTTTTTCTATTTCTTATGTTGCCTATCTTCGCGCAGCAATTCGTTGTGGCGCAGGAGCTGACCGACAGTCAGATGTTGGGCAAGATATTATTTCTTCAACGTTGTTCTGCCTGTCATATGCCTGCTCCCAGACAGCAGGCCATGCCGGAACTGCCAACTTATGGCCCAAAACTGGAGGGGTTTGTTCACGACAGTGCGACCGCACAACGGGCGCGCAATGCTATTGAGAATGGGACGCCTCGTATGCCAGGTTTTAAATACGGTTTAACGGCCCAGGAAATGGACAGCATTGTTACATATCTCAAGATATTTAAAATAAGCGATTTTCTTCGGCCTGGACAGGAAGTCGATGGCGGTCCTGACAAGATTATCTCTGTGGAGGAGATGAATACCGTTGAGGCGCCGGATGATTAAGTCGGTTGGATAAGTGACGTTGCTGATAAAAAAATCAACTTTATTTATGAAGATGCATAAAGCGAGATTAAAGAGGGGAATCCATTATGCGTAAAGTGACATTAAGATTATTAGATGTAGCAGTATATTCAGTGTGTATTTTGCTTGGTTCGATGTCCATTGATGTCGTCGCTGAAAATAGATTGGAAGGGACCATCACTTCGGCGAGCGGGGAGACATTATACGGGGTAGTGGTGACAGCACATGCAGCGGGCAAAACGTACTCGACCTCAGTCTTTACCAATGACAACGGTATGTACAATTTTCCCTCTTTGGAACAGGGAAATTATAAAGTATGGGCCCAGGCTACAGGATTTGACCGGGAGGAGGCCAGTGTTAATTTGGGTGATTCAGGCAGGGTGCGGCAGGACTTTAGCTTGCCTGCATTTAACGATATTGCGAGGCAATTGACCGGTAGCGAATGGATAGCAAACTTGCCGGAAGATACCAGGGAAGATCATCGTATGAAGCTGATCTTCAGAAACAATTGCGCGGGTTGTCATATACCTAACTTTGTTTTGCAAAATCGGTTTGATGAGGACGGCTGGCGCAAGATTGTGACGACGATGGAAAAGTTGACGATTTTTGGGGTCCCACCAGGACCGGACAGCCCGGTGGCGCCATTAATCCAGCATTATAATGATGAGTTATCTGCTTACCTGGCTAAAATTCGCGGCCCCGGTGAGATGCCAATGGAGCTTAAACCGTTTCCACGTCCGCGGGGAGAGGCAGCCCGAGTAGTGATTACCGAATACAATATGAAATCAGGATTAACCGGGGAATATGTGGTGCAGGACGGTAGCGACTGGACAATGGGGATAGCCTCTAAATATGAGGCAAAAGGGCCGCATGACGTCGAACCGGATCCTTTTGGGTATATCTGGATCGCAGATTCTCAGGTTGACGGGCTGCGAACCGTCTCCAGGTTAGACCCTGGCACAGGCGAAATTCGGGACTATAAACTGCCGAGTAAAGATGGTCTTGCTGGTGCAAGTCATGGGCTGGTAATCGATCAAAAGGGAAATGCATGGTTCAATGGAGATGGCGGATTTATCAAGGTGGATCCACAAACAGATGTGACTAGCTACTATAAACCACCTGCCGGTGTCGGCGCTGTGGGAGGAACACTGGATGTGGATAATCAGGGCCGGATCTGGGCATCCTCTCGCGAGGGGGCCATCCGCTATGATCCATCGACTGGAATATATACAGATTATAAATCCGAGATTACTGCATATGAAGGAAGGACCTATGGTGTTGCCGTGGACGCATTGGGGAATGGTTGGTGGGCCCAGATGGCGATTGACAAAGTAGGTATGGGTAATGGCCGAACTGGGGAAGTCAAGATCGTCGACATCGACAGGGTTGATAGGTGGGATGATTTAATGACCGAAGATGATAAGGAAATATTTGCTTCGATTGGATCTGACTGGAATTCAGCGACGCCATGGGCGCAAGGCCCACGGAGGTTAGGTGGTGAAAAAAATGGTAACTACATCTGGGTTGCCAATTACTGGGGTAATAATATTTCCAGAATCGATATTCGTACTCACGAGGTGAAGAATTTTGAATACCCTAACCAATCAGCTTTTCCAGGTATTTATGACACCACCATCGATAAAAACGGAATGGTGTGGATGAATTTGATGAATGCAGATACGGTGGCCAGGTTTAATCCGAAAACAGAAGAGTGGACGGAGTTCAGGTTGCCCACACTTGGGACGGAAACACGTTTTATCTCGGTCGACAATTACAAAGATCAGGTGGAAGTTTGGGTGCCATCATATAGAACCAATAAAATATTTCGTATTCAGTTTAGAAATTAATAATAGATTGAGTTTGAGTACTATTTAATAATTATTTTGCGAGAGAACAGTTTGATTATGGGGTGAAAATAAATTTGCAACGGCAAGTCAGGCAGGAGAATACTCATAAAATGAGAAAGACCATGTTGTTGAGGATTACATGGTCGTAGGTACAAGGTATGCAGGTAGGAGATCTGCATTAGCAACTTTAATAAGGTGTGTACGGACTATGCCTCCAGATTATCCATAAAAAAGTAGAGATAAAAGATAATCAATCTTAAATGTTTCCGACCTATTTTTGTTTACCTTTGGAAATGTTACTCTTCCTGCGTTTATACGTAGAGAGAAGTATATGCTTGTTGTTGAAAAAAATGTTTCTAACTGGCCATTGTTAGAAACGATTTCCAGCGTTATAAAACCTGTTCTAGTCGGGTCATGCCGATTTTTTTTATGTAGTACTATTCTTACTGGCATCTCTTTTACTTCAAGCGCACAGATCGAATCAACAAGGGTTGATAATGCGTCACCTGTTGTTGAATATCCGGCAACTTTTTTTGCACGTTATAAACCGAGTACGGCTTTGGACATGGTGCAGCAGATACCAGGCTTCCAACTTGACGACGGAGGTGGTTTACGTGGATTCGGTAGTGCCGCAGGGAATATCCTGATTAATGATAGCCGCCCCAGTGCTAAGCAAGATCTCCTCTCTGCCATCCTCGCACGTATTCCAGCCAGTTATGTTGAGCGAATCAATTTAATCCGGGGACAAGTTCAAGGTGTTGACCTGCAGGGACAGACTGTCGTTGCCAATATCATACTTTACAATAATGTCCCCGCGGCAATCCGATGGGAGGCATTAATCCGAAGGAATTTTAATTCTCGTCCAATGACGGGTGAAATTGGTTTGTCATTTTCTGATCGCTGGAAGGACATTGACTATACAACAGGATTTAGTGTGCGCCGTTCTAGCACAAGTTTTGAAGGTTTTGAAAATATATTTGATGGTAATCGCAACCTCACCGAAGCGCGTGTTGATGATGATTTAAGAAAAAATATTGAACTTGAAGGCAATCTTAATGCATCGACTGATATCGGTGAAACATTGGTTCACTTAAATACCAATTGGGCTTACAAGAATCGTGTTACATTCCGAACATCTGATTTTGTGGGATCAAGGACAGGTAGTATAGGGAGCAATGAAGTTTTTGATCAGGCACATGATTTCATACTATTCGAATTAGGTATAGACGCTGAACGTAGCTTGTCACAATTCTTATTTGGCAAGGCCATTTTTCTTTTTAATGGTACGGTTGTGGACATCAAGGCAAATCAACGTAATATTGATTCAATCAGTGATGAATTCCTGTTAATAAGATTAGCGGATACAGATACTAATACTACAGAGCTCATTTCACGCTTGGAGTTTGATTGGCTTAAGTGGTCTGACCACGTTGTCCAGGCTAATTTCGAAGGGACATATAATATTTTGGACGGCTCCCTTGCGCAAACCGAAAATGATGGGTCTGGCTCTGTTTTAGTGAACGTGCCCGGCGCCAATACCAAGGTAGAAGAGACAAGATGGGACATCTTACTGAAGGACACCTGGTCTCTGACAGATACTGTAGTGGACTATGGCCTTGGGGTAGAGTTTTCTACCATCTCACAGACGGGAGATAGTGAGCAAAAGCGGAATTTTGTTTTTCTTAAGCCTCAGGCCACCTTAAGCTACTCACCCAAAAAGAATCAGCAAACAAGATTACGCCTGTTGCGTGAGCTTGCCCAACTCAACTTCAATGATTTTGTTAGTTCCACACTTTTTGATGATGACGAATTAGCTTTGGGAAATCCTGATCTTAAACCTGAGTCAACATGGATAGCAGAGCTTAGCCAGGAGCGGCGCTTCGGTGAGCTGGGTGTTGTAACGTTAAAAGTATTCCATCACTGGATAAAAGATGTACAGGATTTGCTACCTGTCGATCCCGAAAATGAAGTCCCCGGTAATATTGGTAATGGCCGTCGTTGGGGTCTGGAGTTTGAGAGTACGGTACCGCTGGAGTGGTTGGGACTGATGGGCGCAAAACTGGATTTTAAGGCTCGATGGCAAAATTCAAGTGTAAGTGATCCGCTAACGGGTGAGGGTCGCGAGCTTTCAGGAAAAGGTGGCTCAGGCGGCATGCCATTTATACCATTTCGCGATAAGAATGATGACTATGAATATATCTTTGATATCGCCTATCGTCAGGATTTTGATGAGGCCAAGGTGGCATGGGGTTGGGATATAGCGGATCGTGCGGAGCGTTTGATATTCAAAGTTAATGAACTGGATATTGTCGATGAGAGCGAGCTTGAATTAAATACGTTTATAGAGACTACCCGTTGGGCGGGAATTAAAATCCAGTTGATAGGACAAAATATTCTCAATCTCGCGGAGGTGCGTAATCGGAGTGAATTTATAGGTGAACGTAACTCTACTATTTCAGACATTGAAGGTTATGAATACAGGTATCGGACCAAAGGCATGCGGTGGACATTTTTGCTGAGCGGGTCTTTTTAAGATGAAAATTAACAGGAAATAGATCATATTATATAAATAAAAATATAACGGAGATAAAAAAGGTCGAAAGAAAAAAAGGAATAACTCTCAAATATATATAGTCTATAAACTGTCATCATTCCCCCAATCAGAGTGCCATTGAAACCTCAAAGACTGACAGCATGATCTGAATCAAATCGAGCAGTATAATAAGCACATATGATGATTTCCCTGCATAGAATTCCAGGGGAGCAAGCTTGTCGAGAAAAATACTTATCATCCAGGGACATCCTGACTCTGGTGGCGATCATTTCTGTCATCTACTGGAGGAGCATTACGAAAAGAATGCCAAACAGGCTGGTCATAAGGTTAAAAAGATTGATGTTGGTCATCTGAATTTTTCCTTACTCAAAAGTAAACATGAATATGAGAAAGAATCTCCTGAGGAGGATATCCTCAAGTCACAGGAATTGGTCAACTGGGCCAATCATCTTGTGTTTATCTTCCCACTCTGGTTGGGGGGCATGCCTGCATTATTAAAAGGTTTTCTGGAGCAACTAGCACGACCAGGTTTTGCTGTTGAAATCCTGGATAACGGGATATGGAAGCGCAAGTTGAAAGGAAAGTCTGCACGGGTAATTGTCACCATGGGTATGCCTGCCATGGCATATCGATGGTTTTTCTTCGCACACAGTCTTAAGAACCTGGAACGAAATATACTTAACTTTGTTGGAATTAAACCCGTGAGAAATACATTGATCGGACTCGTTGAAAATATGAATGATAGCCGACGCGAGAAAATCCTGGCAAAAGTTGCGTCCCTTGCCCACAAGGGGATGTAAACAGACAGGTAGTTTTTACCTCTGACCCTGTTATTTAGCAGGTACAAACAACAATTTTTAACTAATCTATCAGGCGTTAGATTTTGTTGGTGCCATAAAGCTAGATTTCCCACCCTTTTTTGCTTGTTTGGCGGCGCGTTTTTCCTTGAGCGTCATGGCGGGTTTTTTCATTGCTTCGCGGCTGCTGTTGCGTTCTTTTGACATGGTCATCTCCTGGTCTGTGTTTGAGACAGGTTGGTTTAACGAATAACAATGCCCACAGTACTCCTATAATTGGAAACAGACCATGGTTTTACAAAATTATGAATGGCTGGAGGTAAAAGCTAATTGTTAATCTCAAAAAATTACCAGTGTATTTTTTACCACATTGATTACTACCAGGATTTACAGGATAGATGTTATGTTAGGAGAATATGAAGAAATGTCTTTTTTGTGCAGAAGAGATACAAGATGAGGCTATTAAGTGTCGTTTTTGCAATGAGTTTATCGATACTGCGCACACTTCAAAAATAAAGTGGTATTTCTCGAGTTCAGTTATTGTTGTCGCACTAGTCTCTGTTGGTCCATTTGCATTGCCATTAGTATGGTTTCACCCTCTTTATAATAGAGTGACAAAAATTATCCTAACAATCATCATTATTGGTTTTAGTATCTGGTTATTTATTCTTACCAAGGACATCTATGTAACATTGATGCAGCAGTTCAAGCTGATTAGCTGAATTACAAGAGAAAGAGCCGGTTTTATCTGGTGTGTTTGAAAATAAATTGGGGCGCTTCATTTTAAAAATGCTATATTTAAATCAAGCAATATCGGGCATTAAGACCTATATGTGAGATAAGCTTCAGACTACAAACATAAAGAGATATCAGTTATGGAAAAGCAATCCGATGAGCAGGCAGCCAGTCAGGATGTTAATTCTGAAGAGGACGCACATATCCTAAATGAGATTTACCATAAGCTTGATAATGAACAAGACAAGCTTATCAAGCACTGGATCAACTGGAGTCGAAGCAAGGTCATCGGCGAACTTACCCTGTCGGTAATTTATTGTATCGTCGCTTTGATTTTCATCCTGCTTTTTGCATTTAGTTCCTTCCTTGATCAACAGGTCGCCCATGCCAAGGTCCTGCTGCTATTTTCACTTATGACTGTCTCCAACCTGATAGGCCTCCTGACCATGAAGAACGAAAGAGTTTCCAATGCACTGATTGTTGTACTGCTGGGTGGTCTTTGTCTCTATCTCTTTATTTCGGGTGGGGTAGATAATACTGGCCCCTTATGGTATTTCGTCTACCCCATTGTTGCGCTTTTTATCCTTAATCTCTGGGAAGGGATTTTCATGACTGTCATATTATTTTGGGCAACTATGATGGTGTATTCTTACCAGGTTATAAATTTAGATTACAGTCTTTATTCTGGTAGTTTCATTACCCGATTTTTCGCAGTTTATATTGCCATTGCTATCATGTCGTTCCTATATGCTTACAACCGCAGCAAAAATGACCTCATGCACCGCGAGTGAAGTTGGGTCACCTCATTTAATTATCATTGTTTTGCCTGGTGTCGTATTTAAAATTATAAAATAATAAGACATGGTCTTCGACTATTACCACCGCCTCGGGAAGAAGCAAAAATCTATTTATCGCAAAAGTGACAGTATTGAAAATATTGTTCTGAATCATCCTGAGTATTTCTGTCAATCAATTGATTCCTTACAGGCTGCACTAGCTTCTGAAGACAGGAAGAAAACTAAGAAAGTTTCTCATGCTTTAGTCAATGAAATATTAAGTGATTTAAATGTCGTTACCGTAAAAACGAAAGTTTTGAGTGCAAGACCCTCCAGCGATTGGGGGGAGCTGCATGGTTTGTATGAACCGGTAGATGGAAAAATGAAAGCGACGATTACCATCTGGATGAGAACGGCCAAGCATAAAAAAGTTGTGGCATTTCGTTCTTTTTTAAGAACAATTCTTCATGAGCTATGTCATCATCTGGATTATGAGTTATTAGAATTGGCTGATTCTTTTCATACAGAAGGTTTCTTTAAAAGGGAATCGAGTTTGTTCAAGCAGTTAATTTCATAAGTTTAATAGGGTCGAAGACGAGAGATACGTATTTTTGGCAATCTCCAGGTCAAAATTATATGCAATTTATATCTCCTCTAAATATATAGTTACTTAAATATCGTAATGGAGTTTCTAAACCTTATCTGACTAAATAATGGATTTTTATTCATAAATGGATTAAAAAGTCAGACATACATAAAAAGTGCCTGGGAATCTTTTCGGGTATAACAACAAGGGAGTAGCAAAATGGATCAACTTATTGTCTCCGGTGTATTACTTTTCTTCATCATTTCTATCCTCAAGTCGGGTATAAAGTTTGTGCCACAAAACCGTGCCTATGTTGTGGAACGATTTGGTAAGTTTCATTCAACCAAAGTGGCCGGACTGAATTTTATTATCCCATTCATCGACCGTATTGCTTCTAATCGATCATTAAAGGAACAGGCCGTGGACATACCCAGTCAGGGAGGGATTACCAGGGACAACATATCTTTGACTGTGGACGGTGTGCTGTACTTTCGTGTACTGGATCCCTACAAGGCGACCTACGGAGTGGATGACTATATTTTTGCTGTCTCACAACTCGCTCAGACTACCATGCGTTCAGAACTAGGTAAGATGGAACTGGACAAGACCTTCGAAGAACGTGACCAGTTGAATGCAAACATTGTTCATGCCATTAACGATGCTGCAGCACCCTGGGGGATACAGGTGATGCGCTATGAGATCAAGGACATCGTACCTCCGTCGTCGATCATGGATGCCATGGAGGCACAGATGAAGGCAGAGCGTGTCAAGCGCGCCCAGATACTGGAATCCGAAGGGGATCGTCAGGCCGCCATTAATCGGGCCGAGGGAGAAAAGCAGTCTGTAGTTCTGTCAGCAGAGGCCGACAAGTCTGAGCAGATTCTGCGCGCTGAAGGTGAGGCAAGTGCTATTTTAGCTGTAGCCGAGGCACAGGCTGCGGCATTGCGGCAGATTGGTGCCGCGGCCAATACTGATGACGGGCAAAAGGCCGTGCAGTTGGACCTGGCAACCAGAGCCATTGATGCGAAGAAGGCGATTGCGAAAGATTCGTCAGTCGTGTTGTTACCGGATAATTCCACCGAGGCCGCCAGTATTGTGGCCGAGGCCATGACTATCATCAAGACACTAAACAAGGGGAAGACCGATGGACTGGATAAGCAATAATCTTGCCAATGTTCTGATCATTATCGGCCTTGTATTGTTGGCCATTGAGGTCGGTGTGCTTGGATTTTCAGTAATGGTTCTGTTTTTCATTGGGCTGGGCTGTTTGCTTAGCGGGATATTGATCTTCGTTGGGGTCTTGCCAGCGACGGTGGTCAGTGCGCTTACAGGTGTGGCGATCCTGTCCTTTCTGAGTGCCGTGATCCTGTGGAAGCCGTTGAAGAAATTACAGAACGAGGTTGTGGAGTCTAACGTCAAGAGTGATCTTATAGGACACAGCTTCGTTCTGGAAACTGATATTTCGTCCAGGGATCATGGGGTCCACAATTATTCGGGGATAGAGTGGAAGGTTAAGAGTGACGATCCTATTTCTGCCGGCACAGAGGTGGAGGTGATCCACGCCGACGTGGGTGAATTTAAGGTGGCTGTCAAAGGCTGAATGTTTATTTCATTTCTTCCCCATCATCTCCAACCTCTTTTCATAATAAATAATGATTAATATAAGTGAGTCGACACAACTGGCCAGACTAGAACTGTCATTGTTTCTATTACGAATCGGCGTCTTTATTGTATTATTAGCCTGGACGTTGGATAAACTTTTAAACCCAGCTCATGCCATCAGTATTTTTGAGGAATTCTATTTTATAAGTGGTCTAAAAAATTCGGTGATGATGGGCGTCGGCGTCATTGAATTAGTATTCATCCTGATCTTCGTGGCAGGTATATGGAAGCGTTATACTTACGGTATTGTAATCCTGGTACACACTATCTCGGCGATTGCGCCCTGGGAAAAATACACCGTCGAACTTGGCGCCACCTACAGTATGCTGTATTACGCGGACTGGCCTATGCTGGCGGGCGCTATCACATTGTATGTATTACGTGATCTGGACGTGAAGTATACGCTTGCGCGCTGAAATGCAGAACGACAGCGTATTTATTTTAGGTTAAATATATATTTATGAATGCCACTATAAACCCGGATTATAAAAAGCGGATAGAAACATGCCTGTTCTTATTACGTCTAGGCGTGTTCATAGTCATGTTTGTATGGACCATGGGTAAGTTTTTTGACCCGGCGCATACCATCAGGTATTTCAATCGCTTTTTTCTGATTGGTGGATTGGTTAAACCTATAGTGTATACAATAGGTGTTATTGAGATGTTATTCATAGTGGCATTTCTGGGCGGACTGTGGAAACGGTATACCTACGGCGTAGTGCTTTTTCTCCATTCCGTCTCAACTTTTATGACCTGGAAGAAATACACCATCGATATACACCTGTTGTTCTTCACTGCATGGCCCATGCTGGCGGCATGTGTTGCTTTATATGTACTTCGAGATCTGGATGTAAAATTTACTGTTAGACAATGGTTTAAAAAGTAAAGAGGTCGAAGGCATAAAAGAATAAATCTCAAGTGACTCCGACCCCTGATTTTATATTATTTAATAAATAACATTTCTTGATACTTGGGCAAGGGCCATAGATCATCTGCAACTATGGACTCAAGCATATCAGCATGTGTTCGTACTTCATCCATCAATGCTCGAATTGTGTCTGCACAATATTTCATATGTGCTTCAGCTGAATCAAAGTCATGTTTCGCCTTTGCCTCTTTGAGTTTTTTGACTGCTGCCATCATGTTGTCAGTTTCACTTGCAAGCGCTTCAATGATCGCTCCGCCAAGTTTTATTTTGAGGTCTGCCATACTCGTGGTTGTCTCTGATAATTCGGAAAGGTACTTCATTGATGCCGGATATATCCGGGTTGTTGCAAGATCAACTACCAGGTCGGCTTCCACGCCTATCGAAAGGATATATTGCTCTGAATATACTTCAAACCGGCTTTCCAGTTCCACGGGGCTGAGGACACCGGTATTTTTAAAGAGGTCAATTACAGATTCTTCTCTCAGGGCTAGCAGGGCATCTGCGGTGGTAGGAATGTTTTTTAAACCCCGTTCTTCTACTGCCATCTTGTGCCATTCAGGTGAATATCCATCACCCCCGAATATCACATTGCCATGTAAGCTCATGATCTCTTTTAGTACACTAAGCACACCATCAGCGAGGTTCTTGCCAGCATCTAATTCTACTTTCAGTTTGTCGGCTATCCAGTTAAGGGAGTCGGCCAACATGGTATTCATGGCGACCAGTGGTCCAGAAACGGATTGTGATGAACCAACGGCACGAAATTCAAAACGGTTACCTGTAAAGGCAAAAGGCGATGTTCGATTGCGGTCACCCGGATCGCGTTTAAAGCTCAGTATTTGCGACAGGCCAAGATCCATATCCCCGCCGTCTATAGAAGCGGTAACCTTGCCATCCTTAATATCATTAAATACACCTTCGAGCTGATCACCCAGATACACGGAGAGGATAGCCGGCGGTGCTTCATTGGCACCCAGACGATGGTCGTTGGAGGCCGAGGCGATAACTGCGCGCAATAATGGTCCATATAGGTGTACACCACGAATTACTGCACCACAAAAGAGCATAAAGTTAAGGTTTTTGTCTGGTGTATTGCCAGGATCCAGAAGGTTGCCCTGTGTGGTATTACCGATGGACCAGTTAACGTGTTTACCAGAACCGTTTAGACCAGCGAAGGGCTTTTCATGTAAGAGGCAATGAAAACCGTGTTTCTTTGCGGTGCTTTGCATGATCGTCATCATTAGCTGCTGATGGTCAGCGGCTACGTTGGCTGATTCAAAATAGGGTGCAATTTCAAATTGTCCCGGGGCTACTTCATTATGATGGGTCTTGGCCGGTATGCCCAGCTTGTAGAGTTTGTCCTCAAAGTCCTGCATGAATACCTGAACACGCGCAGGGATAGCACCAAAATAATGATCATCAAACTGCTGTCCTTTTGCCGGGGCGGCACCAAACAAGGTACGACCTGCAAGCAGGAGATCCGGACGAGCATTGGCAAAATGAGTGTCTATCAGAAAATATTCTTGTTCCGCACCACAACTGGAACTGACATTGGAAATTTCGGTTTCACCCATCAGCGAGAGTACTTTTTGGGCGGCTTTGTTCATGGCAGAGTTGGAGCGTAATAGTGGGATTTTTTTGTCCAGTGCTTCACCTGTCCATGACATGAAAACGCTTGGTATCATTAGCGTTGCGCCGTTATCGGTTTGCATAATATAGGCGGGACTTGTTGGATCCCATGCTGTGTAACCACGTGCTGCATTGGTCATGCGCAGGCTTCCATTAGGGAAGGAGGAACCGTCGGGTTCTCCCTTAATCAAAAGGCTGCCAGTGAACTCGGAGATGGCGTTACCACCTGGTTTGGTGGCAATAAAGCCATCATGTTTTTCAGCAGTAACATTGGTCATCGGATAAAAAATATGGGAGAAAAACTTTACGCCTTTTCCAATGGCCCATTCTTTCATTGCTGCTGCAACCACGTCTGCCACAGCAGGCTCAAGTGGCGCACCGGTCTCTACCGCGTTCTTCATTGATTTGTAGGCATTCTTGGACAGCGCCTCTTCCATCTTAACAAGATTGAAGACATCGCTTGCCCATATTTTACTTAGTGGTTCGGGCATACTCGTTTGGTATGGGGTACGTTTACTGATGTCTTGAATAGCCTGTATCCGTGCTGTGTTTCCGCTCATGCTGTTTTCCTTTTCCTGGTTGTTGTTATAGATATAGTTCCTTTTGGGTCACTTCTTATATATGACACAGAGTAACGTAATATTTTTTGCAAAAGTCATGCCATATGCAAGGTGTTTAGTTGAATATCGATAAAATGGGATGAAATATTTATGTTCATAGTCAATTTATACATTAGGGCTATAGGTTCAAACTCAAAAGACTATCATTGAAACACCTCCGGGGCACGTAGGTCATATTTTCTATGTGCTAACATAAAAGGCATGGACATCAGTTCATGGTCTTTATTCAGGATATTAAACGGTGGAATTCAAAGATTATTATTCAATTTTTATTGAGGTCTGTACGGGTGAAAATTAATCATGGTCTCAGATGGTATTTCACCAGGCAAAAATTTGGACTTCCAGGATGATTCATTACTGCTTTTCGTCAACACACGAAGCTGCAAGGAGTGTATATCGATCTCTACGAAAACCGCTACACAAAACAATTAGCCGAAGAGAAACTGGCCACCGGAATTAAGTAGCAAATAAAAGAAACGGAGCCAAGAGAGCAATGCCCATTTGACTCCGTTTCTGTTTCCAGGTTTATGATTAGTTTAGATCAAAGCGATCCAGCTCCATTACCTTTTTCCATGCGGCTACAAAGTCATGCACAAATATCTCTTGCGAATCATCGCATGCATAGACTTCAGCGATGGCCCTTAGCTGGGAATTTGATCCGAATACGAGATCAATAACGCTAGCAGTCCATTTTTGCTCTCCACTGTTACGATCCACTCCACTCAGTATTCCCTCAGAATCTTCAGACTTCTGCCACATGGTATCCATATCGAGCAGGTTGACGAAGAAGTCATTAGTCAAAGTTTCAGGTTGCTTTGTGAAAATACCGTGTTCAGTGTTCTCAACGTTTACCCCAAGGGCGCGCATACCACCTACCAATACCGTCATCTCTGGTGCGGTCAGGGTCAACAGGCTTGCTTTATCCAGCAACCGCTCTGCTGCGGATTTCTCAAGACCCTTGCGGACGTAATTGCGGAACCCGTCTGCCATGGGCTCTAGCGCATTGACCGAATCTACATCGGTTTGCTCCTGAGTAGCATCCATACGTCCTGGTGTGAACGGGACTTTAACGTCATGACCAGCTTTTTTCGCGGCTTCCTCTATGGCTGCACAGCCGCCGAGGACAATTAGATCAGCAAGTGAAACTTTCTTGCCACTGGTCTGCACGTTATTAAATTCCTTTTGAATCACTTCTAGTATTGGTAGGGCTTTATCCAGTTCGGCAGGCTCGTTGACTTCCCAGTCCTTTTGCGGTGTCAGGCGTATACGCGCTCCATTAGCACCACCGCGTTTGTCGCTGCCGCGGAATGTTGCGGCAGAGGCCCAGGCGGTTTTCACAAGTTGCGAAATGGAAAGTTCAGATGCAAGCAGCTTTGATTTCAGATCTGAAATATCCTGATCCGTAATGAGTTCATGGTCTACTTCTGGAATTGGATCTTGCCATACCAGTGTCTCTGTTGGAACCAGTGTTCCTAGATAGCGTGAGACTGGGCCCATATCCCGGTGGGTTAGCTTGTACCATGCGCGGGCGAAAACATCTGCAAACTCCTGAGGATTCTCATGGAAGCGCCTCGAGATCTTCTCATATTCAGGGTCCATCCTCAGCGCAAGGTCTGCTGTGGACATCATCGGGGCATGGCGCCTGGATGGTTCATGGGCATCCGGTACCGTGTCCGCGGCAGATTTATCTTTAGGAGTCCACTGTTGCGCACCGGCCGGGCTTTTTGTTAACTCCCATTCATATTTGAAAAGAATGTCAAAGTAGTCGTTGTCCCACTTGATCGGGTTTGTTGTCCAGGCACCTTCAAGTCCACTGGTAATAGTATCGACTCCTTTACCACTACCCATAGTATTCTTCCATCCAAAACCCTGTTCTTCGATTCCAGCTGCTTCGGGTTCGGGACCTACATACTTGTTCGGGTCTCCGGCACCGTGAGTTTTACCAAAGGTGTGACCACCGGCTATGAGTGCCACGGTCTCTTCATCGTTCATCGCCATACGGGCGAAAGTCTCGCGGATATCACGAGCGGAAGCCAGGGGATCCGGATTGCCATTGGGTCCTTCTGGATTTACATAAATAAGACCCATTTGTACAGCACCCAGGGGGTTCTCCAGTTCACGATCACCGGAATAGCGCATATCACCCATCCACTCGGTTTCCGGACCCCAGTAAATATCTTCTTCAGGTTCAAAGACATCCTCGCGCCCTCCGGCAAAACCGAAGGTTTTAAAACCCATGGATTCCAGGGAGATATTACCGGCGAGGATCATCAGGTCAGCCCAGGAGAGCTTACGGCCATACTTCTGCTTGATGGGCCAGAGCAGGCGGCGGGCCTTGTCGAGGTTGCCATTATCCGGCCAGCTGTTGAGGGGTGCGAAGCGCTGTGTCCCAGATGAGGCGCCTCCTCGTCCGTCGGCAATACGGTAGGTACCTGCACTATGCCATGCCATACGAATAAAGAATGGACCATAGTGACCGTAGTCTGCAGGCCACCAGTCCTTCGAATCTGTCATCAGGGTATGGAGATCCTTGATAACGACATCCAGATCCAGGTCCTTGAATTCTTCTGCATAATTGAATTCAGTATCCATCGGATTGGATAGTGGAGAGTGTTGGTGCAGGATTTTCAGGTTCAACTGATTTGGCCACCAATTGGCATTAGTGGTAGTTCCGGCTACCGCATTCCTGGGTGTGCCGTGCATCACCGGACATTTGCCTGTGCTTTGCCTGTTATCTACAGTGGTGTTGTCATTGTTGCTATCCATGGTTATTCTCCCGTTAATCAAGTATGAGAGACACTTTATAGACCAATGGTTGATTAGTAAAATCAATTAAAACTAAAATATTAATAGTAAATATATATCGATAGATTTTGCCGGATGATGGAAAGTGGACAGATATATCTCCTAGCTTATTCAGTTTATAAGTATGACCAGAATCGAGGGATACAAACAGTTTAATAATTTTAGCGTTCGTGTCTGTGCAGTTTTCAGTGCTGAACGAGACATTATCCTGATAAATTTTTAGTATTAAGGGAAAGAGATGTCGGAAGGTGTATCAATACTGGTATTGAGCGGAAAATTTTAATCAATGGCTTTCAGGATCATCTTTCCCTCAATCATAGTTGGTGCGCCGGGTATCATGGTCATCAAGGTCAATTGCCAGTTTCCCGATTCGACCAGGTTTGCCCGGTAGCGATAAATTCCTGGCGTATCTGAGGATAAGGCCGCAAGTTCTGTACTCCTGTCTGGTTTACCATCGGGGGTCATGTCTATTCGATCTGCAAAAATCATTGCATCCGTGACTGGTTCACTGGTTTCTTTATGAATAATACGGACTGAAAATTCAATTCGGTTTCCTACCGACACTTCATTTTCTATCAACTCAAAAATATAGTGATCAGGATTACCAAACACCGGGATAGTTAAGCCTGCCAATAACAGGAAAAATAGTGTGGTAGAAAAAACAAAATTTTTGAATATAAAATAGTTGTTGTAGTTTAACTTCATTGGTTGAGGATAGCATAAAAATGAGCCTGGACATCGATTTTAGTATTGTGTTTAAACTTCTTGTAGCTAGTCTAAATTAATGGATGAGATGTATTATGAATCTGGGGTGTGTCTCTTTTTTTGCAAATATATGCCATCATACATCACTGAAATAAAATACCAGAAGTTCTTGTGCGGAGAATGATTATGATAAAACTAAGTGTCCCAGGTTTGCTATTATTTGTTTCATCCATGTTAGTTACCGGTGCCAGTCATGCACAATCAGTGAATGAAAATTCAGTAACACAAGAAATGTTATTGAATCCAGATCCAGCGGACTGGTTACTATTCAACCGGACCTATGATAATCATCGTTTCAGCCCTCTGGATGAGGTCAATAAAAATAATGTAGACCAATTGAAGATGGCATGGTCACGTGGAATGTCTCCCGGTACACAGGAAATCATTCCTCTGGTGCATCAAGGTGTCATGTTTATCATTCATCCTGCTTATGAAGATGACTATATACTTGTTCAGGCACTAGATGCGACTAATGGTGACCTCGTTTGGGAGTACCGTCGTGACATAGCGGACGACATTAGTGAATATGCCAGCATCACACGAAACCGTGTGATGAGTATCTATCAGGACAAGCTTTATTACAGTACACCCGATGGTTATATCGTTGCTCTGGGTGTCGACAACGGTGAACTTCACTGGGAGGCTAAAGAACACGATTACACCAAGGGCACCAAGAATACAACGGGTCCTATGGTAGCTGGGGGCAAGGTGATAACTGGTCGTAATTGTGAATATGGCGAGGATAACCGGGAAGAGTGTTTCATCGCTGCCCATGATGCCATGAGTGGTGATGAGGTTTGGCGATTCATTGTGCCCGCAGGCCCTGACGATCCAGGCGGGGATACCTGGGGTGATAAATCTGCTGGGTCACGCACTTGTTCTCCCTGGGGTTTACCAGGTGGTTACAACCACGAACAAAATTTAATTTACTGGATGGTGGGTAATTCAAGTCCCCATACCCGTTACAAACGATACCATGGCAATCCATTTGCCATTCCTTTGTCTTCACCTACCGAGTTGTATTGCAATTCCACCCTGGCACTGGATGTGAATACTGGCGAGTTGGCCTGGTATTACCAGCATTTACCGGGCGATGACTGGGATTATGATCCGGCCCATGAACAGATACGATTTACATCGGCATTTAATCCTGATCCCGAATCAGTAAAATGGATTAATCCAAACATCCCAAGGGGAGTCGAGCGGGAAATGGTGGTTGGGGCTGGGGAATCGGGGGGACTTTGGGTACTGGATGCAATCACCGGCGAGTTCCTTTGGGCCATGCCATTTCCTTTTGATGACCCTGACTTTTATATTGCCGATATTGATATTGAATCGGGTCAGACATCTATACATCGTGACAAGATCCTCACGGGAGATGATCATGTCCTTGAAAAGATCTGTTTTGCCAACACTCGAAGTTACTGGCCCATGGCATACGACTCTGGTCGCAATGCCTTATATATCCCATACCACGATGCCTGCGATAAACGCCGAGCGGCACTGATGACAGGTAATGGTCATATTATGCAGGGATTCATTCGTACTGGTGCCGACGCCGATGATTGGGTAGGTATTGCAAAAATTGATATGGAAACCGGAAAAATTGATCGTATTCATACGCAACGCACGCCCAGCAATGGAGCGGTGCTGTTGACCGCCGGTGATCTGCTTTTCTGGGGAGACATGGATCGAAGGTTAAGGGCATTTGATCCAGATAACGGTGCAGTCCTGTGGGAATCGGTAGTCGGAGGCATCATACAGAATAGCACTATCACCTATGCAGTTGACGGCAAGCAGTACATTGCCGTACTCACCGGTGAAGGTACCGGTGGAACTGGTAGCAAAGTTGCGTTGGTGCCGGAAATGGAATTCGTTCGTGGACACAACGCAATTTACGTCTTTGCCTTAACGGAGTGAAGGAACAATTGGGTACAGACGACGCTTAATAGTATTGATTATGCTTCATATAACACAGTAGTCTGTAATTTATAAATAGTTACTCCTTATTAATATTAATAATGTTTCCTATTTGTCCTCCAGCCTTAGTCTCCAGGGTACGCTTCTCTTCAAGTCCTGAAAGCAAAGTTTTGGCCTGTGAATTGCCATACTCTTCAGCGGCCTTAGTTGCCCATACTTGAGCCTGTTCGGATTTGCCAAGTTTCTCGTAAGCGACGGCGACATTGTGTGCCAGTTGGCCGGCTTCACTTTTAGATGCCTGACTTATTCCGGCTTCCCAGGTATTGGCAGCTTGTTGCCATTGTTCAGCTTCGGCAAGTTTTGTTCCCTTTGCCAAGACCGAATCTGTCCCTGACCCGCCAAAATATTTCCTTTCAACCGGCATGGGTATGGGTGCGATGCGCTTTGCATATTCCATCCCGGCGAGGTGGATGAGATCACCTATGACCTGCTTTGGGGGAGGAAGGCCCGACATGGCTGACGCGGGATCTGATCCAGTACCTTCCCAGGTTTCTCTGTGCCTGAATACGTGCTCATCGACGATGGTTTCAGTTGCAGGGTCATACACTCGAAATCCAAAAATGATATTACCAACTGCAGCTATGGTGTAGTCGTATGGCGAATACCGTTGATAGGTGGTGTCTTGTGGATTATTGAGTATAGACTGTTCTGCTCTTGTGGCGCGGGGATTATTGGAGACATTAAAAGTGGAATCATAGACTTCAATGGCCACCAGTGCATTGGCACCGTATTGTTTACACAGGTTCCTGACAGTTTCCCAGGAGATGGGTCGAGGCAATGCCTTGGTAATACTGTTGCCTGTCAATGTCTCATTAGCGACGACTGTTTGAAACCGGGGAGATCCACCCAGATATCGTTGTAGGAAAAAAATTAGAGTCTCAGTCGCCTCACGAGCCTCGCCAGGTCTTGCAGGTGTAAGCAAGGCTTCATTAGAATCGAACGGGTTACCGGTATATACAGTGCGGTCAACTATCAGGAGATTTTCAATGTTGGAAGGCAAGGTAATTTCTGCTGGTGTCATGACATCCACCTGGACTTCCTTCATGTTGCTGGTGCTGGGACAACCCGATAGTACGGTGGCAGCAAGGATAAATACCGCAAGATTTGAGATTTTCTTATTCATAATTTTTATTCCCAGTTGAGGTCCTTGGATTATTTAATATTAGCAATAGATTGGAGATGGTGACTATAAATTTTGGGAAATTAATTTAGTTGAGAAAAACTAATTATTGAGTCGACCACATGGACCGTTAGTTTTACTGGATTCCCGCCTCGGCTTAGTCTCCATGAGTCGGCCCTCGGTCTTTGTTCCAGACGCGACTCTACCGATTCCATCCATGTAGGCATTCGCGAGAATGAGGGGGAGGGTGCGGGATTACAAGTGTGAGATGGAATATGACTAGGTGGAGGAGGTCTGCCCTCCGAGATCCAGGTATGGAAGAATTCATAAAGTCGTCATTCCCGCGAAAGCGGGAATCCAGTAATTAAGACCTCATTCTGACTACACTGAAGGAAAAGGATCTCGGCTTATCGTAAGAGGTGCGGGAAATTCACTAAGCATATACACTAATGGATTAGTGCACTGGATTTTTGAGTACCAAGCAAACCGTGTATATTAAATGAATGTATTCTATTGGGGGAGTCATCATGGATCTTAGCAATTCAAAAAAGTTTGGATTTTCATTCAGCGTCAAACCGTTATTCTGGGCAATATTGCTGATCTCAGTATTCACTATGAACGTTTCAGCCCAGGTATCAACGGACCTGGGAATAGGGGTAGGCTCGCCAGACAACGATAATGTACCCAGAGATCCCGATCAACTTATTGATAATATCTGGTGGGTCGGCCATTCTAAGGTTGGATCGTTTCTGATTACCACGCCGGAAGGCCATTTCCTCATGGATGCTACTTCAACAGAAGAGGCCCATGATGTGATAGAAAACGTCGTCAAAGCGGGTTTTCATCTACGAGACATTAAATACCTTATTAATACCCATGCGCATGCAGAACACACTGGTGGGTTAGCTGGATTTAAACAATTACTACCACATGCAAAAGTCATTACCACAAAGGAAACCGCTGAACAGCTTGCCTCGGGTGATGCTGACGAAATGGGAAATACAAAATTTGAACCAGTCGTGGTTGATGGCATTATCGCGGACAATGAATCACTTACTCTAGGAGGAGTCACGTTGGTAGCCCATCATACACCTGGGCATGCCAAGGGTGTGACCACCTGGTCTATGCAAGTGACTGATAAAGGAAACGTGTATGACGTTGTCTTTATGGGTGGAATGGGGACGCCCAACGATGAAGGTGAGCCGGGCTTACTCAATAATGAACTTTACCCTAATATCGTATCGGACTTTGAGAAGTCATTTAAAACACTAAGATCATTAGCTTGCGATGTGTTTATGACCTACCGTGCGCTTTCCATCAATCTGGATACAAAAGTCGCCATGGTGAAACAGGGAGGGAATCAGGTCAATCCCTTTGTCGATCCACAAAGTTGCAAGGCCTATATCGATCTTTATGAAAATCGATATTTAAAACAACTTGCAGAAGAGAGACGGGCTGCAGGAATGAATTAATGAAGTTGAGATGAATGAGGTTTTATACAAATAGATACTCTGTCATTATTTCGTATGCAAGACCTTGAGTAGACGATTTCGACCAATGGTATTCACGTAATTTATAAAAGTATTTGCCACGACGGATAAGCGCTTTGCTTTAAGATGTGCCAGGTGCCAGTTTGTCTTAATGGGTAGCTGCGCGACATTGAGTTCACAAATGTTATCACGACCACCAAATGCTAGGGTATGACCGGAGAGTATTGAGGTCCCCAAGCCTGAAATTACAGCCTGTTTTATTGCCTCATTACTTTCAATGGTCATTCGTATATTAAGAGATATATTATGTTCTTTCATAAATTCCTCAATTGCATGGCGAGTACCTGAGCCGGATTCACGTATCAAAAAAGGATAATGGGTAAACTCCTTGAATGTGATCTTACTTGCCTTGGCCAGGGGATGATCCAGTGGGGCAATGGCCACAAGTGGGTTGGGAAGGAATTCATGCAGGGATATGCGTTGGTCTAGCGGTGGGTGGCTGAATACATTGAAATCATCCAGACCTTCCATCAATCGCTCGATGATCTGTTCGCGGTTGGCAACCTTTAATTCGATTTCGATACCAGGATATAGACGACAAAAGTCACCCAGAAGGTTTGGCACAAAGTACTTGGAGGTCGTTACTACCCCTAATCTCAGCTTGCCTGCTTTGAGTCCCTTGAGGTCAGCGAGATGCATATCCAGGAGTTCGAAACTTTCCAGAATTTCCTTTGCTGTTTTTATCACCGCGTTACCTGCATCCGTGAATACCAGTTTACGGCCAACCTGATCATATAGCGGTGTGCCGAGGGCATCTGAAAGCTTTTTCAATTGCATAGAGACGGTAGGTTGGGTCAGATGTAAATGTTCCGAGGCAACCGTGACGGAGTCATGCTCATGTACAGCAAGCAGGATTTCGAGTTGTCGAAGTGTGCCGATATATGCGCGAAGACGTGAGGCCATGAGTTCTTATTATATAGATAAAAATCTATATATATAATAAATAATATCTATTTTTATCTATGCATAAATCAGTGCATTATGCGTGCCTTGAAGCTAATTACATGGAAAATATGCATGAACTTAAAAAACTTCGTATTTGAATTACTTAGCCAGGGCTTACTGGCCTTATCGGGCGCTTGGCTCTTCCTGGTGGGATATGCCAGCCCTGGGTTATTAATCGTCAGCGGCATACTCTTATTCCTCACAGTGGCAACGAGAGTTAAGTATATTGCCGAGTACCTCTCGTCGTTGTATGTGAAGACCAATCTGAAAACTTCATCGTCATTACAATAATCAAGGACTGCTGAATTGAAAGTCGACGTCGTGGTAGCATTTTTTCTACTAGGTATGATTGCCCGGGGGGTTAAAGCTAATTTCGAATTTCCGCCAGCATTATATCAGGCAGTGATCATTTTTCTCTTGCTTGCGATAGGCTTGAAAGGCGGGATCGCTCTGAATACCTATAATGGTGATGGCTTGTTAATACAATCACTGGCAGTGATTGCCATTGGTTTAGTTTTACCTTTAATCGCCTTTCCGGTTCTCTACAATATCGGAGATTTACCTCGCGACGATGCTGCATCCATCGCTGCTCACTATGGTTCTGTGAGTGTTGGTACCTATGCTGTGGCGATTGCGTTTCTCGATGCAAGGGGTATCGTCTTTGAAGCATACTTTCCCTTGTTTGTTGCCCTGCTTGAGGTTCCCGCTATTGCCGTGGGGATATGGCTGGCACGAAATCATGGTAAACATGTTGATGTCCGGAATATTTTACATGAGGTTTTTTTTAACCAGGGTGTTTTGTTGCTCGTTGGAGGTCTTTTGATTGGTTGGTGGGCTGGGGCAGAGCAGACCAAACACATCATGCCTTTTTTTAAGGATCTTTTTCACGGAGTGTTAGCTTTGTTTCTGCTTAACATGGGCTTAGTGGCAGCAGATAAATTAGGTAGCATGAAACAATATGGTTCATTCGTTGCCAGCTTCGCAGTAGTCATGCCGCTGGTAGGTGCATTGTTGGGTGCCATAGTCGGACAGATGATAGGCCTATCCATAGGTGGTGTTATTATGTTAGCTACACTTGCGGCCAGTGCTTCATATATTGCTGTACCAGCGGCAATGGCTGTAGCGGTTCCAGGAGCTAACCAGAGTTTGTCCATGGCCGCCTCTCTCGCCGTCACATTCCCGTTTAACGTCTTGGTTGGTATTCCACTTTATACGTCTGTAATACCGACTATCATTGACTGAAGTATGAATATCCAGGAGAAAATCTAAGACATTATGAATAAATTAACTAAACCAGTATGCATAATCATGGGATCTCGCTCTGATTGGGCAACCATGAAGGAGGCGACAGAGCCGCTCGAATCTCTACAAGTCAGTTACGATGTGCGTGTTGTATCTGCCCATCGAACACCTCAACGTCTGTACGAATTTGCCAGCAATGCACACCTTGAGGGAATTGAGGTAATAATAGCGGGTGCAGGTGGTTCGGCACATTTAGCCGGTATGACAGCTGCCATGACTCACCTTCCAGTTATTGCTGTTCCTGTACAAAGCCGTTACTTAAAAGGACTCGACAGCCTGATGTCGATGGTTCAAATGCCCAGAGGTGTTGCAGTGGCCACGCAGGCTATAGGAGAAGCTGGCGCATATAATGCTGGTTTACTTGCAGCGCAAATGCTCGCCCTCAAGGATGATGAATTGCGGGACAGGGTCATTGCGTGGAGGAAAAAGCAGACAGAAAGTATTCCTGAGGAATTGGAATAGTGAAAATCTCCATTGTTGGTACAGGTCAGTTGGCACGGATGTTGGCCCTTGAGGGATGGGCCATGGGCATGGAATTTAGTTTCCTGGATACGCTCGAAGCATCCAGCACCTGTGTAGAGGGTTTAGGTCCAGTGATACGTTACCAGGCTGGCACGCAAGCCAGAGAACTTTACCAGCAACTGGGTAGTCCCGACGTTATCACCGTGGAAAAAGAGGATGTGGATACCAGGCTCCTGACAGCGCTACAAGAGTATTGCTTCGTTTACCCCGACCCGTCGATTATTCACATATGTCAACACCGTGGACGGGAGAGAGAACTGCTTGATTCAATTGGGGCACCCTCTGTTGCACATGAAAAAGTCTCATCAGTAAATGAATTACACGCAGCGATTCGGCGAATTGGTTTACCGGCTATCCTTAAGAGTTGTGAGTCAGGGTATGACGGTCAGAATCAGTGGTCCCTGGAAACACAGGCAGATGTTGATACGTTTACTGAAAATGTATCAGAGTTTACACCTTCAATTCTTGAAAGCCGTGTTAGCTTCAAGCGGGAGTTATCAATCATACTAGCGCGGGGAGTCGACGGGCGCTATTCGGTATATCCGCTAACTGAGAACTTTCATAGCAAGGGTGTTTTACTAACATCCATTGCCCCCGCGCCGAATATTGATGCGCTATTACTTTCACAGATGGATGATCTGGTAATGCGTTTTATATCAGCATGGGATTACGTAGGTGTATTGGCAATTGAATGCTTCGAGACTGATAATGGTCTACTGGTGAATGAACTGGCACCACGAGTGCATAACAGTAGACACTGGACTCAGTTTGGCGCCGACACTAACCAGTTCCAGAATCATTTGCGAGCCATTAGCGGCATGACGCTAGGGCAAACTCATGCCCGGGGTTGTGTAGGTATGGTAAACATTTTGGGTCGTGCTGGGACCAGTGACATCATATGCCACTCAAATTCACAGGTTCATTTATATAACAAAGCACCACGTCCCGGCCGTAAACTTGGACATGTAAACCTGCTTGAACAGGATCGGCAGAGGCTGGAACAAAAAATGAATCAAATGCTGCTGGATATCTATGGTGAGAGTGAGGTAAAGCTCCTCAAGAATATGCAAGGGTTTTTTCGTATACCAGAGTTGCAGCACGATATATCTCAGGCGTATTGATAATTTTTGCTTATGAATATTGAGACAGGCCTGGATAAAAGATCTCTTACTGTATTTTAATATTACACGTTACCTGATAGAAAATACGCAGACGACATATTCATGTGCCTTTCATACCAGCCTTGCGGTAATGAAAAATTAGACTTGCGTCATTCATGGATTGTAAAGTAATACCAGTCAGCCAGAATAATTAGATTGCCGCTATAGGACGTACCTTAATAATTACGTGCTTAGTAAAAGTAAGGTGACAGTTAATGTTATATAAAACCAATCAGGAGTAATGAAACGTTTCACTGTCGTCATTTTTCCCAGTGTATGATTATCTGGCGTTGACGGTCTTCTTGATAATGGCTTGTTGGCTATCGAGATATTCTTCGTAGGTTCCGTGGAAATCCTTCAGCTTGTGGTTCTTTATTTCTATGATGCGAGTGGCCAGTGATGAGACAAACTCTCGGTCGTGACTAACGAAAATCAGAGTGCCTTCGTAATGTTCCAGAGCCAGGTTCAATGCCTCAATCGCTTCGATGTCCATATGATTGGTGGGTTCATCCATGAGTATGACATTACATTCTTGCAACATAAGTTTGCCAAAAAGTAGCCGGTTTTTCTCACCGCCGGAACAAACTTTGACCCGTTTTTGAAAATCCTCGGTGGAGAACAGTAATCGTCCCAGTGTGGCGCGGACGATTTGATCGTCGTGACGAGGTTTCCGCCATTGACCCATCCAGTCAAACAGGTTCAATTCACTATTAAACTCGGCTGTGCTGTCCTGCGGACAATATCCCAGTGTGGCATTGTCTGCCCACTTTATCGTACCGTGGTTTGCTTCAATTTCTCCCATCAGGCAACGCAAGAGGCTACTTTTACCTGAACCGTTCTCACCGATTATTGCCAGGCGTTCCTCCGCCTCTAGTGTGATATTAGCTCCACTGAATAATGTCTCATCATCATAACCATGTCCCAGCTCTTCCAGGGTTAACGCAAGGCGATACAGTTTCTTTTCCTGATTAAAGCGAATGAAGGGGCTGATGCGGCTGGACGGTTTAATGTCCTCGAGGGTTATCTTTTCTATTTGTCTAGCCCGCGAGGTGGCCTGTTTGGCTTTTGAGGCATTGGCAGAAAAACGGCTGACAAATTGTTGCAAGTCGGCTATCTGTGCGGTCTTTTTTGCATTCTCTGCAAACATATGTTCACGGGCCGCAGTCGAGGCCAGCATAAAATCATCATAGTTTCCAGGGTAAATACGTAATTCGCCATAGTCGATATCAGCAATATGCGTGCACACGGCATTCAGAAAGTGACGGTCATGGGAGATGATAATCATGGTGCTCTTGGTTCCAATGAGCAGTGATTCCAGCCAGCGTATAGTATTAATATCCAGGTTATTAGTTGGTTCGTCCAGTAACAGTACGTCCGGTTCAGAGAACAGGGCCTGTACTAGTAATACACGTAGTTTCCAGCCTGGTGCCACTTCACTCATGGGGCCAGTATGTAATTCCACCTCGATACCTGCGTGGGTAAGTAACTCACCAGCACGACTTTCGGCACTGTATCCATCCAGCTCAGCATAACGGTGTTCAAGATCTGCAACTTTCATGGCGTCTGCTTCTGACATCTCAGCCAGGCTGTAGATACGTTCGCGCTCCTGATGCACAGCCCATAATTCGGAATGTCCCATCATTACCGTCTCTATCACGCTGTATTCTTCAAAGGCAAACTGGTCCTGTTTTAATATCCCCAGGCGCATATTGTCATCGATAGCGACATTACCGGAACTGGGCTCCAAACTTCCATCCAGGATTTTCATGAACGTGGTCTTACCGCAGCCATTGGCGCCTATTAGGCCATAGCGGTTGCCATTTCCGAACTTGGCGGAGATGTTTTCAAACAGCGGTTTCGCACCAAACTGCATGGTAATATTGGCGGTGGAGATCAAAGACGCTTCCTGATTAATGTCTGAAGGTATTACTAAGAGGCGCGTACTATAGGGATTTATGGCAGAAATGTCGAATAAAACCGAAAAATTTTGAAAGTTGGCTGTGAAACAGATCAGATACTGCATGTGATAATTTCGGCTAGCACTACATTAGACTCATTAAGGTCTGTACAGTGAGGCAAGTAACTTGTTTATTTTTGAGAGTTAGAATTAAAATTCGAAAATATGTAAAAGTAACAACCAGCTGGTTGATAAATGGGAGAAAATAATGAGAAAAATACACCTGGACATCATGATTACTGTTTTATTTTTATTGGTAACCGTATTTTCACTTTCTACAAATGCTCAAGATAAACCGCTGGTTAAAATCATTGCGATGGGTGGCACCATTGCTAACACTCCCGATGGTCGTTTACCCATTGACGTCTTCGTTGAACAGATTCCCAGGATTACAGAGATTGCTGACCTTGAAGTCCGTGAGTACATACGAATTGGAAGTGCAACAATCACTATCCAGAATTGGATCGATATAGCCAACATCATCACCGAGGAATTGGCGAATAATAAGAATATAGACGGCATAGTTGTTACGCAAGGTTCCAATACCGCTGAAGAAACGGCTTACTTTTTGAACTTGGTGTTGAACACAGATAAACCTGTCGTTATAGCCGCCGCGCAGAGAGACCGAGGGAAATACAGCTCAGACGGTTCACGTAATCTGTTTGATGCCATTCGTGTTGCGGCTCATCCAGATGCCAGTAATAAAGGTGTGTTGGTGGTAGTGAATGAAATGATCCATTCGGCCAGGGACGTCACCAAGACGATCAGTCACCGGGTTGAAACCTGGGATTCAGGTGATCTGGGTATTCTTGGGTTTTCCGATCTGGATGCCATACGATTTTATCGGGATCCTTTACCACGACACACGGTGACGAGTGAAATGCATTTGAATGGCATAACCAGCGCTGATCAAATGCCGAAAGTTGAGATTGTCTATACTTACCTTGATGCCAACCCCAAGCTTGTAGATATTGCCAGGCAAACCGGGGCGAAAGGAATTGTGGTGGCGGCATTCCCCACAGGGTCTCCTGGTCATTTAACCGAATCACTTAAAGAGGCAGAAAAAAATGGCGTCGCTGTGGTCTTGAGTCATCGTGGTGGGAAAGGGCGCATCCGATTAGGTCGGGAATTTCCGTCTGCTGATAATCTGACACCACAAAAAGCACGGATTCTATTAATGCTCGCACTGCTTAATGGGAAATCCAGTGGTGAATTGGATGAAATATTTTTGACTTATTGATTGAATATTAAAAAGATAAGATATTGGTTTTTGTCAGGATGTTGATATTTAATTTAATCAAACTTTGATGGTTTGTCTAACTGGATTACAGGCTCCGGCTTAACAATATACCGGGGTTGATTCAGGTCAGTAAACTTCACATATATGTGAAGTATAATCCGCCTTCACAGTAAGGAAAAATCAGAATTCCATCATTCCGGGTCTGCGAAGCAGGACTCGGAATGATGGAAAAAAAGTTACAGCCATAGGACGCACATTGATATTTAAGCGCTTGCCTGTGAACTTCTACCCAGTCTTCGAGATGGCCTGAGATTGGATGCCCTGCCGCCAGGTTTATGTCTAGGTCGGCTTTTGGCTGGTTTATTAGGATCAGTCACCGGAATAGTGCATATGGGCTCAAAGCCTACGACGTCTTCGCGTTCTATAGTGCGTTTGATTAACCTTTCAATATCTTTTAACTGTTTGATTTCCTCAAGTGACACCAGTGAAATGGCTATGCCACTGGCACCCGCGCGTCCAGTGCGACCTATACGATGAATATAATCTTCAGGGACATCGGGCAAATCAAAATTAACTACATGGGATAGCTGATCGATATCAATTCCACGTGAAGCGATGTCTGTTGCGACCAGAACCTGAATTTTAAAATTTTTGAAATCTGCTAATGCCTTGGTGCGCTGGGACTGGCTTTTATTCCCATGAATCGCCACTGTATTAATATTGTCACGGGATAGCTGTTTGACCAGTTTATCGGAACCATGCTTGGTTCGGCTAAAAACCAGTACCTGGTTCCAGTTGCCTGTTCGAATGAGATGGCTGAGTAATTCTACTTTGCGCATCTTGTCTACGGGGTGAACCTTTTGCGCGATAGTTGCGACTGTTGAGTTACGAGGCGAAACATCAATTTCTACTGGATCTTTCAAAATAGATGTTGAAAGCCGTCGGATTTCAGATGGAAAGGTGGCTGAGAATAAGAGATTCTGTCGTTTTTTTGGCAGTAGATTAATGATTTTCTTGATGTCTTTGATAAAGCCCATGTCTAGCATGCGGTCGGCTTCGTCAAGGACCAGAAATTCAATTTCATCAAATCGAACGGCCTTTTGATTGAATAAATCGAGAAGACGCCCTGGTGTTGCAACCAGAATATCAACACCTTTATTCAGTTTTTGCATTTGTGGATTGATGTTTACGCCACCAAACACTACCGTGGAACGTAGTTCCAGGTACTTACTATAGGTGACTATACTGTCCTGGATTTGTGCAGCGAGTTCGCGGGTTGGTGTGAGTATTAGCGCACGTGTGTGATTTTTCTTGACCCGATCTCGGTTAGCAAGGAGATGTAACATGGGTAGAGTAAAGCCGGCGGTTTTACCCGTACCGGTTTGAGCGGCGGCCATAATATCTGAGCCGCTTAAGATAGCTGGTATGGCCTGCGCCTGAATGGGAGTAGGGGTGTCATACCCACTTGCTTGTACAGCCCGTAAAATGGGTTCGGATAATCCGAGTGTTTCAAATGTCATAATTTTTTCCTAAATATACATATGTGCCAATCGGCAAATGTACTTCGACATGTGCCGTATGGTATTTAATTTTGGCTAAGTAGATGTTCCAGGTGAACGCAAACGCAAATATTTGATTGCAAATCAATAGGAACCAGTTCGTTTCTTTGCCAGTTCTTGCGTCTTGCAATAATTGGCTCTCGATGAGGAGGGTAAGCATGTCTCGGTAGGAAGTTGCCTGAAAATCAGGTAACTATATTGAGAATACTAACAACTAATGTAGACGCGCCGGGACCCTTTTTGGTCACCGGAGGCACACACCGTAGCATATATCCCGCAAATTAACTAATTTATTATTAAACAAGAGTGTATGTATGTTCGATATCGCACAGTTATTTAAAGCTGTATATGTTCTAATGCTACACGATTCCAGTCGCACTGGGGTTACTCTAATCAAAGGAGAGTGCAATGTCTTTACAGATACATATGAAAATTGATGGCGTTACAGGTGAAGCCGAAAGTTTCAAATACAAAGGTTGGTGTGAAATATTTTCCTGGAACTGGGGTATGACGAGTAACCGTAAATCCATTACGGCCAAAGACGGTATTAAGACGATGATGAATGAGATTGCCGTCATCAAACCTATTGGTATCGACAGTACTCAGATACGCAACCTGTATGCACTCGGTGAAGTTATTCCCAGTGTGCAATTGATTATTGCTCCTATAGTTGGTAAGCGAGAGCCACAATCTAACTATGTCAATATTATAATGGAAGATGCCCTGATAAAATCTGTAGTGACAGGCGGTGGCCTGGAAGAAGAATTTTACAAGGAGCACCTGACAATTATTTTTGATCGAATAACCTTTGAATGTAATAGGCCAGTTAAAAGTAAAGATGATGTCGATTCAAATGATGCTGTGCTGGAAAATGATTTTAGATGGGATGTGATGGGTAATAAAAAATGGGAAAATCAAGTTATGTAATAGAGGTGTGTTGTTGCAAATTAGTACATTAGAAAACTACTACTTACTACAATCAGTTTACAGCTTACCCTCAGAGTTTTTAGATCCTTCCTATTCGATAATTGGCATCGTGCCAAAACTACAATGACGTGAAAGAAATATTAGGACAGACCCGTATCAGTCTGCCCCAATATTTTGGTGTTATTCGATGTCTGACAACAGATCTGGATTGGTTACCAGATTTCTAACACCGTGCGCATGATCTTCATTAAAAGTATTACCATCGCACCATTCTCCAACAGTATTGATATCTACTTTGGCGACATTAGGTCGAACGCTCCAGGTTACCTGAAATGGCGACCCATCTTCATTATAGGCAGGGCCGGTGGTTGATCCCGCATACACGATTGGGGCTCCTGTATTGTCTGGAATATTTAGTGCCTGGTGTAGACCATTTCTAACATCGTGTGCAGCTAATTCGGTAAAGTCTCCAGCACTACTATCGTTGACCATGACATACACCTGGGCTTCGACACGTAATTGAGGATTCTTGATCGATTCACTCAGGCATGCACCTAGGGTGGGGCCGGGTTCAATTTGAGCTGTTGAATAAACATAGTGAACTTCCAGTGTGTCACCGGGATTCAGGCTACCATGGTCACTAGGGCATACTGCATTATTGACTGGTCTGGTCTCCAGGGCGCTGAGCATTCCGGAGTATTTATAACCTGTCTGATATCCATGACCATCGCCGTTACCTGCGTATGCAGTAAATTCTCCGCCTTTGTGTTCGGCATTTTTATGGAAATGTATATTACAAAGATTCATTTCAGTTGAAGGACCCGAATGTGCAAAGATTCGTGAATTCTGTCCTGCTTTGCTATCAATATCACGTGGTGATTGGGGACCAAACCCTTTTCCATATGTGTTTTGTGCCAATGCCTGGCGTTGTTGAGAAATCACTTGGTTAGATACGGTTTCATGATGATGTGGATCGGATTCCTGTGATTGTACTGAATTAGTAACAAGGGCGGTCAGCGTAAGAACAGAATAAATATATTGTTTCATCTTTTTCCTCATAGTTATTGTTAATTTATATTTTTACCATATCTTGGATTGATATAGAAGAAGACGGTTAGTTCCAAAAATCTAGCGCTATGGCGCATGTAATCTAGTGAAATTATCTATGCTTGGATTTTTACCTAGTGTCTGAATTATGAAATCAATTCGCATTGTGGAAATTAGGGTTTTTTCAAGTTGAAAGCTTAAGTACTATTCACAGACGAAAACAGGGGATACTTTTTGCGGGAATTACTATTGATAATAAATTGCCATCGAATTATGTGCAGCTTTTGCCTGATAATAGTTGTATTAATGAGTGTTCCTCTAGCGGCGTCTCAACATGATATGGATTCCTCTGTTGAGACGGTTGAATATTCAGCTTCCTTTTTCTCACGTTATCAACCCAACACTGCGCTGGATATGGTGCGACAGGTGCCGGGATTTGAACTTGACGATGGTGGCGGTGCCCGTGGGATGGCCACATCCGGTGGTAACCTGCTCATCAACGGTAGACGTCCCAGTGCCAAGCAGGATCTACCTTCTTCTGTGTTGGCGCGTATACCAGCAGGGCAGGTTGAACGTATCGAATTAATTCGGGGACAGGCACAAGGGATCGATTTTCAGGGACAATCGGTTCTGGCCAATGTGTATTTACGTACGGACATCCCGGCTACTGTGCGCTGGGAGTTGTGGGGACAGTATAACCAGAGTGCCCCATTTAAACCTGGTGGCAATATCTCTATGTCTGACCGTAGGGGTGAAATTGATTTTAATGTTGGCCTTGATATGGAACGTGACACCAGTGGATGGAAAGGCACTGAGAGTGAGTACGATAGTAACGGAGTGTTACTGGAATCAGGTCCCCACAACAGTACCGAAAAAGGCTTCCGTTTGAATAATATTTCATTTAACGCCTCGTCCTGGATGGGAGATAACCTGGTACGGGTTAACTCCAGGCTAACCATTAACGACACTCATTACTTTAGGCCCAACGGTCGTGTAGCCCAGGCGCCGGGTGGCAGGACTATAGATGAAATTATCAACCTGGATACTCAGAACCTCGAATATGAACTGGGTGCCGATGTGGAACGCGCATTTATGGATGATCTGGTTGGGAAACTCATCGTGCTGTACAACAATGACAATGCAGATTCTCTAACAACACAGGATGTAACAGATGAAAATGAGGCAGCGATCCTGTTTAGGGAAGCTGACACCAAAACTCACAGTCAGGAACAGATCACTAGATTGGAATTCGACTGGTCCAGGTTTGGTAATCATGCCATCCAGATGAATGCAGAACGTGCCTATAACGTTCTGGATCGCGAATTGGAACAAACTGACGACAGAGGACTAGGCGCTGTGGTGGTGAATGTGCCGGGTGCCAATTCTCGAGTCAAAGAAGTTCGCTATGACTTTTTATTACAGGACACCTGGACGGCGGGGGCCATTGATCTCGATTTCGGTATTGGTGCGGAGACCTCTACACTTTCCCAGACAGGTGATTCAGAGTTAACGCGCAATTTTTTCTTTATTAAACCCTTTGCGGTTATGAGTTATTCCCCTATGTCGGACAGTCAGACCCGCCTTAGGGTAGCACGCGAGGTTGCACAGTTAGACCTTGAAGATTTTGTCAGTGCCACGGTATTTGATGATGATGATTTTGCGTTGGGAAACCCTAATATCCGGCCTGAAACCACCTGGATAACTGAGGTGAGTCATGAACAACGATTAGGTCGTGAGACAGTGATTTCTGTGGCTGCATTTCATCACTGGATATCCGATGTATTAGATTTGTTGCCCTTGTCATCTGACTTTGAAGCACCAGGTAATATTGGCGATGGTCGGCGATGGGGCGTGGAACTGGAGGCAACTTTTCCGCTATCACAACTCGGATTACCTGGGGCAAAACTGGATTTATACACACTGTTGCAGGATTCTGTGGTGACCGATCCTGTCACTGGTGGGAATCGGCGTTTATCAGGACAAGGGGGAGGCGCGCCGTATCGAACATTGGAAGTCTTGAATAATAATATGAGCTGGCGTTATCGCATTGACTTCCGTCAGGATTTTGAAGATGCAAGGATTGCATGGGGATTGACCTATGCTGACCGCGGAAACCGCCCCCTCTTTAAAGTGAACGAACTGGACGTGCACAGCGAAGGTCCCGCAGGAACATTCTTTATTGAAACCACTCGTTGGTTTGGAGTAAAGATGCGCCTGGTATGGGAAAATCTATTCAACTTTAAACGTAACCGCGTCCGAACTCGCTATGCGGGTGAACGGGATCTCTCCCCAGTGGATTCAGTCATTGTCCGCGACCGACAACATGATATCTATCGGGTTGGTCTACATGTGAGTGGGACGTTTTAATTTAAGCTCTATGCTGATTTTTATCTCTTGATGATATTTCGGGATAAGAGTTAAGTCATGGAGTCGATAAGTAGTTTTTAAGGGCGCATCTCTAATTAAATAAAAAGCAGATTAATTACAATAGTTCAGGGTTTAATTGCCATATTGAGAAGTTTAACATTGTCGCGAAACTGACCCAGAGTATGTAAGGCAAAAGCATTATGCTAGCCACGATGGATATTTTCCAGAATTGGTAAATCAAGATCACAAGACTGACCCATAACAAGCTGATATCAATAAACGCCCACATCCCGTTGTGAAGGCTGAAAAATAACCAGCTCCATAGTGCGTTAAAAACAAGCTGTGTAAGATACAAAGAAAGCGCGATCTGTGCCGCACCAAATCCTTCTTGCCGCCAAACTAACCACGACGCAATAGCCATAATAATATAAAGTACTGTCCATGCTGGCCCAAATAACCATGCCGGCGGGGCCCAGTCAGGTTTTGCCAAGGCTGCATAGAATTCCCCCGCATTTATTGACGTGAGTGCACCTAGACCTGCAACGATAAAGCAGATTAGCAGACTGATAATAAGGCCAGTAATTTGTGTGGATATAGTCATGGGTGATTAATATAGAGCACTCCTCGTATTTTTAAAATATAAATTTTTGCAGGCAATCTAACATTTATTTTTTTATATATACTTCACATAAATTTCACACGGTTTATTGTATTTTTTTTATCATGAAAATAATTCGATATAATTTATGCTTACTGTTACTCGGTGTTACTTTGACTGCAAATTCTGCAGAGCTAGAGATACAGCTTTATAACTTTCCTTCTGACGGCACCCTTGTGTTTCAGGTCTATGATACACCTGATAGCTTTGGTGATTTTCGTGCGCCAGCCCAACACCTAAAAATGCCTGCCAATGATAGCGGGAGATATCTTATTCCTGAGATTGATGCGGGTGTAATCGCTGTTGTGGTTTTTCATGATGAGAATGAAAACGGCAGAATGGATCGGAATTTTATTGGGATACCAAAAGAACTGGTTGGAATATCCAATAACTATCGACCCAAGGGACCGCCAAATTTTCAACTCGCCAGTATTTCTGTTGGTGAAATGGAAACTAGCCGCCAGGAAATTGAGATGTTTCAGATTTTGGGGAAGCGAGGTCAGATTGGTGTAGGCGTGGGTGTGATAGGCAAGACCAGTCCCTATTTAAATTCCAATAACTCGTCGTATCAGGTCATTCCTGCTATTAGTTACCTGGGTGAGCGTCTTCAGATTTTTGGGCCAAATCTTCAGTTTGGAATATTTGGAACAGGGGATTTTCGCTTAGCACTTTCTGCGACTTATCGGATCGCCAGTTATGACGAGAATGACAGTGATGTGCTTGCAGGGCTTGGGGACAGGAAGAGCACCTTGATGGCAGGTCTTAGTATGATTTATGAATGGCAAAACGGGATTGAATTGGAAGCGACATACAGACACGATGTTCTGGATAAGATCGGAGGTGGCATTGCTGAATTAGGCCTGTCACGTGGCTTTCAATTTGAGTCAGTGCGCGTTAGTCCGGAGATATCCATGACATGGATGAGTAAGAAGATCAGTAACCATGACTTTGGAGTACCTGATTTCGCATCTACGATTGATCGACCTGCCTATGACACTGGAAGTACTGTCATTCCCGGTTTTGGAATTAGTTCGTTTGTTGATTTATCAGAAAAATGGCAATTGATACTAAACCTCAAGGGTGAAGCTCTCCCTAACAAAATAACAAGCAGCCCAATTGTCGGTGATGATCTTATTTTCAGCGGCAACGCTATCCTGGCATATGTCTTTTTATAAGTTGCATATGACAAGTCTTGTATAGATTTGGTTTCTTTATTGTATTGATCCTTACCTGGGAAATATTAAGAGACGTGTTTTTTCTTATGTAAAGAGAGCGTGTATAGTGACCTCAATAATAAGTTTCTGGAGAGCTTAAATGTCACGGATTATTCCTGCTTATCAGTCTAAATTCTTACTTGCTTGTTTATTGTTTCCACTGGTTTCTATCTCACTTAGTTCAGCACCATCTGTCTATCCTACGGGCACCACGATCTACAATCTCGATAAGGCATGGAGTGGCTACACAATATTTCGAATTCCGGGTAATGAAGGCGATGTATTAATAGATATGAATGGCCGTGAGGTCAGGCGTTGGTCACATACAGCAGGTTACCCTGCACGTATTCTTCCAGGCGGTAATTTTATGGGGTCCATGGGTAACCTGTCACCACACCAGGACCTTATTGCCCTGATACAGTGGGATTGGGACGGTAATGAAGTTTGGCGATTTGATCGTTTGCAACAGGTAGAAACGAAGGATGGAAATACAATCTGGGCGGCGCGGCAACATCATGATTGGCAGCGTGAAGGCAACCCCGTTGGTTATTACACGCCAGGTGCTGATCCACTGGTTGACCGTGGCAAGACCTTGATACTGGCACATAAAAAACTAATGGCGCCTGCGATTACTGATAAACGACTGGATGATGATTACATCGTTGAGGTGTCCTGGGATGGTGAAATTCTTTGGGAATGGCTGGCAAGTGATCATTTTGACGAGTTTGGTTTTGATCAAGATTCAAAAGACGCGATCCGTAATGCAGTTAAGTATAGTGAAGAGACACAGGCGTTTGACTGGTTGCATATTAATTCTGCAACGTATGTAGGTCCCAATATATGGTATGATCAAGGTGACCAACGCTTTCATCCCGATAATATTATTATCAGTGGGCGTGAAGCCAACCTCATCGCGATAATTAGTCGAGCTGGAAACATAGTCTGGAAGATGGGGCCAGACTTTCGTTCCGATGATAAGCATATGGCGATAGGTCAGATTATTGGTCAGCATCATCCTCATATTATTCCCAAAGACCTGCCAGGTGCAGGTAATCTCATGGTGTTTGATAATGGGGGGTCAGCGGGTTATGGCGCCCCAAACCCATTGGCACCAGATGGTGTAAGCACACTAACGCGGTTTACATCACGGGTTATAGAGTTTAATCCGGTGACGTTTGAATTGATGTGGGAGTATGCGCCTGCTGGCCGGGCAAACTATCAGTTCTTTAGTCGCAATGTGAGTTCAGCCCAAAGACTTCCTAATGGTAATACATTGATTACTGAAGGTGCGGAAGGGAGATTGTTTGAAGTGACGGCAGAAAAAGAAATCGTATGGGAATACATGATGCCTTACTTTGAGGGAAACACTTACCCGGTTTCGAGAACCTATCGGGCGTATCGTGTTCCTTATGATTGGATTCCACAATTAAATCAACCCGAAGAGCGAGCAGTAGTGCCACCAAGTCTTCCTGATTTCAGGATAGAACCGCAGTAGAAAATTTAGATTCCTGCTATGTTGTTGCTTCGTATTGTATAATGGCCTCAAGCTGAAAGTACATCAGGGCATGCTTTCGTCAGCAAGGCAATACATTATTGAGTCTGTGTTGCACGTTCTTCTTCCAGCTGATCTAAATATATTTTCTGATAGTACTTTATTTTTTCCACGTAACCATCTGGATCGATGAACCGAGTAGGATCATAAACATCCCCTGGTTTAAATTTTTCATGCAGATAAAAGTGGCCAGCATGGGCAGACACATAAATGTCTGGTGAGAGTTCCAGTTGTGATATAAATGTTTCTCTAAAGTCCTCTTGAATAGATTCATAGCCAGGCATGCCAGATACCGTCACTCCTGAATTGATGGTTCCCATATTGACGATTAATACTGAGTAGTTTGTATTAGCAACAGCAGTTGTAAAGGAATAGCTGCTTGCTCCTTTGGTGTGACCAGGATGATGATGTACATTGAGTCTGAAATCACCCAGTTCAATTACATCACCATCACTGAGGGTTTTATCGACCATCACTGGCTCAAACACCGGATCACGACCTTGAGGGTGTTTATAATCCGAAGAACCTCCGTCTTCAAGGACTGGTGCGTCATCTTCCAGCGCTAACATTTGTGCACCAGTGATACGTTTTATTTCTGCTAATCCGCCAACATGGTCCCAGTGTGCCTGGGTAGTTAGTAATATTTTGATGTCATTGAAATTTAACCCCAGTGTTTCAATACTGGTTTTAATTAAGGGGACTGAACCATGAGGGCCGGTATTAATGAGGATATGACCTTCATTCGTGGTGATTAAAAACTGACCTAGTTCATATGAGCCAACAAAATAAAGGTTATTTATGATACGTAGCGGGGTAAAGGGTTTTAACCATCCCTCGTTGGTAATCGGTAAGTGAGTAAAATTATCCTGAGAATTTGATAATGGTGAAAGTAATAGAGTACCCATGGATACTAACGTGATTACTGCCCACTTTTGAGAGTGATAAAAAAAACTTTTCATAAATTCCCCTCTTGTTTTGTAGATTGTATCAAAGTGCTTAAAGTCAACCTAATTGGCTATTTGGCCGTTATATATTCATCTATACTCATGGAGTATAAGTAAAATTTAATAATAGTATCGATTTTTGAAAACTGGCGAATAAATAGATAAATAAATATCATTAATTATAGGTCATGATAAATCAAAATTCATTTCTACTTGTGTTGAAAAGTCTCAAGTTGATTCTATCTGTCGTATTGGTCTCGATGGTATTAACTGCCTGTGGTGGAGGTGGTGGAAACCCAACTGCGCTCAGCAGTAATAATTTAAATACTAATAATAACAGCAGTAATAATACAAACATTGACGATGACCCAGACGAATGGGTAGAAGGCATTTTTCTACCTGCCAGCACATTTCGAAATATGTGCGAGAGCCCTGTTGCAGGTACTAGTGATGTTCAGGGAACATTTGTTGACGAAAATAATTTTCTTCGTTCGCATAGTAATCATACCTATCTGTGGTATGACGAAATAGTAGATCGGGATCCCGGACTTCATGCCACGCCTGATTACTTTGATCTTTTAAAAACGGACGCGGTGACACCCTCTGGCAGCTTTAAGGATAATTTTCACTTTTCACTACCAACGGATGAATGGATAGCACAATCTCAATCGGGTATCTCATCGGGTTATGGTATGCAGGTAGCACTTATAAGTTCTTCTCCACCCCGACAGGCCGTGGTGGCCTTCACTGATCCGGGCACACCGGCAACCCAGGCTGATGCTAATCTGGCACGGGGAGCAGAAATATTGACTATCGATGGTGTAGATGTCATTTTTGGTGCAGATGCCGATACCCTTAATGCAGGCCTTTTTCCCGACAGTGTGGGGGAGACACATAATTTTACAGTGAGAGACCTGAATGGAACCGTGCGATCTTTCAGTATGACTTCTGCCGTCATCACCTCTACACCTGTTCAGAATGTGAAAACCATTACCACGCCGGGCGCCAAGGTGGGATATTTATTATTTAACGATCATATCGCTACCGCTGAGAGTGGACTCATCGATGCCGTTACACAATTGTCTGCTGATGGGATTACTGAACTGGTAATTGACCTACGTTACAATGGCGGCGGGTTTTTAGATATTGCCAGTGAGTTGGCTTACATGATCGCTGGTGCAGGACAAACCGCCGGTGAGACATTTGAAGAAGTTAAATTCAACGATAAGCATCCAGTTTTCAATCCAATTACGGGTCAAACATTAACACCAGTCCCTTTTCATAGTCGCAGTCAGGGCTTTGATGCGACCGTTGCGACAGGGACTCTATTACCCAGCCTTAATTTAAGCCGCGTCTATGTATTGACCGGGTCCGGGACCTGTTCAGCCAGTGAGTCAATTATGAACGGTTTACTTGGAATTGATGTGGAAGTGATACAGATAGGTTCAACCACCTGTGGAAAACCGTATGGCTTTTTTGCAGCCAATAATTGTGGCACGACTTATTTCACTATCCAATTTCAGGGAGTGAATGCCAAGGGGTTTGGAGATTATCCCGATGGGTTTTCACCTGCTAATACTGTAAGTGATGTCGGTGAGCTTGTAAGCGGTTGTTCGGTAGGAGATGACTTCACAGCTGCGCTGGGTAATCCTGTCGAGGCAAGACTGGCTGCGGCGCTTAACCATATGGATACGGGGACGTGTCCGGCTCCCAGTGGGTTATTTGCTCCTGAATTATTAAAAACCAGTTCGCTTCCATCTGACTATATGTTACTTAACAAGTCACTTTGGCAGCAAAACCGAATTATACGGGAAGGCCCATGAGACAAATCATATTTATATTATTAATGACTATCCTTAGTACTGCTTGCCGTGAGACACAAGTGGAGGAATTTATTCCTGCCTTGTTAAGCAATCCGGGACAAGAGTCTCATGCAGAAATTCAGCAAACTATTTCTACGGCATTAAATGGCGTGACTGTCATGCTGGCGGACGATGTATTTACTATGAATAGTGTGCTGGTGATAGAACGCGGGATGCAACGGGGAATTGACCGCCCTCCGGAAATGGGCCGAGATCTGGGCAGACCTAGTCGCTTTCAATTAGTAACAAATGGAACCGAATGCATCATTATTGATGAGCAAAGTAGTGTGCATTGGCCATTGGCCAGGGTAAAGTGTATTAAGGAAGAGTAGGCCTGCCTTGATTAATGTAATTGATCAGCAACCGCATCAATTGCCGCCTGTACACAGATAGAATCCGATCCACTCCCGCCGCCTGCAGCGCCGATACCACCGATAACTTCATCACCAACTTTAATAGGTAAGCCACCCTGTTGTCCCGCCATGTCAGGTAACATCAACTGTAATTGCGGTCCCATATCGCCATTATCTATCCTTTCTCTAAATACTGCTGAGGGGCGATTAAAGGTCATAGCAGTGTAGGCCTTACGATAGCTAAGAACATAAGTGTGAACACCGCTACCCTCACCACGAAAGGCAACCAGGGTGTCGCCAGCACTGTCCACAACATGAACGGAAACGTTGTAGCCCATATCCAGGCAATGGGCCTGAGTTTTTTCAGCCATTTCCTTGGCCAATTCTACAGGGAGGACATGGCGCGTGGGGAGTTGTGCTGATGCATTTATATGCGTCAGTAGTGTAAAAACCGAAAGTATGAATACAAATCCGGTAAAACTATTTTTAGATTGAAATTTCATGACCATCCTCTGGATTGGAGTTTTAATCATAATAATATGAACCGCACACTATTAACAATAAAAAATAGTACAAGGTAAACAGACGCAATGATTAGGTTGAAATTTCCAGATATCACTATTTTAATTTGAGGATGAATTAATTTTCCATGTTCCATCACTTCGGCGACAGGCGACACCGTAGCCTTTTTCTGTTCGGTTGCCAATATTTATAGTTTGGAGAAATTCCCGGCAATATTTGCCAGATTTAGAATAACCGTCCCGTGTTGCAATGGTGTTTCCATAGTGATTGGATCGCGAGTTGTTCCAGCTAATTCTCTGACCAATAGGAGCAGTCTGCGCCATGAGATTCGCATCTCTTGCGCGCAGACGGTCAACGTTATTCATGTATCCGCTTATTTCACTACCAATTAACGCACCAATAAAGACTCCAGTTGTAGTTACAATCAGTTGATCAGAACTATTGTAATTGTCGTTATAGCTTCGACGATATGAGAGGGGATAGTGATAATTCAAGCCAAGGTAGGTGCTTCTATAGCGTGTCGGGTAGCCATAATTTAATCCAATAGAAACACGGCTATGATTTCGTTTACGGTAATAGTTTTGATCTCTATATCTTGAGCCTATGTGTCCACCTGCGACCACACCAGTAATATAAGAAATTTTATGGTTATTGCTATGCGCAGTTGCAGGCAGACTGGTAACTAAAGTTAAAGAAAATATAAGGAATGAAAGTAAATTTTTCGATATATGGTTAACGTAACTCATAATTCTCCTCCAGCGTTCTGGAAATTAATAATCTTGATGTTAATAAATAACGCTTGATGCTTCTTTGAGTTGACAACTTACTGATCGGTTTCCGTTTTTATTCTTTCCCATCCCATTACTGACATGCAGCTGTTTACATGTCTGGCTCTGTATATTTGAGTTTGGCGCAATTCGTTTTCATATTTTCGGTAGGCCCTAACGAGTTCCCTGGGTGGTCGACATTGCCATGGGTTCACACTACGAGTAACTGTCCTGTATTCAATACTGCCGTCTTCGGTACGTACCGGGTAGGAATCCCGGCGGGATGAATACTCCATGCAATCATAATATAATTCATCCGGGTCTCTGACCGCTGGCGGGTCAGGGTATGACTGTCCAGCCACGTACATACACTCTCCCTTATCTACTACAAACTGGTCAGACATTTTGTCGGCTTCAATGTCTATGTTTACCCATTTATAGCCAGGCATGCAGGCTGACAGGAAAATTACTGAGCTGATTGTAGTCAACAGTTTAACCATACATATATGACCGAGTTTGAATCTTAAAGTTTTATTGAGTGACAATAGGTCTTTTCCTACTGGAAAAGCAATGTATTTTAGGCGACTATGCTTTTTATGATAATACAATAATCGTGGAGACTACCATGTCAGTCAATAAAGGAATCAAAGGGCTTTTAAGTCTATTTTTAGTATTGATAATAAACCAGGTAATTGCTGAACCTACAGCTCCTGAGTTTATCCAGTTCAAACCAAGTGCAACAAAAGGTGCGCTGTATTTTCCCGACCCTGATGAATTTCCGAATCCGCATATTGCATTGATAGCCATGCATAGGGATTCGAACTTTATGTCACATATCATGACAAGAGAACTACCGAAACGAGGTTTTGTTGCCCTGGGTATGAATACCCGTTGTGATAATAATGAAGCCATTTGTGCCCCGTGGGGGGACAATGCCCTGGATGTTAAGCAGGGGATCGAACACCTGCGTTCTCTTCCAGGGATTACCCATGTGATATTGTTTGGTCATAGTGGTGGCGGTCCTACAATGAGTTTTTATCAGGCTGCGGCAGAGGCCGGCACGGCATTCTGTCAGAAACCAGAAAAACTCGTGAAGTGTTCAGATGAACTTGATGATCTCCCTAAGGCGGATGCATTGATCCTCTGGGATGCCCATCCCAGTAATGGTCTGGGTGTGATGCGCAGTCTGAATGCGGCCATTATTAATGATGAAGAGATCATTAAAAACAACGCAGCACCAAAGTTTGACCCGGCACTTGATCCGTTTGACCCGAACCATGGTTATGATCCGAATGGTTCCAAATACTCAGAAGAATTTAAGGAGCGGTTTTTTATAGGCCAGGCAGCACGTATGAACCGGTTGATAGATCTAGCCCTTGAAAAAATGGAAGGCATGAAGAACGGAACACATATCTATTCAGACAACGATGCGTTCATTGTTCCCGGCGTTGCCGGAACCCGTCTTGCAAATCACGATGCCAGTATCGACCATGCAACATTACGCCCGCAAAAATTATTGAAGAACGATGGGAAAATTGAAGATTGTTGTGTTGTGGAAAGTGTTAGAAAGGTCGGACAAACCCCACAGACAAGCCAGAGCTTCAATGGAGTAGGGTTTTCAACAGTTAAATCCTTTCTAAGTGTTAATGCCATGCGTGGCAGGCATTCCATGATAGATGTTGACTGGTGTAGTAGTAATAATTCAACCCCTTGTAATGTGGATGTGGTTTCCGTTCCCCTACTGGTGATTGCAATGGGTGGGCATTACTTTCTCCGCGATGGAGAAATTATTTTTGATGCAGCCAATAGCCAGGACAAGGAATATTTGATTGTTGAAGGCGCAACCCACGGTGGTACGCCATGCACACGCTGTATGCCTGATGGTCAAACTTATGATGGGCGTTATGATAACAGTGTGAGGAATAATTTTGATTTTGTCGCACAATGGATAAACAAAAGGTTTTAAAATGGTTTCGTTATCTACAAATATAGCAATTGTATCGATTTTATTTTCTGTAATCGTTTCAGTTCAAGCAGGTATTACACATATTGAAACAGAACCGTCTGTCACAATAGAGTTTGATTCTTTTGGCGATACCGGTGCCTATGAAAAAATAATCGGTACTATTGAAGGTGAGATCGATCCCCAGGATCGTAGACATCAAGATATTGTTGATATTAACCTGGCGCCGACTATTAATGGCATGGTGCAATATCGCGCACCTTTTTATATTCTAAAGCCCGTTGATCATGAAAAGGCAAATGGAAAAGTCTTTTATGCCTTTGGTAACCGCGGGGCCAAGCGTGCCTTGCAGTGGTTAAATGATGCCAGTGCATCCAATAATCCTGTAAGTGAAGATCATTATGGTCATGGGTTTCTGATGCGCCAAGGATATACCCTTGTCATGAATGGATACTCAGGACATGTCCGCGCCGGTGCAAACATTCTGGGTGCTGAGATTCCTGTTATTAAAAATCCAGACGGGTCGTCTGTAACTGGAAAAGTGGTGACTGAGCTGGTGGCTGGGGATGATGACGATACATCCATTTCACTCCCTTACTCTACGAATAGTACAGACACTACAAACGGCATATTAACATTGAGGGAACATGGCGGTGGGTCAGGTACCCGGGTTACAGGTTGGCATTATATTGATGATTGGACTATAGCGTTTCCCGGACCATCACGTCCCGGCTGGATCTATGAATTCACCTATACAGCGAAAGATCCATTACTAATGGGTATGGGGCATGCCATAACCCGGGATTTTATTTCATTTCTCCGGAATCAAACCGAAGATCAATCTGGAAACTCTAACCCACTTGCGGATATGGGGGGAGTCAAGGCAGTCTATTCCTGGGGTAGATCCAATGGCGGGCGATCTCAGCGAGATTTTCTGCGTTGGGGTTTTAATGAAGATGAACAAGGACGCCAGGTCATTGATGGAATGCTCCCTTATGGTACCGGGGCAGCCGGCCATCTGTGGATGAACTGGCGCTTTTCTCAACCTATGGCTTCTTCAAGAAAACATGAACGCTACTTTGCACCGGAACATGAATTTCCACAAACCTTTCCAGTGTTAAGCGATCCCCTGACAGGACAGACTGATGGTATTTTACGACGTTGCCTGGAAACCAATACCTGTCCCAGGGTATTCAGTGTTGATGGTGCAAATGAATATTGGAATAAACTCTCATCGTTAAATCACACCGATGCTATGGGGAATGATCTGGATATTGAGTCCATGGCGCCGAATGTGCGAGTCTATTCTATTGCATCCATAGAACATAACACCACCTTTGACCAAACCATGCCAGAAACCATGAAGGCCTGCCAGCAGATGACTAACCCTCTATATAATGGCCCAATCTTTCGCGCACTACTGGTAAAGATGGATGAATGGGTCATGGAAGCCAAGGATCCGCCTGCCAGTGTGGTACCAAGGCGTAGTGATGATACATTAGTGTCACCTGAAGCCATTAAATATCCGGCTATCCCCGCCCTGAATTACACTGACTGGCCAGGTTTGCCTCCTTTGGTGTACACGCCAGAGACTATGTATCGTTATGGTCCGCTGGATTTTACCGATGTGCCTTATAAAAAAATATCAAATGAAGAATATCTGGCTCAGGTTTCCCAGGTGGATACAGATGGTAATGAAATTGCAGGTATACGATTACCCGAGCTCGCAGTACCCCTGGGTACACATCTTGGATGGTCGATAATGAACGAAGGTGAGGGCTTTCCTGATTCGTGTGGACAACATGGGACCTTTATTCCCTTTGCAAGGACAACAACAGAGCGAACTGCAGCGAATGACCCAAGGCCATCACTTGAGGAGCGTTATGGTAACGAAGAGATTTTTGCTGAAAAAATTGAGTCTGCCGCAACTGAATTAATGAATGAGGGTTTTTTACTTAAGGAAGATGTTGATCGTATTGTCAGGCGGGCAAGAGAGCATGGGTATGATTATTGGAAGTTTCCATTACCAAAATAGAAGTATCACCTGTGATGGTTGTAATTATTGGATGCTGGCATTTGCCAGCATGACGAGCGGTCTTTGCAAGGAACTAATATCCGTCATACTGGCGAACGCCTACATGGATGTAGGCGTTAGAGCGAAGTAGGAGACCGAGCCGAAGCCAGTATCCATTAAAATAATATCAGCTTCGCTGATACATAATTTATAGCAATAGGGGACAGACTTAAGTCTGTCCCCTTTAAACTTTTACTTGTCTAACGGAGTCGAACGTAGCTGAAAGTGTGTGACGATGGGATGGGTTCCCTTGCCGTCTTCCAGAAACCATGGGTTGCGTCCACCGCTTGGAATCCATAGTCCTCGTCCTTTCCATCCTGCGTCTGGATCATCTATTCGTCCTTCAAATCCCTTTGCATAAAAACCCAGTGGATAGGGGGTGCGGATAGTAATGAACTCACCGTCTACCAGTGCATGTACGCCATCAAACAGATTGCCTATGGCCATAGGAATGTTCTCACCCAGTCCAAAGGTATTATGTTGATCTACCCAGGCATAATAGCTGGATTCAACCTTGATGTCGGGATGGGTGTCAAAGGATGGTCCAGGTAGTTCATGAAAACTCCAGCCTTCCGGGCAATGGTCACCTGTCGCCTCAGGTCCGTTCAGTGGGCCCTGGCATTTGCGACGGTCAAATTCACCTAGATGACCACTCGCAAGAGCCACCCAGACCACACCATTACGGTCGATGTCTGCGCCACGGCTGCTAAATCCTGGCAGAGGTACATTATATTTTTCACCCAGACCTGTTGCCGGATCAAATCTCATGATGTAACCAGGATAACTATTATTGGAGCCCCAGATAGAGCCGTCCACAGGATTCGGCATCACCGCGTAATAACCTGCCCTGAAACGGGTGTCCATATTGGGGTCGGCCGGCTCACCGGGTTCCACCCACTCGTCTCGTACACCATTACCGTTGGTGTCCAGTATTAGAGGTGACCAACCCTGCGCTGCCTCGGCATCACCAGTCTCGAGAAACAATTTGGAGTTTAACCAACCAATGACATCACCACCGCCGCTGGTCCAAAGGGTATTGTCCTCGTCCTCGGCGAACTGCAGGTGGTGCGTGCCGAAGCAGGTATCGATAAAGGTATATTCACCGGTATCCGGCTCATACATTGAAAGTTGTCTGCCTGAAGTGTTAGTAGGAAACAACTGTGCAGAAGGGTGGTCTGATCCCTCTTTGCAGAAGTCTGGGTTGTCCCTGCCACGTATGGCCGCTGTGTACCAGACCCTGCCATCCTGGTCCAGCATGGGATTATGTGCGTTAGCTTTGCTATCCCAAATGACTTCATCGCCCCAATAAAACGAAGGCGCGGTCAGCGGGTCATCGCCGGTTGTCGGCGTATCTGCATCACGCACAGGGGCATCGAAGGTGGTAGCGGTATTATTGACAGGATCCAGGATCGGAAACTGATCGGTACTGAGTTCCGGCGCCCCATACAAGGGGCCATAGCCGTTGACCGTAGGGTTGCGGCGATCAGTACCGGACAGATCGTGGACATAATGATACGGCTCAGCCATCCAGTCACGGATGGTGACGACAATATTACGCTCTTTGCCTGTGGGTCGCTGCGGGTCTGCACTGGGCAATTCCCCAGCCGCAATACGATCAGTCCAGTCTGCCAGATATTTAATTGGCAACATGTTTAATTGCCCTATGGGACGCATCATGCGGGAGCCTGCCTGCCCCGATGTGATACGTCTGATCCAGGCTGCTTCGGAATCCAGATCGAGGTCCAATAGGCCCTGAGGAAATGTCCTGGTTGCCTTGTTACCCAATTGATGACAACCAACACAATCGCTGTTTTTCATGGTTGCAAGGTATCTGTGAAGTCCACCCTGGATGGATGTCAGTTCAGTTTCTTCTGGAAGTTTCATCATGGAATACCAGTAGGCAGCAGGGTAAATTTCTGCAGCCGCTGTCCTGTCCGGCGCAACCATCACCGTGAAATCAACAATACTACCCGGACTGGCACTAAGCTTGGCAGAATCGACCAGGCCGTAACCTCTGACCCATAGGCGGTAATTTGCGTCGGGTAAGTCCGGTACCAGAAATCTGCCTTGATCATCGGTGGCGACAATCTTGTTAAAGCGGGTTTCAAAGTCATCTGTCTCGGCAATGACCCAGACACCAGCTTCGGGACCATTACTGCTGGTAACAACACCAGCAATATCATTATTGTCGATATTGATAGTTGATGTCGTTGTTGCAGATTCAATCTGATCCTGAACAGTTTCAGATGCAGGCACAGTATCTTGTTGGCTAGCCTGTTGCTGGTTACTACTATCACAGGAAATCACGAAAAAAGAGATAGCAATGATGGTTAATAACTTACTCACAATCCTTTTAATAGTAGATATATTATTTATGTACATAAATGTTATCGCTCCTTGGCAATAGGTTAAAGCATCTGGGAATTACCCTGTAATAATAGCCGATGGTGACTGAATCTGGCAGCCTAACTGATTTTTAACAGCCGTTTCAGATTGTCGCCTACAATAGCCCGTTTTTCAGGGTCACTGAGTCGAGAAGCATCGAGAACCATATCCAGGGTATCGGGCCAGTTGTACGGGGTGTCTGTACCATAAAGAACCTGGCTCGCCCCCATCACTTCGACGAGTTGGTGAAGTTGTTCTTCTGTAAAGACCAGGGTATCTACAAATATCTGTGATCGTAGATATTCTATTGGACGTTTCTTGTTGGCACATTCGGCACCCAGGTCACAGGCAACGTCGGTACGCCCGTAATACGCTGGCAGGTAACCGCCGCCATGAGGGGTGACAATTTTCAGGCCTGGATTTCGATCGAAAGTCCCGTCGAAGATCATTCGTGACAGGAACATGGTCGTTTCCAGTGGATTACCGATAATGTTGGCGAGGTTTCCCCGCCCTTCAAAATGACTCTGATCAACAAAGAATCGTGAATTTTGTGGATGCATGAATACGGGAACATCCAGTTCATCGGCCTTGGCCCAGAAGGGATCAAATTTTTCACCCGATGGAACTGAACCATCCACGTGACCGCCAATGGATGCGCCTCGATGCCCCAGCTGGGTGACCGCGTGTTCCAGCTCCTCAGCGGCAAGATCAGGATGTTGCAGGGAAACTGCCGCCAGGGGTACAAATCGGTCTGGGTGCCTGGCAACCCAATCGGCCATACCTTCGTTCATGGTCCGGGTGATACGCTGTGAAAGCCTGCGGTCGGCGGGATACCACCAGTAATTACCCACATGAATGGCCGATATGTCTATACCCAGTTCATCCATTTTTTCCAACCTGTGTGGTCCCAGTACCCGGGCCTCACGTACGGTCATCTCCAGTGGAGTACCGCTAACCACCTGTTCCACTGCCTTGATCTCACAGTGTGCGTGCATGTCAATGATAGTCACTGGATTACCGCCTATGGATACTTGCCGACGTGCAGGCTGTGCCAGCGAAACGGGAATGTGCCCCATGACCAACCCACCAGCACTGGTAGAGACCATGGCTTGCAGAAATTTTCTACGGTTTTGCATTAATTTTCTCCTGTTGAAGTTTTTTTCTGGGGCTCTGACTATTACGCCCTTCCAGGCAGGGCCTGGAAGGGCGTATGTTTTTAAAGCTCAGTACTCTTTAAGCGATAATTGTTACCGGAAGTTATACTGGAATTGCAATCCGTAAGTGGTAAACCAGGAAGAGCCAGCGTCATCGAAGATAATACCATCGCCCCTGATATCAAACTCTTGATTGTATTCTTCCTGAACACTGAAAAGGTTGCGGGCGTAGGCTGTCAATCTCCAGCGCTCATCCACATCGCCAATTCCACCTGAAATATTCATATCCATATGCTTACCAACCCTCTGTGTCTGCTCGAAGGTCTCCACATCTGTGAGATAACCGTCTGAGGCGACAAAGTTCATGTTGCTGTGCCACATGTAATCGGAAAACATTGGTAATGGCCTGGTGTAATCCAGTTTCAGAGCAAACTTCCAGTCCGGGGTACGGGCTGCCTCTGAACCAGTACGGTCTATGGTGCCGGCGAAGGACTCGGGATCAAGCGGATCACCGTCTTCATCGAGCAGGCCGGCAGTCAATGCCGCCGATTCAGCGATAGATACACAAGGCCCATTATCGGCATCCTCGAACTCTGCTGGGGTACAACCTGCCCCCTCGTACCTGACCATTTTACCATCCATAATCGCGCCGACCAGTCTTCCGCGGAGGTTATCCGTGAGCTGCATGTCGTATGAGAACTCCATGCCTCGTACACGCTGCTTACCTGCATTGAGGGCCTCGGCAACATTGGTGGCACCGGTATTATTGATATCGGTGACAATGGTTGCCAGCTGCAGGTCGGCGATCTCCATATTAAAGAAGGACAAGTCGTACCGGGCACGGTTATCCATCAGGCTACCTTTGATTCCGATCTCATAGGTCTCACCCTGTTCAGGACCAAAACTGAATCTATCATTGATGTCTTCAGGCAGTGAGGCAACGCCCGTATCATAACCGCCTGCCTTGAAGGCCGTGGCATACTTGGCATATAAGGACGTATTTTCACTTGGCCTATAGCGCAACGTGATCTGTGGGTCGACATCGTCCTGTGAAAGCGTGTCTGCAAGTGGACCGGGATTCCTGCGAATCTGTCCATCAAGCCGCGTCATACCGATGGGTTCCACCGGGGTCAACCAGTTTGCGGGTAAATCTCGGGTTCGCCATTCCAGGGTGTAGCCAGGATCCCCCGCAGCGGTGACAACGGCCTCGCATTCTGGCAGGGCGGCACAACCGCCGACCGGTTCGTCCTCGAACACGTAGCGTGCGCCGAAGCCGTTCAGGTATACCTCTTTGTCCACATCGGTGTAACGGGCGCCGACGTCGATGGAGGCTCGGTCATCCATAAAATTAAATGTAATGCTAGCAAAGACACTCTTCCATTCAGATTTCTGCCAGCCGAAATTCTGGCGGCGTGGACGGCGAAGTTCCGAGTTTAAGTTATCGGTGAATAGGACCAGGTTGTCCTTTTGATAGTATCCCCCTGCCGTCCATTCAATTTGTCCACCGGCGGGTGAGGAAACTCTAATCTCCTGGGATATCTGATTCAGGTCCTCATCGCGGAAACGGACCTGACTAAAGAAGATTGAATCGTTGCTGGTCTCAACACCACCACGATAATAATCCGAATACCCCGTGAGGGAGTTAAGGGTGATGCCGTTATCAAAGCTATACTGTAAATCCAGAACGCCCTGATAATATTCCTGCTGATCAAAAGTGCCCTGAAATTCATCAGGGCCGGAAGCCAGCGCCACGTCACGGACATTCAGAATTCCGGTACCACGGGTTTCCTCATCAGAGAGGTCAGTCGGTGGGATGGGCGCTGCAGCTGATGCTGATCTAAGACCCAGTCGGGAAAATGGTGAACTACTACCGCAATCCGGTGGTGTGTGTAGAAGGCTGTCGAAACTGGTCCTGCCAGGTACGATGGCATCTACCTCCAGAGGTATGCCACCGTCACGGTCAGGAAGATCTGCTATAGCCGCATTTTTAAATCTGCCAAAGCAGACCACTGTGGCCTCTGAACCGGCGTCGGTAGTAATGTATTCATGTTTGGCTGTGGCGGAAAAATTGTCCGTGGGATTCCATTCAAATGTAATCCTGCCGCCTTTATCTTGGCGATGTGGAAAATTATCACCAGTTACCACATCGATGAGGTAGCCATGAGTCTCATCGTATTTACCTGCCACACGGACACCCAGGGTATCTGTGATTGGACCACCAACACCACCCTCGATAGTACGCCGACCGAAATTTCCTGCATCCAGAAGGACGTCACCTTCCCACTGCTGAGTGGGTTTTCGGGTAACAAGACTGATAGCCCCGGCTACTGCATTTTGTCCGAAGTAAACAGGTTGTGGACCACGCAGGACCTCAATGCGTTCCAGGTCAAAAAAGGCACTCTTGACCATGGAGGTCCTGCCTATGACTACGCCGTCAATAAATGTTGGTGCAGCCTGTTCCAGGGCCAGACTAGAGCCTGCCGTACCCATACCGCGGATGGAAATGTTCTGGTCTTGCATGCGCACATCCAACTCAATGGAGGGTGAAAATTCTGCCAGGTCATCCATAGTCCGGAAACCCTGCTCGAGTAATTCCTGACCGCCGATCGCTTCCAGTGAAATAGGGACCTCTTGCAAGGATTGTTCACGCCGCTGGGCTGTGACAACAATTTCCTCCAGGGCCCCCTGGGCAAATACGTTAGGTGTTAATGCTATCGAAATGATGATAGATAGCGGTATGGTAATATTAAAGATTATTCTTTTGATGCTACTCATTATCTTCCCCTGTTATTTAAATGTAGTGACTAAAAAATATAAAATGTATTAAAAAAAATTTATTATTTATGGTTCCAGCGATGCAGCATAGGCAGCAATTGCCAACATGTCATCTTCTGTTAAATTCTGAACGGCTGGCATCATTATCGCATTTGATGGTCCCTTACGGTCACCATGTTTAATAGCCCAAAGTTGGCGTACGATATAAGTGGGATGGCGACCTGCTATGGGTGGTACGTCTCCCATTCCTTGTAGTGTTTCACCATGGCATGCAGTACAGGCGATGGTTTTACCTCCACCTCCAGTCGTTGCAAGCTCTTTTCCTCTGGCAATGCTGCCTGTCGGAACCATGGCAACAAAACCCAGACGCGGGTCACGGTTGAGGGCGATCTCTTCATCTTCCGGAACGGAGATTATGCGGTTGCCAATGGGCTCTGTGCCGCCTTCTGGATGCAGTAATCTTTTATTACCACCCCTAATGTAGGTTCTTGGTACGGTGTCGGTTTCTACCACCCGAACCCATGGACGTGGTTTGACCGCAGCATAATATTCTGCGGCCTCAATGAGTTCTTCTTCGCTGATATTTTTCGCGATGTTGACCATGGTTCCGGAGCCACCACGGTTACCGTTTTTATAGTCTTCCATCTGGGCCAGAAAGTAATTTACTGGCAGACCGGCAACGTAGGCAGATTCATCATGACCTGTCCCGGTTGGAAGATGGCACAATCCACAGGCACGTACTTCAGTATCGCTGTTCCCATATTGCACAGTTTTTGGCATTGCCGGATACATTTCCGGGAACCAGTTTGGTACATTATAACGGTCATTGATCTGTTTCCGGGTAACTGCAAGCTTACTGCCTGGTGCGGTATATACCGTGGCTGGATCAGCCTCGGGAAACTCGGCCATTTCATCTGCAGCAGATCTTGGAAAAGCCCAGCCCGGTTTCTCCTGTGCTATAGATAGTGTCGGAAACAATACAAACAACAGATATAAAACAGTTTTTTTCACATTTTCCCCCATCAGTTAAAAATATCGTCGAACTGTTGATTGGCGCTCAAGAGTTATATTTATTTATATATTAAATAAATTAGAACTTTACGCTACTTTTTGCACAATTTAAAGTAAGTTATATTGTTTATATATGCGAATTTGACGAGGCAACTATATTAATTTGTCACTTCAACTATCGTTGTAAGAAGGCAACGGTGACAGGGGGAAATTCCTTTCAGGCAGATATTGTTGAAAGGGCGTTACCAGGTAACAAGGAGCGCTATTGAAATTTTAGGATGCTCTGTATAAGTCTATCCAGGACTAATCAGCGCTCGCGAAATAGAATATGATAATTATTTCAGTTATAAATCAATTAGATGTGTATTTTTGTCGCAACCCCGGCTTAAACCTGGGGCAGGCTCAGTGTGAAAAGATCCTCTGATTAAATTAGAGTACCTTCAATCTGAATCCCCCGGGTCGATCATCCCAATCTGTCCACCCCAATGACCGCCATACCAGACCCTGCCTTTGTCATCGACACCCATAAACCGCACACTTGTATTACGCTTGGCAACAGGGTACTCAATAAATTCACCAGTTTTGGGATCAAACCGCGTGATATTGTTTCCGGCTGTGTCCGCATACCAGATATGATTACGCTTTTTGTCCACGGTGATGCCATAGGGTGTTGCGTATCGGGTAGGGGGTTGGTAGAGAGTAATTTCCTCGGTCTGGGGATTGAGCATTCCCAGTTTATTCCCGTAGTAGTCGGCATACCAAATATTATCGTCTGCATCCACACCGATACCTCGTGAACTAAACATCTCAGGAGTGTGATAACTCTTTGTTTCCCCCGTCACCGGGTCAACCCTGAATATGACTCCCAGGTTGAATTGTGTCACCCAGGGATAGCCTTTTGAGTCCACAGCGATGGCATAGCTGTTTATCTGATTTGCACCTCGGCCATAGATATCGGCATAGGAGCCTTTGGGAACTGAGGGCGGTCTGGGATTTGGGTAGGCCCTAAATTCTTTGGTCCGGGTATTGAGGCTCCAGGTATCATTTCTGGCAACGATCCACAGCTGGTCATCGTTAGTAGGGTCCTTGACCACTACCCTTGCGCCCTGTGGCTTCTCTGGCCAGGAATAGATCTCCAGGTCACCATCGAAAGTTGAGGCGATTAACTTTTCATCGACTCCACCTTCGGTCGCCATTGCTACTATAAAGCGACCGTCTTTCATTACCGTACCCGTATGGGCATGGGCCTCGGGAACTGGAATGGGGTATTCATTAAAGTTTTCTGTATTTGGATCAAAATTTGCGATCTTGTTGGAGAGAATATCGTACTCTGAAAACCAGACTATGCCGCTGTTTTCATCCACAGTGACACTGTGTGCCATCGCTTCATCGGTAGGGATTTTCCACTCCTTGATGGTGGCTTTTAGTGCCTTATTACTCATACGTGAATACCTGACCTTTGAGTAGTCCAGCTCAGTTTTCATAGGGCCAAACAGGCCCTCATGACCAAACATGGTCATGACTCCGGGTAGCATCGTATTAACAAGTTCTTCATCAAACTGGGTGGCGCCTGAACGACGCAATTCCATGACAGGTAAAAAAGCTTGCCATCCTGCCTCAGGCATTCCTGCACGTTGCAATGCTGTTTCAAGTCCATGACAATTGGAACAGCGGTCATAGGCTTGTATGGCATCTCTGGTCTCGGGGATTAAGAATCGCATTTCAGCGCTGGTCAGTCGACTGACATCATTCATGGCTGTTAAGGTGAAATTCAATTCTGTGTTATCGGTGGTGTCTATGGTGTGCTCGTCTATTGCAAACCTGTCAGCATCAACAAGTACTTTGTAATTTGCATTTTCCAGTCCATGTATCCTGTAGAGGCCGTTATCATCCGTAAAATTTGCCACAGTTTTAGTTCCCAGTTGAGCTTTTACCATGGCGCCTCGTACAGCTACCCCTGCATTGTCTGTAACCTTACCGTGCAGTGATGCGTTGCCAGCTGAATGCACCGGATTACTTGAAAAGATAAGTAAAGAAATCCAGACAGATTGGAAAAAAAAATGCAGTGTTTTCATATCAAGGTACTCCCCATGCTTAATGAGAGGTTATAAATTATAAATAGTCTTCCCCCAGCAATTTAATAGCAAGGACTTATGGTGACAGGCATAGTGTATAGGCAGCGATTGTCAGCATGCCATCTCATGTATGAATTATTGCCACTGGTGACATGCTCTTCATCGGATAGTAATTAGACTACATTCTTTTTTGAATTGCTCACTCGTATTTTGCCTGCTGCGATAAAGAAAACTTAGGGTAACAGGACGAAAATGAAATATGAGCATCAGTTTTTGCATAGGCTAATAATAATATATATTTCTATAGATAGAAGGCCTGGATTCGTAACATTAAATATGAGTATTCAATTACCTTAAGCAGCTTACGGAAATTGTAATAAAATATATTTTTCCCGTAATTTCATCACCGGATTTTAGAGGTTTTCCGGACATAGAAAGGCGCAGTTGCCAAAGTAGACATCGTCTATAACCGGAATATAGTCAGAAATCACCGTAAAAAAGCGAGTTTCTTAAATTATTTATAACATAATAGAATAAACATGTATTTTTTTATTCTTTTAAGTTTATTATATTCTTCGGTAGCCTTGCGAGCCTTAATTCCGTTTTCGGAGCTTTATTGATGTTTAACAGTACCGCTGAAATCATCACCAGTAGTAATAGCGCCGGCATTTCTCCGCAAGAGATTGCCAGGCTGAATGAGCGCTATACACCTCTCGGGTTTGAAGAGCGAATCCGTCGGCTATATGATGATTTTCAACTGGAAAAAGTCCTGGTGACTTCATCCTTTGCGGCCACCTCGGCCTATTTTCTGCACATCATATCTAGTATCCGACCCGATCAGGTCATCAGTTTTGTAGATACCGGGTTTCACTTTCCCCAGACTTTGTCATATAGAGATGAATTGATAAAACGTTTTAATCTCAAGGTGCAGGATCTTCGTGGTGATGAATATCAACATGAATGGAGTGTGAAAAACAAACTCTATGAATCTGATCCGGATTTTTGCTGCTCCATTAACAAGGTGCAACCACTGGAAACTATTAAACTCAACTATCACGTGTGGGTCTCCAGCCTGATGAGTTGGCAGACCGACCATCGCTCGGAATTGGAAATATTTGAAGAGCGACGCGGCATTATAAAATTCAATCCCATGGTAGACGTTACCAAACAAGAGAGGGATGTCTATATCGAAAAACATGATCTGCCTTTTCATCCAATGGTGGCTGAGGGGTTTTCATCAATAGGCTGTGCCCATTGTACCGTGAAGGGAGAAGGCCGTAGCGGTCGTTGGGCAGGAAAGCCCAAGACAGAGTGTGGTCTGCACTACTAGAATCAATCTATAGTGATCTTTTGTTTTTATGCTTTGTTATCGTCTAAAAAACAAAATCTCTAACTTTATAAAGGTTCTAGTTAGTCAGTAGAAATATTGTTGTGTCTCTATGTTACTACCAGGGTAGTACTTCACCGTTGGCATGCCAGAATGTCCCCGTGGTTTCCAGAGTCAATTCATCCAGTCGTGAGACTAGTCCCTTGGCAGATTCTTCAGGAGAAATATCTCCGCCAAATCCTACCATGCGAGTAGAGACAAAACCTGGATGTAGAATAGCGATACAAATGCCATTTGATTTTAAGTCGTTCGCAAGGCTTTTCCCCGCTGCATTTAAAGCTGCCTTGGACATGCGGTAACCGTAATATGCCCCAGAGCCATTGTCCGCGATGGATCCCATACGGCTGGTGATCAAACCTACTTTACTGCCATTATGTAAGTTGTCTAGCAAGGCATGGGTGATACGTAGTGGGGCAATGGCGTTAATTCCAAGTTGATCTTCAATTGCATCAAAATCCATATTGTCCAGGCTCTCATTCTTAAAGATTCCAGCATTATTAATGAGGACATCTATTGAGATTCCCTGCATATGCTGTTTAAGGCTAGATATTGAATCTTTCTCTTCAACATTGATGTTTTCTATGACCTTTGCACACGTTTGGTTAAGTTCGGCTGTGGTCTGGCGGCAAGCGGCATAAACAGTATCACCTCGCTCACAATATATCTGTGTTAGTGCAAGACCAATACCACGATTGGCACCAGTGATAAGTATCGCGTTACTCATAATGTCCCTGTTCATTCGTTAATTTAATGTCAGCGTAACATTAAAGAGATTGTCTGATAAGATTTGATATATCAATATAAAAAGCTCAAGGAATCTGTGGCCATGAAAAGACCTATATCTTTACTGAATCATCAGTTTCTAGAATATTTCGTCATCATAATGTCGGTAGGTTTAACACCAATAGCACAGGGCGCTGAGGAAGAAGAATTGATTGAGTATCGGCGTGTCCCTACACAATTTATTGCCGCCCTGGGAGAGTCCGATGCCAGGAGCGGGAACAATGCACAGTTATGGGGCTTGTGGGAGATAGATCCGGGACCAAGAGGGGTACGTCTGGGTCAGTATGATCGCCTGGTGGCAACAGGTGGGGTAGCACCTGCGAAATGGAAGTTTGATAATAATAACTGGTGGCTTGAAGAGCATGGGCTAATTATGGAATCACCAACTTTTCCGCTTCAAGCTGGTAAATATATTGTGACAGGGGATCGTGAAGTGTCTACGGTTTTGACGGTAGAGCCCGTTGATGAAAATGGGAACCAGCATTGGGCGTTAGCAGATGGTGCATCGCTGTATGATGTTACACACCTTGCTTGTCGTTCTGCGCGTTATACACCTGTTGGGGAAAATAATTCGTGTACACCTGCATTGGCCAGTCAAAGTGACTATCCAGTGACGCCCGGTGCGGCCATGCCTCAAGTTTCGGGTTGTAACAAACAGGACTATGCGGTACTTTTTGTCATTGGCAAAGCAATATAATAATAAAAATTGAATTAGGAAGAACCATGGAGACCTGGTTCCATAATTAGGTGGGGAGGGGAGAATGCAAAAGATCAGGCTTTTAAAATCTACCTATATTTTATTTCTGATTATCGTCAGTGTGTCCTGTACGGTTGAGCAGGAAACGACACAGACGGCAATACAGGAACAATCCCGGCCTGCACCAGAACAAGCAGAAAGTCCTGACGTAACTTTACAGGATGCCTCCGACGCGGGACGCGGCGAATATATTGACGATCTGCAACGTTCAACAAAGGTGTTCACATTCCAGCAAGCTGCTACTGAGGGCCCTGACCGCGGGGCAGAGATCTATTATTACCGGTGTTGGACTTGCCACAATACCTACACGGCGGAGGCCGAGCCGGATACATCCGGTCCACCACTTGAGGGACTTTTCGACCGTCCAGTCATGTTGTCCGGAGAGCAGATGACCGATGAAAACGTGGCTGACAAGATCCGACACGGCGGTCCCGGTATGCCGGCATTTCGCTATTCCATGAGCGATGACGATATCGCCGACATGTTGAGTTACCTGAGAAGCGGCGACTGCTGTGTCGCCTCAGGTGAGATTAACCTGCCTGCCAATCCCTGGTATACCGCGTCTGATGACGACACCATGGCATTCGAATATAGGGACAACCTCTATGGCGGTCCAACCGGGAGCGTACGCTCAACAGCTGATGTGCCTTTGGAAGGCATCATGGTGCAGTTGATCGCCAGTGAAAATAATATCCGTACCACGGTATACAGTAATGAGGCCGGTGAATATGAATTTCCTTCATTGCCTACCGGGGAATATACCCTGCGCATCGCCAAACCATTGCGGTGGAAACCTTACCGCCGCGACAGTGTGCGTATCGATGGTGCACCAGTGCTGGAAGACATCGTCCTGGAAAGGGTAACGGATCATGAACTGTTACCGCCAACCATGGATATCATCGGCCAGATGAGTGGTGCAGAATGGTTGTATAACCTTCCAGGCACCAACGAAGAGAAGCGAATATTTGTTACTAACTGTAACTGGTGTCATTCCTACCAGCAGGTCTTCCGTTCCCGCTATGATGAGCATGGCTGGAGCAAAGTCGTGGAAAGGATGAGCCATTACCAGGGCTCACCACTTATCTACCGAAATTCCAGTGGGCGTATGGAGCCGGAAGACGAGGAATTGCTTGTGAAGTGGCTCGCCCGGGTCAGGGGACCCGACTCACCCAATCCGAAATTCAAGGAGATGCCCTATCCCACCGGTCCTGCAACCGAGGTCGTGGTCAGGGAGTATGAGCTGCCTCGACTTTATCTGGCGACCCATGACGTGGCCCAGGATCACAATGATTACCTCTGGTATTCTCCACACCGCGGCCCAAGGCTTGGTAAGGTAGATCCCGCCACTGGGGTCACGGAAGAGATCGTTATCCCTGTACCTGAGGGTTGTCTCCCGGGCACCCACTGGATCATTTATACCCGGAACAATTATCTGTGGTCATCACAGAACTGGGCACATACGTTGACGCGTATCGATCCAGATACCCATGAGTTGCACCAGATTAAACCGCCTCCCCGGTACCTGCCTGATGGGGTGACTCCGCGGCCCTGTAATATGTCCATGGGGGGTAACTGGGCCGTGGGCCCGGACGGTTACATCTGGAAAATACGTACCAATATGGTTACTAAAACGGATCCTGAGACTGGAGAGTATGTGGAAACCTGGCCAGTCGAGAATGTCAGTAGTACCTATGGGACTGATGTGACGGACGATAATAAGTTTGTCGGTGGCGGTTCCTGGGGTAATGATTGGATGATCATGCTGGACGTTGAAAAAGGTGAAGTCATAGAACGCTTATCCAGTTATCCCAATCAGGGACCAGGTCGTAGCGCGTTTGATAATAATAATAATGCACTGTGGTCAGGAGGTAAGGGTGGGGCGCTGGTGCGCCTGGAGTCAGACACCCGGCGGTTGAAGGAGTTTGTCGCGCCGCTGTTGTACTACGGTAGTTTCTACGAGGCCAACGTGGACAAGAACGGCGAAGTGTGGTCAGGGGCGGTGCAGACCGGCCGCTATATGCGTCTGGATCCCGAGACCGAACGTTGGATTACTTATGTATTACCAGAGCCATTTTCTCATAATCGTAAAAGCTGGATAGATGATTCCACCGATCCAGTATCACTTTGGTATGTCGATCACGACAGCTTCCTTGTTCATATTCAGCCACGACAATAATATTTTAACTCATAATAACAAGAGGTTATATCAATGAAAAAAGCGGTACACGATGTTGTAACATCCATACTTTATATTCTCATCACCATATGTCTTTTGCCTGCAGGTGTTATGGCACAGTCAAGAAATTCAGATGTATTGGTGATAGATGGCGGAACATTAATCGATGGGAACGGTGGTACACCTGTTGAAAATTCCAGAATAATTATTCGTGGGAATCGGATTGACAGTGTCACCACGCAAGGTCGGGGACGTATACCCAGGGGTGCCACAGTAATCAACGCTGAAGGAAAATTTATCGTCCCAGGATTAATGGACGCCCATACTCACTATGCAGAATGGATGCCGGAGTTAATGTTGAATAACGGAATTACCTCAGTTTTTTCAATAGGAAGTGGCGGTGAATGGTCCCTCGCACATCGAGATGCTATTAATGCTGGCAAGATCAAGGGTCCCCGGACCTTTGTTGCGGTGGGTAGCCTGGCTGGGGGTCGTATATCAGCGTTGTCTGCACGTAGCGGCGAATCCGGTGGCCTGAGTGGGCGCCAGGTGGCAATGGATGCAGAATCGGCCATTGCCATCACCCGGCGTTTTGTCGAAGCGGGTGCGGACATGATCAAGGTCCACCGCGGGCCGACTATTGAGGCCTATCGAGCAGCGATTGAAGAGGCGCATAAGGCCGGTCTTCCGGTGGTAGCGCAGCCCATTGGACCCACGGTATATGCCAGGGATGCTATATTGGCTGGTGCGGACATTCTTGAGCATGCTGCAGGTGTCTCCGTTTCCATTGCGGCCAATCCTGAGAGGTGGGAAGGCTTTGGTAACATCGAGCGACATTCATTAAGTCCCTTGCCTTTTGCTGATATGGATGAGGCCAAGGCAAGAGATTTAATCAAACTGATGGTGGATCGTAATGTTTATTTAGAACCCGACTTTATCGCCATGGGTCGCGGTTACCATAAGGACAAGGACAAGTTTGAATTAATGGATTATCGTCTGTTAAACCGTCATGAACTCTCCTATGTACCGGAAGCAAACCGCCAAAGGATGTTGAATACCTATAATCACCTTAAGCGTTATGGACCTGAGGAATACGAAGAACGTAAAAAGGGTTACCATAATATGCTGCGGTTCATGAAGATGTTTGTAGATGCAGGCGGCAAGGTGATGACCGGGACCGACACGGCCGGCTGGGCGGTACCGGGACAGGGACTGCTTCATGAAATGCAGATCCTGCAGTACGAGGTCGGGATGACACCAATGCAGGTCATCATGTCGGCAACTCAAATTATTGCTGAGGGTTTCAAAGTTCTGGATGATCTGGGGACTATTGAGGAAGGAAAATTGGCTGACATCGTAGTCGTCAATGATGATCCTCTGGAAGACATGAGCAACATCTATGATATCGAATACGTAATCAAGGACGGTAAGTCCATAGACCTTACGTATACGGCAGGGTATGAAAGCCCCTTCCCCCGTGGTGCGGTAGAAGGTTCTGCATGGGTGCGCGCCCTGGGCAACCAGAGTTTCCAGGGGACGGAATTTGGTCAACCGCATCCAGGAATATCGGCTATTTCGCCCAATATAAAAACACAAGGTGACGAATCGTTCATCATGACCATTCGGGGTGTACACTTCACCACAGAAACCGTCGCTTATTTCAATGGGAAACGTCTAAAAACCCAGGTGGAAAGTGAGACGGAGCTTAAAGTGAATATCGATGCATCTCTAGTTTCAGAGGTTGGAACATATCCTATCGTTGTTAGAAATCCTGAACCCATGCAACGGCCGGAATGGGGTGAGGGTACATCTAACAAGGCACACTTGCTTGTGAATTACCGGTATTAATTGATGTTTTAAATCCGGATGCTTCAGTTATCGAGCGGCAAGGATAGTTTCTAAAACTAATATGAATATCGATGAGCTTCAGACCCCCTGTCTGCTGTTAGACAGGGGGCGAATGCTCTGCAACATCGCCCGTCTAAAGAACCATCTGGATCCTCTCAATAGCCAGTTACGCCCTCATGTAAAAACGGCCAAGTGTCCGGAGATCGTCAGGTTGATGCTTGGATCATCTTCAGATCCGATTACAGTCTCCACATTGAAAGAAGCGGAGCAATTTGCCGCTGCTGGTTACCGGGACATCCTCTATGCTGTGGGTATCGTCCCGTCAAAACTACCGCGGGCCATGTCATTACGTCGTAATGGTATTGACCTGTCCATCATTCTGGACACCATTGAGGCTGCAAAATCAGTTGTGTCCGCATGTGACAAGTACAAGGCGTCAATACCGGTTTTAATAGAGATTGATTCTGATGGGCACCGTGCAGGTATCCGTTGTGATGACCCAATGTTAATTGAGGTAGCAAGGGTGCTACATGATGGCGGTGCGGAGCTACGCGGTGTCATGACCCATGCCGGGAGTGCCTATAAGCATTCAGGTGCAAAGGCACTTAGTAACATGGCTGAGCAGGAACGTGCCGCGGCAGTCACTGCTGCTGAGCAGTTGCGTGATAAAGGGTTTCCCTGTCCTGTTGTTAGCGTAGGTTCCACACCAACAGCAACATTTGTTGAAACTCTTTCAGGTGTCACCGAGGTCAGGGCAGGAGTATTTGTCTTTCAGGACCTGGTGATGGCGGGTCTGGGTGTGTGTGATATTGGTGATATTGCGATTAGTGTGCTGACAACTATCATAGGTCGCCAGAAGGAAAAGGGTTGGATACTGGTGGATGCGGGCTGGATGGCTATGTCTCGAGACCGGGGTACGGCAAGCCAGTCGGTAGATCAGGGGTATGGATTGGTTTGTGATCAAGCGGGCAAACCTTATCCGGACCTGATTATGGTAGATGCAAACCAGGAACACGGGATACTGGCATTACGGCAAGGTAGTCAATCAACGTTACCAGACTTGGCTATTGGTTCCATGGTGAGAATTTTACCTAATCATGCCTGTTCCACAGCCTCTCAACACAATTGTTATAATGTGCTGGATGTTGATAATAAAGCAATGGACCAATGGCAACGATTTTCTGGTTGGTAGTAAAAGTTTAAATTATTTTTAGTATTTTTTAAATAAGATCAGTAAGGAGACAGATGTTGCTAATAACATTTCTAAATAAATTTTCTATTGCACGTGTAATTTTAACTATTCTTGTTTCAGTATGTTTATTTGACGCTTTGTATATACATTCTTCAGAGGCACAGGTATCTGATGAGGTAACCGTTTTTGAAGGCGCCCGTCTGATCACAGGAAAAAATGAACCACCAATACTAGGTAGTGTATTTATTGTTGATGGCGATCGTATTACTGCTATTGGAACCAGAGGTACGCTAACAGTACCGGATGATGCACTTCGTGTTGACCTGTCCGGAAAAACTGTCATGCCAGCAATAATCGATACGCATAAACATCCGTCAGACCAATTGGATACCTTAACCGCGCAACTCAAAGAGCTTGCATCTTATGGTGTGGGTACTGTTCTCAGTTTAGGTCTTGATAACACTGATGCTGTCTATCACTTGCGTCATGAACTATTACCAAATGCATCTAGGTATATGACTGCAGGGCGTGGCATTAGTACACCTGAGCCAGGTCGTTCTGAATCTGCATATGGAACAGCGCCTGCGGCATACTGGATTAATAGCGTTGAAGAAGGACGTATGGCGGTAAGAGAGCAGGCTGATAAAGGCGTAGATTTTATCAAGATCTGGGTAGATGACCGCGGTGGCAGATATGAAAAGATGTCACCCCAGATGTATACCGCAATTATCGATGAAGCACATAAGCATGGTCTTCGCGCGGCTGCACATATACATCATCTTGAAGATGCAAAGGGTCTGTTACATGCAGGTCTGGATGTGTTTGCCCATGGTGTACGCGATCAGGATGTGGATGATGAATTGATTCAATTATTCCAACAACACCCTGAAGTATATTTAGTGCCAAACCTGCCAGACGAAGGTGTGGCCATAGATATAAGGGGCTTACACGGCCTTATCCCCAATGAGGTGATAGCAACTGTAGAGTCGGAGTACGCAGGCACAACAGCTGAAAAGGCGTTTTATCAAATACAGGCGCGTAACCTCAAGGCCTTATATGATGCCGGTGTGAAAATAGCCTTTGGAACAGATGGTAGAGAAATGTGGGAGGTCTTCATAGAATTGGAAAATATGGTGGATGCGGGTATGACGCCAGCTGATGTCATCATTTCTGCAACTGGAATATCGGCAGACCTTCTTAATCTCGAAGATACTGGCACCATCGAAGCGGGGAAGGTCGCAGACTTTATTGTACTCAATGGTAATCCATTGGAAGACATAAAAAATATCAGACAGATTGATTCAGTTTATCTGCGCGGAACAAAACTCAAAAAATAAAAATTAAAAAGGAGATGCTATGGCCAAGGCCTACTGGGTGACAACTTATAGTGCAATCAACAAACCTGAAAAACTTGCCGACTATGCAAAACTTGCCGGCCCTGCGATTAGGGAGGCTGGTGGAAATTTTTTGGCAAGGGGAGAAGCCGTTAAGGCCTATGAAAATGGCCTGATACAGCGGACGATAGTAATCGAGTTCGAAAGTGTGGATGCGGCTATTGCTGCACATGATTCACCTGGTTACCAGGCGGCATTGCTCGCTCTGGGTGACGGAGTAGAAAGGGAAATCCGTATCGTTGAAGGCGCGGAGTGACATCAGTTTATGGTCCATAGGTAAAATGAATGAACTGCCCAAAATGTAATGCCATTCAAAATGATGGTAATGAGATTTGTACAGATTGTGGCATCGTCTTTGCCAAATATTTTAAATATAACCCGCAAATAGAGTCGCTTGCTCAGCCACAGGAGCCGCTTACACACTCAAATGATTCAAGCGTTGATATCCTGATGATTGAAGATATCAGCCTGTATGAACGGATTAAGCAACGAATTTTCTCTGTTGCTGATAATGAGGACCCAATATCCGTTGTTGGCAGGGGATTATTATTACTCGGCATGTCATACCTGAGCTTCAGGTTAATGACATCTACCATTGCCAGTAACTATGCAGGTGAAATTTTTTTGCATACGATAAACCTGCCTTTCCATGAAGCCGGGCATGTGGGTTTCCGGTTATTTGGTTCATTTTTTGCATCACTGGGTGGCACACTGGGTCAGCTTCTGATGCCAGCGGTTCTTTTTTATCACTTTCTCTTAAGAGCAAATAATCCATTTGGTGGTGCAGTATGTTTCTGGTGGTTTGGTGAAAATTTTATCGATATGGCGCCTTATATTAATGATGCAAGAGATGGTGATCTTCCATTAGTTGGTGGTAATTTTGGTCATTCTTCGCCCTACGGGTTTCATGACTGGGAATATATTCTCAATGAAAGTAGCTTGTTACAGTATGATAAGATTATTGCAAAAATGTCGTTCATGACGGGATCAATCATCATGACTCTGGCATTAATCTGGGGTGGTATATTACTGTATCGTCAGTTCAAGATGGTTAATAATTAAAAACGGTATTGAATTTTTCTGACCTTTTCAACAAGGGGACACAATGAATTTTGATGAAATATTAAAAATCATATTTTTAAGTACATTGTGTTTCATACTGGCAGCCTGTGCGACACAGGAGGAAAAAGAAGAAGACAAGCCAGTAACAACAGCTGAAGCATTTCCAAGTACCTATCAAGCTATTGCGTCACAGCCAGTCATTATTAGAAATGCGACTATCCTCACTGGAACGGGTGAACAACTCAGTGGTGTGTCGGTCCTCATGGTTAACGGCCGCATACAATCCATCGATAGACAAATTGCCAATCCAGGGAGTGCAAAGATTATCGACGCCACGGGGAAGTGGCTTACCCCGGGGCTCATAGATGTCCACTCTCATTTAGGTGTCTATCCTTCCCCATCCCATGAGGCCAATGCGGATGGAAATGAGCTTACGAATCCTAATACCGCAGAGGTCTGGGCAGAACACTCAGTCTGGACCCAGGATCCGCAGTTCACTCTGGCACTGGCAGGCGGGGTGACGACACTCCAGGTCCTTCCGGGATCGGCCAATCTATTTGGTGGACGAGGTATTACCTTAAAGAATATCCCTGCACGTACAGTACAGGCCATGAAATTTCCCGGAGCACCTTACAGTCTGAAAATGGCTTGTGGGGAAAATCCGAAACGGGTATACGGTGAACGTAACCAGGCGCCAGGATCCCGTATGGCCAATGTGGCTGGATATCGAAGTGCATGGATTGAAGCCAAAGCCTACCTGAAAAAATTTGAAGAATATGAGGAGGAACTGGCTAAAGGAGAAGAACCCGATGAGCCTGAACGAAACTTGCAACTGGAGACCCTGGCGGAAGTCCTGAAAGGAAATATCCTCGTCCACAATCATTGTTATCGTGGTGAAGAGATGGCTGTGATGATCGATATCGCAAAGGAATTTAATTATAAGATCACGGCATTTCATCATGCCGTGGAGGCCTACAAGATTGCCGATATACTTGCTGAAAACAATGTCTGCGCTGCCATGTGGTCGGAGTGGTGGGGCTTTAAACACGAGGCCTTTGACATGGTAGAGGAAAACGTTGCCATGGTGGATGCGGCAGGCGCTTGTGCCATCGTGCATACTGACAGCCCAATTGGTATACAACATATGAACCAGGAGACGGCAAAGATTATTGCCGCCGCCAATAAGTCTGGATTTAAGGTTAGCCCCGCCCACGCAATTAAATGGATAACATTGAATGCCGCCCAGGCCCTAGGAATTGAGGAACAAACTGGTAGTCTTGAAGTAGGAAAAATGGCCGATGTGGTGTTGTGGGACGGCGATCCATTCAGTGTTTATAGCCGTGCTGAAATGGTCTTCATCGATGGTGCACAGGTTTTTGACCTTAACGACCGGTCTTTACAGCCAGCCACGGATTTTGACCTGGGTATACTTGACCCCGAAGGGGAAAGGTTATGAAGCAGATAATTTATTCTTTTTTACTTTTGATATGTTGTTCTGTGATTCATGGACAAGAAATTCTGATCCAAAACGTAACGGTGCATACACAGTCTGATAAAGGGACGATTGAAAATACCAGTATTTATATCGTAGACGGCCAGATTGAGGCGATTGGGGCCCGCCTGGATGTAGCGTCAGACACAAAAATCATTGATGCCACAGGGCTGCAGGTCACACCTGGTTTAATCAATCCCTATACCGCGCTAGGCATAATTGAGATTGGTGCAGTTAGATCAACGGTAGATGTAGAAACCGATGATGAAATGTTCAGCACTTCATACAATATTGCGCCAGCCTTCAACCCTGCATCTTCATTAATACCTTTAAACCGTACACATGGGCTAACGATGGCCATAGTCGCACCGGATTCCGGTCACCATGTATTTGCAGGACAAGCAGCCTTGGTCCATTTGCGCAGGTCTGGAGATTTACTCATTGATCGTAGTATTGCCATGTTTGCCCGGTTTGGGGCCAGGGCAGGACGGTTTGCCGGCGGCTCCCGGGCAGCGGCCTATGCAAAGATGCGCCATGCCTTTTTGGACACGAAGGAATATGTGGAAAACAGTGATGCGGTGATGAGAGGAAACTGGCGTGATCTGTCATTACCCAAGCATGACCTGGAGGCATTGGTCCCAGTTGTGGAAGGAACCAAACCGCTGGTTATCGATGTGCACAGGGCGAGTGACATTCGAACATTATTGGAATTAAAAAAAGAATTTAATTTAAATATAATTATCGTTGGCGGTGCCGAGGCATGGATGGTCGCAGACGAACTGGCCGCTGAAAACGTACCGGTAATACTGGATCCCATGTATAACCTGCCAGGGAATTTTGATCGCCTGGGTGCACGTATGGATGCTGCCAGCTTGTTACATCGAGCGGGTGTAAAATTAATTTTTACCGCACTCACAACCTCGCATAATCCGTTTCTGGTCCGCCAATCTGCGGGAAATGCCGTTGCCCATGGCTTACCATCTACCGAGGCACTAATGGCAATGACCATCAATCCTGCGGAAATATTTGGTATCGATGATCGGTTTGGAAGTATTGAGGAAGGAAAAGTCGCAGACCTTGTGATCTGGGACGGTGACCCGCTTGAGCTACTGACCCGTGCGGAAACAGTGATTATTAACGGTGAACTTATTCCTATGGTTTCCAGGTCGTCACGGTTGCGAGAGCGGTATCGGAATTTAAATGATTCGACACCTTATATATATCGAAAATAAAAGTGGTAAAAGTGGGGTCAGATAACACTTTCTAACGCTAAAATATTTTCTTATTGATGATAAGAAAGTGTTATCTGACCCCACTTTAGTCGGCGATAAGAAAGTGTTATCTGACCCCACTTTAGTCGGCGGCAAGCTCCTGAAATTGCTGAGTATAAGTTAAAGCCGATCGTCTACAGATAATTTTCTAGGGCCATCAAAGGCTTATGTGTATATTTGTTTTCCCCTAGCGCACGAATATACTGTTAATTAGTTTCACACAGAATCCATATTCATTGTGCTAGATATAAATGTAACAAATTTAAGAGGAACGTCTTTTATGGTAAATCAAATTACCCGTAGGCAAATAATAAAAACCATGGCCGCGCTTGGTGCATCGGGATTATTACCCCATTCCGTATTTTCTCAAGGTATGGAAAGAATGCTCAAAAGGGCTATACCCGGTACCAATGAAATGCTGCCAGTTATAGGATTTGGTTCCTCAGCGCCGGTGAGAGAAATTCTTAAAGACGGACCTTCGCTGGTCGAATCATTGATTGAAACCATGGTGAGACACGGAGCCAGCGTGGTGGATACCGCTCCTAGAGAATATGAAGTCGACGAAGCTTTTGGAAAGATACTTGCTGATCCTCGGTTCAAGGACAAATTGTTTGTCAGTACCAAGATTGGTCTGAATCGTTTTATGACAGTACGCGAGGTAGATAAGCAAGGTGGGATAAAACAATTTGAACTAACCAATCAACTTTTTGATCGGCATCCTGCAGATCTGGTCTTTATAGAAAGTATGACTGATATGGATATACACTGGCCGACACTACGTGAATATAAAGACAAGGGAGAGGCACGATATATCGGTATTACCTCGTCATTCACAGAGGACCATGAACGCATGGAGTCCTTTATGAAAAAAGAAAAACCCGATTTTATCCAGGTTAATTTTTCATTAGTGGAACCTCAGGCAGAAAATCGCGTATTACCTTTGGCAAGAGACCTGGGTATAGGCGTGATGATAAACAGCCCGTTTAATGGCGGTGAATTATTTAGTATTGTTCGTGGACATGATCTACCAGACTGGGCTGCTGAGATAGATGTAAAATCGTGGGCCCAGTTTAATCTTAAATATATACTTGGCGTGACCAACATTAATACGGTGTTAACGGAAACGAATAAAGCACATCACCTGGTAGATAATATTGGTGGCGGCATGGGTCGAACAGCAGACGCACAAATGCGAAAAAAGATGAAGGCGCATTTTGATACACTTGGCTAATCTATGACAATAAAACTCAAAATTAATGGCAATGAACATCAGGTCGATATTGAACCGGAAACCCCGCTGTTATGGGTACTTCGCGACAGTGTTGGTCTGACCGGGACAAAGTTTGGATGTGGTATCGCTGAATGTGGTGCCTGTACGGTGCATGTCGATGGCAGGTCGGTTAAATCTTGTTCCACACCCGTTTCAAGCGCGGTGGGAAAAGAGATTACCACCATAGAAGGCCTATCAGATGATAATACTCATCCAGTTCAACAAGCCTGGATAGAAAATGGCGTACCACAATGTGGTTACTGCCAGTCTGGTCAGATCATGGCAGCAACGGCCTTGTTGTCACGTTCGTCTAATCCCACTAACAGTGAGATCGATGCGGCCATGTCGGGCAACCTTTGCCGCTGCGGTACTTATCTGAAAATCAGAAAAGCCATTAAACGTGCTGCAGATTTAATGCAGGAGACCAAAGCCTGATGTCAATCAACCCGACTATGACCCGGCGGACTATGATCCGCACCATGGTGGGTACCAGTGGCGGAATGTTGCTGGGCTTTCATGTTCCGGGCGTGGGCGCTGCGGTTGTTGCACCAAAACCCTGGACGACTCCCACTGATGGTGATGAGATCAATGCCTGGCTGTCGATAGATACGGACGGTACGGTGACCATCCGTGTTCCCCATAGTGAACAAGGGCAGGGTGCTTTAACGTCAGTGGCCATGATGGTGGCGGAAGAACTGGATGTGCTATGGGAAAATGTCCAGGCAGTATTTGCGGATATAAACCGACATGTTAATTATGGCGAAGAATATATCGCCACGGGGACCAGTGGGTCTGCTGTGGTGCGTCGACGTCACCCACATATTATGCAGGCGGGGGCATCGGCTCGCGAAAGATTAAAGGCAGCGGCGGCCAGCGTGTGGAAAGTAAAACCCCAAGACGTTATTGCAAAGCAAGGTGAGTTACGATCAGGTAGCCATCATGGGACCTACGCGCAGTTTGCTGAATTGGCGGCACAAACGTCACTGGATAAAGAACCAGCAATTAAGTCTCCAGATCAGTGGTGGTTATTAGGCACACCTGTCCCTCGTGTTGATGTCCCGGTCAAGGTCAATGGCAGTGCTCAATATGCTATCGATACTCGTTTGCCAGGTATGGTATATGCCGCAGTCAAATGTTGTCCCGTACCCTGGGGCAAACTGAAAAGTTTTGACCCTGATGCTATCAGGGGAAGAGCGGGGATAGTCGACATTGTTGAATTAAAGGCCGTGCCAGGCAAGAGTACAGATGCCGATCTGCAAAACGGCGTGGCCGTCGTGGCCGACACCTGGTATCGAGCCAAGACAGCATTGGATCTCATGCCGGTTGAATGGGAATTTGGTACAGACGGAGAAGTAAGTAATGAAAGCCAGGCGAGTCTTGCCAATAGTCTCTTTGATGAGCCAGGTGAGATTAGCCATGAGAGTGGGCAAGACCCCAGACCAATCATCGATAAGGCTGACAAAGTATTAAATGCAGAATTTTATCGGCCCTATGAAACGCATGCTCGCATGGAACCCATCAATGCCACGGTGAGTGTCACCGATGAAAGGGTTGATGTGTGGGCCCCGGCCCAGGATCAATCACTACCACTTAAGTTGGTAGCGGATCAGTTACAGCGAGATCCAAAAGATATATACGTTAATACTCCTTTTATTGGCGGTGCCTTTGGTGGAGGAGGCGGAGGCGGGCGTACTGCTGTAGTCAGACAGGCGGCTGAACTTTCTAATCGATTAAAAAAACCGGTAAAAGTTATCTGGTCACGTGAAGAAGATATCATGCAGGATAAACAACGGGCACCGGTTCATAGCCGACTCAGTGCCTCCTTGGGTGATAATGGTCTACCCGATGCTTTTTATTCTCGCGCAGTCTGGTTTCCCAGTGGCGGTGTGAAGCGAAACGGCCCTGCTACGGCGGATTATTCTATTAGTACGATGCCCTACCATATCCCCAATCGGCGACATGAACGACATAACGTCAATGGCCACATACCAACGACGACACATCGGGCACCCGGTGCAAACCAGAACGGTTTTATGATTGAGCAATTTGTTGATGAGATGGCCCTGGCTGGAGATTGGGATCCGCTGGAATGGCGCCTGGAAATGACCAAGGGCCAGGAACCCTGGCAACGTGTCCTTTTAAAATTGAAAGAAGTGGCCGGCTTTACAACGGATTTACCCAAAGGTGAAGGGATGGGGCTGGCGGTGATAGAAGATCATGGGTCAATATCAGCGGCCTGTGCCACAGTAACGGTAAGTCGACGCGGACAACTAAATATAGAAAAGGTCATCATCGTGGTTAACAGTGGATACGTCATTAATCCGTTGAATGCCAGTGAGCAGCTTGAAGGCGCCGTATGCTGGGAACTATCTCATGCATTGTATGCCGGTCTGGATCTGGACAATGGCCATTTTAAAAATAATAACTTTGATACCTATAACCTGATGCGCATGAACCAGATGCCACCTGTGGAAACCCATTTCGCATTGTCACAAGATGGCTGGTGGGGTGGTATGGGTGAACCAGGCGGACCACCATCACCACCGGCGGTGGCCAATGCCATCTATTTTGCAACGGGTAAACGAGTCCGTTTCACACCTATAAACAAGCATGACCTTAGTTGGTCATAAGCACCGTAAAAATAATTCATTTAAATATATCTGTATCCAATTTAGTATAAAAAATAACTTTTGAAATTCAGGGGAGGAGGAGTCATGAGATTTTTCAAGACCGCGCAACTAATCATCGTTTTTCTATTTTCCATCAACACTTTCGCACAATCACCACCATCAGTAGGACAGGACCACCCGGATCGAACACTACCCGTCGAGCCCTTTAAGATTATCGACAATATTTATTTTATTGGCACGACTATTCAGGCGGCTTCCTACCTGATCACCAGTGATCAAGGACATGTCCTGTTTGATAGTACCTATGAAGACAGGGTACCTATGATGCTTGCGAACATTGAAAAGCTGGGGTTTAACCCAAAAGACGTCAAGCTGTTAATTGGAACTCATGCCCACAGTGATCACGTTGGTGGTCATTCGTTGATGCAGGAAATGACTAGCGCTGACATCCTTTCTTCAGAAGAAGACAAAGCGATGGTGGAGTCAGGCGGTGATGGAAGTTGGGCCCCTGCTGAAGTCAATAGAGTCATTGATGCCGGAGAGGTGATTCAACTAGGTGACATTGAAATTAAAGTCCATGATACCCCGGGTCATACCCCAGGCACTCTGACGTTTACCATGGTGGCAGAAGAAGAAGGACAACAATACAACGTCATTCTGTTAGGTGGATTGCGCATCGCAAGTACGCCGTTACTTGGAAATAAAGAATATCCAAACATTGCTGACGATATGGCCGCGACATTCTATTATCTGCAAAACCTTCCCGTTGACGTTTATCTCGGCGCACACGGTTATTGGTATGACCTTAGAAACAAGATCCCTCGTATACCGCAAGAGGGTTACAAGGCATTTATTAATCCAGAAGAATATCGCAAGGCTGTTGATGGTTGGCAGCAGGTATTTGTGAACATGTTGGTAGAGGAATCAAAGGCACTGGTGAAATAATTCTTAATTAATTATTCATCAGTATTGTGTTTCTGAAATGTTATATACATCGAAGGTGATTTATATTCGCTTATGATTAATAGCTAATAAATCTGTGTGAAATGAGATCTGGCTCAATGGATTTACTTTAGTCCCATCATGACGATTATTAGGTCCCTAATGTCGAACAACAATGATATGACGATAGTTACCATTAATAAAATAGTCCAGACGCCATAGGGACTTTTGAGTTTGAAATCATCAGATTTGAACTCCACGCGCATGATGTAAATTAGAATCGGTGACCACAACAAGAGGTGTACTATCCCCAATAGGTGTACAGTATTCGACAGATAAAATACCAGTATGCCTAGAGGCATACTTAATATTAACGAGAGTGCTACCCAACGAGCGCCCTTGTGCTTCCAGACAAAAAACAAAGAACTGAGAAAAATCACCATCATCCAGTCCATCCAGATTTGTACCCACGAAGGGAGTTCTGCCATCTGGGCATTTACGTTATTCATTAATTCTTCCATAGGAGTACTTTATATATATTTTGCAAAAGCGTTACATGGATTAATGATTCAAGGATTTAATAGCTTCCCGAAAAGGTGAGTGTGAATATCCGATTTGGCTTGCGTAAGCGAAATTCTCTTCTTAAAACCGGGGAAATTTCCCTTCTTGCGGTGAAGGAAAGTCTATCTCTGACCTCAAGATAGTTTGTGAGGTTTCTCCCTTCGAGTCTGATTTTAATGCCCAACCAACGGGTAGTTTCGATAAAGGCATTTACCTCAACACCTTCTTCAAAGTTTTCCAGTTCATTGACTTTAAACACAACCCGGTCTGCCTGAAACGCAGTATCGAAGCCCCAGGCTAATTTGGCATCTTCAAGATCCTGACGAAAAGCGATATCAACTACGTAGTCATTATCACTTAAAAAACGGATTGTAGGTGGACCAGGAAATGCTGAGAATGCTGAAAGATTACGGCTAGTTCCAGTGACAGGATCAGTTACCCTAGAGTCTTGCAGGCGTGTTTGTATGTCCAGGCGGGCACCCTTCAAATTGATCCAGTGTAGTGGCATGGTTGTTCTAAATATCATGCCCCATGTGCGGCCATTACCAATATTACCAGGGGTCTCAAAGTCATCAGAAATGGGAAGTAGATCAAGTACGTCTTCTAACCAGTGATGAAATGCGGTAATGGTAACCACACCCAATTCTCCAAAGCGACGTTCATGACTCAATTCGGCTTTCCATGTAGTTTGAGGTTTCAGGTTCGGGTTACCCAGGGCCAGGTCATCGTCTACAAATACCGTCGTGCTGACGAAATCATTAAAATCGAGTTGTGACACATCCCTTTCAAAATGAAGTCGAGTCTGTTGCTGTTGGTTTGGAGAATAACTTAATAAACTCGTCGGTTTGATAAAGAAGAAACTTCGTTTTTGATCTGTATCGCCAGTTTGCGTAATGGTGGAAATCTCAGCCCCCAGGCCGTAGTCCCAGACAAAATCTCCCATGGTCCAGGTATCTTTAATCAGAAAATCACCACGTATTTCTTTTACTCTTGAGTTCCCATTTGGGACAAAAGTCTCCTCAGGACCAGAACCTGAATCTTCATTGAGTACCAGTGAATTATCGAGAGTGTTATAAGCCCCCTCAATGTCTGCGGAGATATCATGATCAGACCAGCGTGACCAGTCAAATTCCAGGCGGACAATGGCCTCTGAGGTATCAGTTCCAAGATTGACTTCTTTAAAATTTGTTCTGTTGCCAGCATTGTCTATCGTTTCCTGAGTATCTAACTCGTCAGCGTTACTCTTCGTGTAAACAAAAATACCTTTACCCTGTAAGGAAGTATTTAATGAGCGTTCTGCATCTATTCCAATTTCAAACTCAGGATTCGTATCGCTATTATTAAAAATAATTTCAAATGGAGGTTCTGTTGTCCCCCATGGAAAACGACGGGAAATTTCTTCGCCGTCACCATCTCTATATCCAAAACGTGAATTAAACTGGTAAAGGGTTTCATTGATAGTTGTCGACGCATTTAAAAAAATACCACTAATACCAATTCCAGTTTGTTTACGGTCATCTCTACGTAACTGAATCAGGTTGTTATCGGCGTCATACCTTTCAACAGTGCCGTTAATTCCGTTCGTATCACGCTCCAGGTCGATTCCAAAATTGTAATCAATTGAATTCCACTGCCTGGCCATGGAAATATTGCCACCGATACCTAATGGTGACGGACTGGTATGTGTAATAAATGTTTCCCAACGAATAGTTGTAAGATTATCATTAATCAAAATAACATTCACAACGACAGAATGTCCCTGCATATTGATGTCCTGAACCTGTCCTCGTATCAATTCAATATGTTTGACATTTGCAGCGGGAATACGGGTTAAAATATCAGAAACGACATCTTGTTTTGCACTCGGTCTGCTAGAGTCAATGAGAATATTTCCTGCAGCACTACCAAATCCACGTAATTCATCTCCATCATTCAGCTGAAACCCCGGTACTTGCCTGACCATATCCAGGGCTGTGAGTGGTTGATATTGTGAAAAAAATGTTGCCGGATATGAGATAACTTCTGCTTCATCCTTATCAAATACAGGTAATTCCTGACCGAGAATAGAAACAGGGAGAAACATCAGAAAGCAGATATGTATGTAGATATATTTCATATGATATTGTTTAGAGTATCATCTCATTTTACTATCTTAAAGAAATGTAAGCTCAGTAAATAATGTGCTGGTTTAATGAAACGGAAGATTAGGTTTTTAAACTATAGTTTAAGTTTCAGACAATATAGGATTCTTGCCATGGGTAACAACACGGAACATAAGTATATAACGAGGACTATTTTTAGTTTTATATTTATCCTTTTATTGACGGCTTGCGAAAGCGAAGCGCCTGTGCAAATTGAGATACAGGAAAAATTTCCTGCTTCTTACGTTTTTGTGAATGGCAATGTCATTACAGTTAATAATGATTTTGATGTTGTTGAGGCGTTTGCGATAAATGATAACAAGTTCGTCGCGGTGGGAAGCACAGAGGAAGTCCTGAATAAGGTTTCTAATGATGTGATCGTTATAGATCTGGAAGGGCAAACCGTCGTGCCGGGGTTTAATGATAATCATATCCACCTCGGACCGGGGCGAAGATTGCAGGAATGGCAAGGTGCGTTAATTCCGGCGGTTCCTGAATGGACCCAGGGGGTAACGAATATGGAAGAATTGCGTCATTCCTTTGCAGGTAAAGTTGAGGTCACCCCGGGAGAAGAATGGATCAAGGGCGGACTGACACGTATGGACTGGCCCAATAATAAGGTACCTACCCGCTGGGACCTGGATGAAATGAGTCCGGATAACCCGGTAATTCTAACACGTGGTCCACATACCTATTTGCTGAACTCTCGTGCTTTAGAACTGGCCAATATCAATAGGGATACTCCAGATCCAGAAGGAGGGTGGATATTCAGGGATGAGAATGGCGAACCAACTGGCAGAATACTGGAGGCGGCAAAACGATTGGTTGATAAGGTCGCGCCAGATGATGAAATAGAAATCAGCTACGAACAAGGTATCAGGGACATGCGTGCGTTGTTGAATGATTTGATTAGCCTGGGGATCACCAGTGTGAATATCTCAGGAATAAGACCTCAGGGTATTGCGCAGGTACAGGAATTGTATGATCGATATGGCGAGGCATTGCCGCGGGCAACCATGCAAGTCAGATTACAACCAGGTCATGATAATTATGATGATGTTGAGCTAGGTATTCAAAAAGAGATTGAAGCGATTGAGGCAATAGGTTTTCACACCGGCTTTGGAGATGAACGTTTAAAATTGGGTGCGGTGAAGATGAGCATCGATGGGGGATTAAGCGCCCCTGTTTTCTGGTCATTGGAGGAATATAAAGACCGTCCCGGGTTTTATGGTGCAATCAGGATCCCTGCAGAGGTATTTTATCCGGTTGCAAAACGGGTACATGAGCTTGGCTGGCAACTAGGTATACATACCATGGGCGATGGTGCAGTTAAGATGGTCGCAGAACAGATTAGTCAGATTCTAAGGGAACAACCCCGTGACGATCATCGTCATTTTATGCATCATGTTGCAGTTAAACCTCCAGATGAGACTATTACTTTGATGGCTAAGAATAATATTATGGTAGCCAGCCAACCGGCCTTTACCGTTGGTCTGGGTGCTTATGCGAAAGAGGCATTAACTCCAGATAGAGAGCGAACACAAAACCCCACCAGATCATTACAGGAATCAGGGATTACCGTATCCCATGGATCAGATACCGCGCCTTATAGTCCTTTTCTTACAATCTGGACTGCAGTAACCCGCAAAGGATTTGACGGCAATGTTTATGGTCCAGAAGAAGCCGTGAGTGTTAAAGAGGCAATACGCCTGCATACTGTTGCGCCAGCCTATTTTAATTTCGATGAAAAAATTAAAGGTTCGATTCAAACTGGAATGCTGGCCGATTTTGTTATACTTTCAGATAATATTCTTGATGTTCAAGCCGATGAGATCCGTAATTTAAAGGCAATCAAGGTATTTATAGACGGTAAAGAAATACTGCTAAATTGACCGAGAAGGTAGTTAATAAAAAATAAACAGGAGGGGTTATGACCGCATCAAGTTCAAGAACGACACAAGGTAGACAAAGACTGTACGAGAGTATCCTGGATACCATTGGTGATACACCTTGCATACGGGTAAATAATCTTGCACCTGACCATGTTGAACTTTATGTAAAGGCAGAATTTTTTAATCCAGCAGCCTCGGTTAAAGATCGTCTTGCTATCAGTATTATTGAAGAAGCAGAAAAACGCGGTGACCTGAAACCAGGTCAGACAGTGGTTGAGGCCACCAGCGGTAATACCGGTATCGGACTCGCAATGGTCTGTGCGGCAACAGGTCATCCTCTGGTAGTGACGATGGCAGATTCGTTCTCCATAGAACGACGCAAGTTAATGCGTTTCTTCGGTGCAAAACTCGTCCTGACTCCCCGGGCGGAAAAGGGATTTGGTATGTATAAAAAGGCCGTGGAACTGGCAGAGGCCAATGGCTGGTTTTTGGCACACCAGTTTGAAACCCCGGACAACGCATTGATACACGAAAATACTACCGCAAGGGAAATCATGAATGATTTCAGTGATAAGAAACTGAATTACTTCGTATCTGGGTATGGCACGGGGGGAACGGTAACCGGTGTCGCCCGTGTGTTAAGAAAAGAATCACCCGAAACTAAAATCATATTAAGCGAGCCCTCAAATGCTCAGTTGATTGGTAGTGGCGTGGAACAGGAACGTAATACCAATAATGAACCCGATGCGAGTCACTCTGCCTTTGAACCGCATCCTATACAGGGCTGGACACCTGACTTTATTCCTCATGTATTACAAGAGGCCATTGATCAGCATTTTTATGATGAATTGATTCCTGTTACCGGAGCCGATGGTATCGCCTGGTCCCGAAAACTCGCTCAGCAGGAGGGGATATTGACTGGTGTCTCAGGTGGTGCGACCTTTGGAGTGGCTATGCAGATAGCTGAGAAGGCAGACAAAGGCTCAGTGATCCTGGCGATGTTACCCGATACGGGCGAACGTTATCTCAGCTCACCCTTATTCGAAGGGATTCCAGAAGACATGAGTGAAGAGGAAAAGGCCTTATCATTGTCCACGCCAGGTTATCAAATGCCAGAGTAAGCTTAGCGTGCTGATCACAATAAAATGAAAACGCTTATAAAAATTCGTATCGGTTTTCTTTTATATGTCATGTATGGCTTCGTTGCCATGGCACAGCCATCGACCCTGGATGGGGAGTGGCCTGCTTATGGGGCCGATCTGTCCAGTACTCGTTATTCCCCACTGGATCAGATCAATGCCGATAATGTTGCAGGGCTTAAAATTGCCTGGCGATGGTCGGCCGCGAACTATGGACCCTTCCCGGAAAACATCTACCGTACGACACCATTAATGATCGACGGTGTGATCTATGCTACCGCGGGTGTCCGTCGTACAGTGGTCGCTATTGATGCCGCTAACGGTGAGACACTCTGGGTATATCGAATGGATGAGGGGCAGCGTGGCAGCCGATCTCCGCGGTTTAACTCCGGTCGTGGCGTGGCCTTTTGGCAGGGGAGTAGCGACGAAAAACCACGTATCTTTGTGATAACACCGGGTTATCGTTTAATCTCTTTAGATGCTAAGACTGGAATACCAGTTAACGAGTTTAATGATGATGGCATCATAGATCTTTTTGATTCTGTTCGAATTCCTGACGGCGTTAATCCCATCGGGACCATAGGCTCATCATCACCACCCGTCATCGTTAACGATGTCGTCATAGTTGGCTCAGCCCATGTTACCGGGCGCTTACATCGCCAACCGGAAAACATTCCCGGTGATATACGTGGGTTTGATGCAGCAACAGGGGAATTACTCTGGACGTTTCACGTAGTTCCCAAAGATGGTGAAGTGGGCGCTGAGACCTGGGAGGAGGGTTCTAATCATTACTCAGGAAATGCCGGGGTATGGACCACCTTTTCCGCTGATCCAGAACTTGGAATAGTGTATCTCCCAACAGAAGCTTCTACCCATGACTGGTATGGCGGTCACCGTCTGGGTGACAATCTTTTTTCCAGTAGCCTGGTGGCACTGGATGTCAGGACCGGTTTACGCCGATGGCATTTTCAAATCGTCCATCATGATGTCTGGGACTTTGATAATCCTGCCGCACCTATCCTGGTGGATATAAACGTTGATGGAAATGAGATACCTGCCGTTGCCCAGATCACCAAGCAAGGATGGGTGTTCTTGTTTAATCGGATTACTGGTGAGCCCGTGTTTCCCATTGAGGAACGTCCGGTGCCTACGGACACCAATGTTCCAGGTGAAAGACTCTCACCAACACAACCTGTTCCGGTAAAACCTCCTGCATTTACCCGTCAGGGTTTTACAGAGAATGACCTGCTTGATTACACGCCTGAATTAAGACGCAAGGCGAGGCAACTAATACAAGGCGTACGGTTTGGACCAATCTATACCCCTATTGAGATTTCTGATCCCCAAAATGCTTATCGAGGAACTATCATGTTTCCGCGTTCTACCGGTGGCGCCAACTGGGAAGGTGGAGCTGTTGATCCGCAGACGGGTATTCTTTATGTGAGTTCCCAGTTAAATGCCGCAATCGAAGGCCTGTTACCGCCAACAGATGGCATCACGGTGGATTACAAATTAATGCCAGTGGAGGAGATGTTGGTGGATGGTCTTCCTGCCATTAAACCACCCTACGGCGAGATAACAGCCATCGATTTAAATAAAGGGGAAACCCTCTGGCAGGTCCCCAATGCAGATACCCCTGATGAAATTAAAAATCATCCCGCCCTTGCCGGACTGGACATTGGGCGCACCGGGCGTGCCATGCGGGTTGGTATGCTGGTTACCGGTACCCTGTTGATTGCCGGTGAAGGCGTGGGTGGTCGACCAGTTCTTTATGCTTATGATAAATCAACGGGTGAACGCATAGCTGAAATTGAATTACCTGCACCTCAAACCGGGGTACCCATGACCTATATGTCTAATGGTAAACAACATATCGTCATAGCAGTCGCAGGTCGAGGCCATAGTCCTGAATTAATCTCCTTAAGACTTCCATAATTCAATCTGGTCATAACACCTCAATATTTGTTTAAATCTAACCGTCAAGATCAACTCAATTAGTTTACGTTTCTCATTAGGGAGAGCAATGTTTTGATAGCAATCTCAAATAACCAGTTATTGTCAATTGTACTGTTATGTTTGACCTCATACACCGCGTCTGCCCAGTTTGAAATTCATGACGAACAAGACCAGACCCAGATGATGAATGAAGGCAACGGTGAAAGCGTTAATTATCCCGCTGGCTTCTTTCAACGCTACCAGCCTGTCACGGCGTTCGATATGGTTTCCAGAATTCCTGGCTTTACCCTGGATAATGGCGGTGACCAACGTGGTTTTGGTGCGGCTGCAGGAAACGTAATAATTAATGGCAGACGACCCAGTACCAAAGACGATCTTCCTGCCGCTATGCTCAAACGTATTCCTGCAACAAATGTTGAGCGTATTGAACTTATAAGAGGTCAGCTCAAAGGTGTGGATATGCGTGGCCAGTCGGTCGTCGTAAACATCATATTGCGCGAAGATACTCCTGCAACGACCCGCTGGAATATGATAGTCGGTGAGAATTTTGACATGGGTGTCTCTCCACAGATAGACGCCACACTTACCGACCGCTCAAAACAGGTGCAATACAGTGTTGGCGGTATTCTTTATATCACCAGTAATGGCGACCCGGGACCTGAGTGGATCTTTGATGCTGACGGTAACGTGATAGAAAAACGTTACAATTACAAAGGCCATGGACATGACGGCTTTGAAGGTTATGATGCGACTCTATTTGGTAATGCCTCAACCTGGCTAGGTCAAACCCTGGTGCAATTAAATACTAAAGGGGCCGTTCAACACCGAAATGTTAAAACTTTATTGACCAGGCAACCCTGGCCACCGCGTAGCGGTGACCCAAGATCGGATCTTTTTTATGACGAACGACGTAACCATATTGTTGAAGTTGGGCTGGATGCAGAGCGCTTCCTTAGCGAAGACCTGCTGGCGAAAGGGATCGTGCTTTATAACTATACCCACCAGTACCCGGATGCAACGCAACGGACATTTGATAATAACAACATAGAAACCCGCTATATCATTGAGGACACCGATGCTGACATCTCCGAGGCCATTGCCCGGATTGAATTCAACTGGGCTGGATGGGGAAACCATGCTGTGCAGTTCAATCTTGAAGGTGCATTGAATATTCTTGATAAGGCGCTGGTGCAGATAACCCATCGTCCTGATATACCAACGGTGACAGAGCCGGTACCCGGAGGTAATGTCAAGGTCAAGGAAAAGCGAGGTGACTTTATCACCAAGGACACCTGGAGCATGGGTAACGTAACCCTGGACTATGGTGTTGGTGTTGAAATATCCAACCTGTCAACGACCGGGGACACCGTGCAATCGCGCACCTTTACTTTTGTTAAACCCGAATCCCTGCTTACCTGGTCACCTAATTCACGTATGCAAACCCGCTTTGGTGCCAGGCGAGATGTGTCACAATTAAACCTGGATGATTTTGTGAGTACCACAGTATTGCAAGACAACGACCTGACGGTTGGTAACCCGGATCTAAAACCCCAGGTCACCTGGGTATTTGATCTCAGCCAGGAATTCCGCTTTGGTGAACTCGGTGTAGTGACACTTTCTGGTTATTATCATTCAATCAATGATGTGATTGATCTACTACCCATTAAAGTAGCGGGTCGCCCCGATGAATTTTTTGAGGCCGTGGGAAACATTGGCGATGGGAATCGTGTTGGGCTTAAGGTGGAATCCACATTTTCCCTGGAATGGATGCATCTTGCCGGTGCCCGCCTGGACATGCAATTAGGCTGGCAAGATTCATCGGTAACAGACCCGGTAACCGGTGCAAAACGAGTACTGGGATCCGGCGGGTATTTCAATCCCCATCCGCCCATATCATTTGAAAATGAAACAGAATGGACGTTTATTGTCGATTACCGTCAGGACTTTCAGGCGCAACGGGTCTCATGGGGATGGCGTGCTGAAGACCAGGGCGAGCGGCCTCAATTCAAGACCAACGAACTGGATATCCGCGATGCCAGCTTGCGCTTACACGCATTCGTGGAAACCTCCAGATGGTGGGGTCTAAATATTCGATTAGCATTGGAGAACATCCTGAACTTCAGCAAAGACAGGGACAGGCTGGTGTTTACAGGATTGCGTGATCTTTCCCCGTTTGAATCCCGTGAACTGGAAAGACGCAAGATAGGTACAGATGTGATATTGACCGTGAGTGGTAGTTTCTGAACCCAATTGGTAATAGCAAGATAAGACTCACGTCTTGCAATGCCACAACTAATAATAGGTAGTCACCAATCAGTCCTCTATATATTCTTCGTAGTACACTCTGTCGTATATTTGTAATACCAGTCCCCTGTTAGTGACTTCCACAGCAATTTCCTTTCCTTGGGATGAAGTTCCCTTTATGACATAGGTAACGACTACGTTTTCGATTGGGACTGCGGAGTGGGAAACGTCCACTGAGGCTTCATGCATGATCATGCCCGGTTCCCTTTTGATGACTGATTCCAGTACGACAGCAGGGACTTTGTCCAGGGGTACTGGCACGTGAGCCAGTACATTTGCGATGAAGCCTACTGCAAGAAGGGCAACAATGAAGACATTAAGCAGCCAATGAATCAAAGTGTGCCTTAATCCTCCTACGGGTCTGGGCGTCTGGTAGGCGTCCTGTTGCGGTGAGAATATTCTCTTTAAAGTGATGCGCCTTGGTCGTCTCGGTGACAATACTGGTGACGGCTGGTTCGCTGATTACATATTTAAGATTGAATTGCGCCCAGCTAGTGCAATCGAAATCAGCAACCCAGTCTGGTAATGGGTGATTGTTAACTCTCTTGAAAAAATCACCTCCGCCAAAAGGGGTAATGATGATGACGCCGATTCCCATGTCCCTGGCCATGGGCAGGATGCGTTGTTCTGCATCTGGCTCTACGAGTGAATAATTCACGGCTATAATATCTGGCTGATATTTTTTCATATTGGCGATCATGTCTTCATGGCCACTGGTATTGGACATGGTGTAGCCTATGTAGCGGGCATCACCCTTGTCTTTTAAATCCATTAATGTCGGCCAGTGGATATCCAGGTCCAGCATACTGTCGTTGAAAATCAAATCGGCAGGGTGACGATTAAATAATCTTCGTGTCTGGTTTATCTGCGCTATGGCCTGTTGTTTGGTGATAGAACGGTTGTTACGGTCATCGCCTCGCCCCATCTTGCTGGTCACAAACAATTTATCCTTCCATCTTGAATCTTGTAGTACCTTGCCAAAAGCGGTATCTATATCCAGGGGTCTGGGTGCAGTATCAATGACACTTGCACCAAGATTTACCATTACCTCTAAAAGCTCACTGACCACATCGGGTCCGGTTTGCATAATGGGCATGACGGCGGCAGAGGAGCCAAAGCCAACCAGGGGGAGCATTTCTGTGGTACCGGGGATTGCCCTTTTGATTAAGGGTATAGCGGTATCACTCATCTGTGACATGACTGGCATAGGTAATGATGCGGCCATGCCTAAACCGGCTGTCGTTTTAAGAAATGACCTTCTGGACTGTTTATTAATCATGTGCGCACCCTCGATAAGCGAATTGATAGAGGTTAGCACTTTAAAATTTGCGTGTTAAGTCAACTTTAAATTAATTAAGAATTAAAAAAGTAACTAAATCAGAACTATGGTACGAAATCTGGAAGAAATGTTAATCTAGCAACCCTATGAAATACTTGAGTTTAATAATTTTATCCTCGCTTTTGCTTGTTCAACTTGCTGTCGCTCAGGACACTGGTAACGAAGATGAGGTTGTAACTTTTTCTACGGCATACTTCAGTAAATTCAATCCGCTTACCGCACTGGATATGGTTGAACAAGTCCCTGGATTTGAGCTGGAAGAAAGCGATGATGAAACCAGAGGATATGCTGGTGCAGCAGGAAATCTGTTAATTAATAATAATCGCCCGAGTGCGAAACAAGATCTTCCGTCTGCTATTTTAGCCCGTATCCCCGCGGGCAATGTGGAACGTATTGAGTTGATTCGTGGACAGGTGCGAGGTATTGATTTGCGTGGCCAATCTGCTGTCATCAACATCATCACTCGAGAACAAACCCATGCAACAGTAAAGTGGGAAGCCTCACTGGAACAGCCTGCCAGGCATGGACCAATAACGCCTTCAATCAACGCATCACTGACCGATAATTGGCAGGAGATTGAATACAATGCCGGAATTTCTTTTTTTAAAAATACCTATGGTCGTGATGGGACCGATCAGCTTTTTGATGGCGAAAATATTCTGACAGAAAATCGGATCGATAACAGGGAGAACAGAAATCACACTATTACTGGAAATATAAACGCAGTTACAAGGCTGGGTGAGACGCTGGTCAATCTCAATGCAAATGTTTCAGACGAAAAGCGCAATCAGGACCTGGTTTCAAATCGCGTATCTCAGCTAACAGGGGTTGATTCCAGCCAGGTTACCTTTGTTGAACGTTTTGATATTCCTGTCTTTGAGTTCGGGATTGATGCGGAGAGAAATCTCACTCGTAACCTCGTTGGTAAAACAATAGTTCTTTTTAATTATTCGAAAGAAGATGGACTACAATCCCAACGTACTGATGATATCGACGGGGTACAGACCTCACTACGTATAGCTGAAGAAAATTCAGTTGCCAGGGAATTAATTACCCGCATTGAACTTGACTGGAAATTTTTTCAAAACCATTCACTGCAGTTAAATATGGAGCGGGCATATAACAGTCTCAATGGTAGTCTTGACCAGACACTGGATACGGGTAGCGGGCCGGTTGACGTGGATATTCCCGGTGCCAATTCCTTTGTAAAAGAGCAACGCTGGGACTTTCTATTGCAGGACACCTGGTCCGGTAGTGTTTTTGAGCTGGATTATGGTCTGGGAGCTGAGGTATCTACTATTACCCAGACTGGTGATGCTGAACAAAAACGTAATTTTTTCTTTCTAAAACCACAGGCAGTCTTTACCTGGTCGTCTGACCAGGAAAAGCAAACTCGAATTCGGGTTGCGCGGGAGGTGTCGCAACTTGACCTGACAGATTTTGTGAGTTCAACGGTATTTGATGACGAGGATCTTGCATTAGGAAATCCTGATCTTAAACCAGACAGGACCTGGATTACGGAGTTGAGTCATGAACGTCGATTCGGGCGGTTTTCTGTTATCACCTTAAGGGCTTTTCATCACTGGATATCAGATGTCCTGGACTTACTGCCTTTAACGCCTGACTTTGAAACACCAGGGAATATCGGTGACGGCAGGCGTTGGGGAGTGGAGTTTGAGACAACCATACCGTTGGATTGGTTGGGCCTTACAGGCAGCAAGTTCGACATCAAGGCACGTTGGCAGGATTCTACCGTTGTTGATCCGGTAACCGGCCAAAACCGGATCTTGTCCAGTCGAGCTGGAGACTTCCCCATTGTTTATAACGTAGAAAATAAATATGCCATCAGTCTGAATTTTCGACAGGATTTTGAAGTGCAGCAGGTGGCATGGGGCTGGTACTTTCTTAAACGCGATGAAAGAGCGTTGTTTAAGGTTAATGAATTTGAGGTCTACAGTGAACAACCACAGTTAAACGTGTTTATTGAGACTACCCGTTGGTATGGCGTTAAAGTTCGGCTTTCAGGTAATAATCTTGTGGACTCATCTGGTTTCAGAGACCGGACTATCTTTTCAGGTGAACGAGATCTCAGCCCGGTAATCGAACGAGAACTACGGGATCGTAAACGAGCCCCATCCGCCTTGCTGACCGTCAGTGGTGTCTTTTAATTAAGTAGATAATTCTTTTTATACGATCGTCTGTCAGGGCTAAACCTCCATAAGGTTTAGTTGATTTGAAATATTACCCCTGACATCCATATGGACGATATCCGAAAATCCTTTTGCATATACTGATTCACTAGCGAAGTCCGGATTTTCAATCTTGATTGAACGTGCAAATATTAAAATGGTTAATTTATTAAATTACTGCTGATACTTGTTTGTCCCATTAAGAATACTGTTTGCCCAGTTGGTCCAGTGTCTGCCTGGATTAGATGAATAATCATCATCATAATTACCCGGTGCGGTAATTCCAGGTAACTCCGGTATCCAGTCACGGGCAAGGATCTCGTCAGGGTTTCCGTAACGCGAAGCCAGCGCGCGGACTTCAGGTTCTTCACTGGCCATAATTTGGCCATGTTCAATTAAGGTAATCCATTGACCACTGTCTCTTAGCCTGACCTGATAGGTTGGCAATAATGTATGGTTATGCATTGCATGACCAATCGGGAGTTGGTGTTGTTCTCCAAATGCAAAAGATTTAGGTGACCTTTGGGCTTTTTCCTTATCAGGCTCTGGTCCGTTTTTTACTTCAGATCCAAATGACCAGTGAATGACACCACCCGCATTGCGCTCGGACATATTATTACCTTCGAGAATTTCCCCTGGGTGTTTAAAATATTTTGGATTGGTGGCTGTGCCTGCTTCAAACAACCACCAGAAACCCGGATGCTTCTGAAAAGGCCACGTGAGATCATTGATTTTTGGATAGTTAAGCCATAATCGAAATCCATCGCCATACAGCCCGCCACCTTTAACATCTTGTACATAACCGTCTTTGATATGGATTTCCATTCTTGGGTGGTTAGATGCATGACTGTTGCTGGAGGAGATGATTCCGTTCACGGTCGTTAATAGTACTGGCGGTAACCATGTACTATTTCTGGCTGGGTAATCAATATATGAAGTGGGAAAAATACCTGAGGACTGTGTAGGGATCATAAACATATGACCCTGGGCATAGGCCCCTTTACTCCAGCTAAGCGCTTGCTCGGGTGTTAATTCAAAATAAAAGGCACTGCCTTCAGGATCAGATACCTCTACACGATCTGTGAAAGAGGTTGCCTCCATTAACTTACTTTCTATGAGTCGCCAGACATCAGAAGGATAGGCCGGGACTTTGCTCATGATGTCGAAATTATTCAGGTAGGTGTAGTTACCATATAATTTTTCACCATGGTGAAATAGATCTTGTCTGGCAATGGCACGACCGCTGTCCCGCCAGAATATTTTATCTACTTCAGGATGTTGATCCAGATAGTTTACGACTGCTACGGATACTAGAGTGAAATAGTTCTTGGCAATTGTTTCTAACTGTTCATCGTTATACTCAAAGTCGGGCCATGTGGCGTCTGCCAGTAATGGGTCTTGATCACGTGTCCACGCAACAGCGCCTTCCCAGTCCGGGATTTTTCCAGTGATATTGAGGAAGTTGAGTTCCTGCTGACCATCGCCTGCCTTGAAGACGTTTTCTATGGCATCGATCTTTTCCAGGATTTGTTTTGATATGCCGGCGAGTTCATGTTCATAAATGATTCTGGCTTCAATTTTTCGTAATGCAAATGCCTGCGTCATGGCTTCCTGGACCATGGGGTCTGCATTATGCGGAACGGGAATGAGGACTACGTCACCTGGATTGGCCAGGCCCAAAGGGCTACGTCCGCCTTTTTGCTGAACTGCATACATAGCCTGAGGGATGAGTTGTTGGACTGATTCAGGATATTTGAGGTAGCCGGGAAATTTTGCTGTGGGAATAGGGGAGACTGGTCCAGGTCCAATTAATCCCATCTTGTCTCTGAGTGTTTGAATGTCGCCAGGATTCCAGGGGGCATAAACCCGGTTTCTTTGGTCTTTCGACATTTGTAGCTGTTCCTGGCTGAGATGTTGATGGGAATATCCCATCTGGGACACGGTCATAAAGATCAGGAAAGAGATTAGTTTTATGAATAATCTGGTCGATACTTGCATGTTGCACCTGTGTTTTCCGGATATGTTTAAACTATATCACCATACATATTTATAAGTTAAGTATATGGCATGATCTATCTATTCATTTGTTATATTTCAAAGTTATCTGACGTATATATTTAAGCGAAAATAGCGGAGGTCATGATAATGACCTATTCTGAAGGTTCATGTGGGGTTAAAATTCGTCCACACACTTTCGGGGATTTAGTCTGGGTAAGACAGCGGATTCTCAGCCAGATGTTACCATTGGCTGGCGGCGCACCTATAAAAGCCAGCGAAGAAAAGATTGGTAGGCCCGGAGTAACTGATTCGGAAGATGGAGAAGCTGCAAATAAAGTATGAGCGGTTGCGGTTGAAGCTTCTATATCAGCAGTTGCTTGAATAGTTGTTGGTATATAGAGTATAAGTAATTCGACTACGTCACCTTCTTGCATTCAAGTAAGGTATTTTTTTCTGATTGATAAACATCCGAGAGTAATATGGAGTTTCTTAATAATATTAAATTCGTACTGCTTGAGAGCGTAAATGACCTGACAGTTATCGTCAGCAATTATCTTCCAAATCTTGTCAGTGCACTTACTCTGCTATTTTCCGGCTTACTTCTGGCATTACTTACAAAATGGATAATAATTCGGCTTAGCGCCGGACTGGATCGAGTTGTTCATGTAGTGGGTATTACCTCCATTCCAGGCCTTAGGAACTGGCCAATAGGTGTGATCTTTGGATGGATCGCATTCTGGTTATTGATTTTGTTTTTTTTAACAGCGGCAGTTGAAAGTCTCGGACTACCAGGACTTGCCGCATGGCTGGGACGATTGATAAATAATCTGCCGACATACTTCCTCGCGGCAATAGTGGTGTTAGCAGGGATCTGGATCGGAAATTATATCAATCAACGGATTCAGTCCAGTGCGCCTTCCAGCGGCAGGAGGCAGGCGCAAATTCTGGGTCGTACCTTAAGGGCTTTTGTTATTAGTTTTGCAGTTATCAGTGGCTTATCGCAAGCAGGGATGGATGTTTCCCTATTTGAATACATCCTGATAATTTTGGTAACAGCCATACTTGCTGCTGTATCACTTGCCTTTGGAATGGGTGCCGGTCCAACACTGTCGAATATGATTTCGGGAAGATACCTGAAGAAAACCTATCAGGTTGGACAATGTATTCAAATAGAAGATTATCAGGGAGAAATTCTGGAGTTATTACCTACGGGTGTCGTTCTTAATACAAAATCAGGTCGCACATTAATCCCGGCCAAGCTGTTTACAGATAATGTATCTATCTTGCTGGATAATGAAGATATCAATGTCAGGCAGTAATCTCACAATATATTTCGTTGAACATCATCCCCGCGAAGCAGCATTAGTCCTATCAAGTTACTCTGCTGAAGAAATTCAGGAGTTTCTGAATCAATTACCAGAAAAGCTGATCATCAGTCTGATTCGATACTTATATCCAGATTTGGCGGTAACTTGTCTGATCGAAATGTCGTCTGAACAATCGGCTATCATTCTCGAACAATTAGGTGTCGACGACGCTGCAAAACTATTAAGCAGAATGAAAATAAAGAACCAGAATAAAATATTGGCTTCCATGTCCATGGTGATGTCTAATCGCCTGACGACAGTATTAAGGTATCCGGTAGGTACCATTGGTCATTATATGAGTCCGGGAGTTTTTATTGTCCTGGAAGATATGCCAGTTAGCGAGGTTATCCATTCTGCAAAAAATACCAATAATGAAGTTCTTGCTGATATATTTATTGTAAATGACCAGAATATTCTGGTGGGGGTGGTAGATATGAAAGACCTTATGTTCGCAGACCCAGATGATACCGCCCAACAGCTTATGAAGGTTCCAGATATCGTTCTGAATGTCAGGTCATACATTGACCATATTAAGGACAATCCCAGGTGGCGATACAAGGAAGCGTTGCCAGTCAAAGATCAGAAAAATGCCTTTGTCGGCGTCCTCAAGCGTTCAAAATTAAATGATGAAGTATCCAATGAAAAAATAACAACAGAAAACAATCTGGATTTAATGGAATCCGTTATAGAAATAGCCGACCTGTTCTGGGAGGTCTGTTTCAGTTTTATGCAACCAAGTGAAAGATCAAGTACCAAAGGCACAAAAAATGACTGATAAAATTTCCGGTATTGAAAACGCTATTAATAATGTATTTCTGGATCGTTATCCTGCTGATGCTGCGCACATGCTTGAACAGGAAGGTGTAGAGTATATTTCACAGGTACTGTCTAGCCACCCCGTAGAAATCACCTTAAAAATCTGGCGACGATTATCACCAGATTTTGGTTCAAAGGTACTGAAATTAATCGACAAGGAGCAACAGCAAATTGTGTTGGCAAACCTTGAGCCCAATCTTGGGGCAAGTTTTTTAAAAGCAATGGATGAACAGTCCCGTCTTGAAATCGTTGATTCGGTTAAGGAGAGGTTTATTAAAAATGATCTGGTCCGGGCAATGATGTACCAGGATGATTCTGCCGGTGCATTAATGGATGCCAGATTATTATATTTTCGTCCTGAGATGACGGTTGCTGAGGTTATTAATATATTAAGAAGCAGGCCCCACGGAATGTACAGAAAGATATATACCGTCGATGATGACAATCACCTGCACGGTATCGTCGACATGGAGGACCTTGCCCTTGCAGATCGTGATGAAACACTGTCCACTATAGAACGCCACAATCCAGGATCGATAGATGCAAACACCACCAGGGAAGAAATAGTCACTTATTTTGAAAGACATAAAATGACTGACCTTCCTGTTGTGGACATCGATAATCGTTTCATCGGTGTTCTGCGTTACCATGTGCTTGTTGGTGCAGCCCTGGAGGAGACCAGTGTTGACGTACAAACCATGGTGGGTGTCAGTAAGGATGAGCGCGCATTGTCGCCCGCAAGGTTTGCAACATTAAAACGATTGCCCTGGTTACAGATTAATCTAGCCACGGCATTTCTTGCTGCCTCGGTAGTTGGCTTTTTTGAGGATACCATTGCACAGTTTACCGCACTGGCAGTCTTGTTGCCGGTGGTTGCTGGGCAGTCCGGGAATACCGGTGCTCAATCTCTTGCCGTCACTATGCGTGGTCTTGCATTAAAGGAGATTTACCCCCGCATGTGGCCAAAGATAGTCCTTAAGGAATTTAACGTTGGTTTGATGAACGGTATTGCGGTGGCCATCACGACAGGACTCGGTGTTTATATCTGGAGCCGGTCGACTGGACTGACCATTGTTATTATGACGTCTATGGTATTGTCCATGGTCATTGCCAGTGTCTCCGGGGCTATAATTCCGGTAATGCTGACGGTTTCCGGCCAGGATCCGGCACAATCGTCTTCAATTTTTCTCACTACGGTAACTGACATTGCCGGTTTTTTCAGTTTCCTTGGGATAGCCACCCTCTTGATGAATTTATTGTAAGCAGGTGAAACATAATTAATATGCATGTAATGTCTATATGCGATCTTTCTGGTAATTATTATTACCTATCTCTTACAAATTCGATAAATTGAGATAAAGGTGTGGGTTGCCCATGGATGGGGACGATAGTTTCCACGTCCAGATCCAGTCGTTGCAGATTGTCGTAAAAGGTCCGGTTAGAAGCATTAGGCGGACGATCGGCATTGGAAGGCCGAGGTGAATACAGATCGGCCTCTATGACCATCTTCTCATCAGGTAAATAGGCAATCAACATCCCTTCAACATGACTCAATCCCTGGATATTATGGATATCCACCCGGCGTTTATCATCCGCCAGAACATATTTTTCAACCACGGCCTCAAACACATAACCCTCTGACCACTCTTCTGGTGGGAACAGTGAATATCTGTCAGGTTCAAGTAGCCAGGGTCTGGCCCTCAATACTTCCTGGTAGTAAGTCCGATTATAATTGTGGGTAATGACAGTTGCCCCTTCATGGACATAGGTGCGTAAGCCACCAAGATGGTCCCAGTGATGATGGGTATTAATAATATATCGAATAGGTTTGTCATTAACCAGACGGTAGATTTCATTGATGACTGCCAGGGATCGCGCTTCGTTCTGAGGCGCTTCCACGACGGCGATGTACTTTTCAAATTCAATGGCGACGCTATTATGGGAACCACCGCCCATTAACCATACTCCGTTGGCCAGTTCAGTTACTTCAACTTTGATTTCAGGTAGATCCGCGCGGCTTACTTCTCGGGGGACATCTAATTCGGCACCACGAACATTGACTTTGACCTCACTGATATTTTCCAGTCCAAAGGCATGATCCCCACCACTAACGTTAGGTAGGCTATCGCCGTCATCAAAATCATGATGTTGATGCCAGCGACCTGGGAATTGTAATCCTCCAATTTCCTTGTAATTGGTAAACACGGTTTCGTAATACATGTCACCCACGACAGGGTTAGGTAGCCAGGTTTGGATACGGTGCATGAGGCCTTCTTCACTAAAGGTGGCATTGATGCGGTATTTATCCAGAGCAATAAAAGAAACCACGTGCACCCATTCCCCGTATTCATGACGGCGCACAACTGTGGGATTGCTGGCGATGGCCCCTTTGATAAAACCATGGGGCGTTAAATAGATATCCAGCGTGCGTCGTTCTGCCTGGGAGAGGACCGGGACTACATCGTCTCCCTGCATATCCCAGGCATGTTCTCCCTTTACCTTATAAGTGCGGTGACGTTGACCCTGTATAGGTATACCTCCACCGCCACGGGTTGGGTAATCTCCTTGTTCAATGACGAATTCTTCAGTGGAAGACATGGAATCAAAGTCTATGGTGCGTTTATAACTGGAAAGTTCGAGACGAGGCCAATCCATAGAGGGTGTAAAGTTTTGCCCAACAGCACCCACCCAGCCTGTGCCAGAGTAGGAGATGGAGATCATTTCATCCACACCCATTACTCGAGATGCCCTATCAAGCACAGCTTGGGCATCTTGTGCAGATACATTAATAGTAGAGCTTAAAAGGAAAATACAGAAAGTTTTAGTTAGTAATTTCATGATTGCCTCTATTCGTATTAATAAAATATCTAAATTGCCAGTTATTACAGTATTCGCAATTAGGCTTTATCCAATGCCTGCTCTATATCAGCAAGAATGTCATCAATATTTTCTATGCCGATTGAAAGGCGCACCATGTCTGCACTGACTCCTGCTGTTTTGAGCTCGTCTTCAGATAATTGTCTGTGTGTGGTCGTGGCGGGATGACAGGCCAAAGACTTTGCATCACCAATATTTACCAGGCGGGTAATTAATTGCAGGGCATCTATAAATTTGGTGCCACCTTCAATCCCTTCCTTGATTCCAAAACTGAGTATGCCGGCGGCACGCCCACCACAATATTTCTGTAATAACTGATTATCCTGATTATCAGAAAGACCTGCGTATTTCACCCAGTTAACCTTGTTATGGGAGTTTAAATACTCGGCGACTTTTATGGCATTTTCACAATGACGATCCATACGTATAGGTAAGGTTTCGACACCCTGGAGAATTAAAAAAGAATTAAACGGTGAGATAGCAGCGCCCGTATTTCTCAAGGGAACAACTCTTGCACGCCCAATAAAAGCTGCCTCGCCCAATGCTTCTGTATAGACGACACCATGATATGAAGGATCAGGTTCATTAAGACGTTTGAATCTGTCAGGGTAATCAGCCCAGGGAAACTTTCCGGAATCTACAATGACACCACCAATACTGGTTCCATGTCCGCCCAGATATTTAGTGAGAGAATGTACAACTATGTCACAGCCATGTTCAAATGGTCTGCATAGATAAGGCGTAGGGACTGTATTATCGACAATAACCGGGATTCCTTTAGCGTGAGCTAATTCAGAAATTCTGGCCAGGTCTGCCACATCGCCGGCCGGATTCCCAATAGATTCACAAAAAATAGCCTTGGTGCGATCATCAATTTTTGCTTCCATGCCATCAAAATCCTTGGCATCAACAAAGCGCGTTTCAATTCCCATTTGTGGATAGGTATGGGCAAACAGATTGTACGTCCCCCCATAGAGCGTGCTGGTTGAAATAATGTTGTCGCCAGCTTCCGTGATGGTCAAGATTGCATAGTTAATAGCAGCCATCCCAGATGCCAGACCCAGACCAGCAATCCCCCCTTCCATTTCAGTCAGTCGTTGTTCAAGGACTGCTGTTGTTGGGTTCATGATGCGTGTATAAATATTTCCTTCAACTTTAAGATCAAAGAGATCAGCGCCATGCTGCGTATCGTCAAAGGCATAGGAAGTCGTCTGATAAATAGGCACTGCAACTGCCTTGGTAGTAGGGTCGGGTGAATATCCTCCATGTATTGCAATAGTTTCAAATTTCATATGGTTCTTTCCTAAAATAGATAGTTTGTTTTTATTAAATAAATATGAGTATGCTGATTCACTGATTTTTAAAATAATAGTGTCAAATCAAGTTGAGTCATTAATTGGAAATTTGTTGAAAAAAAGTAACTTAAATTAATGAACAGTATAATTATAGTTTAGTAAGTTATCATTAAATTTATAAGTAAGCTGTTACAAGAGGTATTTAAAGGTAATCAAATAAATGAATGATGAAAAAGGCATGGGGTTGATTTTGTATGCTAAGAATGCTGGTTATTTTTTAAGCATATTTTTATGCTCGGTATATGCTCAGTGTGCCATTTTGTCTGTTGGTGTTTTCGATGAATCAGACAAACTACCATTAGCTCCATGGGAAGTGGTTCAGTTCAGCAATAAGTTTCCAGCTACAAATTACCAGATAATAAACCTGGATGGGGTAAATGCTGTGGAGGCAATTGCAGTTGGTAGTATGGCCTTGCTGGCTCGTCCAGTTGAAGTTGATCTACAAGAATTACCAATATTATGCTGGCGATGGCGAATAGACAGCACCATAGAGTCTGCCGATATTATGAGTAAGGCAGGGGATGATTATGCAGCGCGAGTTTATGTGTCGTTTAAGCTGCCATCTAAAGCAATTAGCTTTGGTATGCGAGTCAAACTGGGACTAGCAAGAAAGATATATGGTAATCAGGTCCCTGATGCAGCGATTAATTATGTTTGGGACAATAAACATCCTGTGGGCACCCAGGTCTCCAACGCTTATACCAACAGAACACAAATGGTGGTGGTCCAATCCGGTGATGACAACGTTAATAAGTGGGTGGAAGAGCAGCGTGACGTATTAGAAGATTTTAATCAGATTTTTGGTGTTGAAGGTGCAACGCTGGTACAGATCGCTATCGCATCAGATACAGACAACACGGGTGAAACAGCCCGAGCAGGGTTTGCTGATCTACATTTCGTTGGCCACAACCAGGATTGTCAGTTTTCTCCCCTATAAGCTGATGTTGAATAGGCAGAGACCTGCAAAGGCCATTCTTGCATACTTCTAAGTGATATCATTTCGGTTGCTACTGAAATAAAATAATGTAAATGACAAACGAACAAATCGATCTTCGTAGTGATACCATTACTCGTCCCGTCCCTGAGATGCGACAAGTAATGGCGAATGCAGAGGTTGGTGATGATGTATTTGGTGATGACCCAACCATTACTAAACTAGAGGCTGCGACTGCTGAAATTCTGGGAAAAGAAGCAGCGGTCTATGTGCCTTCGGGAACCATGGCCAATCAACTGGCAGTACGGTGTCATACTCAACCTGGTGATGAAATACTTCTTGATGCCAATGCCCATATAATTTGGTACGAAGCCGGTGCGCCAGCTGCACTTTCCGGGGCAAGTTGTCGAGTGATACAGGGCACACGAGGTATCTTTACTGTTGATCAGTTTCTTGAAGCTCTGCGCCCTGCAAATATACACATGGCAAGCACACGTCTTGTTGCGCTGGAAAATACACATAATCGAGGTGGCGGTTCAGTTTGGCCACTGGATCAGTTAACTGATGTCTGTCTTGCAGCGCGTGAGAAAAATATTGTTAGCCACCTTGATGGTGCAAGACTATGGAATGCCTCGATAGCAACTGGCATACCCGAATCAGATTATGCGAAACACGCAGATAGTGTGAGTGTTTGTTTTTCCAAAGGTCTGGGTGCCCCCGTAGGTTCAGTATTGGCGGGTAGCAGTATCTTCATTGATAGAGCCAGGCATTTCAGAAAGCAGTTTGGTGGTGGGATGCGTCAGGCTGGGATTATTGCAGCAGGCGCCCTGTATGCATTACGTCACCATAGGGATCGCTTGAAAGAAGACCATGATAATGCCCGTAAACTGGGCTTAGGTCTGGCAGAGGTTCCAGGAATTAATATAGATAGTGATTCGGTTGTTACCAATCTTGTCTATTTTGATGTAGAGCATATGACGGCCACTGAAATGGTTCTAAAGCTGGCACAATCAGGTGTGCTCGTAATTGCCACGGGTCCTAGTACGATCAGAGCGGTAACCAGCCTTGAGGTTGATAGTAAAGATATTGATAAGGTGATCAGTAAGATAGGCAAAATAGCATCTGAAATGAATGAATAGCATTTTGTCTTGATAAATAACGTGTTTGTTATAATCTCAAATTATAAATAATAGTATTTAAGGGAGGGGCATATGTTTAAAGCTAGATCCGTATACATAAAAATATCCATGATCCTGATTTTTGGTATCAGTTTATTCACTCAGGTTCAGGCGCAGTCAGTGACCATTTTCGAAGGAGCCAGGCTGATAGTTGGCGACGGTAGTGATCCTATTGAAGGCAGCGTATTTATTGTTGTTGATGATCGTATAACCCATGTGGGTAAAAAAGGTGTGCTCGCATTACCCAGCAATGCAAGTCGTGTGAACTTGAATGGCAAAACAGTGATGCCGGCAATTATTGATGCCCATAAACATACCTCCAATGACCGGGACGAATTAATCAGTCAACTAAAAGAGTTAGCTTATTATGGTATTGGCGCCGTACTTAGTCTGGGGCAGGATGTTAGTGATGCGCCGTTTCAGGTAAAACAAGAGAATATTCCAGGCACGGCAAGACTATATACTGCGGGACGAGGTATCACTACACCGGAACCTGGACGATCTGATACAGCCTATTGGATTAAAAGTGTTGAAGAGGGTAGGCAGGCAGTACGTGAGCAGGCGATGAAAGATGTGGATTTTATTAAAGTCTGGGTCGATGACCGGGGAGGTCAGTACACGAGGACATCAAATGAACAATACAGTGCCATTATTGATGAGGCACATAAACACGGTCTCCGCGTAGCAGCTCATATCTATTCGATGGAAGATGCAAGGGGTCTGTTACGTGCAGGTATCGATGCCTTTGCCCATGGGATCCGTGACAAAGATATTGATGATGAGACTATAGAAATGTTCCGTGAACGCTCTAATGTTGTCCTTATCCCTAACCTGCCAGATCGAGGAATTGTTAGGGATTATAGCTGGTTGAAAGGATCTGTATCAGATGAAGACCTTGCTAAACTCCAGGCTAATTCAAAAGAGAATCCTGAGACAGAGGAGTTTTTTGGTATACAGTCCCGTAATCTTGACGCCTTATATAAGGCTGGGGTGAAGATAGCAATGGGCACCGATGGTCGAATCATGTGGGAGGCGCATCAGCAGATGGAAGACATGGTGTCATCAGGGATGTCGCCAGCAGATGTTATTGTTGCTGCCACTAAAAACTCTGCCGAGGTTGTCGGTCTATATGATGCTGGGGTGATTGAAGCTGGTAAAAGTGCAGATTTTATTGTCCTGGATGCAAATCCTATAAGTGATATTACCAATACTCGTAAGATTAATTCAGTCTACCTGCGTGGAGTTAAAGTCCAACGATAATAGAAATATTATTTCTGAAATAATAAAGGGCAGAAGAATCTGCCCTTTATTTTTAACTAGATCTAGATATTATCTATTGCGTCTTGCCTGGATCCTTCGTGCATTAAAACGCTCACGTGGAGCAATTTGACCATCATTATTTCTATCAATACGTTGACGCAGGTCCCTGACCCTGTCTAGGTCAGGTCTCACGCGATCAGGACGGACATCTGAACCCTGGCTTTCTTTCCATCGTTGGTGAAATTGTCTGGCATGATAGGCCTCGCGATCATTCAGCGTGCCATCACCGTTTTTATCAAAGTGGTTTAATATTCTCTCATGTTTCGGCCGCAGTTCCTGTTCTTCATCCTGCGCATCCGCCTTTGCAGGGACAGTAATTAATGCCCCGATTATTGTGAGTATGATTATGTCATCTTTGAGGAATCGTTTTATATAGGTATTCATAATTTCTCCTTATTTTTATCCATAAACCAACTAACGGACGAGGCTCTTCAATGTTTACCTAACATGGAGAATTAATCCGAAATACTGCCAAATTGTGATGTTGTTTGCAGTAATGAAATTCGAGTTTGATCATGTGATCAGGCCATATATGTGCTAATATTTTCGTCGTTTGAAATCTGCAGCAAGGAGGAAAGCTGGCCTGTCCACATTGCTGAAAATTACATTTTGTATATTGGGTTAATGGCTTAAGTCATTATTTTTGAACTTGTAAAAGGATTATTTGCAGATATGCGCCTCTCTGAAAACACAGCTTGTAGTATTGTTAAGTCAGGATCACCAGGCTCCTCTAAGAAAAAGGTGCTGGCCTGTGTCATCCATCAGGCCTGTATTGGTACGGGCCTGTTCCTATTGCCCACATTACCGGCCATTGCCCAATCTTCCGGAGATGAATTATCCCGGGGACAGGTGCAAGAAGAGGTAATTGTGATTGGAGACCAGAGTGAATTCAGGCGTGATAATTCTTCAGTCACCAAATTTACTGAGCCTTTACGGGACACACCGCAATCTATCACCACCCTCACCAGTGAATTTCTTGATCAACGAGGCGTTACCACACTTGAAGATGCACTGCGTACTGTTCCCGGCATCACCCTCGGCGCAGGGGAATTTGCCTGGCAGGGAAATAACCCAAATTTACGGGGGTTCTCATCACGCAATGATATGTTTCTTGATGGTATTCGTGACTTTGGAAGTTATGCACGTGACCCGTTTAACCTTGAAAGGGTAGAGGTGCTGCAGGGGCCGTCTTCAATGGTATTCGGCAGAGGGTCAACGGGTGGTGTGATTAACCAGTCAAACAAGAAACCCTTGAGGGAAGAAGACTTAACAGCGGCCAATGTCAATATCGGGACCAATTCCACTTTACGAGGGACCGTTGATATTTCAAGACCAATCACATCACTGGGTGAAGATGCGGCATTCCGGGTCAATATGATGGGGCATAAATCAGATATAGCCGGACGTGATGGTGGCGGTGCAAAACGTTTTGGTATTGCACCATCTCTTGCAATGGGACTGGGGTCGGCAACCCGATTGACCTTAAGTTATATGAAGCAGGTGGCCGATGATACACCGGATTATGGTTTACCCTGGTTTGGTACTGTCCCGGCAGATGTTCCCAGAGAAAATTATTACGGGTTTGATGATGATTATGTGGATACCAATGCAGACATTTTTACTGTTGAACTTGACCACCAGTTAAATGATATTATCGATCTGAATTCCCAGTTTCGATATGCTCATTACACCCGAGATAATCGAATCACAGAACCTTTGATCGATGCCGGCACCCCGGCCGGAACCTCACCGGCAGACATCACCATCGACCGTTATATATTTTTCGGTGACAGTACAGAGACTATGCTATTCGGCCAGGTCGGCGCGACATTTCTGTTCAATACTGGGGACATTGGACATGCCCTGGTTACCGGTGTAGAGATTGGGAAAGAAACATCGGCACCCACCTTTGGTTTTGCTATCGGTGTACCTGGTACCAACCTGTTAAACCCGAACCAGGGCGCAGGTTTTTCCGCTACCCGCCTTGAGACGCGCGTTGAAGCCGACACAACAGCCAAGAGTCTTGCCTTTTATGCACTGGATACCATCAAGTTTGGCGATACCATACAATTGGTCACGGGAGTGCGCTGGGACAAGTTTTCTACGGATTACGACGCAGATCGATTTGCCGGCACACCAACGAGGTTTACCGGTGCCGGTGCAGATACATCTGAATCGATTGAACAGACCGATAAAGTAGTCAGTTACCGGGCTGCACTAGTGTATAAACCGGTGGAATACGGCACTGTCTATTTTGGTTGGGGTACATCATTTAATCCTTCAGGTGAAACACTGTCGTTTGTTACCAGTGGGCGTGGTCTGGGTACCGGCAATGTGACTTTGAGTCCGGAAAAAAATCGTAGCTTTGAGTTTGGAACCAAGTGGGAATTGCTGGACGAAAGCCTGGCGGTAAATGGTTCCATCTTTCGTATTGAAAAAACTAACGCCCGGGTCCCTGATCCGGATAATCCCGGATTTAATAAGCTGGAAGGAAAGCAGCGGGTAGACGGGGTCTCCTTTAATATCACAGGCCATCCCAGTGAAGACCTGGAGGTCTGGGCAGGTTATACCTATCTCGATGGAAAAGTAGTTAATTCGGGGTTTCCCAAGGTCGACACCCCTCACCATTCATTATCAACATGGGTGTCCTATCGACTTACTCCCGTTTTGCAGTTTGGCGGAGGTGCCCGGTATCTTTCAAAACGCCTTGTCACCTCGGGCGCCACACCAAAATCTATCGATGGTTACTGGGCACTTGATGCCATGGGCAGTTATCAGTTAAATGATAGTGTGTTACTGAAACTCAACGTGTCTAATCTAACTGATAAATATTACTTCAGTCAGATTCATCCCTGGCACATCGTTCCTGGTCCAGGGATCACCGCAACGTTCGCAGCCAACTTCCTGTTCTAACGCTGTCATGTTGATCCGGGTACCAAATGTCCTTTCAGCTGAACAGACTGAACAGATCATAGGGGCTCTTGAATCGGCTAATTGGGACGATGGCCGTCATAGCGCGGGGTATCTTTCTGCTGAAGTTAAAAACAATAACCAGCTTGCTGATCAGGATCCTGTCGCGTTTGAGCTTGGAAAAATAATCCTTGTTGCTCTGGACAACAATCCACTGTTTACCTCAGCAGCGCTACCTTTGAAAATTCTGCCGCCCTTATTTAACCGCTATAGCTCAGGGCAGACTTACGGCCCACACATTGATGGTGCCATACGCCCTGTAAGCGGGACACCTCATCGTCTACGAACAGATCTATCTGCTACATTATTTCTTAGTAGCCCTGATGATTACCAGGGGGGAGAACTAATCATTCAAGATACACTGGGTGAACGCAGTATCAAGTATGCTGCGGGCGATATGGTGTTATACCCGGGAAACACCATCCATCATGTAAGGCCGGTAACGCAAGGTACACGCCTGGCGTCTTTCTTCTGGATACAAAGTATGGTTCGTGACCTGGAACAGCGAACCATTCTTTACAGGATGGATAATGCGATACAGGAACTGGCCAGGAACGACACAGCTCAATCGGTGTTAGTGGATCTGGCGGGTATTTATCACAATCTTTTGCGGCAATGGGCGGACACCTGAGAAAAATTCCAGCTATTTTATATAGCTTATTTCTTGTTATCTCGATTAATCAGTTGGTGGCACCATAACTGAATAAAGAATTCTCAGGAAGGTCTCCGGATTTAAAAATCCCTGTCCCCAGGACTCGTCATAATCTGCATTGGGTTTAAGCTCAATAATTTCTTCGATGGTCTTGCCTTCATCTATCAGGTCTTGCATCCTGTTTCGGACAGTCATCAGCATTCTTCGATAGTTATTTAGGTCCCGCTTATTTCCCAGTGGTCCATGTCCGGGAATTATCCGGGTGTTGTTATCTGCAAGGCCAAGGACGAGATCAACAGCACGCAACATACCATTAATACTTCCTTCACTGGATTTATCTATAAAAGGATAAATGCCGTTAAAAAAGACATCGCCAGCATGAATGACATTTGAATCTCGAAAGAATATGACACTATCACCATCGGTATGAGCGTTTAATACATGGATCGCTTCTATGGATTGATTGTTTAAATGGAAGGAAGCTGTTTCACTGAATGTTATTGTTGGAAGCGCGACATCCGATGCGGCCGGTATTGCCTGATTAAAGGCCTCAATAAACCCTTCAGTACTCATACGCTTTCTTACATTATCATGCGCGATAAGTATCACGCCTTCATTTCCCAGGTTTTCATTACCACCAGTGTGATCAAAATGCCAATGGGTATTGATCATGAATTTAATGGGTTGAACGGTAATCTCAGATAGCGCTATTTTTATTTTTTCTGTCAACGGAGCAAATTGATCGTCTATCAGAAAAATGCCATCGTCTCCAATAGAAGCACCTATGTTGCCACCTTGTCCGACCAGCATGTAAATTCCATTGGCTACTTCTATGGTTTCAATGACGGTATCAACAAACTGATCTTCCTGCCCAAATACTGTAGGTGTATTGGCGAAAAAAGATAATAAAATTAAAACCCTAATTAACTTACCCATTATTGATTTCCTCAGATTTTAAATTGTTCTTATTTATTTTATTCTTTCGTATTCTCCAGAAACGTCTCGCCAATTCTTGCATGTCTGTTACGGTATCGCTCTCATCGACAATTTCCACACCTAACATGGTTTCCAGTGCATCTTCAAGCGTAAGGATACCACGGACACCACCATATTCATCGACCACCAGCATAATATGTGTGCGTTGATGAAGTAAGTTATCCATCACTTTCGATAGAGGAAGCATTTCATTTACCGACAGCATTTCACGTTTATATTGAGATACAGTATCAGAGGATTTACCACCTGCCATCGCATACAGCAGGTCAGCTCTGAGAACAAAACCAGTAATGTTTTCTGGATCGTCCGTATACACAGGAATCCTGGAGAATACCTCTGATGAAAAATCGTTGTAGTATTCTTCTATCGTAATTGATTCGGGGATAGTATAAAGGACAGTTTTAGGAGTGATAGCATCTTCGACTTTTAGCTGGTCAAGAGAGAGTAAACTTACCATTATTCTGGATTCTTTTTTTGCCAGCTCACCTTCCTCCCAACCTTTTTCAGCCAAAGCGGCGAGCTCTTCGCGGCTAAAACCTGTGAGCATAGGGCCATCAGTCATCGAGCGTGTCAGATAATCGGAAAGTTTTACAAAAGGATATAATATCCAGATGAGGTAACGTACAAAGTATGCAGTTACTGGGGCTAGTCTTTCCCAGTAATGCGCCCCCAGGGTTTTAGGAATGATTTCAGAAAAAATCAGTATCAGCAAAGTCATGATAGCAGATGCTATACCCAGAGCAGCATTACCAAATAGTATCGTTGCCTGTGCCCCTGCACCAGCTGCACCTACAGTGTGAGTGATTGTATTTAAAGTAAGGATTGCCGCAAGCGGTTGGCTAATATTTTCTTTGAGATCTCGTAATATCACCCCGGTTGGTTTACCTTCTTTTTCCATTACAGCGATATAGCCCGATGTGATACTTAATAATACGGATTCAGCAATAGAGCACAGAAAAGAAAAAACAAGGGCTATCAGGACGTAGGTGACTAATAAAAACATTTAAGGATTATTATACAGGAAAATATTTTACGTATGAAAAAAAGTAAGCATAAAGTTTAGAAAATTAAGACTATTTTTCAAGTTTTTCATTTACCCATCGAACTATCATACCGACAAGTTCTGGTTTGGTTTTCATCATGCTGGATCCGCGTCCTGCATCATCGTACATGAGTAATTCAGTTTCCTTGTTATTGGACAGATGGTAGGTTTGACGGGTAGCTTCTGCAAGGCTCCTGCCGTCAGCCCTGACGTCGTTAATGCTTGCAGTTAAAAATAGCGGAATGTCCATTTCTGTAATGTACCGATTCGTTGTTTCATTTCCGCCATAAAATGATAGTCCGACTATCGTTATTATGCGCTCATCTTGATAGGCAGAGGCAACAGTTGGCCCCCCGCGAGATGTTGCCGTGACCAGGGCGATGCGTTGAGGATCTACCCCTGATTGTGATGCCAGATAATTGATCGCGGCTTTGATATCTTTTTGTATAGTGTCGATATCAAAGGCGTAAGGTCTTTCATTATTGGGTGCGCTTTTCATATAGCCACGTTGGTCAAAAATTAATGATGCCAATCCGGTTTTTGTGACCTCCCTGGCCAGGTGCCACCATGTCGTTGCATCATGATTCGCACCATGTATAAAAACGACACCTCCTACTGGCTTTGAAACGGTGTCTATCCTGTCTGGCATATAAAGTGTCCCGCGCAATAGTTTTCGGTCTTCCGTTCTAAATGATACTTCTGATTGATAACCGATACCGGCTAGATTTTTCAATAACCAGTCTGTCGTTTTGCCTATGGGGTTTCCAGGTCGGTTAAAGATAGAGGCTCCTCTATCCATCACAAACAATAATTCACTACCTTTATCATTCGAGAGAAAGTAGGGCTCTGAAGCCAATTGTTGTTTTTGTTTATTATCGTCTTCGCTCATAAAGGCCAGTACAGGCAGATCTTTTCGCATTTTTAAGGCGTTTCTTCCTTCATCACTTAACCAACCTGTGCTTAATAACACGGCTTTTATCTGCTCGGTATTTACAGCCGCTTCACGGACGACATAATCTACCATTATGCTTGCGCCAAATACCGCAATACGATTACCGTCTACTTCTTTTTGGGATGTCAGGAATTTAACAGCAGCACGTATATCCAGTTGCATTGCATCACGTTCATCCTGGGTAAATAATTGAAATTCCTTTTCTCCATGACTGGCATCTGTGCCACGAACATCAACTGCTAGTGCCGCCATTCCCTTGTCTGTGATTCCCAGGGAAATCTCGTCACTTATACTTCTGGGCACCCAGTCAGGCTCGCTTAATATGACAACTCCAGGGATGGGGTTTGCATTGGCTCCAGGAGGAAGATACAAGGTGGCATATAAGGTCCAACCATCATCTGTTTTGAAGCTCGTTTCTTTGATAATCGATTTATTACTTTCCGGTATCTGTGCATATGTACTTGATTGAATCAGAAAGAGAAATAATGTTGCAGCACTAATTGTTTTTAGTAATGTGGAAATATTATTCACTATATTCTCCGGTAAAATAATCTTACATATATTTAGCATATTATAATTATATGTATATATTTTATACATAAATTAGATTTGAAATTATCACGCTATAAAAGCGATTTATCATGATTTCATTATCAGTAATTGTCTCGCATTTTCTGTCACAATCTTTACCGCTGGATGTGATATTTTTCTCTCTACTGATATTGCATAAAAGTCTTGTTTTACATCAGAAGTAATACCAATGCTCTGGACTTTGAATTGCCTGCAAATTTCATCTCCAATAACAGAAGGAGCAAAAAAGATCCCTGTGGCTTCAGACCCAAAAGCTTTAAGCAGTGCTGTATCATCAAATTCTCCCACAATAAAAGGATGTATACCTTTATTCTCCAACCAATTCATAACATGATTTTTAATTGCGGCAGTAGGTCCTGGTACAAGAATAGGTTGCTGATGTATAGAATGGGGAAAACTTCCTTTTAATTTTGAAATTAGTTTTGGCGCAGCAAAAAATTCGATATTACTTGATCCAAGAATATGATTAAAAGCTTGAACATTAATATTTCCTGGCATAGGACAATCCGCAATGACCATATCTAGCTCATGAACTGCCAGTTCACCCATGAGTTTTACCAGGTCAAACTCATGACAGATAAGTTTAGAAGACTTACTGGAATTTAGAGTAGGGAGGAGGAACTTAAAGGCTATGGATTTAGGCACCACGTCTGCTACACCTACTCGAAATTCAGAAGGTTTTTCACTTATTCCTGTATGTAGAACATTTTCCAACTGCTGTCCTGTAGAAAATATTTCTTCTGCATATTGAAGGATTTTTAGTCCCACGTCAGTTAACACAAGCTTACGACCGGATTTTCTAAAAACTTTTTCCCCTATGCTTTCCTCAAATACTTTTAATTGGCCACTAACTGTTTGAGGAGTCAAATTTAGCCTATTACTAGCCCTTTGCAGACTTCCTTCGCGTGCAACGACATAAAAATAATTCAGGTGCTTATAGTTCAGTTTCATATCAATACTTCGAAATAATCTTAGTATTATAGTATAAAAAACGGATATAACTTAGTAAATTTTACTAATATATTGTTCCTCAAGTTCAATATATAAGGAAATCAACATGAGAGTGACATTCCAGTTTAATGGCGAATTTCATGAGGATGAGCAGGATTTACGAAATTATGCTACGGATAAAGTTTCAGTTGCTCTGAAGCCAAGCAGGCGTCATGTAAAAGAAGTTATGGTCAGTGTGAATAATACTCAGCACAAATCTCATGAACGTGGAAAGAAATGTTCTGTTCACCTGTTTATACCTGGTCAGTATCCAATCCAGGTTAGAAAACATGCGGATAATATTTTATCTGCGATTAGTGGCGCAATACAAACAGCAAGTTATAAATCGAAAATTCGTACACGCCAGCGTGAAATATTCGCGGCTTAATTAAGGAGACTGGTAATGTTTATAAATATGAAAAACAGTATGACATTAACTACAACTATATTAACTACTATATTATTCTCTTCTGTTGCATCAGCACAGGGAGTAATTGAAATAAGAGACCCATTGCGTGGAGTATCTTACTACAGTGTAGAAGTAAGCTCAGATCCACTAAATGAATTGCATTTTATTGACGATCGCTTCCCCCAAGATGACTCATTGACTATTGGTATAAGTGCTCTATTCTTTGATGAGAGCAAGACTGTTGATGAATATATAGTTTGGTTTCATCATGATGGTGAAAGGAAGTGGTTTTCAACTACACATAACAATGATCTAACCGTCCATGTAGGCGAAACAGACAAAATATTTGATTATTTACATTTAACCACCTCTGGAACAAATGAAGGGGTAATATTCTCTGAAAAAATTGAGTTCAAATTAACAGCAGAAGAATTTCTATCGATCCTTGATGCGGATTCAGTTGGATTTGAACTATCTACAGCACTTGGGAGAATAACTAAGAATCTGAACCAGGATGAATTAACCGCACTATTAAAATTTGATGCAAAGGTCAGGAAACTCCATTCTGAATCTTATTCTATACATAGTACGAGTATGGAAATTGAGCATAACCGATTTGAGAATTTCAATTAATTAAGGAATTAAGTAATACGAATGCCTGGTCCTAAGTTAGGACCAGGCATTTTTTTATGCGCGAATAAATACTATTTTTATATTTTATATCTGGGATATTATTCTTAGTTACAACAGTCCTATAATTAAATCGGAGTGGAACTACAATGTTAACCCAGATAGGTAGGACAATTATTATTCTCGCATTATTCATGCTGATGGGTAATTCGCTATATGCCCAGGTATTTGACTTTTCCCCGCCTGTCAGGGACCCCGATGTTGGATATGTCCCTACCTCCTATGAAGTTGTGGATGCCATGCTCACGATGGCCAAAGTGACAAAAGATGATGTTGTATATGATCTTGGCTCCGGCGATGGAAGATTAGTCATATCTGCTGCAAGGGATTATGGTGCGCGAGGTGTTGGAATTGATGTAATACCAAGACGTATCTTAGAAGCGAACGAAAATGCCAGGCAGGCAGGGGTTGTAGATAAGGTCACGTTTATTCAGGGAGACATGTTTGTAGAAGATATCAGTGAAGCCACGGTCGTTACTTTGTATTTACTGGATGAGCTGAATCTCAGACTAAGACCAAAATTACTTCGCGAACTAAAATCTGGTTCTCGTATAGTATCCAATACATTCAAAATGGGAGACTGGGAACCTGAGTCTATTCAGATAGTTGATGATAAATTTATCTATTTATGGACAGTGCCATAGTTCATTGGTTATTCTGATTTTCAGATCATTATAGCCACGATGGAGTAGATGTTAATGTAAATTGACTTCATCTCAGAGCTGTTGAAATTAACTTGCACATGCTGTCGAGCATCTAAGCGAGGAACAATGATATGAAAAAAACATACACAGGTTCTTGCCATTGCGGATTTATTACATTTGAAGTGGATATGGAGCTAGACCATGTCAGGGTGTGTGATTGTTCTATATGCTTAAAGCGTTGTGCATTGAATTATCGAGTAGGGGAGAGTGATATCAAGATTTTCACCCCATTGGAAAATATGATTCAGTATAAATGGCATACTATGACGGCCACAGATTATATTTGCCCTAGCTGCGGTATTTTGCCATTTAGACACCCACGTGACAGACCAGATATCTGGACGGTGAATGTCAGGTGTCTGGATGGCGTCGATCTTGACTCTATTCCTGTAAAGAAAATATATGGGAACAAATTGGATTAATGGAAGATTTAAATCGCGGTATTCCATGCGTTGAGAACGGTTATTTGTCAGGACACGTAGAACTATTAATCAGCAGTTATAAGATATTGACTGGTGAGGAATTGGTTGATACCGCATTAACAAAAGAAGAGGCTGCTAAAGAATTATTTTATTCTACGCATATCATTCTTTCTCATAATACATTCAGTGACCCCTTATTAAATTATGTTAATAAGGCAGGCCTGGCCCTGTTTGAATTGGATTGGGAGAAGATGCTGAGGACCCCCTCAAGACTGACCGCCGAGAGTATAGAGCAACAGGCGCGGCAGAAATTATTGGATGAAGTTTCTGCTAATGGATTTATCGATGATTACAGTGGGGTGAGGATATCCAGTACACGAAGAAGGTTTGAAATTGAAAAAGCCACCGTCTGGAATCTGGTGGACCAATTTAATATTTTCCATGGTCAGGCCGCAATATTTAGTGACTGGACGCATCTGGATTAAGATGCTCTATATTTTCCAATAGCGTACGTCTGGCATATCACCCGCTACGGCAAGACAGGCCTTATAATTTGGTGATGTTTCTATATTTAATAGTGACCAATTAGACTGACACTCAGTTTGCCAACGGCTATTCAGTAATTCTGCCGGTTTGTCAGGATCAACTGAGACATCAAATTTATTTAAACCGTAAGCTATACCCGTTCCTGTTGCCTTCACTAATGCCTCTTTTCGGGTCCAGGTAGCAAAAAATGCATCCAGCCTTGTAGTGTCTTCAAATTTCATAATTTCTTGATGTTCGCTTTCAGAAAAAAAACGTTTGGCAAGCTTTTCAAATTCTATATTGTCACGGATTTTTTCAATATCGATTCCAATGATATTGCTAACGGAAACCCCAATGATTGCCAGGTCATGCGAGTGACTGACATTAAAAGTAATATCCGTATGAGCCCAGGATTGATCCAATAAGGGCATGCCACTACTCGAGTAAGCAATCCCAAGCTGCCTAGGATCTGTTTTAAGAACATACCCGATGATATTTCTAAGTGCACTTCGAGTAATGATAAATTCCCTGGATTTCTTGCCGGACAAGTATTTACTGGCACGTGATAGCTCATCTGGTGTTAAATACCGTTGATGATTAAAAATATCATTTTCTTCTTCGGCAAGATTTATTAGCCAGATATCCACATAGTCACTTGAGAATTCGAGTTGTGGACTGGTTTTTTCCCATATAATCATTGTGAATCCTTAAATGCATCGTGAAGTTTTTGCATTCCTTCTTCAATACTGACTTGTGGGTGATAGCCAAGATCTTTTTTTGCGGCATCCAGGTTATACCAATGGGCACAGGTTAACTGTTTTGCAATAAAACGAGTCATCATAGGCTCGCGTTTTATCCTTAAAAGTGAATATATCCATTCTGAAATCGTCCCTATCATGTACAGCAACTGAGCAGGCACGGTACTGGTTATTGCAGGCATATCATGTGATTTTAATATGCCATTAATAATCTCTGACATTAGTCTGGGCTCACCATTGGTAATGAAATAGGCCTTACCTGAGCACGATGATCCAATATCCAGTTTGTCAGCGGCCATAAGGTGGGCCTGTGCCGCGTTGTCGATATAGGTTGTATCCACAAGGTTTTGTTTACCAGCTACGAGTTTCAGTTTACGTTTTTTTGCACGCTCAAGAATTCTGCCTACCAGATGAGGGTCACCGGGACCCCATATCAGGTGTGGTCTCAATGCAACGGTGGCAAGATTATTGTTATTTGCAGCCAGCACCATTTGTTCAGCAGTCGATTTTGTCCGTTGATAATTATTGTAATACGTCTCGGGGTAGGCAATGGACTCATCGATATTTTCTTCGTCATCACCGTTGAATATGACGCTGGGAGAACTGGTATAAACAAGTTTATTGATACGGTTCTTTTTGCAGGCACTTAATATACATTCTGTACCAATCACATTGATATGGTAATAATCTGCATGTGGCCCCCAGACACCAGTTAATCCTGCAACGTGATATACCACATCACATCCTTTAGTTGCCTCATCCACCGTTGCCTGGTCTGTCATATCACCCTGAATTGCCGTAATTCCAGATTGATCCAGTTCAGGATAGTTTCCACGCTGAAGGCAAATTACTTCATCACCGCGTTGTATTAATGCCTTGACTATGGCGCCACCTAAAAAGCCGCCACCACCTGTTACAAATGATTTCATTTAGATCGTCTCTGTGCCCATGTTGCCAGTTTATGCCGGTCGATCTTGGCGTTATGTCTTATGTCTACCGGAAATGAGGGATGAAAATAGAAGTCTTGAATAATCCGTGTGTGTTCATGTTGACTTCCGATTTCAATAAGTTCGCGTATTAGTTGTTTCTTATTGTCCCCATAAAAATCATCTTCTAGTTCAACGCAGATGGCAGGGACAGTTTCCCCGTTTCGTTTAATGCCTATTAATGCCGTGCGATAGACCTTGTGATGAACATTGAATACGCCTTCGCAGCATATACTGTAATAGACCTCTTTGTTATAAATCACGCAATGAGACATTCGACCACAAAACCATAATCGTCCTTTGTCATCGATATAACCCGTATCTCCCATTCGGTGATAAATTTCACCCTCGTTCCCATGAATCTTGGCCAGACTGGTCTCTTTGGGTCGATTGTAATACCGACTTGTCACTTGTGGCCCGTGCACAACGATTTCACCGGGCACAAATGGTTTTAAAATCTTATCTGGATCCCAGCTCGAAATAATTTCATTGCTAAGGGGAATAATGTAGGCGGAAATACTGCTGACAGGCTTACCCACGCAGATACCTTTCCCTGAATCAGTATCTTTTCGGGTTTCCAAAAGGACTTCGTGACTGCCTATTGAAGCCACGGGCAAACATTCAGTTGCACCATATGGTGTGAATAATTGAATGTTTTCTTTTAATAGCCCTGCAAACCTGGCGAGTACCTTTGGAGGAACAGGTGCACCGGCGCTAAGCACACGTTTTAATGAAGGTAGTGCGATACTATTTTTTTCACCATAACGACCTGCGTGATCAATCAGGGCGGGAGAGCCAAACATAGTGGTAGCATTATATTTCTTGATAGCTGAGAAAAGCTTTTTGGGTGATGCTTTACCAGGTTGGGTGAAATTCATGTCCGGTATGATTGATGTCATCCCCATTGCTGGCGCATAAAGCGCAAATAATGGAAATGTAGCCAAATCAATTTCACCAGGTAAAATATTAAATTGCTTTTTAAGCGCATCGACCTGGGCCAGAAAGTTTGCATGGCTGTATACAACGCCTTTTGGTATGCCTGTACTACCACTGGTAAAAAGTATAGCCGCTATATCTTTTTTGTCAGTGCTTACTGAGGCGGGATCGAATTTTTTACTGGCACCGCTAATAATGGAATCCAATGGGATTACATCAGAAAAATATTTTGCCAGCGAAGAGACCATGATTTTTATATATATCGTCTGTTCGCCCCATTTTAAAATACGTCTTGCGATATCTGCCTTCAAGATTCCGATAAATGCCTGGGGTTCAGATTCCTCCATACATTGTTTCAGACCTTTTATTCCAAGTCCGGGGTCAATTGCAATTAACACAGCGCCTATTTTGAACAAGGCAAAAACAATGCCAAAAAATTTCCAACCAGGCTGAACCATTAGTGCAGTACGGGTACCTTTCGTGATGCCATTTTGAATGAGACCTGCAGCAATACGGTTACTATACTCTTCGAGTTCTCTATAACTATATTCCTTGAAATCACCAGCAGGACCCTGGATGGTTATTGCCAGATTGTCAGGCTGAGATTTAGCCATTAACGACAAGTGGGTTGCTATATTGGTTATTTCCATTTTTTTAGCTACAGATACACAAAGGATATTTTTGATATTGTATATAAATTTTATAGACAGGATTCACAAGATTAACAGGATTTTTTGTATATATCGAAGCAGAATTTAATCATATAAATCTTGTGAATCCTGTCTATTTAGATAATATTTTTTTATATCGGATTAGCTTCTAAAAATTTTCTAACCAGTGGGATGATCTTATCCGCGGCATCTTCCAGTACGTAGTGGCCGGCATTATCAAATTGGTGTACATCAGCATCTGGATATAGATTTTGCCATTCACGAAGAAATGTATTATCAAATACGAAGTCCTGCATCCCCCAGCATAGTAATTTTGGAATTGATTGCAAAGCTGGGTTTGTATGATCGATATTTGATATATCAGCATATCCACGGTCATGAGTTTCTAATGGTATATCTTCAACAAATTTCTTCACGGCCAGGCGATTATGCCAATTGTCATAAGGGGCAAGATAGGCACTGGAGACATTCGGATCCATAGCATTGGTAACGCAATATTTCACTGCCCCCTTACAAAATGCATTTAGGCCTTGAACAAGTAAAGAGTTAACAATAGGTGTTCGTCCAAGGCGTATGGATAGTGGCAGTGGTTTGTCTTTTGGTAAATGAAATGCACCGGTATTTAGTATCACGAGGCGCTTTACACGTCCTGGATTTTGACTGGCATATAGCATACCGATCATTCCGCCCCAATCATGAACCACCAGTGTTATCTTTTTATTAATCCCAAGTAGATTTAAAAATTCCGTAAGATCTTTAACTCGTTGTAAGAAATGAAAGTCATATTTATCTTTCGAGGGTTTATCAGACAAACCCATTCCAATATGGTCTGGGACGATGCATCTATACTGATCTTTTAGTCCAGTAAGCAACTTTCTATAGTAGAACGACCAGCTTGGGTTGCCGTGCAGCATGACCACAGGCTCTGCATGCTTCTCACCTTCGTCCAGGTAATGAAGTTTATGATCCTGAATTTTTATGAAGTGAGAAGTGAAGGGATAGTCAGGATAGTGCATCATTTATTCTTTCTAAATTACCACATCAAATATTTTTAGTAAGGTTTGCCTTGGGCGGGTTTTTGACTGGATGTTGGCTTACGCCAGATTGACTGATCTAAAAAAGTTTTGTTTCCCTGAAATGAAATTCAATATTATTACCATTCCCAACCTAGCATCATACAATTTAGACCACTACCAATTCCGAGGAAACCAACACGGTCTCCAGGTTTCAGAAATTTTCGTTGTTCGGCAATCGCGGCTGTCATGGGTAAGGAGACAGTTCCAATATTTCCTAAATGTTTATAGGTGTTGAAGTCCTTATCTTTAGAGATACCGAGTTCTTTTAATATTGTATCTCGGTGACCTTCACCAACCTGGTGGCAAATCACCTTGTCTACTTCTTCTCTAGCCCAACCCATCTTTCCTAAAAAGGATCCCCAGGTTTTTACTCCCAGCTTTACACCATGCTTGAGTACTGCAACCGAGTCAGTTGCCATAAACTCTGACAATACTTCGGGTAGCATTTTTGAAGGCAACATGCTCGCAAATGCGGGAGGAAGTTTTTGACTGGTCATTAAGTCTCGCATTACAGATGGAATAGTCTCTGGCTTCATAACTTCATCAATGGTTGCCATTAACTTGTCGGGGGTAAACATTAATTTACCAATTTCCACTGGTGTCATTGTGACGCCCCAACGGCATAGCTTGTGATGTTCAGGTGCTGCCTGGGTAGTACCACCTATGAGTCGGTGGGTACTGTCGTTTCCAAATGAACCATCGGTAATCAGTACAGCAGCCGCACCGGAACCACCGGTTAAGGTGGCTAGTGATGATGTATAGATACCCATAGTTCGTTCATTGAGGATTCGTTCTATCATGATCTCAACGATTTCTCGGGAGGATTCGCATGACACGACCATGCCTGCACGGATTTGCTTGAGTTCAATACGGTTGGCAATATCTATGATGCCATTTAGGATGCCTAGACAGGCATTTGACAGATCGTAGACATAGGCATCTGTGCTGATACCGAGTTTAGCAGCCACTGCGCATGCAGTAGCAGGTTCATAATTTTCTCGGCAGACACCTGCATAAATCAGAGTCTCAATGTCCTTAGCTTGTACATTTGACTGATTCAGGGCCTTGACTGCTGCCGCGGCGGCACCATCGGAGAGGCTGTATCCAGGGTCCCACCAACGTCGTTCTGCAATACCAGTCAATGCCTGCAATTGACCAGGTGAGATATGTAAATCCTGATAAGCAGGCAGTAATCGTTCTTCAATCTCATCGGACGTAACGACCGTAGGTGGCAGTTCGTAACCGATTGATTCCATATGTACTCGTTGAAAATTCATTATTCTACTATTCTAAGGGTAAAATCCGTCATCTGATAGATAGTTCTTCCGTCTACAGACAAATATCCATTGGCTGTGACCATTCTCCTGTCATTATCAACGTGTTTTATCACAGCTTCAACGGTTACTGTGTCATCTCCAGGGATAATTTGACCTCGGTATAGCCATTCATGATGCTGATTTAATGCCATGGAATCAAATTCCCTCACCTGTTTCCCCCATTTTTTAACAGCAAATACTTTGAGTAACTGGATAAACGACTCCAGTCCCAGTGAGCCCGGCCATACTGGATCCTGGTGAAAATGGGCCTTGAAGAACCAGGCGTCAGGATTTACCTTGGCTGTGCCCCGAATGAATCCAAGTCCATCAGGGCCACCTTGTGGGTCAAAATAATTAATCGTATCAATCATTCGCATCTGATCAGCTGGATAAGGTTTGTAATCAGGGTAACTAAAATCACTTGCCCTTGAGATTTCGGCATCTGTGGGTTGATACTTTTGAGCTTCGCGTATCCCTACTTGATTGCTCAGGGCCTGATGTGAAAAGAATCCGAAATAGGTATCACCTTTATAGACTAAGCTATTTTCACAACGGACTTCATAATCATAGTTTTGAATAATCATGCCCCCTGAACTTGAAACCTGTGTGATGGTAACTTGAGTCAGTAGTGTTCCCATATTGGGTCTCACTTGTTGGTACTGTATTGCCTTACCACCGAGGTTACGAAATGATAAGTCGATGTCACTGGTAAGCGCCGAACCCAGGTAGGCGGCTAGCCAGCCACAGGGTTGCAGTGCCACTTCCAGTAGCACAGAAAATGGCATGGAAGATTGTCTGTTTTCACCGAAATACCAGGCATCAGTCGGAACATCATATTCTGCGATAATCTTGCCCCCAGAATTTAATTTCCATTGTTCACAATTTTCAATAGAAACAATCCGATCCAGGAATTGATAAGGTGGACCAGGAAGACGCGCAATAATTCTGTCATCGTCAAATGGAAGATATTTATCTCCAAATGCGACAGAAGGTTTTCCGGTTGCAAAGGCCAGGATGGATTCAAAATCAAATAAAATATTTTTCTTATCGCCCTTAGCCTCTTTGCTATTCCATATAGCTATTAGACGGTCTCGTGTTAGTCCAGATAGTCGAGTAGACATATTACTCATCTGGACTATGGCTCGGTTATCTGCATACATCAGGGCATCGGCAACAACATAAGGTGTCCCGTCACTCTGGTAACCTATCTCTTTAATAATAATCTCGTACTGCACTTTGTTCGTTGTAACTATTACCTGACCGCGACATTTCAGTTTGCTTATCACTTCGGGTATGGGCTCAAAGATAACTTCTTTTTCTTCTGCTACCCACCCCAGGCGCATTAGGTAAATTCGCAATGTATGTAAGCAACATTCATACATCAGTGTTCCTGGCATGACCATATCATCTACAAAGTGACATGTTAGAAACCAGTCATCAGCATGAATATCTGCCTCACCAGTAATCGTGCCGATTCCAAAACGACCACCTTGCGGATCGATATTCAGTATTCTGTGTACAAGAGTCATGCGGCCTGATGGTAAGCTTGAAGGATTACTAATTGGAAGATCTTTAAAGCTTGAGCCGAATGCCGAAACCAAATCGCCGTTTCGAAGTGCGTTGACCTGAAGATCATCGAGTGAGTTACGGTCAACGGGTACCAGATTTACCCAGTCATCGGATTTTTTTCCAGGTTGAGGCTGTAACTCAAATGCCGTTTGAACAATACCTTTGCCAGCATCCAGTTCTGCCTGGGTAAAAAATCCGGCAACGCCATTTTTCATTGTTAATAGCTGCTCACCATCCACCGTTCCCACAAAGTTAAACCTGAATAGATAGGTATCGCCCTGCTTGAAAAAATGATCAATTCGAATGTCATAATGTATGGTTTTTCCGGGACCAGGTAATGGTGTGTGAAATGTTATTTCGGCATCCAGTAACCTGTATACTGCGAGGCCCTTTGTAATCTTGTCTATCCCAAGATAAGCAGAAAGAAACAGATCAGCCTGACCAGACTCAACTGCTATGCAGGTTGGAATTCGATTTCCATCGAGATACCAGGCATCAGGGTGGATATCATGTTCAGTTATAACTCGGCCTGACGTCATTGAGCAAACTTCACCTTCAACTTCCAGTATTCTGTCAACAAGCATTAGTGGTTCATCAGGTAAGCGTACGCGAGTGGGGTAATTATCAATGCCGCTAAATTGCTTGCCGAGAATTTTTTCAATGGATCCTGTTGCAAATTCGAGGCATTGCTGGCGGTCCATGAATAAACCAGGTGATTTTGTACTAGTATCAGAAACTATTTCATGTGCAATATGAGTAGAGAATTCTATGCCTTCAGATTCCAGTAAGCTCATCTGTAAAGATAAGGCCTGTGATAGAGACTGGTTTATCCCGTTTGATATTCTCAGGAACGTCTCATGGGAAAGAGATCTGGCTGATTCAGTCTTTAACATTTGTTCAATGACTTCTGAATCTGAAAAAGCAGACATAGGTACCGAGGGGTGAGGAATAATATCTGCGGTGAGCTGTTCTTCTACAGGTTCTTCAGTATTGATAAGCTTAAACGGCAACTTTAGATTAAGCGGACCATGACCTGTATTGACTGAGATGACATTCTCAGGTTTAAGTATTAATTCCTCAGCCGTGTTTTCATCGTATAAAGATGAAAGATCCATATCCACGCCATAAGATTTAAGCAGGGCCAATGTTTGTAATACAGAACGGACGCCATTTTTACCATTTACACATACGGCGTGTGCAACATGTGGTTTAGTATCCAGGATACGATCTATCATTCGGGTGCATGAGCCTCCTGGTCCCATTTCAATAAACACCCTGACATTATCTTCATGGGCTGATGATATGACCTGGGTGAAATCAAACGGTTTTACAGCCATTTCTACTATTGAATTAGCTGCGCTGTCGGTTGTTACATCATACTTGCCGCCTTTAATGCAACTGTAAAAACTGACATCTGATGGAGGAGATGTAGGAAATACATGAAGGTCCCGGTAGGCATCATAGACATGGTTTGCAACTTCACAGTGTACCGTGGTGATGGTATCAACAGGATGAAATATACACTTTAGGTCTTTTATTAAGGATTCAACAGCAATCCTGTGACCACCGATGACACATTCCTCAGGTGTATTTGTAATCAGGTGGTATATCCAGGGAAGTTTCTTTATAGCATCAATGACGACATCTGCCGGACAATTCACGACGCCCACTAACCAATCAACCTCGATGTGGTTTGAAATTCCCCATGATTTTCTGACGGCGTCACAGCTGCCTGCAAGGTCAGACTTGAATAGGGTGGAATTCTCCATTCGTTCCAGCATGAGGTCCCGTTGTGTCCATGTGCGTGTTGCAAACAGACCTGCGGTTTCACCAAGACTGTAACCGATGATCGCATCTGGTTTTATATTAAAATTGGTGAATACATCGCTTACAAATGTCCCCAGCCAGACCTGTGCAAATATAGCCTCTTCATGTGTTAGTGGAATATCGTCCTGGTTTTGCCAGAATCTAGCTGAAGCAAATTGAGATCTCAGTCGATTATTTTCCTTTTCCAGGTTTTGAATGACTCCTGGCCATCGGCATGCAATGTCCTGCCCCATTCCTGAAAAATGATTTCCCGAACCAGGGAAAACAAAGGCAATTTTTTCTGATTTTGAAAGAGGTTTATCTGTAAAAAATATTTTTTCTTCTTTTATCGTTTTGACAGTTTCTAGTAGCTGTCTGGCCCTGGTCAGGGAATCGTTCAGTTCTTGTACATTACTGGAGAGGATGTTTAGTGATAATTTTGATACCGATAAACTTGTTTGCCTGTACCAGTCGGATGCGATAGCTCGAATATTTTTTGATGATGAAGATTTTAAATATTTTTCCAGCTGATCAATACCTTGATGTATCCCCTTTTTATCTTTCGCATTGATGCTGAACAGGGTGTCCTGACAATCTCGCTGAAACTTTATGTCGGTTTGGTGCTTATTGGTAATCTCGTCTGTAGTTTTACCAAGTACGACGTGAGAACAATTTCCACCCGTGCCGATAGAAGAAACAAGGATATTGCCACTTTTTTTGTTTGCATCGTTTAACCAGTATTGTGGGGCATTAGCCCAGTTGAGCCTGTTTTCGGTATCCACAGATAATGCATTGCCACGATGAGCGGTAAATGGAGGTAACATTCCCAGTTTTAAGCTCATGGCGGCCCTTGCTACCGAAGCAAGACCAGATGCTGCGCCTGTATGACCAATTTCCTGAATAACTGAACCGATTAGCGGTCGTTTGACTGGATTATGCTTGTTTAAAATACCTTCAAGCGCTTCATATTCATTTTGGTCTTCATCCTCGTTGCCACTGCCATGAGTTTCAATAAACTCAATATCCTCAAAGGGTATTTTTGCATCATCACATGCAAGGCGGACATTTTCCTGGTAGGTGCTGGTTAATGTCACAGTGTCATTGGCCTTGCCTCCGATACTGCCAGCAACTCCTTTAATTAGAGCATAGATTTGATCGCCATCTTTTTTCGCATCTTTATAACGTTTTAGGACAAATGCGACTGCACCCTCTCCAATGATACTGCCTGGCGAAGATGGATTAGTTGAATAAGGTTTGATTTTATCTTGCCCGTAAGTTGATCTGATATCACCACATAGATCAACGGCTCCGGTAATCGCCAGATTCAGATCTCCTTTTTGTAATGATCTAACTGCAATCTCAAGGGCATTCATCCCTGAGACTTCTTCACTTGAAATAGTGAAACTGGGTCCACCAATATTAAATGCTCTCGCTATTCGACTAGCAACAATTCCTGCCAATGCGCCCATGGTACGATTTGCGGACAGTGGTGGACTCACCTGATCTATTATTTCTTTGTACCAATCTTCGAGTACTTGAGGGTCAAGCTGCTGGTCAAACTTTTCTGTCCATTGTTTAACTTTGTCAGCCATGGACCATCTCAAATGAAAATTTGTAGTATTTAGATCCAGGCCAATTCCAATAAAGACTCCAGTATCAGTTCGATTTTCTTCGGCTATGTTATTAAGTCCAGCATCAGCCAGGGCATTGGCGGCAACATTTAGCATTAGTAATTGCTGCGGCAGCATATCCTCGAGTTCTTTTGGAGGTATGCGAAATCTTCCCACCGGGATGTCTATCTTGTTAATGATATATCCAGGAATTGATTCATATTTACGATCGCCCCATCGGTTATTGGCTGAGCTGGGTAGCGTAGTTGTGTCTTCTCCAAATACTCGAGCGATAAATTTATCTTTTGTATTCCATGGACCAAAGTGTGTTTCCACTCCAATTATTGCAATGTCGTCAGGCTGGGATTGCTTTTTGGTTTTTTTCCTGGAACGGGTGGCGGAGGGTGCTGATTCCTTATCAAACTCTTCCAGTAATACATGGGCATTGATGCCGCCAAATCCAAATGCACTTATCGCTGCTTTACGCGATACACCATTTTGTTTTGCTTTCCATTCTACGGCTTCATTAAGAATTTTGAATGGCGCATCGCCAAGCTTGATACCTTGTGCCTGTGTTTTGAAGTTTGCCATCGGAGGGAGTTGCTGGTGTTTAAGTGCCAATAAGGTTTTGATCAGGCCAGCGGAACCGGCGGCAGTCAACAGGTGTCCTATATTACTTTTTACAGAACCAATCACACAGCTACTATCTGCTGGGTATGTATCTCCCCATAATTCTTTCATGCTATTGAATTCAATTTTATCGCCCGTTGGTGTGCCAGTGCCGTGACACTCAATGAGATCAATTTCTTTAGGTGACCAGCCAGCTTCTTTGTAGGCAGCACGCATGGCACGTAACTGGCCTTCAGAATCCGGCAGCATCAAATTACCCTGAATATCATTGGAAAGACCTATGCCTGCAACTGTGGCATAGATTTGGTCATTGTCTCGTAGTGCATCTTCCAGGCGCTTGATCACTACGATGCCAGATCCTTCTCCAACAACAAGACCATCAGCCTTGTTGTCAAAGGGTGAGCATTGACCGCTGGATGAAATAGCTCCCAGTGTTGAAAAACCCATCTGCGTATAAAGGCTGTCTGGTCGAGACAAGCCACCACATAGCATTGCATCCATTCTGCCGGCCTGTAATTCATCTATGGCATACTTAAGTGAATACAGTGAAGAGGCGCATGCTGCGTCCAATGTAAAACAAGATCCCTCTAATCCAAGTGCTCTTGCCAGGACCATGGCAGGTAATCCGGCCACATAGCGATTGAGCGGGTGTGTATCAGGGTCTTTTGATTTAAGTGAAAGATTTGGGTTGTTTGTGGCGATGATATTATCAAGCAATTCTTCTGCTAATTTTGAAGACTTATCTGTAGGTAGCGCGATGTTTCCTATAATAATACCTGTGCGTTTTTTATCCAGATTTTGGGTAATACAATCTTTCCATGCCTGATTGCCAGCATGCAATAAAAGATGGAACATCGGATCCAAAGCTTCCACAAATTCTTTTTCAATTGATAATCCTTCCAGCTGTAGATCAAAATCATCGACAAAGCATGCCTTGCGTGAATTTACTTTGTCAGGCTTTGGGCTGGAGGCATAGACAGTATCCAGATCAACTGACCACCTGAGTGATGGTGGTTCTCGAGAACAGTCTTTTGTGGCTACAATATTTTGCCAGAACTGCTCTGGATTAAGTGCAGATGGAAAAGCATTTCCAATTCCAACGATGGCTATGGCAGATCTGGTTTGCATATATATTTAAGCTTATACAGAAAAAAAGAAACCATTTATGACTGGGTTTCATCCATCAGTCTGTTGTTTTTGAAAGCTGAGTTTAAAGAACCGTCTACCACACACTCATAATCTTCTATTTTTGCTACCAATTGACCATGGGTATCAATAAATTCTATTCCAGCTCGAATACTATTTTTATTTTGTTTGTGGATTTTTATATTTATTTTGATTTTTGCATCTGCAAAAGACTTTTTGTATAAACGGTATCCATCAAGACTAGTAGGTAGTGAACCTGCGCCTGAATTTTCAAAACTCCATAGAATCATTAATTGAAATGCACAATCGAGGACCAATGGATCGCCCAACCATTTTTTTCGTATAGGCTGCGCCATCCATGATGATGGTTGAGGTGCTGTATTACATGTTCCTGATATTCCTTTTTCACTATAGGCAGTTATATCTGTTAGCCCCTGAAGATCACTACCATGAAACAAAATTCCATTCTTGTAAATTTCATCTAGCCTACGAGGGTAATTTCCGACGACTCCCAGGATATCTGGTTTGCGTGTATCTGAGTATTGATTGTCCAGGACAACATTTGCCCCTGCGTGCAGATTTTTTCCTTGTCTTAATTCAACGGGGATAAAAAGCTTGCCACTTTCCTCAATGAGATCACCTGTCATGATTTGAACATTAATATGTTCATCGGCGTCGACTATTACACCTTTAAATATTTTGAAATCATCGATACCAATGAAGCTTAGTCCAGGGTTGTTATGTAAAGCGCCATGCGCAAACCATTCAATAATTATGGCAGCAGGAAGTACGGCTTTACCGTTCATTATGTGAGACTTTAAAACCGGCAACTCATTAATACTTACGATGCGTTCATACGCGGGATGTAATTTATCATTGCCTATAACTGTTTTAGCCACCTTCGTAGTGTTGTTGATTTCAAGATTTGGCGGTTCGGAACCAAGGATGATGATTTCGACATCAGCACCCGTTTTCATCTCAGTGATTACTTGTCTTGCACCAGCTCGAAGTGGAATTACGCCGATACCTTCCTTTTCAAAAAGTTTACGCAACTGTGGTGTAACCATGCCGCCATCCCAGGGGCCCCAGTTCAGGCTTATTACTCTACAGTCACTGCGCACACGCGATTCTTTCTGTGACATTTTATTCAGGACTTCATTTGCGGCAGCGTAGTCTGATTGGCCTTTGCGTCCAAATCGGGCTGTAGTGGATGAAAAAGTCAAAAGAACCTTGAGCTTGTCGTCTCTGCTTGCAGCCAGTAAGGATTTAAAGCCAGAAACCTTTGTTGAATACACATTAGAAAATTGTTCTCTGGTTTTATCTTCAAGTAGTTTGTCCGCCAGCACGCCTGCCCCATGTACAATACCGACGATAGGACCAAGTTCTCGACGTGCTGTTTCTAATGCCTGTGTTACTTGTTCAGTATCGCGTATATCTAAAGGCAGGTATTGAGCATTTACTTTCTGTGCGCGTATCTTTTCCAGGGTTAGTCTGATTTCGCGTGCGCAGTGGATATCACTGGCTATCGCCTCTACTTCTTTTGGTGTCAGTTTTGAATTATTGTTTTGAATAATGGCCTGTTTAATATCCTTTTCTTTGGTAAGCCCTGATAACCATTGTGGCTCAGCATCTGGTATGGAGGATCGCCCAAGCAATAACAGATTAGTTCCAAATTCACTCGCAAGTTCGACAGCAATTTCAGCCGTTATTCCACGTGCACCACCGCTAATTACAATAGTCTCTCCTTGCTCGGGTAATTTTTTCCCTGTTGAAGTTTCAGCTGCTACATCTGTAGACATCAGATTAAGTGATAATGCTTGATTGTCCTGGATGCATATTTCTATTGGTGATGTATAAAAGAGTTGGTCAACGATACCGTTAAGCTGATCGATCATTTTTTGCGAGGAACCGTCTATATCAATTGTGCGACAGATCACATCGGTCCATTCCTTGTCCGCTGTTTTGATGAAACCACCTATTGCTGCTGATTCAGGATTAAAATCGGCATCGGTGTTAATTCCAAACGTTCCTCCCATTTTACTGATAGATACCAGTAAGCTTGGATCGCTCTGTGTGGCTTCTTTAAGACCTTTTGCATGATGTTGTATTAGTTCAAGTGTATCAGCAATTCCCTCTTCATTAATTTTGTCGGGTACAACGATAATCAAGCCTGAAATATTTTCATCATGACGCTCGTTAAGAGAAATTTTGCGAGATGTGTATCCTTTGTCGCTAAGATTCTGGCAGATAGCGTCTGAAAAATCTGTGCCGTCATCTGTAACAAGTAACACGCTGTTTTTATTAATTGATACAGATTCCCTGTCTGAAGAAAGCTCAGAGTAGGTTAATACGCCACGCCATAATTTTTGATCAGCATCTGTTTCTACATCTATTTCTACTCGGCGCTGTTTCTCAATGACTGGAATCGTATGAACAGCTTCTCCCTTATGCATAAACTCAATGATTTGCTTTAATGTTTGCAGCTTTGCCAGTTCATCAGGATTGAGTGACGGTGCATGAGGCATCTTTTCTTGAAAGGCAGACAGGATCTCTACACGCTTGATTGAATCTATTCCAAGATCGGTGTCCAGGTTCATATCTAATTCCAGCATATCCACCGGATACCCTGTCTTTTCCGCTACGACATCCATGAGGGCTTTTGTTAGGTTAGCTACTTCGGGTCCATTTATGGATGTTGAAACATTTGTCTGACTGACTACGGGGTTTGCAGCGATTGGCGCGCTTTGTTGCATGTACTCAACAATTTGTTGCAGTGTTTGTAAGGTGCCCAGGTCATCGGGATTCATGACTGGCGCCTCAGGAACCTGCTCTTGAAAGGCCGACAGGATCTCCACTCGCTTGATTGAATCAATACCAAGATCGGTATCTAGATTCATCTCCAGTTTTAACATATCTATGGGGTAGCCGGTTTTATCTGCCACGATGCTCAGCAAGGTGCTAACTAACTCAGGTGTATTAATAAGCGGTTCTGATTGGACTGATACCTGAGACGTATCCGTTTGTTGAATCGATGTATTAGACGAAGATATGTAATCGATGATTTGTTGCAAAGTTTGTAAGGTTGCCAGGTCATCAGGGTTCATGGCTGGCGCCTCGGGAACCTGCTCCTGAAATGCCGACAGGATCTCCACGCGTTTGATTGAATCAATGCCCAGATCAGTATCCAGGTTCATATCTGCATTAAGCATATCTATGGGATAACCAGTCTTGTCTGATACCACTTGAAACAGGATGCGTTGCGCGTCCTGGGAATGAGAGTTTTGCTCTAGCGTAGGTGCTTCAGTATCGTTTGGGGCCGGTTGTTGACCATTGTTCGAAACTAAAAATTCGGCAATATGTTTAAGTAGTCTGAAGGTTCCCAGGTCTTCGGGTTGTATCATCTCAGCACCCGGTAATTTTTCATGTAACGATGAGAGAATTTCTACACGTTTAATGGAGTCGATTCCCAGATCAGTATCGAGACTCATCTCCAGGCTTAACATATCTACTGGGTAGCCGGTTTTTTCTGAGACAACTTCAAGGAGTAAAGACTCCAGCTCTGGTGTCTTATCTTCAATAATAATCTTTTCTTGCTTCTTAGTTGAAACAAGCTCGGCTGCCTTCGGCACTACATTTGATTGCAAAGGATTAGATACTCTAACGGGTGTTACCAGGTCAGTTTTTTCTGGAATCGACAAGGTTTGTGGTGAAACGCCAGATTGCGTTCGTGCTTGTTGTTCAAGCAAACTCTGTATTGCCTTTTGCGCCGCTTCTTGTCCCTCTAGATATTGTCTGTGCAGGTCTGCCGTTTGTTGCTGCATATTTTGTAATGTCAGGATGGTTTTTTGTGTGGCTGCTAATAAGTCCTGATTTTTTATAGAGGGTGTTTTATGTTCTGTCTTTGATATAACTGGTGTGCTTAAGACTAGCTTTTCACTGGTATCAGCAACTGTATTGTTTTGATTGCTTGGTGGACGGGTTTCTCTGGGCTTCATATAATTAGCCCCCGTCAGTTTAATCGTCATAGCAGGGCTGCTATGTTCAAAACTTTCAAATTCGTTTATATAATCACAGTCCCACATACCGAGATCAGTCTTGTGCCCAAGGCATGCGATTTGTGCCAGTGTGCAGGCCAGGTCATATTGTCCATTTTTACGTCCACGACTAGCATCAATGGCGATAGCGTTGAATGATCTATCTCCAAGTATGGAATTTACCAGACCAGTGATGACACTTCCTGGTCCAACCTCAATAAAGGTTCTTACTCCTGCTTCATAAAGGTTTTCAATTTCAGTAACAAATTCAACAGGTCTTGCCAGTTGTGAAGCGAGTAAGGCCTGTGCTTTTTCAGGTTCATGTGGATACGTTTGCGATGTTGAGTTGGAAAATACAGGAATATCTGGAGATGAAAATTTGATTGTCTTCAGAAATTTTGCAAAAGGCTTTTCTGCATCGGCGATAAAGCTACTATGGAAAGCTGCAGACACGGGTAGTTTTTTTGCTCCCAGGCCGCGCTTGCCCAGAACTTCAACGGCACGATCTATCTGATCAGTAGCGCCTGACAATACCACTTGCCGGGGTGCATTATTGTTGGCAATAATCAGATCTAGTTGTTCTGCTTCTAAAATCTCATGCACGACAGCAGCAGATGCAGATACTGCAAGCATCGAACCATGATCACCATTATTATCGTTAGCCATCAGTTCGCCTCGCTTAATTGCAAGCTGTATCAGGCTATTTTCATCAATGACGCCACCAGCACATAATGCGGTTAACTCACCAAAACTATGTCCGGCTGTCATATCTGGTGAGATACCAAATGTTTTTAGTAAGTTAAACAGACCTATGCTCACAGCACCAATGGCTGGCTGAGCAGTTCGGGTATGTCGTAGCGTGGCGGTATTTTTTTGTTTAGCTTCTTGTGTAAAAACAGGGATTGGGTAGATTTGTTCACCCAATTGATTATCAGGATAAATTTCTTCAAAAATTTGAGTTGCATTGGCAATACTGTTTTGAACTTGATAAAACTGACATGCGAGATCCAGTTGCATATTTGTATATTGTGATCCCTGGCCTGGAAAGAGTACTGCCAGTTTGCCTGGAAGTTTACCTTCGCCGTAATAAGCCGTATTTGATAGACTCCAGGACGTGTTTTCCTTGTCATTAAGTTTCAAACAAACATCGTTTATTAAGGATTTGATTTCGGTTTGTCTGGTAATCACCAGTACCAGGCGATGTGTATCCTTTTGTTGAAATTTTTTATTGCTACATGCGGCATGATACCTCAGTGAGTTCCAGGACTGTTCTGTGTCGATGGACTTCAAGGTTTTAACAAGCGCAGATCTTGTCTTTGCACTAAAGGAATAAATTAAAATACTACCGTCCCAGTCGATCTCATCGCTCAATGGATCTGCTTCCTCCATCACACAGTGAAAATTACTACCGCCAAAACCAAATGCACTAAGTGCCGCGCGGCGTGGATGGTTAGTTTTGGACAGCCAGGGCCTACGATAAGTATTAACATAAACTGGTGCTTCGCCTGGGTTGAGGATGTCCAATGGCTCGTTAATTTTAATTGTTGGTGGCAAAACCTTGTGTTTTAAAGCCATGGAAATTTTAATCAAGCCTGCGACACCTGCAGCCGCTTTCGTATGACCGATCATGGATTTAACAGACCCTAGTGCACACCAGGTTCCTTCTTCTCTGTCTTCCCTGTAGACACTGGACAATGCCTCAGCTTCAACGGCATCACCGACTCTGGTACCGGTCCCATGTGCTTCCACTAACTCAATTGATCGTGGTGAGACACCAGCATCTGTGTAGGCATTTTTCAGCGCTCGAGTCTGCCCATTTGCACTTGGTGCATATATTGCGTTTCCACGCCCATCGCTAGATGATCCTATGCCTTTTAAAATGGCATAGATATTATCGTTATCGCGTTTGGCATCATCCAGACGTTTAAGAATGACAGCACCCAGCCCTTCACCCAAAATGGTTCCATCACCATTGATATCAAATGGACGACTATTACCTGTAGGGGATAGTGCAGGCGTCTTGCTAAAACACATGTACATAAAAATGTCATTAAATGTATCAAACCCACCAGTGATTGCCATATCTGAACGGCCCGAATAAAGCTCCATTGCTGCCATATGAAGTGCACTCAGAGAACTTGCGCAGGCCGCATCGACCACACAATTTGTTCCACCCAAATCAAACCTGTTTGCAATACGTCCCGCTGCGACATTACCGAGCAGTCCAGGGAATGAATTTTCTTGCCACGGCACATAACTATCAGCGATACGCTGAACCACTTCCTCAGCAGTGTCCTTATCAACACCTGCATCTGCCAGCGCTTTACGCCAGTGGGGATGGCCTAGTCGGGCCCCAAGGGGGATAACTAGTTCCAGCGTTCCGGTTACGCCTAAAATTACACTGGTACGATTACGATCAAACGACCTTCCATCTATATTATCTTTGGAGGTGGAATATCCAGCATCTAGTAATGCTTGTCTGGCAACCACCATTCCCAGTAATTGTGTAGTGTCTGTTGCTTCAATATTATTTGGGCTTAAGCCGTACAGGAGAGGGTCAAAATCAACTGGATCGATGAATCCTCCGCGTCTCGCATAGGTCATATCCGGCGCATTCTTATCATCATTGAAGTATTCAGCGGGGTTCCAATGGCTGTCAGGGATCTCTCGGATCGCATCCACACCGTCTCGTACATTGTGCCAGTATTCTTTAGGATTATTTGCCTTGGGGAAGAGGCATCCTATGCCAACTATGGCGAGTGGCGTTGTATTGTGATTGTCTTTATCTTTTTCCATTAACTTAAGTAACTCTCAATATCTGTTAATTCGATGGGGGGAATATTTTGTTTCATATTTTCGATAAGCAAACCTTGCTGGCGTAACAGATTCTGACGAAGTACTTGTGCCGCCCCGAACAGCAGGTTAAATGCAACGCTCACGACATCCCTGTTTTCAGGTGCTTCAAACCTGCTACCTTTGACCCATTCATTAAAAGCACCCATAGCAGGGCCACACCAGATTTGATAGTCGACTTGTCTGTCATTTTTTCCAGAGTTTGCCCAACGTGACGAGAGACCAAGATACCACCGAAAAACCAGAGCCATCTTGTGCTTGGGATCAGTTTCTGCACGCTTTACCTCATTCGGATTTCTGTGGTCAAAAAACTCCCTTGTTTCTAGCCAGACCTCATCAAATGATTTTTTGAAAATAGTTTTTTCAATTGATTCTTTTTCTACTTGTGGAATGGCTTCTATGGAAGCATATTTTCTATATGCTTCATAAAGTTTATTTCCTCTCATCGCAAACATAGTTCCACGTTTGAGGACCTGGAGTTTTACGCCCATTTCAAACATGTCCACTGCCGGTGCCATGCTTACATCTGCCTGTTCTGCTTCTGCAAGCATTTGGCGAACAACATCACTACTACCAGATTCAATACAGGCCTGGTTGACCGTGCCAGTTACAATATAGGCGGCGCCCATTGAAAATGCTGCTGCGGCAGATGCCGGGGTCGCAATACCACCTGCAGCGCCAACACGTAATTTTGACTGGTAGTGATATTTTTCCTGCATACGATCACGCAAGGCCATAATGGTTGGTATCAAGGTAATAGCAGGGCGGTTATCAGTATGACCGCCAGAATCCGCTTCTATAGTCAGATCCTGAGCCATGGGAATGTTTGATGCCAGGTTTGCCTCGGTTTCGGATAGATCGCCTTGATTTACAAGATCAGATAATATTTTTTCCGGTGGTGGGCTGAACCAGTGAGTTGCAACTTCTATCCTGGAGGCTTTTGCAATGATACGATTAGGGACAATGATGTTTCCTGACTCATCTTGATGAATCCCACTAACTCTATACCTCACTACTGCTGCAGTTAGTTTTAAATAAGCAGAGGCTTCAATCAGGTTTATACGATGCTTTAAATATAAGTCCACAACCGCATCTTCGTGTCCTTTTTCATTTGGGGCATGGATCAAATTAAACGCATAGGTTTTCTCTGGTATAGATTGTTTTAGTTCGAGAATTGCTGATTCAATTTCATTAATACTTAATCCAGCTGCGCCGAATGATGCCAGAAGATCAGAATTGGCCATGGCTTTTACCAGATGTGTGGAGGCGATTCCATTTGCCATTGAACCTGCCATGTACGGAAATCTGATTGAATAATCCTGACAAAATGTGGAATCACCCATTTCCTGAAGCTTGAGCCTGGGAATAAAGCCCACTAGTGGGCTGCATGCTGAATCGGGCTTATCTCCAATTATGGCACTGCCAGTAGAGGTAAAGTTTAACTTTCCTGACTCATTAACTACGAATATCGGCTGGTGAATTCTTCGTAAGGCCTCTTCAGAGCTGATAACGGAGTCCTTGCTATTGGATAGGTCAGGAACCCACCAACCTATGGCGTTTACCGGAGGTAATGAAGAATTTGAAGAAAAATGTGTTTCAGACGCAAAGGATGCGTCCGTTACCGTATTCACAATCTTATGTCCTTGATTTTATTATATTAATTATTGTGTCAGCATAGCATTATACTGACAGAAAACCCGACAGTATAAATTGAATACGGTCGTATTTATAGGTTTGATTTTTGGCTAAACTGCCGTTTTTTAGGGTATTTCTGTGATATTTAGGTGGTATTCGTTGGAATCTCTGAATATCTGGATGTTTATTTACCAGCGCGCAGCAGGCCACCTAATCCGCGTTTTTCTAATTCAAGGGACAGGACTTTACGGGTAGGTTCTGCGGTTTCATACTTCTTTACCCTTTTCCAGAGTTTTAGTGCGTCCTCGTAAGTAAAAGATCGTATAACACTTTTAACTCTGAGCAAATCACCGGCACTCAGGCTCAAGCTGTCGACACCCAGTGCTATCAACAAAATGGTAAGTAAAGGGTCACCCGCTGCCTCACCGCAAATTGAAAGATGCTTATTATATTTTTTTGCTGCTTTGGTGATATCTGACAACGCCATTAAAAACGCAGGATGCAAGGGATCAAATAATTTGGCCACGAGTTCATTGTTTCTGTCGATGGCCAGTAAATACTGAATCAGATCATTGGTCCCTACAGAAACAAAATCAACCCGTTTTGCTATTTGTTTAATCTGGTAGACCGCAGACGGGACTTCAATCATGGCACCTATCTGGGGAAATTTTATTTTCACACCTTTAGCAGTGACCTGGTCGTGAGCCCGGTGTATGAATCGTATTGACCGGTCTAATTCATCCAGATTACTGATCATGGGTAACAGAATTTTCAGGTTTTCATAACCCTTGCTGGCCCTTAACATGGCGCGCAACTGGCCGAGCATAATTTCAGGATGATCCAGTGTTACGCGTATTCCTCTCCATCCCAGAAATGGATTAGGTTCCTTGAATTTAAAGTAGGGCAGGACCTTGTCTCCTCCAGCATCGAGTGTACGTAATGTAACCGGGCGAGGGGCATAGGCCTCTATAATCTCTCTATATATCGTGTATTGCTCTTCTTCACTGGGAAAATTGTCTTTAACCATAAATGGTAATTCTGTACGGTATAAGCCAATACCCTCAGTGGCGACATCGATGAGGTGGGTCACACGGGTCAGCAATCCCATATTGGTATACAGTCTGATGCGGTACCCATCCAGTGTTTCAGCGGGTTTGTCATTTAATTGTGTGAGGTCTTTTCGAAGTTCTGCTTCAGATGCAATCGTCTCTTCATAGGCTTGAAGTTCAGGTTCGCTGGGCGCAACAATTAGCTGGCCCGTGTAACCATCGATAATCAGTTTATTTCCGTCCAATTTTGAGAGCGGGATCTGTCCGGAAAAGCCCAGGACGGCGGGTATATTTAAAGCGTGTGCGAGTATGGCAACGTGTGAATATCCTGAACCGTGACCAGAGACTATCCCGACCAGTTTGTCACCCGGGACCTTGGATAGATCCAAAGGACCAAGGTTTTCTCCAATCAGTATGACTTTATCGGGAAAATCTCTGTCAAAATCTGCTTCTGACTGTAAGTATCCAAGTATGCGATTACCGATATCGAGCATGTCGTTGGCCCGTTCTCGCATATATTCATTGTCCATATTTTCAAATTGTTGGGCATACTCTTCGATGGTTTCGCGTAATGCCCCCGGGGCCCAGTTTCCTTCATGAATGCGCTTAATGTTGGCCTTGATGAGCTCTTTGTCACTGGCAATCAGGGCATAGGCATCAAACAATAATCTATCTGCCTCAGGAAGTTTATTTTCATACAGTTGACTGACGTTCTGTAATTCTATTACCGCTTTTTCAATGGCGGCCCTAAATTGAGTTTCTTCTCGTTCCGGGTTCGTCGAATAACGGTTTGGAACTGATAACAGATCCACGGGATCGTATAACACAACACCTTCACCAATCGTAATGCCTGGTGCACCTGCAATACCCATAAATTGACCGCCAGAAGTCTTAGTCCCTGACAAGAGTTCTTCAATAAGGCCACGTGCCTTTGCAAAGGCAATATTGCCTGCAATCATTGCGGCCAGTGTCGTCAAAAAGGCGATCTCCTGATCGCCAAAACGTCTGGCAGATTCCTGCTGAACTACTAAAACTGCAAGGTGTTCACCATGGTGATTGATAGGAACGCCAAGGAATGAGAAATAGGGATCTTCCCCTGCTTCAGGGATATATTTAAAACGAGGATGTGACGGTGCGTTTTCTATGTTTACTGTTTCGCCTGTCTGGGTAACCAGACCCACCAGGCCTTCAGAATAAGAGATCTCTACCTTGCCAACAGCCTCCATGTTGAGACCGTGGGTAGCCATCAGGATATTCATGTCACTGGTGTTATCACTGAGGTATAAGGAGCACACATCGACATGCAGGGCATCGTGAATTCCCTGGACAAGATTGTTAAGTGCTGTTGAAAGGTCTGTCGACCTGTCTATGGATTTAACGATCTTGTGTATCGTATTTAAGGTATAGGAGGTCATTCTATTTATTATTTTTTTATTACCGTCATAGCATTATAAGGGAAATTTTTTAATTGCAACCAGCAAATACCAAAATTTGTTTATTAGTCGATACGCAACATGTGCAATTAATGCATCAATCAGTAAAAAATGAGGAAAGTATTAATGTTTTGTTTTGACAGGATTAACAGGATTATTGCGGATGAACAGGATATGAAAAGAATTTTTACCTTTCTACCAGAAACTTCTTACTAAACGATAAAGGATAGAATATCTATTCGTCCTGTTTGATGTTAACAGGATTTACAAGATTTAGAACGTGCTCAAAAACATATCTTGTTAATCCTGTCTATTTGTTAGTCTAAATATTGCACTTAGTCTTTCAACTTACTCTTTATATCATCCAGCTCTTTCTCCATCTTATGCATATGGTCGAGCATGGTATCAATTGCATTTTGTATTGGATCTGGCATATCACGGGTCGGTCCATAGGCATCGAAACCAATCTTTTTTGCCATAGCATGTCTTTGTGCTTCGAGTTGCTGATCTTTGTCATCACTGAGTGAAACAATATGTCCTGGTATTCCAACGACGGTTGCGCCGGCCGGAACATCTTTTACGACGACTGCATTAGAACCAACCTTTACTCCTGCGCCCAGCACTATAGGTCCGAGTACCTTGGCCCCAGCACCGATTATGACGCCAGATTTCAGGGTAGGGTGACGCTTTCCTTTATTAGTGGTTGTGGTGCCGCCCAGTGTTACGCCATGGTAAATTGAGCAATCATCACCAATAATTGCTGTTTCACCTATGACCACCCCCATGCCATGATCAATGAAAAATCGTTTTCCGATTCTTGCTCCCGGATGAATTTCAACACCGGTTAAAAACCTTGCAATATAGGAACCAAAACGGCCGAGTAGATAAAGATCAATTGTCCAAAGCCAGTGGTTTAATCTGTGTAAAAGTATTGCATGTAAACCGGGACTGGCAATTAGCGTCTCCAGAGATGAACGGGCTGCAGGGTCTCGTTCAAAGATGGTTTCTAAATCTTCTTTAATATTTTCAAACATGGTTAAACTATAGCAGTTTTAAAATTCTTTGATGTTGATCTTCCAGTTTTTGGATGGAAGTCAGGGTATCATCTAATTTCTGCTTTTCCTTATTGATGACGTCCTCAGGTGCCCGGTCTATAAATTTACTATTATTTAATTTCGATTCGATCCGTTGTTTGTCATTATTCAATCTATTAAGTTCCTTTTCCAGTCTCGCAGATTCGGATTTTGGATCGATCAGATCTGCAAGAGGAACAAGTATAGTCATATCACCGGCCAGCGTAATAATTGCATCATCAGTCGATTCTTCTACTGATTTAATCGTCGTAATCTTACCGAGCGACTTAATATAATGTGTATTTAAATCTAGCCATGTTTGTTCGTCTGCAGATCCTCCTTTTACCTGTACGGCAAGGGCCTTTCCTGGGGCGATATCCCTTTCAGAACGGATTCGTCTTACTCCCAGAATAAATAGCTTTACCCATGACATTTCGTTTAGAACGTTCTGTTTATCCTTGATTTGAGGAGTTGTGGGGAAAGGTTGTTGCATAATGGTTTTAGCTTCTATTCCCAGTTCACAACGGGCCCGTTGCCAGATTTCTTCAGTGATAAATGGCATAAATGGGTGCATCAAGCGTAATAACTGTTCCAGGATCGTTATCAGGGTAAGTAAGGTTCCCCGCTTTCTTATTTCACTTGCTGATTCATCTGTTAATGTCGTTTTGGATAGTTCCAGATACCAGTCACAATACTCATCCCAGGTAAATTCGTAAATTGCCTGTGCAGCAAGATCAAATCGATAGGTCCTTATTCCCGTGGTGACTTCCTCTATTGCCTGTGAGAATCGGGCATTGATCCAGTTTTCAGCTAATCCAAACTCTGTCTCTCCTTCAGTGATTTTTATATCGCTGGCATCAAGATTCATGAGGACGTAGCGACTGGCATTCCAGATTTTATTGCAGAAGTTACGGTACCCACTGATACGTCCTACATCAAAATTGATTCCACGGCCCTGTGTTGCCAGCGCTGCAAATGTAAAGCGTAAGGCATCTGTCCCATATGACTCGATACCATCCGGGTAATGTTTATGGGTTTGTTTGGTGATCTTTTCTGCATCACGGGGCTGCATCAAACCCTTTGTGCGTTTAGTTATCAGTTCTTCCAGTTCAATGCCGTCGATCAGATCCAATGGGTCGAGGATATTCCCTTTGGACTTGGACATTTTCTTGCCTTCCGCATCGCGTACCAGCCCGTGGATATAGACTTCACGAAAAGGAACCTCTCCCATGAACTTGATACCCATCATGATCATTCGGGCTACCCAGAAAAAGATAATATCAAAACCGGTAACCAGGACACTGGTAGGATAAAACGTATCTAACTCAGGTGTTTTATCTGGCCAACCCAGTGTGGAAAATGGCCAAAGTGCTGATGAAAACCAGGTATCAAGCACGTCTTCATCCTGCTTCAATATGACAGATGGGTCTATGTTGTGTTTCTCTCTGACCTCGACTTCATTTCTACCAACATAAATATTACCGTCGGGGTCATACCAGGCAGGGATTTGGTGTCCCCACCATAATTGTCGACTGATGCACCAGTCTTCAATGTTGCGCATCCATTCATAGTAAGTTTTATCCCAGTTCTTAGGAACAAATTGTATATCTCCGTTTTCAACAGCGGCAATGGCGGGTTCAGCGAGAGGTTTGATTTTTACATACCATTGATCGGTGAGATAGGGTTCTATCACTGCACCGGATCGATCACCGCGGGGGACCATTAGTTTGTGTGGCTCGGTCTTTTCCATAAGTCCCGCAGCTTCAAGATCTTGTATTATTAATTTCCTGGCTTCAAATCGATCTTTTCCTCGATACGATTGTGGTATACCTATGGCATCGGCATCTTCAAGGACATAGCGTGTGTCAGTATTGTCATTTTGTCCCTGGGAATTTGCCGAGCCCACTTGAGAAATGATCATTGCATCATGAGTTAATACATTGATTAGGGGTAAGGTATGTCTACTACCTACCTCATAGTCATTAAAATCATGAGCAGGGGTGATCTTGACACATCCTGTACCAAATTCCGGATCAACATACTCATCTGCAATTACAGGTATCCTTCTACCAGTTAAAGGTAGTTCAAGATCCTGACCGATAAGATCCAGGTATCGGTCATCTTCGGGATGAACTGCCACTGCGGCATCACCCAGCATGGTTTCAGGCCGTGTGGTTGCAACAATCACATGGCCTTTTCCATCGCATCTTGGATAGCGTATATGCCACATTGATCCGTTTTCTTCCTCAGAGATAACCTCCAGATCAGAAATTGCAGTATGTAATACCGGGTCCCAGTTAACCAAACGCTTGCCCCGGTAGATCAATCCTTCTTCATGTAATCTGACAAAGACTTCTTTAACAGCTTCAGACAGTCCATCGTCCATGGTGAACCGTTCTCTTGACCAGTCCATTGAGGTCCCCAGTCTCCTGGACTGGTTGGTAATGGTGTTGCCGGATTCTTCTTTCCATTTCCACACCGCGTCCGTAAATTTCTCGCGACCCAGGTCCAGGCGATTTTGCCCATCCATTTCTAATTGTCTTTCTACTACCATCTGGGTAGCAATACCGGCATGATCTGTACCGCATTGCCATAATGATTTGTTTCCATTCATACGGTGATATCGGATCAACACATCCATCAGGGTTTGTTGAAATGCATGCCCCATATGCAGATTTCCGGTGACATTGGGAGGCGGAAGCATAATGCAGTATGGGTCTCCAGTACCTGAAGGGGAAAAAAAGCCTTCTTCTTCCCAGAGTTGATACCAGGAGCTCTCTATATTTTTTGGATTATACGTCTTGTCCATGGCCTATATATAATGTCAGATATGTAAAAGGGGAATTATGCCTAAACTAATGTGGCTTAACAGCAAGAATAAACAAGCAGTGAAGTTTTGAGTATTACTCATTGCTGGAATCTTTTTTAATCTTGTCCTGAAGTTCTTGCAGAATACTGTCTTTGAGATTGCCTTTTAGTAAGCTCACGATTTCATCAAGTTCATGGGAAAGCTTTTCTTCAACTTGTTCTACAATTTGATCGTAGTGTGGGTCATCATCTTCATCATGATGACTTGATTCAACATCAATATCATATTGTTCGTTTGAAACCAGTTCATCCAGTATCGGTATGACTTGATCTCCAACAACACTGACACGACTTTGTGCCGATTTTTTATCAACAAGGTTTTCCAGGTCTGCAACCTGGTCGGTTAAATCCGGATCTTTTTCCTTTTCTTCAGTCATCCTTAAATGAATCTATATTATGGTTTTTCATCTCAAAACCCATATCACGGTAAACTTTGTAGCGCTGACGCCCTCTATTTTTTTCGTCTGGGTCATCGATAATTATCTCTATAATACGCTTATAATTTTTCACACAATCTGGAACTGAATCAGTGAGATTAATGATTATGTCAGCATCTGCAGAGTCTGATCCTGACCAACCTATGGTTACTGGCGATTTACTATCAACATCATCAATTTTTGAGTGTGGTAGAAAGCTGATGTCATGGTATGTCCATAAAAAATCGTCAATTACTTCAGCCTGATGAGCGTCTTTCGCTATGATGTATACGCTGTTGCCATGCAACCAGGCCTTGCTCGTTATAGAGGCGGTAAACCTGCCGGACTTTCTGACGCCATTAAGTACGTAAAAATCAGCCTGTGGCATAAGCTAAGATAGTCACAGGTTATTTTGCAGATTTATTGATGATGTATTGCATTAACATCCTGACAGGTCGCCCTGTTGCACCCTTGTTTGCCCCTGATAGCCATGCCGTACCTGCGATATCCAGATGGGCCCAGCGGTATTTTCTGGCAAACCTCGATAGAAAGCATGCGGCGGTAATGGTTCCGGCTTCTCTTCCTCCGATATTTGCCATATCAGCAAACGGGCTATCGATCATTGATTGATATTCCTCCCAAAGGGGTAACTGCCAGGCACGATCATTACTGTATTCACCAGCTGATATCAGATCATTGGCGAGTGGACTATGGTTGCTTAACAGTCCCGTTGCATATTTCCCCAGGGCAATTACGCAGGCGCCGGTCAGTGTCGCAATATCAATTACGACGTCTGGATTGAATCGATCCGAATAGGTCATGGCATCACACAGTATCAATCTACCTTCAGCATCAGTATTCAGGACCTCAATAGTCTGTCCTGACATGCTGGTAAAGATGTCTCCAGGTTTTGTTGCTGTTCCACTAGGCATATTTTCAACAGCCGGAACTACGCCGACTAGATTGACAGGTAGTCCCAATTCAGCAGTTGCGCACATTACGCCGAGTACAGACGCAGCTCCACACATATCATATTTCATTTCATCCATGGCCGGAGACGGTTTAATGGAAATACCTCCAGTATCAAAAGTCACACCTTTTCCCACAAGAACAATTGGTTTTTTACCGGGCTCGCCATTGTAGTACTCAAGGGTGATCAATTTAGGGGGTTCAGCTGAACCAGCTGACACAGACAGTAGAGAATGCATTCCCAGGTTTTCCATTTCTTGTGTTTCTAAAATGTTTACCTTGAGGTTTTTATACGATTTTGCCAGCTGTTTTGCCTGTAATGCGAGATGTGATGGTGTACATACGTTTGCTGGTCGGTTTGCCAGATCACGGGTCAGTTTGACCCCTTTTGAAATACCCATGCCTTCCTTGATTGCATCTTCTCCAGTGGGTAATTCACGTCTGGAAGGAACGGTCAGAACCAGTTTGCGTATGGTTTTTTTGTCTCGATTCTTTTTACTTTTAAACTCATTAAATTCATAGCGGCATTCATTGCTTATTTCAACTGCCTGCTTGACCTTCCAATGTATATCTCGTCCTTTTATTGGGAGTTGAGAAAGGTAACTGACGGCTTCAGATGCCCCAGTCTCGTTTAATTGTTTGATGCTGTTTTCAATAATCTTTTTATATTTAATATCGTCCAGATCACGTTCCCTGCCACATCCCACCAGCAATACCCTGTCCGCCAACATTCCAGGTACATTGTAAAGCACCAATGACTGTCCCGTTTTACCGTCCATATCTCCCCTTCGAATCAAGTTGGACAGATGTTTTTTACTTACCTGGTCAATTGCCTTGGCTTCAGGTGTTAGTTTCCGCGATTCAGTAATACCTACAATGACGCAGGCAGTACGTTGTTTTTCCGGGTTGCCGCTTTTAATTATAAATTCCATAGTCTTAGTCTTTAATCTTGGTTGATGGCTAACAGGTTGAGAATCTTGTTTTCAGGGGCTTTTATACAATGTACCCTGAATTGCTATGCAAGTTTATCATGTGTATTTGGTTAAATGTAGAAGACTGTAAAACCTGATTATGTTGATTATCGAAAGATATATATACAGGGAAATATTGTCCAAGTTAGGTTGGATAATGATGTTCCTGATGCTGATTTTAAGCAGTAAGCGTTTTGTGGATTATCTTGCAGATGCGGCTGCAGGAGACTTACCCAATCATTTAATATTTAAAATACTGTCAATAAAAATGCTGACTATGCTACCTCAGCTGCTTCCTATAGTCCTTTTTCTTGGTGTTGTATTAGCATTATCAAGGTTATCGCTGGATAGAGAACTGATGATAGTCTCTGGAGCGGGTCTGAACGAACGATTCAAATTGATCTCAATAATCAAATTATCCAGTGTTTTCTCGATTATCGTGCTGCTATCAAGTTTCTTCTTATCACCGTGGGCAGAGGGTCAGTTCAGAGAATTGCGTAACCAGGCTGCTGTTGAGGCGGACATATCTGGTATTGCGGCCGGCCGGTTCAGGGAATTTAGTAAAGGGGACATGGTGGTGTATATAGAGGAAATGGACAAGCAAGATGAGTCCATGAGGAATATCTTTTTGCATCGAAGGTCAGATGAACAATCCGGTGTTTTGAACTCAGCTAGCGCCAGGTATTTTATTAAACCAGAATCTGGTAGCCGTTATGTATTATTTGAAGATGGCAATCGTTATGTTGGTCAGCCAGGACAGCGCGATTATCAAATCACTCAATACAGGACATATGGTGTGCTGATGGATTATGGTGAAATTGAGTCTGATGATGTCTGGTTAAATACATTTCCAACTTCACAAATCTGGAAAGATTCCAGGCCGCAATACAAGGCAGAGTTTCAATGGCGCTTGTCTTTTGTATTTGCAACTTTGTTATTGCCTGTGTTTGCATTAGTGATAAACCGTTATTTTGGTAGTGACAGTCGCTATATTCCTATTTTCATTTGCGGACTCGTTTATCTGATTTACAGTAACTTACTTGGCATGTCGAAATCCATGTTGTACTGGGACCGAATCCCCGGTTACCTGGGATTGTGGTGGGTACACTTACTATTATTGATTGTTGTGATTTTGCTTTTTAATGGGCCTTCCATGTGGTCGTGGGGCAAACAAAAAGCTCATGCAGGACCTTAACTAGTTATGGTCATTTTGCAAAAAATGTTAACCGGCAGTTTGTTAAAATCGACATTACTATCACTATTCGTATTGATGTCTATATTTTCTTTTTTTACATTAATTGATCAACTCGAAGATACGCGTGGTAATTACGGTACGATTGAAGCAATGGTCTATACCATGTTGACCATGCCGCGGATGTCCTATGAACTTTTTCCCATCGCAGCTGTTATTGGAAGTATGGCTGTGTTCGGATTACTTGCTCGTAATAATGAGCTTGATGTCATACTTACTTCGGGAGTATCACGATTCAATTTAGTAACGTTGCTAGTAAAATCATCACTATTGATAGTCATCATCGCGGTACTTGTCGGGGAACTCCTTGCACCATTTTCTGAGGAAAGAGCGCAAACATTGCGGTCATTGGCCTTATCAGAAAATATTACACTCAAATCCAGGTACGGTTTCTGGATTCGTGATGGAAACAGCTATGTGAATATTCGAAGAGTGTTGCCTGGCAATCGTATTGAAGATATATATTTTTACGAATTCGATAGTAGCTATAAGCTTAGAAGTAGCTTCCATGCCGCCAGTGCAGAATATGAGGATGGCTTATGGGTCATGGAAGACATTAATGAATCATTGTTGACAGATACATTGATTAAAAGCAGGCATCATACAAAAGCAGCCTGGGATTCGTTAATCGATCCAGAAATTATTAACGTTGTTACCGTCAAGCCTCAGTTCTTAACTATGTTGGGTTTGGCAAATTACATAAATTATTTAAAACAAAATGCTCAAAGTTCACAGCAATATGAACAGGCCCTTTGGGCAAAACTTATCACTCCAATTACAATAATTGCTATGATAATTCTAGCGGTACCTTTGGTGCAGGGACGAGTCAAACAGTCTGGTGTTGGATATCAGGTGTTTGTTGGAGCTATGGCGGGAATTATTTTTCATATACTAAACCAGATCAGTCTGAACATCGGGATAGTTTATAATGTGCGTCCCGCGATTAGTGTTACTGCACCAACGATATTGCTATGCGTGATAATTATTTATTTATTAAGAAGTAAAGAAAGTAAAAACGTGAGTAGCAAGACGTAATGATAAGTCATTGCAATAGAAACAATCGGCTTTGTCGATTTTTAGTAACTAAAGATACAAAATAAAAAAATTATTTCTCCGCGCTTTTCGTAACTTTTACATGATAGAGTCTTGTGCCTGAATAGCGATCATGGAATGCCAGTTTATCTGGATCAAAAACCGCCCAGATATAACCAAGTCCGAGAAACCCCCAGGAAATCATTGCTAGTAAAAATCGCCTGGCTGCCTTTTTCCATGTGAGAGATTCATTGTTTTCGTCCTTCAAAGTTATTTTCCATGCTCGCATCCCCAATGTTTGACCGCCATGAGTCCATGTCCACCCAAAAAACAGAAAACTCCAGATGGATAAATATATGAAGTAAAGAAAGTTTTCACTATTGATTGCTTCACCATTGGTAAATAGTAATAAAATCGTCGTAGCTGCAAATAATACGGCAAACAGCAAAAGGCAATCATAAAAAATGGCTGCGAATCGGCGAAGTAAACCACAGGGCATAAAAGAAGTAGTGTCGGTAATCTTTTTCATAGTATTAGAGTAAATCGAGAATCCAGCAAATCAGTGATAGAATATTTGATTATCATTTTATACACCAAAATCAGTTTAAGCTTAACTATATCAAATACAAACTGGCAAATTGTCAGGAGCATTCAATGAGATTGACACCAACAAGAAATATGAAAATATTTACATTAATTATTTTTTCCTGTTTGACGATAAAAGTAAATGCACATGCATCGCTTGATCAGGATACTGCAACGGCGGGTGAAAGCTACAAGGCCGTGCTCAGGATTACACATGGTTGTAACGGGTCGCCTACCGTATCAGTTCGGGTCCGAATTCCTGATGGTGTCATAAGGACCAAGCCCATGCCTAAAGCGGGTTGGGAGCTTGAAACATTAGTTGAAAAACTTGATGAACCTTATGATTTGCGTGGCGCAGAGATCACACAAGACGTTCGAGAACTTACCTGGAAGGGCGGGTCTCTTTCAGATGATTTTTTTGATGAGTTTATTTTCAGGGCTGAATTACCTGATGTAGGCGAAAAAAAGACAATTTATTTTCGTACAGTTCAAGAATGCGAAAATGGAGAATTTCATCGCTGGATAGAAATTCCCAACTCTGGTGAAGAAGATTCATTAAACGAACCTGCTCCTGCATTAAATCTATTACCGAGCGAGTAGTGCTATTTCTATATCCAAGTGCAATGCCACATATGGCGTAATGTCCATTAGAGGACTTATATTTTTAGGTTTGTTGGGAATTATTTTCCCAATGAATGTTTTGTCCCACGCAGAAATCGTGTCCGTTTATCCTGAAAATGGATCAGTGATGGAAAATCCACCTGAACATTTTTCTGTGAAATTCAGTGAGCCTGTTTCTGTTATTCGGATACAAATTTTAGATGGAAACCGGCAAATTCTGGAACTGGGGAATGTTAGCAATCAGGATAATGTTCTCACATTTTCACCGCTGACACCCTTGCCACAAGGTCAATACCTTTTAAGTTTCAGAGTACTGTCACTAGATGCCCATGCGGTCTCGGGAAGTGTTGGATTTTCGGTCGGTAATTTGCCCCCGCCATTACCAGAATTTTCCCAGGTGAACAAAACGGGCTTATTGCTTGCCAGAATTAATCGCACTGTCCACCTGCTTACAATTTTGCTCACAATTGGTTTTGTTTTGTATCCTTTATTGTTTGTGATGCCAGCTGAGATTGAACCAGGTCGTCAGCGGTATCTAAATTTAGCGAGTTTTACCGGGATCATTACTGCCGTTATTGGTCTGGGTTTGTGGGGTGTATTGCTTATTGAAGCATCACCTTTTGCTTTTTTTCAGGGGGCGACCTGGAGTATTGCTATGGAAACAACTCTGGGAACCAGTTTTTTCATCGTAGTTAGTGGATTTTCAGGAATTTTAATGGCAAACAGTTTAGATCCAACCCTGACACCCGGTCGGATTTCAGGCTTACTAGGTGGATTTCTAATATTAGCCAGTCTCGGAGCAAGTGGTCATGCTTTCAGTAGTGGCTGGTTAATGACACCAGTATTTTTTATTCATACATTAGTTGCTGGCACATGGCTGGGTGCCATCTGGATGTTGCGCAACATTTTACTACCTGGAAACTCCGGTCAGCTTACTCATGTGTTAAATACTTTCTCAAGGATGGCAACGTGGATAGTAGCTGTATTACTAGTGTCAGCTGTAATCTTAATCGTATTTCAATTGAATAATGTGACTGAGCTATTGATGACTGAATATGGAAATTGGATATTATTAAAAATAACTGTTGTATTAAGCGCATTAATACTTGCAGCAGTGAACCGATGGAAATTCGTGCCGGCGCTGAATGAAAACAATCAGACTGTATTTCAAAAATTACGAAAATCAGTATATGTAGAAGGCATTTTACTGGTGGTGGTCATAGGTATAACCAGTATTTTGGCATCTACGGTACCGCCCAAAGATGAAACGTTAGCGTCTTCAAAGTCTGTATCAATTCCAATTGATGAAACCTATAGCATGATTATGCTAATGACACCCGCTCAAACAGGGAATAACCGAGTTGAGTTATCATTTTTACAGCAAGACCAGCCGTTTGAACCAATGAATGTCACCGTGTATTGGGAACAGGCACAAATTGGTATTGAACGATTATCCAGACAGGCACAACCATCTGAAGATGGGGAATTCATATTAGATAATATCGATATATTGGTTCCTGGAATCTGGCGGTTTCAGGTTGAAGTCTTAATTGACGATTTTACCCGCGAGCGCATAAATACTGACATTACAATTGAGTGAATTGAGATGATAGAAATACGACTATATGAAGATAAGGATTTTCAAATCCTTTGCCAGCTTTGTCAGGGCGTCGCGGAATATTACAAAGTCGGCAAAATACCAAATCCCAAGGAGATGCAAGACTATGTACGCAATCATGTCCTGGGTAGCGATTCTGATGTGAAAGTATTGATGGTATTTGCAAAGGGCAAGGGTGCAGGTATGGCCTCTTTTTCTATTATGTATCCTTCACCTAGTCTCATGGGGCAATTATATTTAAAAGAACTCTATGTAGATGAAGAATATCGAGGCATAGGCGTAGGTGAGAAATTAATGAAAACACTGGCCCGTTATGCGCTAGACCATAATTGTAGCCGCATGGACTGGTCTGCGGAGACGAGCAATCCCTCGGCATTAGAGTTTTATAAGACCATTGGGGCCAAGCCATTAGAGAAAAAAGTCTATTATCGAATTGCCGATACCGATCTGATCTCTTTTGCGGATAGGGAATGAACGAAAAAAATAATTTGACCATATATAAGAATGGTTTTCTTGTTTATCAGGTATGCCCGAATTGAATTTTAAATATTCAATTAACTTCAGAATGAAAGGAGAAGACAATGCTGGTTTTAAGTAATGATGAAGTAGGTCAATTATTGACTATGCAAGATTGCATGGACTCACTTGAGAAGATGTATCTTGATTACGCTCATGATAAGGCTTTGCTTACCCGGCGTATGGATAATCTGTCACCGAATTCGACCCCTGATGCTTATTATGCGTTTAAACATATGGGCGGCACCTGGCCGGCAGAAGGTATTCAGGCATTGAGATTGAATTCGGATGTCATTACTCATCCGGTCATGGAAGGAAAAGTACGACGGGTAAAGCAGCCGCTTGCCAATGGTCGGTGGGTAGGCCTGGTAATGTTGTTCAGTACCGAGACTGGTCAGTTATTGGCCATGTTTCCTGACGGGGTGATGCAACATATCCGTGTGGGTGCAGCAAATGGTATTGCTTTGAAACATCTTGCCCGCGAAGACGCAACGACGCTTGCCTTAATCGGTAGTGGCTGGCAGGCGGAAACACAGTTAATGGCGGCATTGGCCGTCAGGGACTTTAAGGAAGTACGTGTTTACAGTCCTCGTAAGGAAAGCCGGGAAAAATTTGTTGCCGAGGTTAAACCGATGTATACGTCAACAAACATTCAGGTGGCCGATACGGCGGAAGAATGTGTCGCAGGTGCGGATGTCATTATGTCCAGTACCTCTGCCATGGTTCCCGTGATACAACCCGAGTGGGTGAAACCCGGTATGCATATTAGTTGTATAAAGACCTATGAAATGAGTCCTGAGGTGATTAAAAAATGTGACGTGGTGTTTATTCACACTCAGGCGCAGGGGAAGCATCTCGACAATATCATGCCGGGGACTCCCAATGTCTTTAATGAGTCAAAACACAAGGAGTGGGTTAACGATAAAGTAAATGGCATCCTTCGTTTTCCAGATATTAAAAAGCTGGTGGCGGGTCAGAAACCCGGTCGTCAACACCCTGAACAGGTGACCTGCTTTGTCAATAATATTGGAATGGGACTTCAATTTGCAGCCGCTGGCGCTGTTGTCTATAAAAAGGCACTCGAAGCTGGTATCGGGGTTAAATTAGAAGATGACTGGTTTTCAGAGGATGTGCACCCATAACATTAACTACTTAATACACTGTGAAAAAAATTACTAATCTAAATATTCTTTCTTCCAGCCATCCAGATCATAATCATCCAGACATTGTTGGACCATATCCTTGTATCTATCAGTATCACCTTTGATATTTGCCCATCGTAGGGCATCCAGACGCTGCTGGTCCTGATTGCCAGCATAATTGCGTTCGTAGAGCGCATTACGACCAGCAAATTCGGAATACATGGCATCCCAGATCATCTTGAATAATTTAATTCGTTCGTGCGCTTGCAATCCTGTTCCACGAAAATAACGGTTGATGGTGTCTTCAAGTTCAGGTTGTTTCAGATCGAGGTGGCTGGACACGGTAAAGATAGGTGCCCCGGCAAGGATAATTTCAAAAATCTCTCGGACTCGGCTCCAGGTATTGGTCATGAGTATGCGATTGGCTGCTGCTGTTTGTAATTTTGGAACCACTGTTCCCCCTATACTGGGTTCGGTGTCATACACCATCGCCGTGGTCATGGACCAGATCAGATCTCGCAGGCCGATGAGTTCACCAATCTGGGTTTGCACACCATGAAATACCGAAGTACCGGTAGCGTCGGTTCCTTTCATCAATAAGCCCACACAGAATTCCAGTTTTATTGCCAGTCGTACTGCAGCCTGCAAGTTATAGCGATTGAAAAATCCGGACTCGGCATAAAAGCTTTTACACTTGTCGACGTCACGGTATATCAGCACGTTTTCCCAGGGGATGAAGGCATTATCAAAAACCATTACCGCATCGTTTTCATCAAACCGGCTGGAGAGTGGGTAATCGAATGGACTGTCTGCTTTGAATTCATAGGATGGGCGTGAGATCAGTTTTACTCCCTTGGCATTCATCTCAGTAATAAATACCAGCGCCATGTCTTCGTCTCTGCCAGTTTCCATTCTTGCTGCTGTACCGCTGTTAACAGCAACAAAGGTCGCATGGGTAAGGGCCGATGCCGTGGCCACCATCTTGGCACCGCTGACATAGATCCCTTTATCATCATCCTTATCCACGGAGAGATAAACATCGCGTACATCGACCCGAGCTTTGCTGCGATCCACCGGTGGGTCAATCAAGACATGATTTAGAAACAGACATTTAGAAGCGTATTTTTTATACCAGTTCAGTGCATTTTCTGAATAAGGTTCATAGAAACTGTGGCCTTCGGCAAGTTGTGCCATAAACGCTGCTTTGTAATCCGGCGTCCTTCCCAGCCAGCCATAATTTATCCGCTGCCAGATGGCAATGGCCTCCCTGGCTTCTGCCAGGTCCTGGCTGTTATAACTTGGGGCAAAAAACTTATGGGTAGTAATACCCAACTTGTCCGTCAGGAGTAACTTGTCCTTTAATGCTGGGTCGTGCAGGGCATCATAAACTTTTGCAGTATTGCGTGCGGAATTGTAAAACGCAGGATGCTCTGTGACATTCTTCACTCGTTCACCGTTAAACCATACTTCTCGACCGTCATTGAGACTGTCAAGATAAGCATCGCCTGTGAGGAGCATGTTTGTTGAATTGTTAGTCATGATTGATAAATGAACTGCCTCAATAATTTTTACAACGTTTTAACCACTCCTTATGGATTCACCTTTATAATAATGATTTTGTGGAGTCCTCATAAGATTACAATAAATTATACAATCGTCATTTCCTGTCACAAGGATGATTAATACCATCACTCACAGGGACATCACCCAGTTCAAAGGGATCTATACCTTCAAGACACGCAATGTTAAAACAAAACTCTTCAGGATTTGAACGTCTTTGATGATGGGTATAAATCCCGCATCTTGAACAGAAATAATGCCTGGCTGTCATTGTATTGAATTGATACAGAGTAAGGTAATCCTCTCCTTCAATAACGTTAAGACCAGTTAGAGGTACCGAAGCCGTAATCGCACCTCTTTTATGACATATGGAACAATTACATCGATGCGGATCGATGAGGCCATTGGGTAATGAAACTTCAAATTTAATAACGCCGCAATGACAAGAGGCTTTGTGTATCGGTTTAATATCCATGATTAAATTATATACCTCATTCCAGGAATGTCGTATCGTAAGCAGTAGCTAAATAGCAGTGTTTAATAATATTTTTAATAGAAACATAAAAATAAATTCCACGAACAGATGAAACTTCCCATATTTCAAATTGATGCCTTTGCTGATCAAAAATTTCGGGGTAATCCTGCCGCTGTTGTCATTTTGCCTGAATGGTTGCCTGATGAAACCATGCAAGCCATTGCGCAGGAAAATAACCTGGCAGAAACGGCTTTTGTGGTGCACACGGAAAAGTCCAATGAGTTACGTTGGTTCACACCAGAGGTCGAGATCGATCTTTGTGGTCATGCCACGCTAGCTAGCGCCTATGTTCTCTTTAATCATGGCTATGTAAATGGACAGACTGTTTCGTTTTCTTATCAAGGCGGGATATTAAGTGTGAGCAGGGAAGGTGATTTACTTACCCTGGATTTTCCATCAAGACCAGCAGAACCAATCGATACAATTCCAGCATTAGATAAGATTCTGGGTAATAAGCCAGCTCAGGTCCTGGCAGCGAGAGATATGTTGGTTATATTTGAAAAACAGTCTGATATCGTATCTTTACAACCGGATTTTATTGCGATTAAAGAATTAGATTATCATGCAGTTATTGTGTCTGCGCCAGGTGAGGATTGTGATTTTGTTTCGCGCTTTTTTGCGCCTCGTGCTGGTATACAAGAAGATCCGGTGACCGGCTCATCCCACTGCATGCTTATTCCTTACTGGAGCAACAGATTGGACAAGAAGGAACTTCATGCAAAACAACTTTCAAAGCGAGGAGGGGAGTTGTTTTGTAAATATCTGGGGGAAAGGGTATCAATTTCAGGAAGAGCGGTTGAATATCTTAGCGGCGAGATATACATTTAATTATTATTTGAAACGGAAATTCTGATTAATAAATGCTCTGTCCACAATACTCCTCTACCTTGAAACCTGGATCTTACCAACAGGAAATTATTTAGTAGTTTGCATCATGAGTGATTGGTATCTCTATATAGTCAGGTGCTCAGACGGTAGTCTTTATACAGGAATTACAAAGGACATTGATAGGCGTATTGATGAACATAATCACGGGAGTAAAGGCGCAGCTTATACGCGATCACACAGACCGGTGATACTTGTATATCAAGAGAGTTGCAATAGTAGATCAGAGGCGACTATAAGAGAGAGTGAAATAAAAAAATTAAGTAAGAACGAAAAAGAGTTAATGATTAAAAAAATCTAAATTTAAGATTGGGCTCAATAGTCATTGCCAGTATGAATTTAATGACTCCCTTTCTGATTTTTACACTAACTCCAGCCATTTAAATAGAAATCATCTATTGTCCAGTATAGTTTGCTCCAGTGTACTCCCCGCCAAGGGTGAGAAAAACATATAGCGTACGCTTAGCCATGTCCTCGATTGAATCATTCTGAAAAGTGACAACCCATTCCGTATGACCATCAAACATTTTTTGTTCTATTGTTGAGACTTGAATTGAATTCCAACTTTTATCTATCATGTCTTTTTCAGTAAGTGCAGTTACAATTTCCATTGCCCGTATTTCTGCTACGTCCTGGGTGACAGGGGGTAAATCATGTGTATGACCATGATCTAGTTGTGCCCATGATGTAAACGATAACATGCTCATTACAAGAAATAAGCCGATAATAGAAAAACGCATAATAATTCTCCTAAAGTGAATCAAGACTATCGTGAGTTGCTGGAATGGAGACTTCTTTAGAGTATGTCTCTTCGTTATCCAACCGCCTATAATTACCTTTGGATTTTAAGGTGACTATGACAGGTGATGATGAATCATTCTGCCAGTACCAGCCATGTATTCCTGAAAACGGAGCAATTAATGAACCATTTCCCTGGTTAGACGTACTTTCCTCATAACTTTTAAAATAGCCAGTGTTGTCACCTTCTGGTTCTCCATGAAAATCATAATAAAGTGCTACGCCATTACTCTGCCAGGCATAATCGAAAGAGGCAGTTTCTTCCAGGTAGAACTTGTATTCTTTACCACTTCGGGCGGGTATGGTGACATCTATCGTATCTTTCCAAAGCGTTGGTTCCTGGGTCGGCCTTGTTTCAGTTACTGAAGTCGTTAACTCATTTACATTCACCTGGGACTGATTTATTGCAATAGCAAACTCATCGGGGTTACTGGCGTGTGAGTAGCCGTGCATCTGCATTAAAAAAAGCAAAGCGCCCGCAATTATCAGGAAGTAATTTGAGATTACGCTGAGATTTTTAAAGGAGTGAGTTTTTCGCCATACGTCCATGACCAGTATCATCAGCAATAGAGCAAATATTTGCCCCAGTTCAATCCCAACATTAAACGAAATAATATTGAGCAATAAGCTGTCTTCACTTAAGGGAAGCGCCTGTAAGCGAGTAGATAGCCCCATTCCATGGATCAGACCTAAACAAAAAATCATGGCCAACATATTGGGTGGGTTGATATTGAGGTATTTTCGAAATCCATCAATATTCGCAAATGCGATATAACAAACGCTCAAGCCAATAATTGCATCAATAATAAAGTAATTTAGTTGAATGGCCTTAAAAGTTGCGTAAATCAAGGTCACACTGTGACCAAGTGTAAATGCGGTGACATATTTAACTATGTCGCGGAAGGTACGCAGAAAAAATATTATACCGAATACAAACAACAGATGATCGTAGCCGGTCAACATATGTGTTGCACCAAGCTCCATATAGGCCAGATTCCCACCCTCAATGATTGCTAGTTTATCGGCTTCTGATATTCCATGTGAGTATGCAGATTGTGACAGAAGTGCTTGAAGAAATATTAATGCTGTTAGTGGAATGAAGTTGTGTTTTTGAAACACTGATTCTAATAATCGCATTCTTACTTCCTCAAAAATTGATAAGCTAATCTACTATTGAATACCTGTATTATGCCAGAAGAGAACATTTACGCTTTAGTATATAGGCAGTATCAAAGAGGAGGTCACTTTTGAGTACATTGTAATGTATGGACTTCTCAGTACGATTGACCAAGTTGATTAATGTTCGTTCATGGGCATAGTCCTGCACAAATATCACCTTCCTCATCCCACTGCGTTTCAGTTTGTAGATTGCCATTATCAAATATTCTTTCAATGCGCTTCTGGCCGTTTTCATAATATTCAATCCAGGGTCCGTCTTTATTTCCCTTAATGTAGTTTCCCTGCGATACCACGTTGCCGCCTTCATCCCAATGAGTCCAGAGTCCTTCAGGTTGACCATCAAGCATATTGCCTTCTTTACTTTTTTGCCCATTGTCATGTCTTTCAACAATAAGGCGCGGAAGTTCTTCAACTACTACGTATTGCCATCCTAAGATGGCCATGCAGCTACTCACATGTTCACTTCGATTTCTCCGCTGTGCTGATACGATTCTGGCGTATTGATCGTATTGGTACGCCTGGATAGTCTGAAGCTCGTCACAAACCGGATAAGTTAC
>CALSRS010000002.1:0-58961 GCA_943788815.1 uncultured Gammaproteobacteria bacterium
GGCAAAATCTGAGTTGATCTCTTGATCTTTCAATCCATAGTTTATTGTCGCTTTCAAATAACCCAGTTTTGAACCACAATCATACCTGACCCCATCAAATCGATAGGCATAGACGGATTCAGATGCGAGCAATTGTTTAATCCCATCTGTTAACTGAATCTCACCCCCAGCACCTTCACCAATATTTTCTAATATTTCCATAATAGATCCGGACAAGATATAACGCCCCACCACTGCAAGGGTACTTGGTGCATCAACCGGCTTGGGCTTTTCAACGATATCGTCAATTTTATAGATAGAATCTGATACTGGCGTCGTACTCACTATTCCATATTTATCCGTGTCGTCTGGATCAACATTCTCAACAGCAATTAAACTTGCTTGATGGTCATTATAAACATCCACCATTTGTTTTAAGCAGCCATGAGAATTATCATCGATCATATCGTCAGGCAAAATTACTGCAAACGCATCATTACCCACAAACTGCCTGGCACATAATACTGCATGCCCCAGCCCTAGCGCCTGAGATTGGTCGGCATAATGACATTTCACATCCGATGGTATTATTGTATTTACGATTTTATGTAATTCGTGTTTTTCTTTTTTCAATAAATCTTCATTTAATTGCTTGTTATTCGAATAATGTTCTCGGATGCTTGCCTTATTCTCAGAAATGACAAAAATAATTTCTTTTACCCCTGCTCTGACCGCCTCCTCTGTTGCGTACTGGATAATTGGCTTGTCGACTATGGGCAACATTTCTTTAGGGACGACCTTTGTTGCAGGCAAAAATCGTGTGCCCAAACCTGCAACTGGAAAGACTGCTTTTGTAATATTCACTTAATTCACCTTCGGTAATTTAACGATATTATTCGTTTTTTTAAAATGTGGCATGTAATCTTGCAGTATCAATAACATCTCATCTTGCTGATACTTAATACTGGCGTGCTCGAGCTTATTAATTGTTTTTTGCAAGGTTTGAAGATCAACTTCCTTGTCGCGGGCCAGAAAAATCTTTTCATGCGAAGTATCTTCCATGACCTCCTCATCATAAAACAATTCTTCGCTTATTTTCTCACCTGGTCTAAGTCCAACAACTTGAATCTCGACATTGCGATTTGCAGTACTTTTTGACAATCGAATCATTTGTTCAGCAAGATACAAAATCTTTACCGGCTTCCCCATATCAAGAACAAATACTTCCCCTCCACGCCCCATCACGCCAGACTGAAGAATTAACTGACAGGCTTCTTGTATCGTCATAAAGTATCGACTCATTTCCGGATGAGTTACTGTTATGGGCCCACCATTTTCAATCTGCTTCTGGAATGCCGGCACCACGCTCCCATCTGATCCGAGAACATTACCAAACCTGACTACGCTAAAGCTGGTGTTCGCAACATTTTTCGACAATGAATATAATTCACCAAGACGCTTGGTGACACCTAAAACATTGACAGGATTCACTGCCTTATCTGTAGAAATAAATATAAATTTTTCCACAGCATATTTTTCAGCCGTATTTACAAGATTCACTGTCCCAAAAATATTATTCTTAACCGCTTCTCGCACTTCATTTTCCAAGAGTGGAACATGCTTGTATGCTGCAGCATGAAATACTATTTGCGGAGCAAACTCATTAAAAATTTCCTCCAGCTTAATCTGATCACAAATATCACCAAGCACACCTCTTACAGATATATTTGTCTCATAAGCTGAGAATTCATTTAATATACGATAGAGATTAAACTCATTTCTCTCAAAGATAATTAGTTCTTTAGGATTAAGATTTATAATCTGCCGACATAATTCTGATCCGATAGAACCGCCTCCTCCGGTAACCATTACTTTTTTATTCACTATTCCTTTTTGAATGAGGGGCCAATCCAGTTCGACCTTGCTTCTACCCAGCAAATCATCGATAGACAGGTCTCGCAGTTCCTTGATAGACGTTTTGTTGGTCATCATTTCATTTATTTTGGGTAGTGTCCTGACAGGCAAGTCTGTCATTTCAGTGATTTTAACAATAGCCTGCATCTCCTCATCTGTTGCTGAGGGTATTGCAATAACAATCATTTCAGGGTTATGCCTGCTGATATATGTGGAGAGATTTGTGATCGGTCCTAGTACTCTGATGCCATGTATCTCTGATCGGAATAATTCAGGATTATCATCAATGAATCCAATAGGCAACAAACTATCGTCTCTCAACATCTCTCTGGCAAGCATTTCACCAGCCCTGCCAGCACCTAAGATAAATATACGTTTTGCGTCGCTGTTATCAGTAAATTTCAACGACTTGTCCTTCCAGTAACGATATCCTAATCGAGGACCTCCAAGCAGCAACATTAAAAATATTGGGTACAATAGCAAAATTGATCGTGGAACAGCTTCCAGTCTTGTAAATATAAATAGCGCCATCATTATTAACATGGCACCTAAAATTGATGCCCTGAAAATATTCCATAAATCCGGGAGACTGGCAAACCGCCAGATTCCTCTATATAAATTAAAGCGCCAGTAAACGAAGCCCTGTAAAAAAATGATTACCGGAATAGAAGACAAGCATGTCTTCATATCAGGGAATGGAAAATCCAGATTATATCTAATCCACCATGATAAAAACCAGGCTGCCACTGCCATAAATATGTCGTGGATGATTATTAATAGACGCTTAGACATTACTGGTGAATTAATCATTATGTTCGGAATTACAATAAGCTCTATATTTTAATTGAATTAGTATCCATATTGCAGCCAGTATACCGTAACAAGCCATGACAAATAACCAGGAGTAAGGCTTAAAATAATATGACAATATTAATGCTGGCAGTATCAACAAAACATATACAGCTATTAGAAAAAACAATATGTCTTTATGACTATCCATCATTAATATAACTTTTTGATATGCGTGTTCTCTATGTGCCTCGTACCATTTCTTACCTAGAAAGAATCTCATCAACAAGGTTAAACTCGTGTCACACACAAAAATTGATAATAATATCAACCATATTTCAATGAGAACGAAATTATTCACATGGCAGTAAAAAGCACATAGCCCAAATATCAAGCCTATAAAACAACTGCCCGCATCACCCATAAAGATTTTAGCTGGGGGAAAATTATAGTAAAGAAACCCTGAAGTAGATGCCGCAATTATTATCATCAAGTAAACCAAAAAACTCACGCCGGACAAATAAGCGATTATGCAAATTGATATACTGACGAGCATGGTATGCAATCCAGCCAAGCCATCACTACCATCCATAAAATTATATATATTTACAAGCCAGGCAATTACGATACTAAATAACAGTATAAGCATAAGCCCCATATTGTTTTCAACCGGCACTGCACTGTTTAACATACTTACACCTAATACGGCAGCAGCAAAATAACTTATCCCTTTTGCTAGTGTTGGCAAGGTCTTAACATCATCAAGCAAGCCTGTTACAAATACCAAAATCCCGCTTGAAAAGAATGCAACTATCTCACGATCATTTATATACTCACCTATCCATAGTGATATTAAGCCAATCAAGACTGAGATAACAATTGATATGCCACCACCCCTTGGAGTCGGTGAATCATGCAAACTTCTTGAACCTGGATGATCTAGAATATTATTTTCTGTCGCAAAATAAATTATTTTCCTGGTTAGGATCATTGACATAAAAAAAAACAAGATAAAGATGGATGCACCGTATAACAAAGACATAGGATTATTTATTTGCTATAAGTATCAAGATACCAATTGGCCGTATTCAAAAAAGCAGCAGGCATATCTACAGATGACACCCACCCCAGATCATTTTTTAATTTTGAATCATCAATCACTAAGTTCCCGCAAAGTCGTGCAAAGTCCTTTTTTTTATTTAATGACATTGCAATTATTTTTAACAATTTATCTGGCATGTAAAATAATCTGGGTGTTTTTTTGAAGGCATGTGACAAGTTAAAAATCAGCTCTTTAGTACTTAGATCACTGTCCTTCACAAGGTACACTTGATTTTCACACGATTCTCGATGAATAAGACCTTCAATAATATGACACAAGTTTTCAACATAGATATAACTTCTCAAATTTATCAAGTTTGCAAATGGGAATGGATAATTAGCATCTATAATTGACAATAATTTAAGAAAATTACCTTTAACTCCCTCCCCAAAAACTAGTGGAGGTCGCAATATTATATATTGCATCTTGCTATTTTTGCATACGTCAACTAATGCAATCTCTCCTTCTAATTTACTACGCGCATAATCATTTTGAGGGTCAAGCACTGAGCTTTCCGTAAAATCCTGCATATGCGATTCATTACCATGTACCTGCACAGTGCTTAAATTAATAAATAACTTTACACCTTGTCGTTCTGCTGCATTAGCGACCTGCAAGGTTCCATTGACATTAAAATCATAGGTGAGATCATTTTTGCCTTTACTGGTTTGCGTCACACCAGCAAGGTGTACTACAACATCCACTCCACTAAAAACTGAATCTTCAATAGAATTATTTCTATCATAATTGAGGCAGATGTTATTTACATTGTCCTTGGTACCCACATCACACAAAAGACGGCTGGACGCCAAAGTTAATTCATAATTTTTTGTTACCAACTGCCTGCTTAAGCACTGACCTATAAAACCATAGGCGCCAGTTATTAATATAGATTTCATCTAAATGCGCTTTCAGGTTTATTCATGCCGACCAAAGTCGTCATCAAACCTGACGATATCATCTTCACCAAGATAATTTCCGGACTGAACTTCTATCACCACCAGATCTGAATCTTGCTTATTTTCCAGCCTGTGTTTTTCTCCTAGTGGGATATAGGTAGATTCATTAACCTCAAGATTAAACACCTTGTCACCACATGTCACTGTCGCCGTCCCTTTTACCACCACCCAGTGTTCTGCCCTTTTATGATGCAATTGTAGTGATAGTTTTTTTCCTGGCTTAACTATCAGTTTTTTCACCTGATAGTTACTACTCAACTCTAGAGTCTCATAACTTCCCCAGGGACGAAACACACGTTTGTGCATCACAGCTTCTGGTTTATTTTCCAGTTTTAGTTTACTTACCACTTGCTTGACCGCCTGGGTATTATTACGATTTCCTACCAGGACTGCATCAGGCGTTTCCACTATCAGTAAATTATCACAATCGAATGTAGCAACCAATCTGTCGTGAGACTGAATAATTGAATTTGTTGTTTCATGACTCACAACGTTACCATCAACGACATTATTGTTTACATCTTTGTTTCTAATATCAAATAACACGTCCCAGGAACCTAAATCTGACCAACCGGCATCCATTTTAATATTAACCAGTTGATAAGCACTTTTATCTTCACATATTTTTTCCATCACTGCATAATCAATTGATTCTGCAGGACAGTCTGTGAATGAGTTATCCAAAAAACAATACCCATCACTTGCTTTACTATTTGACAGTACATTTACACATACATCATATATATCAGATCGATAATTCTGGACAGCGTCCAACCATGAGGATGCTTTCATCATAAAAATCCCGCTATTCCAGAAATAATTTCCTGATTGCAAAAATTTTATTGCCGTTGCTTCATCAGGTTTTTCAACAAAACTACTCAATACCTGCACTGAGTCAGCATTTTCTGACTTAACAGTTTGAATATATCCATAACCAGTTTCTGGTCCTGTGGGTACAATTCCAAAAGTTACAAATTTACCTTGCTGCGCCTGCGACACTCCCAAGACTATTGCACGGTTAAATTCTTTACTGTCTGTTATCCGGTGATCTGCTGGCGCAATTAAAAGTACAGGGTCTTCTTTAATATATTTTAATGCGGCTATGGTTAAAGCAGGCGCCGTATTCTTGCCTGCAGGCTCAAGTATGACTTCGGTCGGTTTAACGTCAATCATTTCAGCATGATCACTAACTAAAAAACGATGAGCCTGATTACATATGAGTACAGGTGAATTGAGCTCAAAATCACCCTCTAACTCACACATTCTAACAATCGTTTTCTGCAACAATGATTGTTCATCATCAAATGCAATAAATTGTTTTGGATATTGTTCTCTGGATAAAGGCCAAAGTCTCGTGCCTCCTCCCCCTGCGAGGATTATGGGAAGAAGAGTTGTTTGATTTAAATTCATTTAATTCCTTCTATTTATTCAGCATTAAATTATACAGGTCAATAGTTCGCCTATTTATAATATTCACATCGAACTTATTTTCAACCAGTGTCCTACCAGCCTTACCCATCTCGATTCTGCTGGCAGGTGAACATACTAAAGATTCCATAGCGTCTGCAAGACTAATTGCGTCCTTTGCGTTCACTATCAATCCATTTATATTATTTGTAACTATATCCCTGCATCCAGGCACATCTGTCGTAACGATTGCTCGCCCTACAGACGCTGCTTCAAGTAATGTTTTTGGCAAACCTTCACGATAGGAAGGCAGGCAGACTACATTTGCACTGCAAATCACATTATACATATCATCACGGTGCCCCCACCATTCAACAAGCTGATCTTCTAACCAGCTATTTAATTCAGATTTATTAATACTACTTGGATTGCCCTCATCAACGTCTCCCACGACAACATAACTAGCACCTGTATTTCTAGTTCTTAATATTTTACATGCCTCTATAAATTCACGAATCCCCTTGTCAACCAGTAAGCGGGAGGCAAACATGACAATAGGAGTGTCTGTGGGTACTTCAGGGGTATATTTAAAATGACTGGTATCAACACCAGCCCCCCTTATCAATGAGTATTTTCCAGTCTTAACCAAGCCTTCATCCATAAGCAAGGTTTCATCATCTTTATTCTGAACGATAGAATAAAACTGTTCACGCTTAAATAGCAAAGATAATAAAGGAGTAATTATTTTCCTGAATATCAAAGATGACCATGATGAGGATATGAATATATATCCTAAGCCAGTATATGCATTAATCACCCTCGGCACGCCTGCAATCCACGCGCCAATAGAACCAAGCAATATCGGTTTCAATGAAATATTATGCACCAGATCCGGTTTATATTTTTTATTAATTTCAACCAACTGCAAGATTGAACTAATTTCTTTTATAGGATTAGCGACAGATCTGGCCATCGAAATGGGAACCACTTCTATACCAATAGCTGTGATTTTATCCGTGTAATTTCCCGGATTGGTAGCAACAATCACTTTATAACCTTCTATTAATGTCTGCTCAGCCAACATTTTTCGATGAGACCAGAAATACCAGTCCTCGGTAACTAGATATAAAATACTTTTCATTTCTATTTTACTTCTAAGGAATCAATGAATTTAAACAGTTGAATATAGCCGGATAGACAACTAATGGCAGTAAACTTGGCCTGCACTCTTAATCTTCCATAATCACCATATTCACGTCTTAACAATTCATTTTCAGACAGCCTGAGTATGGCCGAAGCCAATTGTTGGGGGCTATGAGGCTCAACAACCAGTCCAGATTTCTCATGTATCACAGCTTCACTGTTTCCACCAACGTTGGTTACAATCATAGGTATAGCTGAGGCCATCCCTTCAAGAATTGCATTGGAAAAACTCTCCTGGTGAGATACCAGTAAACCGATATCTGATTCTGAATAAATCTCTGCAATATCATTTCTGAGTCCCAGCCAACACACGTGCTCATTGAGTTTGTATTTTGACACCAGAGTGAGAAGGTCTTTTCTGTTTTCAATACCTGCTCCTGCTACAAGCAGCATCCAGGGTTTTTTCAATGTGTCTTTTATTAATGATAATGCATGTATTAAATCAATATGTCCTTTGTAGGGTATTAAATTTGCAACAATAGTTAATACCAATGTATCTTCATCCAGCTTTAGTTCCTTCCTTATGCTTGAATGTGTATTGCGTACATTAAATTCCGGCATAGTTATACCATTGTAAATTAGTCTGGTTTTTTCTGGAGAAACATTTTCTTCATGACATAACTGATCAATTACTGCCTGACTATTCCCTACAATCATAGTTACATGTTTATGCAACCAGATTTCAAACTTCCTGATTAGATAACGTTCCTGCAGGTAAACATTAAGACTACGCCGGAACATTATTGTCTTGTTATTATTACCAGCAAGCTTGGCCGAAATCATACCCAGGTAGTATGAAGAAGGCAGGTAGAAACAGATTATATCTACGGGTTCTCGATTAAACCTCAATGCTAGATAATATATCGTCGCAACCGAACCAGTTAACCTGCTAAGCACAGGTATTCGCTGAAAGAATCTGACAAATTTTGAAGGCTCATAAACAGGGATATTTACTTGCTCTAACTGACTCGCCATTTCACCCTTTTGAGTAAGGGTAAGGACAGAAACTTGAAATCCATTTTCAGCTAAAAAAGGTAATAGTCGAACCAGGTGAGTTTCGGCGCCACCTATATCCAGACTGCCAATTATAAATCGTATTTTAACAATTTCACTTTTAATGCTTATCACCCGTTATAAAATATCATTAGCATTAAAGATGACGTCTAAACAAAAATTCTGTATTTGCTTCACCTGTGACAATTTTCTGCAAATCAAATCCCAAATCTTCGCAATAATTTATAACATCATCATCATAAACAAACTCCATTGGCCAACCGCCCAGCCAGTCTCTTATATCCGTCATGAAATTCATACCTCGATCTTTCTTATACTCCCACGCTCTTTTAATTACTTTCAATATTTTTAACGGTTGAGATTCCATCATGAATCGCCAGATATACCACAGCTCCATCCATCTTCTCTTTATTACACCAGATGACACATATTTTTTCTTTATACCAAGCCAGAAATCGGGCCCTGGATCGATTTGAACATCGGCTGAATATAAGGCAATGTAAAATATCCCACCTGGCTTGACTCTACTTGCAGCATTCTCTATTGCATGCCATACATCACCGGTATGATGTAATACCCCCCATGAATATACAATATCGAATAATGAAAGGTTATTCATATACTCATCATCCAAAACCGAAGCCTGCTCAAATTCCCAATTAGAATGGTCGTGCCTGATATCTCTTAAGTATTTTGTTGCTTTAATAGAAACGGGGTCATAATCAAAACCATGTACTTGTGTTGCACCTGCATCCAGGGCAGCAAGTGAGTGCAAACCACTACCACACCCAATATCTAAAAATGTTTTATCCTGCAGATTCTGAAGCTCAAGAAACTTCAGCAAATGTCCTTTTGATTCATCAAGTATCTCTTCACTGTAATTCGCTTTAATGTACGACTCCCAATTTTTGCCAAATTCAAAACGCCGTCCATCATTTTCTTTGATAAGATATTTTTGCGTTGATTCATAAATTTCTTCGATACCTGCAGACATCTTCTCCACTGCGAAGTTATTTTTCGCATGTATTTTCCCTTCTATGCCTGCCTGTTGAAGCCAGGAATTATCATGAATTAATCGATCTAATAATAAAGCAATCTGGTTTGCATCATAGTTTTCGACCACCCAGCCGGTCACCTTGTTTATCAATGTTTCAGGGGCGCCTCCTGCCCTGGTTGTAACAACCGGCACTCCCAGCAATTGAGATTCAATTAGCACATTTGGCAATCCTTCTAACCTGGAAGTAAGCAAAAAGATATCCATTGCAGATATATGTTCATATGCGTCATAGGTCCTTCCAACAAAATGTATATGATTATTCATACCACTATTCACAACTTTCTGTTTTGCAACATCAAGCAATGGACCATCTCCAACCATCAGGAAATGAATATCTGGATCCAGATCATGAAGTCTTGTTGCTATATCCAGCCATAGCATAGGATTTTTTTCTTCAGAAAAACGGATTACAGTACCAATAACTGGACTTGTGTCCGGGATTTCATATTTCGTCTTTAATCTCGAATTGCCTGATACATTATTTTCTTTAAATTCATCTGCATTGACATTAAACCCATTATGAATAACCCTGATTGTTTTTTCAGGTAACGCAAGCCATTTCTCATATTCCCTTGCTCCCGCATGACTATTATTAATCAGGGTTACGCCAGACTGTTTTGCCAGCCAACAGTATGCTTCTCGCATATACGGTTGATGAAAAGCAAAATGGTATGGAGGAAGACTCCTTAAGCCAAGTATAATCTTTGGAACACCAGCTAAGACCGCAGCTATGCCTCCACTAACACAGACACTATCCAGCCAGAAATGAGCTGTTTGTGGTGAATTATTTACAGGCATTCCAGCATACAGTGATACTTTATCCCTTAGAGATGTGGGCAATATACTGATCTGAGTTTGAAATAATGTCCTGAGCTCTTCATCCATGATAAATGATTGACTGTTTATAGTTAATGTCTCGACATTTATTCTTTCAAGTTCACCAATAAAGAACCTATCTGAATCACTGGACAAAAACTCACAAAAAACTTTAACATCCTTATTTTTTGCTAATGATGTAACTGTCATTATCAATTGGCGTTCAGAACCGCCTGGCCCAAGGCTGCCTATTGCATGTATTATTCCAGAGTATTTTTCATTTAATGTTATTGGACTGAAATACTTATCATACTTATTAAATGCGCGACGATAATGAATATTGGCAACATCAAATAGAGAACTAAATATCAGGTTTGCAATCAGCGTTTTAATATTAGGTCTGGATTTATGCTCTGCAAGTAAATGACGGTAATCTAATGAACGATTCCAGAGAATTAGATAAATTTTCCTTACTACGATATAAAATATAAAAAATATTCCGAATATCAGACTATCTATCTTAAGCCATAATTTGAGCAGTCTAACACCAAAATATTTTACAAAAAAACCTGGCTCGCTACCTTCCCTAACTATAAGTAGCTTATATTTTTGCTGGTAATTGTTTTTTGTTTCATGATATGTACGAACTATTATTTGTAAAAAAAAGTGGCCATAAGGGTACAGAATATTCCTTACACTATAAGGAATAACATTCCTTATGATTTTTCGAAATCTACTCATGCTTTTACCAATAAAATACTTATGATCAATTAAATATTAAGCATGAAAGTATCAGATAAAATAGCAATTAATCATTTAAGGTACTATTCCTGCCCAGGTATAGTAAATTCTGTTCTCCACCTGTTTTAACCGATATGTTTTGCCTGATTTCATTTAAAAAAGATGGTGACGCTCCGTTTTCACTTTGACTCCACATTTTATCGCCCGGCAAAAAAATATGATCGTTGAGTTCCACCTGGTGAGATACTATTTCTTCGATCCCATATTTAGCGAGCAATCCTTTTAATGACTGCTCTGTAAATGATCGAACATGCTGCCATCTGTGAAAAAGAAGATTACTCTCTGGACAATACGACATATTCATTTCCAGATCTTCATTATTCGGGGTGGTAACAACAAGCACACCACCTGGTTTCAGTAAACTTACAATCTGAATCAAGGTCTCGTCTAATTCTTCATCAAGAATATGTTCTATTACTTCAGCCATGATTATCACATCAAAGGTCTCGTCTGAATTTTTGTCAATTGTCCCTAGAAAATTATCATGCTGATTCAAGTTCTGTTTTATTACTTTTTGACGCTCGTTTGAGTCTTCATAAGCTGCTGTTAAATAACCCCGCTCACAAAGTAATTTGATCAGATCACCATCACCCGCACCAAAATCCAGTATTCTTCCATCACCAGGTAATTCATGTTCAATTGTAAGGATCAGACTTTTTCCCACTTGTCTGGAAAATCCAAGATCCAACAACCTGGTATGGGAGAGTCCATCCCAGAATTTCCTGACGAGTTCGGGAGTCCATTTTAATTTTTGTGGCTTCATATGAATATCACCATAATTCTCACCTGCTTTTATACTATCACTCATTTTTTGATTACTAAGCCTTGTCCTGTGGGCAAAGAAACTATTGATTCAGGTTTGTTTTTAAAATATTCATCAGCTGCAGTCTTTGCTCCGGGACAGGATTTAAACCCATAATCATCCATTAATACTATCCCCTGACTTACCATTCTCGAATAAAAATAATTCAATGTTTGGTAAGTCGGCTCATAAAGATCAACATCAATATGTAAAAAACATATTTCATCGCCGGAATAATCTTGAAATACCTTTGGTATCCAGCCTTTGTATACTTTGAAGTTTTGGTATTGATTCAGTCCAGCCATTAGAATTTTTTCTGAAGACTGCAATGCACCTTCTACCCAATAATCACCATCTTTATCACCAGGTTGAGATAGTCCTTCAAATGAATCAAACAAATGGACGGTCTTGTCTGAATCATTAAATGCTTTACACATTAACGATGCGCTGGCACCTTTATATGCGCCACTTTCTACCAAATCACCTTCAAGGCTAAAAACGAGTTTTAACAACTGGTTTAGAGTAAATTTTCTATCAAGTGAGTGCCAATTTTCTGGGTCCATGAATTTCTCGTAATATTCAAGAAACTCTCTATCTTCCAGGAATAATTTTCCAAACTCACTGAATTTATATTTAGGATAAACAGCCATGGTAAATATCTCAGCCATCTGAAACCTGACATATTCATTATCAAGGTTATCCTTTTCTCGTAACAACAGAGATTTTATTTTTTTCACATCGTCGGCGGACATTAATTTAAACAAGTCATTAAGCAAGTCCATATCCGCATCGTCATTATTGTAATTGCTGGAGCCATCACAACCACTAATTGCAAATTGCTCTACGCCGGCAATCCTGGAGAAAAATTTCCTTAATTCATTCAAAAACATGCTTAATTTTTCTCTAAGGTCTGAATGTTAAACTGCGACTGTAAATTCACAACTGAAGTTGTAAATATCTTATTCGTACCAGCAACACTGAATCTAATCGCGTCCTCAATAAAATCTATTTTCTCTCCATCTTTATCATGGGCAACACCCAGAGTTATAAAATATTCTCCCGCTGCCAGCCACATTTTTGCTTTTATAGTGACATTAAACTGTTCACCTGTTTTTGATGTGTATGGATTATCATCATTAGAGATATTAGTCATTCCCCATAATACTGTCCCGCGCTTATCCTTAATCGCAAAACCGCAGGAAATATCATCTATATCCATTAGCGTGTTCACGTCCATTTCCAGCTTAAAATCTGCCCCGGACATCATATTGCTCAAAACATTTCCCGCTAGATCATATAAGCCCCAATCCTTTATCTTAGCCTTATTATTTCCATATCGGACATTCTGTTTATTCTGGATATTTTTATCCGCAGATTCACCATTTATCGAATAGCTTGCGCTCTGAACATTATTTAACTGGCCAGCAGTGATATTATTTTTGATATTTTCACTTCCACCAAACAGTAGATTTTGATATTCCTCGGTAATTTTCTTTGGCTCACCTTCAGAATAAATTTGTCCGGATTCTAGGATAACTGCCCTGTCACAAAGGGAAGTAATTGTATTACTATCATGGGTTACCAACAGAATAGTAGCGTCTTTTTTGCTTAAGTTTCTCATCCAGGAAATACATTTTTTCTGAAATTTTGCATCACCTACTGACAGGGCCTCATCAACGATTAATATATCCGGCTCAACACTGATAGCAGTGCTAAATGTCAGTCTTGCCTGCATGCCGGTAGAATAAGTTTTAAAAGGCTGATCAATGACATCATTTAGTTCACTGAAGTTAATTATTTCATGTAACCTGGAATTAACTTCTGCTCGCGTCAACCCCATGCAAAATCCACCCATGAATATATTCTCCCTGCCTGTGTACTCAGGATGAAATCCCGTGCCTAACTCCAGAATTGAACTTATCCGCCCATTTACCTCAAGTTCACCACTAGTACTTTCCAACGTGCCGGCGATTATCTTAAGAAGAGTACTCTTGCCTGCCCCATTCCTCCCCATTATTCCAACTATCTCACCACGTTTAACAGTTAAGTTTATATCTTCCAATGCCTGCTTACTTATATGCCTGGATTTTTCAAACATCAATTCAAGTAAGGGATCTGCAGGATGCGAAAATATCCTGTATTTCTTTCCCAGATTTATTATTCTGATTGCATCATGACCGGTCATTAAAGATTATCCCCAAGTGTACCTTTACTCCGCTCAAAAATATTCAACCCAACGATAAACACCAATACACTCTCCAGAGGAAAAACCACCCATGCCACTGGATGCTCTATAGAGCCATAAAACAAGAGATCCTGCCAACACCAAACAGCATAACTAAATGGATTAAACACAAATATCCATTGTAATATTTCCGGAGTGGCACTTGGGTTATACAATATGGGCTGTGCAAATAAATTGGCCGAGTTAAATACGATAATCAAATCTCTGATATCTTTAAGAAAGACACCAAAAACTGAAAATATAAATGCAATTCCTACCATTGCAATTACCTGAATTAAGATGAGGACAGGCAAAGCTAAACTAAACAATGACAAGTTTCCTTTGAACGTACTAAAACCAATGGCAAAAACCAAGCCGCCTGCATATGGTAATAGACTGGCGATGGCAGTTTTTACTGGCAATACTTCTACTGGAAATACAATTTGTTTAACCAGGCTAGCATGAGTTAATAGTATTGCTGGTGAACGTGAAAGTATGTCCTGGAATGCTAACCAGCATATTACCCCAGCAAGAATATTGGTTGAAAAATCTGTCTGGATGCTCCCCAAAGAAAACCTTGCTGGAAAGACATAGGCGAACAGGACCGCATATAAGCTCATAAGTAAGACAGGATGCCCGAATGACCAAATCACACCGATCACCTGACCCGTGTGTCGATCTTTCAATTCTCTACGCACTAACTCCATGATTAATTCATGACGAGAAGAGAATAAATTTATTACCTTAAAAATTAACTTCATAATGCTACATCTGGATTATTATCAAGCCAGGCTTGAAGCATAAGGACGTTCCATAATGGATAGCCCCAGTTTTCCCCCTTTAGGTGACGCTGCCATTTATCAATAATTGGGGCAGATTTCAACAAACCTTGCTCATCTAATCGATCTTTATTTAAAAGAGATTCTGCCCAATCTTTCAATGGTCCTCGAATCCATTGGTCGAATGGAACGCCGAAACCCATTTTGGGACGATCTATAAGGTGCCTGGGTAGGCGCTTGTACAATAATTGTCTCAAGGCCCATTTGCCCTGGCCATTTCGTATTTTCATATTGATGGGTAACCCCCATGAAAATTCAACTAGCCTGTGATCCAGGAGTGGCACCCGCGCTTCAAGAGAAACACTCATACTCGCCCTGTCTACTTTGGTTAATATGTCATCTGGAAGGTAAGTCAACGTATCTAGCAATTGCATACGATCCAGAAAATTAGGAAAAATTGACTTCATTGAAGGATCCCACAAAAGGCCTTTGTGTTCTTTTGCATCAAGGACCAATTCATCTGGTGGGTCCCAGTGACTAATCATCCTCATATACATGGAGTCGGGGTCACTCGTTAGTATAGCGTTTGCATATTTATGAATTTTCATACCCATTTGAGGTCTGCGTAGTGCACTAGGCATGTATTTTGTAACGTTATCCCACATTGATGTAGAACCACTCAGCAGCAATCTTGCTAATTGTTTTCGAATATAATATGGCGCTATCGTTGCCTGATTCCACATCTTCAATCCGTCCGTATACCGATTATAACCAGCAAATAATTCATCACCTCCATCGCCTGACAAAACTACGGTGACGTGAGATCGCGTTAATTCGGATAACAATAAGGTCGGTAGTTGAGATGAATCTGCAAATGGCTCGTCATAAAAAGTAGGGATTTTAGTTATTAATTCAACTGCTTGTTCAGGCTCGGCATATAACTCTGTATGTTTTGTATTTAAATGCTCAGCAATTAATTTCGCATATTTTGCCTCGTTAAAATCATCATCATTAAATCCAATCGTAAATGTCTGCACTTGGTTATCACACTGCTCAGTTAACAGTGCTGTCACGAGTGAAGAGTCAATTCCGCCGGACAGTAAAGTGCCTAATGACACATCTGATACCAGACGTCTTCTCACAGAATCTGACAGGAGCTCATCGAGCTCACTCAACATTTGGTTTTCATCAACATCTGTTCTATTGGAAATATTTTCTGCTGCGATACTTACAAGATCCCAATAACGATTCACTGTTACATTTCCATCACCTGTTATTTTCAATATCGTTCCAGGCTCAAGTTTGCGAACATCCTCGTAGATAGAAAATGGACTTGGGATATAATTGTGGCGCATGAAACTCGATACCGACCCCCTATCTATACGTGCCTGCCACCCGGGTGTTTGACGTAGCGCCTTAAGTTCTGATCCAAATACCAGTTTCTTGTTAAATGACCCCCAGTACAATGGTTTTATGCCCAGCCTGTCTCTAACCAGATAAAGGACATGATCTCTTCGATCATATAAGGCAAAGGCGAACATCCCGATAAATTTTTTCACAGCATTCTCAACACCCCATTGAGCACATGCTTCCAGAACAACCTCCGTGTCAGATCTTCCTTTAACAACCCTGCCTTTACCTGCCAACTCACCAGCTATTTCAGTATGCGAATAAATCTCACCGTTATAAACAATGACATAACGTTTACATGATGAAATCATAGGTTGCGCACCTGACGGGGAAAGATCTCTAATAGCAAGTCGACAATGACCCAAGCCTATCCCTTTCGTTTGATCAAACCAGATATTGCTGGAATCGGGACCACGGTGACTCAACACTTTTGTCATTTTATCTAATGTCGATTGAAATACGTCCGCATCCCAAACCGGTTCATTTAGAAAAACGCCAGAAAATCCACACATCTATTTATCCATGCCTAAACTCATTTATCTGACGTCGTAATTGGCGCTAATCCAATCCTGATAAGAACCGTCTTTGACTGCGCCCACCCATTCATTATTTGACAGGTACCACTCAATGGTCTTTTTTATACCTGTCTGGAATGATTCTTTTGGCTGCCAAGCCAGATCATTCTCAATTTTCGTCGTATCGATTGCATATCGCTGATCATGCCCAGGTCGGTCCGCCACAAACGTAATCAATTCTTCATAACGGCCATTAGATGAAGGTGCCATCTCATCCAGCATCTTACAAATTGTTTTTACCAACTCCAGATTGGTAATTTCATTATCACCACCAATATTGTAGGTTTCCCCTGGTGTGCCATTGAGCAATGTAGTGAAGATTGCATCACAATGATCTGAAACATATAACCAGTCGCGGATATTCATACCATCGCCATATATGGGTAGAGATTTCCATTCCAGGCAATTGGCGATAACCAGTGGTATCAATTTCTCAGGATATTGATATGGGCCATAATTATTTGAACAATTCGTCGTCAACACGGGCAGACCATAGGTGTGATGATATGCTCGAACAAAATGATCAGAAGCTGCTTTAGATGCCGAATACGGGCTGTTTGGCTCGTATAGTTTTAATTCTGTAAATTTTGGATCATTAATCTCTAATGAGCCATATACCTCATCCGTTGAAACGTGTAAAAAACGAAATTTCTTTTTATTATTTTCCGGTGTCGTTACCCAGTATCGATAACTTTCATCAAGCAGCCGAAAGGTTCCTACCACATTGGTTTCTACAAAAACTTCTGGACCAGCGATAGAACGATCCACATGACTTTCTGCTGCAAAATTAATTACAGCATCGGGTTGGTGTTTTTCAAGTAATCCCTTAACTAATTCCCTGTCACCGATATTTCCTTTAATAAAAATATGCCTACGATCATCTTTCAGGCTTGCCAAATTCATCATATTTCCTGAATAAGCTAGCAAATCCAGATTGATAATTTTACCTGGGTATTTCTCTAGCCAGTTAAGTACAAAATTAGAACCGATAAATCCTGCCCCACCGGTTACTAAGAGAGTCTCATAGATATCCAAATTTTTATTCAAGGTTCTTCTCACTTAAGTTTTTGATGCCCAGTATTTCAGGGATAAATATAGTTTTTTCTCCATCCTCAACATTAATATAATCTATCATGGCTTGCGGATTTTTCAGTTCTGTAATTATGCACGCATCATATTCGGGATTTTGTATAGGGGATTTCCAAACGGGGTAACCCAAGTGTTCAATTTCAGGGGATTCCCTGTCAATAAATCCTATGATATTAATATTGAACTCTCTTGATCTGAGAATAGCAATCTCAGCCAACTCAGAGATTCCGCATAAAATAATACTGTGAATATTTTGATTTACACATTTTTGAAAAACTTCACTACACGATGTACTTGCTCGGCGATAGAAACCAAATGAGATGCTTAGGTATTCAGCCGTCAACCTGCTCTTCTCTGTAAAACCTTTGGGCGTCAAATAATAGAGATACCTGTTTGCAGGGGCCTGCTCGATTTTTACCAGACCTTTTGTTACACAGCGCTTAAGGTAGGAATTGGCCAAGCCTAATGCGACACCCAGCCGGTCTGCCAGGTGACGCTGGGTGAGATTACTTTGCTTATCTATCGCCTGAAGTAGGCTTAATGTAAGGGAATCTTCCTTGCTGTCCGTGTTCATAATATGAACAAGATACATCATTCTGTTCAATCTCTGAACACGAACGCATAAAAATTATAATTAAAGTTGTATTTTCACAATAATATCTATTAGTTACTGAGTTATTAATTGATTTCCTGTTCGAATTTCTTATGCGTTTTCAGATATTCGATTACCTGATGGGCGCAATCCTCTATGCTGGATTCCCCCGTGTTAAGTACGATTTCAGGGTTATCTGGCTCTTCGTATGGGGAACTGATACCTGTGAACTCTGGTATTTCCCCTGCCCTGGCCTTTTTATAGAGTCCTTTTGGGTCTCGTTCCTCACAAATGTCCAGGGTGGTCTGACAATAAATCTCGATAAACTCACCGTCTTCCACCAAATCACGAACGATCTGCCTGTCTTTTTTAAAGGGTGATATAAAAGCAGTCAAGGTGATGACACCTGCCTGAGTAAGAAGATTACTTACCTCGCCAATTCTACGAATATTTTCAGTCCTATCCTCATCCGAAAAGCCCAGGTCCTTACACAGGCCTTTTCTGACATTGTCTCCATCCAACACGAATGTGCGTATATTTTGTTTATGGAGTGTGTCTTCTACTGCATGGGCAAGGGTTGATTTTCCTGAGCCAGAAAGACCGGTAAACCAAAGTATACAACTTCGATGGCCATTCATTCTTTCTCGATCTTTACGATAGACGGTGGGTTCGTGCCAAACAGTATTTTCATTTGTAATTTTATTATTCATTATACGGCTGTTCCTATTTTTATAAGGTTGGTCTTCCAATGCAAAAGTAATTATATCCTTTTTCTTTCATCAAGACAGGTTCATAGATATTTCTGAGATCGATAAATACATTTGTGTTCATCATTTTTTTTATTTCATCGAGATCAAGTCCGCGGTATTCATTCCATTCTGTTAAAATCAACACTGCATCTGAGCCTTTGAATATGTCATAAAGGTTTTCATAGAAATCGATATTCTCTGACAGTACTTTTTTGGCCTCCTCCATTCCATGAGGATCATGGGCACGTATTTTTGCACCTTGCTCGATTAATTTAGGAATAATCGAGATTGATGGTGCATCACGCATGTCATCCGTATCTGGCTTGAATGTCAGGCCAAGGACAGATATCACCTTTCCAGAGAGTTCATCATCTAATGCCAGGCTAATCTTTTTGAACATTCTGGCTTTTTGCGCCTCATTCACTTCAACTACAGATTCTACAATACGGCTAGTCACACCTGATTCTTGTGCGATCCTGACTAATGCCTTGGTATCTTTGGGAAAACAAGAGCCCCCATAGCCTGGGCTAACGTGAAGAAATTTTTTACCTATTCGACCATCCAGCCCCATCCCTTTAGATACGGCATGCACATCGGCACCGACAGCTTCACACAACATGGACATTTCATTAATGAAACTGATTTTTGTTGCTAAAAATGCGTTGCTCGCATATTTGATCAGTTCGGCACTTTCAAGGTCTGTTAATATGATTGGCGTCTCAATCAAATTTAAAGGTCTGTAAAGTTCTTTTAATACACCGAGCGCCTGTTCTGATTCCCCGCCAATAACAACACGATCAGGGCGCATAAAATCTGATATTGCAGCACCTTCACGAAGAAACTCAGGATTGGATGCCACATCAAAATTGGCATTAGGATTTTCTGCTTCAATTATTCGTTTTACGTTCCTTGCCGTTCCCACCGGCACAGTTGATTTGTTAACCACTACCGTGTATCCCTTGAGATGTGACGCAATGTCTTTGGCCGCCTGAAAGACATAAGATAAATCGGCATGGCCATCACCACGTCGAGAGGGCGTGCCAACTGCAATAAAAACCAAATCACTCTCACCTACGATCTCGCCGTATTCATTGGTGAAATTTAATTTTCCATTATCCAAATTTGATCTGACAAGCTCTTCCAGACCAGGCTCATATATTGGAATTTTTCCATTATTTAGTAAATCGATCTTTTGTTTATCCGTGTCGATACATGTCACTTGTGCACCAAATTCAGCAAAACACGTGCCGGATACCAGTCCTACGTAGCCACTTCCGATTATTACGACTTTCATAGTTATTCCTTAGCTTACAATCTGACTAATTTAATGTTTCCAGGTATAGCTGACCTGTCCAGAATTCTTTGTACATCTATCACCACACCCATATTTTGATTTAGCAATGGGGCTATACCTCCCCATCCTTGCTCTTCAAACTCTGTATGCGCAACTGCCAACACAGAGACATCTGAGGGTACTAATGCCTGCTTCTCTAATAGATGTATCCCATATCTCTCATGTATATCTTCTTTACTGGCAAATGGGTCATAGACCTGAACGCGGACACCTTCATCTTGAAGAAATTGTACAATATCAATGTTTTTTGAATTTCTAACATCAGGTACATTTTCCTTAAATGTAATACCCAGGACCGTTACGATACTATCGCTGATATCGATGTCATTTTCTGTCAGGTTTTTTATCACCAGGCGAGAAATATATTCAGCCATACCATCATTGATTCGCCTTCCTGCCAATATTACTTCTGGTGCATAACCAATGCTTTCAGCCTTATATGTCAGGTAATAAGGATCGACCCCAATACAATGCCCACCGACTAATCCGGGCTTAAATGGCAAAAAGTTCCACTTTGTTGCTGCAGCCTCTAAAACATCCCCTGTATCAATATCCATTTTATCGAAGATCACTGCCAATTCATTCATTAATGCGATATTCAAATCACGTTGAGTATTCTCGATAATCTTTGAAGCTTCGGCTACTTTTATTGACGCTGCCTTAAAGACACCTGCTGTTATGACTGCCCCATATACTTCAGCAATAATGTCCAAGGTTTGGGTTTGCTGGGCAGAAACTACTTTTTTAATAGTAGCAAAACTGTGGTCTTTATCCCCTGGATTAATCCGTTCAGGCGAGTATCCTACTTGAAAATCCGTCCCTGCAATTAGTCCAGATTCACTTTCAAGCACAGGAATGCATTCCTCCTCAGTGGCGCCTGGATAGACAGTTGACTCATAAACCACAATATCTCCTTTTGAAATCACTGCCCCCAACAAACTCGTTGCATGCATCAGCAAGGATAAATCAGGACGCTTGCTCTCATCCACTGGGGTGGGTACTGCGACGATATAAAAGTCAGCTTCGGTAAGTTTTTGAATATTTGATGTGAATTCAATATCAGTATCAGTTAACTCATGACTTGAAACCTCCAGCGTCTCATCGATACCTTGATTTAATTTTGATATTCTCGTTTCATTGATATCGAACCCAATCACTTTTCCAAACTTTGAAAATGCGACAGCAACAGGCAAGCCTACATACCCAAGCCCCATAACGGCAATTTTTCTATTGTGGGGGATCATTTATAATAATCTACATACCAATTGATGAAATTTTTAACTCCAATTTCTATTGGCGTATTGGGTGAAAAATTCATATCTTTAATTAAATCATCCACATCTGCATACGTTGCAGGCACATCCCCTGCTTGCATAGGCAGAAAATTTTTCTTGGCTTTTTTACCTATACATTCTTCAATGACTTCTATAAATCTGAGTAATTCTACGGGATTATTATTGCCTATATTGTATAACCTGTATGGTGCAAGACTTGTTCCTGGGTCAGGATTTTGTCCGTCCCAGTCAGCCTCAGGCGCAGCAATTTTATCAACCACGTTCACTACGCCACTTACGATATCATCTATATAGGTAAAATCACGACTATGATGACCATTGTTAAATACGTCTATCGCTTCATCATTCATTATTTTCTTTGTAAATAAAAATAATGACATATCAGGTCTTCCCCAGGGGCCATAAACGGTAAAAAATCTAAGCCCTGTCGTTGGCAGCTTGTACAAATGACTATAGGAATGTGCCATCAATTCATTTGATTTTTTTGTCGCGCCGTATAATGAACATGGATGATCGACATTATGCTGAGTAGAAAATGGCATTTGTGTGTTCGCCCCATAGACTGAACTGGACGATGCATAGACCAGATGCTCTACAACATTGTGACGACATGCTTCAAGAATATTTAGAAAACCCTCTATATTGGACTTGATATAAGCATGTGGATTTTCTAATGAATATCTAACACCCGCCTGGGCGGCAAGGTGAATTACTCGCTGTGGTTTCTCATCTTCAAATATCTGAGTGCAGATATTATTATCGGTAATGTCCGATTTAATAAACGTAAAATTACTACTACCTTCCAGATTCGTTAACCTGGCCTTTTTTAAATTCACATCATAATAATCATTGAGATTATCCATGCCTATGACGCTATCACCCCGTTTCAACAACGAAGTGCATACTGCGGCACCAATAAAACCCGCAGCACCTGTTACGAGTATTTTCACGAATTAGTTTCCATCTATTGCCAGAACCATAGCTTATTTATGATGCCATTATGCTGGATAAGCACGACTTTCAGAAGTGAGATTTTTATTTGCACTAAACTGCTTTTACTGATGATTTGTCGAGCCGATGTTCGAATCGACGCTAAAATGACTCCCTTAAAATATAGGGACTGATTTCCCTATATTAAAATGGCGTCCCCAAGGGGATTCGAACCCCTGTTGCCGCCGTGAAAGGGCAGTGTCCTAGGCCTCTAGACGATGGGGACTTTACGTTTAAGTCACAAAAAATATAGTTGGTGGAGCCAGGCGGGATCGAACCGCCGACCTCTTGCATGCCATGCAAGCGCTCTCCCAGCTGAGCTATGGCCCCAAAAGGGTTTTCATAAGCAGATTAATTTAGCGAATAAATCGCTTATTTCAACTGAATATGAGACATATTGTAACCAACAAAGCCGCTAAGGTGGAGGAATTTACGTTACCCCCTCACTGGTGTCAAGCTGACCTTGCCTGAATAAATTCGAGCGCCTTATCTAGACGTTTTATCACTCTGTCTTTTCCAATGAGGGCCAGTGTTACATCAATAGAAGGCGATATGCCGTTACCAGTGACGGCAACTCGCAAAGGTTGTGCAACTTTACCCATTTTTATTTCAATTTCTTCACAAAACTGGGTAATTGACTGCTGAATAGAATTAGAATCCCAGGGTTCAAGGGCCATTAATCTATTTTTTAACTCACTCAGCGGTTCTAATATTACCGGCCTTAAATGTTTCTTGGATGCCACAGGGTCGAAATCATCAAAGTCTTCGTAAAAATACCTGCTTTGCAAGGCCATCTCCTTTATCGTCTTGACCCGTTCTTTTTGAACTTCACAGACTTTTTCAAGTTTCGGCCCTTGTGTGTAATTTATAGACAATCTATCCAGCTGCTCCTTTAATAGTGGGGCAAGAGTCTCACCATCATAGTTTTTCAAATATTGCTGATTCAGCCAGATTAACTTCTCAGGATTTATGGCGGCCGCTGATTTGTTCACATCTTGCAAATCAAACAATTTAACCATTTCTTCTAAACTGAAAACCTCCTGGTCACCATGTGACCATCCAAGCCTCACAAGGTAATTTAATAATGCCTCTGGCAGCACCCCATTTTCTTTATATTGGAGCACACTTGCTGCCCCATGACGTTTGGATAGTTTTTTTCCATTTTCATCCAAAATTAATGGAATGTGTGCATACGTTGGTACAGTAGCACCAAGAGCTAAAAATATATTAATCTGCCTGGGTGTATTATTTAAATGATCATCGCCTCTAATCACGTGACTGATCTGCATCTCTGCATCATCAATCACTACGGATAAATTATATGTGGGCGAGCCATCAGATCTAAGAATAATAAGATCATCCAGTTCTGAATTTTCATACCGCACCTCGCCCTGAATAAGATCATTTACAATTGTTTCGCCATGCTGTGGCGTCTTAAATCTAATTACTCTTGAATCATAATTATCAGGCGAATTTTCTCTATTCCTGCATTTGCCATCATATTTTGGCTTTTCACCACGGGCCATTGCAGTTTCCCGCATAGTATCTAGCTCATCCTTGCTGCAATAACAATAATAAGCATTGCCTGTTTCAAGCAGCTTAGTTATTGCACTTTGATATTTTTCATTACGGCTAGACTGATAAAATGGGCCTTCGTCAACATCAAAACCCAGCCACTGCATCCCATCCAGTATTATATTGATGGCCTCTTGTGACGAACGTTCTATGTCTGTGTCTTCTATTCGTAATATGAATTCACCCTGGTGGTGTCGAGCATATAACCATGAAAACAAGGCGGTCCTGACTCCGCCTATGTGTAAATCTCCGGTAGGACTAGGGGCAAATCTTGTGCGTATCATTAAGAAGGTTAACTATAAGTTGAAAGATAAAAGTGTACAGACTAAAGTTCAAACTTTAAAGTTGAAAGTATTTTAAGCATTCAATGAATCCAGACATACTTGACACTTAACACTTAACATAGAGCGATTAGCTCAGCGGAAAATATTACGGGTTCAATCCCAATATTGTCCACCATATTAAGAGAAATAAAATTTGCCATGTCATTCTGGGATTATTCAAATAAAGTATATCAATCAACCCATGTGCCTGAAGCCTGCTTACAGCTACAAAACAATCATGGTATGGATGTTAACATGCTCCTGCTTTGTTGTTGGTATGGCATTAACTACGGCAAGTTCAAACTGGACACATTTGTACAGTGTCATAATTTTTCCAGGAAATGGTCAGATAATGCTGTAAAACCCCTGCGTAATGTACGCACATGGTTAAAGCAATCTGCTTGCTTTGACATGCAGATTGAGGAAGCCTCCTGTATGGAATATCGTGAGCAGGTAAAACATCTCGAACTTCAGGCGGAAAGACTTCAGCAATATTCGCTCGAAGCGCTCTGTGCATCACAAAACTCGGCTATACATGACAGCAATGACCAATCCGCAGCAATTGCCTGCAATCTAAAAATTTATCTGGAAGCGGAAAAGATTCAAGCGACTGAAACCATAATTTGCGAGCTGGAAATTCTCGCCAAGAACAGCATTAGTAACCTGGACAAGGCATCATTCAGTAAAATATTTTATTCCGTCTAACGCTGTTCAGCACGGGCAATCAGATTATCAAGTTTTTGTTCCACCGTATTTCGCGCCTGGGTGCCCTGCGCTAATAATTTGTAAAACAAAGGGACAATAAACAAAGTAAATACTGTAGCAAACATGATTCCTGAAAAGATAACTATCCCCAGAACAGTGCGGCTTTCAGCTCCGGCACCGCTGGATAAAATTAGTGGCAGCGCACCAATCGAGGTTGAGATGGTCGTCATGACGACAGGTCTAAAACGTGTCCTGGCACCTTTTATTATTGCCTCATTAAATGGTAATCCTTTATCACGCAACTGATTAATAAACTCAACGATAAGTATACCGTTCTTGGCGGCGATACCCACTAGCATAACCATGCCTATCTGACTGTATATGTTCATGGTGCTCCCGGTTAGATGAAGACCCACCAAACCACCAAAAATTGCCATTGGAACGGTAATCATAATAACCATGGGATGAATGAAACTTTCAAATTGGGCTGCCAGCACAAGATAAACCACCAATAGTGCAATACCAAATGTAAATATCAGACTTCCAGAGGCCTCCTTGAATTCTAATGATTCTCCTTTATAGTCGATATGCGCTTCCTGTGGCAGATTTTCATGAACCACATTTTCAAGAAAGCTCAGAGCATCTCCCAGTGAGTAACCTGGTGCCAAATTTGCACTGATTGTCATTGCCCTGTAACGATTATATCTATTCAACACACCGGGACCGGCGGAATTTTCAATGATGGTAAGGTTTGTTAAGGGGATCAGTTTTCCAGTGCGGTCAGACCTGACAAATATATTTGCCATGTCATCTGGTGTCGCACGCTGGTCATCCTTTGCCTGCAACACCACATCATATTCTTCCCCATCTACATTATAGGTAGTGACTTGCTGCTCCGTCATCATATTGGAAAGGGTACGACCAATGGTGCGTATAGATACACCTAGTTCTGCTGCACGGTCTTTGTTGATTCTGACGACAACCTGAGGCTGTGTCTCTTTCAGGTCAAAGTCTACCTGTACCAGACCTGGATTTTCGCCCGCGTGCTCGAGAATTATGTCACGCCAATAGGCAAGATCTTCGTAAGTTGGACCACCTAATACAAATTGCACTGGCTGGCCACCACCCCGACGAGACAATCCGGAACGCTTGGCCACAAATACACGAACCCCCGGTATTTTTCTCCATTCTGATGAAACTGCCTGCATTATTTCATCTGTAGTGGAGGATCTTTCAGACCAGGGACTTAAGGCCATCATCCCTATGCCAGAATTGGTATTCCCACTAAACCCAGGAAAACGAAATAATCCGCGCTGTAATTCTCCAGACTCCAGGAATGGAACCAGAGGTTTTTCCAATTGTGGTAATAGTTCATCGTGTATCCTCGCAAAACTGGTACCTTCTGAAGCACTGATTCTGGCACGAAATACGCCCTGATCTTCCTGGGGTGCATATTCCTGCGGAATCTTACCAAACAGTTGATATGCAAATATTGCAATGAATATCATAAAAACAATACTCAGCCAGGATGAAGATAATAGTTTCTCTAGAATTGACTGATATAAATCTGATACCCAGCCAAAGAAGCCTGACACCAGCTTCTCACCCCGACCTTCATCGCTATGCGGTAAGAGTATCTTGGAGCACAACATAGGGACTAGAGAAAGAGCGAGGATACTGGAAAATATTACAGCAGCAGCGACTGTCACTGCCAGTTCTGAAAAAATTCTACCCACATTATCAGTTAAAAAGATAATGGGCACAAAGACGGCGACAAGAACTATTGTAGTCGCAATGACTGCAAAAGATACCTGCCTTACTCCCTTATATGCAGCGAGCAATGGAGTTTCACCCAATTCAATTCGTCGATGGATGTTTTCAAGTACGACAATGGAATCATCAACAACCAGACCTATGGATAAAACTAAGGCAAGTAAAGTGATCAAATTCACAGAATAACCAAAGATAGCCAGAACAGTGAAGGCAGAAACAAGACAGATGGGAATCGTCAACAAAGGAATAAACATTGTGCGCAAGCTGCCGAGAAAAACCAGTATCACTATTCCCACCAGGACAGTCGCCAATCCTATTGTTTGATAAACATTATTGATTGCCTCGCGAATAAAAAGGGAATCGTCTGATGAATAGATCAGTGATATACCATCCGGAAGTTCCTGATTGATCCTTTCAACTTCTAATTTGACTGCCTCTAGTACTTCCAGGGTATTCGCAGTAGATTGTTTTACTATTCCAATACCCACCATATCTTCACCATTGGTACGGAAAATCACCCTGGGGTTCCTTTCAGCGACACCTACTTGTGCCACTTCACCAAGTCGAACCAGATGTCCATCATCACCTCGACGGATTACCAGGGATCTAAAATCATCTACTGTAGAATAATTTTTTGCTATTCTGGCGACAAATTCCTTATCACGGGACTCCAGTCTCCCTGCCGGCAATTCTATATTCTCCCTTAGCAGCGCATTTTGAACATCAATTACAGTTAAATTGCGTGCGGCCAGTGCCATCCTGTCCATCCATATACGCATGGATGGCCTGCTTGCCTGAAAATAATTGACCTGGGACACCCCCGAGATAACGGAGAACCTGTCTATGATAAAGCGCTCAACAAAATCTGTAGCCTCCATCATGGACATAGCGCCGCCCGTTGCCAAATTCATCCACAATATGGGTTGTGCGTCTGCATCTCGTTTTGAAATTCGGGGTGTTTCAATGTCGTCAGGAAAACGCCGCTGCACAGAAGAAATTCGATCTCGCAGATCATTCGTAGCATTGTCAATATCACGATCTAGATTAAATTCCACGGTAACGCTCGAACGACCATCACGACTGCTTGAGGTAATGTTATTTATTCCTGCAACTCCGCTGATTTCCCCCTCTAGAACCTGGGTAATTCGTGATTCGACTATATCTGCTGATGCCCCCGGGTATTCAGTAATAATCGAGACCACAGGCGGACTAATGTTGGGGTATTCACGAATGGATAACTGCATAAACGCCAGTATGCCCAGCACCGTAAGCAGGAGGCTTAAAACCGTAGCAAAGACTGGCCTCTTAACTGATGTGTCTGAAAGCCACATAGCTAGCCTGTCTCAGGTCGTATTGTTGTCTTGGCTTGACTTAAATTCAATTTGGCCTGCTCATCCAATCTAAATGGCGCCTTGTCTTGAAGCTTAAATCCACCCTCAATTATGACTCGTTCACCTTCGAGCAACCCACTAATGACTTCTACATATCCGAACTTTCTTGAACCAATTTCAATAACCCTGCGGTGAGCCAACCCATCTTCACCGGCGATAAACACATGACTTTGACTTCCGGTTTGAATAAATGCAGATTCGGGAATAACCAAGGCATTACGCTCATTTGTTATTACCTTAACGGTCATTAACATTCCGGGCCTTAACTTGTTCTCATTATTTTGAATGGTCGCACGTATGTTTGCCGCTCGGGTATCCGGGTCTATCCTGTTACCGATGGAACTTATGACACCATCAAATTCAGTATCTTTCCAGGTGTCACTAATGGCGACAATCCTGAAACCTGGTTCAACAGCCCCGAGGAAAAGCTCTGGTATTGAAAAATCTAGTTTGATGATGGAGATATCATCCAGGGTCGTAATCACAGTGTTAGATGTAAGTAGTGTTCCAGGGCTAATTTCTCTGAAACCGAGTATTCCACTAAATGGCGCTCGTATTAATCGGTCATTCATTCTAGCCGTGAGGGCATTAAACCGGGCATTCGCTGCCTCTTCTCTGGCAATGGCTTCATCCATTACAGACTTGGATGTTAATCCCTTATCGCCCAATTCCATTTGTCGCCTTAATTGTCGCCTGGCCTCGTCAAGATTTGCCTGAGCTTCAGCAAGCAATGCTGATTCCTCATTATTGGTCATTTCAATAAGAATCTGCCCTGCTTCCACGTGGTCACCATCATCAAAATGCACCTGACTGACGGTATCTGTTACCTTGGAAATCACTGACACAGATTCATTTGCCAGAGCAGTACCAATTGATTCAATCGAATCAGATATTTGCATGTATTTAACTGCTTCCACAGTAACAATTTCAGGCATACGAGCTCGGGAACGTGGACGATCACCTTCACTTACAGTCTCCATATCTTTTGAAGATTGGTCAAAATAAACCCAACCTGCCGCGACAAAGATGACGGTAAAACCAGCAAAGATTAGTGCTCGCATAATGATATAACCACACGCAATTTAAATTTCGACGAAGTGTACGTCAATAATTGTGAAAATTCTGTGTAGAAATTACTGTCGATGTACAGAAGGAATTGACTAGCTAAAACGAAAAATGCTGACTTTATGCGAGGAAGTGAGAAAGATTGCAAAATACAAACAATCAAATAACTTTTATTACCACTTAATTATCATATAGTTACAAAATATTTTTAATCTAGTTTAGATATTATATCCTTGGTCGCTCGCCTGCGCTGAACAGGCACTTTTGCAGGATAACCGTACCAGAACAGACCCACTACCCTACGCTTATTTTTATTAATCTTTAATAACTCATAAAATCTATCGTCACGAGTAACATCTCCGGTGGTCCATTTCACACCAATACCTTCACTCCATAGAGACAACATCAGGTTCTGGGCAGCACAGCAGGTGGCAGCATAATTTTCCTCTTGAACTATGGGATCTGAAGAAATGTCATGAGTTAATACAAACCAGCCAGGGATCGCATCCAGACGTTTTCTGGTGGATAAGCGTATATTTTCACTTCTCCCCGTTGATTTAATCTCTACAATCAACTGAATTATCTTTTCACGCGTCTTTTCACCCAAAAGATAAAAATGCCAGGGCTCTGTCAATCTGTGGTTAGGTGCCCAGCGGGCATGATCAATTGCAGATATAATTTGTTGCACCGACACTGCCTTATTTTGAAATAAATTAATTGTTCGTCTGGTTTTAATCGTTTCACTTACGACTGCTTTTTGTGCCTGCTTCACAGAATCTTCCATTAATTAATCACCTGATATTTACCTGCTGCATAAAATGATATTTTGCAAATACCATACAATTTCTAACATTATGAATATATAATGAAAAACCCGTCTTTTTAAACTTTTTTACAGGATAATTGCCTAATATTCAGTCGAATATACAAGGATTAGTATATTGATAGAAGTAATATTCAACCAGCTGTTAATAGTCGTATTGAGAGATAACAGATTTTTATGAGTGAAGAGATCATTATCACCAGTGATTTGCAACGTACCTATAAAATGGGTGGCGAAATCATCCATGCATTGAAAAACTTTAACATCTCGATCAAGCGTGAGGAATATGTTGCTATCATGGGGACCTCAGGTTCTGGCAAATCCACCTTGATGAACCTCATAGGTTGTCTTGATTCTCCCACGAAAGGCAATTACTGGCTCAATGGAAAATTGGTCTCCGAACTCAGCAATCGTCAATTGGCAAGTATTCGAAATGAGGAGATAGGTTTTATTTTCCAGACATTTAATTTGCTACCACGCATGGATGCCTTACATAATGTTGAGTTACCCCTGATATATCGAGGGCTGGGACGTAAGCAACGTCTAGAAAAAGCAAAAGAAGCATTGGTACAGGTCGGATTACAGGATCGTATGAATCATCGGCCAAATGAGATGTCAGGAGGACAAAGACAACGAGTTGCTGTTGCCAGGGCACTTGTTACCAAACCAAGTATTATTCTGGCCGATGAGCCCACAGGCAACCTGGACTCAAAGACTAGCGATGAAATTATGTCATTACTAGATACTTTAAATAAGGAAGGACACACCATTATTTTAGTTACACACGAAGCAGACATCGCTGCTCATGCAAAACGATCAATTCATCTTGTCGATGGATTGATTCAAAGTGATTCTCTTAATTAAATGAGAAGAAAATTGAAATCCATGCGCTTTTTTATCGGTATATTCACCATCGTCATCCTATCAGCATGTGATCAACCTGAAGAAATTCAGACAGATCTGTATGAGACAGCTATCGCAAACTATAGAAGCATTGAAATTTCTGTAGAAGCGGCGGGTATTATCGAACCAGAAATAACCATTGAAGTGAAATCTAAAGCATCTGGTGAAGTTCTTGTATTAACTGCAGAGACGGGTGATTTTGTTGAGGAAGGCACCTTACTGGTTCAAATTGATAAGCGCACGCCAAGGAACCTGGTAGATCAATCCAGTGCTGATCTTGAAGCCTCGGTTGCCAGACAAAAAATTGCTGAATCTCAGATAAACCGCAGCAAAACATTGTTAGACAAAAACATTATCACTGATACTGAATATGAAACTGCTCAACTTGAATTGGCCAATGCGAAAGCCCTGGTCATCAGTCGTCAGGTAGACCTTGAAAATGCGCGTATAGCTTTAGAAGACACTGATGTTAACGCCCCAATTTCAGGTACAATCATAGAAAAAAATGCAGAGCGAGGACAGGTCATATCTTCTCCCACAAAAGATGTCGGTGGAGGCACTTTATTATTAAAAATGGCTGATTTGGGATCTGTTCTTGTAAGAACACTGGTGGATGAAACCGATATCGGCAAGATAAAAAATAAAATGCCCGTTATAGTAAACGTGGCCGCCTTCCCCAATCAACCCTTCACCGGTGAAGTATTAAAAATAGAACCGCAGGCAACAGTGGAACAAAATGTCACCATGTTTCCTGTGATCATTCGTCTTGCCAATCAAAATGGACTGTTAAAGCCTGGGATGAATGCAGAGGTCAAAATAAATATTGCCAGGGCAGAAGATGTCCTTTCCATCCCAACGATTGCACTCAGGAGTGAACGTGATATTACAACGACCGCAAATGTACTGGGCATGAGTGAATCTGAGCTACGCGCTAAGATTACCGTAAAAACAGAAGATTCAACTCAAAATTCATCCGATAAAATCCCGACACAAGAGACAGTCAATATAAGAGGACGCGAAGTCCCCATTCCAGAGGGTGTCGATTCTGGATTGATAAAATCTGCCATGGAAAAACGTCGTAATGGCGAAACACCTTCTGATACTGAAAGGCAGGCAATGCGAAAGATATTTCAATCATTGGAAAATCAAGAAAATAATCAAGGTACGTCTAGTTTGGACTATCAGTTTGGTGGTGATTACTGGGTATTACTGGTTGTAAATCAGGAACTCATTCCCATACCCGTTAAGAGTGGTATTACAGACCTGGAATACAGCCAGATCATTGATGGTATTAATGAAAATGATCAGGTCCTTATCTTACCAAGCTCTGGTTTGATAGAACGTCAGGAAAGAATGCAGGAAAGACTCAACCAACGTATGAGTCTTCCCGGCATGGGTAATTAAGCAACTCAACTAATATCCTGGCTATGGTCATCTTCGAAATCATTCGTGTCGCGTTCCAATCAATCATTGCAAACCTGTTTCGCTCAATGTTAACCATGCTCGGCATCATAATTGGCGTCGCGGCAGTCATTACCATGGTTGCAGTAGGGTCAGGCGCGCAAAGAGCCATCAATGATCAAATTGAATCTTTAGGCGCTAATATACTAAATATCTCATCAAGTCGTTCTTACCGCGGCGGGATTTCAAGAAATCAAATGACCTTAACCGTCAATGATGCCCAAATGCTTAAAGATGAATCTAAATATATCATGGCCCTGGTTCCTGAAATTGATGGCCGCGAACAAATAAAATACAAAAATAAAAATATTAATGTCACCGTAGTGGGCACCACCGCAGACTTTGCGCCCGTTAAAGGATTTAAAATTGAATATGGCAATATGTTCTCTCTATCTGATGATGATGCCAAACGGCGAGTTGCCGTCCTGGGAGCAGATATCCCAGGTGAGCTAGAGACAAACCCGCATGAATTAATCGGTAGTATTATCACAATAAAAAATCAGCCCTTTCAGGTGCTCGGCATATTTGAAAAAAAAGGCTCTGTTGGATATCGTAACCCTGACGATGACATCTGGGTCCCCTTACAAACAGCACAGTATCGGGTACAAGGGACAGATCGTCTTGAAACTATCAGCGCTCAGGTTTCAGAAAGCGTCAGTCTTGAAAAGGCCATTGTTGAGATTGAGAGAATACTAAGACGCGAGCATAAACTGCTACCGGGGAAAGACAATGACTTCACCATCACGGACAGCAGAATTTTTCTAAATACTGCACAAGAAGCAACAAAAATATTTACTTTCCTGCTAGCAAGTATTGCAAGTGTCAGCCTGATTGTCGGTGGCATTGGGATCATGAATATTATGCTAGTATCGGTGACAGAACGAACCAAGGAAATTGGAATCCGCATTGCATTGGGTGCAACACGAACTAATATCTTATTCCAATTTCTCGTTGAATCCATGGCATTATGTATCCTTGGCGGTCTAGTAGGAATTGGTTTAGGCTATGGGGCATCTGCCATGCTAAATGAAATAGCAGGATGGAAAACATTTGTCTCTCCCTCTTCTATTATAATTGCGTTTGCATTTAGTGGCATCGTTGGTCTGGTATTTGGGCTCTTACCTGCAAGACGTGCTGCCATGTTGGACCCAATAGACGCACTTCGATATGAGTAATTAACCATAGAAAACAATAAGTTACTAAATTACACCTTGCAACTAATCATATATGCTTTTGATATATTTAATCTTAAATTTCCGTAAATAATGCGTGGTTCCAGACATTACTCCTCCAATAAATGGTCAGGGGATTGGCATGTTCTAAAAAGCCTACTCCCATATTTAATGGATTTTCGCATGCGCATTGCCATTGCCATGGCATGCCTGGTTTTATCAAAAGTTGCCAATATTTCCATACCCTTTGTTTTGAAATACATCGTTGATTCACTCGATACCGTCCAGAATCAGCTTCTCGTTCTACCCTTATCGCTACTCGTGTTCTACGGAATATTGAGATTCAGCTCGATTATCTTAGGTGAAATTCGCGACACGGTATTCGGTCGTGTGACTGAACATGCGATGCGACAGATCGGACTGAGGGTATTTAAACATCTACATGAACTCGATATTGCATTCCATTTATCCCGAAAAACCGGCGGATTGTCCAGAGATGTAGAGAGAGGAACTGCAGGCATTAGTTTTCTCATGCGGTTTTTATTGTTTAATATTATCCCAACCTTACTTGAAATCCTTCTGGTAACGTTCATATTATTTTTCAATTTTGGCTGGCCTTTTGCATTGGTCATCTTATGCTCAGTCATATGCTATATCGTTTTCTCAATTATAGTCACCGATTGGCGAACCAATTTCGTCAAAAAAATGAATGAGATGGACAATAAAACAAATACATTTGCCATTGATAGCCTGCTTAATTTTGAAACGGTCAAATATTTTTCCAATGAAGACCACGAAGCAATGCAATATGATAAAAATCTTGCTCAATTAGAAAAAGCCAGAATGGACAACCGATTGTCACTGGTTACGTTGAATTCTGGCCAGGCAATTATTATTTCTGTCTCTATAACGATAATAATGGTCCTGGCAGCACAAAGAGTTGTGACGGGTGCAATGACCCTGGGCGACCTGGTACTAGTCAATGCCTATATGCTACAACTATTTTTGCCATTAAATTTTCTGGGGTTTGTCTACCGTGAAATAAAACGTGCGTTAGCCGATGTAGAGCATATGTTTTCACTATTGGAAACTAAACCCACTGTAACTAACCCTACCAGTGATATTAAGATTGAATTTCACGAAGGAAAAATTGAGTTTAAAAATGTTTCATTTTCCTATTCTGAAGATCGTAAAATTATTGATAATGTTTCGTTTTCACTACCCAAAGGACAAAAATATGCCATTGTTGGGCCTAGCGGATCAGGTAAATCTACCATTGCTCGGTTAATTTTTAGACTCTATGACATTAATGCCGGTAATATCTTTATTAATGGTACTGACATTCAGACGGTACCACTTCAAAACCTACGAAAATTAATAGGGATAGTGCCACAAGATACCGTCCTCTTTAATCAGTCAATATTTTATAATATTTCATATGGCAACCCTGGGGCATCAAGAGAAGATGTCTCAAAAGCAGCAAATATGGCACATTTAAATGAGTTTATCGCATCATTACCAGATGGTCTTGACACTCTCGTTGGAGAGAGAGGTTTAAAAGTATCCGGGGGGGAGAAGCAACGCATCGCCATTGCTCGTATGCTATTAATGAATCCGTCTATTATGGTATTTGATGAAGCTACCTCTTCCCTGGACTCATCTGCTGAAAAAGCTATTGTTAACGCAATCAACGAAATATCTGAAAACAGTACTTCCATCGTGATCGCGCATCGTCTTTCTACAATTACCGATGCTGATCAAATTATTGTGCTAAGACACGGCAAAATAATTGAGCAGGGAAAACATTTAGAATTACTTGAAAAGAATGGAACATATTCAAGGTTATGGGAATTACAGCAGCAGTCGTCCTTGACCACAACTGTTTCAGAAAATCTAATTACATAAACTGATTAATTGATTAGCTATATCAACCCATTTTTTGCATCAGTTTGCTGACGTTATTTAACGATAATAAATGCGCAAAAATCAGTTCCATCTGATCTGATTTCAGTAAACCGGCAACCTTGTCTTCAGACAATGCCTTGAGCTTTGCACGATTTACACACTGGAAACCGCCTATGGCAAATTTATCACCAGACTGTAATTCCACATTAGCCTGCATAGGCTCAAGAATATCCAATGTTTTGAGATTATTACAAAAAGCCGTCGTGATCGTCACATTCTTTTGGTAATCTTCTAAAAAATCAACAGCTTGTTTTAAAATGTCTGTTTGCTCACCTTTTTTATCGAACAAAGCCTTACCTTCTTTTGCCGTATTAAAGCCACTGAAACTCTCATCGACACAAACGGTGAAGTTACCTTCATTAGATTCTGGAGCAGCCAGTATAAATGGATAGCGCCTGGCATATGCAGGAATGTAAGATGCATCCCATTCGCCTTTATCATTTACATACAAATTTTGATTTGCTTGCAATCCTAGCAATACGACAGGATATACATTTTCGTTTTCATCCTTACCAAATACTACAACATAGTCTGATACGCATTTAATAAACTCAATAGCTGCAATATATAAACTATTAGTTTCTGCTGCGAACCCAAACCCATTAACGGGTTCAATATATAATGACTTGTGCTGCTCTTTATTTAATGGAACAACTTTTTGGTAGAATAGTGGTAATGCTGCTGTCATGCTATTTTCCTTTCTTATATTTTATTGTGTTTCCGGTATTATAATATTCACACCTGATTCTTCATCAAGGCTTAAGTCATCATCAATTATTTCATCATCAACATCTTCAAATAACTGTTGAATTTCTGGTGAGACTTCACTGGCCGCTGCCGCACCAAATCCAAAAAAGTCGTCAAATCCAAACTCATCTTCCACAACCTCCTCGACCTCAAATTGTGGCATTGTGTTCATTTTATCAAGAATCAAATTATAACTGTCTCGAATATCAACGTAACTTACCAGGACTTCCTCTAGAGAAGCATCCTGCGCATCTGTATATCTAACACTCAATGCATTTATACGCGTATCAATTGTAGAAATTAGTTGGCTAATTTCGTCTCTATTGACACTGGCAGAACAGGTTTTAAACAATTCACATTCTACAACAGACAACTGCACTCCCTGCTGGATTGTAGAAAAGATATCTAACTCATTTTTTAAAATCAACACGTCAGCACCTGCCGCATAATCTTCGTTTAAAATTTGACTATGTGCAGCATTCAACGCAATAAGCATTATAAATAGCAAAGTGCATTTTGCTAAGAGATTAATTTTCAACATTCTCAACTTCATCATCAATACCAATTATACTCAACCTGCTTCATATACTGGTTGTATGAATATAGTTCATTTTCATAACGCGGGAACCTGGATAGTGTTATATCACCGACTTCAGCAACAAAACCAGATCCCAGAGATGCTTGAGTGCCATCAAGTAATTGCTGAATTTGGCGCTCAATAAACCGAATTTGTTGTTGAGTCGCTCGTATAATCTCATCAATCGCCTCTATCGTAAGCTCAACACCTGTGTTTTCGCTTAACTGGGCCCTCAGATCGGTGTTCGCTTTCAAGTTCTCTAGCCAATCGATTCTTGCTGCCACCGTGTCGAGGATCGTATTTAAACGTCTGATTTCACCCGTAGCAAAATCTTCACCAAATTCATCGCCGAAGCCATCATCAAAGTCTTCATCCGCTTCGTAGAATTGCTGCAGTTCTATCTTGTAGTTATTAAAGTTTTCTAATTCCTGCTCATAACCAGCCAAGAGACTTTCTAATTGTTCTTGATCACGGCCTGCGCCTTCTTCCAGACGTCTCTCCATTTCATCAATTCGTGCCTCCAGACCTTCAATCAACTCATCCAATTCGGTCTCTGTCACATCAGGGGCACAGCCTTCGATCTCTTCACACTGGGCCAAGGACAATGCAATACCCTGCCCGATGGTTCCATAAAGAGTGAGGTCTTCTTCAAATAGACCGACATCAATAAATGCGATCTGTTCCAAACCAATAAGGTTACCTAGAATCAGCGTTTGAGCCTGTACAAAGGTGAGATTATTGAGGTTCAATCCTGTGCCCACGGCAAGACCGTTAAGGAATGGAATGGTCGCGTCAGTAGAATCGATAGGTGTGGCATTTAATACACCAAAGGTAGGTGTATTACCTGTTCCTACAACAGCTTGCAGGTTCCCGCCATTAGCATCAACAATGAGATTATTAGCATTTATAATATCATTAGCGGCCACGAGCAAGACGGATGCACCCTCGATAGTTCCTGGGAAGTATATGCCAGTAATGTCACCTGGCCCGGAGACACCGCCATTTGCATCACCAACCGCTATGAGTGATACCTGGTCATTATCCAGCGCATTTTGTGCTCCATTACCCCCTACACCGCCCGAACTAACAACAGAATTGATATCAAGTGAGATATTACTGCCGAGAAGAGTAATATCTGATCCACTACGAAGTGCAACATTTGCCGCTATAGATAGCAAATCAGTATTTACTGTGACTACTTCTGAACCATTAGAAATCGCTGGTCGTGTAGGAGTCTCAATAGCACCACCAATAACTAGATGACCCGTAAAATTAGCAAATACGCGTGCATCCAGCAAGCCTGCGCCAGAGCCATTACTGATAGTCAGGTTTGAAAGCAATGGTGTCAAAATTTGTAACGCAGCTTCACCTGTTACCTGTGTTCCTGTCAGTAATACTGTATTCGTGCCAGATAACAGAACGGTATCTCTCGCTATATTCAGCGCTCCATTAGAACTAAAATCAATATCACCACCGACATTAAAATCTGTTGTCCTCGCGGCATCCGGCACAGGACTCAAAGAGGTCGTTACTGCATTGGTAATTAAATTACCATTAATATCCATCCAATCAAGGGTTAATGTATTTGTATCTGTTAAAGCAACATTATTTCCATTTAATACAGAGACCCGACCACTAAAATCATTAGCAGCATTGGTTAATGTAATATCATTGTTGTTGCCTACCGTAATTCCAGTCGTACCCGAAACTGATATTGAGCCACTTTGTGTAACTGTACCGCTCTCCACAACCAGATCGCCATTAATGTTAGATGTACCAAATTCAAGATTATCCGTATCAACCAGGGTTACATTACCGGTATTGCTCAGAACCAGTGTATTAAAATCATTACTGGCTGAATCCAGGATAATATCATTGCCACCAGAACTGATAGTTGTTACACCGGTTATTGAAACAGTGCCACTGTCCGTTATTGCACCATTATTAACCAGGGTGGCATTGCCTATGGTATTAAACTGAACCAGATCCAGGGAGCCACTATTATTCATGCTGACATTACCACCGGCAATGAGATTTAGATTATCAATAACAGTATCGACATGAGCGGTTCCGCCTATCCCTTCACTGGCTGTTATGTTGAGGGTGGTGGCAGTAATATCCACGATCAGGTCTGGATTAGTTTGTTCATCATCTATGGCCCCGGCTACCGTGATGGTCACTGTATCACCATCAGCCGAGATACCATTGTTACTGATTAACAGATCAGCGCCGACCCCACCGTTATTGCTGATAGTGATGCCCCCGGTCGTGGTAGAGACTGAATTTAGCGTCAGAGACTGATTGCCGTTCTGGGTCAGTGAAATGGCCCCTGTGCCGGTAGTCATAGATTGGACAGTCACCGCTTCGGCAGCAGTAATCACGATACCAATATTACCGTTCGTCGTGTTCGTATTCAGGAGATCAATATCGCTGGTATTGATGGCGACATCGTTACCAATGCCTGTTGTGGCATCAATCGTCAGATCGTCTCCAATGATATGAGGCCCTGTGCCAATAGCGTTAACTGATCCTGCATTGGTATCAATAATTATATCGCCTAATGCCAGGGCATTTATTAGATCGATCACAATATTGCCCGTGGTTGTGCTAATCGAAATATCATTGGCATCATTGTCCGTGGTTGAGACCACGTTGGTGGCAGTAATGGCACCACCTGCCGTCACCGTGATCGCACCGTTACTGCTGGTAACATTCGTCAGGGTAATGGCATTGGTCTCATTGATATCGATTGCGCCCGCCGCACTCGTCGTCGCCGTCAAACTGACTATGTTGGTATCCAGACTGATACCGCCACCGGCTGTGGCCGTCAACACCTGCGCCGTCACGTCAGTGGTAGCATCACCATCGGTAATGGCGCCACTTGCGACCAGATTCACATCACCTGCTGTTGTCCCGGCATTGACCACACCTACCGCAATCGCACCACCGGTACTGGTAATACTGATGTCATTGGCATCATTGTCCGTGGTTGAGACCACGTTGCTGGCAGTAATGGCACCACCTGCCGTCACCGTGATCGCACCGTTTGCGGTAATCATATTTTCCAGAACCACAGCATTTGATTCTTCTATTACAATAACACCAGCTGTACTTGTATTAGCAACTATCTGGTTTACCGTTGTATCCAGATCAACTCCACTTCCAGATTCTGCTTCAAATTCATCCGCAACAATATTTATTGCAAGTCCATTAATATCTGTAATGGCCAGATCTGCTTCTAATCTAACATCACCACTATTACCACCTGTACTTACATTACCTACATTGATATTTCCTGTGTCACTGATTAATTCGATGTCATTTGTATCCGTATCCGTTAATGACTGAACGTCTGTCGCGATAATCGCCCCCCCGGCAACAATGGTTATGGCGCCGTTACTGGTATCCACGTCCGTCAGGGTGATGGCATTGGTCTCATTGATATCGATTGCACCTGCCGCACTGATGGAGGCATTCAAACTTGAGATAGTCGTGTCCAGGCTGATTCCACCGGCCGCATCCACGGTCAGAATATTACCGGTTATATTCACTGTTCCACCGTTTGCATCTGTTATGGCTGCAGTTGAATCCAAGGTTACATTACCACCACCAGCATTGATTACCCCCGCTGGCAGTGAATTAATAGAATCTATTTGTATATTGGCGTTATCTGCCGTCGTATCCGCGTTCAGGGCAGTGCTCCCCGTCACGTCCACTACCTGGGAATTACCAATGCCTCCTGATGTTGCTTCCAGGTTTATCGTGCCGCCCACGACATCCGCCACACCATCATCTACATCACTGTCGATGTCACCCGCCGAGGTGATATTCACGGTCCCAGTTCCAGCTCCGACCAGGTCGACCGTAATATCACCGGTAGTCACCGTTTCAATATCGATCTGGTTGTTGTTTGCGGTATTCACCGCCACTGCATTGATGTCTGCACCCGTCACGAGTACATCTATCGTTCCATTTGCCGCATCCACGTCCGTCAGGGTGCTGCCCGTTACCGCCATCAATTCCACGTTCCCCGCGGGATTTGCCTGGATACTGCTGAAATCCACGGCACCAACACCGGCCGCAGTGCCGCCCAGACTGTTAAGGAAAATACCGCCAGAGCTGGTATTCGTGGCTGTAACAGTTGAAGTGATCGCTTCAAGTTTGCCGTTTGTACCCGTTGATCCGATCCCCGTCACAGCCGTCAGGGTCACCGCGCTGCCAAACAGGTCATTTGCCGTGCCATTGTCTTGATCGGTCATGTTCCCAGTCGAAGCCAGTGTAATCATTCCACCAGCCGCATCCACCAGGCCTATGGGGAGGTTGCCTATGGAATCAATCAGAATATTACTCCCGTCAGCACTGGAATCAGCATCAAATCGCGTTGATGCCGTGACATCCACCACGCCACCGCCGGTACCAATACCACCTACCAGCGCATCTAAGATAATGATGCCACCCTCTACGTCAGCAATGCCATTATCCACCGCCGTAATATCACCGGTTGAATTGAGGGTAACATTCCCTCCCCCTGCATTAACCAACCCCAATCGCAAATCACCTATGGAATCAATCAGGATATTTCCATCATCACCCGCATCCGTGTCCGCATTCAGGGCCGTCGTCGCCGTCACGTCTACCACCGAGCCAGTACCAATACCACCCACCGCCGCGGTTAAATTAATCGTCGCACCGGTCACATCCGCTACGCCGTCATTGGTCGTGCTGTTAATCGCACCCCCGGCATCCAGCGTCACATCACCCAGCGTCGCGTCTGCATCGGTCACCGTAATCGTACCACCCGCATTCACAATAATGTCATCCGCTGCCGCACCGTCAGAGACCACCGAGGTCAAGGTGATCGCATCCGTCTCATCTAATTCTATGGTCCCCGTCGCACTCGTCGTTGCACTCACACTCGTCAATGCCGTCTCCAGCGCATTACTGTCGCCAATCCCTCCGGCCGCCGTTAACGTGCCAACGCCACCTGCCAGGTTATTGCCTGCTGTATCGTTATTGGCATCACTCATATTCCCCGTGGAATCAATCGTGATATTTCCCGCACCGGCTGTGACCGCACCTAATGGCAGATTGCCAATCGAATCAATCAGGATATTACCGTCATCACCCGCATTCGTGTCCGCATTCAAGGCCGTGCTTGCCGTTACATCCACCACCGAGGTATTACCAATCCCGCCGGATGCAGCGACAAGGCTAATGGTACCGCCTGTAATATCTGCTGTGCCATCATTAGTAATACTGTCAATATCTGCAGATGAATTGATTACTATGGCACTTGTTGCATCACTGTTATTTACGAATCCAATCGCCAGACCATCAGCGGTATCACCATCAGTTTCATTAATCTGTATATCACTGGAACTGCTGTTATCTGCTGATAATCGTGTGGCATCGAGGTCAATTGCTGTCGTTTCAGCTGGTATGCCCGTACCTGCACCGATACCCGTGGCTGCATTGAGGACTACAGCATAGGCCTGCACATCCTCAATATTATCGTTACCACCATCTACAATCTCATCATTGGTACTATCCAGAGTAACCGTATCATTTATGGTGTCTGCTTCAACCACGGCGTTAAGGATAATCGCACCTGTGGTCGCCGCACCATTGTGCGTGACAGTGATATCACCGTCTGCCGTCAACAGGCCATAGCCATCCGCTGTAGCATCGAGGTCTGAAATATTCAGATCAGTATTTCCAGTCTGAGTATACGTCAGGGTATTTGTGCCACTGATGGCTATATCAATATTAGCCACGTTCATGCCGGTAAAGGTTTCACTCGCGGCTGATTTTGCCAGGAAGTTGGTTGCGGCCAGTGAATTGCCATTCACCAGGTTAGCAGCTTCCATGCGCAGGGTATTCAAGGTCAACCCATCGGACACCGTTACCGTGCCAGGGGCAATCAATCCCAGATGGTCGTTTGAGTCTACCGCCGTATTGTCCACCGCCAGTACGCTACCATCCAGGTCGCCATTATCCTTAACGATAAAGACAAAGGCTGAATCAGCCCCTGAGGTCGAATCCGGCGTATTCAGATCCGAGATCGTTAGTGTCCCTGCACCACTGGTATCGTTTATTGCAATGTCACCAGCCGGTGTTCCATCTGCTTCACCCGTCACTGTCAATGTAATACTGCCCAGTTGTACTTCAATGAAGTCTGTCGCCCCAAGCGACAGTACCCCAGTCGTATCGGCCACATCGCCAATATTCGCACCTGCCTGTAGCGTAGCACTTACACCCACCAGGTCATCATTGTCTGTAGTCTCGTTATCAACGATATTACGACCTGCTGTCAGATTAATCGCGTTACTCGCCGTCACGATGCCATCGTTGCCCGTATCCCCCAGTAACACATCCGATGTGACACCACCTGCCGTCAATGTGACGTCATCATCAGCCCCAGCACCATCGTCATTACTGCTATCAACCGCATATACCGTCAGTGAGCCATTCGTTGTAGAAATATCAATATCTCCATCAAAGGTGCTCGCCGAGGTCACTGTCACTGCAGTGGCCTCATCAATATAGATGTCACCAGCGTTAGTGTCCGTATTGGCACTTAAAGTCACCGCCTCCGTATCGATCGCCTGCCCCGTCGCACCAATCGCCGTTGCTGCATCCAGGTCCAGAACATTGCCAGTAATAAGGTCACTACCCTCTGCCGTCGCATCCGTAATCGAGCCCGCTATCGCATCCAGCGTCACATCACCCGCAGGACCCGCAACTATCACACCTATTTCAAGATCACCCGTTGTACTGCTTATCGTAATGTCGTCCACTGTGGCACCCTGAGTCGTGAGACTGCGTAAAATCGCCCCATCAGATTCCAGGATATTAATAACACCCGTGCTGGACAGCTCCGCGCTCAGATCGGCCACCTGTGTCTCAATAGCGTTACCTGTGCCGATTCCATCATCGGCATGCAGACTGATCTGGGCAACTGCGGTATTGGCTATAACATCAACCGCCGTATCACCACCATCTAAAATGGAACCCGAGGCCGAATCGATATCTATGGCGGTAATACTGGTGCTGTTAGTTGCCACGATGCTACCCAGCGTGATATTACCGTCGGCGTCGATATCAATCGTACCGCCGGTGGCTGTAATAATCGCAGAATCTGCCCCGGTATCCGTCATCGTAATCACCTGACCCGCTGCCGTCGCCTGTACCGATATATCTCCGGAAACCGACGTTATATCACCGGTTTCTGCAAGGAGGACTCCACCGTATATCGACACCAGACTGATCTGCCCTAATATCGTATCCACAGTGTCGTTAATATTCAGGTTACCACCTGAACCCCATGTCTGTAGCAGGATACTGCCAGATGCAGCACCAGCCCCGGTTGCATTGATCCCACCACCTGCTGCCTGAATCGTCAGGTCGCCATCATCAACAGCTATAACTATCGAATCACCAGCATCATCTGTCTGGCTAACCTGTACAACCAGCAGATCAGATGAAGGCGTAATTTGCCCCAACTGGATATGACCATCACCGTTATTGGTCGCACTGACACTGACAACATCAAGATCAATAGCCTCTCTTTCCAGCGCGCCGGTACCGGAACCAATGCCTGTAACAGCGGTTAAAGTCGCGGTGCCATTTGCGGTAATATCTGTATCACCCAATGCATCATCGTCATCAATAATTCCACCGGCTGCATTCAATATCACATCGTTGGCAGAATTGATTTCACCATTCAGGGTATTTGCAGAATCGCCAAAAATGATGTCTCCACCAGATGATGTGACTATATCAACATCATTGCTGACGCCAACTGAATCAACATTAAGGATTCGCACATCACCACCCGCATCCACATCAATGGCACCGTCTGTGGTGGTCACGGAAGTTAAGGTAATGGCATCGGTCTCATTCAAACCAATATCGCCCGCCGCACTGGTGTTGGCCGTGATGCTGTCTACTGCCGTGTCTATCTGAACTACTGTGCCACCTGTGCCACCAATGGCGCCGCCAGCATCCAAATCCGCACTCACGGCACTAATATCCACATTGTCCGCATTATCATCGTCCACAATGGCGCCGGCTGCATTAATAATTGCCGCATTGTCCGCCGTCACCGTACCTGCAAAGGTCGCACCGTCACCAAAGGTAATGTTGCCTGAGGAAGTTGTGATGGTTACGTCGTGGGTCTCGTCATTACCCGTATCAGCCGAAGTGACTGTTTGAATAATCACCGCACCACCCGCATCCACATCAATGGCGCCGTCTGTGGTAGTCACGGAAGTTAAGGTAATGGCATCGGTCTCATTCAAACCAATATCGCCCGCCGCACTGGTGTTGGCCGTGATGCTGTCTACTGCCGTGTCAATCTGAACTACTGTGCCACCTGTGCCACCAATGGCGCCGCCAGCATCCAAATCCGTACTCACGGCACTAATATCCACATTGTCCGCATTATCATCGTCCACAATGGCGCCGGCTGCATTAATAATTGCCGCATTGTCCGCCGTCACCGTACCTGCAAAGGTCGCACCGTCACCAAAGGTAATGTTGCCTGAGGAAGTTGTGATGGTTACGTCGTGGGTCTCGTCATTACCCGTATCAGCCGAAGTGACTGTTTGAATAATCACCGCACCACCCGCATCCACATCAATGGCGCCGTCTGTGGTAGTCACGGAAGTTAAGGTAATGGCATCGGTCTCATTCAAACCAATATCGCCCGCCGCACTGGTGTTGGCCGTGATGCTGTCTACTGCCGTGTCAATCTGAACTACTGTGCCACCTGTGCCACCAATGGCGCCGCCAGCATCCAAATCCGTACTCACGGCACTAATATCCACATTGTCCGCATTATCATCGTCCACAATGGCGCCGGCTGCATTAATAATTGCCGCATTGTCCGCCGTCACCGTACCTGCAAAGGTCGCACCGTCACCAAAGGTAATGTTGCCTGAGGAAGTTGTGATGGTTACGTCGTGGGTCTCGTCATTACCCGTATCAGCCGAAGTGACTGTTTGAATAATCACCGCACCACCCGCATCCACATCAATGGCGCCGTCTGTGGTAGTCACGGAAGTTAAGGTAATGGCATCGGTCTCATTCAAACCAATATCGCCCGCCGCACTGGTGTTGGCCGTGATGCTGTCTACTGCCGTGTCAATCTGAACTACTGTGCCACCTGTGCCACCAATGGCGCCGCCAGCATCCAAATCCGTACTCACGGCACTAATATCCACATTGTCCGCATTATCATCGTCCACAATGGCGCCGGCTGCATTAATAATTGCCGCATTGTCCGCCGTCACCGTACCTGCAAAGGTCGCACCGTCACCAAAGGTAATGTTGCCTGAGGAAGTTGTGATGGTTACGTCGTGGGTCTCGTCATTACCCGTATCAGCCGAAGTGACTGTTTGAATAATCACCGCACCACCCGCATCCACATCAATGGCGCCGTCTGTGGTAGTCACGGAAGTTAAGGTAATGGCATCGGTCTCATTCAAACCAATATCGCCCGCCGCACTGGTGTTGGCCGTGATGCTGTCTACTGCCGTGTCAATCTGAACTACTGTGCCACCTGTGCCACCAATGGCGCCGCCAGCATCCAAATCCGTACTCACGGCACTAATATCCACATTGTCCGCATTATCATCGTCCACAATGGCGCCGGCTGCATTAATAATTGCCGCATTGTCCGCCGTCACCGTACCTGCAAAGGTCGCACCGTCACCAAAGGTAATGTTGCCTGAGGAAGTTGTGATGGTTACGTCGTGGGTCTCGTCATTACCCGTATCAGCCGAAGTGACTGTTTGAATAATCACCGCACCACCCGCATCCACATCAATGGCGCCGTCTGTGGTAGTCACGGAAGTTAAGGTAATGGCATCGGTCTCATTCAAACCAATATCGCCCGCCGCACTGGTGTTGGCCGTGATGCTGTCTACTGCCGTGTCAATCTGAACTACTGTGCCACCTGTGCCACCAATGGCGCCGCCAGCATCCAAATCCGTACTCACGGCACTAATATCCACATTGTCCGCATTATCATCGTCCACAATGGCGCCGGCTGCATTAATAATTGCCGCATTGTCCGCCGTCACCGTACCTGCAAAGGTCGCACCGTCACCAAAGGTAATGTTGCCTGAGGAAGTTGTGATGGTTACGTCGTGGGTCTCGTCATTACCCGTATCAGCCGAAGTGACTGTTTGAATAATCACCGCACCACCCGCATCCACATCAATGGCGCCGTCTGTGGTAGTCACGGAAGTTAAGGTAATGGCATCGGTCTCATTCAAACCAATATCGCCCGCCGCACTGGTGTTGGCCGTGATGCTGTCTACTGCCGTGTCAATCTGAACTACTGTGCCACCTGTGCCACCAATGGCGCCGCCAGCATCCAAATCCGTACTCACGGCACTAATATCCACATTGTCCGCATTATCATCGTCCACAATGGCGCCGGCTGCATTAATAATTGCCGCATTGTCCGCCGTCACCGTACCTGCAAAGGTCGCACCGTCACCAAAGGTAATGTTGCCTGAGGAAGTTGTGATGGTTACGTCGTGGGTCTCGTCATTACCCGTATCAGCCGAAGTGACTGTTTGAATAATCACCGCACCACCCGCATCCACATCAATGGCGCCGTCTGTGGTAGTCACGGAAGTTAAGGTAATGGCATCGGTCTCATTCAAACCAATATCGCCCGCCGCACTGGTGTTGGCCGTGATGCTGTCTACTGCCGTGTCAATCTGAACTACTGTGCCACCTGTGCCACCAATGGCGCCGCCAGCATCCAAATCCGTACTCACGGCACTAATATCCACATTGTCCGCATTATCATCGTCCACAATGGCGCCGGCTGCATTAATAATTGCCGCATTGTCCGCCGTCACCGTACCTGCAAAGGTCGCACCGTCACCAAAGGTAATGTTGCCTGAGGAAGTTGTGATGGTTACGTCGTGGGTCTCGTCATTACCCGTATCAGCCGAAGTGACTGTTTGAATAATCACCGCACCACCCGCATCCACATCAATGGCGCCGTCTGTGGTAGTCACGGAAGTTAAGGTAATGGCATCGGTCTCATTCAAACCAATATCGCCCGCCGCACTGGTGTTGGCCGTGATGCTGTCTACTGCCGTGTCAATCTGAACTACTGTGCCACCTGTGCCACCAATGGCGCCGCCAGCATCCAAATCCGTACTCACGGCACTAATATCCACATTGTCCGCATTATCATCGTCCACAATGGCGCCGGCTGCATTAATAATTGCCGCATTGTCCGCCGTCACCGTACCTGCAAAGGTCGCACCGTCACCAAAGGTAATGTTGCCTGAGGAAGTTGTGATGGTTACGTCGTGGGTCTCGTCATTACCCGTATCAGCCGAAGTGACTGTTTGAATAATCACCGCACCACCCGCATCCACATCAATGGCGCCGTCTGTGGTAGTCACGGAAGTTAAGGTAATGGCATCGGTCTCATTCAAACCAATATCGCCCGCCGCACTGGTGTTGGCCGTGATGCTGTCTACTGCCGTGTCAATCTGAACTACTGTGCCACCTGTGCCACCAATGGCGCCGCCAGCATCCAAATCCGTACTCACGGCACTAATATCCACATTGTCCGCATTATCATCGTCCACAATGGCGCCGGCTGCATTAATAATTGCCGCATTGTCCGCCGTCACCGTACCTGCAAAGGTCGCACCGTCACCAAAGGTAATGTTGCCTGAGGAAGTTGTGATGGTTACGTCGTGGGTCTCGTCATTACCCGTATCAGCCGAAGTGACTGTTTGAATAATCACCGCACCACCCGCATCCACATCAATGGCGCCGTCTGTCGTTGTCACCGATGTTAATGTGATCGTGTCGGTTTCATCAATCACGATATCGCCGGATGTGGTCGTGGACGCGACTAAGTTTGTTGCTGAAGTCTCAATGTCCTGATCGGCTGTTGATGAGCCGATGCCGGTATTAGAAGTAAGAGTAACTGTGCCACCAAAAATATCGACGGTGTTATCCGCACCATTATCAATAATCGCACCGCCAGTAGTATTGGTAGTAGTGAGATCAACATTACCAAGTGTTGATACCAGTCCCACATTTAAATTGTTAGCTGTCTGAGTGACAACCACATTACCAGCACCGCCTGTGGCAATGGTATAAACCGTATTCGATGTGCCCGCGTCTGTAACATTAATATTGTTGGCACCAGTCCCCGTGATCGTCAGCGCGTTGACATCGATACCCAAAGTCAGGGCCGTGTTATTACCATCCGTATTGTCGATACCAACCGTGCCATTCGATGTCAGAGTCAATGTCCCGGCACTAGTAAAGGCATTGGCATCGGAGTTATCTGTAATAAAACTACCTGTAACAAGTTTTAAATCATTGGCACCATAAGTCGTTGCACGATCCAGTAGTATCCGACCTGAAGCACCGTTACCAATTGTTAGTGTGCCAGTACTGCTAAGTGAATCCATCTCTACATCATTTAGTTCTAACGCAGATACTGCAGTTACTGCATCATTACCAAGTCCAATCGTACCGCCATTCGAGGTTATAGTCAGAGTCCCGCCGGAAACGATTTGATCTTGATTGCCAGCATCATTAGTCTCAATGACGATGTCAGCCGCATTGATCGATATATTGCCAGTGCCGATCGTGGTCAACAGGGCTATCTCGGTCGTACCCTCATCCTGTAAAGTCAAAGTCCCTGCACCGGCATCAATATTCAGATTACCCGTTGAGTCCGTTTGAATAGTTACATTATGAGCGCCTCCGGTTGTTGTATCCACATCAATACCAACACCGGTCAGGTTAATATTAAAAGCACCTGTATTATTGATATTTTGCTGTACTGTCAGAAGTCCACCCGCATCCACATCAATGGCGCCGTCTGTGGTAGTCACGGAAGTTAAGGTAATGGCATCGGTCTCATTCAAACCAATATCGCCCGCCGCACTGGTGTTGGCCGTGATGCTGTCTACTGCCGTGTCAATCTGAACTACTGTGCCACCTGTGCCACCAATGGCGCCGCCAGCATCCAAATCCGTACTCACGGCACTAATATCCACATTGTCCGCATTATCATCGTCCACAATGGCGCCGGCTGCATTAATAATTGCCGCATTGTCCGCCGTCACCGTACCTGCAAAGGTCGCACCGTCACCAAAGGTAATGTTGCCTGAGGAAGTTGTGATGGTTACGTCGTGGGTCTCGTCATTACCCGTATCAGCCGAAGTGACTGTTTGAATAATCACCGCACCACCCGCATCCACATCAATGGCGCCGTCTGTGGTAGTCACGGAAGTTAAGGTAATGGCATCGGTCTCATTCAAACCAATATCGCCCGCCGCACTGGTGTTGGCCGTGATGCTGTCTACTGCCGTGTCAATCTGAACTACTGTGCCACCTGTGCCACCAATGGCGCCGCCAGCATCCAAATCCGTACTCACGGCACTAATATCCACATTGTCCGCATTATCATCGTCCACAATGGCGCCGGCTGCATTAATAATTGCCGCATTGTCCGCCGTCACCGTACCTGCAAAGGTCGCACCGTCACCAAAGGTAATGTTGCCTGAGGAAGTTGTGATGGTTACGTCGTGGGTCTCGTCATTACCCGTATCAGCCGAAGTGACTGTTTGAATAATCACCGCACCACCCGCATCCACATCAATGGCGCCGTCTGTGGTAGTCACGGAAGTTAAGGTAATGGCATCGGTCTCATTCAAACCAATATCGCCCGCCGCACTGGTGTTGGCCGTGATGCTGTCTACTGCCGTGTCAATCTGAACTACTGTGCCACCTGTGCCACCAATGGCGCCGCCAGCATCCAAATCCGTACTCACGGCACTAATATCCACATTGTCCGCATTATCATCGTCCACAATGGCGCCGGCTGCATTAATAATTGCCGCATTGTCCGCCGTCACCGTACCTGCAAAGGTCGCACCGTCACCAAAGGTAATGTTGCCTGAGGAAGTTGTGATGGTTACGTCGTGGGTCTCGTCATTACCCGTATCAGCCGAAGTGACTGTTTGAATAATCACCGCACCACCCGCATCCACATCAATGGCGCCGTCTGTGGTAGTCACGGAAGTTAAGGTAATGGCATCGGTCTCATTCAAACCAATATCGCCCGCCGCACTGGTGTTGGCCGTGATGCTGTCTACTGCCGTGTCAATCTGAACTACTGTGCCACCTGTGCCACCAATGGCGCCGCCAGCATCCAAATCCGTACTCACGGCACTAATATCCACATTGTCCGCATTATCATCGTCCACAATGGCGCCGGCTGCATTAATAATTGCCGCATTGTCCGCCGTCACCGTACCTGCAAAGGTCGCACCGTCACCAAAGGTAATGTTGCCTGAGGAAGTTGTGATGGTTACGTCGTGGGTCTCGTCATTACCCGTATCAGCCGAAGTGACTGTTTGAATAATCACCGCACCACCCGCATCCACATCAATGGCGCCGTCTGTGGTAGTCACGGAAGTTAAGGTAATGGCATCGGTCTCATTCAAACCAATATCGCCCGCCGCACTGGTGTTGGCCGTGATGCTGTCTACTGCCGTGTCAATCTGAACTACTGTGCCACCTGTGCCACCAATGGCGCCGCCAGCATCCAAATCCGTACTCACGGCACTAATATCCACATTGTCCGCATTATCATCGTCCACAATGGCGCCGGCTGCATTAATAATTGCCGCATTGTCCGCCGTCACCGTACCTGCAAAGGTCGCACCGTCACCAAAGGTAATGTTGCCTGAGGAAGTTGTGATGGTTACGTCGTGGGTCTCGTCATTACCCGTATCAGCCGAAGTGACTGTTTGAATAATCACCGCACCACCCGCATCCACATCAATGGCGCCGTCTGTGGTAGTCACGGAAGTTAAGGTAATGGCATCGGTCTCATTCAAACCAATATCGCCCGCCGCACTGGTGTTGGCCGTGATGCTGTCTACTGCCGTGTCAATCTGAACTACTGTGCCACCTGTGCCACCAATGGCGCCGCCAGCATCCAAATCCGTACTCACGGCACTAATATCCACATTGTCCGCATTATCATCGTCCACAATGGCGCCGGCTGCATTAATAATTGCCGCATTGTCCGCCGTCACCGTACCTGCAAAGGTCGCACCGTCACCAAAGGTAATGTTGCCTGAGGAAGTTGTGATGGTTACGTCGTGGGTCTCGTCATTACCCGTATCAGCCGAAGTGACTGTTTGAATAATCACCGCACCACCCGCATCCACATCAATGGCGCCGTCTGTGGTAGTCACGGAAGTTAAGGTAATGGCATCGGTCTCATTCAAACCAATATCGCCCGCCGCACTGGTGTTGGCCGTGATGCTGTCTACTGCCGTGTCAATCTGAACTACTGTGCCACCTGTGCCACCAATGGCGCCGCCAGCATCCAAATCCGTACTCACGGCACTAATATCCACATTGTCCGCATTATCATCGTCCACAATGGCGCCGGCTGCATTAATAATTGCCGCATTGTCCGCCGTCACCGTACCTGCAAAGGTCGCACCGTCACCAAAGGTAATGTTGCCTGAGGAAGTTGTGATGGTTACGTCGTGGGTCTCGTCATTACCCGTATCAGCCGAAGTGACTGTTTGAATAATCACCGCACCACCCGCATCCACATCAATGGCGCCGTCTGTGGTAGTCACGGAAGTTAAGGTAATGGCATCGGTCTCATTCAAACCAATATCGCCCGCCGCACTGGTGTTGGCCGTGATGCTGTCTACTGCCGTGTCAATCTGAACTACTGTGCCACCTGTGCCACCAATGGCGCCGCCAGCATCCAAATCCGTACTCACGGCACTAATATCCACATTGTCCGCATTATCATCGTCCACAATGGCGCCGGCTGCATTAATAATTGCCGCATTGTCCGCCGTCACCGTACCTGCAAAGGTCGCACCGTCACCAAAGGTAATGTTGCCTGAGGAAGTTGTGATGGTTACGTCGTGGGTCTCGTCATTACCCGTATCAGCCGAAGTGACTGTTTGAATAATCACCGCACCACCCGCATCCACATCAATGGCGCCGTCTGTGGTAGTCACGGAAGTTAAGGTAATGGCATCGGTCTCATTCAAACCAATATCGCCCGCCGCACTGGTGTTGGCCGTGATGCTGTCTACTGCCGTGTCAATCTGAACTACTGTGCCACCTGTGCCACCAATGGCGCCGCCAGCATCCAAATCCGTACTCACGGCACTAATATCCACATTGTCCGCATTATCATCGTCCACAATGGCGCCGGCTGCATTAATAATTGCCGCATTGTCCGCCGTCACCGTACCTGCAAAGGTCGCACCGTCACCAAAGGTAATGTTGCCTGAGGAAGTTGTGATGGTTACGTCGTGGGTCTCGTCATTACCCGTATCAGCCGAAGTGACTGTTTGAATAATCACCGCACCACCCGCATCCACATCAATGGCGCCGTCTGTGGTAGTCACGGAAGTTAAGGTAATGGCATCGGTCTCATTCAAACCAATATCGCCCGCCGCACTGGTGTTGGCCGTGATGCTGTCTACTGCCGTGTCAATCTGAACTACTGTGCCACCTGTGCCACCAATGGCGCCGCCAGCATCCAAATCCGTACTCACGGCACTAATATCCACATTGTCCGCATTATCATCGTCCACAATGGCGCCGGCTGCATTAATAATTGCCGCATTGTCCGCCGTCACCGTACCTGCAAAGGTCGCACCGTCACCAAAGGTAATGTTGCCTGAGGAAGTTGTGATGGTTACGTCGTGGGTCTCGTCATTACCCGTATCAGCCGAAGTGACTGTTTGAATAATCACCGCACCACCCGCATCCACATCAATGGCGCCGTCTGTCGTTGTCACCGATGTTAATGTGATCGTGTCGGTTTCATCAATCACGATATCGCCGGATGTGGTCGTGGACGCGACTAAGTTTGTTGCTGAAGTCTCAATGTCCTGATCGGCTGTTGATGAGCCGATGCCGGTATTAGAAGTAAGAGTAACTGTGCCACCAAAAATATCGACGGTGTTATCCGCACCATTATCAATAATCGCACCGCCAGTAGTATTGGTAGTAGTGAGATCAACATTACCAAGTGTTGATACCAGTCCCACATTTAAATTGTTAGCTGTCTGAGTGACAACCACATTACCAGCACCGCCTGTGGCAATGGTATAAACCGTATTCGATGTGCCCGCGTCTGTAACATTAATATTGTTGGCACCAGTCCCCGTGATCGTCAGCGCGTTGACATCGATACCCAAAGTCAGGGCCGTGTTATTACCATCCGTATTGTCGATACCAACCGTGCCATTCGATGTCAGAGTCAATGTCCCGGCACTAGTAAAGGCATTGGCATCGGAGTTATCTGTAATAAAACTACCTGTAACAAGTTTTAAATCATTGGCACCATAAGTCGTTGCACGATCCAGTAGTATCCGACCTGAAGCACCGTTACCAATTGTTAGTGTGCCAGTACTGCTAAGTGAATCCATCTCTACATCATTTAGTTCTAACGCAGATACTGCAGTTACTGCATCATTACCAAGTCCAATCGTACCGCCATTCGAGGTTATAGTCAGAGTCCCGCCGGAAACGATTTGATCTTGATTGCCAGCATCATTAGTCTCAATGACGATGTCAGCCGCATTGATCGATATATTGCCAGTGCCGATCGTGGTCAACAGGGCTATCTCGGTCGTACCCTCATCCTGTAAAGTCAAAGTCCCTGCACCGGCATCAATATTCAGATTACCCGTTGAGTCCGTTTGAATAGTTACATTATGAGCGCCTCCGGTTGTTGTATCCACATCAATACCAACACCGGTCAGGTTAATATTAAAAGCACCTGTATTATTGATATTTTGCTGTACTGTCAGAAGTCCACCCGCATCCACATCAATGGCGCCGTCTGTGGTAGTCACGGAAGTTAAGGTAATGGCATCGGTCTCATTCAAACCAATATCGCCCGCCGCACTGGTGTTGGCCGTGATGCTGTCTACTGCCGTGTCAATCTGAACTACTGTGCCACCTGTGCCACCAATGGCGCCGCCAGCATCCAAATCCGTACTCACGGCACTAATATCCACATTGTCCGCATTATCATCGTCCACAATGGCGCCGGCTGCATTAATAATTGCCGCATTGTCCGCCGTCACCGTACCTGCAAAGGTCGCACCGTCACCAAAGGTAATGTTGCCTGAGGAAGTTGTGATGGTTACGTCGTGGGTCTCGTCATTACCCGTATCAGCCGAAGTGACTGTTTGAATAATCACCGCACCACCCGCATCCACATCAATGGCGCCGTCTGTGGTAGTCACGGAAGTTAAGGTAATGGCATCGGTCTCATTCAAACCAATATCGCCCGCCGCACTGGTGTTGGCCGTGATGCTGTCTACTGCCGTGTCAATCTGAACTACTGTGCCACCTGTGCCACCAATGGCGCCGCCAGCATCCAAATCCGTACTCACGGCACTAATATCCACATTGTCCGCATTATCATCGTCCACAATGGCGCCGGCTGCATTAATAATTGCCGCATTGTCCGCCGTCACCGTACCTGCAAAGGTCGCACCGTCACCAAAGGTAATGTTGCCTGAGGAAGTTGTGATGGTTACGTCGTGGGTCTCGTCATTACCCGTATCAGCCGAAGTGACTGTTTGAATAATCACCGCACCACCCGCATCCACATCAATGGCGCCGTCTGTGGTAGTCACGGAAGTTAAGGTAATGGCATCGGTCTCATTCAAACCAATATCGCCCGCCGCACTGGTGTTGGCCGTGATGCTGTCTACTGCCGTGTCAATCTGAACTACTGTGCCACCTGTGCCACCAATGGCGCCGCCAGCATCCAAATCCGTACTCACGGCACTAATATCCACATTGTCCGCATTATCATCGTCCACAATGGCGCCGGCTGCATTAATAATTGCCGCATTGTCCGCCGTCACCGTACCTGCAAAGGTCGCACCGTCACCAAAGGTAATGTTGCCTGAGGAAGTTGTGATGGTTACGTCGTGGGTCTCGTCATTACCCGTATCAGCCGAAGTGACTGTTTGAATAATCACCGCACCACCCGCATCCACATCAATGGCGCCGTCTGTGGTAGTCACGGAAGTTAAGGTAATGGCATCGGTCTCATTCAAACCAATATCGCCCGCCGCACTGGTGTTGGCCGTGATGCTGTCTACTGCCGTGTCAATCTGAACTACTGTGCCACCTGTGCCACCAATGGCGCCGCCAGCATCCAAATCCGTACTCACGGCACTAATATCCACATTGTCCGCATTATCATCGTCCACAATGGCGCCGGCTGCATTAATAATTGCCGCATTGTCCGCCGTCACCGTACCTGCAAAGGTCGCACCGTCACCAAAGGTAATGTTGCCTGAGGAAGTTGTGATGGTTACGTCGTGGGTCTCGTCATTACCCGTATCAGCCGAAGTGACTGTTTGAATAATCACCGCACCACCCGCATCCACATCAATGGCGCCGTCTGTGGTAGTCACGGAAGTTAAGGTAATGGCATCGGTCTCATTCAAACCAATATCGCCCGCCGCACTGGTGTTGGCCGTGATGCTGTCTACTGCCGTGTCAATCTGAACTACTGTGCCACCTGTGCCACCAATGGCGCCGCCAGCATCCAAATCCGTACTCACGGCACTAATATCCACATTGTCCGCATTATCATCGTCCACAATGGCGCCGGCTGCATTAATAATTGCCGCATTGTCCGCCGTCACCGTACCTGCAAAGGTCGCACCGTCACCAAAGGTAATGTTGCCTGAGGAAGTTGTGATGGTTACGTCGTGGGTCTCGTCATTACCCGTATCAGCCGAAGTGACTGTTTGAATAATCACCGCACCACCCGCATCCACATCAATGGCGCCGTCTGTGGTAGTCACGGAAGTTAAGGTAATGGCATCGGTCTCATTCAAACCAATATCGCCCGCCGCACTGGTGTTGGCCGTGATGCTGTCTACTGCCGTGTCAATCTGAACTACTGTGCCACCTGTGCCACCAATGGCGCCGCCAGCATCCAAATCCGTACTCACGGCACTAATATCCACATTGTCCGCATTATCATCGTCCACAATGGCGCCGGCTGCATTAATAATTGCCGCATTGTCCGCCGTCACCGTACCTGCAAAGGTCGCACCGTCACCAAAGGTAATGTTGCCTGAGGAAGTTGTGATGGTTACGTCGTGGGTCTCGTCATTACCCGTATCAGCCGAAGTGACTGTTTGAATAATCACCGCACCACCCGCATCCACATCAATGGCGCCGTCTGTGGTAGTCACGGAAGTTAAGGTAATGGCATCGGTCTCATTCAAACCAATATCGCCCGCCGCACTGGTGTTGGCCGTGATGCTGTCTACTGCCGTGTCAATCTGAACTACTGTGCCACCTGTGCCACCAATGGCGCCGCCAGCATCCAAATCCGTACTCACGGCACTAATATCCACATTGTCCGCATTATCATCGTCCACAATGGCGCCGGCTGCATTAATAATTGCCGCATTGTCCGCCGTCACCGTACCTGCAAAGGTCGCACCGTCACCAAAGGTAATGTTGCCTGAGGAAGTTGTGATGGTTACGTCGTGGGTCTCGTCATTACCCGTATCAGCCGAAGTGACTGTTTGAATAATCACCGCACCACCCGCATCCACATCAATGGCGCCGTCTGTGGTAGTCACGGAAGTTAAGGTAATGGCATCGGTCTCATTCAAACCAATATCGCCCGCCGCACTGGTGTTGGCCGTGATGCTGTCTACTGCCGTGTCAATCTGAACTACTGTGCCACCTGTGCCACCAATGGCGCCGCCAGCATCCAAATCCGTACTCACGGCACTAATATCCACATTGTCCGCATTATCATCGTCCACAATGGCGCCGGCTGCATTAATAATTGCCGCATTGTCCGCCGTCACCGTACCTGCAAAGGTCGCACCGTCACCAAAGGTAATGTTGCCTGAGGAAGTTGTGATGGTTACGTCGTGGGTCTCGTCATTACCCGTATCAGCCGAAGTGACTGTTTGAATAATCACCGCACCACCCGCATCCACATCAATGGCGCCGTCTGTGGTAGTCACGGAAGTTAAGGTAATGGCATCGGTCTCATTCAAACCAATATCGCCCGCCGCACTGGTGTTGGCCGTGATGCTGTCTACTGCCGTGTCAATCTGAACTACTGTGCCACCTGTGCCACCAATGGCGCCGCCAGCATCCAAATCCGTACTCACGGCACTAATATCCACATTGTCCGCATTATCATCGTCCACAATGGCGCCGGCTGCATTAATAATTGCCGCATTGTCCGCCGTCACCGTACCTGCAAAGGTCGCACCGTCACCAAAGGTAATGTTGCCTGAGGAAGTTGTGATGGTTACGTCGTGGGTCTCGTCATTACCCGTATCAGCCGAAGTGACTGTTTGAATAATCACCGCACCACCCGCATCCACATCAATGGCGCCGTCTGTGGTAGTCACGGAAGTTAAGGTAATGGCATCGGTCTCATTCAAACCAATATCGCCCGCCGCACTGGTGTTGGCCGTGATGCTGTCTACTGCCGTGTCAATCTGAACTACTGT
>CALSRS010000002.1:59061-640604 GCA_943788815.1 uncultured Gammaproteobacteria bacterium
GCCGTCTGTCGTTGTCACCGATGTTAATGTGATCGTGTCGGTTTCATCAATCACGATATCGCCGGATGTGGTCGTGGACGCGACTAAGTTTGTTGCTGAAGTCTCAATGTCCTGATCGGCTGTTGATGAGCCGATGCCGGTATTAGAAGTAAGAGTAACTGTGCCACCAAAAATATCGACGGTGTTATCCGCACCATTATCAATAATCGCACCGCCAGTAGTATTGGTAGTAGTGAGATCAACATTACCAAGTGTTGATACCAGTCCCACATTTAAATTGTTAGCTGTCTGAGTGACAACCACATTACCAGCACCGCCTGTGGCAATGGTATAAACCGTATTCGATGTGCCCGCGTCTGTAACATTAATATTGTTGGCACCAGTCCCCGTGATCGTCAGCGCGTTGACATCGATACCCAAAGTCAGGGCCGTGTTATTACCATCCGTATTGTCGATACCAACCGTGCCATTCGATGTCAGAGTCAATGTCCCGGCACTAGTAAAGGCATTGGCATCGGAGTTATCTGTAATAAAACTACCTGTAACAAGTTTTAAATCATTGGCACCATAAGTCGTTGCACGATCCAGTAGTATCCGACCTGAAGCACCGTTACCAATTGTTAGTGTGCCAGTACTGCTAAGTGAATCCATCTCTACATCATTTAGTTCTAACGCAGATACTGCAGTTACTGCATCATTACCAAGTCCAATCGTACCGCCATTCGAGGTTATAGTCAGAGTCCCGCCGGAAACGATTTGATCTTGATTGCCAGCATCATTAGTCTCAATGACGATGTCAGCCGCATTGATCGATATATTGCCAGTGCCGATCGTGGTCAACAGGGCTATCTCGGTCGTACCCTCATCCTGTAAAGTCAAAGTCCCTGCACCGGCATCAATATTCAGATTACCCGTTGAGTCCGTTTGAATAGTTACATTATGAGCGCCTCCGGTTGTTGTATCCACATCAATACCAACACCGGTCAGGTTAATATTAAAAGCACCTGTATTATTGATATTTTGCTGTACTGTCAGAAGTCCACCCGCATCCACATCAATGGCGCCGTCTGTGGTAGTCACGGAAGTTAAGGTAATGGCATCGGTCTCATTCAAACCAATATCGCCCGCCGCACTGGTGTTGGCCGTGATGCTGTCTACTGCCGTGTCAATCTGAACTACTGTGCCACCTGTGCCACCAATGGCGCCGCCAGCATCCAAATCCGTACTCACGGCACTAATATCCACATTGTCCGCATTATCATCGTCCACAATGGCGCCGGCTGCATTAATAATTGCCGCATTGTCCGCCGTCACCGTACCTGCAAAGGTCGCACCGTCACCAAAGGTAATGTTGCCTGAGGAAGTTGTGATGGTTACGTCGTGGGTCTCGTCATTACCCGTATCAGCCGAAGTGACTGTTTGAATAATCACCGCACCACCCGCATCCACATCAATGGCGCCGTCTGTCGTTGTCACCGATGTTAATGTGATCGTGTCGGTTTCATCAATCACGATATCGCCGGATGTGGTCGTGGACGCGACTAAGTTTGTTGCTGAAGTCTCAATGTCCTGATCGGCTGTTGATGAGCCGATGCCGGTATTAGAAGTAAGAGTAACTGTGCCACCAAAAATATCGACGGTGTTATCCGCACCATTATCAATAATCGCACCGCCAGTAGTATTGGTAGTAGTGAGATCAACATTACCAAGTGTTGATACCAGTCCCACATTTAAATTGTTAGCTGTCTGAGTGACAACCACATTACCAGCACCGCCTGTGGCAATGGTATAAACCGTATTCGATGTGCCCGCGTCTGTAACATTAATATTGTTGGCACCAGTCCCCGTGATCGTCAGCGCGTTGACATCGATACCCAAAGTCAGGGCCGTGTTATTACCATCCGTATTGTCGATACCAACCGTGCCATTCGATGTCAGAGTCAATGTCCCGGCACTAGTAAAGGCATTGGCATCGGAGTTATCTGTAATAAAACTACCTGTAACAAGTTTTAAATCATTGGCACCATAAGTCGTTGCACGATCCAGTAGTATCCGACCTGAAGCACCGTTACCAATTGTTAGTGTGCCAGTACTGCTAAGTGAATCCATCTCTACATCATTTAGTTCTAACGCAGATACTGCAGTTACTGCATCATTACCAAGTCCAATCGTACCGCCATTCGAGGTTATAGTCAGAGTCCCGCCGGAAACGATTTGATCTTGATTGCCAGCATCATTAGTCTCAATGACGATGTCAGCCGCATTGATCGATATATTGCCAGTGCCGATCGTGGTCAACAGGGCTATCTCGGTCGTACCCTCATCCTGTAAAGTCAAAGTCCCTGCACCGGCATCAATATTCAGATTACCCGTTGAGTCCGTTTGAATAGTTACATTATGAGCGCCTCCGGTTGTTGTATCCACATCAATACCAACACCGGTCAGGTTAATATTAAAAGCACCTGTATTATTGATATTTTGCTGGACTGACAACGCACCTGCTGTCGATATATCAATCTGTGCACCACCAGTAACAACTCCGTTTATCCCGTCTACCGATCCAATGGTCATGCCGTCAACACCATCTTTGATCGTTACGGCAGAGGCGGTAGCACCCGTCGTCACCGCCACCGTATTAAAATCGTGGGAGACGGTCCCAAGGTTGACCGCACCACCAGCACGCACGACAAGATCACCCGTGCTCGTTCCCATATTCAATGCCGCTGCAGTTGCTGTAACCGTACTACTTGTCTCAATTTCCAGGCGCGTATCACCGACTGTAGACCCCGGTGTCCATGCACCTGTTAAAGTGACTGCCGCGTTTGTTGAACTATCACCAATGCGCAGAATATCTGCTGCAATCGCATTCAATTCGGCTGCTGATAATTCAAGTCCGCCGCCCGACCCACCGAGGTTAATTGCTGTGCTGCCCGTTTTCGCTTTCAGTAATACTTCTGCATCAGCCATGGCTGCCGTCACCGTCCCGGAGAGATCCATATCATTAGCGATCAAATCAATCGCTGAACCTGCCCCAACAGAAGTTTCTACATCAGCACCACTTGCTATGGTTAATGTACCAAATGCATCTAATCTGATTTTACCTGTCGCATAAACGTCATTCGCGGTACCAGCAATATCGATGATGGTAATATTGCCGGCAGAATTCTCCAGCTCTAATGCGTCTGATGATTGAAGACCATTAGTTGTCACAGATCCGGTGGTAAGACTGGTAACACTGATATTACCAGTATTGATATTCCCAACAAAAACACCACCGCTTGTTGTCGTTGCTGCGGCCAGACCAAAAGTATTGTCGAATGTTCCTTTAACCGTGATTCTGCCTAATCCTGAAGTACCAACACCGGTTGCCGCAGACATATGCAGATTTCCATCTGCCATTAGAATTTCGTCACGAAAGCCTGTATCGCCGAGAGTAATGGCACCGACATTATTGGATGCTGAACCGCCAAGACCACTTAAATCAGCATCAGCAATGAGGCTGACATTAAACGTGCCGCCATCGGCATCAATCGCTGTTTCTACAAAATTGTCGCCAGTATCGCCCACAATAATATTATCCGCAGCACGAATAACGACATCACCACCTGCAGTAATAGCAACACTCCCCCCACTTGCAATCTGAACATTGGAGCCTGCCTCAAGTAACTCATAGGTAAAGGCAGCGCCATTCACGTCCATACTGGCCTGGTTGATCAACGTACTTGTTGAACTGAGACTATTTACATCAATGACATCAGCACCAGCTAAACCAATATCGACAGTGTCATCTGCATCTGCCATACGTAGAGTGATAAGGTTAAACTGATCGGTTGAAACATCAATGTTCACTGTGTCAACGCTGCCAGTCTCATTGGCATATACTAGTAATGAACGATCACCGCCTGCGTCGCCCTCAATGTGTATCGCATTTGAAACAGAACCGATACTGTCCGCTATCAGCGTTACATTTCCAAATGCATCTATTTCAGTGTTAGCGGTCGAATTAACCGCAGAGATATTGTTTCCCGCGTTAATGCTTAGCGCGCCATCGACTATTTTAATGGCAAAGTCATCAAGAACGACATTACCGGAGGTAGCCGTTAAGGTTATTGCTCCACTCCCACTGGTAACCAGCATCTCTGCTGAATTACTCGCACCTGCTGAGACCATAATATTACCGGTTGTCGCAGTCAGATTAATATTGTTATTACTGGTTAAGCTATCCTGTCCACTGATGCTATCGACAGCAAAACCGTCGGCATCAACGTAAGTAATCGTATTGGTGACGTTTCCAGCAATAACATCAATATTATTACTGGCCTGGGTCAAGGTCACAGCGCCCGAACCCAGTAATTCAAGACCGCCTGCTAGAATAGCCGCTGATTGTGTAACAGCACTGCCTCCGCTGCTCAGTGTTAAATCACCATTAACGCCATTTAAAGGGCTTATGTTCGTGTTAGTACCATCGGCTGCCAAACCACCCAGCGCTGTGATAGCTCCACCAATCCCCAGGGTGTTATTACCACCTGCGGTGATTGATATATCACCTGAATCTCCACCATCAACGTCAATCGTGCCATCAGGCGTACCACTACCACCAGAAGCTGTAATCTCAACTACAGATATTGTTCCCGCGTTTGTACTAATAGTGACATTACCACCATCGCTTGCTGCACCATCGCTGACATTAGAATCAGCGCCGGTGGTTGTGATCGCAGCCAAAAGACTAATCGTCCCTGTGCTTGTCGTTGACAGATCAACATCCCCTGAAATGTCACCCGAATTCGCTGCCGCCGTCGTTGTAATCGTGCCGGGGGCTGTGCTGCTTATACCTCCTGCGCCCGCTGCGATGACAACATCACCAACTGTATCGCCGTTGGTCGAAATTGCGGCATTGATGTTTACCGCCTGTGCATCAAATATGTCGACGCTCTCAGTGTTCGTAATCGCACCACCAATCGTATAGGTGCCCATAGTAGCGCCCATGCCATTACTATAGCCATCTACCGTTAGAGCAAATCCTCCGCCATCAATGGTACCGGTTGTCAGCGACGTTGTTCCGGCTGCACCGTCAATACCAATGGTGGTATCCGCACTCAGGGTAATGGCACCACTCCAGGTGGTGCTAGAACCAGCATTCCCGACCAATGCACCAGTGCCACTAATACCGCTACCGCTCAGATCCAAAGTTTCTACACTCACAGTGATGTCGCTGGATAATCTCACTGCTGCGCCATCTGCTACCGTTACGCCGCCAGCGGTATCACCAAAAGCCATATTATTCTGTGCATTTATTACGCCAGCGTTAATTGCAGTCGCGCCGGTGTAAGTATTCGTTCCACTCAAGGTTAAGGTGCCCAGACCACTCTTGGTTAAAGCTGTTAGAGTTCCATCAGCAATAATTCCGCTTAAGGTTAAGTCACCATCACCACCGACGGTTGCGCCCGTGTCTAATGTAATTCCACCGGCATAGGAAGCCGTACCGGTTCCAGTCAACGCGCCTGCCAGCGTCAATGCTTCTACACCGACAGCCACCCCATTAATATCCAGAGTCGCAGCACTCGCCACACTCACACCACCGGCTGTCGTACCCAGACCGGTTTCATGACTGATTTGTAATACACCGTCATTTACTGTGGTCGCGCCCGTGTAGCTGTTCGCTCCACTTAAGTTTAAAGTACCACTGCCCGTTTTTGTCAGTGACAAAGTACCGGCATCATTTGTGAGCACCCCTGCAAATTCAGTGTTAGCAGCGCCTGCAATCGTCAGTGTTGCGGTACTCGCGCCGCTTGTTACCTTTACTCCCGCCGTGCCTCCACCTGCTAGAGAACCAATAGTTTCACTATCATCCAGCAAAAATTGTGCAAAAGTAGTGTTGGCCATTACCACAGCACCGGAATCGGAAATTGCATTGCCATTGGAAATTCGCAAGGCACCAGATTCGGTAATATTTGTTTGGCCAGTGTATGAGTTAGAACCGGTTAGGGTTAAAAAGCTACCTCCCTTCACGGTGACCGTACCCGTGCCGGTTGCAATACTGGAGTTGATGGTAACAGGGCCATATGCAGTAAGGTTCTGACCTGAACCTGTGACGTTTCCTGTGGAAATAACTAGTGTACCGCTAACTGATCCGATTGTTGCTGCACCCGTTAGATTAACCCCACCAGAAAGAGTATTTGTGCCGTTATCATTTTTAAGCGCCCCTCCATCGCTGATCCCTGTGCCCGTAATGTTAAGTAAATCGCCCGTACCGATAGTATTGAACTCAAGTGCTGCGCCGGTAGCTGTTACGGAAGTCGCCCCTGCTGTAGTTCCCAAAGTTCCCGTTCCCGTCAACCTGATCACACCGGCATTAATCGTTGTTGCACCGGAATAGCTATTTGCCACACTCAGGGTGACTTGACCCGAACCCTTTTTCGTCAAACCACCACCGACTCCGCTAATCGCCGTAGAAATTGTTGTAGTCCCTGTATTATCTAAAGTAAGAGTGTTGGCATTCAGATTAATCGTGGAACTGAAGGAATGGGATAACGCGGTTAAAGTAGGTGTTGCAGTATCTATATTGACCGCACCTGTGTAAGCCTGTGTAGCAGCAGTTGTCGTTACGTTGGCACCAATATTGATATTTGTTACCGCATTTGCACTAAATGTTCCACCGTTGGTATTGATCGCAGCATTGATGTCGACAATACCGCCGCCATTGAGAGTACTGGCATCGAGCACCACATCAAGCACATGATCACCACCAGTCTCACCGGTTGCATCAATCTGCGCATCGATATAGATATCTTTAGCATTTATCGTGAGCGATCTATCCGCCGCCAAATCCACTCCGCCAAAGTCCAGCGCATCGACCAAGACAATTTTGCCAGTGCCAGCCCCACTACCACCAGCGACTGCATTAACGATCACGTCATTTGTAGTCAGCGCTGCCTCAAGCGTTGCTACTAACAAAAGAGAATTGTCCGTGGTTCCGTCCGGTGTAAAAGGATTACCACTTGAATCAGCACTGGTATCAGTACTGGCCCCCATATTACCACCAGCACCAGCATGCACCTGGGCGTTTCCTAAACTATCCGCAATAAAGACATCTGTCGGGTCAAGCAGTAATGTACCGATCTCACCGTTTTCTGCCGTGGTATTAACCGTTCCATTGAAATCAAGATAGCCCTTACCGGACACTTCAACAAAACCACCATCACCAGATTCACTACCACCCTTAGCGGTGATGTCACCATAATAACGCGTGGTATTATCCGCCCATAAAATGACCTTACCGCCATCACCCTCTGATACAGCATCTGCCTGTATTGATACCTCCTCACCAACGTAGATTACATCAGCATTTAGTATCTCAGGGTTAATACCCTGGAAGTCGCCACCGACTAAAACCGTTCCACCACCGATCAAACCCGAGGCATCGATGGCAGAGAGATCTAACAGTCCAACCTTGTCACCAAGTATCTGAACTTCACCACCCCTACCTTCATCGGATGATGCAGTAATAACACTCTCACCACTGACGATAGTCGTATCAGTAGATTCGATTTCAATTGTCCCACCTGCCGTACTTCCTGATACATCTAATGTTGCGTTGTCCTGAACAGAAATTTCATTACTTCGGATCGCGATCAGTCCGCCTTTAGCATCGCGTGAATAGCCTGTGATAACACTGTTACCGGATATGGTGGTTTTGCCGGTCGCTTCTATTTGTACGGTTCCACCATCACTGTCTGTTCCCGAAACGTCTAAGGTGCCAGTGTTGATGAGTGAGTTACTTGCGCTGCCGGCAATCAATCGGATCTTGCCGCCAACATTTTCAATACTGCCCGCCTTGATGATGCCCTGGTTGTTGACTACATTGGTAAAAATATCTTTTGCCGCACTGCCTTGCAGTAATACTGCGCCACCTTCGGCAGTGATCTCACCAGTGTTGGAAACCGCTGCGTCAAGATCGTGTACGTTTTCTAAAACCGATTCATCTATCGCAAATTGAATCAGACCATCACCATCAAAATCCATGGTGACTTTTTTACCGGCAATGAGATTGACTGATCCGGCATTGGCGTAAATCAAACCTTCGTTACTGACGGCCTCACCTACCAGATTAATGGAACCACCAGTGGCAGCAGACATGATGCCCTGGTTGACCACCATACCGCCTTCACTGTCGAGGGGTATCTGAAAGTTGTAATTGCCATTCATGAAGTCATCGACTTTCATGTCCATGGAGGCAGCGGTTAAGGCACCGACGTTTACGCTTGCCGTTGGACCAAAGAATACACCGTTAGGATTTAACAATAAGACATGCCCATTGGCACGCAGGCTACCGAAGATTTGTGTGGGGTTTTGATCTATGATCCGATTTAAGGCTTGTGCAGAAGACGACGGTTGATTGAACTGCACCAATTCGTTTTTGTTGATATTAAAATTTGACCAGTCGATGGCAACATTTGTTGAGTGTTGATTGATGACTGTCGTGTTGGCATCTGGTCGATTGACATTGGCGTTACCGGCTGTGACATTCTCACCTGCAGGTCCGGCGAATGCAGTGGTACTTGAAAGCAATAGACTTGCAGGTACGACGGCTTGCCGAATGTAATGCGCAAGCGGTTTTAATTTAGGCGCAGGGAATTTAGGACGAGACTGCCCAGTAACCGGAATATGCTTTCCGGATTTTTTAAGTATCCTGCGTTGTAACCGACTGCGACTCATCGTTGGTAGTTAATTTTCCTTAATTTAACCTGTTCTTATTATCAGTTAATCTTACTCAAATCTGCCTACTGTCTCACATAATTTCTGCTGATATTGTCTCCAATTCACTACACGTATTTTCACCCTGTATTTATCGCTATTTTATTTCCACCTAGTGCTAAAACCGATAGGTAAAATCCGCCCAAATCTGTTGAGCACGACCGTTATCTGGTTCCCAGTGGGTAAACACATCTTCGGCAATCATAACCCGTGACTCGAGGAAGCCGGGCAAGGTGAAGCGCGCCTGTAGTCCCACACCCCGGAAATTAACATAGTCACCCAGCCCATCCTGGATATCCGAACTAAATGGATTATTTAATCTGCCATAGGCTGCATCAAAAAAAGCAGACAATTGAACCAGCTCACCCCAGGTGCGATTTCCGAAGGCAACCTTGTCACCGATGAAGGGCATGTTCTTGATTAATTCAAATGACAAAAAGGCACCCCGATCTACTAACTGTTGTGCCGGCGCATAGGCACGAACGTTGTCGGGGCCACCAATGGAATATTGTTCCATGGGCACAAGAAAATCTGTTGTCCATTGATATTCAGCGCGGATTAAAACTGACAAACCCCAATCACTTTTAACTGTTTGCAATCTTGAGGCAGTGGCAAATATTTTATCAAAATCGCCCGAGGCAAAGGTTCGGGTACCCGAGACGTCACCGATTCGACTGGGTTGATTGGCGATGTCTTCCAGTTCTGACTGAGCTGATGTCCCCATCGCACCTAATAGCCCACTCACACCACGACTATACTCTATCGTTGCTAAATTAATTCCACGGTACTTGGTATCGACATTATCGAAACTCCCGCTGACAGTAAAAACGGAAAGCTTGTCGTTGTTTGTCTGTCTACCTCGTGTACGTGTCATTGAATCTTTGAAAGTATAATTTACGCGGCTTGAAAAATTCATCTGCCGACTACGCAGCCAAAACTTTTCTAAAAACATGGAATGGTTTCTTGTCTCACCGGTAATGCCCTGAACGGCGAGTTCACCACCCACGGCAAATACGTTACGGTTCCAACCTATGCCTCCACGAACTCCCCACCCAAGATAGCGATCATAATCAGCGGAGGTAAAGGTGTTCTTTTTCGGTTCGTAAGTTTGTTGCACACTCATCGTTAATCGATCAGCAGCGCCCGTTGGGTTATTCCATTCAAAGGTTGGACGAAAACGAAAACGTCCCGTCTCGATCAAACCGTAATTATCGACACGATAGGCAAAATCAAACGTGTTCTCGGTCTGTACCGTCAGAATAATATCAGCGGTGCCAACAGTCTGTCCTGGTTGAAACACACCGAAGATACTCAATCCTGGAAAGTCAGTGAGTTGCAAGATAGCCGATTCTATGGATTCTTGAGTAACCGGTTGACCAATGAGGTCTTCAAAGGGCCCTATGAGAATTTCTTCGGTGTATCGTTCATACCCTTCAACCATCACACGACCCAGCCTTCCTTCAAAGACTTCAATAATAACCATGCCTTCATCCACTGTTTGTATCGGCACAACAGCTTGAGCAAGGATCAATCCTTTTTCGCGATAATATATTGTGACCTGATCGGCCACTTCTTGCATTTGACCCACAGTGAAGCCATCTGGTTTTGCTTCCACTTCCTGTCTTAAGATTTCAGCAACTTCCTCCATACGAATATCAAATACTGGTAAGTCCTGTGACCCCGGCAATATAAACTCACGTACAGCAACTCGCGGACCATCATCAATTTCAAACGGCCGGTCGATCACCGGAGGGACTTGCATCATTGCATCAGGTGGATCAAATAATTTTTCTGGCTCAGGTGGCGTAGCAGGAACAGTACTGCGATTTTGTTGTTCAGGCCGGATAGCGCCTGGACGTATTGCATCGGGTACGGCTACCTGAGCTACCTGCATAGGCGCAATGGAATCATTTTGCTGGTTCGATTGACTAAGCACCTGGGGCAACGAAGTTGACTCAAATTGCTCAGGACGAATGGCGCCGGGTCGACTGGAATCTGGGACGGCTATCTGCCCATGAGTGATGGACGCGTTAATTAGGCAATACGATACGAAGATGAATCTTAGAATTCTAAAATTCCATTTCACATACTGGTTATTCGCGCTCAATGCTTGCGACAGATTTATCATTATTTAGTTGTTATCGTTATTTTACCAAGTAAATTGCTTAACAACTTTTACAGGCACATTACCTGTACAGGCACATTACCTGTAAATTGCCGCCAATATATATTAAGTTTAATACTATCAAGAAGGCACTTTTCAGGTAAAGCAATATCCTCAAGATATTTGAAGATATATCAGACGTTATTTACGGATTATACTGGTATTTTTAATTTAGCTATGGTAACCAAACTCTGCACTGCAGCAACGAAAGTTGCCAATACTTCTAGTCGGTCCGTTTTATTTCAACTTAAGGCTTTATATGACTATATATGCAACTTTTGGGTCTATTTTTCAGGATGAACACCCTATTTATTTTTCAATTTGTTTTACATTGGGAAGAAGTCATTTTACTATTTGATCAAATATCCAAATATAATAATTAACAATGAAATCAGATCAAATATTCAACTCCAAAATCATTTTTTCAACTTTACTCTCAGGATTTGTATTTTCACAAGCTTCTATGTCACAAAATGCATCGTTTGAGAATGTGCAAGTGGCCAAACCTGTGTTGAATGTGCAAACCATTGAAGAAATTGTCGTGACAGCACAACGTCGAAAAGGCATGTTGGACGATTTGAATCGTGAATATAAATCTGTCGATGGAAAACGAATTTTTGAAGGACCTCATGGTGAAATGAAGTTCATACTCGCAATTGGTCAAGAAATCAAAAACAATGGTGAGATGAAACGCATTATGAGTCGACGTATCACTATGCCTTCTGATTTCCCTGGCAGTTCACTCAACCGTTATAAATATCCCCTCGCCCATGAATGTGGCATTGAACGATTTCAGTTATTTGACGGAGGTGAATTTATGGCACTGGGGTATGAAATGGGTGGCGCTAGTGGCAGGACAGAAGTTTTATTTGACGTTATGCTAGGTGGTGGTCCCTTTTCTGCTCCAGGGATATGGGGCCCGTATGATCAGGTCCTGGGCAAACGTCATAAGATGGAACTGATTATGGGGGATTCCCAGTCTGACGGAATGGGTCTGATGAGTTCAGCATATGCGGTTGGCATGAAGGCCGATTTGCCAACCTATGAGCTCATGGACTACGGCGATATCTATAGTAGTCCCGTGGCAGCTACCGGCAAATGTCTGGCAGATAAGCTGAATATAGACGCAGCGAAAAACTTCCTTTCTAGGAACTAATTTCTCATATTTTTCAAAAACTTACATATCATTTGTAAGGTTAGTTCTCCATTCTGAAATCACTGTCTCATCATAATTAACCGGGTAGGTATCTGCCGCCAATTGAATAATTTCATTTCGTAATCGCGCCCGAATTTGATTGGTCAGTAAGTTGCTGATTTGCCCCCTTACCTGCGCCAGTGTAACGGCCTGTGAGGGTATGATTTGACCACGTTTGAGGATGTGAAAACCCATCTCTGATTTTACTGGATCACTAATCTCACCCTCATCCAGTGCCATCAAGGGTTCATGTATCCCTGGTATTAATTCAGACACCTTCAGGATGCCCATATTTCCACCATTGAGTTTACTGGGCTGATGTGCCGAATAACTTAATGCTGCATTTGTGAAATCAGTTCTACCCGCTCGGATGTCATCGGCGATTTGCCGGGATTGTGATTCAAGTTCACTGATTTGAGAATCAGTTGTGCCTTCTGGGGTAGGTAAAAATATCTGCCAGACAGAAACGCGTTCCTCAACCACCAGGTTGTCTTTGTTTTTTTCATAGTATTCATTGATCTGTTCATCAGTTGGAAAACCTGCTGGAACCTTATTGTTTATTAACCGGTTCAAATAGATTTCCATCAAGGTATTCTCAGCACTACGCTGCATCATGAACGCAGCTTTGGGATCCTGTTGTAAATTATTTGATTTTGCAGCTGCAAGTAATGACTTTTGTGACGCGACTGATTTAACAAACTCGGCAAACGCGGCCTCATCATTTAGTAAAGCCTGCCGTTGATTGGCATCTACATTACTCAATAATTGTTGTAAGGATTCATATGTCATGGAAAGGTCTGCGGTTTGAGAACCGCTTTGGCTCCAATCTTCCATATCATTAGCAGGTGAACTGGGAGCACTATCATCATTGACCTGATTCGAGCTCCCCATCTTTTCTGCTAGACCCTGTGCAGGAAGTAATCCCTGCTGATAACTAACTGCCAGTGCAATGGCGGTAATGACGACGATGGAGATAATAATAAGGTTCTGTTTTTTCATGACTTGTTAACCGATATTGTTAAGAAATTAGATTAAGATCAGAGGATAATAAGTAAAATTACTCAAATACGCAAAAATAATTGCCATTTCGAGCAAATTTGTCAGGGATGAGAGTTAGATTTTTCCCTTATAGAAGAATAAGGTATGATAAAAACTTGAAAAATTGCTATTGCAGTCAAGTAAGCCCCTGAGTTGATTGGGGAGTGTGGCTTAAAAGCCCCGAGTTTTAGTAGCCTTGTTTCCGTTGATTATTATTTATAATTCGGTATAAAGACAGGTTGCGGGGAGTCCACGCATGTTGTCTCAAGCAGGCGATAAAACTAATTAATTTTATTACTATTTTAGATATAGATATCTGATTACATGGCACCAAAAACAGCTAATCTTTCCATTTTATTTGCTGATGTCAGCGGCAGCACCCGTCTTTTTGAAATTCTGGGTGATGTGACTGCACGAGTTAAGGTGTCAGAGTGTCTGGATACCTTGACATCTGTCACAAAAGACCACAAAGGCACTGTCATCAAAACCATTGGCGATGAGATTATGTGCACCTTTCCTACGGCAGACGATTCAGCGAATGCCGCTTGTGAGATGCATGAAGCGCTTATAGAAGATATTACGGAAGGCACTGGAGGAGAATCAACCACCATATCCATTCGAGTCGGCATGCATTATGGTCCCGCTATTCTCGAAGGTGGCGATGTATTTGGTGATGCAGTGAACGTCGCAGCAAGAATGGCTGCCCAGGCAAAAGGCGGGCAGATAATAACGACGCAGTCTACAGTTGATTTACTGTCCCCTATTCTACGTGCAGCCACCCGTTTTGTTGATCGCGCACCAATTAAAGGTAAAAAAGAAAAAATTGATATCTTTGAACTAATTTGGCAGGAAGAAGATGTCACGCGTATGGCAACAGGGGTCATGATGGAAGATTCCAAGCCTGAGTCCAAATTAAAAATAAATTATGACGGAAATGAACTTGTTCTAGATAAGGAACGCTCGAGTTTGATAATTGGACGCAGTCAATCCTGTGACCTACCCATCAATGAAAAACTAGCCTCTCGCCAACATGTCAGGATTGAGCTACGACGCGACAAATTTTTTATCATTGACCAGAGCACGAATGGAACCCATGTCTTAATTGAAAATTCCCCTGAGGCATTTTTACGAAGAGAAGAAATGGCAATTAACGGTAATGGACAAATTAGCCTCGGCAAGTCCTTTGCAGAAGGCCCAAGTGAAGTTGTGCGATTTACCCAAGTGTAAGCATTATGAAAAACAATATTAACAATCAAAATTTTTTTACCTTGACAATTAACCACCTGGTTACAGGACGATTGTAATGTCTGCACAAAATCCAACATCAGAAAAATCCTTAAGCTGGTCATCACACGCCATTACTAATGTCGGCAAGGTAAGAAAACACAATGAAGATTCGGTACTTGCCAGACCTGAGATTGGACTTTGGGTGGTTGCAGATGGAATGGGTGGTCATGCTAAAGGTGACGTTGCTAGCCAGATGATTGTTGAATCAATGAAAAAAATTCATGAAGGCACTACTCTTGCAAAATTTATTGATGATATTGAAGATCGCATAAACGATGTGAATCAAAAACTGGTTGATATTGCCAGAGAATCGAAAAAAAGAATAACTATCGGTAGCACAGTAGTCATGATGCATACTTATGATAAATACTGTGTTTATTTATGGGCAGGTGACAGCAGACTATACAGACTTCGAGATAATAAGTTGTCCCTGGTAACTACAGATCATTCTCAGGTTGAACAATATGTAGAGCAGGGCTTAATCTCACGTGCTGAAGCCGAGGTTCATCCACATGGAAATATGATCACACGTGCCGTTGGCGCAACTGAAGAATTTTTCCTGGACATGGATATTCAGGAAATGAAAAGAGGCGATCGCTATATGTTATGTAGTGATGGCTTAACAAAACACACAAATGATTCAGAAATAGAAGATTTTATGCGGTCTGGCAATACTGAAGAATGTTGCCAATATTTTATTGATGTGACACTAGAACGCGGCGCGGGTGACAACGTAACTTGCATCGTAATTGATATTGAATAACCATTAATCATTGTTTAAGGACTCGTAAATGGCTGACTTCAAAACTGCATTAGAAGCATTGGCAAGTGGACAATTAGAACTGGACGCTCTCAGTCAACAATTAACATCCTTGTTGAATGATAATCCCAAATATGCAACCAAGTTACTCGCGCAACTGGAACAGGTAAATGACCAGGGTTCGATGGACAATCATGCCTACGCTGAGCTTAAACGTCAGATAAATGAATTTAGACGAGCACACGCATCAGAGACTGAAGCTATAGATGAACCGGCAGATCCGGAGGCCACGGAGTTTGCGCAAGAAGATAGTGTTGATGCCAGTTCTGAAGATTCCACCGTTGTCAAAGAGTCATCCAATCCTGAAGAAGTCACCGATATGGGTGCAGGTGTGCAAGAAGTTGGTTCTGAAGATTCCACCGTTGTCAAAGAGTCATCCAATCCTGAAGAAGTCACCGATATGGGTGCAGGTGTGCAAGAAGTTGGTTCTGAAGATTCTACCGAAATAAAAGATATCGTTGACGACGACTCGGAAGATTCTACCGAAATAAATCAACATGCAATTGATGATTCAGAAGATTCTACCGAGATTAACAACCACGGGGTAGTTGATTCTGAAGACTCCACCGAAATTAATGATCATGGTGATGGTGCTACACAAGTACTTGATGATCCCGCTTCAGGTTCCTCTGTCGATTTTGATATCAGCATGGGTACAATGGATTCATCATTGGATGGCACTGGTGGGACCGGCGCAAGCTATGAACAACCTGCCCCACAGGGTTATGTTGAGGGACAGGAACTAGGGATTGGTGACGTCATTAAATATCGTTTTCGACTATTGGATGTCCTCGGCATCGGCGGTATGGGTAAGGTATTTAAGGCAATCGACTTACTTAAAGAAGAAGCACAAGACAAAAATCCGTACTGTGCAATCAAACTACTGAACGAAGATTTTAAATCGCACCCCGAAGCATTTATTTCACTACAGCGAGAATCATCTCGACAACAAAAACTGGCTCACCCAAATATTGCAACAGTTTACGATTTTGACCGAATCGGGGGTAAAGGAACACCAGTTTTTATTACCATGGAATTAATGGAAGGCCAGCCATTAAATACCTATATCAAAAAAGTCGTAAAAAAACAGGGCGGCCTCCCTTTTGACCAGGCATTTGTATTTATGCAGCAACTTTCATCCGCATTGGAATATGCTCATGATCGGCGATTAGTCCATTCAGATTTTAAACCTGGCAATGCCTTTTTATGTAACGACGGCACTGTAAAGACCCTGGACTTTGGTATCGCCCGGGCAGTTAAAAACCCGTTAACCGGAGAAGCAGAAGCAACCTTGTTCGATCCAGGCAAGCTAGGCGCCTTGACCCCTGCGTATGCAAGTCTTGAAATGCTTGAAGGTGAAGAACCAGATACCCGAGACGACACCTACGCACTGGGGTGTGTAGGTTATGAATTATTAACCGGCAAGCACCCGTTTAATAAATTACCCGCAACGACTGCAAGAGATAACGGTCTGGTCGCTCCTTTGGTGAAAGGATTAAACAAGAAACAAAACCGTGCTCTTAGACGGGCGGTTGCGTTTAAACGAGAAGATAGACCGCAAACCGTAGCTGAATTTATTGAGGAGTTTGAAGGCAAACCCACCTGGCACAAACATCCCGCCACCTGGGCAGCCGCCGTGTTGCTACTTGTAGGGATGATTATGATAAATCCGGCGTTGGACTATCTGCATCAACAGGAAATTGATAGCATCATCGCAGATATAAACAGTGGTGGAAATTCGATAATCGTAGAGAAACTGGAAGAAATACGTACATTAGAACCCACCGACATTGCAACAATTACTGATCGATCCAGAGATGCAATACAGCGATATTTCTCATCTGAAATTGCTCGCAGTATTGACATCACGGGAGATAATTTTAATTTCCCCAGGGCCGAAGGCATACTCACTGAAGTCTCAGAACTCTATCCTGAGTCCGTTTTTATTCAACAACAATTTGATGATATTGAATTTAACAAAAAACAAAAGATTTCAGAATTGTATCAGGTCTTCATTGCGGCTCTTGATCCGGATCAAGCACTGGATGACCCGCAAAGTATTGATGGCACCAACAGAGTACTGGACATCATAAGCAGACAAATTGATCCACAACATCCGCTATTAACAGATACTCGCCCATCAAATGCATACAGGCTAGCTGCTAACCTGGCATTTGAAAACGGCGACTTTCAACAGGCCTTGTCTTTCGTCAATTCAGGATTAGAAAATTCATCAGAAGATCCATTACTGAATGACCTTTCAACCAAGGTTAATAATGCGATACAAATCGCAGAAATTAATTCGACCCTCGCTAATGTCCAAGATCAATTTACGACACTCGATACGTATCGACAATATCAAAATGAAATAACAGAACTTGCCAGCCTTAGTAATGCTGAAGAATCACCCATACTTGCTAGCTTATCTTCAGGTCTGGAATCCATTGTCTCAGAGGAATTAAATCGAATTCTTAATCAGGGAGACAGAGCTGAAGCGCAAATATTCGCAAATAACAATGAAAACCTGCTCTCTTCATTATCTCTCAACGACGATCTCACACAGATTAAGTTAGCACACCTGGAAGGTGACCAACGGGCTGCTGCCATTTCAGACATGGTCGTAAACAACATGACCACTTTAGAAACCAACCTGGCATCACCTCAGCTTGATAATCCTCAATGGGAAGCTCAGGTACTTGCCAGCGTTAGAGAATTGGATTCCTTGACAAATGATGAGCAAAGTTTTGTCGAAGACTTAAATTCCATGAAAGCTTCCCTCGCCTCTTTGTATATTGATAATGCGACATTCACCTTAAATGCAAATCGTTTTGATGCCGCAGATAACTTTATCAATAGGGGTTTGAGAATTGCGCCTGATTTAGAATCATTAACACAGACGCAGTTACTTATCTCAGACAGTAGAGCAATTTATGAACAACAACTTCGCGTAAACGGATTAAAAGACCAGTTTCAGGTGGCAGTTGAAGCAGATAATATCACCGAAGCTAACCAAATTTTTGATACCCTTAAATCCAATTTACCTGAAGATGATTTTTATATTACCTCACAGGCCCCCAGAGAACTGACAGAGAGTTATCGTCGCCTTGCTGAGAGACGAGCTGAGTCCAATGAATTTGCAACGGCGTATCAATTAGCCGAGGCAGCAGTGAATCTAAATCCAAGAGATCCTTCACTACAGGGTATCTATGAAGAGTACAGAGCACGGGTGAATATCACTGAACTTGCTGAAGTCTTCAGAACTGCAAGGGTGTTTACTGACGAAGAACGTATCGATCTTGCCCGCAAAGTCAGTGAGATTGAACGAGGCGCACCAGGTCAATATTCAGACTTTCTAACACAGGCAGAAAGTATATTAACTGAGCGTATTGAATTTCTCGCGGATTCAGATGAAAACAATGCAGCTGCACTGGCAGATACCATGTCCAGGATTTTTTCAACGAGTAGTAGCCTGGCTGATATGGCAAGACGATATCAGTTACAACCCTGGCCTGAAAGAAACGTGGCAGAAAATGCGCTTCGAAACTTTGAGTTAACAGCGGCAAATGAATTACTGCTAACTGCCCAGCAAGGGGAATACGTAGACCATCCAGATGTGCTTCAATTCCAGCGAGCAGTGGAAATGGGAATGAATCGAGCCAATGATGAATTTCAAGTCTATCTATCTGCAAAGGAAGCAGCAGGAGATAGCTATGGAAATCTAAACCAGGCAAAACGGTTGTTATTTCGTGCACAGGCATTCTGGTCAGATAACCCAGCATTTACTGAAGCAGAAACAGATGTCGACCAGTTGATTGCATCGGCCCCGGATAATCCTGCAAACAGAATCGTTGCCAGAGAACAGGCTGTGGATTTTGGTAGTCAACAACCATTAGCTGCTGTTGAGTGGAAGCCCATACCCAGTGACCGTGCATGTACTTCGGATAAAGCCAGTTATGGAACCAGGGCTCGTGCTATTTGTTATGATTTTGTAAACACGGGATGGCGTGGTCCTCAAATGGTGGTCATACCTGCTGGCGGCACAGTTTCAGATTCCTTTGCAATTGGAAAATATGAAATTTCTGTTGCTGACTGGAGTAAATACTGCGCCTTGAGTGGCAACTGTCAACCAATAACCGATAGAGCTAAATTTGATGACCCTATTACAGGTATTACTCTATCGGATGCACAGCAATACGTTGACTGGTTATCCGAACGTACCGGTAAAACATACCGCCTCCCCAGCGCAGATGAATGGGAATATGCAGCATCACTGGGTGGGACATTAACAGCAGAAGCAGATGCTTTTAGGGAGATCAAAGGTCAGCTAAATTGTCGCGTTACACTGGGTGATAAAATTCTTAAAGGCACCGGTATTGCAAAAATCAAATCTGGACGACCTAATAAATGGGGTGTGTTTAATTTTGTCGGCAATGTACAAGAATGGGTGCAAGAAGGTGGCTCTACTTACGCCCGTGGTGGTGCATTTTCAGATGCCATTAGTAATTGTGATATTAGTACTGGAAGGCCTCACGATGGTAATGCAGACGATGTCACCGGATTTCGCGTCTTTCTTGAAGAAGTAGGATGAAAAAGGACAATATGACACAACAATCAACATTGCGGATACTCGCCAGAAATTACTCTGACGGCAAAATAGACAAAGACAAGTATCGAACTAGTCGTACTTCATTTTTTGAATCGTTGGTTTCAGGCGATGCTAGCTTACCCGTTGAACATGAAATTGATGAGATTGCAGAAAAAATTGCCAGAGGTGATACTTTTTCTGATATCACCTCACAAAAAAGTGTAAAAGACAGACCTGAAGAGCCGCAGAAAAAACGCAAAGAACCAGATAGTTTTTTAAAACAAAATTCTACCTTGATATTTGGTGGCGCGGGTACGTTTATCGTCATTATATTGTTGCTTGTAATTTTTTCAGGCGGTGATGAGTCACCTACCCAAGCTTCACAATCGTCTGATAACAATCAATCAACACCAGCCATCATAGATGCCCCTCCCTCTCCCTTACAAAACCATGTCGCAAGTTTTCTATCTGAGAACCTATGGTCACAAGGAAATCTGGATGCATTTATAATTCAATGGCAAAGTTTTTCAGATTTGGACAGGTCCACGACCATGAATTCAACTGAATTTAGCCGGCTTGTGAACGCTATTTCAAAAAAACTACTTGAGGAAAGAGCGCTGGCAGCGATTGGTAATCCAGAAACATCATATGAAAAACAACGACAACTGGTTGAATTTGCGAACACCATTGGTATCCAGGATCAAAGAATAACACTACCAGACGCGCCATAGTCTTATAGTCTGTAAACAATCGATTTATTAATTACCATATCAAGCCGGTAATTATCACCCATACCTACTCTATTATGAATTCTGACAATATTGATACCCAGGCATTCTCGAAACATGCTGATAGTTGGTGGGATACTAACGGCGAGCTCAAAACACTACATTTAATCAATCCAGTCAGATTAAACTACACAAATAATGCCTGCAATTTGGACAATAAACGTGTGCTGGATGTCGGTTGTGGTGGAGGGATATTTAGTGAAGCTATGGCACGCCTGTCTGCCAAAGTAACTGCTCTGGATATTAGCGAGCCTGTCATCCAGATGGCGCGTAAACATGCAGAAGATGAAGACCTGAAGATTGAGTATTTAGCAACGACCATAGAAGAATACGCCAGCAACAATCAAGCCAGGTTTGATGTAATCACCTGTATGGAAATGTTGGAGCATGTTCATGACCCAGTTTCTGTTATAGCGTCTATGGCTGACATTATCCTTCCTGGTGGAGACATATTCTTGTCAACGATTAACCGGACATTAAGCGCTTATGCAAAATCAATTTTCATTGCAGAACATTTAATTAATTTAATACCAAAACAAACACATAACTATTCGCAATTCATCAAGCCTTCTGAATTATCACAAATATTAAGATCTTATGGGTTCAGGGTTATAGATATCACCGGCTTAAAGTACATACCAGTAATCGATTATGTTTCATTAACTAATGATTTATCTGTGAACTATATGCTTCATGCTAAATATGATGGCTAAATAATTATGAACGATTTATTAAATGTTCTATTTGATCTGGACGGCACACTCGTTGATACCGCCCCCGATCTTGCCTACGCCTTGAATGAAACAAGACGAATTCATGACATGGAGCCGATTGAATATAAAAAAATACGCCAGGTTGTTTCACTAGGTGGTATTGCCATGATAAAACTCGCATTTAACATAGATCGAGATGATCCAGAATTCTCCAACATTCGAGATGAGTTTCTCACCATCTATAGCAAAAACATACATATTCATTCCAGCTTATTTGAAGGAATGGATCAGGTAATTAGCACACTAGAAAAAGAAGGACTCAGTTGGGGAATCGTTACTAACAAACCTGAGTGGTTAACGACACCATTATTACAATCCATGTCGCTTGATTCCAGAGCCCAATGCGTCGTTAGCGGGGATACCCTCCCCTATATGAAACCTCATCCTGAACCATTATTTCATGCCTGCAAGCAACTAAATTGCAACCCAGAAAACAGTGTCTACGTAGGTGATGCCAAACGAGACATAGATGCAGGCACAGCCGCAGGTATGGAAACGATTATTGCATCATATGGTTATATAGAAGTTGACGAAGATATTAATGCCTGGGGGGCATCTAGTATCATTGAGAATCCTGTAGATTTACTCACCTGGATTGAAAATAGAACTGGATGAACTCAGAGTTTGAGTACTGCGTAAATAAAGCAACGCCTGCTGGCTCAAATTTATATTATGCAACGCTATTTGAGACAGCAGATTCCAGGTCGATAATATTACCGCTGTATGCACTACACAACGAGTTTATAGATTGTCTTACCAGCTCCCCTGACCCGGGTGTAACACGTTTGAAATTTAGTTGGTGGCATGAAGAACTAGACCGGCTAATTAACAATAACCCCAGGCATCCTGTCACTCAGGCTTTAAAATCTTTAATTGAGACTCATCCTGTAATCTCAAATATTTTAATCGACCATTTAAGTTGCATTGAGTCAATAATTGCTAATAATAATACCTTGAAGTATCAAGACTGGTTGCAACATTATATAAAACGATTAGGGAGATTTTGGCTTGCATTGAATTCCCTGGAACAGGATCATCGTGACGCCTCATTAATAATAGAGAATGGCGGCCTCATATTCAGTTTGGAAATAATTACAAACTACAGATTATTTTCTGGAAAAATGGCGGGGTTTTTGCCTGTTGACCTGGTTGAGAAATATACTCACAGCAGTTATGCAAGCCCTACTCCTGAGGTTTTTGAGGACCTACTCGCAATCTATAAAAATAGCCTTGAAGACACACATATGAAATTGAAACAGTCTAACTATAAACCCGCACTGTTCAACTTAATCTGTAACAAACTGGCACAAGCAACCATTAAAGAAATTATCATTGATGGAAGCAGGATTATGGAACATAAAATTCATTTAACCCCCATTAGAAAGTTATGCTTAAGTGTATTTTCCCGGATGGGCTTAAATTGAAATAGCTTAGATTGGATACAATAATCTGACTCTTAATCGTCTGAGACTGTCTTTATCCAGAATCTCACTTGTGATTACAAAAGAATGTCTTTTTTTATTATTATCACTAAAAGTGAGCACAATCAGAGATGATGAGTAAAACCCAATTGATATAAGTTTTACTTTAATTTTCCTATCGTTGCAGACAATCATCCAGTTATCTAATTTATCTAGATGCAAAGTTATTAATTTCCTGTGTTTAGTCAATTGGAAATGACTTTTGCTCTCATTACACAAGCCATAGGCCAAAAACACAACAAATATAAATTTAATCTGAGGCAAAAAAGCAGTTTGCAAGATACAATATATTGCTAATACATAGGTGATAAAATATATATAGAATAGCCACCACGGTGTTCGATAATGGATAATAATGGGGTGCTCAAAAGCAGATGAATTGACTTCCATGTTCGTTGACCGTCCAATGGCATCCTGCCTGAATATTTTCAAAAAATACTAACTAAGAAATATCACATTATCGAATTTATTGATAAGATACTAGCTTTTAGGAAAGACATTAATCTCTCATGGAAAAGAAACCAAAAAAACAACAGGAAAATACAAAGAATTCTGTTTATAATCAGCAAGATAGAACAAGCCCAGCCCCGAAAGAAATCGGTGGTCCAAAGGGTTTAGAACCTACCCGATATGGCGATTGGGAACGAAAAGGTCGCTGTATCGATTTTTAATAACCAGGTAGTTACATTCCTGTATGAAAGGAGCAATGTAAATGGCGTCTGTCAAAGGTCCATTATCACCTCACTTGACGGTATATAAATGGCAAATCACCATGGTGTTATCCATTTTGCATCGAGCAACGGGTGTATTTTTAAGTCTTGGATTATTACTATTAAGCTATTGGTTGCTGTCAGTTGCATCAGGACCAGATAGCCATGCAGCATTGTCTGCGCATACCAGTGCATGGTATGGAAAAACCATATTATTTCTGTTTACCTTCTCCATCTACTTGCACTTATGCAATGGGATAAGGCATTTATTCTGGGACGCTGGCCTTGGGTTTGAAATCAAAACATCTAATCTTACAGGAATTATTACTGTGATTAGTGCCATTTCATTTACATTGTTAAGTTGGGTAGCAGGAGGAATGTTATGAATTTACGCACACCTTTGGCCAATACTCGCGGATTGGGTTCAGCTAAACAAGGAACTGAACATTTTTGGCATCAACGCCTCACCGCGGTCGTCCTTGTACCACTGACTCTCTGGTTAACAACCAGTTTATTTATGCTAAATGCTTCAGATCACAACACTATACTCACGTGGATAAATTCACCACCTAATACAGTGTTGTTATTAGTTTTTATTATTTCTGCTTTTTATCATGGCCAATTAGGTGTCAGGGTCGTTATTGAAGATTATATTCATTCTGAATGGCAGAAAATTTCATGTTTAATTCTGGTAAACATACTGGTTGTACTGGCAGGCCTGGTTTCTGTCCTTGCAGTATTGAAAATATTTCTGGGGATATAAGATGGCCTACAAGATTATCGATCACAAATATGATGTAGTTGTTGTTGGCGCGGGTGGAGCTGGTCTAAGGGCAACATTTGGAATGGCCGAAAAAAACCTGAAAACTGCATGTATAAGCAAGGTCTTTCCCACGCGTAGTCATACTGTCGCCGCCCAAGGCGGAATCAGTGCAGCACTGGGTAATATGGGCGCTGATGATTGGCGTTGGCATATGTATGACACGATCAAAGGATCAGACTGGCTTGGAGACCAGGATGCAATTGAATATATGTGCCGTGAAGCCATTCCAGCCGTCGTGGAACTTGAACATTATGGGGTTCCATTTTCACGTACTGAAGAAGGCAATATATATCAACGACCCTTTGGAGGAATGACTACCAACTTTGGCGAAGGTACAGCCCAACGTACCTGTGCTGCTGCAGATCGCACAGGACATGCCATATTGCATACACTTTATCAGCAGTCATTAAAACATCAGGCTGAATTTTTTATTGAATACCTCGCTATAGACCTGATTATGGATGATGAGGGTGTCTGCAGGGGAATCCTTGCCTGGAACCTGGCAGATGGGACATTACATCGGTTTTCTGCCCATATGGTCGTTCTTGCCACAGGTGGCTACGGTCGTACCTATTTTTCCTGTACCTCCGCACATACCTGTACCGGGGATGGTAATGCCATGATATTACGTGCCGGCCTACCCTTACAGGATATGGAATTTGTTCAGTTTCATCCTACCGGCATATATGGAGCCGGTTGTTTGATTACTGAAGGTGTCAGAGGTGAAGGTGGATACTTGACTAACAAAGATGGTGAACGATTCATGGAGCGATACGCACCATCAGCAAAAGATCTGGCATCTCGTGATGTCGTTAGTCGTTCAATGACTATAGAAATTCGTGAAGGTCGCGGAGTTGGACCACAAAATGACCACATCTTTTTACACCTTGAACACCTTGGTCCAGAAGTTATAAATGAACGATTACCTGGTATTGCTGAATCAGCACGAATTTTTGCTGGTGTAGACGTTACCAAGCAGCCAATTCCGGTACTGCCAACAGTCCATTACAATATGGGCGGCATTCCAACAAATTTCCATGGGGAAGTGCTGACAAAAACCGATAATAATGCTGAAACAGTTGTGCCTGGTCTGATGGCGATTGGCGAGGCAGCCTGCGTCTCAGTTCATGGTGCAAATCGCCTGGGTTCAAATAGTTTGCTTGATTTAATCGTCTTTGGCCGTGCAGCTGCTATCCGGGCTTCAGAAATCATTGAGAAGGAAAGCAAACACAAACCTTTACTGCCAAATGCAGGCCAGGAAGCAATTGATAAACTGGATCGACTAAGGCATGCCAACGGCAGCCTGAAAACGTCAGAGATCAGGATGAACATGCAAACAACAATGCAAAATGATGCTGCTGTATTCAGGACAGGTGATGTATTAAAAGAAGGTGCCGCTAAATTAAGCGATATTTATAAATCATTTGATGATGTGAATGTCTCAGATCGATCAATGGTATGGAATACGGATCTCGCTGAAACACTAGAGTTGGAAAATCTGTTGCAAAATGCTCTGGTTACTATTAATTCTGCAGAAAACAGGAAAGAAAGCCGTGGTGCGCATGCAAGAGAAGACTATCCTGATCGTGATGATGATAACTGGATGAAACATACCTATAGCTGGTTAGATGTTAAATCCGGTAGTGTTTCATTTGATTATCGTCCGGTTCATATGCATACACTTACAGATGAAGTCGATGTATTTCCACCCAAGAAACGGGTTTACTAATAGGCTAGTTGAGCTATAAGCAACAATATAAATGAATAAGAGAGATTAAAATGGCGGAATTTACATTACCCAAGAATTCTAAAATTAAAAAGGGAAAAACCTATTCGGCAGCCGAAGGCGTAAAGAATAAAAAGACATTTAAAGTCTACCGATGGGAACCAGACAGTGGTGAGAATCCTCGTGTAGATAGCTATGAAATCAACCTGGACAATTGTGGCCCCATGGTTCTGGACGCGTTGATCTATATTAAGAATGACATAGACCCCACTCTAACATTCAGACGTTCATGTCGTGAAGGCATTTGTGGTTCATGCGCTATGAATATCAATGGCACAAATACACTTGCCTGTACCAAGTATATATCCGATTCCAATGGCGATATCCCCGTATATCCATTGCCACATATGGAAGTTCAAAAAGATCTTGTGCCTGACATGACACATTTCTACGCGCAATATGCCTCCATCAAACCCTGGATACAGACTCAAACACCTCCACCACCAGACAAAGAACGCTTACAGTCCAAGGAAGACAGGGAACAGTTGGATGGATTGTATGAGTGTATTCTTTGTGCTTGTTGCTCTACATCCTGTCCAAGTTACTGGTGGAATAGTGATCGATACCTGGGTCCTGCAATTTTACTTCAGGCCTACAGATGGATAGCTGATAGCCGAGATGAAAATACAGGTGAACGACTTGATGATCTTGAAGATCCATTCAAGTTGTACCGTTGTCACACAATAATGAACTGCACGAACACCTGTCCTAAAGGGCTCAACCCTGCTAAATCTATTGCAGAAATCAAAAAACTACTTGTTAGCCGAACAATATAAAGCATTTTTCATGCGCCTTAACGAATCTGGTTGAGACGTACATTGAGCCATTCTTCATGAGTCATCGGTCTAAATTGATCTGGCGTTGTCGACGCGGGATGAAAGAAATGGATATATTGTTTGAAAAATTCATGAGCAATTCCTATGACAATTTGTCCAAAGGAGAACAAGTACTTTTTGAAGAATTCCTGAATGAAACTGACAGTGATATTAATGACTGGATTTTAGACCGAGCAATTCCGGGCAACTCTGATTACATTCCATTCGTTAATTATTTAAAGACTTGCCTATGAGCCAGATCGATAATTTCACCAGCAATCTAGACACACTTTCCATAATTGAAATAGCTGGCAATGATGCGACAGCATTTCTTCAAGCACAATTAACCAGTGACATCACAACAATTAAAATCGATGATGCTCAATTTAGCAGTTGGTGCACACCACAGGGACGCATCATCACCACATTGCTAGTGTATAAAAACAAAGACTCTTATTTTATCTTGCTGCCAAAGGCGCTGGATGACAATTTTCAAAAGAAAATTTCAATCTACATTTTACGCTCAAAGGTCACTATCAACTCTCGAGATGATTTAGCTCATATTACAGGAATATCCGGCGAAGAATTTATTCAGGAAATCAAAAATTACTTACTGACAGATAATCATAATGATGCCTTGCTTATTGAGATACCTGACGGAAATAATACTCGTTCAATCCTTGCGACAAAAGAACCACTACTTGAAAAAATATCTCAAATAGCTAACAACATTAATGACACATATATTGAACGTTGGAAAGATATGGATATACAATCAGGAGTGGTATGGATAACAGAACAAACAAGCAATAAATTATTACCTCAAGACATAGATCTGGAAAAACTCAACGCCCTCTCACATAACAAAGGCTGTTATCCAGGACAGGAAATTATTGCGCGCCTGCATTTTCGTGGCAAGGCGAAGTACGGCTTATACAAAGGGAAAATTTCATCTGACCAGGAACTACCTACTATCGGGGAACGACTCTATTTACAAAATGATAGTGCAAGTTGCGGAATGATCGTCTCAGTTGCTAAGAATAATGTTGATAGTAACAATTGCCTGGCATCTCTCAAGCATGATAAATCAGATGTTACTCACTTTACATTAGAGGACAAACGAACAATTGATATAATGTTTTCTAAAATCAATGACACTTGATTCTATACACTATGTTACCAGGTCAAATCGTCCCTAGTTCATTCGACCCTGCCTGGTGGCTACCTGGTCCCCATTTACAAACCCTATGGCCTTATTTATTTCGGAGATCATCACTAAAGTATAAAAATCAGCGCCTTGAATTGCCAGATGGTGATTTTGTCGATTTATGCTGGAATAGTAATAAGACCGGACCTATTGTTGTCATTTTTCATGGGCTCGAAGGTAGTATCAATTCTCCCTATGCTGCTGGCTTAATGGCTGCCATAGAGAAAGTGGGGTGGCGAGCTGTCTTGATGCACTTTCGCGGCTGCAGTGGCGTCACGAATAGACTAGATACTAGTTATCATTCCGGACATACAGATGACATTCGTTATCTCATTGACTATTTATTCAAGGAGTTTCCTAATACACCCATCGTAGGTGTAGGTTTTTCTCTGGGTGGTAATGCTTTTTTAAAATATCTTGGCGAAGATGAATCAAACACACCGATAAGTGCTGCAGTCGGCATTAGTGTTCCTTATTTACTTAATGTCTGTTCATTAAAACTATCAAGCGGGCTCTCAAAATTTTACCAATGGCATCTTCTTAAATCACTCAAAACCAAAGTGATACATAAATATTCAAACAGACAATCAAATATTGATATTTCTAAATTGGATGAATTAGACACATTTTATAAATTTGATGATAAAATTACCTCATTATTAAATGGTTTTTCTGGTGTCGATGATTATTATTCCCAGGCCAGTAGCAAGCAATATCTACCAATGATCAAGGTCCCTACATTGTTAATACATGCGAGAAATGATCCGTTCATGACACAAGAGGTACTGCCCCAACAAAAAGATATATCAAATTTCGTGACTCTTGAAATTGCAGATAAAGGTGGACACGTTGGGTTTGTTAGCGGTAAGGTTCCATGGAAACCAGAATACTGGCTTGAGAAACGTATATTAGACTTTATAAAATCAAAATTAACATGAACATTTCAAGAATTTATTATTTAAGCATCTTTTTAGTCTGCTCGTCACTATTGGGATTTGGTTATTATTTACAATTTGTTGATGGTTTAGAGCCTTGTCCACTATGTATATTTCAGCGAGTTGCTTACATTGCTATCGCCTTATTTGCTATACCAGGAATAATTCATGGCCCCATGGGTAAATGGAGATATTTATATTCAGGTTTGATTTTCACCGGCGCCATTATTGGGGGAATCATTGCTGGAAGACAAGTATGGTTACAACATTTACCGCCCGATGCGGTCCCGGCATGCGGGCCAGGTCTGGATTTCATGATGGAAGTCTTCCCATTATCAGAAACATTACAAATGGTATTTACCGGATCTGGCGAATGTGCGGAAGTAGCCTGGACATTCTTAAGTTTTAGTATTGCTGAATGGAGCCTTGCCTGGTTTGTACTGTTTGCTATTAGTAGTATTGCGCATGTACTGAAAAAACAATCTACGTCTTAAACATTATTTATCACGTAGAAGTTTGAGCTTTAATTAATGTAAGCCCGGCGGTAATTTTCCACCTAATCCTCGCATCATGTTTGCCATGCCACCCTTTTTACCCATTTTTTTCATCATCTTCTGCATCATTTTATGTTGTTTTAACAAGCGATTAACGTCTTGAATCTGATTCCCGGAACCTGATGCTATGCGTTTTTTTCTCGATCCGCTAATAACGGCGGGAAATTTTCTCTCCTGCGGAGTCATAGAATTAATAATCGCCTCCATACGGTCTATTTGTTTTTCATCAAACTGTTTAGGAACCCCTGCTGGCATACCGCCCATACCAGGCAACTTATCAAGCAAACCTGATATACCACCCATATTTTTCATCTGTACAAATTGTTCTCTCAAGTCTTCCATATCGAAACCTTTGCCTTTTTTTATCTTTTTTTCCAGTTTCCGGGACTTTTCAACGTCTGTCTTATTCTGGACTTCCTCAATCAAACTCAGCATATCCCCCATACCAAGTATTCTTGATGCAAGCCGGTCTGGATAAAACTCTGACAGGTCACTAATTTTTTCTCCTGTGCCCAGGAACAAAATGGGTTTCCCCGTCACCTGTCGAACTGACAATGCAGCGCCACCTCTGGCATCACCATCTGTTTTTGTCAAAATCACACCCGTTAATGCCAATGCTTGATTAAATGCTGTTGCTGCATTGACAGCATCTTGCCCCATCATGCTATCAACAATAAACAAGGTATTTGATGGATTTGCAACCTCATGAATATTTGAAATCTCTTTCATCATTTCATCATCCACATGCAATCGCCCTGCGCTATCTATGATTAATACATCCATAAATTTCTTTCTGGCTTCGTTCACCGCATTTTTGGCAATTGTGACAGGGTCTTGAGCAGGATCACTTGGGAAAAAATTCAGCTTATTTTCATTTGATAATACTTCAAGTTGCTTGATTGCAGCTGGACGGTAGACATCACAACTGACCGTCATAATGGATTTCTTCTCCTGGCTAGACAGCCATTTCCCCAGTTTTGCAACTGTGGTGGTCTTGCCTGCGCCCTGTAGTCCTGCAACAAGAATGATGACAGGTGGTTGTTGATTAATATTTAAGGTGGATTTTCCATCCCCCATCAATTTGATTAGTTCATCATGCACAATTTTGATGATGGCCTGACCTGGTGTCAGGCTGGATTTCACATCTTGACCAAGTGCTCGTTCTTGAACATGCTCAATAAACTCCTTGACCACAGGCAATGCAACATCTGCCTCGAGCAGTGCCATTCTTACTTCACGTAATGTAATTGCCAGATTTTCCTCGGTGATCCTGGCTTGACCCCTTAATTGCTTTACAACCTGTGATAACCTACCTGTTAAATTTTCAAACATGACAATAATCCAACCTGAACTTTATTTAATCTAATAAGAATTATATATTATTTTTAATATATTCAATAGGTTATAATATCTTATTGAACTTGCTTATATTCAAATAAAATATCAAGATAGAATAAACCTAACGCTGAGCGATATTATTACAAATCTTATGAGTTTAATCATTATTGGCATACTTGCTATCACCCTCTATCTATTAACAACAGGTTGGTTAGGGTATCGATTTATTACCATTGATAATTCACCGCGTCTGATGGATGCAAAACTATTCATACTTTGTATTCCTGCATTAATTTTTCACGGGATAGTTTTGTATCAGTCAATATTTACAGATGCGGGTCTAAATATGGGATTTTATAACGCCCTGTCATTAGTCAGTTGGGCAGTTACTCTGGTCATCATTCTAACGACTTTTATTAAACCGACTATTAATCTCGCAATTATTTTTTTACCCGTTACTGCAATTGCATTAATTCTGGAAATTGCCGTGCCCAGTCAGCGTATTGTGTCTGAAACAGGAAATTTTGGATTAGATATTCATATTATACTGTCGATAGGTGCCTACAGTCTTCTTACCATCGCTGCCCTACAGGCTGTCATACTCGCAATCCAGGAACATTTTCTTCGTATAAAACATCCGGTAACCAGTATGCGTCTGTTTCCCCCCATGCAAATCATGGAAGACTTGCTAGTCCAGATTTTATGGGTTGGCTTTTTTCTTTTAAGCCTGGGACTAGCAACAGGCTTAATGTTTGTGAATGACGTATTTGCTCAACAACTTTCTCATAAAACAGTACTGACAATTCTTGCATGGTTATTTTATGCCATCGTCCTGTTTGGCCGTTGGTCATGGGGATGGCGAGGAAAGAAACTCGTTCGATGGACGTTAACGGGATTTGCACTTCTTGCACTCGGGTACTTCGGTTCAAAGCTGGTATATGAATTAATTCTTTAACGCGTATAGATATATAGTTATCTAATACATATTATCTGGAAGTAAAATTGGAAAACTTATCAATTAATCTGTTGGCCATCACATTGTTTGTGCTATTTGTGCTATCTGCATTTTTCTCCAGTTCAGAGACCAGCATGATGGCACTTAATCGATATCGATTGAATCATCTAGCCAAAGAAGGACATAGAGGTGCAAAACTGGCTAAGAAATTACTGGATAAGCCAGATCAACTGCTAGGACTAATCCTATTTGGCAACAATCTGGTCAATATTTCTGCCGCGTCTATTGCCACTGTTATAGGTATTAAATTATATGGTGAAGCGGGTATTGCCATTGCAACTATAGTTCTCACCGTACTGGTACTGATATTTGCAGAAGTGGCACCAAAAACTATCGCAGCACTTTATCCCGAGGCCGTCGCATTTCCTGCTGCTTATATTCTGACTTTTCTTGGAAAAATACTTTTCCCATTCGTCTGGTTGATAAATCTACTTGCTAATACCTTATTATCCTTGTTTAACATTAATCCAGACGCTACAGATGCAGCTCCATTAACCCGTGAAGAATTGAGGAGCGTGGTGTTGGAAGCGGGAAATATGATCCCCATGCGACATCAAAAGATGTTAATTAGCATACTGGATCTTGAAAACGTTATCGTAGATGACATTATGGTCCCGCGCAGTGAAATTGTTGGTATAGATTTGAATGACTCGCCTGATGATATCATCGACCAGATTACTAATTTCCAACACACGCGCTTACCCGTATTTATTGATAATATTGACAACATCAAGGGAATTTTACATATTCGAAAATTTTCAAGAATCCTCTCTACTAAAGAGCAATTTGAAGCCGAAGATATAATTTCTCAACTGGATGAACCATATTTTGTGCCTATGGGTACACCTTTACACTCGCAACTTCGTTTCTTTCAGAAACAGAAACTCCGTCTTGGTCTGGTAGTAGACGAATATGGTGATATCCAGGGCATAGTTGCCATGGAAGATATATTAGAAGAAATCGTCGGTGAATTTACCACTGACCTGCAAACCTATAGTCCGGATATCCACTATCAAGAAGATGGCTCTACGTTAATTGACGGGTCTGCCATGCTAAGGGATATCAATAAACAACTACAATGGGATCTACCGATTGATGGACCTAAAACCTTGAATGGATTAATACTGGAAAACCTTGAGCATATCCCTGAATCAGGCACCAGTCTAAAAATCAACAACTATATGCTTGAAATACTTCAATCTGCTGATAATGCTGTCAAAAAAGTCAGGGCAGAAAAATTACCTGCCGACACTGATAATAATAAAGACTAAATCAGCTCATGTGATTAGCAACAGCCAGCATTGCTAATTTCATTAGTGTCAGGGGCGGTTGTACAGTCGAATGGCCCATAATGTGTACTAAAATCTCCTTCAATTGTAAAATGCGAACCAAAGCGTGAGCCAGATAACATGTTTGCTGTATTTCCACATACCGGAACTGGCATTCCAGTTTTAAATACATGATGGTCATCCAACATGAATTGATGTGGTGCTTGTGCAATTGAACCATTGTAATAGGCTACATGCCCAAAATTTTCACAAATGTCTTCCAATCCAACTTTAAATGCACGAATCGTCATGGAATAAAAATCAATCATGCCTGCTTTCTTAAATAGTTCAGGATCATTTAATGTTAACAAACGTTTGTTAACTACTCTTGTATCAGGTATTGCAAGCCGGGTCATCATGCGCCGAAAATCTTCCGTATACATTGCCCCTGATAAACATTCCCCATAGAGTACTTTGTCTTTTTTTAGATGTTCAGGAATTCGTTGCCCAGAAAAAACATCTGAGAAATACAATTCTCCACCAGGCTTTAATACCCTGATAATTTCTGAAAAAACAGATTCTTTTGCAGGTGAAAGGTTAATAACGCAATTTGAAATAATCAGATCAATACTACTATCTTGTATACCTGCCTGCTTCAAATCTTCAATATAGCCATGTTTAAACTCAACATTAGCTTGTTTATATCCAAATTTATCCATATGCCAACCAACATACTGGTTTGCAACTGATAGTTGCTCAGTTGTCATATCTAGCCCTATAACAGAGCCATTCTCGCCAACTAATTGACTTAAAACATAGGCATCTCTTCCAGTACCACAACCAAGGTCAAGTACGGTACAGCCTTCCAGTGCAGCAGGAATCGGCGATCCACAGCCATAGAATTTTGATTGGACGGTTTCATGTACATTACTTATTAATGAGCGAAGATATTCTGGAGGAGATTCGGAGATACAACAGGCACTGGTCTTAAGGTCTTCATTTGATTCAAGTACATTTCCATAATAATTTTGAACATCCTTTAATGTTTCCTGCGTCATGAATAGTCTCCAATGTTTCTCAAATAAGATTAATAGTTAAATTGATACCCGTTACGTACAAGCCCACACCCATTATCGATGAAGATGATACATGAGTTGTTGATACGGGAATACCGTATCGGCTTGTACCAATCACAAAATAGCTGAAATTAGATTGGCCGAAAAACTTTGTTCATAATTCATCCTGGTTACCTGAAACCCAAATACTACTGTAATGTTTTTACCTGACATCCAGCTACACATTCCCATGTCCAGGGCGACCCAGATAAATAACCAAATAATGATACAATCACCTTGGAGTCATCATTCACTCCATTGAAATAGGAAAGACCAAAAAGTAATACGCTAGCTATTAAAATGTAATGACATGATATTTCCTGATCAGGAAATATTTTGGATGGTAGCCTATATTCGTTACACCATTTTTCAAAACGCGCTACTACCAGCGTAAGGTCTTTCTCCCTATCAGCATACCTATGACGCACAATAATAGAATGGGCAATGCATGCCAGACGAATAAATGAGCAGGATTATCATTATTTTCCACTAATCGCATAAACAAATAAGCAAACGCAGTAACGGACAGTATTGACATAATACCCGCCCAATAATACCGAATTGCAGCACCCATCCGCACCAGAATAAATATGACAATCGCAGGTACCAAACTAAATCCAAGGATATGAATTGGACAGTGTATCTCCACCAGTGCAACCGAATTAATCAGGTTGTTTATTTGCAAATGTTCGCCAGCACTAAAGAATACATACACCGCAAAAATCAATAATAGCGGGAATGGTAAATATTTAATCCAGGGCATTTGAAAATCATCAGGTCTTGAAAGACAAAAAGCGGCGAATGTTGCAGACATTCCAATAATGAATAACATAAAAAGTTCGATTAGAAAAGCTGATGAATTTAACTTGTCCATGACATCTGGTCTAAAGCCATCGAAGAAAAGAAAAATCAACAGATATACATTAATCCCGATTAACCACAAGATCGATTGTTGGGCAGGATGCAATAATGGTCTGGATGCACCCTCGTCAGTAATTTGATGAATTATGTCTTCAGTATTCATCGTTATGCTCTTCTTTCATCTTAAGTTTTTCAGCTATTTTCTTATATATCCTGTGTGCGGCTACTTTTACGGCTGTTTCACTCATATTGACCTTTTGCGCTGTTTCTTTAGCTGTATATCCCTCGACTTTCATCATGTTTACGATAGTCCTTTGTTTCTCGGGTAAAGCCGCAATTAATTCACTTATAGATTCGTCAATATCTGTGCTGGAAGTTACATTAGAATCCTCATAAAAATAATCAGATTCCAGCCTGACTTTTTCTTTTAGAGATTCATTTTTATAATATGACCGCAAATAATCATTCAGGCGATACCTGGCAATTGTATACATCCATACCTCAAATGGCCTGCTTGCATCATAGGTATGCCCTGCTTTGTGCAATGATATTAAAATTTCCTGAACAATATCTTCCATATCAACTGGATTATTAATTTTTCGAGAAATAAATGACCGTAACATCGGAGTCACCTGGACAAACAGAGTTGAATAAGCCTGTTTATCTCCTTGCTGTGCTTTATGCATCAGGGACGAAAGAGAAATCGTATCACTCGATTTGTTTTGCATCTTATCTCTTGCAAATGTAACTTAGGTTTGTCATTTACGAATACTCTCACGTATATTCGTTTTCATAAACCAACAAAAATACATGAATATAAATATAATAAAAAAATTCCTGCCACTGTCAATTATTCTGATAATGATAGTATGTGCATGGTACCTGGGACTACAAGATTATGTGAACTTACATACCATTAAGTCACAACGCTCAGAATTACTTAATATTGTCACCGAACGCCCTTATATATCAATTCTGGCATTTGTGGGCGTGTATATTATATCAGTTGCATTGTCTCTTCCAATTGCTACTGTCCTTACGCTCCTGGGTGGTTTCTTGTTCGACCGCTGGCTTGGTACATTCTTAATCGTAATTTCTGCAACCATGGGCGCAAGCATTATTTTCTTAGCCGCCAAGAGTGCTATCGGTACAACGTTAAGACAAAAAGCAGGACCTTTGTATAAAAAAATTGAATCTAATATGAATCAAAATGCAATTGGGTATCTATTGTTTATGCGTTTGGTGCCTATCTTTCCATTCTTTCTGGTCAATATCGTACCTGCACTCTTTAATATCCGACTGATACCGTATGTGGTCACTACCTTCCTGGGAATAATTCCCGGCACATTTGTCTATGCCAATGTTGGTCGAGAACTGGGAACCATTGAATCTCTCTCTGATCTTATATCCACCGAAACCCTGATTGCATTCGCACTACTTGGATTGTTTGCTCTACTTCCTGTCATTATCAAGCAAGTGAACTTGCTTAAATCTAATCAAAAACCTGATAATCATACGATATTATGAAAACTACAATTAAAACTGACATTTGCGTTATAGGAGCAGGTTCGGGAGGTCTTTCTGTTGCTGCGGGGACCTCACAATTAGGTTTAAGTACAGTGTTAATTGAAAAAGATAAAATGGGTGGAGATTGCCTGAATACTGGCTGCGTGCCTTCAAAAGCACTACTTGCTGCAGCCAAAAATGCACACATAAAACAATCCAGCGATATACCCGGCATAGCTGCTACTGAACCAAGGATTGATTTTTTATCAATCAAACATCATGTATCGGACGTTATAAAATCGATAGAACCAAATGACTCACAGCAACGATTTGAAGGATTGGGTGTGACAGTATTACGCAATGAAGCCCGATTTATTTCACCTAATTTGATACGCTCAGGAGATGAAGTAATACAGGCAAAATATGTCGTCATTGCTACTGGATCTCGCCCTGTCATTCCTCCCATAAAAGATATCAACACTGCCTCCCCATTAACCAATGAAACGATTTTTAATTTATCTGAAAAACCGGAACATCTACTCATTATCGGCGCAGGTCCTATCGGCATAGAAATGGCCCAGGCACATTGTCGATTAGGAAGTCAGGTCAGTATTTTTGATATGGCAACGCTATTACCAAGAGATGATGAATCTAATGTCTCCACGTTACGAGAAGTTCTGGTAAATGATGGAATTAATTTATATGAGCGCGTAGCCATTAAACAGATTAAGAAAGAAAATGATTTAATTACAGTTTGCCTGGAAAGAAATGAAAAAATTTTTGAAGTGTCAGGCAGCCATTTACTGGTTTCCGCTGGCCGCAGTCCTGTAACCGACACACTGGATTTAGATAAGGCCGGGATAAAATATGATAAGAAAGGTATTTCTGTCGATAAGCGACTAAGGACAAATAAGAAACACATATATGCTATTGGCGATGTATCAGGTGGTCCGCAATTTACACATATAGCTGGGTATCATGCTGGCATCGTGATTCGTAATATTTGCTTTAAAATACCGGCTAAAGTTGATTACCGGGCTCTACCCTGGGTAACATTTACTGATCCAGAACTCGCACAAGTTGGCCTCACTGAAAAACAGGCAAAAATTGAGTACGGTAATAACATCAAGGTTACCCAATGGCCATTTAGGGAGAATGACCGTGCTATCGCCGAACGTACAATTACAGGCAATGTGCGCGTCATCACAACCCGTCGAGGTCATATATTAGGGGCATCTATAATTGGGCCACATGCCGGTGAACTTTGCCAGGTGTGGGGGCTCGCCATTTCTTCCAGGTTAAAAATAGGCGCTATCGCTGGAATGATTGCGCCCTACCCTACGCTTGCTGAAATAAACAAACGAGTTGCTGGGGCATGGTTTACCCAAAACCTCTTTAGTCAAAAAACCAAAATACTGGTGCGCTTACTTCAAAAATTACCGTTTTAGTAAACAATCATGAAGTAAATTCAATAACGCGATGAAACAGACTCATTATTAAATTGTGAATTTCACATCCTGCTCTCTCAGTAAATACAATGCAACACAGGCAGCCAACATGGGCCAGGCAGCAAAAAATAACAGGCTAATATCTATCGTATACCTTTCCCACGCTGATAGCGTCGAGACACCATGGACTATCAATACAAATCCGTACGTATACCGTTTCCAACGCCCCGCAAGAAATGCGAGTATGATAATAATTTCTATTGCACCGATGATCTGCATTATCGTTGCACCCATACCACCGATAAAATAAAAATTTTCATACACCCTGGCTGCGTGAGCAGGATCAATAAATTTATCCAGTGTCCAGGCAAACATTACGATAAATACACCTAGCCTTAATAAAAACAGTGATAATTCCAGTTTGCCCTTATCTACACTTATTTGTATATCACTCATCTTCCCCCCTAATATAAAATTAATTCAAAATTCATGAATTACACCCGCAGCATAGAACGCCTAGTATACAAATGCAAAACTCATGTCAATTGCTACTTCATTCTTGTTGAAATCAGTATTTTGTCACTCATGATTTCAGTCAAATATAAACTGACTAAAACAATAAATGGATAACAACCCATAATTAATTAGCGCCAAGAATTAAATAACAAATGTTTCACACAAACGAATTCGGCGTGCGAACTAAAGAGTTACAAAAATAGTTTATAAGCTAGTTTGTAAGATTACGATTTGTCTTTCAAAAACAATGGAATAAGCTCATGGAGGTTGGTGATGGCATCAACTTGAAGTTCTAACGATTCTTTCCTGGGTCGATTGGCTGTAGGGATAACCGCTCTGGTGAATCCATGTTTAGCGGCTTCACTTAATCGTTCCTGACCACCTTGTACTGGCCTAAGTTCTCCTGCAAGGCCAATTTCACCGAAAACCACTAATTTTTCTGGCATAGAAATATTTTTCAGGCTAGACAAAATTGATAATACTATCGGCAAATCAGCTGAAGTGTCGCCTATACGGACACCTCCAACCACGTTCACAAAAATATCATGATCATAAGTCGCAAGACCTAAATACCTTTCCATGACTGCCAGCAACATAGCCAAACGATTATTTTCGAGGCCAACTGTTACTCTGCGTGGCTGCTGACCATGAGATGAATTAACAAGGGACTGAACTTCCACCAGCAAAGGTCTACTTCCCTCTCGAGTGACCATGATTATACTACCAGGCGTATTGTCCTGGTGACTGGAAAGAAAAATGGCAGATGGATTGGTAACTTCTTTTAATCCACGATCTGTCATGGCAAAGATTCCCAATTCATTCACAGCGCCAAAGCGATTTTTTACTGAGCGGATAATTCTGAAACGCTCTGTACTGTCGCCTTCAAAGTAAAGAACAGTATCGACCATATGTTCAAGAACTCTCGGTCCGGCCAGGGTCCCTTCCTTAGTCACATGACCCACCAGTATTACTGATGTATTTGTCTGCTTTGCATACCTGACTAATTGAGATGCACATTCTCTGATCTGTGCTACTGAACCTGGAGAAGATGTTAACTGTTCAGTCAGCACAGTCTGTATTGAATCTATAACCAGAATTTGAGGTTGTTCGTTAAGTGCCGCACTAAAAATCTGCTCAATTTGCACTTCACTTATGGATTTAAGAGCTGACATATCCAGATCCAGTCGCGTTCCTCTCAAACTTAGTTGTTGCAGCGACTCTTCTCCTGACACATACAAAGTACTAATATTTTTTTTGCCACTGAGATTTGAAACCATCTGCAAGAGTATTGTCGATTTTCCTATGCCGGGATCACCACCAATTAATATCACGGAACCACCAACTATACCACCGCCTAACACTCTATCTAACTCTGTAATTCCGGTACTTATTCTTGGTTGTTCAGTTAGCTCTATATCATTCAAAGTTCGTACCACGGATGGTGCGATGGGTAAAATTGAATTAACAACCCCCCCGTTTTTTTTTGCCAACACGGTTTCTTCAAATGCGTTCCAGCTATTACAATCTGGACATTGCCCCACCCATTTTGGTGACGTGGCACCACATTCATTACAAATATATTGAGTCTTAATCTTCGTCATATATATTGACATTTAATCGTTTATGGACACCACTAAGCAACTCATAAGCAATCGTTTCTGCATGCTTAGCTACTAACTCAACGGGCAAATTATCCCCCCATAACTCAACAGGATCACCTATTTTTGCACCAGATATGCCACGTAGATCTACAGTGATCATATCCATAGAGGGATGCCCGATTAATTGTGCTTGCAAGCCATTAATCATTACTGGTGTCCCAGATTTTGCATGACGAGGATATCCATCTCCATAACCAATCGCCACGATTCCAACTGGCATATCTTCTGGACATCGCCATGTGGCACCATATCCTACAGTGTCTCCCTTATTCACACTTTTAATTGCAATTAATTCGGAATGCAATGACATCACAGGTGTCAAATCAAAATCTGATGAGACTTTATTATTTATGGGAGACACGCCATATAACATTAAACCCGGACGAACATAATCGTAATGGCTATTTGACTGATTAATGATACCTGCAGAATTACACATCGATCGTTTGCATGATAAATTCTGCGTTAATTCTTGAAATTTCGTGGATTGTGTTTTGGTAATGCTTGCATCCGGATTTGCCGCATCAGCATAATGTGACATTAGGACTATCTCATCTTTAATATTTTTTAAAGACAATAATTTTTCATGAACTTGCTTAATCGAGCCTACATCAAACCCCAATCGATGCATCCCCGTATCAATTTTCAACCAGACTGGTATCTGGTAATCAGATTGAAACCGCTCTATCATTTTTATTTGCTCTGCATGATGAACCACGATATCCAGCTTCAAAGCTGCAACCAGAGTTAGTTCTTCAAATGTAAACGGTCCTTCAAGCAACAAAATGGGTCTATCGACACCTGCATCTCGCAATTCAATCGCTTCCTCAACACAGGCGACGCCAAACGCATCAGATTGTTGTAATGTCTCTGCAACTCGTGATAATCCATGACCATAGGCGTCTGCCTTAACGACAGAAAGGATACTACTTTTAGGGGCAAGGTTTTTTACGCGGGAAAAATTTTTACGTAGGGCTGTTAAATTTATATTGACCTTTGCCGGCCGGCTCATTCAGGGGCCCCGTGCATAAAAGGTTGGGAATCAACATAATTCTCAAATCGAGTATAACGACCCAAAAATGATAACTTTACGGTACCTATGGGACCATTACGCTGTTTACCAATAATAATCTCAGCTATGCCCTTGTTAGGGCTTTCTTCATCGTAAACCTCATCGCGATAGATAAAGACGATCACATCCGCATCCTGCTCTATGGCCCCGGATTCCCGTAAATCTGACATTACTGGTCTTTTATTCGGCCTTTGTTCCAGGCTTCTATTTAACTGGGAAAGCGCAATAACGGGGATATTTAATTCTTTCGCCATCGCTTTTAATGAACGTGAAATTTCTGAAATTTCCGTTGCGCGGTTTTCCTTGTTCCCATGGACTTGCATCAACTGGAGGTAATCTACGATGACCATATCCAGACCATGCTCTCTGGTTAACCTTCGACATCTGGATCTCAATTCCACAGGGGTCAAGGCAGGGGTATCATCAATAAATAATTTAGAATCTTTTAATATTTCTACTGCTGAGGTTAACCTTGGCCAATCTTCATCGTCCAATTTTCCCGTTCTGACTTTATGTTGGTCGATTCTGCCCAAAGAAGACATCATACGCATAGATAGCTGTTCACCTGACATTTCCATGCTAAAAATAGCAACAGATAATTTATCTTTAATTATGGCATGTTCGGCCAAATTAACTGCAAATGCGGTTTTGCCCATGGATGGTCTACCGGCAACAATGATTAAATCTGAATTCTGTAAGCCTGCGGTCTGTCGATCAAAATCGGTATAACCGGTGGCAATTCCTGTTATATGTGATTTTTTTTGATACAGCTCATCAATTCGGTCCAGAGTGGATACCAGTAAATCTTTGATGGCATTGTAATTTTTTCTTCCTCGCGATTCCTGTTCGGCAATCTGAAATATTGTTGATTCAGCAAAATCCAAAATCTCATTACTGGACCTTCCCATAGGATTAAATACTGAATCACTGATTTCGTTTGTCGCCTTGATTAACTGCCGCAGTATTGATCTTTTCCTGACTATATCTGCATAAGCAGTAACGTTACTTGCACCTGGGGTGTTATCAGCTAATGCAGATAAATATCCTAACCCACCTGCATCATCGAGAATCTGATTATTTTCAAGCCATTCTGCAACTGTCACGAGATCAAAGGGATGGCCTTCACTATCTAGTTTTGATACTGCATTAAATATTATCTGGTGATCCTTACGGTAAAAATCGTCGTCTCTTAAACGTTCAGATACTTTAGTCCATGCATTTGGATCTAGAAACAATCCACCAAGAATGGCCTGCTCAGCTTCGATGGAATGTGGAGGAATTTTCAGGGATGTTGTTTCTGTATCCTGATTTTTATGAGCAGATTCTACCATTAGGCCTCTTCATATTTTATTGGCTCAACACTTTATAATTCTACGACGCACATTTGCGTATTCATAGAAGAAAACATACACGAACATACACGACAGTGCCTGTATATCAGGCTACAACAAGAGCTAATTCAATAAATATCAGTAATATACTGGTTATTCTTCTTCAGCGACAATATTAATGCGTATTGTTGTACTCACATCAGGATGAAGCGAAACTTCAACATCAAATCCACCTATTTGCCTAAAGGGACCATCAGGCAATCTTATTTCATTTTTTCCGATTTCCTGTCCAGCAGCGACAACAGCTTCAGCAATGTCGGCTGTACCAACGGAACCATACAATTTCCCCTCTGTGCCTGCTTTTCGGTTTATCGTCACATCAAAACCATTCAGATCTTCAGCGCGTCTGGTTGCCTTTTGTAAAATATCTCCCTGGGCTTTTTCAAGCTCTGCTCGTTGAGCTTCAAATTTTACAATATTTTCCTTAGATGCGGGCACGGCCTTCCCATTGGGAATAAGAAAATTCCGCCCGTATCCAGGTTTTACGCGAACCGTATCACCAAGGACACCTAGATTTTGTATTTTTTCAAGTAGGATGATTTCCATTTAACACCTCCGGATAAAAATTATCATAGCACACCTGCTAGCTGTCAGCAGGTGGTGTTTTGTTACTCTTTTTAAGTGAATCTGCAATGCCAAGAAATGCAATAAATAGTGCCATTTGAGGCATAAATATCAAGAAACTATACATGACTATTAACCATGTCCTGGAAAGACTACGCTGCTGAACAATTCGATGTACAGCTACGATACCTTGTACTACATGTAATATTATCAAAATAACTAATATATTTTGTGCCAGCCACGAAAGGCTTCCAAGTCCGACAAAACTAAGTACCATCATTGCCAAGCTAAAAAATGTTAACTGCCTGGGTAGTGATAATTGGTAAAATTCTTGCCAGAACCCGCCAGGATTAAATATTGCAGATTGCCATGCCCTTGCCAGTAAGATACTGACTACCAGACTTATCACGATACCTGCAGCAATGATCCCACTGATTAAAGGCATAATAGTATCCAGAATTGTCTGGACATCTGCCAATTCTGCAGTAGACAGGCTTTTTTCTAGAAAAGCGTTAATTGATGATTGCCACCATTGACTAATGTCTTCGTTAAATGGTGCAAGTGCCAGTACAAATAAAATTCCTATACCACCTGCACCCATAATCGACAATGCCTGCGATTCTGACACACGTAAAATTATGCTGCATAACCACACGGGAATCCAAATACTGGTAGATAATGTTGCCCCTAAGCCAAACCCGATACGACTAAAATATCCAAATATCGATATGGCGAGCAGGGTATATATCATGACTTGCAAACCATACTTCCCACCCTTTCTAAGGGTGATTAATGCAAATGGCGTCGCACTGATGATGTAGGTTAACGGTGGGATCAACAATGACATGACAGTCAATAAGCTTAGCATCGCCACAGATTTATACTTTTCTGCTAGTAAATATTGACCCAGTAATTTCATTGATTTTTCTATAGTGATAATGTCCAGGCATTTATCGAATGCCTGGACATTTTGCTGACAATAATTTCTTTAACTGTTAGTGAGTATCTGAATATGGCAATAGTGCCAGATATCGTGCCCTTTTAACGGCAGTGGAAAGTTGTCGTTGATAAATTGCATTGGTCCCTGAAACACGACTTGGAACTATTTTACCGGTTTCAGTAACATACGCTTTCAAGGTATTCAGATCTTTGTAATCAATCTCAATAAATTTTTCTGCAGTAAACTTACAAAACCTTTTTTTTCTAAAATATTTAGCCATTTTTCTGTCCTGTATTAGTTCGTTTCAGTATTTTTATCTGGGTCATCGGTCTTCTCAGATGTCTCTTGAGATTCACTCGATGGTGCTTCCTCTGAAACCTCATTAATCTCCGCGTCATCATTTGATGCTACATCCTCTGAAACCTCATCGGTATTCGCGTCATCACTTGATGCTACTTCCTCCGAAACCTCATTGGTATTCGCGTCATCAACTTTTTCTAATGCATCAACTCTGGCCTGTTCATCCGCAATTTTTGCTGCTTCTCTGATAGCATTAATTTTCTCCTGCTCTTCGGCCTCTTCTTTACTCTTGGCCAAAAAAGAGGGTTCTGTCTCAGCGTGGTCTTTGCGAATAACCATATCTCTTATCACAGCATCATTAAATCTAAATGCACTATTTAGCTGATCTAAAATCGCTTGATCACACTCAATATTCATTAAAACATAGTGTGCTTTATGGACTTTATTGATGGGATATGCCAGAAGACGTCTTCCCCAGTCTTCCATGCGGTGGATACGACCTTCACCTGATTCAATCATAGAACGATAACGTTCAATCATTGCAGGCACCTGCTCACTCTGGTCTGGGTGGACCAGAAATACAATTTCATAATGTCTCATTGTGATCCTCTCGGGTTAATGCCCCCCGCCTAAATACGGTGGAGCAAGGATAAAAAGAGCACGAATTCTAGGCGAATGCACATACCAATGCAAATTATGATTAGGGTATTACTGGAAATATTCCCATAATTATTCCAGGGATGAGACCTTATTGCTGCGCCGCATCATTATTGACTGATTTTTAATTCGATATGAGCAGATTTCTCAATAGCTCATCCTGACTATTTTAACCATGATTGTGTACATAATTTGCTGGGAATCCTGTTATTATTGAAATGCTTATACATCTTCAAAACGTCGCCATAAACGGAGGAAAGCGATGACACGCAGTATATATCTCCTAATAATTCTTACATTTGTCCTTCATACCCCAACTAGCCATGCAGATATTGTATCGGCTGACATAGCACGGGCAGCCGGGGACTATGAAACAGCCATTGCTGAATACACCTCACTGGCCCAGACAGGAAATGATGTTGCCCAGGCAACTCTCGGCTACATGTTGTATGTCGGTGAAGGTATTTCCCAGGACTATGAAGCCGCTGTTAGATGGTATAGACAAGCAGCTCAACAAGGTAATGCCGATGCCCAGTATAATCTCGCGGTTGCCTATGCATTTGGTGAAGGCGTAGAACAAAATTTTATTGAAGCGGTAAACTGGTATACCCGAGCAGCAGAACAGGACCATGCCATTGCCCAGTATAGTCTTGGATTATCGTACACATATGGTGAAGGCGTGGAACAAGATCCTGAAAATGCCGCCTACTGGTTATCGCGGTCGGCAGAGAATGGTTATGTAAATGCTCAAGTTCTACTAGGCAGTAAATTTCACACTGGAAACGGCGTGCCATTGGATTACCCAGAAGCCGCGCGCTGGTATGCCCTGGCCGCTCAACAAGGTGATGCAATCGCCCAGTTTAATCTTGGAAGCATGTATCGCTCCGGTACAGGCGTCACTCAGAATCTGATTGAATCAAGAAGATGGTATCAAATGTCATCAGAGCAGGGTTATGAACCCGCGACGGTAGAGTTGAATAATATAGACCGCACGCTTGCATCTTCAATGCGCAACACACAACAACAAGCAGCTGAAACAGTACCTGTTATTCCTGAAGAGGTAGAACAGCAAAATGAGCCTATCATTTCCGAGCCTGTAGAAGAATATGTACAGGAAGAATTCATTCGTGAAGAGCCCACAACAGAAACGTATATACTTGAGACACAAGCGCCCAGCGAACCTGTAGAACTTAGTCAAGCTACCAGTTCTTCAAGCATCGTCATGGTAGATAATGCCAGCGGTCTATTAGATATCGATACTCTCGATGCCAGTCTGCCGGAAGAATCTAGTTCTATACCCGAGGTTATGCTTGCATCTGATGATGACCTGGCAGCCCCGGAAAATGAATCAAGGGGATTTTTCAACCGTCTATTCTCTCGATCAATAAACAATCAGGATGACTCTGAAACATTGGAAGTAGCAGTGGAGGACTACTCTACAGTTAGTAATGAATCACCGGAGACATCTCAAGCAACAGACTTGGCATCAGAAAATATTTCTGAGGAAGAAATTGATACCCCTGATGCAACCCAGTCATCACGCGGTTTTTTTAGTGGGCTTTTTCGCCGTCAATCAAAGCCTGATGATATAAACCCTGTTTCGTCAAATGAAGAGTCCCAACAAATTACAGATATGGAGATGGCATCTGATGCTGAAACCGTAATCCAGGACGAGTCTGTGGACACGGCGCAAGAACAACAAAGTGGCGGTCTATTTGGCAGCTTATTCGGACGTCGCTCTTCAACAGAAACCACACAATCAGAAAATTCCGAGCAAATCGCCACAGTAGAGCAAGACGACATGGTTGAGCAGGCACCATCTGAGCCTGTTGAGATGAATGACGAAGATGTATCAATACAGGCAGAAGAAAGACCCGGTGGTTTTTTTGGCCGATTATTTGGAAGACGAGACTCAGCAAATTCGTCAATCACTGAAGGTGATGATCCAATTACAATGATTGATGAAGAAGTCATCACTCAATCATCGTTAAGTCAATCCGCAGAAGTTTCAATTGATGCTGCAAATAATACTTATGACCAGGGAATCTTTGAATTCGAACAAAAAAACTATGGTGAAGCCGCCGAGCATTTTCAATCAGCAGCTGCACAGGGTAGCCTGATGGCACAATATCGCCTCGCGACACTCTACTATCAAGGATTAGGCAAAGAGCAAAGTTATGCTCTGGCTGCATTATGGTACAGACGGGCGGCAGAGCAGGGAAATGTGGATGCCCAATACAGTCTTGGGAATATGTATCTTATGGGAGAAGGGATACCCCAGGACGATGCACAAGCAAGGTACTGGTACAATGAAGCGGCTAATCAGGGACACGAAGCAGCTCAACATAATGTTGCAAACATAGATCGTTACACACAAAGCAATACCGTTATTACCAAGGATATTGCAGAGGAAATCCTGGGCATCGATGAGTCGCTGAGTATTAAGATGGATACTTCATTAGACATTAATATTTCAGAGTCAAACGACCATGCTACTGAAGTAATGGTTGCCACGCTCGCGCCCGCCACATCACAAGCCATTCCTTCATCATTAGCAACAGTTGATTATGAACGGGGACTGGCATATTCCTTTGGTGAAGGCGTTGCTAAAAATCTCGAAACTGCCTTTGAGCATTTCATGAATGCAGCCAAAAAAGACTATGTGCCAGCTCAATATAAAGTTGGCGTAGCCTATGCGTATGCAGAAGGCACAATGGAAGACAAGACTCAGGCAGTTTACTGGTACGGAAAAGCTGCAATGAAAGGACATACCATCGCGCAGCGTAATCTTGGGGTTATGTACGAACATGGATATGGGATTAACGAGGATAAGGTTAAAGCACTTGCCTGGTATAATATACTTGCACAAAGCGGCAATGTTATGGATATTCGTCGTCGAGACACACTGTCCGACGAGATGAACTCTAACGATATCTCAGAAGCAGACCGACTCACAATTGATATACAAGATAAAATCAACCAGGCAACTCAATAGGGGGCAAAGTTCACCCTTCTAATTCTTTTCCTTGGCAAGAAATATCCAAAGTATGACAAAAGAAGAAGACAGAAATGCAGTCATTAAACTGACAAATTTGTGTACTCACTACGGAGATGTACTTGCACTGGATGACATTAACCTCACCGTTTATGAAAAAGAAATCCTGGTGGTTATGGGACACAGTGGATCTGGGAAAAGCACCCTATTTAAAAATGTTTTAGGTCTAATGCAACACAGTTCGGGGACCATGGAAGTCCTTGGTAAAGATTTATCAAAACTAAATAAAAAAAGTCTGTATGACCTACGCAGAAATATTGGAGTAGCATTTCAAAATGGCGCCTTATTCAGTTCGCTAACTGTCAGGGAAAATGTCGAGCTTCCACTACATGAACATACGAAGCTGGACAACAGTACCATTCAGATTATGACAAGAATGAAACTGGGGCTTATGAATCTTGCAGACCATGAAGACTTGATGCCTGCTCAGCTGTCAGGAGGCATGTTAAAACGAGCAGGTCTTGCACGCGCTGTGGTAATGGATCCTAAATTACTATTCTTCGATGAACCGTCTGCTGGTCTTGACCCTGTAACATCTGCACAACTGGACACCTTAATTCTCCAGTTAAGAGATGCGCTCAATATGACCATCGTGATAATTACACATGAAATGGAAAGTGCATTTCATGTCGCAGATAGAATCACAGTGTTAGATAAAGGTAAACAGATAGTGACTGGCACGAAAGATGAAATCAGATTATGCGAAGATGAGCGTATCGTTAATATGCTAAATCGCGTTTCTGCTATTAAAGAAGTTGATGGTGATGATTATATTCGCAGGCTAACAGAATAATGATGATACTGACTGCCATTGCAGATTATATTATCGACCAGATAGAGCGCATTGGTAGATCTGGAATTTTTCTAGTCAACGGATTATGGAAAATAGTCGCCCCACCCTACAGAATCAATCCAATAATTAAGCAACTACATTTTATTGGCGCAAGGTCATTACTCGTGATTCTGGTTTCGGGCGTCTTTGTAGGCATGGTAGTGGCACTACAGTTTTACGACACTTTACTTCGTTTTGGCTCAGTAGCCCTGCTAGGATCTGCCGTAGGACTTAGCCTGATTCGTGAGCTGGGTCCTGTACTCACTGCATTGATCATCATCGGTCGTGCGGGTTCAGCAATTTGTGCTGAAATCAGCATAATGCGTAATGAGCAGCAAATTGATGCCCTGGAATGCATGGCGATTGACCCATATAAACACCTGATAGCACCCAGGTTGCTGGCAGCCTTAATATCCATGCCCATACTCACAGCCATATTTATTCTGGTTGGAATATTTGGTGGCTATTTTGTCGGAGTTATTCTTTTTGGTGTCAGTCCAGGATCATATCTTGGTGGCATGTATGATTCTGTATTATGGCGGGATATTTTCATGGGAAGTATGAAATCATTTTTCTTTGGATTAATTATGATATGGGTAGCAACATCAAAAGGTTATCACCTACATCTGGAAAAAGGTGGCGCACACGGATCAGAAGGTGTCAGCAAGGTAACAACTGATGCCGTCGTTCTTTCATCCATCACAGTACTATTTGCTGACTATATAATCAGCGCAATAATTCTATAGGTATAAAAACATGAGTGACAAAAAGAAAAAAGCAGAGATTAGTGTTGGGATATTCATGATAGTCGGACTATTAGCTATATCATTTATTGCTATCAAGCTTGGTAATATTAGCTTATTTGGTCAAGATCAATACTCGGTAATTGCAAAGTTTACTTCTGCATCCGGCTTGAGAACTGGTGCTTTTGTAGAAGCGGCTGGTGTCAGGGTTGGTGAAATAACAAATATTGAGTTTGATACCGTTGATTACTACGCCATTGTCACCATGAATATTGATAACGGCGTTATGATTTCTGAAGATTCAATAGCGTCTGTCAGGACCGCCGGCATCATCGGAGATAAGTTTGTCAAATTAACGCCAGGCGGACTGGATATTTATCTGGAAGATGGTGGCGAGATTTATGAAACGGAACCTTCCATTAACCTGGAAGAACTTATCAGTAAATATATATTTGAAAGTGGTGATTAATTATTAATTGATCAATACAAAGAGTTTATAAATTTATCCTTCGGCATTCTCGTTATTTTCACTTTCTTCTTTATAACGATCTATTCTCCGTTGAATATTAGACATCAATCCGTCCATACCTTCATTTTTCACAATCGCAGCGAAAGTACTTCGATAATTAGCAACAAGACTCACACCTTCAACTACAACATCGTAGGCATACCAACTGCCATCATTATTCCTTAGCTTATAGTTTACCGGTATTTCAATATCTCCAGCCATAATGACTGTTTCAACAACGCCTAAATTACCCTTAATTACCTCATCTTTATATACAATTTTTTGATTTGTATATGCTTCAATTTTAGATCGATAAGTTGCTTCAATGTATTGGGAAAAAAACTCAGTAAATTTTTTACGTTCTTCCTCAGTTGCGCGTTTCCATTGTGTAGCAAGTACGCTTTGAGACATACTCCTGAAATCAAAGCCTTCATAAATCAGGGCTGCAATTCTTTCCCATCGTTCTTCTCGATCTAAGGAATTTTTTTTCAAAATAGATATGACTCTGTCTGTCGTATCTTTCACCCTGCCCATAGGTGTCGAATAATCGACTGCAGCAAGATTAATGGAAAAAATAACCAGGAATGTTAGTACTAATGAACGAAGCATCATGTCTTTCCCCGTGCCTAAAATATTTCAGTGACATATGATCTTACCCTGTGCACGAGAAAATCCAAGTATTTTGGATATATAAGAAAGTTCAAACAGATATATATGGAATTTTATCTTTATTTTTAGGTAGTTATAGATAAGCTATCATATTCTAAATTATTGATTATATAGAATTTTAAAGTGTCATTACTCACAAAAAAACACATTTTGATAAACATAGCTACTGGGAATTCATATTTTCAACTTCCATATAAACAATGAAATCACTCTATATAAAATTAATTATTTTTGGTCTATTACTGATTTTCATATCCTTTTTTTTTATATTCGGGATAAATGAATTTTTTACACTTGAGACAATAAAAAATATTAAATCTGAAATAAGCGCCTATAAAGAATCCTATCCTATACAAATAGTAATACTATTTATTTTAATCTATGTGACTGGCACAAGCTTATCCTTACCGGTTGCTGGTATTTTAAGTGTGGCAGGAGGTGCTATATTTGGATTGGCATGGGGAATAATTTTTGTTTCCATTGCAGGCACATTAGGGGCAACTACTGCATTTATGCTCTCTCGATACTTGTTCAAGGATCTGATTCAACAACGATATGGAGAAAAGCTGAAGATCATTAATGAAGGGATTAAAAAAAACGGAAATATCTATCTTCTTTCACTTAGGTTGATACCAATTTTCCCCTATTTCATTATCAATGCAGTCATGGGAATAACACCCATGCCATTATTCTCATTCAGTATTATTACCCTGGTCGGCATGGTCCCAATGACCAGTATATTGGTTAATGGTGGTGTTCAAATAGCAACAATAAGCAATGTTCAGGACATTTTGTCTATCAAGGTACTTGCCTCCTTTATCCTAATAGGATTGATACCTTTATTAGCTCATAAATTTTCCAGGCACTTAACACCAGAATAAAAATTATTATTTAACGCTCTAATATAAATAGAACTTATGAATAATTATTATCAGGATCTTGATGGATAATAATATCTGAATTTGGAAATTCTGCTTCGATAAGACTTTCTACTTCCTCTGCAATTGCATGTGCTTTTTCCAGAGTTTGATTTCCATCAATCACAATATGCAATTGTATAAATTTATCTTGCCCAGATTTTCTAGTACGTAAATCATGCACATCCAGGACTTGTAAGTGACTTTCAGCAAGAAATTGAATCCTGTCTCTTTGTTCATAAGGTAATTCACTATCCATCAACTGGTCCAGGGATAGCCTGGCAATCTTCCACACTGAATACAATATAATGACAGCTATTGCTAATGCAAAAATTGGATCGGCATATGTCCAGTCAAACCAAACTGACAATATCACGGCAAATATTACACCAAGATTTATACCAACATCATTTAAATAATGAATAGAATCTGCTTTTATTGCCAATGATTCTGTACGCTTTACGACATGATGTTGATATAGCATTAATATAATAGACAACATCATTGAAATTAACATTACGACTATTGCAAATATCCCTTTATCAATTTCCACTGGACTAATTATGCGATGAACAGCTTCAATACATAAAAAAACTGAAGAACCAGTTATAAATGCGGCCTGTCCTAAACCGGCTAATGGTTCAGCCTTTCCATGTCCAAACCGATGAATATCATCAGCCGGTAACAAAGAATGTCTTACCGCTATCATATTAAATATTGATGCCATTAAATCTAGTGAAGAATCTATCAGACTAGATAAAATTGAGACTGAGTCTGTAATGAACCAGGCAAAAATTTTGATAATTATTAGTATGCTCGCAACAAAAACTGACGCGTAGGTAGCCCGCTTCATCAATTCAGGATTTGAGGCCTTGGCATGTGTATGATTATGCATTGTAAGATTATAAGAATAAAATAGACTATATGGTCACTAAATATTTAAATTTTTTGATTACTATGTGATCTCCATCATATCAGGGATTTAAATATCACGAGGAAGATAAAATTGAAAAGTAACGATTTCGATCTGTTTATTATTGGAGCGGGTTCAGGTGGTGTCAGAGCTGGTCGGGTTGCGGCATCTCTCGGCGCTAAAGTAGCAATAGCTGAGGAAAAATATCTGGGTGGCACATGTGTCAATGTAGGCTGTGTACCCAAGAAGTTATTTGTCTATGCATCATCTTTTGAAGATGAATTTCAAGGCGCAAAAAATTATGGTTGGGATACAGGTGATATACACTTTGATTGGAAAACCCTGATCAATAACAAGAATAATGAAATAAAACGGCTAAATTCAGTATACGAAAGACTATTATCCGAATCAGGTGTTGAACTGATTAATGGCAGAGCAACTTTAACTGGCTCCAATACAATTTCGATTAATGATAAAAACTATACTGCCAGCAATATTCTGATTGCAACCGGCGCATGGCCAGACGTACCTGAGATTCATGGTAAGGAAAATATCATTACATCAAATGAGGCATTCTATCTCGACTCACTTCCTAAAAGCATTGTTGTCGTAGGTGGTGGTTACATCGCTGTTGAATTTGCAGGAATTTTCAATGGACTTGGAGTGGAGACCACCCTGCTCTATCGCGCGCCATTATTACTACGCGGGTTTGACGACGAAATGCGAAAATTTCTGACTAATGAAGTCGATAAAAAAGGCATCCACTTAATAGCAAACAATACAATTGAATCAATCAGTAAATCAGAAGATTGTTATAAATTACAACTTGCAGACAATTCAGAAATAACAACAAATTTAATAATGTGCGCAACAGGTAGACGACCAAACATTACAGGTCTTGGACTTGAGAAAGCAGGCGTGGAACTTGATAAAAACCGTGCTATCAAGATCAACAATGATTACCAAACCAGCAATCCTTCTATCTATGCCATTGGTGATGTCACAGACCATTATGCATTGACCCCAGTAGCCATTGCTGAAGGCATGGTGTTGGCTAATGCTTTATTTGGAAATAAGATCACGGATGTTGACTACAAAAACATCCCCACTTGCATTTTTTGCCAACCAAATTTTGCAACAGTTGGTTATTCAGAAGAGGAAGCCAGAGAGAAATTTGATAAAATTCAGGTATTCAAGTCTGAGTTCACACACCTTAAACATTCAATCTCTGGATCAAACGAAAGAACATTAATGAAACTTATTGTAGATACAGCCAGCGACGAAGTCATCGGTGCACATATGATAGGTTACGATGCAGGTGAAATTATCCAGGGCATAGCGATTGCAATCAAAGCTGGTGTTACGAAGGCTCAACTGGACTCAACAATCGGAATACATCCAACGGCCGCCGAGGAATTTGTTACAATGCGAATTCCCGTATAAATGGCATTTCATCAAATTATTAAAATGTTTTACTACTCTGCGCGATTAAAAGTTTCCTACGTTTATATAGCGAAATTATTTAATATTTTGTCGCTTTTAATTTGTTTATATTTAATCCCAAGCTGGGGGTATGCGGACTCGCCTATAGTTGCAGTAGCATCAAATTTAACGACACCCATATCTGAAATTGCTGATAAATTTAAAGCAGATACCGGAGAAACCATCAGGCTTTCTTTTGGATCATCAGGAAACCTGTCAAGGCAAATTGTGCAAGGCGCGCCGTATGATATGTTCATTACCGCAAGTACACAGTACATTGACTTTTTGATTGAACAGAAAATTACTATCAAGCACAAATTTGAATACATAGAAGGTGAAATCGGATTCTTTGTGCCAACAGGTTCATCATTTATTCACCATAAAACAGCTGAAAGTATAATCGGCGCGATAAAATTTGGTGATCAGGGAAGGATTGCCATTGCTAATCCTGAGCACGCGCCCTATGGCATTGCTGCAATGGAAGCCCTGCAAACTGCAGGGATCTGGGCCATTAATTTAAACTCGCTTCTTCTTGCGGAAAGCGTGGCACAAATAGTCCCGTATATTCATACTGGCAACCTTGATCTTGCAATCATTCCCAAGTCATTTATTTTACAGGCAAAGCTTGATGGATCTGGAACATATATTCCAATTAATCCTCTATGGCACAATCGTATTTCACAATACATAGTAATATTGAAAGACGATAATCCTGTTACATTCAGTTTTAGTGATTACCTGGCCAGTAATCATGCCGTGTCTATCCTCGAAAAGTATGGCTATCGATATACGGGTAATAATTAAATGGATTGGCAGGCTCTGGAATTATCCTTATCTCTCGGATTTTATACCTGCATAATTCTGATCCCGTTTGGCATCATACTGGCAAGATTGATCGCCTGGCATTCTTTTCCCGGGCGCAATATTTTACAGGCATTGCTTGCATTGCCTCTGATCTTGCCACCTACGGTACTAGGATTTTATCTACTCTCAGCCATGGGGAATCGCACCCCTCTTGGACAATGGTATGAGTCTGTCTTTGGCTCATCGCTTGTTTTCTCATTTCAGGGCATCCTTATAGCATCGATTATTTTTAATATTCCATTTGCTATTCAACCGATGCAAAGGGCTTTTGAATCTATCCCACAATCTATCAGAGAAGCAGCTTGGAGTTGCGGTTTGAGCAGCTGGAAAACATTTACCAGAATTGAATTACCATTGGCATGGCCAGGCATCCTGACCTCTATCATTTTGACATTTGCACATACACTGGGTGAATTTGGTGTTGTGCTCATGGTGGGAGGTAATATTCAAGGAGAAACAAGAACCATTGCCATTTCCATCTATGACAGGGTACAGGCATTTGATAATGCCAATGCTGCGATTATGTCTGCAACCTTACTTGGTATTTCTTTTGTCGCTATATCAATAATTTATATTTTTTATGACAAGTTGGGGAGTTACCGTGGCCCAAGGTAATACCTATATTCACCTGAAAAGTGAAAACCCTATCCATTTGGACATTGAATTTAGCTGTAATAGTGGCGAAATTTTTGTCATTGTTGGCCCCTCCGGGAGTGGAAAGACCACTATCTTACGCAGTATATCGGGGCTATATACACCGAACTCCGGCAAGATTGTCTGCATGGGAAATAACTGGTTCGATTCAAAAGAAGACATTAATGTATCAGTCCAGACCCGCGCAGCAGGGTTTGTATTTCAGGATTATGCTTTATTTCCTCACCTGTCAGTAAGGGAAAATATCTCAATTCCCATTTCTGAAAATGATCCATCAATTCGTAACGAACTCATAGATGAATACATAGAACTGGTACATCTCACTGGTCTAGGTGATCGCCTTCCTCATCAACTGTCTGGAGGTCAGCAACAACGCGTCGCCGTAGCAAGAGCCATTGCAAGAAAACCTGACATCTTGCTACTAGATGAGCCATTTTCTTCGGTTGATCAACAAACCCGTCGATTCCTGGTCCGTGAACTTATTCAGTTAAAACATAAGCTCAATATCCCAATTATTCACGTCACGCATGACCTAAATGAAGCAAGGCGTATCGCCGACAAATTATGCATAATTCATGAAGGGACTGGTTTGCAAATTGATGATCCTGAGAATGTCATGACGCGACCTAATTCATCACGCGTTGCAAGCTTAACCGGACAAGACAATATTTATCATGGCAAGATAATAAAGCACGATAGCGAATCTCAATCTAGCTACATTCAATGGCACGATATAACATTGATATGCGCATACTCTCCGGAGTTTGAATTAGGAGAAGAAATAGATTGGATGGTCCCATCATCTCAGGTGATAGAAATAATTGACCCAAATAATACGAATTCTGATAAAAACCAGTTAAGTGGAAAAATTATTGACATGATTCAACTGGGTGAAGGCACAATTATTTCGATAGGATTTGAGGATAATACTGATAGTCTTCATATGAATTATTCCACTCATCATGTAAAGAAACATCAGATAGCTACCGGCGACAACATTACGGTGTCGCTAATTCCAGATGGTATCCATATCATGCAATACTAGGAGTAAATTAAATTGTTCTAATTTCTCTATTTCTCATATAGTGAATTAATCAAATCCTTGTATGTCTCCTGAATTTTGTTTCGTTTCATCTTTAATGTAGAGGTTAATAAATCATTTTCTACCGTCCAGGCTTCATCCAGAACTCCGATTTGGTAAATCTGTGCATAACCTGGGAATTCATTGATACGTTCAGATATTCGTTCCAATAAGGCTTTTTCCACGTGTTCACTATGTTTCTCTGCATCCTGAAAGTTATTCTCTGAGGCATATTTCTGCCATTCCTTTTCATTAAAGACAACCAATACAGAAAGATGCGGCCTGGCTTCACCAACGACCATCACCTGCTCGAATAATGGATCTCCCAGGATGGCATGTTCCATATCTACTGGCGCTATTTTCTCGCCATTTGCCATCACAATAATGTCTTTCAACCTTCCTGTGATAAATATAAAACCATCTTCTATTTTTGCCTTATCACCAGTATGGAACCATCCATCTTCATCCAAAACACGTTTTGTTGCCTCTACATCATGCCAGTATCCCATCATCACACTGTCACTTTTCACCATCAATTCATCACTATCACCAATCTTTACCTCCACACCTTCTAATGGACGGCCAATACTGGAAGGAATATTATGTTCAAGCGTATTAACACTGACGACAGGACTGGTTTCAGTTAATCCATAGCCCTGATATAAAGGCACCCCCAGCCCAACAAAGACTCGAGATATCTCTGGTGATAATGCCGCGCCACCACTAATTGCTACTTTCAGATTCCCTCCTAATCTGGCCAAAATCTTATCAGCAACCACGCGTTTTAAGACGGGCCAAAGCAAAAACATGGGGGACCAGGCACGTCTTTGATGTTGATATTCAAATCGCTTCCAGCCTGTATCAACTGCCAGTGAAAATAAATATCTCGCAAGAAACGAACTATTAGCAAGATTTTCTTTTATTCGTCCGTAAACACGTTCAAATATTCTAGGGACGGATATAAGACCTTCGGGTTTTATCATTAACAGGTCTTCAGGAAGATCTTGAATACTTCTCGTATGGGCAACAACGGAACCCATCATAATAGGAAGGTAATATCCAACTGTCCGTTCAAAGGTATGAGACAAAGGCAAAAAAGACAGGTAATTTTTTTTATTGTCCGCAAGACCTGATTGGGCGCAGCTATAGACATTACTGAGTAAGTTTCTGTGGCTTAACTTAACACCCTTTGGACGTCCGGTGGTACCAGATGTATATACGATAGATGCAAGATCTCCAGGAGACAATATGGGGCGTTTAATTACATCTGTACCACGTTCCAACCAGGCATCCAGATGCATTAATTTTTTATTATCGCATTCGCTGCACTCAGCGATAGTAACTATCCTATTTAATGTGCGTATTTTTTTAAGTTTTCCAGTTAATCTTTCCCATTGCAACGGACCACCTATTACCAAGGCTTTAGCGCCGGAATGCTCAAGTATATAGACGACATTATCACCACGATCTTCTGTATAAATAGGAACGACAACCAGGCCTAATGCCAGGGCTGCCTGATCAAGCATGACCCAGAATCTTGAATTTCTTGCCATAATGGCAACGCGATCACCAGGTCGTAGACCTTCTCTATTGAGCGCCTTTTCCCATCTTGCGACCTGACTAGCCATTTCCTGCCAGCTAGAATCTGTCCAGATTCCATTTAAAGCGTCATAGGAACGATACGCGGGGGCATTCGGTGTTAATTGAACACGTTGTTGAAATAATCCAGGCAGTGTACCCGCTTCCTGCGGTGTTATGATGTCCTGTTTCACTAATCAGGTTTCCTCGACCAGTTTCTCCCAGTGGGCATCCGGGGTAAAACGCTGGCCATATTTTTCCTTTAGCTCGTCCAATCGACTGCTAATTTCTTTGACTCCCCGACTTCTTGCGTAATTTAACGGCCCACCCAGAAATGGAGGAAAGCCTGTCCCAAAGATCATTCCGGCATCAAGCATATCTGCATCTGCGACCAACTCTTCACGTAGACACGCAGCACATTCATTTAAAATTCTCAGCACCAATCTATCTTCAATTTCCCTATGTTGAATGCCCGAACTTTGACTAGCCTGTTTCTGAGGCTCGCCATTTTTGTAGAGATAAAATCCTGAGCCACTTTTTTTCCCTAACATACCTTTGGCAACCATATCCTCTAGTCTTTGTGGAATATTCAGTTCCAGTTTTTCAGCAAGATTTTTTGCCACAGACAGACAAATATCCAAACCCACTGTGTCGGCTAGTTCAACAGGCCCCATAGGCAAGCCAAAATCCACTGCGACTTTATCAATCGTTTCTGCTGATATGCCTTCCTCATGTAATACCATGGCTTCCATCAAGTAGGGGGTGAGGATGCGATTTACCAGAAATCCCGGTGAGCTCTTCACTGGTAGCGGGAGTCTACCTATCTGGCAACAAAATGATTGGGCTCGTTCTATCCATTCTTTGCCTGTTTTGGCTGAATATATAATTTCCACAAGTTGCATTCGTGATACCGGGTTAAAAAAGTGTATTCCTACCAATCTCGCAGGGTCTTTTAATCCGTCGGTCAGCAATTCCAGTGAAATACTTGAGGTATTAGTAGCAAGTATTGTGTCGTCCTTAAGCTTTGATTCGAGATCCTGAAATAATTCTTTTTTAATCTCAACATTTTCAACAATCGCTTCGATTACCACATCAGCTTTATTTAAATTGTATCCGTTTAAATCTGGCAGCAGCCGATCCATCACGCCGCGAATCAGCCGTGGATGCTTCAATCGTCTTTTATATAATTTACTTGCCCTTTGAATTGCTGGTGCAATAAACTTTGGTTCTCTATCTTGCAGTCCTACCTGCATACCCTGCAATGCACACCATGAGGCGATATCCCCGCCCATAACGCCGGCACCAATGACATGAACGTTCTCCGGCTCAAAACCATCTGAGTGTTTGTTTTCCTTTAAACGCTCCTGTAATAAAAAAACACGCACCAGATTTCTTGAAGATTTATTATTAGCCAGTTTTGCAACAGACAAGGCTTCTGCTTTTAACATTGCCTTTTCGTTGTCACCGTATTGCTCCCATACATCAATCAATTTATAAGGAGCTGGGTAATGTCTTTGCTTAATCTTTTTATTCAGTTGATGCCTTAGATATTTGGCCAGCAACTGTCGAAATGGTAATTTGTTTAATATATTGAGATGACGGGGAGCTCTTTTCGGTAAGGGCTTTCTTTGTATTTGTATCGGACCTGACTTCATAAACTGTCGTTCAGGCACGATATAATCAACGACACCACTACTTTTTGCCTTTCTTGCATCCAGGGTCCTGCCCTGTAACATCAATTGCATTCCCAAAATTGGCCCGACTAAACGAATCAGGCGCATGGAGCCACCAAATCCCGGATGAATTCCTAATAAAACTTCAGGTAATCCTATTCTGATGTTTTTATCATCCAGTGCGATCCGATAGTCACAGGCCAGGGCCAGTTCCAAACCACCACCAAGGCAAAATCCTTTAATCAATGCCAGTGTGGGAAAGGATAAGGCTTCCAGCTTACTAAAGGCATCATGCCCCCTGTTTAACAACGTAAGGGCGTCTTTTTCATCTTCAATCGTAGTAAATTCTTTTATATCTGCGCCCGCAATAAAGCCCTTTTCTTTGGCAGACGCGATAATCATGCCCGCAGGGGCCTGCGCCGATACCGTATCTATGACATCGCTAAACTCATCTAAGACCTCAGATGACAGAACATTGGTAGAACTGTTCTTAACATCGATATAACACCAAACGATGTTGTCATCGTCTGTTTCGAGTTTCCAATGATGGTATTTTTTCTTTTCCATAGTTTGCTTACAATTTTTAGCTATACCTGCAGTCAATACCTTAGCGTTCAATGAGCACGGCGCCACCTTGTCCGCCGCCAATACACAGTGAAGCCATGGCTGTCTTCCCTTTGTTTTGTTCAAGTACATGACAAAGATGCAATACGATTCTGGCACCGCTAGTACCTACGGGATGACCAAGAGCAACCGCACCGCCGTCAACATTCAGTTTTTCCAGCGGAATCTCACCAAAAGCTGATCTGCTTTGTAATTCATTGCGGCAATATGAAGATTCTTTCCATGCTTCTATACAGGACAATACCTGGGCGGCAAATGCCTCATTAATTTCCCAATAGTCGATATCATCAATCTTTAATTTGTGTTTTTTCATGATAGGCGTCATGGCATGGACAGGTCCCAGGCCCATTTGCTGGGGTAATAAGCCTGCCCAGTTAGTATCTACAATTTTACCAATGACGGGTAATTTATGTTTTTTCACCGCTTTATCACTGGCTAGTATGACCCACGCTGCCCCATCGGTGATTTGCGAACTGTTCCCTGCTGTCACCTGACCAAAATCCCGGTCAAAGGCGGGTCTGAGTTTTGCCAGTTTCTCAACCGCGCTATCTCTTCTGACACCATTATCATGATCGTAGTACTTGCCGTTAGCATCATAAAGGACTTCAATTTCATTCATCCTGCCTGCATCATGTGCTGCGGCGAGTCGCAAGTGACTGTTAACCGCATATTCGTCCATTGCTTGACGTGAAATTCCAAATCGATGTGCAAGGACTTCGGCGGTCTGCCCCATGTTTAGGCCCACGACAGGGTCAGTGAGACCTCTAAGTAGTGCGATAATAGGGCTAAGCATGCCAGGACGAAATTTTAGAATTTGTTTTAACTTGTCCTGCGGTGTACGCGAATAGGTATATATTCCTAACCAGGTCGCAAACGCCTGGTTGAACATCAATGGGGCGTGTGACATAGCTTCTGTCCCACCCGCCAGAACCAAATCAGAACGACCATTTAATATGTTCTGAACACCACAATCGATAGATTGCATGCCCGAGCCACAATTTCTTTGTACTGACCAACCCGGCACCTTTTCACCACATCCCAAGCGCAGCGCAGCTATCCTGCCAATATTGGCTTCATCTGGTGATGGCATCACACATCCGAGGATGACTTCATCCAGTTCCGCAGGTTCAAAAGATTGGCGGGCGAGTAAAGGTCTACCGGCATTAACTGCAAGGTCAGATGCCGTAAATGGTCCGGGGACACCCGTGGCCCTTAAAAAAGGCGTGCGGCTGCCGTCTACAATATAAACATACTTTTGTGATGCTGATTTTCGGGTTTTTTCTACCATATGCTACAAAATCATATCAGGTAATATAATAAATTACGCTGTTTTAGGTAATTGTTAATTAATAAAGTTTTCTTTTAAATGACAAGACACTAACCAGTTTGGATTGCTATTAGTGGTAGTTAGTTCAGGTCTTTGTTTTGTGCATATTTGTTCAGCATAAGGGCAACGGGCATGAAAATGACATCCATCTGGTGGATTAATGGGGGAAGGCACTTCCCCTGTTAAAACATCATGTACCTTCTTTCTCTCCGGATCGGGGACAGGAATAGAGGATAATAATGCCCGGGTATAGGGATGCACGGGATTCTTATAAAGCGATTCTGCGTCATTCATTTCAACAATTTTACCCAGATACATAACCGCGATCCTGTCAGAAACATGCTTTACCACTGCCAGATCATGGGCGATAAACAGTAATGTTAAATCCATTTCTCGTTGCAGATCTAACAAGAGGTTTAATATCTGTGACTGTATTGAAACATCCAGTGCTGACACCGGTTCGTCACAAATCAATAATTTTGGTTTTAAGGCAATAGCACGTGCAATACCAATCCGTTGCCGTTGCCCCCCTGAAAACTCATGGGGAAAACGATTTACTGAATCTGATTGTAAGCCGACCTTGTCTAGTAAGTCGGTTACCCATTTACGACGCTCTGCGCGTGTTCCTTTCCCATGAATAACAAAGGGTTCTTCGAGTATTGTCCCCACAGTATGTCTGGAGTTAAGAGATTCCATGGGGTCCTGGAATATGATCTGCATATCCTGACGTATTTCTCGGAGATCTGGTTTAGACATGTTTATGATGTCCTTGCCATCAAACTCAATCGCACCTGCTGTGGGTTCATATAATCGTAATATCGCCTTGGCCACGGTACTTTTACCGCAACCAGACTCCCCAACAATACCCAGTGTCTCGCCACGGTTAATTTCAAATGAAACACCATCAACTGCATAGTTGTTCGCGATCTGGCGGAACAACACACCACCGCGAATTGGATAATGCATCTTTAGATCATCGACCTTTAGCAAAACATCCTGGCTCACTTACTCAACTCCTTCCAGCGTATGCACGCAACTGTCCTGGACGAATCTTCGCTTATTGCCTCTACTACGGGATCCGTGACACCACATTGCTCTATCTCAAAATCACATCGGGTTCTAAACCGACAACCTTTCGGAATATTCTTTAGATTCGGCACCAATCCCTCTATGACCTCAAGACGTGATTTAGATGGCGTATCTAACCTGGGAATTGAGTCTAATAAACCCTTGGTATAAGGATGGCGTGGGCTTGCAAACAATTCATTCACAGATGCCTGTTCAACTATCTTACCCGCATACATAACAAGAACACGATCGCACATCTCTGCAATAACACCGAGATCATGGGTAATAAAAATAATAGACATTTTGATTTCACGTTGCAGTTCACGCATTAAATTCAAGATCTGATTTTGTGTAGTAACATCCAACGCGGTAGTTGGCTCATCCGCAATTAAAATATCCGGCTTACAACTCAAGGCCATGGCGATCATGACACGTTGTCGCATACCACCTGACAATTGGTGAGGATATTCTCGCAATCTTTTCTCCGGTGCAGGAATACCCACTTTATTTAATATATCAATCTGTGCTGTTCTGGAGTCTTCTTCCGACATATCTGGAAAATGGATCTGATAGATCTCACCCAGTTGTTTGCCAATACGGTGCACCGGATTTAAAGCTGTCATGGGTTCCTGGAAGATCATAGCAATCTTTTTTCCACGGATGGTATGCATCTGCTTGGTAGTTAACGTCAAAATATCATCACCTTTGTAAGTGATGAAACCCTTTTCAACCTGGCCAGCAGGCTTTGGTAATAAACGCATAATAGACAGTGCAGTAACACTCTTACCGCAGCCTGACTCTCCTACTATACCCAGAGATTCCCCATGCAGTAGATTAAATGAAATATCATCGAGGACCGTGATCTGGTCCTCATCAGTTTTAAATGAAGTAGTAAGGTTTTCTACCTTTAGGAGTACGTCTTGCGAGGCCATAATTATTGAATGCGGTAAGTCTCATCAATTATAGAGACGGGCTCGAAGGTTTTGTCCGTTTTCATGGCATCGAGTGTTTCTTTTTTAGCGTCTTCATCTATCCAGAATAAACCACCACCTACTGGAGGAAAAAGATAGTCACTAATTCGTGTCCCGTGATGCTCTGGTAATTTTAACCATCTCCAGTAGCCCGTCCGATTAAAAGGTACACGGTATGAAGGAACATAAATACCCAGATCATGAATTTGTTGTTGAATATCTCTAGAAAGGCGTTTTCTTTCATTTTCATTTGTACTTAGTCGATATTCATCAATCAACTCGTCTAACACTGGATCATCAACATTATTAAAATTATTGGTATTTGGTTTATGTGCATTTTCAGAATGAAATAAACTCCAATATTCAGGTCTAAAATCAGTTGTGAGCGCGAGATAAGCTACCTGATGTTTCTTTTCCAACAAGCTATTAAACATAGTGGAACCATCCATCTGTTGTAATACAATTTCAACTCCTGCCTTCTTAGCTTCTTCAATCAAGATTACGAATCTCTCTGTTAAATTCGTTTGTGAATAGGGAATAGAAATTGACAAACGATTACCATCTTTCATACGGATTCCATCTGGACCACGCGCGTCCCAACCAGCCGCAGTAAAATATTGTTCTGCTTTCTCTAAGTCATATTTTCGGGGCTCAATATCTGTATTGGTATATCCCGGATAACCACTAAAAACTGTTTTTTCTCTTTCATAATCACCATGAAGTATAGTCGCAATCACTTTTTCAAAATTGATTGAATGTGCAAATCCATACCTAACATTCGTATCTTTAAATAATTCATAATCCGTATTAAGTAAAAATCCCTGAATTGATTGCGGTGACTGGTTGTAAAATTCAATTTTATGAATATAACCATCATCAAATGCTTGTCCTTTAGCCTTTTCATGCCAGTAGTCCGGCCAGGGCATCCAGAATGTATCTATTTCACCTTTTAAAAAGTGATTGAATTCTGTTTGAATTTCTCTAAGGACAATAAGCACATACTTATCTACGTTAAAACGATTTTCAAAATATCGTTTTTCTTTGGCCCACCAGCTTTTATTTCTGGTGTACTCAATAGACTTTCCTTTATCAACTTTTGTTATACTATATGGGCCCGTATTTGGTTCAATCAACCAATTATAATCAACGACCCAGTTTTCATCTAATCTATGAAAGTGCCTGGCGACTGGAACCACATTTGTATAATAAAGAAGATCTGTTTTTGGCCGTTCTGAAACGTATGTGACACTGAGGATATCATCAGCATATTTTCGGATATCAGTAATTTCGTTATTAAAATAATTATTAGCAAAAGGATCAACGATATATTCCGAACGCATAAATTCAACCGTAAACATAAAATCATCTGCAGTTACTGGTTTCCCATCTGACCAGGTCGCATCGGGGTCTAATTTATAATAGACAGTCTTACCGTCATCTCCAAAAGCCCAATGGGTTGCTAGCACCGGAACAGGGTTATCAGTATTAGGATGTATATCAATAATTCCCATTTGAAAGGCATGCACATAATTTGCAAATGCATTATTTGCATCTGGACCAAAACTACGCAAAGTTAAAGGAAAACTCTGTAGTGACCCACGAAATACACCTCCTTTTTTTGCGTCTGGGGAAGAAAAAATCGGATCTTCATTATTAGTTTCCCAAACCAAACCTTCAGGCAATGGAGACATGGGATATTCTGGAAGGTCTATGACGACACTGGTTTCAGTATTTGTATTTTGAGAACTGTTGTTATTTTCTTCAGAGGTGCAAGCTGCCAATATAAATAAACAGATGCAAATCAAATAAATCTTTAACCGCATCTATAATTCCACCTTATATTTATCATCAATAATGGTTACTGGCTCATAGCTTTCATTGTTTTTCATTGCTTCCAGCGTACGTTCTTTTTCTTCTTCATCGATCCAGAACAAACCTAAACCCATGGAATCAAACACTAATGTAGATAACTTGGTTCCATGCCATTCTGGTAATTTTAACCAACGCCAGAAACCTTCCCGCACATACGGCACATAATAACTTGGAACAAAGGCACCAATCTCATCTATCTTCGCCTGTATTTCACGGGACAGCAGCGCCCTCTCATTAGCATCTGATGTGTCATTATACTTGGTAATTAATAAGTCCATTTCTGAATCATCAGTATTAGTTATATTGTTAGTTTGAGGTTTATGAGCATTATCAGAATGAAAATGCTGCCAATATTCTGGGCGTAAACTTGGTCCCCATCCCAACCATGCTGCCTGATGTTTTTTCTCAATCATATTCTTATAAGCAGCGGAACTATCGAGCAGATTTAATTGCAAATCTACCCCTGTTTTCTTTGCTTCTTCACGAAGAACCACTAACCTGTCAGTGTGTAACTGAGTTGAATAAGTCAGAACTACTGACAGCTTTCTTCCATCTTTGACACGAATTCCATCTGGGCCTCTTTCACCCCACCCCGCAAGCTTGAAATACTCATCGGCTTTATCAATATTAAATTCACGTGCACGAACGTCCAAATTAGAATATTCACCATAACCTATGTGATAACTGTGAGCCCTTTCATAATCACCCCTAAGGACAGTATCGATCATTTTTTGAATATTTATTGAATGTGCAAATCCATATCTAACATTTCTGTCTTTAAACAGTTCATGATCCATGTTCAAAAATATGCCGGTTTTGGGTTGTGGATAATCATTGTAGAACCAGATTTTATGCACATACCCATTTTGAAAAACATCATCGTTAGTTTTTTCATGCCAGTAATTCGGAAATGTTAAAATCGCAGTATCCAGCTCGCCTCGAAGAAAATGTCTATATGCGGTTTCAGGGTCTCTAACAATAGTAATTCTGATTTTATCTATATTGAACCTATGCTTGTTATATTTTTGCTCACCCCCCCACCAGTTCCAGTCACGTGTAAATTCGACATATTTTCCTTTTTCGATTGTTGTTACCTGGTATGGTCCTGAGTTTGGTTCTATTAACCACGTATAATCAGTAACCCAGTTTTCATCAAGCTTATGAAAGTGGCGTGGCGTAGGGCCTATTGCATAATATAATAATAAATCATCTTTCGGCTTTGCAGTGCCTCCAGTCACACTGATTGTATATTCATCATATTTTTTAACTGATGTTATTTCGTTTGTATAGTAATTATTTCTAAATGGAGCGACTATAAATTCAGAACGATTAAAGTCCATTGTAAACATATAATCATCTGCAGTAATGGAATTGCCATCAGACCAACGTGCGTCAGGATTCAACTTAAAATAAACTGTTTTACTATCTTCACCATATGCCCAATGTGTTGCCAAAGAAGGCAAATAATTCCCTGTATTTGGATGTATATCTATTAGTGACAATTGATTCGCTAACAAGTGTGAATATAAACCCGTATTTGCATCCGGACCTGCTGTGCGTAGTGTCAATGGAAAGGATGGCAAATACTCTCGAAACGTCCCACCTTGCTTTGCATTGGGATCAGCAAACACTGGATCTTCGTCATTTGTTAACCACACCAGACCTTCCGGTAATTCACTAACGGGATATTCAGGTAAATTATCAACTACAGGCGTTGATTGCTGTGTTGCCTCTTCGACAGTCACGCTCCCTTCATTCCCCTCCTGGCTGGAACAGCCGGTAATTAAAACCAGAATAGATGTAAGAGTTATGTATTTAATTAATTTATTCATAGATAGTATGTTTCTTGGGATCATAAGCTTCTCTGATTGCCTCTCCGATAAATGTCACCATTGTTAATACTAATATCATAGACGTCACAATTGAGGAAACTATCCATGGTGATTGCAGATTATCAATCCCCTGTCTGAGTAGTTCTCCCCAGCTTGGGGTGGGTGGCGGAAGCCCAAACCCTAAAAAATCCAATGAAGTCAGGGCGGTAATGCCACCTGCAACGGAAAATGGAATAAATGTAATGATGATGGACACCGTATTTGGAATGATATGGTGAAAAATAATCCTGGCAGTTCCCGCTCCTAATGCTCGGGATGCCATGACATATTCACGCTCCTTTTCCTTGTAGGTGGCTGTGCGCATATACCAGGTCATCCCCATCCAGCTAAACATTAACATGACGATCACTAACGACCAGAAATTGGGCACGATAATGGAGGCAATAATCATGATGACATACAGAAAGGGGATATTAGACCAGATTTCTATTAGTCTCTGGAACAACAAATCAAATATCCCTCCCCAGTAACCCATTAAACAACCTATTGCAGTACCAACTACGTAATTACAGATGAGTAAGAACAAAGAGAAGAAAATGGCAATCCGAAACCCATAAACTAACCTGGCTACGACATCTCGTCCCACGGTGTCTGTACCAAGATAATGCTGTTTGGTAAACGAAGGGGCAGCAGGTGGATAATTTCCTGCTTCCAGATCTGTTTCAAAGGCATTATAGGGAACCGGCGGTAGTAATACCCAGTCATCACTCCCCTCTTCTTTAAATTTTTGTTTCAGGTCCCGGTAATTGGTTTCATATTGATAACCCAGGCCGAATTCTTCTCCAGGAATAATTGCTCCATAGGTGGGGAAATGCCACTCCCCTTCATAACTTACTATCAATGCCCGGCTATTAACAAAAACTTCTGCTACTAATGAAAGTAATATCAAACTGATAATAATAATTGCAGACCAGTAACCTCGCTTTACTGATCGAAACCGTTTTAAGGTTTTAATTGTCAGGGGACTTAGATTCAATATTGCCATGAGTTTAACCACCAAACCGAACTCTCGGGTCTACGAGCGCAACAGTAATATCAGACAGAATGTTGCCGATTAAAGATAGTAATGAACCAATCACAAGAATCCCCATGACTACTGGGTAGTCTCTTTCCACCAGGGACTCATACCCCAGGAGTCCAAAGCCGTCTATATTAAAAATCTTTTCGATTAAGAAAGACCCTGCGAGGAATATTGTAATGTTCTCACCAAAATTTGTGGCTATAGGAATGATACTGTTCCGAAAAGCGTGTTTGACTACCGCAGTCTTAAATTCCAGCCCTTTCGCCATCGCAGTCCTGACATAATCCGCAGCAAGATTATCCATAAGAGAATTTTTCATGAGAAACGTCATGACAGCAAACCCACCGGACATATAAGCTATCAAAGGCAAAACAGAATGATGAATAATGTCTCCAATTTTTCCAAAAAAAGTTAACTCGTCAAAATTATTACTGGTAAATCCGCTAAGCGGAAACCACTCCAGATAAAAAGCAAAGATAGTAATAACAATTATCCCAGCAACATAGCCTGGAATAGCATATCCAATGAAGACTAATATAGATGAGATATTATCAATGGGTGTTTTATGCTTAATAGCTTTTAAAATTCCGAGAGGAATACAAACTACATAGGTCAGCAGCATGGTCATAAAGCCATAGTAGATAGAAATAGGCAGACGTTGTTTAATGCTTTCCCAGACTGGTTCCCCATAACGAGTTGAATAACCCAGATCCAAAAGCAGAATGTTTTTTAACCATATCCCATAGCTTTCCAGCACCGGCTTATCAAAGCCATAATATTCTTTTAATTGATTAAGTTGAGATTCAGATAACGTTGAACCCGCAATTCCCTGATTGTTACTCTGAAAACTAACCTGATCTCCAGAGGCCATTTGTGCCTCAGTGAGCATTCTCTCTATTGGTCCGCCTGGTACCATTCGTGTCACCGTGAACACCAGGATAGTGATTCCAAGAAAGGTGGGGATAATCAGCAGGAAACGCCGAATAAAATATGCGGTCATAATAATTTGTGATTCTTAAATATCATGCGTAATATTATATAAGATCATTGATTTTAAAGAAATTATTCAAAATTTTACCATTAAATGCAGATATACACTAAATTGACCAGTAGCTATTTCCCTTTATTTTTCCTTCTGATAATTACCATAACAGGTTGCACATCAGAGCAAACCTCGAATGTTGAATCAGGTACGCAAAACCAGATACTTCATATTGGTAATGGAACAGAGCCACAGGGTCTGGATCCTCATTTTGTTACTGGAGTTTCAGAGCATAATATTATCACTTCCTTAATCGAAGGCCTGGTTAGTAAGCATCCTGAGAATTTAACTCCAGTATCTGGTATGGCTGATTCCTGGCAAGTTAGTGAAGACGGAAAGACTTATATTTTTCATATACGAAATGATGCGAAATGGTCTAATGGTGACTCGGTAACCGCGAATGATTTTGTATATAGCTGGAAACGTGCACTAACTCCTACATTGGGTAACCAATATGCATACATGCTATATCCAGTACAAAATGCTGAAGCGTTTAATAACGGGACTCTAAAAGAGTTTGATGAAGTGGGTATTCGGGCAATCGATTCACAAACACTTGAGGTCAACTTAAACCAATCAACGCCGTATTTCTTAGGGATTCTTGATCACTACAGTACCTTTCCAGTCCACAAAAACACTATAGAAAAATATGGTGAAATTGACACAAGAGGCAGTGAATGGACCCGTGCTGGCAATTTTGTAGGAAACGGCCCGTTTATATTAAAAGAATGGGAACAAAATAGAATAATCATTGTAGAGAAAAATCCCAATTATTGGGATGCTGATAATGTAAAACTGAGTGAAATACATTTTCATCCTATTGACCAACAAAATACCGAAGAAAGATTATTTCGAACCGGTCAATTACATATTACTTATAGTACTCCACCAGAAAAAATTGAAACATACCTTAATGACAGTCCTGAATTAATTAAGATACATCCTTATCTGGGCACATATTTTTATAGAATTAATACCACTGCACAACCACTAAATGATAAAAATATCAGGCTTGCTTTGGCTATGACAATTGACCGATCTGCAATAGTTGAAAAAATTACTAAAGGTGGACAAAATCCTGCATATACTTTAACTCCACCTGAAACATTGGGATATACCTCAAAGTCTGCAATAGCTTATGACACAGATAAAGCGAGGCAATTATTTGCAGATGCAGGATATCCAAATGGCGAGAATTTTCCAGAGATACAAATTTTATTCAATACCCTTGACACCCACAGATTGATTGCCGAAGCGATACAACAAATGTGGAAGAAAGAGTTAAATATAAATGTCACATTATACAATCAAGAATGGAAAGTATATCTGGATACAGAAAGTTCTATGAACTATCAAATTAGTCGAGCTGCATGGATTGGTGACTATGTAGATCCGAATACTTTTTTAAATATGTTTGTTTCAAATAGTGGAATAAATAGAACAGGCTGGTCTAATACTGAATATGATAAGCTCATCGGTTTGGCTGCCACCGAACCCAATCAAAAAAATAGATACCAATACTTTCAAGAAGCAGAAAAAATTCTTAATGAGGAAGTCCCGATAATTCCAATATATACCTATAGTAAAGTATTCTTAAAATCTCCTGCAGTGAAAGGATGGTACCCTAACCTGCTCGATCATCACCCATATAAATACGTTTACTTACAAACTGACGCTTCGGCATACTAAATAGCATGTTTCGGTTTGTCCTTGTCAGATTTTTACAGGCAATCCCAGTACTATTTTTGGTCATCAGTATTACCTTTGTAATGATACGGTCTGCACCAGGAGGACCTTTTGATAGTGAAAAAAATGCCCCGCCAGAAATAATTCAACAACTAAATGAACGTTACCACTTAGATGATCCAATAATAAAACAACTAGGTGACTATCTAGGAAATATACTTAGAGGTGATTTTGGCCCATCATTTAGATACCCTGGCCGAAGTGTTAACGAAATTATATTTAACGGTTTACCCATAACATTGGAATTGGGGTTCTACGCAATACTTTTTGCGCTTACCATAGGTATATCAGCAGGACTTCTAGCAGCGTACAAGCCGAAATCATGGCAAGATTATCTACCCATGTCTTTCTCCATGATAGGCATATGTCTGCCTTCATTTGTACTTGGACCACTTCTAGTCTTAATTTTTTCAATTTGGTTTGAATGGTTACCTGTATCTGGCTGGGGGCAGTTTAATGGAGATAAGTTGTTACCATCAATCACGTTAGGGTCAGCTTACGCAGCCTATATATCCAGGCTAACCCGCGGTGGGATGCTGGAAGTACTGTCTCAGGACTATATTCGAACGGCCAGGGCAAAAGGCCTGTCTGAACCTCGGATCATTCTTGTGCATGCCTTAAAAGGAGGTTTGTTACCTGTCGTTACCTTTCTCGGGCCGGCATTTGCTGGACTGTTATCAGGTTCGTTTATTATCGAAACCATCTTCCAAATTCCTGGAATTGGCCGATTGTATATTCAAGCGGCATTCAATCGTGACTACACCATGATCATGGGAACTACGATCTTTTTTGCAGCACTGATAGTCGTGTTTAATCTTATTTCAGACATTATCGCTGCCATGTTAAATCCTCGAATATCATATCAGGGGAAAAATTGACCATGTCTACGACATCAATGGATTTGGAGAAAATTCAGCAGGGGCGTTCTCTGTGGCAAGATGCGCTGTCTCGCCTGATGCAAAATCACCTGGCCGTATTTGGATTATGTGTTGTCATCTTATTGATATTGGTTGCCATCTTTGCTGACGTGATAGCGCCTTATTCATATCAAGAACAAAATCTCGTGTTGGGGGCCTCACCTCCATCATCTGATCACTGGTTGGGGACCGACACATTGGGAAGGGACCTGTTTACACGAATTCTTTATGGCAGCCGGGTTTCATTGATGGTGGGGGTCCTGGCAACCTCTGTCGCACTGACTATCGGTGTTACCTGGGGAATGATTTCTGGTTATTTAGGTGGTCGTGTGGATATGCTGATGATGCGTATCGTCGATATTTTATATGCCCTGCCCTTTACCATTTTTATTATTCTTTTGATGGTGGTGTTTGGACGCAATATTTATTTATTGTTTTTTGCCATTGGTGCAGTTGAGTGGTTGACGATGGCCCGCATTGTACGCAGCCAGGTGATGAGTATTCGTAATCAGGAATATATAGATGCTGTAATCAGCATGGGCTTACTGAGAATAAAAATTATCGCCCGACACATACTGCCAAATATCATGGGGCCCATCATTGTCTATACCACCTTGACCATCCCGGGTGTGATATTGCTGGAGTCCTTTCTAAGTTTTCTTGGCCTGGGGATACAACCCCCCATGAGTTCCTGGGGCTCATTAATCTCTAATGGTGTTGAAACCATGGAAGAATATCCCTGGTTATTGATCTACCCTGCGTTAACATTATCTATTACCTTATTCTCACTAAACTTTCTGGGTGATGGATTACGCGATGCCATTGACCCTCGATCGGCAAAGGACTGAGTATGTCTTTACTCAATGTGGAAAATCTCAGTGTCAGTTTCAACACACGGGAAGGAAAAACTGAGGCGGTAAAAAATGCCAGCTTCTCGCTGCAACGAGGCGAGACATTAGGGATCGTGGGTGAGTCTGGATCGGGGAAATCCGTGCTTTGTTACAGCTTGTTGGGCTTATTACCTATGCCTCCAGCAAGTATTGATAGTGGTAAGGCACTCCTGGATGGAGAAGATTTACTGATGTGTAATAAAAAAGCCTTAAGACACATCCGTGGCAATCGGATCTCCATGATCTTTCAGGATCCCATGACATCACTCAATCCCTATTTGACGATTAGGACGCAACTCACCGAAACCTTAAGACTACACAAGGGTTTTAGCAAAAAGGCTGCCCTGATGAAGGCCATCGCATCTTTGGAGGAAGTGGGGATTGCCGATCCTGAAAAACGGATTAACAGTTATCCCCATGAACTCTCCGGCGGGATGCGTCAACGGGTCATGATCGCCATGTCTTTATTGACCGAACCTGAAATTCTGATTGCCGATGAACCCACGACCGCGCTGGATGTCACTATACAGGCCCAGATATTAAGGTTGATAAAACGCCTTCAGAATGATCATAACGTCGGTCTCATATTTATCAGCCACGACCTGGGCGTGATTGCAGGGATTGCTGATGATGTCATGGTGATGGAAAAAGGTGATATTGTCGAAACAGGAACGGCAGAAAATATCTATTACCAGACCCAACATCCCTATACAAAAAAGCTCCTTTGTTCCATTCCTATCACCGGCAAACCTTTGTCCCATCAATACAGTTTAGAAACTAACGCCCAGCCACTATTGAAGCTTGAAGGGTTAAAGACGTATTTTCATGATAATCATGTGTTCATGACAAAGAAACAAGACGTGATAAAAGCAGTAGATGATGTATCTATTGAGATCTATCCGGGAGAGACGCTGGGGCTTGTGGGTGAATCCGGTAGCGGCAAATCTACCATAGGCCGCTCGATCATAAACCTGGTTAATATTACCCAGGGAAAAATTATGTTCAACGACAAAGAAATTTCTACTCATGGCAATGAAGAGACTAATATTTCACGACGACAAATTCAGATGGTATTCCAGGATCCGTATTCCTCATTAAACCCAAGAATGACAGTATTTGATACCCTGGCTGAAGCGATCAGTTTGCGAGTGAAACTAAATCGAGAAGAAATGATTTCAGAAGTCGTTAAATTAATGGAAGACGTGGGGCTCAATGCTGATCAAATTCGTAAATATCCCCATGAGTTCTCTGGCGGACAACGGCAACGCATTGCCATCGCCCGTGCACTCGCATTGCGTCCCAGGTTGATTATTGCCGATGAACCGGTATCTGCCCTGGATGTGACCATACAGGCACAAATTCTTGACCTTTTGTTAAAGATAATTAAAAAATACCATTTAACGATGCTTTTCATCTCTCACGACTTGTCTGTCGTCCGGTATATCAGCGACAGGGTAGCCGTCATGCAAAAAGGAAAAATCGTTGAAACCGGGGATACAGAAGACCTTTTCTCCAATCCTCAACATCCGTACACCCGCTCGCTACTCTCTGCCATTCCCATTCCAGATCCCCGAAAAGAACGTCAACGACAAATTGATACGTCAATCACCTGATAATTACTCTATTTTATTAACTGGCTGTTTTTATTCTTTTTTTTAACCCATATAATGGGTCATGATGATAAACATGGAGATTTAATATGAGTATGTTGCAAGGTAAACGCGCTTTGATAACGGGCGTTGCGAGCAATCGATCTATTGCCTGGGGTATCGCACAAGCCATGCACCGAGAAGGCGCACAACTGGCCTTTACCTATCAGAACGATAAACTCAAAGCCAGAGTGGAAGGGTTTGCTAAAGAGTTGGACTCAACCATCACTCTTCCGTGTGAACTCACGGATGATACCCAAATCGCAAATGTCTTTTCAGAGTTATCCAAATCCTGGGATGGCCTGGATATTCTTGTGCATTCTGCTGCATTTGCCCCAAGGGAAATGCTGGAAGGAAGTTATCTGGAAAATTTAACCCGCGAAGGTTTTTTGATGGCGCACGATATCAGTTCCTACAGTTTTTCTGCATTGGCCAAGGCCGCCCAACCCATGATGCAAGATAAAAACAGTGCCATGCTGACCCTGTCATATATCGGCGCTGTCATCGCGATGCCTAACTACAATGTAATGGGTGTAGCCAAGGCCAGCCTGGAGGCAAATGTAAGATATATGGCATCGAGTTTAGGGCCTGATAATATACGCGTGAATGCCATATCTGCTGGTCCTATACGTACTCTGGCCGCATCAGGGATCAAAGGCCTAAGAGGCTTTTTAAACCATGTAGAAGAACATTCACCGTTAAGACGTAACGTTACGATTGAAGAAGTGGGTAATGTGGCGGCTTTCCTGTGCTCTGATCTTGCATCAGCTGTTACTGGAGAAATCACTTATGTTGACTGTGGCTATAATATCGCCGGATCATCCTAACTGATGAAAAATAATAACTTACTGTTTGCAATATTAATTGGCGCCCTGGGGGGGATCTTTTGCGGTTGGTTCTTTGGAACCGCCATGATGTCCATCGCATGGGTAGGTACATTTTTTCTCAATGCATTAAAAATGCTTATCGTGCCATTAATCATTGCAGCAGTGATCACCAGTATTACTGCGATTGGTGACGTTAGGCACCTGGGTAAATTAGGTGGTTTAACGGTTCTGTATTATCTATCTACAACCGCAGTCGCGGTGCTGATTGGACTAATAGCAGTGAATATAATCAAACCTGGTGTCGGGACACAGGAACTCAGCCAAACCATACCTGATGCCATCGTTGGAAAAGATGCCACTGGTATTGCCGATATTGTACAAACACTCATTACACCCAGTCTGGTGGAATCTGCAGCGAAACTGGAACTGCTACCGATTATTGTGTTTTGTATCCTGTTTGGTATCGCTCTAACGACCATTGGGGAACGTGGCACTACCATCTCTAACTTCTTTGAAGGCCTCAATGACGTCATGATGAAACTGGTCATCTGGTTAATGTACCTGGCACCGATAGGTATTTTTTCCTTAATTGCCGCTAAACTCGGCGAATCAGGTGGTGGAGATGCTGTTTGGGGGGAAATCAAAAAAGTCGGCTGGTATATGTTCACGGTCATTTTTGCCCTGGGACTGCATTTCTTATTTCTTCTTGGAGTTTTAAAAGTCTTGGGAGGACGTGGAATAGATTACCTGCTTTCCATGCTCAGGGCATTGGTCACCGCATTTGGTACCGCCAGCTCCAGTGCAACCTTACCATTAACAATGGAGTGTGCAATTGAAGCGGGCGTAAAAAAACGCGCTGCAAAATTTATCTTACCCCTGGGTGCCACGGTCAATATGGATGGCACAGCACTCTATGAAGCCGTTGCTGTGATGTTCATCGCCCAGGCATATGGTTTTGATATGACCTTCACACAGCAAACGATTATTTTTATCACCGCAACCCTGGCCGCAATTGGTGCAGCAGCCATTCCCCAGGCAGGTCTTGTGACTATGGCACTGGTTTTAACTGCGGTTAATCTTCCACTTGAAGGTGTTGGCCTTATCCTGGCAGTAGACTGGTTTCTGGATAGAATACGAACAACGATTAATGTCTGGGGTGATAGTGTCGGAACTGCAGTAATTCAGAATTACGCCCTGGAAGATGATATCGATTAATTTAAATTATCTTCAAAAATCTCAATTTCAGCATTGGCCTTAAGATCTGACAGTATATTTGACCATGCTCTTGATGCATTGTTTTGCATAACCCGGGTAAAAATATCTGCGACATCTTCATCAGTCAAAGATTCAGGATCAATATCATTCACGTTCCTGATAAGCACGATACCGTAATCTCCTGATAGCAAGGGAACACCCGTGACGGTGTTTTCTCCCTCTGCAGGAGTTTCTGCAGTAAAGACCCCTTCTAGTATTTGACCATCAAGGGCGATATCAGTACGCGAGACTTCATCTTTATTTGTCCATATTACTGAATATTCCCCAGCCACAACATCAGCATCATTTCCCTGGCGGATTTTCTCAATGATTTCGTTGGCACGGGTGGCTGTTATGTCTGACACTTTATCAAATAATAATTTTTCCCTGATGGAATCCTCAACTTCAGATAAGGACATGGTCCGCTGAGGCTGATGTTCAATAACGCGTATTACCACTATCTGATCTGTACTGACTTCAATCAACTCACTGTTATTACCCTCAATTAACACATCATCACTAAAGGCAGCAGATAAGACCTTTTGGTTATTTAAGAGTAAATTACTACCCCCTGCCCTGGAAATATAATCACTTTGCTGCACATCCAGGCCCAGAACTTCCGATGCGATTTCCAGTGTGTCTGGATTTTCATATGTAAGAACTGCCAATTCATCATAAATCTCAAAAAAACGTTTTTCAGCTTCGTTCCTTCGGTAGTCCGTATCGACTTCCCCACGAACATCTGATAATTCAGGTCTGACTCCACCGGTTAGCTCATCAACTATCACTAACTGAAAGCCATAATCTGTCTGTATTGGTTCGCTTAACACGCCGATTTCAGCATTAAATACGGCTTCATCAACTTCCGTATCTAAAACCCCCTGGTTTAAAAATCCAAAGTCGCTAACTTCGACTGAAATTTCATCACCGTCATGCTGGTTACGAGCTTCTTCAAAGCTCATTCCTGAATTTATGACTTCGTCGTAAATCTGATTAGCAACACTCTCAGCCATCGCCAGTTCTTCTTCTCCTTCCGAATAAACCAGGATCTGTCTGACTTTTCTACGTTCAGTAATACTGTATCTGTCCCTGAATGATTCAAAATACGTTACGAGGTCTTCTTCATCAACAGTGATATCCTGAGCAACATCATCAAGTGATAATTGGATATAGGCCAATTTGACCTGCTCGGGACTGATATAACTTCCACTATTTTCGTTATAGTCTGCCTGTATTTCTTCGGGAGAGACTTCTACACCATCTCTAAAATCGCCATACTCAATAGTCGCATATCGAATATCACGAGTTTCTTGTTCAATCGCAGCTATTCTTCTTAATTCAACGGGCGTAACTATGGTGGTTTGAAGTAGACCTGTCTGCAGTTGCTCTAGACTCAAGTCTTCACGCATTTCTGCTTCAAACATGGGAGCGGTAAACCCAGACCTTAAGAGAAAATTATTATATGCAACAGTATCAAACCCTTCTGGATTCCTGAAATTTGGAATTTCCAGTATTGCCTGTCTAATCTGTTCATTACTGACCCTGAGTCCAAGATCATTTTTGATATCCAACAATAAAATCCTGTCTATTAATTTATCCAGGGTTTGTTGTTTTACGAATTCGTTTTCCTGTGCAAGTATTGGGCTGATGTTTTGAAATTGCCTGCGAATATTTTGATATGACTCCTGATATTCAGCGAGTGATATATCAACACCATTTACGCTAGCAGCTTCTATATTAGCGGAGTTACCGAAATAAGATGTAATTCCCCAGAACGCAAAGGGTATAATTAACAATGCGATAAATAAAACGGCTATCCAGCCGGTAAAGATATTTCTAATGATTTGCAACATAGCGTCTTATTCTAACCTAAAAATAATGAAAAAGGGCGTACCTTAAACCAGGTACGCCCATCTTTCAATATGGCGGAGTGGACGGGACTCGAACCCGCGACCCCCGGCGTGACAGGCCGGTATTCTAACCAACTGAACTACCACTCCTTAATCTGGTGGGTGCTGAGAGGCTCGAACTCCCGACATTCGCCTTGTAAGGGCGACGCTCTCCCAACTGAGCTAAGCACCCAGAAGTGCAAGCTAGTTTATGGCATCCTTAAGGGCTTTTCCAGGTTTGAATCCTGGAGCTTTAGATGCCTTGATTTTTATAGCCTCTCCAGTCCTTGGATTTCTACCCGTACGAGCATTACGCTTCCTTACGGTAAAGGTTCCAAAACCAACTAGTGTGACGCTGTCGCCTTTTTTCAAGGCCTTGGTAATTGCTGTTATGGCGCCGTCGATTGCCCTTCCGGCAGCGGCCTTGGAAATATCAGCTGAATCAGCAACAGCATCAATCAAATCAGATTTATTCATGTTATTCAAACTCCTTGGCTCTTCCCCAGGAAGATAAAAATTTTGGTGAAGGATATAATTCTAGAGATGAAACTCAGACGAATCTTATATCAAGCAGGATATATAACGTCAAGCTATGACAAGAATTATTTAATGCATTTTCAAAAATAAAAAAATAAAAAAATCTTGACTAGTGCGGCCTGATAATATCCTCATTATTTTCGTCACTAGTAGCCTCTTCCTTTTTAGCAAGTTCTTCGTTTTTCTTGCCAGGTTGAGGCATATGTTGTAACGCTATTTCAAGCACATCATCAATCCAGCGCACAGGTCGAATATCAAGATCCTGTTTAATATTTTTTGGTATTTCTGCCAGCTCTCTTTCATTTTCCCACGGAATGAGAACCGTTTTGATTCCGCCTCTCAATGCTGCTAATAGTTTTTCCTTCAAACCACCTATTGGTAGCACTTCTCCTCTTAATGTTATTTCACCCGTCATAGCAACACTTGAACGAACGGGTATACTAGTAAGAGCCGATACCAGGGCGGTACACATCGCCACACCAGCACTGGGACCATCTTTTGGTGTTGCCCCTTCGGGGACATGTATATGAAAGTCATTATCACGGTAAAATTTAGGGTTTATACCTAATATTTCACTTCGGCTTCGGACAACTGTCATGGCGGCTTCTATTGATTCCTGCATAACTTCACCGAGCTTACCGGTCCGAGTCGCTTTACCCTTTCCTGGGACAATTGCAGCTTCAATCGTGAGAAGATCACCACCGACTTCTGTCCAGGCCAACCCTGTTACCTGACCAACTCGATCTTCTTCTTCTGCGCGACCAAATCTGAAACGTTTGACTCCCAGAAGTTTTTCGAGTTGCTTAGCTGAAATGGAGCTTTGTTTTGTATCGGGTTTTTTGAGAAGTTGTTTTACAACCTTCCTGCAAATATTTGCAATTTCCCTTTCAAGATTTCTTACTCCTGCCTCTCGTGTGTAGTATCTGATAATGTCGCGGATTGCAGAATCATTGATAACAATTTCATCTTCCTTGAGACCATTGGCTTTTATCTGTTTAGGACTTAAATATTTCCCGGCAATCTTGACCTTTTCATCCTCGGTATATCCAGACAATCTTATCACTTCCATTCTGTCCAACAAGGCTGGTGGTATATTCAGGCTGTTTGCTGTGGTAACAAACATTACCTCAGAAAGATCATAATCAACTTCAAGATAATGATCATTGAAGGAATTATTCTGCTCAGGATCAAGAACTTCTAGCAAGGCTGACGCAGGGTCACCACGAAAATCCATTGCCATTTTATCTACTTCATCCAGCAAAATAAGTGGATTTTTTGTTCCGGCCTTGGAAATACTCTGAATAATTTTCCCTGGCATTGACCCGATATAAGTCCTTCTATGCCCTCTGATCTCGGCTTCATCCCGCACACCACCTAGTGACATACGAATAAATTTTCTGTTAGTTGCTCGGGCGATGGATTTCCCTAATGATGTCTTACCGACGCCCGGAGGTCCAACAAGGCACAATATTGGCCCCTTTAACTTTTTTACTCTTTGTTGGACTGCGAGATACTCAAGAATACGATCCTTGACCTTGACGAGACCATAATGATCTTCATCCAACACCTTCTCCGCTTTTGTAATATCTCTGAAAATCTTGCTCTTTTTCTTCCACGGCACACTCACCAACCAGTCTATATAGTTTCTAACGACAGTGGCTTCAGCTGACATGGGAGACATCATTTTCAGTTTATTTAACTCGGATGTTGCCTTGGTACGAGTTTCCTTGGGCATACCAGAAGTTTCTATCTTCTGATTAAGATCCTCGATTTCATTCGGCACATCTTCCATATCACCGAGTTCTTTTTGTATCGCCTTCATTTGCTCATTGAGGTAATACTCTCGTTGACTCTTTTCCATCTGTGATTTCACGCGTCCTCGAATTCGCTTTTCAACCTGTAACAGGTCAATCTCAGACTCCATAAGCTGAATGATATGCTCAAGGCGCTCAGACACGTTAAAAAGCTCAAGTATGTGCTGTTTTTCATCAATACGTATTGCCATATGGGCCGCAATCGTATCTGCCAGTCGACTGGGCTCATCTATCCCGGCTACTGATGAGAGAATTTCTGGTGGGACTTTTTTGTTAAGCTTAATGTATTGTTCAAACTGGTGCATAGTGGACCTGCTCAACACATCCAGTTCTTTGTCTTCAGATTCTGTTTCAGTTTCATCCACCTGCTCTACTAAGGCGGCAAACATATCTTCTTTCTCAGTAAACTCAATAATTTTTACACGCTTCACACCCTCAACCAGAACTTTAATTGTTCCATCGGGGAGCTTTAACATTTGCAAAATATTTGAGAGAGTTCCTATTTCGTAAATCTCTTCAATCTTGGGGTCATCCTCTCCAGCTGTTTTCTGTGCTGCCAGTAGGATTTGTTTATTACCTTCCATTGCCTGATCAAGTGCCTTGATAGATTTACCCCTGCCAACAAATAGAGGGATAACCATGTGTGGATAAACCACCACATCCCTTAATGGTAATACCGGGTAAATATTGGAGGAATTATCTGATTGCATAATGGCGCCTTAATATTGAAGAATAAACCTAATATGTGGTTTAAAAACCTGATTTCAAGGTAGTGAAGCTAATATATTACCTTGTTTGCTGAATGAAATCAGTCTGAAGCTACTTTAGATATCTCTGATGTTTCATAAATCATCAATGGCTTGGATTCGCCTAGTATCACACCCTCATCTACGACTACCTTCGCAAGTCCTTCAATTGATGGCAAATCATACATTGTATCTAACAAAACATTTTCCAGGATAGAACGTAGGCCTCTTGCGCCTGTTTTTCGCTCCATGGATCGGCGCGCAATCATACGCAGGGCATCTTCACGAAATTCAATATCCACGCCTTCCATCTCAAACAACCTTGCATATTGTTTTGTGATTGCATTTTTTGGCTCAATCAGAATCTCGATTAATTGTTCAGCATCAAGTTCGTCCAGTGTCGCCGTTACTGGCATTCTTCCTACAAATTCAGGAATTAAACCATATTTGATCAGATCTTCGGGTTCGACGGTACGAATAACCTCGCTCATACTTGCCTTGTCATCCTTACTTTTCACTTCTGCCGAAAACCCGATGCCGCCCTTCTCAGAGCGTTCACGGATAATCTTATCCAACCCGGCAAACGCACCACCACAAATAAACAGAATATTGGCCGTATTTACCTGGAGGAATTCCTGTTGCGGGTGTTTTCGTCCACCCTGAGGCGGTACAGATGCGACAGTACCTTCAATTAGTTTAAGCAGGGCCTGCTGCACACCTTCACCTGATACATCTCTGGTAATTGATGGGTTGTCAGATTTTCTTGATATCTTGTCAATTTCGTCAATATAGACTATGCCTGTCTGTGCCTTGTCTACGTCATAATCACATTTTTGAAGTAATTTCTGAATGATGTTTTCTACATCCTCACCGACATAACCCGCTTCGGTTAGTGTCGTGGCATCAGCAATTGTAAACGGTACGTTTAGTAGTCGGGCAAGCGTCTCAGCTAACAATGTTTTACCACTGCCTGTTGGCCCTATTAATAAAACATTACTTTTTGTCAATTCTACATCGGACTTCTTGATACCTTGTTCTAGACGTTTGTAATGGTTATATACAGCAACAGAAAGAATTTTCTTGGCCCTTTCCTGACCAATGACATATTCATCAAGGATGGCTTTGATTTCATGGGGTATGGGTAAACTATTTCCGATACCTGAGCTGGATTTTTCCTGTATCTCTTCACGAATGATGTCATTACATAATTCAACACATTCGTCGCAGATGAATACCGAAGGCCCAGCGATCAGTTTCCTGACTTCATGCTGACTTTTGCCGCAAAAAGAACAGTACAGCAATCGATCACTTTCTGAGTTCTTGCCGTTCTTGTTATCGCTCATTTAATTTCTCTAACAATTATCTTTTTACTTATTCAGAATCATTATCTGATTGTGCATCATTTTGGATGCGAATATCGGCGATTGGTTCTGGCATTGACTTTCTTTTTTCAATGACTTCATCAATTAAACCATACTCTTTTGCTTCACTGGCATTCATAAATCGATCGCGCTCAGTATCCTGTTGAATGATATCAATTGGCTTTCCAGTATGAAATGACATAATTTTATTCAATGATTCGCGGATTTTCAGGATTTCCTTGGCGTGAATATCAATATCACTTGCCTGCCCCTGATAACCACCTAACGGTTGATGAATCATCACTCTTGAGTGTGGCAGGCAAAATCGCTTGTTTTCTGCTCCTCCGCACAATAATAGTGCACCCATACTGGCTGCCTGTCCCACGCACATAGTGCTCACATCAGGCTTAATAAATTGCATGGTGTCATAAATTGCCAGGCCTGCAGATACGGAACCACCGGGTGAATTTATATATAAATGGATATCTTTATCTGGATTTTCAGACTCCAGAAATAATAATTGCGCCACAATAAGATTGGCCACATTGTCCTCAACCGGCCCAACTAAAAATACGACACGTTCCTTTAAAAGCCGTGAGTATATATCGTAGGATCGTTCTCCACGGGACGTCTGTTCCACTACCATTGGGACCAGGTTCAGAGCTTTAACTTCCTCATTTTTCATAGTGTTATATAATTTTATTCATGCAAATAGTTAATAATTAGGCAGTCTGCCCGTTATTCATCAAATCGTCAAATTTCAGAGTAACCGGTTTGATTTTCGCGTTTTCACATACCCAGTCTATGACCTGATCTTCGAGCACAACCGCTTCTATTTCAGCTAAACGATCCTTTTCCTGGTAATACCAATTTTTCACCATTTCAGGATCTTCATAGTTTCCAGCATTTTTCTCTATTAAATCTTTCACTTTTGATTGATCTGCCTTTAAGCCCTCATTTCTGATGATTTCCATCACAATAAGCTGTAATGCCACCCTTTTTTTTGCCTGTTCTTCAAACATAGAATGATCTGAAACGACATCCTTTTGAGCATCTGGATCAACACCATAAGACCTTAATTGCTCCTTATACTGATGTTGTAACCTGTGAATTTCTTCGTGAATCAGAGATTCAGGGAGATCTAGAGGATTTTTTTCAAATAATTTGGTCATTACCGCATCACGCAAACGATTTCGCTTCGCAGTTTCGGCCTCCTTCTCCATATGATTCGTCACTTCCTTCTTAAAGGCTTCCTCGCCACCTTCTTTGACACCGAATTGCTCATAAAACTCGTCATTTAATTCTGGTAAGACAGGTTCTAATATTTTTTTGATTTCAACTTCGAACCTGACCGGTTTTCCTGCAACAGTTTCCTGATGATAGTCATCAGGAAACTTTAGATCCAAACTGACTTTATCGCCATTATTTTTATTGACTAGTCCTTCCTCAAAACCTTCTATAAATTTGCTTTGTCCCAACTCCAATTTAAAGTCTTTAGCACTACCACCTTCAAATGGCTCATCTTCTATAAATCCCACAAAATCAATTTCCAGTGTATCCCCTGTTTTTGATTCTCGCTGCACTTCTTCAAGTGTAGTACGTTGTTTTCTAAGAACTTCCACCATCTTTTGAAAGTCATCATCAGATATCTGGCACTCAGGCTTATCTATCTCCAAATCATCCATACTTGTCAATTTTACTTCAGGCATGACTTCAAACTCAGCGGTGTAACTCAAGCCTTTTCCATCAGTATCTACCGGATTTATTTTGGGGGAACTCGCTGGTGTTATTTTTTCCTGCTGCAAAGCCTCGTAATAACTACTTTGAACCACTTCACCCAAAACTTCTTGCCTTACTTGCTGGCCATAACGCTTCTCAATGACCGTTATGGGAACTTTACCCTTACGAAAACCATCAATTTTTGTTGTTTTTGACAAGGATTGGAGACGATTCTTAACTTCGCCAGCGATGCGCTCTTCAGGAACAGTGACTTTCAATTCCCTTTTCAGGGCGCCTGTCGATTCTACAGATACCTGCATGGATTAATTTCTCACAATTTTAATAATATTTTCAGTTAGTTAGATAATGGTGCGAAAGGAGAGACTCGAACTCTCAAAGGTTGCCCCGCTGGCACCTAAAGCCAGTGCGTCTACCAATTCCGCCACTTTCGCATTAAATCTAGATTATTGTACCCGGCATTCTACAAAGATGAGAAAATTAGGTAAAACGAATTATTTGAATATTTTAGTGATATTTTAGTTGATATGTAGTGAAAAAGACTGCAGGGATTTTAAAAGCATTCCTCAGTAAATTGCTGACAAGTCCTTCTACAACTCCGGGTCATTCCACCTGCTCCACGATTAATATACGTACAATCCTCGCCCCAGGCTGCACATACCGTCATACATTTCTTTTCAACATTCGATGAATTGGTCAACGAATCTGGTAATAAAATTGTTCCTGAGGGTTGCGGTAGAGTCGTCTTAGGACTGGCGTTTTGAACCAAATTCAGAATTTCTTCAGATGGATTTGTAATTGAATCTTGTTTGTTTTCATTTTCCTGTGCTGCTGTGGATATACAAATCGCACTCAAAACCAGGCCAATAAACAAGGGTCCAAGATTAAAATAAGAGCTTATATTTTTCATACGCGATAACTTTGACAAGTAATGCCTAAACAAGTTTCAATGGGGACATGGCATCTATATAAATGCAATTTTTAGCTCAATTATGGATTGTTCTGTTTTGATAATCGATGATACTTGCGGGAGAGTTGATAGATTGGAACCGGGTTACTTAGTCCCTTTAAATTAATTAATTGAGGATCAGATACCTGGAAATCTGAATTAGAATTCACAAAACCCATTATTTCTTTTGAAATATTGATCTCCAGTCGGTTTGCATAACCACATAAGCGGGCCGCAAGATTTACAGTCTCACCGATAGCCGAATAATCCAGATGTTCTGCAGAACCGATATTACCAATCATAACCTTGCCATAGTTAATGCCAATTCCTACAGGTAATTTATATTTGCCCGCTACTATTTTAGACTTGGATGTAGAGTCAATAATGTCCAGAGCACAATTACACGCATCTGTGGCCATATTTTCACCATCAAAAATTGCCATAAGCCCATCGCCACCAAACTTATCAATATAACCGTTGTGTTTATGAACCATATTTACCTGCATACCAAGGTGACTGCTCAGGGCATCAAACATTGCGTCTAATGGAATTTCCTCTGATATGCTGGTAAAGCTCCTAATATCAGTAAACATGATACACACGTCCTGCAATTCGGGTCTTGGCTTAATCCCCGTTGTTGAATAAGCCTCAACTAGACGCCTGGTACGAGGCGAAATATAACTATTTGTATAATTTCGAATTTTTTCCAACTCTCGAAAATGGTCAACTTTACGCAAATGAGATTGAAGCCTGGCCGTTAATACCACCTGATTAATTGGCTTATGAATAAAGTCAGTACCACCGCTCTTAAACGCATCGTCAAGCAACTCATATTCAATTTCAGAGGTTATAAAAATGACAGGAGCGAGTTTATATTTCTCGATGGACCGAAGTCGATTGCATACATCCATACCTGAAAGACCTGGCATATGGACGTCAATGACAAAGGCATCAACATCCTTCTCAAGGGCAACAAACAGACATTTTTCTCCCCTGTCTGCCTGAAGAACCTTGAAGCCTTCATTCTCAAGAATCTTTGTAATAACAGCGCGAGTTGTAGAATCGTCGTCTGCGACTAATACCGTGTATGTTTTATGTACTATCATATTTTTATTTATAAAGGTGAATCTTCCTGAGACACCTGAGTTAAAAAACTCTACGTAATATTAAAGAATTATAATAATTTTTTTTAATTTAATGTATCGAGCACATCCTCATCGCCAGCCAGAATAAAACATTCCTCTCGCATCGGTGGAGCACTCGGCGTGCCACCATAAAATCGAATTAATACATCACAGTCTGGGCTGCATGCAGGAGAAAAGTAAACTCCTATTCTTTCATTGAGATATTCATCATCAGAAAGCAATGCCATATCAGTAGAGTCTTCGGCTTTCATATACACATTCAAAAACTGTTCCTTCAGCTTATTTATAATACCTTCCTCTTCAATTTGCGTTTCGGACAGTATCACTCTATGCCATTCCATCTTATAACTCCTAATACAACATTAACTAATAAAAAATACAATTAATAAGTAACTAGTAACCGTCAAAAATAAAAAATTTATCCGCCATTATATACCTAATATAATTCTACAGAATTATTTACAATACCTGCATTGTGCAATAAACATTAAACTAAATATCAATAAAATCCAGTAAACACAAGGTGCGATTTAGCAACGCTCTAAGCAGATTGATTGGATAAACTCCTAATGAGAACTACCTTCGCTACCAACCCCCGTCATAGACCTAACATATTGGTCACCGAACGCCTGTCTTTCTTCAATCGCATTTTCACTGTTATCTAAAATAGAAACAACATATACCAATATCATAGCTGCACTCATAGAGAACAAGGCCGGATATTTGTAGGGGAAAATTGCCTCGTCATTACCTAAAATATCTACCCAGACAATTGGGCCAAGAATAACTAGCGTAACTGCAGATATCAGCCCCACCCATCCACCAGCCATGGCTCCTCTAGTCGTCGTTTTTTCCCAAAACATTGTGAAGAAAAGTACAGGGAAATTAGCACTAGCAGCAATGGCGAAAGCTAGACCGACCATGAATGCGATATTTTGTTGCTCAAATAATATGCCCAGGAGGATTGCGGCAACACCAAGAAAAATTGTTGCCATTCTTGAAACCATTACCTCTGTTTCTTCATTTGCGTTGCCTTTCTTTATGCAACTAGCATACAAATCATGAGACACAGCTGCAGCGCCTGCCAGTGTTAAACCGGAAACCACAGCAAGAATAGTTGCGAATGCGACTGCCGATATAAATCCAAGCAATATATCGCCGCCCAATGCCTTGGACAGATGAACAGCAGACATGTTGTTACCACCCAGTAATGCCCCGGCATCGTCCATAAATTCAGGGTTCGTTGAAATAAAAACGATTGCACCGAATCCAATCACAAACGTTAAGATATAGAAATATCCGATAAAACCAGTGGCGAAAAATACCGATCGCCTTGCCTGCTTGGCATCAGGAACCGTAAAAAAACGCATTAGGATATGCGGTAACCCAGCCGTACCAAACATCAACGCTAATCCCAGTGAAATCGCTGATATGGGATCTGACACCAGGGTACCCGGCGCCATTATGGCAATACCTTTATCGTGGATATTGACAGCCTGCGTAAATAAATTATTTACAGAAAAATCGAGATTATATAAAACGAGTATCGCAAGGACGGTTGCCCCAAATAATAAAAGACATGCCTTGATTATCTGCACCCATGTCGTGGCTAACATTCCACCAATGCTGACATAGATAACCATTAGTATGCCCACAAAAACAACTGCAACTTCATAAGGCAAACCAAATAAAATCTGAATTAATTTTCCCGCCCCTACCATCTGGGCAATTAAATACAATAAAATGACCGCTAATGAACCACTTGCTGCTAATAAACGTATAGGTCTTTGTTGTAATCGGTATGACGCTACGTCTGCGTAAGTATATTTACCCAGGTTGCGTAATCGTTCTGCAATTAAAAACAAAATAACCGGCCAGCCTACAAGAAAACCAATTGAATAAATCAGACCATCAAATCCTGAAGCAAAAACCAAAGCTGAAATTCCGAGAAAGGAAGCTGCGGACATATAATCACCCGCAATTGCCAGGCCATTTTGAAATCCTGTAATACCTCCGCCGGCCGCATAATAATCACTTGCTGTTTTTGTGCGCTTCGCGGCCCAATAGGTTATACCAAGTGTTGCTGATATGAACACCAGAAACATCACTACCGCAGTTACGTTAATATTGCTGGTCATTTATGATTCTCCATGACTGTTAGTCTTTGCATCTTGAGAATTGACATGTTCATTGGATGCATCAATTACATCCTGTAATAAATGATCAAAACTTGTGTTGGCCTTGTGAACGTAAATGCCAGTTATGATGAATGTAAAAAAAATCACGCCGAGTCCGATAATTATGCCCCAGGTTACTGTGGAGTCATTACTTATCGGAATACCAAATAGATCAGGGGAAAATGCAATGATAAGGATAAAACTGTAGTAAACGATCAAAATTAATACTGCTAATGTCCAGCTAAGTTTTGATTGCTGCGCAACCAGATCATGGAATTTCTCATTATTCCGAATATGGTCATAGTGTTGCTTACTCATTATCCCCCCATTTCAGCAAATATATGTCTGTTTTTTATTATTAGCTGAAGATTATAAAGAATAATAAGAATGTTAGCAGATAAAAATGGTGGGCCGTGAAGGGGTCGAACCTTCGACCTTGGGATTAAGAGTCGGATTTATCCAATTAGTCAAAATGACCCACAACACCTAACAACAATAATATTAGTAAGTTAACAAAAACTCTCGGTTGTGTCATTCGGTGGATTATTGCCATTAGTTGCAGTCAATTCCCCCACCAGTCCCCCACGGAAGATAAAGCATAGACCATCAATTTGAATCTAATAAACACACACACAAATTTTAATTCTGAGGCGGGTATGCCCCTGATACAGCCCCGTCTAGAATGTAATAGTCATTGCTAAGGGGTAAGGTAAGATTTGGGGTTATTGCTTGCTGAAAGAGCCATTTACTGGCGGATATATCTTCAACAGTTAATGTCTGCTCTGCTCCCAATAGCAGACTTTAAGACTTATAGCCTGGACTACTTGTAGTTTACTTCGGCTATGTGCCAAAAGCAGACGTAGTACTGCTCAAAAACTGTGGTCTGTCCCCAATTAATAGCCCTAGATATACTACCAGAATGATGAACCTGGAATACCTTTAAACGGACCGACGATATCAGGGGTGACCCATCCTCCATAAAAACCACCAGGCTGCGGTATAACCAAATCCTGCCCGACATAACAGGCTTCCATAGCACCAGCGTATATACAAAGATGGTCTTTCAGGCAGGAGAAGTTAGGATTCGGATCAGGGTAACTCCAGGAAGCATTTCTAGCAATTGAGCCATTGGATACCACATCATAATAGACCGCATAACCTTTCCACTCGCAGAAGCTGGATTTACCCTCTGAGACTACCAGCATGGAAAAATCAATATCATTGGGCGGCAGGTAGTAAGTTGGAGGGTGACAGGTCTCTAAAACACAAATTGCCCTGTTTGTCTCTGCCAGAATTTTACCATCAAAAATAACTCTCACCTTCTTGTCACATTCGCGCGTCACTGGTGGCCTGGGATAGTCCCATACAGATTCCTGGCCTGGTCCTGATTGTTCGCGGTTCTGAAATGTCGTCATAGAGATAAATAAAGTACTGTCAAAAGATGTATAGATACGATTATTGTCAGGTTAGTTCGTAATCGTTTATACCAATCAGGAAAGAGTAATTCCCATAGTAAAGTTCTTTCATATACATATGTGATGATGAACCCGGAAAGCAAGATAGATAGGGCAACCTTAGTCGATAGCATGATTGCAATCCAGGACACTATTGCTGGTACCACACTGCCGAGCATGAACCATGAACAGTTTGACGTAGATTGCATATTTATGATCAGGCCCCAGTGCACAGCACCAATGAAGGTAAGGATGATGGCACCATAGCTTAAGAATGCATGCATGTAGAATGGAACCAGTTCCGTGTCACCGAAAACTATTCCAGCAAGGGCGCATAGGAAAGGTAATACGCCACCATACCCCAGCAAATTTGCTATTATTTTAATGCTTAAATATTTTTCGGGCATGACATCCAATTATAAATTAACCGCTCAATCAAGATAAGGCATGTTCGCTTTGGGTCGGTTGCTGAAGTTATTGCGTAGAATTAGCTATTTTTCAGTATCTAGTCGCCTTCGTGCCAAAAACGGAGATTAGAACAATCGACACTAACTCTATTGATTGTTGACTGATCGTCGTATTCGCATCTTCCCTGGGCTTTCCTTGCCGGGGATATGGGGATTCCTTTCCGTTATATATTTAATGAAGTATAGGCCGCTTACTGGACTGGTGCTCCTGTTTCATGCAACCCTGCTGTAATCGCGCTTACGCTTCATCGTTCGACGAATCCTTTGCGGTCCCTTTTCTGATTGATGGGTCTTCTGAGACTTTAAGAAATTCACGGGCAGATAATGCAAGTCCCGTTAGCATGAGGACGAATACGACAAAAGCAAACCCTAGTATAGTCGAACTACTCATTGTCTACTCCCGATCATTCCCATCAATTTGAAGTAGATGCCAAAGCACAATATCGAGGGCACCCATAAAGCGGTGAAAAGACCTTCTTCACGATTCCCAGAGAACCATAAGTACCCGGACAATGCGAATGATATTGCCACTGCTAACAAGATAAACCTATCTGAATTCTTAATCATTTTTTTGACTCCTTTTCTAATATAAAACAAGCGATTGCGGCGATGATACAGCTTGCTACGGCCACGCTGGCAAGAGTTCGTTCTCCAGAACTACCGCCAATAGAGAGGTGATTTGTTGACATTAGGCCGAACATCCCAGCCACCAACCAGGCGAGCGATGGAACTAGAAAAACTATGCTGAGGATAACTGCTACATGGGCTATTCGCATAAGAAACCGATCACTCCAAACCTGACTTTAGAAACCGCAGTATGAGTAAATTGAATTCATAGCTCATTCAATCTGTCCAAATTTTTATCACGACTAACGTTCCGTTTGGATCAAGAGCAGTAGATGACCGTTCACCTCGAAACGAAAGAGCTATGACGATGCTAATCAAAACCGGATTTGGTTCGGATATATACATTAACTTTACACGAGTATATGAAGTATAAAAACCCTTTTCTAAATAAACTACCCTATGGCAACCCTGCATCTGGACTCGAATTCTACCTGAACTGATCACGATTCTAATTGTCCCCCGTGTAAGTCGTCAAAAGATTTGGGACAAAATAGCGTAAATGTTAAGAGAGACTTTTAACTATTATAGTCTTGTTTCACTGATTTATATATATTCTTAAATTTTCCTTTCTCCTCTGTTGTAATGTTTCGTATTTGATAATGGTTCTGTATCCCGTCAAAGCATATGAGACAGAATTGAGCTGATTTCTAAGAGAGACTTCTGATAAGTTAAACTTATAAATAGGAGTCTCATTATGAGCAATAATAGCGAGAAATTAGTTAAAGATATACGTCGTCGTACCCGTAAGAAGTATTCCTCTGAAGAAAAGATCCGAATTGTACTGGAAGGGATGCGTGGAGAAGAAAGCATTGCCGAGCTGTGTCGCCGTGAAGGATTGAATCAAAACGTGTATTACCGCTGGAGTAAGGAGTTCCTGGAAGCGGGTAAACAGCGTCTGGCGGGCGATATAAAACGGGAAGCAAACTCCACTGAAGTGACCGACCTGAAGAAAGAAAATGACCAGCTCAAACGCCTGGTGGCTGACATCATGCTGAAGAACGAGGTACTTAAAAAAAGTGTGCTTGGCTTGGAGTCGACCTGGGAAGACGAATGAGTCTTTCAGCAGCTGAAAAGCTGGAAGTGATCCGCTTGGTAGAGGCGTCGGAATTACCCGTGAAACGCACTCTGGCCGAGTTAGGTGTGAGCCGCAGCAGTTTCTATCGTTGGTATCGGCAATACCTGGATGATGGTCCAGAGGGCCTGGAGCCAGATAATCGGTCCCCGAGACAGTTCTGGAATAAGATACCTGAGATGGTGAAGGAGCAGTGTCTGGAGCTCGCGTTACAGTACCCTGACAAATCGCCTCGGGAACTTGCCTGGACCATCACCGATGAGCACAACTACTTCATCTCGGAATCCAGCGTTTATCGACTGTTAAAGCAGTACGATCTCATTACCAGTCCTGCTTATATCCTGATGCAAGCGGGTGATTCGTTTCAGAATCCAACACGACGAGTCAACGAGCTTTGGCAGACTGACTTCACCTACTTTCGTATTGTTGGTTGGGGGTGGTATTACCTGTCCACTGTTCTAGATAATTACTCCCGCTACATCATTGCCTGGAAGTTAACAACCAGCATGGCAGCTGATGACGTGAAGCAGACGCTGGATGCGGCGATTGAGACCACGGGAGTCAACGAGATAACGGTCAAACACCGACCTCGCTTACTGAGTGATAACGGGCCTTGTTATATCTCCTCGGAATTGAAGGATTATCTGAGTAAATATCAGATGCAACACACCCGTGGCGCACCGTACCATCCCATGACACAAGGCAAGATAGAGCGATATCACCGCTCCATGAAGAACGTCGTGAAGCTGGAGCACTATTATTATCCGTGGGAACTCGAACATGCTATCCGGCAATTTGTACAATACTACAATCATGAACGTTACCATGAGTCACTTGATAATATTACGCCGGCAGATATGTATTTTGGCCGCTATCATGAAATTATGGATAGAAGAACCATTATCAAATACGAAACATTACAACAGAGGAGAAAGGAAAATTTAAGAATATATATAAATCAGTGAAACAAGACTATAATAGTTAAAAGTCTCTCTTAACATTTACGCTATTTTGTCCCAAATCTTTTGACGACTTACAATTATTATAAACTATGTCAACAACTAACTCGACTCTAGTATCTGTAATTATACCTACCTACAATCATTGGCCTAATATAAAAAAAGCTATTGCCTCATGCTTAGACCAAACACATAAGAATGTTGAAGTGGTAGTAGTTGATGATGGATCTACAGACAATACAGTGGGTGAATTGAAAGCATTAAATTATTCCCGGGTACGTATTATCGAAAATCACCATACAGGGAAACTTGGTCTTTTAAAAAACATTGGCTTAAAAAAATCAACTGGAGATTGGATTGCATTCTTAGATTCGGACGATATTTGGAAACCTGAAAAATTAACAAAACAATTGCAGGCGCTTCAAACAAAAAATCTATTAACTTGGTGTATTACAAATTATATAATTCGATATGATGAAGGAACCTCTTTTAAAAATGATAAAGCTCCAGGGTTAAGCTTAAGCCCAGATAATATGTTCGAAAAATTACTCTCTTATAACCACGCGGCCATGCTTCATTGCACGCTATTATCGCGAGTACTACAAAAAAAAGTAGGCTGGTTTAATGAATCTCTATATCTTACAGATGATTACGACTATCTGATGCGTCTTGCATATCATGCCCCAGCTGTGTTGGTGGACGAACCACTATCAGTATATAACAAGTCGAGCAACCGCCCATGGTCTGCGAAACAATCACTAAACCATAATAGAGATATGCTAAAAGTCAACAAATTCGTAGTACCTTTAGCGCGTAAGCGTGGCTTATTAAAGCTAGCATATGCTAACCAAGAGTTGCATCGAAAAAGTAATCTCAATGCTGCGAAGCGAACTCGCAATCCTTTTTCAATCATCCCTGCGTATATTGATTTTTATTTCAGTAAATTTATACGACGAATAAGCCTATTATAAAATTAACAAACTTGTCTTAATTTAATAATTTTCAATGTCAGCTTTCGGGGGTAAAGCAGACATAAAACCCCCATTTCTGAGGGCGGTCACATCTGTCTGGGTATTAGCTAAGCCACCCTTGCTTCCACTGTTTGATGTCCTTTAGTTCTCGCCAGTCAATGTATTCTTTTCGTTTTGAGAATACAGATTCAAATTCACATGCGCAAACTTCTCCGTCTTCGTCATATTCAACCTCGGTAACGATAAAGTGTTTTTCCTTATTCCGAGGAATTTTCGCCGTCCATTTGCTATTTAGCAACTTTTTAGGATTTAGTTTATTCATTACATGTATCCCGTCAAAGCATATGAGACAGAATTGAGCTGATTTCTAAGAGAGACTTCTGATAAGTTAAACTTATAAATAGGAGTCTCATTATGAGCAATAATAGCGAGAAATTAGTTAAAGATATACGTCGTCGTACCCGTAAGAAGTATTCCTCTGAAGAAAAGATCCGAATTGTACTGGAAGGGATGCGTGGAGAAGAAAGCATTGCCGAGCTGTGTCGCCGTGAAGGATTGAATCAAAACGTGTATTACCGCTGGAGTAAGGAGTTCCTGGAAGCGGGTAAACAGCGTCTGGCGGGCGATATAAAACGGGAAGCAAACTCCACTGAAGTGACCGACCTGAAGAAAGAAAATGACCAGCTCAAACGCCTGGTGGCTGACATCATGCTGAAGAACGAGGTACTTAAAAAAAGTGTGCTTGGCTTGGAGTCGACCTGGGAAGACGAATGAGTCTTTCAGCAGCTGAAAAGCTGGAAGTGATCCGCTTGGTAGAGGCGTCGGAATTACCCGTGAAACGCACTCTGGCCGAGTTAGGTGTGAGCCGCAGCAGTTTCTATCGTTGGTATCGGCAATACCTGGATGATGGTCCAGAGGGCCTGGAGCCAGATAATCGGTCCCCGAGACAGTTCTGGAATAAGATACCTGAGATGGTGAAGGAGCAGTGTCTGGAGCTCGCGTTACAGTACCCTGACAAATCGCCTCGGGAACTTGCCTGGACCATCACCGATGAGCACAACTACTTCATCTCGGAATCCAGCGTTTATCGACTGTTAAAGCAGTACGATCTCATTACCAGTCCTGCTTATATCCTGATGCAAGCGGGTGATTCGTTTCAGAATCCAACACGACGAGTCAACGAGCTTTGGCAGACTGACTTCACCTACTTTCGTATTGTTGGTTGGGGGTGGTATTACCTGTCCACTGTTCTAGATAATTACTCCCGCTACATCATTGCCTGGAAGTTAACAACCAGCATGGCAGCTGATGACGTGAAGCAGACGCTGGATGCGGCGATTGAGACCACGGGAGTCAACGAGATAACGGTCAAACACCGACCTCGCTTACTGAGTGATAACGGGCCTTGTTATATCTCCTCGGAATTGAAGGATTATCTGAGTAAATATCAGATGCAACACACCCGTGGCGCACCGTACCATCCCATGACACAAGGCAAGATAGAGCGATATCACCGCTCCATGAAGAACGTCGTGAAGCTGGAGCACTATTATTATCCGTGGGAACTCGAACATGCTATCCGGCAATTTGTACAATACTACAATCATGAACGTTACCATGAGTCACTTGATAATATTACGCCGGCAGATATGTATTTTGGCCGCTATCATGAAATTATGGATAGAAGAACCATTATCAAATACGAAACATTACAACAGAGGAGAAAGGAAAATTTAAGAATATATATAAATCAGTGAAACAAGACTATAATAGTTAAAAGTCTCTCTTAACATTTACGCTATTTTGTCCCAAATCTTTTGACGACTTACAGTCAGGGTAAATTCGATCAGGCAGCTTCAAGGCCCGCTTATAGGAGTAGAGCAGACAGTGGGAGTCGAGAAAATACCCCCTAGTAAATGCCACTTCCAGCAAGCAATAACCTCAACCCTTACCTCACCCTTGGTAATGTTATTAACCTCAGTATGGAGTTATTGCTCGAGTTTTCTGACCTCAGAATCGATTTTTGAATAGTAGATAACCTGTAACAACGTAATTACAACTGTAGTTAACCCTATCATTCCATCATGAGTTTAAAAGTGATCAAAATTTAGCGGGGGGTACTATCACGTATACGGGTAAGTCAGATACATCCCCACCCCTACTCCCCAAAGAATAAGGTCACTCGGAGCCATTAGGATGCGTTTCAGGCGTTTAAATTCATTTCGGGGAAGTGTGGGAGAAGTGGGAGGGGTATTGTGATAATTGACCCAAATTAGGCGAATTGTTACCTATATGTTACCTATGTCAAAATATACGTCTGATTGTAATTTTAAAATATTCTTAACTATTTGAATTGTATAATAATAAATGGTGGGCCGTGAAGGGGTCGAACCGACGACCTTGGGATTAAGAGTCCCCTGCTCTACCAACTGAGCTAACGGCCCATATCGTACTAAAATACATGGGGTGAGTGACGGGGCTTGAACCCGCGGCCTCCGGAGTCACAATCCAGCGCTCTACCAACTGAGCTACACCCACCATTAATAAAAACTCGTCAAAAATTTTAAATTGGCGCGCCCGGCAGGATTCGAACCTGCTACCCTCGGCTTAGAAGGCCGATGCTCTATCCAAATGAGCTACGGGCGCAATTCCAAGCCACCTGCAACTAAATATTAATTATTAGCGGTAATAATCGACTATATAGTTTCTTGCTAATTAACTTATGAAATTGGTCGGGGCAGAGAGATTCGAACTCCCGACCCTCTGCTCCCAAAGCAGATGCGCTACCAGGCTGCGCTATGCCCCGAACCGTGGGGATGCGATGATACGCGCGGAAGGTTTGATCGTCAATTTCCCTATGTAAATCATACTGCCTATCGACTATTTACCTTATATACGACGCCATGTCGTGCCTTCAGGGGAATCTTCAATGAGTATTCCTTCTGATGTCAATTGCTCCCTAATTTCATCTGCTTTGGCGTAATCTTGGCTTTTCTTTGCTAGTTTTCGTTCTTCGATTAGTAAGTTTATTTCATCATTACCAAGCCCATTTTCAGAGCTCCCGGCTGTTAACGCAGTCTCAGGATCATCCTGTAGCAAGCCGAGTACACCTCCTAAATACGTGAGCGTGGCAGCTAATTCCAGAGTACGTAGACTACTTTTATCCTGCTGCTTGTTTATTTCGTGTGAGATTTCATGAAGCAAAGTGATGGCTTCTCGAGTGTTAAAATCATCATCCATCACATGGAAAAAACGTTTCAGATAATCTTCACAATAGTCTTGTGCTACAGGCTGAATGTTTCGAAGAGAACTGTATAGCCTCATCAAAGCAGTCTTTGCCTCATCTAAACTAGCATCAGAATAATTTAAAGGGCTTCTATAGTGACTGGATAGGATAAAAAACCGAACTACTTCTGCCTGATACTTCTTTAAAACTTCACGTACTGTAAAAAAGTTTCCCAAAGATTTAGACATCTTTTCATCATCAACCCTTACAAACCCATTATGCATCCAATAATTTACAAAGGGTTTGCCTGTTGCGCCGCACGATTGTGCAATTTCATTTTCATGATGCGGGAACTGAAGGTCTTGACCACCACCATGGATATCAAATGTTTGCCCAAGGGTATCAGTAGACATAGCTGAACATTCAATATGCCACCCAGGCCTACCATTCCCCCATGGTGATTCCCAGCTCGGCTCATCCGGCTTTGCATTTTTCCATAAGGCAAAATCCAGCGGGTCGTCTTTAGCATCTTGAATTTCTACCCGTTCGCCTGCACGTAAATCGTCAATATTTTTGCCCGACAACTGTCCGTAATCTTTAAACTTACTGACATCGAAAAATACATCTCCATTTGATGCCGCATATCCGTATTCGTTTTTTTCTAATGCCTCAATCATATGAATGATTTGAGTCATGTATTCTGTTGCCTTAGGTTCCACATCAGGCCGAATAATACCCAGCTCTGTTTCATCTTCGATCATTGCTTCTATAAATCTTGATGTTAAATCCTGAATCGATTCTCCATTTTCTTTTGCTCGCGCAATTATTTTGTCATCTATATCAGTAATGTTTCTGATATAGGTAACGTCATATCCTCTTACGCGCAAATATCTGGTTACCATATCAAACACTAATAACATCCTGGCATGCCCCAGGTGACAATAATCGTATACGGTAATTCCGCAGACATAGATTTTCACTTTACCCGGTTCTATGGGAATGAATTCCTGCTTTGATCTGGTCAATGTATTGTATATGTTCAAACTCACGATAAATTCCTGTACAACGAAACGCGCATGTTAGCAAAAGAAACACGGTCATGAAAAAATTGTTATTATATGCTGTAAATTAAACATGGAGAGGATGCATGAAAGTAGAGATAAGCACCACTATGGGCAATATTCATCTTGAACTTGACCAGGAAAAAGCCCCAAAAACAATTGAAAACTTCAAAGCCTATATCGATTCAAGACACTATGAAGGCACAATTTTTCACCGAGTTATTGAGGATTTCATGATACAAGGTGGTGGGCTGGATGCTGATATGAACACCAAAACAACAATGGATTCAATTGAAAATGAGGCAGATAACGGTCTTAGTAACCTGGAAGGAACCGTTGCAATGGCAAGGACAGTAGAACCGCATTCAGCGTCTTCTCAGTTTTTTATTAACACCACCGACAATGCATTTCTGGATCACCGAAGTAAAACAGAAGATGGCTGGGGTTATTGTGTGTTCGGGAAAGTAGTCGACGGCATGGATATTGTTGAAAAAATTGAAGAGACATCAACAACAAGTCGCTCAGGATATCAGGATGTCCCCGAAGAAGTGATTTTAATAGAAAAAATTAAAATTCTAAGTGAATAAATTAGAGCATCGCGTTGGTTCAAATATTAATCCCTCAATCGTCAATTAAATACATATAGTCGACCGACTATGTCTGCCCTGTTTATCTCTGATCTTCACCTAAGTGCGAATCAACCAGATAAAGTAGATGCATTTAAAAAATTATTAAATGGCCCTGCTAAAAATTTCGACGAACTTTATCTGCTTGGCGATCTGTTTGAGGAATTTTGGGTGGGCAACGATGATACAACTCCACCTAACCCTGAGATCCTTCAATCCTTAGCCTCTTTAGCCATCACACAAGTAAAGGTGTTTATTGTAAGGGGAAACCGAGAACTGCTACTTGATGAAAGTTTTAATGTACTCACCGGCGTTACAGTATTGCCAGATATGTCTGTAATAACTATTAACGGTGAAAAAGCCCTGATAATGCATGGCGATCAATTGTGTACTCTGGACTGGAAATATCAATTGTTCAGAAAAATCATGATAAATAAATTTCTTCAAGCCTTAATAAAGGTCCTGCCTTATGATGTCAGAATTCAATTAGCACACGGACTTCGACCGGGAATGACTCGTCATAAAAATTTAAAAACAGATGAAATCATGGACGTTGCACCTGAAACTGTAGAACAGATGATGAAAAAATTTAATGTTTCATTACTGATTCATGGCCATACACACAAACCAGGCGTTCATGATCTCAATATTGATAATAAATTCACAAAGAGAATTGTCCTGGGTGATTGGTACAGAAAAGGAGAGATACTAATTAGTCGTGAAGATAAACTGGAACTTAAGGGTATAAATGAATTTCTACATGATGCTTGTTAGTTCTAAAAAACTATCAGGATAAAAATCCACCCAGCGTCAATAGTCCCAACATTGTCAACCAGACAATCAGGCTTCGATTAATCAATGCCTGGGCTTCTTTAATACATTGAATGTAATTTGATTTTGCCTCTTCTGAATCAGATGTTGGATTTTCCTCAAATTGTAATGCCCCTAATCCACTCTCCGATATAATTTGATGACTAACTTCACGAGTTTCGCCTTCAATCTTCCGCCATCTCTCAAGGGTATCTACCAAACTTCCACCTATGGCAAACCCAATTGCCAACAATCGCGATGATGGCCAGATTAATATCTTATACAGTTCTCTCCCAGCTGTTGCATAGCCGCCATGAACACCGTCATACTTATTTTTTATTAGCAAAGATAAGCTAAATAGCAAGGCTCCGGACATTCCCAGGATAATAAACCAGAATAAAACTCCGAAGATATAATCATGAGCCCTGATCAGAATCGCAGAAATGGTTTGTGTCTCGTTATACTGATTTTCCTCTGATTTTAAATTAAGACTGGACTCAATAACGGCGATGTCCTCTTCAAGATTACCTTCCAGGGCCTGTGTATAGTTTGTTAATACAATATTGATATCAGGACCCAGACAATAAACAAATACCAGAATTGCCAAGACGAATGATAAGCCAATAAAAATTTCACCCAGGACTAAGTCAACAAGCATTAGTATAATGATGGGGATCGCTATCGAGATGATCACACCCAGGTTGCTATCCCAAAATGTGTGGCGTTGAAATTTTATCTCAAGCCAATTAATGTAATTTTCAAACCATTGAAAATTGCGGAACCGATCCATAGGTCCGAGAAAATATTCCAAAGCTAGAGCAAGTAAGATGCTAATCAGCGTCATTAATTTAATCCTGATTTCATGTTTTGCAGTATACCTTTAATCAAGACATTTATAAAAATAATCCCAGTCAAAACCTGGACCAGGGTCAGTTTTTCTCCCCGGTGCGATATCGCAGTGTCCCACTATTCGTTCTCGAGTGACCTCAGTCCAGACTGACATAATTACGTTTGTTGCTTCTAATAGGCGGGAATACTGGATGAGTTCGTATGGGGCATCGTCTACCCCTTCCAGTTCAATACCGATGGAATAATCGTTACAATTTGGACAATTATCAAACTCAGATGCTCCTGCATGCCATGCGCGTTTATCAAAAGGGACATATTGTGTCATTCTTCCCTTACGGTCGATGAGCAGATGTGAAGAAACGCGTAAATCTTTTATCTCCTGAAAATAAGCATGTTCCTCGGGATCCAGGCTGTTGGTAAATAGCTGATCAATAAATTCTCCTCCATATTGTCCTGGTGGAAGGCTAATTCCATGGATTACGAGTAGTCTGATCTCAGTATTTTCAGGGCGATTATCACAATTTGGTGACTTTATGCGCCTGATATTTCTGAGCCATTGATTTTTATCATCCAGTTCTATTTGTTATTTCCTCAATGAAAAACGTAAACTGACTATTCTTTTTGTATGTTGGTACTTGAGTATAAATTCAATTATCGAAATCTGTCTATTCCACATATCAAAAAAACTACATGTCTAAACAAGGTAACAATGACAACACAAGCGGTAAAATTGGGACAAGAATGACCCTGTCTGCCTGGATAATAGCCCTAGCAATGCTCACAATTATTTTCAGTGGGCATCTTGAAAAGCAAAGAAACCCAAACCAAACAGTCAATAGTTCGATTAATAGTAATGAAACTGAAGTTACACTTAGGCAAAATCGATATGGCCATTACATAGCAACTGCAGAATTTAATCATATCCCCGTGGATGTTATTGTTGATACTGGAGCAACAAATGTAAGTGTCCCTTTAACCATTGCTAGACAATTGGGACTCAAACAAGGAACTAAAATGGATGTTTCAACAGCGAATGGTACTATCTCAGTATATTCAACAAGAATTGATTCGATTAAACTGGGAGATATTATCGTGCATAACGTTCGTGCAGGTATAAATCCACATATGGACGATGACGTTGTGTTACTGGGCATGAGCTTTCTGGATCAACTTGAATTTTCTCATTCAAACAACGAGCTTGTCCTGAAACAGATTTATAAGTGAGTCAGTCATAAACATGGAAATATTTAAAAACTTTATTGAATTGTTGAACAGTATCTTGTGGGGAGACAAACTTGGCTTCCCCTTACTGATTCCCTTGCTAGGACTGGTGGGCATTTATCTTACCGTGGGATTACGTTTTCTCACCTGGCATAAATTAGTCTACGCAGCTGGCCTATTATGGAAAGGTCGCCATCCTCAACAGGGAGCATCTGGAGACATTTCCCCCTTCCAGGCACTCATGACGGCATTATCTGCAACAATTGGGACCGGAAATATTGCCGGGGTTGCAACTGCCATCTATTTCGGTGGACCAGGTGCTATTTTCTGGATGTGGGTCATTGCCCTGTTTGGTATGGCGACAAAATATGCCGAAGCCGTCCTCGCGGTGAAGTATCGAGAAGTAGATGAAATTGGCAACTACGTGGGCGGTCCCATGTACTACATCAAAAATGGCCTAAAGGAAAAATGGCATTGGTTGGGGGGAGCATTTGCATTTTTTGGAATGATTGCCGGTTTTGGTCTAGGAAATATGGTCCAATCCAACAGCGTCGCTGATGAGATTCATAATACGTTCAACATCAGTCCCTGGATAAGTGGCTTGATATTAGCCGCACTCGTTGCCAGTGTCATTCTTGGCGGTATTAAACGTATTGCAGAAGTTGCGGGAAAAGTTGTACCTGTGATGGCAAGTGCTTATTTTATCGCGGCATTAAGCATAATATTACTGCATTTTAATGAAATCCCAGACGCCCTTGCCTTGATAGTCAATAGCGCATTTAGTAACACGGCTGCAAGTGGTGGATTTGCTGGCGCAACTATCATGATGGCCATCAGGTGGGGAGTCGCCAGAGGAATATTTTCCAATGAATCAGGATTAGGCAGTGCACCTATCGCTCATGCCGCAGCCAGGACTAATGACCCTGTCCGTCAAGGCTTAATTGCGATGATGGGCACATTTATTGATACCATCATTATCTGCTCCATGACCGCACTGGTCATCATTCTTACCGGGGTATGGGACAGCGGTGTGACCGGGGCGCCACTATCGTCTCTTGCCTTTGATACAGGTTTACCCGGCGCCGGAAAATATATCGTTTCCTTTGGTATTCTTGTGTTTGCATTTACTACTATGCTGGGCTGGAGTTATTACGGTGAACGATGCGGCGAATACCTTTTTGGTGTCAGGATAATCATACCCTTTCGGATTGCATGGGTAACTGCGGTATTTGTTGGATCTATTTTTGATCTGGAATTTGTCTGGTTGCTGGCTGACGCACTTAATGGCTTGATGGCTATTCCTAATCTGATTGCATTATTACTATTGAGTCCTGTAATTTTTCAGGTAACCCGCGAGTATTTTAATAAACCCTCTGGAAATTAATTATAAATCCCCTGTGATCTTTTTATGAGCTTAGCAAAGATACCTGACAACCTGGAATTAACAGTACAACAAGCCCTTGAAGAAGATATTGGGACAGGTGATTTAACATCCCAACTACTCCCTCAAGATAAAATATCATCAGCAAAAGTGATATGCCGCGAAAATGCCATCATGTGTGGTATTCCCTGGTTTAATGAGGTCTACCGCCAACTGGATTCAGGCTTTCATATCAGTTGGCATGTAAATGATGGTGATATGCTCAAAAAAGATACCGTCATTTGTGAACTCAATGGCTTAGCTCGAACCATGGTGACCGGCGAGCGTGCAGCACTCAATTTCATTCAATTGCTATCATCAACAGCAACCATAACTAACGAGTATATGCAGTTAATTAAAGGGACCAATACCCAACTACTTGATACTCGAAAAACCATACCTGGCCTACGAACGGCTCAAAAGTATGCAGTTGTATGTGGGGGCGGGAAAAATCATCGGATGGGCTTATATGATGCCATTTTAATAAAGGAAAATCATATTAGTGCTAGCGGCAGCATTGCTGATGCATATGGGAGTGCATTGCAAATTCATGACAATGTGGAAATTGAAGTGGAAACCCTCGATGAGTTACAACAAGCCCTTGATGCGGGCGCCAAACAAATATTACTGGATAATTTTGATCTGGAGATGATGCGCCAGGCGGTAAAACTAAGCGCTGGTAAATCTAAACTTGAAGTCTCTGGTAGCGTAACACGAGAGACCATAAAATCATTCGCAGATACAGGAGTCGATTATATTTCTGTGGGCGCATTAACAAAGAATGTTAGGGCGATAGACTTTTCAATGCGCATCGAATCGTCATCATAAAAAACCCAAGCTATTTTCTCTCTACTTTTTGTTTCACCAGGGCATAGACCTGTTCTGTTAATGGTGCACTGGCATTTAGAATACCCTCAAGGCGCTTTCTACTATCTTCTGCAAAATCATCATCTTTGATATTAGCAATATTGATGTACACATTTAATGCGGCACTGCCTAAAGCCGCTTCGGCTGCAAGCACAGCAACACCTGCATCACTGATGACATTAGCATTTCCTTTTTCTGCCACCAACCTGGACAATTCAATAACATCAAGACAAAGTACAGCACATCCCAATGGCACCTCTGTCGCTTTTTTCAAGGCTTCCTGGATGGCACTGGAGCGCAATTCTTTTTCTTCATCTGTATCACGCGACATACCGTAAGCAGCCATCACTCCGTTAAACACATCTACATCATCTTGAATCATGTCGACAAACAAGGCCCTGTATTTTTCCGAACGTGCCAGTATGGATTGCATTTCATCATTTACTGATTCATAACCTTTTTTCCCAGCGGTAAAATTTGCTACCATACTCACCAGCGCAGCGCCCATCGCCCCAATTACAGCAGCGGCACTTCCGCCACCAGGTGTGGATGATTTTCCTGCAAGATCCTCTAGAAACTGCTCTATACTGCTGTCTTTAATCATTTATAAGTCCCGTTAATTTTTCTTAATCGTTAGATGATACCGGTAGATAACTTAAATCACTAACCAACACACCAAAATAATAAAAAATTTATTATAGGTTTAACCAGTATCGATTTGTTTAACGTATAATAGTGGAAACAACAAAAATAGTACTGCCATGAAAAAACTCTTATATCAGTTTGATACAGATCCACAAGCTTCGGTATTTGATAATGTCGTTGCCTACGATGGCGGCGCCGATCATGTTACAGCATATGCTAATTGCAACGCAGATATGATAACGCCACTCGTAGAAGGTGCAATATTTACTCGCTCTGGTTCTAATAAGAAAAACACCGCCATATTTGTCGGCGGCAGTGATATCAACACCGGGGATAAGTTATTCGATACAATTCAAAAATACTTTTTTGACGGTTTTCGAGTATCAACCATGCTCGATAGTAATGGTTGTAATACAACCGCTGCGGCCGCTGTTGCCTGTATTTTAAAAAATGGAGTGATTTTGGGAAAAAATGTGGTGATTCTGGCGGGAACTGGTCCTGTTGGTGGGCGTGCAGCAGTAATTATGGCGAAGCTCGGCGCCAAAGTTTGTATTTCATCCAGAGGAATGCAGCGTTCTGAACAGGCTTGTAATTACCTCAATCAACGATTTGGTGTTGAAATCGAACCTCGGGAAGCCAAAACTAATGAAAATCGTGCTAAATTGATAGAAAATGCACAGATTGTTCTGGCGACAGGGGCAGCTGGTGTGGAGTTATTAAGTGAAGATGACTGGAGAAATAATTCCAGTATCGAGATAATGGTAGATGCAAATGCCGTTCCCCCTGCTGGGATAAAAGGTATTAAAATGACCGATAAAGGGGAATCTCGGCATGGGAAAACGACCTGGGGATCGATTGGTTTTGGTCCCGCCAAGCTTGCATTACAACGTCAATGTATTGGAAGATTGTTTGAACAAAATGACCTTATCCTGGATGTAGATGAAATATTTAATATCGCTACAGAGATAATATAAAATTATCTAAGCCAATTATTAAAACCATTTATGAATCAATATATAAAAAACTGGAAATATACTTTTTTCCTTATTAGTTGCCAGATTTTTTTATCTGCGGCTCTCCATGCACAATCATATGAAGAAGGCCGATCTGCATATATTAATGGTGACTACAGCACAGCCATGAATATATTGAGTCCCATGGCTGAAGCAGGGGATGCCGAAGCACAAAAAATGTTAGGCATTATGTATGATTATGGGCAAGGGGTTGATGAGGATCCAAACACAGCATTACAGTGGTATATACGCTCAGCAGAACAAGGTCAAACTGCTGTTCAATACCAGGTAGGTGCAAAATATTTCAAAGGAGAAACCATTCCTCAAGACTATAACGAGGCGGCGAGATGGTGGCAGATGGCAGCAGATGGTGGTCAGGTTGATGCCCAATTTAATCTGGGACTCATGTATTTCAGAGGAATGGGAATTACACAAGATGATGTAACCGCAGCTGGCATGTTTCAACAGGCAGCAGAACAAGGCCATGGAAATGCACAATACAGCTTAGGTGTAATGTTTGCATTCGGACGAGGTGTAGATAGAGATTATCAAATTGCCAGAGAATGGTTTGTACAGGCAGCTGATAAGGGAGTAGCTCAGGCGCAATATAACCTTGGAATATTTTATGAAAATGGTAACGGTGTTGAGCAAAATATTGAACAGGCAAAAAACTGGTACCAGCTTGCAGCAGATCAAGGATTAAATGAAGCTATAGCAAAACTAGATTCCCTGAATGTCACTGGCTCAAATTATGAAATGCAAGATGTAATATCGACTGATTCAAATGATAACCTGGAGTCTTCTGCAACTGTTTCTAGTACCTCTAGCTATGATTACGCGGAAATTGCAACAACAGGCGTAAAGCGGGAAAGCTGGTTACGTGATCAATCTCCTGATTACTATACGATTCAGATTGGTAGTGTATTGAATGAAGATGACCTGGTAAGTTATCTAAAACGACATAATATTGAAAACAATTACGCATATATTCAGGTGGATATAAATGGAACAACTCGATATAACGCATTTTATGGGATATTCGGCACATATCAGGATGCGCAATCTGCGGTAAACGAACTTCCAGGTGAAATTCAACGCTCAAGTCCCTGGATTAGAAATATTCGCATACTCCAGGACATGATTAATTAATTAATTACTAATCAGAAATAACATTTTCTTTCAAACAACTACTTCCTGGTCGAAACATTAATGTCAATATTTGATGACATATTATCCGATAGTGAGGAAGGATTACTTCAACGTTTTTATAAATTCAAATCCACACCCAACACACCTGCAAGCTCCATTTCTGATATTGCAAAAAGCCTTACCCTCCGCAAAGAGCAATTGATTTGCGCATTGGGCTTTAACCCCGATGCCAGGCTGTTGATTGAAATATTACCTACTTTTGGATATGCCACATTTAATGAGCTAGACCAGGAAAGGAACGAAATTTTTATTTCAGATATATATAAAAAAATACCACTGGATAATATTGAAAAAATTTATGAAAGAATAAAAAGTAATCAAAATATGCTGGAAGCGATGCAATATTTGCTTAAAAGTCGTCTTGAAAAAGTTGAGAGCGAAATTGAAACTACGGTCAATTCTATGATAATAGAAAAATACAAATCTGAAATGCGCGCAGTTTATAGCCTGGGAATTGCCAGTATAGATTTCACAGAAGCGAGACTTGATAAACGAGACAGTGGTTTTCGGGCATTACTGAATGAAGTAACTATGATAGTAGAAAATAAATTAATGCCTGTGGGCGAAATCTTCTTCAGAGACACAATATTACCGCAGGAGAAGCAAAAGTTACTTAACAAAGGTCTCATTCCAAAAGAACTGGTACAATTGCGACTCAATGAATCGGATATTAACCCTCAAGAAAAGAAAGTTCTGAATGACTATCTTAGAACGAATAAAGATTAGGAATCTGTATATATGTTAAGTTTCACGGAGTTGTTAACAGCATCTGATTCTGATCTAGTAAAAACATTTTACAAAATCAGTGTCGATGAAAATGACGACTTTATTATCAAAATAAACAAGACAGCAGCACAGATAGGTTTAAACCATACCCAACTGGTTTGCGCTCTGGGTTTTAATAAACATATCCGTGAACTGGTTGATATTTATTCAACATTGGGTTTTCGTTCATACAAGCTTTTATCATATCGTTGTAATGAATTATTCAGCACGGACACTTACAATCAATTACAGATAGATAATATTCTTGATATTTACTCCGAACGTCTGGAAGACGAACAGATTCTTGATAGCATTAAGGAACTGATAAGTCCCCGATTAGGAAATATAGAAGCATATATTGATAAACATGACGATCCTACTCATGTATTTAGTTACAGAATGGAAATTCAATCTATCTATTCCGCAGGCATTGTGGGTAAGGAATTTGCGGAACAACGATTAAAAATGAATAACGGTAAATTCAGAATCATATCTGATGAAGTCAATGCTATTGTTCTGGCTGGTTTTTTTCCACCCAGTAATCTTTTTTTTACCGACGACGTTATTCCAGAAGAAAAAAAATTACTGATCGAAAGCAAACAAATTTCACAAGATATGATAAAAAACAGATTGCAAAATAAAAATATCTCAGAGGATGAGAGAGATATGCTGGAATCTTATATATAGAGTTATAAGATATATCTTTCACCTAAGTATGTTTTTCATTCGCTTTCTCCCCTGCTTTAAACACTACATATAAATAAACCGGAATATCCAACTCACCCAGTTGTGATTTTATCAATGGATATACCTGACCCCAATCTAAACCACCTACTCCGGTTGCCAGTTTTGGCAAGGCTACTGAGCTAAATTCTTCTTTTTGAATTATCTTTTTAAGTGCACGCAAGCTATGATTAACGTTCACTTCTGTTGCCTTACCTGGCTTCTTATCAGCCCCGTATCCTCCTTCCTGAGTTAATAAATTAACAATTCTTACGCCATCGGCACCACCCCACACCCAGGCATCACCAGTTTTCGGATGAGTAGTGTGACACCAATGATGGAAATCCTTGTGCATGGCGGGATATCGTTCATGTAATGCTAAAGCCAAGCCCTGGTTCATAGGATCATTTGGTGCAACTCCATGAGCAATCACCTGCGCAGATGTCAATACGATATCACCTTCAACTTCAATAATCATAGATTGTGCTCTCCATATAATTCCAATTTTATAAACTATATTTTTTTACTACGAATGTACAATATGACATATTTAGTGATTGTTCTTTATGACATACATCAAACCTGTCAAACAAAATGTTTGCTTTCATCAAGTTGCCGTCATAATTGATCTAATCGTTACACAAGGTAATGATGTCTGCAGATAATTCACTTGCTATTTCTTCAGTAAATTTATTTGATTTCAAGATTACACAGGCTGCCTGCATGTTGTCTTGCGCAAGATATAATTTGGTCAAATTAAGATAAGGACCTGAAAAACCAGGGTCACCTTCAATCGCAATATGAAATTTTTCTTCAGCAGCATCTAATTCACCTACCTCTGCAAGCAATATTCCCAGATTATTATTAGCTCGTGCATGGAAAGGCTCTAGCTGTATTGTTTTTTCATAATAAAATTTAGCTTCATTAGTTTCACCAGAACGTTCGAGGATATTCGCAAGATTATAATATGCCGCGGTGTATAAAGGATTTTTGTTAATCGCGGCTTTATTTTCAAAGATCGCATCTTCCTTCCTCCCCAGACTATCTAATGCAATAGCTAAATTAAAATTGGGAAACGCATCAGTCGGGTTGAGAGTCATGGCAATTTTGTAATGAAATATTGCCATTTGGATATTCCCCTGCTTATTAAATGCAATTCCCAGATTATTGTGCGCATTGGAATACGCCGGGTTAATCGAAAGTGCTTGTTGATAATATTCAATGGCCTCACCTATTTTCCCCGAGTCTGTCTTAATGTTGCCTAAGTTATAAAATGCTCGGTAACTGGATTGATTCTTACTAGCCACATCCATCCAAAGAGTTTCCTCACTGGCCCAGGTTTGATTTCGAACAATGGTGCCAACGGCAAGTGAAATTACCAGCACTATACTAATAACTCTCGGTAATATTTTATTCTGATAAAGCACCTCATTTAGAACATAACTTAACAGTAGACTCAAGCCGACCATGGGAAGATAAAGCCGATGCTCAAATATTATTTCAAGACCAATAAATGACGACTCTATTAATAAATGCAAAAAGAACCAGAAAATACAAAAAGTTACTATTTTGTTTTTATTCACCATTCTAATTGCAAAAAATAATGCACTTATTATAAGCATCAAGCTGAGTATGGTAGTAACAGGCTGAAATAAAGATTGGGAGATTTCAAATTCATGAATTAGATTTAACCTTGAAGGCAATGGAAATATAACCAGACTGACATAAAAAACAACCACCCTTAACTCTGTTAACAACCTTTCACCAAGAGAAAAGTTTCTATAAATGTAATCAACTAAAATCCGATCAACAGGATTCTCTCCAAGAAAAACTAATGCCACTAAAATACTTACACACACAAGCAGAAGAACCTTACTAAGGTTTGTTCTAGTAAATTGCTTAAAAGATTGATTAAATATTAGCCATTCCGACATAATGATAGTAACTGGCAATATTGCAGCAATTTCTTTGCTTGATATAGCAAATACAAATCCCGCCAATGAAATCAAGTAACATATATAGCTTTGCGATTTGTTGTTGTTCACTCTTCCATACAAATACGCCAACAATGCCATTAAATAAAACATGGTTGCAAGACTATTCATTCTCTGCACAACATAGGTAACAGACTGAATTTGGACAGGGTGAGCTACAAAAATACAAGCAGCAATTATTGATATAAAATGTACTCTATAAACCTTAAGCTCTTCACCAGTATGGTTTGATTTTTTGCCAAGATGACATAACAAAAAAAAGCTAACAAATAAACTAATACTCCATTAACAGCATGGATAAATATATTCATCAGGTGATACCCGGTCACATCCAGATTTCCAAATTCATGATTAAGCGCAAAACTAATATTGGCCAGAGGACGACTTGGCATCAAACTACCAAATCCGGCATTTCTAAGGTTTTCTAAATTCAATACATTAACGTGTATGGCTTTGTTCTCGACTATATTGGGAATATCATCGAATACAAATGGAACATTCAGTGTGTTCGCATAGCAAATTACAGTTAATACTATTAGTATAAACACAGGGAATAAATGGACAGATAGTTTTGTAGGACAATTACTCATAATCAGCAATAAAAATTATTTCTTAGCTTTTCCTTTCTATTGTATGATTTGCCAGATATTAGTTCCTAATCCTTATTGTAATATCACGTCCTGACTATCCATACCTAATTCAAATGAAATTCTAGACCAGCATGATAATTATTACTTCGATAGTCTTATTAATCGTTTTCATTGCCCTGATATTTTGGGAACGATCCCCGGATATTACGCTATGGACAGGTGTATTAGCTCTATTGGTTTGTCCGTATAAAATTGAAGATGAATGGGTAATTGGCGTCCTTCAGTCTGATATTGTTTTAAATAACTTTGCAAATGAAGGTGTGATTACCATTGCCGCATTTTTTATAATAGCTGCAGGATTACGTGAAACAGGCTTTTTACAGATTGTTTCCCAAAATATCCTCAAGTTTCCTAAATCAATTTTATCCGCACAAAACAGAATAATTTGGCCTACGGCGCTAATCAGCGCTTTTATGAATAACACACCGGTAGTCGCCATGCTGTTACCTGCAATTGATGAATGGGCAAGACGAAATGGCTTGTCTATCTCAAAATTATTAATCCCGTTGTCTTATGCCTCAATTCTGGGTGGGGCATGCACATTAATTGGCACTAGTTCTAACCTGATTGTAAATGGATGGCTCATTAATGAACTTGGGCATAGTGGTTTAGGTATTTTTGAAATCAGCATGGTGGGCATACCCATTGCCATCTTTGGTTTGTTATATATTTTGATATCAAGCCATTGGCTACTTATCGATCGCACACCTGTGATTGATCAAGATGACGACTCTCGACAATACACTGTTGAAATGATCGTTGAGGACAATGGCATTCTTGCTGGAAAATCTATTGAAAACGCGGGTCTACGTGGACTAAATGGCTTATATCTAATAGAAATAGATCGTGACGGTGAAATCTTGCCCGCTGTTTCTTCTGAGATAATTTTACACGGTAATGACAGGTTGGTATTTGCCGGCATAATAGATTCGGTAGTTGACCTTCAAAATCTTCGAGGACTAATACCCGCTACCAATCAAATTTTCAAACTATCAGAACCACGGCGTAGAAGACATCTTATAGAAGCTGTAGTTAGTAATAAATGTCCCCTTGTTGGCAAGTCTATACGGGAAGGAAAATTCAGGACAAATTATAATGCAGCAGTAATTGCAGTTGCGCGAAGTGGAGAAAGAATAAATAAAAAAATAGGTGACATTGTACTAAAAGTTGGGGACGTTCTTTTGCTGGAGGCGCGTTCTAATTTTCTGGAACAACAAAAAAACAGTGCTGATTTTTACCTGGTTAGTAGCGTGTCAGATTCTCCATTCATAGAACACAAACTGGGATATCTTTCTATTACCCTACTGGGAACCATGGTAATAACAGTGAGCACAGGAGTGGTGTCGATATTAACAGGTGCCTTACTAACAGCAACATTAATGATACTAACGGGGTGCTGCACCCCCACTCAGGCTAGACGCGCAATAGATCTAGAAACAGTTCTTGTTATTGTCGCTGCATTATGTCTTGGAAAAGCAATCGAAATTAGCGGCCTGGCTCATAATTTTTCCAATATCATGCTGTCGACCTTTGGAGATAGTCCTGAAGTAATGTTATCAACTATATTTATCACCACGATGATACTTGGCAACTTGATTACATCTAAAGCATCGGCCGTATTAATGCTGCCGATTGTGCTTGCCATTTCTGAATCTATGGGCGTATCCATAATGCCATTCATAATTGCTGTCATGATTGCATCTGCAACTGCCTTGGCGACACCAATTGGTTATCCTACGAATTTAATGATATTCGGAATTGGTGGATACAAATTTAAAGATTATCTTACTATGGGCATTCCATTGTCTATTGGGATTTGGGTCATTGCCTCGCTATTAATTCCCATATTCTGGCCATTTTGAAATTTCTGACAAAAACAGGAGTGGTCCATGGAGGTAGTCAGCCTTCGACCTATATTAAGTAATGCGAAGATCGACAGATATATCAATCAATACACACACAAAAATGGTGCCGGAAAGAGGATTCGAACCTCCGACCTACGCATTACGAATGCGCCGCTCTACCAACTGAGCTATCCCGGCATAATCATTCCAAATTACCGTACTTGCCTGTAACTACTCACGATCCAGGCTACTGACTCGTGACTACCCTCCTAAAAAGTGCGCATAGTATAAGTTAGCCACGATTTTCACTCAATCGAAGACAGGTAAGATTGTTAAAAAGCTGATTTCAGTCGATAATGTTAACTGGTTCACATTACTGTTTTTGCGATGTAGTTATGCGTGCCATTCATCGGGAAACTGGTGCCGTTTATCCAGTAACCCTTAATCTACCCATAAATTATTGCTATAGGTATCATCATGAAAAAACAGAAAGGTTTTACCCTGACAGAAATTATGATAGTTGTCACCGTGGTGGGCATCATTTCCATGATCGCGATTCCATCATACAACAGCTATTCACGTAAGGCCAAAAGGTCTGATGCTCAGCAGTTAATGATGGATATTTCTAGTCGACAGACACAGTTTCTGCTAAACGCCCGTCAATATACCGCTAATCCGGGGACTGGCGGCTTGAGTACAACTAAAGATGGCTGGACCTGTGACACTGATAGCTGTGATAACAATTTTTATGCTGTTACTATCGCTGTTGATAATAGTGCTACACCTCCAACATTTACAATAACTGGAACCGCAATTAACAGTCAGCTGCTCGATGGTAACTTAACTTTAACCAGCACCGGCGCAAGGACACTTGCAGGCAATTCCGGTTGGTAACTGGTTGACGGCACCTATATCCATGTATATCACCCAAGATAAAAAATTTAGTCGCGACCCGTATCAGTCAGGCTTTACTCTCATTGAAATCATGCTGGCTATCACCATCGCGGGAATACTTGCAATGATGGCTATTCCTGAAATGAATTATGCCATGGATAACTCCAGAGTCAGAACAGCAACATCTGATATACACACGACTTTATTACTAGCCCGAAGTGAGGCCATAAAAAGAAATGGAAGCATCACGATCAACCGAGGTGGTGCTGCATGGACCGATGGCTGGGAAGTAAAAACCGGAAGTACCATCCTGCCAAATGGAAAACAGGAGGCCATAGGTGGTGTGGATATCCTCTGCTTTACCAATACTGCAGGATCCACGCCCTGTGGCGCAACACTGACATTTGAACGAACTGGCCGTTCCTCCTCCTATATTGAATTCAGGATGTACAACAGTACAGATACAAACATTCCTATGCGTTGTGTCAAGGTGAGTCTGAGTGGTCGTCCTGGTTCTAGTGTCGATTCCGACAATAACGCTGCAGATGGATGTGACTAGGCTATGCATATACAAAACATAAATAAGAATTCTGGTTTTTCGATGATTGAAGTCCTGGTCACCATGATTATTATTCTTGTGGGATTACTTGGCATTGCAGGCTTGCAGATACGTGCCCAGTTAACGGAGATGGAATCCTATCAACGGGCGCAGGCGTTAATTATTATGTCTGATATTACGGACAAAATGTATATTAACCGTGAGACCGCAGACTGTTTTGCAATTACGAGCAATACAACATCTGGTACACCCTATCTTGGGACAGCCGGGGCCAACCACATTGGAACACCGACCTGCACCTCCAGTACTTCTGCCTATAACACCCAGGCAGTCAATACGATGCAAATGATAAATACCCAATTAACTGGTGCCGCAGAAACCTTTGGAGGAAATAACGTCGGCTCTATGATCGGTGCGCGGGCATGTGTTAGTTATGACAATACTGATTTAATCAATGGCAGACCAGGGACAGGACCATATACGCTTATCGTCACCTGGCAAGGTTTGGCAGATATTGTGGCACCGACAAACATGAATTGCGGTGTGGGCTTATATGGTAACGAAACAAACCGACGAGCTGTGTCGACTACAATCCGTTTAGGCGCATTAAATTAAAATGACCATGAAGATGACATTCAAAAACCAGCTGGGACTCTCTTTAATTGAACTGATGGTTGCCCTTGGCATTGGATCGGTATTAATGCTTGGCCTTACAACAACTTTTCAGAATTCCAGTAATACACAAAGGGATATGGAACGCACCGGAAGACTCATAGAAAATGGTCGATATGCTATTGACTTACTCAGCGGTGACCTGCGACACGCGGGATTTTATGGTTATTACTTTGCATCGCTTGCAACACCAGGTGCATTACCTGATCCTTGCGAAATTGCAGATGTTGCAACTGGAACACCGCCGTTAGCAACTAATAATTTAGCCACGGCAATGGCACTGCCCATACAGGGTTATAATGCCGCCAGTTTAACCGTAAGGCCCGTGATTTCTGCGACGAGTTGCGTTACCCAGGGGCTGCTTGTAAATGCCAATTTAAAACCCGGTTCCGACATCGTTGTAGTTCGTCGCGCCAGTACAGACGTGTATACCGGAACAATTGCCAGTGACGACAACGATAAGGTCTATATTCAGGCCAATCCCCGCACTATCAACCTCCTGCTTGCAAACACCGGAAGCAATGTACCAACCGTTGCCGTTGATGGTAGCGCCCCGTTAATGAAATATCCATACGATCCCTCCATTACGACGCCTGCGGATACTTATGAATATTTTGTCCATGTGTATTTTGTCGCACCCTGCAGTTTCGGAACGGGGGCAAATGATATTTGTACTAATTCAGATGACGAAGTGCCCACACTAAAACGGCTTGAACTTTCAACAAACGGCACCAGTACCAAAATGAAAATCGTACCGCTGGTAGAAGGTGTTGAATATATGAAAGTGGAATACGGAATCGATAATAGCCCAGCCACGGTCAGCCTGGTTACCGGATTTGCAGGCGATGGTATCCCAGACACCTATACGGCCACGCCCACACTGGCACAATGGGAGCAGGTCGTCTCAGTACGAGTCTATACCTTGATTGCCTCTACTCAGGAAACGCCTAATTTTACTGATACCAAACAATATATATTTCCGCTTGCTGCCGGCAATCTTACGATAACGCCAACCGATGATGCCGGAACAACCAATACCGACGAAACGGGTTTAAAGCGTCACGTCTATTCAACAGAAGTCAGGCCCATGAATCTGGGCGGACGACGGGAGATTCCATAATGAGGATGATTCGTAAGCAACGCGGTGCAACTCTGTTTGTGGCCCTCATATTCCTGTTAATCATGACCCTGTTTGCTATTACGTCTATTAACATGAGTACGGTCAATCTCAGGATTGTGGGGAATATGCAGGCGGTGAAATACATGGATTCCGCGGCTCAAGAAGCCATAGAACAAAAGATCAGTAATAGCGACAGTTTTGCGTCATCCGTCGGTGCAACCACCGTCAACAGTACGATTAGTGGCACCAACTTTACAGTGAATGTTGCTGCCCCTGACTGTATAGACAGTCAAGTTGCTGCGGGCTACAGCGCCGTCGTTGAAAATGTTATACCGGAGGACAATACCTGGGAGATTTCCGCCACGGTCACCGATAACGTCACGGGAGCCACCTCTACCATTCATCAGGGAGTTGAAATGCGCATGCTCGCAGGAAACTGCGGCTAGTCCACACAACGTAATCTTTGGAGTTTATTATGTACAATCTGGTTAATACATTAAGACAAATCAACATCAGGACCCTGATGATGACCATGAGTATTTGCATGGTAACTGGCATACCCCAGACCTATGCCGACTTTGACCCGGTGAACGATGATACTGATATCTTTCTGGCCAACCCAAGTATCATTTCCAACCGGCCCAATGTCCTTCTCTATATTGACAACACCGCCAACTGGAACACGGCGTTTGCGAATGAGAAAACCGCTCTCGTCAACGTGGTTCAGAATCTGTCAGACGGGTTTAACGTGGGACTAATAACATATCCAGAGACGGGTGGTGGCAATGACAATATCGATGGTGCTACCCTGCGATTTGCCGTGCGACAGATGGTGGGTGACAACAAAACTACCCTTGCATCTCTGGTTAACGGTTGGAACGTAAATACTGACAAAGGTAATAACTCTACTCTCTCGGAAGGCATGGTAGAGATCTTCCGTTATTTTAACGGCGCGACCTCTTACTCCAGCTTTGGCAAGGAAAAAACTGACTATACAAACAATACTTCAGCAGATCCGGGGAATAATTTTAACCATGAGGCCACGGCAGCAGGACTCAGTGATTATGCCCTTGAAGCGACACCGAATTCCAGTTCCGTATTCAACTCTCCTATTGCCGATGCCTGCCAGAAGAACTTTGTCATTTACCTCAGTAATGGACCGGCCAACGAGAATAGCTCATCGCTCTCCAATGCTGAGGCTGAACTAGCGGCGCAGGGTTATGATACCAGCTCCACGATTTCGCTCAGCCGGTCCGGTGCAGAAGGTAGCTGGGCCGACGAGTGGGCACAGTATATGAACAACGCCGATGTTAATTCTGCTACAGGGACACAGAACGTCACTTTTTACACCGTGGAAGTAGACCCCGGAACGCAAAATTCCGACCTGGACATGACGGCGTTAATGAAAAGTGTTGCCTTACACGGAGGGGGGGAATATTTTGAGACCTCCAGCGCTAACGGTGGTCAGGCAATACTTAATGCCCTGAATACGATATTTACCGAGATTCAGGCAGTGAACAGTGTATTTGCCTCCACAACCCTGCCCGTCAGTGTTAACGTCCGCGGAACCAACCTCAACCAGGTGTATATCGGTGTGTTTCGTCCGGATGAAAACAAGGACCCACGCTGGTTTGGGAATCTGAAGATGTACAAGCTGGGGTTTGATAGTGATACCAGCACCCTGTTCCTGGCGGATGCCGCCGGCACGCCGGCAGAAAATCCTGCAACTGGTTTTATCAATGCCAGCTCCGCCAGTTTCTGGACTGCCAACTCAAGTTTCTGGGGTTATCGTACTGCCGAGGAAAACGGCACCGGTGGTAATTCTGATTCCCCTGATGGTGATCTCGTAGAAAAAGGTGGGGCCGCCCAAAAAATCCGTGATGCCTATCCCACGAACCCCAGTGCCTCGTCCAACAGGACGCTTTATACCTGTACCGGGTCGTGTGCCACGGGGAGTTCCTTGTCCTCGACACCGTTTGAAACCACTAATTCTGATATCTCCAATGCCAGTCTGGGTCTGGGAACGACCGCTATCTCCTCTTTGACGGGATTTGTTGAGCAGCCTGTCACAGCTATAACGGATGTCTTTGATATCACCGCCGCCACCACCGCTGCCGGCGGTGTAGCGGTTACCAGTATCGATTCCGCTGCCGTGGGTCAGACGACCGCCAGCCTGACGTCTATCAATACCCAGGCCATTACTGCCTTGAACAATAGCCCGGTGGTGCAAACGTTCACAAATTTAAACCGGGCGTCAGGTAACCCCAAAGACCCGGTTATTGCTACGGTGAATGGCCATGGCTACAGTGATAACCAGACGGTTTTTATCGCTGGCGTAGTCAGTGGTACAGCGGGGTACAACGGTCAAAAGACGATTGATGTTACCGGCGCTAACACCTTCAAATATTCCACCGGGACCAGTAATCCGTCACCTAATCCTGATTACAGTAGTGGAACCATTTCCACCACGACCACCATTGTCACAGCCACGGTGGCAAACCATGGTCTTAATACAAGTGATAGCGTTACCATCACCGGTGTGGTTCCGTCGGCTTTCAATGGCACTTACAATATCAACAAGATCAATGACGATACGTTTACTTTTGTCACCTCTTCTGCTCTGGCGCCGGTCACGGACGTCAGTAGTGCTACCGTATCGGCCAGGTCCACTGTTGCCACTGCCACGGCTGCAAGCCACGGCTTTAGTGTCTCCGACAGTATTATTGTCTCAGGGGCAACAGTAAGCGGTTATAACGGGACCTATACCGTCACTCGCGCAACGACTAATTTGTTTAGTTTCGTCATACCCGTTTCACAAGCCGACGATAACAGTGGTACAGCCGTGGTCTATGCTGGGACATCCGTTGCAACCGCTACGGCGCCCAGCCATGGTTTTGCCGACGGGGCCCTGGTGTCCATCTCCGGTGCCAACCCCAGTACCTTAAATGGCACCTATAATATTACTTTTGTTGATGGCAATACATTTTCGTACACTACCATCAGCTCTGCTGATGATACTGATGGCGGCATTATGGCGTCAGACGGGACATCCAATCAGGCCACGGTGACGATCCCCGGGCACCCCTTCAGTGTGGGGGATTTTATTACCGTCACCGGTGTGACACCCGGCGACTATAACGTCAGTAATGAAATGGTCGATACGGTGATCGATGGCAATACGATTACTTACACCGTCACTAACACGCCAAGCCCGGCGTCTGATGTGAGTTCGGCGGCTGCAAAATTCAATAGCGCGACGGCTGTGGTGACATTGCCAACACATGGGTATTCCACCGCCAATCAGATCACCATCGAAGGGGCAACTCCCACGGAATATAATAAATCGGATGTATCAATTACAGTCATTGATACAGACACCTTCAAATATTCCATCTCCAGCTCTCAGGATGCTGATGCCACCGGAACTATTACCGCGAAAATCAAGACTACAACGGCCCAGGCACGGGCAGTGGATCATGGTTTTTCCACCAGTGATGTCGTCCAGATTGCAGGCGTTTCACCTTCTGCATTTAACGGTTCTACCTTTAGTATCACCAGGGTGGATGACGATAACTTTACCTATACCATTCCATCTGCCCAGGGAGATGGCACTGGCACCATGACGGCTTCCAGCGGGTCCGGATCTTCTAGTGCCCGTTCCACCCTGATCAACTGGGTGCGGGGCGATGACAATCAGGAAGATGAGAATGCCAATGCCTCGACTACCGACGTCCGTGCCTCCATACACGGCGACGTGCTGCATTCAAGACCGGCAGTGGTCAATTACAACCGCCATGGCAATGACGATGATGTGTACGTCTATTATGGTAGTAACGATGGTGTCCTTCGTGCCGTTAAAGGTGGCTTTGATCAAAGTGATGCCGCTACCACTGCCGCCGAACCGCTTCCTGGTCAAGAGGCCTGGGGGTTTATACCGGAAGAATTCTTCTCAAAATTTCAACGCCTGAGAAACAATGAACCCAATATCGGCAGTAATAACAAGAAACCTTATTTTATGGATGGCACCATTGGGGTACTGGTAGAAGACAACAGTGGACCTGGTGGTGAGTTTGTCCCCGATGATTTGATCGATGTGACGGTGGATGATAACAATAATCCAGATAAGGTCCATCTCTTCATTTCCATGCGCCGTGGCGGACGGTTTATCTATGCCCTGGACGTTAGTGCCCCCGCTGATCCCAAACTTCTCTGGAAGAAGAGCAGTAGCGACGCGGGTTTTGGCGAACTGGGTTATACCTGGTCTGCCCCTAATGTCTTTAGGGCGGCTGCTAACAGTGGTGACCCCATGATAATCTTTGGCGCAGGTTATGACCCGGATGTTGAGGACATCGACCCAGCCGAAATTGACGCCCGAACAGCTACCACGGTGACCCATACAGGTGGTGCAGTGGAGACCCGTACCATGGGCCGGGGTATCTTTGTTGTTGATGCGGATGATGGTGATATTATCTGGCAAGCCGGTCCCAGCAGTGTTACACCGGTTGGAAGTCACCCCTATGTGGTGGTCGATGGCATGGACTATGCCATACCTTCAGATGTGGTCGTCATTAGCAACCGTGTCGGATCGGTCGATAACCGTGCCTATGTAGGAGATACCGGCGGCAACATGTGGCGTATCGACATGGACGACGTCGATCCCGATGAGTGGAAGGTCACCAAGCTAGCATCCATAGCCGATGAATCTGGTCTTGCTGATGCTGATCCCGATCCCAGCGGCCTGCGTAAATTTCTGTTTCCCCCTGACGTGGTGTATTCCGATGACGGCTATGACGCGGTACTGGTCGGCTCTGGTGACCGTGAACACCCCTTTGATGAGACGGTGGTCAATCGATTCTATATGTTCAAGGATGTCGGCACAGACGCTGATACACCTCTCATCGATACGACTGTTGATGATGATGGGGGTATCACTGTACAAATCACTAATGATAGTACCCTGTCTGAATCGGATCTATTTGATGCCACCTCAAATTGCATACAGAGTGGAGCTGACTGTTCGGGCTCAGGGGACGAAGCCGATTCGACTACTGCAGCTAGCGCCCTGGCCAGTGCCAATGGCTGGTTCATCACACTAGGGACAGGTGAAAAGGTCGTCGGCAACTCGGTCACCCTGAACAACATTACCTTTTTCAATACCAACCAACCGGAAACGGCAGTGGTCTCCACCGACTGTTCCAGCAACCTGGGTGTGGCCCGACAATACAAAGTTTCATTTGATGATGCCACTGCATTTGAAGATCAAAACATCGATGGTAGTACGGATGCTGCAGACCGATACACCACGCATGTGGGTGGTGGTTACCTGCCCTCACCTGTGCCAGTAGTGGTGGAGATTGATGGTGAGATCCATGAAGGTGTCATCTCTGGTGTAGCAGTGGATCAACCACCGGGCTCCGTACTTAACGCCCGCCTGAGAAAGTTTTGGTATAAGGAGATGGATTAGCTGGGCTCCAGCTAATCCACTTACCCATAACGTAAGTAAAAAAAGCTAGTTAGGTGGAACGTATTCGGTACAGTATTTTTTGATCAATGCCTGGGTTGCTACCAGTTCCCTTTGACGTGTATCTTCATCAACCCGGACACGACTACCATCGGATTGCAGAATAAGGGCATTAGGCACAGAGTAACTTGCAAGTTGTTGATGCGATCTCTGACAATTTTCTGCCTGGACAGTGGCATTTTCTTTATCAATCTGTTTATTTTGTTCTTCGATTAACCTGGCCTCACGCTCTAAATTTAGCCGTCTAATACGGTTTTCCATATCTCTAACAGCTGAAGCACTGGTAGATCGAGTCTGAATTTCCAGGGTTTCTGTTTGAATATCACCCGGCGGTGGTGTCTGGGAATACTGGGTAACACCGTCCTCATCCACCCATTTATATAACTCGGCATGTGACGAAAGAGTCACTCCCATCAGACAAAGCCAGGAAATTGTAAGAATTTTGTTGAAATTACGCATATATCTTGGCCTTTGGTATATACTTAATAGTGCATAAAGTATACGTTGCAAACATGAATAATGTAAATAAATTTAACAGCTTATGACATCATTTGACCTATTTAGTTCAAATTGTAAAAATTCACATGCAACTGAATAAAATCTATAAAGGAAATAATTTAAATATAGGGTATCCGATATGAAACTGACTGGACTGGCTATTTTACTATTCATTACCATCCCACTGCAGGCGGCAGTAACCATAGTTGAGTGTGAAGATGCTGATGGCGAACGAACTTTTCAGGCCACATGCTCACCCGGGACGACCCAGGTAAACAAACGCGAAATTCTGACAGGCCCCTCAACAGGTGGAGCGGTAAATTCGGGAGATACAGTTGTCAAAGCAACTCTGTATTCAGTTCCTGAATGTGTCGTTTGTGGTGATGTACGTGAATTTCTCGAATCGCGCAAAGTCGTGGTCAACGAAAAAGATGCTAGTAATGAACAATTGATCCAGGAAGAATTAAAAGCACTGACAGGTGTACTTCGGGTACCTGTCATTGTCATTGGAGATACCGTAATATCTGGCTATCAACGTGACCAATTGACCGCCGCATTAATGGCAGCGGGCTACAATCCTAATAAATAAAGTCTATTAATTGATAGTTGCTTAACTGGTCGCTTCTCTGGCCAGTTCTTTAGGTAATGAGAAGACTACCTGTTCCTTGATGCCTGGTGCATTAATCACCTCTGCATTACTTAAGCTTTGTATACGATTAATAACCTCTTCAACCAATACTTCTGGTGCAGATGCACCTGCAGTCAAGCCAACATTCTTAACACCATCCAACCATTCTTCCTTAATTTCACTGGCATTGTCGATTAGATAGGAAGGCACGCCCTTCTTCTGAGAGATTTCCATCAATCGTGTAGAATTTGAACTGTTCTGAGACCCCACCACCAGGATCAAGTCACAATCCTTCGTCAGCTTTTTAACGGCATCCTGTCGATTCTGCGTGGCGTAACAAATATCTTCCTTTTTAGGACCATGGATACTGGGGAAACGCTCACGTAATGCATTGATGACTAACGCGGTATCATCCATAGATAAGGTAGTTTGAGTAACATAGGCAAGAAAATCTGGTTTTTGAACTTCCATTTCCCAAACATCCTCAACAGATTCCACAAGATACATCCCACCTGCCCCATTTTTTTTATGATACTGGCCTAGGGTCCCCTCGACTTCGGGATGTCCAGCATGTCCTATCAAGATGCATTCCCTGCCTTCTTGCTGATAGCGGCTAACCTCCATATGCACCTTCGTAACCAGTGGACAAATAGCATCAAATACCTGGAGTTTTCGTCTGGAGGCTTCCTCTCTAACGGCAATGGATACACCATGGGCACTGAATATGACCGTAGAATTATCCGGTACTTCGTCTAATTCTTCGACAAATACTGCGCCCATTTTTCGTAGGGTATCAACCACATATTTGTTATGTACCACTTCGTGGCGTACATAAACGGGGGCACCAAAAATTTCCAGGGCACGTTCAACAATCTCAATTGCCCGGTCCACACCTGCACAAAATCCTCTGGGATTTGCAAGGGTTATTTGCATACTATTCTCCTGTCATTAATATTCATGATCATACACGGTCGATATTCATCTTCACACCATTGTATTTAATGGTTATTTTTTTATGTCTCCAGAATGTGTCGATACTTCTGCATGGTCAAACCAGAATGAATCGATAATTAACATCACCACACCGATACTGATAGCAGAATCAGCAACATTAAATGCTGGCCAGTACCAGCTTTCATAATAAACAACAATAAAATCAATAACATAACCAAACATTATTCTATCAGCAAGATTTCCCACTGCACCACCAAGGACCAAAGCCAGTGCAATCGCAAGCCAGAGATCAGTCGCTGGATGTTTCTTCAGCCAGGATAAGAGTACGACACTGATAATTGAGCTTAAGGTGATAAATAACCACCGTTGCCAGCCACCCGCATCACTTAAAAAACTAAATGCTGCCCCCGTATTATGGACATAGGTTAATTTCAGGCCCGGAATAATTGGTAGCGATTCGAATAATGCAAACTGGTGGCTGATGTAATATTTTGTTATCTGATCCAGGATAACAATCAACAACGACAACCAAACCCATTTGATGGCACTGGATTTCATTTTTTCATACTTTTAATAATAATTAATTTTTTACACACAAAAGCGATTTGAACTTCACAATATTACTACTCAGGCAAAGTTACGCGTTTCACCATCGCCATCGACATTAACGATACAACGAGAACATAATTCCGGATGCTCATTGTGGTTACCAACATCCTCTTGGTGATGCCAACAACGAATACATTTATCATGTTCTGAAGGAACAGCTTTTATCCATACATCAGAAATTCCTGTTTCAACAGCATCGTCAGTTTTCTCATCTATGGGTTTAACATCGGCATTTGAAGTAATCAAAACGAAATGTAATTCATCTTCTATAGACAAAAGCGCATCGAAATAATTCCCACTGCAATATACTGTCACTTCCGCATCCAGGCCTGCACCAATTTTTTCATTACTACGTAATTGCTCCAGTACTTTACTCACCTCATCACGTACCTGAATGATGTTTTCCCATTTTTCATTTTGGACATTACGCAATTCTGGTATACCTGCATACCATTCATCCAGGAATACAGAATCTTTAGTTTGTCCTGGTAGATATTGCCAAATCTCATCAGCCGTAAAACTAAGAATTGGTGCGATCCAGCGAACAAACGCATGAGCAATATAATAGAGTACTGTTTGTGATGATCGTCGTGCTATACAGTCCGTTTGTGTGGTGTAGATTCGATCCTTAATGATATCCAGGTAAAAATTACCCAATATTACGACGCAGAAGTGGTGTAGTTTCTGATAAATTTGATGAAACTGAAAGGTCTCATATGCGTTTAGGATTTCGACCTGCATTTCTTTTGCCTTGTAGAGTATCCAGGCATCCAGTTCAAGTAAATCGTCAGGATTCACCAGGTCTTTATCAGGGTCAAATCCATCGAGATTAGCAAGCAGGTATCTTGAGGTATTTCGTATTCGACGGTAGGTATCTGCTGTGCGTTTCATGATTTCATCTGAAACACTCATTTCTCCTCGATAATCAGTTGCAGCGACCCATAAGCGTAAAACATCAGCACCTAGCGAATTCATTACTGTCTGTGGTGCTACGACATTCCCTTTGGACTTCGACATCTTTTTCCCCTGGGCGTCAACCGTGAAGCCATGGGTAAGGACATTTTTGTAAGGAGCAACACCATTCATGCCCACCGAGGTTAATAGTGAAGATTGAAACCAACCTCGATGTTGATCTGAACCTTCAAGATAAAGATCGGCTGGAAATTGTAAGCGCTTATCTACTGATAGCACAGTCGCATGGGTCACGCCAGAATCGAACCAGACATCCAGTATATCTTCAACTTTTTCATAGTTCTGGGCATCAGAACCCAGTAAGGTCTTGGCATCGAGTTCATGCCAGGCATCAATCCCCTCTGTCTCAATCAGTAATGCAACTTTTTCAATGAGGTTTTTCGTATCTGGGTGGAGTTCTCCCGTTTCGCGATTCACAAAGACAGCAATAGGAACACCCCAGGTACGCTGACGAGAAATACACCAGTCGGTACGATCGGCAACCATTTTCTCAATTCGCTGTTGTCCCCAATCCGGAGTCCATTTGACCTTTTTAATCTCTTCCATAGCTTGTGCGCGTAAGCCTTTCTCATCCATGCTGAAAAACCATTGAGGCGTCGCCCTGAAAATTATGGGAGTTTTATGACGCCAGCAATGAGGATAACTATGATTGATAGTTTCGTGTGCTATTAATTTGTCATGTCCTTTTAATACCTCGATCACATGTTCATTGGCCTTAAATACGTGTTCGCCGGCAAATAATTCGGTCCCCTCAATAAAACAGCCATTGGCTGCAACAGGATTTTCCACCTTCAGACCATAATGAACACCAACAACGTAATCATCCATCCCATGACCTGGCGCAGTATGAACTGCACCTGTGCCAGATTCGGTAGTGACGTGATTGCCCAAAACAACGGGGACATCGCGCTCATAAAAAGGATGTGAAAGTTTGATCCCCTCCAGCTCTTTGCCTGATAGGGTCTTGATAGTTTCATATTTGTCAATTTCATATCTCGCCAGGGTAGAATTTAATAATTCAGAGGCAAGCAACAGATATTCATCACTTCCTGTGGACGTGATCTTTATCAGTTGATATTCAAGACCGGGATTCAGGGCAACCGCCTGATTTGCAGGTAATGTCCAGGGAGTCGTCGTCCAGATGACGATGGATACCGTACTATCATTCAGGACTTCACTTTCCAGGTTTAATCGAGACAAGAAGTCAGATGTATCCACCACCGTGAATTTAACGTCCACCGATGGAGATTGCTTATCTTGATATTCAACCTCAGCCTCGGCTAGTGCCGAACCACAATCAATACACCAATATACCGGCTTGTATCCCTTGATAAGATGTCCGGCATCAATCATTTTTCCAAGTGAACGAACGATATTTGCTTCAGTTTCAAAAGCCATAGTTGTATATGGCTCTGACCAGTCTCCTAGTACCCCCAGCCGGATAAAATCGTCGCGCTGACTGTCTATCTGCTTTGCTGCATATTTTCTGCAGTGGTCACGAAATGTATGCGCATCAACCTTGTGGCCTGCTTTCCCAATTTTCTTTTCCACCTGCAGTTCTATAGGCAAACCATGACAGTCCCAGCCAGGTACATAAGGTGCATCAAAGCCACTAAGTCCCTTTGCTTTGATAATGATATCTTTTAAGATCTTATTAACTGCGTGACCAATATGGATTTCACCATTGGCATAGGGAGGCCCATCATGAAGGATATAAGCCGGCTTCCCGGATTTAATATCCCTGATTTTTTCGTATAGCTTCATCACCTTCCAGCGATGAAGTGTCTCAGGTTCCCGACGTGAAAGGTTACCCTTCATAGGGAAATCTGTCTTTGGCAGATTTAAGGTATCTTTATAATTCTTCATTCTTCAATTCACTAAACTTAATTTTATAATGTTGCAAAATAATCTTTGGCTTTCTTAACATCTTTTTCGATTTGCTTACCTAGCGCCTCTACCGAATGGAACTGCTGTTCATCGCGAAGCTTTTTGCAAAACTCAACACTGATTCGTACTCCGTATATTTCCTGGTCAAAATCAAATATATGTATCTCCAACAATCTTTTCTCGCCACTAAATACAGGACGCGTTCCTATATTCGCAACACCGTCATATACTGCTTCGTTTAGACCATGCACACGAACAACATACACACCGGACAAGGGATAATTAACGCGATTACACGCTATATTTGCGGTGGGATGGCCCAGTTCTCTCCCTCGTTTGTCTCCGTGAATAACCGTACCATCGATTCGATAGGCCTGGCCAAGTAATTCCTTTACCAGGTCAAAATCTCCTATTGCCAGATGACCTCTTACCAGGCTACTGCTCACACGCATACCATTATAATGAAATGTGTCAGCAGGTATAAGTTCAAATCCATATTTGTCTGACATTTCTTTGAGGAGTTCAATATTCCCCTCCCGGTTATTCCCAAACCTAAAGTCATTCCCAACAATTAAACCACGAATATTTATTTTTTTTACTAATAACTCCTCTACAAATGTCCGGGCAGACATTGATGCCAGGGATTGATTAAATCGAAGGCAAATAATGTGATCAACCTGCATAGCATCAAACATCTCAATCTTCTGGCGAAAATCTGTCAATCTTGCCGGGGCTGTTTTAGATGAAAAATACTCCATGGGATAGGGCTCAAACGTAATAACCACACCGGGAAGTCCAGTCGCCGTGGAATATTCTATTAATTCTGAAATTATGGATTGATGCCCAAGGTGTAGCCCATCATAATTACCGATACTGACCACACATTCTGGGTGGTTCTTGATATTGGAAATGTCTCTGATAACTTTCATCATTAATCCCTGGGTGTAGTCACGTCCTTGAGTCTTAGGCCAGACAGATACAAACTAAATACATAAATAGATGCGCCCGCCAGTATCCAGATTGCCAACTGCATGACCCGTGTATATACATCCCATTCAAACCAGATCGTGTTATCAGGAGGTAAAAAAACCAAAAACAACGACATGAATACAACTGCAATACAAACTCTACTCATGATTTTCAAAACCGGGCTTAATGTAACAGAAATACCGGCTTGTTTTAACCGCATATAGAGTAATCCTGCATTTATGTAGGCAGATAGTGACGAGGCAAGCGCTAGTCCTGCATGCTGATAGATGCCAACCAATAATAGATTCAATACAATATTTAACACCATCGCAATCGCAGCTATCTTTACCGGGGTTTGGGTGTTTTGTCTTGAGAAAAAAGCAGAGGAAAAAACTTTTATTAAAATAAATCCTGGCAAGCCTATGGAGTAGGCAATCAAACTCCTGCTGGACATAATCACATCGTTTGTTGTGAACTCTGCATATTGAAACAACGTTGTCAGTATGGGGCCAGACAGCAATGCCAGTCCAAATGCGGCGGGTATGGCAATAAGGCATACCAGGCCCATTGCCCAGACAAGAATATTGCTAAAAGACCTATCATCTCCTTTTGCATGTTCTGTGGAGAGATTTGGCAAGATGACTGTCGCCAGGGCAACGCCTAATACCCCCAGAGGAAGCTCTACCATACGATCAGAATAATATAGCCAGGAAATACTCCCAGTCTGCAAAAAGGATGCAATCAAAGTGTCTATTAACAGGTTAATCTGTGTTATCGAGGCCGCAAACAAGGTTGGCAACATCAACATTAAAATTCGACTAACACCTTCTTTATCCCGATTAAACCGAGGAAATGGCAATAACTTAAGTTTTAATAAAAAGGGAATTTGAAACCCTAATTGAATAACACCGGCAATCAATACCCCCCAGGCAAGGGCAATGATCTGTTGTCCTTCAGGAAACATGGGTGCTACCCATATAGCACAGGCGATTAATGATAAATTGAGTAGCACCGGGGTAAATGCAGGCACGCCAAAATTTCGATACGTATTTAAAATGGCACCTGCGAACGCGGTCAGAGAGATAAACAGGATATAGGGGAAAGTGATACGCAACATCTGCGCTGCCAGGTCAAACTTATCGCTTTCGCCAATAAATCCAGGTGCAAACACACTAATCATTAAGGGGGCAATAATGACACCCAGTATAGATATGATGAATAGTATTAAACCCAGTGTCGCGCCGGTTTGGTCAATTAATGCCTTGACCTCTTCAGGACTGCGTTTTTCCCGATATTCAGATAATACAGGGACAAATGCCTGTGAAAACCCACCTTCAGCAAATAAGCGTCTAAGAAAATTAGGTATACGAAAAGCGACAATAAAGACGTCAAAACCCAGGCCCGCTCCGAATAAGCGTGCGAGGATAATGTCCCGGATCATTCCAAATACCCGAGAAATCATTGTCATTCCACCGACAAGACGAGTTGATTTGAGCAAACTGGCCATTTACGAGGTCACCCAGATTTCCAGTATCCCTTTATAAAATAGACTTATGTAATTGTTTATTTGAGAAATAATAACCAGGCAAAGCATATCATAATCCAACTCAAGGATTGACAAATCAATAGTAAATCAGCATAGTAACGCGCTTTTCATTAAAGAATTTCAGGAGTTTTCATTGGCCAATATTCAATCCGCCAAAAAAAGGGCCCGACAGGCAGTTACTCACAATCGTCGTAACGCCGGACAGCGCTCTTTTTTACGTAATCAGATCAAGCACGTCGTTCAAGCCATAGAAAAAGGTGACAAGACAGCTGCCCAATCCGCATATCAGAATGCCGTTCCGGTCATTGACAGGATGGCAAATAAAGGACTGATTCACCGTAACAAGGCAGCGCGCCATAAAAGCAGATTAAACCAGCAAATCCACGCATTAAATTAATCAGAAGTTTTTTTGTTATAAGGTTTGTTAACTATTTTAGTTGATGCGCTTTAGTAAGGTATTTAGCAAACTTCTTTTATTGCCTGTTACATCCATTATTAAACAATAATCAGATTGTCGCGGTGTATGAGTTCATCTTCATCCACATACCCTAAAATGCTTTCTATATTGCCACTGGATTGCCCCATGATCTTTCGGGTCTCATCAGCATTATAGTTAATTAACCCTCTGGCAATCTCGGTGCCCTGCGCATTGAGACAACGAACGATTTCTCCGCGTCTAAAGTTTCCGTTTACATTTATTACCCCTACTGCGAGAAGACTACGGCCTCCTTCTTTTAGTACCTTAATCGCGCCATCGTCAAGAACCAGATCCCCTGCTAGCCTGGCATGTCCCGCTAACCATTGCTTGCGTGCAGTAACATGACCAATTTTTGTATCCAGTAATGTCCCTAGCTCTTCACCGTGTTCCAGTCGAGTAATAACATTATCCTCCAATCCAGAAGCGATAATGGTAGGCGTCCCTGATTTTGCCGCAATTTCTGCCGCCCGTAGTTTTGTCAGCATGCCTCCTCGCCCAAACACACCGACATCACCTGCATAATTTTCCAGGGTCTTATCACCCGCTTGCGCTTGAGTTATTAATTTTGCATCGCTGTGTTTACTCGGATCCTTATCAAATAGACCTGATTGATCAGTGAGTAGGATTAAAACATCAGCATCAACTAAATTGGATACCAGACCTGCCAGCGTGTCATTATCTCCGAAGCGGATTTCATCAGTTGCAACCGTATCATTTTCATTGACGATAGGAACGACACCCATAGACAGTAAGGTTCTTAAGGTAGATCTCGCATTTAAATATTTTCCGCGATTGGATATTTCATCATGCGTAATAAGAATTTGCGCTGTATGAGTATTATGTTTTTGAAAGCAGTATTCATAGGCCTGAATTAAGCCCATCTGTCCCACAGCCGCCACCGCCTGGAGCTCATGTAGACTATTTGGACGTTGCTGTAACTTCAAACGATTGATCCCTTCAGCGACCGCACCTGATGAAACCAATACAATTTCCTTTCCCTGCTCCCTCAACGCCATTATTTGCGAAACCCAGACCTCCAGAGTTTCTGTTTTTAGCCCAAGACCATTATTGGTCAAAAGAGAGCTCCCGAGTTTTACCACCCAGCGACGGGAATTTTTCAGTTCATCTCGCTTCATGACATTAACTTATTCTTCTGACTCACTAGTTGAGTTTATCCAGCGCATAATTTCAAAAACCAGTTCTTTACATCCCATGCCGGACAAGGCTGATATGCTATAACATGGCATGTCTGTGTTCCGTTCAACGATACGATTCCTTAGTATCTCAACTGTATCAACATCCAGGCAATCTGTTTTATTCAACACCAGCCATCTGGACATTTTAGTTAAGTTTTTTTCATATTGGGATAGTTCATTTTCAATAATATCCACCTGCTCCAGTATCTCATCGATTTCTTGATGTGTAGCAATATCAATAATATGTAACAACAATCGGGTACGCGAAAGGTGCTTTAGAAACTGTATACCCAAACCGGCTCCATCAGATGCGCCTTCAATTAGACCTGGAATATCAGCGATGACAAAACTTTGATCAGTAGCGACTCTGGCAACACCAAGATGCGGATATAATGTTGTAAAAGGATAAGCAGCCACTTTGGATTTAGCTGCGGTCACCTGGCGAATAAAAGTGGATTTACCTGCGTTAGGTAAACCCAGTAGACCGACATCAGCTAATAACTGCATCTCAAGGCGTAATTCACGTTCTTCCCCAGGCTCTCCTTTGGTGAATTTTCGTGGTGCCCGGTTTGTGCTACTTTTAAATTTCACATTACCTACGCCGTGTCGACCACCTTTTGCAACCAGCAGTTGTTGACCGTCCATGGTTAGATCGCCTATTAAATCTCCGGTGTCATTTTCATAGACCAATGTCCCCAGTGGCACTCGAATAAAAACATCTTCGCCTTCCTTACCATAACGCTCTTTGCCCATACCGTTTTGACCAGCTTTTGAGCGAAACACCTTAACGTGGCGAAAATCCACAAGTGTATTTAAGCCTTTATCCACTACCAGATAAATACTGCCCCCATCGCCGCCATCACCGCCATCTGGTCCACCTCTGGGAATGAATTTTTCACGGCGAAAACCTCCAGAGCCATCCCCACCTTTACCGGCTACGACCTTGATCACCACTTCATCTACGAATTTCATTTGCTTAACATTCCCTAAGGAATACTCCTGATTCTATTTTCATAATTAGCATATATTGTATTTTTATAGTCATTCCCGCGCGACCACCATAAAAAGAATGCAGACGCACAACTAGTGAAGGCGGGTGTCCCCTTCCCCTTTGGGGAAGGTAGGATGGGGCTCCTTACCATGCCGCAGGCATACTGATTCTCGTCATTCTGGCGAAAGCCAGAATCCAATCAAAAGCAAATCTCCTTACAGACGATACGATTATTTAACTGGATTTCCGCCTCGGCTCAGGCTCCTCGAACGCTGTAACAGACGCGTTTCTACCTCGGCAACTGTTCCCGACGTTGCTCTATATCCTACATCCATGTAGTCGTCCTCCATCCCTGGAGTCGTGCTTCGCTCTAACGCCTACATCCATGTAGGCGTACGCGGAAATGACGCAGTACGTATTTAACATCAAATGGTTAGTCAATAAACAAAAAACCCCGCTCAATGGCGGGGTCTTTATATTAATCATTAAATTAGTATTAACCTGCCACCACACTCACAAAGGTCCTGTTTTTGGGGCCTTTCTTTTCAAATTTAACCTCTCCAGGAGCCATTGCAAATAAAGTATGGTCCCTGCCACATCCTACATTGGTACCAGGATGCATCTTTGTGCCACGTTGTCTGACAAGAATATTTCCTGCCTTTACGACTTCACCGCCATATCGTTTTACGCCTAAGCGTTTTGATTCTGAATCGCGACCATTTCGTGTACTACCACCTGCTTTTTTATGTGCCATTGCTGTAAATCTCCACCAATTACGCGTTAATTCCAGTGATCGACAGTTCGGTATAACTCTGTCGATGCCCCATCTGCCGGCGATAATGCTTACGGCGCTTCATTTTAATTATGTTAATTTTACGTCCGCGACCATGGGATTTTACCGTTGCAGAGACAGATGCACCATCCACAGTTGGCTTTCCAACCTTAACATTGTCCCCATCGGCTACCAGGAGAACATCTTCTAGCTTGATATCAGCACCTTCATCGGCAAGCAATTTTTCGACCTTAATCGTATCACCCTGCTTTACCCGGTACTGTTTTCCGCCACTTTTGATAACTGCATACATCATTGTTCTCCAAATATGTCGATCTATACTCATAGAAAGGACGCAGATTCTAAGGAAATGTCCCTCGAGTTACAAGTAAAAATTGATGATTTCTCAGGTAATTTAAGCTTTTTTGATATATTTAGAGTATATCTCATTCATAAAGTTAAAATCAGTGTTTATCCCTCAAAAACTGGTAACATTTCGCCAACTAAGTTGGCAAAATAGCCCAGTCTCTTAATCGTCATAAATTTATGAACTCTCTTAAAATAAAAGGAAATACCGAATTTCAGCCTGATATTGAATCGGTACGTCAACTCATTGCTGATGATATCACCAAGGTCAATCATCTAATTCAAAAGCGCCTGTATTCAGAAGTTGAATTAATCAATCAACTCGGGAATTACATAGTCAATAGCGGTGGCAAACGACTACGCCCAATTCTGGTTCTGTTGAGTGCAGGACTATTTGGCTATCGAGGTAACTTGCATACAGAAATGGCAGCCATTGTTGAATTTATTCATACCGCAACGCTTCTGCATGATGATGTGGTGGATGCGTCTTTGTTACGGCGTGGTCAAAAAACAGCAAACCAACGATGGGGGAACGAAGCCAGCGTACTGGTTGGGGATTTTCTTTATTCCAGGGCCTTTCAGATGATGGTGGAAGTTAATTCCATGCGCATTATGGAAATCATGTCTGAAACCACAAACACGATCGCTGAAGGTGAAGTTCAGCAATTGATAAATTGCCATGACCCTGATACCACGCAAGAACGTTATATGAAAGTGATCCAGAATAAAACTGCGAAGTTATTTGAAGCCGCCGCACAATCAGGTGCAATTATATGCCACCGCCCATTAGAAGATGAGCATGCCATCGCCTCATATGGTCGACATCTCGGCACTGCATATCAACTCATTGACGATGTCCTGGACTACTCCAGTTCTGCCGAGACGCTAGGCAAGAATATTGGTGATGACCTGTCTGAAGGGAAACCCACTCTTCCATTAATCTTTGCCATGGAAAACAGTGACCACGCCACTTCAACATCAATTCGCCAGGCTATTGAAACAGGTGGCATAGACAAGATAGAACAGGTACTTAACGCCATAGTAGATACAGGCGCCATAGCCTACACTGCGAATCTCGCATATGACGAAGCTGAAAAGGCAATTAGTTCTATAGCAAAGTTACCAGACTCAAACTATAAGCAGGCATTAATTACATTGGCAAAATTTGCCGTAGAACGGACACATTAAAATTTACAATTAACGTCATTCCCGCGAACGCCTACATAGATGTAAGCGGTAGAGCGAAGCAGGAGCCAGAGCCGAAGCGGGAATCCAGTTAAAAAATATACCACCCAGCTGGCGGTCACTTTATAAATACATATATTAGTCGGGGTGTAGCTCAGCCTGGTAGAGCACCACGTTCGGGACGTGGGGGTCGCAGGTTCAAATCCTGTCACCCCGACCAATTAAAATCTTACGATCGAATGTAGTTATCACCCCATTTCCTTTACCCCACGATATTTCTTCTTTACACTGCCATAAACATCAAACTATCAAGGATATCCCCATGCGTAATTTTTATTGTTTTCTTCTAATATTTACTATTTCATTCTCAACTATTGCCCAGGATAATTTAGAGACTGAAATCGAACAATTTAGTTACGCCTTAGGTGTTCAACTTGGTCAACAAATTGGACAAAACTTAAGCACTCAAACTGTTGACATCAACACGGAAGCATTATTGATGGGGCTTTCAGACATCATTCGTCAATCTGGATTAAAACTCACGGTTCAGGAAATGCAAGCTGCTGTGAATAATGTTCAGGCAAACGAACAAAAACGCCAACAAGCTGCAGGGGTTAGAAATAAAATAGAAGGTGAAAATTTTCTGGCAGAAAACAAAACCAAAAGTGACATCACAGAATTACAAAGTGGGCTTCAATACAAAGTTTTAATTAATGGCACAGGAGACAAGCCAGCAGTTAGCGATACAGTAGTTGTCCATTATCGTGGCACTTTGATCGATGGGACAGAATTTGACAGTTCATATTCGCGCGGGCAACCTGTTCCACTACAGGTGAACGGTGTGATCCAGGGCTGGCAAGAAGTACTTCCACTCATGAGTGTTGGTTCTAAATGGCAAATTTTTGTCCCCTCTACTCTGGCCTATGGTGAACAACAGGCAGGACCAGCTATAGGGCCAAATTCCACATTAATTTTTGATATTGAACTATTATCTATAAATAAATAATACATATTAACGAAACTTCGCAACCAATTTTCCATCAGACCAATATGAAACAGTCAATCCACAAAAATATACATTAATTAAAATCTAACTTTTCCTGCACTTCCAATAGATGCAATGCACATATTTGAAATCCTGATTTATCAATTAAATGAATAATATAGCTGCCAACTGGAACTCAATTTTATTAACACTGACACTCGCCTTTTATTCAATATTCTCACACAGCCAAACTGATAATGACTCCCTTCTGTCCCAAGGCACTGAATATTATGAAGCGAAGGAATATAAACTCGCGAAAGAAACATTTGAAAAACTGACCGAACTCGAACCTGAAAATTCGAATTACTATCATTGGCTAGGAAAAAGTTATGGTCGAATTGCAGAAAATGCACCCTGGTTAACAGCCATGTCCATGGCAAAAAAAACTCGTAAATCTTTTGAAAAAGCTATAGAACTTGATAGTGCAAACATTCCTGCCCTTGCAGATTTAAAGCAGTATTATCTGGATGCACCAGGTTTTCTCGGAGGCAGTAAAAAGAAGGCTGAAGAGATTGATAAAATATTACAGAAATTATCAAAGTAGCAGATAATATTATTAGTTTTTTTACGCCCCTCCTCCTTCAATTTTATCTTTTTCATATAAAACAATAAGTTAATTAAAGTATATATTGTGTTTTCTGGTATTTAAGAATATTATCTGAAATACTTTTACTATATAAATTCAATAAATAACAATAAGTTATATAATAATAGGCACATAATCTTTCAAAGTTATTCAAATATGTAAGATGTTATTTTGCATATATAAGCACGGTAAATATTGTGGAATTTGTCAAACCGAATCTATCTGATGCCTTACTCGCCATATGTCGAGTGAACTTTGCGCTGATGTTAAGAGAAACAAAAACCAGATATGGAAGACTTCAAATTGGATATATTTGGGCATTTCTCGAACCAATTTTAGTGATTAGTGTTCTCAGTGTTGTATTTAAATATATCAGGATGAGAGAAATGCCTGGTATGCCTTTAGCCCAGTTTCTAATCTCGGGATTTATTCCCTTTATGTTATTCCGCGATATAGTCACACAATCAATGACAGGCGTACGTCGAAATTTACAGTTATTATATTTTCCACAAGTCCAAATAATGGATTTTTTCACTGCACGAACGCTTTTAGAGTTCTCCACTACTTTAGTTGTATTCCCCACATTAGTGTTTCTTGTAGCCTTCACAGGATATGAAAATGTTATCGTTCATGACATTTTAGGAATTTTTCTTGGGCTAATAATGATTAGCATTTTTGGTTTTGGCATCGGCATCGGGTTAGGTGCACTAGTCCCTTTATTTCCGTCACTACAAATAATGGTTCAGTCTGTTTACCTAAGACCACTATTCTTTTTATCTGGTGTGTTTTTCACTATTGATATGATTCCAGAAGCAGTAAGACCTTATGCTAGTCTAAATCCTATACTGCAAATTATTGAATACATAAGAAGTTCTTATTTTGTAACATATGAATCAACCTATGTGGATTTTAAATACTTGTTTTTTACTATTTTGGGCACGTTGCTAGTCGGACTATTGCTTCAAAGGGCATTTCGAAGATATGCATATAGAATATGATTGAATTAAGGCATATTTCTAAATCGTACCGTGTGCAACATGGAATTAACGTAGTATTAGATGATGTTTCCGTGCTCTTTCCTAGCAATCGTAATATTGGAATCCTTGGTTTAAATGGTGCAGGCAAATCTACATTATTACGGATTATAGGCAATGTAGAGCCACCAGACAGTGGGGAAATTTATAAAGACGTTATAGTTTCCTGGCCAATAGGATTTACTGGAGGAATTCAACCTGAAATGACTGGTAGAGAAGGCACACGGTTTATTTCAAGAATCTATGGAGCGGATATTTATGACACTGAAAATTTTGTGGAGGAGTTTTCAGAACTTGGGCGTTATTTTGATATGGAAGTTAAAACCTATTCTTCAGGCATGCGTTCCCGGTTAGGTTTTTCAATTAGTATGGCTTTAGATTTCGAATGTTATCTTGTAGATGAAGCAACATCTGTTGGTGACAGACGATTTAGAGAAAAATATCGTAGTGCATTTATGGAAAGAAAAGAAAAATCAACGTTAATCATGGTTTCTCATCAGGCATCTACAATAATTGATTTTTGTGACATGGCAGCAGTTCTAAAGGATGGAAAACTCGTTTTATTTGATTCAGTTGAAGAAGGCATGGAAGTATACGGCGAAAATATTTCAGCTGAAAAAAGGCATTAATATAAATGATTACTATAAAACAACTTAAGCACTTCCCAATTCCAGCGAGATTATTTCTCTATTGCGTTATTTTTCCGACTTTTTTGATTACTTTTTATTACACATTTATAGCTTCTGACATCTATATCTCAGAGGCAAAATATTCTCTAAGGAGCAGTTCAAATTCACAATCAATGGGATTAATTGACTCATTTATGACAGGGAGTTCTGGAATAGAATTTTCTAATGAAGATGCAAGCATTGTGATGGAATATATTCATTCCAGGGACATAATACTTGAACTAGATAAAAGACTTAATATTCTTGAGCATTATTCATCATCCGAAATTGATTTTATATCTCGATTTTCCCAAGATGATTCTCTAGAAGATTTCCTTGAATATTTTATATCTATGGTAGAAGTTAATACTGATGGCGCTTCGCATGTCAGCATATTAAGCGTAAGAGCATTCTCGCCTGATCTTGCAAAATTGATTGCAGAGAACATAATTAACCTTAGTGAAAATCTTGTGAATAATATGTCAAATCGGATTATTGAAGATTCTCTTCAATTTTCCCGAAATGAAGTAAATATTGCAGAATTAAGAGTTCGACGTGCTAGTGATGCTCTCACAAAATTTAGAAATGAGACAAAATCAATTAACCCGGGGCAAGAAACTACGGCTGTCTTACATATAATTTCCGGTTTGGAAGCGCAACTTGCAGAGGCAAGAACACTCTTAATAGAGACCCAAAGTTATATGCAAAATGAAAGCACACAAATAAAAGTTCTAAAAGGAAAAGTTCTGGCTTTACAACAACAAGTGAATGAAGAGAGAAAAAGGTTAAATAATAATCAAAATGACAATTCTGATTTCACTCACCTTATAGATAACTTCGAACCTTTGGTTCTTGAAAAAGAACTCGCTACAAAACAGTATGCTTCAACGCTAACTTCATTAGAATTTGCTAGAATCGATGCTCAAAAAAAGCAAAGATACTTAATGCCATTTGTCCCCCCGCATTTACCAGATGATGCAGTTGAGCCTAACCGAATACATTCCATTCTCACATGGTTTTTGTCGTTATGTATTATCTATGCAATTGGCGGACTGGTATGGGCAGCAATTAAAGACCATATGAGATTATAAAATCGTTTTAATAATTACTAAATAACTATGAATACATATCTAAAAAAAATAAACATAATAATTATAATGTTTTCCATTTTTGTCTCCTATCCCACAGTAGGACAACAAATCACTCAACCTGGCACTGGGACAGGCGAAGGCTCTGAGTTTATAAATCCTCAAGTATTAGAAGAAACCCGTACTTCCATTATTGGAGCAGCCCAACCATTCGGTTCTAATCTATTTAAAGGAAGTTTTTTCGTTGCAGAAAGAGAAGACGGTATCAATCCAGGATATATAATTCAGCCAGGAGACCGTATTACGTTACAGATATGGGGTGCTATTAATTTAAATGAAATCGTTACTGTGGATACGCAAGGAAATATATTCATCCCGGAAGTTGGTCCAATACAGATTGCTGGCACAGAGAATTCTCTGCTAAACAACAGAATCAGAAATGCCGTTGAGCAGGTCTTCACTCAAAATGTAAATGTCTACACAAATTTACAAGGTACTACCCCAGTGATTGTTTTTGTCACTGGATTTGTTAATCGTCCTGGCAGTTACGCAGGCACTGCATCTGATTCAATCTTATATTTTCTGGAAAGAGCAGGTGGAATAGATCTTGAAAGAGGTAGTTTCCGTGAGATTCGTGTATTACGAAATAATGAAGTTATCGAGACAATAGATTTATATAATTTCTTACTAGATGGAATTCTTCCCAGACCACAATTAACTGATGGAGATACCATTGTTGTAGAGAAAAAAGGCGCCAGTATATCTGCGTCAGGAGCTATTCGAAATAGTTTCAGTTTTGAAGTACCAGTTGATGGAATAAATGGCGATGAACTAATGCAATATACTCGTCCAGTTGCTAATGCCACCTACGCAACTCTTCTTGGCACTAGAGATAATGCCCCAATTTCTCAATATCTCCCACTGGAAGAACTGGGAGAAATGGATTTACATGATGGCGATAGGATTATATTTGAAGTAGACCAGGTACATGAAACCATTCTTATAAGCATTGAAGGTGCTCATCAAGGTCAATCCAGATTTGCAGTACCAAGAAATACGCACCTTTTAGATATAATCAGTAAACTATCTGTTGACCAAAATTTGGGGAATATTGACGCTGTAAGCATGCGAAGAGAAAGTATACGTTTGCGACAGAAACAGGCCATCATTGATAGTTTAAATAGATTAGAAACAGCAATATTTGGATCATCGTCAATAACACCTGAAGGCGCACAAATACGAGCTGCTGAATCACAATTGATTTCGGATTTTGTAACACGTGCCAGGCAAGTAGAGCCTCATGGAATATTAGTAGTCGCTAAAGATGGGCATATAGCTAATCCCCTTCTCCAACCAAGAGATGTTATTTTTATTCCCGAACGAACAAATGTAGTACAAGTTAGTGGTGAAGTCATGGTGCCTCAGGCATTAGTACATGAGCCTGGATTTTCTCTAAGTGATTATATTGACCAAGTTGGAGGGTATACTACGCACGCTGATGAAGGCAAGCACATGGTTTTAAGACAAAATGGTGAAGTTATACCAGTCTATGGAAGAGCATCTAAAAACTATGTCATTCAACCTGGTGATGAAATAATTTCACTACCTGCTGTTCCTAGTAAAAGTATTGATATTATAAGAATGGTTACTGATACTATTTTCAAAATCGCGTCTTCTGCAGCAATATTCGTGAGGTTTTGAGTCTTTATACTAAGCTGTTTCTTATGAGTAGAAATATAAATTATATTGATATTTAAAATAATATTACTTCCCAAGTATATTCACATTAAATTCAAATAATTCAATATCCGTTTGCAATTATCTGCATCCAACGGTCAGGTACAATATCACCAGTCTCATACTTCCTTGACAACTTTGATCCAAACCAGATTGTATTATCTGGAGATACTATTAAAGAATTCTTTTTTTCACCTAACCATGCAGCCCACCAACTGAAGCTACTGTTAGCAATAATATAGTGGTCACAAAGTAGCATTATAGCAAATGATAATAAAGGATCTTCAACCTCACAGTATACGATTCTAGGATCACGAAGAAATTTTTTACACCAGCCAAGGTCATCTGAAAATAATAAAAATAAAGTATTTTCAGTAAATTGAGACATTGCATCCATATAATATAAAGGTGACAAAAGTTTAAACATACCTTGTTGCGAAAGCCCTACATAATCACCTCGCCTACAATGAATTGCAACAACTGGAACATGAGGTTTTGTATACGTATTAAAATATTGATGCGACTTTTTGATTAACATTGAATCAATGAATATTAATTCATTACGAATTATATCTTCGGCTTGTTTAAAAAACTGTTCACTTTGCCACCATCCAGATAGAAATTTATAATTTGTCAATTCTAGAAATTCAGGATAATAATTCCAATATTTTTGATTAAATCCTATACCATCATCACAACCAGATTGGTCTTCTTTTTTTTCCTCACCACTAATATTGAAGTTTTTCAACAATAGCTCTCTGGAACCTGTTGCATACCAACTTGTGTCTAAAACTAGAGGTAAGTTATAAATTACAGAAAGGCATCGTCCTGCTGCATAAGTAAATAACTGATTACCCAAACCTCCGCGTACTTTTGTCACGATCATATCGTATCTCGTATCAAATCATTTCAGATTAATGAAATAATTTTTAATCAGATAACCACATAAATTACAGATTTTCACCATAGGACTTAATTCTAATAATTAGTATGAAGCCAAATTCATCTTGTCCTTTAAATTTTGCATATAGTGCGATAGTCGAGTGTCTTCGATTAATGAACCATCAGCAAGTCCTTTTGATAAGATAGTGTCATCTGGTATTTGTGTATTATAATACTGCTCAAGTTTCCCCGCCATATACTCCTTATATAGCTTCCTCCAGGTACTGCCAATTTCAGTAGGCAATTCAGTATTTCTTTCCAATGCTGAACCACCAAATTTTATTTTCATTTCAAACTGCTTATACACCCGTAGCGGATAATGCAAAATTTCAACATTTTCAAATTGCATTCGAGAATGTTTATGACTTGTTGTAATATCATGATTCCCGACATGTATTTCTACATCTTCAAAACCACGATGACAAACTTTTGGAGGAAGTGGATTGCCATGTATATTTAAAGATATATTTTCGCGGATAATCATCCGGTGATAAAATTCTATATTGTCATTATTGCTTGGCAGAAAATTAGTGCGATTTATATACAATGCACCTATATCTGATGAAACATCTTGAATAGATTCTTTTAATGTACCAACTTTTGGCCACCAAAATTCATCTGCATCACTGTTAATTACCCAATCTGCCTGGAACTCATGTATGGCCATTTGAGCCATACGAGTGACCCATTGCCCTTGAGAATAATTATCACTATCTTCAAACAATACTGTTACATTCCGATTCTTCTGATATTCACTTAGAATGTCTAAGGTCCCATCAGAAGACCTGTTATCCGTAACTATTATATGGTCTATCCCTTGACTTAGATGATAATCCAGATTTGCTGATAATATGTCGCTCTCATTACGAACTAACAAAGTCATGACTAGTATCATTTATACGCTCACATTATTTTAATTCACAAATATCTATATCAAGCAACGTACTGTTGAGATAAATATCTCGGGTTTATTTCAATTGAAGCCAATGATGATAAATATATTTTGATGTGTTTTAATTCAAAATATTTAATGCTATTTACTAGCTATTAAGTATCTATATTTTTCATGTCGATCTCAACATCAGAATTTGGAGTGCGTTTCTCTGCAACCCCATACTTAATATAATGCGTGACTGGATCGATATCAGAAATTGCTATATCAGGATATTTTTCAAGATACCACTCCTCATCAAAAACACCAGACTTACTTAAGATGCGCGATAGTCTTTTTAGGTTTAATGTTCCCAATATGAAGTCATCTTTAACAATGGTATTCCTGGTAATTTAAACTCATTTAACAACGCGATTATAGTATACCCAATCTGCGCCCTGGTTTTTAATAATGATTCTTTATTTAACATCAACTCATTTTTTAAATTTCACTGATTTTATTAGTTGAAATATCCAATTGTTTATTTGTGGATTCCAATTGTTTATTGATATTTTCTATTTTTGCATTTGATTCATTGGAGAATTCTTCATATTTTTCACGTAGCGTTTCAATTTCTTTCAGTGCGCTCTCATAAGCCAGATTCTTTTCAGCTAGCAAATTTTTAGTTCCAATTAACTCGACATCAATATTTGCAATCCTGTACTGTTGACCATAGAGTGCAGTTGCAAAATCGCGTCCCAACTCAAAAATTTTTTGTTTATTATTTTCAGTTAATCTTGTGCTAATTTCACGCGTCTCCTGCCCTTTACTTCGAATAATGCAAGCAAAAATACGTTCCATTGCATGTGCTTTTGAAAAATCTGAGGAATAACCTGGTTCAAAATCATCAATGGTTAGTTTAGAGTTTTCAAAAGATTCTATAATTGGACTCATTCGACACCAAAACATACTTCCTCTAAAGTATTTTAGAGTTAGATCTGAAATACCGAGTTGCTTTCCCAGAAGTCTCATGAATTTTTCATTTAAATTTTTATTAGCGGCTATATCATTAGAAGATTTGCCGCTTAATAATCCACGGGGGCCAATCATCCCAATTTTCGGATTAGCTTTAAACTCTGATAAAATATAATTTACTCTCGCAGGAGAGCCCAAAAGCCCTTCGTATAATTTAATCCTCCACCTTTCTCCTTCCAGTTCACCGGATGCAATAACACTTTTTTTGGTGTGTAATTTAAGACAATAGTCATACTGTTTATTGTGTTCAATTATATGGTTTATAACTGTAACAAATGGTCCAATATCCATTCCGCGATTTGGGCATTCTAAAATTATTGCACCCGGATTCGCTTTATATATTTCTTTACTAATACTATCGAGTTGTTCTCGGCTATGTTCAAGACTAAGGGTAATATAGAGGTCATGATTAACATGTCGCATGCTCATCAGGTACAGTAAAATTTCCCACCAGAGGTCGTGATAATAAATATGTATAATTATTGCCACTTTTTTAGACTCTAATATTTCTGAGTCTTGATTTATTAAGCCAATGGGTCCGACTAATCCTTTCTCGTTGTGCTCATTGAAAATTGATAGCATTTCGTCAGTTTGAGCAGGTGGACTAAGTAAACCTTCAAAGAATTTAATTCTCCATTTCGCACTCCCCTCCTCTTCAGATAGAAAAAGCTCGTTTTTTAAATTTCTAAGTTTTTGCTTCTACATTTCGAACTTTATTTGTCGCTAACATACCAGTATGCAGTAATTCTGAAAATGATTTAGCCGATGCATTAAACTCGTTTCTTATTTTATTTAACTTGACATGATCGGTTTTCTTTTCTGCCGAAAAGACCAATTTTCGATTAATCTATATGTGTCTTTTAACCAAGTTGATAATTCTGGATTCTTAATAACGCTGGAGCTGGATTCATTGTGATGTCTATGTTCATCCGAAATATAATTTTCTATTTCCAATATGCGGTTTTTCGTTATTCGCAAGAATTTGATCTTGAGGATATTTTCAATTTTTCCAACCTGGCTCTGCCAATCCGTTAGAAAATCATCATAACTAATGAAAATTCTAGGTAACTTACGCGTGGAATATTCTGCATCTAAAACATGTCGAAGCCATAATAAATATCCATAATGTGGGTCTAACAAATCTCTCTTTTGCAACGATGCCGCAACTTCAAGAGGGTTTCTAAATGGGATAATGATTACCGGCCTAACGCCAATGTCTTTTAAGCACTCAAGCCAAAATTGAGTCATTCGACAAATTCGAGGGATCCTTCAAAACAAATAATTCTTCTCCACTAAATTCACTGTTTAATGTAGATATGGCTTTTGTTTTAAATTCTTTATAATTGTCGGTTTGATACCAGTCTTTATTAAATTCCCGCCAATCGTGCCAGCTAGAATCAGCTGAAGACCAATATGCTTTCATTAATTTTATAAATAGCTTTTGATTCCCAGTGACCAGTAACATTACCATCATTTCCAGGCATGATGGTTTTGGGAATACCGCAACCTAACAAGTTTAGAACACGTGTCAAAGCACTTGTTCCAGACCGATGCATCCCTAAAACAATGACACATGACCGAGGTCTTGGTGATTTGTTTCATCTTTAATAAGAATTGCGCTTAATGTTTAATAGAAATAATATACAGCAGCATTAATACTTTCTCACATTTTTTGAATAAATACTATAATAATCTGCTTGCTGTGCAATAAATATGTCAAGATACTTTTCATCTGCTCACCAATTGGATTTCTTCAGATTTTTAGACATATTTCATTACATATTTATACAATCTAAAATACGCATAACTAATGATCATGAATGTAATTACAATTACTATAATTCCTATGTTAAATTTTTTCAAATTCATAAATCATCTGTCCTCTCAGAGGAAGAAATACTTGCAAAAGAAAAATTAAAGACAATTAAAATACTAAAAAATCGAAATTTTTTAAACAATGGTATCTATCAAAATATACTGATGTGGCGAAAGCAGGAGTAGATCCGTCTGAACATTACTTAATGCATGGTGCCAATGAAGGTCGAAATCCATCCGACTAGTATTTAATACCTATATTATCTTAGATCTATATAAAGATGTACGTGATAGCGATATGAATCCACTACTTCACTATATAATCATGGTAAAAAAGAAGGTCGCTTCATGTTGCCCTAAAGATTAATATAAAAAAATCAAAATGAACAAACAATTTTTTACCATTATATAAATATAAAGTTTGAAAATTAAATCAATAAATAAACCAAAAGAACATTAGATAAAGAAAAATAAATCCGCAATATTACTAAATACTTTCGCAGAAAGCTGTCCACTTAGTCGAGAAATTCACCGCCCCCTACTAATTGTTGGTGGTGGTCCAAGTAATGCTTATTTTGATAAGCGTAGAGTTCCTGCTAATCCCTGTAATCTTTCGTGTTAATTTATTCATGCTTGAATCAGATTATCGATTTGGTCAACATGTTGATGCTGTATTTTGGAGCATTTACAGAAGAATATTACATTCTGGTCTTCAAGTAGTAATGGAATGTGATTCCTATCAAATCAATAATTTCTTCAGACCACCAGACTTAATGAAAAACTCGTTAGCCTATCTTCAAGGAAGAGACTGCTACTCACGCCCGTCTTTATCTCAACCAAAATTCTGGCACTGGGATCTATTTCGCTTAATCCCAGAATTTGATGATTTTTTCTTTAATAGAAAACATGGAGGACTTCCAACTACAGCTTTTCAAGCATTTGCTACAGGATTAATACTTGGATTTCGCAATATTTTTCTTTCTGGAATTGATTTTTATTCACCGCTAAAAATAACTGATAATTCAATAAGTAACCGTTATGGACATAAATTGCCTGATTATTTATTGCCACTAATTGCAAAAAGCCATAAAGAAAGCGGTTATGAAGTTAATAAACATAGTAAAAATATTGATCTATTGTTCCTTGAAATGCTACGTCGTTTATATCCCGAAGCAAATATTTTTTGCACATCTAAAGAATCACCCCTGTCTGATTATCTTAATGTAAGTACGTTCCGACAAGACCATTTCGAACCTAAATCCATGAAAAGCTATAAAAATATGAAAATATTTCATGAAACATATAAGCGGATCTTATATAAAAAGCTTGGGAAGATAGGCGAGGTTCAATATATTAATGGTAAATTATCTGGATGGGCATGGAATTCTAACGAGCCTTACAGTCAACAAACAATTGAAATACTAGATGATAATGAAGAGATTTTTCTTCAATTCGCACCCAACCAATATAAACATGAACTGGATATGAGCGGAATTGGTCAAGCAATGAATGGGTTTACCTCAATTATATCCAATCAACCAAAACTATCTCACAAGGAATGTTTGACCATTCGTTTTGCAAATGGAAATGAACTTTATGGCAGCCCCATTTATCTTTCAGGAGATGCAAAGGAAAATAGTAGTTCAAATAATCAAAGCACTCAATTACTGGAACAAGATAAAATAATTGAATCTATTCGTTCCTCTGGTCTTTTTGATGAGGAATGGTATGAAGCAAACTATCCATGGGCAAAAAAGAAATCCATGGGACTCATAGAACATTTTATATATATTGGCGCACGAATGGGCTACAAACCAAATCCTTCATTTGAGTATAAAAACAATATTTCTCAAAGTGCTACAGATACAAGTAACATAGAGTATTTTTTAATGACTATTAAGGCAGATAGTAATTCAAATAACCAGGATTCTTTTAAAACTCATGAAAACAATACATATATACCTGGGATATCTAGCAAGAAAATTAATAATGTATTTTTGAAATATCCAAAACGCCGTGGTAGTGGGCGAAAAGGAATCAAATCTCTATCCTACAACCTAGACCATTTTTGGTACGAAAATGATGATTCATACAAAGCTAAGTACTTTTTAACAACCAAACAATTGCTACCCCCAAATCTCAAAAATCTTCTTATAATTGGCCATAACTGGAACTTATCTACAGGCGTGAGCAGATCAATATCTCATTATATGAATGTCATGATGGAAAGAGATGATATAAATATTACTAGTATTGAATTGGAAAATAATGCCACTGCATCTATTCTTGAAAATGACATTAAAACTAGTGACTTCGTGATTTTTAATAGCATTGCATTATTCATGAACCATGATGGTTTTGCCGAATTAATAAAAGAATGTGACCCTAATCGTTATGCAATTTATCCACATGAAACGGAATGGGGTTTTGACACTTTCCAGAAACAGCAACCAGAACGCTATTCTCAATTCAAAAAGTTAGCTCGTAAGAGCAATTTCTTTTGTGTTTCACATATGCAAGCAAAATTACTTAAAAATAGATTCAGCACAATAAATACTCATATCATATACGAAACAACAACATTATCATGTGGTTTTAATATTAAAAAAATTCGACATGATATACAAAAAGAGTCACCGGTACGGATTATTATGGCTGGGACAATTCAGCCTAGAAAGGGAGTAACGCTATTCTCAGAAACAGCGGATTTAGCAAAATCTAGCGGTAAAAACTGGCAATTTATTTGGGCTGGCAAGCCTCATATTGAAGAAGTCTACAAGTCAAATAATGTAGAATTTGTTGGCGCTCTTGAGGGAGACGAGTACTTTAAGTTTCTTCAAGAATGCGACGTATTTTTTCTATCATCTATAGATGATCCATTTCCATTATCATGCCTCGAAGCGATACATTTCTATAAACGTCTTATAGTGTTCAAGGAGACGGGAATATCAGAGATTGTTAGCGATCTTAGTGGAGCGAAAATTTATAACGCTCATAATCCAGAAGCAGCATTTCGCGCATTGGAAACGGTGGTAGCTAGTAACATTGATGTAGAGATGTTCTCGATTCTAGGTGAAAAATTTCGGGTAGTAAATTTTATTCTGCGTATTAACAACGCAATATCGGATTGCATAAATCGAAATTAACAAATATGTGTATCCCGTCAAAGCATATGAGACAGAATTGAGCTGATTTCTAAGAGAGACTTCTGATAAGTTAAACTTATAAATAGGAGTCTCATTATGAGCAATAATAGCGAGAAATTAGTTAAAGATATACGTCGTCGTACCCGTAAGAAGTATTCCTCTGAAGAAAAGATCCGAATTGTACTGGAAGGGATGCGTGGAGAAGAAAGCATTGCCGAGCTGTGTCGCCGTGAAGGATTGAATCAAAACGTGTATTACCGCTGGAGTAAGGAGTTCCTGGAAGCGGGTAAACAGCGTCTGGCGGGCGATATAAAACGGGAAGCAAACTCCACTGAAGTGACCGACCTGAAGAAAGAAAATGACCAGCTCAAACGCCTGGTGGCTGACATCATGCTGAAGAACGAGGTACTTAAAAAAAGTGTGCTTGGCTTGGAGTCGACCTGGGAAGACGAATGAGTCTTTCAGCAGCTGAAAAGCTGGAAGTGATCCGCTTGGTAGAGGCGTCGGAATTACCCGTGAAACGCACTCTGGCCGAGTTAGGTGTGAGCCGCAGCAGTTTCTATCGTTGGTATCGGCAATACCTGGATGATGGTCCAGAGGGCCTGGAGCCAGATAATCGGTCCCCGAGACAGTTCTGGAATAAGATACCTGAGATGGTGAAGGAGCAGTGTCTGGAGCTCGCGTTACAGTACCCTGACAAATCGCCTCGGGAACTTGCCTGGACCATCACCGATGAGCACAACTACTTCATCTCGGAATCCAGCGTTTATCGACTGTTAAAGCAGTACGATCTCATTACCAGTCCTGCTTATATCCTGATGCAAGCGGGTGATTCGTTTCAGAATCCAACACGACGAGTCAACGAGCTTTGGCAGACTGACTTCACCTACTTTCGTATTGTTGGTTGGGGGTGGTATTACCTGTCCACTGTTCTAGATGATTACTCCCGCTACATCATTGCCTGGAAGTTAACAACCAGCATGGCAGCTGATGACGTGAAGCAGACGCTGGATGCGGCGATTGAGACCACGGGAGTCAACGAGATAACGGTCAAACACCGACCTCGCTTACTGAGTGATAACGGGCCTTGTTATATCTCCTCGGAATTGAAGGATTATCTGAGTAAATATCAGATGCAACACACCCGTGGCGCACCGTACCATCCCATGACACAAGGCAAGATAGAGCGATATCACCGCTCCATGAAGAACGTCGTGAAGCTGGAGCACTATTATTATCCGTGGGAACTCGAACATGCTATCCGGCAATTTGTACAATACTACAATCATGAACGTTACCATGAGTCACTTGATAATATTACGCCGGCAGATATGTATTTTGGCCGCTATCATGAAATTATGGATAGAAGAACCATTATCAAATACGAAACATTACAACAGAGGAGAAAGGAAAATTTAAGAATATATATAAATCAGTGAAACAAGACTATAATAGTTAAAAGTCTCTCTTAACATTTACGCTATTTTGTCCCAAATCTTTTGACGACTTACAAATGTAACATATGTTGATGTATATCGTTGCCTATTCCAAATTCATAGCCATCATTGACACTTTAGAATGAAGATCTAGTCAGAAAATACTTTATGCTAAATATATTAAGTTAATTACAAAGTTTAATACTCCCAAGCTCACAGTGTTCATTATAACAATTTTTAACACTTACACTTTATGATTACTGAGGTTCAAATCTAATCATAAATAGAAATCAACCACCTAAAAATGGTAGAATCAAAAACATTTATACTTAAACAGCATTTTTTATAACTTTTTACAATATGAATACAATTCCTAGTTTACTAGTCTTGGCAGGAGGTTTTGGCACAAGGCTTTCTAGCGAGCTTTCAGGTAGCCCTAAGCCTCTTGCTCCAATTGGTAATTCCTGTTTTTTAGCCTATCTATTAGAAGCATGGAAAACATTCTGGCGTGAGGCGTTACGCCTTTTTGTTACACCTATCAGGGCGGACCAGATCATTAAGCTTTCTTCGTGAACATGAAGACAAATCGACTTGTGGACTGCGATTGGACTACCGATTATAGAACCTACTCCTTTAGGGACGGGAGGTGGAGCTATTGCCAACGCAATTAATGAGAGTTAGGCCTGCAAGGTGATTTTGTAATAGCAAATGCAGATACCTGGGTAGGGGAATAGTTTAAAAGGTAATGGCTACTAGCCACCCCACCTTCGATAGGAGTTATTCAAGGTCAACGATACCCACAGGTATGGCGCGATTAAATTCAATAAAAATTCAGATCATAAAAGAATTTACTGAGACGCAAGATGTAAAAAGGAAGTGGCTGGATCAATGCAGGAATATATCACCTTGAGGCGGCTTCTTTTTTACAATGGAATGGATTGCCTTGTGTCACGAGAACAAGAGTTCTGTACCCAATCTCATTAAGCGTAAAGAAGTTAAAGCAGTTCCATTAGAAACAGAATGTTATTGATATCGGGATTCCGAAAGACTATAAACGTGTTAATCAATGGATTCGGAATCCAGGCAGGGTCTTTGTCAACTATGAATTTAGAAGAATTTATTATTCCTGAAACAGCTAGTCTTGAAGATGCAATGGAAATTATTAATGCGAATCATCATGGCTTTGTGCTTGGATTAAATGGTTCTGGGCATGTCGTTGGGTTTGGCAACTGATGGTGACATTAGGAGACATTTATTATCAGGCAACACCATAAAAGACCCCTTGAAGGCTTGTCTAAACCGAAGAATTCATCTGGGCAGATGCAAATACTTCACGTGAATCTTTACTCAAACGACTAGACAATAATATTAGAGTTATTCCATTACTTGATTCTAACAAAAAACTTGTCGGAATAATCAGTCGTGATTACCTTCCAATACAGATGGAAGCTCCAGTATATGCTCGATCCCGCGCACCCGTACGTATAAGTTTTGGAGGTGGGGGTTCAGATTTAACGCATTTCTTTTCTGAACATGGAGGTGCTGTCATTAATGCAACTATAGACCTCTATAGTCATGCCACATTACGAAAACGCGAAGATAATCGAGTACTCATCTGGTCTCGCGATCTGAATAAAAAAATAGATTCACCTGACCTACATTCTGCTTTACAACATAAAGGTGATTTCCAACTAATCCAGGCTGTCTTAAGAACTATACACCCAGATTTTGGATTTGATTTATATATACACTCAGACTTTCCTATGAACTCAGGATTAGGAGGGTCAGCTGTAGTTGCCGCAGCTATACTTGGTTGTTTTAATCAATTTCGTCAAGATCAATGGGATAATCATGAGTTGGCTGAGCTTGCATTTCAGGCTGAGCGATTATACATGGGGGTTTCTGGTGGTTGGCAGGATCAATACGCGTCAGTATTTGGTGGCTTCAATTTCATGGAATTTCAAAAAGATAATAATTTGGTTCACCCACTACGCATTCATCCTCAAATACAGCTTGAATTGGAAGAAAGTTTGGTGATTTGCGACACTGGAATCAGTCACAACTCCGGAGCGATACATGATGACCAGCGTGAAAGGCTTTCAGAATCAGACGTATTAGACCTGGTAAAAGAAAATGTCCAACTAACCTATCGCTTAAGAGATGATTTACTTAGAGGCAGGCTTCATAAATTTGGTCGATTATTGAATCAGGCATGGCAACTCAAGAGACAATTTAGCAATAAAATAAGTAATCCCGAGCTTGACTCAATTTATGACCTTGCTCTATCAAATGGGGCTATAGGTGGTAAATTAATGGGTGCTGGTGGTGGTGGATTCTTTATATTTTATGTAACTCCGTTTGAAAAATATAAAATGATGCAAGCTTTAGAATCGATAGGATTAAATGTTCGACAATTTCGTTTTGACCATAAGGGACTGCAATCCTGGACAGTCCGAGAATCAAGAAACAGTCATCTTGATAAATTACTATGATTACCTCTATTGGAAATTTTGAAATCGGCAATGGGAGATGTTTTATCATTGCTGAAATTGGTAACAATCATAATGGCAACATTGATTGCGCCATTAATATGATAGATCAGGCTGTGGAGATGAAAGCAGACTGCGTGAAGTTTCAAATGCGTCATCTCGAAGAAGTTTATAGAAAGCGAACACTCCAGAAAAAAGGGGAAGACCTTGGAACTGAATATGTACTAGACCTCTTAAAAAGATTTGAACTCAGTGCAGATGAACATAAAATAGTTTCCGATTATTGTAAAGCAAAAGGAATTTTATATCTTTGCACACCCTGGGATCATAAAAGCATTCATACGCTTGAATCTTTTGACGTTGCCGCATATAAGACAGCTTCAGCTGATTTAACTAACCTTCCTCTACTTGACTCCATATGTAAAACAGGAAAGCCCGTGATTGTATCTACAGGCATGAGTACTTATGAAGAGATTATTACTACAGTCAGGTTTCTTGATAAACATTCTTATGCCTTTGTGCTTCTACATTGCAACAGCACTTACCCTGCCCCGATACACGATATTAAATTAAGAAGCATGGAAACTTTAAGGGCTCTACATCCTCTAGTTGGATATTCTGGTCATGAACGTGGAATTAATATCTCGTTGGCAGCAAGGGCATTAAATGCATGTGTGATTGAGAGACATTTCACACTTGATAGGAATATGGAAGGACCAGATCATGCAGCAAGCCTTGAATACAAGGAGTTTAAAGACCTCATAGAAGGAATTCGAGAAATTGAAAGTGCGCTGGGAAACGATGCAGATATTACTCTGAGCCAGGGAGAAATGATAAATAGAGAAAATCTGGCAAAAAGCTTAGTTGTCACTAAAAATATCAAATCAGGACATGTCATACAGGCAGAAGATATTGCAGTTAAAAGTCCAGGTCAGGGTATCTCTCCACAAAGATATGAGGAGTTAATAGACCGAACAATACAAAGAGATATGGAGGCTGAAGATTATTTCTACGCTTCAGACTTACTCGAAAATCATTTAAAACCTCGGCAATACACATTTAATAGACCCTGGGGTATACCAATTAGATACCATGATTTTAGTGATTACGAGCAACAAGTAAAACCAGATGTATTTGAATTCCATCTATCATATTCAGATATGGACTTAAAACCTGCTGATTTTCTTCATGGTGAATACAGCAATGATTTTGTTGTACATGCCCCAGAGCTGTTTTCAGGCAGTCATCTAATGGATCTAACTTCTCCAGACAAAAAATACAGGAGACGTTCTATTACAGAGACACAACGAGTTATTGATATCACAAGAACTCTTAATAAATATTTCCCAAGTACAAAACGTCCCATGATTGTTGCAAATATTGGTGGGTTCAGCATGGATGAACCGATACCTAAAAAAGAAAAAACAGATTATTATTTAAGATTCGAAGAAAGTTTGCATGACTTAGATCTTGATTCTGTAGAATTAACACCACAGACAATGGCCCCTTTTCCCTGGCATTTTGGAGGGCAACGTTACCAAAACTTGTTTGTAGAAATAGATGAAATTCTTGAATGGTGTGCGAGATTAAGTTTACGAATGTGCTATGATGTTTCTCATAGCAGTCTTACCTGTGAGCACTATGGTTACAATTTTTATGAATTTTCCGAAAAGATTTCCCCAATCACAGCACATCTCCACCTAGGGGATGCACGCGGCGTTAATGGGGAAGGACTCCAGATTGGAGATGGTGATATTGACTTCGTCCGGTTAGGCGAAATTCTTACAAGGGGATGTCCAGATGCCTCATTCATACCTGAAATATGGCAGGGTCATAAAAACAGAGGAGAAGGTTTCTGGGTCGCACTAGAAAGTCTGGAGAATTTATTATGAATCGAACAGAACTCATAGCAAGTAAAATTCTGGAATCAATAGAAATAAAACACGCAGTTTCCGAAGATAAAATCATATTGTCTCAACTGGACACACTTGCACAGAAGTGCCTGGAATCTCTTAAGTCAGGTGGTAAGATAGTATTTGCAGGTAACGGAGGAAGCTTTGCTGATGCCCAACATCTATCAGCAGAATTTACTTCAAGATTTCTTTTCAATCGAAAATCTCTCGCATCTATTGCGCTTGGCACTAACAGTTCATCCATGAGTGCTATAGGTAATGATTATGGTTTTGACCAGGTATTTGCCCGTGAAATTGAGGGCATAATAAAGCCGGAAGATATATTTATAGCTATTTCCACTAGCGGCAATAGTGAAAATATCATTCAAGCGGTTAACAAAGCAAAAGAGAGAGAAATAACAACAACTGCATTTACAGGTAAAACTGGAGGTAATTTATCAACTATATGTGAGTGTATAAAAATCCCCTCAACTAATACAGCTAGAATACAAGAATGCCATATATTATTGGGACATATTTTGTGTGAAATAATTGAGGCAACTTTATTTAATAAATAAAAAATAGTCACTACATAATATCTATTTAATTTACCATATGAATATTTATGCGATTATTCCTATAAGAAGTGGGAGCAAACGTTTTCCTGATAAAAATATATTTAACATTTGTGGAATACCATTATTTGAATTTTCTGCCTCAGTTGCTACGCAAAGCAATATGTTCTCACAAGTAATTATTTCTTCTGACAGTCATGAATATTTAAAATTGGCAAATAATTATGGCCACGCAACTCATCTTAGATCTATTGCGAGTGCTAGCGATACTGCTGATACGGAAGATGTAATAAAAGAAATAATTACTACTCTTGATTTTAACAGAAATGATTGGGTTTTCATTATCCAAGCAACCAATCCATTTCAACAAATCAAATATTTTAAGAAGGCCGCTTCACTAATTTCTTCAGAAATCTCCAGCATTATAACTTACAGAAATTTTAAAAGATTTTTCCTGGATGACTTAATTACTGGCGAAAGAAAAAGAACTCAGGATTTACCAGATAAATTCCTTGAAACAGGTTTATTTTGGGCGTTTAATGTTGAGAAATTTTTAATTCATAAAAAAAGAATTATTATGCCCTATGGCCTTATTGAAATTGATGAATGTGATGATGTTGACATAGATTATTTTTCAGATCTAAAACCACATTTACCAAGACTTGAGCTAGTAGCAAAAAATATTGTATTAAAAAACTGATTTCTGGAGAATATTTAATGAAATTTAGTAGAAATAAATTCGAAAATATGAAACAAGACCAATATTTCGTAAAACGTCAGCTAACTAATCCAACAAATTTTGAAGAAGAATATTGGGGCGAAGTAAAAGACCCGGATGGTAATATTAGGAATATTGGCGATGAAAGAAATCATAAACGCGAACTTGCTAAGAATGAGATTAAATTTATTAATGATTTAAACCCGGGAGCAATACTAGATATTGGATGCGGTACTGGAGCTATTCTTGAAGGAATAGATGCCGCATGGGAAAAACATGGCGTAGAAGTTTCAAAATATGCTGCATCAAAAGCAAGTGATGTTGGTAAAATATTTATAGGTGAACTTCATCAAGCAAAATATCCGGATAATTATTTTGATGCAATATTATTATTCCATGTAATTGAACATTTAAATTCACCAGTCAATGTAATGATTGAAATCCATCGAATATTAAAAGAAGGTGGATTTCTAATTGTCGGCACTCCTGATTTTGATTGTGGTTGTGCTCGTAGATATGGTGAAAATTTTCGCTTATTACATGACAAAACACATATCTCGCTTTTTTCTAATGAAAGTTTGCATCGAATGCTTACAAATTTTGGATTCAAAATTTTGAGAACGGAATTTGATTTTTTCAATTCAAAATATTTTACAAAAGATAATTTACTGAGACTATTTGACACTGATGTTGTATCGCCTCCTTTTTACGGAAATATAATGACAAAATATTGCGAAAAACTAAGTATGGAAAACGCTTATGATCGAATCAAAGTGCAACAAGAAGTCTTAGATACAATATTTAAAAATAAAAATATTTAGTTATTATCATCAATATGATATGCCTCATACCTTACTAAATTCTAATTATTTATTATCCAATGAATTCTCCAGCTGCATTTATAGATCGTGATGGTGTTATCAACGAAGACAGGGGATACGTGAGTCGCAAATAGATGATTTTTTTCATTTTACCTGGCGTTCTGTAAATGGCTTGTCATTAGCACTTCAATCGGCTGGGTACAGTATTAGTTGTGATCACAAATCAGGCGGGAATTGCTAGAGGCTTTTATACTGAGAATGAATATACCACATTCTAACCGACTACATGATTACATTTGCTTATCTGAAAGAAGGTATATTTCTATCTGCTGTATATCATTCACCTTATCATCCATCGTTCATGGATTAGGCTCCTATAAGACTCGATAGCGAATTGCCGTAAACCGAATCCTGGCATGATACTGCGCGCGCGTGATGAACTCGGAATCGACCTAAGCAGGTCTATTCTCATTGGCGATAAACGAAGCGATATTGAAGCGGGGAAGAATGCTGGCGTAGCATATTCCTTGCTTGTTAGATCTGGTAATCCTGTTACCAATGAAGATGATTGCAAGTTATTCTGATGGGTGCTTCGGGAACCTTTATGACGCTGCACAAGTGGGCGATGAACCGATAATGATAGCTTCATATAGATTTTAACTTCTTCATAGCACATTTTTAAAGAATTTAACTTAACTATCCATCATTTCAAGCAATCGTTTTATCCATTATATTTTACATTTAAAGGCATGCTTCTTATTAAACACGTCTGATTCTACGTTATTTTACCATGAGATTCTAGGTCCTAATATACTTTAAAATTTACACTTACAAAATATTTAAACAAAACTTTATAATTCAGATTATTTTCAAGATTATTGATTTCCTTAATTCAACTATTCTAGTTTCTTCTTTTGAGATTGCACTTCAATTTCACGCATGTATTTATTTTCATTAAATTTAAGTATTCTTTCACAAATTTTATCGACTTCTCTTGCAGCAGTCTTTAATAAATTACGGGTAAAGTTTACTTGAGCCATGCCAAATCATGATTGGCAAGAACAGGTTGTATTTTTGCCAGTGGGAAAATATCAAATTCCAGCTCATTTCGTAGCGCATATTTTGATGTATGCAATCTATTCCCAATATAGAAAGTAGTGTGAAATATCTTGATTTTTGTGGCTCAAATAATAATAAATCAAATATTGCTGCCTGTACTCCATTTAGCGATTTTATAAAAATATTCCGAGGTTCTTCAATCAAGCGTAATTGACCACACTTTGCCATTAACACAGGGAGGTCATGTCTATTTTTGCGGATTAAAGAAAATTTCAATTCCTGAAGAATATCTAATTTATCTTGAGCAATTAAATTTCTCATCGCATGTGCGTTATATAATGAAACTTGTGTTTTCTCACCATATTCGCGAGCTACTGGAAGCTTTGTTTTACCGCCATAATTAATTCTGAGAACAATATCAAATTCATCGATTTCATCACCACAAATTTGTCCTGTGGGTGCTGGACCAATTATTGCGACAGACTTGCCACGTATAAAATCTGCATACTTCTTGTTAGCTGATTTTCAGGCAGAGGCCAATATTTTCTAAATGTGTCAACATCACCTGATTGCAATCCAGTATAGGCTGTTAACATAGAGGTTTCCTGTGAGCCAGGTTTTAGATATCTCAACCTTTCCAGAAATATTCCTGGCATTGTCGAATTCACCAAGATCTACTGCTGCCTGAATGGCCAATTGTTGGTGGTACGAATTATCTGGATTATTAAGAGCATTGTCCTGAGCAAGTATCAGTGCATTATTTCGTCCTAGATTTCCGCATTGAAAGAACCCGTTCCAATTCAATATATCTCGTAAACATAGCCAGCTTCCTACACTTAATATGGGAATATCAAGTTTATTCATTGACGTTAATATCAATTCGTTTAATTGATTTACATCACTATTCCCTACTCTAATATCCACTATCCCCTTTAAAATACTTTTTGATACCTCCCTAGGCATCTCTGGCTCAAGAATATTTAATGCTTCTTTTAGTATTTCAACAGCTTTATCATTTTTATTATTACTCCACATTTCTTCCGCGTATAACAAACAAGCGTGAACATGCTGTTTTTGGTCATCATAAGCTATTTTATAATTTAGTTTTTTTAGATAGTTACGGGATAAGGATATAGCTGTTGACAACTCAGGTTGAGAAATCAGCCCGTTATTTTTATACCAATCTGTGATACCTCCCATACGTTCCATCATCCATGATGAATATGTGTGATATATATATTGTTTTTTAATTTCTCGTATAACACAAAGTAACTCTGGTGCCTTGACCTTTGCATGCTCAAGCATGTCCGAAGAGATAAGAAAATTATCAACGCGAAAATTAGCCTGACTGGCAAGTACCAGTGTTTCCGCAGTCATATGTTCGTAATAGAAGTCAAAAGTATATTTCCAATATTTTGCTGCATTTATCCAATCACCACTTTTAGCAAAGGTTTCAGCCATATCGCACCCCTGCTCCAGGCTATTTATTTTTCTATATTCCATTTCTATATTATTGCTTACCAATCCTTGTAATAACTTCACTGAATATCCGCCCTTCAAACTTATTACGAGTTGCAACAGAGTATTGTTAAGCTTATCTTCAGGCTTTGATAATGTGAGTGAATCTACCAAGCTCTTCAGTATTGGTTGATTAGCTGAAAATGATAGTTGATTTATAAATACCGGATGAGATGCAAACAAATTGCTGCTATTTGCTATCGATTGTTTCAAAACTCCTAATAATGTATCGCGAGTTACAATATTGAATGCTCCTAATTCAGCCAGATCAGCGAGTCCTGGAGTAGATTCTGCTAATACCTTCAGTCCCATACCTAATGCATCACTGAGCTTTGCTGGAGTCTGATATAGCGCGGCAGGTGAATTTGGATCCTGCAATAATATGCAAAGATCACCAATAGAAACTATATCAGGTATATCTTTAAACGGCTGATTACCAATAAATTTTAGTGCCACCCCCTCGATTGCTTGAAGCTCTTGCTTGAGTCGAGTATCAGAAAATTCTCCTACAATCACATACATCAGATCTCTACAATTCAAATGTTTCAGTACCTGTATTGTATCGACAAGCCCTTTATGTTTTCGTGCCGTACCAAAAAAAAGCACAACTTTTTTATCTCTTGGTATTTCGAATTTCTTACGATTTTGTTCCTGTAATTTTTTAGAGGGATTAAAATTCTGTTCATCCCTGGCATGGCGAATAATCACTCCCCCATAACGCTCTTGCAATGCTGAATTTGCAACGGTGATCCCATCGAATGAGGCTGACAACGCTACTCCCAACCGAGTCCAGTCACTACCAATAATGTCGGCAAGTGGAGGCAGGCCAGACTCTGATTTCAGGTAGTCTTCAATATTTATTGAACTACAAGAATCAACAAAGCTCGTTTCTTCATCGTCGACATCTACTAGAATCATAGCGTCCCAAATTAGTTTGTATAATAGACCAAATATAATATTTGGAGCGCGAGGTTTCGATAAATGAACCAAATCGTAAGGGTGGGCAATCACAAGTTTTAAAGCTTGTTCAAGAAATTGCGTTGGATTATTTACCACAAAGTAATACTTGGGTATTTCAGTACTTCTAATCGGCTCCCAGATATCATAACCATATGCAGGGAAGATGCTTCCAATAATATTTACATTTGAAAATTTTTCATACAGTTTCGCAAGGGTATATACACGACCTGCAGGATTGTGTCCCAGTCCCCATCCACATACTGCAATATCCATTCGAGAGCTAGCATCCCTCTCTCTTCGATATTTTTTGCGCGTCAATATTATATTGTCATGCAACAGTCTGGATAATTCAGAATTGCTGAAATATTTAACATATGAATTCACATAGTGTTTAATAGCGGCTTCATAATGTTTTTCATGGAAGGCTGCATTTCCCCTGGCTAACTCAGTATGAATATGATTTTGCATGCTTTTGATTTGAGAATTTATGTATATTTATTTGCCATGCAAACACAGACTAAAATTATCTATCATTTTTATTCTTGCCCAGGAAAGAAAATATATTATAGATATAATTACATGCTAAATTTATTTTTCAATTCTTTTAAGTGCCCCTGATAATTAATATTTAAAATATAGTTCTATTCATCAATTCTCATCATTTCTTTTTCAATAAAATGACTTAGAGGATTCAAGTTATTTTCTTTTAATTTTGGGTTATATCGAAGATAATTTAAAGTGTTAAAATATGCAGAAGGATTGCGTCCTTCATCTGCACCAAATTTTATATAGTGTTCGATTGGCCTCATTTTTGAACTTGCCACATCAGGGTATTCCAATAGATACCAACTTTCATCAAACAATCCTGAATTTTTTATTAAGTATATTTGTTCGTCATCTATATCAATATTTCCATATTCCTCCATGGTTATTAAACCTAGAGATTTCAACCTCCCAATGAAGGCCTTCTTAATTAGTATTGTCAGATTACTAAAATTCAGACACCTTCCGCCTTTTTGTTTTTTAATGAGATTTGTATTTTGCAACTTTAATTGTTGGCATTTCAGGAAATATCCTTCCAGTTCTTCCTGGACCTTATGCAACTGAGCTATAAGCAACTCATTTTCTTTTTGTAGATCTTTAATGTGTTTTTCCATTACTTGTAAAATTTATATCAATTGTGTTACGCATGCTGAAAATATTTAACATATTTCAAAATCACATTTCTTCAAACCAGTTGAAAATATAATAAATAATCAGCACTTATCCACGTTCTATTGAATCTATTATAGTTCTTAACACTGTGATTATAAATCCTTTGACTCGATTACATGTTGTTGATTGAGGCCTTTCAATATTCTATAGCTAAAAAACACGCAAATTTGAAATCATATTATTATTATATTATACGACATATAATATCAAAGCATTCATTACCTCTAATAACGGTCTGCGGATACTAGAAATATTTAGAATAGTAACATTAGTCACCATATCTACCAGATACTTTAATGCGTTAATTATAATCATATAGCAAACAGTCAACATTAAATTCCTTAAAAACATGAACAATATTAATTCAGAGAAGGCGTACGCTGTTTTCAAAAATATTATTGCCTCAAGGTTTGATTCTGGTTGGTATTTAAATGCTTATCCTGACGTTGCACAAGCTAACATAGACCCCTTAACACATTATCTTAATCATGGTCGTTATGAATGTCGATGGCCATATAAATTATATACACTCGAACTCGAAAAGCTCCTGTATGAAGGAGAGGTCTCTGACATTCATAATAAATTAGAGTTTACACTTGATAAAAATCCAGATGTAAATTTAGAAGTAATACATGCTGCCTGGATACTTGCCAGTTGGCATAGCGTATATAACAGATGGCCTGATGCATATAAATATATGCAAATTTTCAACTCTTCTCTTATTGCCAAAGAGTTCATGCCTCACTTGGGACCAGTGCTTCTCGAGTTTACTGCCTTGAATGAAACAGGAAAAATAGAGGAAGCGAAACAACTTATAAAATTAGAATTAACGAAACGGGGGATGCTGCCTGATTTACTTCTTGCCGCATCATCAGTATCTACTCAAAATAAATCTATTTTATTGTTAAATGAAATATTTAAAACAGCTGAATTAAATCAGCTTAGTTTGCACAACACTGATAAACCTTTAAATTTGGATAATATCGACTCAAATTATCTTGACCAATTTAATACAGGAATATTTCACAAAGTATTTAACAGCTTATATCACCCAACTGTATCAATAATAATCCCAACTCATAATTCAAATAGTACATTATCTACTTCGCTACGTAGCATTTTACGTCAATCCTGGAAATATCTTGATATCATAATCGTAGATGATGCATCTACTGATAATACTCATGAAATTGCAAAATCCTTTGCAATTTCTGATCCCAGAATCAGAATAATTAAAAATGATTATAATCAGGGAGCATATGCCTCAAGAAATAAAGGCCTGTTATTGTCTAAAGGTAAATATATTACAACGCACGATAGCGATGATTGGTCACATCCCCAAAAAATAGAACTGCAGGTTAAAGCATTAGAATCAAATAAGAATTTTATGGCCTGTATCTCTCACTGGGTAAGATGCACCCCTGACATGAAGTTTAGTCATTGGAGAATTGAAAATAAGTTGATATACAGAAATATTTCTTCATTAATGTTCAGGCGCAGCATTTTCAAGAAATTAGGACTTTGGGACCGCGTAAGAGTTGGTGCAGACACTGAGTATTTACAACGTATAGAAAAGGTATTTGGCATAAATTCGATAAATGATGTGCTACCTGGGATACCACTCGCATTTGGTAGACACGAGCCAGATTCCCTTAGTCAAAATAGCGAAACACATTTACGAACTGCTTTTAAAGGACTCAGGCGTGATTACCAGGAAGCATCACAAATATGGCATGAAAAGGCTATTAAATTGTATCTGCCTAAATACTCCATATCACGTCCATTCCCAATACCACTAAAACAGCGAATTCCTCCTCATGAAGATACGATAAAGCAGCACTATTCATTAATTCAAAAATCTAATTTTTTCAACAAGGATTGGTACTTAAGAAAATATCCAGATATCGCACAATCTGGTGATGATCCCGTAATGCACTATATTTTACATGGTGGATATGAAGGCAGGGACCCAGGTCCGGATTTTACCAGTAGTGGATATACATATTTATATTTACAGAAATATCCGGAAATAATAAATCCCCTTGCCCATTACTTAACTGTAGGTCATCAACAAGGCAATCAAACATTACCATTAATTGATGGTTCAATAATTCTAGATGAGACTAAAAAGACTATCCTCGTCTGCGCACACTCATCAGGGAAATACATATATGGTGCAGAAAGAAGCTTGCTTGATATATTAAATGGCATGGTTTCCATTGGCATTAATGTTGTTGTAACCATTCCTGAAATATCAAACACGGATTATCTTAATGCCTTATGTGAGCGTTCTTGTTACGTGAAAGTTATTCCGTATTCCTGGTGGAAGCGTGGTAATAACCAGGTTAATGAGACGGTGGGGCATTTTAATGAATTAATAAGCAAATTCAATATCGATGCCGTCTATGCAAATACGTTAATGCTCTGGGAACCCTTGATTTCCTCAAAACTACGAAAAATTCCTAATTTTATACATATAAGAGAGCTCCCCCAGGAAGACCCCGACCTTTGTAACGTGTTGAACGCTGACCCTGAGCAGATTAGAAACCATGTACATGTATTGGCTGATAATATCATTGCGAATTCTAAAGCCGTTGCTACTGATTTTGACTTGCCAGATAAAACCCATGTAGTGCATAACTTAATTAATTTAGACCAATTTGACATGGTCAATTCACTGCAAAATGGTCATACCCTCATTGCCATGATCAGCAGTAACCTGCCCAAAAAAGGTATTGAAGATTTCATATTGATGGCAAAGCAGTTGTCCGCCATTAATCCAAATATTGAATGTATCCTGATTGGACCTGATAACGAGCATATACAGCAATTACTACAGAATGAACGACCAGATAACCTGCAAATCACTGGGTACTTGTCATCTCCGCAGGAGGCGATATCCAGGGCCAACATTATTGTAAACCTTTCTCATTTTCAGGAGTCTTTTGGCAGGACAATTCTAGAAGCCATGGCTGCGCGTCGATGCGTCATTGGGTATAACTGGGGTGCGTTACCAGAGCTGATTAAGGATGGTGAAAATGGATATTTAGTCCCTTTTCGAGATATTCAATCACTGGTAGATAAGGTAGTATATTTGCATAATAATCCCAGTTTAATAATTAAAATGGGCGAAAAAGGTCGTGTATATGCTGAATCTAACTATGGTTTTAATCAATTCAGCTCACAGTTAAAAATTGCCCTTAATGAAATAGTATAAAAGTCCATATCATGTCTGAAAGAAAAGGTATTATTTTAGCCGGCGGCCGCGGTTCCAGGCTATACCCGATTACATTGGCTGTTAGTAAACAACTCCTCCCCGTCTATGACAAGCCAATGATTTACTATCCTCTATCCACACTGATGCTTGGGGATATTAGAGATTTCTTGATTATTACTACGCCTGAGGATCAGGTCGCTTTTCAAAAAGTACTCGGTACTGGTGAAAAATGGGGGCTGAATTTTTCCTTTGCTATTCAAAGTGAACCAAAAGGGTTGGCAGATGCATTTATCGTAGGTGAAAATTTCATTAAAGACAGAAATTCGGTGCTTATTCTCGGTGATAATATTTTTTACGGTGATGAGGTGGAGGACTCCTTAATACGGTCAAAACTTCAAACATCAGGTGCAACTATTTTTGGCTATGAAGTATCCGACCCAAACCGTTATGGTGTTGTAGAATTTGATAATAATGGTAATGTAATTGAAATTGAGGAAAAGCCTGAAAACCCAAAATCTAATTTTGCAGTGACAGGACTATATTACTATGACAGTGACGTCGTCTCAGTTGCGAAATCTATAAAGCCATCATCTCGTGGGGAGTTGGAAATCACGGATGTCAACAAAACCTATCTAAATAACAAAAAATTAAAAGTAGAACTATTACACCGTGGTACTGCATGGTTAGACACTGGAACGCACGACAGTATGGTTGACGCCACAGAGTTTGTCAGAGTTATCGAGAAACGTCAGGGTTTGAAAATATGTTGCCCTGAGGAGATAGCATGGAGAAAAAAATATATTGATGATGAGCAGCTACTAAAACTCGCACATGAATTAAATTCATCAGATTATGGAGAGTACCTCAGAAGGTTAGTTGAAAAATGACTGTAATAATTAAGTCTCCATACATGATCGAGATGTTTTTCCTCACTGGATTCCCGCTTCGGCTCTGGCTCCTGCTTCGCTCTACCGCCTACAACCATGTAGGCGTTCGCGGGAATGACAGAAGAATATAGAATGAAATTTATCCAAACTCCACTGCCTGGTGTAATAGTCATTGAACCTGATGTCATCAGAGATGACCGGGGCTTTTTTCTTGAAGCCTGGCATCTACAAAAATTTACATCCAATGGAATACCCGACAACTTCGTACAAGATAATCATAGCCAATCATCAAAGAATACCCTGCGAGGTTTACATTACCAGATACAGCACCCTCAAGGAAAACTAGTCAGGGTATTAAGGGGCTCAATTTTTGATGTTGTTGTTGATCTGCGCAAAGGTTCGGATACCTTTGGAAAATGGTATGGACATGCCTTATCAGAAGATAAAATGAATTCTTTATGGTGTCCTCCAGGATTTGCACATGGGTTTCTGGTCACCAGTGAAAAAGCTGACGTGTATTATAAATGTAGTGATTTCTACGCCCCCGAGCATGAAAGAACATTAAGGTGGAATGATGAAACAATAGGTATTCAATGGCCTCTAACAGATAATGTAGAGCCATGTATATCAGAAAAAGACCGAAATGGTATAACGTTAAAGGATGCAGACGTATATCCTTAGATTAATTTCCATTTAAGATCTGATAAGTAAATATATTAGACTGGATTCCCACTTTTGCGAGAATGATAAAATTTGACTCTGAATATTATCTACATGATTTACGTTAATTGGCAAATTAATTATCAGCAACTTTGACTTTTTAGAATAATAATTACTAGATGATTAACGCCTTCGAGAGAATGACATTTAATTTATATGAGAGTCTTAATTACAGGTAAAAATGGACAGGTGGGAAATGACTTGGTCAAGACTGTTCCCAAAGGAATCGATTTATACCCCTTTGGACACAATGATTTAGACATTACATGTGAAACCACGATATCTACAAAACTCAATGAAATTAAGCCTGATTATATTATCAACGCAGCTGCATATACTGCCGTTGTTCGGGCGGAAAAAGAGCATAAGCAGGCAACATTAGTAAATACCACTGCCGCAGGTTATTTATCTGCTGCTGCAAAAGAGGTAGCCGCTAAATTTCTTCATATATCAACTGATTTTGTCTTTGATGGTCTTCAATCTTCACCTTATCAGCCAGATACGCCTGCTAACCCGTTCTCAATATATGGGGAGTCGAAAGCAAACGGCGAGGCGCTGGTCAGAAAATATTTTGCCGCAGGATCTATTATTTTACGTACATCATGGGTTTACTCTACAACGGGGCATAATTTTGTAAAAACCATGCTGAATCTTATGAGAGATAGAGATGAATTACAGGTAGTTTGTGATCAAGTGGGAACACCTACCTGGTCAAAAAATTTGGCCCTTACAATTTGGGCAATGGTGACGAATAATGCACATTCTGGGATATATCACTGGTCAGATGCAGGCGTTGCAAGCTGGTATGATTTCGCTATTGCCATTTACGAAGAAGCGTTAAATTTTCAATTACTAGACAAAACAATAAAAATCATACCGGTATCAACCTCTCAATACCCTACCCCTGCAAAAAGACCTGCGTACAGTGTGCTTGACTCTAGCTTGACGAATAAGATCTGGGGTGTTCAACAAGAACATTGGCGTCAGGCACTCAGAAAGATGTTAATCGAGCAAAAAAAACTAATACAAATCTCTAATGAGCTAATTAAATCCTAATGTCGCATCATCAGAACACTAATGAATTTGACTGATTATGTTATCTCAAAAGGAAATTGATAACTTTTTTCAAAATGGGTATTTAATCGTTGAGACTAATATCGATTTAGCCATACTCAACAATGTTATCAAGGAGATGGAAAAAATCTATTCCGGCTTGTATTCAAACCCACCTAGCCCTGGATCCCGAATACAGGAATTATGGAAAGATTCCATATCAGCAAAACATCTAGCTCAGTTCCCTGGAATACTTTCCATGTTGAATCAATTATATAAAAGAAAACCCCTGCCGTTCCAAACGTTAAATTTTAGAACAGGCACTCAGCAAGCCATGCACTCGGACACCATTCATTTTAATTCATTTCCAAATAACTTTATGTGTGGTGTTTGGATTGCGCTGGAAGATATAGATGACGAAAATGGGCCAGTTTGCTATTGCCCTGGCAGTCATAAATTACCTGAATACAATATGCAAGATGTTGGGGAAGGAAAAACACACGAAAACTATGAACATTATGAAGAATTTATTCGCAATTATATTTATGATAATAAATTAATAACCGAGCTTGCCACAATAAAAAAAGGCGAAGCTATTATTTGGCATGGCAATTTACTTCATGGTGGATATAGTCACAAAAACAGGTCAAGGACGAGATACAGTCAGGTAACACACTATTACTTTGAAGGCTGTCGCTACTATACACCGCTACTTAGCACCCCTGATAAAATTCATTACAGAAAACCCGATTGGATTGAATATGTTTTTATTGATTCGTTGATGGTTAAAGCAAAATGTTTATTACCCTAAGACAATAATCATCACTTTTTCTAATCTATCTCCTGGCCCACACCATCCACAATCACTTTAATACTATCATTGCCTGTATATTTATTCTCTAAATCAAAAACAAAACCCACATGAGAATTATTTGCGATATTAAGTTCTATGAGATCTTGAACAGGATTATTCGCGATTACTGTATTCTCAATTTTATCATTGACTAACAAGTTTAATTTCACTGCATCAGCTGAGTCTGGATTGACTGCCCAGCCCACTATTTTATCAGCACTCCTCAAATCAATTTTCCCATAAATAAATGGCTTATCAGAAATTAACAACTCTTTCCTTTTAAGAAATATTTTCAATGCATAATCATATAACTCACAGTCTAACTTATTCGATTCTTTTATTAACTCAGCTATCTCGCCAGGCACCACATAGAAATCTTCCTTCTTCTTTTTATTTGTGTTAAATTTTTTAATTGGAATCGTTGTGCAAAATAATTTATTTATAATTTCAATGCTTTCATCATAAAACTCACAAATACCAATAAATCCAACAGCTTCGACAGGAACACCTTTAAAAAATCGTGACTGAGTATTTTGAAATCTTCTTTGTGTGATAAAAGTCTCAAGTGACTCTGAATATCCATGTCTTCTCTGCAAATCATGATAATGTGATATCACCCTTTGCACAGGATCTCGGACAAAACTGATAACCCTGTTTATTGGATAATAGGGCAAGTATTTTTTTATTGGAAAATGTCCAGCCAGTAGGGTTTTAGGTCCATTTAAGTCTGAAATTTTGCTAAAATCATCAGTCTCATAGAATTTTCTAATTATCCGAGACGTTGTAGGATTATCTGCATCATAATCTGAATATACTTTCCAGCTTTTTACGTGACGCTGGACAGACAGTCGTAAACTTGTCCCGGCAGTTTTAGGAATGTGGGAGAAAAGTAGTCCCTTATCGTTTAATTGCATAGCTATTGAATCTAGATATAAATAAAATAATAATAAAATTATTGGGCTTAAATCGAATATTATACTTAGTAATTATTAAATAACGTAATGAATTTATGCATGGATATTAAATATTTAAAACTCAGATTACAAACATTCAGGAGAGAATACTTTGAATTAACTGGCAATTGGTTTAATCAAAAATTTTCATGGCTGTGGCAATTCACGATAGACAACTTTAAATTTCTATACCGCGGAGAAATTCATCAAATTAAATATTTGACTGCCATTATAAACCAGCAAAAAGAATACATTAATAACATTCAATCTAGTGGAAATCAGCCTGCATCTTCATTCACAGATAATTCATATGATTCTAATATTGAAAAATTCATACTCTCAACGATTAAAATATTCCTAATACCAGTTAGTTTTATAATCTACTGGATAAGACGATTCATTAGAATAGTAAAACGTCAGCATTTTAATTTAGCTATTTCCGAAAATATTCCGACAGAAGATATGTTTCTGGATCCATCCTATATTGGTGAAAGTCATATAGTTTATCTTAATAATACGAAATATGAACGTTACCCTAGAGGATTGGTAATGTTTTCCTATCATCTTACTGTCTCAAAGGGTGATGCCGAGCCTGTACTTTACATTGATCCTGGCAGTGGTTTTTCTGATAATTTTTCTATACCGCTCCCTGTTAATAACAAAAGCACCTATCAGGAATGTTTATTGGAGCTTCCTCCTCATTGCAAAAGGTTGAAATTAAAGATTTCAAATAAAAATATAGAATTTAAGCTAGATGACGTAATAATAAGAGAGTTGAATTTTTTCACTGCTGCCTGGCATTTAAAATTAAACAATAAATTTGGTATAAACGAAATATTACATGCGTTATTCATCAGAAAGATGCCTGGAGTCAGGCGTCCAGAAAGTTATAGATCCACCTATCAGCAATGGTATCAATGTTATGGAAAACTAAGCAACGATGATAAAACAGCCATTACCAGACATATCGACACTTTTACATCATCTCCCATCATAAATATTATTATAAAACTGGATAAATCAGCTCCATCTCTGATAAAGACCTCATTAAACTCAGTAGTTAATCAACTCTATAAAAACTGGGAATTACTAATACTTTGCGATTGTGAACCAGACGCTCACCTAACATCAGTAATAAATTATTTCGAAAGAAGCAATAAAAATATTAAAATTATCATTGATAGGTCAACTTCAAAAATCTCAAGCAATATTAATCACGCCATAGAATTAATGCACGACGGCTACACCATATTCCTTGAACCTACTGATGTCTTAACTTCACATGCCTTATATCTGTTCGCATTACAAACGATAAACAAAAATGACTTGAAATTAATCTATTCTGATCATGACCAGATAGATAATTATGGCATATTAGATAATCCCGCTTTTAAATCTGACTGGAATTACGATCTCTTTTTAGGAAAGAATTACATAAAATATTTATCCTGTTATGAAACAAGCCTGTTAAAAACAATATTCGCAGAATCCGATAAAGATAATTTCAACATCTATGATGACCTGAGTTTACTATTCGTTGAAAAAATCTCATCTAATGAAATAGCACATATTCCGTATGTATTGTTACATCATAGAAATCTGGAAAATGACATAAATTATAATAAGGATCTTGAAGTTTTACATAATGACAATTCACTAACCTCACATCTAAATAGAACAGACCAAAATGCCAGTGCCATTAAATCAGAATATGGACATTGGATAAAAAGAAATCCACCCTCCCCGGACCCATTAATAAGTTTAATTGTTTTAACTCGTGACAGAGTTGCATTATTGTCGAACTGCATCAATGGCTTACTAAATCATACTGATTATAACAATATTGAAATCATCATTATTGACAACGGCAGCCAGGAAGAATCGACCCTCACTTATCTGGAATCTCTTGAATCTCATAGCACAATAAAAATAATTAGAGACGACAGCGAATTTAATTTCTCAGAATTAAATAATATTGCGTTAAATTATGCGACTGGTGACTATATTGGCCTGATAAATAACGACATTTCTGTAATTAAGCCCCATTGGCTTACAGAGATGATGGGACACTTATGTAGAGAGGACGTTGGGATTGTTGGTGCAAAACTACTATATGAAGATAATACTATTCAGCATGCAGGTGTCACTATTGGCCTGGGGGGCGTTGCTGGACACAGTTTTAGATACTCACCTCAACATTATCGAGGATATGATGACCGATTAATATTATGCCACGAAGTTTCCTGTGTAACCGCTGCCTGTCTCCTGACAAAAAAATCGATCTACAAAGAAGTAAGCGGACTTAACGCAGTAAATCTACGGGTTGCATTTAATGATGTGGACTATTGCTTAAAAGTAAGGCAAAAAGGCTATAAAGTAATATGGACTCCATTTGCAGAGCTCTATCACCTTGAGTCGGCTTCTCGTGGATCTGATCTATCACGTGACAACATTCATCGATGGAATTCTGAATACACTTATATGAGAGATAATTGGGATGAGGTTTTAGATAAAGATCCATTTTACAATCCTAATTTAACGATTACTGACGAAGACTTCTCCTTGGCAATTCCTCCCAGACTAGTGCACCCATGGTCAAAATACACATATCTTGAGAAATAATTCTATTTAAATTGGTATAATATTACATTACTTACACTGGAAGTTTATATTTAACGCATGGGAACTATCTATCTTTATGACCTAACCTGTTTAATCTATCAACAGGTATCAGAGACACCTTCAGGGACTATCCGGGTCGATTTACGTTATGCACACTACCTCATAACAAAACATAAAAATTCCACTGTTTTCGTTAAACAACATGGCAAGCAATTAATCATAATCCAGCATGACGAAGCTGAAGCGCTGATATTTCATCTCTTAAATAACTGGGAACTGGGATTAAATGATATACAAGATCTAAAAACCAATTCTGAATCAAACCTGGATTTCAGAATGAAATACCACGGACTCTGGGATCCGGATCTTGATACTTTCTTCTCCATGCCATTTCATGACCGCTTTCATTTCTTGCTCAACCAGGAATTGACCGAAATATTTGGGGTTGAATTTAGCTGGGTTAGAAAAATTCCACATGTATTAAAAATCTGGTACGCCCTGGTGGCTAGCCTGTCAAAATATCCTGCAATTTTTTTATTACGTATCGGACAGTTTATTGGGGTGTTATTAAAAACTAAAAACCTGTTTATTGCGTATCGATTTATAATGAGCGGCCGCAAAAATAATGACTACCTGATTGATGATATCCAAAAACATAGTAATAGAAATTATTTATATATCTATACGGCATATAACAGAGGATTTCCATTCAATGCATTGGAGGCCATTAGTGCTACAGCACCCCTGGAATATTGCGTATTTATTCATGATTTAATTATTATTTATTATTCTGAATATTTTCTACCGGTTAATAATCATGAACAAATCAACTGGATGAAACACCTGCTCACGCTAAAACCTAAAATTATTGCCAACTCAGATGAGACAAAAAAGTATCTGAATCGTTTTGCTGAAGATAATGATAGAGAATATAGTGAAATATTAACAGCCTATATTGGTGTTGAACCCTGTTTCTTGAATCAAGCTAAAAACTTGCCATCCAAATCAGAAAAAAATTATTTTGTTGTTATTGCCACAATCGAGCCAAGAAAAAACCATTTATTATTATTAAATATATGGCGTGACATGGCACAGAATAGATTACTCGACCCTATGCCAGAGCTCTACCTGGTGGGAAAAAGAGGATGGGAGAATGAAAATGTCATCGACATGGTTGAACGATGCAAACCTATCAATGGACTCGTTCATGAAGCCTCAAACCTGAGTGATAAAGAGTTGACCAATCTCGTAACTGGCGCACGTGCCTTGCTCTACCCTACTTTTGCTGAAGGATGGGGTATGCCAGTCGTTGAAGCATTAACGCTGGGTGTACCTGTCATATGTTCAGATATTCCAGAACTTAAAGAATCTGGTCAAAATATCCCGGACTATCTCCATCCAGTAGACGGACTTGGCTGGATGAATACCATTATAGACTATTGCGATCCTGATTCTGCACTTAGAAGTGCACAACTTGCCAGAATGAATCTTTTTAATCCACCTACCTGGGAAGAACATTTTAATTTAGTTTCAGAAAAATTATTTGACGAACAATAGATTCAGTTGACTCCAATTCACATGGATTTCATCAATTGTAATTAAGTTAGTATCTAAGACTATTTATACTATCGGGTTATATTAATCTCTCACTCTATTGCTCAACCATTAATCCTTGCCCTATGTAACATATACCATTGGTCAATGTTTTCCAATATCCATTTTTTCAAACGAATATTAATCATCTCTGCAAAATATTCATCGCTCTGCCCTAAATACTCAGGACTGGAAAGATAGATTGGATTGTCATAGTTAACCTGAAAGCTGGTTTTATATAAGCGTTTACATAAACCTAATACTATTGGTGCATCAAATCTCCTTGCAAGCGTTATTGCATAGTAGATATTTGATCTATCAGATATGGTTCCATTAAATACTGGCGCTACAATTTTATTATTACTAAATTCATCCATGGCCAGTCCAACGGATTCCCCTGCAGCTAGAACTTTGAAGAGTTTTCGTGTCCCCTGATAATCAGGCGTTATTAAATCATAACCTATCCTTTTTCTGGCAGTGATTAATAATTTTCGCTGAAAACGATTGGGGATTTTTTCAAACATAACATTAAGTTTAAAACCCTGGTTTGACACGGACATGGCCAGAATTTCCCAGTTACCCAGGTGTGGAAATAAAAACACAACCGGCTTATTTTTATCTAATCTGTGTAATACGTTAAGATCGTTCTCTTCTATATTTTTTCCAATATTGAGTTTATCTAACACGGCCATTTCTGAGAGGGTACGGGCAATGTTTTGCCACATGACATCTGAAGTGAGCAACTTTTGCTCATTGGTGATCTCAGGGATTAATAACTGGAGATTCGCTGAGGTATCTAAATTGGCTTGTTTAAATCGTTTCTTTGCCAACTTGCCAACAAATGCACCAAATCCTGATACCTGATTAAGTGGAAACAACCTGAGAAAGGAAAATGTCAGATAATCGATGCCACCCCAAAATGGATGTAAAATCCAATACTCAATAAATCGTAATTTCATTAACAATTATTTTCTAAATTTGGTATTTTACTTATATTAAATTTTTAATTAGCAGCCTGGATTATTCAACCAATGATTTCTAATATTCTGAAAATTTCCGCCCGTAATCCGGGATTAAGTTGGAAAAAACAATATAAGCGCCATTGGTTTGGCGGATGTTCTCTAAAATCTAACTGGATGAATGCATTATCTACTACCTTCCCTTACGCTGAAAGGTTTTTTATAGAATCAGTCAAACAATATCAATCCCAAATACAGGACCCTGAGCTTGCTGAACAGGTAAAAGGATTTATCGGTCAAGAATCAGCACATCGTGTTGAGCATGACCGTTTCAATAAATTATTAATCTCAGAAGGTTACCCCGTTAAAAAAATGGAAGCGCGTGTGGATAAGCTTTTTAACTGGGTGAGAAAAAATCCTGACCCTGAAGTCAAGCTGGCACTAACATGTGCGCTGGAACATTTTACGACCATACTTTGTACAGAAGTTCTAAAAACACCTGCGTTTCATGAACCCATGCAGGATGAACATAAACGATTATGGTGTTGGCACTGCCTTGAAGAGATTGAACACAAAACCGTAGCTTATGATGTTTACAATTCTATCAAGGGGAGTTATAGAAAAAGAATCATAGAAATGATTCATGCTTCAGTTGTTCTATGGTTAGTATTGCTCACAACGATGATGGAATATCAACGGTACGATGGACGCCTGTTTAATTTGAAGGATTGGTGGGTGTTAATTACATGGGGTTTCATATGGCCAGGGCTATTAACGAGACTAATTCCTAATTATTTTCGATATTATAAAAAGGATTATCATCCATCTCACATGCATGACCAGGTACTTATAGAAACATGGCGGGGAAAACTGGGGTTTAATAAAAAAGATTAGGATTTAGCTGCAACTCAATTAGAGTTGCATACAAATCATGAACACCTCGCTTCATTACTCTCGTTTTTTAATCACCATTGGTAGTCCGTTACTCGGCCTGAGCGTTAATCTACATTCATATCCAGGAGTAAATCGTGGACTCATACTTAATGAAAAGTTCTGCATTATGCTAGCCAGGCAAATAGTCGCTTCCATTAATCCAAACGCCGCACCAAGACAGAATCTCGGGCCTGCACTAAAAGGAACATAAGCGTATTTATCATGTTTATGAGGCCAACCATCCATAAAACGCTCAGGGATAAAGTGATTGGGCTTATGCCATAATAATTCATGCCGGTGTAATAACCACGGTATCACCAGCATAATTGAATCTTTTGGTACATTGCGATCACAGATAGTCTCTTCTTCCAGTGCTACACGAGAAAGTACTGGAACAGGTGGATATAGCCTCATCGCTTCCTCAAAAATAGCGCGGGTATACTTTAAACTGGAAATATCCTCATACCTGGCAGGTCGACCATTGAGGACGATTTTTAATTCTTCTAATAACTTTTCTTCCACATGGGGATATTGAGATATTAAATAGATAGCCCATGCTAAAGAATTAGCTGTTGTCTCATGTCCGGCCATTAATATGACGACCGCTTCATTTCTGATCTGTTCTGATGACATACGTGTAATCGAACTTTCTGAGTCTTGTACTGCGAGCAATTGAGACAACAAGGTGTTATTTCTCAATTTTCCTGCATTACCCATCGCTATGATATCTTCAACAATGACGTGTATTTTTCCTGCATTATGAGAAACCCGACGTCGTTGAGGCATGTTGGGTAACCACTTTGGCCAGCCAAAAAATGCAGACAAATCAAATTGTTCGACACTGGCTTGAAAATCCGCAAATCCTTCAACAATCTGTTTAGCCTTGTTCAGTCCCAGTGGGTAGTCAAACATGGACTGGCTGATAATTTCAGCCGTCAACCACGCCATCTCTGGCAGGATCATGACTTCCTTATCTATATGTTCTTTTTTCCAACGATCACATGTATCTGCAACCACGTCAGCCATAATATTTCCGTATGTCTGAAAATGGGATGGGTGAAAAGCAGGTTGTTCTAAACGGCGGCGTTCCCGCCAAAGTGCCCCATCACTAACAAACAAACCATCTCCTAAAAGTGGTTCTAATGCTTTGCGCATATATGGGCTTTTTCTTTCATAATTATCGTTATTTTTTACGAGTACATGCTCAACTGTCGCTGGGCTATTTGCGACATACATATGCTGGTTCATCACTGGCCCACCAAAAAACTCTTCCTGGTAAGCCGAGGTAGGCCAAATAGAGAGTAAATCCTTGCGTAGCATCCATAATAGTTTGAGGGGCCCTGGGTAATCGTTCAAAGGTGTTGGCCGTACTGGAATAATTTGGTTATTATCAATCATATGCTAATGAATTATATACGTTTTATCTATTGGAAGGCATCGTAATTAACATCAGGTTCAACAATATCATTATTACAGGCGCCAGTAATGGCCTGGGAAATGCGTTAGCCAAACGTTATGCAGATTCTGGCGTTCACCTTGGCTTGATTGGCAGACATCAAGACCGTTTAAATCAAACGGCCAAGTATTGTCGCGATAAAGGCGCTATTGTTGAATCAGTCAGTATGGACATCCGAGACAGGGAGAATCTCATTGACTGGATATTACGATTTGATTCTAACTTTCCTGTAGACCTGATAATAGCCAATGCGGGTGTAATGTATTCAAGTGTCCCAGGTCATCCCACGGAACAAAAAATAATAATTGATGAAACATTTGATGTTAATTTCAATTCCGTCATTAATACAGTCAATCCTATGTTAGAACGAATGCAGAAAAGAAAGCATGGAAGTGCCGTCATTATTAGTTCGCTGTCTGCTTACCATGGGATACCCACCTTCCCTGCATACTCCGCAAGCAAGGTCGCAATAAAAGCTTACTATGAAGCAATTCGTGGCATCTACGCCAGAGACAATGTAAATATAACTATCGTTTGTCCCAGCTATGTGAACACCGATATGACCAAAACTTTGAATATTAATAAATTTATGCTGACGTCAATAGATAAGGCGGTTGATAAAATTATTACGGGGATAGAGAAACGTAAACCACTGATCAGTTTTCCCTGGTTTCACACCCTGGGTATATCTTTACTGCGACTTATTCCTGACCGGATCGCTGATCGAATATTATTAATGGTCCTGGGGAAATAAAAGTATGTGATTATAATCCATAAAAACTTGCACTGAAGTTAAGACATCCTCCACCTTACACCTCACTCTTCACCCCTCACATTTTCTATCCAAACACCTTAGCGGCACGTTCCGCACTCCATAAGGCGGATTCCATATAACCGCCGCTTATATAATCACCACAAAATGATATTTTCCTCTTGTCCATAGCATGCATAAAATCACAGGCCCGTTTGACATGGCCAGTAGAATGAAATGGCACGCCATAAGGATGTCTAGTTATATATACATGCTCAATCCATGAACTAAATCCGGGAAATATCGTTTCAATTTCATTAATACAACATGATGTAATGTCATCATCTGACATTGCCGCTAGCGTTGCTGATTGTGGATAGCAAACCCAGGGTTGAATGATGGACTGTCCAGACGGGACCATTTCCCTATTTTTTTGTGACGCATCAGTCAAGTAACTAATCATCCCCTCTCGTTGATGTAACAGAAATGACCAGACGCCTTTCTCAATTGGCCTATCCAGAAAAAAAGTTGGTAGTGAAAACTGTGGAATATTAATTTCATCAAGAAATTTATGGGCCTCTCCCCAGGAATCTGGAACCATTTTGGATGCCACATGAGGAGTAGTTGCCACTACGATATGGTCTGCCTTGATCACATCATTTTCCAATTGCACCCCTATTGGCTTCCCATTCTCTTCGACTAATCCCAATACTGGTGATTCTAAAGCAACGGGGATTTGCTTTGACATTGCCTTGTGTAATGAGGAGACCCCCCCTGTTAGCGACAGATATTCTGTAAAAAGAATAATGTGTATCAACCTGTGCATATGATGCAAGCTGACTGCCATATCTTCAGGTTCTGACAATGCACCCACCTGCGTCAAAGGCTGTATGATACTTTTATATATTGCTGAATTTGAATTATCAATTACTGCATTGATATCATCAGCTTTTGCATAATAATTTAAAGCATACGGGTCCATTTCATATTTAATAAATGTCTTTGCCAAGTAAAGACCTAATTGTAGATTGCCCGCTACTCCATAAGACTGATACCAGGGTAAATATCGATTAAATAAAAACGAGCCTTTCTTTAAATTATCATCATAGATTCGAGTATATCCTCTTATCTTTCTTAGATTTGATTGCATCCCGGATTCATAAATAAAGGCCAGTGCCCGGCGATAAGATGAGTGGTAATACTGTGTGCCAACGTCGACAATATCTTGCGTACCAGGACGTTGATAGGTCATTGCACGCCCACCTACCCTCTCGCTAGATTCCAGGACTTGCACCTCGTGTCCTTTTTTCAGAAAGTAATGTGCAGCCCCTAAACCAGCAATACCAGCTCCGATAATGACGACTTTCATGATTTGAAATGTTTAAATTAAAAATGGAGTTGTGTGACTGTTAGACAAACTTGTAAACAGGTTTCTTTTTCAGTGCCTTTAATTCGCGTGAGACGATGTCAATCGTTGAACGAATTTCTTCTTCGGTATGTGATGAGCTCAGAAAGAAACGTAACCTGGCAGCACGCTCTTCTACTGCCGGATAAATTATGGGTTGTACATTAACTCCATGCTCATACAAAAGATTAGACAATTTTGCCGCAATAAGTGAACTTCCAACAATAACCGGAATTACTGAATAACCTTCGCAATATCCCGTATCCAAACCAGCATTTTTGGCAAGTTCAAAGAACAGATTCGCATTCGACTGGAGTTTTGTCACGCGCTCAGGTTCTTCTTTTAGTATATGCAATGCCTCCAGGGCTGCCGCAGCTACTGGAGGCGACATACCCACACTGTAAACAAAGCCTGGTGAAGTATATTTAAGATTTTCAATTAAAGAATGCTTGCCACAGACATAACCACCACATGCTGCCAGGGATTTACTTAAAGTACCCATTAAAATATCTATTTGATCTGCGTTAATATTGAAATGCTCTGCTATACCAAATCCTTTCTTTCCCAAAACACCAATTGAATGAGCTTCATCAACCATCAGAAAAACTTTGTGGTGGTTTTTTATTTCTATAAATTTTGGAATATCAGGAATGTCTCCATCCATGCTGTACATGCCCTCGGTAACGATCAATACCCGCTCATATTGTCGCCGATTATTTTCGAGCATCTGGTTTAGTGATTGAAAATCATTATGTGGAAACGTCAAACGTTTTGAACCTGAGAGTATTGCTCCTTGGATAATACTATTGTGAGCTAATGAATCATGTAGGATTAAATCCTTTTTACCAAACAAACTACCTATGGTGGTGACATTTGTAGCATGCCCACTGACATAAACTACACAATCCTCTGTACCATGAACTTCTGCCAACGCAATTTCTAACTCACGGTGTATAGGACGTTCTCCAGATACTGGTCTACTGGCTGATGCTGATGTGCCATAATGGTCGATAGCAGTTTTCGCTGCCTTGGATACTCGGGGATGACCATTTAATCCAAGATAGTTATAGCTTGAATAATTAATGAATTTTCGACCATCGATGGATGTTGAATTATTTGCCACCCCAGTATGGCAACGAAAAAATGGGTTTTGGATTCCAAATTTTTCAGCTGCACTAGCTTGAATATGTAATTGTTTTAGACCTGGCAAATCATCAATATTGTAATATTCTGCAGGAATCTCTTTCTTAAAAGCCGTTAGATTTGCTTTTTCCCGCACATCGTATGTGTTCCCGGTTTTTTGCCGTTGACGCATACGGTCTATCAGCCGTTTCTTATGCTCGCTTGATAAGCCGAATAAATTTTTACCGCTTTCTGTCATTGAATAAGACGCTTCGAACCATCTCTGGCATTGATTGCATCATCGGATATAGATTTGAGTTCATCTTCTGTAAGGTTTTCTGCATGAATTTTTGCCAGTGAGGTAACTATCTCATCTACATCACTATTGCTTTCACCGTGTAAATCTGCCGGTTCAAGCATGTTATTTATTCTATTTGCAAGACTATCCAGGGTAACGTTATCTGCCAGGGTCATCACTGGGAGATTAATACCTAATTTATTTTCTATAGTTGATGCCAGCTCCATTGCCATTAATGAATCTATCCCCAAATCCTGAATAGTACAGTTATGAGCTATTTTTTCTTCTGGCATCTGCAATATTCTTGCAATCTCACATATCAGGAAATTTACTATAAATGGCTGGCGTTCAGAGTCATCTAAGCGTGATAAAGTGCCATAGAGATCTTCCCCTTCAAGATGATCATGCCCTGACTGTCCATGCAAAATATCTTTAAACAAATGTGAATTAATTATAGGTAATGCACGTTTTAATGCCTGCCAGTTGGCATTGAATACAATCGTCTCAACATGTTCGGACATTATTAATGTCTCCATGGCATTAAAAGCCTGTTTACTTTTAATCCCTCCCAACCCAAGACGTTTTGTAATCCGTTCTGCAAGTTTTGTATTTCTGGCAAGATATCCGGTATCTGTAATTGCATCCCAGGAAATTACGGTAGCGGGCAAACCTGACTTTGTCCTGAATTTAGCCAGTGACTCTAAAAATGCATTTGCAGCTACATAATTTACTTGTCCTGGATTACCCAGGCACGTGGTCACCGAAGAATACATTACAAAAAGATCCAAACTAGAATCCCTGGTTAAACGATGTAGGTTCCATGCCCCCTGAACTTTAGGAGCAATAACGTTATACATGGTCTCAAAGTCCATATTCTTAATGAGATTATCTTCCAGAACCATTGCTGCATGCACAATTCCTTTTAATGGATAGCTGCTTTCCTGTATATCATGCAACACAGACTGTACTTTAATGGCATCAGTAATATCACAGGCAACTAATTTAACATCCACATCTTTGTCTTGTATCTCTTTTAATGCAATTTCATTTTCCAGTGAAATTGAACCTGATCTACTTAATAAGACAAGGTGCCGAGCACCTTTATCTGCAAGCCAGTTTGCAGTTGACAGTCCAAATCCACTTAATCCACCTGTTACCATATAGGTTGCATTTCGATTTAATTCCAGATTTTGCTTATTGAGCTTTGCATGAATTTTCAACGTGCTGGTATTGTGAGAGATAACCACCTTACCTATATGATGAGATTGCTGCATAAAGCGAAATGCACCACTGACATCAGAAGTTGGAAAAACCGTAAAAGGTAAAGGTCGAAATACGCCTTGTTCAAATAATGACATAACCTCGCCCATCATTTCACTTGAACGTTCCTGCTCAAATTGCAATAACTGGTCTGCATCGACACCATAATAGGTAATATTATTTCTAAAAGGTTTAAGGTCCAGTTTAGAATTTTCATAAAAATCCCGTTTCCCTAATTCAACAAACCGTCCAAAGGGACGCAAGACCTTGAAATTTTGAATCATTGCTTCACCGGCAAGTGAATTTAGTACAACATCAATGCCCTGATTGTCAGTCTTAGCCAATATTTCATCAGCAAATTCCAGGGTGCGCGAATCAAGTATATGGTCAACGCCAAGCAATTCTAAAAATTGACGTTTTTCACGAGTTCCAGCTGTAGCGAAAATTTCTGCGCCGCAATGGTGTGCATACTGTATTGCTGCTATACCTACACCACCTGCTGCGCCATGGATAAGGATTTTCTCTCCTTTCCTTAGTCTAGCCATATGGTTTAATGCATAATATACGGTGAAGAATGTCGTTGGAATCGTCGCGGCTGCTTCAAAACTCCAGAATTCTGGCTTTTTAGTTACTGCATATTTTGATGCAATCACATGCGAGGAGAAACATGCCGGTGCAAGTGCAATTACTTCATCCCCAACTTCAATATGATCTATTCCTTCTCCAATATGGGTAACGACACCAGAACATTCCAGCCCCAATGTTGGTCCGGACAATCCACCCTCAAGCATTTCGGGCGGTAATAATCCAGATGTATACATAACGTCTCTAAAATTAAGACCCGTAGCTTTCACTTCAATTTCAATTTGGTCTACAGCTGGTAGTTTTCGCTGTTTCGCATTCCATTGCAGGTTATCAATGCTTCCAGCTTTAGTAAATTCTAACTGGTATATTTTATTTAAACTTTGTAATTTTTCTCTATTAACAATTTCAGATGCAATATCACATTTTTGAAGCCTTAATGCCGATCTTATCTGCTCTGATATAATTATTTCCTCTTCACCATCGCCAAACATGATTTCATTCCAAAGCAGTTTACTGACTTGACCGGATGATGCCTGAGTTTTCAGGTCTATCATTCGCAAGTCAACATCCGGAAATTCATTTCTAATGACTCTTCCCATTGCCCATAATCCTGACAGGTATGGATTAGGCTGCTCATCATTTCCAATGACATTAGAACTTGTCACAGCCCCTGATGTAACCAACCAGACTGGAGGCAAGTTATTGATACTTGCAGATGCCAGGATATTTATAAAATTATTTAATCTAATGTTCGTTCTGGAAACTCCCTCACCAATATTTTGAAACGCTGCTCTACTAATATTGTCTTCTTTAACCGCAATATATATTATCTTAAGTGATGGACCATCGAGCTCTTCAATGCATACTTGTAGCTTTTTCTGGTCATTTTCAGACAGTAGATCAAGAGAAACAGTATCTTTGTTTTTGGGCAGAATATCGCCACTGGTTATTATTTTTGCTTTAACCCCGTCCTTGACCATTTCTGACTTAAGAAATTTGGCAATCTTAGCTGATTCCTCATCATCATTGGTTATCAACAGACATGTAGATGTATGTTCCTGAATCTTGAGCATGTGGTTGCCCGACCTGGGAGGCCTTCTTGAAACAATTACATAATGATATAAATCCTTGCTTATTTCATCTGTCAAATTCAAGGTATCTTCAAAATCTGAATCCTCTAGTAAAAACATCCATTCTTCGGGATGCAATCTGGAAGACAATGGAAATTCTTCTTTAGATGACCGATGCCACCATTGAGAATTGACTAATCCCATATTTAAATCTGCCATCCTATCGGGGCGTTGTTCTAACAGTATGAGCATGCCTGAGGATGCCAGAATATGTGACACTTGTGAAAAAACATCCCTTAATACATTACAAGCATGGAAGCCATCAGATAATATAACGATATCAAATTCACCTTCCTTGTTTTTTTGATGCAAGCCCGAGCTGTCCGGGTCAAAGTGGGATACGGTCACATTCAGGTTGCTACGGCACATTTCTTCTGCATGTGAAAATGAATAATCATCCATTGCTAGAATTTCATAGTCACATACACTTTCAGACAATTGAGGCAGTACATCAATACCTGAAGTTCCAGAATGATTTCTAATTTCAGCTATTCTTAATCTTCTTTTTTCTTTTGGCCATGATTGATTAATTAAGTTAACAATATTTTCCAGTATATACGCTTGAAGTGGCGATTTAATTTTTGAAATCGCCTTTGGCATACCTTTTTGTAAATCTTCAGTATCTAAATTTGGATCTGAGATTATATTTTCAGCTCTCAAGCCGAGATTAGCCGCCTCCCTTAATGCACCTATATATTCCGGGTAGTCTGCTAATATAGAACGCCATATTTCTACAGGGTCATCAATATCATCTGAATCGACCATCCTCCAGGAATCATCCTGTCTGTAAGCTTTGCCATCCTGCTCAAGTATACTAAGCAGATAATTCAAATAAGGTTGATATTCCTTAACTACCATTGATGACTCAATTAATGATGCAATTGTGAATTGCCCCAGATGCGCTCCAAATTCTCTGAATGTCTTCTCTGCTATCGCTGATGCCATTGCATCAAACAATGGCAATATCTGTTCGTTTAATCTGAGATCTGAACTTATCAGGCTTGGTGTATGAGAGATTTTTCTAACTTCGCTAATAAGATCATTGTTAGATGGCAATGGTGAATTCTCACCAAGATTTATCAAATTTTTAGGTATGAGTTTGTAGTTATAAAATCCTGCCGTATTATTTTTACCTTCAGATCTAGGTAATTTCCGAAACACGCAATCTACCAGCTCAGCATTTAATTTTCCGTCTTCATCATACAAATAAAATGATGCATGAATAATATTTTCTGTCGTTGACTGAATTACACATTCACTATATTTAATATTGTCTGACAGCTCTCTTACCAATAAAGAATTTATTTCTGTTGGTAAATATGTAAAGGGAAATTGCTGACTATCACCAAGTTGCATTAGCGTGAATAAAGAATGAAATGCTGAATCTAAAATAGTTGGGTGAATTAAATAAGCTGCGCTGTCATTTTGTTCAAAAGCAGTCCTGTCAAATTCGGTAAATACCCTCTCATCATTTGTTATGACTACCCTACTAACTTTTTGAAAATTCTCCCCATATTCCAATCCGCAAATACGTGCATTTTTATAGACATCAGCACCAGTTATTTGAATATGGTTATCCCTATCGAGTACATCAGGGTCAAGATTATTCCGAATTTGTTTCGTAGATACAGTGTTTAATTTTCCTGTGGCATGTTCAACCCATGATTCTGTGCTTAAACGATCACGACTTTTAATACTAAACCGGTTGTCTGAACTTAGCACAAACTGTATCAGCTTGGTTTTACCATTTTCCAGAATTAATGGTTTTCGAATTTCGAAATTGCTGATGCTGATAGTCTCATTATCAAACACAGATGCTGCTGCAGCCAATGCCATTTCTGCATATCCCGCTGCAGGAAAAATAATCATTCCTTCAACACGATGATCTGAAAGATATGGATGTGTAAAAATATCAATATGATTTGACCAGACGCCATCTACATCATTTAACTTAAAGCCGAGCAAGGGGTGCTCTTTACGCTTATTAGTTGCTTCTATGGAGCCAGTAAAAATAAAGTCTTCATTATTCCAAGGGTAACCAGGCAGTTGAACATGCTTACCGGGAACTGGGAAAACATTACTCAAATCAAATATTTTTTGACTAAATAAAAGTCGGTAACCTGCGCCGAGTATCGAGACCAATTCATGTTTATCATTTTTTGATAATGTCTTATAAAAAGCACCCTGAACATCATGAATTCTTAAATTATCACGGATATAGGACTGCAACACGGGATGTGGCCCTATTTCCACAAAATTTTTCACTCCCTGGTCTATGAGACTACTTATTGCTGCTTCAAATTCAACTGGATGCCGAATATTTTCCCACCAATACTCGGCGTTTAATGTTGAACCTTTGACAGATTTACCACTGATTGTAGATATAAAATCGATGCTGTTTTCTTTTGGTTTTATGTCTTGCAAGTTTTCATATACATAGTTTTTGATACTATCCATGATGTTACTATGAAACGCGTAATCGATATCGAGCTCTCGACATGTAACCGATTGTTCCTGCAACACATCAATCAATACTCGGATTGCTTCTGTGCTACCCGATACGGTAACCGAATTTGGGGAATTAATTGCTGCAATCTCCAGGTCATTTCCATGATTTTCTAAAAACGGAGTTATGTCTTCAACAGACAGCCGTACTGCCGCCATTCGCCCTTGACCTTTTGTTTTTCCCTGAGCACTACTACGATAAAAAATAACCTTAACGGCGTCGTCTAAGTTCAGAGCACCTGCCACATACGCAGCGGCAATTTCACCAACACTGTGCCCAAGAACAAATCCAGGAAAAATCCCCATGGATTTAAGTAGATCTACAATTCCAACCTGTATAGCGAATAATAAGGGCTGTGCAACCTCGGTATATTCCAGCCCGCTGTCAGAATAATTACTGATGGTATCTAAGATCGACCAACCTGACATAGGCTCAAATATTGCGTCTATTTCCTGGATAACATTACAAAACTGAGAATGCTGGACCAGTTCTTTCCCCATACCAATCCACTGAGAACCATTCCCTGAAAAAACGAACGCCACGCCTCCCGATTGTGACATGGAATCCATTCTTACAATATTTGCAGACCGCTTACCGTCTATAAAATTCTGTAAACTATTAATAATGACTTCTAATGAGTCCCCGAAAGTCACCAACGAAAGTTTAAGCTGCTCTCTTTTTAAAGCCGAATTATAGAAAATGTCATATATCTGTTTTGAAGTTAATTCCTGATTCAACAAATCGATAAACTGTTTTGCTCTACTTTTGAGAGACTCTTCACTCTGAGCACTTAAAAATAACGGTGGTATCCCATCGATATCATAAGTGTCTTTACTTACAGAATTCGGGATATGTTCTTCAAGGATAGTATGAGCGTTCGTTCCACCAAACCCAAAAGAATTTACTCCCATAATTAATGAGCGTTCAAGCTGATCCAGTAATTTAGTTTTATTGACAACTTTTATATTATTTTTTGTGAAGTCAATATTTGGATTAAGCTGATTTTGATGAATAGTTGGAGGGATTAAGCGATGCTTTAAACTAAGAATAACTTTCAAGAGACCAGCAAACCCGGACGCAGGTTCTAGATGTCCTATATTCGATTTAACTGATCCGATAAGCAATGGATTATCTGCTGACCTGGCGCTACCGATAGCTCTTCCAATGGCTTCTACTTCAATGGGATCTCCTACCGGCGTCCCTGTTCCATGTGCTTCGATATAATCTATTTCATCGATATTAACACCGGCTCTGGTATACACTTCATCTAATAGCCTGGATTGGGCGATACCATTTGGTACGGTCAATGCAGATTTAGTACCATCTGAATTAACACCAGTACCGCGGATGAGTGCGTGCACAGGATCCCCATCCTTAATTGCCTGTTCATAGGGTTTTAAATAAAAAACGACGCCGCCTTCTGAACGCACATACCCATCTGCACTCGCATCAAAAACCTGGCATCGTCCTGTATTGGATAACATATTGGCCTTGGAAAATCCGATGAATGGAAAGGGACTCAATACAAGGTGTACAGCACCGACTATGCTACTACTAGATTCACCAGACCAAATACTCGAACAGGCTTGATGTAATGCTACCAGGGAGGATGAACAGGCTGTATCTATCGCCATACTTGGACCATGTAGATCATAAATATAGGAGATTCGATTTGCCGCGATGCTTAAGGTATTACCAGTCATAAAATAGGCATCGGCTACATTTGGATCATCCATCCTGTTATTGGCATAGTCGAGACTGGAGATACCAACATAAACAGAACAGTCGGATCCTGCGAGTTTACTTGGAACCTGCCCACCATATTCCAATGCCTCCCAGCTCATTTGTAATAATAATCGCTGCTGAGGATCCATCTGCGCAGCTTCACGAGGAGAAATACCAAAAAATTCTGGATCAAACTTGTAAATATCTGAAAGCTGTCCGGCCGATACAGTATAAGATTTACCAGAGGTCTTAGGATCTGGGTGGTAGTAATAGTCCCTGGACCATCGATCATCCTTGATTTCAGTGATGACATCTGTCCCGGAACAAAGCATTTCCCAAAATTGGTCAGGACTGTTACACGAACCTGGAAAACGACATGCCATACCCACGACAGCTATTGGTTGCTGCGATTTTTTCAAAATGATTTATCCATTAATATTTAATCAACTTCCGGCCTATAGAATAAGTCAAAAACTTCTATAATTCAATTAGTTATATTAATATATTAAAAAGCTTATCGTATACTTTGTTACAACTGGATATAGAATATATGAAGTCCTTGATTTAGCAGCCATTTCACACTTATTTACTCAAATACTAATCATTTTTTAGCTTATTATTAAGGATTAATTATTAGGATGTGATGTGTATAACAGTTTTAACGCCACATCAGGATTTTCGCTGACAAACATTGAAATTCTATGAGGCAAATAGATGGAATAACTGGTACTTTATACGGTCTAATATCGAATCTTGAAAAGATTACCGATACTCAAAATTTTGCAATGATTTAATGGGAAGTAAATGTTTATGCATCTTAAATTAATTCAGTTTTGCCTATTATTTAGTTTGGTTCACACTGCCGGAGCTATCACTCCAATAGTTGATGAGTCGGAACTACACCCTAATAAAGATCAGGAACGGGCGACGGAAATCATTCTCCATATAATAGAGAATTATCACTACCGCACCAGACTTCTCGATGATGAATTATCTAGTGAAATTTTTGATTCTTATCTTAAAAGCATGGATCCCAATAAAAGTTTTTTTACCCATGCTGATATAGATGAATTTGAAAATTATCGCTATAGCCTGGACGATGCACTGGACGATGCTCAACTAGACACCGCATTTATTATTTTCAGACGCTACCGTACCAGGGTACAGGAACGCGTCGAATTCGCCCTGGAACAACTTAAAGGAGAATTTGATTTTTCAGTTGATGAAGACTATCAGTTTGATAGATCTGAGCTAATCTGGCCAACAGATTTGGAACAGAATGAAATCTGGCGCAAGAGAGTAAAAAATGATTTCCTTAATCTAAAACTTGCAGATAAAACTGAAGATGAAATAAGGGAAACACTGTCGAAGCGATATCAACGACTTACAACTAGTACCCTGCAATTCAACACCAGTGATATATTTCAGCTGTTTGTAAATGCTTATACCAGCAGCATAGAACCACATACTTCATATTTTTCACCCAGGACTTCTGAAAATTTTGATATCAGTATGAGCCTGTCTCTTGAGGGGATCGGTGCCGTACTTCGTGGCGATACAGATTATACCGAAGTCCAGAGCGTCGTACCTGGTGGCCCTGCGGACCTTAGCGAATTATTACATGATGGTGACAAAATTATCGGCGTCGGTCAGGAAGAGGATGGGGAAATTGTAGATGTTATAGGGTGGCGTCTGGATGATGTTGTGGACCTGATTCGTGGTCCTAAAGGCTCAATAGTACGCCTGGAAGTATTACCGAAAGATGCAGGACTGGAAGGTCCAAGCAAAACTATTTTAATTACACGTGATGAGATTAAACTGGAAGAACAGGCCGCTAAGTCTGAAATTATTGAAACTGAAACTGGTGGCCACATGGGCGTTATTACTATCCAAACCTTCTATAGCGATTTTGCTGCCCAGGCCAGAGGTGAACCCGATTTCAAGAGTACGACCAGAGATGTTCGTAAACTTCTGGCTGAAATGGAACAGGAAAATATTGATGGCTTAATCATAGATCTAAGAGACAATGGTGGCGGCTCATTATCCGAGGCTATCGAATTTACAGGTTTATTTATTGAGTCTGGCCCCGTAGTACAAACCAAAGACTCCACGGGAAACATTGATATCAACCGTGATAGAGACCCCGATATAGTTTATGGAGGTCCTCTTGCTGTATTGGTAAACAGGAACAGTGCGTCCGCTTCTGAAATTTTTGCCGGTGCTATTCAGGACTACCATAGGGGCATTATTTTGGGAGAACCGACTTTTGGTAAAGGTACTGTACAAAATATTGTTGATCTAAACCGATTTTCCAGAAGTGGGAATGATTATGGAAGATTAAAAACTACCATTGCCCAGTTTTTCCGTATCAATGGCGGCAGTAATCAACATAAAGGCGTAATCCCTGACATAATTTATCCAACTGCCAGCTTCAGTGCAGAACATGGAGAAAGGTCTCTTGATAATGCATTACCATGGGATGAAATTAAACCTGCCAGATTTGTACCTGCACAAGCACCTTTAGACCGTTTTGATAGCGCCAAGCTTCGTCATGAAAATCGAATTGAATCAGACAAGTTGTTTCAGCTATTGCTTGATGAACAACGACTGGTGTATGAAATAAACGAAAAGAAAATTACAAGTTTGCAGGAAACCAAACGTAAAACTGAGCGGGAAACATTAAGTACTGCGCGCAAAACATTACAAAATGAATTTCGTATTGCCCAGGGACTTGCCCCGTTGGATGATGAATCAGATGACCAGGATTTTGAAGACACCGAACCTGTTGATGTTATTCTAAATGAATCCGCTCGTATCCTGGAAGATTTACTAATACCGCCGCAAACCACAGCATCTTCTGTGAATAAGCGCACAGAAATCTCCAATCCACTATAGATTATTTTCTCTATTTAAAGCCTTTTTATTCATAAAAATCAATTAGTTAAATATTCATTATATTTATTATTTAATGTGATATTTAATATAAACTCTCTAATCAACGGAATTTAAAGGATTTTTTTCTTGCTTTTATAAAAAAGATAGTCTAAAAAGAACGATAATTCAGGAATATTTCTAGGGAAATATATGTATTCTCAAAGAGTTAATCGTTATAGTTCACAGACTGCACGAATGACACCTGCCATTCTTCGTCGATCACAGCTACTCAGTGATAAACCCATACATGATATTAAAACAGGCTTTATAAGACATCCCAGTGGATTTCCTCTAGAGATTAAAAGGCGTCGCTTTTGGGAACGTACATCATTACCAGATACGAATAACCCCAAAATTGGGATCATTTTTGAATCTACAGAATACATTAAGCCAGGAGAGATCATTGAGATTTCCATTCTTTTGCAAAGCAAGCTGGAATCTTTCACAGGAAAGGTAATCCTGGTGAAAAATAACGGTGATGATTATGAAATCGGTCTGTGGCTTTTATACCAGGAAGACGCAAGCCGTGCACGGATTGTAGAGCAACTCTGTCATATTGAACTTTATATGCAGGAAAAGAAATATAGAGAAGGACCTTATAATATCAACCCTGACAGAGTAGCAAGTGAATGGATAACAAAATATGCTAGTGAGGTTCCATCTTTGTAGTAATTCACGAGAAATAAAATAAATTCTCCATACAAAGCATACAATTACATATTACTTTCATTTAGCAGTTGTTCAAAATATTCAATGGTCTGTTTTAAACCATCTTTTAATTTTACTTTTGGTTCCCAATTTAGCGATTCTTTCGCCAATGTAATGTCTGGTTGACGCTGCTTAGGATCATCTTCAGGTAAGGCTAAGAACTCAAGTTTCGAGCTAGAACCTGTCATCTCTATAATATTTTCTGCAAGTTCTTTTACCGTAAATTCACCGGGATTCCCGAGATTCAGAGGTCCAGTCAGGTCATCACTTGAATTCATAAAACGGACAAAACCCTCAATTAAATCATCTACAAAACAAAATGACCGGGTTTGTGAGCCATCTCCATAAATGGTAATCGGCTGATTGCTTAACGCCTGTAATATAAAATTGGAAACTACTCGACCATCATTTGGTTGCATTTTGGGGCCATAGGTATTGAAAATCCTGGCTACCTTGATCCTTAGATTATGTTGACGATGATAATCAAAAAACAGTGTTTCTGCACAGCGCTTGCCCTCATCATAACAGGAGCGAGGGCCGATTGGATTGACGTTTCCCCAGTAACTTTCAGGTTGAGGATGAACAGCTGGGTCACCGTAGACTTCACTGGTGGATGCCTGAAATATTTTTGCTTTAGTCCGCTTCGCCAATCCAAGCATATTAATTGCGCCATGCACACTGGTCTTGGTTGTCTGGACGGGGTCGTGCTGATAGTGAACGGGAGAAGCAGGACAGGCAAGATTATAGATTTCGTCTACTTCAATATATAAGGGGAATGTTACGTCATGACGGACCAACTCGAAATTTGAGTAATCCAGCAAATGCCTGATATTACTTTTACTTCCTGTAAAATAATTATCTAGACAAATTACATCGTGCCCCACTGTAAGTAATTGTTCACACAAATGTGACCCAAGAAAACCTGTGCCACCTGTTACCAGAATCTTTTTCATTTGACTAATTCCATTATTGTTCATTCTTGTTATTCCTGAATCCTAACCACACTCAATGCCAGTTCCACCTAATCCACAATAACCACCAGGATTTTTTGCCAGGTATTGCTGATGATAATCCTCTGCATAATAAAACTCCGGGGCAGCTATTATCTCTGTTGTAATTTCACTATAGCCCGCAGTGGACAAATCTTGCTGATATCGCTGTTTAGATTTAACTGCCAGATTATACTGATTATCATTAATGCAATATATACCTGAACGATATTGTGTCCCTATATCATTTCCCTGTTGCATACCCTGAGTTGGATTGTGTGATTCCCAAAATATGACCAAGAGATCAGAATAATCGATGACAGTTGGATCAAAACAGACTCTTACGACTTCATTATGAGCTGTTTTGCCACTGCAAACTTCTTCATAGTTTGGATTTGGAGTATAGCCTCCAGCATATCCTACCGCTGTAGAATACACTCCGATGCTTTCCCAGAATTTTTTTTCGGCTCCCCAAAAGCATCCCATACCAAATAGAGCCAATTCCATATTTTCCGGGAAGGGGGGGCAAATTGGATGATGATTCACAAAATGGAGATTAGTAATCTCCATGGAATCTAGACGTCCTGGCAAGGCTTCATCTGCTGATGGAACAGCATTGTTTCCTCTAAAAAAATTCATGACTCTTGAACGATAGTTATCGCGTTATCAGGATTGTAGATATCTAGATAGGCGAGATAAACACTTGCGATGGTCATAGGCATTAATATAAACCAACCCAGCATTAACGGTAAGGTAGCAATAAATGATAGTACTAGTCCTACAAATCCATAGATCAAAAAAGCCATTATATTTTTCATGCAGCCAGAAAAGCTATCTTTTATGGCATCCACGGGACCCATTTCTTCCAGTACCGTCAGCGCAGGTGCAAACCAGAAAGCCATTAATAAAGGAACGTAAAAAAACAGTCCCGTTAAAATCACCAGTAACATATTTCTTATATGTTCTAGTGACAATTCTTGAAGTGCACTCTCCGCACCACCTTGTGCTATTAAGTTGATAAATTCCAGACCAACAGTTAGAAATAACACAATGACCATAAATATGAAGATCATTACTGAACCTAAGGTATATAAAACACCTAATAGGACAAGATTACCCGTATACTGGCTAAACCCGGCAAAAAGATGATTAATTTTCAGCCCTTTACCATCGCCAATATCTCGACATCCAAGGAGCAACCCTCCAATAAAGACCGGAGTCAATAACTGGGTTAGTAACATTCCAGCTATAGGTAACATGCCGAGAGTAATATTTATGACCAGTAAAATAACAGCGCTGCCTATCCATGGCCCTGCACTTAGCCTGAAATACTCAAACCCCTCTGAAAACCATGCAGCACCTCGACTTGCTGGAACTACATTCACATTTACCATAACTAACCCCTTGTTATTTGATTCTGATTCGATACTGCTAAAAGAATATCATTAATTAGCAAATTACATTTTCAGATTTAGCAACTCGTTCATCATGCCGTTTCTCAACATACAGCGCTTATATTTACCTGATTTTTACCGCTGAAAAACCAATATTATTTTTATTTAACATATTATATTTCACTTAATAATTATAACTTATTGTTTTATATGATATTTTTAATATGTTATCAGATTTTAAAAAAAAACCTAAAATAATGTTGCGTCGCGTCATAATCTAATTTATGATGCACTGCACAAGAGTCATAAAACGAGGAAATCTCTATGAACGAACAATTTGAAAAATATTATGCGCCTGTTAAGGATCTTAATGCACTGGCTGTCAGCAATTTTGAAAAAATTCTGGAATTACAGTTGAAATATTTTGAAGATTCCACCAAAGCTGGAATTGAAGGTCTGAAAAGTGCTGTTGCCATTAATGATGCAGAAGGTTTTAAAGATTATATTAATGCCCAGGTTGAAACATCCAAGCAATTTACAGAACGTGCTATAGAAGATGGAAAAAATGCCCTGGAACTTGGAAATAGTTACGCTGCAGAAGTACAAAAGGTAGTTAAAGAGACTATATCAGTACCAAAAGCTGCCGAATAAAGTCTTCAAAACACCATTCTTGCCCCCCCGAGAATTGGTGGTTTATAAGCCGCCCTATTTATTGATAGGGCGGCTTTTCTATTATATAGCCTCTATTTCCTCTACCAAGTCCAGTGCGGCAATTGGGACTTCTCTGTCGAATTGTAATCTAGCGAGTTGAGCATATAGGCCTTCTTTTTTGATAAGATCAGCATGCCTGCCTTCATCAATGATCTGCCCTTTTGATAATACGATAATTCGATCAGCTTTCTTTACTGTCGCCAATCTGTGTGCAATTACAATTGTTGTTCTATCACGCATTAGATGTTCCAGGGCTTCTTGAACCAGGAGCTCACTTTGAGCATCCAGTGAACTGGTGGCTTCATCAAGTAAAAGCACAGGGGGATTTTTAAGTATTGCCCTGGCAATTGCCAGGCGTTGTTGTTGCCCTCCTGATAACCTTGCACCCTTTTCACCTAGATACGTATTGTATTGATCAGGCAATTCACAAATAAAATCATGTGCTATGGCAATTTTTGCTGCATTTATAACTTCTTCATCACTGGCTTCTGGCCTACCAAGCCTGATGTTTTCCAGAACAGATTCTGCAAATAACACAGTGTTTTGAGGCACAATACCAATGCGTTGCCTCACATCGCTAAGAGATGCAGAGCGAATATTTACATCGTCATAAATAATTTCCCCTTGCTGAGGGTCATAAAATCTCATCAATAACTGAAATACTGTGCTTTTACCTGCCCCAGACGGACCTACCAGGGCGACTGTTTCCCCTGCTTTTATATTCAGCGAAAAATCTTTTAGTGCGAATTGTTCAAGGCGGGATGGATAACTAAAACTAAGGTTTCTTATATCTAAATTTCCTTTACTTTGACCAAACTGCTCAGGGTTCTTTACCGTCTGCACTGAGGGCATGGCAGTAATCAGTTCCAACAATCGCTCCATAGCACCTGCTGCGCGTTGAACATCAGACCAGACTTCACCTAGAGCCATTGTCGTACCAGCGACTATGGTGGCATATAATAAAAATTGTCCTAAAGTACCAGTAGACATTTCACCGGCTATCACCTCTCTGGCACCTATCCAGAGAACGCAAACTATTGCCCCAAAAGCAATTAACACCATCGATGCAGATAAAATCGAACTGAGCAAAATTCGCTGACGTGCTGTTTGAAAAGCAGTTTCAACAAATGTTGAAAATTTGGAGGATAATAAAGTTTCCAGGTTATAGGCCTGGACGATATGTATACTATTTAATGATTCATCAGCAATACCACCAAGATCAGCTACCCGATCCTGGCTAGAACGTGATAAGCGGCGAACCCGTTTTCCATATACCATCACTGGAAATACCACAACGGGAATTAATAAAAACAATAAAGTCGTTAATTTTGGACTTGTCACGAACAGCATCAAGAATGCACCAGCCAACATTACCGCACTACGGACAGCGATAGACATTCCAGCCCCAAATACTGTCTGAACCAGTGTCGTATCTGTTGTTAACCTGGATAATACTTCACCCGTTCGAGTTGTTTCATAAAAACTGGGACAAAGTGTAATAACATTCGCATAGACTGCATTTCGAATATCGGCAACCACACGCTCACCAATCCACATGACGGTGTAAAACCTTAATGCCGCAAAAATTGCAAATACTCCAGCAAGAACAAATAGATAAAGAAAGTACTTATCAATTGATTCGGCTTGTCCACTTGAAAATCCATAGTCAATTACTGCCCGAAATGCTATAGGCATGCCTAGCGCCGCTCCTGCTGCAATTAGCAAAAATGAAATAGCAAATGCCAGTCGCATTTTATACTTAAGTAGAAAAGGCAACGCCTCTTTAAGTGGCCTCAGATCTTTGCTAGCGGGACGTTCAGAACTATTTTTCATATATATATATTAACAGACATAATGTTGAGATGGATGATAATATAATAAGGAATATCATTTTTGAATATTTGATTTAAATACATTCGATAAATACAAAGTAGAAATTAATTACTATGTGGTCTGATTTTATTCTTGAATTCGGGATTTTCTTTGCAGAAGTTCTTTCTGTCATTCTATTAATTTCGATTGCCGTCTTATTCATTTTCTTTGCAATAACCCGGTCTCGTCCTGATATGGAAGGCCAAATAGAAATAAGAAATTTAAACCAAAAATTCGATCAAATGCGATTGATTCTCAACTCTGTTCTACTACCTAAAAAAGAATATAAAAAATCCCTCAAAGACTATAAGTCTGACCATAAAAAAACTAAAAATCGACCCGATGACGATAAAAGAAATCGATTATTCGTAATCAGCTTCAAAGGCGACATCAAGGCATCTGAAGTTACTTCTCTAAGAGAAGAAATCACAGCAATTTTAGGCGTATCTAAGCAGGGTGACGAAGTCCTGGTCAAACTTGAAAGCGGTGGAGGTACTGTCCATGGATATGGACTTGCGGCATCCCAATTAAAACGACTGCGTGATAAGAAAATAAAATTAACGGTGTCTGTTGATAAAGTTGCTGCTAGTGGTGGCTATATGATGGCATGTGTTGCGAACACGATTGTTTCTGCTCCTTTTGCAATAATTGGTTCAATTGGCGTCCTCGCGCAATTGCCCAACTTCAATCGTTTTTTAAAAAAACATAATATTGATTTTGAACAAATTAGTGCCGGCAAGCATAAACGCTCTATCACTTTGTTTGGAGAGAACACCAAGCAAGACAGGGAAAAACTAAAAGAGGAACTGGAAGATACTCATGAATTATTCAAACAATTTATTATAGAAAATCGTGAGATTGTTGATATAGAATCCATCGCCACCGGAGAACACTGGTATGGTCAACGCGCGCTGGACTTGAATCTTGTCGATAAGATTCAAACTAGTGATGATTTTATTGGCGAAGCTACAGAAATATTTGATATCTATGAAATTGAATATTCCAGGAAGAAACCTGTAATGGAAAAAGTTTTTGGTTCAGCAGTGAAATTATTCACGCCTGATGACTACTAATGTATGATTGTGGATTTCCATATTCCATCAATATAAATTTAATCTTTATCAACTTTCCGCGTGGCTCTCCACTTCTTAGGTATATAAGGCCCTGACCTCTTCACCAATTATTTTAATTCCCTTCTCAACGATAGAATCATGCATGGCATAACTAATTCTCAGGCATTCTTTGCTATGAGGCCAGTCATCGCTTAAGCCAGGAAAGAAATAATTACCGGGCACTACGATGACCCCTCTTAATTTCAGTCGCAGGTAAAGCTCATGACAAGATATAGGTAAATCAGGTAACCATAACCAGAGAAATATGGCGCCTTCCATTTTATGTGTATAAAAATTTAATCCTTTAAGTTCTTGATGCAAGCAGTTCGCGGCCTGTTCCGCCTTGCGCCGGTAATAATGCCGAATGACATTATTACTCAAGTTAATTATGTCGCGTGTATGCACTAAATCCAGTGCCAGCGCTGGTCCAAAACTCCCTATAGACAAACTGAATATCGCATTCATTTTCACAATAGAATCAATCATATCCGCATCACCAATAATTATTCCGGTACGCGCACCCGGAAGTCCAAATTTTGACAGGCTCATGCAGAGTATCGTGTTCTTATCCCAATTTAATGTGGCATCAGTGTAGATAATATTCGGGAAAGGCATACCATAAGCATTATCAATAATTAATGGAATATCATGATTAGATGCCAGCACCTGAAGATGTGATATTTCACTATCAGACATGACATTTCCCGTGGGGTTAGTTGGGCGTGATATACATATAGCGCCAATTTCAGGCCCTATAGACAGGGATTCAAAATCCACATGGTATTTAAACCAATGATCTTCCATCTTTTCAATTTCAGGTTTATGCCCAATAAACTGATCAGATGATAATCCCAGGTCACTGTATCCAATATATTCAGGCAACATTGGTAATAATATTTTTCTCCTGGGTCCTTTATCATAATCACCAGAAAACATATTAAATAACATAAAAAATGCTGCCTGACTTCCAGATGTTAGTGCAATATTCTCAACACCTATTTCCCATCGATATTCACTATTAAAAAGATCAACTAAGGCTTCAATAAACTCCATATTTCCCCGTGGGGGATCATAGTCACCTATTATCTGTGCAAACTCTACAGGGTCGGCAGCAATACGTTCCAGTCGTTCCATAATAAATTGCTGTACCTCTGGAATATGGGCAGGATTGCCACCACCTAACATTAGCAACTCATTCTCACCTGCATTAGCATCACCAAGATCTTCCATTAATCGGACAATCCCGGAATCTTCCGTAAAGTGTTTTTGAAACTTGGAGTAGTGCATAAGGATATTTTTATATTGGGTTAATGAATCTTAAAAAGCTGGATAAATACAAATCTTGATATTGTTATTATTCCTGTGCAAGACGTTCTATCAAAAGCGACAATCCCTTGACCACTTTTGCCATACTTTCATAATCAAGCGTATCGTAAAGATCACTTGGTGAATGGTAATTCCTGTTTCTATAAAATGAAGTGTCAGTAATCATTATCGCTGGAAAATCGTAATACCAATAAGATGCATGATCAGAACGCCTGATATCCCGCTCTATCCATTGTGGAGCGACCAGTCCTTCAGAGGGAAATAATTCCAGATCCCTGAAGTGTGTAATTGCCCTCATTTGAAAATCCCTTGATGACAGGTTTGATACAAACGCAATAAAATTCCCAGTATCTGGATAAAAATTCTGAAGTATAGCCGGATAACGCTGACTACCTGGCTCATTAGAATAATAACCAATCATTTCAAGCGAAATCATTCCCACAATTAATTCGGATCGTGTGTATGAACGCTTTGCACTATACATGCTTCCCATTTCAGTTTGTCTGTATCGTGGAACCTCTTCGTTAGCAAATGCAATAATTCTTACTGTTCTAGGGAACCGTTTGCCACTTAAATATTTTGCAATTTCCAATAATCCTGCAATACCAGAGGCATTATCATCAGCGCCGGGGGTTAGCCACCTTGTGTCATAATGTGCCCCAATAACAAGGATTTCATCTCGCTTTTCCTGTCCGTAGATATCGACTTCTATATTTCTTAGATCATGTTCTCCAAATACCCTGCTCGTAGGGATGTACCCATAAGATTCTAGTTGTCGTTGTATATAATCGGCCGCCTGATCGAGCTTGATATTCTGTCCAGTACTGCGATCACCAATTTCATCTGATAAATAATAAACATGTTTTTCCAGTTGTAGACTTAAATCTTCCAACTCACTTGAATACTGTGGCATATCCCGTTGTATGGAAGTGCCCGGCATAGTGACAGCAAAAAATAGAAAAAACACAAAGAAAATAACAAGAACGACTGCAGAAATGATTACATTAATGACGATTTTTTTACTGTTATATTCCGGTTCGTCATCCTCAAGATAATCAGGATAATCATTCATAACTAGTTCTTATATGCACTAGTTTAAATCAGGAAGAGTAACTGTGTCACCGATAGAAATTTGATGTTTATCCACCTGGCCAGCATTTAATTCCAATACTCCCTTTACAGCTTGCCCTGAACTTATTCGATCCAGAGAAAATGGGACAGTATTTCTGGCAATATTAACAACCATGCCATTGCCATCAATAAACAGCATATCTAGTGGAATGATTGTATTTTTCATCCACATTGTTGCTGGGCGTTCGGGGGAATATATAAATAGCATACCTTGATCTTCAGGCATATTATCTCGAAACATCAATCCTCGCATCATTTGCGCTGGCGTCTTTGCTATTTCTATTTGATAGGTAACAGATGTGCCTTTGGATGTCGTAATCAGCAATGATTCAAGTACTGATTCTTTTCCATATAGGGTACTGGATGTCAGTGAAATAATTACCAAGAAGAATACATTTACAATTATTTTAATATTTTGCTTCATAAACATACCTGATTAAAGTTGATTAGTCCCTCTGTCGCAAGACCTCATATAAACAGACACCGGTTGCGACTGAAAGGTTCAGACTCTCAACAATACCATGTACAGGAAAACTGACAAGAAAATCACAATGATCCCGGGTATTTTTTCTCAAACCCGTTCCTTCCCCTCCCATAACCATTGCAATAGGAGGTCGAAGATCCACATCATAAAGATTTTGTGTCGCTACGCTGTCTGTTCCTACTATCCAAATCCCAATCTCTTTTAACGACTTAATCGTTCTTGAGAGATTAGTAACAGATATTATAGGAGTATATTCCACAGCGCCGCAGGCAACCTTTCGCACGGTCGATGTGACGGAGACGGTTTTGTCTTTAGGGATAATGACAGCCGCCACACCTGCCGCATTAGCAGTTCGGATACATGCGCCTAGATTATGTGGGTCCTGCACCCCATCGAGTATTAATAAAAGAGGTGGGGCATCCACACAGTTTTCGATAATTCTGGGTAAATCCTTTTCGGACCAGAGATCTCCAGATTTAATTTTTGCCATTACCCCCTGATGAACACCGTGATCAGTATGCTTGTCCATAACTAATTTGGATACGTGTTCAATATTCAATTCGTTCTTCTCACATAACAATACAATTTCATTTAATTCCCTGGAATTTTTCTTCTTATCAATAATCCAAAGATTCAAGACCCTGTCAGGATTCTGTTTTATTAAATGGTGTACAGCATGTATGCCGTATATCGTTTCGTTTTTTTGATTCATTCAATGAAAATATTATTGTTTAAGAAACTTACTATACCAACTCAAAATCTATCTTATTATCTTCCGTATTTACTTTGATTAATTTAACTTTCAATGGCTCACCAAGTCGGTAGATACGTCGTGTCTTTTCACCTTTAAGCTGATGATGAATACTATCATGATGATAATAATCAGCTGGCAGGCTGGTCACATGAACCAAGCCCTCCACAAAAACATCCGTCAGCTCGACAAATAGTCCAAATGCTGTAACACCTGATATTAGTCCCTGAAAATTCTCACCTATTCTGTCCTTCATATACTCACATTTTAATCTTTGTACCACATCGCGACTTGCTTCTTCTGCTCGCCTTTCAGTCATAGAGCAATGGTTTCCATATTCATGCATATTTTCAGTAGTATATGGGTACTTATTTTTTTTATCAGTCGCCAGGTGCTTGATGCCTCTATGGACAATCAAGTCGGGATAACGCCTGATTGGAGAAGTAAAATGTGTATACGCTTCAAATGCCAATCCAAAATGTCCCATATTTGATTCACCATAATATGCAAGCGGCATGCTTCTTAGCATTACTGTTTGAATCAGATGTGCTTCCGGCTTGTTCTGGATCTTGTCCATTACCCTTGCATAATCATCTGTAGTTGGTTCTTTTATATTACCTAGTCCTAGACCAAATGATTTCAAAAATATATTTAAATTCTCAAGTTTTTCCTGCTTTGGACAATCATGTACTCTAAACAAGGAAGGTAATTTATTTTCAAGTAAATAGTTAGCTGCTGAGGTATTTGCTGCTAACATAAATTCTTCAATCAGGCGATGTGCTTCGTTTCGAACTAGTGGATCAATTGATCTGATATCTCCTTTATCATCAAAATTTATAACTGATTCCAGGGTTTTAAATTCCAACATCCCTTGCTTCTTTCTATACTTATGCATCATTGAATACAGTTCTGACAAGGCATCCAGGTGAACCAGAAGTTTGGCATATTTGGAACGTAGATCTTTTTTCACATCAAACACACAAGCATTCATTATTGTATATGTCAGTCTAGATGCTGAGCGTATCGCTGCCTTATAAAACTGATAATCAACAATTTTCCCTGACTTACTAATTTTCATTTCACAGACCATAACTAACCTGATCTGATCTGGCACAAGTGAACACAGATTATTTGAAAGCACCTCAGGTAACATGGGCACTACACGGTCGGGGAAATAGACGGAGGTTCCACGTTTGTAGGCTTCTGTATCAAGTGATGTAAAAGGCCTTACATAATGAGAAACATCCGCAATAGCCACATATAAAGACCAGTTATCTCCAGATTTTTTACAAAATACAGCATCATCGAAATCTCTTGCATCCTCTCCATCTATCGTTACAAATGGAAGATGAGTCAGGTCTCGTCGACTAGATGAAATATTGACTTCTTGCTGCTCAATTCCTTTAATTTCTTCTACAACTGCAACTGGCCATTCATAAGGAATCTCATAGGAACGTATCGCAATATCAGTGGCGATGTTTGTTGAATAATGATCAGTAATAATTTCAACAATCTTGCCCACTGGCTGGGTATGTTTATCAGGTTGCCTGGTTAATCTGACAACAACATATTGTCCATGCTTTGCCTTTTTCTCGCTCCCGGGAGGAATAAAAATATCTTGATGAATTCGTTTATTGTCTGGTGTAACAAACCCGATTTCACTTTCCTTGAAATATTTACCAACAATAGTTTCATTTCCCCGCTCTACAACCTCTATCAGTTCACCTTCCTTTTTACCTCGTCGATTTATGCCTGATACACGAACAATGGCACGATCACCATTTAACAAAGATCGCATTTGTTTTCCGGAAAGATATATATCTTCATTACCTTCATCAGGAACAAGAAAACCATATCCATCTCTATTTCCAATTACTTTACCAGCAACCAGGTCCATTTTATTCACCAGGCCGTAACCACCGCGACGATTTCTAATTAATTGTCCATCTCGAACCATTGCCTTGAGACGCTTACGTAGAGCTTTACGTTCTTCCACCGAGTTCATATCGAAACGGCTTGCAATTTTTTTTGAATTTAATGGGTGCCCTGATTTATCAAGTATTTTCAGGATATCATCCCGAGAAGGGATGCTTATAGTATGTTGCTCATGCGCTTTGGATTGTTTTCGTTTCAATTTCGTATTCCAGTGCGTATCATTGACAAGTATCCAGTGTATCGGTAAAGTCCGCCGTTACTTTCCGTGTATGTTACCTTGCCGAGGTGGCGGAATTGGTAGACGCGCTAGCTTCAGGTGCTAGTTGGGGCAACTCAGTGGAGGTTCAAGTCCTCTTCTCGGCACCATCTTTACTAATATTATCAGTCAAACGGATGCTTCAGTATGATTGTATCTGCCCTGTCTGGACCCGTCGAGATAATATCGATCCCAGTCTCTGTCAGTTCTTCGATACGCTTGAGATAATCTTTCGCCTGTATTGGTAGATGATTATAATCCCGGATTCCAACGGTGGATCCTGCCCAACCGGGATGTTCCTCATATACTGGCTCACACTGGGCAATCGCATCAGCTCCAGAGGGTGGTGTATCGTGATGCTTACCATCTATGGAATAACCGGTACAAATTTGAATCGATTCTAGATCATCCAGCACATCCAACTTGGTCATACATATCCCCTTTATACTGTTGATTTGAATTGACCGCCTTAACGCGACAGCATCAAACCAGCCACATCGCCGGGGGCGACCTGTTGTTGCACCAAATTCGTGTCCACGACTGGATAAATGTGCGCCGATATCATCGAATAATTCTGTCGGAAATGGCCCCGCTCCAACCCGGGTTGTATAGGCCTTGGTAATGGCTAGGACGTAATCAAAATTTAGTGGCCCTATTCCGGTTCCAGTAGAGGCTGCACCAGCAGTCGTATTGGACGATGTCACGTATGGATAGGTCCCATGATCAATATCCAGCAACGTTCCCTGGGCACCTTCATACAAAATATCTCCCCCCTTATCTTGTATATCAAAGAGGGTAGTGGTTATGTCCGTTATAAGTGGAATTAATTGCTCTGCAGACTGCATGACATTGTCCAGCAGTACCTGAAAGTCCAGAGGATTTGATTTGTAATAATTTTTCAGTATGAAATTATGATAATCCAGAACCTCACCTAAACTAGCTGCGAAACGCTCACGATGGAGCAAATCACCCATACGCAATGCGCGCCTTGCAACTTTGTCTTCATATGCTGGCCCTATACCTCGACCAGTCGTACCAATTGCTAATTTACCTCTCGCTTTTTCTCGCGCCTGATCCAATTCTATGTGATATGGCAGGATTAGCGGACAGGCCTCGCTGACTCGTAATCTTTCTCGTACAGGGATACCGCTTTTTTCCAGTAAATCGATTTCCTCTAATAATGCGTCCGGGCTAATAACCACACCATTGCCGATTAAACATTGGGTATTTTCTCTCAAAATACCTGAGGGGATTAAATGCAATATCGTTTTTTTACCATCAATTACAACTGTATGGCCTGCATTGTGCCCTCCCTGAAACCTGACTACAGCAGCTGTCCGTTCAGTCAAAAGGTCGACGATCTTACCTTTGCCTTCATCACCCCATTGACTGCCAATAATGATAACGTTCTTTCCCATGTTCTCGCTTCTCTAATATCAAAAATTATGGCTTGACGCCCGTTATGATTCGAATTAACTCAGATCCCGTATCTTCCATCGCCCACCATCAAGATACAATTCACGATCGCATCCCATAGTTTTTGCATCACCCGCCTGACCTGATAACTGATAAATAACTTTCTCACCTTTTTTTCTCAAATCATTCACGGCATCATTTAATCCCGGCACATCAGAACCAGGAGCAAATATGACTGATTTATTTGTATCTTCATGAACGCTAAGTTCGTAAAGTAATTTTACATCAGAACTAAAGCCCGTAGCAGGACGGAAACGTCCACATTCTTTACCAATATCATCATATCGACCACCGAAGGCAATTCCCTGCCCCTGTCCATGGGTATATGCAGTAAACATCATTGCATTATGATAGTTATAACCACCAAGATCAGACAGGTCATACATTAATGATGCATCCTTAACATGCTTTTGGGTTAAGTCAGAAATCTGTTCCAGTTCATCGATACAGTTAATTATGGTCATATCCACTTTATTAAAAAGTTTTCGTGCTTCATCAAGAACAGTGTGATCGCCATATAATTCCATTAAAGATAATGTCACATCATGTAGTTTTGGTGATATTTTCCAGGATTTCAGTGCCTGATCCAATTCAGTTTTTGCCTTTTTTTGTAACAAGGAAAAAATAATTGCTTCTTGTTCTGTTGTTACTTCCAGTAAGTTCATAAGTCGACGGTAGATGCCCATGTGACCTATATCGACATATACATTTCGAATCCCGGAGATCTGCAGAGTCATTAACATTAATGATAATATTTCCGCATCACTTTCAACGCCACCATGACCGTATAATTCAGTACCTATTTGCATGGGAGCACGCGTCCCACCAAGGGTCCGGGTACGAGTATGTAGGGTCGTACCGAAATAACATAACCTCACAGGAATATCGCGTTTAATTAGACTACTATCAATTCTTGCAACCTGGGGAGTCATATCAGCACGAACTCCCATTAAACGACCCGTAAGTTGATCCGTAATCTTGAATGTTTTTAAATCAAGATCTTTACCAGTTCCTGTTAATAGCGAATCCAGGTATTCAATCAAAGGTGGTATGACCAGTTCATAGCCCCAACTATCAAACTGGTCAATAATTTTTCGGGACAAGAGTTCCAATTGATAGGCGTGCGGCGGCAGAACTTCTTCAATACCCTCAGGTAATATCCACGACTTACTATCTGACATTTTTTAGCGCACCAAATACAAAAAAATCAAACCCAGTAACATACTTGTTAATCCCATAATTCTTAGGTTGGTATTAGTTAATTGAGAGGCCATCATAAACATTTTGCGGACACCATCGGGATTTAAAAACGGCATTATTCCTTCTATTACGAAAACCAGTGCCAGAGCAGTCAATAAATCAGTCCACATGGATCTGAGTAAGTAGCGTATCGTAAGGTGGATGTATTGTTGCGGCTATTTTCCTTGCTGACCTCTGAAATATTTAAAAAAATCTGAATCAGGCTTGAGAATCATAATATCATTATTACCGATAAAACTGTTCTGATAAGCAATTAAACTTCGATAAAATGAGAAAAACTCCTGATCTTTCCCATACGCTGATGCATAAATTTCCGTCGCCTGAGCATCACCTTCACCTCGTATGGTTTCAGCATCCCGGTATGCATTTGCAAGTATGATTTCCTGCTCGCGATCTGCGTTTGCACGTATTCTTTCAGAAGCTTCACCGCCTCTTGCCCTGAAGTCCTTGGCAACCCGGGTTCGTTCTGCCTTCATCCTGTCATAAACGGAAGAGCTAACCTCCTCGGGCAAATCTATCTTCTTTGTCCTGACATCAACGACATCAATCCCAAGTTCTCCCTGCACCATTTCTGTGGTTGATTGAACAATATCCAGAATTTCACCTCTAGCACCAGCAACAACTTCCTGTACTGTTCTTCTACCAAATTCATCACGTAGGGCCCGATTAATTCTTTGACCAAGCAGACCATTGGCATATTGAATATCTCCCCCACGAGTTGCCGTATAAAACTCCTCAACATTGGATATTCGCCACTTCACATAGTAATCAACAAGTACATCCTTTTTCTCGATAGTCAAAAACCGTTGTTCTTCCTGATCAAAATTTAAAAGGCGTGTTTCAAATTTTTGTACTGTATTAATCCATGGAATCATAAAATGCAAACCTGGCTCGTTAACAGTATCCTGAACTTCTCTGAACTTGAATACTATCGCCTGTTCCCATTGATACACCCTGAACATTGATAAATACGCAAGAATCAACCCAATAACGACAACCGGGACCAAACCTCTTATAAATGCCATTATCTTGCCCCCCTGTCTCTAGCGTTAGACCTATCATACTGATTTATTGGTGCCTGAAATGTTGATGAACCTGATAATGGTGGTTCAATAGTATTGGATAATGAAGTACTTCCTCGAGGGTTGTTTTCGATCATTTTATCCAGAGGTAAATACATCAGGCTATTACCCCCATCTCCGTCCAGCAGAACTTTATTTGAATTTGATAGGACCTGTTGCATCGTTTCAAGATAAAGCCGTTCACGTGTCACAGCTGGAGCACGCTCATATTCAGTAAGTACTTGTTCAAATCTAGCTGCATTTCCTTCTGCTTCTGCGATTACTCTCGCCTTATATCCATTTGACTGTTCTCTTGCCCTTGCTGCTGCGCCTCTGGCTTGTGGGATTATTTCATTACGGTAGGCTTCCGCCTCGTTCACTAATCGTTGCTCATCTTCACGCGCCTTAATAGCATCATCAAATGCAGCTTTAACTGGCTCTGGTGGCTTGGCAGTCTGCATATCGACCTTAACGATCAAAATACCAGAATTATAATCCGTTAGTATCTGTTGCATCAGAGCCTCCTGGCTTTGGGCCACATCACTACGACCTTCAGTTAGCACATAATCCAGGGTGCTTTTTCCTATGACACTCCTGACTGCACTTTCAGCGACCTGTTGCAAGGTCATTTCAGGTTGCACTACATTAAACCTATAATTTGTCGGCTCCATAATTCGCCACTGAACAGCTACCTCTACGTCCACAATGTTCTCATCTTGAGTAAGCATGGATGTTTTGTGCTGTATAGACCTGACCTGGCCTACATTAAACCTTTCTACATTATCGATAACACTGGGTAATGCGAAGTTCAAGCCCGGCTGCATCGTTTTTACATATTGACCGAAACGTAAGACCAGTCCTTTTTCTTGTTGGTCAATTGTATATGTGATGTCATAGACCAAGGCAACGGTCAGTGCGGCGAGGATTCCAAGTATTAATAAGGGAGAACCATTACTACCGCCACCTATAGTAGATGGTGATTTACGACCAAATATGCCTCCCAGGCCTTCTTGCATCTTTTTTACAATTTCATCCAGATCAGGGGGGCCATCATTTCCACCACCTGGTCCTTTACTCCAGGGGTCCTTATCTTTTTTTTCACCGCCAGGTTCATTCCAACCCATTATTTAACTCCACTAATAATTTAAAAACGTCGTATTTAATCCTAAGATTATTGTTAGATATCCTACCATACTATCCACCAAATTTTACTGGATCATGGACAACAGATTTCCACTATCCCTGAATATCCTCTCCAATGAGGGCTGGTCGATACTTACATCTATCAACCAACCACCTTCACCATCGAGCACTTCATGGCAGACTGCCCCTTTTTCAAACAGACTGGCGCGTATTTTTCCTGCATCTGCAGGTACATGAAGTTTAAACGTTTGTTTCTCCGCCCTGATATATTTACCTATTAACTCCCTTAGTTCGTTTTCGCCTTCTCCGGAATGTGCAGATAACCAGCATTTTGCAACGTCACCTGGATTATCAATCACATGGGCTTGAACCCGATCTGTTACATCAATCTTGTTAAATACCATTACCTGAGGAACCACATCAGCACCAATTTGCTCGATCACCGAATTCACCTGGGCAATATGTTCGTCTCGTTGTTCATCGTTCACATCCACGACATGCAACAATAAATCAGCTGATTTAACCTCTTCAAGAGTAGCGTGAAACGCCTGAATCAAATCATGTGGGATATGGCGTATAAATCCGACCGTATCACTGAGTATGATTTTATAGCCCGGAAATAGTTCTAGCCGTCTTAATGTGGGATCCAATGTGGCAAAAAGTTTATCTGCAGTATAGACACTGGCACCACTTAGTCGATTAAATAGAGTGGATTTTCCTGCATTAGTATAACCTACCAGGGAAACCACTGGCACACCGGATCGTTTCCTCCATTTTCTGCCCTGATTTCGTTGACTTCTTACCTTACTCAAGCGGTTATTTATTGCTTTTATACGGTTTCCGATCAATCTTCGGTCAGTTTCAAGCTGCGTCTCGCCAGGTCCTCTTAAACCAATCCCTCCCTTTTGTCTTTCAAGGTGAGTCCATCCCCTAATGAGACGAGTAGATAGATGTTGTAATTGGGCAAGTTCAACCTGTAACTTGCCTTCGTAACTTCTTGCCCTGAGTGCAAAAATATCTAAAATTAGGCCAACTCTGTCAAGAACTCGGCACTTTATCTCTTTTTCCAGGTTCCTTTCCTGTGCAGGCGTCAATTCGTGGTTAAATATAACTAGATCAGGCTTATGTGCTTGAACGAATTCCGAAATTTCTTCCACTTTACCTTTACCAATAAAAAACCTGGCATCTGGTTTGTACCTTTGACCACCAATAATTATATCCGGCGACAAGCCTGTCGATTCCACCAACTGAATAAATTCATCCAGTTCCTCGTCGAATCGTGGCGTATTGAAGTCTATACTTACAAGTACTGCTCGTTTGACTTGCGCATCATCAACTTCAGTCAAATCAGTAATTACCTATCTGAATAATCAAATGTTTTCACTATCCTCATCAGGTCTTGGCAATTTAACATTTCGAGTCGGAACAATGGTTGAAACAGCATGTTTATAGACAAGTTGACTAACTGAATTTCTTAATAAAATGACAAATTGGTCAAATGATTCAACTTGCCCCTGTAGTTTAATTCCATTAACGAGATAAATCGCAACTGGAATTCTGTCCTTACGTAATGCATTAAGAAAGGGATCCTGCAATGTATGCCCCTTACTCATGATGGCTCTCCTTTTTTTTATATATCGTTATAGTTATGTTTATTTCTTCCATGACGTCAGTCCCTGACCCTCCAACTCCTAATACCTCCATAGTTTACTATGTGAAATTATAGAGTGCACGAGACTCAATATAATTTCGTAAATAATGAGATATTTGTGTCATTTCACTGTCTACCCAATGCGCATTTTCCTCCCTTCGAAGCCAGGTATACTGCCTTTTTGCCAACTGACGGGTAGCTATTATTCCCTTACTTATCATTTGCTTATACGATAATTCTCCGTCAAGATATGACCAGACCTGGCGGTAACCTACCAGACGCATTGAAGGTAAGCTAACATGCAGTTTATTTTGTTTTTGAAGTCCTTTTACCTCCTCAACCAATCCTCTATCTAGCATTTGCATAAATCGCACTTCAATCGTGTTGTGTAGCTGATCCTTGTTGTTTGGGGCAACGACCAGCTTAATAACAGGGCTTTCTATGCAATTTACACGTCCTTGGCTATACCAATTAGAAGCCGGCTTGCCGGTTTCTTCATATATCTCCAGTGCGCGTTGTATACGCTGAGGATCATTTTTATGAATACGACTTTCTGATTGGGGATCCACACTAAGCAACCTGGAATAAAGTGCAGCCAATCCCTTTTCACTTAATTCTTGTTCTAATCGAGCACGAATCTCTGGATTTGCTTCCGGCAAAGGCGAAAATCCCTGTTCAAGGCTACGAAAATATAAGCCTGTCCCTCCAACCAACAATGGGATTCTTCCTTTTGATTGAATTGCTTCAATTTCCCTTTTGGCATCACAAACAAAATTTCCAGCAGAATATATATCGACAGGATCGCAGATATTGATGAGTCGGTGCGGCGCAATATTAAGAATATCTTCACTGGGTTTAGCCGTACCAATATCCAATCCACGATACACCATGGCAGAATCAACGCTGATTATATCCACGGGAAGCTGCTGCACCAGTTCAGATGCGATTTGCGTTTTACCACTAGCAGTGGGTCCCATCAAAAATATTACTGGTATTTTTTTTCTACTTTCAGTTGCCATTATGAATGATCTTTTTCAAATCCTCATTTGTCATCGTCTTCCAGTATCCCTGTACATTTCTTTTAGCAAAAGGTAAATCAAGTATCTTAAACTGCTTCAATAACACCTTAACCTCATCCATCGATAGTATCTCGTTACTATCAGCTAAAGATATTTCAATCATTTCTCCGACTAGTTCAAGCATTATTTGAAGATCAAAAGCTGAACCTGGATGATAATTTTTTATAAATATTTGTATTGCCCTATCTATATCTATTGCTGGTAGTAATGTAGGAATTGATCGAACTGTAATTGACAGAGGTCCTGATTGTGTTGTATCAAACCCCATTTTCAATAAAGATTCCTGGCAAGAAAGAACTACATCAATTTTTTTATCATTTAATTTCAAAGCCACTGGAACAAGTAGCGGACGTGATTTTATTTCTCCAGATTTTATTTCTTCAGCCAATACAGTGTATAAAAAATATTTTCTGAGATTATAAAAATCAACCAGCCTAAATCCTCCTGCATATCTTGTAATTAATATATTTTCCGAGAGTAGCATGACAGGGCTACCAATCGGGCTGCTTTCAACCTGCTTTTGGTCCACCGTTGAATTTGAAATCTGATAATTAATCATGTGATCTTTAATCATCAATGTAGGTGCTGATTGCTGTGCGTTTTCGTGTATATCCCACTTATTTCCCTCATCCGAAATAAGTAAGGCACCCGATTGTCTGTGTTGCCTAACAACATCACTGATTACAGCATAAATAAAATCGTGGATAGTCCTTGGAGTTCGAAATCTGACTTCCTGCTTTGTAGGATGTACATTCACATCTACTGTGGATGGATCAACTTCGACATACAGGATATAACTGGGATATCTTGACTCATGAACTAATTCATCCAATGCCATACGAACTGCATGGTTAATGTGCTTATCCTTAATTATCCGATTATTTAAGAATAGATACTGCCTGTCTGACTGGCTCCTGAATGTCTTCTCATTTCCCACCCAACCCCATACTCGTATTCCTGCAATACTGTTATCAATAAACCAGGCGTTTTTATAAAACAAGGTCCCGAATATTGTGGAAAGCCGATCACTGTAATCGTCTTTACAGGATCGACACGACAACACTAGATTTTTATTGTTGTATAGATAAAAATCTATATGACATTGGCTCAGGACAAATCGTTTTAATAATTCAAGTATATGTAAATATTCTGTCTTAGCAGATCGCAGAAACTTTCTACGAGCAGGTACTGGTTGAAATAACTTGATGACATCTACGCTAGTACCGATATTTGCAGCCGCAGGTAATAGATTTGTATTCGATGTATAAGGATCAAATTCTAGCCTCATCGCATTTTCTTCAGAGGATATTCTTGATGTAATTGAGAACTCTGAAATTGATGCAATACTGGAAAGGGCTTCCCCCCTGAAACCAAGACTGTTTATTGCATTTAACCCATCTTGGTCCCGGAGTTTGCTGGTTGTATGGCGCTGTATCGCCAATTCCAAATCATTTGGATGAATTCCACACCCGTTATCTCTAATAAGGATTTTTTCTGCGCCCCCTCTCTCTACATGGACTTCAATTTTTGTAGCGCCAGAATCTATTGCATTTTCTACCAGTTCCTTAACGACAGAAGAGGGTCTTTCAATTACCTCTCCTGCCGCAATCTGATTTATTAAGGAGCCATGTAAGCTGGCTATTCTGGGTAGTTCTCGATTCTGTGACATCAATCTAGATTAACGTCACATTAGTAGACAGTGAAGTATTTTATACAAACAAATTGAACAGCGTAGATTAGTCAGATACTAGCTGACATAAGAGATTAACTGCCACTTAGTGGAATTATGAGTTTCTGACCTATGCGAATCTTGTCTGAGGCAAGACCATTTGCCTGTCTGAGGCTACTCAAACTGACCCTGTGACGACTTGCAATATCAGACAATGTGTCCCCACGGGAAATCACATATTCCAAGGACCTGTATTGGGAAATTATTGAATTGTCTGGCGGATTAAACCTGAAATATGCCTCTAGACCCGCAAGAAGAGCACTGGTGAGAGCTTCTTGATGGCTTGGGCTCCTGAGCTTTTTTTCTTCGCCAGGGTTGGATATATAAGCCGTCTCGACTAAAACAGATGGTATATCAGGTGATTTTAAAACTGCAAATGCAGCAGATTCTACTCGACGTTTATGCAATTTACCCACACTTTTCAAACCTGCAAGTATCTTGTCTGCAACATCAATACTGGCTTCAAGGCTGGCTGTTTGGGATAAATCCAGTAATACCGAAGCCAGAACATCATCCTTGTCTTCCAGTTTAACCCCACCTATCAAATCTGAAGCATTTTCCTTTGCAGCAAGCCACTTGGCATGTTCACTACTGGCTCCCTTTTGGGACAATACATAAACGGATGATCCCGATACCCTGGGATCTGTAAAGGCATCAGCATGTACGGAAACAAACAAATCGGCATTATGTTTTCTGGCCTTGTCTATACGATCTCTCAATCTTACATAGTAATCCCCTTCCCTTATGAGCACGGCTTTCATTCCATGGACCTGGTTTATTTTAGCTACCAGTTTTTTTGCCAGTATTAACGCTATATCTTTTTCATACGTACCAGATGGGCCAATTGAACCAGGATCTTCCCCACCGTGTCCGGCGTCTATTGCAATTACTACGTCACGAGGCGCCAATATCTCATCTATTGATTTTGTGTTTTCATCAATAACATCGGTTTCCTGATTATCATCGCTAGAAAGGTCAATCACAAGACGGTAACCGTATGTTTTATTAGGTTCAAGTTGAAAACTTTTAACAATGGCAAATTTTTTCAGATCCAGGACAACTCTAAGGTCATCCTCGTGATTAGCGCTACGTAATCTTCTGAGATATCTATCTGCATCTACGGGTTGAGACAGGTCATTTTTTAATCTTGCATTACTTATATCGACAACTGCACGGAAAGGATCGTTGAGCTTGGTTAATTCATGGTCAATAGGACCACTGAGATCTAAAACAATTCGGGTATTTTCAGGCGCAGCCCAGATACGAATATTCTCGACATCAATAGTAGCTGCCGATACGGTCCAGGTAAAAAACGTTAAAATGATATAAAAAAGTAGACGCATATTAATAATTGTCACTTAATTTCAAACGTATTACACTAATAATTTCAATTTTTTATTAGAAAATCAAGCTATCTTTATGATTTAAAACAATATTAAGCTGATATCTAATGATTCATTTGAGATGATATCTTAGTAATCAATGGCTTAGCAACGCCTCCTGGGGCTAAGATATCTACAATCCTGCTATCATTCTCTATTTGTATTTTTACTAATAAATCAGGGATTTCAAGGTAATCATCTGCTTTCTCTGGCCATTCTATTAAACATATAGAATCTGCTCCCAGATACTCTCTGTATCCAATGGCTTCCAATTCCAATGAAGATTCAATCCGGTAAAGGTCAAAATGAAATACAGAATATGCCTCAAATTCATAAGGTTCCACCAGAGTAAAGGTTGGACTTTTCACATTCCCAAGATAACCCAATCCACGCAAGAAGCCTCTCACCAGGGTAGTTTTACCTGCACCCAGAGGCCCTGATAAGTGAATTTTCATGCCTGGGTTAGAAACTTGTGATATTACGATACCAAGTTTCTCCATCTCAGCTGCACTATTAATAATCTTATTCATTTATCAATATTTACCAATTTGCGAATATATGGAAACAGATCTGTTGCCATCATGCCTCGTTCTCCATCCTGGGCAGCGCTTAAATCTCCTGCGCGTGCATGGAGACATACGGCCGATGAAGCTGCCAATTCCATATCTATTCCCTGCGCTATTAAACCTGCAATGATGCCTGTCAATACATCTCCCATTCCGCCAGTCGCCATACCTGGATTACCATCCTTACAAATCCTAAGACAAGTAGATGAAGCTATGATTGTTCCAGATCCTTTCAGGACGATGACACCGCCAAATTTTTGCTGTAAGGCTTTAGCTACTGTAATACGGTCTGACTGGACCTCATACACAGAAATGTTTAATAAACGAGCAGCTTCGCCTGGATGTGGCGTCAACACCCAGTTATTTCGTTTTATCGGATCTACAGCAAGGAGGTTGAGGGCATCTGCATCAATTACCAATGGATATTTAGTATCAAGAATCTCCATCAGTAAACCAACAGACCATGATGTTGTCCCAAGGCCGGGTCCAATAGCGATAACTGTAGCCCGACTTAACAGTGATCGAATATCACTGGGAGAACTAATTCCTGCTGCCATTAGTTCAGGGCAACTATTTTGTAGGGTATAAGCATGTTCAGGACGTGTTGCAATACTGACAAGACCCGCACCAGTGCGAGCCGCTGCCTCACCACTCATTATTACAGCACCGGCATAGCCATAATCACCACCAATGATCAAGACGTGACCATTATGACCTTTGTGATTTGTCCGACTACGTGGAGAAAATAAATATTCGAAAATTGAGATATCTACAAGTTCAGCAGTTTGTGTAACTGACTGATAAATAACTGGAGGAACATCCAACTTATTAAAAATAATTTTTTTGCAATAATCTGCCGCCTCACCGGTATGCATACCCTGTTTTTGACCAATGAAAGTCACGGTACAATCAGATTTAACCGCTGCTCCTTGAACCTTACCGGTATTAGCATCTAAGCCTGAAGGGACGTCCACTGAAACAACTGGAATACTGGATTCATTAATATAATTTATAGCTTTTAGATATTGCCCCGTTACTACTCTATCAGTTCCTGTACCAAGAATTGCATCGACGATGACATCAATATTTGCAAATTCTATTTCATCCAATGAGTCCAGAGGGACCTGATGCAATGACAAATACTCATTTGCGGCAATCAGAGCATCACCTTTCAATTTTTCTACTGGGCTAATTGCAATAACTGTCACATCCAGTTTTGCTTCCAGGGCTAATTTGGCAATCACATAACCATCACCTGCATTATTACCGCCACCGCAAATCACAAGAATATGTTTTGCGTCGGGCCACTCATTGAGCAATATATCCCAGGTAACCTGTCCTGCTCTATGCATCAGATCAATTCCCGGAATTTTGTGTTCTTCTATCGCGATGCGATCCAGCTCACGGACTATACTGGCTGGATATAACCTGCGATTAATATCTATGGAAGAGATACCCATGACTAAAACTTGAAATAATTGTCACGATAGAATTGTAATTCTTCTATGGAATCCTTGATATCATTGAGGGCAAGATGGCTGGAGTTTTTTAGAAATTGTGGTTTTCCCGATGCCCATCGTTTGACCAGTTCCTTGAAACTACTAACATCCAGATTGCGGTAATGAAAATAGACTTCTAGATCAGGCATAAATCGATGCAGGAAACGACGATCCTGACAAATGCTATTACCACACATAGGTGAAACATTAGCAGGGACATATTCTTGCAGGAACTCCAGCGTCAGTTTTTCAGCCTGCTTATTTGCATACTGACTACTCTTGACCCGGTCAATCAGACCTGATTTCCCGTGCTGTGTGGTATTCCACTCGTCCATATTGTTTAATATGACGTCCTCCACATGAATAGCAATTACAGGCCCCTCGGCGAGTATCTCTAAATTCGCATTTGTAATTACTGTTGCAATTTCGATGATATAATCTGCATCTGGATCGAGGCCAGTCATTTCCAGGTCTATCCAAATCAGATTGTCAGGTGATTGATTCATTATGATTTTCAACTAGTTTCTGGAACATTTTAACCTAATATCGTACGAAATCGACATTCAACATAATAATCAGGATTAATTACATGAATTCATTCAGTTTTCTGTTTCTTGCCTTTCTCACAATTGGCCTTGTTGTACAGTATTTACTGATATATAGGCACATCCACTATGTCGCCAAACATAAAGAAACTGTACCTGAGCAATTTACTGACAAGATCAGTTTAGAAGCACATCAAAAGGCTGCAGATTATACCCAGGCTAAATCTCGTACTGCGAGTATTGAATTAATTATCAGCACAGTGATATTACTAGCGTGGACCTTAGGTGGTGGATTAAATATTTTCGATAATATCTGGCGTAAGCTATCCCTTTCACCATTGTGGACAGGTGTAGGATTAATGTTAACGGTCATGCTGCTTTCAAGCCTGCTTGATCTCCCCATGTCTGTTTACCGAACATTTGTACAGGAAGAGAATTTTGGTTTTAACAAAACCACACCAAAGACATTTATTACGGATTTATTTAAATCATTGACACTCAGTCTGGTAATTGGCGTGCCCATGCTGGCACTGGTGTTATGGCTAATGATGAATGCCGGCGATCTCTGGTGGCTTTATGTCTGGATGACATGGTTGGGATTTAGTTTATTTATGATGTGGTTTTATCCTGCTTTCATCGCACCAATATTTAATAAATTCAGACCTCTTGAAAACCAGGATTTGAAAACGCGTATAGAATCGCTGCTGGATAGAAATGGTTTCACCAGCCAGGGAGTTTTTGTCATGGATGGTTCCACGCGTTCCACCCATGGCAACGCATACTTTACAGGAATGGGGGGGAATAAACGTATTGTCTTCTTCGATACATTGATGGATGATCTATCCCACGAAGAAATTGAAGCGGTACTTGCCCATGAACTCGGACATTTTAAATGCAACCATATTAAAAAACGGATTGCACTCATGGCTACTACATTCCTCATAGGTTTGTGGATATTGGGTTGGCTAATCGATAAACCCTGGTTTTACAACGGGCTGGGAGTAGAAATGCCCTCCACCTACATGGCACTGATTCTGTTTATGTTTGCAATCCCTGTATTTACATTCTTCATGCAACCCATGTTTGCCTATTATTCCAGACTGCATGAATTTGAAGCTGATGACTTTGCTGCAAACCAGGCCCAGTCTGAAAACCTGATCCAGGCATTGGTGAAATTATATAAAGAAAATGCCAATACCCTGACACCAGATCCGCTTTACTCGGCGTTTCATGATTCCCATCCTCCAGCTCCCATACGCATTGCTCATTTATCAGAAAAACAGGTTTAAATCACACAGGACCAAGAATTTAATCTTATTAATTCTTCAAATTGAGATAAATCTTTAGGGTTAAGGATTTTATGGCGTTCAGTCAGCGCCTTATAAAAGGACAGACAAGCTACATGTCATCACATGGATATTGAACCATAATCAATATTAGATAAATTTTTTTTATTGAGATGAGACCAGAACCTATTAAAAATTTGATACCTGCACGAATGCATGTAGTAAAAACAAGTAAGAACCTGAAACGAGTTAACAGCCTCTGCCCAGCCTCGCATCAGAGCAAGGTGAGAACGAAGTTTCGTAAACAATAAAAAGAAAACGGCTTTAGATTTCTCTTCTACCTGACAAGGCCTCTGACAGCGTTCCGCTATCAATATATTCAAGCTCCCCCCCCACGGGTACACCGTGAGCTATACGGGACACTTTAATCTTGTTTTTCCTGACCATCTCACTGATGAAGTGTGCAGTGGCCTCGCCTTCAACGGTGGAATTTGTAGCCATGATGACTTCCTTAACTTCGCCTTCCTTCATGATTTCATCAAGTTTTTCCAGGCCCAGATCTTCTGGACCCACACCATCCAGAGGGGAAAGGTGCCCCATGAGCACAAAATAGACACCTCTATAAGCAGCATCCTCCACTGCAAATACGTCGGCCGGACTTTCTACCACGCACAGTAATGATTTATCACGATTATTGTTAGAACAAATTACACATAACTCCAATTCAGTAAAATTCCGACAACGAATGCAATGGCCAATTTCGTCCATGGCAAGCTGCAATGCTGATGCAAGGTCGCGTGCGCCATGACGGTTTCTTTGTAATAAATGGTATGAAATACGCTGGGCAGATTTTCTCCCTATGCCGGGCAAACAACATAGTGCAGTAATCAACTGGTCGAGCCGTGAAGATGAAGACATATTAAATTCTAAATTACTTAATTTTTTTATTCTAAAAAACTGGAATCGTTTTTAATTATTTTTTTCAACAATGATAAGGATCGCGCATATTGATAAATCAAATTTATAGAGCAACTGCAGACTTTCGACTCCACATTATTATGATAGGCACGAGCCTAATATTGATAATAACAGCTATTTTGATGCGGCTCTAAAATGGCAGGTTCATACCCGCGGGTAGATTCAACCCAGCAGATATTTCTGACATTTTTTCCTGAGTCATAATTTCCACACGCCGATTCGCATCATTAACAGCCGCCGCCACGAGATCTTCCAACATATCTACATCATCCCCTATCAAGCTCGGATCAATATTAATTTTTTTGACATCATGCTTTCCTGTCATGGTAACCTTTACCAGGCCTGCACCCGACTCACCTGTAACTTCTGTTTTGGCAATGTCATCTTGCACTTTTTTCAGATTTTCCTGCATCTGCTGTGCCTGTTTCATTATATTTCCTAATCCTGCTTTCATATTCGCCTCAACAATACTTATTGTGGTTGTATCGTGTTTTGTTCAATAGTTGCATTAAATGTATCAACGATATTCTTAACATCTTGATCATCATTGAATGACTCTATTGCCTGTTGTTCTCGCTCATCCTTCAATCTTTTCTTGGATTGGTTTGGTGTCTCAGAATCAGGTTCTTCAACCGTAATTACTAATTTCACATCCTTGCCAAATCGTTCATGTATAACACTTTGCAAACGTTCCTGTTGAATAGTTCTCAACAGGTGTTCCTGACTAGGCAGTAGAACTAGATGTATACGGTCACGATCATGTTCTTTTAATATACAATTTCCTGCCAGTTCCCGGACCAGCCCCGTCAGGGCCATTTCATCTATTAAATTCTTCCAGTCTTTACCGATACTTGCTTCTGCTGACTCATGATTTATATTTGCTAGATCAGGTTTAACAGAGGTGTGAGTTTGTTTTCCATTCAAGTCTTCAGGTCCTCGGCTAACTGTATTTGGCCGAAATGCCAGCATTCTCACCAGGGTCATTTCAAACCCTATCTTTGTATCTGGCGACATAAATAGATCTCTTCTGCCAGCAAGAGCAATCTGGTAATACAATTGAACATCCTCTTTACCTAAACGCTCTGCCAGATGACGAATATCTGCTCTGATATCCGTCAATGTGTCTGCCCCGGCACCGATGGCCTGACACACTGCCATATCATGCAAGTCAGTAAGGATTTCTGCAAAGACAGCATCATAATCAGGCGTATGCTCGTCCATCTTATCGATACAATGTATCAGTGCGGTGGCATCATTGTTTATCAATGCCTCGTAGAGTGATATCAAATCCTGGCTGTCTATAGTACCCAGCATATCTCTCACCAGTTCCTGCTTTAATTCACCACTGCCGTGGGAAATCGCCTGGTCAAGCAAACTCAAAGCATCTCGCATACTTCCATTTGCTCCCGCTGCAATCAGACGTAATGATTCATCGTCTGTCTTAACATCTTCCTTTTCAGCAATCATCTTTAATTGTGCTGTAATTTGATCACGGGTCAGATGTTTCAAATTAAATTGCAGACAACGAGATAAAATTGTTACTGGCAATTTCTTGGGCTCAGTGGTAGCCAATAAAAATTTCACATGGGGAGGTGGTTCTTCCAGAGTTTTTAATAAAGCATTAAAACTATGATTGGAAAACATATGAACTTCATCTATTAAGTAAACTTTGTAACGTCCATTACTAGGTGCATACTGGACGTTATCCATAAGATCACGTGTCTCCTCAACCTTGGCACGGGACGCGGCATCTACTTCGATTAAATCAACAAATCTTCCATTATCTATAGAAGTGCATGCGCTACAGCTACCGCAAGGTACGGAGCTAACACCTTCCTCACAATTCAGACATTTTGCCAAAATTCTGGCGAGGGTGGTTTTACCTACACCACGTGTTCCTGTAAATAAATATGCATGATGTAGCCGATCAGAATCCAGGGCATTTTTTAACGCTGCAAGAACATGGTGTTGTCCAACCATGTCATCAAACGATTGTGGGCGCCATTTTCTGGCAAGGACCTGATATGTCATGTTTGTTTACACCTTTTTACAACTAACAGGTCTTGCCTGCTTATCCTTGTTTATTATATTTTAAAGGGCCCGCACCGAATCTAACGCACCCGTATCCATTATTACCGCTGCTCCCTTCCGGGCCTGACGGGGTTCATAATTTAACGCCACGAAGACCGATACGGACCACATCGTAAATAGTAACATATCTACTGCCTGAACCAATCTGAAAACCTGCTAATATTTGAGGTAAATGGAGAAAATACAGAGTCTTAGTTGAAGTATGAAATTATTCTTCCCTGCTTAATCGGCGATAATATTCTGCTATAGCGTCCTTATACTCGGTTGAGATAGGCTCTGCAGCTGCAGAGCGAACATTTTGCGGATCCTTGTTTTTCATTCCAGCATCCAATCTTAGCTCAAGTTGCTCGATCAAGTTTAATGCTGCCAAGTATTCCTGCTCAATAATTTCGTCATTTTTGCCATTCCCTGAAAATGCAATTTGTTGTTGTAATTGCTGGGTCAAGTCGCGGATTTCATTGATTTCTTCCAGGCTTAAATCCTGATCTCGTAATTCAGGAATCACATCACGGATAGCCCGGGCGGCCTCATTTAGTTCCTGTCCAAATCGATCCCAGGTGGCGCGATCAATAACAGGACCTTCACGGTTGGTATTTCCTTGCCAGACACCACCACCATAAACATTGCCCTGGGCAATATTCTGTCCTGGACTTTCTCCACCTTGTGATGAGGACTGTGATGGGTTTTGCGATGGATCGCTTGCCTGATTTGAAGATTCTGATGGTTCCCCGTCCCGGTTCAACTGTTCAAGATCTCTTCTCAGCGACCGCGTTTGTGCCAAAGTCTCTCCAAGTTCATCGGTATCTGCCAGTTCTGTTCCATTTGCAACACGATTTGCGTCCTGGAGCATGTCAGTAATGTCGCTTAAAGCCTGTGTAACTGCACTCTCACTTCCCGCAATGTAGGGCGCCGCTCCGTATGCAATATATTCAGATGCCACATACAATCGTTCTTGTAATTGTGACTTTCCAATAACTTCCTGTGCTTCGCGGAGATCGGCAATTGCCTCGGGCATACTATCTTCATATTGCTCCACCGATGAGTAAATTGCTTGTTCCAGTCTTTGTAGACGTTCTGACATCGCTTTCTTTTCTTCAGCAAGCTCAGCTTCTTGAGCAGGTGATAAACCACTTGTCACTTGACCGGTTCGATCACGCTCTGCAAGCGCACGTCTTACTGCTTGCTGTAATTCCTGCTCCATTTGCATCTGTTCTTCATACAGTTCATTTGCAGAAGCTGCCATATTGTCAAAAGATTCCTGCATAGACCGTTGCTGAGTACGGGCCACCTCGTCCCGTGCGCCCTGCAACTGCCTACTGGCCTCCTGTGCTGCACGGTCCAATGCTTCTCTGTCACCCTGGTTTTGCATTGCCTGGGAAATTTCGTCCATTGCTCTGATGGCACTTTCAAGTCGACGGCTAGTCGCCGATTGACTATTACCTTGACCTCCTTGCTGACCATTCGCAGCAGATTGCTGTTGCTCACTGCCTGCTTGTGAGGACGAAGACTGTTGGCCTTGCTGCCCTTCTTGGCCTTGCTGCCCCTGCTGAGAATTTTGGGCCATCTGTTCCATTTGCTCTAGTCGTTGTTGTAATTCTTCTGCTTCTCGTCTTAGCATTTCCTGCTGCCAACGCTGTGCTTCTGTGAGATTATTTTGTTGATGTAAATTATTTGCTAATTGCTCCTGTCGACGCGCAAGGTCCTCTAGTTGATCCATGGCATCATCGGCCTGCTGTGTTTGTGCACTAGGTGACGCGGGGCTACCTGTTTCATACTGGTTTTTCTTAAGGTCCATTTCCAGTTCGAACATCTCAGCCAAATCCTGACCCCCACGTGAACTGCCACCACCTCCCTGTCCTCCCTGGTTAAACGCCACCTGCATATCAGTGAATACTGCTTCTGCTCTTAACAGGTGCTGAAGAGCCTCCTGTTCAGGTTGGATGGCACTCTCAAGATCAATGGCTTTGAGATAATCTGATGCAGGCATCATAGCTTCTGCCGCCATCTCCATGTTTTCCACAAATTTATTAATCTGTTCATCTTCGTTTAGTTGTCTTGCACGAGCCCTCTCAGCCAGGGTCCTGGCCTGTTCTGACAATGTTGACTGCAAGCCTGATAACAGCATTGCATTGTCCTGGGTGGTAGAAGAGATTTCTCCTTTGGACTCCGTTTTTTCGCGGATCAGGTTCCAGGTGGACACAATGATTTCCTTCTGGCGTTGTGAAATCTCCTGTTGTTCATTTCCACCCTGACCACCTGCGCCGCCCGTTTGCTGAGACTGCGTATAGCGTCTGTCAAACGGCTGCACCTGTATAAAGTACATGTCGGTGGAAGATTCCTGGTCCCTATCCGATGTTCGAGCATAATAGGCCACGAGATCCCCTGCCTGAAGATCTTCCAAAGTAGCAGTATTATCACGACCGGATCTAGCCTGCATGTCCTCCAGGTAGAAGACATGATCTTCAGAAATCTTTCTACCTTCAATTTCCATGGGAACCGATTGCCATTCACCACCATTGACAGAATAGCGAAGTTCCATAGTCTCCAGAGCATAATCATCACTGGCTTCTATTTCCACGGTAACTTCTTCAATACTGCTGGCTGTCCAGTCACGGCCAGGTCGATTAATTTTAATCTCTGGTTTTCCATCTTCCATGACACGGATAAAATAATCTTCGCTGAGCCTGACCAGTTCTCCACCTAATTCAGCCGCTATGTAGTACTGACCATCTTCCAATATTTCAAATGTACCCGTTGCAGTTCGTTCAATAATATCTAAATCTTGTGATTCACCATTGAGGACCAGAACACCGGATGGTAACGGTGCGTCCGTCAACACCTCCAGTTCAACACTTGTTCCCGCGATGGTCTGTATATCGCCACCGGGATCTTTTATATCAGAAGTCCGTTTGGCCCATTCTGGATAATGGTAAGTAAGTTTCAGATTATCGATGTCAGGCAGATCGACTACCTGTATCTGATAATCCGGGCTACGTATTCCCGCCGATGTCACATAATATTCAGTCTCTTCACGTATGGAAAAAAAGGTAAACTCAAAGCCCCTATCGGTTTGAATCATATCGACTTCCTGCCAGTCCTTGTCGCCCATCTTCACCTGAATGCTCGCACTGGAAGGGTTAAAACCGTTCATTTCCGCCAACAAACGGACACTACCACCACGCCTGACTGCTTCATCACCAGGCGTTACTGAAATAGTTTGTGGTGGTAAAAGATTGGAAAATGCCCAACCGCCCCACAAATGCCTGACGCCATAATTTAATAGACCGGGACCTGCGATAATCAACCATAAAAAGACCAGGATACAGATGCCAGTAATGACACCAGGAATGGTTAATTCACGTTTCTGTATGATAGTTTCGGGTGCATTGTTACTCGTAACTACAAGGGTGTCTTCTGCGAGCAAATCTTTTAGAGGGTGACCTGTTTTTAACCCACTGTAGGTTTCAATCCTTCCCTTAAATTGGTCCGAACGGCGCTCAATTAAACCTGATAAATTTTTGCCAAGTAAGTTTAATGGACGGACAAAATAGAAAAATACGATAGCCGAGATTGCAATCAGAAGGACTATTCTGCCGGTATTGACAGTATCAGAAGAAAAACCTGTCCTGATAGATAAAAACGCAGTGATGACAGACAGCAATAAGGCCACAAACACCAATATTGCCGTCCCTCTCAAGATTAAAACTTTCTTTAATCGATTACGATATTGAACGAGTACATGATCGAGCTTTTCAGAAATTAGAGACATCAGGTATAACCTCTACGGGCCCCAAGATAATGGTTTCCAATAATCGATTCTATCAGCACAATAACTCCCATCAACACTAACAGTATATGCCATAATTCTATTGAATCCTGCTGAATATTAATGGGACCTGAATCAGATACACTTACCTGTGGGGCTGAAAGGGCATCCCTCCAGGCCGAAATTGCCTCTATAGTCATAAAAGAAGGCTCAGATTCCCTGACATCCGGGTTAACAGCCACCAATGTTTCAGTATCAGAGGTATAGATCTCATAAAATCCCGTCAGGTTCAATTTAATGTCCTGACTGCGGTGAGTTTCTGCGAGAGATAGTAGATTTGCTCCTTGTGGGTCAATGACCTGTCCTGCAGAAGATCCAGACTGGACCAACTGCAGATAATCTCCAGCTACCTGGTTCTGTATTAATTTTTGGTCTCCAGATAGATACTTCCCGGCTTCTGCTACGAAGTTTACAAATACCGGTCTTACTGGCAGGTCATTCTGCCTGTTATCAAGACTGGTGCTCAGCAGTAAAACCCTACCCGTACCAAATTTTTTCTCAATCACCAAGGGCGAACCATCCTCCAGGGTAACAATAACATCAGCATTGTTTCCAACGTCCAGACCCAAAAAACGAGTAACATTGATATCTCGCCACCCACTTGTTTCTGCGAGTGCAGGATGACTAAGATCAATAGCCGATACTGTATAGGGTGCAGTGATATCCGACGCTAAGCGATCGGCTGATACGTCAAAATTAACTACTGGAATTGTATTTTTTTCTGCTGCCCTGGTACCCAGTGCAGCAAAAATAGCACCCCCATTGTTTAAATACTCAGTAATCACAGGTTCTAATGTTTCGTTCACTAATCCCAGATCATCTATCAAGATCCATGGATACCGTTTTATTATTCGCGGATCCAGTTCATTAATCCTCACGGCTTCTATACGATAGCCTTGTTGCCCAGATTCCACAGCAGCTGTTAGATATTTCACAGACAGGGCATCAGTATTTTCAGTCAACAGTAAAACTGGCTTAGGAGGTGTATTGTCAAGAACGTAATATCGAATATTGTCTTCATCCAGAGAATCATCATTCAAATACTTCGCCACCAAACGGTTTTCGCCTTCTGGAATCTCATCAATTGAGAATTCAAATATCGTTAAACCTGTATCTGATAATGCTAAAGTTTCCTGGTTAATACTTTCACCATTAAGCATTATTTCAACACTACCTTCTGCTCCATCATTCTGATAGGTCCTTACTGCGACTTCGATCCCATTTTCAGTATGTACCACGGTATCGATATAGGCATTCACCGCATTATCCTGGCTAATTTGATGTAAATTCAAGACCCTTAAATTAGTCTTCAATGCATCGGGCACCAGTTCAGAAAACTTTGATGGTAAGGCGCTTTCCTGAAAATCACTGATTAAATGGAGCTCTACCGTCTGTTCTATCTCGCTTACCAATTGGTCTATAGACGCAATGACATTACCCATTTCTAACCTACCAAACCCGGGTTGCAAGCGCCCCAACACTTGATCAAAATCGAAATTAATCCCCGCGGGGTCCATGAGAACTTCAATAGTATTACTCGCTGCTATTAGTTGAGCAGCGTCATCTGCTTCCAATTCATTTAAAATTTCAGATACTTTTCCCATCGCCTGATTAAACTGGTCTGAATATTTCATGGAGAACGATGTATCAATTACAATCATATGTAGGATGGCGCCCTCACCACCTGCTATAACTGGCGGCCGACTAATCAGAGGTTTTGCAAACGCAAATATTAGTAAGCCAAGGAATCCTATACGCAAAGCCATTAATAACAAATATTTGAGTTTCTTTTGAATTAAGGTTCGCTTACTGTGCTCCAGCAACATGGCAGAAGGAAACGCATGTCGTTCAGGATTTAATGTATTCATCCTGTGCAGCCATATCGGCAATGCAATAGAGAAAAGACCGAGCAAAAATAATGGCGCAATAAGACTCATAATTATCTTCGTCTTTGCCTGAACATTAGATAGTTACGAAGAGCCTGATCCAGTGGTTCTGATGTATTCACGAGCACATGATCAGCCCCGACACTCTGAGCTGCTTCATTTATCGATAAAATATGGTCCTGGATTATTTCAGGATAACGATCACGGATAAATTTTCTGGACACTTCCAGTGTTTCGCCAGTTTCAAGATCTTCAATTAAAACATCATCTTTAAAACCTGGATTAAGTTCACCCGGGTCAAGTAATTGAAATAAAATAATATCCTGACCTTTGAACGCAAGCGGTCTGACATTCTCAATCATTTCTTGTGCGTTACTATAAAAATCTGAAATCACTACAACCATGCCTCGCCGTTTCGAATATTCACTAAAGTGTTGAAATGGTTTGCCCAGATCAGTTCCATGCGATGCTTCAGCCTTATCTATGGCATGTAATACTCCCATCAACCTGCCGCTTCGGGTTGATGGCGCCCGGTACTCAACGATACCTTCATCAAAGATAATACAACCAACAGCATCATGCTGTTGTGATGCCATAAAAGCCAGACTGGCCGCCAGGTATTTTCCATACTGAAACTTGTTGATATCTGTCGAACCGTAAGACATGGAAGCACTGGAATCCAGTAGCAACATCATATGACTATTGGTTTCTCCCAGATATCGTTTGATGTAGGTTTTTTCACTTCTGGCGTAAACATTCCAGTCCACATATCTCAGGTCGTCTCCTTCTACATATGGGCGATATTCTGCAAATTCCTGACTGAACCCAAATTGAGGTGAACGATGCAATCCAATTAAAAACCCTTCCACAACTGCCCGTGCCACCAGTTCAAGGTTAGACAGTCCTGCCAATACATCTGGTTGTAATAAGCGGGCAGGTCCTGATTTAGGTAGTGTTGAATTCACGGTTTCAGGACTTCACATGATCCAGCATAGAACGTAAAACGTCATCTACAGTCGTACCATCGGATTCAGCGTGGTAATTAGTAAGCACTCTGTGTCTTAGTACCGGCAATGCAGTTGCAGCGATATCATCATTACTGACATGATAGCGACCTTGTAACAAGGCATTCGCCTTGGCTGCTAGTGTCAGAAACATGGTCGCCCTGACGCTGGCACCAAAATTAACGTATTTCCTCACAGCATCGGGGGCAGCCGGATCTTGGGGACGTGTCGCCCTCACGAGATTGACCGCGTACCGGTTAACTGAATCAGATACTGGAACCTGTCTAACCAACCATTGGAATTTGAGGATATCTTCTGCATTGGTGCAGACATCTACCTCAGGCATATCTACACGAGTGGTGTAACGGTTTACAACGGCCAGTTCATCATCACCGCTTAAATAGTCCAGTACTACATTAAATAAAAACCGGTCCAATTGTGCTTCAGGTAATGGATAGGTGCCTTCCAGTTCAATGGGATTTTGGGTTGCCAGCACCAGAAACGGAGGATCCAATGTATGGATTTTACCTCTCACCGTTACTGACTTTTCCTGCATGGCCTCAAGCAGGGCTGACTGGGTCTTGGGTGGTGTTCGATTGATCTCATCCGCAAGCAGTACGTTAGCAAAAATAGGACCCGGGACAAATGTCCAGGTTTTGTGACCAGTGGTTGAATCCTCTTCAATAATATCCGTTCCAGTCACATCCGTAGGCATTAAGTCTGGCGTAAACTGAATACGTTTATAGCTCAGGCCCAATGCATTCGCCAGCGTTCTTACCAATAGTGTCTTTGCCGTGCCTGGCATACCGGTGATCAGGCAATGTCCACCGACCAGTAAGGTAGTTAGCAAATTTTCAACTACTTCGTCCTGTCCAACAATGACCTTACGTACCTCAACCCGGATACGATCCATGGTAGATCTGAAGGACTCAACCAGTGGTCTGACCTCTTCTGAATCCAGCGCCCCCGAATTTATATTATCTTCTGACATGAGTTTTCAAATCTCCTTATCGTTATTGAGTTCTTGTTGTTTCTAATAATAATTTTTGTGCAGGCCGATAATGCGGTGCAATTTCAAGTGCAGACAATACATTTTTTCTGGCATCATCATATTGCTGTAAAAAATAATTGGCATTTGCAATGCGGTAAAAAGCTGCCGCCTTGTCATGGGGTTCCATCGCCAGAGCAACCTTGTACTCTGTTAATGCCAGAGTATAGTCACCTTCCTCCAGCAACCAGTCTCCCAGTGTACTATGCAATTCAACATCAAATGGATCAACCATGTTTAAGGAATCAAGTACGTCAATTGCCTCTGTTTTCCTGTCTCTATGATATAACTTATTTGCTAACAACCAGATTGCTTCGGGGGCGTATCCCCCATTTTGCCAGTACTCATGTAAAGTATTTAATTCGGCATTGTCATCACCAAGCTTGGAGTGTGCCCTTGCCATGAATAGAAATGGGCTATCACTTTCCACATACTCCGGGAAAATCTCAATTGCATCACCCGCTGCCTTCAATGTGTCCTGCCATTTCTCTTCAGCAAGTGCCTTAACGGCTCGCTGATGGAGTGTTTTCCATTGACCCAGATGACCTAGCAAATCACCAAACTCCTCGAAGATGAAATCATCAAACCGTTCATCAAATTCTTCAGGAGTAATGCCAAGCACACGTCTGACTGTTTGACCTGTATCAATACCATTTTTAAATTCAGCTAACATCCCCACAATCTTGTCAAAACCAAATTCACGCGCAACGAATTCACATACCAAACCCGCCTGCATATAAGAAACGATAACCTGTTCGTCATAACTGGGACGGATGAAGCCGCCATCTAATTCAGCAATGGGCAGAAATTTGTCATCGGCCATTGCATCGAGCACATTGACAGGTATTCTGATTCCCTTAATAGGTCCATACCGCCACTCCTCAAAAACAGAAATTCCCTCACTGTACCACCGGGGAATCAGATGATCAGTTGCCTCCAAAGTGAATACATGCGCCAGTTCATGCCAAAATGTTGTTCCCCAATGGTACTCATTATCAGGATGATCTGTGGGTGAATCCATTGCGAACAAATAACCAAACGTTGCACCAAGAATGCCAACACCAGGCATACCGATAGTACGCACAACGAAATCATCATGATTAGGATAAATTTCAATTATCACTGGCTCTTTTAAATCAAATTGGTATCGCTTGGTAAATTCTCTGATGCCCTGTTCCGCCAGTTTTTCTGCATAGGGTCTCAGTACACCACTCTCATCCTTATGAAGACGAAAAGTAATCCTCGGAAAAGTATTTTCAGTTGGGACCTCAGGAATATTAATTAAATCATAGTCATCAAATGTATCTAGCAACCTCAACGAATTTACAGTCTTGGGATTATATGGATCACCGCCATAGGCAATTTCCAGATGCTGTCTGGCCCTGGTCACCTGATTATCTCTTAACAAATTAATCCCCAGTTCCATATGCGCAACCCAGTGGTCTGGCTCTATCTCAACAGCCGTGCTGAACAATTCAATCGCTTCACGATAACGCCGTGATATCCAGAAAAAATAACCAGGAATTGCGTAAATATCGCCGTAACCGGGACTCATTTCCAGGGCCCTGGTGATCCATTCCGACTCGGACTCTCCCTCCAGCAAGTCCATACTGGCAAATAAAGCAAAGACCTCCAGTGGCGGTATCTCATTTTCCTGGGCAAGCGTTTCAGCCTCATTGAGTAATTCCACAGCCTTAAACATCTCTGTTGCTTCCATCGCCATACGGGCGAGTAATAAAAACGCCTGATAGCGCGCACCTGCGGCAGCATTCTCGTTATTTAGGACCTGATCAATATATTTTCTGGCATCTGATTCAAACCGTTCTACCAAGGCCTTGGCTGCACCAATCTGAGCAAAGCTATTATCGGGTTCATGTAATAAGGCTTCCTGAAAAAGCTCTAATGCAGTCTGGTATTGATAGGTTTGCATAAATAATTCACCCCAACGTACTCTCATCAGGGCATTTTCAGGATCAGATTTAACCGCATTTTGAAACAGGGTATTGGCATTTTTTATATCACCAATTGCCCAACTACTCTCAGCCTGGACCAACATGTCAGCTGAGGAAGAAATTAATTGCCGGTAACATTGTCGAGCCTGTATGCGTTCTCCACGAAAATGTAAATCATCACACTGATCTAATTCGGGATTTGACAGGGCACCGTAATGAATAGCACGTGCCGTTGCCTCATTTGCAAGAACCAATACCCACGTAAATAATAGTGCTGTAGTCGAATATCGGATAAACATGGACACCCGGGATATCATTCCTGATTTTCTCCACTTATTTGATCTATTTTTTCCTGTACTGTGGAGAGATCAATCATCAATATCTGTAACTGGCTTAGAAATTCATCCTGCAACAATTCACCTTTCTTAAGTTGCAGTTCTTCGATTTTAATATCAATTTCACCACGCTCTGTAAGAAATTTTGTTAATTCAGGATTTTCATCCTCTGTTCTGTCTCTTAGTAATCGAGCAATTACAAATTGGCCTGCGTAATCACCAGATAATTGAGGGTGTTCTGTTGCAAGTTGACCTTGGTCTTCAAAGTAATCCGTGACCATTCGTTCAGCGTAATCAAACGCCTCCTTTACAGTAATTGCATTATTTTTATTAATATCTGCAGCGCTATTCTCTATGGCCTCAAAGAAGTAAGCACCAAACCTGGTAGCAAGCCTTTCATTTCCATTTCGAGTTGCAGTAATGACCACTCGATCTTCGTTCTTCAATTGCTCATTAATAGCGCCACTGGCACTACTGGTATTCACCAACAACTGAACCTTCGCTGGCAATGCATTCATAACATCCTTAATATGTTTACCAGTTATATCGGGCCCCGGGATATTAAATTTATATTCAAAACCGTCATAGCTCCCATGCCCTATTAGAAACACTGCAATTCGATCTTCGTGTGTCATTGTTGATGCTAATTGACTGAAATGATCAAGAATTGATTCTCTTGTAGCGTCCTCCCCGGAAAAATATCGAATCAACGGGTTTTGGGTTACAGACTCCGAAGCAATATTTACACGGCGAGCCTGTTCAGAAAACTGCTGAGCATAGTCACTGGTTCCATCCAGCCCTTGAATTATTGTGATGTGGAGTTCTGCAGACGTCATTAACGGCAACATCAAAACTAGCGATAGAATTACACGACTCATCAAATTGTATTCCAACGTCGTCTAAGCAACCATTCAGTTGCTTTAAAAAGAAATAACAGTATAAAAATTAATGGAGCATCCCATAAAGGACTAATCTCTCTTTGTGTTATACCCGCGGCAGAAAATTCAATAGCACTTAATAGCTCATCTAGTTCGTCTTGATTCCAATATCGCCCGCCAGTAGCATCTGCAAGTTGCTGTAAAAGCATGTGGTTAGCCCTTAAAGAAAAATATTCTGCCTTTCCTGCATCATGATAAATGGCTATTCTTGCTGAAGCTATAGGTTCATTGTCACGACGTGTTATGGTTTCTATATCATATAAGCCAGATGTATCTGCACGAAATTCACCCGTCATCAGGTCAGGGATGTCCTGTGATGGATGCAGTTCCACTGTCATGGCTTCACCTGTTTGTGGAGTAACGATTGCTGTTAATTTTAATTCCCGTTCAGGTTCATAATTTTCATCCCTGATTTCAGTCTTTATACTGATTTGATCACCTGTTACCTGGCTCGTCATAAAAAATCTTCCAGGCGTATCAATCACAAGTTCTCGTAGTAATTGGCGCCAGAAGGTCTCATGACTTTGATCTTCCAGGGGCATGCTCATCTGCCATCGCCAGGTACCCCCAGTTGCAAAAATATAACTGGATCCGCGCCCGTATGGTTGATTAACCAGAAGTGGATGATTTTCACCATTGACATCAATGGTCAGTAAAGTGCTGGCAGCAGGTTTTAGCTCGCCGATTAACTGGTAATCTGCAATCTCAGGTAATTCTTGCCATGCCTTACGGTTATTATTTATGTCCTGATCAAATTTCAGCATAGGTGAGTGCAGTCCTGCCGCTGTGAGTTCAACTTTCGCCTTTTCGCGTATGAATTTACCATTGCTCTGGCTCAACCTGGCAGGTAGGGCTTCATATATTAGAGAATTTTCCCATCCTCCACTGCCCAGGCCATTAAGCCCGGCAATCATTAACAGGCTCCCACCCCGTTCACTTACAAAATCGTGGACCATCTGTTGTTGTTCGGGAGTAAATGATGCTGCCTCGATACTGCCAATAATCAAGGCATTGTATTTAAAGAGTTCTGCCTTCGTTAAAGGAAAGCCTTCCACAAGCTCATCAGGGCTACTAATGCCTTGCCTGTAAAATTTGTTCTGACTGACGCGTAATAAGCTAACCAGATCTATGCTTTGATCCTTATCCATCGCACGGCGGATAAATTTATATTCCCACCGCGGCTCGCCTTCAATGTATAACACCTTATATTTTTCTTCCTTGACATTAACCACGCGCGATTGATGATTGTTTTCAGTGATCTGTTCACCTTCCCAGGGATCCAGTGAAAACCTCAAATGTCTGTATCCAGTGTCTGAAACAGGAATATCTATCCATGCTGTAGAAATTTTATTTCCCTCGTCCAATTCCAGATCATGACTCATAATTATATTGTCATTATCATAAATCTTTAGCCTGGCCTGACCGGGCTTGTCATGGCGCACGGCAACTCGTGCAGCTAATATTGTCCCAGGCAATGCCTGCCCCGGTAATGTCACTTCCTGAAGTTCAAGATCCTCCTCTATCTCTTCTTGCCCGACACCGATCGCATGTACAGGGACATTAAAACTTGCAAGCTCTGCTAACTGGTCCTGTGTCAAGGCTCCGGCATTATCAGCACCATCAGAAACCAAAACAATCGCGCCAAGTGGTGTGGAACGCGACATACTGAGTACCTGCCTGACAGAATTACCCAGCAATGTCATTTGTTCTGGAGACGGTAATGTTTCGTATGATTCAGTAGGGTTTGCATCGTGTGCAAACGTAAAACGCGAGATCTGATAATGATCCTGAAGTGCGGAAATTGCATCATTATCAATAACCGTCAATGCCTCCTGCATCCTTGAGCCATCGGCTTGCGAATAAGTCATGCTTTGCGATGTGTCCAGCATAATAGCGATAACATTGTCACCTGCCCTGAGCTTTTCAGTCATGATCGCTGGTTGCCAGAGGACGACCAGTACTACAAGCACCATACAAAGCTGCAAACCCCAAATACAAAACAGTTGTGGTAGACGCAATGTAGTCCGTTTGGCAAGTAACATGACCGAAATCGTAATTAATATGACAACAAAACTTGCTATCGCAATCCAAACTGGCCACTCCCGTGCAAATATTAATTCACCCTGGTCATAGACTATCTGTGGATATTTTAATAAGTAATCGAGCATGTCTAATGTGTCATTGCATATATAACGTAGTTAACACCAAAACGGTACGCCAATGCCGTCATTGGTTCAGGATAATCAGGGTGGTCTGCGTGTTCCCAGGCATCACCGATATCCATGTTAAAATTTATTGCTACCATTAACCTGCCCTCATCGTCATAGATCCCTCGCCAATGTGGCTTCACACCGTCTTTTTCAAATGTATTACCACTCCAGTATGTATACATACCGGGGATCTGTATCCGATTGTCCAGATCATAAAAAACATGGAGGACTTCATGATTATTATCAATTTCATGAACTGGACGGTTTGGAAAGACTTTTCGCATGGTTGCAATAAACCCAGCCCATTCTCGGCTCCCATGAAAATCATCTATCATTAAAAAACCGCCTTTTAACAAGTAATCTCGCAGTCGTTGAACTTCTGTTTCACTGAGCACCCATGATCCAACTTCCAACACGTACAACCATGGAAAATCAAACAACTCATCATCTACTAAAGATAATAATTTCCCCTGAGCTGATTTATTAACATTGGTAAGACGGCCCAAGCCTTGTAAAAAATGATTTTCTGCATCAGGCCAATCAACCCGCCAACTGTCTCTCATTCCATAACCATATCCCTGATACATGGCTGGCGCAGAATTATAAACTAGCCTAACAAACGTGAATTCTGCATCAGACGCATTACGATCTGTAAATGGATCACCACTGGCGGCTGAGATGATCCCTAAATACACCAAGACTGTAACACTGAACGCACTAAGGATATTTACGGATTTATTCATTCTATTTCTGACGAAAATCGGCGTTAGAAAGACAAGCTGATTGCCCATATTGCGACCAGGCTTAAATCTATAATTAGCGAAACGATATGTATTTGTTTCAATTTGGTAACCATTATGAAATTATGCTGTTAATTTATGAAAAATAACTTTTCAAGATAGTATCAAGCATCAGCATAGCGTGATTCTCCTGTTACTATCAATTTCCCTTTTTTTTCCTCAAATTCTCCGGGATTTATCCCTTTAAATCACGATTTTAATTACCTTCTTCAATCATTATGGAGATACGAATCAAATCCATGGAAAATAGCGACTACAGCATGCAATCAATACTCATGATTTAAAATGAATAAATTGATACTCAAAATATTAATGACTATTTCCCTGTCTGGTAATCATTTTGCCTATCCTCAAGATTTTCCTGGCGATACGATTGAAGGAATACAAGATGAACCAAAGGTATTTACTATAGATTCAGGTAGGTCATTCCTCAGGGTTTTTGTTGGTCGGGCAGGATTGTTGTCTGAGATGGGTCATAATCACATTATTACCAGTAAAAATATTACAGGTAATCTAAGCTATTTATCACCTCCTCTAATATCAACTGCAATCTTTTCAATCCCGGTACAAGCTTTGATCATTGATGATGACTCGGAGCGCAAAAATGCCGGTGATGAATATAATTCTGTCCCCAGCATTTCAGACAGACAAGGCACAAAAAGTAACATGCTAAGCAACAGCGTCCTGGATGCGAATAATTATCCGATTATTCAGTTAGACGTAGAGGGCATTAGCATCAATAACAAACTAAATACCTATAATGTGAAAATATCAATTAAAAATCAGACTATATTCCAGGCATTACCTGCTTTGGTAAACTTTAATGATAATACTATGGCTATCGATGCTAACTTTGTGCTTGACCATTCTCAGCTTAAGCTCAAACCATTCTCTATTCTGGCAGGCATGTTAAGGGTTGCTGAGCAACTTAGGTTTGAATTACACGTAGAAGCATTTAATAATTTATAGAAGAGTCAAAATTATGTTTCAGTTTCAGATCACCACACAAAAGGTACTCCGGGCAATCACAATCGGGACTAAATCTACTATGATTATAGGCGCCCTCCTTGCCTTCTATCAGGGACGTTTTCTGATGGCAACCGAAATTTTAATCATACTCTCAATAACATTCTTACCTCTTGCGCTGGGCAAACAATTTCAACTAAAGATTCCTCATGAATTTGAAATACTCGCAATTATTTTTGTATATGCATCATTATTTCTTGGAGAGGTACACGACTACTATATCGTCTACTGGTGGTGGGATGTGGTTCTGCATACTGGCTCCGGATTATTGCTGGGAATAATCGGCTTCCTGCTGGTTTATGTACTCAATGAAAAAGATGATATTAATCTGGATTTAACAGCAGGATTTATGGGGTTATTTGCCTTTGTATTTGCCGTAGCTTTGGGGACCGTGTGGGAAATCTTTGAGTTCATCATGGACAGTGTTTTTAGTCTAAACATGCAAAAGCCAATGTTTAATGACCCATCCGGACTCACTGATACCATGTGTGACCTGATAGTGGATGCTCTTGGAGCTGGAATCATCTCCGTATTGGGTTATGGCTATTTTCGCACAGTTGAACGTGATTCTTTTCTTGAGCAATGGATAGATAAATTTATCCATGAGAATCCTCAGTTGTTTAATCAAACGAAAAATAATCAGAACTAATCCCTGCATCATTTTAAAATAAATCATCATTTTCATTTATAAGAAAATGAAATTTTTCTTACAGTTTATTACTATGTCGCTTTTTAATTTCAGGAGTAATGTATTTGGATAATGAATTTATCCCTGGCCAACGCTGGGTTAACCACGCTGAATTGCAATTGGGTTTAGGCACAGTACTGACCATTGAACACAGGACAGTAAGCTTATTATTTACTGCTACCGGAGAATCCCGAACGTATTCCCGACTATCAGCACCGTTATCCAGAGTGTCATATAAGCCAGGGGATAAAATCAAGCACCAAAATGGGATTGAAATTGTAGTTCAACAAATCGACAAAGATGTAGATGGACTATATTGCTATCAGGGCACAGATGAGAACAACGAAAATTTCATTATCAATGAGATTGATATCGACGCTACTATTGCCCTGAATGGCCCGGCCGAACGATTACTTGCGGGACTTATAGATGATAGCAAGTGGTTTCACCTCCGCCATCTTGCATTAAGTGCCCTGGATTTTATTTACCATCAACCTGTATCAACAATAACCGGTTGTCGTGTAGATTTAATTGCACACCAGCTCTATATTGCCAGAGAAGTAAGTAAACGTTACGCTCCCAGAGTTTTATTGGCCGACGAAGTAGGACTCGGAAAAACTATAGAAGCTGGTCTAATTATTCACCAACAACTCTATGCTGAACAAATTCGGCGTGTACTGATTGTTGTCCCGGATAATCTATTACATCAGTGGCTGGTGGAAATGCTTCGACGCTTTAATCTAAGATTTAGTCTGTTTGATTCCGAGCGTCATATGGATTCCACTGATTCAGAATATGTAGGGAATCCTTTTCAAGAAGAGCAGTTAGTACTTTGCGGACTAAATACCTTAACTCAAAACGAAGCTTTTTATACTGATATTCTATCAGCAGGATGGGACATGTTGATTGTAGATGAAGCCCATCACCTTGAGTGGACTCCAGAAAACTCTAGTCAGTCATACTTGGCAATAGAAAATCTCGCTGCATCAACTCCAGCTGTACTACTGCTCACTGCCACACCAGAACAGCTAGGTAAGGCCGGGCATTTTGCGCGATTAAGAATCCTTGATCCCGATCGATATCATGACTTCAACAAGTTCATTGAAGAAGAGAAAAATTATGCGCCAGTCGCAAGCGCTTTAAAATGCCTATTCGAAAAAGAAGGACAAGCAAATGAAATTATTAAAAAACTTGAACTAGCATTAAAGGTTGATTTATCAAGGTTCACATCAGAATTGAATGATAAAAAAACCCTGTCAGAGGAACATAGGTACACCTTGATTAAACACTTGCTTGACTTGCATGGCACCGGCAGGGTGTTGTTCAGAAACACTCGCTCTGGAATATCTGGCTTCCCGGATAGGAAATTATTTGCCTACCCTTTAGCCATGCCCGAGGCATATCAGACATTGCAAAGTAAAGATGACGATAATTTACAGACCTTAGCCTCAATAGAACTATGCTATCAGCAGCATAATCAGCAATCAGATAAACACTGGATCCAGGTTGATCCCCGGGTGAAGTGGCTGGTTGAACAGTATAGGAAGCTCAAGCCTGAAAAAATGTTGGTAATAACCCATGATCGACAAACAGTTATAGATTTGGAGGAACATCTCAAGTCTCGACATGGAATATATTCAGCCATGTTTCATGAAATGATGACGATACTGGAACGTGACAGGGCTGCAGAATATTTTGCAGATCCCGAATCTGGGACACGCATCATGATCTGCTCAGAAATTGGTAGTGAAGGAAGGAATTTTCAGTTTGCACATCACCTGGTCCTGTTCGATTTACCCATACTACCCGACCTTCTTGAACAACGTATTGGACGACTTGATCGCATAGGCCAGAAATACACTGTAAAGATTCATGTTCCATACATTGAATCTTCAGCACAAGAACATCTATTTAAATGGTACAGGGATGGTCTAAGTGCATTTTCGTCGCCTTGCCAAACAGGACAGAAAATTCTTCAGGAATTTAAAATTCAGCTTGTTGAAATCCTCCAAAAGAAAAATGACAATGTTGATGATTTTATTTCTGTCACACGTAATAAAAACCAGCAATTGATCAAAGAACTGGAAAATGGCAGAGACCGTTTATTGGAATTTAATTCATGCCCCCCCCTTGAATCAAATGAGCTGAAATCTCAGGCACTGAATGTAGAAAACGAGAGCCTACTAGGCACCTTCATGGAATCTGCATTTGACTGTTTTGGTATTGATTCTGAAGAAAATAATGAACACAGTCTTATTTTAAGGCCCAGTGAAGACATGGTAACCGCCTTTCCTCATTTGCCTGATGATGGAATGACCATTACCTATGAACGTAATACTGCTCTTGTTCATGAGAACTGGGATTACCTCAGTTGGACCCACCCTATGGTTACCGGAGCTCTGGACCTCGCACTAAGCTACGAAAAGGGAAATGCAACTGCTGTCAGTTTCAACACAGATATAATCGACCCGGGGACATTATTACTCGAATGTAATTTCATTCTTCAAATTAGCGCAGATCAGGATTTTCTTCTTCGTAATCTCATTGCGCCTCAGCTTGTTAGGGTAGTCATCAGTGAAGATGGCACCCATTACCAGAACCTGGTATCGCATCATGACATAGAGTCAAGCAAATCGTTTATAGACCAGGTAACTATTAGAAAAATTGTTTTGATGAAGCAGGAATCCATACGTAATATTATAGAAATAGCCAGGGCAGCCGCTTCGGATATTGCGCCAGTCATTATTGAGAAATCCCGTGGAGATACAAGCAGACAGATTCAATCTGATTTAAACCGACTGGAGGAACTAGCAAAAATAAATACCAATATACGGCAGATTGAAATTGATTTCTTAAGCACCCAAAGGCGCAAAGTTGAGTCAGTTTTTGATTCAATCATCCCCAGGCTGGATGCTATCAGGTTACTCATTTCGACATGAATTCATTAAATAATACTTTAATTTTTATTATGCTTATTATTGATTGATATTGTCTTTTTTCATCACAAACTCAGCATATTATTACCACAAAAAAAACACAAAATATTGATTGACAAGGTTTGATTCCGTTGGCATATTCTGCTCGCCCCAAGAGTATTTGAGAGGCAAGGGCTAGGTTATTATATCAACAACACCTTCTCGTAAATTACGAGTTAACCCTGAAGGGAGGTTATATGGCAGCAAGGCAACATGAAGATGATGATATGGATGATGATATGGATGATGGAAATGACATAGATGGTCTGCTGAATTCCATTGAATCAAATATCAACAAAGACTTATTAAAAGATTTAACCGCAAGAAGAAGGATAGAAGACCTTCTTGAAGAACGAAAACTTCGCCAGCAAATAGAAGATTATGACGATTGGGATTAATCTTTAGCTACATAACAATATTTCCTGGGCAGAAATTACCTATTTAGGTAAAGGAATAAACTCCACCTCTCCCGGGACTTTTTCAAACTTGCCATCTTTCCAGTCTGATTTGGCCTTTTCTATGCGCTCACGATTACTGGACACGAAATTCCACCAGATATAACGGTCTGTCATTGTTGCGCCACCAAAGATAACTACCCTTGCATTGCAATCAGCAGTAATTTCCAGTTTTTCAGACGGTTTACAAACCACCATTTCAAACTGATTAACTCTATACCCGTTAATATTGACCGGCCCATCGATGACGTGAATTCCGCGTTCCTCATAATGATCTGGTACCAACAGTTTTTTCCCCGCGGGTATTTGAGCATCAAGATAAAATAATGGAGAGTGTGTATATACAGGTGATGTTTCGCCAAATACACTGCCAATAATCACCTTAATATTTATGCCATCAATATCAAGTTCGGGCAATTCTTCTTTATCATAGTGAACAAAATCAGGAGCGGTTTCTTCGTATTCTTCTGGCAATCCAACCCAGACCTGTAATCCGTGGATGCGCTGTCCCTTTGCACGTGCTTCATCACCGGTACGTTCTGAATGGACTATCCCCTTACCTGCGGTCATCCAGTTTACTGCACCCGGAGTGATAGCTTGAACACGACCAAGGCTATCTCGATGGTAAATCTCACCTTCAAATAAATACGTAATGGTAGCAAGACCAATATGTGGATGTGGTCTGACATCTATACCCTTCCCAGGTTCGAAATCCACAGGACCCATGTGATCAAAAAATACAAATGGACCTACTTTCTTTTGTTTACTATGCGGTATATATCGACGCACCGAAAAACCACCCAGATCTTTTTCAACAGGTTTAATTAATACGTCGATGCCAGTTACTGGAGACAGCACAATATTATCCATATATTTAATCCCGTAAAAAATAGTTTATTCACAAAAAGAAACCATCTACCTAATTAGTAGATTTTCTTTTACCAGCCCAACTCTGAGATCCTTATAATATATTGCATGCTATGGATACATTATTTTGCTGAATAGCATTTTGACCAGTATGATGTTTAAGGTTTCATACTCACCAGCAATATTTTTTTTCATTTTACAAAATATAATTAACAACTATTTTATGAGTTGTTGCATGGAGTCAATACAGGCCTGGTAATATGTACGGCCAAATAAATTAAGATGATTTAATTCATGGTACAGACGGTACAATGGGATTCTGTCTTCTTTATATTTGTCCCAGGGCCATACCTCGTTATAAGCGTCTTCACAACGGGGACCAAATCCACCAAACATTCTCATAATGCCAAGCTCTGCTTCCCTATGACCATAATAACATGCGGGATCAAAGATGATCGGGGCTCCAGGTTCCGCCACTGCCGCATTACCAGACCACAAGTCACCATGTAATAATACTGCGGGTTCATCTATATCACCTAGCAGATCATCCAATTTTGCTATTAAACGGTCCCCGAGTTTAAAGATCGGGTCATCTATCGCTAATTTACTAGTGAGCAATTCAAGTTGCCAGCCTATACGCTGATCACGCCAAAATGCTGACCAGTTGTTTGTCCATGTATTTGGTTGTGGCGTACTTCCTATATAGTTATCCATTTCAAATCCAAACTGATTCTGTCTCGTTGCCAAATGGAGTTGAGCAAGCTGATGACCTAATTTTTCCAACCAGTCAGCGGGCGCAGGACATTCAACAAATGCCTCAAGAACGATAAATTGATTGTCATAGGTAACGGGCTTAGGTACACGTATCGCATTTGCGCTGGCGATTAACTCAAGTCCACAATATTCAGCGGCAAACATCCCTGGATACTGGGCCCCTCCAGGTGGTGTCTTTAGAAAATATTTTCTTCCATCTTCTAGAGTAATAAATCGACTATTGTTTATACATCCACCGGAAACACTTCGAAAATCAATAATCTTGGACTTTTCCCCAGTTGCCTGGCCAATTGCCCGCTCGATTTGTTTTTGTGTGCTCACAACTCTCTTTGTTTGATTTCCAGGCAATAGTCCAGCATGGGTTGACAGGCAGATTCGATCATATCCAACACCTTCTCAAAGCCCGCCCCTCCGCCATAATAGGGATCCGGGACAGCTTGGGTGGTATCAGCAGATAGACCTGGTTCAAGAAAATGCCCAAGTAACTTTATGTGTTTGCTCTCTAAACTAGTTAACGTTGTTAGGTAGTTGTAATTATCATGATCCATAGCAACGATAAGATCGAATACTTCGATATCACTTTTTCTGACCTGCCTTGCCCTGGATTCCAGTTTGTATCCCCGGCGACTGGCGGCTTCCCTCATTCGTTGATCAGGTAGATCACCTGAGTGATAGCCCAAGGTCCCGGCTGATTCAATATAAACCTGATTTTCATTACCACTGCTTTCTACAAACGCCCTGAATACACCTTCAGCAGCAGGAGAACGGCAGATATTTCCCATGCAAACAAAGAGAACCTTAATTTGTTCCCGTTTTTCTCTCATCTAGGCCTGGCAACGAAAAATCGTAGCCCCTGTGGTATTTCGAGATTCAACCTGTCGATGAGCATTAACGGCATCATTAAGGTCAAACTCCTGGTTAATCAATATTTTTACGACACCAGATCGAATTACATCGAATAATGCCCCAGCCCCTTCCAGCAGGTCTTCACGTAAATTGGCATAATGACCCAATGTGGGTCTGGTTAGGAATAAAGATCCTTTCTTCATCAACTCAAGAACATTTATTGGAGGCACCGCCCCGGTCGCATTCCCGTAAGTCACCATCAATCCTCGGGGACGAAGACAATCAAGTGAAGCATTAAATGTGTCAGCACCAATAGAATCATAAACAACATCGACCCCTTTCCCTCCGGTAAATTCTTTTACCGCGGGAACAATTTCCTCTGTCGAATAGTTGATGACATTTTCACATCCATATTTTTTTGCCAACCTGGCCTTGTCATCTGATCCCACCACACCAATCACGTGTGCACCCAGGTGTTTTGCCCATTGGCATAATATTGTCCCAACGCCACCAGCGGCAGCATAAACTAAAATGCAGTCGCCCTCTTTTAGTTGCCAGGTTTTATGGATCAGATACCAGGAAGTTAAGCCTTTCAAAAATGAAGCAGCAGCAATCTCATCACTAATGTCATCTGGAATTCTAACCAGTCTATCTGCATTAATCAGGCGCGACTCCGTATAGGCTCCGAAATCTGCAATCGCATACACTACCCGGTCACCCGGGTTCAAATCAGTAACATTACTACCTACCACGTCCACCACTCCGGCCGCCTCACTACCAGTTATAAACGGCACATCGCATGGATAGAGTCCTTTGCGACGGTAGGTGTCAATCATATTAAATCCAACTACGGTCTGCTGAATCTTAACTTCATCAACCGCAGGACCCCCTACCTCAACCTCTTCCCACTGCATGACCTCTGGGCCACCGGTGTCATGGATTACCATTGCATGTGTCATACCAATACTCGCATTATTTGTATTTGTGCTTATTCAATTTCCAGTTTATCGAAGACTACCGAGATTTCAGTAACAAACTGTTGTTCCTCCACACCATCGGAGATCCTCAAGGCTGGTGGATGCAATAACTTGACGTATTCGGGGCTATCTGAAAATTCTGATTCATTAATCATGTCCGAGTAGATAGATAACACCACAAGTGCTGCTGATACGACGACGGCTGTACGTAATCGTTGTTCTTGTGTCTGGTTAGTAGACAATAAAAGGTTGAGCCATAGCAATAATGCAATCAGGACAAATTCAACTGCCATCATCAATACCATCGCAAAGGTATAGTTCAGGGAATTAAACAGAATAATATCTACAAATTTGGTTATAAAAAACTGGGCAACTATAAAAACAAAGATGATTTTCATCTGGTTTTTAAAGTTAGATTCATGTTTAAATATCCTACCAACGATGGCCCAGAAGATCCCCATAGAAAGTGCACTGCCAAAAATAATCAGCTCCACATTGATTATCTCCTGCCACTTAAATTCCTGGAACATATTTAGCCATTGCTCTACGCCGTAAAGGATTGCAACCAGGACAATTGAACTCACCATTAGCAACGGATTTTCAATCCAGTTAGTCACGAAAGATACCGGGGTTATCTTGACTGCTGATTCAACCGGATGTTCAGGCGTATAGACATGAAGTATTGTTTTGCCCAGGCTTAGTTTACTACCTGAGTGCAGTTCAATTTTTTGCTTATTTGACTGAGTTCGATCTACCCAACTGCCGTTCAGGCTGTCCAAATCTAAAAGCCATATTTTCCCATCTTCATCGACGCTTATTTCAGCATGATGTGGACTAATAGTGGCATCATTTAGGATAAGATCATTATCAAATGCCCGTCCAATGCGGATCAAAACGCCTTCTACCTTTTGAAATACTGGCGCTCCAACAGGAGAATCGCTGATTTGAAATACTAGTTCCATGTTACATTCGCCAGAAATTTTCTGGTAAATTTCAAGGCCATATCCATGCTTACCCCGGCAAGGGTAAAGTGGCTAACCAATCCATGTTGATTATTATGCAAAGACGCACCTATATACAGAACATCATATAGTCCGGGATATTTCTTATACTTTCTTGCACAAAAAGTACCTTTCGACGTTATTAATTCCCCGGAAATAGAATGCTTATTATAAAAATTCTCATGACACTCAAAATTTGTAACGTGATCTTTTCCAGCATAATTATCGGGATAAACATTTTCAATTTGTGCCTGATAGAGGTTATAAAACTGAAAAACATTTAACTCATCTGATTCAATCCAATTGAATTGATAGACAATATTTCCTGTAGTGAACTCGCTATCCAGGAAAATATATTCATCTTGACTACAGATACTCATGAAGTTTTCATAGGCAACGTCTGGATCATTTTCAGAAGATCCCCAACATCTTATATATTCAGCGATTTCGTTTGGGATATTGGCACCTTTAAAATCTGAGGTAAGCCATTCACTGTCAAGTAAGTCACTGATTACCCTCTGCTGATTATTGGCAAGCTGATTGGCAATGATTAACTCTATTTCTTCCAGGACTATAGGACCGCTCCTGGGTCTCTTTATTAATTCTGACAGTTTATTCAAGGGAACTAGAAAACTGATCTGATTTCCTGCTGTTGAAACATTCACACCGATAACTTCACCGTGCACATTTAACACTGGACCACCACTCATACCCGGGTTGATGGAACCTGAAAAATGGATTCGTTTATACAAACTATACTTTGCTATTCCGTTATAGGTACCTGGTACCACAGTTAATCCGAGATCATGTGGATTACCCAGGGAATATATGGCCTCACCTTGTAAGGGCAAACCATCAGCTAGTTCAAGATTATTCCCCTGAAAGTCATCTTTCTTTAATAGTGAGAGATCATTTATCACATCGATGTCGATAAGCTGCAATTCACCAGTCACACCATTATGGGCGGCATACTCTATACGATAACGACCAGGGTAACGAGTGTACTCTGAAACAACGTGATAATTGGTCACTACCATGCCGTCCTGACTGATCTGAAACCCTGAGCCTATGGCGGCCTGTTTACCCGAAGCCTGTTCAATAATACGAATCTGGTAGATGCGATCACTGAAATTATTGAACAGAGAGCTTGCATCTTGCGCATAGACTGGATTTATCAAGACCAATACACCCATCATTTTCAAATAGAATCTGAAAATGATTAAGCAGGACTTTTTAGACGCCAATTGCATTATAATAGGAATGAGTGATCACACATGATGCGTGATATTGTACGATATATACTCCGGATTATCAGCTACATAACCGGATTACTTATTTATAGGCATAACTGATACAAAGGAAGTTTTATGGCGCAATACATAATGAGCATGCTGGGTGTGGGCAAAGTTGTCCCACCTAAAAATGTAATACTCAAGGATATTTCTCTGTCCTTTTTTCCTGGCGCTAAGATTGGTGTTCTGGGGCTCAATGGTTCCGGAAAATCAACCCTGCTGAGGATTATGGCCGGTGTGGATACCGAGATTGAAGGCGAAGTACAACCTCTGGCAGGAATTAAAATCGGTTACCTGAAGCAGGAACCCGAACTGGATCCCAATAAAGATGTTCGCGGCAACGTGGAAGACGGTGTACGCGAGGTCAAAGACCTGTTAGATAAATTTAATGAAGTAAGTGCGGCTTTTGGTGAGGAAGGTGCAGATTTTGATGCACTGATTGAAGAACAAGGGCAACTCCAGGAGAAACTGGATGCCAATGACGCCTGGGACCTGGATCGAAAACTCGAGATTGCTGCCGATGCATTGCGCCTACCTGACTGGAACATGGATGTCACCAAACTTTCAGGCGGTGAACGCCGCCGTGTTGCACTTTGCCAATTATTATTATCTAACCCGGATATGCTCTTACTGGATGAACCAACTAACCATTTGGATGCCGAATCCGTTGCCTGGCTAGAACGATTTCTCCATGACTTTAATGGAACCGTAGTCGCAGTTACCCATGACCGATACTTTCTGGACAATGTGGCTGGTTGGATTTTGGAACTGGATCGCGGACATGGCATACCCTGGGAAGGCAATTATTCATCCTGGCTAGAACAAAAAGAAAAGCGCCTTTTAGGCGAAGAAAAACAGGAGTCAGCCCGAATGCGCGCGATGAAGGAAGAGTTGGAATGGGTACGAGCCAACCCCAAGGGCCGGCAAGCCAAGTCCAAGGCGAGAATACAAAGGTTTGAAGAGTTATCTTCCAGTGATTACCAGCAGCGAAACGAAACTCGTGAGATCTACATTCCGCCAGGACCTCGTCTTGGAAAGCAGGTAGTTGAATTTGAAAATGTCACCAAGAGTTTTGGTGACAGATTATTAATTGAAGATCTAAGTTTTAATTTACCACCTGGCGGGATTATCGGTGTTATCGGGCCAAATGGCGCCGGCAAGACCACCCTGTTCAGAATGATCGTCGATTCTGAAAAACCGGATTCAGGCACCATCACTGTGGGATCAACCGTGGAAGTCGCTTACGTGGATCAATTTCGCGATGACCTTGATCCTAAAAAGAATGTCTGGGAGGAAATCTCCGACGGCCAGGATCTGATCACTGTTGGAACTTATGAAGTCTCATCCCGTGCCTATTGCGGACGACTCAACTTCAAGGGCGGCGACCAACAAAAGCTGGTAGGAGAACTCTCAGGAGGTGAACGTAATCGCCTACATCTTGCAAAACTCCTCAAGAGTGGTGGAAATCTTCTACTACTTGACGAGCCCACCAATGACCTTGATGTTGAAACCTTACGGGCATTAGAAGAAGCCCTGCTGGAATTTCCCGGCTGTGCTGTTGTGATATCCCATGACCGCTGGTTCCTGGACCGTATTGCTACCCATATCCTCGCCTTTGAAGATGAAGCACAAGTCACCTGGTTTGAAGGAAACTTTGCCGATTATGAGGCTGACAGAAAGAAACGCCTGGGTGTAGATGCGGATCAACCACATCGAATCAAGTATAAGAAGCTGCAATGAAGTTAGAGCAGTCATATTCCAACGATCACTCAGGTCTGTAACCCTTCTCCTCATGGATTGTCAGGAAGACAGGTATTCAATTCGGTCATTCAGTTAACTGCTATTTCGCGCGTTAACTCCATGGAGTCAGACACAGGGTATCTATCAGGAAACTTAAAGCCTGCTGGAATACGATCTATAAGTTTTTAAATTTCCATCTTCAAATCCTGTTTTTTCACCAGATGGTAATAAGTATTTTTCTTAATCTTGTTTAATCATAATTATTTTTTATGACATGTGTCATGCCCTATAACTGAAAAGCATAAATAATAAGTACTGTCAGTCTACCGATAGACTTTAACAGGCAGTGTAATGCAAAGGAGAACAGGCATGACAACTCATCGTTTTGCAGTATTAATCACATTTCTAATTTTTATTTTAACAACCAGCCCAGCAATCGTAATGGCCGATGAAGGTGATGTCATATTAAGATTCCGAGGTATCGGTATTGTACCTATGGATAGTAGCGAGCAGGTAGGAGTCGATGGTCTTGGGACAGTGCAAACCCTGATAGGAGGTGGTTCCTCACGGGTAAATGTAGATTCTGCAATAGTGCCGGAAGTCGATCTGACCTACATGATGACAGACAATATCGGGATTGAGGTCATCGCCGGTATTGCCAACCATGATGTAAAACTGCGTAATGACGGCCTGTCTACCCTGGTCACCACATTGACCGCAGACGCAACAGGGAATCAACTCGTAGATGGCTACAAGATATTTGATTCATGGTTGCTCCCACCTACTGTGACGATACAGTATCATTTTATGCCTAATAATAAATGGCGTCCTTATGCGGGGGTAGGTATTAACTATACGGCTACATTTGGTGACGATGCCACGGATCAGCTAGAGGCAGAAGTTGGAGGAACCGTAGATGTTCATACCACCGATGACTTCACCTGGGCAGCCCAGGTTGGCTTTGATTATGACATCAGTGATAGCTGGTTTTTTAATGTGGATGTGAAATATATCGACCTCAAGACAGAAGCCAGTCTGGATATCAATGGAGGTTTACTCGATGGTACGGTTTTAAGAGTTAAAACTGACATTAGTCCTATCATTATCGGCATCGGTTTTGGGACTACATTCTAGTTAGTAAAAAAACAAGCCGGAGTCTAATTAGTGTTTCGAATTGACTCCGGCATCAGTCATCGCGAGAATGATATATAATCCCACGGAGGGGGGGACTGGTTGAATCGCGTCATACTCTCCTAATGGTGTTCTAGAATATAAGGGCTGATATAGTAATTAGAGCGCCAATCAATAGGGTAAACATCATCAAAAAAGTGTCTTTACCACGCTTATTTCTTATGCATCTTGTGATGGATTGCCTTTTGCAGTGACTCATATGACCCAAGGTAGTAATTGACATTATGATATGGGGATTCACCCATGGCCTCGGCCAGCTCACGCGCCTGTGCGCCGTCCTTACCAAAGATAACAATACGAGTGTTCATATCCTGCCCAGGCTTTGGCGCACTACCCAACACATTATCCTCAATCTGCTCTGCCGGAACGCTATGTGCTCCAGGGATACTGCCTTTGGCAAAATCGGCAGGTGAACGGGCGTCAAAATAGACAACGGTTCGATCCACATCATAAATTCTCACAACCCCTTCTAGTTCCATGGCCGTGGGGCCCCCCATAGTCCGCCACATGGGGATTCCCAACTGGTAGCGGTAGACACTGGTAAATCCTTTTTCCACAAGCAACTTCGCAAGACCACGGCTTGCGCCACAGTTAGGGCCGTTGCAATAAAGCACCAGCTTTTTACTCTTGTCGCCCCCAAGTAATTTTTCCACCTCGGCTGTGTATTCTGGCGTTCCCACCTTCAAATCAATATGTGCCACATCAGGAATATGACCTGCTGCGTACTGTTCCATGCGTCTGGAATCCAGAATCACTGCACTACCATCTTTCAGGAACTCGCGAACCTGTGCCGTGCTTACCTCGGGAGAAGGATCTGTCTCACCCATGGTGGCATCCAGGATATTTGGGGCCCCCTGGACTGGACCCAGCATGGTTAATGATAAAAATACGGTCATCACCATATATAAATTGGACTGACTGAGTAATCGCTTCATATTGTTTCTCTCCCCATAGGATATGCATAGATGTCATCATAGCTTTAACAGGGGTCGATGCCAATATGGGCAAGTTCAACGAATTTTTTTTTAGAAATTCCAATTAACGCCATAAAACGTACTAAAGGGAATACATTAAATACCAGTAATGATAATGCTAAACACCTGTCCATAGTTAGCTTTCCTGAACGATAGTAAACATAAAATCAGCGGGGTATTTTGGTCACCAGTGAAGCATTATTTACAACTCTTTCCATTATAGATAGGTAAATTTTCTTACAGCTGCTAACAAAACACACCTTAATAGACTTGCACATTTTGTTCACTAGACCTCGGCAGTAGGGATTGGGATACTCCCGAGGTTTATAGAAAGATAATAAGGATAGGCTGGTGTTCAACACGTTAAAATTGATGAGACTGTTAATATTCGCGGCATTACTCCCCACCTTTGCCATCTCACAAGAGGACCCTGCGGTTACGGGATCACGATCTGAAAACCAGTTAATCAATTATGATTCCAACTATTTCGACCGTTACCAACCACGTACTGCACTGGATATGGTCAATCAGGTGCCAGGATTTGTCGTTGATAACGGAGACAACACCCGTGGTTTTGGTGCAGCCGCTGGTAACGTCCTCATCAACGGCAGGCGCCCCAGTGCCAAACAAAATTCACCGTCTAATTTCCTGGCCCGGATTGACACTAGCCAGGTAAAACAGATCGAACTCATCCGTAGCCAGTTACCTGGTATCGATATGCTAGGCCATTCAGCCCTGGTAAATATTGTCCTGGTGGAAAACAATCTGGCCGCCATTATTCGCTGGGAAGCTGCTGGTCGCCACAATAACCGTGGACCATTTAAGCCATCTATCGATATCTCTGTGACTGACCGTTGGCGTGACATTGACTATACCGCAGGTTTCTATAGTGAGCGCGAGGCGAACGGCGAAGATGGCTATAGAGAATTTTTCGATACAAATGACACACTTTTCCAAACCAGCAATGTCAGACAAAAATCTACCGGTGTCGAGTTCAGGGGAACCTTTAGTGCCTCGACCTGGATTGGAGAGACACTGGTCAATGCCAATACCCGGATGACCTCAGACAATCGCCATCCACGGCAAAATGCCAATATTATACCGATTGACGACCCCACCACGGTACGTCAGGAATTTATTAATAGCGATTATGTAATCAAGGGCCTGGAGCTAGGATTCGATGCCGTACGCAATATTAATGATGACCTGCTGGGCAAGGCCATAGTGCTATTTTTCAATCGCCAGGTTCCCCAGACTTCCACACGACAGTTGGTTGATGCCCTGGGAAATCAAACCCTGTTACGTACTGCAGAATCCGATAATGATTCTATCGAAGGTATCGCCCGGCTGGAATTTAACTGGACTGGCCTTGAGGATCATGCTGTACAGCTGAATCTGGAAGGTGCCTATAATGAGGTGGACGGCTCACTTTTACAGACCGATGATAGAGGTACAGGCTCCATTGTGGTTGACGTCCCAGGTGCAAATGACAAGGTAGATGAAGTCCGTTGGGACATATTGTTACGTGACAATTGGGCGCTGGGCAATATAGATCTGGACTACGGTCTGGGTGTCGAATTTTCCACCATCTCACAAACCGGTGACAGTGAACAAAAACGTTCCTTTCATTTCCTCAAACCCAGAGGAATTGTTACCTGGTCAGTAAGTGATGATCAGCAAATCCGGATGCGGATAGAACGAGAAGTTGCCCAGCTTGATTTTGATGACTTCATCAGCACCACCGTGTTTGATGACAACGATGTGTTACTGGGAAACCCCAACCTACGTCCTGACGCTACCTGGGTACTTGAAATGGATTACGAACGTCGTTTCGGTCGTACCGGTGCATTTAAGGTAATCGCATTTCATCACTGGATAGACGATGTATTGGATCTTCTGCCACTGACTGACACCAACGCCGTGCCCGGCAATATAGACAATGGCCGCCGCTGGGGTGTGGAGATGGAAAATACCATCCCTCTGGAGTGGGTTGGATTCATCGGTGCAAAATTGAACCTGACACTGCGCTGGCAGAACTCCACGGTGATCGACCCGGTCACCAGTATTACCCGGGTCCTTTCCGCGCAGGGAGGAAACCCTGCCTATCGGACCCTGGCAAACGGCAATCGTAATAACCGTTACCTTCTCCGCGCTGACTTTCGCCAGGATCTGGTTGATGAACGTATCGCATGGGGTTTCACCATCGCCGAACGTGATGACCGACCGCTCTTTAAAGTGGATGAATTAGACATCTACGGCGAAGGTATTGCTATGGATGCCTTTATCGAGACCACCCGTTGGTTTGGAGTCAAGATACGTCTGCAGGGAGAGAACATGCTGGACTTCACTGAATGGCGCAATCGTACCGTCTATGAAGGACGTCGCACCCTCTCAACAATAGATTTCCGCGAGAACCGTGAATTTTTAAATGGCCGAAAACTTACCCTGTCGATTAGCGGAAGTTTTTAATCATGTCTAATTCCAACAAGAATTTAGATATATAAATTACAAAGAACGAGATTTTTCCCTAAGCTTGATTTTAGAGAGCCCTATTAATTATTCGGATCGGCCACTAAGCTCAATTCACCACGGCGTTTGTCTAAAAAATTTGTCCAGCCGGCTGTTATCAAAAGCATGTCGTTCGATATCTCCCCTCGATACATACCTGCTGATGGGGCACTTCGTTGTTCATACTCCCACATTTCCATGTACAGATTTTCCGGATCAATCACTGCACGTATGTTGACACGACTGATTTCACCGTACTCATCGTAGATACCAGTGCCGGTTGCCTCGACCTGCCCTGTTGGAAGTTCACGTACCCTGGAAAAATTAAAAGTAACCTGGTAGACCCTGACACTACGTCGCCATTGAAATTGACCTGAATAAGATCCGGGTAATCGTTTAACTAATGTCGCTGCATCAGCCCCATGAACTGCAGGAACAAAAGTCAGGGGGATTATTTGTATAAGAAAAAATAAGTATACAAGCGATGTCCGACCCATAGCCTTAGTGCCCCTTTATTTTTTTATCTTGATGATTGAATAAAGATAGCATATTTGCCAGGTGACTCCAGATCTTAATGGGCTGGAGTCAGAATTGAATCACTTTGATGTGACTCCGAGCCTTTATATTTATGGCCCTTCAGGCAACGGTCCAAATCCAGGAGGCGGAATACGGTGCCGGGTTGCCGCTTCATATGCCGAGGCTATCCGCAACAATGTCGGCTCTGCAAACGGTCTACCGACAATATCCATTCCTATAGGCATGATTGCCTCGACCGGACCGACTAGTCTTGTACCATCAGTAACATCAGGATCACGGACACGGTCGTACACTTCTGTAGTAAAACCCGCAGGCACTGTAACAATCGGAAATCCTTCTCGCCCAAATAAATTCCATGATGACCCGCCGTTACGTCCGTTAATGTTTGGTTCGTATGGAGCACCCAGCACAGGTGGCTGTATATTCCCCGTGGGATATACCAATGCGTCCAGCTCAAGTTCCTGCATACACTGCATGACTACCTGCTGGAAGGCAAAGCGGTTCTGCATGCGCGCTTTGGTATCAATCGTGCGCTCTGAATTCAGTTTTTCCAGTGCCTCCTTACGATTTGCACTGGGGGCAAAATCCGGCTGGTCAAAAAACCTGGCTTTATTAATCAAATCATCTACAGTTCGAATCTCACTATCACCACGTTCCCGCAGATAGCGATTCAGGTAATAACGTCCCACACCTTCTGCACGCATACCACCGATATCGCGCAAGGTGAATAAAGGCACCCCCGGATTCGGGTCGTATGTCATGTCTATCAACATAGTAATATGGTCACCATCCTCGGGAAAATGTTCGGGAAATGATTCTATATATGCCGATGCATTATGGTATGGCGTATATTGGTTGAGACATGATTGCATGAGTGCGCCGCCTTTCCCTGGATCGATGATTGTGGCGCCAAGGGCATCAAGATTTACTATGGCAGTTTCAATTAGTTCGAGGGCAGGACCGTCTGCTTCCGTGAACAAGGAACGATCCATGAACTCTCTGACAACGCCAATACGCATACCATCAAGTCGTGTTTCACCTGTGTAGCTCTGATAGGATTGCTCAGGCATTCGGTCTACGCTGAAGGCTGTGTATTCATCCCCGGGGTCATAACCTGCAATTGTATCGAGGATACGTGCAGCATCTTCTACGGTGCGACAAATCGGCCCGGTGCGGGTGTGTATACCGGCACCCATCATACCATCGCGGCTCACCAGTTCCTGTGTTGGTGCTATACCCACCGAGCTATTGTGTCGTGCAGGAGTGCGAATCGAAGCACCTGTCTCTTCCGCAATGGCACAAGTCACAAGATTAGCGCCAACCGCTGCTCCGGATCCGCCACTAGAACCGCCCGGATACCTTGTCGTATCATACGGATTACATGATGTCCCACCATATGAACTACGCGCCATTGGCGAGGCATACTCGCCCAGATTCGCCTTGGCGATAATAATTGCCCCAGCTTCGCGTAGACGTTTGATGAAGTTTGCATCATCAGGCGGACGATCATTGGCATAAAAAGCATCAGCCCCCGCTGTAGTGCGCATATCGAAAGTATCGTACTGGTCCTTGATGGCAATTACGACGCCATGCAATGGACCGATGAGTTCACCAGTTTCCTGAAAGTGTATATCCAGCCCTGCCGCCACCTCCAGGGCGTCCGGCATGGCAGGATCATTGTCTTCAGTATCGGTCATGCTGCGGGCCTTACGTTCATCAAAACCAAACGCATTACGATTATCTGGTCGTAGATTGAGGGTTATAAGTGCATTGATCTGTCCTGCATTGGCAATAGGTGTGACATGACCGAGTATACCATTGGGCTGTGCGACACAGGTCCCGTTGTAGGCCTTGATGCGTGCCAGGTACTGGCGGACTAATGATACCGCTGTGATTTCTCCTGACTTGATTGACTCATGTATCTGGCTGATCGTTGCTTCTTCGAGTTGGAATTGGCTTATAGACTCAGCCGGACCTGACTGTTTTTCCTGCGCCGGTGTGAACTGATCGCTACAGGCAAACTGGGCCAACATGACCAGAAATAAAACCCAGCGATGCAACATGAGGCTAAAATTACTATTGTGCCGAAACATATTTGTACCTTTAGTATTAATTATACTGACATGAGTATAATCATATATAAGGGATTTGAGTCAAAAGTAAATATTTCAAAAGTGTCTCTGATCATTTTTTTTAAAATTAATCAATCCGAATCCTATTATGTTAGCCCTATTGATTTATTAAATCAGTAGCAATATGGTATGCGGTTTGGGGGAGGTAATCATGCAAGTCAGGTTATTTCTTTATATATTACTAATTTCACCAACATTCGCTGGTGCTGCCGGCTTTACTAACGCCTGGGACATCAGTGAACTTGCTAAAAGTGATTCAGACCAAATAGAATTGCGTAATTCACGACGCACAATCATTAAACGCGTAAGTGCAAACCAGATGCGTTTCATCTATGCCGTTAAATCCAGTATTGAAAACGTCGCAGAAGTTGATACCGCCCTCATCCTGGTAGATGGCGACCAACCCAATGCCTTCGCCGGTAGCATGAAAGGTGAAAACATAGTCGGTATCAATTTTGCCATGCTGGATATAATTGGCATGGACATGCACATGATGGCAGCCATCCTGGGCCATGAAATGGCGCATTTAAAATTACAACATGGTAATGACAAGGAAAAGCGCACCTATGGTGGGGCTTTGGCAAAAATCCTTGGCATGGTAGCACTGGGGGGACTGGGGATGGGAGCGTTTGGTGCATCAGCTATTTCTGATCTTGGTGTATCCATGGTCGATACCAAATACAGCCGGGACAACGAACGGGAATCAGATTACCTCGGTGCGATCTGGGCCGTTGAAGCAGGGTTTGAACCAGAGGGAGCAGTGCGGGTGCATGAAGAAATGTACCGTTTGTCAAAAGGGGGCTCTATGCCTTTTTTAAGCTCGCATCCATCGGGCCCGGAACGAATTGCAAATTTAAAGGCACTGAGTAATAGACTAAGCAAAAAGAGTTCAGAGTAAAAATAGAATCTTTCACAAGTGTCTCCAAGCCAATAATTGCAATTTGTGTCATTGAGTTTTAACTCTGCACTTAAAAGTAAAAGAGAATCACAATCATTCATCTTCAAGGTTTCGATATATTTTTATATTTGTGCGGCATGAGGGTGGACACGAGGTAGTTGGCTTCTTCATAATTAATAGGCTTATACATCCAATAATATTCCCGTTTTACAATTAATCGGGAGACCATAAAAATGCCAAACAAGACTATACATTTTATACATGCAACACATTAAGGGGCAAATTACCTTGGGCAATTCAAACAATAGTAACAACAATAAAACTTCATCAAATCTTCATAACAGCGCAAAATCCAAATCGAATGGCTCTGCGAAAGTTTCTGCTGTTAAAGCAAGTACATCTAAAAAGTCAAAAAGACTACGTGGGCCGCACAAAAGCCATGCCTTACTGTTGCACGAGAAGATAGAGAAAACATCAAATAAGGCGTTGCCGGAGAACTATCCATACAAATCACGGATGCGCCGTGACCAGTATGAAATCCGTAAACAGGAACTGCAGATTGAACTTCTCAAGGTTCAGAACTGGGTCAAGGAAACGGGCGAAAAAATTCTGTGTATCTTCGAGGGACGTGACGCAGCTGGCAAGGGTGGCACCATCAAGCGATTTACCGAACACTTAAATCCACGCGGTGCTCGGGTTGTTGCCCTCGACAAGCCGACTGAAATGGAGCGCGGACAGTGGTATTTCCAACGCTACGTGGAACAATTACCTACCCAGGGTGAGCTCGTGTTCTTTGATCGTTCCTGGTACAACCGAGCAGGTGTCGAACGGGTCATGGGATTTTGCTCGCCATCAGAGTACATGGAATTCATGCGACAAGTACCCGAATTTGAGCGTATGCTTGTACGTAGTGGTATCCGCTTGTTCAAGTTCTGGTTTTCAGTCAGTCGAGATGAGCAGCTTAGGCGGTTTCATTCACGTCAGAACGACCCTCTCAAGCACTGGAAACTAAGTCCTGTTGATCTTCGTTCACTCAATCTCTGGGAGGAATATTCAGAAGCCAAGGAGAATATGTTTTTCTACACTCATACGGCAGATGCACCGTGGACAGTAGTTCGATCCGATGACAAAAAACGCGCACGGATTAACTGTATGCGGTTTTTCTTGTCTAACATACCCTATCCCGGTAAAGACAGCGAGGTTAACACCGAACACGATCCAAAACTCGTTGGTTTAGCAGATAATTTCTATGAACAGCTCAAGGATTTTGATCCAGAGAGACAACAACCTTCAATATAGCATTAAGGATTTGTGACAAAAGAAAATCATTCTCAAGTGTCTCGAATATTTTTTATTTTTAAAATAATCCTCAATAATGGAACATGATCTTTCCGTGGCGAGTGAAGTCTGACGGTAGTGTGCATGTTGATTTATGGATCTGATTAAACTGGTGTTGCTAACAAAATATATTATTCTCGTTTTGTTTAATTTCAATATTGCAATACAAGTCATGAACCCGAACTAATTGATTGTCTTTTGACTGCTGACCCATTTATTATTGTCACCGGGAGATAAAAATGAGCAGATTTAAAGAGGGGGAACATAATGGGCCGAAATAAAGACCGCAAACAGGAAGTGCGCACAACTAAAAACAGTAAGACCAAAAATATCAGCCGGCGGGACTTCGTCAAGGCGGGAGCAAGCACCGGTATCGGTGCAGCTGCGCTGGGTGGATTGTCCCAGTCAGCCGCACAAGAATCCATTACCGACATCCAATGGGATTATGAAGCGGACGTGGTAGTCCTGGGGTCCGGTGCTGTTGGGATGGCGGCCGCGATCAGGGCCAAAGACCTTGGCTCTTCCGTATTGGTTATCGAACAGAACTATGATATTGGCGGAAAAATGGTCCACAGCGGCGGCAGGACCTCCCTTGGCGGCGGTGATGTCATTCAGGAAAGAGACAAAACGGGTTCTGACCCCGAAAGTCTGGGATTAACTGACCCGCTGATACCACCGGAAGACCTGGAAGACGATCCCGATCGATTGTTCCGGGATATGACTGACTGGTCCGTTGTGGATACTTCGGGTGTGGCCCGATATCGCTACAACGATCGCGAGCTCCATCGCGCCTGGGCCAACAACACGGTAGCAACCCGGCAATTTCTGCTTGATAATTATGTCCGGTTTGCACGCGTAGACGGGACCCATAACGGTGGCGGCATGACACGCGCCAGGGCGGCCCGGGCTATCATGAAAATGGCTGACAAGACCGATATCAAGGCGGGAATCTTATCTCCCCAGGACAGGGGTGATCCTGATGCAGAGCTAAATTCCCCTTTCAATCCTATGTTTTCTACCCCCGGGGGACCGGGTGAACGAATTGGTGCGCCCGGGTGTGTCTACGGGGGTTTTACCATGTCGCGGTCAATGGAGTTCAGTGCCAGGGAGAAAGGGATCCTGTTCATGCTCAACCGTCACATGGATGAGATTATCCGCGAGCAGCAATTCTCAGGCCGTGTGCTTGGCGTCAAGGCGAGTTATACACCAAGGTTTCACCCAGATACCGGCGAGCGCCTGGAAAGCTACTGGAATAATGGCAATATCGATGAGCGCACCGAAACCATCAACATCCGCGCCCGCAAAGCCATCATCATCGGTACGGGCGGCATGCATGGCAATATCAATCTTCGTACCATGATGGACCCAAGGTTATCTGAACCTTCACTAGAGGTGGGGACCTCGTCCCTGATCGGTCCGCTCAACATGGATGGCAGCGGGATCGTCGCCGGGATGAAAATCGGTGCCAACCTCGCGGGCATGATGCAAAACTATCAGCATTACTCCGGGTCACCCAGAATTTCCAGTACGATTGGGACACGAGATTCGGTGGGAAGAATCTACCCCGGGCACCCTTCTTTCCTGTTTGCAAAGGCCAGGGGGATTGATATTCGCCGATCCGGCTGGGCGCACTTGATTGTAGTAAACCAGATAGGGAGCAGGATCTACGATGAGACAAAAATACCCGCGGGAAATATTGAAAATGCAACGTATCCACCAGGATCATCCAACACCCGTGAAGATTTTGTTCCCGAGGACTGGCGCAACACCAGTGTTAAGCACATCAAGGAGAATTATTCCAGGTCGTCGGCAGCAGATGCGGCCATGGCAATGAACGAAGGATCCGAACCACCTGACTACTCGCCTGGACCAATATGGGCAATCTTCGATGCCGCAGCCGCAGCGCGGGAGGGATGGAAGATACGCTATCCCTTCATCGCCAATCCACCCGACGAGTACTTTCACCAAGCCGATACCCTGGCTGAGCTGGCCGAGATGGTGATGGCTCATCCGCATCAGAAGTTTCCCCTAAAGTACCTGGAAGAAACAGTGGCACGGTACAATCAATTCGCAGACCATGGAATAGATGAAGACTTTGAAAAGCCGTCCCTACACAAGATAGCCACCCCACCCTTTTATGCAGCAACGGTTGGGATCCGTTTACTCGATTCCAATGGTGGTCTTCGAATTAACGGCAAGGCACAGGTGGTAGACATACAAGGAGAGGTCATACCCGGTCTGTATTCTGGTGGCGAGGCCAGTGGTGGCGGTGAGATGCATGGCCTGGGCAGGGCCCTGGTTCACGGGTACATGGCCGGCAGCCATGCCATCGACGAACCCGCCCTCACCAAAACAACGGTAACCAAGCGATCTATTTAATACTATTGGAGACAGACCACAGTTTTACTAAACCTAATATGAAATCGTGGTCTGTCTCGATTCTCTATCGCCTTACTCGCCATAAACCCACTCCCGCCAGCCTTTCAACAACGGAAAATATAACCCCAGCTTAATAGGCCTGCTATCCATGGCCTGCATTAACTGACCATATTTCTGTAACTGCTCTGCATAGCGTTCCTGTTCCCGGTCCAGGAAGACATCTATATCTGCACCTTTGTGTGGACTGGATTTGTAGTCTAGGATCCAGCGAGTACCATCCTTATCGATAAACGTTCTATCGATGATGGCAGTAATGAGCTGACCATCGTACATACCGGTAAGTGAGAGCTCATTGTCTTGTTCAGTGTGCTCTTTTGCAAGTATCCACTGGCCACGATCGTCCTGCAACAGGTTTATTAATGCGGTTGATACGGTTCTAATACTCGTTTCTATTTCGCTGTCTTCTATCCCCGCCTGTTGTAATGTAGCTTTAATTCTCTCTTTAATCGTTACGACACGCTTTTCATCCCAGTGATTAATGCCCTCTTGCGCCATCTGTTGTATGAAATGGTGAACGACAATTCCAATACGCTTGATGGTCTCTCCTGCCCATTCGTATTCCACGTCTTCCATGTTTTTTTCAAGGTCGACTACTTCAATGGTTTTTGTGGTCAGTTCAGTTTCCAGTACATTTGGTCGCTGCCAGTTCTTCTTTAATCGCCAGATGGTTTGATTTATTTCTCCGATCGATTCATTATTAGATACTTGCGCTGATTCCATGGCATCTTCATATTTATATTTCAAGATTGGCCACAACTGCCCCATTAATGACCTCTGGGGAACACTACACTCCCAGCTACCGGTCTTTTTATCCTGTTTTCGCTTTGCGCTCCCAAACAGGTGTAATGTTTGTTTTGCACGAGTGGTTGCGACATATAGCAACCTTTCTGCCTCGTGGATGTCTTTTTGTTTTTCCACTTGTTGGATATATTTATAGATGGGGGTATGTTCCTCACCCGTCTGTCGTATTGCACCAATGAAAAGATCATGTCCACCAGCATCTGTGGGTCTTAACATCCACTTCATCAGTTCGGTATTACCGTATCGAGGTGTTCTGCTTAATCCGGGGATGATCACATGGTCAAATTCCAGTCCCTTCGCCTTGTGCATGGTCATGACCTGCACCGCACCTTGATTATTACCGCTGCCTGACTTGCCAAATAACTGTCCAACTTCATTTAATAATAACTTCAAATCATCGATCTCATGCCCCCGATCTAACTTGTCCAGTAATTCAAAAAAGAGGGTGATGTCTTCAAGGTCGGCTTCCGATTGCAAGGTAGCTGCGCCACCCAGGCGCGTCCATAAGGTCTCGATACTATGGCGGATAGACTGACGGTGTCGGTCTTTATCTACGCTAATATATATCTCTGCCAGATGTTTAATACGTTGTTTGCTGAACGCATCACATTGTTTTAGTACCGAGGCATTGTTTAGTTGATCGATAATCAGCGCAGCATCAGTTCCGGAGACAATCAGGAGATGTTTGAGATCCAATCCGCACCAGGGGGCGCGTAGAACACTCAGCCAGGCAATTCGATCAGCTGAATATAACCAGGCACGGGTCAGGGCAAGCAGATCCTGGATGGCTTGTTTTTCACCTAAGGTTTCGATATCGATGGCATGGAAAGGGATGTTGGCTTCGCGTAATACCGGGATGATGTTTAAGAGGTGGTGGCGAGTTCTTACAAGAATAGCGATGTGGGATGACGAGACTTTTTTATCGTCATGCTGGTGAAAACCAGCATCCAATCCATTTATTGAGTCCGCTGCGCGGACACTTTGATTATTAGATTCTGGCTTTCGCCAGAATGACGGATTTAGACTGTGAATTAGCTCAACCACTCTCGATGCTTCAACCTCGCCTGTATCGTCAAATAGAGGATGGACACTAACACTCTGAAACTGACCTTCTCCGATAGTGGCAGTGGAAGGATGAAAACTAACGGCACCTGTTGTCAGGTCGTCCTGTTCCGCTAGTACGGTTTCAAACGTATTATTCACCCAATTGACAATACCGGTATTAGAACGGAAGTTACTGCTGAGGATGAGTGGCGTGAGAGGGACATTACCTAACTGCTGATGGTGGAAGGTATGAATAAAATTACCGACCTCGGCTTCTCGAAAACGATATATGGACTGCATGGGGTCACCCACCAGAAACAAGGTGCGAGCGTCCTCACCAGTCCAACCACCGGTCATACGCATCAAGAGTTCATTTTGGTTGACTGAAATGTCCTGGAATTCGTCCACCAGGATATGCTTGACCTGATAATCAAGGTACATGACGAGGTCCGTGGGTTCCTCATCAGTCCCAAGGGCGGTCACTGCCGAATGGGCAATGCCGATAAAATCCTGCTGTCCTTGCTCATTAAAGACAAGCTGTAATTGCCTTGCCGCAAGGTTTAAAAGTATTGTTAAGGCGTTCACCACGTCCCATTCATCATCACTTATGTTTGCGAATGGGAGCATCCTGATGTCTGTTATCGCTTGTTCCAGCCCCTCAACCTGGCTGAACTGATCCAGCAGGACCTTCATCCGCTCCTTAAATTCATTACTGCCAGGTGGAAAGCCGATGTTCTTGTTTATCTGGATGCGCCAGGTGTTACTGGTTGTTAGGAGAAAGTCGGCAATAGCCCGCCATTGTTCCAGATTATCTGGAAGTGTATCGGGTAATATTGAAATGCCATCACATGACACAATGGTACTGTCAGGTTTGATATCAACAAGGTTGGCTGCGGCATAATTTAGTAAGGCACAAAGTTCATCATGGTGCTCACGGGGTATCTGGTTGATAAGCTTATGTAACTTTTCAGTGATTAAATTTTCAAGCACATCGATGAGATCATTCTTTTGATAACCCGCAAGGACATAACGCAACCACTGGTCACGTTTTTGTAACATATCCACCAACATTAATTTAAGGCGGTTAAGATCATTATCCAGATGATCCAGTAAACGGGTGACCGCAACGCTCCACATCTGTCGTGTTTCCAGTTCCTGCAAAGTAGCATCTGCAGCCTTTTCATATAAGGGTTTGGCATCCTGAACAACCGCCTGCATGCCACCGATGCCAGACAAGAGTGGCATTTGACGAACGAGGGTGGCGCAAAAGGCATCGATAGTCTGGATTCGAAGGCGTCCAGGGTTTTCGAGTAATGACCAACCCTGTTTATCGTTTTGCGTCAATGCTTGTTTGGCCAGCACCAAAGTCTGAGCATCATACTCATTGTCACCCTTCACATCCCGACCAGCCCGGTCCAGAGCATGCAATACTCTGCTCTGCATCTCGGCGGCCGCTTTGCGAGTAAAGGTAATAGCGATAATCTCTTCAGGATGATCAACCAGTGCAAGTAAGCGAAGGTAACGCTGGATAAGCAGTCCCGTCTTGCCCGAGCCCGCCGGTGCCTGGATGATAAAGGACTGTTCAGGATCCAGGGCCTGAAGACGTTGAGATTGATCTTGAATGATTTGGTCCATTATTTAATTACCCGAGATGTTGAAACGTCGAATATATAATGAATATTTTATTTAGTGGATTCCCGCCTTCGCGGGAATGACGGAATAGATATCCAACAGACCTCTCACTTATGTGGAAATGACAATTGTTCTCCTCATACCTCACTCGTTACTCCTCACTAGTCCTAAGATCATTCTTCGCCTCCTTGTTCTTCACCTTCTGTCATCATCCATTCTCGTTCATGGATGCGGCAAAGACTGTGCAAATCACAATAACGGCAGGCAGATTCTGTGGGACTCACGATGGCATTGCCCTGAACATATTCTTCTGCCAAATCACGTAATACCTTTTCCCATTCTCGCAATTGAGCTTGCCATTCTTCTCCTGATTCTCCCGCAGATTTCACACCCTCTATAAGATCAGCGGTTTCACCAATGCCGGCATAACCCAGCCTGCCTTTTTTTAATCCAGCAAAGGCCACCGCCTTGATATCGTTCTTTAGGGTTACCGCATACAGCGGCAATTGTGGTTCTTCTGGTCTGTCTCCTTCCCATTTATTCACCGAGATTTCACCCGTCTTGTAATCAATGAGCACTTGGCCACCATCGGGCAGTTCATCTACACGATCAATACGCATACGCAGGTTCAAGCCGTAAAAATTTACATCATGGCGTTTCTCAAGCTCATCAATGGTAAATTCGGGACGCGCTTTTTCAATGGACATCCATCGAGACACCAACGATGCCAACCTGCGTGTTTCCAGGCGACGAAATTCCGGAGTAAATGTCTCTGGTTTCATTTTTGCGTGCTTGCGAATAGCACCAGCTGCCATTGCGTTTATTAGTGATTCAAGTTTACTGCTCGCCATTTCTTTTATTACTTCTGACGCACCTATTCTCTTCCATACATCATGCATCACCTCATGGACAAGTGACCCCCTCGTTGCCGGGTCAAGGCCAATATCCACATTGCTAATCCCTTTTGCTTTAAGACGATGATGGGCAAAGGCACGAAACGGGCAGGCAGACTGATCTGCAAGGATGCTGGTACCACCCGATGCCTTTTTATCATTTGAAAACGGTGGTGCAGTAATATCGGTAAAGCCTTCCATGTCCCGTAACTGAAAAACCTGGTTGTTATAATCTTGCACCACTGGGTCTGGATCTTCCTGTATATCTGCCAGATATTTTCTCAGTATAGGACTGGGACGATATTCCCTGTCACCTTCCTGTTTTGCATAACTGAAGATCAGATGACGGGCAGACTGAATCAGGGAATCAGTCTCAAGTTTGCACTGTTCCATCACTTGCTTGGCCTTACTGCCCGGGACACCCGCATTTTTCTGAAGGGTCAGCGGTATAAATGGATTGGCGATTGCAGGGTATGGCCAGATGAGATCATGCATACCGGTAATCCGAACATAATCAAACGCCATACCAGAAACACCGGGCAGACCTGATATTTGTATAGACGTTTCAACTGTCTCAGGCTGAAAACTCCTGGCTTTCAAAATATCCTTTAGATTTGAAAAAGCCTTTGCAAAATCCCACTTTGATGACACCGTACCTAATACTGCCAATTCCATTAGTGCCTCTCCCCAGGTTTTTAAGGTCTGGTACTCAATACTGGTAAGTCTGCGTTCCCCGGGCCAGCCAAACTGTTTTAATAATTGATTGAACGATTCAGACCACTGCCTTGGGGACTGGGTACCTGGTAATTGTTTAATGCATTCCTGAAATTGGACTAAACTGTTTATAAAGTCTTTAGCCACAGGTATGTATTGTTGATGTAACTCGATATGTTCCAACAATGTCTGTAGTCGCCAGGCGGGTTCACCTGTATCTCGTAAAGCAGCATGAAATAAAGCGCGATTTCCTGCTTCACTAGAAGCGCCCTTAATAAATGATGACCTTAATAGAAATTCCAACCTTCGCGATGGTATGCGGCCATACCCCAGTGAGAGTATCTCTATGGCAGCGTGAACCATAGGATAAACGAACAAAGAACGACCCGGAGCAATACTGTACTGCCGTTGAAACGTTCCAGGTTCGCGAATAGTCCAGTCCGGATGTAACACCGCATCAAATATGGCAGCAACGAATTCGCGTCGCTTATTTAGATCCGGGACAACAATGCCGATAGTTGCGCCGGGGTCATTAATGAGTAGTTGCCTTGCCCATATCGCCGCGGCCCTAAGTTCATCTTCTGGCTGAAAATAATTTTTATATGCTGTAGTTTCATTCCTGCCTTCGGATTTAAATATGATGACTTCATATTTTTTACTTTTCAAATAATCAATAAATTTCACCTGCAGCTTGGTTAACTTGTCATAACCATAGACAACAATACCCTTTGTCTCCGGGGTGAAATTTGCCGCAATTAACTCGTTAATTAGAACACTCGAATCAATCCAGTTATTTTCTGACAGCTTTTTTTGGTATGCCTGCACCCAGGACTTAAAGGCAAGTGCATCACTATTTAAAAATATGTCTTTTGGGAAGATTTCGATTCCCCATTCAAGGCTGGTGTCATAGGCTTCAATAGCGGTGTCGATAATCGTATCGACTTGCAATATGTTCCTGGTATAAGAAGATGATTCAATAATGGATTGCCAAATTAGCCTGAGTTGAGAAGTGTTTAAAAGAACTTGTGATGAATGCTCCGGATTATGTTCCCAATATTTTCTAATCCATATCTGCCAGGTAAATACTTCCGGGGTACGCCAGACTTTCTTACCCTCCTCCAACATGGAGTTTGCATAAGCCATTTTCAGAGCATGTGCCTGACGCTGGCTAGCGGTAATAACCGCTAACCCCTGATCGATGTATTGGCGGAGGTGCTTGTTCATTATTGGTATTGTATTCGAAACCAACTGGAAATAATTCACCTCAATTGGTGATATTTTTTAATATACAGGATTAACAGGATTTACAAGATATGTGCCTGCGTAGCGGATTCATTGAATTAAAGTATATTGATTTTGCTGTTTGAAAAAATATCAGCGCCCTGTGGCAGAGATAACGCCGATCTTATCTATTAGATCGGGATCATCAATATACGGATTACGTTGCCCTTGTATCTTTTCGATTCTGTCATTTCTGACTCGTTCCTGCTCACTTGGCAAGTCTTCACGATTCCATGCCTTTAATGCCTGCATCATTTCAGCAGACACAGGCAAATTATATCTGGTATGCATATAAAGAATTGAACGGGCAATATTGCCACGACTCAATGGACGAGGTTCCAGCAAACCTGCTTTCCATTCAAAATCACAATTATCAAACCGCCAGTCCTCACCTTCCACAACACCGTAGTCCCTGCCTGTACGATACACCGTCAGGTCAGTCCAGGCGGGATACAGATTATGTAAATCGGACTCCATCTTCACAAAGGTATCCTCTTTTTCGATATAACACTGGTTTCGGTTGGTGCAATGCAAGGCATCCAACATCCATTCGGTATCGTAAACGTGATCTATACCAATATGGTATCCATCAGGAGAATTGCCTTCCTGATCAAACCGGTAACCGCAGTACAAAGACCATCCCCCACCCTGATATAACTGGTTCCAGAAGATATCGGTAGCGATGTGATTGTAATCATCAGCCTTTAGTGGGAACGTCGAGGCGACGATGATGAACAATACACTCAGTATAGGAGCCGTTTTTTTCATGATCTCGATCAGGTATTTATTCATTATTACTACATAAACCGACAAAACGTAGTAAATATAACATCTTACAAAAATTCCGCATACCGATTAAACTGAAAATTATTAACTTTAAAGGCCATAAAGATTGACCCTGGAAAACGACCAACGACTTAATTTTGCGATGCTTGACGATGGGACACTACGAATTTCCCTGTTAGGTAAATGGGATTTAAAAGAAAAACTACCTCCACCGAAATGGTTACAGGGACTGGTGAATGAACTGGAGGCTATAAGCAAGATTAAGTTCGACAGTGAGGAAATAGACACCTGGGACACCAGCCTGCTGGTGTTTATCGGCCGGGTGGATAAATTTTGCTCAGAAAACAACATTACATTAGACATGTCGGGCCTGCCCAAAGGAGTCAAACGGCTTCGTGAGCTGGCCGAAGCTATACCACCCTTTGAAGACACCGCGACCCATTACTCTCAGGGCCCCCTGTTAAGTGAGATTGGCAAAACCACCCTGGAACTTTATCACGGCATTCCCAGAAACCTGGAGTTCATTGGCGAAGTTGTGTTGTCATTCGGACGACTGTTTCGTAACAAGGCCCAATTTAGATCAGTTGACCTGATGCTCATCATTCAACAGGTGGGACCCAACGCCCTACCCATAGTGTCACTGGTGAGTTTTCTGGTGGGCCTGATCCTTGCCTACATGGGGGCAGCCCAGCTGGAACGAGTGGGTGTGCAGATCTATATTGCGGATCTCGTGGGTATTGGCATGATCCGGGAAGTGGGGGCGCTGATGACCGGTATCATCATGGCGGGACGTACCGGCGCATCCTTCGCAGCCGAGCTTGGCACCATGCAGGTCAACGAAGAGATCGATGCTTTCAAGACCCTGGGAATATCTACGATAGACTTCCTGGTACTCCCAAGGGTTCTCGCACTGATGTTAATGATACCCTTGCTCACTCTTTATTCAGGACTAGTGGGAACATTAGCGGGATTGATTATCGGTGTGACGGTATTTGATATCAGCTTGTTTGAATATTACCAGCAAACCATACAGGCACTGAATCTCAAATCCTTTGGCGTGGGCATCTTTAAAGGTGCGGTTTATGGTGTTGTGGTTGCCATCTCGGGATGTCTGCGCGGGATGCAATGTGGCCGCAGTGCCCTGGCCGTAGGCGAGGCGACAACTTCTGCAGTGGTGACCAGTATCATCTATATCGTCATCACTGCATCTGCCATGACCGTGGCGCTCTATAAGCTGGGGATTTAACATGTCAGCCGCCATTTTAAAGCCCGGAAACAATTCAGACGCGCATATCACAGTAGAGAACGTTACCCTGGCCTATGATGAATTTATCATCCAGCAGGACCTCAACTTCACCATTAACAATAATGACATTTTTATCATCATGGGCGGCAGTGGCTGCGGAAAGTCCACCTTGCTTAAAAGTTTGATCGGTATCATGGCACCATCAAAGGGCAACATTTACTATCGTGATCAAAATTACTGGCAATCATCTGAACAACAACAACAGGCGATCAAGCACCAGTTTGGGGTGATGTTCCAGAGTGGCGCACTTTGGAGTTCTTTGACTCTGGCAGAAAATATCAGCCTGCCATTGGAGGAATTTACCGAATTGAGTCGGGTCACAATCAAGGAAGTGGTAACATTAAAACTCGCCATGGTAGGACTTGCCGGGTATGAGGAATTTTATCCTTCAGAACTAAGTGGTGGGATGCGAAAGCGCGGCAGCCTGGCGAGAGCCATCGCACTGGATCCGGACATCCTGTTTTTTGATGAGCCCAGTGCCGGCCTGGACCCACCCAGTGCAAAGCGACTGGATGAGCTGATCCTGGAGTTACGGGATAGCCTGGGGACCACCATTGTGGTGGTAACTCATGAACTGGAGAGTATTTACCGAATTGGCAACAATTCGGTGTTTCTGGATGGGGATACCCATACCATGATTGCGCAGGGAGATCCGAAGGAGTTACGGGACCATGCAGAAAATGAAGACGTAAGGGAATTTTTGAACCAGAAGTAATATGAGTAAACGTGCAAATACAACATTGATAGGTGCATTTGTGGTTGGGGCAATAAGCTTGCTTACCATCGCAATCATCATGTTTGGTGGTGAAACGTTTTTTAACCGCCAGGAAACAGTGGTCATGTATTTTGACGGGTCAGTGGATGGCCTACAGGTAGGTGCCCCAGTGAATGTGCGCGGTGTACAGGTAGGAACGGTCACACAAATCAACCTTGAATTCAATACCGCAACCGGCGATATCAAGATCCCAGTTATTGCTGAAGTCGATGCCGAATCCGTTAACCAGGCCCGCCAGCTACAAGCCGATGATCCCTTAAGGACCATCATTGAAAACCTGGGCTTGCGTGCCCAGTTTAAGATCCAGAGCCTGTTGACCTCTCTGCTTTACGTAGACCTTGATTATCATCCGGGAACACCGCTGAATTACTATGGTGATGGCAACATGATCGAAATACCAACAATCCCCATGCCCATGGAGCAATTTGGTAAAGCATTAAATGATATCTCCGTACAGCAAATACTTACTGATATCTCTTCTTCCCTGAGTGCTATCAATCGAATCGTTAACTCTGACGACGTTACCGATACAATAAGCAATATGAAAGAAGCATTCGCAAACATTAATTTACTCAGCATGGAGTTGAAGCAGGAAATTTTGCCTTTGGCTGAAAAAACCACTGAGACCATGGACCGAATATCTACTGGTCTGGATGACATGAAAGCAACACTGGAGAATTTGAAAAGGATTACTGCAGATGATTCACCCTTATTAACTGAACTTGATAATGCAATACAAGAAGTTACCACCGCAGCACAAACAGTAAGTAAGCTGCAGGACATGCCGCAGATGCAGAAACTGGATTCCGCCCTGTCGGAAATTGAACTCACTGCTCGGCAATTGCGTACTCTGGAAGACTCGCCCCAGATGATCAACCTTAATACCGCCATGGAAGAACTTGCTGATGCTGCCCGGGCAGTGAAAAACCTTGCAGAAGCCATTGATAGAAAACCGGAAATATTGCTACGTGGAAGGACAGGTGGAGAATGATATTTAATTACCTGAAATTTGTAATGATAGTTAGTAGTCTCCTTGTTTACGGTTGTGCTTCATCACCGCCCATCCATTATTATCTGCTAGACACGGGCAACAGCAGCCAGACTACGTCCCAAACATCTGGCAACCAGAATAAGGTAATTGGTATCGGTCCAGTAAGGTTTCCGGATTACCTGGACCGCCCACAGATTATTATCCGCTCCAGTGGAAACGAACTAATCCTGTCTGACACCCATCGCTGGGCTGAACCACTGGAGGAAAATTTTACTAGAGTACTAGCCGAACATTTCTCTCGATTACTCAATACGTCTGCCATACGTATTGAACCATCACGTAATCGAACTTCACTGGACCTTCGTATTACCGTGGATATAGTCCGCTTTGATGCTGACGAGTATGGTGATATACAACTGGTTTCCTACTGGCGCGTGGAAAACCCGGATGGCAGTCAACGCATACCACAACACCGATCAAGCATACAGGTAACAGGAAATACCAACTCGAATTACCCTGTAATTGTTAGAGGTATGAGTGATGCGATTTCACAATTGGCTGCAGAAATATCCGGTGAATTAGCAGAGTAGTTTACTTATATGCAGTATTCACCCCGCCAACCTGTGCGACAAGTTGAAAGAGGACTAATGTCATGAATATAGACCTGTTAACAGAGCTGTTTAAATGGATGTGCATTATTAATATCTTCATCCTGTTAATTAGCACCATATCAATAATTCTCCTTAGAAACATACTGCAAACATACCATTCAAAATTATTTGGTATCAGCGAACAAAGTGTTTTGTTGATGGCATATGGCTATTTGGGAATATTTAAAATATTCTTAATTGTATTCAACATCGTTCCTTACGTGGCCCTGCTCATCATTAACTAGATCAGATAATGATTATTCAACTTGCAAAATCTGACGCAGAAATCATCGACAGCTATCCCGTGATGCGAGAACTAAGGCCGCACATATTAGAGAATGAATTTCTACGCCGTATACGCAGTCAGGAAACAGTCGGGTATCAACTGACCTTTATACGAGAGGCAAAAGGCGTGGTTGCCGTTGCCGGATTCCGGACGGGAGATAACCTGGCCTGGGGACATTTCTTATATGTCGATGACCTGGTGACATTACCCGAATGCCGTTCCATGGGTTATGGCAAGGCATTATTGGACTGGCTGCAAGAATATGCAAAACAGGAAGGTTGTCAGCAATTGCACCTGGATTCAGGTTTTCAACGAAAAGAGGCGCACCGGTTTTATGAACGTGAAGGTCTGAAATCGGAAGGTTTTCACTTTGCTGAAATTATCGATTTAAATAAATAACAATAATAAAGTATCCGTATAGCGGACAATACATTTCATTGGATACTGGCTTCGGCTCGGGCTCCCGCTTCGTTTTAACGCCTAGCTCCTAACTAAACAGTTTTTAAGGCATACTTTATAAATGGATAATTCCATCAAAAGTTGGCTTGCAAAGTTGGTGATGCTACTCACCATCTGTTACTCATTATTTCATCTATACACCGGGTTGTTCGGTACTCTGGACACCATGATGCAGCGTCTGGTGCATCTGTCCTTTGCATTATTGTTAATCTTTATCCTGAACCCATACCAAACCGGTAAACCGTTACTAGACCGTACCATCAACACCCTGATGGTCCTCATCGTTATCAGTACTACGGGGTATATCTATCTCAATTACGATTACCTCCTCACCGAGCGCTATGCCCTGGTGACGCCATTAACCAATCTGGAACTTGGACTGGGCATTTTGTTTGTGATGATCGTTCTGGAAGCCACGCGAAAAATGGCCGGCCCTGCCTTACCCATAGTCACAATTATTTTTTTACTCTATGGCCTTGCCGGTCCATACCTGCCTGGCTTCTTAAGTCACGGGGGATATTCCCTGGACAATATCATCGATATAAATTATTTCGGTACCGATGGGACCTTCGGTATTCCACTGGGAGCAAGTGCTACTTATATTTCCCTGTTTATCATCTTTGGTGCCTTTCTCGCCCGATCCGGCCTGGGAGATCTACTCATGGATATCGCTATGGGCATAGCCGGTCATAAACAAGGAGGGCCTGCCAAGGTGGCCATTATCGCAAGTTCATTTCACGGGATGATGTCCGGTAGTGCAGTTGCCAATGTTCTCACCTCGGGAACAGCAACCATTCCGTTGATGATCAAATTGGGATATCGGCGCGAGTTTGCGGGTGCAGTGGAAGCGGCTGCCTCGGCTGGAAGTCAGATCATGCCCCCGGTGATGGGTATCATTGCCTTGATCATGGTGCAATATACCGGCATACCATATATAAAAATTGCCGGCTATGCCCTGTTACCTGCCCTTTTGTATTTTTTAGGGGTTTGGATGGTGGTGCATTTTGAATCGGTGAAACTGGGCCTTGTTGGCCTTCCAAAAGACCAGTTACCTGACTGGCGAGCGAGTATCAGGCTTAAGGGTCATATATTAATACCTATCATCGTACTGTTACTCATGTTGGTCGTTGGCTTCAGCCCGGCCTATGCGGTTTCTTGTGCAACAGTAAGCGTTGTCATTGTCTCCTGGCTGAAAAAAGATACACGCATGGGGAGAAAGGAAATTCTCGCCTCACTGCATTCAGGAGCGAAGGGGATATTAATGATCGCCATGGCCACGGCCGCTGCTGGTATTATCAGTGGGATGTTCGGGCTGACCGGAATCGGTATCAGATTTGCCGTCATGCTCAATGATATAGCTGGTGGCAGCCTGTTACTGTCCTTGGTGTTCACCGCCATAGCGGCCTTTATCCTGGGAATGGGCCTGCCCCCCTCGGCTTCCTACATCATCCAGGTGGTCGTCACCATTCCTGCAATATTCAACATTCTTCAAGTTGTCGATGCACCTGCCATTGCAGAAAATGCCTTATTACTCTCACATATGTTTGTGATGTATTTTGCTTCCTTTGCTGTCATCACCCCACCCGATGCCCTGGCAGCATTCGCTGGTGCCAGTATTGCCAAATCCAGACCCATGATTACGGCGATGACAGCGACTCGATTGGCCTTTGTGGCCTATTTCATTCCATTTCTCTTTGTATTGAACCCGGCATTTCTTGGCATCGGCTCGTATTCTCAAATATTGTTTGCCATATTAAATGGTGTGCTAGGCATAATAGCCTTGAGCATTTCCTTTCAGGGCTATATCCACGATAAATTAGGCTGCTTATCTCGCAGCTACTTTCTTGCTTGCGGCATAATGATGTTACTACCGGGCCAGATCACCAGTACGGCAGGCATTACACTTGTAATACCAATGCTGATTTATTTTCTGGTAAAGAAAAAGGTCAAACAGAATTTAATCTAGTGTAAATCTGTTGCTGTCCTGTAATTGCGGTTTTATTTTATCATTGAGCTTAAGATAAGCATCAAATAATTCCACAAAGGGTGCTTCATCGTTGACATAGTAACCCACCTGTTGAATTTGCAATTCACCTTCCTGATTGATGATGCGGCGGACTATCCAGCTGGGATGGGCAGTATGGCCAGGTAGAGTAAAGGCGTAATGATGACCGTTAAACTTGTCAATAAATACCACCATTTTTTGATGCCTGTATGTGCGCTGAGAATGCGATAAGTTTTCTCTGGCCTTACTATAAAACGTCTGCCATTCCTCCTGGGTGATATTTGCAATTGGATAAGGCATGAACTCCAAACCCATGGCATTTTTTGCCAGAAATGAAAATAACAACAATAGTGTGTATTTCTTCGTCAAAATGTATTCTAAATTATGCCGTGATATATGTATTCAGCATCTCAATTGTTGATTGCTGCTCGGAAATTATTTCTTTCACCAGATCGCCAATGGACAGCATGCCAACAACCGTATCGCCATCCATAACAGGTAAATGTCGAAACCGTTTCTGAGTCATTAAAGACATACATTGCTCTATAGAATGGTCTGGTTCCGCATAGTTAACATTTGATGTCATAATCTCACTAACTTGTGTGGTTTTAGATGACTTATCTTGAAGGATAATCTTTCTTGCATAATCTCGTTCGGAAAAAATGCCAGCTACTTTATCTCCTTCCATTACGAGCAATGCACCAATTTCATGATGCGCCATTTTCACGATTGCGTCATAGACTGAGCTGTCAGGTGTAGTGGATAGAACATTACTGCCCTTCGATTTAATTAATTCCCCTACTGTCTTCATTATTACTCCCCTGGTCTTTTTTTAAACTATAATGACTTCCCGAACAAATGTGTTACATAAAACTTAACTTAAATCTTCATAAAAATATAGATGAAATACTTTAAAACCAGAAAGAAGTTTATAAAATACGACTAATCTGCCAATTTCATTACCCCCTTATCGATATTTTTTTTAGCTCTGTAGTACACTGATTTTATATTTTCGAGGAGAATTTTAATGACACAATATGTGATTACCTATCTAGGTGGAAACCAGCCATCCACGCCAGAAGAAGGTCAGAAACATTTTGCAAAATATAAAGAATGGTTATCTTCACTCGGGAATGCTGTAATCAACCCGGCCAACCCGTTTAAAAATACACATACCATATCCCCCGATGGCAATATCACAGAAGGCAGCAAGACCACTATGTCTGGTTATACTATTATTGATGCTGAATCTATTGATGCTGCGCTGGAGATGGCAAAGGTCTGTCCGTTTCTCGAAATTGAAGGGACGCTGGAAGTATCTGAATTAGTGCAGATGAAAATGTAAATTTAGATCCCATGGTGGTAAAAGAAAGCGACTTCTGGTTTGCATATAAAAAATTCGGCTGGGGTTGGGGATTCCCCGTTACCTGGCAAGGATGGTTGTTTTATTTCGTCTGGACTTCAATTCTATTGCCAATTGTTTGGTACCTTCAGTCAGCTGATAAAATATTATTCCTTATTTTATTTATAACACTAATGGCAGGTGTTTTAATCATCACCTATTTATTAAAAGGGGAACGCAAGCATTTCGATTGATATTTTTTTATTAAGTTTCGTTTTTATAGTCCTTTAGAATCTCAACAATCTGAATCTGGTAAGATTTATACCATTTTTCCATACCTAATCTTTGTGCGAGTAGATGACGCTCATCCTGCTTCCATAGCTTTATATCATCCAGGCTGTTCCAGTAGGATATAGTCACTTCGTTCTCACCTTCTGTTACGGATTGAATATCGACGCAGCCATATTTATTCACTGACAACGCCCGTAATTCAACCAGCATATCTTCGTATTGTTCGTCTAATTGCTTAATAACTGCCTTAAAGATTACTGCGTACATAATGTACTTTCCCTATTCATAATCCTTGATATCAACTTTCTCATTATTTTCATCTGACATCTATTACTACCCTGTTCTTATTCATAGCAAATCCTGAAATTCTCCAGGGATTCAGGATTTGCCAGGGCCTCACTGTTTTTAATCTCACGACCATGGATTACATCCCGTATCGCCAGCTCAGTGATCTTACCTGATCGGGTGCGTGGGATATCAGGCACCTGGTATATTTTTGCGGGGACATGGCGCGGGCTAGTACCATCACGAATTTGTTTTTTAATCTTGTCTGTCAAAGCCTCATTGAGCTCATGACCTGTTTTCAGAACAATAAATAATAATATTCGGGTATCACCTTCCCATTCTTGTCCCACTGCGACACTTTCTATCACTTCTTCAAATTGTTCTACCTGTCGATAGATCTCAGCTGTACCTATCCTGACACCTCCCGGATTTAATGTTGCATCGGATCGACCATATATAATGTATCCGCCATCTACCGTCTGTTCAGCAAAATCCCCATGTGCCCAAACATCAGAAAAACGTGAAAAATAGGCATCAAGATATCGCTGCTGATCTTCATCATTCCAGAATTTTACCGGCATGCATGGCATGGGTTGTTTGCAAACTAACTCCCCTTTTTCTCCTGTCACGCTTTGACCTTCTTCATTCCAGATTTCTATCGCCATCCCCAATCCTGCGGTCTGGATCTCTCCCCGCCTTACCGGACCATTGGGATTGCCCAACACAAAACACGAAATAATATCGGTACCACCGGATATAGAACTAAGGCAAACATCCTTTTTGATATTGTTATATACGAAATCAAAATTTTCAGGCATTAGTGGTGACCCAGTAGATGCGATAGTTTTAAGTGATGACAAATCATGTGTAATTATGGGTTTAGCATCCTGTTTTTCCATGGACTGGATATATTTTGCTGAGGTGCCAAAAAATGTAATTTCTTCTGAACTGGCATAATCCCACAACACATTTCCGCCAGGATGAAATGGCGCCCCATCAAATAACATAATCGTGGCTTTTGATGCCAATACTGACACCAGCCAGTTCCACATCATCCACCCACAGGTAGTATAATAGAACACCTTGTCCCCCGGTTTGATATCGCAATGTAGCTGGTGTTCTTTCATGTGTTGTAACAAGGTGCCGCCCGCACCATGCACGATGCATTTTGGCAATCCCGTGGTGCCGCTGGAAAACATAATATAGAGCGGATGATTAAAACTGGAATAGTGATAAGGAATTTCTGTATCACCCTGGTCTGCCATAGAGTCATCCCAGGTACAAGTATGCTTTATCGAAGAAACATCCAGTTCTTTCTTCAGCACTTTGGATAAATAAGGGACAATGATGACCTTTTCCAGACTAGGTAGCCTGGAAACAACTCTGGCTATTTTATCGCGTATGTCTATGGGTTTACCGTTATAAAAATAGCCATCGCAACATATAAATATTTTTGGTTCGATCTGTAAAAAACGATCCAGTATCCCCTGTTCACCAAAATCTGGCGAGCACGAGGAAAAGGTCGCACCGATGGCGGCACTGGATAGAGCCCCAATAATAGTCTCTGGCAGATTCGGCATACACGCGGCTATCCTGTCTTCAGGTTTAATACCGTGTTTAACAAAAGCGCGGGACAGCCTCGATACCTGTGAATATAAGTCAGACCTACTTGTCCGTGATGTATACCCCGACTCACTTAAAAAAATGATGGCATCGGTCTCATCATTTTTACGTAACAGGTTTTCAGTGTAATTTATTCTTGCCCGGGGGAAAAATTTGGCATCGATAAACCGTTCACCAGGTTCATATATAATTTCACCTTTTTTATCAGCCGTGACGTCACAATATTTCCAAATGGAGTCCCAGAACGATGAAGGGTTTTCTATAGACCACCGGTGCAATTCATTATAGGAATCCAGCCTTAGTCCTGATTGCGCTTGAACGGTTTTCAGGTAGGCCGTCAAATTTGTTTGTTGAATTTGATATTCGGACGGTTGCCAGAGAATAGTCATGGTGTATTGTGCAGACTGATTAAATTCTCATCAAGCTGCACAGGAATGATTAATACTATCGAAAACGTAAGTTACCCCTGTGCAGATCACTCACCTTGGTACATCCCATTAGTTTCATATCGCGTATGATCTCAGCCTGCAATAAGGTCATTGCTTTTTCAACCCCGGCCTGCCCCGCCGCGGCAAGCGCATAGAGATACAACCTGCCACCGGAACATGCCTTCGCCCCTACTGATAATGCCTTGAGGATATGGGTACCACGACGGATACCACCATCACATATCACATCGATCTTATCCCCCACAGCATCGACTATCTCTGCCAGTTGGTCAAAGGGTGAACGGGAACCATCCAGTTGTCGGCCACCATGGTTAGAGACCATGATGGCAGTCGCACCAATATCCACTGCGCGTTTAGCGTCCTCAACCGACATCACCCCTTTTAAACAAAAGGGCCTGCCCCAGTAGGCATTAATCTGCTCTGCTGCCTTCCAGTCCATAGTCTGATCCAGCATATTATTAAAATAATCAGCAACTGTTATAGCCACATTTGTGCCTTCTTTTATGTAATCTTTTAACTGGGACAACTCAAAGGGCTCATGGGTAAAATAGTTAAATGCCCAGGCGGGATGCATTGCAAAACTCATTAAACTTTTCAAGGTCAATCTTGGCGGCGAGGTAAACCCGGTATATAGATCTCTCTCTCGGTTACCACCTACTATGGTATCGACCGTCAGTGCCATGCCATCAAAGTTGGCATCCTTACAGCGGTCTATCATGCTGTGTGTCAATCCCTTGTCCTTATGATAGTAAAGTTGAAAAAGCTTAGGGGTATTTATTTCTGCGCCGATACGTTCAATACTGACCGAGCCCAGTGATGACACACCAAAGATGGTGTTGAATTTTTCCGCCGCCCTGCCCACGGCCATCTCACCATCATGGTGAAACAGTCGTTGTAATGCTGTTGGTGACATGAACAAGGGCAAATCAATCTTTTGCCCCATCACCGTGGTTGAGATATCAATATTTTCCACATCCACCAGAACACTTGGAACCAGATCAACATCGTTATAGGCAGCTGTATTACGGCGATAGGTGAGCTCATCATCCGCGGCCCCATCGATGTAATGAAAAATTGGCCCGGGCAGGCGTTGCTTTGCCATTAATCTCAAATCTTCAATGTTTCTTATGTCTTTCAAGCGCATAAACATTATGCAGACGCCCCCTTTTTCAGTTGTGACCGGGCAAACGCAATCAGACAAATAACGATAATGACGCTCAAGACTGACCCAATATTTAACCACCCTTTTGTTCCTGACCAGACGATGGCGTATCCCATACAGCCAGACAACAAGGCATAATATACAAATACTACAAAAGTCTTACGGATCACCATGCCTTCCTTTCCTAACAGTCCGACAACGGCTGATGCCGCCACGACATTATGGACGCAGATAATATTCCCGGCTGCACCACCGACTGCCTGCAATGCAACTATCCAGGTGGGATCCACACCGATACGTTGTCCAACACCAAACTGAAATAATGAAAAGGTCATGTTACTGACGGTATTACTACCAGCCACAAATGCACCAAACCCGCCTATGAATGTTGCAAATATTGGCCATGCGGAACCGGCAAGAACGGCGACACCTTCCGCCAGGGCATTTGGCATCTTGGCAAAGCCGGCCATGCCACCTTGTGAATTTAAAAACACCTGAACCATGGGCACAGTAAACAGCAATGGCAATGATGCCTTTAACATGGTGTCCACGGAGTCTTGAATTCCTGATTTAAAGGTTTCTTTTTTCATACTGTGTAAAAAGAATGTAGCCACGGAGACAATTATAAAGATTGTGCCTGGCAGATAAAGCGGCTGTATGCCTCCAGTACTCACAGTTGAACTGAAAATATTGGACCATTCAAAAGACACCGATCGTAACAACTGATTGACGCCCAGTGCAGGCACACGGGTTATAATTAATAACACTGCGATTAATAGATAGGGTAACCAGGCGGCAAACATGGACATGGCACCCTTATCACCGGGGGAGTCTTTGAGTTCGACGATACCTGACCATTCCGGGTCCCAGGTTTCCTTGGCAGGAAAGTCCCAAACTTCATCTTTGGCTGGCACAAACCACCCTTTTTTCACCGCTGGAATAACAATCGCAAGACCAATGAGCGATCCAAAGATGGATGGAAATTCCGCACCAAAAACATGAGCCACGATAACGTAAGGAATAGTCATGGATAGCGCCGCAAACAAGGCGAAGCGCCAAACTTTTAATCCATCAACAAAAGAACGCTTCTCGCCGAAATATCGTGTCATCAGTGATACCACAAATAAGGGTATCAATGTCCCGGTAATGGCATGAAGGATGGCAACTTTAGTGCCAATCATATCTAAAAATTCCCGACCTACGGCTTCGGGTGTCGCACCTGCCATACCCATCTGTTGGATAAACTGATAAACCGAGTCATCACCGGATAATCCGGTATTTACACCAACCAGTATCGGTGTACCCAGTGCACCGAATGATACGGGTGTACTTTGTATGATCATGCCTGATACCACTGCGGCCATCGCCGGAAACCCCAGTCCAACCAATAATGGCACTGCCACAGCTGCCGGAGTACCAAATCCTGAAGACCCTTCGATGAAGGCACCAAATAGCCAGGCAATGATAATGACCTGTATGCGCCTATCAGGTGAGATGTCTGTAAATCCACGTCGAATTACCCTTAAGGCGCCACTTTGTTGGAGTGTATTTAATAACAAAATTGCGCCAAAAATTATATAAAGCAATGTCGTCGCCACGATGACGCCTTTCAAGGTCGCAGCAGCCACCTGATTAAACGATAATTTCCATACAAACAGACCCAATCCAGCAGCGGTAACATACGCTAAGGGCATGGCACGACTGGCTGGCCAGCGTAGTCCGACCAGAAAGATTGCAACGACCAGTATGGGAAGGAATGAAAGCAATGAAAGTAGTAAGATATTCAATTTATTTTTCCTTATTATTATTCGTTACAGGCAGTACTTCATTGCCAATAAAAATTGGTTTATGTATATTTGCTAACCAAATCTGGTTAATAATAAATAAACAGGTCGGAAAATTTAAAGTCAGGTGTACCTGAACTTTTGACTCCCCCAAAAAGCATTATCATAGACGGCTATTATGAATGCAACTGACGGCAAATGAGCTATCAGACCGAGGGTTATTCACATGATTTTTGATTATAGAGGATTGATTGATGGCTAATAGTAGTTTTGAATCGTTTCACCCACCGCAAAGAATTCTGATGGGTCCAGGGCCATCCGATGTGAATCCGAGAATACTGGAAGCATTGTCCAGACCGACCATAGGGCATCTCGACCCAAAATTTGTCCAGATGATGGATGAACTCAAAGACTTGTTGCGATATGCCTTTCAAACGTCAAATGAGGTAACCATACCCATTTCAGCACCTGGTTCTGCCGGCATGGAATCCTGTTTCACGAATCTTGTTGAGCCCGGTGATAAAGTCATCATATGTCGAAACGGTGTCTTCGGTAGCCGTATGCAGGAAAATGTAGAACGTTGTGGTGGTGTGGCAATAATGGTTGATGACCCGTGGGGACGTGCAGTCGATCTTAACAAGACAGAAGACGCGCTGAAGGCGCATCCAGATGCAACCATACTTGCCTTTGTACATGCTGAAACATCCACTGGCGCTATGTCAGATGCCCAGGCACTCACAAAATTAGCCCATGAACATAACTGTATTACCATTGTTGATACTGTTACCTCACTAGGTGGAATCCCGCTTAATGTAGATGAATGGGAGTTGGATGCTGTTTATTCAGGCACTCAAAAATGTCTGTCCTGTATTCCAGGAATGTCACCCGTTACCTTTAATGACCGGGCAATGGAAAAAATCAAAAACCGTAAAACAAAATGCCAGTCATGGTTTTTGGATGTCAGTTTAATGCTGGGTTATTGGGACGGCGGGGGCAAACGTGCTTATCATCATACCGCGCCCATCAATCCTTTATACGGATTACATGAAGCACTCGTTATATTACATCAAGAGGGTCTTGAAGATGCATGGGCCCGCCATCGCTTACATCACAATGCACTAAAAGCAGGGCTTGAGGCACTGGGACTTGAATTGGTAGTACCAGAAGCAGAACGCCTGCCACAATTAAATGCGGTCAGTATTCCAGATGGCATAGAAGACGCCGTGGTCAGAAAAAATTTACTTGACGCCTATAATCTTGAAATTGGTGCAGGTCTAGGAGAGAGCGCCGGAAAATTATGGCGAATTGGTTTGATGGGACAATCAGCCAATCGAGGCAACGTGCTTTACTGTGTCAGCGCATTAGAGGCCGTACTGGGTGAACTAAGTTCCTCTATACCACGTGGCAAAGCCATGGATGCCGTAAGCGCGGTGTATAATAAATAATGTAGTCCAAAATACGGACAAATTACTTAACTGGATTCCCGCTTGCGCGAGAATGACGGGATTCACAATTTAGTGACATTGCTACTATTTTCTGTGACCGTACTCATCTGGGGAACAACGTTTTACGCTATTACCCTACAACTCGGTGACGTTCATCCTATCCAGTCAGTATTCTATCGTTTTGCCATAGCTATGGTCGTCATGTGGGGAATCGCATTGCTTCGTAATATCAATGTCCGCTTTCCAGGAAAAATACATATATTGTTTTTCCTTCTGGGTTTATTGTTGTTTTCCATAAATTATGTCGTCGTCTATTTTGGCACTACCTATCTCGTAAGCGGGCTGGTATCAGTTATATTTTCATTAATTATTCCATTGAACATTCTGTTCTACTGGTTTTTCTTTAAAGATAAACCCACTCCCAGTTTAATCATTGGTAGCATACTTGGCCTGAGCGGTATTACTGCACTTTTTTTTGAAGACCTGTTTGGAATCAATGTCAGTGATTCGCTTATCCTTGGTGCATCCCTCACATTATTATCAGCATTTATGGCCTCATCAGGAAACGTCATAGCGCATCTTTTGAATAATCGTAACATCAATGTCTTTTCCTGTAATACCTGGGGCATGACATACGGCAGTATCTTTTTGTTCATCGCAGTAATAGTCTCTGGTGAGAAATGGCATTTTTCATTTAAGCCTGAATATATTGCATCACTACTTTACCTGTCTCTGGCAGGAACAGTCATCGCCTTCTGGACTTATTTGACCTTGTTGCAACGCATCGGGGCACCCCGAGCGGCTTATGTCAGCGTTGTGTTTCCCTTGGTTGCCTTGCTGGTTTCAACACTCTATGAGGACCTGCACTGGAGTACTTATAAAATTCTGGGTGTCGTGCTGATCATTAGTGGTAATTTTTTCATCGTCCAAAAACGAGCAATAAGCACAAGAAAATAATCACATCGACAGATGAAGTCCCAGTTACTAAAATTGATTCACCGTCTCTGGTAATCACGGAGTAAATAGACATGAAATCTATGACCCTACTTGTAATCACACTGATTTCAGCATTGATACTTAGCCCGGTATCCGGCCAACATACATTTAGTAACGATGCCATTGCCAGAAATCATCTCTATGCTCCCTGGGATCCAGGTCAAATTGATAATCTACGTAATTCAATCGGACTGGTCGGACCTGGTCCTCAGAATGAGATTCCCGAAGCAACCTTCCCCGATTACCTGAAGAAACCGGAAACTATTGAACAGCTACTTCCCCAGGCCATGGCAGCCGTAATCCAGAAAGGAGGAAGGTCACCCCTGGGGTTAGCCGAACCGGGAGATGTGGTATTGATCGTTGTCCCTTACGATTCTGACAAACTCATTCAACAAGCAATAATTCGTGCTTTCGCATCCAGAAGGATCGAAGCCAGAATTATTTATGAAAACGATCTGCTTAGTATCCCCATTGAGACATTAGATGCTATCAAGGTAGCAAAAAATATTTTTAAAGCCGGTGATGGTCAGCAAGAATCAGGCGAGTGGTTTGAGATGCTGGGAAACTGGCCCGACTTTAATGTCTTCAAGTCATGGGTCAGGCAAGAAGACCCCGTTTATTACGATGCTACCTGGCCTGAATTCCAATTCCCTGATAAATCTTTAGCAGATCTGGACAGAAATTTTGATGACATGGCATTTATTGCCATTATTGAATATCTAGATCAACATCCAGAAGTTAACCGTGTTTACTATAAAACAGCATCTCGCACTCTCGCTAAAAATGCCCTGAAGCATCATGGAAATATTTATATGGGTAACTATACTTACCTCAACCATTACGATCTGATGGGACAGGCACCAAATATTCCTGCGGATGTCTGGCGTATGCTGGAAGGGAAATTAATCGACCCACTAAGCTTCATAGATCGTTATGAAGTCAGTGACCCTGAAGGCACTGTTCTGTTTAGTGATATCACTCCCGCAGAAGCTGAGATATGGGCACAAGGTGCCTATCAGCAGGGACACTTATACATGATCCCCAGCCAGTCGAGTGGACGTTTTCCTTATTCCCGTATTCATTATCCCTCTGTTGGTGACATCTGGCTGGAAGCTGTACAGAGTCGTACTAATGGTATTGTCGCCTCTTCTAACAGTCATGCATCTAATCATGCTCGTATTGAGGTCCATCTAAATGACGGTTATATAGATCACATAATCGGTGGTGGTCTGTACGGTGATGGAATGAGACTGGCCCTTGCTTATCCAAAAATCAATGATCTTGTTTGGCCCGATAACCCAAGACCTGGATTTTGGTGGTTATACGAGGCGGGCACAGGGACCAACCCCAAGTATTTCAAACACCCACGTGAAATTTTGATTGGCCAAAATCTGTCTGAACGAAATGCCGGTGGTGTGATTCACTGGTCATTTGGAACATCTGTATCTGGTGACCGGGACACAGAAAATTTCAGAGAAAAAAATCAGATGCCTACCGGCCATGCCATGCATCATCACACCCTTTTGCCTACTTATCAGGTTCGCTTACGAGATTCAGGCAACTGGCTGACATTGATAGAGCACGGCGTTATCCAGACCTATAATGATCCTGAGGTACGCGCCCTCGCTTCGCGCTATGGCAATCCTGCCAGTCTGCTCAGGCGGGACTGGATTCCAGAACTTCCCGGCATCACAGCACCGGGAAATTACGATGACTATGCCAAAGATCCAGGCACACACTGGACTAACTGGGCTCATATGATAGAAAACGGTACTAACAAATATATCGGTAACTAAAGTGATCAGGGTCAGAGTAAAAATTCTGAGGAAATTTTCTTAAGTATTTTTCAAATTCCAAAAATAATTTCTACTCTGACCCCCTGGTAATTATTCCAACGGCTCAACCCTAATCAACGTCCCCTCCAGGTTGTCCCCTACCCAAAAAGACGGTGGACTGGTAGTATTATCCACATCTACGCGACGTATATTGGTGGTTCCAGGTAACAGGAACATTGTGATTTCACCCGTGTCTGTGTTGAGTCTGCCAACATAATCATTGGTCATGCCACCAGTCCAGGCGTGACCTGAATTATCCAGGACCGCGTCATAAGGATTGGTCCAGGGGACCGGTAATTCCCACTCGGTAAACTCCTCGGTTTTTGTATTAAACATACCGATTCGGTTACCGCGATATTCAGCAAACCATAATCTGTCCTGATTATCCATATGTCCACGACGGGGACCGGCATTGGGTGTAGGAGTGCGAAAGGGTGTAACATTCATGGTTTTTGCATCTACCCGGGTCACGTGATCGCCTCCAAGCTCCATACCAAAGAAATTATTCATTGAATCCACTGCAACTCCGTAGGAACCGATTTGGCTCGCTTCTTCAAGGCGATCGGCGGGAACACCTTTTGTATAATCAATCGCTATCCATTCACCGGTATTAAGATCTACCTGATACTCTTCTACCCCACCTGTCCAGACCTTGCCGTCCACGTTGACGCGGGTTGGAGTTATCATTGCAGTACGGGCATCGTCACCGGCATCAAACAACGGACTCTTCCAGTGTTCAAATGTCTCAGTTTCTCGATCAAACTTCGTGATGACTCCCTGGTACATCATGCCGAGAAAGATATCTCCATCAGGATCAAAATTCATATCGAGATTGCCCCCGGGGGCTTCAGGCTTGGTCATTGGGACTTCGTATTCCACAGTGGCTCCGGTTGCAGGATCAAGCTTTCCTAGAAACTGTGATCCAAAATCACCGTACCACACCATTCCCTCTTCATCGACAATAGCATCATGAGGTAAGGCCTCGGGTCTGGGCAGGTCATATTCGGTCATGATGACTCGGGTTCCCTTACCTGATGGACGTGGCAGGGTTTTGAGTTCATAGCTCCAGTGATCTCCCTGGCTGAGGTTAACTGTGCTGGCAAATTCACCCAGTCGTTTAGCACGCGCATTGGGTTCTTCCGCCATGGCGTTTCGACCTATACTATCGGGTCGCATCTGTGGACGCATGGGCGTAGATCCCTGTGCCCACGTGGTCATGCGGTTGACTACCCTGGCAAAGTCATCAGCACTATGTTTTGAACGCATGGGGCGTTCAAGGGTATGGCAGGAGATACAATTTAGAAATTGCTGTTTCTCTTCCACCGTTCCAGACATACTCAACAACCATTCACCATTGGATAGTTGCCCAGCCAGATCAGATGTTGGTACAAGTTCCAGATCCAGCTGAGTTGAATCCTGACCTGATACCGTTGTCTTACCCGGACCCATCAAATCATATCCCACGGCTCGAATACTTACTGTATATGATCCGGGTTCAAGTCTATTTACTGGAAAACTATATCTACCCTGGTCATCACTGACCACGGTTACGGTGTATGTAGCACTGTCTCGTCTAACAGTCACTAATACGCCTTCCATCAATCCCTCTTCGGATGACGATACCAGGCCAGTCAGTGCCGCAGCAGGTATCATGTTGGCAGCCGGTCCAACATCCAGTTCTGGTAATGCCGACTGGGCAGATGGAGGACTGGTGGTTGTTTGTGTTTCACTCCCTTGTTCCTGAGTACAGGCAACAAAAAATAGTCCTGCAAGAAACACGATGATATTTGTACGTAAGATTTTTACTAACATTTTCGTCCTCCCAAAATAAAAAAGGCCGGAGTGATATGTTTTACCACTCCGACCTATGCTAATTATTACATTTTACTTTTTAACGTTTCACTTCAACTTATTACAGTAGTTCCAGATAACCGATCCTTGCATCAAAGGCATTAGTCACCCACCAGACACGGTTAGGTCGGTTCTGATCTACTTCAATACGGCGAACATCATATTCTGCCTGTGGCAATGGTAACATCAGCCACTCTTCAGTTTCCTGATTGTAACGAGCAATATAATCCGCTGTCTGAAAGGTTACCCAGAGCAGATTGGTGGATTTATCAAAATCGATTGAGTAAGCACCATTTTCTTTTATGGGTGGCAAGATGAGGGTCATCTCATCCGTATCAGCGTCTATCTTGAGTATCTTGCTTGTACCCCAAAGGCCCACAAAAGTGTTTCCGTTATTGTCGTAATCCATGCGCCGCGGGTAGGAACCTTTCTCCAGGTCAAAGATTGTCACTTCACCCGTAGTTCCGTCATAACGTGCAATCTTGTCCATCAGGTTTTCCGCAACATAGGCCCTGTTTTGTCCATCCAGAGTAATTCCGTAACCACCGGGATTCTTCTTCGTAGCTAGCCATGTGGGTGAGTCCCAGGTGTACCATTCATCGGTATCAACATCCAGCTTACGCACAGAACCCGGACCGGCCATCCAGATAGCATTTTCATAAGGGCTGATTACCAGGCTATTTCCCTGAACCTGCCCGCGGATATGGTCAACAATTTCGCCATTATGATGTACCACCGGATTCACGCCCTCTACTTGTCCGCGTTCCGGTTCCATTGGGAACATCCAGTCTGTCCATTTCTCATTGGCAATATCGTAACTCAGCCAACGCTTGGAAAACGGATCCGCCAACCACATAATACCCTCAGGACTGATCTGCAAGTTACCTGGACGTGCGCGCTTTGCATCAAAAAGTAGAGGAGGTCCCATTTCAGTATATTCGTAGGTCTCTGGATCAAACCGGCTGATCATGCCACCGGTACGCTGGTTCGCCCAACCAATACCTTGAGGATCTACTGCAACGTCATGGGTCTCCACATGTGTTGCATCGAGTTCATACGCAACCACTCGGTAATTTCTGGCCTCGCCTTGCATCAAGTGACGTGGCAATCGACTGTTAGGATCTGGTGGCTCCAATGCACCTAAATTTGAAGCCAGATATTCTTTCAAGGTGGTGGCTTCATCATCTGTCAGTTCCAGATTTCCACTACCTTGAGCCATTTCCCGCATCTCATCTACCGTGCCAGCCCATTCTTCTGCTGACTTACGGGCACCCGCCACAGTATCAGGTGAATGACAGCCCCCACAATTTTTAGCAATGATATTTTTACCCGAACCGTCAGGAATATGTTCCATATTGGCAACGGCTTCAGCTACCCGGCGTGGCCAGGCTGCGGGAAAGTCAGGCGTCCTCTCTACATTCAGTGATAGATTTATGTTACTTGCATTATCATTTGAAACTGCTACCGAGGATGACCAGTCGCTCTGAAAATCGCCGCCAATACTTTGAACGACATAACTACCGGAAGGTAATTTTTCAGAGGAATATCGACCCCCTTCCTGACTAATGACCATAAATAACAAATTGCGACCTGCATTTCGCATCTTCACAAAAGCCCCTGCAACAGGATTACCTGAGGCATCTGTGATCACTCCTTCTATAACACCGCTGTGTCCACCGCCTGAATCAGGGAATGTAGTACGTGGCGCTTGTGATGCAGTTGCTACTGGTGCAGGTGATGCAGTATTGCCTGCAGCTGGCATACTGGAACTTAGACCACTCATAGATGATGAATCGTTCGCCGATTCGCTACCAGACTGTTCACTTGAACAGCCAGCAATAATAAAAAATAATGATATGAAAAATATTCGAATATGTATCAGATTAGACATGAGCCCCTCCCCCGTTTGTCCCTTTGATAAATCTTTTTATCCAGCCAATTATAGCAGGCGATAGACACAATATTAGAATTATTTCTCTGCTTTTAGAACATCTGGTGAACATTCAGATAACAAGGTAGGGAAACAGAAACCGACTTATTTAAACTCGATATGTCTTTTTTGAAAAGTGTCTTAATATTGTTGTATTTCAGCCGTCACAGGGCTTTCCCGAGATTAGTTCAGATCTCGCCAGCCTTGAATATTGGCACGAGTTTCTAGCAGTCGACGCTTCGAGAGTGGGGGGAAGTCAGGTACTGGTCTGCTAACAGACAGACAAGAACCGGAGCCTTCGACCCTGCATTCTAACTTTTGCCTTTCCTTTCAAGACAATATCCTAAGCTTGAATTTCAGACAAACACGCAAATATAAATATCTATAATTCTCGAACTTCCAGTTTGCGAAACTTGATAGTCCCCCTTCCCCATTGCAGTCCAAATACACCTTTACTGTGAGTTGAATCACGCACATCCACTGTCTTCATGCCATTAAATATCACCACAAGATGATCACCATTCGCAGTGATCTCCATGGTACTCCACTTTCCACCTGACTTGGGTCTGGGCTCCGGTATCTCTGCAACATTAACAATAGCACCCGTTCCATACCGAGGGTCTTCTCTTTGATCAAAGATATTCACCTCGTAGCAGGAACTGGAAGACAATCTACTCGGCTCAGAACAACGCATATGTATTCCGCTGTTACCGTCATCAGAGCTCCAAAACTCAGCCCTGATTATAAAATTATCATACTCGCGCTTTGTCACAAGATGAGAAGAACCGCTACCACTAGTAGCCTGAATAGCTCCTTCAACTGCCGTCCAGTTTGCATCACCATTTCGATTGAAATTATTTAATCCAACTTCCCCATCGATTAGTGTTGTCCAGGACCCTCCATTTTGCATTGATGCACATCCAGCAATAAATATGAAGATAGCTAATAGGACGATTTTGATTAGATTGTTCATAATTTTTCCTATTTATTTTTAAATATCAAAAAATAATTAACTCGGTTTATGATTATTTTATTCCTGCCTTACACATCACAATAATTTAAAACATTGATTTCATCAACTAAGTAAGAAAAGTGGCCATTCTGAAATGACCGTGGCGGCACTTTTCCTGATATCATTGCAAGCAATCAAAACTGCAAGCCATAATAATAAGGCAAACTTGCGCATGAAATAGGCCTAAGTACGGTAATAACGCTTCCCAACAATATATCTAGCTTTTTATATGTAAGGGATCTATTTGTAATTTAGATACTTTGTACAGTTAGATATGACAAAGTTGTTTCGCTTGATTCAAATCAATATTCTGATTGTTAAAACACGAATAATATCCAATACATAAAAAACTATATCGCAATGGTTATCTATATCTAACATAAAGGAATCAAAGCTTTATGCAAGACATGTTGTCCTTGGCCATAATCTGGAGTGGCGTATTTTTCTCTTATTACTTTGCGGAAAAAACCAAGCTAACAGCGGTGTTGTATTTTCTGGCATTTGGTTGCCTGATGGTCAATTTCGGGATACTACCCGAGACATCCAGTGAGTTTATCAGGGGCTTCTCCGAATTAGGCATCATCCTTATCATGTTTGCCCTGGGGTTTGAGGAAAATACAGGAAACTTCATAAAAGGTATTAAACGAAGCTGGGGGATAGCATTGTTTGGTGCACTCGCACCGTTTGCTGCCGCCTATTGTGTATCAATATATTTCTTTGAAGATGTACGTATTGCCATCATGTGCAGTCTTGCAATGACCGCAACGGCTGTCTCACTAACCATGGTGTCACTCAAGAGTGAGAATTTACAATCAACCCGAGCCGCCACAGGTATTATGACGTCTGCAATCCTGGATGACATTGGGTCTTTAGCTGCGGTTGCGATAATTGTTCCACTTGCAACCGGCGATGCAGAATTCAGTGCATACGGGATTTTGTTTATATTATTTAAAGCAAGCCTCTTCTTTATTTTTATCAGCCTGCTTGAACTATTTATATTTCCACATAAAAGTCATCTTCGTATATTTGATCTGTTTCCTTTTCTCAGAACTTTTGGGATTAAGGGGATACTTTCATTTAGTCGCGGTGAACATTCAACACTATCAGTATTATTAATCGCCCTAATTATCAGCCTGATCTCTCATGAATTTGGATTTCATCCGGCAGTCGGTGCCTATATGGCAGGTTTAATTATAAAACAGGACTATTTTTTCTTTCATGACCATCCCAATACCGATTATTACGACCAAACAAAGAAGATTGTCGATAATGTAGCCTTCTCCTGGATTGGGCCGGTATTTTTTGTGGAACTGGGGACCAAGATCGTATTTGATCAAAGTATTTTAATTAGTGTCATACCTCATATTATTGCTATGACTGTTGCCCTGCTGGTAGCACAAATTTTGTCTGCCTCACTCGCTGCCCGGTTCACAGGAGACTTTGAATGGTACGAAAGCATTATGATTGGGTTTGGGATGTTGGGTCGTGCTGAACTTGCTTTTGTGGTGATGGACATAGGCTACGTACAGCATGATATTATTTCCACCAAAGCATTCTATACCCTGATGGCCACGGCGTTCATCCTGAATACCACCGTGCCTATATCCATCAAGATGTGGAAACCCTATTTCATAGGCGATAAAAGGCTGTCTATCAAGCTACTGAACAAAACGATTACGCTTTCTAAAACGAACTGATGCAGTTTAATTTTTCTAGTTTATTGGTTATAAAATTGAAGAGCAAATAACATAGTAAAAATTAACTTTGAGCATTAACTGTTGGCATTTTATTTTGTTCCTTTCCTATACCACACAATTGTTTAAACACTTGAATTCATATATTGGCACAATCGCTGGCAACCCTGATGGAAGAGTCATCAGCTCAAAGTTAGTCGATCAGATAAGCGTAATTCCCGTGGTGTTTTTGTAATTAAATCTCGTAGAATCAGTGGTTATGGAACATAACTAATTCAGACCAATCCTGGCTAATTAAAAATTCTGATCACCTGGAAAGCCAGACCAGCGCGGTATAGAGACCTGCTGCCAATTGTTTTGGGCGTTCAACATGACCGTAGTGGGTCATTGGCACATCAAATAAAAGTACTCTTACGGGAGTGTGAGGATTTAAGCGCCTGAGTTCATTCGCCATCTGAAATGTACTTGCCATTTCTGGATTGTCCTTGTTCCAGTGTCCGGTATCCAGCCTGGCTGTAGTTAGTATAATTTTCTGATATCCGGTTATTGGGGCACGCAGGGGTGAAAACAGATCACTAACAACTTTTTCAGCATCCACTCCGAAAGGGTTGTCCTTCAAAACATCTATCACCTGATTAATGGTACCTTCCATCATTCCAGAAATCGCGCCCCGTCGTTCCATGTCCTGTAAAGGTTGCTTAAAATGCGGCCTTCTTTGAAATTCCTGTATACCCATCCATCTCTTTGCAATCTCCTCCCTACTCAAACCTTCTTCCCAGACAGGATTTAAAGGTCCAAGGTAATCTCCAGAATAGTTATCGATTGGGCGGGGTCGCATCCTTTCTATGGGGGGGTAGCTGTTGACTGTCTGAGTGTATCCCCATCTGTCTTGCATTGCTTTCTGGCTGGATGTCCCTCCACTACCCCAACCAAGAATCTTGCCATGCATACGTTGCTGTAATGTTGTGCCCTGTAGCATGTAGGGAATTTCTCCTGCTGTTGAATGACCAATAATGACAACGTCGTCATTCGTTACATGCTCTATCAATTGTTTTACACCGTCTGCTACCAGTTTGAAGGTATAAGATGCAGTACGTACTGCAACTTCTTCATCAGTAAATTCCTTATCGAGTAGATATGCAGGAGTGCGCTTTCCCAGCTCTTCTTCTATCCAACCACCATAACGAAAATTACCCGGGATGGTCACCAGTAACACGGGAACTCGCTGTGCCAGATACTGGCCAATACCAGGGTTGTTTAATGGGTCGAGAAAGAATTCATACCAATTGGACGAGCCACCATGGATCAGGACTAGTGTTGGTAAACCCTTTACGGAATTTTCAGGTGTCAGGTGCAAACCGGTGATGTCCCATTGGAGTCCATATTTATCATAACGGAGTCGATGCCAACGTGATTTATAACCGGTTACGGAGGCGGGAATAGATTCCAATTTTCTTGGATCCAGGGTCCCTTGAATTGCGGAATCCGCCAGTTTTTTTACCGTCTCACCGTTATCTGGTAACGACCAACCCAGGCGCTCGAACATCGACTCGGATACAACATGATAAGGTTGACTTGTTTCAAGCATTTCGAGAATTTCCGACTCCGGATTTCGTAGCTGCTGTGAAATAGTATTACTACTTATAAAAATAATTAGATAGGCAACTGATGCAGTAAATCGTTTAAACATTTTATACTCTCACTTTAAATTTATAATACATTCATAAATTTTGTAAAGGTGGGCATGACTTTGGAGGACCTTTGAATACATACCTGTTTTCCAGGGGTCTGGATGGCCAGGTAGCGGGACCAACCGCTGACATACCAACCTCTGCGGCCAGGTCAGGTAAAAGATGTACTGTCTTACCTCCTAATACTGTCATAAGTACTTTGATATTTGGAATATCATCTACCGGTATTGACAGAATATCCCTATCCAGTACGGTAAAATCTGCAATTTTCCCTGGCTCAAGTGAACCCAGTCGGTCCTCACGTAATACATAATAAGCACCCCAGGTGGTCAGGGCCTTGAGTTGCGTAATGAGATCCGTACCTTCTTCTTTTGCAAAGGTACGATCACAACCAGAATTGTACCGTGTCATCCCGACCCAGATATTATAAAAAATAAAATGTGGCAAGGCACGATCAATTTCCTGGGTGTTCATGATTCCTGCCCTGGTCACACTTTGCCGGGGCACTGCATAATGGGCATATTCTTCACCATAGTTACGAACTCGATAAGCAACATCATATCCTGTACGATTTTCCCATAGGACGGTATTTATCATACTGATCATCATGCCCAAACGTTTGATTCTGGGTATCTGGTCCGGTCTGGGTGCACCTGAGGCGTGGTCAAAGGCATGCCGACGTGAACGAATCTCTTCGAGACTCAAGCCAGCCAGTGCACTTTGTTCTTCTATGACGTCCATGAGATTATCAATATCCTTGTCCCCTCCGGTATGCATGGCCGCGACACGTCCACCGGTACGGACAATATCTTCCAGCACCCTACGACCTGGTTGCCCAGGATCAAAGACACAACTTTCCTGTTGTTTTACTCTTTGTGAAGCCGCCAGAGTGGTGCACGTACCGCCAACCCGCTGGCCCTGAGCACCAATATTCCAAAGATAATCAGAACCGTTACCCACCAAGGCTGAAAGCAATCGGATGGTATGCAGTTCCTCATTAGGTCCTGAGTAACTCCAGGCGAAACGAGCTGGCATCCTGCCTTGTTGATCAAGATTGGATAGAGCCTGTAAATTGTTCAAGGTATAAGGAGAAGAGCCGAATGTGGAAATACCATGAGCAGTCCATAGTTCCATCTGGGCCTTTAACAAATCCGCATTCTTTTTGGTCTTGCCATGGAGAATAATATCCGGCTCAAGCATTCGACCACTGGCTGACATTTGCCCTTCAGGCCCACGGTCTCCACTTCCCCCACCTGTATATTCACCTGGAAATACTCTGCTAATTTCTTCCACTCCCCGTTGATTGACTAGTCCTCGTATAAAACCATTTTTTACCCGCACCGGATTATTCGGAGCCAACTCATTAATTCGTTGCAAACTTACATGCTGAAAAAAGTCGGTGAAGAGTTTTGGCATGTGTTCGAAATTGCCACCAAAGTCGGAGCTTAAGAAAATCCACTGCCCGGGTTTGGCAACACTGATGGCGTCCCTCAATACCTGCTCCCAATTGGCGATCTGTTCGTCAGCTGTACCTTCGAGAAATCTGACGACAATATCTTCATTCCCCTCAGGGAAAACATGATTTAAGGATGAAGGTTCCGTCCAGGCCCAGTCTGTGGGATGTTCGTGGGTTAGAATAAAGCTGGGCATCACCGTACGGCCATTGAGATCGATTTGTTTTGTTTGCGGCCCGGCCAGGTTGCGGATGGCTTCGGTCGTGCCGAGCTCAACAATGATGTCTGCCTTTATGGCCATTGCCTGATTGATACTACCGGGATCCGATGAGAAAGATGGATCATCCATGGTAATGATATTTGCATTATAAATGATCAGATCTGGGCTGCCGTGGAATTCTTGTGCTGTAGCGAATTGAGAATAAAAATACCCAGCAAATAAAAATAATATTATATAAAGGCGACATTTTAAAAAGTTCATAACTCCCCCAACTTTCTATATTTCATATTGATGGCATAAACGGGTGTATGCAATTTTTCTCAGTACAATTGGTACTATAATAGAACAAAATTTGTTCTCAATAACTATATTCTAATATCATCAGAATATAAATAAGTCATAAATAATTACACTCCAAATAAAGACTTTGTTTTAATTAGTACTATTCATCCCCACCATATTACAGGAGGACAAATGAAATCTATTATTAATTTGATACAAAATAAAAATCACATCAACTTATACTTATTGTCTATTTGTTTACTCGCTTTTAGTCTGATAAATATGGAATTGATAGCACAGGAAAATACCATTACAGAGGCAGAATATAATGCATCACTTCCTGAAGATGTCTATCCAAATCGGGGAATAGATTACCAGTTGTCAACAGAGATAACCTGGAAGAACATCGAAAAGCTGTCTATGATGGCTTGATCTCTCCAAATACCAGAACACTGGCCGGAATCAGAGGCCCTGGGGGACTTCGATTACATGGCAGTGAAGATTTATCACAATCACAAGTTGATCGAAAAACGCAGGAGCTGGCGCGATTAGTTGTTTCAAGAGAGATGGGCCAGGTTTTTGAGTGGACAGTACATGAACCAGTTGCATTAAGATTTGGTCTGGACCCTGAGATTATCAATGTCATTCGTTACAGGAAATCACTGGACGGAGTCCCAGAAAGAGAAGCCTCCATTATACAACTTGGCAGGGAAATTTTTCAGAACCATAAGGTCAGTCCGGAAACCTTTGCGAGAGTACAAAAACATCTGGGAAATCGCGATCTGATTGATCTATGTTACTACATGGGCAACTATACAAGGACAGCTATTCTTCTACACACTGTCGACGCCCATCTCCCTTACGATCGGGAATCGTTATTACCCTTACCATAAGAATTTCATTTTTGTTAGATTAAAATACTGGTCAATCCAATTTTTACTCCTTAACAACCCAGAAGTAATTACCGCATTTTAATCTAATTATTTAATAATTTATTTTGCATCTGGGCAAGTTCAGGTGTCCAAATTCCCTGTTCCTTGAAGTACCGTATTGCCCCTGAATGAAATGGGATTTTAGGATCAGTGAGTGTCCTTTTAACTGTCCACTGTTTCGCAGCATTATGATAGTTGCCAAATTCATCCAGATTCTCGAATAATGTTTTTGTTATCGTGTAGACCTGCTCTTCAGTAACATGAGACGCTGCGACTAAATAAGTGTTTAAGCCAAAGGCAGTAAATTCCTTTTCTTGCCCTTCAAAATGACCTGCTTTGAAGGTTTGGGTAAACATATATGCAGGAACACGTTTCTTCATTTCCATAAATACATCATCGGGGATATACAGTGGATCTACCAACCCATCTCTGAACAACTGAACCACGGCGGGTACCCTTGCACCACCTGGGATAATGGTTCCGTGTACCGTACCTGATTTGATGTGTCTTAGGGATTCCTTGGTGTTTTTTGTTGATACGATATTTACATCATCAAGATTTGCAGCATTCACAAGGGATGTTGAAATTTCATATAATTCCGGAAGCGCTGGTCTTCGGCCTATTAATATTTTTCCGTCTAAATCTTCCAGTGATTTAATATTACTTTTTCGACGTACCAGTATAAACCGATAGCTTGCCTGCCCCTGGGCAATCAAGGTAACGCCTGTTGGGTTTTTGAAAGGTTGCACCCCATAACGACCATCATACGAGGCGCCTGAATTGGTAATAGCATAATCTATCTTTGATGCATTCAGACTGAAAATATTTGCATAGGAACCACCTATTGGTTCAACAGTGATATTTATCCCTGCGTGTTTTTGCATCAGACTCCCAAGTCCATTGGCAATTATATAAAACGTACTACCAACGCTGGATGTTCCGAATCTGGCAAAGGAATTATTATTTTCTTGTGCATTAATACTGGTAGTCGAGAATGCAAATAAACTAACTAAGACACAAAGCACAATGTACTTATAATAATTTTTGAACATCTTAAGGGCTTTGCAAGAATTCATTTAGTCTTTAATTACAACGAAACCATTTGTGTATATAGCGCTAATGATATTATATTTAAAAATTCTTCTATACCTTATATATTATGAACCCGCTTGGTTAATAAATTCCACATGGTAAATTTCACTAAAAATCCATTATCTTATCTGACTCTCGTCATTACCAGCCAATTATTGAACAAATATAATAAGTTACAAATATTATGTCTCTACTATAATAAAGAAATCTATAGTTAAGTTCTGGTGTTTATCTTGCTTAAATATTGGAAGGTGCTAACCTAATTCTGGTTTATAAAACTTCCTAATGTCTTGTCGATTTATTATTTAAAACGCCCGGGGGGGGATTGATACATGTTTAATATTATTAGAATAGGGTTCATCAAACAGTTCCTGATTATTCTTACCTGCCTTTCATTTCAGACCGCAGTCGCACAATCATTTGTTATTACGCCTGATACAATAATGGTTAATGGAAAAGTAGTCACAGCTGACAATGACGACCCCGAAGCGGTAACTATTGCTGAGGCCATAGCCATCAGAGACGGTAAAATCATTGCCGTTGGTAGCAACGCTGAGATTCGTAATATGGCAGTTCAAGGGACTGAAGTTATTGACGTGAACTCCCGTACTGTAATACCTGGACTTATCGATACCCATACCCATTTATACGAAACCTCATTGGGTTTTCCCTGGGCAGCAGATGTAGACCCACAATTACTCAATATATTGTTAGTGGCCAAATCAGAAGATGAAGCGGTTTCACTGGCCGAAGCTGCAATTAAGGCAAGAGCACGGGAAGTTGGTCCTGGCAAATGGATAAAGGTACGGATGAATCCTTCCAATATCGCTCATGCCGTGTTCGGTTCCCGTATTACCCGCAGGGTACTGGATGAATGGGCCCCTAATAATAAAGTAATGATCCGCACCCGTGCATCGGTAGTCACGAGTTCGAATGGTATCAATGAATTTGAAGAATATTTTGGCCGCGAGATCCCTGACGTATATTGGGTAAACGGTGCGGAAGGAAAAGAACTGGGTTGGTCCAGACAGTATGTGGACTTCCCTCGTTCCGCCGCCATAGACCTGATCATGGAAAATCAAATGGAACGGTATTCAGAGGTTTATAAATCTGTGCTTCAGGTAAACGCCCAGAACGGCATCACGACCCATGGCACACATGCACAATCCAAAAACGGATATACGGTTGCACTGATGCTGGATCGCAAAGGGGAAATGCCCATACGTTGGGCCTGGAGCCTGGGTTGGGCACATATATTTACAGACACACCAGAAGCGTTTTACGAAAATTACCATGATGAGGCGGGGTACGGTTCGGATTTTCTCTGGAATGTAGGCATGAATCCCGTGAGTATGGACGGTGGTGCTATCGCCATGTGTACCACTATTAATGCCAGACAAGACGTCAAAGAACGTGAGCGATGCACAGCGGATGCAACTGAAGTCGGCATATTGCGTATTCGGGCATTGAAGGCCGCAATTAAAAATGGATTAAATATCGCTGGACATCACATCGCTGGTGACAAGGCGCTGGATTATTACCAGGACGCCATTGAACAATCAGGCCTTAGTCTGGAGAAGATCCGTTCCCTTAACCTGCAATCCGATCACTGTCACCAGGTCAGACCGGATCAGGTCGAACGTGCAGCACGGTTGGGACAGACATTTAGTTGTGATGCCTCAGAGGAGGTCGCCACAGTTATTGCCAGGGATTATGGTGAGGAATACCTGGGTCGATATGCTCCGTATGCAACTATGCTAAAGAACGGAATAAAACCGATGATCAGTGAGTTTGGTAGTCAACAAAGTGTCAGAAATTCACCGTTTGAATATGGCTATATTTTTCTTACCAGGAGAAGTCTTGATGGAAAACTGGCCATGGGTGTTCCAGAGGAAGCGATTCCAGATCGCATGACTATGTTATTAATGATGACACGATGGGCCTCACCGTCAATCTATAGGGGCGATGTACTGGGCTCCATTGAACCGGGAAAATATGCTGACATTACCGTGTTGGATAATGATGTCATTGATGCACCCCTTGAAGAGTTACCCTACATTAAACCCATTATGACTATGGTTCAGGGCAAGATTGTATTTGAGGATCCCCAATTACGAGGAAATACATTACGGTTTAATACTGAAACTGCAATATGGGAAAAAGATATCGCGCAGGAATTTCAAAATAGCTCCTTATGGCGGTGGTAATGTAATTAAAAAACATTTTGTTAATATTAAGATGCTACAAGTCAACCATACTTGTAGCATCTTGTTGATATTTTCATAAGCATGTCAAAATCCTTCCCAGCAATTTTTTCATTTTTCATAATTATCTACCATTTAATTGTGGTTGGTAATATTCCTGCCTGGTTTGGCTTATTTATTCCCAGCCAAATACATTCAGCTATTAGTCTTACTTGTGCTGGATTGATTATATTTTTTACAACCCGAATCTATTCAAAAAATCAAGACAAGTCACATATAGAAAGGGACGACGACTCCTGGACGATAAAATCCATACCAATTTACGATTATTTTTTTATTGCTGCGTTAATTTCAGGTGCAGGATATGTAATATTATTTAATGATAATCTTGACCTGTATGCCATGTATGGATTTCTTGATTTAAAAGGCATGATATTGGGGGCACTTCTTGGAATTGCAGTTCTAGAAGCAGTAAGACGAACTGCTGGCATCACATTAGTCCTGGTAATTATATTTTTTATTTTAATTACTATTTTTCAACGTTATCTGCCAGGTGTTCTCTACGGCGCAGGTGCGACTATGGACAGATTACTTTATGCCGCTTATGCAGGTGAATCTGGATATTTTGGGCAACCATTACAAATTGCCACATCAATTATTTTAGTTTATTTGATGTTTGGCGCAGTTATGCAAGTTATTGGCGCAGGACAATGGTCTATCGATATTGCAATGGCAATAACAGGAAGAAGCAAGGGCGGTGCAGCTAAAGGGGCTGCTATGGCCAGTGCCATGTTCGGATCTATATCAGGTTCCCCGTCGAGCAATGTTGCCACAACCGGTGTCTTTACTATCCCTTTAATGAAATCTATTGGTTATAAACCAGCTTTTGCCGGTGCAGTTGAATCGGTTGCTTCAACTGGAGGCCAGATACTTCCTCCGGTAATGGGTGCAATCGCATTTGTTATGGCAGACTGGATAGGTGTTGATTATGTGGATATTGTCGTAGCAGCAACTCTACCTGCAATTTTATATTACCTTGTCCTATTTGCATCCGTTCACTTCGAGGCACATAAAGAGGATGTTAGACTTTTAGATGAATCTGAAATACCAAAACTGAAACCATTGCTCCTCAAAGGAGTACATTACTTTATTCCTATTGCCGCACTGATTTACTTTCTATTTGGCAAATCATACCCACCTGAGATTGCAGGAATTTATGCAACAATTATTGCCATATTTAGCGGCTTCATATCACGCGACCGATCCTTATGGATGACATGGGACAAGTTTATAAATGCCTGTTACCAGTGTATTGGTCGATGGGTTGGAATCGTTGTAATCACAGCCTCGGTTGGATTAATGATAGGGTCGCTTGAATTTTCAGGGGTTGGCATCAAACTCTCCACATTTGCTGTAGAACTGTCTGATGGAAATCTAATCTTCGCACTTATCCTGGTAGGTATTGCCAGTCTTTTTATTGGCATGGGACTCGATGCCATTCCTGCTTATCTCACTCTAGCCACCCTGCTTGCCCCGGCACTGATTGCCCTTGGGGTATCTGATATCGCGGCGCATCTCTTTGTGGTGTACTGGGGTTTGGCTTCATTCTTTACCCCTCCAATGTGCATAGCCGTCTATGTTGCATTGACTATCAGTGGTGCAAAATTATGGGAAACAGGTTGGGAAGCTGTAAAACTTGGAATCGCAGCATTCATCATCCCGTTTGCCTTTGTATTAGATGAACGGCTTTTAATGCGAGGAGATTTCTTTAACATAGCTATTACCTTTGTAACTGTAGCAATTGGAGCTATTACACTTGCTGCTTCAATCAGAGGTTATGCCTTATCTCGGCTTGGCATATTGTCCAGACTCTTCCTGGGACTTTCTGCATTTCTGTTAATTACACCTGGAGAATCATGGATTGGTCTGGGAATACTGATCGTGGTTATTATTTCTAATAAGTTACTCTCAAAAAAAGAACAACAAAACCCTGCATGAGAAAATTCTAATATTAGACGAAGCAGATTTTAAGCCATAATTTTGGGCATCTACCAACTATTGAGAGGAGATATTTCCAGCTGTACTTTATATATGATCTGCATCATAAGATTCCCAGCTATAAATGATTTAGAATAAATCTGTTTTCTTTTCGCAAAGAATTTAAATATAAATCATAATAGCCAAAGTAAAATAGTAACAAACGGGAGATAAAAGAAATGAATAAGTTACAGCAAATTGATCTCATTACACACACGGGACCGGGAACACCTATGGGTTCACTTATGAGACGTTACTGGATTCCATTTCTTTTATCTGACGAATTACCCGAACCTGATTGCGCCCCTGTACGTGTCTCTTTATTATCAGAAAAATTGATTGCATTTCGTGATACCGAAAACAGACTGGGATTGATTGATGAATTTTGTGCTCATCGCGGTGCATCTCTTTGGTTCGGACGAAATGAAGAGTCCGGTATTCGTTGTCCTTATCACGGCTGGAAGTACGATACTAACGGGGAATGCATTGAACTTCCCTCAGAACCTCCAGGCAGTGAACTTTGCAAACAGATGAAACTGAAGTCTTACCCCTGTTTCGAAAAAGGAGGTGTCGTTTGGGCCTACATGGGACCACCTGAGTTTGAACCAGAAAAACCGGATTTCGAATGGATGTCATTACCTCCCGAAAACCGATTTATCGCCAAGCGATGGCAGGAATGCAATTATTTGCAGACGATGGAAGGGGGAATTGACTCAAGTCATGTCTCTTTTCTGCATTCTGGTGAACTAGATACCGACCCATTACATAAAAATACAGAAGGTGCACAGTATCAGCGAGATACGTCTCCAAAATTTGAGGTAATTGAGTCTCCTGGGGGATTATTAATCGGTGCCAGACGTAATGCCAAGGAAGGACATTATTACTGGCGAGTTTCACAGTGGATTATGCCCTGGTGGACTATGATCCCTCCATATGGCAATAACGCTCTGAATGGTCATGCCTTTGTCCCCATGGATGATGAAAATTGCATTACCTGGTCTCTAACTTATCATGCAGGCAGACCATTATCTGAAGATGAATTGGCTACCATGCAAAAAGGGGGAGGTATGCATGTTGAATTGCTCCCGGGGACATTTCGCCCGGTAATGAATAAGGACAATGATTATATGATGGACCGTGAAGCGCAAAAGTCAGGCCGTACCTACAGTGGCGTGATGGGTATAGCCATGCAGGATGCCTCATTACAGGAGAGTATGGGACCTATCCAGGATCGAACAACAGAACACCTAGTTTCAACCGACGCGGCCATCATGATGGCAAGACGCCGATTATTTCAGGCTGCTGACGCTTTAGAAAAAAATGGCACTGAACCTGCTGGCATTGCCCCGGAAACACACCGTGTAAGGTCTGCGTCATTTACTCTGCCCGTGGACAAGGCTTTTAATGATGAGATGGCCGACGCATTCAAAGTAAAGATAGGAGAAGGTCATACCTCAATATAATTAGATTTTTTGCAAGCGAATGTGAAAGTAATTTCCCAGAAAAATAAACAAGTTTTTTTACTCTAGAGTCAGCGTCATCAAAAATATTTTCATAACTTCTGGTGACGGTTATCAGAACGTGTACATGTAAATAGATTGGTTTATATGAATATCAACAATATGCTGATATTCTTTATCTTTTCCTGACGTAATATAAAGGTTCTTGTTCATGTTAAAAGCAGCAGTTTCATATGATTTTGGTGACACAAAAGTTCGCGAGTTTGATATGCCTAAAGTACCTGCTGATGCGGGTCTACTGAAAGTTGAGAAAAGTGGCATATGCGGCAGTGACTGGCCTTACTATAAAAAATATCCTAAAAGTAAAGGTCCATTAATTCTGGGGCATGAAGCGGTGGGTTATATCGACCGCTTAGGAAAAGATGCTGCCAGGCGTTTTGGATTTAAGGAAGGCGACCGTGTAGCACTGGAGGAATATCTTCCTTGCGGCCACTGTAAGTATTGTCGTAGTGCTGATTTCAGGTTGTGTAGTGAAACAGACACCTTGAATAAAGATGGGACTGTGCGTTATGGCTCAACTCCGATTTCTATTGAACCTGCACTTTGGGGAGGATACAGTCAATATCAATATCTTCATCCCAATGCGGTATTGCACAAGGTCCCTGAACATGTCCCAGACAAACTGGCAACACTGGCATTACCGCTGGGGAATGGTATTGAGTGGGCATATTTACAAGGTGAATTAAGTATAGGCGAAACTGTAGTAATCCAGGGGCCGGGACAACAAGGACTGGCATGTGTTATTGCTGCAAAAGAAGCAGGTGCCGGGTGTATTATTATCAGTGGCTTATCAACACCTGCAGATAAACGTAGACTTGCTCTCGCCAAAAAATTTGGTGCGGACCATATTATTGAAGCTGATCAGGTTGATATTGTTGAAGAGGTCACAAAAATAACCAATGGTGAAATGGCCGATCTCGTTATTGATTGTGCTTCGGGTGGCCCTGAAACAATAGTTTCAGCAATTCATCTGGCACGAATTCAGGGAAGAATCGTATTTGGTGGACGAAAATTCCAGCCCATCCCAGGATTTGAAAGCGACCTTTTGATCACCCGATTTTTAACCGTCAAGGGAATGCGTGGTCACAGCTTTAAGTCTGTAGAGATGGCCATACATATCATTGCTTCTGGCAAATACCCACTCAATGAAATGTGTACACATGTCTTTAGCCTGGATGATGTTGATAAAGCCTTGCATACGGTTGGCGGCGAAGGATTGCCCGAAGCAATCCATTGCGCAATCGACCCATGGCAGGAATAAATTCATCTTGTCCTGATATTATCAATACCAGTCTTATTGTGAAGACTGGACGTAGGACACTCCTTTTTGGAACAACTCCCGGTGGCAGAAATATTGTTTCGACAGTAAAGAAAAAAGAAGTCATCATTGTTAATACGAAAACAGAATTGAATGAAACAATCTCGACTTCTAATAGCGAGAACAACAACGGTATTAACTCAATAATCATCGTCGCATGTCCAGGCGATAAGGTCTCAGAAGCCAAAGATATCTATACCATAGCGACTAATATAAAGGTACTGATTACAACTATAATCATCCATGACTCATGCTGTATGCCAATAAATAATTTTAGTTCACTTCCGGATTTACGGGCATCATCAGATATGCTAATTATTACTTCAGACAAGTACTATCTGGAATACATGCTGGATTGTTTGAGCTAATTAATTCAGTTAGTCAATCACCTGTTTTTGATAGATGATTTTCCATACCAAATAGGTCAACAGCATTCCGCCACATTACCGCTTCAATATCATCCTGACTCAACCAGTCAAAGTTTTTAATTACCGGCGCAAGATTATCCATGCTCCGAGTTGTCCCTTGCTCAATTATCGAGCCAAGTCCTGGCCATTCTGTACCAAATAAACAGTTTTTTGGTCCGACAACCTTTATCAAATATTCAACTGCTATTGGATCATGTAACACTGTGTCGAAATAAATCCGCTTGAGGCGCTCGCGAAATTCTCTATTTTTCAGTTTTCGTTCACTGGCAACATAACGACCAATCTGAAACGGGATAGAACCTCCTCCATGAGAGGCAACTACTTTCAAGTCAGGAAATATATCGAGGATTTCTGAACAAAGGAATGCCAGGACAGCAATAGATTCTTCATGAATGTAATAATGATTATAGTATTCGCGTGATGAAGGTGCACCTGCTCCATGTATTAGACAGGGTATATCCAGATCACATAATGCTGAATACAGAGGATGCCAGTATGGGTCCCATAGAGGTGGGGCATGTAATCCTGAATTTTCATATGGATCCGGATTCAGAATACAGGCCCGAAATCCCAGTTCATTCACGCATCTGATTAACTCAATGACTGCCTCATCCAATGGTTCACCTGCCATTTGCGGTAATGATGCTATGCCTATGAACTTATCAGGCCATAATCGCATATATCGATGGACTAGATCATTGCTCGCTTGTGTATACCATTTAATGATTTCAGTCGGCTTTTGACTATGCATCATCTGGTTAGGTCGAGGTGATAGTAATTGAATTTTTATGCCAGCATCTTTAATGCCTTGAAGGTGACTTACAGGTGCGATAGAAATTTCATTCATTGCCTTTTCAATTGCATTATCCGTTATCTCTGGATTCCCCTTTCCTTCTGTACCTGCGGTTTTAATTAACCATTCACGATAGATTTTCAATTCAGGAGGTGGCGTGATATGTGCGTGGCAATCAATAATCATAAATGCGTAAACCCTTAGTGTGTGTCAACGTATAATTATCAGTATATCTGCGCAGAAAAATATTTTTAATTTCAATACAATTCTACTGAGATAACTTTTTAGTGGAAGAACAAAATATCATTTAATTTTCATGTTTTCTAATTGCTAAATTATTAATAATTAACTAAGCTTAATTCATCACATCTGTCTGAATCATCACTCTGGGGGTCATACATGACGACTTATTTAAAAGGGATCATATTATTTCTATTTATAGGCCTATTGTCGGTCAATTTGGCCGCACAGGAGTGGGAAATACCAACAGAAATTTCTCTTGAGAAAGTTATTTCTGATTCAGAAGAAATTCTAGGAATGCCTGATATTCCGATCAAGTCCCGTGAGGAAATATTTGGTATCCGCGCTGTGGGTATGGATTGGGATGTGGGTGGTGAAGTATTTGAACCTAGAAACGCAAAAAATATACCACTTGGAGCAGATGGAAAGAAAGTAGGGATATTTTTAATCCATGGTGGATCAGGTGACCACCGATCAAAACGATCAGTGGCAACCCTACTGGCTTCAAAGTTTGGTTTCAAAGTAGTGACATTTTCTTATCCTGGCAGGATAAATCTACATTCACCTGACAGAAATTGGCCGGGAGATACGATTAATCCTGATGGCAGCGTCAGAACCCCAGTGTGGTCAACTGAGAGCATAATTACACCTGAACAATATGAAATTAAAATAGATGATTCCCTGGGAGAAAAGTATGGGAAGCTTACCCTTGCCTGCGCAAAAGAAGGCACTGAAATGTACAACCGAATGGCTGGATGGGAAGTTGCTTTTGAGATGGCTGGTAAGGAAATCTTAAACAGAAATTTGCCCGCAGAAGACTATTCAATTTATATTCATGGTCATTCTACAGGGGGACCATTTTCATTCATGCTAACACAACGGGTTGAGAATATTGTTGGGGTTATAGGTATGGATAACTCTCCATTTGGTTATATCTTCCGTGTTCAAACTCGTGCCTCGGGCAACCCCACTGGGAAACAATATGGTGATTTGCCATTTAATTGCCTGCACGTTCGAACCTGGCGTGATTCTGCCCGTTATGTTGGACCTGAAGCATTAATGATTGAAGGGCCTGGTGCCCTTATGTACCTGCCAAACCTGATGGACAGGGTTTTTGATAGATGGGAAAGAGGCAAGACTCAACCTAACTTTAAGGCAGAAGGTCCTATCCATTTCGGTAGTGTACATCAACTTGCAAATGCCGCCCGCGCTACGGCTAAAAGATTAAAACTGGATCGTAATGACACAGAGGAACTAATTGACCAATATATAAATTATTCAAGAGAACTACGAGGAATTGATGTGAAACCTGTCCCTCCTGTTATTTTTGGTATAGCCCAGGCAAGTGCTGATCATACAGTGGAAAAGTATCAATCAGTCACCTTGCCTATGTTTGCGTCAATGGATCCACCTCCCAAAGTTAATATTGTGCAATTTATGGCGGGGATCCATGGCTATACTTCACCTGGGCCTGATTTACCTATGGGGCCATTTCCTTCTGTAGCAAAGTTGTGGCGAGATGCAATCTTTGGTGGATACTTCTTAAATAAAGAACAGGGGCTTAGCGAGAATTAATTTTCGTCTGCACCAAGTGATATCAACAGGTCTACAGAAGACTGATGGAGCGATGCACGACGAAAACGCTTGTCCGCACCGGTAATCTTATATGGTTTACCCATGGCTATGCTCAGTGCGGTCTGGCCATAGCGGTCTTTGGCTTGTAAATCTGCACCCTTTTCAACGAGAAATTTAATGACACTATCAGCGCCATGATAGGCCGCAGCAGCCAGTGCTGTCCGACCATCCTCGTTACTGGCATTGACATCTATACCTTGTTCCCATGTCATTCTCACGGCGGTCAATGCTGATCGTTGCTCATCTGCAGTTAAATCTTCCTGTCTCCCCATTCCGGCTGCAACCATCATTGACGTTGTCCCTTCGTTTGAAGATAAGCTGGGATCGGCACCATGATCCAATAATAATTGCATCAAATTTACATCCAGCGATGCAGACGCGAGTAAAAATGGTGTTATCCCGGGCTGGCGGATCTCCGGCATAGAGTTACCAGTGGTCCTGGCAAAGGCAGGATAGTTAAAGGGTGGAATACCCTGCCCCACCGTGGCATTGGGATCCGCACCATGAGTCAGCAATGATGCAACAACCTCTGGCATATTAGGTCTCAACCATATCTCATCCGATGGGATTCGTGCCCTAGACATACTGATGGAGACGATTCCATCAAACAAGGCATAATGTAAAGGTGTAAACCCCCATCGGTCTTGTACATTAGGATTGCTGCCCTGTTCCAATAAATACAATGCCGTGTCATTATTTGAATTTAACACCGCAACCAGTAATGCATTCCCATATTCATCCGATTCAATATTGATATCAGCACCCGCCCCAACTAGCAATCGAGTCATTTCCGTATCGCCCTTGCGTGCCGCAAACATTAATGCGGTAAATCCTCCTCGGGAACTGGTGTACTCTGGATGCACATCATCATTTCCAATTTCATCAGGCCTGGTGGGATCACGGTAATTAATACCATAAGTAATGAATTCTCTTTCGGTAAATCCATCGGGTTTACGGGTAACAAGATCAGGATTGGCTCCATACTCCGTCAGGGCACGGACTACATCATGTTGCTGTCGGGACGCAGCCCACATCAAGGCGGTTTGTCCACGTTGCTCATCCCTGGCATTAGGATCAGCACCCTGGAGTAGCAGTTCGTTGACTGCTACAACATTACCGCTTCTGGCACAAAACATTAATGGTGTAATACCCATCCATTGACGCTGATTCGGATCTGCCCTGGCCTCTAGCAGTCTGGACACCATTTCAGCACTGCCATTATTACAAGCCAACATTAATGGAGTGACACCATAGTCATTGGCCATATCTGGCGTGGCGCCGGCCCTGATTAATTTTTCTGCCGTAATCAGGTCATTCCAGTAAGCAGCCCAGGCAAGTGCTGTAGCACCATCGGGATGAACCTGATTCACGTCCACGTTCTCATTTAATAGTTTGTTGATTTTTAATGAATCTTTGTTTTTTACTGCATCAACAAGGCCTTGATCAGCCTGGACATGATTGATATTCCATAACCATATAAGCAGAAATAATAGGTAAACATATTTCAGATTCATATCAAATGTATCCTGTTATTACGCCGTCGGATTCAAATCGAGATGACCGGTACTGTTACCAAATGTTTCCATTTCAACACCACAAGTATCCAGTATACTCAAACAAAGGTTGGTCAAAGGCGTGCCTTCATCATAGCGGATATGACGACCCGGTTTGAGTTTACCCGCTCCACCACCTGCCAGAACCACCGGCAGGTTACCACGGTAATGCTTATGGCCATCACTGATACTACTGGCAAACAGGGTAATCGTATTATCCAATAGTGAACTATCTCCATCGATAGTGTTTTGCATTCGATCAAGGTAGTACGCAAACTGTTGGGTCTGATAGGTTTCAAGCTGTACGCATTTGTCCATCATAACCGGATTATATCCGTGATGCGTAAGTGCGTGATGACCTTCCTCCAGACCGATTTCCCGATATGCCCGTTCACTTTTTTCCTTGGCCATGGCAAAGGTAATGACCCTGGTCATATCAGTCTGAAATGCTAGTACCTTGAGATCAAACATGATACGGGCGTTTTCTTCATAGTCATCTACCCTGCCTGCCGGCCTGTGCATGACGGGCAGTTCCCGGCCTGAGGATTGCTCTGCAATCTGGATCCTCCGCTCAACGTCACGTACACCATCCAGGTACTCAGCAAGTTTTACCCGATCGGCATGGCCTAGATCCTTTTCCAATGACCTGATCTCATTATTAATTATGTCCAGAATACTTCTGTCTTCCACAATGCGGCGTTGACGGACCTTGGGATCGGTGCTGTCCATTTCACCAAACAACCTTTCAAATACCTTACGAGGATTATTCTCCACAGGCAGCGGAACTGATTCGCTACGCCATGAAAAAGTATTCAGATAGGCATCGCTGTCTGCGCCATCGGCGCCTGCCCCCATTTGACCTGAATCCAGAGACATTTCCAATGACGTTAGTTGGGTACCTTGTCCCATTTTTCTGGCAGCAATTTGATCCACCGAGATCCCTGCCAAACCACCTGGTCTTGGATAGGTCCCCGTTAAAAATATCCCACTTGCGGTAGCATGGGGTCCGGCATCGACACCCAATTCACTCCTAAGTAAATTACGATCTTCCATACTGGACAGACCAGTCAATATCAACAACTGGTCCTGATAAGGCTCCAGGGGTTTTAGGATGGTTGGTAAGCCGGATAATTTCCCTTCATAATCAGGAGTCCATTCATTCATGATACGACCATTAGGGACAAACACGACTGAGAATCGGACTGCTGGTTTCGCTGCATTAACAAGCGTATTCGCCAATGCCGGTACCATGGCATCCAGTAATGGTAATGCCAGTGACGTCCCAGCACCACGCAAAAAGGTACGGCGGTCCAGGTATTTTTTAAATATCATCATTTGTCGATCTCCTCATCTGGAAAGGCAAGCTGTTGACTATCCCCAATATAATTGATGACCAGCGATAATTTTCGCTGGCAGAATCCTCGATTATCTTTCTAATCACTGACTGGTCACGATATTTCAGTCCGCGTCCAAGGGCATAAATGATCAGTTTCTCTGTGACGGTATGCAGAAACTGTTCAGGACGCGAACCCAGAATTTGTGTCAACTCGGCCGGGCCAGCGAATGTTAAACCATCTGGTAATGCGCCTGTTGGATCGACAGGTGTGGTCCCTTCGTAATCCCGCCATGCACCGATGGCATTAAAATTATCCATAGCAAAACCTAATGGATCCATACGATTGTGGCAAACAGCACAAACCGTATTGGCCCGATGTATTTGCAATCGCTCTCGCATCGTTAAGACACGTCCGTTATCCTGATTTTCTGCCAATGTTGGCACATCCGGTGGCGGCTCAGGTGGCGGTGTCCCGAGGATATTTTCTAATACCCATTTCCCTCGTAATGTAGGTGAGGTCCGGTTCGCATAGGAAGTCACCGTTAAAACACTGCCCTTACCTAGTAATCCTTTACGGTTGTTGTCTATTAAAGTTACACGGCGAAAGCCAGAGCCAAATATATTTGGGATACCGTAGTGCTGAGCCAGCCTTTCATTCACAAATGTATAATCTGCATTCAAGAACTCCAGTAAACTTCTATCTTCCCTGGCAATACTTTGGGCAAATAACTGGGTTTCCTTTTGCAATGCTTCACGTAAACTGTCGTCGAAATAAGGAAATACTTTTGGATCAGGAATAACGCCATCAAGCCTACGAATTCCCAACCATTGTTCTGTGAAATTTTGCACCAGTATATTTGAACGCTGATCAGACAACAGTCTTCTCACCTGTTCATTAAAAATTACTGGATCGCTTAATTTTCCCTGTTCAGCCAGAGTCAGTAATTCGTCATCTGGAATGCTACTCCAGATAAAAAATGACAGACGTGATGCCAGATCCAGGTCGCTCAATTGATAAGGAGTGCCTGTGGGAATATTTTCAGGTTGGGATTCAATCCTGAATAAAAAGTGCGGACTGACCAGGATACCTTGTATTCCCGTGCGAATGCCTTCTTCAAATCCGTCTTGATCATAGCCTACAGCGTAGAACTGTAATAATGTATCTACATCCGATTGTGCTAATGGTCTTCTATAGGCTTGTCGTGCCAATGCCGACAAGATCTCTTTTGCACATGCACTTTGCTGTGAATCAGAGTCTGGATAGCAGGAATAAATCTTTTGCCGGCTCGGCGTCTGACCCACACCACTCATCTTATAGGGCCCTGAAATACTAATAGAATCAACTGCCGGCTCACCACCCTTAAATGAGAATAATTCTGCGTAGGACTGTCTTGGCAGTAATTCTCCTTCGGGTTCAAAAATCTTTTTCAAAAATGCTACGCCAATTTTCCGGTTCCCTGCCTTCACGTTTAACCGAATTTCAAGACCTTCGTCCGCTGAGAATTCATAATTTTCCTGTTCGGGGTCACCCACGTAGTCTTTATTGATAAATGAATAAAGCGTGCTGGATTTGCCGACATGCTCGCCACCAATTGTAAATGACTCTAGTAAGGAACCATCCAGTCGGATATCAAGTTGATGGGGTTCCCCAAGACCACGGATGTAGTTGTCATTATTTCGTTGCAAGCGTATTTTTATATTATATTCACCATCCAGAGGAAAATAGTGATCCACCGCTGTACCACCCCGGGTTCCAAATGGCAGATCTTCACCCATACGATCACCCTGTAATAATTCACGGGAAATATTATATTCAGTGATATAGGGTTTAATTTCTTCATCCCCTATCGCCATTTGACTTATTTTTCTTGCTGTAGACAAATAGACTTCTGTCAGAAGCGGAGATATAGATAATGCTTCTCCAACAGTGTCAAAACCAAACCCAGAATCATCATTGGGTAATAACAATTGCTCATCAAACTCAACCGCCAGCAAGTCGCGAACGGCATTACCATATTCAGTACGATTTAGACGACGAACAATCGGTTCCCCAGGATTTGGGTTATTTGCTGCATGCACATCCAGTTGACTTTCCAGATAAGTGCTAATCTCATCCAAAGTAGATACATCTGGTCTTGGCATCCCCACGGGTGGCATTGAACCGGTACGTAATTTTCGGACCACTTTCTCCCAGAGCGCCCCATCTTCGCTCACATCATACAAATTTGCCTGGTCAAGCAACAGATTTGCAGTTTTTAATTGGGTATTATGACAGGTTACACAATATTGACTCAGGATATGGCTATATTCAGTTATTTTATCTTGAGCAAATACTGAAGAGGAAATAACAATAGAAAAAAAGATTACTCGAATAAATTTGATATGACGAAATATCATATTATATAAATGTCTCCACCCCTTTAAATCCTGACTATAATGCTAGGGGATACTTGGTCTATTTGCAATTATTAACATTTTTGTGGCAACTAATTGAATTTATATTACTTTTTTGAATATGAACAAAGAATATATTACTGACGCAAATGAATTTGAACTGGTTGAATCCATTCTCTGGGAATCGTGCTGTGGCTACTGGCTATTACCTCAACATCTAGACCGATTAAAAAGTTCTGCATCATCGTTGTCTATTCAATTTGATGAAAACCACCTAGATATGGAACTTGAATCGATTGTTAAGAAACTAGATAGTTCACCTCAGTTAATTCATGTCAAAGTGAATCAACAAGGAGAGCTTAACTTTACTACAGAACCTACAATTGAAGACAGAACGCCTTACAAGGTCACATTGGCAAGTGTATGCATTAATAAAAATGACAACACCTTGTTTCACAACACGACTGACAGGAAGCTATATGATAAAGCAATAGCTACACATCCTGAGTTTGATGATGTCATTTTATGGAATTCAGATAATGAAATAACAGAATCGTGTACTGGTAATATTGTCGTAGAAATTGATGATGTCCACTTCACACCTCCCCTGGAGTGTGGCTTATTGGCTGGAACCTATCGGGCAGAATTACTAAAACAAGGCACGATACAGGAAAAAATTATTAAAACGGACCAATTAGCAAATTATACAAAAATATTTATCATTAACTCAGCTGTTGGTTGGCGAGAAGCCATACTTCACGAATAACAATCAGGCACATACCTGGTTTCTTCCTGATTGTTTCGCTTCATATAGTTTTTCATCAGCCAATGCCAATATCTCTTTGAAAGTATCTTCTGATGTTCTCTCGGCAAGCCCGATACTCAAGGTGATTTTCAAACCACTTGCTACATGTTCCCAGTCATAAGCAGCAACCATTTCCCGAAGACGATTGGCAAAGATTTTTGCACCTTGCAAATCTGTTTGCGGGAAAGAAATGGCAAATTCCTCACCACCATATCGTGCAAGCAAATCTATCTCTCTCAGATTGTCATTAATTATTCTGGCTATTTCCTTTAAAACAGAATCACCCGTTGCGTGTGAAAAATTATCATTCACTCTCTTAAAAAAATCTATATCAGCCATGCCTAACGTAATGGGATGATTAAAACGTTTCGCCTGCGCAAATAATGTCGCTGCATGCTCATCAAATGCTCGTCGATTCAATAATCCTGTTAATTCATCATGGAGACTAAGTTCTTTTAATACATCGGCCTGTGCTACTAGCTTTTTCCTCGAATCCTCTAACTCATCATAGGCATCAGCCAGGTTTCTACTCATCTGGTTAAAAGCATTCGATAATTGACCAATTTCATCTTGTGAACGTACCTTAACGAGTTGACGCAATTCGCCGCCTTCCATGGCCCTGATCGCCTTTCTTAAATCCTTAATTGGGACAGAAAAGACATTTCCAAGAACAATGCCGATTGAAATTGCCAATATCATGGCGATTAATAATGCATAGAGCCACGATAGCTCAATTGCTGCCAGGAAACGCTGCTCAATTTCCGTCATCTGTGGTCGTTCAAGGGCAACAGCAAGTCCAACTTCATTGCCTTTTGAATAGATGGGACGGTAGTACTCCATGGTCTCTTGAGGTATGACATCGCCAGCAGAAAAACCAGCCAGATCTATTAAAACTATTCCAGACCGATCTACCACCAGAAACGGTATGGGAGGACCAGTAGATCTTGGTGGCCGGCCACCTGGGGGGGGTGATCTTGGCCCATTACCTGATCCTGACTCACGGTTTAGTTCCCTGTTACGACTAAAATTAAACTCATGGAAACTGATGGATTCCTGGGCCGATTCCCATGATCCATGCGCTTCATAATAGTCTTTGGCTCCCGATATAAAATTTTCCAGTGCCCTGCCCACCACCAAATTATCGAACTGTGCCTGAACAATCCAACGGGCGGTTAATCCGACAACACCTATAACAAGAAAACTCATCATAATCAGGGCAAGAGTCAATTTTGCACGAAGAGATATCATCATAAATTGAATAGATACAATAGTCGTTAGTACAATTAATTCTAGTCTATAAATCAAATTTGCATATGTCGATTAATATTCGAAAAACTAATACTAATCTCACAGTTTTAATTTTATAGTCTGTATACTTTATTGTTAATTAAAGTATATCAAGCTGGTTTCTAGTCTAAATTGGAGGGGGAATAATGGGTCGCCATCTATCTAATTATATATATCTTCTATTTGTGCCATTTATCCTTTTATCATCTCAATTACATGCTCAGGAACTCCTATTATCGTCTGAAACAATTCAGGTGAAAGATTATCAACTGGAGAATAATGGATCTGATAATTTATCTAGCCAGGTTGGCAAAAAAAAACTTAAACAGATTGAAGCCACACTGCTTGAACTTGCTCCCGGAAAGCAGACTGAACCACATCATCACCTGGCGGAAGAATTGATCTACATCGTCTCTGGTGAAGGTTATACATTGATTTGGAATGAAGCTGGGGGAGACAAGATCCGTTATGACTGGTCTCAAGGTGATATGTTATCGCCTACCCTCAATAGTTGGCATCAACATGTGAATCTCTCAAACGATAAACCCGCCCGCTATTTATCTTTATCAAGTACACCTCTAACCCAAAATTTGTTTCGTGATTCGAAATATCTTCAAAGCAGTAATTATGTTTCCAGGGAACGCTGGCAATACAGCATCAACCAGAAACCAGAATATGAACCCATCGCAACAGAAGGAATGGGTGTAGTCAGAATGCGAATCGGCCATCAGATTAAAGACCTGCCCGGCAGGAAACTCCAGAACCGTCGGGAGAATGTCCTTGGGATTACGGTACGACCAGAGGGCGATATGGCCGGGAATGAGACCATGGAATGGGAAGTTCGAGAGTATCTAACACCGGAAGCAAGTTCCCCTGGCCACAGACACCCCTGGGAAGTGGTTTATCACATCATGAGCGGTGAAGGTTATGCCATATTACAAAGTAAAGATGGACCAAGACGGCGAGTCAACTGGAAACAAGGGGATGTTTTTTTCGTAGAAGCAGATGAATACCATCGTCTCATTCCGCTTGAAAACTCCAGTCCTAGAATCTGGCAGGTAAAAGCATCTGGTTACTTTCACAATATTGGTAATTTTGGTATCTACGATGTAGATAAATAACAGCATGTATGACTTTTTTAATTAGCAATATTTACAAAGTTTTGCATCATACGGTATTTAATTTCACTCTCGACATCGTAACAGTATTCCACCATTCTACTGGAACCCAATTCATTAGATACAACTAACCGGTCTCGTGATTTTACGAACAGGCTTGGCTTAGTCTCAATTTGCGCAGAAATATGTTCACATTTGAATAGTGATGAAAAAATAAGTGAACCTACTGCCAGGCTGTCAAATGGAAAAAACCCATCTCTGCGCATAGCAATTTTCCAGAACCGAAGCCAATCACGACTAACATCAGCTAGCCATTTTACCTGATTTATGCCCTGGCTTAGTTCATCCAGATCAGCAGTATTTATAGCCACCTTCTGTGCAAGCTCATAGGGAATTAACTTCAAAGGTATATTCGAAGCAAGTATGATTTTAAATGCAGCAATGTCCTTTCTAAAATTTATATCATGCATATGAAAAATATTTAGCTTGGTAGGGAAAAAAGCTCCCCCGGAATCAGGGCGTTGACCTGCGACAGCAATGATCTGTTTAATGTTTATTATTGATTCCGGATAGTCAACAATCAAAGAAGCAATATTGGTAAGTGGCCCCAGGGCGATAATCGTTAATGATTTTTCTTTTAAAACATTGGCTATAGCCTTACTTGCTTCATTGACTACCGTAGAATTTGGTTCATAAGGATCACTTGCGCCACGATAAATAGTATTGATTGAATCTGTATCAACCTGCTGTTTTAATGTCTCTAGCGTTTTATAACTAATGTCTCCCCTGACATTTCCAAATACCGTGCTAATTCCACGAATATCAATTGTTTTAGTGTTCAATGCGAATAATATTGCCCAACAGTCATCTACATCTGTATTCCATTTGAAACCACAGGCTGGATCTGAATCTATCCAGACAGGTTGCTTTGCATGAGATGGCTCGAAAGCCATCAAAATAATACCAGCCAGGACTAATGCAGGATTGAAACACCTAAACATTTTTTGCAAGCACGGATATGGCTGATACAGGTTCCATCTTCAATTCCTCTAACACATACTCAGTAAAGCCAGCCAATTTCAACTGCTTAATAATTTCATCTGCTTTATTTGAGGCATCAATTGATGTTGCGCCATAATGTCTAGGCATATAAGTTGTTGCAATCATTCCACCCTCAACCATAAGTGACCGTAAAATTTTAAAAGTGCTAACAGGATCCTTCCAGAACTGTACGACATTGGCAGACATTATTTTATTAAATAACCTACCCGTAACAGGCAATGTTTCTACACTTCCGAGATATAAATTTATCTTGCCTTGTTGAATTCCAAGTTTATTGCGCCTACTAGCCTGCAACATCATGGTATTTGAATGATCAATACCTATAATCAAGCCATCGTTTATCAGTTTTGACGCATTTTCAATCGCTAGTCCTGGTCCAAACCCCACTTCAAGTAAATGATCTCCAGGTTGAAGGTCGAGTAATTCCAGAGTCCACTGGTTTCGCCTGATATTCGATGGCCTGCTTGACATTGTGTATCCTGCCAATTCACCAAGCAGGCCATGGGGTCTTTTAAACTGAGAAACCAAATATTGCTGAATACTCATTATTGGATCCTTGTATTAATAAATAATCAGTTAGCCTGATGATGTTGAAATAAACGATTTTCTATTCTCCCTGATTTCACCAAAAACCAGCGCCAGATAAACAAAAGCGAAAACATAGCCAGTGTATGTTTGAATTGGATATGTAGATCACCATGCAGTTCTCCCAAAGTCATCAACGACCAGTGACCTATTACCATCATGCTAACTGCAATTAATAATACAAACATACCCTGTGCAACTGGATTTAAGTTTTTTAGTTTCATTTAAGGCTCCCTTCTTTCAAGTTGTTTAACATTTTATTAATCGTATCTAAAGACTGTTTACAATCAGCTTGAGATACATTTTCAAAGAGTATTTGAACAGCGAACCTGTCCTTTTGAGTTATCTCTTTAAATAACTGCCCACCTTGTTCAGTCAGGACGATTAGGTTTGATCGACGATGTCGAGGATTAATTTCCGTTTTCACCAGATCTTTTTCAATCAGACTATTTACGTTCGTCTGGATATGCTGCCGACTTACATCAAACTTTGCGGCAATTTCAGGAACAGTTAGTTTCTCTTCAAGTAAAAACTCCATCACTGCTCGCTCAGGTGCTGTAATACTCAACTCTTCCAGATATTGGTTAGCATAAGAACCCATGGCTCGAAATAACCGGCGTATCTTCCATATCAGCTGGTACTGTTCTGATTCTTTAAACGTATTCACAAACAATCTCCTTTATTGATAACTGTATTGTCATATATGACAAGTAACTTGTCAATATGGATGTCGTAAATATTTATTAAAATTAAATCATATATTTTTCAATAGGATAGAAGTGTGTATTGGATATACTGGTACAAAATATAAGTTAGTCCGTATAGGAAAGCATTAATGCAGCACCTATGAAAACTCCAGACTTGGCGGTGCCGTGGAATGTTTGTCAGAAAGATCCGCTAATAGTCAGTCCAACCTCAATACCATCCTTGCGGTGCTGAAGCTGTCTGAAATCTAAAAGTGATATATCCCTTTGGCCGGTAAAGCGGCTTCGTGTTCTTCTTTCAGTCATGTTGGTGACATTATGTACATCTATTCGCGTTTTGATACCAAACCAACGGGTGGTCTCAATGAAGAGATTGATTAAGGGGTCTTTGTCCCGCAGGTCCAGTTCATCCACTTTAAATACTGGTAGGTCTGCCTCCAGAGTCATGTCCCAGCCCCAGGCGACACGTATTTCTTCAAAGTCCTGCCTAAAGTCGATCACGGCAACATATTCATTATCTGTATCAAATATACTTTGTGAAGATGCGGTTATAATTGTCGCGTTTAATACCCTATTCAATCCAGTGACGGGATCTACCACGGTAGAATCCTGCCATTTTAGGTTTATATCCAGTCGGCCATTGTGCAAGCCCATCCAGTCCAGCTCTGCCGTTCCTTCAAAACGGAGTCCCCATCGACGCGCATCACCAATATTACCGGGCGCCTCTGCTGTTGCTAGGGGGATCAGATCTTGCACATCATCTATCCAATGATGGAACAAGGTGATTTTAAAGACATTCTCTTGTCCAAAACGGCGCTCATACCCCACTTCGGTTTTCCAGGTGGTTTCTGGTCTTAAGTTTGGATTTCCCAAAGCGACATCGTCATCAGAAAATAAACTGAAACTAATATAATCAGTAAAGCGCAATTGGGCGACTTCCCTGGCCACCCTGATGCGCGCGCGCATAGATTCATCTGGTGTATAGCTTAGCTCTGCATGGGGTTTGAGAAAGTTTAAATTTTGTTCGGTATCTTGATCACCTAATGTGGTCAATTTTGAGACTTCAAAACCCAATCCATAATCCAGCTCATAATCACCTAATGCCCAAATATCTTTTATCAAAAAATCACCACGGGTTTCTTTAATGGTGGTGTTTTCGCCAGGGACAAAAACCGTTACGGCTCCAGCGCCTGTATCGGTGGTTTGGTCCACCTTATTGGCCACCTCGTTATAGGCGGCTTCCAGTGTAAAGCGCAAATTATGGGAATCGATAGCGGAATACTCAAATTCAGTCCTTAGGATGCCTTCTTTTTCAATTTGATTTGATACTCTCATTTTTTCTTCAGTGAGATTTTCATCAGGATCAAAACTACGCTCTGTCGCCGTTTCATCTTCGTTTTCACGCGTAGCAAAAACCAGAAACGTGCCTTTTAAAAACTCGGACAGGTTACGCTCCGCAATCAGGCCGGCTTCAAACTGAATTTCACCGGTATCGGTAAATAAGACTTCACTGCGAGTACGTGACCCGGGGATCTGCGGTGTACGTAATGACAAAAAGTCTTCGCCACCTTCTTGTATTCCAAACTGTGATGCCCAGGTATAAAGGGTTTCATCCACCCATTTGGATGCGGTTAGATCAAAATTTGCCTCAAACTCTCGTTCATTTCCATCTTCCAGCCGTTTTTCTGTCAATGCATTGTTAATATCTCGGATTTCTTCTCGATTACGATCACTTTCTGCCACCCGAAATACATCCAGGCCTGCGTTATAATCAATACCGTTCCAATTATCGGCAATTGAAATATTAGTAAAGATGGGAACAGGTTCCATGTCAAAATTCTTATAGCCACTAAATGCCCATCGCACAGCCGCTGGTACATCCGTTTTTAATACCACGTTGGCGACCTCAGGCTCTCCTTGCATTTCAATATTACGCACAGGACCTCTGATCAACTCGATTTTTTCTACCTGGTTTGCCGGGATACGGTCCAGTAAAGAAGGAACAGTTACCCGCTTGCTACTGGGCCTTCGTCCATTTACCAACACATTGCCGGTATCTGACCCATAACCTCGAAGTTCGCCACTAATGGACATCAAAAATCCTGGTAGCTGCTCCAACATATCCAGGGCGGAATTGGGTTGAAAACGATTAAAGAAGGACGCCGTATAGGTAACGACATTTTCTTCTTCCATGACTCCTTCCATTGATCCGGTCTGATCTGAAGGAGGTGGGGTTTGTGAATAACTGGTATTGGAAAACGAAATAAGCATAACGATGAAGCAGATGTGAATCACGTAATTTGAATTTTGGTACACGTTGCTCTCCAATAAGGTACAGCTTGAAATTTCAGGTAATAATCAGTTATTTGCAGTATCAAGTCAAAGAAAATAATCGTGCCCATGCGCCTATAAATGAATGTGCAAAAATAAGTCAAATCACTAGATGAATTATTCTTTCCATATAAATTCTGCCAGTATCAAATTTCAGCTTCAGATGAAAATATTGCATAATTTTTTTCGCAATTCTTGATTTGAATCAATTTAACCATGTGGTTAATTCGTTACTGTTCAATACAGGGGAGTAAATGAATAATAATACACTCAATGGTATTTGGGCTGTCACATTTTCTAGTCATATCCTGGAATTCTCAGGCGTACTGGTTTTAGAAAATGGTCGTGCATTGGGAGGTGATGCAAATTACATCTACAGCGGTCAGTATAAATTTCAAAACGGCAACATCGCCTCGAAAGTTAGGGTAAAAAAATATAATAAATCTCTCAAAACCATCCTGCCAATGGAATACATTGCCGATCTAAAAGGCAACTATACTGATAACGAAATTAAATTGTCTGGCGTATCAGACAAAAATAGTGACCTGGTCATTAATGCCGTTTGTATAAAGCAGGGAGATTTAAATACAAAATAACCAGATTTAAGATCAGCTATCTTGTTAAATCATTTTACTACTGACAGAGACGTTGATTGAGATACCTTTCAAAAAAATATTATTTTTAATTAAACATTTCATTCCCAGTCAACTGTAAAATCTGGACTCTGATAGGCCTTCTCACCACCGAGTATGGTCATAATCACTTTATTGTTACGAATTTCCCGATCCTCCCCTGAGAGAAAATCTTTGTCGATAACCATAAGGTCTGCATACTTACCGACTTCAATACTCCCTACCTTGGTATCAGCCAGCAAGAATTTGGATGATTGCTGCGTCATTAACTTAAGCGCGGTAACACGGTCTACACCCTCCTGGGCGCCGTACACAGTTCCGGTTTCACCAGCTTCATCAGGTGGCCAACCATCTTCTGCAACTTCCCGGTTCACATAAGTATCAAGTATAGCAAAATAGGTTCCTGGAGATGGCTCGTAAATCTCAGCCTCCCCAACTACATTTACACCTTGTTCAATCAGACTCCGAACAGGTGCAAGAAATTTCATGCCCGGTTCACCATATCGTTGCAATATTAATTTTGGCGATATATCTAGCGATCGCCTGACGTTAACCGGGACAAATAAATTATATTTCTTCAGATTTTCAATGATGTCCGGCTCGGTCCCCACCATATTTCCATGAGCAAACCCATGTCGGGCATTACGCACATACTCCAGTGTTAATAATCCTGGATTGCGTAGCATTTGTTCTTCCAATTTCTGTACAAATAACCTTAAGCCATGACTGCCAATGGCATGGATGCCTGCCCATCGCCAACCAGAACGCAGGCCACGCATTAATGCGATCACAGTAGGCGATTCAAAGTCTGGACAATTTTCCAAAATCATCTTTACCTTTTGAAAATCGGCATGAGGTGCCGGCGCTAAATCATCACCAAGACAGGGTTGAGTTGGGCTGTCCCAATCTCCTTCACTACTCATTCCGTGTAACCATAGCCAGGGATTTGCTTCTATGGTTTGCCACATGGCACCAATATTTTCATACATGCCCAGTGATGCTTCTCGCGGTATCGCCTGCCGAGCGAGGTCAAAACTATATGCAAATCGCACGGGTAACTTACCTTCATTTCTTAGCAGCAAATTATAGGCAGTTACCTGTTGGTTGGTATTCAGTCTGGAACCAAAGGTAGTCATCCCGGAAGTAAGATAATAATCACGTGCCAAAACTTTAAAACCTTCTCCATATTGAACCGGTGAAGGTTGTTCTCGCAATAATTGCTGAAAATGTGCTCGTAATGGCGTGGGAACCAGGATACTCCTATCTCCGGGATTCTCGATACCGCGTGGTTGATTATCAACCTGCTCAACAAAGTCAGGCCACATTTCCATAAGTTCTTCCATAGCCCTTTGGTTAAACAAAATGACGCCATTGCTGGCCTGCGTCCAACCAAGTATCAAACAGAAGATAGAAACATTAAAAATGGTTTTAAATTTTAAATTAATTAAGGATGTCATTGTTCGATCCTCATTCAGATATTTCAATTAATGGTGTGGATATCGGATCACCATGGGCATCCACTGTGATGTGATACCATACATTTTTTTGCTTTTCTGCCGCGCGGCTTTCTGGCGTCAGGCCTTCACCTGTTTTTCCAAAAATTTGCTCACCACTGGTCAGCATAAAAGGGTAATCAGGGACAATCTCGGTTATATCTGACTTTGATATTCGCACATCGTCCATTTTTCTTGCACTCATCAGGGTTGCCACATCGGATGAAGAAGAAAAACCAAACTCAGGTACATTGACAAGTGAAATACTAATCCAGTCATCTGGCCCAGGCTCTGCATTGGCCAACAAGAGTTCCATAGCCTGGGCTACCTTGGCCATGGTTTCATCGGGAGTGGCTGCCACATCCATTCTGAGATCAAAACCGGTTGGCGTACTTCGAAGCCCGAACATTTGTCTGGCAATGCTTTCTGTTTTTCCCATGGGGTGGGTATGCGATTCTACGATGCCTGGCAAGACCATTTTACCTTGTAGATCGACAACATCCGTTTCAGGGCCAGCAAGTGACAGTATCTCCTGGTTCGTGCCCAGTGCAAAGATGACATTATCTTTAACTGCTAATGCTTCAACAATAGTGCCGGGGTCTGCATTTAAATCATGATTATCTAAAGTCACTATTACGGCATTCTTAAATATAGTGTCCGGATAATCGATTAATTGGGCAGGTATATTTTGGGCCGTCAATTCTAAGGTCTGCAAAAACAACAACCATATGAAAAAGATTTTGGTAAATCGAATTAATTTGACATCACGCAACATGATTTATCCTCCAAAAAAAACCGGAGTAACATGAGAATCTCTCTCTGCTAACTCCGGCTCATATTAATTTGAATTGGTTATGGTTTTCTAAATTTCAAAACAATTCGATTGGTCGCATCTCTTGGATTTTGTGTCCATCTAATAGTCACATCATCCTCTGGGTGGTTTGCATGAATACTACTCTCACCTTCAAGTACAAATCCTACCAATGTGACATCTGAGATTGTAATATCAGCAGGAATCCTGTGTATTGCATCACTAGCCTGACGACCTGCTCCAGGTGATGCAGCATGATCGATGACTGCAAATATGCCGCCTGGTTTTAGTATCCTTAGAATATTTTCATAACGCGTAATGGAAATTGGCGGTGTGAATTCGCCGGATGCATCATCATGATGCCAATGATGTATAGCGAGGCTGAGTAGTACAACATCAACCGAGTTATCTGGAAGAGAAATGTCTTCCGGGTTTTCGAAGTTTAATTCAACATTATCATAGGTGGAATATTGCTCAGTATATATTGCCTTAAACTCATCAGAACTTCGGCGTCCACTGTTGTTGGCCACAACTGATCCATTACTCCCCACAACACCTGAAAGAATTCGAGTGTAGTAACCATCTCCAGAACTTATATCTACCACACGTACTCCAGGTGCAACACCAAAAAATTTCAGGACCTCAATTGGTTTTCGGCCAGAATCTCTGCCTGTTTCTTCCATGGGTCGGCGCGAATCAGCCAATGCAGCTTCATAGATATCATTATTCACATCTGCCGGAATACTTTGTATGACAGTACGTCCAGAACTGGCAGAAGATGGTGTTGCTTGAGGCGCTGCTGGCTGTGGCATAGCACTTGACGATGAATTTTCGGCTGGCGCACCCGATTGTTCGCTACAACCACTTAGAATTAGCAAACATGTTGAAAAAAGAACTATATAAGTCCGTAAATTAACTTTCATGTAACCCCCTTTACCGTTACGACTAACTTTATTTTATTTGACATTCCATTTCTCGATTATGGTAACAAATTCCCATCAATCTGATATAGCAATATCCAATAATCCCTGAAATAATCATATTATTACTAACTTTTGAAAAATAATTTATACTATTCAATAAGTTAGGATTTTTTCGAAATAATCAAAATTCATTTATTGTGTTATTTCGCCAAGTATGAGAATTATCTATCTACCAATCTCTCATGGACAATGCTTTACTTGGAACTGTGCATAATATCTTCACATAAGTATTGCCCGGATTATATATACAAATACTAGATTGATTTAATAATTTTATCGCTATTATTAAGGTACTGATTTTGATTACTGTTGATACTTTCAATCTATGATTTTATTTCTGGTATTTTAATGAACTCAAATAGTAAATTTGACAACAAAAAAAAATTTGGATCCAGAGAATATAAAATCACGGAGCCACAGATAAAAAGGTTTGCTGGATTAATTCTTCTTATCTCTATAATTTTACTTATTGCACGTCATTTTTTTGGTCATGTTGAAGATTCTTCAAATGTTCTCAGCTATTTTATTCTTTCACTCTTTCTATTCATTTATCTTTTTACGGGACCAGTAATTTCTGGCTTGACCGCAGCCTGGGCAATTGTTATTGGAACCTGGTTTACATTAACCTCACTTAGCTTGTTTGTAGGTGGGCTACAATTGCCTACAGTCGTTGTATTCCCCCTTGTGCCAATTATGGCCATGATGATGATAGACAACCGCGCTGCAAAAATTTTGAGTGGCCTCTCGATCTTATCAATTATTTTTTTAATAATATTTGAGCTGCTTGGTGTGGAATTCAAAACGATCAGCATGACAGAGACTAATACAAATGTAATGCGTGGTATGTGGCTGATATTTTTAATCGTGATAATGACAATAATTAGCCGTTTATACACATCTAAACTTAAAGCTTTGACATCCTACCTTCAGGAACATGCCGATACAGACTATCTGACAGGTACTGCAAGTCATAAACTACTTCAAGATGCATTAGACCGGGAATTCTATCGTTCAAATATTAATAACAATGTCCTTTCGTTATTACTAATTGATATTGATAACTATAATAAAATTAAAACGTCATCAGGAAAAATGCTGGCCGATGAATGCATGAAACTAACAGGGAATCACCTTTTAAAACTATTTAGTCAACCTTCTATCACTGTCGGCAGATCAGGATGTGATGAATTTATTGTTGTGCTTCCAGATATCACTTACAAAGATACATTGCAATTTGCAGAAAAAATAAAAACTGCAATATCCGAATTAGACTTATTTATCGATGCTAAAAATAATGTCAAGCTTACCGTATCAATAAATTGTTTATCTATTCCTGAAAATATAAAAGGTGAAAAAGAGGAATCTATTAATAAATTAAGATTTCGTAATGATGGAAAACAAAATTCGATAAATACAATTTCTCTTGATTGAATTCATTCGTCTAGATATTACTTATAAACCAGATCGAGGAGATTGATAAACCACCTTGCCTCCAAGCATAGTCATCAGGACCTGTATATCGGGGATTTCTTCAATCGGTATAGTTAAGTAATCTCGATCTATTACCACCAAATCTGCCCATTTATTTTTTTCCAATGAGCCAATCTCTTGACCACGTAGTAAATTTAGTGCATTCCACCTTGTTGCTGTCCTCAACACATCTACGCGATCGATCGTCTCGCTGGCATTCCATATTCTGCCGTCAAGATCCTTACGGGTTATCGCTGTTTGCATATATTTAAAAATCATAGCTCCACCCTGATCACCATCAGTATGGAAGCCCGGTTTCAAACCGGCTTCTATCAATGACCGAAGAGGAACAACCCATTCGGATAATGCTTCTGAATCATAATTCTGCGCCGTGATGGGTGCACGAATAATGTATTTAGGGCCACAGGTCCAGGTCACTCCTAAACCCTTAGCACGCTGAATCTGATCGTCCCGAGGATTCCCTGCACAATGGTCAAGTACATGACGCTTGGCCTGGATATCCTCCTGTGACAGACCCCCTGCGGCGCTGGCCTGCTCTATCAAAAGTAAAATATGATCCGCAGCTAAATCACCATGCACATGAAATCCGGAGATTCTAAACCCACTTCTCACGGCGGGAAATAATGCATCCCATAATGCCCCACCTGGTTCCAGGTTACATTCCTCAAGATGCTTCTTTGGCGAATAGAGTGTCGTACAAATTACTGAGTCGGCAGATCCACCATAGATCCCCGCCATCCACAGATGTGGAGTGCCATAACCTTCATAATTTGGCATGTTACGAGCGATAAATTCTGAACCGCCTGGATTCCTGAAGCTCTCAACATGATACGCCCAACGCACCGGCATTTCGCCATTTCGATCCAGTAATGTCAATGCGGCATGATCTTCCGCACCCAGCTTGGAAGCGATGGTTGTAATCCCGTGCCGTCCCCAATGGTTCCTGAGTTCAGCACTGAATGATCTCGCTAACATTTTAATTCGTTGCATATATGGGAACTTGTCCTTGCCGGGGAAAAAGTCTCTTCTGGAATCGGGAATCACAGCAGATAAGATTCTGTTAGCACGTGGACCAAGACGCCCTGTTGGCTCACCTTTTTCATCCAGCTCTGGTTCAAGATCAACCATAGGAACTTTGTCCCTCAGGTATTCTAACCCGGCAGAATTCACCATCATGTTACCATCAGCATCAACAAGCACAGGGCGTACCGGAGATAATTCATCCAGATCATATCGATCAAACTCGACAAAGAAATGATAATCCGCATCACCGGGCGCAGATCGCATGAGGTAATACAACCATGAGTTATCTGCAGCTGGCTCCTCCAAATCTTTTTGCATTTGGACTTCCAGTTGTCCCAACATCACACGCAGGCTTTCCTGCATATTTACATTTAACCTGGGTCCTTCAATCATATGATAAGCAGCGATCTCGGGTGCCATCTCTGGTGCAGTTCTATACCCGGCGTACTGCTGTGGATGTGTATGGGTATCTATCAATCCTGGAAGCATTGTTTTACCTGCCAGATCAAACAGATTTGTATTTTGACCACGATATGCATTTATATTTGTATTACTACCAACAGCAACAATAATGCCATCACGAATCGCTAATGCTTCTGCTATTGTAATATCGCCTTCATCGGTATCTACAGTCAGAATATTGCCATTAATAAAAATTGTATCAGCAATGACATCTTCCACCTGCTGGGCTGGCGATGACATATTTAGAAGTAACAAACATATTCCTGTATAAATATGCCCCTTATTCATCTTATCCCCCTTGTCTATTCGCACTGCAATTTCTGACCAGCCATTTTATAAAATGTAGCACAATGAAGCTGGAATAGCTGACGTCATTTTTCACAGGCAAAAAAAAACCGGAAATTTACTCCGGTTTTATCAAATCTTATAAAGATTTCTTATTCTCTGGCTTCTGCCATCGCAATATTAATATTTCTATCAACCTGTCGTGCGGCATCCATAATATTCACCAACAATTCATTGGTGGATGCTTTTGCTGCCTGAATTACCACAGAGGCTTGAGGATTTTCTGCGTACATACGTTCAATGTTCGGGCGTACTGAGCGAATATCAATACGCCTTGTACCGATCCATATCCCATTATTTGCATCAATGTTGATGAGAATATTCTTTTTATCATTATCCTGGTTCTGATTAAGCGGGATATCCGGTTTATTCACATCCAGTCCTGTTTCCTTTACAAATGTTGCCGTAACAATAAAAAAGATCAGCATGATAAAAACGATATCAATGAGCGGCGTAATGTCGATACTTGCCTCTTCGGACTCTGAGTGTTGTGCGATTCTGCGCATGAATAATCCCCTAAAAAATCAGGTGCTAAGGATAACAAATCATCCGGGGTAATGTCGATGTGTTTTAAGCTAAGTAACTACATTGTCCTGCTGAGTAGAAAATGCATAAAAACCCTTTAATTTTCAATGACTATTGCTTGTTTACCAGCTCTAACTTGAAATTGTATTGAAGAATTTACCTTCTATTTAATGCCACTGGATACACAAACTGCTTATTGATACTCTTTATTAAACTTGAGAGGACAATATATGAAAAAATTGATAATAGTCTTAGCGCTATTGTTTAACTACTCGCCAACCTACGCAGTCGTGAATACCGGTGCAGACCTGATTGAAAAATGCGACTCTTATATTTCATATATGGGGAATAAAGACATTCCAGACAGTAATTTTGCCTATGCAATGGGGATCTGTATGGGATTTGTCGATGGTGTTGTCTTATACCCATAGTGTTACCCGGACAGGGTCCCCCATCTGGTGCTTACCGAGCAATGTTAACATTGATGCTATAATTCGTGTGCTGGTCAACCATATTCGAGACAATCCAGACGCAATGCAGAAAAACCTTGGATCGGTGGTATTGGTTGCAATGGTGAATGCCTTTCCATGTGATGGGTAAAGATTAACAAAACATATATAAATTGAGACTGGGAATACGCCTAATGCATAAAAGTAAATACCAAATAGTTATATTAAAATTAACGCTGTTTCTACTGTCATTTTTTCAATATTCATTTCTGAATGCTCAAACACCTGACCAATCTGGTATTGCGTCTGTTAACGGCACAAAGATCTATTATGAAATCGCAGGTCAGGGACATCCCCTGGTATTAATACATGGTGGTGCAGTTGACAACCGAGCCTTTGATGACCAATTTTACGTTTTTGCTCAACATTACAAAACAGTTCGGTTTGACCTCCGTGGTGCTGGGCAATCAGGCGATCGGGACAAAGCATTTTCAAATCCGGAAGATGTCTATCAATTATTAAAATATTTAAATATTGAGAATGCTTATTTATTGGGTATTTCCCGGGGTGGCGGTTTTGCCTTTGACGTTGCCATTGAGCATCCGGAAATGGTCGGTGCACTGATACTGGTCTCTGCCAACATGGGGGTTGAAGTACCTGCGTATCATGAAATGTTTGACCGGGCCACTGAGGCCGGTAAACAAAAAGGTGCCCGTGCGGCCGCTGAAGTCTGGGGTTACGATCCTCACCAGGGACCAAGAAGGGAATCTGCAAGGGAAAAAGTCCTGAATATTATCGAAGATAATATGCCAAGGTTTCGTTATTTTGATGGGCATGAACCTGTTGAACAGTTTCGATCTTATGATGGACCAAGATCGGATCGACTAGATGATATTAAAGTGCCTACCTTAGTCCTCTCGGGTGCTCATGATAATGAGGTTTCAAGACAGAATTCCCTGAATTGGGCAGATGGTATTCCAAATGCCCGGCTGGTGTTGTTTGAAGAATCAGGACATCTGGTCAATATTGATCAGGTGGCATTATTTAACCAAACCGTCCTGGATTTTCTAGAAGGACTATAAAGCTCTGCTTTAAAAAGTACCGCTGATTTTAAACAACAACCTCGTGCCATTTCTACCTTCACGATGTTCACGTTGGTCTAGTGGTGACAGGTCCCGTTCTGCTACATAGATAAACCTATCACGGACCTGTATATTATTAAAAAGATTTTGCCCTTCCAAAGCAAGCTTTAAACCAAACCATTGGGTAGTTTCTATGAAAGCATGAAAATCAATACCTTCACTAAACAGATCTAATTCGTCGGCTTTAAATACCGGGCGATCAGCTCGTTCTATCATGCTCCATCCCCAGGAAACCCTTGCTGATTCTATGTCCTGGCGGAAATCAAACGAAATAGCATAGTCATTTTCATCTTCGAAGAGAACATCCTGACGATAACCACCCAGTGCAGACAGTACCCGGTTATTCATGGTGACGGGATCGACAACCGTGGAATCCTGAAGTCGCAGCTTGAACTCCATACGTGCGCCTGACAGACCTGTCCAATCCAGTGGTGCCGTAGTCTCAAAGATTCCTCCCCATCTTCTGGCATCGCCAATATTTCCGGTGGCTTCAAATGTGGGAGTTAAGGGAAGAAAGTCCAGGGTATCGGTAATCCAGTGATGAAAGGCGGTGATTTTAACGACACCAATTGACCCATACCTGTACTCGTGACTAAGCTCTGCCACCCAGGTCCTGTCAGGGCGAAGGTCAGAATTACCAAGCGTGGTACTATTATCTTCAAATATCGTCGCCGATACAAAATCACGAAAGTCCAATTGCGAGACTTCCTTTTCAAACCGAAAACGCGTCTGACTTCCCTGTTTCGGCGAATAGGTCAACACTATCCTGGGTTTAAAATAATTAAAACTGCGTTTCTGATCAGCATCACCGGTTTGAGAAATAGTAGAAAGCTCATAGTTAATTCCATATTCAAGATTGAATTTGCCCATGCTCCAGGTGTCTCTGAAAAGAAAGTTCCAGCGAGCCTCGTCTACTTTGGTATTTCCACCTGGCACATCGATGACAACAGGTCCGGCACCGATATCATCGGTAAACACCAGTCTGTTATCCAGGATATTATCAGCCCGCTCAATATCAAACTGAATGGAATGCTTGTCCCATCTCGACCAGGCCAATTCAATACGGCTTATCAATTCTTTCTGAATTGTGTTTTCTTCTTCCAACTGGGCCCGTACCTGTTCATCATCTGCATTGAGGTCAATTTGTGAACCGGAGGGATCCCGACCAAGCCGTGAATACAACAGGATAGCCTTACCCTGTAAATCATCTAACAATGACCTTTCCGCATCAATACCCAACTCGAGCACGCTGAGGTCGCGTTTGGTATCGAAAATACGGGTCGTATTGTTATTGCCTGGGGGCTGAGGAATACGGGTTGAGGTCGTTACCAGTTGACGAGGCAAGTTTGCTGCTCTGGAATTAAAGTTTACGAATGTTTTTCCCACCCAGGTCGATGCATTAAAATAGCCGTTGATGTCATATCCCCTGGCTCTATCTGCATCATCACGAATTTCAAACAGTCTATCGTTTTCATCAAAGCGATGAATGACACCCGGATCACCATAACGTGTCCTGCGATAATCCATTCCCACGTTATATTCAATTTCACCCCAACTATCTGACATGGAGATACTGCCAAAGGGCGTAATACCATAATCTGTATTGACCCTGACGTAAGTTTGCCAGCGAACTGCTGCTTCAGTATTTTCCTTTAAGATTATGTTAATAACCTCTGTTGAACCCAATAAGTCAATGTCCCTGACCTTGACACGGATTAATTCAATCCGATCTACCTGATCGGCAGGAATACGGCTTAAGATTGCCGAAGGTGAATCCTGTTTAGAACTGGGTCGCCGGTCATTAATCAAAATATTACCGGCCGCCCCACCATAACCCCGCACATCCGCACCAAAAACAGCGGTATCCCCACCATCATTCAGGTTAAATCCGGGCACCCTGGCCGCCATGTCAAATGCAGTATTTGGCTGATACCTACGAAAAAATTCGGCATCATAGGTAACCACACCATCCTGCTCATTTTGATTACTTATTTGGGAAGGACTGCTACCCTGAGCCATAGTCTGGATATTTCCCACTACGAGGCAAAAAATGAAACAGATAACATAAGTTGGTAAGGGTCGAAAATTCATTTAGTTTCCCGGGGTTTATTCTGGATTATTGAACTGTATCAATAACCAACCAATATAATTATGAAATAAATAAGAATAGCCATTCTTCAAGGAATAATATTAATAAGTGTATCTATAGTAAATTACATATTATATTTATGTAATAAACTTGCAATTAACACCGGAGACCATGAATGCGAACAGGAATACTCATTTCTTTAATCAGCCTACCACTGTTAATTATTACCCTTCCAGTTATTGCGCAAGATGGCAATTCAGGACTTCCAGAGGGTCAAGGAAAGCACCTTGTGGAGTTTGCCTGTGTGAAATGCCATGGCTTGAATCGCATAACGCGTTCACCCGGTTATAACAGCCCCGAAGAATGGCGGGCACTGTTTAGCACCATGATCAAACTCGCCGACCCCCAGGCTGAAACTATTGCAAATTACCTTGCTGCAAATTTTCCAGAAAAACCTGGCCACCGTCCAACACTCATTCCTGGCGAACATATCATTGAAGTTGAAGAATGGATCATGCCTACCCTGGGACAACGTACCCGAGATCCCATAGAAGGACCTGATGGTGACATCTGGTGGACCGGTATGTGGGCAAGCCTGATTGGCAGAATGGATAAAGACACTGGAGAAATGCAGGAATACATATTACCACCTACTGCCCGTCCTCATAGTATAGTGCCGGGCCCGGACGGAAACATCTGGTATACCGGAAACAGTAACGGCACCATTGGTAAACTGGAACCAGATACCGGAGTCATTGCAGAATACAAAACACAGGCTCGTGATCCCCACACCCCCATATTTCATCCAAATGGCAAGATGTATTTCACCTCTCAAAATTCCAACATGTTGGGCAGGCTGGATATCAACAGCGGTGAAATAAATGAGATAGATACACGTGCAAAACCCTATGGTATCCAGGTGGGCCCTGACAACAAACTTTATATCGCTTATAACGGCACCAATGCCATCGGTGCTATGGATCCCGATACAATGGAAGTCCGCTATTACGACCTTCCCAATGAACAGACCCGCGTCCGTCGATTAGGTCTGGATAGCAAGGGTATCGTCTGGTACGTCAACTCTACTCGGGGGAAACTCGGCCGGCTGGATCCTAATACCGGTGATATCAGGGAGTGGGATTCACCCAGTGGGAATGACTCTCATCCCTACGCACTGGTGGTGATTGATGACATAATTTGGTACAACGAATCAGCCATGCGTCCCGATGCATTAGTCCGTTTTGATCCAGAAACTGAGGTCTTTCAAAGCTGGGCCATGCCATCCGGTATTGGGATCAACCGCCGCATGTGGGTCACAAAAGACAAAAACATTCTGACCCAGCAGACCAGTTCCAACCGCATAGGGATCGTCAGAATTGAATAAATATGAAGTTAATCTAGATGTGGAGCGTGAAAATTTATACTGAGAACAATATTTATATGCTTGCTATATAAAATTATTGAAGTTCTCTTTCAAAAAATTGCCCCACATCCTGGACGATACCAGGATGAATATCACGCATATGATGGGTCTGCGCATCACCAGGATAAATTATAAGATCACTGTTTGGCATAGCACGATGAACCCTAAGGGTACTTTCGCTATTACGATGTTGTGTTGCAATGAGTAATGTGGAACTGGTGATAGTGGGTAAGACAGGATCCATGTCATCTTCATAGTAAACAGACAATAGTGCCATGGCCTTGATACGTTCTGGATTCAGGGCCGTTGCCAAGACCCCATTACGGGCACCTCGGGCGCCGCCTAAAATACCGACTCTATCCGCATCAATACCCGCCTGAGACACCAGAAAATCAATACCCGCCAGCACATCAAGATAGTAAGGACTCTCAGTGGGATCCTCTTCCCAGAATCTGGCAATCTCAGGATCATCAAAGGATTTTCCCATGGTACTTTGCCCACGTCCACGTTGTTCTACACTTACCACGGCGATACCTCGTCGTACCAGATCTTCTTCAAAGCGAAAATATGAATCTCGATTCGAACGACCACCGGGCGCAATAACCACACCGGGAATTTTCGTATTATCTTTTCCCAGGTCATCAGGGTAACGAAAATTTCCATGAATGATAAAGCCGTCTTTAGTGGTGACGGTGATTGCTCTGTTTCGACCTAATCCTTTTACATGGGTATCAAGCCAATCAATGGTAAATGCTGTGTGGGGAGATGTTTCATTAAGCAATCTCGCAGAATCATGATAACCATCATCATTGGGATGAGGTGTAAGGACATCGCTGTAGGCATTTTTAGAGTTCGCAAAGATATCAACCATATCTTTGAATATTTTCCGGTTGACCGTGTATGCGCCTGTTAAAACAGGAGTATTAATTGACGCAAGATATTCTTTTGAATTATCACTGATATTGGTGCCACCGATGACTACCAGCGCTCGAACAGGGATTAAGGTTTCCTGCATAGCCTGGATTGCATATTCACCACTGTATTCCATGGCAACAATACCGAGTCTAAGCCCATCTATACCTGGATAGTTTGCCATGAATTCCAACGCTCCCTTGATATCTAGGTAGGTGTTCTCGTTAGTTAGCGTGGAAAAATCATGGCGCTCATTCACGTCCGGTTGTCCCTTCCCCTGGCTCGCCCCCCTTCCCCTAAGATCAATATTTAATGTGGCAATTCCTAACTCCGGTAACTTACGTGCCAGGCCCGGTTGACCTATGCCCACAAATTCAGACCGGTCATGTTCCTTTTCATGTAATAGTAATATGGCGGAATAATGAATATTCCGATTGGCATCGGGAGGAAGACGTAGCGTACCGCTAATGCTCCAGCCATCATCGGTTTTATATTCTATTTCTTTTGTAGTATAGGTTTCCTGTGCAAATAATAATTGGCACATTCCCAACACAAGGAACAACATATAAATGATTTTATATTGGAGATTTAACATAGCATTGATTCCTTCAGGCAGTATTGGATTGGAGTATTATAATTCATACTTCACTATCTCACTCTAGAAGAATATCGTATGTAAGACTGTAACAATTCTCATATATTAACAACATATAAAAAGGTCAAAGACAACCAAGAGTAATTATTATACTGTTTTGTCTCCGTCCTATTACCCTTCTATCTTTCTTTAATCTTTATCAATATTTTTTCGGCACAAATGTCTGTTGATTCATCGGTCTACGTTTATATCCTCTACCTTTCTTGAGTGGAGGGATTTTCGGCACACCAGGCTTCAAATCCTTATAGGGGATCATGTTCAAAATATGTGAAATACAATTCAATCGTGCCCGTTTCTTGTCGTCTGAAGGAACAACAAACCAGGGGGCCTGTGGAATATCGGTATGAAAGAACATGTCATCCTTGCACTTGGAATATTGCATCCATCTTGATCTGGACTCCATGTCCATGGGGCTCAGTTTCCAGAATTTATGCCGCTCCAAAGCACGCGCCTGGAAACGTCGCTCCTGCTCCACATTACTAACAGAGAACCAGTATTTAATCAAAATTGTTCCAGAGCGTACTAACGCACATTCAAATTCAGGACAGAAGCGTAAAAATTCCTGATATTCTTCCTCTGTACAGAAATCCATTACCTTTTCTACGCCAGCCCTGTTATACCAACTGCGATCAAGTAAAATTATCTCACCCGCAGCAGGCAATTGGGTTATATAGCGCTGAAAATACCACTGTGTTTTTTCTCTATTGGTGGGCGCAGGTAACGCAACTATTCTACAGATTCTAGGACTCATAAATTCAACCATACGTTTTATCACACCACCCTTTCCTGCGGCATCTCTACCCTCAAATATGATTACAACTTTTAGCCCTTTCTCCTGTACCCATTCTTGTAACTTGACCAACTCGACCTGAAGCCGAAATAATTCCTTTTCATAATATTTTTCCGGAAGTTTCTTCTCTTTCTCTCCTCTCAATCTTGGATCACTCTCATGATAGGCATCCACAATTGGTTTATACTTATATCTCTCCTTACTTTTTGTTTTCTTGTTAACTTTTTTCTTAGCAATTGGATTCTTAGTTGTTTTTTTCTTATCCATGACATCCCTCTTCACTTACTATTAAAATCAATTGTTTTACCTCAGGCTTATTAATAATTCTAATATGCTTATGCCATCTGAATTAGTTAAAATTTCTTTATACATATACTAATTTTAGTACAAATTCATTCACTTTGTTTCACAATCACCACGCCATGCTCCTGCTCCGGATGCAAGGTGCATTTAAATGGGTACTCACCTGGGTCTAAAAATTCTGCGCCCCATTTCTCACCTTGTTGTATTACTGTAGAAACAAACTCCATCACCATTAAATTTTTAGGTGCCGGAAAAAATAACAGTCGATGGTTGGCGTTGTCCTGGTTATCGATAACAACAACAGTGCCTGATTGAACAATCAACTCTGTTTTTTGAAGTTGTCCATTTTTGATAGCAATGGTTTCCACTGGACGAAATAATTTGGTGGTTTTGATAGCAATTTCGCTTAAGAGCCCGCGTTCGTCTATGGGATGGGGAATGGTTTCGTCGACGGCATGGGAATTATGCGAAATATTCAGTAGAAAGAATATGCTGATAATGCTTAGTCGGTATTTTAATTTTATCATTAGCGTTTTCTTATTACTTATTTACTGTACGTTAGCTTTTGCGAGGTTATAAACTACGTCTGGATTCCGGATATTTGCTTCGCAAATTCCGGAATGAAGATAGAAAACGATTTTAAAATTATTGCGTATCCTAAAATATTCTTGAGCCATTCATTACTACTCTCTTCTTACTTCTAACGCATAATTTCTCTTTAAATATTAATTATTCTCCGCTGCTGCCTCAGCCTCCCAGATGGCAATATGCTCCATGGCAAACGTAGGCTGAACCCCAACAGGCAATGTTCCTAGTTCGTTTGCATAATTGGTGTCCAGGTAAACGGTATTACCGCCCACTACCGTCATTAATGGACGCACGGTCTTGATCATTGTGCTGGGTATTGAGAAGTAATCTTTATTAAGGATGAGGTAATCAGCATACTTACCGGGTTCCAAAGACCCAAGATCGTTTGTCCGCCCTACATATTCCGTTGCCCAAATAGTGGAGGCCTTGAGGGCTTCTACCCGGTCAATACGCTGTCGCGGCGCCCAGACATTTCCATTGAGGTCTTCTCGGTTGACCATCAAATCTATATGCCAGAACAGACCTCGCACAATCGCCTGATCTATCTCCAGTACCGCTGTCACACCTGCATCGATTAAGCCTCGCATAGGCACACTCCAATCCAGGTATTCTTCGCCATAGTCCTCTAGGATCCGTGCTGAGATATTATGGATATACTTAGGGGCACAACTGGCAATCATATTGTAGTATTTGAGTTCCTCAATCTGGTCCGGCCTTGGATTCATGGCGCAATGATCTATAGCATGACGCTTGCCACGGATCTCTTCCAATGTCATCTCCCCTTTCAAAGAGGCCCTTTCCAGCGCTTCAAACACCATATCCAAAGCACCATCGCCAGCAACGTGTGTATTACTGAAACGGTTACCGCGGGACACATAAAAATCAATGTTCTCCATCATGTCTCCGACATTTTCCATAGAGTATTCTCTATCCTTGATGACCTGTTCCACTTCAGGTTCTTGCAGTGACGTCAGCATATGAGGATATGAAGAATCTGCTGCCTTGGAACCCGTCCCCACATACCACATCATGTCGGTACCGAAACGCAGGTCAACAGGGTTAAACCTCGCGCCCATTTCTGCAAGGACTGATGGTAAAACTTGTGTTGCAGTACCGGCACTGGGACCATAGGCAAACCTGTTACCTAGTTCACCATTTGCTTCAAGGAGTCGGTATGCGGCTACCTGCGAGAGGGAGCGGATGTTACTGGACCAGGTCGTAATACCCATTGCTGCGGTTAAGTAATTTTCCTGCTTGTACCATTTAACCTGATTCATAAAAGGTTCAAATACTTCTCCAACCATGATTCGATTAAAAGAATTGGATGTCACTCCCGTTTGTTCTGTCTCGATGACACCGGGATCCATGATGGGGCCATAATTAAGATTTTTAATATGTTCTATTACTTTTGTATTTCCAATACCATCCATGCGAAATCGAACATGTACATAATGGTCTGGCGCAATTTCATCCAGCTTGGCGCGGGAAAAGGGCTTTGCATTGAGCTCCTCTGGTGTCAGAACTTCATCATCAGCCAGGCTAAGGTCTATCGATTCACGAAGATAAATATCAGCAAGGATAAAATCCCCGTTAAAATCATATCCTGCACCGCGACCACCGGGTATTTGCAAGTATATACGTGTCCCTGGTGGCTGAATTTCAGCACGACGCTTGACCTCAGCCAGGATTGCAGCAACCATTTGATCCCAGGTCTGATAGTTCTTATCTTCCATGAGATCCCAACCGCTATTTGATGGAAGTAAGCCATCGGGCTTTGGCCTTGATGGATGATCGGCATAATCAAACAGGTGTGAGTGGGTATCAATTATTCCGGGAATAACAGTGCGGCCCTTTAAATCAATCCGGTAAGTCTGTGGCCCCACCATTTGGTCAATTTCATTATTTGAACCTAGCGCTAACACTCGACCATCGCGTATTGCCATGGCTTCCACGAGAGTACCTGGGCTGGCATTAAGACCATGATCATCAATAGTGACAATATTGCCATTGACCAAAACAGTATCAGGCCAGGCGATGACTTGTGGTGGAAGTGTATTTATGGACTGTCCATAAACGGGCACAAAAGAAAATTGAGATATACTAATCAGTATAAATGCTGCAGCAAGACCGTTGCGTATGAATCTGTTCATTATTTTTCCCCCATATTTCATACCTCAATCACAAATAGTATACATCCAGATACAGACTATTTTGTGCAAAAAGCAATAAATATCAAATGTAATTGAAGAGATTTATCTAACTTACTCATAAAGCTGAAGTTACTTACGTAATTATTGAACTATTCATTGAATTGGGATAAATAAAATTTAGCCTATAATTCATCGGCAGGAACCTTCTATAACCATAATAAATAGGCTGTATGCTATATTTATGACATCACCAGAGATTCCAAATTCAGGGAAACAAAATGAAAATACAATTCCAACTGCTTGTCATTCTGGCTGCACTATCATTCATGGGTTGCCAGCAGGATATGACTTCATCAAATGACGCTGATCAGATAGCAACACCCGCATCTCCAACCACATCCACCGAAATAACGACCAACATGACACCTGAACAGAAAGTCAAAGCACTTTTAGATCAGGATGTGGAATTTTCGTATTTATCGGGGGGGGATTTTGAGGCACTTGGGTGGGACTTGCCAGATGGCGGTGAGAACGTAAAACAACTGGCTATGTCTGCCGGTGGCGGGGCCTTCAATCCCAGGGACCTGGAAAATCTTGCAGCTGATGAACTGGGGTATACCGCAAGCTGGCATGAATTTCGATTTGAAAAATATGGTCTTGAATGGGACATGACCGGCCTGTATTTACAACCCAATGATCCCATTCCAGGCTTACCAACCTTTGCTCAGATTCACGGAGGATCTGGCAACTGGTATCAGTTTTTTGTCACCCCATTAAATGAACCTGGCCTGGGGCAGTATCTGGCTCAAAAGATCCCGGTACTACTCATTACCATTCCAGGAAACTATAAACATGGTGGCTGGAACGCCCCCCCTGAAGAACGCAATCCTGAATACCTTTTGGACGAGACAATTAGTGATGCAGAGATGCAGGTAAGAAATTCCGTGTTTACATTCTCTCTAATTGCCGACGGCGTAGAACAATTAGTCAACGCTACCACATCTGGACCTTTGATAATTTCAGGCCATTCTACCGGTGGTGAAATTCAGTTTCTGTTAAAAGACCGATTGAGAGATAAAATGCAAGGGATGTCCTTCGGCTGGGGAACGGGCGGCCCTGCCAAGTTGCGTCGGGCCTGGGCTGATGCGTATGCAGCAACGCACAACCGTACAGGCGAAGTCAGATACCGACCAATTCCAGAAGTTCGGGCAAGAGGTGCACAAGGTATGACTCATGGTTACATCGGTCCGTTTAATCCCTTTCTGGATGTGCAGTCCACCAATATCTATGACTGGTATTTCAGGGTCATAAGTGATCATAACCTGATGTTGGACATAGCGAATAAATACTTTGCCAGTGAATCCACACGACGTCCCTATTTCAAGCAACACCTTCAGGACACAGAACATATTGGAGAACTCGAATCCCGTGAACGAATGATTGAAGACCTGCATCGTGTAGTTAATGCCAGTGGACTGGAAATCCCATCGGAAGATGTCGTAGTGGATTATTTTTCAACACTCAGAACAGATATAACAGGATACGATAAGATGGTATGGACATCTTCTACACTGGATGAAGGTCACTGGGACATAGATCCGACAAAGGCCAGAGAACTTTTTATCGTTAATCAGTTTAGAAAAGAGAACCCTCAGGCAGAAATCAAAATGCTGGTGTATGATACCCTAATGACCCATATCGGTTATGCGGAGAAACCAAGGCAATTAGCAGGTGGCGCTCTGGCAACAATCAAGTGGTTATATGATATTGAGTGATTAGGATTAATTTCTCTATTCAGGAAAAATCAACGTCATTTCTTGTTCATGATATATTTATTTTCATGCGCGTGACTTTATACAAATGAGTTCTTATACTTTCAAAATATCTTAAGTATCAATTTTAGTTACCCATGCAGGACATTGCCGATAAATCCAGTCAGAACCCATCAGGTCAGAAGAAGAAAAGTCGTCCTATTGTTAAAATCGGCCTGTGGATCATCAAGCGAATTGAGAGAATTCTCATTCGATATTCACAAATACCCGACACACCCTTTATCGATACAAGTGAATTCGCCTGGATAAAACAACTGGAAGACAACTGGGAAGCTATTAATAAAGAACTGGCTAGTGTTCTGACTCAACCAGAGCGCCTACCAAATTTCCAGGACATTTCAAAAGACCAGTCAAACATTTCCAAAGATGACAAATGGAAAACATTTTTTCTGTATGGCTATGGATTCAAAATGCCAGAGAATTGTGAAAGATGTCCTGAGACCGCGAAGCTAGTTGAATCAATACCTAACATGATGACAGCGTTCTTCTCCATTCTTGCCCCAGGTAAGCATATTCCACCACATCGCGGTCCATACAAGGGGTTGATACGCTGTCATCTGGCTTTAAAAGTCCCGGAGCCAAAAGAAAATTGCTGGATTAAAGTGGGTGATGAAACCAGTCACTGGGAAGAAGGCAAATGCATCGTGTTCGATGATACCTATGTCCATCAGGTACAAAATAATACTGAAGGTCAACGTGTCGTTTTATTTCTGGACATTGTCCGTCCTGTACGTTTCCCGGGTTCCTGGCTAAACAGATTTATCATTCAGCTAATACGATGGTCTCCCTATATACAAGATGCGCGCAAAAACCAGAAGGCCTGGGAATACCGTATGGGTGACAATTAATCCGATCTGATTTCTTTACTCAGGAAAGCGCTTTAATTTTACGCCATCTTCCGGTAACGGGTATTGCGCCATATTCATCTGCATGGCAAGCAAAGTGTAGTAACCATTAATCCCTGTCAAGTCAACAACGCCCTTGTAAGCAAATCTTTTCAAGGCCGCCTCGTATGTCGCATCACTCACCTGTTTATTTCTATGTAGCTCAATGGAAAAATCATACACAATGGATTCGTCTTCGCTCATGCCTGTAGGCCTGCGTCCATCGGCGATGGCGTCTGCAATATCTTTTTTAATACCTGCTTTTAATGCGATGGGATAATGCACGTACCATTCATAATCCTGGGTCCATTCTCTGGCCGTAATTAGTATCGCCAGCTCACTCAATGTATTCCCAATCGCAGAGTTATAACGTAAATAATCCCCGAAGGCCCTGGCCTTGTTCATCACCTCAGGACTGTGCATTAGCGGCTCAAAGGGACCAAAAACCGTTCGATTACGGGCAGACTCAAATTCTTCTGCCGCGTCTTTTTGATCTTCGTTATAGTCTTGTGGATCGATAGTAGGTAATCGTGAATCGGCCATAGTCTTTGTAATAATGATCAGAAAAAAAGCCAGTATATACCCAAAATATTTCATATATCTTCCCCTGATTTTTACATATATTAGAGAGTCTGCCTGAGGACATTGATAATAACAATATTTGAATATTTGATTGAACCTAAACAGGTTCAGGCATTAAACCTTGAACAAGATAATTGTCATGCTTGTTCCGATCTGAACAATCATTTTGCTTCTACAATATTTGATTAAGGTCAATAATTCAGACACCATGTTCCTTGTATTATTAACATATTGGCCCAAAACAACTGGATAACTATTATGAAACCAATATTTTGCCTGTTTATGATCAGTATTTCCCTGTTTATGCCCTTGAATGCCAATTCACAGATGCTCGATGACATAGTTAAGGAGACGACCGACCAGATCCTGGAGCAATTACAAAAGAACCGTGCACTACTGGAGGCCGATCCGGAATTGATACAACAGGTTGTCCATCAAATCATTGTGCCGCATTTTGATTTTGAACATATGTCAAAGCTGGTAATGGGAAATAACTGGCTATCTCTTGATAGCACGCAACAGCTTTGTTTTATTTCAGGATTCAGAAACCTCCTGGTAGAACGTTATGCCTATATCCTGTTAAGTTATAACAATCAGAATATTACCTATGAACCTGTAGAACAGGTCGGCAACGAAGGTTATATGATGGTCACTCAAACGGTATCGCGAGACGGGGCCACACCTCTGCCAATTCAATATGCTATGCACTGTAAGTCGTCAAAAGATTTGGGACAAAATAGCGTAAATGTTAAGAGAGACTTTTAACTATTATAGTCTTGTTTCACTGATTTATATATATTCTTAAATTTTCCTTTCTCCTCTGTTGTAATGTTTCGTATTTGATAATGGTTCTTCTATCCATAATTTCATGATAGCGGCCAAAATACATATCTGCCGGCGTAATATTATCAAGTGACTCATGGTAACGTTCATGATTGTAGTATTGTACAAATTGCCGGATAGCATGTTCGAGTTCCCACGGATAATAATAGTGCTCCAGCTTCACGACGTTCTTCATGGAGCGGTGATATCGCTCTATCTTGCCTTGTGTCATGGGATGGTACGGTGCGCCACGGGTGTGTTGCATCTGATATTTACTCAGATAATCCTTCAATTCCGAGGAGATATAACAAGGCCCGTTATCACTCAGTAAGCGAGGTCGGTGTTTGACCGTTATCTCGTTGACTCCCGTGGTCTCAATCGCCGCATCCAGCGTCTGCTTCACGTCATCAGCTGCCATGCTGGTTGTTAACTTCCAGGCAATGATGTAGCGGGAGTAATCATCTAGAACAGTGGACAGGTAATACCACCCCCAACCAACAATACGAAAGTAGGTGAAGTCAGTCTGCCAAAGCTCGTTGACTCGTCGTGTTGGATTCTGAAACGAATCACCCGCTTGCATCAGGATATAAGCAGGACTGGTAATGAGATCGTACTGCTTTAACAGTCGATAAACGCTGGATTCCGAGATGAAGTAGTTGTGCTCATCGGTGATGGTCCAGGCAAGTTCCCGAGGCGATTTGTCAGGGTACTGTAACGCGAGCTCCAGACACTGCTCCTTCACCATCTCAGGTATCTTATTCCAGAACTGTCTCGGGGACCGATTATCTGGCTCCAGGCCCTCTGGACCATCATCCAGGTATTGCCGATACCAACGATAGAAACTGCTGCGGCTCACACCTAACTCGGCCAGAGTGCGTTTCACGGGTAATTCCGACGCCTCTACCAAGCGGATCACTTCCAGCTTTTCAGCTGCTGAAAGACTCATTCGTCTTCCCAGGTCGACTCCAAGCCAAGCACACTTTTTTTAAGTACCTCGTTCTTCAGCATGATGTCAGCCACCAGGCGTTTGAGCTGGTCATTTTCTTTCTTCAGGTCGGTCACTTCAGTGGAGTTTGCTTCCCGTTTTATATCGCCCGCCAGACGCTGTTTACCCGCTTCCAGGAACTCCTTACTCCAGCGGTAATACACGTTTTGATTCAATCCTTCACGGCGACACAGCTCGGCAATGCTTTCTTCTCCACGCATCCCTTCCAGTACAATTCGGATCTTTTCTTCAGAGGAATACTTCTTACGGGTACGACGACGTATATCTTTAACTAATTTCTCGCTATTATTGCTCATAATGAGACTCCTATTTATAAGTTTAACTTATCAGAAGTCTCTCTTAGAAATCAGCTCAATTCTGTCTCATATGCTTTGACGGGATACAATACAGGCCTAATGAAATTGCATTCTCAAGATCTCCACGGTTAATCAGTCGAAAATCTCCTATTCCCTTGCTTTCAATTTCCTCTATAAGCGCGAGTGCATTTTCTCGTGAGTTTTGAGGTGCTAAATAGATCCAAAATAACTGACTCCCTCTATCTTCAGTAAAGTGAATGTGTGCCTGCGCTTTACGCGATTGGAACCAGCCACGCAGCTCACCAACAATGTTTTCATCAGGTAATGGTCCATATCGATAACACTCCACACTTGCTATGAGGTCATCTGAGCCGCCCATTAATATGTCAGGTAAATCAGTTACTAATGCGTCACTGTCGACAATCGCTTCATCTATTTCTGAAATCATATCCGTTTCAATGATATTCGGCCTTACTCTTTGCTGAGGAGGTACCATAACCTCAGATATTAATTGTAGCTTCGTCGCTGTGTCAGGAATGCTGATTGCGGACGGGCTATTACTAATTTTAATTCGTGTTCCCTTGTTAATCTCCCAACCTAAATACAGGACATTTGTTAATAACAATGTGATGGCCAGCCATTTCATCTCATGCTTTCTTTAATAAGTCTCATACCCTCAAATACCAGCAGTGGTTCATATTCATGAGATATTGAAAGATAAGCTAAATATTTTAGTGCTCCGCCACCTGTAATTAAACAACGATATTTACAATTTTTATTTAAAGTTTCATGCAAGTCGACTATAAAACTCAGGGTAGCTCTAACTGTAGCATTTTCTATACATTCGGCCGTGTTGACACCAGGCTCTAAATTAATTTTTTCGTCCTCAAAATCTGATTGTATATTTGTATTAACTGTCAGAGTTTTTTGCATTAAGTGTTCGCTGGGCAAGATATAACCACCAAGGTGCTTAGCTTCACTGTTAACTATGTCAATTGTCAATGCACTGCCAAAATCAATCACAATGACAGCATCTTTAACTTTATCCCAGGCTGCAATAATGGCCATCCATCGATCTGCACCTAGTTGATTGAAATCTTCATAAGCGTTTGACACACCTAAACATGACTTACTTGCAGTAAAATATTTTGGAGCAATATTCCATGTATCTAAACATAATTCTGAAAATTCATTTTGGACATGATCTTCTGCGACACACACGCAGAAGATTTCTTCGGGAACAGAAATTTCTTTAACTTTTTCAGAGATCGAAGTCTTAAACAAGCTCTTGTCATATTTGATTGAATCAAGCTTTCCAAAACCTTTATCATATGAGACCAGTTTGATATTGCTGTTTCCTATATCTACAAAAATGCTCAATTTACCACCCTTAAACTAAGATCTCCGCTAGTAAACTTTTCATGCTTACCATCTACAGAAATGATAAGGTTGCCCTGCTCATCTACATCGACAACAGTACCTTCTATTATATTTCCTGCCATGTTTAGCCTCGCCATCTTGCCTCTGGATATATCTCTTACACGCCAATCTTGCAAATAATGAGCAAAACCACAATCTGGATACTCTGATAGCAAGTTAATTATATTTGAAATAACATTTGCAGCCAGATCATTTCTTGACGGAATATGTCCAAAAACCTCCTTAAGATCGATAATGTCCTGATTTACCTTCGATCTAATGTCATCAAAAATGTTTACATTTAAACCTATGCCAATCACTGTATCCATCCTGCCTGCAAGCTGACCACGCGACTCAATTAAAATTCCACCCAGTTTTGAGCCTTCATAGATAAGATCATTCGGCCACTTTAATCCTATAGATTTTCCTGACAATTCTGATATGCAATTTGATATCACGGTGCCAACAGCCAATGATAATGCAGAGTATGATTTTGGCATTAATGCAAATTGCCACCCAATTGACAGATATATACCTGCACCTAATCCACTTTCCCAACGATTTATACCACGGCCTCTTCCTTGTTTCTGATGCTCTGTCAAAACCACCCTGGAGTGAATAGAACCATTTGATAACTGGTCTAGTAAGCACTGATTAGTTGAATCTATGGAATATAAAATATTTATGGCATCGATGCTAACATCTGGTTTTAATGAAATACTTTTTAAAATTCTGTCAGCTTGTAGCAACTCTAAAGGTTCAGATAGCTGATACCCTCTTCCTTTTATTGCATGAACATCCAGCTGTTTTTCTCTTATTTTATTTAGTTGTTTCCAGATCGCCGTCCTACTGACATTTATACTGTCCGCCAGTTCCTGACCCGAATGAAATTTTCCATCAGCGAGAATTTTTAATATTTCATATTCTCTGGATGTCATAAATTAAGTAGTTATCCAGATAAATACTAAAAATAGAAAGGACACAAGAATATTCATAAATATATAATTGTGATTATTCTGTGAGTTAAAGAATCAATCCTCCTTCGAGGAATCCTTATTTGGACGAATAGTATCATCTTCATCATCCATGAAGTCCATTGAACCCGGCATTAGCGTTTCATCATCATTAACAGTGGATTCAATTTCATCCTCGCCAGCTATCGCCAGATCAACGGCATCAACTGTGGGGTCTGAGGGCACCAAGGTTTCATCACTAGAACCTTGAGCTATCTGGTTTTCAATATCATGGCCGGGAAGCAATGTTTCATCATTCACGGGGACAGATTTCTCATTGTCTTGAGATTCAGGTTCAGAATCTCCAAAACCAAAATCTAGATCTAGTCCTCCACTGGAAATGCTTTCCTTTACCTCATCTATTTCTGGTGAATCCAAAGATATTTCTTCTGGAACATCTTCTGCAAAGACGGTATTGGATATCTTGGTTTTTCCCGCCTCATCGAGTTCTGGAATACTGAATTCAAATTCCAACTTATGTAATCTTACAATATCTCCCTGTTTTAATCGTACTTCGCTGGTAACTGGAATGTTATTAACAAAAGTACCATTAATGCTGCCCTGATCGATGATCCAATGTGCATAATCTTTATATTCAATTACTGCATGTCTTCTTCCTATGGTCGTCTCAGGAATTACAATATAGTCAAGGTTGTCTGTATCTTTACCCGCAACCCTGCCTAGCATGGTTGCTTTCTTTCCTAATTGATACATTTCATTGGATGTATAACCATGTATGTCCTTCAAAAAGGCTTCACTTATTTTGACATTTCCTGCCTCGGATATTTTTTTCATCCTAAAATATAAAAGTGCGATTAAGGCGCCCAGAGTAATGATTAGAATAAATGCTGAAATTATGATGATGATAGACCTTGTCTTCTCTTCATTACCCACTGGGTTTGAAACAATAGTCGTACTGGTATTAACCTGAGATTGGGTCTGCTGTACCTGAGGTAATGCTTGTCTTTGCAACACATTCTCGTCAACAACAATTTTAACACTATTGTTTATTGGACTTTTCGGTAGTATAGAATCCACAGTCAGGTTAATTTCAGAAATATCCTGCACAAAATATAAATTGGTGTTTTGAATCTGATTTAATTTTTGTGTCAGAAAATTTGTTTCCGTGTTACCAAAAGCAATTACATCAAGCCTTATTTTATGCTCGACTATATCTGATAAAACGGTTGCTGAAAAAGCTGCTTCAATTGATTGGACATTGCTACTTTCGGGACTTGTTATTAGCATTATTTTCTTGGCGACATTACCTCGCCCATTATATTTAAGATCATAAATTGCGCGTTCTAATGCTCGCCCAAGGTCAAATATAGATCCATCAAAGTTTATAGATGATAAGGAAGCCATTAGTGACTCCCTATTTATGCTCTGGCTATTAGTAAGTGGCAAAATCACAGAAACCTGATCATTAAATGCCATAAGACCTACATAAATACCATTTCCTTGCTCAATCAATCTGCTGCTGAATATCTGCTGATCAAGTAAGCGCAAGCCAGACCTATTTTCAATCAGAATGACCATATCCATATTCTGTGCGAATTGCGTATCCTGCTGGGTATTTTCAGGGTTTGGACCAATTAAGCTTGGATTTTCTATAACAAGTTCTTCATCATTAGCGGAGATACCCGATTCAGATGAATTTATAATTAGGTTATCCTGTGAAAATACAGGGAATGTCCATAGCAGGACAAATGATAAAATGAATGGATTACAGTAGATTGGTGACATTCTAATTTAATAGTTAATTTTTGCATATTATATGCTGAATCCAGAGAATTCTACATGTATATCCACAATAATTTGATATCAATTTTACCACTTAAGCCACATGAAGACACCGAATGAAAATAAAAGCCGTGCCTGGGTATTAAATCTGTCTCTATGAACCTTTTGCGCCGGGTATTTATTTTTCTATTTTGCCTTACATCTTCGGGATGTTCATCGATTAATTATTATATACAGTCGATATCAGGACAGATGGAAGTCCTTCTGAAAAGAGAAGACATGTTTGAGGTCATTTCTCATCCAGATACAGATGAAAAATTAAGGCAAAAACTTGTAACGGCAAAATCTATACTTGAGTTTGCGCACCAGGAATTGTCTCTACCAGACAATGGTAGTTATCAACATTACACTGATCTCAAAAGACCTTATCTTGTATGGAATGTGATCGCGACACCACAACTTTCCATGGAACCAAAACAATGGTGCTATATATTCCTGGGCTGTTTAAGTTATCGAGGTTTTTTCAAAGAAAGCACTGCTAAAGCATATGCAAAAACATTAGAGCAAGACGGACTTGAAGTCTACCTTGGTGGAGTCTCTGCATATTCGACACTTGGTTGGCTCAAAGATCCAGTAATAAATACCATGCTGAACCGTGAGGATTGGGAACTGGCGAGGTTAATATTTCACGAACTTGCACATCAGCTTTTTTATGTCAGTGACGATACTGATTACAATGAAGCATTTGCGGATGCCGTGTCCAGAATTGGCCTGGAAAAATGGTTACAGGCTCAATCACCTGAAACAAGTGTAAACGTGCAAGAAATTATCCATGAGGAAGATATGTTTATCAATATCATCATGGATTACAGGGAAAAACTGGTAAGTTTGTATGCCACTGGGAAATCAGAAAATGATATGACCGAAGATAAAGCCCAAATTCTCAATTCGCTCAAATTGACCCTACAATCGATTATGCAAGACTGGAGTTCAAAATCCAGATATCAAACATGGCTGGATAAAGATATAATTAATCCAAGACTAGCTATTGTTTCCACTTACCGTTCATTACTACCCGATTTCATGAGCTTATATGATGAAACAGGGAGAAATTTAATTGATTTTTACTCGATATCCAAAGAAGCATCAAAATGCAGTGCGGTACAAAGACGAGAATATTTAAGAGTGAAATCAAAAAAAATAAGCCCCTGTGGAGGCTAATTATCCTTAATATTGGTAATAAATGACCACATTATTTACAAATTCTCGTCTGGATAATTAATAATTTACTCGTATAATACCGGAATGGAAAAGCTCAGATCATCCTGTAATATTCTGATTGGCTCATTGATTTAAAGAACAATTCAACCAATAAATCATGTTAAATAAATTTTTTACTAAACCTATAGAAATGCAGGTCGGGGAACAACAACTCAAGTTTTGTTCTATTGCTGATTTTGAATTTTGTATGTCTGGAAGGACCTCAGTCCCATCTAAAAAAATTACCGATATGGTCAAATTTTCAACTGACCAGCTTAAGAAAGAAGCAAAAACTATTAAGGAAATTGAAAAAAGATTTGTCGGTATTTTGTCAAGATCTATTGAGGACAGCAATAGCATAGACAGAGCAATGCGTGAACTGGACCCAGTGATATTTTCTCAAGATCACAGCTGGCGAGACATTATTTCGGGGCTAAATCAGGGTGATGATGAACTAAATCCATTTCGTCGTATCGCTTTGGTGAAATACATGCAATACCTATCTGCAAGACAGGAAATCAACAAATACATGTATTCAGAAAAGAAGCGTAGCTCAAATGATTCCACTGATCTCGGAGAAGGAAGCGCGTTTAAAGATACGGTCATATTGGAAAATACTATTTTTGAACCCGTTGTAAATCCAAACACAGGCCCAAATGAGAAATTTGAGCGGCTCCCCAAAGGAGAATCTATTACCATTACCATGAAACCAGGGGAAGAAATCGACATCCTGCTATCCCGGTATGAATGTAAAATCTACTCCAAAGACAACAAAATATTTTTTGAAGATAATGAAAAAAGAAGTTATGAGTTAGATAATGGCCGTTCAGTTATTGGTCGAGATTCAGTCAGTACTATCATGATGGAGCCTGGACTCAGAGATATTTCCAGAATGCATATCGTCATCGAAAAATTTGATGAATCTACCATCCAGGTAACCGATCTTTCATGCCATGGGACCTACATTCAGTCAAAATACCTCGTGTCGCATACTGGTTAATTCATATTATAATTCTAACTATTACAAATATTATTAGCAGTTAGGCACCCTCATCTTTTCAAACAGCGTTTCCAATTCGCGATTATCTGCTGTTGCTGCTGCGGCATCGATCAAATCCTTAGTCAAATGTGGTGCAAACATTTGCATGAAATCGTACATATAGGCACGTAAATAGGTACCTCGTTTAAATCCTATTTTAGTTGTGCTGGCCTCAAATAAATGACTGGCATCGATCGCAGTGAGCGACGTATCATTATCTTTATCAAACGCCATGCTAGCAATAATTCCAATACCCAATCCAAGTTTTACGTAGGTTTTTATCACATCTGCATCTGATGCTGTAAAGACTACTTTTGGTTTCAAGCCAGCATCAAAAAAGGCTTTATCAAGATGGGACCTTCCAGTAAATCCAAAGACATAAGTCACAATTGGATATTCGGCAAGTTGTTCAAGCGTTATTTTTTTTGAGGTGTTTAATGGATGATCAATGGGTACAACAACACTTCGATTCCACAGGTAGCACGGCATCATTACCAGGTTGCCAAATAATTCTAGCGCCTCGGTAGCAATAGCAAAATCTGTCGTGCCTTTAGACGCAAGTTCTGAAATCTGAACAGGTGTTCCTTGATGCATATTCAAGGTAACATCGGGATAGCTTTCTATAAACTTTTCAATTACATCCGGAAGAACATATCTAGCCTGAGTATGTGTAGTCGCAATCGATAAGGTCCCTTTACTGCTGTCTGCATACTCTTCTGCAATATGTTTGATATTTTCGACATTATCAAGAATATTCCTTGCCAGTGCCAAAACAGCTTCTCCAGCGAGTGTGATTTCTGTTAAATGCTTGCCGCTACGCTTGAAAATATTGACGCCTAACTCACTCTCCAATAATCGGATTTGTTTGCTGATTCCTGGCTGGGAAGTAAATAGTTTAGCTGCTGTCTGAGTGACATTCAGATCGTGTTTAGCTACCTCGGCGATATATTTCAACTGCTGTAATTTCACGGAATTATTATAACTATTATCTATATAAACAAATTATTTAATTATAAATGATCATATAAAAATCACTCAAAATATCAATATAAGGACATTACCGTGCTGTTTTGGCTAAATTAGCAAGACAGTCTGGTCAATATCCACCTTGAACTTGCACTATGGTGATATTGAAATGAATGACCAATGTAAACCTGTAACAAATTAATTCAATCTACTTGCAAAACGATATCTGATTAATTGGATATAAAATAAAATAATCTAATAATTCAAGCCGATTGATCTTGCCTGTAGTTTTCAACTAAAACCGCCATCTTATCCATCAGGTGTAATTTTTCTTTTTTTATGGTTCCAAGCCTTATGTCATCTACATGCTGAGTTTTGTTGTAGGATTCTTCTAATTGCAGATCCAACATCCTGTGTTTATCAAACATACGCTTGAAATCCACATTATCCTTGAGCAAATTTTTTACAATACCCTGATCAAATTCGAACATTGAGAACCTCCTGAATTTATAATTTTGACTTTATAACTGATGACGATGATAAAGGGGGAATACTGACTAGCATTTGAATCCATGCCTTAAACGTAATATAAGAGACGCACTTGTGCAAGCGTTAACAATTAAGGAAAATTATTTCTATATAAATATCAATTTCTTACAAACTTATTTCTACTAAAACCGGTTAATATTATAAGGCATTGGATCGATATCGGATTGTTTATCTAGTATCTGGTCGGTAACTAGTCGGGATGAACCTACAGACATAGTCCAACCCAGATGACCATGTCCGGTATTCAAATATAGATTTCCTATTTCACAATCACCAAGCACAGGAACACCATCACTACAATAAGGTCGCAATCCGCTCCAGGGTATTACATCAAGCCTTGATACTTCTTTAGAATATTGTGGATACAATTCCTTTAAAAAACCAACTAATGTATTTATTCTTTTCTTTGATATGCGTGTATTGTAGCCACAAAGTTCAGCCATTCCGGCAATACGAAATCTGTTTGAAAATGGTGTTATTGCAATATGCCTGGTCTCATCAATAACTGGCAGTTTTGGAATATCATCAGAACTTAAAACGCTGACTGTAGCTGAGTACCCTTTAACAGGTTCAATGGGAATTTTTAAGCCCACACTTTTTCCCAGGTATTTACTGTAACTACCTGCTGCAAGAACATAAATATCTGAAGAAACCAGACCTTTTGAGGTTTCAATACCAGTAATTTGGTCATTTTTCCGTACTAGTTGGATGACGTTTGTATTAAAACTAAATTCCACATCTGGGGTTAAATTACTATATATACTCTGGCAAAATTTATAAGCATCTCCGGATTCATCATCAGGAAAATAAATTCCTCCAAAAATATTATTAATGACATGTTCCAGTGCAGGTTCTAGTTTCAGAATTTCGTCTTGGTTGACAACATTATAATTAATTTCAGAATTGTGAAGTGATTTACACAACTCTACTCCTTGCTTCATATCATTCAAGGATCTAAATATTTTCAGCGTACCTCGCTTTGCAAGATCATATTTCAAATTCAACTCTTCTCTGAGTGTTCTCAATTGTTGCTGGCTGTATTGTGCTAATAAATAATTTTTTTCCTGATTCAATGAGAAGTGCTTAATTGATGAATTTTTAATAAAATTTAGCATCCATGGAAGTGATGAGAAAAATGCGGCGGGATGAATTTTTAACGGAGCATGATTGCTATAAAGAAGCTTAAACACATTTCGTAGCATTTCTGGATTATTCCAGGGAGCTGACTGACTTGGTGTCAGCATGCCTCCATTGGCAAAACTGGTCTCCAGACCAGGTCCATTTTGTCTGTCTATGACTAGCACACTATGACCTTGCTGTTTCAAAAAGTAAGCCGTGGTTAATCCCTGTAGACCCGCACCGACAACTATAATTTTCATGAAATAATCGACCAAATACATTCGTGATACATTATCATCTATATTAACATGACCATCCTTAATTACAGATAGAATCAGGCACCGCAATGAAACAAGCATTGAATGACCTAATTAAATTAATCCAGGTAGAACAACTCGATGAAAAAACTTTTCAGGGAAATAGCCTGGATATTGGTACAGGAAGGGTTTACGGTGGTCAGGTACTAGCCCAGGCACTAAAAGCAGCACAGATAACCGTAGGTGAAAATAAATATATTCATTCTATGCATGCCTACTTCTTGCGTGAAGGAAATCACTCTATTCCTATTTCATATCAAGTAGACATAAGTCGAAATGGAAAAAGTTTTTCCACCAGAAGAGTAACGGCGTTTCAGAATAACCGCCCCATATTCATTACTGACTTATCATTTCAAATCCAGGAAACTGGACTTGAGTTTCAATCAAGTATACCTGGTGTTCCTCAACCTGAGTTGATTAGAAAAGAATTAGAAACCCACGGCAGAATAAAATTTCCTGACAGATTACAAAATCTGGTTAACCTAACTGCCCCGTTTGATTTAATGCCTGTCCTACCAACAGACAACAATAAGGAAACAGACAAAATACAATATGAAAAATCTGTTTGGATTAAAACTCAGCATGAGATTGATAATGACCCGGATATCCATCGGGCTCTATTGGCATATATATCTGATTACGGCTTAGTAACAACCTCGCTATTACCGCATAAGCTAGAATATGACTCACCCGCTATGCAACTCGCCAGTATCGATCATGCCATGTGGTTTCACCGTACATTCAGGGTTGATGAATGGTTGTTGTATACTTGCGAACCCATGTCCACCAGCAATGCCCGGGGTTTGGCCCAGGGCCGATTTTTTGATCGAGAAGGCAGGTTGGTTGCTTCCACAACCCAGGAAGGATTAATCAGGCAAATAAAAAAAGGGGAGTAACTCTCCCCTTTTAAATTGAATTTAGATTATTAATCTTAGCCGCGACGGGCATTGAAGGAATTTTCAATCTGGAGCTTACGAGATTGCTCACTTTCTACATATTTACGCCAGTCATCCGCTGCCTTTTTACTTCTTTCGTCCTTACCTGCATTTGCAAAAGCGTTCTTCGCAGCTTCAAATTTCAGAAGTTCAAACTGGGCCATTCCTAACATAAGATAGGCCTGATCCATACGGTCTATACCACCTTTCTTCAGGCCTTCTTCCAAAATTTTTGCAGCGTCTTCGTACCTATCAAGATTGATGTAGGATTGGGCTAAACGCACATGTAAGTTTCCGTCTTTGGCAATCTTAGTGGCTTTTACCAATGGCACCAGGGACTCTTCCATTTCCTGTGACTGCTGCCAGGATTGGGCCAATAACTGAAGATTACGCTCTTCTTCCTCAATCTTGCCATCCTTCATTCCTTTATCAATCAGAACAGCCGCCTTATGTGGTGCCTCATGCATCAGATAAAGGTTGGCAAGATTCATCTGGGAACGTCCATTTTCCAGATTACCAGATTCATAAAGCATCTCCAGTATAGCCATCTGCTTGTCATATTGTTCAAGCTCAGAGTAGGCAGCGGAGAGCGAACGCCAATGTTCAGCCTTAGGGAAAAGTACAACAAGCTCCCTTAAAATATTTATCATATTTGGATAATCATCCAATTGTAGATATATATTTTGTAACAGAAGTAACAGAATTTCTTTGGGTGTTTCATTCCTTGTTGCCAACATCTCTCGGGCATCAATTAATGGTGTCAGGGCTCCGCGATAATTCTCAAGCTGGTAGTAAGCCTGTCCTAGCAGCATATAGGCATTTAGCGAAGGCTCAGGTGCTGCTGCAAACCACTTATTGATGGTCTCAATCGCTTTAGGGTAGTTTTCTATAACAAAATACAATTGTGCGACAGTGTAAAGCGTATTTAATATCAGGCCCTCGGTAGTGTCTGGTTCGGCCAGCACCTTCTCATAGTAACGCAGAGCGTCCTGATACTTCTCCAGGGTGAAATATGTGTACGCCATGAAGTTGTACACCTGAGATTTGCCATAACTACTGATCTTTGGCATTGATTCCATTTCACGCAAGATAGCCAGACCCTGCTCATATTGTTGAGCCTCAATGATCTCCTGGGCCTCCAGCAATCTTTTGTATACTGCTTCGGACATGGTGGGCGTCTTTGTAGTCTTTCGCTCTTCGCGCTGGTTGTTTTCCTGCGCTGTACTAATGGAAGAGACAGAGACCAGAACCAGACTGGTCATTAACACAGCAATAATTTTGGTCAATCCGGGTATATGAACCATTATTATTTACTCCTGATTAGTCTTCAATTTCGAATGTGATTTTATTCTGGACACCTGGTACTTCAATTGGTTCACCATCAATCACTCTGGGCTTGTATTTAAATTTTGCAGCTGCCTGAGTTGCCGCACGGTCAAAAATACGATTAGGCTGTGATTCTACAACGACCACGTCCCTTACAGTACCCTGACGAGTTACGGTAAATTCCACAATTACATAGCCTTCTATGCCTCGTGACAGAGCGCTATTGGGGTAAATGGGTCTAACCTTAACGATAGGAAGATACTCACCATCGTTGGCTAATTGAAACCCTCCAGCGTCCATATCAATTGCTGTATTAACATCCACCGAAGATACCGACATAGATTCAGCTGTTGGATCCAGGTTTTCCAGTTGTGGTGGTGGTGGTTCAGGGGGTGGCTCATCTGGAGGTGGCGGCTTTTTAGGAGGTTCTTTGGGCCGAATAACTTCAGGTTCAGGGACACGGACGAATTCCATTATCGTTCCAGCACTTTCTTCATCTAACGTCCGGTCTGCGTTTGCAATCAAAAACTGCATCATATAGAACAGGGTAAAAACAACCGCCCCGGCTGATACAAAGCTAATCGCATATCTTCCAATCACTTGTACCACAGTATCACCTCACCTCGTTATATTATTCTTTCAGTGCAGAAATAGCCACATTACCAACACCGGCTTCTCTGGCTGCATCCATTACCAAAACCAGGACTTCATTTGTGGAATTATTGTCTGCCTGGATAATCACAGAGCCTTGCGGGTTTTCTGATAACAGGCGTTCGATACTCGGCTTGATGGCCCTGGGGTCTATACGACGCCTGTCTATCCAGACATTATCAACGGAATCTATCGCAATCAGGATATTCGCCTTTGCCTTGGATTCAGCCGTTAATGCAATGGGCTTATTAACAGTGGCACCCGGCTCCTTAATAAAGGTAGCGGTTACGATAAAAAAGATGAGCATGATGAAGACAATATCGATTAGCGGAGTAATGTCGATTGCGGTTTCTTCTTCAAGGCCCTGCTGAGAAATTTTACGCATCTGTCACCTGTTCTATTATAATTTTAAGACTGGTCAATTCTGCTTTCCATGGTCATGTGTTCACCCAGAAGTTGAATCTCAATCTGGGCCTTTCTTTGCAGCCAAAAACTGATGAATAAGCCAGAAAGGGCGGCGACCATTCCACACATAGTTGGCACGGTGGCCTTAGAAATCCCATCCGCCATGGCGCGGGCATTACCGGAACCCAGGATAGACATCACCTCAAATACGCCCACCATCCCAGTCACAGTACCCAGTAGTCCCAGGAGAGGACACAGGGCAACACTTGCCTGTATCAAGCCCAAATACTGCTGAGCAATTAATCTGACCTCAGATATCATGGCCTCACGGATTCGATGTGCCTTCCAGGATTTACGATCACTACGTGCATTCCACTCCGCCACAGTCTTTTTGACTACCTGTCTGTGATTGATAGCGAAGTACAACATCCGTTCTATGATCAGGATCCACATAAAAATCATCAAGGCTCCGATGAGAAACAGGACATCACCACCCAGTTCCAAAAAATCCCGGATAGCCTCCCACATGTTGATAAATCCCTGTTCTGCCCCAATCACCGAGGTGATGGCACGCATCAGGTTATATATGAGTTCTACCATTATTTATTCCTGATTTAAGGATTCAGGAAGCTTTATCAGCTTTTTCAGAGTACTCAGCCACCATACCGGTCGCCTGCTCTTCCAGAACTTCAATCAATGATTTACTCCTACCTGCTACCAGGGTGTGTAGCATCACCATAGGAATTGCAACACAAAGACCAAGTACCGTTGTTACCAAGGCTGTAGAAATACCACCTGCCATCATCTTTGGATCACCCGCTCCAAACAAGGTAATGGCCTGGAAGGTTGTAATCATACCGGTAACCGTTCCCAGCAGTCCCAGTAATGGGGCCACAACAGCGATCACCTTCAGCATCATATTAAAACGCTGTAACTTGGGAGTTTCCTTCAGAACGGCCTCACCGAGACGTAACTCCAGGGACTCAAGGTCGATTCCCTTGTTTTCTTGATAGACAGACAATACACGCCCCAGAGGGTTCTTCTTGCTAGCCTTACCTGGATTTCGCTTTTGCGAAGCAACCTGGCCACTGACTACTAGTAACAGTATAAAACGCAAGATAGCAATGGTGGCACCTATCAGTCCGAGTGAAATGATTATGTAACCAACTGTCCCGCCCTGATCGATACGTTCCCTTAAATTTGGGGTCTGTACCAACATGGACAATAACAAGCCACGGCTGGGGTCAATACCAAAACCAACGATTCCAGATGATGAATTTTCCAATTCATTAACTGCATCTATGTACCTGGCCTGTGGTTGTCTTTGTAATTCTGAAACAATGCCTGTACCACCAGTACCCGGATCACTGTAATTCAGGTATTTACCGTCTGAAACCAGGTTAAAAACACCAATCCGGATTACATCCATTGTGGTCTCTTCACCCGAGGCAGACACTACATTGGTGCTAAATCGCTTCAACTTACCCTGCTCAGTCATTTCTCGCTGAAGTTCATACCAAAGCTGCTCGATCTCCTCCAGAGATGCCAGTTCCGTGGTGGAACCCATTTTCTCGGAAAGAGTAGTAAGAAAAGCTGCTCGCTCCGGGAACTCGATATTGGTCATCGAACTTTCAAAATTTCCCCGTGCATCACCCGCGGCCGTTTGCAGAACACCAAACAGTTCCCGCAATGAACCCATCCGAACAGACAGTTGTTCACGAAGTTCGGCTAATGCAACCTCGTTTTCTTCAAATTCCCGTTCCATCCTGGCACTCTCATTCTCCAGGTTGGTTCGTTCCCTGTTGGCCTGCTGGAGCAATTCTTGCTGCCTGCCTCTGTTTTGAACAAATTCTTGCTCACGGGCTCGGTTCTGCTGATTTTCGCGAAAGGTTCCATCTTGAACCTGTTTCAACAAATCATCCAGACTGGACAAAGATCCCTGGGCACTGGCATTAAGCCCAGTCAAAGTCAGGGCAATAAATATAATTAATGTAGTTAGGCGGTTCATTATTCTATCTCCGATGCAACGATAGGAATCATGATCATGTCAGGAGCTACCTGCTCACGAGCGATCTGTAGTCCCTTCGCAATGTGATTTCTGAATGCTTCATCTGTAATCGCTTCCCAGGAACGGGTCGATTGATTCCACACACCGTTCATGGCTCGGTCTGCCGTCTGGTATATAAGGGCTATTCGACCAATCTTGAGCATACTCACTTCACGGTTTGCTCCATCAAGGTTGATAGTCGTGTTATATGCCTCAATGGTTCGGCCATAGTCACCTTCAATATTATAGGCCTCCAGAACTGCCCTGAATTTCTCAGCCGTAGTAATATCAGCACTTTGAACAGCAGCTCTAAGGCGTTGGATACGGTCATTTCTTTCATCGAGTAAGAAAGGCACATCTCGTTTTACAAATGCATCTAGAGATTCAAGCATTTTCATCATTGTAGGAGTTATTTGCCGTTCGATAATGGCAACTTCATCGATGGAGTTCCTAAGCTTACCCATGTCAGAAACCTGGGCATCTAATTGGTTCTGTAATAACTGGTTATATACTTTAAGCCCGTCTATGACTTTAAGTTGACGTTTGTATTCCGAAATCAGTTTGTCGATCTCGCCTTGCGTACTATCAATGCGTCCTTGTGATGCGGCAGCAGCCTGAGTACGGTCTACTCCATCATCCATGATTTGATCGATCTGTTGTTCTTGTGCAAATACATTTGTCATCAAAACAGAAAATGTCAAACCTAGACAGACCTGTTTTGCACGGTTAACTGATATTAAAGTTTCCATAAGTATTATGAACCTCCACCCACTCGAGTTTAATGATAAAAATCTTCAAAAAAAAAACATTAGATTACAGAAGTATCTGCAATAAAAATATTATTATTTTTGGCGTTACGATATTAATAATTTGGTTATCTCAAATAACCAACGAATACCAACTGTGACCTACCCCTATTATTGATTTTATTCAAAATCGGCCTTAATCAGATTCTAAGGCTCAGTTTATTTTACTATGCATATTCATTCAAGCTTATTGATCGAAGTTTGATGAATAGAAACGGCAGAAAAAACCTTTGAATTGTATCCCTGCAAATCGGTCATAATACGTTGACATGCAGGCAAGTGCAATCAGCTTATACATAAATATATAAAACAAAGTTAGAGAATATTATGCTTTATTATTACATCATAATTATTCATTTACGATATACTGCGCCGCAACATTAAATGGCAATTTTGCATACCATCTAGAATAATAGAAGTTTATACAATATTAATTTCTAATCTATTTTTAAGTTTATAGGATTATTAATAAGTTATATAAGGTTGTTGATATGAAAAATCAATTTGAAGAAACGCTATATGATGCACATGCTCAGACACTGAATATTGAAGAAGTCTATTTTGAAGACAAATCTGAGCACCAGCACATAATTATCTTTCATAATTCAAAGTTTGGGAGGGTCATGGCACTAGATGGCGTTGTCCAGACGACAGAAAAAGATGAGTTTATCTATCATGAGATGCTCACCCATGTTCCTATACTCGCCCATGGTGCAGCAGAAAATATTCTAATAATTGGTGGCGGTGACGGTGGCATTTTAAGGGAAGCCTTAAGACACACAAAAATAAATAATATCACTATGGTCGAAATTGATGAGGCAGTGGTCGATATGTGTGTTAAATATTTACCAAATCACTCCCAGGGGGCGTTTGATAACTCGAAACTAAACCTGGTCATTGCAGATGGCGCAAGATTTGTAGCTGAAACCAAAGATAAATTTGATGTCATCATTGTTGATTCAACAGATCCCATTGGGCCAGGAGAAGTCCTGTTCCAATTTGAGTTCTACAAAAACTGCAAATCCCTTCTAAACAAAGATGGCATTATCGTGACCCAGAATGGCGTAGCATTCATGCAACCTGATGAAATAAAAAATACTCAAAAATGCTTTTCGAAGATATTTAAGGATAACTATTTCTATTTGGCATCTATTCCTACCTATTTTGGAGGTGATATGGCTTTTGGTTGGGGAACTGATAATGCCCAACATAGACATATTGATCTAGATACTCTTAAAGCAAGATTCAAAGATTCAGAGATAAAGACCAAATATTATAATCCTGAAATTCACCAGGGGAGCTTTGCTATCCCCCAGTATATCCTCGAACTAATTAGTTCATCATCAACTTAAACAATAATGGAACATAATTCACCGGTAAAGGGTAGAGGCTGGCAGAATCTAGTTACAGAATTTGGGTCTCCGCTACTCGTACTCGACTGCAACGTATTACGACAACAATATAGAAAATTAAAAAATGCCCTCCCCAGCGTCGACCACTATTTTGCAATAAAGGCATTACCAAATGAAATGGTTATTAATGTTCTCCACAAGGAAGGCTGCAATTTTGATATCGCCACGCAGGGAGAAGTAAAGCTACTGGAAAAAAATCGAATCTCGGCAAAAAAAACAATTCATACTCATCCAATAAAAAGAGATATCGATATACGTTCAACGCTACGCTTTGGGTGCACTACATTTGTTGTTGATAATGAATATGAACTTGAAAAGTTTGTCCGTTATAAAGAACGTGTAGGACTTTTACTAAGAATTAGCTTTCCTAATCCAAATGCCGTAGTCAATCTCTCTAAGAAGTTTGGTCTTGCCGTTAATAGTGTTCAGGAGTTTTTAACGAAAGCAGACAAGCTTGGAATTCATATTAAGGGCTTGAGTTTTCATGTTGGCTCTCAATCTAAACTTCAACAATCTCATGTTGATGCAATTAACACATGTTTGGAAATCATTACTGAAAGTAGGACTAAACGCGATGTCCCAATGAGTGTGCTGGATATAGGCGGAGGATTTCCGATTAATTATGATGGTATAGGCATCGATATTGAAGAATTTTGCGAGCCTATTAATACGGTAATAAATGATCGGCCAAAAAATATCCGCGTGATTGCTGAGCCTGGCAGATATATTGTTGCCCCAGCAATGACGTGCCTTACTTCTGTCATTGGTAAGGCAATCCGTGACGGCATACCGTGGTACTACCTTGATGATGGTGTTTACAATTCCTTTAGTGGACAGATTTTTGACCACGCAATATATCCAAAAATTTCTGCTCGCAAGGGAGATACCCGGCCCAGTGTTCTTGCAGGACCAACCTGTGACAGTATTGATGTTATTTCAGAAAATATAGAACTACCAGAACTGGACATCGGAGATTTAATCATAGCCCCTATGATGGGTGCATATACAAGTGCAACGGCAACTGAATTCAATTCTCTACCCAGGACTTATATTATTGCGGTTAATGTTGCAGAACATAACGACAACGAAATCACCCAACTTATTTAATACTATGTTCACAACATGAACTATGAATAATACTTCACCTGAAGTCTCAGTACTTTTGCAGTATGGAATAAATAAGCCATCCATCCAGGCAATTGGAACTGGGCTAATCAACCAAACCTGGCTGATATCAAATAAGGATCAAAAATATATTCTGCAACAGGTCAACTCCATGTTCGATGAAGGGATTCATGAAGATATACATAAGGTAATTTCATACCTTAATGATAGTGGAATTCAATTACCTGCTTTGATAAGAAACCAGGATAACAATCTATTTAGTTGCCATGAAAATAAAGTATGGCGATTATATCAGTACATAGATGGCGTGACGTTTGACATTGTGACGAAAGGTAAAATTGCATATGAAGCGGGTCTAATGCTTGGGAATTTTCACAGGGTATTTAATACCCTGGATTATCAATTCAGTCGTATCCGTCCGGGCGTGCATGATACACAGAGGCATCTAAAGGTTCTCGAAGATGCACTAGACAATCAACATAAGCACCCCAGATATAATGAGATCAAGCCGCTAGCAATTCAGATACTCGAAAAGGCAAATAAATTACCAAAATTACCACCGACTATCATGAGAAAAGTACATGGCGATCCAAAAATAAATAATTTCCTGTTCAATAAAGATACGCAAAGAGGTATCTGTATACTCGATTACGATACCTTGAGCGACATGCAAATCACATTAGAATTAGGTGATGCAATGCGGTCATGGTGTAATCCCTGCGGCGAGGATGAACCTGATTCATGTTTTTTACTGGAACATTACCAGGCAGGCATGGAAGGCTACCAGCAAAGCTCAGATGGCTTATTATCTCAATCAGAATGGGAAGGTGTCTTGCCGGCGACACTAACCATATATATTGAACTTGCTGCCCGATTCTGCGCAGATGCCTTAAATGAAAATTATTTTTCATGGAACGACAAACGTTTTTCAAGTCACAGCGAACATAGTCAAATTAGAGCCATGAGCCAACTAAACGCGGGGAAGTCTTTATTAAGTCAATACAAGAACGCGAATAAAATCCTACTCCAGATTCAATGAACCTAATTAACTAAAACCACTCTCATTTGTTCTGAGATATGAAAAATGATTATTCGATGAAAACAAAACAGAATTGGCAATACGACTCAGACCTTATACCTTTCGACTCCAGCAAGACTATGAACTTAACAACAATTTTATTCTACCTCTCCATTCTCAATCTTCTTGTAATAGTCGCAGCTCCATTAAGCAGGGTGTACTTTGATGCACCAGGTTTTCTAACATTTCGAATTATGTTAATTGCAATTGTCATTGGTATGTTATTTGGAATTGTCATATTGATTCAGTCGACAATTTTATTTATTTCAAAATCACCTGTTATATGGCATCTGGCACTGTGTGTAATATTTCTTGGATTCATCCCCCCTGTTATTTCAATAATCATTATTGGTATTAATGGGATTAGCAAACCCTTGATTCATGATATTACTACTGACATAAACGACCCTCCAGAATACGTAGAAGTAAAAAATCTCAGACAAGCCGGCGATAATACCGTTGAATATATAACTGAGGAAAACGCGACTAAGCAAAAAACTGCGTATCCTGATATTTCGCCGATAATGACAACGCTGAGCTTTGATGATGCTTTAATCGAAGCAACACAGACAGTGAAAGACCTTCAGTGGGAATTCAGTAATATCGATTATGAAACAGGCATCATAGAAGCCTATGAATCATCAAACCTTTTTGGGTTTGTAGATGACATCGTCATTCGTGTGCGTCAGGATGGAGCGGGCAGCAGGATTGATATTCGTTCCTCATCCAGGGTGGGAAAAGGTGATTTAGGAAAAAATGCTGAACGCATCAGTACATTTATCAAGACATTTAAATCATGAGCCAAGGGTCCTCTTTTATTTTCAATTACCATGAATGACTCACTAATTAAAACTGCTTTTATCTTTATCGTATCGATTGAGTTATTGAGTTTCCTGCCCACAGCGTTTGCGGATAGAGGTGATACATTAATTATCACAGGCAATACTGTTAATTTACGTTCCCGACCTTCACCGTTAGCTGAGGTCATTAAACAACTTGGGGGAAATAGTAAGGTAATTGAAATAAGTCGATTCGAGGAATGGGTTGAAGTTACTACCGACGAGAGTCGTCATGATTACGGATGGATACATCAGTCCTTACTGTCATCTATAGAAGGAATATCCCTCGCCTTTCCAGAAAACGGTCAATATGAACAATTTAAAGTCCAATATCTATTCCTACTTCGCGAATATGAAGATGACGCAGGAATTGAGCTATTCTCAGGGATAGATTTGGTGGATACAGGTACTCTGCAAATAATCGCCTCAGACGACTGGTTTGGTATTGAACAACAACAAAGAGAGAGATATCTGTCAGAAGTATTTGATTTATGGAAACAATTTGTTGATACGGGCAAATCCGTTTCGGTGGAAATTATAGACTCTAGTGGAGAACCACATATGATGATGTTCAAATAAAGGAAATAACCTAAACTATCACAAATAATAATTAGTAAACACGGGGAGGAGTAGCATGCGCCACTTACGATTAGGTCCTGTTTTTGTTTCATTACTCACTATTTTTACTGCCTCGGTTTATGCCAATCAACCTCCTCCGCAATTTATACAGTTTGAACCCAGTGCCACTATGGGTGCGCTTTACATGCCGGACCCGGACAAGTTTCCAAACCCTCACGTAGCAACGCTGGCTATGCACCGCGATTCAAATTTCATGTCACATATCTCCACACAGGAAATGCCCAAGCGAGGAATAGTTGCCCTTGGCATGAACCCCCGTTGCCAGAATAACGAGGCACTATGCACTCCCTGGGAACATAATTCACTGGACGTGAAACAGGGCGTAGAACTATTACGTAGTCTGCCGGGAATAGATACTGTAATTCTAATTGGTCATAGTGGTGGGGGTCCTACCATGGCCTTTTACCAGGCTATTGCTGAAAATGGCAACCAACTTTGCCAGGCGCCTGAACGTCTAACGAAATGCCCTGATTATATTCGCGATCTGCCACCTGCGGATGGAGTTATATTCTGGGATGCTCATCTCGGGAACGGTATCAATGCCGTCCGGAGTCTTAACCCAGCTGTCATCAATGATGAAGAAATTCTCAATCAGGGTGCTGCTCCTCGACTAAACCCACGATTGGACCCATTTAATCCTGAAAACGGATACAACGGTGCCAATACCAGTTATTCGGACGAATTCATAGAAAGCTACCTGGAAGCGCAATCAGCAAGAATGAATAAGCTAATTGATATCGCCCTTGATAGAAGAGAACAGGTTGAGGCCGGCACATATTCAAGTAAAGGTGATGCAGCGTTTATCATTCCCATGGCAGACATATCCCGATTAATGCGTATTGATCGTAGTATCGACCACAGTACTGTCAATCCACATAAGCTAATAAAAAATAATGGCTCGATTGAGGATTGCTGCAAGGTTGAAAGTGTCCGGCCATTTGACATAGACCCTGACGGTAGTGAGGAATTCTGGGAAGGTACGAGAATGCTGTCCCTGAAATCTTTTCTCAGTGTCCGCGCTATACGTTCAAAAAATTCTATGACGGATATCGATTACTGCTCCAGCAATAATTCAACTCTATGTATGGTGCAATTCATATCAGTACCGGTGCTGGTCAGTGCCATGACCGGGCATTATTTTGTCAGAAATAGTGAACTCATATACGACTTTACCGCAAGCAAGGACAAGGATTTCATTGCCGTAGAAGGCGCAACACATGGAGGAAACCCATGTACCGCCTGTATGCCAGAAGGCGATGCCTATGATGGACGTTATGATAATGCGGTAAAAAATGATTTTGACTATCTGTCACAATGGATTAATGAGCGGTTTTAGACCAAAATTATTATCCAGTAGTTTTCAGGGATTTTAATCGTCCCTTATTTTCATCACATTACAACCGGGAATACTCATGAAATTTCAGCTGATTAAATTGATTTTGGTATTAGTTAACTTGCTCTTATTTGTAAATCTTAAAGCTGATACCCCGCCGCCAGAATTTATCCAGTTTTCTCCCAGTGCAGCAATGGGTGCCCTGTATCGCCCCGACCCAGATGTCTACCCTAGTCCGCATATTGCAACTCTTAATATGCACCGAACGGCAAATCGGCTCTCTCACATTTCTATGAGAAATATGGCACAAAGAGGTTTTTTAATTCTAGGCATGAACCCGGTATGCCACAATAATGAAGCACTTTGCACTCCCTGGGAAAATAATGCCCTGGTTGTAAAACAGGGCATAGAATATTTAAGAACAATACCCGGTATCACCAAGGTCATCCTATTAGGTGGCAGTGGAGGTGGTCCCACCATGAGCTTTTATCAGGCCGTTGCTGAAAACGGCGTTGCCTTTTGTCAGCAAACTCAAAAATTAACCAAATGCTCAGATCAACTTGCCGACCTGCCAGCAGCAGATGGGGTAGTATTTCGCGATGCACACCTTGGCAATGGCGCTAATGCATTACGGAGTCTGAATCCTGCAGTGATTAACGATGAAGAAATCATGAACGATAATGCTCCTCCCCGTTTTGATCCCAGGCTGGATCCTTTTAACCCCGATAATGGCTATAACCCCGATGGTGTCTCTGATTATTCAGATGATTTCAAGGAAACCTATTTCCGGGCGCAATCTGAACGCATGAACAGGCTTATCGATATTGCCGAGGGAAGATTGCAACAAATCCAATCCGGTACTTATAAGTATCCTGATGATGATGCATTCGTTATCCCAAATGGTGATGGCTCACGATTGATGCGCCTGGACCTGAATATAGATCACAGCACCCTAAAGCCGCGAAAATTTCTGAAAAATGACGGAACGATTGAGGACTGCTGTATAGTCAGCAGCGTTCGACCCGTAAGCTTAACCCCACAATCTAATCAACGGTTCTGGTCTGGTACACGCATGCTGACACTTAGGTCATTTCTCAGTACCCGAGCGATCCGCTCTACTCATGCCATGACAGAGATTAACTATTGTTCCAGTAACAATTCAACCGTTTGTAATGTACAAAAAATCTCCGTGCCTGTGCTGATCACAGCAATGGGTGGCCATTACTTCCTCAGAAACAGTGAGATCTTCTATGAGGCTGCTGCAAGCAAAGACAAAGACTTTATTGTTCTGGAAGGTGCAGTACATGGCATTACCCCATGTGAGGCGTGTGTGCCGGGAGGATATGACGGTCGATATGATAACTCTGTAAAAAATTATTATGATTATGTTGCCAAATGGATTAACGAGAGGTTCTGATGAGTAAATTACTACTATTAACATTCATATTATTTTACTGGGGCAATGTTTTTGCTGATGCTCCACCTCCTGAATATGTTCAGTTCAGACCTGAAGCCACCAAAGGTGCTTTATACAAACCTGACCCTGATTCCTTCCCCACTCCTAATATAGCCGTTATCCTCATGCACAGGGACTCGAATTTCCTGTCGCATATTGCCACCGGAGAATTATCAAAAAGAGGATTTGTAGTTTTAGCAATGAATCCTCGTTGTGATAACAACGAGGCCCTTTGTGCTCCCTGGGAAAATAATGCCCTGGATGTCAAACAGGGCGTGGAATATCTAAGGGACATTCCAGGAATTAAATCAGTCGTACTATTTGGTCATAGCGGAGGCGGTCCCACCATGAGCTTTTACCAGGCTGTGGCCGAGAAAGGGGTGGAATTTTGCCAGCAACCACACAAACTAATTAAGTGCTCCAATACACACTCCAATCTACCAACTGCTGATGGGCTTATCCTCTGGGATGCCCATCCTGGTAATGGTGTTAATGAGGTCAGGAGTATTGACCCTTCAGTGGTAAATGATACAGAAATTATATTCAATAATGCCTTGCCGGAAATTGATCCCACGCTTGATCTATTTAACCCGGACAATGGTTATAACCCAGATGGTGAATCCCATTATTCTGATAAATTTAAGAACAGGTATTTCAGGGCACAATCTGCACGATTAAATGGCTTGATAGACATTGCCTTAAATCAATTACAACAAATCGAATCTGGAAACCATCGTTACCCTGATGACGATGTTTTTATCGTCCCAAGAGGTAACGGTAGCCGTTTGTTCATTAATGACCTGAGTGTAGAGAACTCATCAGATGGCCCTGTAAAATTATTAAAAGATAACGGCACAATTGAAGATTGCTGCATAGTAAATAGTGTACGGGTTCACGGTCAGTCAGCAGAAAGCCGCAAGACATTCAATTCAGGCACGCTTTACCTCAGTCTAAAATCCTTTCTAAGCGTTCGATCTGTACGCTCCACACATGCAATTGATGACATTGACTGGTGCTCTACAAATAACTCTGCCCCCTGCGCTGTACAAAATATATCTGTACCACTGCTGGTTGTTACTATGGGGGGACATTATTTTATTCGGGACGGAGAAATAATTTACAACATGGCCACCACGTCAGACAAGGACTACATTGTAGTGGAGGGAGCCACCCACGGCGGAACGCCTTGTAAAAGTTGCGTGCCTGGTGGACAGAAGTACGATGGCAGGTATGATAATGCTGTTAAAAATAATTTTAATTATATCGCTGACTGGATAAATAAAAGGTATTAGGTATTTTTAAATAATAATAAATAGCCAACTAACTGGGAGAAAAAAATGAAGAAGCTAATATTTATATTTTTTACATCAATGTTTTTTTTATCGCCATTGTACGCGCAGGATAATCCACTGGGTTTCTTTCTGACCAGCGTCGGTGTTGGCAATGGTGCTGATCTGGGCGGACTGGCTGGGGCTGATGCCCATTGCGAAATGCTGGCAGATAAAGTTGGCGCGGGCAACCGGGAATGGCGCGCATATCTCAGCACTCAGGGTCCTAACGCAGTCAATGCTCGGGACCGTATTGGTAGCGGCCCCTGGTATAACGCCAATGGTAGACTTGTTGGACGTGATGTAGCTGAACTACATAGCTATGGAACCAGGATGAGTATGCGCGAAGCGTTAGCTGAAAATGGTGCGATCATTCCTGGCGGCGGATATGCACCTAATCGCCACGATATTCTAACTGGCTCCAAACCGGACGGAACTGCCTACCCGACTGGTGAAGACATGACCTGTAATAACTGGACCAGTAGTGGTGAAGGTGCTGCAATGATGGGGCATCATGACCGTGCAGCCTGGAATTCTGCACATACATCAAGAGGTGGTTGTGGACAGGCGGCATTACGTGGTACTGGGGGTGATGGTTTGTTTTATTGCTTCGCCGCTGACTAACTCAAGATCTGTTCCAGGCTAATATAGTCCTCGATCATTATCGGGGACTTTTTAATGTGAGAGGGAAGGTGTCAAAATAATTAATTACCGAGACACCCCACCTCTCACAATTCACTACTCACCGACTTTCCAGTCTTTCAATCAATTTTGGCAATACCGTATAAAAGGGTGCATCTGGGGTTTCGATACATCGTCTATACAGAAAATTCAGCATGCCGCCGTTACTGGCATTTTGTGCAACATTGATACTGTCATTCCCATGGAGATTAAATCCAGACAAATATCCTTGTACCCAGTGTATATAGTCTAGCGATGTGTATTCTGTTTCATGATGAGGTCCCTCATCACCGGTTTCGGTGTGATCATCGAGGGACGCAGGGTTATGTTCATACGTTGAGATAAATACATGACACTGTTGTGCCCCTATACCAAGAAATGCGCTCTCATCTGGCGTGTCTTCACCCTGAGCATAGACTGATGTAGTCAATATCAATAACACAGATAACAACAGGCAATTCAATCTACCTGAAGATTCAGACAAATATATGAAATTAAACCCCATGTCATCTAGAGCTATATCAATCCATAGAGACAGGTTCAAGCCTGATTATGGGCGTCAAACTCCCGCCCTGGCGATCATCTATTGCTACATAGATAAACCCGTCCGGGCCTTGACGAACGTCCCTGAAGCGACCAAATCCCTGTAATAAAGAGGGGCGCTCTGGTCTGCCTATTCTCCAGGCATTATCAACCTTATTTAAAGGTATCCGGTGTAGTTCAAGACCTGACAGGCCGCCAACAAACACATTTCCCTGCCATTCAGGAAAGGCATCGCCTGTATAAATCATTAGCCCAGATGGAGCAATAGACGGAGTCCAGAAATGTAATGGCTGCATCATTCCTTCACGCTCCCGGGACTTGTGTATGGGCTCACCCCCATACTGGGTACCATATCCAATTACCGGCCATCCGTAATTTTGTCCAGGTAAGATATGGTTTAGTTCATCGCCACCCTGAGCTCCATGTTCAATAGTAAAAACATCTCCGGTGTCCTGCATGATCGTCAGACCCTGTAAATTTCTATGACCATAAGACCAAATCTCAGGCAGGGCATCGCTCTGCCCAACAAAGGGGTTGTCCCGGGGCACACTGCCATCATCGTTGATTCGAATGACTTTACCCTGGTGCAACATCAGGTTCTGGGCTGGATGTTCCTCGCGGGGGACGGCTAGTGGATTAAACGCCCGGTCGCCTACAGTAATAAACAGGTGACCATCGGGATGGAATGCCAGTCTGGAACCAAAATGACTGTTGGAATCACTCCACGCCTTAGCCTCGAAGATTTCCTCAACATTGTTTAAGCGCTTACCATCAAACTTGCCACGAATAACCGCTGTGGTTCCTTCACCTGCTGAATTGGGTTTTGAATAACTTAAATACAACAAATTGTTAGTATCGTATTTGGGGTGGAGTACGACATCCAATAAACCACCCTGCCCTTGATACCTAACCTCGGGTATCCCTGCGATGGGTTCTGGATCCAGTTTACCCTCGCGAACAATCCTTAGCCTGCCAGGACGTTCCGTAAATAACATGTCACCATTGGGTAGAAAAGTGATGGACCATGGGTCTTTAACGTCATTAACAACCGTAACTACTCGATAATCATAATCATCTGCCTGATAAATCTGACCTTGAGATACAACAATTGTTGACCAGAATATCCCAGAAATAATTACGACATTGGAAATAATAGTGTTTAATTTATACATTGTAATCTCCGATTCCAGACTTGTTATTACTCAATATTCTCCACAAAAAATTATGCCCCGATAACGGGGCATAATTTAATAAATACAAACTCATTTATCGCATGGCGACATTTAATTCACCTAGCTGTGCTGCCATGTCTTCTGCTGAGGTTGCAGGATTAACCTCTGTGTCGATGGCAACAATAATTCCATTTTCATCGATATAAAAAGTGTGGCGAGCAGCAACACCGCGATCATCCCTAAGCACGCCATAAGCCTTTGCTACTTCCTTGCTGGGGTCACTAAGCATTGGAAAATCTGCACTGTGTTCGGCGGCGAATCCCTTGTTCTGTTCTAAGGGATCGACACTCGCCATGAAGTATGTTGCCTTGAATTTCTTTATCAAGTGCCCATTATCAGCTAGCGATTTACATTCAATAGTACACCCACGGGTAAAAGCCTTGGGGAACCATGCAATGACTATTGCCTCTTTCCCCTTAAATTGAGACAAGGTATAGGTGTTTCCGTCCGTTCCTTCAAGTTCGAATTCTGGCGCAGCATCACCGACTTCAAGTGAGAACACAACAGATGAAATACTAAACATAATAAAAACAAATAACACTTTGAGCTTAAACATGATCCCTCTCCCTAAATTATAGTTTGGCAAAAGTATAAACCCCCTTTAAGGTGGATGCGACAGTAGATAATAATGATTCAATGAAATTGCACATTACAAACCTAACTAACTGATAAATATATAAATTTACTTTCTTCAATTTATAAAAATAATCTTATCCAGACATGATCTTCATCATATTGTCTCCTCATTAATGACTGTAATGTTAAGATATCGGAACAGTAACCTGGAGATAAAAAATGTACAAAAATATATTAATCGCCACAGACGGATCTGAATTTGCCCAGACAGCATTTAATCATGGTATTGACCTGGCCCGTTCCATGAAAAGTGCGGTCACTGTTGTGACTGTTACCGAACTGTGGTCTGCACTGGAAATGGCACAAAAGGTTCGTAGTGGCAAAACTAATCCAACTGAAGAATATGAAAAACATGAAGATGAAATTGCTAATAATGTTCTGAGTAAATCTGAAGAAATAATCAAGAGTCATGGACTGGATTGTGAATTGATCCATATCAGAGACAAACATCCAGCTGATGGGATTATTGAAACAGCTGAAGAAAAGGGATGTGACCTGATTGTTATGGCTTCTCACGGAAGGCGGGCTATACAAAAAATTCTCCTGGGGAGCATCGCGTCTGAAGTCCTGGCACACAGCAAAGTCCCCGTACTGGTGGTTAAGAAAAACAACTAAGGCGTGGGAGGTTCGATATATTGAACCTCCCATATTTCATAAGAAATTTCTAGACTAGGCAGTTAATGCCGCTTTTACCCGGTCTTGAGTAAAGGGCATATGAGATAGGCGTTTCCCAGTCAAATGAAAGAAGGCGTTCGCAATTGCTGATGCAATAGGTGGATTCCCTATTTCCCCTAATCCAGTGGGTTCTTTTTCATCAGAATCTACAAACTCAACGTGTAGTTCTTCTGGAGCATCAGACATGCGCATAACCTGGTAGTCATGATAATTTGATTGTTGAACAGCACCGTCTTTCACAGTGAGACGTTCATGTAATATGCTGGATATTCCATAAATAATTCCACTTTCCACATTGGCTTTTGCGGCATCAGGTTGTACTACAAGTCCTCCGTCGACTGCCATCCAGACTTTATGAACATTGATTTTTCCCAATGACTCATTTAAGGATATTTCAACCACAGCGGCTCCTAATGAACCGGACCTTTCAGTAATTGATATACCCAGTGCCCTGCCTTTGCCTGCTTGCTTTCTCCAATCAGACATCTCAATGACTTTCTCAAATACTCGCCTACCTTTGTGTGTAATATTCATATTATTCATACGAAAATCGATTGGATCGACGCCTTGGGCCACTGCCATCCTGTCAATAAACTCTTCAATGGCAAATATGTTGAAGGGATGGGCAACTGCACGCCAATGTTTTAGCCGGATATTATGTGATGCCCCCCTGCGGTCTATAAACTGGTTTGGCACCTTATAATAAGTATCTATCTCCATACCGCCTGAAATCAAGCTGCCACCATCCCCAACCACGCAATGCTTCCAGCCGGATACATTCCCATTATTGTCCAACGCCGCTTCAAGACACTGGAAATTTTGTGGCCGAAACATTCCATGAGCAATGTCTTCTTCGCGTGTCCAGATTAATTTAACTGGCTTTTTAACCTCTCTTGCAATCAGTGCTACTTCTGCAGCGTAATCTCCCAGTGAACGGCGCCCAAACCCACCGCCCATATAACACTGGTTGACTGTTACCTGATCTTCGCTAAAGCCTAGTGTCTTGGCAACCATTTCCCGAGTACGATCCGGAGACTGGGTGCCATCCCAGACCTCTACATGATCACCGGATTCATTAAATCTGGCGACGGCATTGAGTGGTTCCATCTGGGCGTGGTAAGCATAATCAGATTTAAATTCCTCACGAAAAACTTTTCTAGCGCTTGCAAATGCAGCATCGGTATCACCCTTTTCAAATACTGTCGTAGTCGCCGCATTGGGGTCAGCATGGACCATGGCATATTCATTATCCAACGTTTCCTCTGAATTGTATTTTCTAGCCTGGGCATTATCCCAGTCAATTTTCAGTCTTTTTCTGGCAGACATAATTTCAGGGAAACTACTACCAATGATGGCAATACCATCAGGTAATTTGACACTTTGTATTACCCCATTCATCCCATCGACTTCTGATTTATTCCAGTTTACAGGTAAACCTCCCTGCACAGGTGCATGCACAGTCGTAGCATATACCATGCCTGGAAGTTTAACGTCCATTGCAAATTCTGCGGTTCCATTTACTTTGAACGGTATGTCATACCTTGGCTGTGATTTTCCAATCAGCCTGTACTCATCTGGTCTTTTGAAATCAGCCTCGGAAACTTCCGGCATTGAATCAGGCACTTTTGCAATACTTGCAATTTCACCATAGGTCATTCTACGATTTGATGGCGCATGTATTACAACACTGGGTTGTGTTGTTAATTCATTTACGGGTACACCCCATTGCTGGGCCGCAGAGCTAAGCAAAACCTTTCTTACCTGGGCACCCGCTGTGCGCATAACGTTAAAATAGCTTCGTACTGCACGTGAACCAACGATAGCCATGGATTTCCGACTGCCGCTGCCATAACCGTATAAGGACTTATCCGCGGGGGCCCAATCCAATTTCACCTTGTTCCAGTCGGCATCCATTTCCTCGGCCAACATTAGAGGAACACTGGTCATGGAGCCCTGTCCCATCTCGGCACCCGGCGTCAAAATGGTAATAGTATCGTCACTGTCTATACTCAACCAGGCAGAAATATTACTTCCAGCACGCTGGGCTTTTACTGATGATGAAAGCAACAGGCTGCTTGTGCCACTAACTGCAACAGCAAAACTCAGGCCAGTAGTCCCTTTAATAAATTCACGACGGGTTAATTCACTCATTTTCATATTAGTAGCCATAACTTAACCCTCCACTACTGCACGTTCAATTGCAGCTAGAATTCGATTATAGGTCCCGCACCGGCAGATATTTCCATTCATATGCCTGATGATCTCATCTCGGTTAGGTTTGGGGTTTTCCGCAAGCAGCTCAGCAGCTTTCATGATCTGTCCAGATTGGCAATATCCACATTGAGGGGCTTGTTCTGCAATCCATGCTTTTTGCAGTGGATGTGAGTCATCTGGTGATAAGCCTTCAATGGTAGTGATCTGCGTATTTACGACATCACCAACTTTTATCGTGCAGGACCGCATGGCTTTTCCATCTATATGGACTGTGCATGCACCACATAAGCCTGCACCGCATCCATATTTTGTCCCGGTAAGATCAACATGATCCCGTATCACCCAAAGTAAGGGCGTATCATTTTCAATGTCCAGGGATACCGCTTTCCCATTAAGGGTAAATTCGACCATATTTCCACCTATTCAGTAATAGAAATTAAAGTTTGATTTGATTTGAATCTAATGATGCAAACGCTACACTTAAGCCTAAATCCTGTCAAACCTCGTAAATATTCTGCCGCTAAAATAATATGAATATTTACTGAATAAAAAGAATTATTAATGATTACAAGTGCTTACAGATGCTCGTTTGACACCTACCTGGAGAGTTGAATCTCCAAGATTCCCATAAATTACTAATGCGGAAGATAGTAGCATCTTGCATATACCTGCGGGTATCATTTATGGCACACAACATAATCAGGGTTACAATGGAATCCATCACACAAATTACAAGTACCGAAGTACCTGAACCTGAAGGAAATAACTTTAGTAATTGCCTGCAGGTAGGTAAACAACTATTTCTGTCAGGCATGATTGCATCTGATCCGCAAACGGATGCGTATAGCCAGTCAGTCTCCTGTCTGTCAAAAATTAAAACGCTCATTGAAGCAGCAGGTGGCAACATGTCTGATATTGTAAAAATTACAGTTTTTCTGACTGATATTAATTTTCGTACGGATTTCAGCCGTGCGCGGTCCGAATTTTTTCCAGGCAGGAAACCTTGTTCAACCCTTGTGGGAATAAGCTCATTAGCAAACCCGGGGCTCGTTGTGGAAGTTGAAGCAATCGCAGTTATTGGTGCGGGGGAGTAATTAATATATGTATTTGATATTTAATCGAATTAAGGTACGAGATGAACACCTTAACGAATTTCTGGACGGTGTGAAAATTCATGCGAACCATTCAAATAATGAATCAGGATGTGTACGCTATGAAGTCTTACAGGACATAAGCGACCCTCAAATGATTTTTTTATACGAAGTATTTGAAGATGAGACAGCTTTTAAATTACACCAGACTCATGATTACTACAAGGAGTGGATGGAAAAATCAAAGCTTTGGCGACATAGTGAAGAACGGATACGACACGTGCTCGATTATATTTACAGCCCGGAAAAAGAATATAAAGCAAAATAATTACGATATAAAAAAAGCCACCTCATTGTGAGGTGGCTATTATTAGTTATAAATTGATTAACTTAGGTATGTTTATCTATAGTTATACTCAAACCGGATTCCATAGGAACGAAATGACGCCTTTGAAAGACCGCGATCTTCAGAGAATTTTATCCCTGTCCGGGTCAGATCATATTCGGGTCTAAAAATAATCCGATCTTCCATCAGGTTGCGGACAAAGCCGGTTACCTTCCAGGTACCGTCCTGGGGACCAAACCCACCTGAGAGATTCATGTCCCAGTGGCCACTATTATACATGCGTGACCGATCCAGGTTTTCAGCAAGGATGGTTTTTTCACCTTCTACATAGCCCTGTGCATTGATGAAGACTTCAAAACTGTCCAGCACCGGCAAGGTATACGTACCACCCAGGACAAACTTAAAGGGAGGCGCAAAGGCCGGTCTACGGCCGGAACTGTCGATAGTAAGTTCTTCCCCCAGCGATGATGTCTCAGCAGCAAATTCAGGTGTATCTTCCAGCCGACAACCGCCGTTGATCAATAATTCGCTGGGAAGTGCACTGGCACTGGGAAGGGTATTCCAGAGTTGTCCCATGTTATCGCGGATGTCCGAGGCAAAGGCCAGTTCACCTGCTGTCCTGCCACCCGGGTTATCAAGGGCATCAATGGAAGCAGCGATGATCTCCGTATCGGTACAACCACGACCATCAAAATCGGTAAATCGAGCATCCATAATGGATCCTGCCAGGAACACAGTCCAGTTGTCGGTGATGGCGGCATTGATATTAAATTCAATACCGTCAACCTTTTGTTTACCGGCATTCAGGCTTTGTCCCTGCTGGTCTATCGTGTCAGTGGGATCAAAGGACGCCACCGCCGCATCTGTCTGCAGGTCAGTGAATTCCTGAAGATATCCGGAAACACTGTACCTGGCCCGGCCATCCATTATCGTACCTCGAGCACCAATCTCGTATGCCTCAGCAAATTCCGGAGTAAACTGGATGGTTTCCAGGGAGTCCGGCAGGGTGGAGGTTCCGGTATCGGTTACCGGTCCCTTGAAGGCCTCTGCATACTTGGCATAAAAGGTATGGCTACCGTCCAACGCGTCCGGTGTAAAACTCAAAACCACCTGGCTGCTGTAATTGTCCGCGTCCTGGACAATATCTTCGATACAACTATCACAAGGCCCCCAGGGTCCGTTGCGGTTTGGATATTCTGGTGCGGTGAGTCCCACTGCTTGGGCCTGGGCGCCACGGTAATTTAGTGGTATGTTAATTCGTCTGCGCCACACTGACGTGGTCCAGAGATTGTCCATATCCGCAGGCAGATAAATGCGCGGACTGTCCACCCGGACCTGTCTGCTGGCCCGCCATCCACTGGTACCGTCCCCACCTAATCCGGTGGCACCTGTTCCAAGTGGGTCAAACGTATCGACTATCGTGCGAGTCGTCAGGCTTGGGTCCACCCGCTTGAATTCATCATGAATGGGGCAGGTCGCAGGATTGTCATCCAGGGTGGGGTTATTGCCCGGGTCATCATCACAGGGTGTAACATCAAAGATCAACGATGCGCCATAACCCTGCATAAAGACCTCTTTATGGACATCAGCATACCGACCTCCCACCTGCAGGGACAACTGATCATCCAGGAAACGGAAATCCAGTTCCCAGAACGCGGACTTCCAGTTGGCATCCTCCCAGACACTGTTGAACCGTTGGCCACGCCTGAGATTACCCCGGATGTTGCTGGAGAATACGTCCAGATCATGTTCCTGGTAAAAACCGCCAAACATGAAATTGACATTGACACTATCAGATAATTGGAAACCAGCGCCTTCTACCCGGATCTGTTGGCTGGTCTGGTACATATCCACCCGCCGATGTTGGTTACTGTCTGCAAACGGCTGATTTCCACTATCCGCGTTGGCATCACGGAGATATCTTACATAGGCAGTCTGAGAATTAACCGAGATACCATTATCAAATTCATAGGTAAGGTCCATCAGGGCATGATAGGAATCAATATTATCCATCCCACGGTTGCCGTTCCCATCAGTACCGACTTCTCCCGGAACACCGGGGCCCGCAGGTTGGGAGTGAAAGGCATTTTGCAGATCTGCGATATCCAGAAAACCATCGGTAATATCATTTTGCCCTGACCTTACTATATTGGTAATAACTGGTTTGACCCACGGACCATTACGGCTGATCCCGTAATCATCCTCGAAACAATCTTCACCACGAAAGGCCGGGTCAAACTGGACGATACCCCGGGCGATCGGCGTTGGAAAATCCGCCTTCTGATTCGGGTATCCAGACCCGGTCTGCCAGACCTCTGTCGAGACTGAGATCGTCGATTCCTTCTAGGGGGGACTCCGAATAACCAAGAGGGCGCCCTGGTGCGACACAGCCAGTCAACATTTCTCCACCATTTCGCTGGCGGTTAAGCTCAAATTTTGTCATGGCTGTAAATTTCTCATTCGGGGTCCATTCCACAATACCGCGCCCACCCAGAGACTCAAACTGGGGAAACTTGTTGTGGCTGACACGATCTATCAGAAGACCGTCCAGGGCATCGTAACTACCCGCCAGGCGAATTCCCCAGGTATCGTTTATTGGTCCACCGATTGCACCGAACAACTCGCGCTTGCCGTCATTACCAAACTCGGCCGCGATATCACCTTCCCATGCATCAGTGGGTCGTTTACTGGTGATATTAAAGGCACCGGCACTGGCGTTCATTCCAAAGTGCAGAGACTGGGGACCATTAAGCACCTCGACACGCTCGGTATCCATAAAGGCGTTCTTAATCATCGATGATTTACCAAAATGAACGCCATCGACAAACAATGGTGTGGCAGAAGTTAAGGTTAGTGACGTTCCTGCCGTTCCGAAACCGCGGATGGTTGTATTCTGGCTGGATGTACCGTCTGCAATATTGACGGTGGCTGAGTACCGGGCCAAATCATCGAGATTTTTATAACCCTGTAAATCGATCTGCTCACCGGAATAAACATTTACGGAGATAGGGACTTCCTGGAGTGACTGTTCCCGGCGCTGGGCGGTAACAACCACCTCTTCGAGTACCTGTGCCTGTAAATTCACGGCCCCAAAAGATAATGTAATGACATTAAAAAAAAGGATTAACCATTTGATGTTTAAGGTATACAGAAATGTTTTCATTGTCCCCCCCGAGAGCTTATTGAAATATCTGCTTGAAATACTATCAAACCTAAGTATTTATGTCTAAATTACCATTTCGTTGTTTATATACCATATTCTGATATTCTAGTTTAACTACGAACGCGAGCTATGTCGGTAATGTTAACTAAAATAGTTAAGCTTCATCTGACCATAAAGCAATTCTTCGCCCATATTCTTTAAGAACAGGTTGCAACCTCTCCTTCACCTTGGGTCGAAAGCGGGTATCATCAGCTTCAAGCCCACCACGACCGGGGACACAAACACCATGAGGACCTGATGGTGGATTCAGTCCTGCACCCAGTTCAAGTAGCGTCTCAGTAGTCGCTGGCCTTGGTAAGGTTCGGTCCAGCAGACCGGTACTATCATTTGCCAATGCCAGTCCCATAGGAGTTTGACCACAACCATTCATTACATCAACCTGTGCACCCTCTTCTACCAGAAACCGAATCAATTTGTTGGCGCCGATAAAAGCCGCTGCATGTAATGCTGTCCAGCCGCTTTCAGTTATCGCGTTGACATCTGCACCCATAGTCACCAGGCGTTTTGCAATCTGCAATGCATTTTCTTCTTCATCGAAGGTCATATCACTTCTTCTACCGATGCCAACGGCAGCCATTAAGGTAGTCGCATTCGCCACCACCATATTATCTTCTGCTGGTAATTTAACTTGCTTGTTAAAAATCTGATTGTTTATTTGGGTTGTCATTATTGCATCAGCTGAATGCTCCAGAAGCATTGCCGCTGCAACTTCGTCCTGTGCTGCTGCGGCAAGAAAAAACGGGGTTGCATTATTTAAGGTAAACCATGGCGTAATATCCAGTCTCATTGCGCCAGGTGGTTGCTTCATTCTGGCATTAGGATCTGCCCCGGCTGCAAGTAGTGCACCAATTAAGCGATGCATATTATGACCCGGCATTAACTTGTCACCTTTATATCCATATTTAAATCCGGAATCGGGTTCTACGGTATACACCTCAGCATTAAGCACTTTCATGTATTCGCGTTGTTCTTCATTTAAAATCTCATAGGGTTTACATAAAAAAGTTTCATTGGCGAAATTACAAACCATGGTCTTGTCTGTAATGATGCGTCCGTGGAGTATTTTAATTCCGTCCCTGAGCGCATAATGCAACGCGGTCATGCCATTCCCATCTGCTATATTCGGATTGGCACCCTGTGCCAGAAGAAACATTGCCAGGTCTTCGTGCCCTTGTGACGCCGCCATAATCAGAGGATTACCGTCCCCGATAGAATTGGTAGTTACATCGGCGCCATGTTCCACTAGATACCTGGCAGTATTTAGATCACCTACCCGTGCTGCAAAAAGAAGCGGTGTATACCCCCCCATCGACACAGTATCTATGGTTGAACCACCATAGCCTTCCAATTGCAATGGTATAAATTCTTCATTTAACGGTATTGTCGATGCATTCACATCTGCACCTCGGTCTACCAGTACTTTTGCTGCTTGGGGATAGCCAAAGGAGATTGCCCACATTAATGCACTTTGATTGCGCCTGGGATCCTGTACATTCATATCTGCGCCATGGTCCAGTAGCAAGTTCATCGCCTCGGTAAAGCCGGTTCGCGCCGATGTCATTAATAGCGTTTCACCACTCCAGTTGGCCGCATTGGCATCTGCACCAGCTTCAAGCAACAGTTTCACCATTGAAATACTTCTATTTTCCATCGCCAGGTTCATTGGTGTGATCCCATAATCATTGGCGATATCCGGATCTGCCCCAGCACCCAGTAAATCCCGAACAGACAGCGAATTATCATGATAGACGGCATGAGCCAGGGCAGTGGTCCCATCGGCCTGTGTTACATTGACGTCCGTCCCCTTGTCCTTTAATAGTGTCTGAATTGATTGCCAGTCCTGATTTCGGGCCGCATTAATTAATGTTATTTCTGAAGCACGAGGAGATATTACATTCGTGATTGATATAATGAATGCAATATAAAAAGTCGCTTTTATTAGAAAACTGGAATACTGATTTACCATGACTCTGATCCCCCCTAGATCTGATCTAATAAATTAGTCAGCAAATTATCCTTTATTTACAAAAAAAAACGGGGCTTAAGTCTCTCTTAAGCCCCGCTTTCTAAAAAGATCTAAATAAAATTAACTCGACTTATAGCGAAGCCCGGTCCTGCCATTTTGCTTTTCGCTCTTCAAGTCTTTGATTAACCACCTTAATCGCGTCCAGTACTAACTGATTCTGGGCCGTATCATTTTCCAAACCACCTCGACCACCTATACAAAACCCTACCGGCGGTGATGGCGGTTTAAGTCCAGCCCCCAGATCCAGTAATAAATTAGCCGTATCGACACGTGGTAAGGTTCTGTCCAACATACCCGCAGTACTATCTGCGAGCGCAAGACTGATAGGCGTCCTGCCACAGGCTGTTGTTGCATCAATATCTGCACCATTTTCAACCAATAGCCTAATCAGCATATCGGAACCCAAAAATGCCGCAGCATGTAATGCGGTCCAACCAGACTCTGTCGTTTCATTCACATCAGCGCCCTGGGTGATCAGAATTTCGGCAATCTTGACCGCGTTTTCTTCTTCATCAATCGTCATATCGGCACGCCGACCCATACCAACCGCAGCCATTAAAGTAGTTGCGTTACCTACCACAGAATTATCCTCTGCAGGTAATGCCGATTGAGATGAAAATAATTCTCTCGGCATATCTGTAGTCATCATAGGTTCCGCACCTTCTTCCAGAAGGATTGAAATGGCATCCAGATCCTGGCTGGCAGCGGCAAGGAAAAATGGTGTGGCATTATTCATTGAAAACCAGGGATTACGCTCCAACCTGAGAGCAGCGGGGGGATATTTCATTTTTGCATTAGGATCAGCACCTGCATCGATTAATGCTGAAGCCAGTTTTAGCATATTAGGCCCCGGTAATGGCTTGCTACGGTCATATAATTTAGGTTTGACTAAATAGACCTCAGCTTCAGGCGAGGCAACATATTCACTTTGTTGTTCATTTAATGTCTCATACGGACGGCAAAGAAAGTTTTCTCCACCAAAATTACAATACAGATCCTTATCTGTAGTGTATAAGCCATGCAAGGCTCTAATACCTGTGCGCATTGCATAATGAAGTGACGTCATACCATTTTCATCTGTGACATTGGGATCGCCACCCTTTGAGAGAAAGTACAACGCCAGGTCTTCATATCCCAGAGAAGCAGCCATTAGCAGAGGGTTGCCGTCTGTTTGCGATACTGCATTCACGTTGGCACCGCGGTCCACCAGGTATTTTGATGTCTCCATATCACCGTTACGTGCGGCAAATAACAAAGGGGTATATCCACCCATAGGCAAGGTAGTGACTGTCGAACCCTCATACCCTTCCAATCGCAACGGGGTAAAATCTTCCTTCAACTGAATTGTCGATGCATTCACATCGGCCCCACGGTCGATCAAAAATTTTGCAGCATCCGGATAACCAAATGATATTGCCCACATCAAGGCACTCTGCTGACGCCGTGGATCCTGAAAATTTATATCCGCACCATGGTCCAGTAATAGCTTCATTGCTTCAGCAAAGCCTGTCCGGGCCGAGGTCATTAACAGCGACTCGCCACTCCAATTCGCCGCATTGGCATCGGCACCCTCTTCAAGCAACAATTTCACCAAGGGTAAACTGCGGTTTTCCATTGCGAGATTCATTGGCGTAATCCCATAGTCATTGGCCATATTGGGATTCGCGCCTTTCTCCAGTAACGCTCTAACAGACTCTACGTTGTCATGGTAAACAGCATGGAACAGGGCAGTTGTCCCATCAGGTTCCGTAACATTGACGTCTGTGCCCCGAGCTTTTATCAAGGACTGGACCAATGTCCAATCCTTGTCCCGGGCAGCATCAATCAATTTCGATTCAGAGGCGATACTTACAGTACTAACACTCGAAAGCATAAATGCAATCAGTATAAACACCACTCCTTTAATCGAACAAACGTCTTTCGTAAAGTCTGTATACATAGCGTTAACCTTCTCCAAATTTAATATTACAGGCTTATTAAGCTGGTTTACTCAGATCAAGCTCACCGTCTGACATACCCAGTTCACCGCCAAAACTCTCTGTTTCAATACCCATCTTGTTAAGCATGGCGACATGAAGGTTAGAGAATGGCGTACCCTCTTTATAGAGTACGTGACGACCACCCTTCAGAGTTCCGCGTCCGCCACCAACTAATGCAACGGGTACGTTCCACTGACTGTGTATATCAGCATTCCCCATACCTGCACCGTAGACTAACATGGAATTATCCAGCAGGGATGTCCCATCAAGGTCCTTGGTTGCATCCATTTTGGCAAGGAACTCACCAAATAATTTCGCATGATAGGCATTGATATCGCCAGCCCTGCGGATTTTGTCTGGATTACCCCTGTGATGGGTTGTGGGGTGATACGGATCGGTATGGCCCAGATTGGTAAATACCAGCTCACTGTATTCACGCGCAATCATGAAGGTAAAGACTCTGGTCATATCTGTCTGGAAAGCCATATGCAACAAGTCATACATCAAGCGTGAATGTTCCTCATATTCAGGAATACCCACTGGCCTTTGCATGTCTGGCAACTCCATGTTTACTGTTGATTCAGCTTTCTGGATACGTGATTCCACATCCCGTAAAACGGTTGTAAATTCTTCCAGTTTAGCCTGATCTGCTACACTCAATTTTTTCTTGGCACGCGCAAAGTCTTCCATCACAAAGTCCAGAATACTTTTCTGTTCTGCAATACGTTCCTTACGGGCCTGAGGGTCGGTGCCCGCATCACCAAATAGCCTTTCAAATACATCGCGCGGGCGATGCATCATCGGCATTGGTGAAGTAGGGCTACTCCAGGATATGGTATTGGTATAAGCGGAGCTGTACCCACCTGCAGATTGTCCTGCAAGCTCTGCGGCATTCTCAATACACAGTTGTAATGAATTAAGAGGTGTGTCCTTACCGAATTGTCTGGCTATGACCTGATCAACTGAGATTCCTGCATAGATTTCACTTAGGGACTCATTTGGCTTGGCTCCGGTCAGGAACATAGTGCTACCACCAACGTGCCCACTGACACTTTCGGCATCACCGTTATTCAGATTACTGAGAACCAGGACTTTATCGCGGACATGTGCCCATTCTTTTAAAACTTTTGACATCTCATAATTGCTGCCCGCACTAGTTGGTCGGAAAGCATCTTTGATTATGCCATTGGGACTATAGGTGTACCCTACTCGAAGTGGCATCTTGACAGCATTGGTGTTTGCCAGCGCTGGAAACATCGCATCCATCATTGGCAGGGCAACCGAGGCCCCAAGTCCACGTAAAAAAGTTCGGCGCGGTATTGCTTTCTTAAATATCATCATGATCCTGCCCTCCTGTTTTGAAATGGTAAGCTATTAACAATTCCTAATACGATACTTGAAAATCTGTAATCATCTTCTGCTGCCTGCTCAAGTACTTTACGAACAGACGGCATGTCGTAATGTTCTAATGGTCGACCCAATGCATAGGTCATTAGCTTCTGAGTAAACGCACCCGCAATGACTTCAGGTGTGCTTAGTAAAGCTTCTTGTAATTCAGCCGGACCTTCAAACTCAACACCACTGGGCAACCTGCCTTTGGCATTAATGGGTTTACCCACATCAAGATCCCGCCACTGACCAATGGCATTATAATTTTCGAGACCGAAACCAATTGGATCCATCTGGTTATGACACACAGCACAGACAGGATTGGCCGGATGGATTTCCATCCGCTGACGGAGCGTAAGGACTTCACCGTCCTGACCCTTGACATCTTCCAGAGGTGGTATATCCACAGGTGGGGGTGGTGGCGGTGAAGCTAGAATATTTTCCAGCACCCACTTACCCCTTAGCACTGTTGAATTCCTGTTAGGGTAAGAAGTGATTGACAAGATTCCAGCTCGAGCGAGTAATCCTCGTTGATTCTCATCGATTTTTACTTTACGAAATCGATTTCCATATACACCCTCGATGCCATAGTGCTTGGCCAGTCGTTCATTCAGATAGGTATAATCCGCATTAAACAGATCCAATATGGAACGATCATCTTCAAAGATACTACCAACAAATAGTGTCACTTCATCATAAAAGGCGTTGCGTAATTCCTCATCGAAAGTTCGAAACACGTCACTACTCTTATGAGCTTGTGGTAAATTTCTTAGTAACAGCCATTGTTCAGCAAAATTATTTACCAGTGATGCAGAACGATTGTCTTCCAGCATCCTCTTGACTTGAGCCTCCATGACCCTGGGGTCATTTAGTTTACCTCTCTCGGCCAACGTCAATAATTCATCATCCGGGATGCTACTCCACAACAGGAATGACAACCTCGAAGCCAGGGCAATGTCATCTAATCCATAGTTCTCACCCGGCTTAATGCCCTGGGGATCGGCCTCTATCCTGAACAGGAATTCTGAACTCATCAATAGACCTTCCAGAGCCTTGCGGACTCCCATATCAAAAGAGCCGCTACCCTGACGCCCTTGCTTATATAGTCCCATTAGTGGAGCAATATCCGCATCATTAACTGGTCTGCGATAAGCCAACCTGGCTCGTTCGGCAATAATTTCTTTTGCGCAGGATTCTTCCTGTGATCTATTTTTTGGCGTACAGGTGAAGACCTTTTCACGGCTAGCTGTATTACCAACTCCTTTAACCTCGTAAGGCCCGTTAATTGTAATATTTGCTATTGCTGGTTCATGCCAGGCCCGCTCGTAAGGTTCACGAATTCTAGCCGAGTAGTAATTCTCATAGTTAGGCTGAGGAACGACTACCCCTTCCCAGGCAAAATTCTCCTTGAGAAATGCCACCTGAACCGAATGTGAACCTGCCGTCATGGGGAAACGTACTGTTAATGCTTCATCCGCGGTTCTTTCATACATGGATTGAGCAGGATCCGGTGGGACAGTATCAGAGGCCTCACGACCCAATCCGACGCCGATATTGTCGCCTCCAACTGTCATTAATTCGACTCGTTTTCCATCTACTCTAAAATCCAGACGATTGGGTTTGGCCAGACCAACAATTAATCCGCCACCCTGATTCTGCAGAGCGACCTGTAATTCATAGATACCGTCAACGGGGAAACGATGTGCAACAGACAATCCACCACGTGAACCATACGGTAAGTCTTCGCTCATGCGCTCATCTTGCAACAACTTGGGATCCACCGTGTACTGAAAGCTGTCCAGTTCTGTCTTCGGGTCACCAATGGCAAGACGGGTCACCAGGCGTGCAGCAGACATATATTTTTCAAGCAGAACCTGAGAAACACTCAAAAGATCTCCCAGGTTATCAAAACCACCTGAGTTATCAGGTGGTAGGCTTGCGGCTCCATCAAAATCCACCCCCATGAGGTCGCGCACAGCATTGGTATATTCAGTACGGTTCAAACGGTGAGTGGCAATTTCCCGGCCAGGGTTAGGGTTCTGATCAGAAATCTGGTTAAGTTCAGTTTTCAGGTGGGATACAAATGAACTATAAAATTTTTCATCTGGTCGTGGCATACCTACCGGAGGCATAGATCTGAGTGATAATTTGGTTATGACTCTTTCCCAAATCTCGGGGCTTTCGCTCAAGTCATTCAGGTTTGCCTTGTCCAGTAATAGATTTGCAGTTTTTAAGGTCTCGTTATGACAGGTCACGCAATATCGGTTTATGGTATTTTGATATTCATCAATACTCTGTGCTGCAAGAGATGTCCCAATTGTGATTAGACAGATACTTGTTAGTACCCTGAAGATAGATCGATAAAATTGATGCATTCGTCCCCCTTAATATTGACGCCTGAAATAAGTACTTTCCCACTAGATACTTGGATAGCATTATAGTCCAATTTATACCTTATAAAAGGGGTATTATTTTCAGATAGGTGAATTACAAATATCACTTAAATATCAAGTAGTTATAATTGATATATCATGTCGATAATATCGTAATAAATTAGGTTCAAAGATGGCATTGTATGAGCGATCCAGAATAAGAAGACCTGACAATCCGGTTTAATACAGATTTTATCGGGTGTAATGCGACTATCTATGGTCGCCTAATAGCTTGGTTTCTTATGGTTAAATGGTGCCGATGGGGAGACTCGAACTCCCACGGGTTTCCCCACTACCCCCTCAAGATAGCGTGTCTACCAATTCCACCACATCGGCATGGAAAGTCTTTATTGTTGAGGCAAATCAGGTATCTCTGAAATCTCAGAATCAGGATCAATGGGGATTTGATTAATGACTGAAGAAGTCGGCTCCGCTACCTGTTCAATAATAGCGGTGGCATCATCCATTAGACTGGTATTGGAACTTTGAATGCGTTGATTTGAGATGTAAGCCAGACCCAAACTATTTGCTAGAAATACGAACGCCAAAATTGCCGTTGTCTTGGTTAAAAAATTCCCGGAACCCTGCGAACCAAAAACCGTGTTTGAAGACCCACTGCCAAAAGCAGCACCAGCATCTGCACCTTTTCCATGTTGAATTAATATCAATCCAATCAGGCTAATTGCGACTAAAACCTGTAAAACTAGAAATATTGTTTGTAACGTTTCCATATATTTTTTACCTCGTTGACTGACATATCGTCAGAAAATCTGTTGCTATCAGGGAGGCTCCACCAATTAGCCCACCATCGATGTCTGCCCGGGAAAACAATTCGGCGGCATTATCCGCCTTGACACTGCCGCCGTACAGAATTTTTATTCTATCGGCGATACTATCGCTATGCCTGGCCAGTTGCAGACGTATAAAAGCATGTACTTCTTCAGCCTGTTCCGGCGTCGCTGTAAGCCCCGTACCAATTGCCCACACCGGTTCGTAAGCGATAACGGCATTTTCAAAACTATCAATGCCAGCGATATTTATCACTTCTAGTAATTGCCTGGAAACAACCTCTTCTGTAATTCCAGCTTCTCTTTCATCTAACAATTCTCCAAGACACAAAATCGGAACCATGCCACAACTGACGACCATTTTAAACTTTTCAGCCACGACATGATCGGATTCCCCATAGATATTGCGTCTTTCCGAATGGCCCACGATGACATACGTACAACCATAATCTTTCAACATGGACACTGAAACCTCACCTGTATAGGCACCACTTTCATGTTCAGAGACATTCTGTGCCCCTAGTTGTATCCCACAACCATCAAGCAATCTTTGAATTTCTGGTAAATATGGATACGGTGGACATATGACGATCTCTGTAGATAAATCCGAAGCCAGACCACTTTTTATGTCCGAGATCAGCCCCTGATTTTCGGACAAGGTTCCGTTCATCTTCCAGTTTGCTGCTACCAGGGGTTGTCTAAGCATTAATTTATCCGCTAAAAAGGTTGGCAAGCTTACAATATTTCATCAAAAAAACCAAAAATTCCCGACAAATCGATAAAAACTAATTAAATGGTCGCTCCACAAGACAATGATCGCATTCACCGGTGCGATTACATTTCTGTTTTGCATGTCGAACGATCAAGGCATGGTATTCATTAAATACTTGATAGTCCGAATCAAGACATGCTTCAAATTTATTTTGTAGGCTTTCATAAGTTTCATCGCCATTGACCAGACCAAGGCTACTCAACAATCGACGTGTATAAGTATCAATAACAAAAACGGGACGATTAAATGCATATAGCAATATATCATCTGCTGTTTCAGGCCCTACCCCATTGACTGCTAATAAGCTGTCACGAAATTCTATAGTACCCATCTCGTAGAGTTTATCTATGCCTCCCACAGACTGTACCCAGTGACAAAGATTCTTCAATCGTCTTGTCTTAACATTAAAATATCCTGAAGGACGAATTAGTTCCGCCAGCGCCGTGTCAGGTAATTTTATAATTTCTTCAATACGAAGTTTGTTTTCGTGTTTTAGGTTAGCAATGGCTCTTTCTACGTTTTTCCATGCGGTATTTTGAGTAAGAACCGCTCCGACCATTACTTCAAAATCAGAATCTGCAGGCCACCAATTTTGGGGGCCATAAGCATTCATCAGGCGTTGATATAACTCCAATATTATCTCCCTGTTAAATGACACAGGGAGCTTTTCATTCATTTTTTCGTCCTGCCACCTCTTCTGTTAGTCACAGGTCGAGGCGTAGGTTCAACATCAATTCCAACAAGATTGTGGAGTAGTTTAAAATCACGCTGTGAAATATCCCAAACAGTGCCAGTACGTTTATCCCTGGGTAATAATACTGGACCAAAGCGGACTCTGATAAGACGACTTACAGTAAACCCCGCCTCTTTCCATAGTCTCCTGACTTCGCGATAACGACCTTCATTTATCACCACATTAAACCAACGATTTACTCCCTCACCACCTTTTGCGACTATATTTTTAAATGCCGCAGTCCCATCATCCAGCTTAATTCCTGATTTTAATGATTCTAATTGTTCATCTGTGGGCTTTCCCATAATCCTTACTGAATATTCACGTTCAATTTCAGAAGACGGGTGCATAAGCTTGTTCGCCAGCATCCCATTATTGGTAAATAACAATAACCCAGATGTATTTATATCCAGTCTCCCAATACTGATCCATCGCTGCTGTTTTATTGATGGCAATTTTTCAAACACTGTTTTCCTACCTTCACTGTCCTTACGGGTACTGATCTCACCTACAGGCTTGTGATAGGCAATGACTCGCGTTTGAATATCTGCTGCATTGCTAAATTTAACAGGCTTATTATCAATTAATATTTTATCTTGGGGAGTTGCCCTGTCTCCCAGCGATGCAACGACACCGTTGAGTTTTATTCTGCCTTTCTCAATCCAGCCTTCAATTTCACGACGTGAACCATAACCAGCATTAGCGAGTAGTTTTTGAATACGATCAGAATTCAGTTTGGGCATTTTGTCACCCATTGAAAAATCTTATGATTAATCCCGACTATTTTGAAAATGGAACCACGTTACCATCTTCGACGGTTTCAGGTAGTTGCTCTTCGGGAGGCACGTCAGTTGAATTTTCTTCTTCCGGAAGTTGCTCTTCAGAAGACACGTCAGTTGAATTTTCTTCTTCCGGTAGTTGCTCTTCGGGAGGCACGTCAGTTGAATTTTCTTCTTCCGGTAGTTGCTCTTCGGGAGGCACGTCAGTTGAATTTTCTTCAGTAGCAGGTTTTTTAGACGGAGGTGGAATATCCAGTCCTTCAAACAGGTCTGGATTTAATTGATCATAATCTTTTATTTCAGAAAGTGGGGGAAGTTCTGATAATTTTTGTAGATTAAAGTAATCAAGAAATTCCCTGGTGGTAGCCAGCAATTCCGGTTTTCCCGGGACATCACGATGACCGACTACCCTTATCCATTCCCGCTCTTGCAATGATTTAATTATATTTGTATTGACGCTCACTCCACGTATATCTTCTATCTCACCACGAGTGACAGGTTGGCGATAGGCAATGATTGCCAATGTCTCCATAAAAGCACGGGAATAACGTTGTGGTTTGTCCTGGAAGAGCTTGTTTATCCAGTCAGCATATTCAGCGCGTGCCTGAAATCTAAATCCACTTGCGACTTCTTTTAGCTCAATTCCTCTGCCTTCATAGTCTATAACAAGTTGATTTATGGCAGCTCGAATCTCATCTTTATCTGGTTGTGGATCGTCCCCTTCAAATAAAACCTGAAGCTGTGCAACCGTCCGTGGTTCATCAAAGGCCATTAATGTCGCTTCAATAATATTTTTCAACATATCTTCGTTCATGAGGCTGCCTTCAAATAAATAGGCCCATTGATTTCATTTTGAACAACTTCAACCAATGATTCTTTTGCAAGCTCAAGGACAGCTAACAGGCAAACTATGACACCGGCTTTGCCTTCTTCTACAGTAAATAAGCCGATAAAATCTATAAATTCGTCACCACGTATCCTGTCGAGAATAATAGTCATTCTTTCTCTCACAGACAGGGCCTCTCTGTGTATCATATGATGTGAATACATCTCTGCTCTGGCAAGCACATCTGCAAATGCATGTAATATCTGGTCCATACTAACTTCCGGTGGTTTTTGTGTACTACGTCTTTCAGTGAAATCAATCACTGTGTTAAATACTTCTCGTTCTAGCCGAGGAATCGCGTCTAGATCTTCAGCCGCCTGCTTATATCTCTCAAATTCCTGTAATCGTTTAATTAATTCAGCACGCGGGTCATCTTCATCTTCCTCAATTTCAGTCCGAGGTAATAGCATTCTCGATTTGATCTCAGCCAATACAGCACCCATGACCAGGTATTCACCAGCAAGCTCCAGCTGCAATACTTCCATTAAGTCAATGTATTGCATGTACTGAGCGGTAATCTCTGCAATGGGTATGTCCAGAATATCGAGATTCTGCTTTCTGATGAGATAGAGTAATAGGTCTAGTGGTCCTTCAAATGCTTCAAGAAATACTTCCAGGGCCTCAGGAGGAATATAGAGATCATGTGGCAATTCCGTCATGGGTGAACCCTGGACCAAAGCAAATGGCATTTCAGACTGGCCAGGTTTTGTAACGGAATTTTCGTCTGAAATCATCACGACATATTAACGCACAGATAAAGTATTAGAAAGACCCATAATCATTTGTAAGTTAATCCCATTGAAGATCTGACTTCATCCATCGTCTCTTTTGCCACATCTCTAGCAGCTTCACAACCTTCGGAAATAATGCCTCTTACAACCTCAGGATCATCCGCATATTCTTTTGCTCGCTCCCTTATGGGTTCTTGTTCTTTAAGAATAGTATCAATTACGGGTTGTTTACACTCAAGGCATCCAATGCTGGCAGTTTTACATCCTTGTTCTACCCAATTTTTTACACCATCATCTGAATAGATCTTATGAAATTCCCATACCGGACATTTTTCTGGATCCCCTGAGTCCTTTCTTCGTATTCTGGCAGGATCTGTTTGCATAGTACGGATCTTGTCTTCAACAGCATTGGGATTTTCCCTGAGCCCGATAGTATTGTTGTATGACTTGGACATTTTTTGCCCATCTATCCCGGGAAATTTTGGTGTATGAGTCAACAAGGCCTGTGGTTCTGGAAAAATCACTTTCCCTCCACCTTCGAGATACCCGATCAATCTTTCCCTGTCACCTATGCTGATATTTTGCTGTGATTCAATAAGTGCGGTGGCTTTTTCCAATGCTAGCTCATCACCTTTTTCCTGATAGTCCATTCTTAGCTGATGATAGAGACTATTATTTTTCTTGCCCATTTTATTCGCTGCACCTTCCGCCTTTTCCTCAAAACCGGGATCCCTGCCGTAGAGAAAATTAAACCGTCTCGCGATTTCCCGGGATAGTTCTACATGAGCAACCTGATCTTCACCTACAGGGACATATCCCGCTTTGTAAATAATAATGTCCGAGGTCTGTAATAAGGGATAACCCAGAAAACCGTAGGTAGATAAATCCTTGTTTAATATTTTCTCCTGCTGATCCTTGTAAGTAGGGACACGTTCAAGCCAACTTAAGGGTGTCATCATTGACAATAAAAGATGTAACTCTGCATGTTCAGGTACACGCGACTGTATAAATATTTTTGCAGACCCTGGATTTATACCCACCGCCAGCCAGTCAATAACCATCTCCCATACCGATTCAGATATCGCCTGGGGATTTTCATACTCTGTCGTTAGTGCGTGCCAATCTGCCACAAAGAAAAAACATTCATATTCATTCTGAAGTTTTAACCAGTTTTTAAGAACGCCGTGATAATGTCCAAGGTGTAACTGTCCTGATGGGCGCATCCCGGACAGGACACGCTGATTTCCCGTAATTGCCAAAACTTTACCTCTTTTTATTTGAAAACTGATTATACAATGTTGTGTAAATTTACGCTTTTGAAATTTACAACAGAATTTAACAGGGCTTTAAACTACTCCTTTTCCTGTTCTGATGATAATGGGTTCATTTCCAGTCATGTCAATCACAGTCGTAGTTTCTACACCAATCATGCCACCGTCAATAATCAGATCAATTTGATTTCCAATTTTCTCATCTATCTCATCAGGATCAAATAATGGCAAATCATCACCCGGCAAAATTAAACTTGTGCTTAATATAGGCTCGCCGATTGCCTCCAGGAGCATCTTACAAATCGTGTTGTCTGGGACCCTGAGTCCGATTGTACTTCTTTTATTGTTTTGTATCCGGCGAGGGACTTCTTTTGATGCCTTTAATATGAACGTGTAGGGCCCAGGGATATAACTCTTGATTAGCCTGAATACAGAATTATCCAGCCTGGCCAATAATCCCAGGCCAGTCAGGTCGGCACAAATAATAGTAAATAAATGGTTTTTATCCAGCCCCCTGATACGTGAAATACGTTCAAGGGCGCTTTTATTATCCAATAAACAACCCAGGGCATAGCTGGAATCGGTTGGATAGGCAATCACGCCCTGATTTCTGAGTATCTCTACTGACTGGGTAATCAGACGTTTTTGAGGATTGTCCGGATGAATTTTAAAAAATTGTGCCATATACTTGCAGACTTTCGTTAGTTAACAATGATCCGATTAATAAAATTCCATGAGAATTTATATCATATTTAGTTGACCAGCTAATCATGTTATTTGGCCTGTTGTGACTGACAGTAATTTTTTACCATTAGGCTGGCAATTAACCTCGCCAAATATTTACCAGAAACACAACGAGAGAGTGAATCAACTTTATGCTCTATGCAATTATTAGTGAAGACGTCGAAGATAGTCTTGATAAAAGAAAAACAGTACGACCTGAGCACCTGTCTCGACTCCAGCGATTAAAGGACGAAGGAAAATTAGTCATTGCTGGACCACATCCTGCCATTGATAATGATGATCCAGGTTCCTGTGGATATACCGGCAGTCTTATCATAGCAGAATTTGCTTGCCTGGCCGATGCTGAAATCTGGGCAAAGTCTGATCCCTTTGTGGAAGCTGGTGTATATAAAAACGTCACCATTAAACCATTCAAGAAAGTATTGCCCTGATTATCATGGACAGAATAGAGAAAATACGCCATAGAATAATTAATCAACTAGATGCAATTGATGTGGTGATACGTGATGATTCGCATCTTCACGCTGGGCATGCTGGCGCAGCATCCGGTGGAGGACATTTTGCAGTTAAAATAATTTCAGATAAATTTATTGGCCATTCATTGATTGAACGTCATCGATTGGTTTATGGCGCGTTGGACGATCTTATGCCAAATGATATCCACGCACTGAGTATTGAGACTTACACATCGGAAGAACAAAAATAAGTACGCTTAAAACAAGACCATTTCTGAAATGGCCCGGAGGTAAATACCGTTTAATTCATCGGATTCGTAATGCATTGTCTGATGGAAAAAGATTAATTGAGCCATTTACTGGTTCTGGAGCAGTCTTTTTAAATACAAATTATCAAAACTATCTGCTTGCAGATACTAATCCGGATCTGATTGACCTGTTTCAATTATTAAGCAAGGAAGGGCAAACATTTATTCGTTATTGCCGAAAATTTTTCACACCACATAACAATTGCCAACAAATTTATTACCAGTACCGAGAAGAATTCAATACCACTTCAAAAAAACGCAGGAAAGCTGCTCTCTTCTTGTATTTAAACCGGCACTGTTATAACGGACTTGTAAGATATAACCGCAGCGGGGAATTTAATACCCCATTTGGCCTGCACAAATCGCCCTATTTTCCGGAACAGGAAATGTTCAGATTTCACAAAGCATCGCAAAAAGCCGAATTTAGTAATATTAATTTCAAAGAGTGTATGCAAAGCGCCTCTAGAGGTGACATTATTTATTGTGACCCACCCTATGCACCTCTTTCAAAAACTGCCAACTTCACTGATTACCATAGTGGTGGTTTCAAATGGGAGGATCAGGTTCAATTGGCAGAAATTTCAAGCAGCCTGGCAAAGCGAGGCATACAAATCGTTGTTTCAAATCACGATGTGCCCCAAATCAAGAAACTATATAAACATTGTGGTGCGAAAATAGAACAATTTTCTGTTCAGCGGATGATAAGTGCAGATACCTCAAACCGTGGCCGCGCTGGTGAACTGATTGCAATATTTGAGTAATAAACTAACGGGCAAGTGTAATACTGTTAAATTTGAATCAGAGTACCCATGGTTTTTCTGGAAGTTCCGAGATAACGTTTAACCAATTTAATCGCTTTTTTCTGTATTTTTGTTTTCAGATTTTCTTGTTCTTCAATTAAATGATTTATTGCTGAGCGACTTGAATTAGTTAATTCATTCTTTAGTAAAATTTTCATTTCAGTTAATAAATCCACCTGCACCTCCAGGTCCTGCAGCCTGCCAAGACAATCCTGAAATTTCTTCAACTCCTTCATTGTGCTTTTAACTGTTTTTTTTGGATATAAGTCAGAAAACAAATCAATCAGGTATCGTAATCTTTTGCCGGACTTGCGTAATTCATGAATTTTTTCCGTTTCATAGTTTTTGCCGGAAACTTTTTTTGCCTGCCGGATAGTTTTTAGATATCGCAAACAAATAGACTCCGTACTCACTAATCTGATTGGAAATTTTGACCTTTCAAGTCCATGTTCTATCTTGTTGATTTTCTCAAGATAGTTTTTCCATTGCTTGCATTGCACCCTAAATTCTTCCGAGTCCAAATAATTAATGAAAAATTTACGCTCCTTATTCTCATTAAGATGAACATGCGCCAGAACAGCTTCCAATTCCCCATTTGCAAATATCTTTTTACTCTTGTTTTCTTCTAATATCTGGATACAAACTTCAAGGTCTCGTAACAATCCTGTTTTATCCATCATCTTTCTAAAAGCATCTTTATTTTCTGTCAGTCCGGGTTCAGGTAATATCCCATCCATCTCTGCTAGCAGGCATCTGATTTTTCTTATCGTAATTCGAAAATCATGTAAGGATTCTGCAGATAGATTATTAATAATGCAGTGACGAAGAGTGTTTAATTTATCTGTAAGCCCCAATAGCAATATTCGAGCAGCATCTATGGCATCAGTATAAGGTGCTATAGACCCGTTGCTATCCACATGGGCATGATTTACCGAAGATTCGTTTGCAAGGGAATCCATTCGTTCTCCTTGTCATTATATTATTATGTAGTTTACGTTAAGTATCTTGCCAAAAGTATACCGTGATGAGGAATACCTAAAATAAATCATTCAGATTTTGAGCCTGACCAACGCTTAACGATAGATGTATCTATATCAAATAAATCCAACACGCGACCAACGCTATGATTAATAATATCGTCTAATGTCGTTGGACGGTTATAAAATGCCGGGACAGGTGGGGCAATAAATATGCCCATTTGCGATGCTTCAAAGAGCAACTTGCAATGACCTGTATGTAATGGCGTTTCCCTGGGCATTAATACCAGTCTTCTACCTTCTTTCAGCACAACGTCGGCTGCGCGTGACAGCAGGTTATCCGAGTATGATGATACGATACTGGACAAGGTTTTCATCGAACACGGCGCAATTATCATACCTTCGGTTTTATATGAACCACTGGAGATATTTGCTGCCACATCCTGATATTTATGCACAACATCCGCCAAAGCTTCCACCGCTTTCACACTATAATCAGTTTCAATCGGCACATTCATTTTGCCTGCCGAAGACATGACCAGATGGGATTCAATCTCCTCTATATCTTTTAAAATTTCGAGCAGGCGTATACCGTAAATTACTCCACTTGATCCGGATATCCCGATTATTATTCTCTTTTTCACCGCGCTCTCCATGTATTAACATCCTAATACCTTGCTTCATATTAACAAATACAGCTAATTAATACTTACAGTATTTAAACCTTCTTTATTAAAAACAGACAAAATAATGACAGAGCCAAAATTACAATAAACGGCATTGTGATATCTTGTGTTTGACTTGGAACATCCAATGCTGGGTTTTCTACCAAGCTTGACCTTAACGCGTCAATCAATTCTTCTGTCTGAGATTCATGAAAATATATCCCCCCGGTATTATCTGCAACTGATATAAGGGGAGATTCCAATAGGTGTGTATAAAATTCCTTCCCATTCGCCCGCTCAAACTGACCGGAAATACATTGTCTATTAGCATCTAGTGTTGGAATGGGAATACCATCATCACTACCAACACCAACACTGTGTACTACAATTTCAGATTGGGACACTAAGGGAGAAACATCTTTCAAAGCATTAATTTCTTCTTCTGAAATATCGCCATCTGAAATCAATACCACATGCTTAACAGATTCATAGATAGGTGGCTGATCCATTTTCTTTTCCATTAAAACATGTAATGCGTTTGCAATATCAGATCCTGGCATTGGTATAACCTCAACAAATATTCCATGATTTATGACATCAAACATGTATTGCCTGTCAAAACTTAATTCACTGAGAACAAATGTCAAACCAGCTACACCCATAAATCCAAATTTTGCTTCGGGAATTTCTGATATAACTTCTGACATGATTATTTTTGCACGGTCCAGCCGTGTAGATTCATTACAAGATTGCCTTGCAGCCATACTTCGTGAAACATCGACCATAATGACAAAATCTCCTGAAAGCTTACGTTCTCCTGAGTTAAGAACACGCTTGGGGCCAGCAGAAATTATTAACAATGTCACCAGAACACAAAAAGAAAGGATACTTACTAACCAGGCACGATGATGACTATTAATTTTACTGCCAGCAAACCTGTTTAGCATTTTTTCACGTAATGCATAACCATAGTGAATAAAGTAGACGACAGGAAGCACTAACAGCATGAGAACGAGAAGTTGCGGGAACTGAAATTCTATTTCCATATTAATAATGTGACTTATGCAATCTGGTTTCAAATAAAATCATCATTGCAATTGCAATAAAAAAACCCAGGAGAGAAACCAGCCATTGCATGTCTTGCACATAATTAAGACTTGCTCCTTGGGTTAACCTCTGGCTCTCTATTGATTCTATATGGTTAAATGTTTCTTCCAACTCGGCTGCTGAATTCACTGGATATAAACGGATGCTTTCCTGGTCATCAAAAATACTTAAAAACATCCCAAGACTTTCTTCTGGTGCATCCAATGCAATGACATGGACGTAGATATTATGTTCATGTAAATCACGAATCCCTTCTATCACCTCATCAATATTATCAATCAGGTCACCAATCAGAATTAATGACCGAGTACTAGAACGTTGATTTATTAATGTCTCTTTGGACATGTTCAAACCAGCCAGGGTGGCCGTGCCTCCTGCAAACTGGGCAAGTTGTGATGTTCTCTTACGCATAGGATTGGTAAATCGCATCCCTTCACCCAGGACATCATGGAAATTGAATTGCGTATGAATAGTCGGCCAACGAACCAGCATGGGTTGTATGCTGAATAAAATCATTCCAAGGTGAGCATTGGGGTGATTTTCAGCAAACTCAAATATCTCTTTTTCAGACGCTTGATACCGGTTAGGTCCATTGAGATTAAGTTGACCTTCAACCACATAACCTCCAAGAGGTTCCGTCATGCTCCCTGAAACATCTAATGCAAACAGATACACGGGCCTTAACTCTTCAACTGGTCCAATCAATAAGGGTCGAGATGTTCGTAACTCTGGAAAAGAATAAATAATTCCTGCAATGAGAATCAGGCTTGAGACTATTATTAATCGATAATTTTGTCTGTTATTCGCTTTAATCAGTCCATTATCTAAATAGTATTTCAGCCCACCAAATCTGATGGCATTTTTGTCAACGCGTCTGCGATTCTGCCAGATACATAATATAAGCACTGGCAGCGCTAGCAGAATCAACTCTGGATTATTGAGAGAAATCGCAAGAAATGAAAAATTTAATTCCATGGTTGTCGTGTAATCTTATTAAAACAATAGAGGATTCATGTCTCGGGAAAACCCTGGCGTAGGAGGTCCTAATTCACCCTCAACTTCACCGCTTTCTTCTTTTTTCTGATTCTCTTTGAGCCCGATAATAATTTCCAGGTTACGTCTGATATCTTCGTCTTCAGGGTTGAATCTGACAGAATTTGCCATTAGTAGTAATGGGAATTCAAAGGTAGGTGGCTCAGGTACTTCTTCCTCTTGATCGCGAGGTGGCATAAGCAAGATGGACTTGTAAATTATCGTTGCTAATGTCCCATAATTGTAAAGATAACGACTTCTATACAAGTCTGACTGTGTATTTTCCAGGACGCGCAGCTCATCTGAAATGTGACCGAGCATTTCAATGTCAATATTATTCAAGTCATGCCGTTTTTCTTCTTCTAATAACTTGTCTGGCAAACTATTTATCCAATGATTAAAAATCTGTGCATCCTGATTTATCCAGACATGCTGATTTAAAGACAAATAAAGAAAAATAAAACCGATAATGGCCGCCATAATTCCGGCCATAAAATTGAACCTATTGTTCTTTATTCGCTGCCTGATATTTCCCTGTAATTTTTGTTCAAGAAATGCCTTTTCCTCAGTGGACTGTTGTTCGATACCGATATAGACACGATCAAAATTCGTCTCAATAGTTTGTATATCCTGTTCTTGTGGACCACTATCGCTATATGCACTTTCCAGGGCAGGTTTGATAGCTGCTCCGGACTGTGTCCACAGGGAATCTTCACCCAAAATTCTGGATTGCCAGAAACCCAACGCAGTCTTGCTTCCATACGACCTGAAAATTGACAATATCAACTTTTCATACTCAATGAGTTTTGTGCGTGGGTTTAGAACTGTTTGTTTAACATGCATGTATCTATTTTGTATTTGCTCAGCAATGGATAGTGCATTTACATTCTGTTTTCTAATGACACAGATAATCAATACACCAGATAACAAAAAGAATAAAAACAGGCCGGTGATTAACAAGCCATGAATAACAGTCGCATTGTCTTCTACCGTCCCTTTAAGATCTCGCAAAGGGATATCCAATGCTTGATCTGTGTAATAACGTTTAATGATTACGGGTGATGTCTGAGCAGAGATACTTGAAATCGTACTGGATTCTATTTGTGTATATCTAATCGAAATATCATTAAAGCTGTAGGTATTACCAGGAAGAACGTCAACACCAACGATTGAATAAGATAAAAAATATTCATTAATATTTTCATCATATGAATATTCATTAATGTTGGTTCTGCTTTTATGTTTTTGCTCAAACGGAACAAAATTAACGTCCCTGAGTAATTGCCTGAAATCTGGAATTACCTTGTCTTGTCTGTAAACCACTCTGATTTGATATTCAAATGGCTCTCCAACATAGATAGCAGGCTCAATCTTTGTAATGACATGGATATTCTGATTCGGCAATAAGTTTATTTGGTCATCAGATTTGTCAGTTTCTGTCGTTAAAAATTTGTACAGAACAAATGACACAAACAATAAAAATGATAGCGTTATGACTATTCCAGGAATGAGTTTAGCCCAGTTTTTGTCTTGCTTATTCATATCCCTGACTGGAATCAATATTCATTTAACGATATAAAAAATAATTTGAAATAGATTGATGTAAGGAATCAATTTCGGGATTTGACGCATGGATGTAACTTAGTCCCCGATCATGAAGTCCCTCATGAATCCGGGAAAAACGAGATTCATTAATCTTCTTAATTTTTTTCACTTCACTAGAGTTAAACCAGAATGGATGTGATTCGCCATTCTCAGGATCTGTTAGTTCGATTAATGTTTCCCCAGGTAATTCAGGAAATGAATATTCAAATTCATCTTGAATAATGACAGGTATCAGATCATATTTTTTGGAATTAAACACAAACGGAAAGTCTGGACATGGCTTGCCTTGTGTATCCATGTAATCAGAGATATAAAAAAGTATACAGCCAGCTGGAAGCATTTTTTGTAAATTATGTGATTCAAAATCTACCTCAGGAAGTTGATTATCAGACAAGTCATCACATATGTTTTCAATGCTATCCATTAATCTCAATGAATGGCGGTTACCCATTCCCAGTCCAAGATTATGATAACCTTTATCAGTCAGGATCGATGCCCCTACCCTCATTTCCATTTTACTTCCGCTATATAAAATCATTAATGCGGCCGCTTTCATTATTTTCGCCTTTGTGCGTATCCCCATGGAGGCGCTGCAGTCGAGTAATATATAAATACTGATATCACGCATGGCAACTCTTTCTACCACCATGCGTTTCCCTGCGCGTATAGACATGGCCATATTCACTGAACGTAAATCATCACCCAGTTGGTATGCACGGTGGCTTTTGAAATCCATGCCCTTACCAATGTAGGGGCTAGGCCATTCACCATTTATCTGGCTGGTCGCCAGTCTTCTTGGACTTATCGGGATGGGCCGGTATGCAACGTAACGGCAGATCTCACTTCTCATTGACTCCAGACTCTCTGAAAAATCTTGTCTAGTATTTCAGTTAGTATTTTTTCTCTTTGTTTAACACTATTCATGGAAAGATCAGGACGAAGTATCAAGCGGTGCCTGAGTACCGGTATCATGACAACTGAGATATCTTCCGGAGAAACGAAATCTCGACCACAGATTGCAGCATGCGATCTCGCTGTTCTTAATATATGTATACCGGCTCTGGGTGATGCACCACCTCCATCCTGTGCATCCAAATACTGATTAATCTCTTCAATATCGGTATATCCAGGTCGGGTCAATGAGACTAATTGCTGAACTTTTTCAACAATCTCGTCACTGACTTTAACCTGATTAAATATTGCCTGCCTGATTGCAAGGATGTCATCGGTATGCATTACAGAATTGATCGTCGGCATGACGGCATGATCGATATTACTTCGAATTATCGCCCGTTCCTGATTATCCGTTGGATAGTCGACGAGTAACTTCATGACAAATCTGTCTTGTTCGGCTCGGCCAAGCACGAAGGTCCCTTCTTCCTCTATGGGGTTCTGGGTAGCTGCCACCATAAACATTTCTGCTAATGGATAGGTCCCACCCAACTCGGTTGTCACCCGGCCTTCTTCCATAGGCTCCAGTATCAGCCCTTTAGAGGAGGTTCGGGCGCGATTCAACTCATCCGCCAATAAAAAATTGGTAAACAGTGGTCCTTTTACCAAAAGCTTGACGCGGTTATTGTCACTATCAAAGTCCTCAATCCCAACGACGTCTTTGGGTAACAGATCAGCCGCGAATGATATGCGCTTAAATTCTCCGTCCACAGATTCGGCAAGACTTTTCAGGAGCAAGGTCTTGGCCAGGCCAGGAACACCTTCCAGTAATATATGACAATTTCGACCGGGACTGGCAAATACCCCCACCAGCAGAAGTTTAACCACCTGATCCATCCCGACAATACGTTTACGAATTTCATTTTCTATGAGCTTGATACTATTTTGAATATCAGAAATGCTTTCTAATTGCATAGACATTAATCCTGTTGGTTATTGTTTTTTCCTGTGACTTCATCCACTGCTATACGTTAATACAAACTAAGAATTAAATTCTAATCCTCGTATTAATGTTAATTACATATAACGACTAGAACGATTCTGACTGGTATTGCAGGAGTCAGGCAAGTATCAGTTGCTTATTTCCATAAGCAATGCAATAGAGTAGAAATCATTCCTTTATTACTTCAGTTGATCCCTACTCTGATTCCCATTGATGTATCTGTCTGATGACCTGTTCAGGTTGTATCCCTACCGCTTCTACATTTAAATCTACAGCAAATTCGTCATCTATAAACTGAACTTCTCCACCAACCAGCGTCATTAACGGGCGAACTGTTTTTAGCATCAAGTCAGAAACGGCGCTCTCATCAAAATAATCCTTGTTTAAGACGATCACATCGCCAAATTTTCCTTCCTCGAGCGTACCAAGATCATCCTCCCTATTAATGTAATAAGGTGCCCATGTGGTGGCCGTCTTTAATGCCCAGGTCCGATTGATTCGTTGATTGGGCGCGACAACTTCACCGTGGCTATTTAGGCGGTTTACCATCTGTCCTACATAAAAAAACACTCCCCTACCTGCGACGGCATGAGAATCGGATTCCCACGTTGCTATGACACCGCCTTCGATGATTGATCGCATGGGGTCCATCCATTCCAGATATTGCTTGCCATATTCCTTAGCAATGGTGTCAGAATTTTCTCTATCGATATAACTCATATTACAGCTCATGACCATACCCAGCTTTTTGAGCCTTGGGATCTGGTCCGGCCTGGGGTTGAGGTTACAGTGATCTGAACCATGGCGTTTGGCCCTAACCTGCTCGAGTGACAGCCCAGCATCCGCAGCGCCCTGCTCTATCATATCCATGGTAATGTCCAGAGCGCGATCACCAGCGATATGGGTATTTGAAAATTTCAAATTTGCGGCCACAATTTCTCTGGTTAGCGGCACCCTGCTCCGCAACAACTCCCGTTCCTTAATTTCAGGTGACGCTTCAATCGTTGAAGCAAACAATGGGTAGGCACCGTCATTGGACGTGGTACTCCAGCCATTAAACCAGAGCTTGTCAGTACCATAACCATTAAAGTCGTACCCGAGGTACGGATGTGTTTTCATGGTTAAAAGATAGGTATTACCAAGTCCATACGCCACTCGTGTTGCCAGCTTTCCCTGGGCATCTAATGCGAGCACGGCGGTCATTTGCTTAAATGATTCAATAGAACTTGAAAAGGTCGTCACGCCGTATGCTGTCCATTCCCTGATTTCCTGACCAATCATGGCCATTGTTGCGGGAAGATCATACAACTCTTCAGCGAACAGGTGCCGGTACACGGTGGCAGATATGACTATCCCTGTTTCAGGGTCAATCTCCGGCGGGTAATTGCCAGCATAATAATTACCATAGGTCTCCATCGCCAGGGTGTTCATTACCCCCCTGTTACCGGTAATCGCGATTCTTTGAATGGAATTCGCCTCATCTAACATTTGCCGGGTCATGATTCTATGGGTCCTGATGGCGACGTTTTTGTCCAGGCCATCGACCATCCTGGGCCAGTTGATAAGCACCCATTGATTTGGCTCAAGCTCATCCTTCAGTCCTGTAATCAGCTCAAGTGTTTTATCAATAACATCCTGCCAGGTGTCATTTGCTTCAGCGGTGATTTGATATTCTGATATTGGAGGACCCCAATGTCCCTGGGAATAGCCCCAGATATGGGTATGGGTGTCGGTGACCCCTGGTATGGCAGTACGGCCCATAATGTCAAAGACCTTGGTGTTAGGGCCGGCAAGACGACGAATGTCCTCTGTTGTTCCCAGCGCCAGGATTCGACCATCCCGGATCGCAATGGCCTGGTAGGTAGTGCCAATATTTTCATTTACACCGGCATCATCCATACTGACAATATTTCCATTGACAAGTATGGTCTCTGGATAGTTTATCAGACGGCTATCAAGCTGCTGAGCAATGCTCACACTAGAAAAAAATAGACACCCCAGAAAAAGCCAACATAATTTATTGATTAACCTAGCCACTGATCCTCCTCCACTCTAATCCAATAGAATTAATTACATACTAACGAGATGACTTGAATTTTAATTCACTCGACAGAGACAGTTTTAAAATATTAACCGCCACTGGCTTCGTGTTCCCAATGCTGAATAGTCCTGATCACCTGTTCAGGTTGTATGCCAGCAGGTTCGACCTTGAGCTCAGTTGCCAGACCTGTATCCATGTAACGAAGATGTCCACCTATCAGTGTCATTAATGGTCGAACGGTTTTGATCATGGGGTCTGGCACCAGGGTTTCATCAAAATAGTTTTTATTTAAGACAATCAGATCAGCAAATTTGCCTTCTTCAAGCGTGCCCAGATCATTTTCTTTTAACACGTAGTAGGAGGCCCAGGATGTGGCTGTCTTTAATGCCCATGTACGATTTATTTTCTGATCTTCCGCGAGGACATTTCCGTCATTACCCATGCGATTGACATATTGACCAATATGAAAAAACGCCCCTTCTCCGGCAACGGCATGGGAATCAATTTCAAATACTGCTCGAACTCCACCCTCTATTATTGATCGCATGGGAACTACCCAGCTAAGGTATTCTTCGCCGTAGTCACTGGCGACATCAGGACCGTCTCCCTGAATATATTTCGGTGCGCAGCTCATAATAATTCCCAACTTCTTCAGGCGTGGCATCTGATCAGGTCTGGGATTGACGCGACAATGGTCCGAACCGTGCCGCATGGCCCTGATCTGCTCCTCTGACATCCCTGCTTCTGCCGATCCCGCTTCGACCATATCCAATGCGGCATCGAGGGTACGATCACCGGCGATATGTGTGTTCGCCCAGCGTAATCCTCTGGAGGTAAAATCCTTGATATATTGCACCCTGTTGCGCAAGACCTCTCTCTCCTTGATCTCGGGCCTGGCCTCTATGGTTGTTGCCAACAAGGGATAGGCACCGTCACCTGAGGAGATACTGATGCTGTTCTGCCATAACCAATCACTTCCGGTACCAGCGAGATTGGTCCGAAATTCAGGCATATCAGGCATAACCCTGAACCAGTAACTGTCCAGTGCATAGGCATAACGAATTGGCATCCTGCCCTCGGCATCCAGCGCACGTATGGCGGCAGTCTGGTTATACATTCCTATACGGCTTCCAAACGTCGTAATTCCATACGCCGTCCATTCAAGGAATTCCTGCTCCATCATGGCCTTAAAACGGGGGATAGGGGTCAATTCCCCTCGCAATACCCGAACGACCGAACCCGACAGGTAGATACCATCTTCTGGTGACATATCAGGATATTCATCGCCACCAAAATAACTCCCGTAGATGTCCATTGCAGGTGTATTCACAACACCACGATTTCCCAATAAAACAATATTCTGCTCAGTGTTCACTTCATCCAGCATCTGTCGAGTTAACATGCGATGAACACGCAAGGCGGTATCTGCCATCATATCTGAGGTCTGGATCCGTCTTGGCCAATCGATAAAGACCCATTCTCCCGGATTATGGTTAGCCTTGATGCTACCGACCAGGTCTACTACCTTCTGTACCAACTTAGGCCAGTCATCTCCCGGTTCCTCTTCAACCTTATAATCACCTTCTACAGGTGGCCCCCAATGCTCTTCAGCGTATTCATGAGGGTGGGAATGGGTATCAATGATGCCTGGTAACACTGTACGACCCTTAACATCATAAATTTTGGTTTGAGGCCCGGCGAGGTTTCTAATGCCTTCGGTTGTGCCCAGGCTTAATATACGTTCATCACGTATCGCAATGGCCTCGTAGCTAGAGCCTACATTTTCATTCACACCTTCATCATCCATGCTAATAATATTCGCATTAATAATAATGGTATCTGGATAATGTATTATTCTGGAGTCAATTTGCTGTGAATTAACCGCCGAAATCATGGAAATCTGTAATAGTAAAGTAAAGGCGGTCTTGAACAGATGATTATTTAATCTAAAGAAGATTTTCATTTTTTATTGCCCCTGCATTCCGATTTAAAAAACAGATATTGAACTTAATATCCGTTTTTATAAAATTTTTTTCATACTGAAAAGATCAATGGGAGTTATTTATAACTCCCATTGATCGTTGTATCTTTATTTGAAATGATTACTTAACCAGTTCCATACCTTCTTTTACAACTTGATCTACAAACTGTTGTTGCCAACCATTGATAGCTTTTTGGAAACCTTCTGGATCAATATATGCCCTATACCCTTCGCCAGCCTGGGCACGTTTCATTTTGTCACCCAAACCGTACCAGTACCCATGCCCTCCCAGGTATATATCTACTGGCATTTTTTTCAACTTCGCAAATGTGCTAGAGAAATCTGCTGCCATATTGGGATATTTGGGATGCCCAAAGACAGGTCGGGCCGCTATTCTGACACCACCTAAGATGATCAAATTGTAATTTTGACCCTCTGCAACGGCATTCATGGTAAAGGACATCGCGCCACGGGTATGGCCAGGCGTGTAATGCGCAGTAATTTCAATATCACCCAATCTAATGACTTCGCCGTCTTCCACAACCCTGTCAACTTTTACTGGTCGCCAATCACCATCTCGAAAATCAGTTTTTCCACCCGTTTCTATGGTTTCTACATCTGGACCTGAGGCGAGAATTGTTGCACCAGTCATTTCTTTCATACGGGCGTGTCCGTCAACATGATCACTGTGTGCATGGGTCCCAATTATGTACTTCACATCTTCGGGATCAAATCCCAATTTCCTAATATTGTCTGCGATTTCAGGAACAGACTCATCGTAACCGGTATCAACAATAATGTGACCATCTGATCCTGTAATTAGATATGACGCTTCCTGCACATATTGACCAACGTAATAAACGTTATCGACGATGTTGAATGGTTCAACCTTTATCGTTCTATCGGGATGACCTTGCGGTGGTGACACTGGTGCCTGTGCCAGTGCGACTGTTGAAAAAAGTAGACTTAACAGCACACATAATATATTTGATATTTTCATAAACTCCCCCATGACCTTTAGTTATAAATTAAATTTCCCTAATCTCTCTATAAGCGTTTCCAGTATAGATTTTCACCATAGCAGGCGCAATTTTTGTCTTATAAACGTGTTCGATTCCAATCTATAATCCCATATTTTTTCACAATTGCTAAATCTGCTTATACAATCTGAATAAATCAATTTTATGACATATACTGATATTGCAAACATTTAACTAATCAGGGACTTTTAATGGTAAACCGTGCTCATAGTTTAAATTTCCTTCTGCTTGCCACCTTATTGTTATCTATGGTGCTATCAACCTCATTATTAGCGGTGGATGAGGAGTATTTCATTCCCTACACCGATAACTATGGATATGAATATGACCCACAAACAGGTACATACATAAAGACAGATCCACCACAATCCGCATCAGAACAATCTGTACCACAACAAGTGACCAATGCATCTGACACATCGGACAATAATATCAATACTTCGAATCCCGCTATGCGAACTGATCAAATAGCAAATAGCAATGTAAGTGATGTAGATAGTAATATTTCAATTCAGTTACCCCTGTTAATTGCAGGTCTGTTAGGCATGCTGGTTATATCTATATTCCTGGTAAAAAAACTCAAGAAAAGCTAAGCGGTGATGCTATCAAAATTGCTAATCCAAACAATTACTATCTTCTGATTATTCGAGGTTCCTACATGCAGACCCCAATCAACTTATTCTTATGCATACTTATAGCTGGCCTGAGTTTATCTCTAAGTGCACAACAACTAGACCAACGATTGATCCACTACCCTGAATCTATAATCATAAATGCAAATATCGTTAGCATGGATGACACGGGCGTCAACGATAATATTGGTTCGACATACCAGGCAATTGCCATCAGAGATGGAAAGATATTTGATCTGGGTACAAATGCCGACATCCAGAATTTGGCAGGTCCAAAGACTCAAACTTATGACGTCAATGGAAGGACCGTTATTCCCGGCATTATCGATACCCACGCACATATCTGGGACTATGCTCAGGGGCACTGGGGACCATCACTACAGAACAGCGAGTTCAGTATTACTGCGCAAGGCGATGATACCTGGGATGACGTAGTCGACAAAACACTGGAACTGGTAGAAGACCTGAAATCAACATTACAAGAAGATGACTGGATATTAATCAGTTGGCCCAGACGGGTCGCCGGCCTCCAAAGTGACGTGGTAATTCGGAATCACCAGATCCTCACCCGCCAAATTCTGGATGAAAGAAACTCAGCACAAAAAATTGTTATTGTCGGAAACCGGGGAGTCATGAACACCCGGGCGATGGAATCCTATGGTAAATACTTTGATGGCGAGTATCCGGAAATGGATCCTGAAACGGGGATTGTATTTTCAGCAACAGTAAACCGTTTGCTATTTGCTGAAGAACTCTACGATATGAAGACCCAGATTGCGATGATCGGTCAGGAGATCAAGGAATGGGCGGCATACGGTACCACTGCATGGTCAAGTTCTGTTGAATCTTATAAACAACTTGCTGCTGTTTTGGCACTGGATGCCCAGGGTCGCCTGGCAACGCGGGTTGCATATGGACTGGGGCCCAGTTTTTACCGGACCATGCCTTTGCACCCTTACCTCTTATATGATTTTAGAGGTTATGGAACTAACAAGCTCTGGTTCAACGCCTGGAGCACGACATCAAATGATGGAGCCTATCCTTTACTTGCAACCACTATTGAAGCTCGCCCAGAGATTAAGGAGCGGGAAATGTTGCGAGGAAGAAATGATTACACGCGAGACTATGCGGCAGCTGATCTTCGGTTTTCCAATACCCACATTGCCGGCGACCGAACTTTGGATGTAACCATGGACATGATTGAGCAGGGCTCACAAAGGGCTGGCATGTCCCTGGAACAGATCCAGGAAAAACGCCATGCTTCTGATCATTGTCGTTTAAACCCCAGACCAGCACAGATCCCCAGGTTAAAAAAACTTGGCATAATTATGAGCTGTGCACCCAAGTATATTGGCGGTGATGGTCCTGAAGTAGAAGCGGATTATGGAGAGCAATATCTCGATTGGCTAGTGCCCATGAAATCCATGATTGATGGCGGGGTAATGGTTGTATATGAATCCGATACCCATGTGGTCGCAGGTGTTGGTCATTTTTATTATCTTGGTCAGATGGTCACTAGAGAAACTGACCAGGGTGTTCTTGGACCTGAACAACGGATTAATCGTATCCTCGCCCTGAAGACGGCTACCACCTGGGCCCCTTATTACCTGTTTAAAGAAAATGAAATGGGGACCATAGAGACGGGGAAATATGCCGATCTTCTGGTACTCAATAAAAACTATTTTGATGATAAAACCGTAACCGACACAATGATAAAAACAGTTCGGCCATTGATGACCATGACGGATGGAAAGGTGGAATACCTGGACCCCGAGCTAGCATCAGCATTGGGAAATACACCTGTAGGCATACAGCCTGAACAGCTAGTCAATCAGATCCATATTTGGGAACAGGGCAATACCACTCGCGACCTTGATGCCACCAGTAATATTGATCAATAAGCTTTATAAAAATTTAATGAAGAAGTTCAGATTCGTCCTGAACCTTATAATATTTTCAAATTTATTTTCGGGCATGACTTCATAACTATCCAGTCAATAGACTGAGCGCTTTTGGCGCAGATTAATTTTTTGGATGCTGGCCTTCGCCAGCATGACGTAAGAAATTTTCGTCATACTGGCGAAAGCCAGTATCCAGTTAAATTAAATCCACGCTTAACCTGCTTGTTTTGAGTATATCTAGTGAGTAAAAGCATAAATCAGATAATTAATCCCAAATCGATAGGCCATCGCGGTCATGGGTTCAGGGTATACCGGGTCATCGGCATGCTCCCAGGCATCGCCCATATCCATATTAAAATTAATCGCTACCATTAATCGGCCTTCATCATCATAAATGCCACGCCAGGTAGCAGGACCATGTAGCTGGGCATCGATTTCACCGGTCATGGTTCGGTATAAATGTCTCCGCCCGGGGATCTGTGTAGATCGATCGAGATCATAAAAGACATGAAATAACTCTTCGCCATCGACCAGATCAACGACTGGCCTTTCAGGAAATACCCGACGGATACTATTGGCAAAGATTGCCCACTCATAGTTCCCATGAAAATCATCGACAATCAAGAACCCACCCCGTAATAAATATTCCCTTAATCGCAAGGCTTCAGATTCACTCAATCCCCAGGTCCCTACCTGTTGCGCAAATAACCAGGGGTAATCAAAAATTCTGTCGTCAGAAAGACGCAAATGAATACTGTCTTGAGCGGTGTTTACATGGGTCAGACGTCGTACACCCTGGGTAAAATGGTATTCAGCGGCTGGATAATCGATGGCCCACATCTCTCGCCAGTAACCCCGATTACTGCTGGAACTCGGCGTATAGATCAACCTGGCCATATGAAACTCTGCCTCGGGTTGGTCTCCACGGGAGTTATCATACTGTGCAAGTAATGCGCCTGATAATAAAGACAAAGAGATAAATACAGTCAGTAAATATCTTTTTGTCTTGTACATTACAAAAGACTACTTTCTTTGATCAATATGAACGTAATCTCGAGCGGTCTCCCCGGTATAGATCTGACGGGGCCGGCCTATCTTGGTTTGAGGGTCATCCATCATTTCCTTCCAATGGGCAATCCAGCCAGGCAACCTGCCTATGGCAAACATCACCGTGAACATATTAACGGGGATCCCCATTGCCTTATATAAAAGGCCGCTGTAGAAATCTACATTTGGATATAGATTTCGTTCTACAAAATAAGAATCGGATAATGCTGTTTCCTCCATTTCCTTGGCCAGATCCAGAAGTGGATCATTGACGCCACGTTTGGAAAGAATCAGGTCAGTCATTTCCTTGAGTATCTTGGCGCGGGGGTCATAACTCTTGTAAACCCTGTGACCAAATCCCATTAATTTACTCTTGGAGTCCTTGTCCTTAACACTACTAATAAATTTTTTACAACTCGTCCCCGAGTTTTGTAAGTCTTCCAGCATTTCTATCACAGCCTGGTTCGCACCACCATGTAGTGGGCCCCATAAGGCAAGTATTCCTGCACTGACTGAAGCATACATATTCGCCTGACTGGAACCGACTAGTCTCACTGTAGAAGTTGAACAGTTTTGTTCGTGGTCCGCATGCAGAATCAACAGTATATTTAATGCCTTGACTATATCTTCATCAGCTTCAAAGGGCTCAGCAGGTACGGCAAACATCATTTGTAAAAAGTTTGCACAATAGCTTAGGTGGTTTTGGGGATACATCATTGGATGACCAACGCTCTTTTTATAACTGAACGCAGCAATAGTCCGTAACTTTGATAATAATCTCGGGGCCTGGCTATCAAATGATTCAAATACGTTTAAAGACTCTGGATAATAAGCAGACAATGAACAAACCATGGATGACAGTATTGCCATGGGATGCGCCGTTGCCGGGTATCCATCAAAGAAATGTTTCATATCCTCATGGATCATGCTGTGCATATTAAGCAGATGGCTGAAATTGGCGAGCTGATCTTTTGTGGGTAAATGTCCGTATATCAATAAATAGCTGGTTTCGACAAAGCTTGAGTTTTTGGCCAGTTGTTCAATGGGGATACCGCGATATCTTAATATACCCTGCTCACCATCTAGATAGGTAATAGCACTGGTGGTTGAGCCCGTATTAACAAAGCCGGAATCAAGAGTAATATGTCCTGTTTGGCTCCTTAGCTTTGATATTTCCAGTGCCTTTTCATTTTCGCTACCCACAACAACCGGAATTTCGTACTCTTTTCCTTCTAAAATCAGTTTTGCATTATCAGCCATTTTATTTCCTCAATTCCTTTATGTATTTCATTTCGATGTAATACATATGTTTTTGATATATCTTTTTTTGCTTGTTTTAAGATTCAATAATCAAAACACCCTGCAATTCCCTGGATTAAATTATTTTTATTAACTATGGAGATTATAATTTAAATTCGAATGCACAGCCATGTGCCAGCAAGCTTCATTGTAATGTTTTTTACAACAAGCTGTTGATAAATCAGAGTATAACGCACTGATTGTACTGAAAGTTTCATCCAGCACTTTGTAAAAAAATTAAATTTGATATTGTCAGGTCTTCTAATTAAGATTTATTTTCACTTAGAGTACCTAAAAGACATGCTAGTCAAAACCTTATTTAAATTCGCAACTATTTTTTTCCTTGTTTTTTCTGCCAGAATTGTTGTTGGTCAAGACGCTATTCCTGAGTATGAAAATTATCTTGGTAGCTGGATAGTGAATGAAGAATTAAGTGACGATACAGACAGGCAAGTGGAAATCGCCATACGTGCTGCAGGAGGCAAATTGCCCAGGACAGGAAAAAAAGGCAAAGGTCGGTATCGTGGTGGACCCAAAGAACATGAAATATATGATCATATTTCCTATGATGACAATCTGGATTTTCAATATTCACCCCCGGAATTTAAGTTAATATATGACGATGGTTTTGAACGGACTTTCCATTCAGACAATCGTAAACGCATGGTCAGTGCAAGTGGGACCATTTCAGGTGACAATCAAGATTTCTCTTTTGCTTCCTGGAAAAACAAGCAGCTATTAGTAGAGACTAGAGCGCGAGATGGTGGATGGATTTTTGAAACCTTAGAACTATCTGAAGAAAACCTGATCATCACAATGGAAATCAAACCTTCATCATTTGCAGAACCCATCAATATTAAAAGAGTCTACATAAGGCCGGGTAAGACACAATAATCTGGAAGAAACGAGATCATTTATCACATATAATTAATGACTCAAATTTGACATTTAACGCTTTCCCTGTAGATTCACCCAAAATTTTAAAACGCTAAAATGATCCTTGAAATTGCAAAAAAACTGATAGCTATCCCATCTGTTACACCAGATGACAAGGGATGCATGGAAGTCATATGTAGCTTGCTTGAACCCGATGGGTTTGCAAGTACGCGTCTTGACTTTGAAGACGTCAACAACCTGTGGATGAGTCATGGGGAGACAGGACCGATTCTATGTTTTCTTGGACATACTGATGTTGTTCCGGCAGGACCAGAAGATCAATGGGACACCGATCCTTTCATTCCTGATATTAAAGATGGCTATTTATACGGTCGTGGTGCGGCAGATATGAAAGGCAGTATCGCTGCGATGGTATTCGCTTTGCAAAGATTCGTAAATGACTATCCAAATCATCCAGGAAGGATCTCTCTTCTATTAACCTCAGATGAGGAAGGTATTGCCATCAACGGCACAAGCAGGGTCATTGATAGCTTACGGTCCAATGGCGAGCAGATTACATGGTGTGTGGTTGGCGAGCCTACCAGCCAGACAAAAATTGGTGATATGGTCAAAATCGGCCGCAGAGGATCATTAACTGGCGTACTTAACGTTACCGGCATTCAGGGGCATGTTGCCTATCCCGATCGCGCCCGAAACCCGATACACCAGATCATTCCTGCACTAAACGAAATCTGTAATTACACCTGGGATAAAGGAAATGAATTTTATGACCCTTCGAGTTTGCAAGTATCAAATTTAAATTCAGGTACAGGAGCAGATAATGTCATACCTGGTAGTGTTAAAACTAGATTCAATATTCGCTACTCCACGGAAACGGATGAGTCCACTATCAAGTCGACCATCGAAAAAATATTGGGCAGTTACAGCCTGGAATATGAAATTGAGTGGTTACCTTCGAGCAAACCTTTTTTAACTCAATCGGGTGAGTTAGTAACAGCAACCAAAAATGCAATCAGGGATATCACTGGCGTTGAACCGAAATTGTCTACCACCGGCGGCACATCTGATGGCCGCTTTGTTGCGCCCACCGGCGCGGAAGTGGTGGAACTTGGGCCTGTCAATGAAACCATACACAAGGTCAATGAATGTGTAAAAGTTGAAGACCTAGAAACACTATCGACAATTTATTACGGAATTATGGAGTCACTACTGGGCGAAAATAAGGAGTAGCAAGAAGGGGAAAATCAGAAATTATACCTAACCCTGTTTTTAAATTGAAAACCATCTGTTTTTTTTCCGCACCCTTCACTCCCTACATCTCCATATATTGCTTCATCGCCGATAATCTGAGTTCACCTCGATTAGAGGGTTCTTCTTTAATCCACAAGAGTAATTCCAGTAACACGTCTGCGGTGACTCCCCAAACATAACCGCCGTCCCAATTAAACGCCTGCGATTTTCGTTGTATTCCATTTACTGTAAATTCATGAATACACGAAGTGCCTGGTTCCATCAGGCTTTGAATATCTGCAGTGATAATTTTTTCTACCTCATTAGCATCAGGCTTAAAGTCTGGTTGCTGATCTAGCCATCCAACGTAGGGTGTAATATGGAATCCAAATCGACTCCATGCATCATCCAGACGCCCCATAACAGTGACATCGCCATGCTCAATTCCCAGTTCTTCTTTTAATTCACGCAACGCTGTATATTCGGTTGTGGTATCATCAGGATTAGTCCCACCACCAGGAAAGGACACCTGACCCTGATGAGAAGGCATTGAAGCTGATCGTTGTGTAAATGCTATTTTAACACTGCCATTTTCATCCGGCCATAAAGGGATTAAGACTGCAGCAGTACGATATTTATTGGGTAGCTGCTCTAATGGAAACAATTGCGGCTCCCTGTCAACCAGTAACTTTAATCGCGAGTGGATTTTTTCCCTGAAATTCATAGATATATATTAAGTCAGTAATTATGTCGTAATCACTAGTTATTTTTAAATTTCACAAAAATATCCATGCTTTGAAATTTTTTGGTTTTTGTATAATCTAATAACACATCAGTATAATTTTTTTAAAGAATATGGCAGATAAATCTGACAATCAACAAGACCAGGAGGACGGGCTGGCTTTACAAGAAGCCAGGCCGAAACTAAAGCGACCTCCTCTGTATAAAGTCATTTTGATTAATGATGATTTCACACCCATGGAGTTTGTGGTGCACATTCTGGAAAGCATTTTCAAGCTTGATAGAGAAAATGCGACGCGAATTATGCTGGAAGTCCACACCCGAGGCAGAGGTATTTGCGGTATTTTTACCCATGAAATTGCTGAAACCAAAGTAGAGCAGGTAAATAATTATTCACGTGAAAACAATCATCCTTTATTGTGTACAATGGAAAAGGCCTGAAAATGTTAGATAAAGAGCTCGAACATACACTCAATGATGCCTTTCAACAGGCACGCGAACAACGTCATGAATTCATGACAGTTGAACACCTGTTGCTTGCGCTGCTGGAAAACCAGTCCGCCGTCAGCGTATTAAAGGCCTGCGGTGCAAACCTTAATTCCCTGCATAACGAACTTTCAATATTTATTAGCGAAAACTCACCAGTATTGGATGAAGACGATGAGCGTGAAACCCAGCCAACATTGGGATTTCAACGCGTGTTACAACGGGCAGTTTTTCATGTCCAATCTTCTGGTCGCAAAGAGGTAACCGGTGCAAACGTCCTGGTTGCGATCTTTGGAGAACGTGAATCCCACGCTGTCTATTTTTTAAGTCGACAAAATATTGCCAGACTGGATGTCGTGAACTATATATCTCATGGCATTACCAAAATCACAGACAATGAATCAGAAAACCACGAAGACATTTCTTTAGATGAAGACGGGCAAGCTGATGAGTCGTCTAGCAGTCCATTAGACGCCTTTGCGGTCAACCTGAATGAGCAGGCATTGGCCGGCAAGATAGATCCTTTAATTGGTCGTGATCTTGAAATTGAAAGGACCATACAAATCCTTTGCCGACGAAGAAAAAATAATCCTTTATACGTAGGTGAAGCTGGCGTGGGTAAAACTGCCATAGCCGAAGGACTGGCAAAAATGATTGTTGATAAAGAGGTTCCAGAAGTCCTACTGGAATCAACAATTTTTGCATTGGATCTGGGCGCTCTACTTGCTGGCACAAAATATCGCGGTGACTTTGAAAAACGCCTGAAAGGTGTCATCAACCAGCTTAAACAACAAGAGGGCTCAATACTCTTTATTGATGAAATTCACATGATTATAGGTGCGGGGGCGGCCTCAGGTGGCGTTATGGATGCCTCCAATATCATCAAGCCCGTACTTGCATCCGGTGATATGAAATGTATCGGTTCTACCACCTACCAGGAATACCGAGGCATCTTTGAAAAAGATCGCGCACTGTCCAGACGGTTCCAGAAAATAGATGTGACAGAACCTTCTATCGACGAAGCCGTAAAGATATTACAAGGCCTTAAATCCAGATTTGAGGAGCATCATTCCATTAAGTACACCAACCAGGCGTTACGTTCAGCCGTTGTACTGACAGACCGTTACATTACAGATCGGCATCTTCCAGACAAGGCCATAGACATTATTGATGAGGCTGGGGCATCACAACAATTACTAACACCTTCGCGACGGAAAAAAACCATAGGCGTACACGATATTGAAAATATTGTGGCAAAGGTTGCCCGTATTCCGCCCAAGACAGTTAACAGTACAGACAAGGACGTGATGAAAAACCTTCAACGTAACCTGAAAATGGTCGTGTTTGGCCAGGACAATGCGATTGAAACCCTGTCATCGGCAATCAAGATGTCACGTACCGGTCTGGGAAATCCACAAACACCCATAGGCGCATTTTTGTTTGCCGGCCCAACTGGGGTTGGCAAGACCGAAGTCACCCGACAACTAGCTAAAATCATGGGCATTGAATTAATCCGCTATGACATGTCCGAATACATGGAAAGGCATACCGTCTCCAGATTAATTGGCGCCCCTCCAGGTTATGTAGGATTTGATCAAGGCGGGCTATTAACAGATGCCGTCAACAAGCATCCTCATTCTGTTTTGTTATTTGATGAAATGGAAAAGGCACACCCGGATGTATTTAACCTGCTATTACAGGTTATGGATCACGGCACCCTGACAGACAGCAACGGCAGGAAAACAGATTTTAGAAATGTCATTATTATCATGACCACCAATGCCGGTGCCGACCGAATCAGTCGACCCTCCATGGGATTTACACTGCAAGACCATAAGTCGGATGCAATGGAAGTGATTAAGAAGGTGTTTAGTCCGGAATTTCGAAACCGGCTGGATGCGATCATTGAATTTAATTCCCTGGACCCGGTAACAATTCAAAATGTCGTGGACAAATTTCTTGTTGAGCTACAAGCCCAGCTTGATGATAAAAAAGTCACTATGGATGTTGATGAATCTGCTCGTGTCTGGTTGGGAATCCATGGTTATGACAAGGTGATGGGGGCAAGACCCATGGCAAGAATTATTCAGGACAAGATTAAAAAGCCCCTTGCAGAGGAATTACTCTTTGGAAAACTCGAACATGGTGGGCATATCATTATTTCCGATAAAGATGACGAGCTCACTATCGACATTTTGGATAAAGAACTGGAAAAAACAACGACCTGATACCACTATAGGCCCTAAGGTACTTAAATCAGATTGCGGGCTCTATCTTGGGACGTGTAAATATTGACACCATATTTCTTCCCTCTGTTTTGCTTTGGTACATAGCCTTGTCTGCTTTATCCATTAATTCGTCAACATTATTAGATGAATCCGGATAACTCGCGAGACCAATACTCACTGTTGAAGACACCTGGCTACCCTTATAGTCAAAAGATGAATTTTCAACAGCCGTTCGAATTCGTTCAGCAATAGGCTTGGCACTGTCTGCGTTAATAGCTGGTAACAGAACAATAAATTCATCTCCTCCTATGCGTGCAAGGATGTCATAGGTACGACATGAATCTTCCAGGATAGTACTAATGTGTTTAAGCAACTTGTCGCCTGCCTCATGGCCGTGAGTATCATTCACGATTTTAAGGTTGTCCGCATCCACCTGCATTAATGTAAATGGCTTATCGCTACGTAGCGCCCTTTCCATTTCCGTTTCCAGGGCAGCAACCAGTGAACGCCTGTTTTGCATGCCTGTCAGATCATCCGTCTCTGATAATAATTGCAGCAGGTTTCTCCCATGCTTCACATCAGCAGATAGCATAGTAGTGAGGTAACCTACTAATAAAAATGGAGCAAATACCACCATCAATTGAATGAAATTAGAGGTGGAAAAGGTATCGCCTGCATAGATTGGGTACCCCATGTACAGATAGAGACAGGTAATTAAAGCAAACTCGAGTAATGTAGTGGTTTTGCCAAGAGTCAGTGCGCTGGCGATGATTACAAGCAGATAAAGGTTTAATAAGGGGCTATACACACCACCTGTGTAATAGATTATCCAGCTGATAAACAACAACATCGCCCAGGTCTCTACGGCGATTTTCCATTTACTCTCTTTCCTGAAAAAATTGAAATAATGAAATGCCAGGGTAAAAAAGGCAAACATGATCATGGATATCACGACGTTCCATTGATTATCAATTATTGCACCTGGAGAAACGTAATAAAGCATCGTCAATATTAAAAGCAACCACTCCAGCTCAGCGATGCTACGAGAAAATCCCTGGAGTTCCATCTCTTCAATATTAGTAGTTTCTGTTGACGGCATTGAATTCTATTACTGGTGGTTTTGGATATTCAACTTAACTTGTTTATGAATATCTTGGAATTTCGCTTGAAATTATATAAATTCTTTTTTTCTATCGGCAGTTTTTCAATCGCAATTTCTTCAAATCCCAACTCCCTAAACCAGTGTTCTGCCTGGGTGGTTAACACAAATAGACTTTCAATCTGTTTGTCTTTAGCTCTGTGTTTCAAGACGGAATAAATCTGCTCTCCCCTGCCAGAATTATTATAATCATTATGAATCGCCAGGCAGGCTACTTCTGCTGTTTTTTCTTTCTCATATAAATATAAAGCACCACATCCAATAATCACATCATCACGTAACATAACGGTAAAATTATCGATTTCCAGTTCCAGCTTTTCCCTGGATCGCTCAACTAGAACACCGGATTTTTCCAGAGGCGTGATTATTTCGAGGATACCGGAGATATCATCTATGGTCGCTTGTCTTAATTCGTCAAAAGAAGTGCTGCTGATCATGGTGCCAATTCCATCACGGGAAAACAATTCCTGTATCACACCACCTTCTAAGGATGAATTGATGATATGCACCCTGGCAACGCCCTCTTTACACGCATCGATCGCATGATTTAGAAGCTGATATTCTGACTGATCAGGAATTTTATTATCAGACAGATACTTGTTTACTTCTGTGACGATCATCTCCTTGATGAGCTTTCCTTTATCATCAAAGATGCCGTCCGCATTGGACAGATAGATAAGTTTGTCGGCCCCTAATCGTGAGGCGACATCCCGGGCAAGAGCCCTGGCCTCAAGATTCAAAATATCACCGGTGACTGAATAACCAAGTGGCGGTATCAGGACAATTTCATTGGCATCCAGTCGTTTGTCTATAATGGCTGTTTCAATCGACCGTACAGATCCGGTAAATAAGTGATCTACTCCATCTACGACACCCATGGGCTTTGCCCTGACATAATTCCCTGATGAGACTATCACCTTGGCATTTAGCATAGGTGTATTCCCTAAGCCTATGGACAGGGCCGCTTCAATTTCAACTCGCAGCTTTCCTGCGGCGTCCTTAATAATCTCAAGGGTCTGGCTATCCGTTACTCGAATTCCCTTATGATAATGAGAGGTATCATCGTGGTCCTTCAAACGGGACTCGATAGAATGCCGAGTGCTAAAAACCAGGACCAACCTGATCTCCAGACTGTTCAACAAAGCCAGATCATGGACCAGACCAGTAAACGAATCCGATCCAATAACGCTGTCATCCATATGGATCACAAAGGTTTTACCTTTGTGCACCCTGATATACGGAGAGGCTGATCGAAACCAGTGTATAAATTCTATGTTGTTGTCACTCATCTTACATACAATACTGTTTAATTAATTCTCGGGTTATATTTTTCATGGGTTCAATCGAAGCGAGTTCCAGGTATTCGTTTATCTGGTGTGCAACTTCGATGTTACCAGGGCCCAGTACTACTGTATCCATACCCATGGTTTTAAAATAAGGTGCTTCTGTTCCAAACGCAACACTAGATGCGGGTTCTCCTGCGAGTTTTTCGGCATATTTTACAATATCTGCATCAGCTGGTGTTTCCATCGCGGGAACACCCGGAAAAATTCGGTCAAACTCCACTTTCAATCCAGTGCCATCAATTAACTCCATCACCTCTCGCCTGATTTCCGCCCTCAAGAGTTCAATTTCCATTCCAGGCAAAAATCTGAGATCAATTCTAAGTTCACAATTACCACAGATTCGGTTTGGACTATCCCCACCGCTAATGGTACCAAAATTTATTGTCGCATAGGGTACTTTGAATTTGTCATTGACGGCACGTTGTTGCATCGAGGTCCGCCATTCAAGTAAGCGATTAATGACATCATTCATCCCTTCAAGGGCATTGATACCCAGGGACGGGTCACTTGAATGTCCCGCTTTACCAATTAATCTTATGGTCTCGTATAAAATTCCCTTGTGCATGTTCACTGGTTTTAGACAGGTCGGCTCACCAATGACCGCCACCTCTCCCAGTGACCGACCTGAGGCGACCAATGCCTTGGCGCCTGCCATGGTGCTTTCTTCATCACAGGTGGCAAGAATATAAAGCGGTTTAATAAAATCATTTACTCGCATGTCACGTAATACGTCCAGGACAATGGGAAAAAAACCTTTCATGTCAGCGCTACCCAGACCATATAAGCGCTGGTCGGCCTCGGTGAGCTTGAACGGGTCATAATTCCATCCGGCTTCATCATAAGGAACGGTATCTGTATGACCGGATAACACCAGACCGCCCTCACCCTTGCCCGCCACAGCAATAAGGTTAAATTTACCTGCCTTTTCCTCAACGGGCATAATTTCTACCTTAAACCCCAGATCCTCCAACCACTCACCCAGTTGTGCGACCACAGCGTGATTACTCATGTCCAACTGTGGCTCGATACAGCTCACACTGGGCAAAGAGATCAAGGTATTAAATTGTTCAATCAGTCCTGGAATCTTGTTATTCATGATTATTTTAGGTTTTAAGTCACTTACAGATACGTCACGATTGTTGTATTCTATCGCACCTTTATTGATGAAACCCAATGTTTGGAATGTAAATGGCTAAAAAAATTAATTCAATCAGCTCAACCATCACACAACATCGTTCACACGGCGCTGCCCAGGCCATGCTGTATGGCACCGGGATGACAGACAAAGATATGAGTAAGGCCCAGATAGGGATTTCCAGCATCTGGTATGAAGGCAATACCTGTAACATGCATTTGCTGGATCTGGCCGAAAAAGTTAAACAAGGTGTGGAAGCTGCTGGTCTGGTTGGCATGCGATTCAATACCATCGGGGTTAGTGATGGTATCTCCATGGGTACCGACGGGATGAGCTATTCACTGCAGTCCCGTGATTTGATTGCCGACTCCATCGAAACTGTCATGGGTGCTCAGTGGTATGACGGTAATATTTCTATCCCGGGTTGCGATAAAAATATGCCTGGTTGTATCATGGCGATGACCCGGGTAAACCGCCCAGCTTTGATGATCTATGGCGGAACCATTAAACCGGGGATCCGAGACGGCCAGAAGATCGATATCATCTCTGCCTTTCAAAGTTATGGCGAGTATATCTCCGGGAATATAAATGACGATGATCGAATAGACATTTTAAAGAAGTCTTGCCCCGGTGCCGGTGCCTGTGGCGGGATGTATACTGCAAACACCATGGCCTCTGCCATAGAAGCACTGGGATTGTCACTACCCTATAGTTCATCCACCCCTGCCGTTGACCCCGGCAAACTGGAAGAATGCCTAAGGGCGGGTGAAGCAATTAAACACTTGCTAGAACTGGATCTAAAACCCAAAGACATACTCACTAGGGAATCCTTTGAAAATGCCATGGTCATAGTGACCGTATTGGGTGGATCGACCAACGCTGTATTGCACTTACTTGCCATGGCAAGAACAGCAGACATTGAACTGACCATAGATGATTTTCAATCTGTTACCGACAGGACACCCTATCTTGCCGATCTCAAGCCCAGTGGCAAATACGTAATGGAAGACTTGCACCTGATCGGTGGTATCCCCGCCGTAATGAAATACTTGTTGGAAAACGATTTGATCAATGGTGACTGCATGACGGTCACAGGCAAGACCATCAGGGAAAATCTAGAATCAGTACCTGACCTTGCAAAGGATCAAGATGTCATCCATACACTGGAAAACCCCATCAAAAAATCCGGTCATATTCGTATCATGAAAGGCAATCTGGCACCAGGTGGATCAGTTGCTAAAATCACGGGCAAGGAAGGCGAAGTCTTTTCTGGAACGGCCAAGGTGTTTGATTCAGAAGAAGACATGCTAAAGGCGCTGGAAGACAAGCAGATTGAAAAAGGTGATGTGGTGGTTATCCGTTATGAAGGCCCCAAAGGCGGCCCGGGCATGCCAGAAATGTTAACCCCAACATCTGCCATCATGGGCGCAGGTCTGGGTAACGATGTTGCCATGATCACCGATGGTCGGTTCTCCGGCGGTTCACATGGATTTATCATTGGCCACGTAGTCCCCGAGGCGCAAGAAGGCGGTCCCATTGCGCTGATCAAAACCGGTGACAAAATCACAATAGATGCCGTTAAAAATGCAATCAATGTGAATTTATCAGACGATGAACTTCAAAAACGCAAGGCCGATTGGATCATGCCACCCTACCGGGCAACCCGCGGGACACTTTATAAATTCATCAAGAATGTAAAGTCAGCATCCGAGGGATGTGTAACGGATGAGTGATTGCATGTGAGGTAATAGAGGTTAGACGTTAAGCTTTTATTCATATCCAAAAAAAAACGGCGGCGATAATATCGCCACCGTTTAGTTTTTTGCCTTCTCAATTATTAAATATCAAATCGATCCAGATTCATCACCTTGGTCCATGCTTTGACAAAGTCTTGCACAAATTTTTCTTTTGCATCTTCGGCCGCATAAACCTCTGCTATTGCTCGTAGCTCTGAGTTGGAACCAAATATGAGATCGACAGGACTCGCCGTCCATTTCATATTACCCGTCTCACGGTCTCGACCATCATAAACACCTTCTGAAGACGAAGACTTGCTCCATTTGGTAGACATATCTAGCAAATTAACGAAGAAATCATTACTCAAGATGCCTGGATTTTCTGTCAACACACCGTGACGTGACTGCCCTGTATTTGCATCCATGGCACGCAATCCTCCTACGAGCACGGTCATTTCAGGGACTGATAATGTCAGCAGATTGGCTTTGTCCACCAGCATCTCGGCAGGCGATCGATGATTACCATTACCGAAATAGTTTCGGAACCCGTCTGCAGTTGGTTTCAGTACAGAAAATGATTTTACGTCGGTCTGTTCCTGAGATGCATCCATACGTCCAGGGACAAATGGCACATCCACTTTATAACCTGCTTGATCTGCAGCTTCTTCAATGGCTGCAGCGCCACCAAGAACAATCAGATCTGCCAACGAGATTTTCTTACTGCGCTGTCGGCTATTAAAGCTATTCTGAATTCCCTGCAGAACATTTAGCACCCTGGACAACTCAGCAGGATTATTAACTTCCCAGTTATTTTGTGGCGCAAGACGAATGCGTGCACCATTTGCACCACCACGCATATCCGTTCCACGAAATGTTGATGCAGATGCCCAGGCAGTTCTGACTAGTTCAGATATGGTCAAGCCGGAATCGAGAATATCTGATTTTAGTCTACTAATATCACGTCGGTTTACCAGGCTATGGTCCACTTCGGGAATAGGGTCTTGCCAGATCAGTTTTTCTTCCGGAACCTCAGCACCGATGTAACGTGCCCGGGGCCCCATGTCGCGGTGTGTTAACTTGAACCAGGCCCTTGCGAATGCATCTTCAAACTCCTGAGGATTATCAAACCAACGTGATGTGATCCGTCTGTATTCGGGATCGAACTTAAGGGCCAGATCCGTCGTTAACATTATCGGTGCATGACGCTTGGTGGGATCATGCGCATCCGGTACCAGGGTAGATGCCGCCCCACGAGCTGGAATCCACTGGGTTGCACCTGCGGGACTCTTGGTCTGTACCCACTCGTAGGTATACAGGTTCGTGAGAAAGTTATGAGTCCATTCGGCTGGACTCATAGTCCATGCTCCTTCCAGGCCACTAGTCACAGTGTCTACACCTTTGCCACTACCACAACGGTTTGTCCATCCAAAACCCTGCTCCTCAATATCAGCAGCGGCTGGTTCAGGCCCCGTACAATTACCAGGAGAATGGGCGCCATGCGCCTTACCAAAGGTATGTCCACCTGCTATTAACGCAGCAGTTTCTTCATCATTCATCGCCATGCGACCAAATGTATCGCGGATATCTTTCGCAGCCAGGAGTGGATCGGGATTGCCATTGGGACCTTCTGGATTTACATAAATCAATCCCATCTGAACTGCAGCAAGAGGTTGTTCCAATTTCCTCTCACCCTCGTATCGCTCGTCAGCTAACCATTCTTGTTCAGGGCCCCAGTAGACCAAATCAGCTTCCCAGTCATCTTCACGCCCGCCAGCAAAACCAAAGGTCTTAAACCCCATGGATTGCATCGCAACATTGCCTGTGAGGATCATCAGATCTGCCCATGAGACTTTGCGACCATACTTTTGCTTGATAGGCCAAAGTAATCGCCTGGCCTTATCCAGGTTTGCATTATCGGGCCAACTATTGAGTGGCTCGAATCGCTGCTGTCCACCGCCAGCACCGCCTCGGCCATCAGCTTCACGGTAGGTACCGGCACTATGCCAGGCCATGCGAATAAAAAACGGTCCATAATGACCATAATCTGCCGGCCACCAATCCTGAGTATCCGTCATAACCCCTTCGATCTCCTGTTTTAGAACATCAAGGTCCAGACTGGAAAACTCTTCTGCATAATTGAAATCATCACCCAGTGGATTGGATTCAATTGCGTGCTGACGCAGAGGTTGAAGATTAAGCTGCTCCGGCCACCAGAAATTATTGGATTTCGCTTCTCCTTGAGCTAAGGAAATTGATGGGACTAACAGCGTGGTGCTCAAAATCAGAGCCGTGAATAATGAACTTACTTTCTTTGTCATAAAATTATCTCCTCCAAAATACATTTTTACTAAGAAATTTGGACTGTTAAAATAAGGCAGTCTTTATTATAGGCGAACAAATAAATAGGGATAATTTTAAATTTATATTGAATTGATAGATAAATACTATTAAAGCAATAAACAATAAGAAAAAGCCCGGTTTATCTCAAATACTCACTTTAAACGGGCTAATTTGAAAGATATTTTGAATATAACTGCATAAACATGGGTACCACATCGCCGGCAAGTCGTGTCTCTGAGTTGGTAAGAAAGACCATTCCCATCTGTAGTTCGGTATTAAAAACCATTTCTGCGCGGGAACCTTGTACCCAACCGCCGTGATGCACGAAGTTTTGATGGTCTCCGTAATCAAACACCCGCCAGCCAAGACCATAATAGGTACCTTCAATATTTTGCCAATCATCACCATGGTAATGAGACTGACCGCGAGTTGTTTTAGTATGCTTTGAGTGCATCATGGCGAGAGTATCTGCATCTAGAACATTCTGACTATGCCCCAACTGGGCAAGCAACCATTTATTCATATCCGTTATGCTGGCATTGGCCCCGGCAGCCGGTGCAAAATTATAATAATTTTCTTTCACCTTTACCGGTTTCCATTGTTTATTTTTTCTATACCTGACATGGGGGGTCGCATGATTTTGGTTATTAACGAAATTATCCAGACCATAGGATGCCGTTTTCATGTTCAATGGTGTAAATAGATGATTTGTTACAAACTGGTCGTATGACTCTTTGGTGATCTTCTCGATGACATCACCTGTCATGCTGTATATGACATTCTGATAGCTATAGCAGGTGCCCGGTGCACAAACAAAAGGAACTTCATGCATTTTCAGCATAATTTTTTTATAACTGAAGTTCTCTTCAATATAATTCGTATAGGCATGGGGCACGAGGCCAGATCGTTGTGCTAATAAATCTTGAACTGTTAATTGCTTTGTATATTTTGGATTCTTTAATTTCAAGGTCTTTACATAGTCTGTTACTTTGCTGTCCCAGTTTAATTGTCCCTTTTGCACAAGTGCCCCAACGGCGGCAGATGCCATGGTCTTGGATACGGAGGCCAGCCTGAACACCGTATCGAGATTGACTTTGTCCTTATTGCCTATACTGGCGATACCATAAGCTCTGGTTAGAACGGTATGACCATCAAGTACCAGTGTTATTGCAAGCCCTGGCGTGTCCGTGGCCACCTCTGTTTCGAGAAATGCTTCAAATTCTTTTTGGAAAAGTATTGATTCTGGAGCTGATTCTGAATCCACCGAATTTTGCTGATGCGCAGAAAATACCAGCAATGGCAAAAAGCAAAGAAAAATAAATAGTATTGATTTCATTTTATTAGTTAGTAATTCAAAGACAGTGTAATACTAAAACTAGCTATACGAATGTTACTCTGACTCCCTTTTTATTCTTATAAATTAAACCCATCAAAACACCTGCTGTTGCATAATGCAAGAAACCTAATGCCTCATGAATGATTATCCACTGCTGCATTGAGGGAATCATAAATAATGAGGCCATCATATTTAAGTCCAGCTATCGCAGATGTTCCACTTAGAATGGGTCATGCCTCTTCCTGGTAGCGCTTATAAAAATCAATGACTTTTATGACGTAATTTTTTGTCTCCTCGTAGGGAGGGATTTTATTTCCATACTCTTTAACTGCCCCCTCGCCGGCATTATAAGCCGCCAGAGCTAACATTAAGTTATTATCGAACATGGCAAGCAGGTCGCGTAAATATCGAGTCCCACCATCCACATTATCTACTGGATTTCTTCGATTGACCACGCCATAGCGTTTTGCAGTTCCAGGCATCAATTGCATCAGTCCAACTGCGCCAGCCCGGGAGATTGCATTGGTATCATAGGCAGATTCTGCCGATATGACCGCATGCACCAAACTAGGAGGTAATCCGTAACGTTTTGCGACCCAATCTATAGTGGATGAGTGGCGTTGCTTATTTTTATCAAAATCTTTTAGGGCAATCTGACTTTTTGCCTCTTCCCAACCCTTCCATGTTTTTACCAAGCGTTTGAATTCGGAATTATCCGGTTTGTCGGTGAGTGTGACACGACCATACTTATCAACATATTTATAGATATCAGCGAAGGCCCCGGGAATGGAACCCACGTAAATCAATACGATGACACAGAACAATAATCGCTTCATTTACACTTAACCTGGTTTCTGTATTTACAATACTATGTATATAAGATATAAGCGATTATTTGTATAATAGTCAAGCTATAAATCCCGGCAATAATGTCATCCAGCATGACTCCCAGCCCGCCTTTCACACGTTTATCCGCCAGGTTTACTGGCCAGGGCTTAAATATGTCAAAGATACGAAACAGGATAAATCCTATCACTATCCACCACCATTGGGAGGGGGCATAAAACATGGTTATGAGGTAACCAACAATTTCATCCCAGACTATGGCGGGATGGTCATCGGTATTTAATGCTCTTGTCGTATAGCTACACATGAAGATTCCCAGCACAAATAATATTATCGTCAATGCCAGGTAATAGGTGATGCTCAGGTCCTTTACTAATAAATAAATAATTATCCCTGCAAGCGTACCCAGTGTGCCCGGGGCAAAGGGGCTATAGCCTGTGCCAAACCCAAATGATAAAAAATACACAGGGTTTAGAAGTAATTTTATAGGCGGTTTTTTCATGTCGAATAACAATTTATCATGTTTAATACACGGTATTCAGGAAATGTTACACTCTGAACTTTATAATCAATATTTTTCCAGCTATTTTCAGGGAACAACTTATGTCAATTTGGCGACTAAATCCTGACATCGAACAACTCAATCAAATCAGAAAAAACTCTCTGGTAGAAACTCTGGGCATCGAAATTATTGAAATTGGCGATGACTATATTAAAGGGACCATGCCTGTTGATAAACGTACACTTCAACCGGAAGGAAAATTACATGGCGGAGCAAGTGCCGCACTAGCGGAAACACTGGGAAGCATAGGCTCTACGCTTTGCATAGACATGCAAAATTATTATTGCGTAGGCATGTCAATTAATTCAAATCATTTAAGACCAGCAACATCAGGTTATGTCACTGGAATAGCAACGCCTTTACATATTGGTTTAACCACACACATCTGGAATATAGATATTCAGGGTAATCAAAATAAACTAATCTCCGTATCAAGACTCACAACTGCAATTCTTAAAAGACCAGGAAAAGCATAAGATGTTTTTTATTATCATTATAAACTGCTTGCTTGTCGCAATTGCCGTTATGATTCACTACGAAGTATTGATGAAGCTTTCGAAAATTTTACCTGGCATGAAAATCAAGCACCGCTTTCGCGTGGCGGCAGGTTTAATAGGCGCCCTCATCGCACATGTTGCGGAAGTATGGATGTTCGGTTTTGCTTATTATTTTTTAATTAAACAGGAATCGTTTGGGAAAATAACTGGCGTTCACGATGGTTCACTAATGGACTGTATTTATTTTTCATTTGTTAACTATACTACTCTTGGTTATGGCGACCAGGTTCCGGAAGGACTGATTAGATATACGGCAGGGCTAGAAGCTTTAACAGGTCTGGTATTAATCGCCATGACATCTTCATTTTTATTTGTTCAAATTCAGAAATACTGGTCCAAATCAGACTTGAAGGAGTGAAGATTTGTTATCTTCAGCAAAAATATTTCTTTTCCTCGGCGCGGTAAATGCTATGGTTTCTGTGCTGCTTGGCGCTTTCGGTGCCCACGGTCTGAAAAGCAAATTAAGTGCACAGGCAATGAGCACATTTCAGACCGGTGTTGAATACCATTTCTACCATTCCCTGGGATTACTGATCGTCGGAATACTCATCAGTCAGTTGCCAGGAATGGGCATTAAAGTAACGGGATGGCTAATGTTTGCTGGAATTATCTTATTTTCTGGCAGTTTGTATTTACTCGCATTGACCGGTGTCCGTCAATTGGGAATGGTCACCCCAGTGGGTGGACTCTGTTTTATATTTGCCTGGGGTCTGCTTGCTTATACGATATTTAGTCAGTAGTCACTTTACAACTTATATAAAGGTTGCAACTTGCCTTGAGCTTGTGGGGCTTTGTTTGTATTTGTCTCCAAACTCTTTGCCGTCACAACAAACACTGTTTTAAAGTCCCCAGCATCCCAAGCGTTTTGATGACTGGAATACAGATGAGAGTTAAGTCCCTGGATGTGCTCCTGCATTTTTGTATCTACCCTCAGGGCAATCTCTGCCAATCCCACAGGTGGGTCATCAAGCCAAACAGCATTTCCCCACTGCAATAATGCATTCTTCACTTCCAGGGGATCATTATTATCACATGCCGCGAGTACGTTCTTCTGTGCCGTGCCTGGTGTTAGCTTTTTATTATCATTAATGGTGTTATTTGCCTTCACACGATTTTTTCGTGGCTTTTGCCACCAAACAATAAAGGTAATTAACCAGACCACCAACAACAACAGTGTTGACCATTTCCAGATATTTGACTCATTGGTATCGCTAATCGTGGTTTCGTTTTCTGTAATTGATACATTGTCATCGGGCGCATTTAGTATTGGCTGAATCGGTGCGATCAGACTGGTGATTTCTGGTTGTCCTGAATTAGCGTCAATGGCTGGCAACACCTGGATGGTCCTTTCCGGAACGATGGCGTTTTCAAGACTATCGGTCAGGGTATTCCACCATGGGATAGCAATTTCAGGCAAGATATATACCCCAGGTTCATTTGGAATAATGGCCGCCTTTTCACGACGTGCACTGATGATGCCTATATCTGATTTCTCATCATCAAGTTGTGCTCGATCAGGATAAAATTTTAAATCTGCCAGCGACCAGTTTGGTAATTCTGGTAATTGACTGGATATGAGACCCCTCGCTGTCATTATTAATGTCCTGGTAATTGGTTCACCAACTCGTAAGCTCAATGGATCACCAGACCACTCCTCTGCAATGGTTAGATTTTCAGCTGGTAACCATTGGGTACCAGTGAAGGTATCAGGAATGGACCGAACATTAAGGTCAATTGCCTGTGAACGTCTGACTACTGTCCTCGGTGGTGCACCGAATGGATCGATTCCAAACCGACTGCGGGTAATCTGACCCATGAAATTTATTGGTGCGATGTTTACCTCACCACTGGATTGTGGATAGATAGCGTAATTTCTTTCAATCACGTGATAACTTCTTCCGTTGACTGATGTCTCATAACTTTTGTCATCATCCAGGCGCTCCAGTACGGCATCACCCACAATAACTTCCGGCTCTGCCAGACTCGCCTTTGCAATGGCCACGGATCGGTATAGCTTCAAGGTATATATCACCTGGGACTGTACGTAGGGATTTAGTGGCGTTGCCGATGCTTCAAGAAATATTTCGTCCGGAGCCTGGCTATTTCCGGTTCCGGTATTATTTGACCTAACGTCAAGATTTATAACGGGGCTTTTGTCCTGCCCAAATGAGATTGATGGAATTGCAACACGTCCTGAAGCGTTAGCCATGGCCGTTATAGTCCAGCGCTTGGAACTGGATATACGCCCGTTTATTACGCTGAAGTTGCTGCTTTGAACTGTAGATAAAACCTGAAAACTGTTTTCCAGCGGTGAAAAGTCCGGGTCACCATCCAGGTCACCTTCTGCTTCAAAAATAAGCTGAAACGATTCATTTAAGGATATCGGGTTCCTGTCTGTCCTGACATTAATAGTTGCGGCATGTGAATATTCAACAAACCCACAAAGAGCAACTAACAAATTTATTATCAACAGTGATCTAGTTACCATTGTTTTTCACCTGGGATTCTTTCACGTTGTCTTTGCTGATATTGCAATAGAAATTTCCGTCTTAGTAATCCACCTGGATCATCTGGAATACGTCTTAACCATTGTTCGGTGGCCTGTTCTTCTTCATCGGGCTGGTCCAGGTTTGCCTGCATGGGATCCTGACGTCCTGGATCTTGCTGCTGCTCTTCATCAGGCTGCTGTTCTTGTGCATCTTCAGCTTGCTGCTCTGTCTCTTGCATTTGCTGTTCCTGATCCTGGTTTTGCTGTTCTTGATCCTGTTGCTGCTGGGCCTGGTCCTGATTTTGCTGATCCTGACTCTGATCCTGCTGTTGTTGCTCCTGGTCCTGCTGCTGATTTTGATCGTTGTATGATTGCTGGGGTTGCTGTTGTTGCTCCTGCTCCTGTTGTTCTTGCTCCAATAACTCCTTGTTATATTTGGCGTCCTCGTGTTCAGGGTCTATTTCCAACACCTCATTGTAAAGGGCGATTGCCTGCTCATACATTCCTTTACGTGCAAATGCGTTACCCAGGTTATACCGGTTTTCAATCCCCTCTACACTCTCAAGTTGACTAATCGCTGCTTCAAATTCTCCAGCACGATAATTCGCTGCACCCTTCCAGGCAGGATCCTCGAACAGTTCTGCTGCCATCTTAGCATTACCATCCTCCAGTAACTTTTCTGCGCGTTGGTCTGGCCTTTTCCAAAGTGTATCCCATTCAAAAGCACTGGCGTCTTGTGGGTAAGGCAAACAAAAGACCAGAAGTGCAATCAGAGCGCCTCTTCGAAATGCTGTTAATACCAAGGGCACTAACAATAACAATAACCAGGGCCCCTGCTCACGCCAAATATCTGTTTCAAAATCCGTTTCCGTTAAATCATCTTCAGAATAATTTGACGAAAATTTCTCAGATAATTTTGTAATGTCCTCATCATCGACTGTCATTCTTACGTATTGTCCTGAACCGGATAAGGCCAATTGTCTCATGGGTTCTTCATTTAATTTGGGTATTACAATTTGTCCTGATTGATCCTTAAAAAAGCTACCGTCTGCCAGGGTTATCGGTGCGCCTTGAGGTGTCCCTATACCCAGGATAGATAGGCGGTATCCATCATTTCTCACGGCTTCAGCGAGCACCCTGTTGCGGTCAAAATCAATTTCATCGGTCAACAACAGGATATCTCCCTTGCCTGAACCCGCCTGTTTAAGTAGCTCCACGGCTTTAGACAGTGCAAGATCTGTCCTGTTCCCCTGGGCCGGGATAATCTCTGTTGTCAATGCCAAGAGTTGTGACTCTATGGTGGCAGTGTCATCTGTTAGCGGGGTAACCGTAAATGAATCACCGGCATAAACCAGCAGGGCTGTTTCTCCTTCCGCCCTGTTTTTCAGGATATCTGAAATCTTGAACCTGGCTCTTTCTAATCGGCTAGGATTGATATCCGTGGCATTCATGGATCTAGAAAGATCCAGTGCTATGACCAACGCTGACTGGGTACTAAATACCGGCTGAGGCAGTTTCTCCCAGGCAGGCCCTGCTAATGAGATAAGTACCAGCGTTCCTGCAAGCAAGGTCAATATCGCTGACAGTCGTTTTGATGCAGGCTCATCACCTATTAATATGTATGGCAATAATTCCTTATCGCATAAGGATTCCCATTTTTTATTTCTGAGTTTATGCCTAAACATATAGATAACCAGCAGGATCAATGGAATAAAACCATACAACCAATAAGGGCGAATAAATTGAAATTCTTCTGGAAACATTATGATGACCGTCTGAACAGTGATGAGAGAAGAATAAGAGATGCAATGACCAATGCAATGGACAGGGGCAAGTAATAGAGTGATTTTTGTGGCCGAAATCGCCTCACATCACGTTCCACAGGTTCCAGCTCATCGAGGATAGCGTAAATCTTGTTAAGTTCCTGGGTATCACGCGCTCGGAAATATTGTCCGCCTGTCATGTCCGCAATATTCTGTAGTGTTTCTTCATCGAGATCTGCCGACGGATTAATCTTGCGAGTGCCAAAAAAGAAATCCACCACCATCTCATCGGCGCCGACACCTATGGTATAGATTTTTAATCCTTCCCTGGCGGCAAGTTTTGCAGCGTCAATGGGTTCAACTTCACCTGCTGAATTTGCACCGTCTGTCAGTAAAATCAAAACCTTATTTGCATTTTCTCTTTGGCGTATTCGCTTTACTGCCAGGCCGATGGCATCACCGATTGCCGTTGCTCTGCCAGCCAGGCCTATGGCTGATTCATCGAGTAATGTTTTGACAGTTTCCCTGTCCAGGGTCAAAGGTGCCTGCAAATAGGCCCTTTCACCAAATAATATCAAGCCAATCCGATCACCTATACGCCTGTCAATAAATTCACCTCCAACAAATTTTGTTGCGGTTAGTCGGTCTACCCTTTGTCCCTTAAGGACAAAATCTTCTTCCTGCATACTGCCAGATAGATCCACTGCAACTATCAAGTCACGTCCTGAGACTGGAAATTCAACAAATTCACCCAACCATTGCGGACGCATGACCGCAAGCACCAGGAATATCCATCCTGCAAATGCAAGATAAGATAACCATTTTGTTGATCTTAGCTCCGGACTCTTTCCTGCATCATCGCTAAACTCATTTAAAAATGGTACACGCAAGGCGGCTTCATTGGCATTACTCACAGGTGACGCCATCCTTCTGACCAGATAAGGCAATGGTAGTAATATCAACATCCAGGGCCACTCAAAAGTAATCATTTTGTTTTATACCTGGCAACAGCATCAATCCATTGCGAACAATGACGAACAACAGACTCAACATCTTCCGATATAAATTCTCTGCGGTATGGTGCATCGATCAAAATACGACCATCCCCTCCAGAAAACGGTTCTCCTTCTACATGCTGATCAAGAAATTTCAACCAATTCTCACCTGTGAGATGAGCAACGTCTGTGCGGGGGAATATACTGATGGATAAACGTCTGATTAATATAGAAACCTGTCTTACCAGTTTTTCTGAGTTATTGTCCTGACTAAAGTCATTTTGGATCTGTTCCAATTCTTTTTTAGCCAGTGTTATCGCTGAATAGCGATTACGCTTGTTTCTGTAATACACAAAAACCATAAGCGCAAGGAGTGATATCAGAACGAATAATAATATCCACCAACCATAAGCCAAAGGCCAGGTAGCAACGGCTTCGGGCAGATGAATATCTCGTAAGGGCAAATCGAGTGGATCGTTCATAACTTGCTAGCGGGGACCATCCTTGATTGTAATACTGACAATGGGTTATCGACTGTAGACGATGGAATCAGGTAGATATTTCCCATACGTGACAACCTTGCAAGACGGTCTACATGTAACTGATGCCTGTCTTGATACCGACTGGTATATTGCTTGTCGTAGGTATCGATAGACATATCATTTTCACCATTGCTAATCCTGTATTGCCCTGAAGCGGGTAGTGATTCTTCCAGCTTGTCATATACATATATTAAGATGACATCGCTATGCTTACTCAAACGGATGATCTGATTCTCATCAGACTCACTCATATACCTGAAATCGCTAATTAAAAAAATCAGACTCCCTGGCCGAGTAACTCGTCTTAGTCGAATTAATTCTCTTCCTAGTGCCTGTTTGTCATCCTGTCCCACATAGGGGTTTTCCCAGGCAGGATGTTCGACAAGCTTGTTGATAAATCGTAAAACACCAATCTTTCCCCTATGAGGTTTGAGTTCATTATGTGTTTGCTCAGAAAAGATCACACCACCAATTCTGTCACCATGATGATTGGCGCTCCATGCCAGCAAGCCTGCCATATAAGATGCCATCACTGACTTGAACCTGCCGCGGGTTGCAAAAAACATAGGGGCTCTTAAATCAACCCAGATAAATACTGGCCTTTCCCTTTCTTCGCGAAATAGCTTGGTATGAGTCTTGCCTGTTCTGGCAGTGACACGCCAATCTATATTGCGAATATCATCACCGGGCTGATAGAGGCGGGACTCATCAAACTCCATACCTCTTCCCTTAAAAGGGGATTGATAATTTCCCGATTGGCGTGCAAGAATCTGTCCGGGACTAAGTGGTATTAATGATGAATAGCGGTTCATCCCCACCAATGCAGGAATACTGATTCGAACTTTTTCTGTAAATGCGTGGTGTTTTTCCATCAAGGTACAGCAACTCGGGTAAGAATTTCTGAAATTACTTTATTGGTGGTTATACCATCAGCTTCCGCCTCATAGTTGAGAATCAAACGGTGTCTTAAAACATCGTGAGCTATAGACTGGATATCCTCGGGCACAACATAGTCCCTGCCCGCAAGCCAGGCCTGTGTACGGGCGCATCTGTCTAGCGTGATTGTTGCCCTGGGGCTTGCGCCATATTGAATCCATTCTGCCAGGTCAGATCCATAGACCTCTGCATCCCTGGAGGCCAATACCAATTGAATCAGGTAGCGTTGCAATTCTTCCGACATATAGGTATTGAGCACCTCCTCACGGGCAGCAAAAATCACATCCTGTCCGATGGGTTTGTAATCTTCTGCATCAAAGGTGTAATTCTGACGGGCTTCTTTTCTTGAAAGTTCCAGAATTTCTGCTTCTTCATTGGCTTTTGGATAGGTGATACTGACATGCAACAAAAATCTGTCCAACTGTGCTTCTGGTAAAGGGTAGGTTCCTTCCTGCTCAATTGGATTTTGAGTTGCCATGACCAGAAATAATTTTGGTAATTGATACGTATCTTTGCCTACAGTTATCTGGCGCTCTGCCATCGCTTCAAGTAACGCCGACTGTACCTTGGCAGGTGCACGGTTTATCTCGTCAGCCAGTACCAAATTATGAAATAACGGCCCTTGCTGGAAGTGAAACGTTCCTTCTTGTGGTCTGTAAATTTCTGTCCCGGTCAAATCTGCTGGAAGCAGGTCTGGGGTAAACTGCACTCGATGAAAATCACCTTCAATTCCCTCACCCAGAACCTTGATTGCCCGGGTTTTTGCCAGACCAGGCGCGCCTTCTACCAGTAAATGACCATCCGCCAACAAGGCCAATAATAAACGGTTAATTAATTCTTCCTGACCGATTATCTGCTTAGAAATATATGACTGTAATTTCTGAATTCCTGCAATGACTGACATATGTCCTATCCTTTTTATTGTTATTCGACACTATTGACATCTTAAACAGCGTAAAGATTCAACATTAAATTTTCTGATTTATCACTTTTTTTAAATTAAAAACGGCAATTTACAGACCATATATTAATTACCCCTGGCCCCTGATTTTTGGTGTTTGCATAAATATAACCTGCCGATGATAAAGCCCTTGACCACAAGCAACAAGCATGGGCAATATTGGCGGAAGTATTATTGCATTTTGTCGTTTGATTACACCGAAAAAAACGTAATTATAAGCTAATTTACCAACACAATCGCGATACTTAACATCATGCCATATTTGAATCCAGCTACTTTAAATACGATCTTAAATACTGCCCCAATGATTATTCAGGGGGCAGGAAAGTTAATCAAGCTAATTCGAGACAGGGAAAATGTGTCTGATACCGCTGAAAATGAACCAACAACACTGGAAAGCCTTAAGGCACAAGTTGCTAATCTTGAGCTAAGACTCACAGAGAATTCAAAATCAGACGTAGAACAAATTCAATTGATTGAAGAGTTAGCAAGACAAAATGAATCGCTGGCTGAAACCTTAAAACAAACATTAAGGCGAGTTATCATCCTGAATGTGCTCGTATTACTTGCAATCGCCACAGCCCTGGCCGCGCTTTTACTTAACTGATGAAAAAGATCTATACCAGCACGGAACAATTTCAGCTTGGACATATTACTTCGATGCTGAAAGAGTCAGGAATTGATTATGTTGTTCGTAATGATTTTTTGTCCGGCGCACTGGGCGAACTTCCACCCCATGAATGCTGGCCTGAAATATGGATTACACATGATGAAGATTATGATAAAGGACAGGCCATCGTTACTGAGGCCTCAATATCCATAACTGACATGGGCAAATGGCAATGTGAATGCGGCGAAGAGAATGAAGGAACGTTTGGGTCCTGCTGGAAGTGTAGCGGTGACCGTCCCTGACTATGAGGTGTGAGGTGTGAGGTGTGAGGTGTGAGGTGTGAGGTGTGAGGTGTGAGGTGTGAGGTGTGAGGTGTGAGGTGTGAGGTGTGAGGTGTGACAAAATTTTGTCCTTAACCTCTTATTAATCAACACATTTTTTTCAACGTTAATCCCTTAACGAACTGACACTTCACTCCTCACGCCTTACTCCTCACGGAAAATCAGAGATTTTCCAATATATAATCTGCTGAACTAACCTTAAATTCTCCGGCCTCTTCAACATGCAACTGGCTGACAACACCATCATCTATAACCAGGGCAAAACGCTGTCCTCGGGTGCCCATACCAAAACCACTGGCATCCAGTTCCAGCCCCAGTGCCTTTGCATATTCACCATTACCATCTGCCAGTAATTGGACATCATCTCCTGCGCCAGCTTGCTCACCCCATGCGCCCATGACAAAGACATCATTTACAGACATGCATGCAATAGTATCGACACCTTTAGATTTTATGTCACCGGCCTTTTCAATAAACCCGGGCAAATGCTCCTTTGAACAGGTTGGTGTGAAGGCGCCCGGCACAGAAAAAAGTACGACTTTTTTTCCTGAGAATATTTCGCCAGTACTTACAGCGCCCGGGCCATCAGATTTCATTATTTTAAAAACGCCATCAGGCATCTTGTCTCCAACACTAATAGTCACATCATCCTCCAGTTAAATTTCATAATATTTTTTCGTGAATAAAAAGTATAACCAATTTCATACCAAAATGTTTACCAAGTTATTTTTTCCAGATTTTTCCGGAAAATAATAAATTCAATACATAGCGAACACCAAATCCTGTTGTATCTGTGGGGATGTGTCCCAATCCACCCTTATTTTGACTACTGGAAAGATCCATGTGGATCCACGGAATATTATGCTTAACGAAGCGCTGTAAGAATCTCGCTGCCAGGATATGGTCAGCATTACCTTCCAGGGCGCATTGCTTGATATCAGCAATTTCGCTCTTTAATGCCGATTCGTAATCTTCATCCATAGGGAAAGGCCAGACCCGCTCTCCACATGTCTTACCAACTTCAATTAATTCGGGGATATAATTTTCCTGGTTAGTAAAAACACCACTGTAACCAGTACCCACTGAATACACGCATGCACCGGTGAGCGTTGCAAAATCTATAATTAAAGATGGCTTTCTCTCGGATGCCATTATTAATGTATCAGCCAGTACCATCCTGCCTTCGGCGTCAGTATGGACGATTTCAATCGTGGTACCGTCTGATGCGGTAATCACATCATTGGGCTTATAAGCCCTTGGTCCGATATGGTTGGTTGCCAGCGCCAACCAGCACTCAATCGGATAATTTACATTTAATCGTGTTAATGCCAAAAATGTGCCTAGTGCAACAGCGCTCCCTTGCATATCATCATGCATACCAAACATGTATTTCGCGGATTTTAAATTTACTCCACCGGTATCAAAACAGATGCCTTTACCCACCAGGGAAAGTTTATTCATTTTTGATACACGGGCGGGGTTATAACGAAGACAGACAATTCCAGCATCCTTGACGGCACTTGCCTGTGTCACCGCAAGAAATGCCCCGGCTTTTTTCCGTTTCAGGGCAGAGATATCATAAAAATCCAGTTTCCAGCTATTTTCCTTACTCAGGATCTGAAGTTTTTTCAGATAGTCACCCGGCATCAATTTATTTGATGGCAACATACTTAGATACCTAGCAAGCGCATTACCTTCTGCTTCTGCCAGGGTCCGTTTGTACGCATCTGTCTTTACGACACCAAAAATGTTTATTTTATTGAACCGATAATCAGTTTTTTGTTTAGTCTTGTAATTCGGCATGATCGCAATTGAGGCCGCAGTGGCGGCTACCAGCGACTCAACCAGACGGTGACTTTGCGTATCTGTAAACCCGGAAACGTGAAAACACAGTGTTTGCTGATTATCGGATTTATGTGCCTGCACCAGTTTCCTTGCCAGGGTCAATAGGTCAAAACTTCTAATATCCGGTTTAAGACAGACGTAAGAAACCCGGCTACCCTCATCATTGGGCAAATCCAGGGTGTGGATATCGGTATCTACAATCTCACTGGTTTTTCGGTTTCTACGCTCAAGTAAAATATCGTGGTAAGGAAATTTACCGGAAAAACTCGAAGAATTTGATGCCGGTAACAAAACTATCCAATTTCGCCCCTCTTGCACCTCTTTGAGGCTGGGAGCCCTTTTTTTCTGCTGTAAAGTTAAATCTGAATTAATCATAAGTTATAAAAACCTGACTCTTTTTTTCTGGTAAAATCCCCTCCCTGGATATAATAATAACGAAAACCAGGGAGTCTGGATTTCTTAAAACAACTTCAATATCTTACATAAAGTTTATCATTAATAAGAAGACGATGGTGTAACCATGGTACACAAACAAGACGACATCGATGAATTAGAAACCAGGGAGTGGCTCGAAGCCCTGGATGCAGTCATTTCCAATGAAGGGACTGAACGCGCCCATTTTTTACTTGAACAGCTGATTGCCAAGGCCCGTAAGTCCGGTGCTTACCTACCCTATTCTGCAAATACTGCATATTTAAATACGATTCCACCTTCCAGGCAAGATACCCACAATGGGGATAAGGAAATGGAGAGACGAATTCGCTCATTGATTCGTTGGAATGCAATGGCCATGGTCGTCAAGGCAAATAGAATTAGTAGCGAACTGGGTGGACATATCGCCAGCTTTGCCTCATCTGCTACCTTGTATGACGTTGGCTTTCACCACTTTTTCAGGGCACCTACCAAGAAACAGGGCGGAGACATGATATTTTTCCAGGGTCATTCCGCGCCGGGTATGTATTCCATGGCTTATCTGGATGGAATGTTAAACGAAGATAAACTGGGTAAGTTCCGCCAGGAAGTCGATGGCGATGGATTATCTTCCTATCCACACCCCTGGTTAATGCCCGAGTTCTGGCAATTTCCAACGGTCTCCATGGGACTGGGGCCTATAATGTCTATCTACCAGGCGCGTTTCCTGCGTTACCTTGAAAACCGAGAGTTGACGCCTGCATCAGATCGAAAAGTCTGGGCGTTTATGGGTGATGGTGAGATGGATGAACCCGAATCCCTTGGTGCCATAGGCATGGCTGCCAGGGAAAAACTGGATAACCTGATCTTTGTTGTCAATTGCAACCTTCAACGTCTCGATGGACCCGTGCGAGGCAATGGAAAAATCATTCAGGAACTCGAAGCCGTATTTAGAGGTGCTGGTTGGAATGTCATCAAGGTTATATGGGGTAGCTACTGGGACCCATTAATTGCCAGAGATACCGAAGGAGTTTTGTTAAAACGAATGGAAGAAGCCGTGGATGGAGAATATCAGGCCTACAAGGCGAAAGACGGCGCCTACATTCGTGAAAACTTTTTTGGTAAATATCCTGAACTAAGAGAGATGGTGGCCAATATGTCTGATGAAGACATCTGGCGACTTAATCGAGGTGGGCATGATCCCAACAAGGTCTTTGCGGCCTATTCATCTGCGGTTAAACATAAAGGTCAACCCACAGTTATACTGGCCAAGACAGTCAAAGGATATGGCATGGGTCTGGCGGGTGAAGGACAAAATATCACTCATCAGCAAAAGAAAATGGGGGATGATGATATCCGTCATTTTAGAGACCGGTTCAATATTCCGGTACCGGATGAATCACTTAGTGAAGTCCCCTTTTACAAACCTGATCAAGATAGTGCTGAAATTAAGTACCTCAAAGAACGACGAAAAGAGCTGGGCGGTTCTTTATTTACTGCCTGGCCAAAAGCAAAGTTACCTAAAATTCCCGATGTCTCTATACATGACAAACTGATAGCTGGTTCAGATGGTCGGGAAATTTCTACAACTATGGCCTTTGTCAGGGTATTGAACGGACTCATAAAAGATAAATTAATTGGTAAATATGTCGTACCCATCGTGCCTGATGAAGCCAGGACCTTCGGCATGGAAGGGATGTTTCGCCAGCTTGGAATCTACTCCTCTGTCGGCCAACTTTATGATCCTGTAGACAGTGATCAGGTCATGTATTACCGCGAAGATATCAAGGGCCAGATACTGGAAGAAGGTATTAATGAAGCCGGTGCCATGTCATCCTGGATTGCAGCTGCCACAGCCTACAAATTTCATGGCGTTCAAATGATTCCATTCTATATCTATTATTCCATGTTTGGGTTTCAACGAGTTGGAGACCTTGCATGGGCCGCCGGAGACATGCGCTCAAAAGGCTTTTTAATGGGTGGCACTGCTGGGCGTACGACACTAGCTGGTGAAGGGCTACAACACCAGGACGGACACAGTCATCTTGCCGCAGCAACCATCCCTAATTGTGTTGCATATGACCCAACTTTTGCATATGAAGTAGCCTTGATCATTCATGGTGGTTTGAAACGAATGTATATTGATGATGAAGATGTGTACTACTACATTACCGTCATGAATGAAAATTATGAACATCCAGCCATGCCCAAGGGCGCCGAGGAAGGTATCCTGAAAGGCATCTACCTTTTCAAAAAAGGTGGCAAGAAAAAACTCAAGGTACAACTGCTGGGTGCAGGAACTATCTTCAGGGAAGTCATCGCTGCTGCTGATCTGCTTAAAGATGATTTTGGTGTAGACTCTGATTTATGGAGTGTGACCAGTTTTAACGAATTGCGCCGTGAAGGTCTGGACGTAGACCGTTGGAACATGTTGCACCCAAACAAGAAAGCCAAAGTCAGTTATGTTGAAAAAACGCTGACGCCGCATGCGGGTCCCATTATTGCCGCGACTGACTATATGAAGACTTATGCAGATCAAATTCGTAATTTCCTCCCCGGAAGAAATTATTCTGTCCTGGGTACTGACGGGTTTGGACGCAGTGACACTCGCGCACAACTAAGAAAGCATTTTGAAGTGAACCGGTATTACGTTGTGATAGCAGCGCTAAAAGCGCTAGCAGACGAAGGACAGATACCAGTCAGTAAAGTGACAGAGGCCTTGAAGAAATATGGCATTGATACAGATAAGCCCAATCCGGTAACTGTGTAATGAGTAAGCTCATTGAAATCAAAGTCCCCGATATTGGTGATTTCAAAGAAGTTGAAATCATTGAAATCCTGGTATCTCCTGGCGATGTAGTACAGGTAGAAGATTCTCTGATCAGCCTGGAAAGCGATAAGGCGACAATGGAAATTCCGTCATCGGCTTCAGGTACGGTAAAAGAAATAAAAGTAAATGTTGGTGACATGATCTCAGAAGGTAGTGTAATTTTGCTACTGGAAGCTATCGAAGAAAAAACCAGCACAAAGAAAAAAGATAAGGCCTCCAAGGACAAAAAATCAGAGCCTGTCAGCAGTGAAAAGGAAATCCTTCTACCTGACGTTGGTGATTTTAAAGAAGTGGAGATCATAGATGTTTTAGTCAGTGAAGGAGATGTGGTTGAGGTTGAGACATCAATCATATCACTGGAAAGTGATAAAGCCACCATGGATATCCCGTCACCCTATGCCGGTACCATAAAAAAACTGCTTGTCAAAAACGGCGACAAGGTCTCAGAAGGTAGTCCAATTGCGATCATACTCGCGACAGATTCTGATAATACTGATCAAGAAGATAAACAGGCGTCCACCTCAACGGTTGAAGCTACGCCCCAGGCAACGACGGAGTTAAAGAAACCTCGACCAGTTTCTCATCCAGCTGTACAAGCGGCTGGTCCTGTCCTGTCAGGTGCTGGCGGAGTTCCACATGCCAGCCCGTCAATTCGAAAATTTGCTCGAGAGTTGGGTGTTGATTTATACCGGGTCCAGGGATCAGGGAGAAAAGGAAGAATAGTTCGTGACGATGTCACAGCATTTACCCGATCAGTTATGGCTGGTCAGGGTGGTGTAGCCAGTCACTGGGCACTGGATTTATTTGAAAAACCGGATATTGATTTCACTCAGTTTGGCGAAACGGAAAATGTTAAACTTTCCCGCCTAAATAAGCTTTCCAGTCAAAATCTACATAGAAGCTGGATAAATATTCCTCATGTTACTAATTTTGATGAAACTGATGTAACTGAGCTGGAGAAATACCGGGGGTCTAAGAAAAAAGAAGCCGAAAAGCATGGCACTAAACTCACTATCTTAAGCTTTCTTATAAAGGCTGCTGTTGCTGTACTTAAGCGATACCCGAAATTTAATTCCTCTCTTGCTCCCAACGGTGAAGAATTAATACTCAAAAAATATTACAACATCGGATTTGCTGTAAATACGGATGCGGGACTGATGGTACCTGTAATAAAGAATGCGGATGAAAAAGGTATCTATGACCTGGCCCTGGAACTTGCTGACCTGGCCAACAAGGCTAGAAACAAAAAACTGCCGCCTTCAGATATGCAAGGTGCCTGTTTTACCATTTCCAGCCTGGGTCATATTGGTGGCACCGGGTTTACCCCCATCATTAATCCACCAGAAGTCGCGATCATGGGCGTATCAAAAGCTAGTTACAAACCGGTTTATATTGATGGAAAATTTGAACCTCGACTCATACTGCCCTTTTCACTCTCCTACGATCACCGTGTTATTGATGGCGTCGCTGCAGCTGAATTTACTCGGGCCATTGGTGAAGTCCTCTCGGATATAAGAGAACTCATATTGTAAATGGGAAGCCCTTCCCAACCGGATATTAAAGGCCGGTTTGCAATTAATGTTATAGAAAATAGTCGTAATGAATTACTGCTGTTAAAGCGGCATGTAAATACGGAAATAGGCCCCGGTCTATGGGGTTTTTCAGCCGGGCATGTTGAGACGAATGAAACACCAGAACAGTGTTCACAGCGCGAGTTAATAGAAGAACTTGGCAATAATCTGGATCTTAGATTTCTCAAACAATTCGGCCCGTTCATGGATCGATATTATGGTGGTCATTATGAACTCTATTTATATCACTTTGCCTGGCTCGGTGGCTCCATCAGCTTGAACCATGAACATACGAAATTTATTTGGGTCTCTAAAGAGGAATTCCATAGTTACCCGGTCGTAGATGGCATTGATGAAGATATTTTTTATCTTAATATCTGGCCATCTAAATACCTTAACCAGAAAAAACTACCCTAAATATTAGATGAGCGTAAATCTACATTATCAGGCCTATGGTCATGGCGAACCAGTATTCATACTGCACGGTTTGTTTGGATCAGGTAGAAACTGGTCTAGCATTTCTCGCCAGCTGGCAAATGATTATTCTGTTTTCTCCATCGATCTTCGAAATCATGGTGCTAGTGGACATGCTGATTCCATGAATTATACAGAGATGGCCATGGATATAGTCGAATTAGCCAGGCAGCTTGGTGTTGAAAATGTCGGCCTGATAGGACATAGCATGGGTGGCAAAACCGCTATGGTGGCATCTTTGTTATATCCTGAATTGGTTAATAAGCTGGTAGTGATAGATATCGCTCCTGTTAATTATCCAAGCAATCATGATGAACTGATCGCTACCATGTTGGCATTGCCAGTGGAACAAATTGAAAACCGAACACAAGCAGATGACTATTTGGCATCAAATATACAAGAACCGGCATTGAGACAATTCCTGTTACAAAACCTGATTAAGGATGATGAAAAATATAAATGGCGGATTAATCTGGAGGCAATTCGTAATAATCACACACTATTAAGGCAATTCCCGGATGAAGTTCGAACATTGACCTGTGAGAAACCAACCCTTTTTTTATCGGGAGCATTGTCCGATTATATTAAACCTGAGCATGATGAGGCTATTTCCAGGTATTTCCCCCAACATGAACATGTGCTTATAGAGGATGCCAATCACTGGGTACATGCAGACAAGCCTAAAGTAGTTCTTGAGGAACTATCCAGATTCCTGGTCTGATATTAATAACTATTGTCTGTAATTTTGATATTAACTTTTACTTTTTAGTTTTAACTCTTTAAAATTGCCCCCTTTTTCACTCTGGACAACTCTATGACCACACAATCTTTGAATAAGATCGTTCTTGCTTACTCCGGCGGGCTGGATACATCTGTCATCCTCAAATGGTTACAGGAACAGTATCACTGTGAAGTAGTTACATTTACAGCCGATATAGGACAAGGAGAAGAACTGGCACCGGCCAAGCTTAAGGCCCAGGCCATGGGTGTTAAAGAAATCTTTATCGAAGACTTACGAGAAGAGTTTGTTAAAGACTTTGTATTTCCCATGTTCAGGAGTAACGCCATTTATGAAGGTGAATACCTGCTTGGAACCTCAATTGCTCGACCCTTAATCGCCAAACGACTGGTAGAAATTGCAAAAGAGACCGGGGCAGATGCTATATCACACGGTGCCACCGGCAAGGGTAATGACCAGGTCAGGTTTGAGCTAGGGTCCTATGCGCTCAATCCCGACATCAAGATAGTTGCCCCCTGGAGAGAATGGGACTTAAATTCAAGAGAGAAACTTCTGACTTATGCTGAAGCTCATGATATTTCGGTAGAAGGAAAGCGAGAAGGTGGCTCACCTTATTCCATGGATGCAAATCTGTTACATATCTCCTATGAAGGTGGCGAGCTTGAAGACCCCTGGTGTCAACCAGACAATGCTATGTGGCGATGGTCAGTCGCGCCTGATGCCGCACCAAATACGCCTGAAATAATTGAAATAGATTTTATGAAAGGTGACCCAGTCGCTATTAATGGCACAAAACTCAGTCCCGCCTCTTTGTTACAAAAGCTTAATGAGCTTGGAGGCAGTCATGGGATAGGCCGGGCAGATATAGTAGAAAACCGTTATGTAGGAATGAAATCCAGAGGTTGCTATGAAACCCCCGGCGGCACCATCTTGCTAAAAGCCCATAGAGCAATTGAATCCATAACCTTGGATCGAGAATCCGCACATCTTAAAGATGAGATCATGCCTAAGTATGCCAGCCTCATTTATAACGGTTACTGGTGGAGTCCTGAGAGAGAAGCACTACAAACCTTGATCGATAAAACCCAGACTCCAGTAAACGGGACGGTCAGGTTAGAACTTTACAAGGGTAATGTAATTGTGACAGGCCGAAAGTCTGAAACTAATAGTCTGTTTGATGCATCCATCGCCACCTTTGAAGACGATGCAGGTGCATATAATCAAAAAGATGCTGAAGGGTTTATTAAACTCAATGCCTTAAGACTGAGGATTTTGAATAAATATAAGTGATGAGTTAGGAGTAAAGAGTGATGCGTGAAGAGTCGGCTCATTAAGATTACGACCAGGTAAGATTTATATAATTATCAATGGTGATGCTATTTTATTTCCTGCACACATCTCCCCTATCTCCTCACTATTCGCTTTTAGTTTTTGACCACTCCCGGGAACAATTCATTTAATGGTATCGAATTACCCTTATCAGTCACTATCCGAGCATGTTCTCGACGAAATTGTCGTGGTTCCAGTACACCGCAGGAATGGGCAATAATACCGACTTCCTTTTCAAGGTTTTTTGCATAATGCATAACGCGTACTGCCTTGCTTTCAACATCCAGTCCACGTTGCAGGTCTTTTTCATGAGTAGTTATGCCAGTTGGGCAGGTATTTTTATTACACTGCAGTGCCTGTATACAACCCAGAGAAAACATAAAACCTCTTGCTGAGGAAATAAAATCTGCGCCTACACACAAAGCCCAGGCGACATTGGTGGGATTGATTAATTTCCCTGAAGCAATGACTTTAATACGGTCTCGAAGACCGTACTCTACCAGTTTATCAACCACTAGCGGCAAGCTTTCCTGTATAGGCAAGCCCACATCATCCATTAATGGCATAGGTGCTGCACCGGTCCCACCGTCTGCGCTGTCAACTGTAATAAAGTCGGGAGCAGATTCAATCCCTCTTTGCAGGATTTCTTCACATAAACTTTCAAGCCAATCATGCGTCCCAATTACGACCTTAAACCCTACCGGCTTTCCTGTAACTTTGCGAATGCGTTCTATCATACCTAACAAATCTGCATTTGAATTGATGTCCCGGTGCCGATTTGGACTAATTGAATCCTGTTGTATCGGTATACCTCGTATCGTGGCTATCTCTTGTGTGACTTTTACGCCCGGCAGTATTCCTCCCTTACCCGGTTTTGCGCCCTGACTTAACTTTATTTCAAACATCTTTACCTGCTCATGGGCCGCAACCTGCAATAGCTTTTCATCACTCAACAATCCATTTTCATCACGAACTCCATATTTGGCCGTACCTATCTGAAAAACCAGATCGGCTCCTCCCTCCAAATGATATGGAGATAAACCTCCCTCGCCTGTATTTAGCCAACAACCTGCCATCCTTGCACCATTCGACAAGGCGAGGACCGCAGGTTTTGAAATCGCCCCAAAACTCATACCAGAGATATTAATAACTGCATGTGTTTCAAATGGCCGCTGGCAGTACGGGCCAACTATGACAGGGACAGGTTGAACAGCATCTTCATCAAGGGTTGGATAAGGACAATTCACAAACAAAATTGTCCCGGGAGGTCTTAAGTCTCGAGTTGAACCAAAAGCAACTGTATTATCAAGATTCTTCGCAGCCCGATAACACCATGATCGCTGGGAGCGGTTAAAAGGCAGCTCCTCCCTGTCCATGGCGAAGAAGTACTGACGAAAAAATTCCCCCAGGCGTTCAAATAAATATCTAAAACGACCAATAACAGGATAATTGCGTCTAATCGCATGTGTTTTCTGAGTGACGTCAATGATATACATCAGCGCAATAATAAAAAGTATCGTGGCAATACCAACAATAAACAACACTGCCATCCATTCCAGTGTCTGAAATAAAAAATTTTGTATATTTATTGTCGTCATATAGATATCTTTGTTGATAGATTTTTAATTTTGTAGGATAGATCAAGTAATTAAATTAATATAGTACTGTCTTGTTTATGCCAATAATACTGACATAAATCACTATGCCCCCTTTAATACTCAATAATGAACTTCTTAAAGCAATTTAACAGCTGACATAAATTATCTGAAGACAATTGACCAGATGGACATCCCAATATGTCAGAGCTTGGATTATAATCTAACTTTTAATTTTAGTTGGGAAGGAATTTAATAATGAATAAATCCACCTTGATAAAGGAAACTATCAATACAAATACTGCTCGTGTTGCTGAATATATAATTCCTTCTAACAGTCGAGGTCGTGAACATATACACAACAATGTCTTTGAAGAATTATATTGTTTATCTGGCCTACTTCGGGTGGAATTATCTGGGCAAGCTGATGCAGAATTAAAAAGCGGTGATAAAGTGTTCATACCTCAAGGGACAAAACACTGCATTACCAATGGAAGCGATAATGAGGCAAGGTTCCTTGTTGTTCAGGGCGGTGGAACATTTGATCTAGTTGCAGATGAGGTGTGAGAAAAATTCTAGTGCCAGACTTATTCAGTTTGTCTTGTATTTCTAAAACTCGTTATTCCTTACTACTTACTCATTACTTTTTTTAGGCCGCATATGCGGGAATAAAATTACATCTCTAATCGTAGGTGAATCAGTGAGTAGCATTACCAGACGATCTATACCTATTCCTTCGCCAGCTGTAGGCGGCATTCCATATTCTAGTGCTGTAATGTAATCAGCATCATAATGCATGGCTTCGTTGTCACCAGCCTCTTTGCTTTCAACCTGTTTTTTAAATCGCTCTGCCTGATCATCAGGATCGTTGAGTTCAGAAAATCCATTGGCGATTTCCCTGCCACCTATAAATAGTTCGAAACGATCTGTTAGAAAGGGATTTTCATTATTACTGCGGGCAAGGGGTGAGACTTCCTTTGGATAGGCGGTAATAAAAATGGGATCGGCAAGTTTGCTCTCAACTGTTTTTTCAAAAATTTCTATTTGTATTTTTCCCAATCCAAAATTTTCTTCATATGGAATTTCCAGTTTTTTAGCTGTGTTTCGGATTCTTTCCAGGTCATTAATGTCATCTTCATTTAATCCTGAATTAAATTTCAGTATGGATTCAAAAACTGACATTCTTGCAAACGGCACACCTAGATCGTAACTTTTTCCCTGATAGCTTATGCTTTTTTCATTAAAAATATTTTCAACCAGTTTTCTCAACAGATCTTCTGTCAGGTCCATAAGGTCTTCGTAATCAGCATAGGCCTGATAAAACTCCAGCATACTAAATTCCGGGTTATGCCGTGGAGACAATCCTTCGTTTCTAAAACTCCGATTTATTTCAAATACCTTTTCAACTCCTCCCACGACCAGGCGTTTTAAATACAATTCAGGGGCAATACGCAGGTAAAGATCCATATCCAATGCATTATGGTGTGTCTTAAATGGTCTTGCCGTAGCACCGCCAGGGACCGGGTGCATCATGGGGGTTTCCACCTCCACAAAGCCACACCCATCCAGGTAGCTGCGGATGTAGTTAATCGTTTTAGAACGTATGGAAAATACCTTACGGGTTTCATCGTTGGTCATCAGGTCCAGGTAACGCTGACGATATCGCGTTTCCTGATCCGTCAGTCCATGAAATTTTTCCGGTAAAGGACGTAATGACTTAACCAGGATGGTGAATTCCTCCACATGGATGGAAAGTTCACCGGTTTTGGTAACAAAAAGTCTTCCTTTAATAGCAAGAATATCGCCAAGATCACACTGTTTGAAATCATTGTAGGTTTCTTCGCATACATCATCCTTGCGCACAAAGATCTGTATTTGTCCTGACATATCCTGGAGGTGTGCAAATGAAGCCTTGCCCATAATTCGGCGAGACATCATTCTGCCTGCAATTGAGACCTGTATTTTTTTCTCATCAAGGTCTTCTTTTGCGCTCTCGCCATACTTGTCATGAAGTTGTCCTGCGAGGGAGTCACGTTTAAAGTCATTTCGATAAGCTACACCTGCATCACGTAGTGTCTGTAGATGTTCTCTACGCTGCGCGATTAATTCATCTTCGGTACTGTGATTATCATCAGTCATATTGATATTTATATTTGGTTAAAGATTTATATACTCTGTAATGTCATTGATTATATCGGCATAAACTAAAAATATTTTTTGACTTAACTAACATTATATATACTTATATGTAGCTGTAATTCTTGTTAAGCCTGTCTATTTTGTATCGTCACTTACTATTACTTTATACTGATTAAACTCCCGCCTTTAAACTTGCTTCAAGGAACTTGTCCAGATTTCCGTCTAATACTGATTGGGTATTGGTCATTTCCACATTCGTCCTTAAGTCTTTGATTCTGGACTGATCCAGGACATAAGATCTAATCTGACTTCCCCATCCAATATCAGCTTTACTATCTTCAAGTTTTTGTTGTTCTGACATTCGTTCGTGCATTTCCATCTCGTATAATTTAGCCCGTAATTGTTTCATAGCATTATCACGATTCTTATGCTGAGACCTGTCATTTTGACATTGTACGACAATCCCCGAGGGGTTATGCGTAATTCTTACCGCGGAATCCGTTTTATTAACATGCTGACCACCTGCTCCACTGGCACGATAGGTATCGACACGTAAGTCTGCAGGATTAATTTCTATAGAGATATCATCATCAATTTCTGGTGAGACAAAGACAGAAGCAAACGAGGTATGACGTCGGTTACCAGAATCAAATGGGGATTTTCTTACCAGGCGATGGACGCCTGTTTCCGTACGCAACCAACCAAATGCATATTCACCCGTCAATTTTATTGTCGCGCTCTTGATCCCCGCCACTTCACCTGCTGAAACTTCAATAAGATCCAAAGTGTAGTCGTGCTCTTCGCCCCACCTCAGATACATCCTCAATAGCATTTCTGCCCAATCCTGGGCCTCGGTTCCTCCTGAACCAGATTGAATATCTAAAAATGCATTATTTTCATCCATTTCGCCGGAAAACATCCTGCGAAATTCAAATTCCTGGAGTAAAGATTCCATCGCATCCAGGTCATGATCTACAGCGGCAACTGTATCAGCATCGTTATCTTCTTTGGCCATCGCGAGTAATTCTTCGGCATCCTCAATTCCCGAGGATAACTTTTGAATTGTCTCCACCATTTTCTCCAGGTTTACCCTTTCTTTTCCCAGTTTCTGGGCACGGTCTGGGTCATTCCATATGGAAGCTTGTTCAAGTTCGCGGGTGACTTCAATCAGGCGCTCTGCCTTTACATCAAAGTCAAAGATACCTCCTGAGAGAGTCTGTCCTTTCTTTGATATCTTTTGTTCTTGAAATTACAGAGGTTATTTCCAACATTACATCATCTCGATTAGTTTAATAGAACGGAATATTACACCAGGCACGCTAATTGAAACAGGCTTGAGACAGAGTTTTTAAAAAAGAATTCTCTATGTGAGGCCGATTATGAAACGGGCTCCAGATATTCCACTATCAACTGAGTAGATCTTCTCCCCATGTATTCATTTACATCAATTTTATAAATCAGATTTAATATTGAAATGTCGCTCGGCCAGGAACGATGGGTAGTATTGAATGCAATAGCATCAATATGCCGGTTATCATTATGGGCCTTCACCCTTAATTTCAGGTGATTTTCACCGACAATTTTCTTATCTATGATTTCAAACATACCGTCGAAAAGCGGTTCGGGGAATCCCTGCCCCCATGGACCTGCACTACGTAAGGCCTCAGCAGTCTCCAGGTTAATATCTTCCACGTTCAATTCCCCATCAGTATAAATATCAGAATCAAGTCCATTTATCCGTATGTGCTCACTAATCAATTCATTAAATAATCGAGAAAACCGATCAAAAGATTTTTCAGGGATGGTGAGACCTGCGGCCATGGCGTGTCCACCAAAGGTAATAACGAGCTCTGGTTCAAGGGTAACGACCCTGTCTATGACATCGCGTATATTTATACCAGGTATTGACCGGGCGGATCCTTTTAAGCAATCATCTTCGTCACATGCAAAGGCAATTACCGGTCTTTGTAGCTTGTCCTTTATTCTTGCGGCTAAAATTCCAATAACGCCCTGGTGCCATTGAGCATTAAATAAGCAAATCCCATTATCTGCATCATATCTATCCAGTTTGCCAACTGATGATAAAAATTGCAGGGCTTGTTGATGCATTTCATCCTGTATGTCCTTACGCTCCTTATTTAATGTATCGAGTTGAACCGCAATTGCATCGCAAAATTGCGCATCATCACTAATCAGGCACTCAATCCCCAGGCTCATATCTGATAATCTTCCAGCTGCATTCAATCGTGGTCCCAATACAAATCCAAGATCACTCGCCACCAGTGTTGCATGATTACGTCCTGCAATTTCCAATAAAGAGTGTATACCCGTGACGCATTTTCCTGCCTGCATCAAATTTATCCCATGAGAGACAAGTATGCGGTTGTTATAATCCAGAGGAACCACATCAGCAACCGTCCCTAATGCTACCAGATCAAGATAAGTAGCCAGATTTGGTTCTTTAATACCTTGAGTTTCAAACCAGTTACGAGTTCGTAGCTCAGCGCGTAACGCAGCCAACATATAAAACATGACACCAACACCAGCAAGAGCCTTACTGGGAAAATTATCTCCTGGCTGATTTGGATTTACTATTGCGCTGGCATCTGGTAATTCATTTCCGGGTAAATGATGATCAGTAATAAGTACTTCCACACCGTGAGACCTTGCCCTGCTTACCCCTTCTAAACTTGAGATACCATTATCAACTGTTATGATAATGTCAGGATTAAGATCCAAAGCGAGATCAACCACATCTGGACTCAGACCATAACCATGTTTAAAACGATCGGGCACCAGGTATTCAACGTGTATTGCCCCCATGGCAGTGAGGCCGCGAATTCCAAGTGCGCATGCAGTCGCGCCATCGACATCATAATCAGAGACAATCAAAAGATATTTCTGGTTTTCTATCATATCCGCAAGCAGGCTTGCAGCTTCTTGAATATTTTTTAGAGATGTATACGAGTGTAACTTGTCCAGTGTATATGCAATTTCATCTACCGAACTCAGACCGCGTGATGCATAAACCTGTTGTAAAACAGGGTGTATTAAATCAGGAAAAATAATATCCCTATTGGTATCACGCCGCTTAATTGTCCTTTGCATATAGTGGAAGTCTCTTGTAATGAATAATTGAGTGAGATTTTTTCCAGAATTTCTTGAGATTAAATCTATTTATTTTAAAATCATGTCCATCCGAGATTATACGCAGATTTTTTAACTTTCCCTGATTAAGCCAATCCAGTGCCGGACTAAACCAGCTTCCTTCCAGCAACATTAATCCTTTTTGCCAAAGATCCAGATTTTGGTACTGTCGTGGAGCCTGGCAATGCATAAGAATTGATAATACATCACTTGCGTCACCACAATGACCCATCATACCAAGAAAATGACTGGGTACGGGGTAACAGCTGGTCGATGCTAAACTGGCCAGGCTAGATGCATAAATATCATTAGAAAACACCGCAGATAGTCCTGTCTCTGTTATTTCACCTAATTGTCCCATCCCCCAAAACCAAATGCTGTTTACAGGCAATTCTCCTCGCTCTTCCCTTTGCTGGTTAATATCAGCATTAAATAAATGCATTTGGACTTCATTTAGCACGCTATGTAGTTTTCCGGAATCTTCACCACGAGGGAGATATGCCGTGATGTCACTTCCTACCACACTACTGATTTCAGTGGTCGTAATAGACAGTTCGTTTTCTAGTTGTATATACCATCGATCCTCAAACGGGACTTCAATCATATATCCATAATCTTGCAATACCTTGTTTGCCTCTGCCGCAATCGCCAGGGCATCATGCTGGCTAAGATTTAAAATAAATGAATCCATCATAACCAATCCGTCTCTATCGGGGCTGAGATGAACAGGGTCAGCTCGCATCCATATCCCACTGGTATCACCGTCATTATCTACGTGTCGTGTAATTGCCCCTACCGGCACATCATTATCGACAGAGAAATTTTGCTTAAGGATATTTGCAAGGCTACGATGATATTCAGGACTGGTATTGACGTTTACTGTATGCCTGGAGCGTGATAACAGGAGTTCCAGTGAAGCAAGTGATGGCACATAATCTTCGTGAAACCGGGCATCCGGCCCCAGTAGTCCGGGGATAATCAACGTCAGATTTTGCATGAATGGAATTTACATGAGAAAAGCCACGCTCGCCAGTTTAATGAATGTGAAAAGTAAGACGTAAAGAGTAACGCGCTTTATATTACTGGATTACCGCTTCGACTTTGTCTCCATGAGTCGCTCTCGGTCTTCGTTCCAGACTCGACTCTACCGAATCCAACCATGGAATCGTACCACCTACATCCATGTAGGCGTTCGCGGGAATGACGGGTGGAAACATGAAGATACACTTTACATGTTTCGTTTAACGTCTAACTCCTCACTCCAAATTATCCACTATAGCCTTCTTTACTTGATCAAACTCCGGCTCAATCTTTATGACAGGGGCTTTACTTTGCTTGATAGCTGTATCGGGATCCTTGAGACCATGACCAGTAAGGGTACAAACAATGACACTACCTTCAGGAATTTTGCCAGAATTGATGTCCTTTAAGGCACCGGTAACCGAGATTGCCGAAGCAGGCTCACAGAAAATACCTTCCTTCTCTGCCAGCAGTTTCTGTGTCGCCAGGATCTCATCGTCTGAAAATTCATCAAACCATCCGTTTGATTCCTTGCTGGCTGTCAATGCAAAATCCCAGGACTGAGGGTTACCAATACGAATCGCCGTAGCGACAGTTTCAGGATTTTCCACTGGATGACCACGAAGAAATGGCGCAGCTCCACTGGCCTGATAACCACACATCACTGGTGTCGTGTCCACCACCTTGTCTCGATTATAATCACCTTGCTGAGACTGAAATGTATCCTGAAAAACTTCTCTGCCAGCATATTCACAATATCCTAACCAGTGTGCTGTAATGTTCCCTGCATTTCCTACTGGTAAACAATGGTAGTCAGGTGCCCGACCTAACGCATCTATAATCTCAAAAGCGATAGTTTTTTGACCATGTATACGATAAGGGTTGATAGAATTGACGATACTGACCGCGGTGTTCTCCCCTACTTCTTTAACCAGACGCATCCCATCATCAAAATTACCCAGAATTTGAATGACAACAGAGCCCTTAATCATGGCCTGTGCAAGTTTTCCCAGGGCAATCTTGCCTTCAGGAATCAATACAAAACATTTTATCCCGGCACGGCTGGCGTAGGCTGCGGCTGATGCAGACGTATTACCTGTGGAGGCACATATCAAGGCCTTGGCACCTTCAGTCACCGATTGGCTGACAGCCACGGTCATTCCTCTATCCTTAAAAGAACCTGTGGGATTGAGACCCTCAAACTTGGCATAGATTTCAACTTTTTTGCCTGTCAGGCTCTGAATATTTTCCAGGGGAATGAGTGGTGTGCTCCCTTCGTACAAAGAAACTACACTTGCATCACTGGCAAGAGGAAGCCTTGATCTGTATCGATCGATAAGTCCTTTGTTAGTTCTAAATTCAGTCATCTAATTACTCTATTAATGTTACTTATACGTCATGCCGAGCTTGACTTGGCATCCAGTAGAAAAAATGTCCAGTTTCGGAGTCATTATTTCACTGGATACTGGCATTCGCCAGTATGACGAATCTATTTTACCTTGTTAATTATCACTAGTTGTATACAGTTGCGATGATGCTGTGTACCGCTATGCCGCTGTTATTCACTGTAAATATAATGACTACCCTACGGGCAGACTTATTTTCACTGGATTCCAGATAAGTCCTACGGACTTACCGGAATAACGATGTCTATAAATTAAATTAGTACGTTTTGCTTTTTACTACTTAAGCCAAAGACTCTACTCTAATCCGTTTAACCTTGTCCTTCACGGATGCGAGTGCTTCTATCTTCGATATCGCCTGGTTCATATTTTTCTCCCGAGTCATTTGGGTGAGAAAAATCACAGGGACATCTGCGACGTCACCTTCAGGTTCTTTCTGAATAATGGCTTCAATACTGATGTTAAGATCACCCAGTATTGAGGTTATGTCAGACAGTACACCTGGTTTATCCACCGCAAGGACACGCAAATAATAACCCGTTTCGACCTCTTCCATGGGTTTGATTGCAATATCAGACATGGCACTGGGTTGAAAGGCAAGATGAGGTACCCGGTTTCCGGGGTCTGTCGTAAGGGCCCGTACCACATCGACCACATCGGCAATGACAGAAGAGGCAGTCGGTTCTGAACCGGCCCCGGCACCATAATATAATGTTGGACCAACGGCATCACCTTTAACCAAAATCGCATTCATGACACCGTCGACATTGGCAATCAATCGCCTATGAGGAATCAAGGTGGGATGCACGCGTAGTTCTACCCCTTGATCGGTCATACGAGTGATACCCAGATGCTTGATCTTATAACCCAGTTCCAACGCATAGGCGACGTCCTGACGTTCGATGTTGGTAATGCCTTCCCGGTAAACCTTGTCAAACTGCAAAGGAATACCGAAGGCAATGGAGGACAGGATGGTCAACTTATGAGCCGCATCCACACCTTCTATATCAAACTCAGGGTTTGCCTCGGCATAGCCCAAGGCCTGTGCCTCAGCGAGGACATCATCAAAATCTCGGCTCTTTAACAACATTTCTGACAATATAAAGTTGCTGGTGCCATTTATAATTCCCGCCGCCCATTCAATCTGGTTTGCCGCCAAACCTTCTCTTACTGCTTTAATGATTGGAATCCCACCAGCCACTGCCGCTTCAAAGGCAACCGTCACCCCTTTCGCCTGTGCTGCTGCAAAAATCTCGTTACCATGTGTTGCAATCAAGGCCTTATTTGCAGTCACCACATGCTTGCCATTTTCTATGGCCTTCATCACCAGTTCCAATGCTGGCGAATAGCCGCCAATCAGTTCAATAATAATCTCAACATCCGGATCATTCACTACGGCAAAGGCATCATCAGTAATATTGCCAACCGTTTCCAGCCCGGATATGTCTTTACTGTATTCCTTAGCAGCGGCCTGGCTGATAGTTATCGCCCGACCTGCCCGTCTTGCGATCTCATTCGCATTGCGTGACAGGACGCTGACGGTGCCACCACCGACAGTCCCTAAACCTAATAATCCTATTTTTACGGGTTCCATAATTTAAATAATCTTAGATTTTAAAAAAAGTTAATTCCGTCATTCCCGCGAAGGCGGGAATCCAGTTAATTTAATGACTGCCCTACGGGCAGACTTAGTTTCACTAAATTCCAGATAACCGCTACGCGGTTTCCGCAATGACGAAATAAGTGTTTCACGCCTCACTCCGTATCTTGACTACGTTATTGTCTTTCAACATTCCACGTATGCCTCGGACTGCTTGACGGGTACGATGTTCATTTTCAATTAAACTGAATCTGACATAGTTATCGCCATATTCACCAAAACCAATACCCGGGGAAACCGCTACCTTTGCCTGTAATAGTAATTGCTTTGAAAATTCCAATGATCCCAGATGCTGAAACTGCTCTGGTATTGGCGCCCAGACAAACATGGTGGCCTTGGGTTTTTCTACAGCCCAGCCTGCCGCATTCAAGCCGTCACAAAGGACGTCTCGTCTACTTTGATACATAGTTCGGATCTCTTCAACACAATCTTGTGGTCCTTCAAGCGCGGTGATGGCCGCCACTTGTATGGGGGTAAACATGCCGTAGTCGAGGTAAGACTTCATTCTTGCCAGAGCATTGACCAATGCCTTATTTCCCACCATAAACCCTACCCGCCATCCAGGCATGTTATAACTCTTGGACAAAGTATAAAATTCTACGGCGACATCCTTGGCTCCATCAACCTGCATAATGGAAGGCGCACGGTAACCGTCAAACACAATCTCGGCATAAGCAAGGTCCTGAATAACCCAAATCTCATGCTCTTTTGCAAACGCTACCACTTTTTCAAAAAAACCAAGATCAACGCATTGTGTTGTGGGATTACTTGGAAAATTTAACAACAGTAATTTTGGCTTTGGCCAACTATTGCGAACAGCGTTTTCTAACTCATCAAAAAAATTCACATCCGGACCAATAGGAACATGCCTGACATCTGCTCCAGCGATAATAAAACCATAAGGATGGATGGGATAAGACGGGTTTGGTACCAATACAGCATCGCCTCGGTCAACTATCGCCATGGCAAGATGTGCCAGCCCTTCTTTTGAACCCAGTGTCACAATCGCTTCTAATTCCGGATCCAGATCAACATCATATTTATTCTTATACCATTGGCATATCGCCCGGCGCAGACGCGGTATTCCACGAGATACTGAGTATCTATGAACATCGGGACGCTGAGACACAGCCACCAGTTTCTCAACGATATGGGCAGGCGCCGGCTGATCAGGGTTTCCCATACCAAAATCTATAATGTCTTCACCACGATGTCGTTCCTGCATCTTCAATTCATTGACGATATTGAAGACATAGGGCGGCAAACGGTCAATTCTTGGGAAATCTTCTTTCATTTCAGACTATAAAGAGTTCGTTTTTAATAAAAGAGATGAAGTATAAGGGAATATCTACAAAGGTGACAATATTGTTGCTGATTTTAGAATGATTTCCAGTTCGCCCATTTACCGTCATACTGTACATATGACACGTGTCGCAGTCATTCAAATGGTCTCAGGGGACAACTTTGAGAAAAATCTGGAAGAGGCATCAAGGCTGATTCACCAGGCTGCCAGTCAACATGCGGAATTTGTCCTGTTGCCTGAATATTTTTCTATCATCAGTGATAATGAGCAGGACAAAGTGAAGCTTTGTGAACCATTTGGTAGCGGACCTCTACAGAAATTTCTATCCAGCCAATCCAAAGCACACCACATCTGGCTCATGGGTGGGACTATCCCGCTTCAAAGTGAGGATTTTGATCGAGTGTATAATAGTTGTTTACTATACAACCCTGAAGGAAATGTTAGCGCACGATACGAAAAGGCTCATCTGTTTGATGTGAATGTCAACGACCAGCAAAACGAATCCTATAACGAATCCAATACTATCAAAGCTGGAGATAAAGTTGTCACTGCAACGACTCCCTTTGCCCAAATAGGCATGTCCATTTGTTATGACCTCAGGTTTCCGGAGTTGTACAGAAAAATGCTGGAAGAAAATATTAACCTGATCACGGTTCCTTCTGCATTTACCTATTCCACTGGCAAGCGCCACTGGGAAACCCTACTCAAAGCACGCGCTGTTGAAAATCTATGCTACGTGATGGCCGCCAATCAGGGTGGTAAAAACACAAAAAGTCGTACAACATGGGGACATAGTATGATTATCAGTCCCTGGGGAGATATACTAGCAAGCATTGAAGAGGGACCGGGTATTGCCATTGCCGATCTGGATTTTATGGAACAGGCAAAACTGCGAAAATCTTTCCCTGCTCTAAAACACAGAAAATTTTTATAAAAAGGAATAACCAATTAATGAGTCAGTATCTTGAAACAGCAAAGTCACATTTATTATCACCCGTTGGTATGGAAGTCGCTGATATTGAAAAAACCCTCGGACAAATCATGTCCCATAAGATTGACCAAGCTGATTTATTTTTTGAATCATCAAGAGGAGAATCCTGGGTACTTGAAGAAGGTATTATTAAAGAAGGCTCACATAATATAAGCCAGGGTATGGGCGTCAGGGCCATTAGTGGTGAAAAAACCGGCTTTGCCTATTCAGACGAAATTTTACTACCCGCATTAACCAGTGCAGCCAATGCGGCGCGCTCCATTGCCAGCAGTGGCAGTTCTGGTGAAATACAGGCATGGGAAACCCGATTGGTCCCCTCACTTTATATGGACAAAGATCCCATAGATTCTATCTCGCCGGATCAGAAAGTCTCACTGCTGAAAAAAGTTGACGAATTAGCACGGAAAAAAGACCACAGGGTACAACAAGTCATCGCAACCTTGGCTGGTGAAATCACTACTGTATTAATCGCGGATATAAATGGCACCTTCACTGCCGATATCAGGCCACTGGTCCGCTTGAATCTTAGCGTCATTGTTGAAGCTGACGGTAAACGTGAACGAGGTACTGCTGGGGGTGGCGGCAGGTTTGGTTATGAATATTTCCTCAATGATGAATTGATTCAATCTTATGTCGATGAAGCTGTAGACCAGGCGATTATTAATTTAGATGCCGTCCCTGCGCCAGCAGGTAGCACCACCGTGGTATTAGGTCCCGGCTGGCCAGGTATCTTGTTACATGAGGCTATCGGCCACGGTCTGGAAGGTGACTTCAACCGCAAGGGGACATCAGCGTTCTCAAACCGTATTGGAGAACGAATTGCTACTGAAGGAGTCACTGTCGTTGATGATGGCACCCTTGCAAACCGCAGAGGGTCATTAACAGTCGATGATGAAGGTGAGCCGACACAATGCACGACATTGATTGAAAATGGAATTTTGAAAAACTACATACAAGACAAGCATAATGCCCGATTAATGGGTATGACCCCAACCGGCAATGGTAGACGAGAATCCTATGCCCACCTGCCTATGCCTCGCATGACCAATACCTACATGCTGGCAGGTAAGCATGACCCCGAAGAGATTATTAAATCGGTAGATAAAGGTGTTTATGCCACCCAGTTCGGTGGTGGTCAGGTTGACATTACCAATGGTAAGTTTGTTTTTTCAGCAAGCCAGGCCTGGTTGATAGAAAATGGCAAGATTACCGCACCTATTAAGGGCGCAACATTAATCGGTAACGGTCCTGACGTACTCACTCGCGTCTCCATGGTAGGCAATGATCTTGAACTGGACAGCGGGATCGGTACTTGTGGAAAAGACGGTCAATCTGTTCCCGTTGGTGTCGGCCAACCTACTATCCGTATTGAAGACTTGACTGTCGGTGGCACAGCATCAGGTTAAGCTAACAATTCAACCGTCATACTGGCGAAAGCCAGTATCCAATAATAAAATTTTAAGACAATATTTAAAGGATTATTTTAATGGAGACGGCATTATCTAAATAATGGATATCCGGTTAATTATTACTTCCTACATGCTCAGATATTCTAACACATGAAAATCTGGGTCGATGCCGATGCTTGTCCTGTTGTCATCAAGGACATATTATTCAAAGCAGCCCAACGCACCGGCGTACAATTAATCCTCGTTGCCAACCAACCTATCAAAACGCCCCCTGCCAAAAATATCTCATCTTTGAGAGTACAATCAGGCTTCGATGTTGCCGATAACGAAATCGTAAATCGCCTGGAAACCGGCGACCTCGTTATTACCAGTGATATCCCTCTCGCAGCAGAAGTACTGGATAAAGGCGGCCATGCCTTAAACCCGCGTGGCGAACGCTATAGTCCCGATACCATCAAGGCAAAACTCGGTATGCGAGACTTCATGGACACCATGCGTGCTAGCGGCATCCATACTGGCGGTCCGCCAGCACTTAATCAGAGTGATAGAAAATCCTTTGCCGACAACCTCGACAAATTTTTAACATCTACGCTAAAGCGAAGTGGGGGCAAGTCTTGCAATTCCATTCTCACCCCCGATAATTGATTTATGAATCCTCCAAATAAAACCCACAGTAAATTAATCGGCTATATCTTGTGGATTTTTGGCTTTATGGGATCTCATCGATTTTATTTTGGTCGTCCCATATCTGGCACCATTTACTTTTTTACCCTGGGATTACTTTTAATAGGTTGGATTGTAGATCTGTTCTTGATCCCTGGCATGGACAGGACGGCTGATATTAAATATACCAGTGGTAACAAGGAGTATACAGTCAGTTGGATATTACTCACTTTTCTGGGGATCTTTGGTATTCACAGATTTTATCTTGGAAAATGGATTACTGGTTTGATCTGGTTGTTTACCGGGGGGCTCTGTTTATTAGGCGTACTATATGACTTCTGGACGATCAATGAACAAATAGACGAAGTCAATAAACTTGAACAGAACTAAAATGAGATTTCTGCAAACTTTATAAATTAATTCTATTCACTATCGGACAAATTAATCATATGTCGAATCCAATCATTGCTGATAACAAACCTGCCAAAGTCAGTCTGACTGAAAACGAAGAATACCACTTTTGTGTTTGTGGCCGATCAAGCAAGCAGCCGTTTTGTGATGGATCACATGTTGGTACGGAATTTAAACCGAAAAGCTTTAAGGCACAGGAAACCGGTGAAGCCTTTTTATGCCAGTGTAAACACACTGGGAATGCGCCTTATTGCGATGGAACGCATAATCAGTTTGAAACTGAACAAGTAGGCAAAGAAGGTCCAGGGCTTACGCAACAAGATTCCGAAATGCCGGAAGCCAAGGCGACATCAATCGAACCCACAGTTGAATTTATTCATCAACTGGCAAAAGAAGGTCTATCACAGCTTGGGCACCATGGGCCAATGACGTCCATGGGAGTGCCAAGAAATGAATTACCGCAATGGGACGACATACAAATCATGGTTGCCCAGATGGCGACCAAACCCCTGTTGGAAGAGGTGCCAGTTGATACTGAACTGGTGATTGGACCTGAAGCTAAAAAACCGTTGTCACTGAAGATTCCCCTGTTTGTATCTGACATGAGTTTTGGCGCACTATCGGAAGAGGCAAAAGTGTCACTGGCACGAGGTGCGGAACTTGCAGGTACCGGGATTTGTTCGGGAGAAGGCGGCATGTTGCCTGATGAACAGGCTGAAAATTCACGCTATTTTTACGAACTGGCCAGTGCCAAATTCGGCTATAAGGAAGATCTGTTACCTCGCGTCCAGGCATTTCATTTTAAAGGCGGCCAGGGGGCCAAGACCGGGACCGGGGGTCATCTGCCAGGAAACAAAAATAAGGGAAAGATTTCTCAGGTCAGAGGCATACCTGAAGGTCAGCCGGCCATCTCTCCACCTACATTCAGTGATCTATCAACTGTTGATGACTTTAAACGGTTTGCTGACCGCGTGAGAGAAATTACCGGTGGCATTCCTGTTGGTTTTAAGCTCAGTGCCAACCATATCGAGAAAGATATTCAGTTTGCACTGGATTCAAGTGCCGACTATATCATCCTCGATGGTCGCGGTGGTGGTACCGGTGCGGCCCCTGCCATTTTCAGGGACCATATTAGTGTGCCCACTATTCCCGCACTTGCGCGTGCTCGCCGTTATCTTGATGAACAAGGTGCTAGTGGACGTGTTACGTTGATTATTACAGGTGGTTTAAGAGTGCCCATCGATTTTGTCAAAGCGCTGGCCCTGGGAGCAGATGGCGTTGCAGTCTCAAATAGTGCCATGCAGGCAATTGGATGCGTCGCAGCGAGGATGTGCAATACCAATAATTGCCCTTCTGGCGTTGCCACCCAAAAAGAAGAATTACGCAAGCGAATTAATATTGATAAATCAGCGACACAACTTGAGAATTTCTTTGAAGCATCAGTGGAACTTATGTCGGTAATGGCCCGGGCATGTGGGCATAATGCCCTTGGAAAATTAAACAATAATGATCTAGCGACCTGGAACAGGGATATGGCCATGTTATCAGGTGTAAACTACTCCGGTCTGGAAAAAGTTTAATCTATTACATATAGGAGATAGTTCAGGTATTAAGAAACCTGAACTATCTCCAACAACTATTATTTTCAAATATCTTCAATACTCAATACGATCAAAACGTTTCCGTCAATGATGATCCTGGCGACAATGATACGGTCATCTAGAATGACTCCCAATGTTTCATCATCCAGTAACTCCGTAAACAATACGTCATCATTAAGTTCCACTCCTCTTATCTGTTCGATGATGGAACCGTCGATAAAGGTATTATTCGTCACCTGGACGGTTGCCCCGGCAATCTCAAAGGTCAATTCTGCATTATCGACATTACTGGGCGCACCAACCAGTTCATCATCTGCCACGGTACTGTCATCGTGGTCATCCTCTTCATCTTTATTGTCTGGCACAGTACCAAATACGCCATCGTCCGTTTCAAATTCCACTTCATCGGCGATCAGATTGAGGTGACTGCAGTCTTGGGTATCAATGTCCTTCTCGGTATTACCAATGGCCTGAATGACGTCACCTTCAGTGAGTCGTTCAAAGAACTGTGTCCTGCTTAAGATTTTTTCCGGCTCTTCACGCTCGTCCCTATAGGCCACCTCATCTCCACCTTCGCCAGAGACATGGACCAACACATCCATAATTTCAAAGGTAAAAGCCGTAGGATTGATTTCATTGACAGGCCCACGTAATCGACAACTAATGCCACCATCAGTATGCAGTTCGCCAACAGCGACCCGCGTCCAGGTCACTGATCCATTTTCTGGAAACCCTCGCGCCTCCACTGCCAATGGCACACCTGAAGCAGTACCTTTGCCCTGTAGTCCGAGAATAAAGTCATCTAGCAATAAATGGTCATTATTTTCTCGGGTGTCATCATCAACCCGGCTGAGCCCGGTGGGTGTGATTTGTAATCCTAGCCTTGATGTTAGCGTATCGGTGCTTACATTGACTGAGACCAGAAGATCTGCGGTGCGTACACTGTTTTCCACTTCTGTTTTAACACCACCGGTTCCCTCTACCAGGACCAGAACGTTATTTGCATTGAATTCGCCTTTTATCTTTACCCGTTTGCCTACGAATTGCACCAGCCTCGATGCCTCCACAACCGGGATAACGATGCCATTGATGACTATTTCATGTGGCTCGGACGTGGTATTAACTGATAACAAGACGCCTTCAATTTCAAACTCACCTTCCCTGTCCTTGTCTCTTAACTGACCTTCCAGTTCAATTTCTTCAGCATTGATTTCTACATCGGTGACTAATGTGCCTTTCACTTCGACAAACTGGTTTACCTCAAGGTCAGCCGTTGAGCTTAGTCCATCATCAAAAATTGCTGTGCCGACATTGATGGTAATGCCACCATTTAATACAAAGGAAACTGGAAGCCCTGAGGCATCAGTAATCTTCCCTTTCACTTCCACATCATTCTCATCGATAGTAGTGCCAGGCGGGTTCAACCTGTCGACGCGGGTTGCGAGGATGCCATTCGTGGTCAGGAACCCGCTGATCTCAACGACGGCCTGGCCAATAGCAAGATCCAGATCGTTAATATCAATGCTATCATCGGCATTAGTATCACCCACGTCATCATCGAATATCGTATTCGCATCTACCGTGACGGTGATCCCAAAAACGGTAAAGGTACCAATGGTGTTATCATCCGCACCGGGCGTAACATTACGCACAGGCCCTTTGAGGTCTTCATCGAATTCGATGCGATCGGCAAAACGCTGACCGTTTTCATCTTCCCTGGCCTCGATTCTGACTTTCATTCCCAATCTCAGTCTACTGTCATCGCCAATAATATCGTTTTCATCTTCAATGGCAACCACCGTGCCATTTTCAACTTCGTATTTAACACCATCGATAAATACACTACCAAAACCGGTAATCACACCAGAGGAAGATATGGCCGTTTCTGTTCCCGACGTTCCTGTGTTCGTATTATTGCTGGTATTATTGGTATTGTTCGTAGCACCACCGCCAGCGGCACCACCACCGCATCCCGCAATAAACACCAGAATGGCCATTAAAAAAATCAGTTTCAGGTTATTTATAAGCATATTCATTTCCTCGCTGAAAATTTGTTCGATGTCGCTAAAACTATCAAAGGCAAGTAAAATCTCAATCAGATAAATTAAAACTGAGAAACAAATCACAAGTTGTTAGCGGTATTTATTTTTACCTGAGAACTAGTTAACAATAATCAATCTAATAAAACCAACCCTGTCAGGATATGTTTTTTTTGAACTTATTAACTTGATCCATATCACAATATTATTGCGTTCATAACGGGGGCAGAAGGCATGAGCACCACATATTCTTTAATCTCTACATTCTGGAAACAAAATAAATCATTTTTGCTTTTTATCTTCTTTATGTTTGTCTTTCGCAGCTCCTTTGCTGACTGGAATACAGTGCCCACAGGCTCCATGAAACCGACCATTCTTGAAGGGGATCGGATCTTAGTGAACAAGATGGCCTATGATCTGAGGGTCCCGTTCTCTCATCTATCTATATTAAATCTCAATAACCCAGACCACGGAGACATTGTAGTATTCGATTCGGCCTACTCTGACAAACGGTTGGTGAAAAGAGTCATTGGTATTCCAGGGGATACAGTTAAACTAGTGGACAACACACTATTTATCAATGGGCGGGAACTTACATATCAAGATTTGAATATCGACGAGAAGACAATGGATCGTACTGAAGATTTGTTGGGGATCAGATACTCAATCAGAACCCAGTTAGGTGGGTCGCGTCTTTCAAACTTCAATGCCGTAACCGTTCCAGATGGCCATTATCTGGTTATGGGTGATAATCGAGACAATAGTGCAGATTCCAGGATCATCGGGTTTGTCCCCAGAAACGAGATAGTTGGCAAGGCTAACAGGGTAGTTCTTTCACTAAACTATGATGACTACTACCTTCCACGAACAGACCGTTTTTTTAAATCCCTGTAGCAAAAAACCAAAAAGCCACGAATAACAACGTATTCGTATCACAATACAGAGGAGATCTAATGTTTTACACCTTACTACTGGTCACATTTATGGTGGCATTCGGGGTATCTTATATCGTGGTGAGGATATTCGATAAACCTGTTGGTACCATTTTAAACCGTATCATTGCGGATGATATATACACCGCCTGGCATCGCTATGTAAAATTTGCAGGGTATGTTGTAGGGATTTCCAGTGGCGTCAGGATTTACCAGCTTGAACGCTATATCAATGCACCCCAATATAATATGGAAGTATTGACCTTGAATGCAGAACGCTGGACACTGGAAGTCTACCGTACAGTTATCGGTTCATTACAGGGGATCGCCTGGATGTTTCTGGTGTTTTTTGTCGTTGCCCTGATTGCCTATGTCATTGTCAGGATATTTGAGATAAAGAAGAAAATACAAGCAGCAGAATAAACAATAGATGACCGAACAAACACATGCATTTCCCCACGGTAATTTTAAGAAAGTATTTAAAGATATCTATCTTGTCAGCGGTGAAATGTCTATTAAGGGACGACTCCCGCTCAGCTTCAGTCGAAATATGACAGTGATCCGGGAAAACAATGATCTGGTACTTATCAATTCTGTCCGCCTTAATGATTCGGGGCTTGCTGAATTAAAAGCCCTTGGGACAGTCAAGCACGTTATTCGATTGGCAGAATTTCATGGTATAGATGATGCCTTCTACAAAGAGCGTTATGGCGCAAAGGTCTGGTCAGTCAACGCACCTTATTTTAAAGGGGTTGATTTCAATATCGATATACAGTCAGGTTATTTTCAAGCAGATTGTTTTATTGATGACAGCACTGCCCTGCCGATAAATGGCAGTAAGGCGATATGTATTAACTCTTCTAACCCAAAGGAATTGCTGTTATTTCTCGAACGCGAGGGGGGCATCCTCATTTCAGGAGATGCCTTACAAAACTGGGCAAAGCCGGATCAGTTTTTTAATCTTCCCGCAAAAATTATGATGCGCCTAATGGGATTTATTAAACCCTATAACATTGGGCCCGCCTGGTTAAAGCATGCTCGACCTGAGACTAGCGATTTAAAACAAATTATAGATTTTCGATTTGAGCATCTGATTCCCGCCCATGGCAATCCAGTCATCGGGAATGCCAAAGAAAAATTCTTGCCCGCATTTTCCCGACTTTAATTTTTCGATCCATACTGATCATTTTAAGCTATCAATCTTCCTGTAAATGGTAGAATGATTCATGGACAAAAAATCTGCGTACCTTTTACTTTCCTCTTTTTTTGTACTGCTACCCATTCTTGGGGCAGCGTCCCTTTATTTCCTGACAGAAAACATAGACCAACAAATTAGTTCTAAATATGACTTAGAAGAAGTCATTGATCAAATTGAAAATTCAGAAGATCTGGAGGCGATGAAAAAGATCTCCTTATACGTCTACATGCTACAAATGAAGGTAATTCAAACACAGCACCAGTATATTCTCATGCTGATTTATCTCATTATGGCTATTGGGATATTGAATGGAATTGTCGCAATAATTTTTTATCGAGCATATATTAAAAAAAAATAATGAAAGCCAATTCAGCAAAACAGTTTCTCTCTCTGCTAGCCATATTACACATTATTGTGGGACTGACACTCCCCTTCCTGGTAAATACTCGGCTGTTCAATTATTACAATGAGCAGATGCTAGGTGCTTTTAATACATCAAGTATCGAATCCTTGGAGCTAGGGAAGTTTATGCTCGGAATTTTGGGTCCTTCCATTGCAAGCTGGGGCGTCCTGTTTTTATTCCTTGTCCAGCATGCATACAGTACCGGTTCCACCAGCGCATGGATAACCATGATCGTCGCCATCGTTGGATGGTCTATATATGATATGGCTTTATCAGTATACGCCGGCGTATACCTTAACCTTCTAATAGATTGTTTTGTTATGACCCTGTTACTGATTCCATTATTATTGACCAAGTCACACTTTTATAAGCCGTCTTATGAATGAAGAATTCCTCTTAGCAAGCGCCAGTCCCTTACAACTGATATTTGTCTGCAGCATAGCATTTATCCTCTCTGTCTTAGGTGGCATGTCCGGTTATGGCGCGGGGCTTGTAATGCCAGTTTTTATGACGCCGGTTATTGGCATTTCAAATGTGATTCCAGTCATGGCTGTAACAATGTTAATTAATACCGGTTTTCGTTCCATGGCATTTTGGCGAGACATCCAATGGAAGCAGGTAAAGCTCATGTTGATGTTCGGGTTACCATCGTGCATTGCCGGGGCTTACTGTTACACTCTGCTTAGCAGTCGTTGGATTGCACTGATACTGGGATGTTTCCTACTGGCCAGCATTCCGCTACGCCGATTCATGAATCACCTGGATTTCAAGCTGTCCGATAATGGTCTTCGTGCCAGTGGGATCGGATTTGGTTTTATCAATGGCGGAATGGCAGGAACAGGAATCATCCTGATCTCCATATTAATGTCTGCCGGGCTACACAGTGTTACCCTAATTGCCACTGATGCAATCATTTCCACGACCCTGGCTGTTTTTAAAATAGCCGTCTATGGCAGTAATGATAAATTAAATATAGATCTGATTGCGGTGGGGATGCTGGTAGGATTATGTATGGCACCGGGTGGATTTATCGCCAGGAGATTGTTGAACCACGTACCAGTCAAGGTTCATGCATGGGTCATGGAAGTAGTCGTATTTTTTGGAAGTATGTTGTTTATCTGGCGTGCGTTGTGGTAAAGATGAAATGTTATCTGCCAAAGATATGAAAAAGTAAATTTAAACATGTTACTGGTACTTGAGGAATATGAAAATCCCCAGCACAATACGTCAGTAAATAACAATAAGAACTTCAAATGAAAAAAACTATTATCACCTTAAGTTTCTCAATTATTGTATCTGCCTGTGCACCAGAAGTTGGTTCTGCACGCTGGTGTGACATGATGGACGACAAGCCCAAAGGGGCGTGGACGACCAATGAAGCCGGTGAATACGCCCAGTCCTGTGTTTTCAACATAGACGATTAAGCAATAGCAAATGAAACAATCCGTACTGTATGGGATTTTGTTTGCCGTCCCTGGTATCGCAATTTCATTACTGGTGACCTTTCTTTCTACAGGTTTAATTCTTGGGATTTTCTGGCTATTCATATTTGGAGACTCAAGCTGGCCAGGCTGGGTGTCAATATTAGTACCAATACTGTCTGTTTGTATTTTCCTGGTCTCACTGGTGGTAATTTCAAATTGGGGCTATCAAACGGGGACGAAGCTTGAAGGGCATTCAAAACCTGTTTTCAGACATTTTATTTATTCATTCATAGCAACGATCATTCCCGTATTGGCCTTCGTCATACAATATACCAGAACAACAGACGAAGAATTTCCTTCTTTTATCTGCAGTGATTATTGTCAAACTCGCGGGTATTCTGGCAGTTCGATACCGCCCGAAATTACAGGGATAAGAACCTGTAGTTGTCTGAATGATAATGGGATAGAAGATATTACTATCGAATTGGACAAGATTATTGATACAAAATAATTATAAGAAGCTTAAACCAATTTTTAATTTAACTATACATCTGACAATCCATTCTGGTATGTTGCTTGATAAAAAATAATGATGAAACAATACCTATGAAAAAAAATTTTAAAATTTTATTTATTTCGCTTATCACTCTGTCATTACAAATATCCATATGTCTGACGGAATCATTTGCATCTGATACTGAAAACAAGATTATCAACACTGTTATCAATGACTATAAAAGTTTCTATTCAGGAGACCGCTTATTAAGAATGGGTATAGGTTTTGGAATTGGTGCACTACCTGCTAATACTGGCATCGATGATAGTATCCAGGACTGGTTCCAGGACGATATCCGAAGCTCAACCACGGATGATATGTCTGATGTCTTCAAGGAATTTGGCGAACGCCAGTTTTTATTACCAATCACTGCCGTTGCAGCTGCGCTAAAGTTTGCTGCGCCAGAATCACCTATTGCAAATTGGGGTGCCTATTCTCTTCGTGCCTATGCGACGGGTACTCCGGCACTACTGCTCATGCAACGCGCTACTGGTGGATCTCGCCCTGGTGAAACCAACCATAGATCACACTGGCGACCTTTTGAAGACGATAACGGTGTCTCAGGTCATGGTTATGTCGGTGCTGTTCCGTTTTTAACTATTGCCAGGATGAACGAGGAAAATAAACCGGTTAAATACCTCGCCCTACTTGCTTCAACTTTTACTGCCTGGTCACGTATTAATGACAACGCCCACTATTTTTCCCAGGCGGCCCTGGGATGGTATTTAGCTTATGAATCCGTTGACGCAGTATTTGATGCCGATGAAAAACAAAAAGGACTGACAGTAATTCCTGTCATCAGCCCTGATACGGTTGGTATATCAGCAAATATTCGCTGGTAACTTTAAGACTTTACAACCCTTCTTGTTCATAGGCTACCCTGCCACCGACCATAGTAAACACTGGTTTTAAATTGGTGATCTCCTCGATGGGGACATCTAGCAGGTTGCCATTAAAGATGACCAGGTCTGCCATCATCCCTGCTTGTAAAGAACCGAATTCATCATCTGCATCGAGAAACCTGGCAGCCCAGCGTGTCAATGCCAAAAAGGCCGTCTTACGATCCAGTGCTTCTTCCGGCGCAATCACTCTGCCTTGTGAATCCATCCGAGTTACTGCTTTTTGTATATACCAGGTAGGAAAGCCGCGATTTTCACCAGGTTCTGTTCCCTCGATATGGAACTGAATGCCGTTATCCATGATAGATTTTAATGGTGCGATACGTTTGAGTCCTTCATATCCATACTGGGCTTCAAACACATTCGTGATCCCAAGTGGTTCTGCATCACGCTGATTAATCATGGTTCCAAGATTTACTCCGAAACGGATCAATGCTTTCAATTCTGGGTGGGCGTTGTAATAGTCAAAGACCTCCTGCACCCAATCAATATTGTGGTCAAATCCCTGAGGACGAAATAATTTACTTACATATAACTTGTCCTGGTTTTCTGCTTCATAGACATTCTGCATGGCTAATCTTATTCCTTCACTGCCACGGTTATGAATTCCAGTAACATTCCACCCGTGCTGACGTGCCAGCATCACATTATGAAAATCCGTTTGGCGCTTTTGAGATTCTGTCAGGTCGTCATGGCTCAAACCAGTAAACCATTGTGCGGTCCATCGATTATAACCATTGGTATTGGGACTGATATTCGGAATGATAGTCTCCTTGGGTTCAATTGACAGCAGGCTGGCTGCGGCATCCTCTGATCCTGTGTGTGGTCCCACTGCGGTACCGACTATAGTAATCATCTCACCGCGATCATCAGACAGGGAAAAATCCACCAAATTACCAATACGTTTTAAAAACATCTCTCCATTAGGATTTTGCATCATAAAATCCAGCCCCGGGTAGACCCGGATGGCAAGTTCATCATTTTGCTCATGGAACATTCTATTTAAGACTGTCATGGTCGCAGCACTCATGTGACCTGTGGCCAGTGTTACACCATGCCTGGCATAGTTTGCCAACGACTCAACTGCCATGGGCATGGCGACTTCGTCAAACCAGATCGGTTCAGGCCAGGGACGGACCTCTCGACCAATGAAACCATTTAGATGCGCACCCGAAACGCCGGTGGGATTTCCTGCATCATCCCGATCCAGGTGAAAATGGTCCGCAGGAAATCCTCTATCAATTGCCAGATTCACCATTGCGGTATTCAACAAACCATAGCTACTATCCAGATAGATCATCACAGGATTATCCGGCGCAACTTCGTCCAGTTCAGATATTCCCCAGGATTTCATCGCAACCGCCGCCCACTGATCCTGGAGATTAAAGAACATGGGCTCTCCTGGTTGGCCCTGTGTTTGAACAATATGCCCCAGTGTCAACAATGCCTGGTCTATCGTACCGCCTCCCAGTTTGGGTTGCATGCGCCCACCCCACTGGCTGTCCTTAATTAAATCACCTGCCGGGACAGAATTATCACCGTCATTATAGACAAAGCCAGGAGTTAGTGATCTGCCACGAAGGTCAATAGACCGAGTTGCGGGTCCAGCCAGTCTACGAATTTCCGTATCACTTCCTACCTTAAGAATCCGATTACCACGCACGGCAACTGCCTGAGCAACTGTAAAATCAGGAGTGTCGCTATCTGCAGTGAGCACCTGTCCATTATAAAAAACATATTCTGGGTAATGGACCAGCTCTTGCGGGATATTACTGGTTTGTGAAAAAACAAATCCTGATTTGAAAAATAAAAAACTGAATACAAAAACGATGACTTTTTGATTTGTCATGCCTGCCTCCGCTAATAATTATTTATTTTATAATTAGATACTAGTCGCTTCGGACGTCCTGTCCTCGACTTTGGCTCCTCGAACGTTGTTCCAGACACGTTTCTAACTCCTCCATCCCTGGAGTCGTGCGTCGTTCTCGGTCTTCGTTCCAGGCGCGACTCTACCGATTCCATCCATGTAAGCGTCTCGCGACATTTCCCACATCCTGTGGGTCGCTTTCGCCAGTATGACGACTATTCAAATATAGTTTTTTATAATTCAGGCGCTTCAAAAGCAACCTTGCCACCTACCATAGTAAAAACCGCATTTAAATTTGCAAGATCTTCTATGGGTGTTTCCATAATATCGCCATTAAAAATCACCAGGTCTGCCAACATGCCTGCTTGAATTGACCCTAGTTGAGTATCACCGATAAACCTTGCGGGCCAACGAGTTAATGCTAGAAATGCTTCTTTGCGGGTTATGACCTGGTTTGCTGCAATCACACGCCCATCACGATCTTTTCGGGTCACTGCTTGTTGGATTTTTCTTAATGGATTACTGGGACCACTACCTTCAATATGAAATGGTACTCCTTTTTGTCTAATCATATTCAATGGCGCCATTCGTTCCAAACCTGCCATTCCCCATTGTGCTTCTGTGAGCCGTTCTATACCAAGAGGTTCAGACGAACGTTGGTCGACACCATTGGTGAGACTAACGGCAAAACGAACGAGATTCTTATCTTTTAATTCCGGGTGGGCATCATAATATTCGAAAATCTCATCCACCCATTCGATATTGTGGTCGAATCCATGAGGTCGCCATAATTCTTTGACGTACAGGTTTTCCTGTTGCTCGGCCTCGACGACGTTTTGCATGGCAAGGCGTATGCCTTCACTGCCCATATTGTGGATACCCGTGACATTCCAGCCATGTTGTCTTGCCAGCATGACATTGTAGTAGTCAGTTTGACGTTGTTGTTCCGGTGATAATTCACCCTGACCAAGACCCGTGATCCATTCTGCGGTCCAACGATTATCACCCCGGGGGTTCTGACTCAATCCATCAATTACATTATCTTTGGCGTCGATAGAGAGCAGGCCTGACATCCCATCGGGGGTGCCGGAGTGCGGTCCTACTGATGCACCAACTATCGTCACCATGGGGCCGCGATCATCGGTAAGTGAAAAATCAACCAGATTCCCCATACGCTTTAAGTACATCTCACCATTGGGGTTTTGCCTAAGAAAATCCAGGCCGGGATAGACACGAACCTTTAGATCATCTGGTTGTTCATGGAACAAACGGTTAAGAATCGTCATAGTGGGTGCGCTCATATGTCCCGTGGCTACAGTGATCCCGTAACGGGCATAATCTGCCAGGGACTCTATCGCACCAGGCACAGCAACGTCATCAAACCATATGGGATCAGGCCACGGACGAACTTCCCTTCCGATAAATCCTGCCACCTGGGCACCGACCCTGCCGGTAAATTCGCCATTTTCATCTTTTTGGAGATGAAAATGTTCGCTAGACAATCCGCTTTCAAAGGCAAGTTCCAACATGGCCGTGTTCACCAGGGCCTCACTGCTTTCCAATGAAACCAGGACAGGGGTATCCGGTGCCACTTCATCCAGGGTGTTTTTGTCCCAAATTTTCATGGCAGTACCTGACCAGGTATCCTGCAAATTAAAAAATACCGGGGCACCATCCTTACCTTCATTATCAACAATGAATGCCAGCGTAGCGAGAGTCTGATCTATAGTCTCACCCCCCAGATGTGGATGAGTTACTCCACCCCACTGACTATCCTTTAAAATGTCACCCGCAGGCACGGCATTATCTGCATCGTTATAAATAAAGCCTGGTGTCAATGAACGTCCGTTTAAATTAATGACACGAGTATTGGGGCCTGACAGTGGTCGAATTTCACTGTTATCTCCGACCTTAAAGATACGATTTCCACGAACTGCGACGGCTTGGGCAATTGTAAAATTCTCATCAGCATCAGCAGTGAGCACCTGACCATTGTAAAAGACAAATTCTGGATAATGCACCAGTTCTGATGGGACATTAGACTGGGCAAATACCGACCCGCAGTAAAGAGAGATTATGAATACCCTCGATAGGATAGCTCGATTGAATGACATAGGATACTCCCGTGATACCGTGATGAGGCGTTCGTTATAGTTCAGGTGATTCAAAGGCAACCTGCCCACCCACAAGGGTAAGGACAGGCTTTAATTCATGAATATTTTCTATAGAGACATCCATGATATCTCCATCAAATACTACTAAATCTGCAAGGTGGCCCACCTGTATAGAACCCATAACATTTTCTGCACCAATAAACCGCGCGCCCCAACGAGTCAGTGCCAGAAATGCCGATTCTCTGCTTAATGATTCTTGAGGTGCAATCACTCTGCCATCATCATCCAGGCGCATCACCGCCATTTGTATTTTCCGTAATGGATTACTGGGGCCGCTGCCCTCAATGTGAAACTTGATGCCCTTGTCCTGCAGAGTCTTCAATGGTGCTGACCTTTCCAGCCCTTCCATACCATACTGGGCTTCGAGTACATTTTTTATACCCAGTGGTTCTGCATCACGCTGACGGATAAAGGTTTCTATGCTCACACCAAAGCGGATTAATTCTTTTAATTCTGGTCTTGCCTCATAGTATTCAAATACTTCTGGCGCCCAATCCACATTATGATCAAATCCCTGGGGACGCCATAGCTTCTTAACATATAGCTTCTCCTGTTTTTCCGCTTCTGCCACATTCTGCATGGCAAGACGAATGCCTTCACTACCCCGATTATGTATCCCGGTGACGTTCCAACCATGCTGGCGTGCCAGCATGACATTATAATAATCCGTCTGTAACTGCTGTGCGCCAGTCAAGTCACCTTGCGATAATCCGGTAAACCATTCAGAAGTCCAGCGGTTATAACCATTGGTATTGGGACTGATATCAGGAATGACATTTTTCTTCGGGTTGATTGAGAGCAGGCTGGCGGCAGCATCTTCTGATCCTGAATGCGGTCCAACGGACGCGCCGACGATGGTAACCATTTCACCTCTATCATCGCTAAGTGAAAAATCAACCAGATTACCCATTCGTTTTAAATACATCTCACCATTGGGATTCTGCCTGAGAAAATCCAGACCGGGATAGACCCTGATGGCAAGGCCTTTCGGGTTTTCATGAAACAACCGGTTTAATACCGTCATGGTCGGCGCACTCATATGCCCGGTGGCAAGAGTGATCCCATTGCGGGCATAATTCGTCAGTGATGCAACGGCATCCGGCATCGCCACATCATCAAACCAACGAGGATCAGGCCAGGGACGAACCTCACGACCAACGAATCCTACTAATTGCGCACCGGCGACACCGGTATAATCACCTTCGGTATCACGATCAATGTGAAAGTGATTGGCAGGAAAACCACTTTCAATAGCAAGGTCTATCATTGCTGTATTCATGATTCCATAACTGCTGTCCAGATAAATCGCCACAGGGTTCTCAGGCGCCACTTCATCCAGGGTATCTATGCCCCAGGACCGCATGGCCACAGCGGCCCATTGATCCTGCAAATTGAAAAATACCGGGGCACCGGGGTCAGTCTCGTTCTCTACGATGTAGGCCAATGTTACCAGTGCCTGGTCAATGCTCTGCCCTCCCAATTTTGGCTGTATCATGTTCTGCCACTGGCTTTCCTTGAGAAGGTCACCTGCTGGAACGGCATTATCTCCGTCGTTATAAATAAAACCTGGTGTTAGAGACCGTCCGTTCAGGTTTATTGCCCTGGTATCCGGACCGGTAAGTCGACGTATCTGTGAATCGGTCCCGACCTTAAATATTCTGTTGCCCCGGACTGCCACTGCCTGGGCCACCGTAAAATTTTCATCTGCATCCGCAGTGAGTACCTGGCCATTATAAAAAATAAAATCTGGATAATGGACCAGCTCTTCAGGGATGTTTTGTGCAAATGTATTACTGTAAATAAGAAATCCAATGGATAACTTAAGAACTGAGATTAAAAGTTTATTCATAACTTACTCCAGTTATTGTTAAAGCTCAGAGGATTCATAAGCCACCTTACCACCCACCAGGGTCAACACCGGCCTTAAACTGTCCAGTGACTCTATGGGTTCATCCAACAAGTTTCCGTCAAAGACCACCAGGTCAGCAAGCATACCTGGTCGCAAGGCCCCCAATTCATTTTCAGCGCCAATAAATCTTGCCGCCCAGCGGGTTAGTGCCAAAAATGCGGTCTCGCGATCCAGGACTTCAGTTTCAGCGATCACCCGACCATGCCTATCTATGCGTGATACCGCCTTTTGGATATACCAGGCGGGATTGGCATCCCCGTCTCTTGGCTCGGTACCTTCAATGTGAAACGGTATGTTGTTATCCAGTAATGTCTTTAAGGGTGCCATGCGCTCAAGACCTTCCATGCCATACTGAGCCTCGACTACGTCCTGTATATTCAGAGGTCCTGCATCCCTTTGTCGCATTACTATACGCAGGTTCACACCAAATCGAACTACGTCTTTCAAGACGGGATGATTTTTGTAATAGTCAAAGACTTCCGGTACCCATTCAATGTTGTGGTCAAATCCCTGAGGTCGCCAGAGTTTTTTAACATACAGCTTGTCCTGTTGTTCGGCCTCATAGACATTCTGCATAGCAAGCCGGATACCTTCGCTACCCATGTTATGAATGCCTGTCATATTCCAGCCATGTTGCCTGGCCAGCATGACATTATAGTAATCTGTCTGTTTAAGTTGATCTGCTGTTAGATCATCAATACCCAGTCCGGTAATGGATTCTGCTGACCAACTATTGTATCCATTTGTATTGGGACTGATTTGCGGGATCACCTTAGTCTTGGGATTGATAGTCAATAGCCCAAAAGTGGAATCAGGGGAACCAGAATGCGGACCAACAGAGGCTCCTACAATAGTAATCATGGGACCACGATCATCGCTAAGGGAAAAATCTACGAGGTTACCCATACGTTTTAGATACATTTCGCCATTGGGGTTTTGTCGCAAGAAATCCAGGCCGGGATAGACACGCACCGCCAGGTCATCGGGCTGTTCATGAAACAGCCTGTTTAAAATAGTCATGGTCGGCGCACTCATGTGACCGGTGGCAACTGTTACCCCATGTCTCGCATAATTTGCCAGTGATTCCACAGCCTGAGGCATTGCGACCTGGTCAAACCACTCAGGATCCGGCCAGGATCGAACTTCGCGACCGATAAATCCGCTGACCTGTGCACCTGTGTATCCTGTAAATTCTCCGTTCTTATTGCGCCCGATATGAAAATGGTCCACGGGGAGGCCATTGGCAATGGCAAGATCCAGCATGGACTGATTAGCGAGTGCGATATTGGCACTGATATACACCATTACCGGGTTGTTTGGAGCAACTTCATCTAATGTCTCCCGGTTCCAGGATTTCATAGCCACGGCAGACCATTGATCCTGCAGGTTAAAGAAAAAGGGATCGTCGGGCTTCCCTTCATTCTCAACTATAAATGCCAGAGTTGCCAGGGCCTCATCAATTGTTCGGCCTCCCAGATGTGGTTTGGTATGGCCATTCCACATACTGTCTTTAAGAATGTCGCCAGCAGGGACCGAGTTGTCTCCATCATTGTAGATAAAACCAGGTGTCAGAGATCGACCTTTTAAATCAATTACTCTGGTGGACGGACCTGCCAGACGTGTAATTTGATCATTGTTTCCTACACTCAGGATTCGATTACCTCGAACGGCAACTGCCTGTGCTATAGTAAAATCTCTGTCTGCATCCGCCGTTAACACCTGTCCGTTATGAAAGACATATTCCGGATAATGGACCAGTTCCATTGGGATGCCAGATTGCGCCAATACCATGCTTGAACTGGCATGTAAAACCAGCAATATGATCATCGTGTTTCTCATACTGGGTGCAATAAATGATAAATGTTCCATGAATTACCGAACCCCTGAATTAATATTATCTCTGTTAGCATAGATGTAGCTAATCAAGGCCGCAATACATCGATTAAGGAATAAAATTCAAATCTCACCAGCAAATTGTTGTTGTATCTAAAAAAAAAGAAAAAACACTAAATTATTTCAATCAAAACAATAATTTGTAATATACTTTTCACATCCAACGGTTGATTGTCAGATATCACCAACTTATAGTTATAACAAAATAAAAGGTCAAATTATGGATACCAAGGTAAAAAAATTACCTGGGCGCGAGCAATTAAAATTAGCGTATTCCCAAGTCCGGGATTTTTCAGAACTGCTGTGTAAGCCACTTCAGCGGGACGATTTTCAGATCCAGTCTATCCCTCAAACCAGTCCACCAAAATGGCATATCGCTCATGTGTCCTGGTTTTTTGAGACCTTTGTCCTTGCTGAATATCAAGCTAACTATCAGGTCTTTTGTGACAAGTATGATTTCATTTTTAACAGTTATTACTATACCCATGGCAATATGCATCCTCGTACAAAACGCGGTTTGTTATCACGCCCTACTGTAGATGAAATTTTTCAATATCGACAATTCGTCGATGAAAAAATGCATGACTTAATTGATTCAGTAGATCAACTTCAATGGGAAGATATGACATTTCGAATCATACTTGGACTACATCATGAGCAGCAACACCAGGAATTATTGCTCATGGATGTAAAGCATAACTTCAATTCTAACCCCCTGAAACCTGCATACCGAGAAGATCTAATTGCCCTCAAAGGGAATCAGCAAGAGCTAAACTGGATTAAAATAGATGGAGGCATCAAAACAATCGGCAACCGTGGTGATGAATTTTGTTTCGATAATGAAACACCAAACCATGACGTTCTACTAAAACCTTTTAAGCTTGCAACTCGTTTCATCACCAATTCGGAATACCTGGAATTTATAATAGATGGTGGCTATTCCAATCCTGCCCTTTGGCTGTCAGATGGCTGGGCAAACATACAAACTCATGGCTGGAAGCATCCTTTGTACTGGTCTGCAGATGATGAAAACTGGCAACAATTTACCCTTGGTGGCGTTCGCGAACTTAATATGGATGAACCAGTGTGTCATATCAGTTATTACGAGGCCGATGCCTTTGCCCGTTGGTCAGGTAACCGTCTTCCACTTGAATCCGAAATAGAGACTATGCTCCTTTCGAAACCAATAACTGGAAATTTTATAGAAGATGATTTACTGCACCCTGCTCCGACGACTGAAGAAAACCAGTGGTATGGTAATTTGTGGGCCTGGACTTCCTCCCCTTACACGGCTTATCCAGGATTTAAACCCTTATCTGGAACTATGGGTGAGTATAACGGCAAGTTTATGTCAAACCAGATGGTCTTGAGAGGTGGTAGTTGTGTGACGTCTATTGACCACATCCGCCCATCTTACCGAAATTTTTTCTATCCTGATGAAAGATGGGCATTTACCGGATTACGACTTGCTGCAGATCTTGAATGAACACTAATCTGACATTTCACGATCACAAACCTGGCGCCCTGAGTCTTCAGGATGCCGTTGTTAATGGTTTATCAAAAAAACAAAAATCAATTGCTCCTAAATTTTTTTATGACCAACGTGGATCTGAGCTTTTTGATAAAATTTGTAAACAACCAGAGTATTACCCCCCCACCATCGAGCAATCAATTCTTTCTGAGAATGTTGATGAAATTGCAAACCTGACGGGTGAAGGCAGGATTCTGGTTGAACCAGGTGCGGGAAATGCCGTCAAGGTCAGACTGCTACTTAACAGCTTATTACCATCTGCCTACGTCCCCATGGACATTTCTTTCGACTACCTCAAATCAGTTGCCACGCATCTGGTAAACGAATACCCATGGCTACGTGTTCATGCAACTTGTGTGGACTATACACATTCTTTGCCTATTCCAGACCTTGTACCTGATGGACCACGTTTACTCTTTTTCCCAGGCTCAAGTATAGGTAATTTTGAACGTGATGAGGCAGGTCAATTTTTGTCCATGATTCATGAGGCCATTGGACAAAATGGCATGGTATTAATTGGCGTAGATACAAAAAAAAATGAGACCATCCTGAATGCTGCATACAATGATGAAGCCGGAGTAACAGCGGAATTTAACCTTAATTTGTTACTTAGAATCCAAAAAGAACTGGGGATGGATTTTGAACCAGACAATTTCAAGCATAACGCCTATTACAACAAGGATGCTGGAAGAATTGAAATGTATCTTGTAAGCAAGAAAAAGCAGACACTCCAAATAAACGAGCACAGCATTTTTCTGGAAAAAGATGAGCAAGTACACACAGAGAATTCATACAAATATTCTCCGGATGAATTTATTTCACTTTCTGTTAAAAATGGTTTTGAACATGTTAAATACTGGACAGACGATAACAGTCTATTCGCAGTCTATTTATTAATGTCAAAATAATATTTCAGTAAACATCGAAATATTCAGTTAATTAAGTATGGAGATGTTTTCCTTAAAAGGAATTCATCCGCACAATTGCAGACTTCCTTCTCGCCCTATATCATCTTCCTTAATAAAAATAATACTGCAGGGGGAAATAATGATTATTTACGGTGTTGCACTCTTATCGGTATGCATGGTAATTGGATTATTTACAGGTGAAATACTTGGGGTTTTAATTGGCGTACAGGCCAATGTTGGTGGCGTAGGAATCGCCATGCTGCTACTGGTACTAGCCTGTAGTCATCCAATGTTTAAGTCCCTCACAGAAGGGGCATCGGGAGCTGGAATTAAATTCTGGAGTGCAATGTATATCCCCATAGTCGTGGCTATGGCAGCAAGACAGAACGTCGTTGCTGCTGTTGATGGCGGCATGCTGGCACTGCTGGCGGGTACTATTGCTGTATTAGTCAGTTTTGCATTAGTTCCTGTTATAAGCAAAATCGGTCCACAAAGTGATCCCTTACCTCCTATTGATGAAAGTGCAAAGGGAGAAGATTAATGGACATCACTATCGAACTTTTAGAAAAGGTCTTTTCCAGAAATGGTCTTATAGTTGCATTTGCCGCAGTTGGGCTGATTACATGGTTTTCCTACTTTTTGTCTAACAAACTAACGCATGGACGTATTCATGGCTCTGCTATTGCCATAACGCTTGGACTGGTTGCAGCCTACATAGGTGGTAAGGCCACCGGTGGCAGCACAGGTGTTGCCGATATTGGCCTTCTGGCCGGTGTGGGTTTTATGGGCGGCGGCATGATGCGAGATTTTGCCATCGTCTCAACCGCCTTTGGGGTCCACATAGGCGAACTTAAAAAAGCCGGTATTGTTGGAATAGTATCAATATTTGCAGGGGTAATAGTCTCATTTATTGTAGGCGCTGTTGTAGCAGTAATGTTTGGTTATACAGACGCTATTAGTATCACCACCATAGGCGCAGGTGCTGTTACCTATATCGTCGGCCCAGTCACCGGTACTGCCATAGGTGCAAGCTCAGACGTAATAGCACTTAGTGTTGCAGCGGGACTTGTGAAATCTATTTTGGTGATGATAGGAACCCCTATGGTTGCAAAGTATATCGGGTTAAATAATCCTCAATCAGCTATGGTATTTGGCGGCTTAATGGGAACCACCAGTGGAGTTGCTGGAGGATTGGCTGCAACGGATCCCAGACTGGTACCTTATGGAGCAATGACCGCAACCTTTTATACAGGCGTAGGTTGCCTAATGGGCCCATCAATTTTGTTTCTTATCGTCAACGCAATTTATTAATCAATAAAGAGAAGAGTATTATTATTATGGAAAGCACCAAAGATACTTCACTACCATCATTCCACCATTTAAATGATGACCATTCTAAGGTCGCGTTAATCGAAGGGGATAATTCAACAAGCTATTCTGATTTACACGCTCGGATTAACTGCATGGCGACTAACCTGCTTGATGGAAAGTCTGATCTCAACGAAGAAAGAATTGCCTTCTTGATGCCAGCCAGTCTGGATTACGTCACCATGTTGTTTGGTGTCTGGCGTGCAGGTGGTATTGCAGTCCCATTAAATGTGAGTTCTGCGTTGGCGGAACTGGAACATGCCCTTACATGCGCTGGAGTAACTCGAGTGGTCGCCAATGGTGAATACAGTGAGAATATTTCAGATTTATGTGAAAAACTGAATATAAAACTGTCATCCGTAAATGAAATACTCACTGACAAGTCGGGCACATTACCCGAGATAAGCCTGGATAGGCGGGCAATGATACTGTTTACCAGTGGTACAACCAATAAACCCAAAGGGGTAGTCAGTACCCATAAAAATATCCGTGCGCAGATTACAACCTTAATTGAAGCCTGGGCGTGGGATTATGACGATACGATCCCACTGTTTTTACCGCTACATCATATCCATGGAATTATAAATGTTCTGTGCTGTGGTTTATGGGCTGGTGCAAGCGTATCCCTGTTTCCGAAATTTGATATGGACAACATACTCAATGAGGTAGCAAGCAATAGTTATAACGTGTTTATGGCGGTGCCCACGATATACGTGAAAATGATCCAACACCTGGATACACTTGATGATGCAGATAAAAAATCCATTACCAATGGATTCAGAAACATGCGCTTGAATATTTCTGGCTCTGCTGCCTGCCCCGTTAAGGTCTATAATCAGTGGCTGGAACTCACCGGGCAAGTATTGCTTGAACGATATGGCATGACAGAAATCGGCATGGCCATTTCTAACCCTTATGATGGCGAACGCCGGGCTGGAGCAGTTGGTATTGCACTACCCGGTGTAGAGGTAAGTTTGTTTGATGATGACGATAATTTATTAGATGAAGAAGACAAACCCGGTGAAATCCGCATCAAGGGTAACAATGTTTTTCTGGAATACTGGGGAAACAAGGAAGCCACCGAGGGTAGTTACAAGGACGGTTGGTTCTGCACTGGTGATGTTGCTGTGAAAGAAAACGGATATTATCGGATTATGGGACGTTCATCGGTGGATATAATCAAATCCGGAGGATACAAACTTTCCGCACTTGAAATAGAAGGGACGCTGCTTACACATGATGACATCGCAGAATGTGCTGTCATTGGCTCACCGGATGAGATGTGGGGCGAAGCTGTCACAGCCTTTATTGGATTGAAGCCGGAAAAAACGATGGTTTATGAGGATTTAAAAGCCTGGTGTGATGGTAAAATGTCTCCTTACAAGATCCCAAAGCAGATTATCATCATTGATGCCCTACCTCGAAATGCCATGGGAAAGGTAACAAAGCCTGCATTAAAAGAAATGCTGCCCTAATCAATTATTAATTTATATTGAATAAGAACATCGATGAAAACGTCGTTGAAGACTTTGGCCATGAATGGTCTAACTTCAATCAAGACCCGGTCCCTGAACATGAAATCGAGGACTTGTTTAAACGGTATTTTTCAATTTTCCCTGATGAGGTCCTTTCTAATAAAAGTATAGGATTTGACCTGGGTTGTGGCAGCGGGCGGTGGGCAAAAATTATCGCCCCAAAGGTCGGGGGGTTGCATTGTATCGATCCAAGTGAACTGGCACTAAAAACTGCAAAAATGAAGTTAACAGGTTTTGATAACTGTCAATTTCACCAGTCCTCGGTTGACTCTATACCACTTGAAGATGATTCCATGGATTTCGGGTATTCACTGGGAGTGTTACATCATGTCCCCGATACGGAATCTGGTATATTGCACTGTGCAGACAAACTAAAACCCGGTGCGCCGTTTTTATTGTATCTATACTACGCCTTTGATAACCGTCCATATTGGTACAGATTGATCTGGAAACTATCTAATGTAATTCGACTCGCAATATCAAGGCTAGCTTTCCCATTAAAAAAGATGACTTCTTTGTTTATTGCCCTGTTAATCTATTTTCCACTCGCCAGGGTGGCATATATATTAGAAAAACTGGGGGTAAATGTCAGAAACATACCATTGTCTGAATACCGATCTCTGTCATTTTACACCATGCGAACAGACGCACTGGACCGGTTTGGGACTCGGTTAGAGAAACGATTTACAAAACAACAAATAACACAAATGCTATGGAGATCAGGCTTGGAAAATATCAAGTTTAGTAGCGAGTCTCCATACTGGTGCGTGATTAGCTATAAGAAAAAATCGATTAATTGATAAATGTTATCTCCGTTGATACAGTCACCCCACAGAATATTACTCAGACTTATTTTTAAAAATGCCAGAAAATACTAATCAAATAAATATTTTTTTTAAATTAGGGCAATTTATTGGAATTGCATCAGGTTCATTAGCCGCCATATTGTGGATGATGTCATTATGGGCACCTGATACGACTTTTACATTCAACATTGCCAGCACAGCCGTCGTCCTTCTAATGATTGTGCTCTCAATTATTATCATAGTGGCTACACTAAAAGCTCATGCAACCGCCATGATAATTATTTTCGGCATCTCCTTTTTTCCAATAGGACTTTATGTCCTGGGCGTTCCTCACTGGATTCAGTGGGTTGGCTTGGCGAATATCGGTTACCTGATGGCAGGAGTATTAATCTGGCGATTTAAGCCGATTGATTATAAGGACAGCTTTACGGCTTCTGACCAGGAATGATCGGGGTAGTACGGATTACGTCTGAATTTTGAGCACGATTTCTCAAAACATGGTCCATTAATACACAAGCCAGCATAGCTTCAGCAATGGGGACACCTCGAATTCCAACACAAGGATCATGACGTCCCTTAGTAGCAACTTCCACTGGATTACCTGCGATATCAACGGTTTTACCTGGCAGCCTGATGCTCGATGTCGGCTTAAGTGCAATACTAACTAATACGTCTTGCCCAGTAGAAATCCCTCCTAGGGTTCCCCCTGCATGGTTACTCAGGAAGCCTTCGGGCGTTATTTCATCACGATGATCCGTACCTTTTTGTTCAACAGACCCAAAGCCAGCACCTATTTCGATAGCTTTAACAGCATTGATACTCATCATGGCCTTTGCGATGTCTGCATCGAGCCTGTCAAAAACGGGATCGCCTAATCCTACTGGCACATTCTCAGCAATAATATTAATTCTGGCCCCAACCGAATTTCCTTCTTTTCTAAGATCATCCATATATTTTTCGATTGTTGAAACCGCATCGGGGTCGGCGCAGAAAAAAGAATTATTTTCTACTTCATCCCAATTTTTAAGTGCAAGTTTATTGCTACCTAACTGTGATAAATATGCACGCACTCGGGTTTTACTATTTTCGAATAGATATTTTTTTGCAATTGCCCCCGCTGCAACCCGCATACAGGTCTCTCTGGCAGATGCACGTCCACCGCCACGGTAATCACGAAAACCATATTTTTGCTGATATGTGTAATCCGCGTGGCCAGGTCTAAACCTGTCCATAATATTTGAATAATCCTTGGATCGCTGGTCTTCATTATTGATGAGCAATCCAATTGGGGTGCCAGTTGTCTTACCTTCAAAGACACCAGACAATATTTCAACGGTATCTGATTCCCTCCGTTGAGTGACATGTCTGGATTTACCAGGTTTCCTTCTATCAAGATCGTGCTGGATATCAGTTTCCGATAGTTCCATTCCAGGTGGGCAACCATCGACTATGCATAGATACCCCTTACCGTGGCTCTCGCCCGCGGTTGTAAGGGTGAATAATTTTCCAAAAGAATTTCCAGACATGGTGACATATTCTAACAGGTTCGCCACAGAGGGCACAGAGGACACAGAGAATTATCTTCCAAAAAATAAAAAAAAATTATATGGATATGATTACCGAAAAAAGATTAAGTGTTATCGTGTTTCGCAGACGTCACTATAGCTAATTGTGCATATCTTCCTTGTATAGTAGGAACACACCCTCACCGCCCCGCTCAAACTCCAGCCAGGTGAAGGGCATATCAGGAAATGCTTCCTCCAAAGCACCTTGGGCGTTACCAACCTCAACAATCAGAACGCCTTTATCATTCAAGTAGTGATGGGACTCATGAATGATAATACTGACTATATCCAACCCATTTTCACCCGCTGCGAGACCTGAGGCAGGTTCATGACGATACTCTTTGGGTAATTGCTCCATCTGCGCCAAGTCTACATAGGGTGGATTAGCAATTATTAAATCATATTTCTTCCCCTGGAGGTTTTCGAATATATCTGACTGAATCAGATTGACTCTTTTTAATAATTGATTCTGCTCAACGTTTATCCTTGCCACATCCAGTGCTGGCCTGCTGATATCTATGGCATCGACATCTGCATATGGAAATGCAATGGATGCTGCTATAGCAATACAAGCGCTGCCTGTACCAATATCCAGTATCCGCGTTATTTGATCATCTTGTGATATCCATGGACTGAAATTTTCTTCGATCAGTTCTGCAATTGGCGAGCGAGGTATTAATACCCTCTCATCCACATAAAATGGCATGCCACAAAACCAGGCTTTATTGACAAGATAGGCAACCGGAAGCCTTTCAGAAATTCTACGGTTTGCAAAATGCTCAATCTTATTTTGCTTTTCAGCATCGACAACTTCGTTTAATTTTTCATCTTCTACATCAAATGGTAAATTTAGCAGAGAAAAGACTAGGTATACTGCCTCATCAAACGCATTGTCCGTGCCATGCCCATAGTACAAGTTGGCACTATCAAATTTAAAACTAAGTTCGTTTATTAATTCACGAACTGTCTTTTGGTTATTATTTGACAATAGAATAGATATTGAGAAATTTCAGTTGAGAACTAAGTGGTAATATTGACCACCTTTTACTCTTTTTCCTTAACTCCTCACTCCTCACTATAAAGGCTGATACCCAGGTATACTCGAAGGGTCTACTACTTCTACCTGTTGTTCAGGAGAAAGATGTTCCTTTGCGTACTTCATGTAAATTTTTTCGTGCATAAATACATCAAACAAGTCTGGGTCAACATGACCATCCTGCTTCATCCTGCCCAGTATCGATAAGGATTGCGATAAACTCATTGCTTTTTTATAAGGTCTATCACTCGCTGTTAATGCCTCGAAAACATCGGCTATCGCTACCATCCTTGCCGGTAAAGACATTTCTTGTTTTGTCAGGCCATTTGGATAACCAGTACCATCCATCTTTTCATGATGACATCCAGCAAATTCCGGCACACGTTGAAGGTGCTTGGGGTATGGAAGTGATTCCAGCATCTTGATGGTCACATTAACATGATTATTTATGATCTCTCTTTCCCTTAAGGTCAAGGTACCACGTCCGATTTGTAGATTTTGAATCTCTTCCTCAGTCAATAATGGGAGTTCTTCAGAATTTAATTGCAATGTATATGAACCAATTTTATTAATTCGGGAAATCTGTTCATCTGTTATCTGTTCCCCACCAGTATTACAATGCTTGATATACTCCCTGTCTTCTTCTAACTGTGTCAATTTATCTTGCAGTTCTTTATCTTCGCGCCAGTTAAACTCCTGGCTCTCGGAGGATACTGATAACTTACTCATTAGTGCACTAACAATTGCATCTCTTTTGATAATTTCAAATCTGGCATCCACTAAATGTATGCGGTCAAATATAGTTTCAAGCTTAGTCCCTTTATCAACAACATATTCGGGAGTAGTAATTTTTCCGCAATCATGTAACCAGGCAGCGACTTCAAGTTCGTATTTTTCTTCATCAGTCATAATAAATGACTGCAGAGGTCCCTTATTAATGTTACATGCGGCATCAGCAAGCATATTTGTAATAACAGGAACACGCCTACAGTGACCTGCCGTATATGGTGACTTTTCATCGATTGCCCCGGCAATTAGCTGAATAAATGAATCAAATAATTTTTTCTGGGCATCAATCAGATTTCGATTTGTGATGGTTACAGCTGCCTGTGATGACAATGACTCTACCAATTGTTGATCCAGATCAGAAAAGATGGTGACATCACCAGTATCGGGATCGATAGCATTAATAAGCTGCAACACCCCAATCAGATTATTTTCATGATTGGTCATTGGCACTGTCAGAAATGATTGAGAACGATAACCTGTGCTTTTGTCAAAATTACGGGTACCTGAAAAATCAAATTCCTTGTTTTTATATGCATCCTTTATGTTGTAGGTTTCGTTTGTCAACGCGGACCTTACGACAACCATATTGTCTTTAGGATTACCCTGCTCATCGTAAAGAGAAATTGGTTGAAAATCGATCGGCTTACCACTGGTGCCTCCCATATGGATCCCAAGTGACTCTGTCCTAATGATTTCGAAATGCAGTGTACGATCTTCTGAATAAATATATAGACTGCCGCCATCCGCATTTGTTAGCTCCTTGGCCTTGAGAAGAATCATTTCAAGTAATCGAGAATGATTTTTTTCGGCCGACAGTGCAATGCCGATATCAGTAATTTCTTTTAATAGTTGTGAGAAATCTATCTTGCTTATGGTCATAGGGAAGAATAAGAATTTCGAACTGATACATTTTTCATTTTAGACTATTTAACAGCCGGAAATATAGTTATTTTATCGGTTAATCCTGTTTTTCGCCCATCTCCATAAAAATAGCATTTAACCTCTTCACAAATCCAGCCGGGTCATCAAGTTTTCCACCTTCACTTAATAAGGCCTGGTCAAATAGCATATGAGACCAATCCTCAATCTGTTTATCTTCCATTTTTTCTTCTAGCATCATTACCAATGGGTGGGTTGGATTTATTTCCAAAATTGGTTTCATATCTGGTAATTCTTGACCTGATGCCTGAAGAATTTGCTGCAGATGTCTTCCCATATCATGCATTTCAGATACCAGACATGCAGGCGAAGTCGTCAAGCGGCGTGTAATTCTTACCTCCTTAACCTTCTCTCCCAGGGCGTCCTGGATCTTTTTTGCGAGATCATTTTGAGACTTATCATCATTCTCTTTATTTTCAGTATCGGCTTCACCAGACTCTAAACCATCAATATCCAATTCACCTTTCATTATTGACCTGAGAGACTTACCATCGAATTCATGTAAATGCGTTGTTACCCATTCATCAATGGGATCCGTTAATAACAGTACTTCTATCCCCTTTTCACTAAATATTTCCAGATGCGGACTATTCCTGGCAGTTGTCAGATTTTCAGCTGTCAAAAAATAAATCTCTTTCTGTCCTTCTTTCATGCGGGAAATGTAATCCGAAAGAGAAACTGATTGATCATCTGTATGCTCATGTGTAGATGAAAACCTGAAAAGCCTAGCGAGATCTTCCTTTTTGTCCGGAGCTTCTTCTACAATTCCTTCTTTTATTGCTTTACCGAATTCATCCCAGAATTTCTTGTACTTCTCTGGCTCCTTGTCTGCCATGTTTGATAACAAATCTAATATTTTCTTTGTGATACCTGCACGAATTGAGTCTATTGTTTTATTCTGTTGAAGAATCTCTCGGGAGATATTCAATGGCAAATCATTTGTATCTACAATACCTCTCACAAACCTGAGAAATGGTGGCAATAGTTGTTCTGCATCATCCATAATAAAAACTTTTCTAACATAAAGTTTTACGCCGTGACGATTGTCACGGTCCCATAGATCAAACTGTGCCCTGGATGGGATATAAAGCAAACTGGTATATTCTAGTTTACCTTCCACCCTGGAATGCACACGTGCAAGCGGATCTTCAAAATCATGACCAACGTGTTTATAGAATTCGTTATACTCGTCCTCAGTAATATCTTTTTTGTTACGTGTCCATAAGGCCTTGGCGCTATTTACAGTCTCATCACCTTTTTCATCTCCCTCCTTGGGCATCAAGACTGGAATAGAAATATGATCTGAATATTTTTTAATTATCGACCGTAGCCTGAAACCATCCAAAAACTCATCAACATCATCTCGAAGATGCAGGATTACCTTTGTCCCACGGGGGGGTCTGTCAACTTTTTCAATGGTATAATCGTTCTGTCCAGTTGAAATCCACCTAACTCCGTCTGCTCTACTGGCACCAGCGCGTCTTGAGACTACCTCAACCTTTTCTGCAACAATAAATGATGAATAAAATCCGACGCCAAATTGACCAATTAAACTGGAATCTTTGGTCTGGTCTCCTGTTAATTTTTCAAAAAACTGTTTAGTACCAGATTTAGCGATCGTGCCAAGGTTCTCAATAATTTCATCTCTGGACATACCAATTCCATTATCGATAACTGATATAGTTTTCTGCTCCTTATTAAATTCAACTCGAATGTTAAGATCTGGTTGCTCTTCAAACAGCTTGTCATCTTTAAGGGCTTCGAACCTTAACTTATCAGCTGCATCTGAAGCATTAGAAATAAGCTCCCTTAGGAAAATTTCCTTATTGCTGTATAACGAATGGACCATGAGGTGTAGAAGTTGCTGTACCTCAGTCTGAAATCCTAATGTTTCCTTGCTTGTTTCCGCACTCATGTAATATTCCTTTGATCTATTTTCTTTGAAACTAAAATGTGGTGGTTAATTGGTTGTTTTTCAAGTGCCTGATTAATAAGCTATGCCTTAAAATCCGGCTCATAGTCTAAAGCCTGTTGGGTTTATTTCCAAAAATACTGTAAATGAAGGATATAATCCTGCTTAGTTTAAATATCACCAGGGTTAGAACGTATGAAAAAAAATTTATCTCTCATGGTGCTTTGCCTGTTATCTGCATGTGCGACTACAAATCAAACCGGACCTGAGTCTGCTACAAGCATTGCCGATTCCCTGGCAATTGCCACCATGGCACATAACGCCTATTCCCGTTCAGACTGGGAAGAAAGTGAACGTTTGTATGTGAAGCTGGTTGAAGTGTCACCAGATAATCCACTCTTCTGGTACAGGCTGGGTAATATATACACATCCATGAACAGGATAAATGCGGCTATAATTGCCTACAGTCAATCACTCAAATCGGACCCTACTAATCCCAATGTCTGGTTTAATCTGGGCATGATGCAGCTAAAACAATCAACATATACATTCAATCAAATGCAAGCTCAAGAATTGCCGGAAAGCCCTTTGAATGAAAGGGCAGAAGAAATTTTAGAGGGAATCCTGAAGCTTTTAAATAAATAATTTTACAATCAGATTTCATATTTAACATTAGTTCTATTTTGTGCCATTTTTATAAGCTACAAATAAAGATTCTCGATAGCGAATACATCAATTTCAAGCTATGATTATGCTATGCAAACCAGTGAGAACTCCCTTCACAAGCATACCCCCGTAATCCAGCAATATCTTGGATTCAAATATCATCATCCTGATAAATTGCTTTTCTTCAGAATGGGTGATTTTTACGAATTATTTTTTGAAGATGCCAAGAAAGCTGCCAGATTGCTCGATATTACCCTAACGAAACGTGGACAATCGGCTGGAGATCCTATTCCTATGGCAGGTGTTCCTTATCATGCCGTAGAAAATTACCTCGCCAAGCTGATAAAACAGGGGGAATCAGTCGTAATATGCGAACAAATTGGTGACCCTGCACAATCTAAAGGTCCGGTAGAACGTAAAATCACCAGGATTATTACGCCCGGGACTGCGACCGATGATGCACTACTGGAAAAATCACAGGAGTGCTTACTGGCTACAATATATAAAGGCATCAACGGTTTCGGAATTGCATCGCTCGATTTAAGTAGTGGCCAATTACGAGTCATTGAAGTCTTGGAAATGCCAGATGTAATAAGAGAACTAATCCGTATTAAACCTTCGGAGATTCTGGTTTGTGAAAGCGATGAGGATCTTTATGAAAAAGATCTAATCAACTGCCGAATTACCGCTAGATCAAATGATTTTTTCAACATCAGTTCCTCGCGAGAAATCATAAAAAAACAATATTCATTACCCACACTTAAGGGCCAGGATTTTGAACATATGCATAGTGCAATTTGTGCTGTGGGTGCTGCGCTATATTACGCGAGGGAAACTCAATGTCAGGATCTGCACCATATCAGACCAGTAAAAGTAGAACACCTGTCAGAATGGATATTACTCGACAGTGTTAGCCAAAGAAACCTGGAGTTAGTTGAAGATGTTTCAGGGAAAAAACAAAATAGCCTGCTAAATATTCTTGACTCTACCAGATGTGCAATGGGTAGCAGACTGCTAAGACGCTGGTTGATTCAACCGGTACGAAACCAGGAAATTTTAAAACTACGTCATGATGCGGTCTATCAGTTTCTGGATTCAAAAAAGTATATTGATATTAGAACAATTTTATCTGAGACATGTGACATAGACCGTACTATTTCCCGAGTTTCTCTAGGTTCTGCTCGCCCAAGAGATCTGGTGCAATTACGTTCTACACTGGAGCTACTTCCAGATATTAAAAACTGTTTGAAGCAACTTGACAGCCCACGGTTATCAACACTTGCCCAAAAGATTGACTTATTACCGGAGTTACTCACCTTTCTTAACAAAGCGTTAATTGATACACCACCCCAGACTATTCGCGATGGAGGGGTAATTGCTGATGGATTCGACCATGAACTAGATGAACTAAGAAGTCTCAGTAATGATGCAAGTGAATTCCTTCATGCTCTTGAAGTAAAAGAAAAAGAACGGACTGGAATTACTACTTTGAAAGTCGGTTTCAATCGGGTTCATGGTTATTATATTGAAGTCAGCAGAATGAACACCAGGGATATCCCACCAGAATATCATCGAAGACAAACCTTAAAATCAACAGAGAGGTTTATTACTGAGGAACTCAAAATATTCGAAGACAAGATATTAAGTGCAAGAGAGAAATCCCTGGCTAGAGAGAAATATCTTTATAACGAAGTCCTGACCCGCATTAATCAGGAGCTTATTCCTATTCAGAATATTGCTACGGCCATAGCAGAAGTGGACGTGCTATCTACATTTGCAGAAAGAGCCGATATAAATAATTATTCCAGGCCACAATTCACAGCTACGCCTGGAATCACAATACTCAACGGCCGACATCCTGTGGTTGAACAAATTCAATTCCACCCATTTATTGCTAACGATATTAAAATGGATGAGGACCGTAAAATGTTATTAATTACTGGTCCAAATATGGGTGGAAAATCAACTTATATGCGCCAGACTGCATTAATGGTTGTGATGGCACATATTGGAAGTTTTATATCTGCAGACTCTGCAACCATAGGTCCAGTAGACAGGATATTTACTCGAATAGGAGCAAGCGATAATTTGGCAGGTGGTCAGTCCACATTTATGGTAGAAATGGTGGAAACAGCCAATATTTTAAATAATGCTACCGAAAACAGCCTTGTACTACTCGATGAGGTTGGAAGAGGTACTAGCACCTATGATGGATTAGCTCTTGCCTGGGCGTGTGCTCGTTTTTTAAATACAAATATTGAGCCATACTGTCTGTTCGCAACACATTATTTTGAACTAACCGATCTTGCAGAAGAAATAGACACTATTGTTAATTTACATTTTGATGCAATAGAACATGATGAGAAAATTGTGTTCCTTCATCGGGTTAAAGAAGGGCCAGCCAGCCGAAGTTATGGTCTGCAGGTTGCCCAACTAGCTGGAATCCCACTAGATGTCATAAAATCTGCAAAAATGAGGTTAAATGACATAGAACAAAACCAGCCCAATCAAAAACATTTAATACCGCAAAAAGATATGTTTATTAAGGAAAATCCCAGTATCCAGAAGTTAAAAGACATGGATCTCGACTCCTTATCACCTAAACAAGCACTGGATTTTTTATATCAACTTAAAAATCTGGTGGATTAAAACATTTTTACATAATTTTTTTTATATCTTCATAGTAAAATAACAAGCTCTGGAAAATTCCAGTAAATTTTTCACCTGGTAAAAATATATTTAGAGGAAATTAAAGATGCCATTTATTGTTACTGAGTCATGCATCAAATGTAAATACACGGATTGTGTGGAAGTGTGTCCTGTTGACTGCTTCCATGAAGGCCCAAATATGCTAGTCATCGATCCAGATGAATGTATTGATTGCACCCTATGTGAACCGGAATGTCCGGTTGACGCTATAGTATCCGAAGATGATGTTATCGAATCCCATCAGGATTTTATTACATTAAATGCTGAGCTTTCAAAAATCTGGCCAGTCATCAATGAGAGAAAAGATGCGCCAGATGATGCAGATGAATGGAAAGAAGTAAAAAGTAAAATCGATTACCTGGAGCGTTAATCAAATACAAATAATATTCGTGTCAGACATTATTATCTTTGCTCGCACACGAACTGGAATAAATTATTCCATTTCTAAAATGGAATATGTTTTTTGTATATTTCTAGTCTTTTTTAGTCATCAGGCATCATTAATGGCAGACATTTATAAATGGGTAGATGAAAATGGCCGTATTCATTACGGCGACAAACCAGGCAACGATACTTCACAAAAATTAAACATTAATGAAAATCAGACAACGAGAGATGCAGATTTAATACGGGAATCCCAACGAAAAACGTTACTTGATGTCCTGAGCGAAGAAAGACAAAAGAAAAAAAGAGAACAAGAAAAATCAGCCCAACAAAGTAAAGATTATAAAATTAAATGCGACCTGGCACGGAAATATTTATCTTCTATCCAAAGTTCAAATTACCTGATGGAAGAAACAGCTGATCCATATAATCCCAAAATCTTATCCGCTGTCGAACACCAGGCAGTTACGGATAAAGCCCAAAATGATGTCAATCACTGGTGTACTGGATAACCAACATATCTATGTGTACTAAATGTGCTTATGTTTACGCAAGGATTCCATAGACAATTCTAATAAAATCAGGATATTATGTGCGATATCATGTGTAAATTAATTAATAAATTCTGATGAGAATCATAGCTATATTGTTGAAATTTCTGATTTACGATTATAAACATGAGCATTTAATTTATAAAAAACAATAAGTTATAATAAATCTCAGCTAAATTCAGACAATTAAACCACTAAATATGATTGGCACGTAATGGATCTGTTAGACAAAATTCAAATTGTGAATGTATCAGATGTTGGGAAACGTCGACCTCATAATGAAGACAGCACCTTAAGTGACGCCCAAGAAGGACTGGTTATTCTTGCTGATGGAATGGGTGGATATAAAGCAGGGGAAGTCGCCAGCGCGATTGCAGTTTCATCTATACACCATGAGATATTAAGTGGTCTAGCCAAGATTCATCGAGGCAAAATCGACGAAAATTCCGGTTTAAGTCTGGAATCTGAAGTCATAAAAAATGCAATAATTCTCGTCAATTCAGAGATATACAATACTGCACAAACTGATGAGGCGTGTCAGGGCATGGGGACAACTATTATCGTTGTTCTGTTTCATGATAATAAATGCACAATAGGACATGTTGGAGATTCAAGAGTTTATCGGAAAAGAGGTGAGTCTTTTGCGCAAATAACAAAAGATCACTCACTAATTCAAGAACTTATAGATAGGGGACTATATTCACCCGAGGAAGCTGTCAAACATGCGCCCAAAAACCTCGTGACACGGGCCATGGGTATAGACAGTCAGGTAGAGGTTGATATAGGTGAGGAAAATGTCCAGGCAGGCGATATTTATATGCTGTGTTCCGATGGATTAAATGATATGGTAGTGGATGAGGAAATTCACTTAACCCTAAGAAAATATAGTGCTAATCTAGTACAAGCTGGCAATGAATTAGTGCGGTTAGCGAACAGTAAAGGGGGGAAGGATAATATATCCATCATCCTTGTGAGGATTCTTGAAGAATTTTCGAGCTCTAACGAGAGCATAATAAAAAAACTAAAAAGTCGTTTCTTTCAATAAAATGTCAGGGGACAGGACATAAGCATGGCTAAGTTAGTTCTAAGCTTAAATGGCGTCGTACAAGGCGAATATGAGCTCAATCAAGAGCGTGTAACGATTGGGCGAAAAGCCGAAAATGAGATTCCTATAGATAATCTCGCCGTTAGTGGCAAACATGCCCTACTAATCACGATCCTGGATGATTCATTCCTGGAAGATCTTGGTAGTACCAACGGTACGTACGTAAACGGAAAATTGATTAAAAAACACGCCCTTAAAAATGGCGATGTCATTGCAATCGGCAAACATGAGCTGAAATATGTGAATGATGCTGCCGGAGACGATGATGATGAGGATGAGTTTGAAAAGACCATGATCATCAAGCCTGGCTCTGCCAGTGCAGCGGTTGCCGCTGCCAAAGCAGCAGAAAAGGCCGGAGCAGCAGCAGAACCAGTAAGACCAGCGGCGGCAGGTGCCCCTGCAGGTGGTGGGATGCCACTGGGTAGATTAACCGTTCTTAATGGTCCTATTGCAGGAAAAGAACTGGAGCTGACAAAAGCACTTATTACTCTTGGTAAACCAGGAACTCAGGTTGCGGTGATATCCAGACGACCTCAGGGATACTTTCTGACCCATATTGAAAGTGATGGTGATGGTAAGCGCTATCCAACAGTTAATGGAGAACCCATAGGCCCCAAGGCATATCAACTGAAAGACGGTGATTTGATAGAGCTGGCAGGTATTAAGATGGAGTTCAGCATATCTAACTAATCCAACTTTATAGATTACAAAGATAAAAAAAACCGCCCTTAGGCGGTTTTTTTTATCTCAATCAATCTGCCTGCAAACGGTCATCAACGGTTTCATGAATTGGAAACACTGTGTCTAGTCTTGCCAGTTGCAATACATTCATTGCCGCATCACTAACCCCAATAAGCCCAAAATTCAGATTATTCTTCTTTGCTGTTTGGTAACCTTCAACTAGGCTGGCGATACCCGAACTATCAATATAATTTACCTGAGATAAATCAACCAGCACACCAACATCACAGTTATCCAAGCATGCCAAAATTTGTTTCCTGGCTTGCGGAGAACAGGACAAATCCACATCTCCAGACATTTCTACTAGCTTATAACCGCTCTCTTCTCGTTCGTTATATTTCATTGTGATACCTGTTCTTATTTTTATTAAGTAATATCGGCAGATGTATTCAGTAAAAAAATCTTAATCAATATTTATTCTCATTTCCATATAATTCCCTTTATCGTTATCTAAATGTCCAATTTTAAAATCATCCATAATTTCATTGATAAAATGAATTCCCAGTCCGCCCGGACGTATATCATCAAGATCACGAGGCTTTACCTTTTCAAGATCGATATGCGGGGCATGATCTATCAATCGGAAATAAAGGCTATCTTTATCCCTGGTTAATTCCAGTTCAAATTCTCCCTTTTTAATGTCTTTGTAGGCGTGTTGAATAATATTCATGCAGGCCTCATTTACCGCGATTACAATTTTCTGTGCCAACTCATTATCACACCCTGCATTCTCTATTGCACGTTGCACAACCGATCTCACCAATGCCAATCGATCTGCTTCAGCTGGTAATTTAAGGTTGAATAGTAATTCCTGGTCTATATTTGGCTGCATTCTATAAGCAAAATGGTAATATCATCATGTTGATCAACATTTGGCCTTCTAATCTTACTTACTATTGAATCAAGTCTTTTACAGCTAATCATTTCTGAATTATCTTGAATCAGCTTTATCAAGCCTTTCACTTCCAATTCATTATTTGTGTCATCCATGGCTTCCGTCACACCATCTGTAAAAATATACAAACTACCGCCTTCCAATGAAAGTGTCGTCGCGGGGAATTCAATACCTGACATGATGCCTACGGGTGGTGCTGTTGCCGGCAATTCTTCAAAGGTGTCATCATGTTTATGAAATAATGGTGGCTGGTGTCCTGCATTTGCAAATCTCACTATATTGGTTTTCGGGTCAATAAAACCTGAAACCAGTGTGACAAACATGCCATGAGAAACCGTTTCACATATTTCATCATTCACACGTTGGAGTAATTTGGCCGGGTCCTTCATATCTTTTGCCAAATGATGAAGCAAACTACTTACCTTCGCCATAAGTAGTGCGGCATTCATGCCCTTACCTGATACATCGGCAAGATTAAAATAAATCAATCCGTCTTCTCTTTGAAAGAAATCAAAGAAATCACCAGAGACTTCTCTTGCAGGATAATTCAAACCCTGCACAGGAAAATTCTCATCTACCAATCTGGGCAACAGGCTCTCTTGAATCTCACGTGCCAGTTCCAGTTCTTTTTGCATCCGTTCCTGCACAATCATCTTATCTGCCATCCTGGCATTATGAATCGCCAGGCCTGCCGCTGAGGCAAAGGCCATCATGATATTCTCGTCACGCTTATCAAATAGCCCGTCCCCCCCTCGTTTATTAATCAGTTCCAGAGCACCAATACAATCATTCTGGACCATTAAGGGGGCGCAGAGTATCGAACGTCTCTCAAACCCCGTGTCTTTATCCACATTCTGTGCAAAATCGGGATCTTCCCTGACATCCTTGACGATTTGACTGGAACAGCTCATGACGGTTTTTCCAACAATTCCCGCGCTTGCCGGCAAGGTCAAACCGGTAATATCTACCGGGCCAGCACAACCTCGACAGACCAATTGCTCACCGTCATCTGTGAGTAAAAAGATAGAGGCTGCTTCAGCATCCAGGTACTGGATAAACTTCTCAATTGCGTTATTTAGTGTTTCATTAATATCAAGAGAGGAAGCAAAGGACTGAACCACTTCAGCGAGTAAGGTTAACTGAGAGTCTAGATCTGGACCAGTTTCTGATTCAAACAGGCTATATACGTTATTGGACTTCATCAGATTAGCTTCCTCAGGCTTTCCATGTACGCCTGTTCATCTGGCATTCCACCAGATTGTTGTGCAGTCCACAAAGATTCTTCCAGACGATCCATTATCTGATGTTGCAGATGGTGTTCATCGGCATATTTTGTCAGCATTGACTTGTAAAGAGAAGTAATTCCTGGAGGTCTGTCAGTCGCAATTTGTTCTAGTAGTGCTATATGTAAGCCCATATGCAGAAATGGGTTAGTCTGGCCTTCAACATTTTTGATTTCGAATGAAGTATTTTCTGGGTTTTCAAGGATGGAATGATATTCCGCATGTATCTGAATCACAGATACGATAACCGATTCCATGGGTTCCATTGGTACATTCGACAGGTGCTTTTGCCAGGACTGATAAAAAATCTGGCGGCTTTGTTCCCGGTCTTTAATTATCATTAAATTAAAATTCAGCCAATTCTTAAGGAAATTATGACACAGTTGGCAAAATTCGCGACGTAAATCCTAAATTTTTACCATAAAAAAACCGGATCAATTTCACCCGGTTTTTTATTACAAATTGTAGTTTAGATTTTAGAATCAGGGGGCAATACCAAATCCTGCAACACCGGTTACCTCATCTGTATCTGGGATTTCATATGAGATACCAATATGGTCAGGAACTCCCGAATTTGTAGGTCCGGCAAACCCACCATCGATAAAAGCAGGACAGCCAGTTGAGTAACACAGACTTCCTGAATCCATCGTTGTTGCTGTAACAAAATTATCAAATATCTCATTGTTTGCAGGGACGACATTCAATGAGCCTGAAACGGTGTAAGGAAAACTCGGGATATGGTCTACCGTCATATTGATAGAACCGCTACCGGTAAAATTAATACTGATGGAACCCGCGGTAACTCCGTTACCCAGGCCAACACCGCTCTGAGTTGTAGATTTTGTCCCGCCAGTGAAATTATAGGAAGCTGATCCAGTAGTCGCAATGGTCCCAGGATCCTGGCCGTATATATAGTGAACACTCTGGTTGCCAGTAAAATTATCAGCAGCGGTATCTAGGCCGTCATCATGCGATAATATATAACCATTTGTCCAACGCCCCCAACCAAACTCTGAGCTAGCATCGAAAACCGAATCCGCTATGGTTGCAGGGGTATTGCCATCAAATACTGCAACCTCTGCCGAATCTGCTGCGTCCAGGAACGCTTGGGCTTCGGCAACCGAAGTGGGGTCATCACCACCCAGCACCTTATCCACATCAACCGTTACCAAAACACGAACGGTTACGGGAGGCGGTCCATCTTCTTCTTCGTTAAATAAAACACCGACAAGCTGATTGCCGGTAACGAACATAGCCGCATTTTCTCCTGCAATGATATCTGTCCCGCCGAGTTCAAGATCCGGGGCGACAGCGATAAACACAGAATTTGTCAACACAGTACTCAATGGTACTGTTGGTACTGTTGGTACTTCTGGTGGTTCATAACCAAATAAGGCCACGCCCATGATGACATCCAGTGCCTGAATATCGTATTCCAGTCCTATATACTTGGGGAAGCCCTCCAGAGCTGGACCTGCAAAACTACCATCAATAAAGGTCTGGCATGATGCGTCACAAGCCCCTCCCGTTGAAGTGGCAATAACGCCATCAGTATCAAACAGGTCTCCATCTAAACTTCCTAAAGAGAGGGGCCCACTGACGGCATAGTTAATGTTGTCATGGTCCACATCCATTTCTAAAAAGGCCGAACTGGTGCCGAAATCAACACTAATGTTGCCACCTAAGACACCATCATCACCAATAGTATCTCCACTAAATGAGGTGGATGAAGTGCCTTCGATAAAATCATAAAATGCATCACCGGAAATGGGTAGTGATGATGGATCCGTGCCAAACAGGAAATGTATGCTCTGGAAATTAGTCAGTTCAAAGACTTCATCTTCATTATCGGCAGGATCATTATTAACATCATGTAATACCAGGACGCGGCCATCGCTCCAACGTGCAAAACCTACCTCTCCGTTAGAAAAGGACTCAGCTACCGTGGCAGGGTTTTCCTCCAGAGTTGCAATCAAGCTGGGATCGGCTGCATTCAATATATTGTTTGCCGTGTTGCCTCGTGCAGAATCATTTCCACGTATCGCAGATACATCGACTGTCGCTAGCGTCAGAACTTCGTCAACACCAGTATCATCTGCTTCGAATCCGATTAATCCAACGACTGCATCATCTGAATCCCTGCGAAACAATGCAGATTCAGTCTCAAATGTAAAAATGTCAACGTTTTCGCCGCTATCCGATTCGGCATCTGGCAGAACACCCAATATTCCATAGTTATTCAGAACCGTGGAGGCTACGCTGCGTCTGTCCTGACTGACAACGACCTGGTCGCCGCTTTCATCACGCTGTTCGCCCGCAGAGACCACTCTCGTCTCTTCCTCGACTTCTTCTAGTTCTTCTTCTTGTCTTTCTCGTGTGGTATCCACCGCAAGGACCGCTGAGGGTTGATCCAGAACTTCAATATCCGTATCAATATCCGCCACAAAAACGCCCATGCCCGTTGGGACGTCTTGTGAATCAACGTCATTAACCACAAAGGTAATCCCTTCCCAGGTCTGATGATAAAGACCATCTGTTCTACTTCCACAATCTCCTGCACATATACGTGTATTGTGCCCGGTTCCTCGAATTCCAATGGTAGCCACCGCGGTATTCACCTTGTAGGCCTCGGGGTTCTGCCTACCGATGAGACCAGTCACCGCTCTGACGCCACCTTTGACCAGGCGGTAATTCGCAATTTCGCTACCATCGGGCGTCCCGGAATAATTATAATTTTCCACCTGATATTCAGAGTTTGGTTGCACCGATATGAATGCCCCATCAACCATGCTGATCTGCAACCTGCCGTTAGTCGTGACGAGCCTGTCACCGGAAAAGATCTCGTTACCCCGAGATAATCCTCGTTCTGCGCCAGCGGAACTTATAGCTGTGGGCTGCCCCTGAGCGAAGACCACTTTTCCTGCCGCGTCCTGCGCCAGGGATGTCTGCATAACAAGCATTGATCCAATAATGAGTATCCATTGATTGACTAGTGAAAAAGAGAATTGTGATTTCGTGTTCATAGGCTTAATTCCTAATTGAAGTTATAACGAGCAGTGGCAAACACCTGCCAGCGGTCGAAGTCATTGATAACAAAATTGGAGTCATTCACTAAATAACGTACCTCGGGTGTGAACACCCAGTTTTCCTGGTAGGTATATTCAAGACCACTGCGCAAAAATATGAAATTATCTTTACGACGTTCCTGAAACAATGGATCATCACCACCATATTTACTGTACTGATAACTGGCACTACCTATCAATTTCAGGTCTTGCTTTAGAGTGTATTCACCACCACCCCGAATACCGAAATATGTTCTGCCAAAATCTGGCCGTGTACTATCACGTTCATCATCTGTCCCAGCATATAAACTACCGTATATGACTGGACTGCCATTACCGGCCAACAGGCGAACGATACCCACACCACCACTATATTGATTCACGTTCCTGATCGTCTGACCCGGAAACCGCTGAATAAGACCCTGAGCAAATACTGAATACTGGGTACGTTGATTTGCCGTATGCAACCATTGCAAATTAAGACCTGCCTGATTGCGACTTACATCATCGTCAAGGTAGTATTTTTGTCCCTGTATCGATGCCAGAAATGAATTATTGTCTCGATTATGTCGCAGACCCAACTGCGCATTCCCGGCAGCCGTATCAAAACGATGTTCTTCCCAGGTAGGCCGGTAAAAAATATTGGCATTACCAAAAACAGACAGGTTATGCTCAGGAGAAAAGCGGTTTGAAAACGACATCCCTCCTTCCAGGTTATAAAACCCACTATCCAGTTCTCTGGAGGTATCATCCAGTGTAAAGACCAGGTTACCAAAGGCGGGCAGCGCAACTGTTGAAGAATCTGTCGCACTATTGACGTTAGTGTCATATCCAAGTCTGAGCTGGGCATAGGCATTGAACTGCCGCTGCTGCTCAGTGGCTCTAACCCTGGTATCAATCGCCGTGAGAAACTACTCTATAGTGGCACTGACCTCCTCAGGCACCTCCAGAGTCTTGGCATAGTTAAATTCTTCTTTAGCGGCCTCGTTTTCGTTAAGCTCAAAATATGCCCTGGCCAGCTCCAGTCTTGCCCTTGAATTATCCGGGTCGATTGCAAGGACCCTTTCAAACGCAAACACTGCCTGTGTTGGATGATTAGATTCCAGGGCCGCAATACCAAGCAACAAATCATATTCAGGCGTTCCTGCCCGCTCTTCAATCTCTGCAATCAAATAATCGTATGCCTGTGATGATTGATTATTATCAATCAGGCGTTTGCCCTCATCGGTGAACTCATCAGCATAAAGATTTACCGACAATAAGATTAAGGATAAGAATAGAAATATTGGTCTAAGGATACGAATTGCGTTACTAATTAACAAATTACAAGTATTACTGGAATTAATCATTGATATGCCCTGAAAATTTAAAGAATCATAATCTCACTGATTCTAGGTAATATTTTAGTAAAGTTACATCAAGCACAATTATAGTTACATGCAGTTACTTTGCACATGAGTCTATCTAGTAAGCCAGACTCTATATCACATTTATTATAAAATATTGGAAAAGCTGAAAGAATTCATTGAATATTTTAAAGAGAATACTATTTTGTTTTATGTGTAAATACGCCGTCCCAATCTTCTCCCGGAGGTGAATTTCGATAATCGATTGTCCTCTCAAGATACAACTTGTATAACAGGCGTTCAGGGTGCGCCTGTATGAGTTGTTGAAAAATAGATTCAGCCGTATTCCAATCCTGCCTTCGATAGTGTTTTAAACAATCATTAAAAAGGTCTAATTCTTGTTCCTCATCAGGAGAAATCTCGTTATGTAGCGCGATAGGTTCATAGATTCCTACCGGCTGCTCCTTGCCTTTGACCCGCACCAGATCGAGTTCACGATAGGCATATTCAGGCACTGCATTCTTGGTGGCCTCGCCAACAATAATCTCAACGCCATATGTCTTTGTGAGCCCTTCTAATCTGGACGCTAAATTCACGGCATCTCCCAACACCGTGTATGCCATTCGAAATTCTGAACCCATGTCCCCTACGCTCATCATTCCTGAATTGATTCCTACACCAATATTGATCTGCGGCCACCCTCGTTCTGAAAACATCTCCTGAACACCTTTCAAGCGTTCTAGCATGGCTAAACCGCCCTTAATGGCATGGCGGGCATGGTCCTCATCTTTTAATGGAGCCCCCCAGAATGCCATTACGGCATCACCAATATATTTATCGATGGTACCTCGACTATTATGAATAATTTTGGTCATAGGGGTCAGGTACATGTTCATCAATTCAGATAATTCTTCTGCGCTAAGACTTTCTGAGATGGTAGTAAAACTCCTGATATCTGAAAATAAAACGGACATATCCCGTGTTTGCGCACCTTGAATGTAGGATTCAGGGTCTTCACTCATTTCTGTCACCAGTTCGGGGGGTAAATACTGCCCAAATAATGTTGATAATTGTCGTTTTCCTCGTCGTTCAACCACAAACCCATAGATAATATTTAACAGAAAAAGAATCACAATTAAGGTCAATATTGATGCGAGTGGTATGTGTAAATTTAACTGATCCCAGAAATAAAAATTAAGTGAACTAACCGAAGTGAGTGCGATTACCGTTGTAATTATCGAGATGACCGGGCTCAATTGCGGTAACAACAATGAAAGTAATATTCCGACCATGAGTAATTGCAAAAATTCCATCCACCACAATTCAACCGGGCTATGCTTGATGTTCTGATCAAAAATACCAGAAATCAAATTTGCATGAATTTCCACCCCGGGAAATTCTGGATCCATGGGAGTCGGTCTGAGATCAGACAGACCTTTTGCTGAAGTTCCAACCAGGACAATTTTCCCTAATAGATCTTCCATTGGAATACGTCTTTCCATGACGTCTAACGATAACTAATCCCGGGTTCACGATAAGGAATCAAAGCCTGCAAATTTACGTTAACAGGTATCAAATGGTCTCCAATCCTGAGACCTTCAATTTCATTTATTTCCTGGTTTTCCTCGATATCTTCATATGCATACACGGGTTCTATATCATCAACCACCAGCATATATCTTGCGATAGCCAAAGATAATGCTTCGTAATAATTTCCGCCATACTCCATTAACATATGAACTCTGCGCGCGATGCCGTCTTCATCCAGGCCTCTATTGGTATGTCCGGTTGCAACCGCCGCCTGTTGAATCTTTAATAAATTCACGCCATATCCACTCGCTTTGGGTGCATGAACATTTTTATCTTCAAATATATCCGCAGTTAATACCGCTGGGGGTAATACACCGCCTTGAAGATCCGAAAACGCTTCTCCTTCTGTAAAAAAGGTATAGCCCAGGACTGCTGGTCCCTTCAACATGCTATCAACAAACATCTGGTCATAATCGAGATCTTTGCTTAATTCAACTATTTTGGATTGATACTCAGGAATATCTGAAAAATCATCTACTGCTAATCTTTCCAGCACCCTGATACCAGAACTTTCATCTGGTTCCCTAAAATAAATATCAAAACCGATAATTGCGACAAAATAATAATCAAACAGCTGGTTTACCAAGCTTGCAATCTTGTCTCTCCCCCAGGGCCATCTTTCGACTTCAGCAAGACTTTTTTCATCTATGTCGATAATGACAATTCGATCATCTATTTCATTTGATGCTGTTACTTTCACCTTCAGGTCGTAAACATTGTCTTCGAGCTGATCCATTATTGTCCATGTAAAATCACCTCGAGAATAACCAAGAAAAAACCCTGTGGTAATTAAAGATAAAATTATTACCACCAATTGTTTTCTTTGCTTTTTAATGTATTGAATCAGCATAAAAAATTACCTTAGGGAAACGTCCATCTGTACTTAAAGACTAAACTACATGAAACTGATTTTAGCTACTATTGTTAAATAATGTTTTTGTCTTTCCATTCACAATACTCATATATCAAGCATGATGTGCAATTAGGCTTCCTGGCCATGCAAACATACCTTCCATGTAATATCAGCCAATGATGGGCATCTTTTTTAAATTCATCTGGGATAAATTTTATTAATTTTTTTTCCACTTCAAGCACTGTTTTACCTGGAGCAATACCTGTCCTGTTAGATACCCGGAATATGTGAGTATCTACAGCGATCGTAGGCAAACCAAAAGCGGTATTTAAAATGACATTTGCCGTTTTTCTACCAACACCTGGCAATGCTTCCAGGGAGGCACGGTCACACGGTACCTGACTATCATGATCTTGTTTTAATATCCGGCATGTCTCAATAATATTTTTTGCCTTGGTATTAAACAATCCTATCGTCTTGATATATTTTTTCAGTTTGTTGACCCCAAGTTTCAGAATAGCTTCGGGCGTATTCGCAACCTTGAACAATTGCACTGTGGCCTTGTTTACACTGACATCGGTAGCCTGCGCAGACAAAATAACTGAAATTAGCAATTCAAATTCAGAGTTATATACCAGCTCAGTAGTGGGTTTAGGATTTTGTTTTTTCAGGCGTTCAAAAATTTGATGTCGTTTGTTTTTATTCAATGTAATCGTCTTAGTTTCCAACTGGCGGAGGGTTTTGTTTTTTTGTAAGAAAACATTTGTTCATATATTTTATTAATGAAAGGATGCAGCCGGTTATGATAAAGGCACCAGATGCTGTATTAAAAATAGACATCCTAAAGATATCAGGCATTAATTTTATCCCGCTAGCTGAGTTTGAATTAATCTCTTCTATTTCAAGAAACACTCCACCTTGTGATAGCAATTCACTTACCCCCCCTACTAGAAGACATATAAACATAATGAGTATCGATACATGAAGTGCTGACCTGAAAATATTTTGTAGCTTGTTCTTCAATGCCTCAGTTTCCAGGTAGAATAAAATCAAACTATTCATCGCAATCAAGGGTAAATAGATATCAGCTGATACACTCAAATTATAAAATAAGGCCTGACTAGATAGACTAAGCACTGTCACACAGGTGGTGCTCAATATGAGGATATATATTAATCTTGTAAAAGTGGGAATCAATGATCTTGTACTTGAGATTACGACTGCGGTAATCATTAAGGTAATAACAAATACTGCACCAATAAATGCCCCTGTCAGTAAAGACTTGGATATTACGACTAACGGAGCCACACCCAGAGCACTGAGATACACAGGGTTATTACCTATTCCCATGTAGAATGTAGACTCTTTATTCATAAACTTTTCTGAAGCAATACATAACTAAATTTAATCATAACTTAGAGATAAATATTCTATGCGAGTTATTGTAATAGTTCGATAGTAATTACTTACCGCTGTAACGGAAGAAAATCTAAATCACTCGGATTCTCGTAAGGCATTCAACAATAAATTATGAATACCACCAAACCCACCGTTACTCATAATGACAACATGATCCCCGGGTGTTAATGCTGGAACGATTTCATCAACAATATTTTGAACCGAATCAAATTGATTATACTGGCCTGAAAAATGCGTAAATGTCTTTCCAAGGTCCCAACTTAGACCAGGTGGTTTATAAGCAAAAACGACGTCCGCGTCTGAAAATGCCTGCCCTAATGTTGCCTTGTGTATTCCCATCTTCATAGTATTAGATCTTGGCTCAAACACGGCAAAGATTCGCTTTTCTCCCACATGTGCCCGCAATGCACCAAGTGTAGTCTGAATAGCAGTGGGATGATGGGCAAAGTCATCATAAATTGTGATATCTCTTATTTGCCCAATCTTCTCAAGTCGCCTTTTAACACTTTTATAAGTTTCCAGCGCCCTGACAATATCGGGGGAATCAACACCTAATAATTCTGCAACAGCGGTAACCGCCAATGCATTGGATGCGTTATGTTCACCCAACTGATCCCAGGTGACACTCTCCAATCTCTTGTCACAATTTCGTAGTTCAAATGTGGAAAAATCTGACTTTATAGACTGATATTGCCATTTTGCTGACTTTCCGCAGAAGCGGATGACACGACTCCAACAACCGGCAGAAAGCATGGTCGTAATATTTTCATCATCCCCTCTGCATATTATAGTGCCTTTTTCGGGGATGATAGAAACTAATCGACGAAATTCACGAATTATATCGTCTATATCGCCGAATATATCAGCGTGGTCAAATTCAATATTATTGATCACCAATATTTCTGGTCGGTAATGGATAAATTTTGAGCGCTTATCAAAGAATGCTGTGTCATATTCGTCTGCTTCAATTATAAAATAGTCAGACTCCCCGAGCCTGGCAGAGGTCCCAAAATTTTCAGCCACACCACCAATTAAAAAACCTGGAGACAGGCCTGCTTGCTCCAATACCCATGCCGCCATGCTAGTCGTAGTCGTCTTTCCGTGTGTCCCTGAAAAAGCAATCACTCGCCTTTGATGAAGGACATTTTCTGCCAGCCATTGAGGCCCCGAGATATAAGGAATTTTCTCGTTTAGAACAAATTCAACGGCAGCATTTCCTCTGGAAAGAGTATTTCCCACGATAATAAGATCGAATTCATCATCCAGATGGGTGGTGTCCTCATAACCTTCATGGATAGAAATATTATGGCTATTCAGAAAATCACTCATCGGTGGATAAACATTGGCGTCTGTACCTGATACATCATGACCAAGTTGCCTTGCGAGTATCGCTACACCTCCCATAAACGTACCGCATATGCCCAGTATATGAATTTTCATTGGCTTCAGGATAAGGGAAAAAGTTGTTGTAAAGTCATCATAATTATTGCGATATAACAAAGCGTAGCTGTTGTCGCTAGCAAGTATGAGGAAGAAAGTGCATTTTTAAGAATATGACTCATAACTGCTATATTCCAAAACCATATAAGCATGATTAGGCTTAATATCAGACCCTGTGGTGATGGACCGATTGAACCATAAAACCGAAGATAATAAAGTGGTATAACAATTAAACTGAAAATAATTCCTGTACCAGCTAATGCGCTACATACCTGCAGCCAGCGTTGGGGGACGCTCCTTAGATATAAAAAAAGATAGGTTATTGTAAGTAATATAATTGTTTCAGTGAAGCCAGATGCAACAGCATTTATGATTGTCTGTGATGGGTATGCCATTACCGCACTCATTAGCGTGTAAAAAACGACAGATATCCATAGCAAAGAGGATGCGGCTGGCAGGTCTTGAGGTCGCTTACGAAACAGGCATATTTCAAAATACTCGCGGACTATGGGTGTCAGGTATTTTGATAATGGTGATTGCAGTTTATATCTCCACAAAAAACTTAAAAGTAGGTAGTCATTTTTAAAAACTAAAATATATGTTACCCAATCCTACACGTTTCTAATTCACAGTAGCAGAGTGTTAAATGTAATTGAATATCATGAGTTTGAGATTAAGAGATATGAATACCATTTTTTATTAATACACTTTCAAACTCACTCAGCGCCTGCTTATATACCTTTCTTTTGAATGAGATTACTTCTGAAACAGGATCCCAGTAATTTATCCATCGCCAATGGTCAAATTCCGGTGTGTCACATGCGTCCAACTGGACTTCATTTTCAGAACCTATAAATTTTAGCAAATACCATCTTTGCTTTTGTCCCCTGCATAAGGGTTTTGAATGTTTTCGAATATACCTTTGTGGTAGCCGATATCGTAACCATTTACGTGTACAAGCAATAATTTCAACATGTTTGGGTAATAAGCCGATTTCCTCTCTCAACTCGCGATACATGGCAACCTCAGAATGCTCCTTTGGCATAACACCTCCCTGTGGAAACTGCCACGCATCCATTCCTATACGTTTTGCCCAAAACAACTTTCCAGTCTCATTGGTCAAAATAATCCCGACATTGGCCCTAAAGCCATCAGCATCGATATTTGAATTGGAAAAATCTGTTTTCATCGCCTGGAAATTTAGCTCCAAGGAGCTTTATCAACTTAATAAATGTGCAATTGCATCCCTTTCTTCTTCCAGCTCTTTTTTAGTTGCATCAATTTTACCCTGGCTAAATTCATTGATCTCCAAACCCTGGACTATGCTGTATTCCCCTCCACTACATACCACAGGATAGGAAAATATCAGGCCTTGAGGTATACCGTAAGAACCATCACTTGGAACTGCCATACTGACCCAGTTATCACTTGCGGAGCCATTTACCCAGTCACGCATATGTTCAAGGGCTGCATTAGCAGCCGATGCTGCGCTGGACGCGCCTCTGGCATCAATTATTGCCGCGCCACGTTTAGCTACAGTCGGTATATATTCATTTTCGTACCAATCACTATCCACCATTTCGATAGCAGGTTTACCTCCAACAGTCGCATGATGAATATCCGGAAATTGTGTGGTCGAATGGTTGCCCCAAATACATAGTTTCCTGATATCGTCGACCGAAACACCTGTCTTGCTTGCCAATTGTGCCAATGCTCGATTATGGTCCAGTCTCATCATCGCAGTAATGTTAGCCGGATTTATATCCGGTGCATTTTTCATGGTAATTAATGCATTGGTGTTTGCAGGATTACCAACCACAATAACTTTAACATCCCGCTTAGCATTATCATTCAAGGCCTTACCCTGACCACTAAATATTGCAGCGTTTGCCTCTAACAGGTCATTGCGTTCCATTCCAGGTCCCCGGGGTTTTGCCCCGACCATGTATACATAATCTGCATCTTTAAATGCTGTATTAGCATCGTCACTGGTTTCAACTCCAGCTAGCGTTGAAAATGCGCAATCATCGAGTTCCATCACCAAGCCTTCCAGAGCTTTCATTGCTGGCGTGACTTCCAATAACTGTAAAATGACTGGCTGATCTTTACCGAGCATTTCTCCTGCAGCGATTCGAAACAATAATGCATACCCTATTTGTCCAGCAGCGCCTGTAACTGCAATTCTTACCGGTGATTTCATACTTCTATTATCTCCTTAAATATAATATTTATTATCTGTCTTTGATTTGGACGTAATCCCGCTTTTCCTGGCCTGTGTAGAGCTGTCTGGGACGACCAATACGAAAATCAGGATCTTCCATCAATTCCATCCATTGAGCAATCCATCCCGCACTTCTAGCCATAGCAAACATCACCGTAAACATTTCTGTTGGGATTCTTAAAGCCTGGTATATCAAGCCAGAATAAAAATCCACATTTGGGTAAAGTTTCCTTTCGATAAAATACTCATCATTTAAAGCAATTTTTTCCAGCTCCATTGCAATCTCAAACATGGGTTGGTTTAAATTCATTTCATCCATCAGGTCGTACACTGCCTGTTGAATTATTCTTGCCCGAGGATCGTAATTTTTGTAAACCCTGTGACCAAACCCCATTAGCCTGAATGGATCGTCCTTATCTTTTGCACGCGCTATATATTTTGGAATATTTTCAGGTCGTTCTATCTCAGTTAACATATTAATAACTGCTTCATTTGCGCCACCATGGGCCTTTCCCCACAAGGTACAAATACCTGCCGCTACACAAGCAAAAGGATTGGCCTCTGCACTGGCTGCCAATCTGACTGTAGATGTACTTGCATTTTGCTCATGGTCTGCATGCAGGATAAACAGCAGATCCAAAGCCCTTAAGGCAACCGGGCTAGGTTTATATTCTTCGGATGGCCAGGAAAACATCATGTACATGAAATTTTCAACATAATCTCGGGAATTGTCGGGATAGACAAAAGGTAATCCTGAGGCATGCCGATAACATTTTGCCGCTACATTGGGTATTTTTCCAATAACCCGCTTTGCCGTCATCAATCTGTGTTCCGGGTTTCGAATATCCGTTGCATCATGGTAGTAAGAGGCAATTGCTGCAAAAACCCCTGACATAATTGACATTGGGTGGGCATCATAACGATATCCATTATAAAATCGCGATAAGTGTTCATGAGTCATGCTGTGCATTTTCAGATCATGCTCAAAATCTGCCATTTGATTCTGATCGGGCAACTCACCATTGAGTAGTAGATAACAAAGTTCAGTATATGTGCTTTTTTCGGCTAATTGCTCTATGGGATAACCGCGATGGAGCAATATTCCTTCATCGCCGTCCAGGTAGGTGATCGCGCTTTTACAACTGGCAGTAGTACCAAAACCTGGATCCAGAGTAAATACGCCTAATTCTTTGTATAAACGACTAGTATCTATAACCGGCGCACCATACTTTCCAGTCAAAACCGGGCATTCTATTTGCTTTCCGGTCCGGTTATCTATAATTGTCACTGAATCTGACATTACAACGCCTCCCTCGGCTTAAATATTTATAATTTTTATTTTGTGATAATACCGCCCACACCGATTTGGCCGCAACTGGGCAGACCATTTTTGAGGGCATATTATGCCTGCTTTTTTTTGGAAATGTTTCGAATCTTGGAAACTGGTATCAAACTTACGCCAAGTTACTTAAAATAACGCTATTTACTCCTTGAGAATTCTAGCTAAATAAGGACAATTGACAACCTCGAAAATATGTATCGTGGGTTCACCAGATTAAGAATATGCAAAAAAAATTATCTTCCTATTTATATAGCACAAATGCGGATTTTATAGAAAGTCTGTATGAGTCTTATCTTACTAACTCAAATTCAGTACCAGCTGAGTGGCGAAAGCTATTTGAATCATTTAATGATAATGAATCAAATTCAACTAATGAAAGAAGGCACTCAGAAGTTCGCCAGCATTTTCTAAAGAACGCAGGCAGCAGAACAAATCAAGGTGCTGTAATCAGCCATGAGACTTCTGATGATAATCAAAAACAGGTTTCTGTATTACAGCTGATTAATGCGCATCGGTTCCGAGGTCATCAACAGGCTAATCTAGACCCATTAAATCAATATGATCGCCCACCTGTTCCAGAACTGGATCCTGCCTTTCATAACCTGAATGAAGCAGATTTTGATAAGACATTTAATACAGGTTCTCTTTTTGTAACTAATGAAATGCCACTTAAGGACATTTTAAGCATCATCCGTAAAACTTATTGCGGGAATATTGGTGCAGAATATATGCACATAAATGAAACTGAACAAAAACGCTGGATTCAGCAACGCCTTGAAGAGGTTATGTCAACTCCAGATTTTTCCATCGAGAAACGTAAGCGTATCCTCAATAGAGTTATCGCTGCCAACGCCCTGGAAGAATACTTACATACTAAATATGCCGGTCAAAAGCGTTTCTCACTGGAAGGTGGTGAAGGCTTGATACCTTTGCTGGATGAAATTGTACAAAATGGTTCACAGTCATCTGTTGAAGAAGTAGTTATAGGAATGGCCCACCGGGGAAGGCTGAACGTATTGATTAATATCATTGGAAAAATGCCCGGTGAGTTGTTTGGAGAATTTGAAGGCAAAATTTCAGATGATATTAATATCGATGATGTTCAATCGGGTGATGTTAAATATCACCTTGGGTACTCATCAGACATAGAAACTCAAGGTGGACCAGTACACCTGACACTGGCATTTAATCCTTCACACCTGGAAATTATTGATCCGGTAGTTGAAGGGTCGGTGAGAGCAAGACAGGACCGCCGAGATGATAAATCCCGTGACCAGGTGCTTCCTATATTAATCCATGGTGATGCGGCCTTTGCTGGACAAGGCGTGGTAATGGAAACATTCCAGCTCTCTCAGACACGAGGTTATTCGACCGGAGGAACAGTCCATATTATTGTTAATAATCAGATTGGATTTACCACCAGTGATCCTCTTGATTCTCGCTCGACATTATATTGCACTGACGTTGCAAAACTGGTCCAGGCACCAATCTTTCACGTTAATGGAGATGATCCTGAAGCCGTAGTTTTCATTGCAAAACTCGCACTGGATTTTCGAATGGTGTTTAAGAAAGACGTCATTATTGACATGGTATGTTATCGAAAGCATGGACATAGTGAAGCTGATGAACCTGCTGCAACACAACCGGTAATGTACAGAAAAATCAGAAGTCATCCGAATCTCAAACAAATATATTCTAAAAAAATGATTGATGCAGGGATAGTATCTGAAAGCGATATCCAGGAAATCTCCAATCATTACATAAAATCACTGGATACAAATGAGTCTGTTGCAGGTCCCAGAGCAACTAACATCAACATGACACATTTAATAAATTTTGCGCCTTATAAGGACACCACCTGGCGTGACGACTCTCCAACGAGTCTTTCAGTTGAACAGGTAAAGAAATATGCAACCGCGATTACTGAGATACCCGATAATTTTAAGCTACATCCCACAGTTACAAAAATAATTGAAAATAGAAAAAAAATGGGTACGGGAGAACTTCCCATGGACTGGGGATTTGCAGAAACAATGGCCTATGCCTCACTGGTAGATCATGGTCACCCAGTTAGACTCTCGGGTCAGGACAGCGGGCGTGGGACTTTTTTCCATCGTCATGCGGTAATTCATAATCAGGACGATGGTGATACTTATTTGCCCTTACAACACATAAGTGATGACCAGGCTACATTTCTAGTAATCAATTCCATACTCTCTGAAGAAGCAGTATTGGCATTTGAGTACGGATATAGCAGTTCTGACCCTCATACTCTGGTGATATGGGAAGCCCAGTTTGGTGATTTTGCTAATGGTGCACAGGTCGTATTTGACCAGTTTATTAGCTCCTGTGAGGCAAAATGGGGGCGATACTGCGGTGTGACAGTAATGCTACCCCATGGTTATGATGGTGCTGGTCCAGAGCACTCCTCTGCAAGACTGGAAAGATTTTTACAATTATGTGCACGAGAAAATTTACAGGTATGCGTACCTAGTACACCTGCCCAGATGTTTCATATGTTAAGAAGACAGGTCATAAGGCCATACCGTAAACCCTTGATCATTATGAGTCCAAAGAGTCTTTTACGTCACAAGTTATCTACCTCACATATTGATGAACTGGTAAACAGCGAATTTCAATTGGTAATCGATGAAATAGATCAAATAGACAAAAACAATGTTACCAGGCTGCTATTTTGTGCTGGCAAGGTATATTTCGATCTACTGGAAGAGCGACGGGCGAATAAAATTACTAATGTTGCAATTACAAGAATCGAACAGTTATTCCCATTTCCATCAGCCGAAGTGACCGCAATAATAAATAGTTATCCCAAGCTACAAGAAGTTGTTTGGGTTCAAGAAGAACCTAAAAACCAGGGGTCCTGGTATTACATGCAATCAAGGGGAACGATGATTGGATGCTTAAACGAAAACCTTACATTTGGATATGCGGGTAGATTTTATTCAGCATCACCCGCAACTGGCTCAATGAAACTGCACATTGCCCAGCAAAAACAATTAGTAGAAGATGCGCTGCAGTTGGGTAAACTTGAAGTGACAACCCATAAAAGAGCGTTGAATTAATTTCAATATTCCCTGAGGAGATAGTTACATGGTAGATGTTAAAGTTCCTGTTCTGGCTGAATCCGTGTCAGAAGCGATACTAATGAAATGGCATAAAAAAGCAGGCGATAAAGTCAAGCGCGGGGACAACCTTATAGATATAGAAACGGATAAAGTTACACTGGAAGTTGCTGCACTCAGTGATGGGGTGCTGACAGAAATTTTAAAAGGGGATGGAGAAACAGTTGAAAGTGATGAAATCATAGCCCGAATTGATAATGGTAGTGCTAGTTCCAAAACTGACGAGAAACCAAAAGCGCAAGCCCCTGAGCAACAGTCATTGGCTGTAGAAGAAGCATCAACACCACCCAAGACCAGTCCAGCTGTCAGAAACCTGATTTCGGAAAACAAGCTAACTGCTGCAGACGTTCCAGATAGTGATGGAGACGGGCGCATAACCAAGGAAGACGTTGTTAATTTCATAGAAAAGAATCCTCAAGCTATAAAAAATGAACCAGCAGCATCAGATGCTGAAATACAGCCTCCCCAATCAAAAGATACGCAATCAATAAAAGAAGTAACTGAAACTAAAGTTGCATCAGAATCAACGCCAATTCCAGCAAGTGAACCTCAACTGGATGGGCGTAGTGAAGAACGGGTAAAAATGACAAGGTTGCGGCAGCGTACCGCTGAACGCTTACTTGCAGCCCAGCAAGAAAATGCCATTTTAACTACTTTTAATGAAGTTAATATGAAACCGGTCATGGACTTACGTGCACGCCATAAAGACAAATTTGAAAAAGAACACGGTGTCAAACTTGGCTTTATGTCTTTTTTTACAAAAGCATCGACAGAGGCATTAAAAAAATTTCCTGCCATAAATGCATCCGTTGATGAAAAAGATATTATTTATCATGGTTTTTTCGATATAGGCATTGCTGTTAGCTCAGAGCGTGGTCTGGTTGTACCAATACTACGAGATGTCGATGCCATGTCATTTGCAGATATTGAAAATAAAATAGTTGAATATGGTCAAAAAGCAAGGGACTCAAAATTAACAATTGATGAACTTACAGGCGGAACCTTTACCATAACCAATGGCGGTATCTTTGGATCACTGCTATCAACTCCGATATTAAACCCACCTCAAAGTGCTATTTTAGGAATGCATAAAATCCAGGAGAGACCGATGGCGGTTAATGGTGAAGTGGTGATTTTACCCATGATGTATCTTGCGCTATCCTATGATCATAGAATTGTCGATGGAAGAGATGCTGTTCAATTCCTGGTGACGATTAAGGATCTGCTTGAAGATCCCGCAAGATTACTGCTACAGGTTTAACTCCTTTAATATTAACTATGAAAGAATTTGATGTTGTCGTAATTGGTGGTGGTCCTGGAGGCTATGTTGCCGCAATACGTGCTGCGCAGTTGGGACTTTCAACTGCCTGCGTAGAGCGCTGGATAGGGGAAGATGGAAACCCCGCACTGGGGGGAACATGTCTAAATGTCGGATGCATTCCATCCAAGGCATTACTGGATTCATCTCACCATGTCAGCTTTCTCAGAGACGAAGCAAAACAACATGGGATTAACTCGTCAGGAGTTACTATAGACGTACATAAAATGATTAAGCGTAAATCAGGGATAGTTCAAACCCTGACACAGGGAATTGCGGGATTATTCAAGAAAAACAAGATTGAATGGTTACAAGGATCGGGAAAACTCACAGCCGACAAGCAAATTGAAATAACACCACTTGATAATGAAAAAGAACCATTTCGTGTGTTAGCAAAGAATATAATTATTGCGACAGGATCTGTTCCCTTTAATATACCGCCAGCACCTGTTGATAATGAATTGATAGTAGATTCTACAGGTGCATTGAATTTTACCGATGTCCCTAGAAAATTAGGAATCATTGGTGCTGGGGTTATTGGTCTGGAATTGGGTAGTGTCTGGAGCAGATTGGGATCTGAAGTGGTGATCTTTGAAGCATTGGATGATTTTTTACCTTCAGTAGACAGGCAAATTGCGGCTAGTGCAGAGAAAATTCTAAGAAAACAGGGCCTGGATATAAAACTAGGAACCAGAGTAACTGGTACGGGATCGAATAACCGTGAAGTCACTGTAACCTTTGAAGAAAACAATGAAAAAGAACAACTAAGTTTCAATAAACTTATAGTCGCCGTTGGTCGAAAACCAAATACTGATAGACTTGGCGTCGAGGAAAGTGGACTTGAGCTTGATGATCGAGGCTATATTACTGTCGATGATCATTGTCAGACAAATCTTGAAAACGTCTATGCGGTTGGTGATGTAGTCAGAGGTCCTATGCTTGCTCATAAGGCGTCAGAAGAGGGAGTCGCGGTGGCAGAGCGGATTGCCGGAAAACCTGGCCATATGAATTACAATACTATTCCCTGGGTGATTTATACCTGGCCAGAAATTTCCTGGGTCGGTAAAACTGAGCAAACTCTCAAACAGGAAGGAATTCCTTTCCGATCAGGGTCATTTCCCTTTCTTGCCAGCGGTCGTGCTCGGGCATTAGGCACAACAGAAGGCATGGTAAAAGTACTCAGTGACCAAAAAACAGACAGGATACTCGGTGTTCATATTCTGGGACCGGCTGCCTCTGAATTAATATCTGAGGCCGTTGTTACCATGGAATTTGAAGGAAGTGCAGAAGATCTTGCCCGTACCATCCATGCCCACCCCACCCTAACAGAGGCTGTTCATGAGGCTGCTCTGGCCGTGGATGATCGGGCTATTCATTTTTAACTCCCCTACCATAATAATTCTTTATATTTCAATAAGTTAATTTTTTTCCTCCTGCATTTTGCCAGGATTATGAATTGCTTTTCACAGCTATCGCTTTTTGCTACTATGCAACATAATTTGTGCAGTGCAGCGAGAATATCATCTCTCTGATAATTCTAAATTTTGACTTAAGCGAGGAATAAATATGACAGACAACGTGGTTATCGTTGACGCTGCAAGAACCCCTATCGGGACATTCAGTGGCACATTATCATCCGTACTGGCATCAGATCTTGGTGCGGCAGTGATAAAAGGCCTACTGGATCGCACAGGTATTGATTCAGAAAAAATTGATGAAATTATCATGGGACAGGTATTAACCGGGGGCTGTGGTCAAAATCCAGCACGTCAGGCTTCAATTAAAGCCGGATTACCTGATTCAGTGTCTAGTATGACTATCAATAAAGTATGTGGCAGCGGCTTAAAAGCCACACACCTTGCTGCACAAGCAATCAAATGTGGCGATGCTAAAATTATCATCGCAGGTGGACAGGAAAATATGAACCTCGCGCCACATGTTTTACCGAATTCGCGTACCGGAAATAGAATGGGTGACTGGAAATTACTCGACTCCATGATTGTCGATGGGCTTTGGGATGCGTTCAATAATTATCACATGGGTGTCACTGCAGAAAATATTGCTAAAAAGTTTAAAATTAGCAGGGAAGAACAGGATGAATTCTCAGCTAGCTCACAACAGAAAACTGAAGCTGCTCAATCGAAAGATATTTTCAATGATGAAATAATTCCAATTAGTATTCCTCAGCGAAAAGGTGAGCCGATAATATTTGATCGGGATGAATTTCCCAGAGCTGGCGTTACAGCTGAAAGTCTCGGCAAACTCCGACCAGCATTTGATAAAGAAGGATCTGTTACAGCCGGTAATGCATCGGGAATTAATGACGGCGCAGCTGCTGTGATTATCATGTCTGAAAGTACTGCAAATGAATTGGGGCTTGAACCACTTGCCATGATTAAGGCTTATTCAAGTGCAGGAGTATCACCAGAAATAATGGGTACAGGACCTATACCAGCAACTAGACTTTGCCTGGAAAAAGCTGGATGGACTGTGGATGATCTGGACCTGATTGAAGCCAATGAAGCGTTTGCAGCTCAGGCCATTGCCGTTAACAGAGAGTTAGGATGGGACCTTAGTAAAGTAAATGTCAACGGCGGCGCAATTTCACTTGGCCACCCAATTGGTGCATCAGGATGTCGAATTCTCGTAACTCTATTACACGAGATGAAACGGAGAGATGCCCATAAAGGTCTCGCGACTTTATGCATAGGTGGCGGACAAGGTGTTGCTTTGGCGATTGAGCGATAATATGAAAATAGATTTAAATAATAGAATCGCCCTGGTAATTAGTGGAACTAGTAAACTAGGAACGGCAATTTGCAAACAACTTTCTGAATCAGGCGCCCAAGTAATTACTAATTATCAGTCAGAGGACATCCATGAATGGCAAAATATACTCTCCAAATCTGATTTAAATATTACAGCAATAAAATCAGACATAACTGACTTTGATGAATGTGTAAAACTAGTTGATAAAATAGAAAAAGATTTTGGTCCTATTGATATCATCGTTAACAGCAATGAACTGAACAATTCACTAGTTCCATTCAATGAGATGGACATAGAACAGTGGAATGATGCGATTACCGGAAATATTGATATATTGTTTAACGTCTGCAGGAATGTTGCTGAACGGATGTGTAATAGAGGCTTTGGCAGAATTATTAATATTTCATCTATCATAAGTAGAATGGGGGCGCCTGAAAGGTCACATGTGGCAGCAGCAAATTCTGGTATTCACGGTTTTTCCATGGCTCTGTCACAGGAAGTTGGGAAAAAGGGAGTCACGGTAAATACAGTTTCACCAGGATTGTTGAATCAAAGTATTAATACACCTACTAAAGCTATTCCAGACAATCAAAATAAAGAAAATGAAGTTGCCTATCTAGTAGATTTTCTTTGCTCCGATCTGGCTGGGCACATTAATGGTGCAGATATTTCTATTAATGGTGGGGAATACTTACATTAACGAATTCAGGTAATTACTATGAGAATTATAAAAAAATATCCTAACAGGCGATTGTATGATACTGAGGTTAGCAAATACATAACGCTGGAAGATGTTAAAAATCTTGTCCTTGATGGAACATCCTTCATTGTAAAAGACGTTAAATCCGAAGAAGATCTAACTCGAAGTATATTATTACAAATTATTTCTGAGCAGGAACACAATGGGGAGCCCCTGCTATGTACAGAATCATTGACACAATTAATTCGATTTTATGGAAATGCATACCAATCTGTTTTTTCAGACTACCTTGAACAATCTCTCAATATATTTACCACTCAACATAAAGACTTTCAAGACCGAATAAATGATGCTGTATCAACAACACCTCTGGATACGATGCAAAAGATGACTGATAAAAATCTTGAAATGTGGCAGCAAATACAAAAAGATTTTTTTAAAGCAGCAGGATTTAATGCTAAGAAGGGTGATGAGTAACGTCCTTATAACAATTTCTTAAAAATACTAATATTAATTCAGGTATATCCCACAAATGATCATAGATAAAATAATAGATAATCAGGTTACAGCAGTTAAACATTGGCAAGATACCTGTGATAATTTTATACATTCGTTTAATACCTTTTTTGACTCATCAAGTGCAATATTTAACAATTATTACAAGCTTGATCCGGTAATATCTGGTACTGCCAAAAGTAGTACATCACAGTCCTCAAGACACCATAAACAAATAAAATTAAAGACCGCCATTATTACAGGGGGAATTGGAGGAATTGGTACAGCAATATGTAAACGACTGTCATCTGATGGAAACCGGGTTATCTCTACATATATATCTAGCGAAAAAACTAAGGCAATGGCGTGGAAAAAGGAACTTGAACAAGATGGTTACGATGTGGAAGTTTACGAATGTGACGTATCAGACTATCAATCATGTCAAAAATTTGCAGCTCTAATCGAAGATAAATATGATCATATTGACGTTCTGGTCAATGCAGCAGGTATTACAAGAGATTCGCAATTAAAAAAAATGGATAAGGAAAACTGGGATGCTGTGTTAGACACAAATCTAGACAGTGTCTTTAACATTACACGGTCTTTTATTAATGGAATGCTTAAAAATGGCTATGGTCGAATAATTAATATTTCATCTGTCAATGGACAAAAAGGCCAGTTTGGACAAACTAATTATTCCACAGCAAAAGCAGGAATGATTGGATTTACAAGATCATTGGCCCTTGAAATGGCTGAAAAGGGAATAACAGTTAATTGCGTATGTCCGGGATATGTGGGAACGCCCATGGTGGAGGCTATCCGCGAAGATATACTTGATGGAATTGTCCAGCAAATCCCAATGAAAAGATTAGCCAAGGTAGAAGAAATTGCGGATGCTGTTGCCTTTCTTGCAGATAGCAATAGTGCGTATATTACAGGCACGGAAATCGCGGTAAATGGCGGCTTATGGATGGGATAGTAGAATAGTTATTAGTTTGACCTACTTATACGCCATTGGACAAATCCAGAATCATCTCATCATTCATTTCACGATTAGATTTTGCTTCATCATTTCTTAAAATTGATATTTGTGTTAAATAATCATCACTAATATCACCTGTTACGTATTTTCCGGTAAAACATGAAGCGTCGAATTCTTTTATTTCTGGATTTCCTGCCCTGCACGCATCTATTAAGTCATCGATATCCTGGTAAATTAGCCAGTCTGCACCAATAAGATCACATATCTCCTGTTCAGAGCGATTATATGCAACCAGCTCCTCAGAGGTAGGTATATCTATTCCATAAACATTTGGAAACCGCACTGGTGGAGCCGCTGAAGCAAAATAAACTTTCTTTGCCCCCGCTTCTCTTGCCATTTGAATTATCTCTCCTGACGTGGTTCCACGCACTATGGAATCATCAACAAGCAAAACAACCTTATCTTTAAACTCAAGGTCTATGGCATTCAATTTCTGGCGCACAGATTTTTTTCGAATACTTTGGCCAGGCATTATAAAAGTCCTGGGGATATATCGGTTTTTAATAAACCCTTCACGGTACTTTACGCCAAGTTCATGGGCGATAGAAAGAGATGCTGTCCTACCAGTATCTGGAATGGGTATGACTACATCTATATCATGATCTGGTCTAGTCCTGAGTATTTTTTGTGCTAATGATTCACCCATCCTCAATCTTGCCTTGTAGACTGATATTTTATCCATGATGGAATCCGGACGTGCAAAATATACATACTCAAAGATACACGGCGATAATTTAATATCTTGCGCACATTGTTTTGCAACGAAATCACCATTTGAACTAATGAAGACAGCCTCACCAGGGTCGATATCCCTGACCAAGGTGTAATCCAAGGCTTCGATTGCTACCCCTTCTGATGAAATAATATATTCTGTACCCTTATCAGTCATTTTTTCGCCAAATGCTATGGGTCTAATCCCATAAGGGTCCCTGAAACCAACGATACCTACCCCAATTATCATAACAACTGCGGCATAACCACCTTTACATCGTTGATGCACCTTACTTATCGCTGCGAAAATATCTTCCGCCGTTAACTCACTTCGTTTTTTTCCAAACTTCTGTAATTCAAAGGCAAATATATTTAATAATACTTCTGAATCTGAACCCGTATTTAAATGTCTACGGTCAAGATTCATGAGATCTCTTTTCAACTGGTCACTGTTTGTTAAATTTCCATTATGAGCAAGCGTAATTCCATAAGGAGAATTAACGTAAAACGGTTGTGCTTCTGCGGAGGACGAACAGCCCGCTGTGGGATATCTTACGTGACCAATACCCATATTACCTTTCAGGTTAAGCATGTGCCGGGTTTGAAACACATCTCTGACTAGCCCATTATTTTTTCGAAGATAAAGGCGTTCATTATCACAGGTTACTATTCCTGCAGCGTCCTGCCCTCGATGCTGGATAATAGTTAACCCATCATACAATGTCTGATTAACAACACTTTTACTTACGACACCAATTATTCCGCACATTTAATTTCCTGTTTCATTTTCGGTTCCATAATGATGATAACTTGCCATTGTTTCTGGAATATATTGCCTGCTCCACTCCCCTATACGCTCAAACGGTGCTACGACAAGTGACGACTTCCACCAATCTGTTCGGGTAAGTTCGGTAAATCCAGCCAGGAATATCAACACGGATACTATCGCTCCTCCCAGTCCTAGCCCAAATATTGAACCTAAAATACGGTCAGCTGCGGTCAATCCGGATCTACCCAGTAATTTAACCACAAAATAACCCAGAGCGGAAAAAATAATCTGACAAATGAAAAAAATACCGAAAAAAGCGATAGCCTGTCTAAAAACCTCAGTATCAATATAAGTAGCGAGCATCGGTGCTAGTGCCCCACTAAATTTAACCGCCAGTCCAAATGCGATTCCCCAGGCAACAAGAGAAAGAACAATGTTTAAAAACCCGTAAATTACGCCCACCAGAGCCGGAATTAGCAAGGATAACAAGATTCCTATATCAAATATTCCCAATATTTTTCCCTATGAACTAGCGTTGAAATTATTTCTTAAAAATATATCAAAAAGATGACCCAATTAAGGATAAGACAGAATTATACCTTCAATTCCAGTTTGACTAACAAGGGTCTGCTGAAGCTTTTCTGCATCCTCCCTGTTTAATTCTGGACCTACTCGTACTCGGAAAACTGACTCCGAATTATCTGTTATTTCATCTATGTATGCCGGATATTTTTTGACCAATAATTTACTTACAAGACTTTCTGCATTACTCTGCTCAGAGAAACTGCCCAATTGAACAATCCAGGCTGACAATCCCTCAACACTTTTCTGAATTATCTTTGTTTCTGTTAGTTCATTAATATCAATGTTGTTCCTTAGATTAGAAGATATTATTACATTTGACTCAGCGGGTGCATTGTCGCTTTCAGGTTCTTCTGTTGCAGAAATTACTGGCTTAGGCCGCTCTATAAAATTACCTGAATCAACTTGAATAGACGGAAGTTTGTATTCAAGTACGCTTTCCCTTTCTACAGGTATTATTCGTGATTGGTATTCTGTATTTTGTTTTGGTGACAATACCGTTCGCACCGTATCTTGGGTTTCAGTGGGGTTATTCAGAACCATAGGTATAAAGATTACGCCAAATATGACCAGTACCGTTGCGCCTGTTAATCTTTCTTTAAGGTGTCTTTCCAATGCTTAATACTCAATATTAAAGTACTTCATAGCCATTCCGACGGTAATGAATGACCCTGTAATTGATATGATATCTTTCGATGTCGCCACACTATTCGCCCAGGCAAATGCGTCATTTAGTTTATCAAAAACCATTACCTGTGTATCTATATCATGAGGATGAATCGCAGATTCTAGCGCTTTTGCGCTAGCACCTCGCTCACCACCCAAGCCTGAAATACACAATATATTTGCGCATGGAAGTAATTCTGAAATAAAATCTTCGTGACATTTGTCATTTAACATAGCTATTATTAGCAATACTCGCCGATTATGACTCATTTTCATCAGATTATTTTTCAGAACCCTGGCTGATTGGCTGTTATGTGCGACATCTAATACCAGAGTAAATTCACCATCAATAAGATGAAACCTACCGGGCATCCTAAAATTTTCTAATCCATTTACTATAGCCTCTGAGCTAACAGGGAATTTTTCCTGCATCGTTGTTAATGCCATTAAGACTGTTGCCGCATTCTGAATTTGAAAATCCCCATTTCCGGGGATGGGAAGCTCCTGATACTGGGTAATACCAGAACACCATGACCAAAACTTATCAGAAACCTCATAATGAAAATCTTTTCCCAACTGTAATAAGTTAGTTCCAAGAAGTTCCGCCACATTTATGATGGTCGCTGGTGTATTTAGGTCTCCGCATATCGCCGATTGCATAGGACGAAATATTCCAGCCTTTTCTTTGGCTATTTCTCCTCGGGTCTCTCCTAGCCACTGCTGGTGGTCAATATCAATTGTACTGATAATAGCAATATTCGCGTCCAACATATTAACTGCATCCAGCCTCCCCCCCATTCCCACTTCCATGATTGCAATATCAATATTATTTTCAGCAAAAATATCCATTGCGGCAAGAGTGCTAAATTCGAAATAGGTTAATGAAATATCATCACGCGCACGATTGATTTTTGAAAATGCATTACACAGCATTTCATCAGGCAATACCTGGCCGTTGATTTTAATTCTTTCGTTGTAGCTTAATAGGTGCGGTGAACTATATAGACCAGTTTTATATCCAGCTTCTCTAAGTATGGTATCTAGAAGAACAGCACATGAACCTTTACCATTTGTGCCTGCAATAGATATTACAAAATAGCTGGGTGGCAATAACTGCATTTTTTCTGCCACGCGACTGCATCTGTCCAAACCTAGCTCTATGGCTGTGAAATGTAACTTTTCCTGCCAATTCAGCCATTCTTCGAGAGTTCTCTCATTATGATTCTGGGTATTATTATCGCCCAGATTTGAAATACTCATTTATAAACAAAATAATAGTTTTGAAAGTGTCATTATTCCTGTGGATTATTTTTGCGCATGAGCAGAGCAAGTAAAGATGCTATTTTATCTCTAAGATGATTACGATCGATAATCATATCTATGATCCCATGGTCCAGTAAAAATTCACTTCGTTGGAATCCTTCTGGGAGGGTTTCGCGTACTGTTTGTTCAATAACTCTGGGACCAGCAAAACCAATTAGCGCATTAGGCTCTGCAATATTAATATCACCAAGTGTAGACAAACTGGCAGATACACCCCCTGTTGTAGGGTTAGTTAAAACAGAAATATATGGCAGTCTTCTTTTTCGCAATTGTGCAAGAGCGGCGCTGGTTTTGGCCATTTGCATTAGTGAAAATAATCCTTCCTGCATTCTAGCTCCACCACTTGCAGCAAAGCAGACTAAAGGCAAATCGTCTCGTAGACATGTCTCTGCAGCTAATACAAACCGCTCGCCGACAACCGAACCCATTGATCCTCCCATAAATCCAAATTCAAATGCACAAGTAACAACTGGTACCGTTTTAACCTCTCCTTTCATTACGACTAATGCATCATCCTCACCCGTAGCTTTTTGTGCTTGGCTCAGTCTATCTTTATATTTCTTGCTGTCCTTGAATTTATATTTATCAACTGGTTTTATTTCCGTCCCTATTTCAATTGCTGAACCCGCATCCAGGAATTTTTCCAAACGTGCCCGAGCATGAATTAACATGTGATTTCCACATTTCGGGCAAACCTCAAGATTCCTGATTAACTCTGCCCTGTAAAGAACAGAATTACATGATGAACATTTAGTCCATACACCTTCAGGCACTGTCCTACGATTACTTGGATTCGTATTAATTCTTGATGGTAATAATTTATTCAACCAGCTCATATAAATTCAGATTCCTGGGTTCGACTCTTTTGATTCTTCGTTTTTTAGACCTAATTTATATTCCAGCAATTCTATTGCCATATCAGGCATTTCTTCTTGAGACCTGGATTCACTGGACATTAACCAATTATCAACAGTATAGCGTTTTACTTTCAGCATCTCTGCTACTGTCAACCTGTCAAGTTTAAAATCCGTAATTAAATTAATCAAACGTTCGCGATTATTCATAATACTAAATCCTTTGCGTTTTGAATGAATTTTAATATTTTATTTTTGTCTTTTACCCCAACTTTAGATTCAACGCCACCACTAACGTCTACTGAATATGGATGTACTGATCTGATTGCTTCACCTACATTTTCAGGCGTTAAACCACCTGCGAGTATGATTGGTTTTATGACTCGTTGATTTAACAGACTCCAATCGAATGTTTTCCCGGTTCCACCCGGGATACCGGGCACATATGAATCTGTAAGTAATGCCGCTGATTCCTCAAATTTTGAAACCATGGTTGCCAGATCTACTTCTTCTCGCATTTTAATTGCCTTAATATATGGAATTCCATATTGTAAACATTCTTCCTCATCTTCCTCTCCATGAAACTGAAGCAAATCCAAGTTCACATGCTGAATTATAGATCTTATGAATTCGGGGGAATCATTGACAAATAAACCTACCTTAGAAATAAAGGGAGGAAGTTTGCTTATAATTGAAGTCGCGGCGGCTTTATCAATCATACGCGGACTTTTTCTATAAAATACAAATCCAAGGGCGTCTGCGCCGACATCACAAGCATAAATAGCATCTTCCAGCCGCGTAATTCCACATATTTTTACTCTGACTATTGCCATTTCTATATATTTAATTATTTTAAAACGTATATATCGTAGTTATTTTCCCATAAATAACAAAAGTCCGCAGCAAAGTCATCCTCACCCCCTAATTACATTTAAATAATTAAATAAAATCTGTAAAAATAAATTCATTTGATATGCAATTTGGACTTGATGGTATATTAAATTCATCGGGATAATTTACTTTTATTAGATATAAACCGCTAGCAGGTGCAGTAATCCCACCTCTTTTTCTATCGCGGGCTTGCAAAACCTCTTTTACCCAAGTCGCAGGATATTTTTTGTTACCTACCTGTATTAACACACCAGCAATATTTCTTACCATGTGATGTAAAAATGCATTTGCTATAACATCTATGATTATCAGTTCATCATGTCTTTTAACAGATAGGTACTCTATAACTCTAACTGGAGATTTTGATTGACATGCTGTTGCCCTAAAAGATGTAAAGTCATGCATACCGATAAGGTATTTCGCAGATTCAGACATCAACACATCATCTAAGTGCTCTACCTGCCAGCTAGTCAGATTGCCCAACACCGATGATCGAGCGGGTCTATTAAGGATAATATATTTATATTGTCTAGAAATAGCAGAGAATCTTGCATGAAAATCGTCATTAACGCGTTTAACCCAGGTAACATTAACATCCTCTGGTAAATTTGAGTTTACTCCAAATATCCAGGAATGATCTTCTCTAATTGAAGTAGTATCGAAATGTATTACTTGATTGAAGGCATGTACACCTGAGTCCGTTCTCCCAGCGCACTGTACTATGATCGCATGATTAGCTACTTTAGAAAATGCATTTTCTATACATTGTTGAACTGTTCTGCTACGTGTCTGTTTCTGCCAACCATAAAACTTTGTGCCGCAATATTCTACACCGGCTGCAATTCTCATAGCAGGGAAAGATAATTATGTATATAGGACTCTAAATAAATGAATAGTAAAATCACAAACCAGAAAACATGAACTAGGAGACTTGAGCTTTTAATTCTTCTGCCTGTTTTTTCTGTTCTTCATTCCCATCAGCAATAATTTCGTCGAGGATAGCTTTTGCACTATCACTATCACCAAGCTCTACATATGCTTTGGCCAAGTCCAGTTTTGTTGCAATTTCATCTTCAGCACTTTGTTCTCCTGCATCAGATGTTCTCGGGACAAATACTGTATGGTCTTCGTCATCGTCATCATCGTCGTCATCATCAAGAGATATTTCTAATCCACTATCTCCTGACTCAGCCCGGCTGTCATCTCCCATATCCAGTTCAATGCCACCATCATCTTCATCAAGAGAAATTTCCGGCACACTCAGATCTTCTGATCCAGAATCATCCAGAGAAATTTCAAGATCATCATCTCCGCTAGCATCACCTAAATCCAGCTCAATGCCACCGTCATCATCATCAAGAGAAATTTCAGGCACACTCAGATCTTCTGATCCAGAATCATCCAGAGAAATTTCAAGATCATCATCTCCGCTAGCATCACCTAAATCCAGTTCAATGCCACCGTCATCATCATCAAGAGAAATTTCCGGCACACTCAGATCTTCTGATCCAGAATCATCCAGTGCGAAATCTAAACTTTCTTCCTCTTCATCTGGGCTTTCTCCGGTTGCAGCATCGAAGTCTATAACTTTGTCATCACTACTTTCCTCAACGCCACCAATATCAAAATCCAGAGCATTATCATCAGATGATTCTGATGGTACTTTCATCGTAGATTCCATATCAATTTCAGGTGATGCGGCCGCAGTTACATCTAGCAGGTCCTCGTCTCCTTCAGCCTCAATCTCAGTATGTGATGGAACATCCAAGAAATCCTCATTACCGGAGGGTGAAGCGGAAATATCCAATACATTTTCATCTTCAGCCTCATTTTCAATATCATCAAGACCTACCGCAGCTGTCACATCTAGAAGATCTTCATCATCCAAATCTGAAGCATCTGCTGTAACATCAAGGACATCATCCGAGCTTCCCGAGGTGATATCCAACATTCCATCATCATCTCCACCCGCACCGGCGTCAGTAGAAGAAGATTCTCCACCACCGATATCAAAATCCAGTCCATCATCATCCCCACTACCTTCATCATCGGCAGTCAGGTCTACAATTCCTCCGCCTTTGGATTCTTCTGAAGCATCTTCTTCTCCATCCACAGGTTCGGCAAATAATTCTCTATTTGGTGAAATTTCCTGCCACATTATTGTCGCCATTTCCCAATGGGGTCCCTCACCACCAGTTAACTCGTGCACAATTGTCGCTTCTTCCTCATACTTGATTTTGTCGCCTGAGGAATAAAATATTTCCAATAGTTTACTGTGGAAATCAAGATTATTTGTATCGCCCTGGATAGCGTCTCTGACAAATTCTTCAGCCTGGTCAAAATGCTCATAGGCGAGAAAGACATTCACTTCTGCCAGAGGATCTTCTTCCGGTTCTTCCGGAGGGGCTTCCTCAATTTCAGGAACAGCCTCATCATCAACAGAGTCCGCAACTTCTTCGGAAGCTTGATCAGATCCATCATCACCAATAATTACATTCTTGTCAGCGCTATCTTCATCAACAGCATCAATCTCAGAATCTACTTCAGATTCTTCAGGCATGGCAGTTTCTTCTGCAGTACTTTCAAAATTTGGAAATTCCGAAGATGTTAATTCTTCGTCATCCAAAGAGGATTCTTTGCGTTTCTTGATAAAAAATAATGCCGCTATTGCAATAATTAATCCAGCAAGTGCACCACCTATAATGACCAGGTTTCCAAAAACAAAACTCAAAATTTGACCAACAATCCCTGTGTCTGAAGTTGATACATCAGCTTGAGTTGATACATCAGGAGGAAGACTCTCTTCAGATTCAACAGGCGTCTCTTCTTCAGTGAGGTTATCTACCGGGGCTTGTGTATCATCCAGAGCCAGGCTAATGATGTCATCAGCAACCACTTCAACCTGAGTGTCTTCATTAATATCTTCAACTATTTCTTCACGTACTTCGACAGGAGTATCATCAACTACTGTACCGCCAGCTGTTTGCTGCTGGAGGGTAGCCAGTTCGTCATCTCGCAATTCAAGTAATCTTTGAAGATCTTGAATAAGTGCCTCTGACTCGTCTAGTCGGCTTCTAAGATCATTATTTTCGGCTGCTATTGTTTCCAGTTGCTCATTAGCCAACGTAAGATCAGCATTCCCACCACCTGTTGAGTCAAATGACGCACCTGCCTGCCCAGAATTGTCTGTATCACTGCCAGGAGAAACCAGTCTTAATTCATTACCCCCATCATTTATGCCTGAGGCATCAGACGAACCAGATGTCTGGGAAGCACTACCCGCTGGACGTTGGCTTGTATTTGCCGCAAATGTCCCTCGCACCTCTTCCCACAATGAATTTTGGGACTGAACTTCAGACAAGGCTGATGACGAAGAATTTTCCAGCATTTCATCTCGGTCAGGTATTCTTAAAATTTGACCTTCCCTCAAACCGTTTATGTTGTTCTCTATAAATGCTTCGGGATTTGCTCGTAAAAGAGCCAACATCATTTGTTGTACGCTAATACCTGTATCCGGGCGTAGCTGTGCTGCAATGGACCAAAGAGTATCATCAGAGCCAGTAGGTCCATACTCATCTCCTGAATAAGAAGAAACAGTCAAAGATGAGGATACTGATGAAGGTGTAACAGATTCTGAGGATGTTACTGATGCAGGTTCAGACGCCGAGAATGTTGAGGTGGAAATTCTGCGGGTATTAGGGTCATATAATGGAGGATCGAGCAGAACTGTATATTCCCTGAATAGTCTACCGCTAGACCAACTCGCTTCAAGTAAAAAATTTAAATAGGGTTCGCGAATTGCTTCGCTTGAAGTAATTCGTATATAGTCAGCGCCATTATCATTAATTTCAATTTCAAAACGTAGTGACGTCAAGATAAATACACGTTCTATTCCAGCCCTGTCGAATGCCTCAAGGTCAGCAAGCCGTATACTTAAAGTATCAATTTCTGCAGGCGTTGGTGATAAAAGCTCAATGCGTGCATCAAACGCCTGGTTTAATGATGAATTTAACTCAATATTACCCAGCCCAAGCGCCAACAACCTGGTAGAGGTAAATAACAAGAAAAATATTATTACAATTTTACGCATGTCTATGCTTATTCCTTAACACTAATTACCCAACCTTAACGTATGGGATCAATTAGCAAATCATAATCCCGAATTAATCTTCCCTGTCCCCAGCTTAGCTCAAGTGAAAAGCTCAGTATTGGTTCACGAATCGATTCATTACTAGTTATTTGAATAAAGTGTTTGTTACCCTCACCTAATACTTCAATTTTTAACGAACCTGGTGATACATCAGAACCATTATTGACATCAATAATCCGAATATTCAGGCTTTCGAGATCACCGGATTTTAAATCACTTAATCCTATTTTCGCATTCAGTTCCTGATTCAGGTAGGAGTTCAATTCAATATCTGCCACAGACAACGCGTTTACTGAGACAGAAAACATCCCCATAAACACCAGCACTAAATTAAGTAGAATTCGATCCAGCATCTGAATATCTTCAATTATGAAGTAAAAAACCTTTATTAACAATTAGTTATATATGGTTAAATAAGCCTAACGTCAACAAAGATTTCATAAGTTATTGCTAGATCAGGAAATTTCCCTGTAAAGACATGTTCCAGCTAACTATGAAATTGCTTTATATTTAACCATTAAACTATAGTTTACAAATAGTCTTTTACCAAAATTTCACCAATTTGAACACTATTTAATGCTGCACCTTTGCGCAGATTATCAGAAACAACCCACAAATTGATGCCTTTGGGGTGGGAGATATCCTCACGAATCCTTCCCACATAAACTGAATCCGTCCCCTCACCTTCTGTGACGGCTGTTGGATATCCACCATTATTACGTTCGTCGATAAGCATGATTCCGGGCATGGATGACAGTAGGGATCTAACTTCCTCAACTCCTATTTTGTCCCTGGTTTCGATATGAATAGCTTCAGAATGACCATAATAAACCGGCACTCTTACAGTTGTTGGATTAACCAGGATTTCAGAATCTTCAAAAATTTTCTGGGTTTCCCAAACCATCTTCATTTCTTCCTTGGTATAACCATTTTCCTGAAAATCATCTATTTGCGGTAATACGTTAAAAGCAATTTGTTTTGGGTAAGTATTACACTCAACAGGATTTCCATTTAATATCGACGCGGTTTGTTCAGCAAGCTCAGCAATGCCCTCTTTTCCTGTGCCAGATACTGACTGATAGGTACATACATTAATTCTTTCAATACCTACAGCATCGTAAATGGGCTTTAATGCAACAAGCATCTGAATCGTTGAGCAGTTAGGATTAGCAATGATTCCTTTGGTCTTATAATTTGCTATGGCATGCGGATTAACTTCTGGAACAATTAGCGGGATATCATCTTCATATCGAAACTGTGATGTATTATCAATAACTACACAACCTGATTGCGCGGCCTTGGGGGCATAGATTTTAGATACAGGGGCACCTGGCGAAAATAAACCAATATCAATATCTGCAAAATCAAATGATTCAAGATCTTCTATTACTAATTCTGTACCGTCGAATTTAAGTTTGCCTCCGGCCGATCGGCTACTTGCCACAGCATGGACATTATTAACAGGAAATCTTCTTTCCGCTAACAATGAAAGCATGACTTCTCCCACCGCTCCAGTTGCACCCACAACTGCAACATTTACTTTCCTACTCATAATTATTCCACTTTTTAAATGTAAATTGATTAAATTATTGAAATTGTAATCCAGATATAATTTATTACCCTTAAATTATATCTAATAATATATATAAGCCACTGGCAAGGATAGCATAAGAGAAATTATCATAACCATAACTGATGACTAGTATTATTATGGACATCTCAAAATTTATCTAAATGAATAACAGCCACATTTAGTTTTATTACAGGCAACAAATACGTAGGCAAAAAATCTCTCAGGGTATTGTCTTTCATAGCCTGTAAAAGAGATCCTGTGTGCCAGGCCAGGCGTCTGGCCTCCTTGCAGCAGGCCCATTGTGACTTGATATAATTTATCAATATCGGACATACCATTGCAGGACCATCTCACCATATACACGATCCGCTAATATTTCGGCATAGGAGGGCGAATTCCAAGTCATTGAAAATGATATACAGAGGAGTTTGACGCAGTTCTTGATACTCTTGAACCTGTAATCAATACTACCGTCCTATGCCGGGGTTTTATTAAAAGTTGGCAGTTATACTTACAGAAATGTAATAATATTCACTCTGGAGAAAAACGAATCAAAATTGCTCTGGTCGCGCCATTAAAATCTTGCGTCACCTCAACAAACCGTATAAAAAATCTAATCAATTCACTCTAAAAAACAGGGAGTCAATATGAGTAATCTGGAAACAACAATCAATGAATATTTTGAAAATCGATCTGGGTTAAAACCCGATGCAGTATCAGATGAATTAAGAAATGCGATAAACAATGTCATTGAAGGACTCGATAGCGGTGATTTAAGGGTTGCTGAAAAACAAGGTGATGCATGGCTTGTACATCAATGGATAAAAAAAGCCGTTCTATTGTCGTTTGCCATAAATAATAATGAACCTATAGATGGTGGATTTACACAGTATTTCGATAAGGTGCCTCAAAAATTTGCCGGCCTCTCTAAAGACGAATTTAATACGATTGGAGCCAGAGTGGTCCCACCAGCGCTTGCCAGACGGGGTTGTTATATAGCTCCTGGAGTCGTTTTGATGCCAAGTTATGTCAATATTGGCGCTTATGTGGATTCAGGGACCATGGTAGATACCTGGGCAACGGTGGGATCTTGTGCTCAAATAGGAAAAAATGTTCATCTGTCAGGTGGTGTAGGTATAGGTGGCGTACTGGAACCCCTACAGGCAAATCCAACCATTATTGAAGATAACTGCTTCATCGGGGCACGATCTGAAATTGTTGAAGGTGTCATCATTGAAGAGGGATCCGTCATCTCCATGGGGGTATACATAGGACAAAGCACAAAAATCTATAACAGACAAACTGGTGAGATCAGCTATGGACGCGTACCAAAAGGCTCAGTCGTGGTATCGGGAAACCTACCCTCGGATGATGGCAAGTATAGTCTTTATTGTGCTGTCATTGTGAAACAGGTCGACGAGAAGACCCGAAGTAAAGTGAGCCTGAATGATTTATTGCGTGATGATTAACAATTGAACAAAGAAACACAAATGCTAATTTCAATAAATCCAGCAAATAATAATGAAGTAGCGCGCTACGAAGAACATACACAAGAAGAAGTTCTAAATATCCTGGAGGCATCTAGCACCGCGTTTAAAGACTGGAAGACATCACCTTTTTCCAGTCGTTCAAAATTAATGCGAAACGCTGCAAATTGTTTAAGAGACCAGCATGATGACTATGCGAATCTCATTACCCTGGAGATGGGAAAACCCATCAAACAAAGTCATGCTGAAATTGAAAAATGCGCTTTTATCTGTGATTACTATGCAGACAATGCTGAGAAGTTTTTATCTAACATTACAATCAGTACTGCTGCAACAAACAGTTATGTTACGTTTCAACCCCTCGGTACTATACTTGCTGTTATGCCGTGGAATTTTCCCTTCTGGCAGGTATTCCGTTTTGCTGCACCAGCACTAATGGCAGGTAACGCAGGGGTCTTAAAACACGCATCAAATGTTACCGGCTGTGCATTGGCAATCGAAAGCGTCTTTAAAGATGCCGGGTTTAATGAGGCACTATTTAAAACCTTGAAATTACCTGGCAGTAAAGTTTCATCTGTCATAGAACATCCAGTGGTACAAGCCGTCACCCTGACAGGAAGTGGAGCAGCTGGTCAGGCGGTGGCGCAATGTGCAGGGAGAATATTAAAAAAATCTGTTTTGGAACTCGGTGGCAGTGATCCCTATATTATTCTGGATGATGCCAATCTGGAACAAACAGTCTCTGCCTGTGTGACCAGCCGCCTGATTAACGGTGGACAAAGTTGTATAGCAGCAAAACGCTTCATTGTAGTTGAATCCTTGAAGGCAGAATTCGAAAAACGGTTTGTAGAATTAATGTCAAAAAAGACCATGGGTGACCCCATGGATGAGGCAATTGATATAGGTCCCCAAGCAAGGACTGATCTCAGAGACGAACTACATCAGCAAGTATCTACCAGTATAAAGAAAGGTGCTCAATGTTTACTGGGTGGTGAATTACCTGATATAAATGGAGCCTATTATCCACCAACCGTGCTGACAAATGTTTCCAAAGGTATGCCTGCCTATGATGATGAATTATTTGGACCTGTCGCTGCCATTATCTCGGCTAAGAACGAAGAAGATGCCATCGCGATTGCTAACGACAGCGAGTTTGGTCTGGGTGCCGCGGTATTCACACAGGATATTCAAAAGGGAGAAGATATAGCAGAAAATAAACTCGAAGCGGGTTGTTGTTTTGTGAATGATTTTGTGAAATCCGATCCCAGATTACCTTTTGGTGGAATCAAACAAAGTGGTTATGGTCGGGAACTGTCTTACTTCGGCATACAGGAATTTGTGAATATTAAAACTGTGTACCGGAAATAATCTATAACCAATTAAAATCACACTTAAATTTTTTATTCTGACAATTCCTGGAAAAACTTATTTGATAACTTCATTCAATTAGACTGTGGACTACAAGTCCACTTCTTAATTTTGGTTCAAACCAGGTTACTTTAGGTGGCATTATCAGGTCATTATCAGCAATATCCATGAGTTGCTTCATTGATACCGGGTACATAGCAAATGCAACCGCCATTTCACCCGAATCTACCCGACGCTTAAGTTCTTTTAGACCTCGTATACCACCTACAAATTCGATACGCTTATCAGTCCTGAGATCTTTGATATCAAGCAAGGGTTCGAGTATTTGCTTAGATAAAGCGGTCACATCAAGAACATCTATCGGGTCATTATCGTTATACACATCAGGATGTGCCTGTAATTTGTACCAATTACCATCTAGATACATTCCAATTTCATGAAGTTCTTTTGGCTTAAATATTTCTTTCCCTATAAGGTTTATATCGAAACTTTTGGATATTGCTTCAATTAAAGATTCTGCAGTATGCCCATTCAGATCTTTTACCACACGGTTGTAATCAAATATTTGCAGCTGATTATCTGGAAAATGTACCGCCAGAAAATAATTATATTCCTCAGTGCCCTGGTGCGAAGGATTTTCTGCTTTGAGATCATTTCCCACCAGAGCTGCAGCTGCTGTTCTATGATGTCCATCTGCTACATAGGTCTCATTCATTTGAGAAAATATATCAACGATAGAATTAATCGTAGTTTCATTTTTAATAACCCAGAATCTGTGCTGAATACCATCATCAGTAATAAAGTCGTAAACAGGTAAGGCCTGTTTCTCACTTTCAATTAATTGATCTAGGATTTCCTGCGATTGATAGGCAAAAAACACGGGTTCTGCATTTAACATTGAAATACGTACGTGATTTTTACGATCTGTTTCTTTGTCTGGACGGGTCAATTCATGTTTTTTAATCTTTCCTTGCATGTAATCTTCCACCGCAGCACAAGCAACAATTCCAGATTGAGATCTACCGTCCATGGTGAGTTCATAGATATAAAGACAATCAGTTTCATCCTGAATGAAGACATCCTGATCTATCAGTGTCTGGAAATTTTTCTTGCCAGCCTCATAAACCTGTTCGGAATAAGGATCAATATCATTTGTTAAGGTGATTTCTGGTTTAACCACGTTAAGGAATGAATAAGGATTTCCTTTTGCTTCGAGTCGTGCCTCATCGGAATCCAGGACATCATATGGCCGGCTTGCAACCTGACTGGAATAATTCGATCTGGGTCTAAACCCTTTAAATGCTTTTATATCCACTACAGGCTAACTTGCATTACCTTGCTAATAGCATTAATTTTTGAAATCTCATCGATAGTTTGCTTATCTAGAGTCACAGAGACGCCCATGATACCAATGGCCTTACTTCCTCCATTGACGATTCCAAGTTGCATACTGGAAATATTAATCTCCTGTTTTGCAAGAATAGAACTTACACCTGCTATTACACCAGGTTCATCCTTATGTCTTGTTATCAAAATATGTCCGTCCAAAACCGCTTCAATATTATAATCATTGATCCTGACCAGTCTTGGATGTTTATTATCAAATAGTGTGCCTTCTACAACTGTCTTTTCATCATCTCCATGATGTGCCGTTAAACTCACTGTTGAATGATATCTCGGATGGTCTTCACAGGTACTTTCCATCAATTTCGTTCCATTTTTTAATGCGGTCGAAACTGCATTTACACTGTTTACCGGGGCAGACATTCGAGTACTTAATAGCCCCACCAGGCTTTCAACCGAAACAGATCTAACATCGCGCTTGCTTGCTTCACCAGATAATGTCACGTCTAGCTGGGTTATAGGTACATCAACCATACCTCCCAATAATTTACCCAATCTGTTTGCCAGAATAATGTAAGGCTGTAATTTGATTAATTCATCTGAAGATACTGGAGGCAAGTTAATAGCATTAATGGGTTCACCTGTTTGCAGGTATATTGAAATTTGACTGGCCAATTCAGTGCCTGCCGCTTTTTGAGCTTCATCTGTTGAGGCACCAAGGTGAGGTGTAAATACAATATTATCCAACTCGATTAACGGTGAGTCACTGGGAGGTTCTGTTTCGAACACGTCCAGCGCAGCTCCACCAAGATTGCCAGATTTTAAGGCTTCATATAAGGCCTGCTCGTCAACAAGACCGCCTCTGGCAACATTTATGATACGCGCACTTTTTTTCATCGTCTTAATACGATCCGCGTTTAATACCCCTCTGGTTTTATCATTAACTGGACAATGCAAGCTTATATAATCAGAGACCTTAACAAGTTCATCAACATTAAGTGGTGTGATACCTTCGTTTTCAAATGCTTCATCAGTTACAAATGGATCAAATGCAACAATTTTCATTTTGAATGCCTTTGCACGTGAGGCAACAATTCTTCCGATATTTCCAAAACCAATTATCCCTAGTGTTTTATTTGCCAGTTCAGCGCCCATAAATTTTGACCTTTCCCATTTCCCACTTCTAACGGAGCGATCCGCAGCTGGCAGACTTCTACTTAATGAAAGGATATGAGCAAATGTTAATTCTGCAGTTGTTGTTGCATTTGCATCAGGTGTGTTCATGACGACAATTCCTTTCTCTGTCGCCTTCTCAATATCAATATTGTCAACACCAATACCGGCTCGACCGATTACTTGTAAAACATCGGAAGCCTCGATTACTTTTTCCGTTATTTTTACAGCACTTCTTACCAAAATCGCATGATAGCCGGGAATTTTTGCACAAAGACCTGATTCATCCAATCCGTGTTCAACGTCTACCAAAAAGCCTGCTTGTTCCTTAAGATAATCAACACCATCCTGTGCAATTTTGTCTGCAATAAGAATTCTTTTTTCCATAGTATTTCCGGTTAAAATTTTGAAATGTAGTTAAGGTTTAATTTCAAGATATATAATAGATTATACTGCGTTTTTATATACCTTCAGTAAAACAGGGGCTCATTGTAGAGGCCTTATTGTAAATTAAGAAATAAATTGTTAAAACTTGTAAGAAGTAACAATACTGTTTACTGTGCCTGGAGCGCAGCTTCAACATCTTTGGCTAGCTGATTTGCCAATAAATTTACCTGATTTTCATTAATTCCCTCTACCATTACCCTCACCAGGGGCTCCGTTCCTGACGGTCTTAATAATACTCTTCCGTCATTTCCTAACTGATTCTCAATATCCTTAACTAGCATATCTATTTCAGGAATTTTTGTTATATCTGAGTCAGGTAAGGTGTTTACATTAATAAGTACTTGTGGGCACTTTTGCATACCAGTTTTCAATTCCTTCAATGACTTACTGCTTTTTATCATTGTTTCCAGTACCAGCAAGGCAGAGATTATTCCGTCCCCTGTTGTAGCCTTACTCAAATTAATTATATGTCCAGACGACTCACCACCTAGAATCAGGTGTTTTGATCTCAGTTGATCCATTACATAACGATCGCCAACATTAGCCCTGATAAAATCCAGGTTCATATTTAGTATTGCTTTTTCTAAGCCAAGATTACTCATTAAGGTACCTACAACTGCACCATTGAGTGAATTTAATTCAGAGTTTGCAATGATATACAGGATTTCATCGCCATCGACAGTGTTTCCATCTTCATCTACCAGAATTAACCTGTCGCCATCACCATCAAGGGCGATACCAATATCGGCATTATGCTCAACTACCGATTGCTGAATATTTTTTGGGTTCGTTGCACCATATCCATCATTGATATTTTTTCCGTCGGGATTAGCGCCAATGACTACAACATTAGCCCCAAGCTCTTCAAATACTTGTGGCGCAATATGATATGTTGCACCATGGGCACAATCTATCACGACCTTAAGGTCACCAAGGTTGATACTATTATCTAATCTACTTTTACAAAATTCTATATATCTTCTTGGGGCATCATTAATACGCCTGGCCTTGCCCAATTTTGTTGACTCAATAACCTGCATGGGTTTATCGAGCTCTGATTCAATTTCCTGTTCTAATTCATCGTCAAGCTTATATCCATCAACAGAAAAAAATTTAAACCCGTTATCGTTATACGGATTATGGGATGCACTTATAACAATACCTGCCTGAGCTCGAGTGTTATTAGTCAGATAGGCGATGCCAGGTGTAGGCATAGGACCTAATAAACGAATATCTACTCCCGCAGCAGACAAACCCGATTCCAGTGCAGATTCCAGCATGTAGCCAGATAGTCGCGTATCCTTTCCGATTAACACCGGGCCAGCGCCCTCCCTCGCAAGTACACGGCCTGCCGCCCAGCCAAGTCGCATGGCAAAATCAGGAGTAATTGGATACTCACCCACTTTTCCGCGTATACCGTCAGTGCCGAAAAGTTTTCTCATACAGGTTTAGAGTATTTTATCTCAAACAAAATGACCCAGTAATACTCAGGGTTTCGCAGGATTTGCAATGGTTGGATCTTCTGAATCATCTTTAGTATCAGAGGATTTCACCTTGCTTGAAGCTTTTTTCTTGACCTTTCTTCCAGGCTTCTTTTTCAGACTGCCCGACTCATGATCATCATCGCCCCAATCTGATGGAGGGCGAGGTGTTCTTCCTTCCATGATGTCATCTATCTGATGACTATCCAGTGTCTCATACTTCATTAAAGCATCTGCCATAATATGCAGCTTATCAATATGAGATTTTAATATATCCTCAGCCGTATTATAGTTCCTGTCTATTATGTCCTTAATTTCTGAATCTATCAGGCGAGCAGTCTCATTTGAAATCTCTTTATGCTTTGTAACTGAGTGACCAAGAAAAACCTCACCTTCTTCTTCATCGTAGGTTAATGGACCCAGTTTTTCAGACAAACCCCATTTCGTCACCATACTTCTTGCAATTGAGGTTGCCCTTTGAATATCGTTAGAGGCACCTGTCGTCACCGAGTCATGTCCAAATATCAACTCTTCGGCAATTCTGCCACCAAACAGACTACATAACTGACTCTCAAGGAATTTCTTACTATAACTTAAGCGGTCAGACTCAGGTAGAAACATGGTAACACCCAGTGCCCTGCCCCTGGGAATAATGGACACTTTGTAGACGGGATCATGACCTGGCATGGAACGACCGACGATAGTGTGCCCAGCCTCATGATATGCGGTAAGCTTCTTTTCATCGTCACTCATAACCATGGAACGACGCTCAGCGCCCATCATTACCTTGTCCTTGGCACGTTCAAAATCTTCCATTTCAACAAGCTTTTTATTTCCGCGTGCTGCGAACAATGCAGCTTCGTTCACCAAATTAGCAAGGTCAGCTCCGGAAAAACCTGGTGTACCCCTTGCAATAACGCTGGCATCAACATTGTCACCCAAGGCTACCTTTCGCATATGGACCTTTAATATCTGGTCGCGACCACGGATATCCGGCAATGGCACAACCACCTGGCGGTCAAAACGCCCTGGTCTAAGCAGTGCAGGATCCAGCACATCCGGACGGTTTGTTGCAGCAATAACAATTACGCCTTCAGTCCCTTCAAAGCCATCCATTTCTACCAGCAACTGGTTTAATGTTTGTTCACGTTCATCGTGGCCACCGCCCAAACCAGCGCCTCTGTGCCGACCAACAGCATCGATTTCATCAATAAAAATAATACACGGGGCATGTTTTTTTGCCTGCTCAAACATATCACGGACCCTGGAAGCACCAACTCCAACAAACATTTCAACAAAGTCAGATCCGGATATCGTGAAAAATGGCACCTTTGCCTCACCAGCGATTGCCTTTGCCAGCAGGGTCTTACCAGTACCTGGAGAACCAACCATCAATACACCTGAAGGAATCTTTCCTCCCAGCTTCTGAAACTTTGTCGGGTCACGTAAAAATTCTACCAGTTCTGAAACTTCTTCTTTCGCCTCTTCAACACCAGCAACATCATTAAATGTAATTTTTACCTGATCTTCACCCAACATGCGTGCACGACTCTTACCGAAAGACATTGCACCACGACCACCACCACCTCCTTGCATCTGGCGCATAAAATAGATCCAGATTCCCAGCAATAACAGGATTGGGAACCATGAAATCAGTGCCTGGGCCCAGAAGGAATTTCGTGGTGCGGCACCAAGCAGTTCAACATTGTTCTCCAGCAATGTACCAATAAGTGCATCATTACTGGTCTCAGGGCTATAACTTATGAAACGGCTGCCATCAGTGAATTCACCATTAACCGTGCTTCCTTCGATAGTGACGGAATCGATACGCCCGGTTTTTACATTTGATATGAATTGTGAATAGGGAATGGTTGAACTTGAGGTTGGTGCCCCAAAATTTTTGAATACCATCATTAATACCAAGGCAATAATGACCCATAACACCAGATTCTTTCCGAAATCGTTCAAAGCTGCTCCTTATATATATCTATGTAAATCAATTGTTTGACCGAGGATAAGATGGAAAATTCGGTTGACCAATAAATAAAGGTTTTTTTTATGAATTGTTAATATGTCTTAATCGGTAAATTATATCTCATATCCACATCCCAGCATATAAATCTCCCTGGAACTATCTCTGGATGCTCGAGGCTTCCTCACCATAACTCTTTGAAATTTAGACGTTAATTCATTCCTGAACGCATCTATTTCACTACCTTCAAACAATTTTATCAACAATCCTCCTCCGGGTTTTAAAATCTTAAATGCGACATCAACCACGGATTTTGCTAATTCAAGGCTCCTGGCCTGATCAGTATCTCTAATACCAGTTAAATTGGGGGCAATATCTGAAATTACAAGATCTATCTGTCGCTGTCCGGACAAAGTAATACATTGATGAAACGTCTGCTCATCCAAAATATCACCTAAAATAAACTCTACACCCGGTATATCCGTCATTTCCAGTCGATCAATTGCAATCAATTTTCCACCGGGCTTAATTTTCTTTGAAGCGTACTGGCTCCATCCTCCAGGGGCTGCACCAAGATCAAGAATATACATTCCTGGACGAATTAATCGGTCCTTTTCATCAATTTCCTGTAGTTTATAAACGGCTCTGGAACGGTAGTTTTCTTTTCTAGCACTTTTTACGTAGTGGTCATTATTTTGCCGATGTACCCAGGACTTGTTGCGTTTCATCGGGTGAAAATTTAGTTATTGAATGCTTGAAACATAAAATTCACTTATATGTAGTTTATTTCAAGAATCTCATATTCCACAATCCCTGCCGGCGCATTTACCTCAACTATATCTCCTAACTCCTTCCCAATCATTGCCTTGGCAATTGGCGATGTGATAGACACGAGTCCCATTTCAAGATCTGCTTCCTCTTCTCCAACAATCTGATATACAACTTCCTTGCTATCATCAAGGTTCTCAAGTTTCACAGTGGCTCCAAATACAATCTTATCACCAGCATCGATGGTCAATATGTCTATAATCTGGGCCGTTGACAAAACAGATTCCAAAGATGCAATTTTTCCTTCAACAAATCCTTGCTGCTCTTTCGCTGCATGATATTCTGCATTTTCACTCAGATCACCATGACTACGTGCTTCAGATATGGCTTCAATAATTCTTGGTCTATCTTCGCTCTTGAGTTTATATAACGTCTCCCGAAGCCTTTCGGCACCTTTTGAAGTTAATGGTGTGCTCATAGCTTTACTCCTTTATGTAATTCTTGCAGACAATAAACCTCATTTAAATCCAGACACTTGAGCGCATTTACTGTTGCTGTCGCGCCTGCGATTGTCGTTGTATAAAACACTTTGTGCTGCAATGCAGTTCTGCGAATGGAATAAGAATCTGCGACTGCTTTTTTCCCTTCTGTGGTATTAATTATCAGACTGATCTCATCATTTTTCAGCATATCAACGATGTGAGGTTGACCTTCCCTGACCTTGTTTATACCCAGACAATCGACACCAGCATCCCTTATGGATTTCGCGGTACCGTGGGTAGCACAAATTTCAAATCCTAATTTATCAAGCTCAATTGCAATTTGTTGAGCACTTTCTTTATCAGTATCTCGCACACTGATAAAAGCTAATCCACTTTCGGGAATTTTACTGCCAGCCCCTAATTGCGCTTTTGCAAACGCTTCTCCAAAACTTTTCCCAACACCCATCACTTCGCCAGTAGATTTCATTTCAGGTCCAAGCAAAGGATCTACTTCAGGAAATTTTATAAATGGAAAGACTGCTTCTTTAACCGAAATATAATCTGGAGTAATACATGAATTTACATTCTGCTGATCAAGGGTGATATCAATCATACATTTAGCTGCAATTTTAGCTAAAGGAACACTAGTCGCTTTTGATACAAATGGCACTGTACGGGAGGCGCGAGGATTAACTTCCAAAACATATATCTGGCCCTTCTGTATGGCAAATTGAGTATTCATTAAGCCCTTTACTTGAAGTCCTTTTGCCATTTTGGTTACCTGCTTAATCAATTCATCTTGAACAGATTTATCAAGGTTATAAGGTGGTAAGGAACATGCCGAATCACCAGAGTGGACTCCTGCTTGTTCAATATGTTCCATTATCCCACCTATAATTACACGTTCTCCATCTGACACTGCATCTACATCCACTTCAATTGCATCATTCAGAAATTTATCAAGTAGTACCGGCGACTCATTTGATACTGATACAGCCACTTTCATATAGTTTTGTAAGTCTTCTTTTGAATAAACGATTTCCATTGCACGACCACCCAGTACATATGATGGTCTGACAACAAGTGGATACCCGATCTCTTCCGCAAGTTTAACGGCATCATCAGTTGTCCTGGCCGTGCGGTTCGGTGGTTGAAGTAAGCCGAGTTTATCCAGAAATTTCTGAAACCGTTCCCTGTCTTCTGCAAGATCAATGGAATCAGGTGAGGTACCAATAATCGGTGCGCCTGCGGCTTCCAGATCTCGTGCCAGTTTTAATGGGGTCTGTCCTCCAAACTGGACAATCACACCTTCTGGTTTTTCAACTCGAATTACTTCCAGTACATCTTCCAGTGTTAGTGGCTCAAAATAGAGGCGATCTGATATGTCATAGTCTGTAGATACTGTTTCTGGATTACAGTTAATCATGATTGATTCGTATCCTGCCTCCTTCATTGCCATTGCGGCCTGAACACAGCAATAATCAAATTCAATCCCTTGTCCTATCCGATTTGGCCCACCTCCGAGGATGATAACTTTTTTATTATTTCCTGGATTGGCCTCACATTCTTCCTCATAAGTCGAATACATATAGGCAGTCGATGTTGAAAATTCTGCAGCACAAGAATCGACTCGCTTGTATACAGGGTGTATCCCATGTGTTTTTCGTGATTCTCGGATAAACTCTTCTTTTACATTTAATAAAGTAGCAATCCGTGAGTCAGCAAAGCCTTTCTTTTTAAGGCTGAGTAAATAATCTTTACCAATATCTTTTTTATTTGTTGATACAAGATTTTTTTCTTCTTCAATCAAGTCCTGAATCTGCGTAAGAAACCACATATCAATATGGGTAATAGCATGAATTTCATCGATACTCATACCTGACCTGAAAGCATCTCCTATGTAAAGTAGACGATCAGATCTGGTATTGGAGATACCACCTCTTACAATATCGTCCGCATCAGCATCCTTCAAATCTACCTGTTCAACAAAACCATCTATACCAGTTTCGAGACCTCGAAGGGCCTTTTGCAATGATTCCTGAAACGTTCTACCCATTGCCATTACTTCACCCACAGATTTCATCTGTGTTGAAATACAATCTACAGCTTGTGGAAATTTTTCAAATGTAAATCGGGGAATCTTGGTTACGACATAATCTATTGAAGGTTCAAAAGATGCAGGAGTTTTACCTCCCGTTATTTCATTTTGAAGTTCATCAAGGGTATATCCAACTGCTAGCTTTGCAGCAATCTTTGCAATTGGAAATCCTGTAGCTTTAGAAGCCAATGCAGAAGAGCGCGAAACCCTGGGGTTCATTTCAATGATGACAAGATTCCCAGTATCCGGGTCGACAGCAAACTGAACATTAGACCCTCCCGTATCGACACCGATTTCTCGTAATACAGCAATAGATGCATTACGCATTATTTGATATTCCTTATCAGTTAATGTCTGTGCTGGAGCAACAGTAATTGAGTCTCCGGTATGCATACCCATGGGGTCCAGATTTTCAATTGAACAGACAATAATGCAGTTGTCCTTATTGTCCCTGACAACTTCCATTTCAAACTCTTTCCATCCAATGATGGACTTTTCAATTAACACTTCATTAGTTGGTGAAGCATCAATCCCACGTTCACATATATCTAAAAAGTCCTCTTTGTTATAGGCAATGCCACCACCAGTACCACCCAAAGTGAATGAAGGTCTAATAATGGCTGGAAAACCTATTTCTTTCATTGCCGCTTTTGCTTCGTCCAAATCATGAGCCAACACTGAATATGGCATATCCAGTCCAATCCTTTGCATTGCATCTCTGAATTTTTCCCTGTCTTCTGCTGTATCTATTGCTTCCTTAGTGGCTCCGATTAATTCCACCGAATATTTGTCTAGCACTCCCATTCTTGCAAGATCCAGTGCACAGTTCAGTCCAGTTTGTCCACCCATGGTTGGAAGAATGGCATCAGGTCTTTCTTTTTCTATGATTCGTTCTACTGTTTGCCAGTGAACAGGCTCTATGTATGTTGCATCAGCCATATCTGGATCAGTCATGATAGTTGCGGGATTAGAATTCACCAGAATCACCCGGTAACCTTCTTCTCTCAATGCCTTACACGCCTGTGCACCAGAATAATCAAATTCACATGCCTGTCCTATTACAATGGGACCAGCACCTATGATCAATACACTCTCTATATCAGTTCTTTTTGGCATGATTAACTTTGTAGCTTCTGTTTTCTTGACAACATAAGTGAAATAAAATCATTAAATAAATATTGAATATCATGAGGCCCAGGACTGGCTTCAGGATGCCCCTGAAATCCAAATGCAGGAACCCTTGTATGCCTGATTCCCTGCAAGGAACCATCGAATAATGACCGGTGAGTTGCCTTAAGAACTGATGGCAAGCTATCTTCATTGACAGCAAACCCGTGATTCTGACTGGTTATTAATACCCTTTTGTCTCTTAAATCCTGGACGGGATGATTCGCACCATGATGTCCAAATTTCATTTTTTCAGTTTTTGCACCAGCAGCTAGTGCAAGAAGCTGATGACCCAGACATATTCCAAATATTGGAATATCCATAGTGAGAAATTCCTGAATTGATTCTATAGCATAACGACATGGATCAGGGTCACCTGGGCCATTGGATAAAAATATCCCGTCAGGATTTTGCTCTATAACATCTTTAGCACTGGTAGTTGCGGGCACAACAGTCACAGAACAACCAAGCTCAACCAATATCCTTAGAATATTTCTTTTTACTCCAAAATCATAAGCAATGACTTTATATTTTTCTGATGGTCCTACGCTTGATGTCTTAAATTTGGCGTTGAGAGACCAGACTCCCTCTGACCATGTATAGCTTTCGGGCGTTGTCACTTGTTTTGCAAGATCTGCACCTTTCAACCCAGGAAAAGTCCTGGCTGCACTGATCGCTTTTTCAGGGTCCAGGTCGACACCAGCGATGATACAACCATTTAGAGAACCTTTACTTCGAAGAATAGTAGTCAGTCTTCTAGTATCGATGTCTGCTATTGCAACAAGATTTTGTTCCTGTAAATATTGTGTTAAAGGTTTTTCAGATCGCCAATTACTGGTAATAAAAGGAAGTTGTTTAATAATTAATCCGCTCGCAAAAATTCTATTTGCTTCATCGTCCTCATCATTAACACCCACGTTACCTATATGAGGATAAGTCATAGTAACCATTTGTTGGCTATAAGATGGATCCGAAAGGATTTCCTGATAACCTGTCATTGAAGTATTAAAAACAACTTCACCCACAGTCGTACCATCACTTCCAATAGACTGTCCAAAAAACAGGCTACCATCTTCCAACGCTAACAGCGCAGAGTTACCCACATAATTCTCCTGAAAAGATCCATAAATGGTATTATTTTAATTAATAAATATGTGCCATCGATTCACACCATCAATACACATACAAAACGGGAGTTAACGCGGACATTAACTCCCGTTTTATGAGATGAGTTAAAATTGTACTTAAAATCACCGATTCGTGTCTATGATGAAACATAACATTGAAGTAAATAATTCACAATTAAGAGTACTGTGCTCATTAGATGACATACCGTCGAATGGTGCCAGAGGATATATTGTCAACACGCAGAGTCAACTGTACCGTCTAATTGCCTTAAAAACCGATTCAGGTATTTTCTTATATGAAAATCGTTGTCCACATATAGGCACTCCTCTTGACTGGACACCGGATCAGTTCCTTGATGAGAGCTATAAACTAATTCAATGCTCTACTCACGGTGCATTATTCCGAATTGAAGACGGATATTGCATTTTTGGCCCTTGTGCCGGCCAGAGTTTAAGAGAAATTCAATATGAAATCAGGAAAAATCAGGTATTTATTTCTCTACCCTGATTTTTTCAGTAATCCCTCCCGACTTTTTCATGTGGAAATTATCGTAACTCATTGCAATTAATAGTATTTTGCTGTCTTATATCGCAATAACCAGGTCAATCTAATATGAAATTTAACTTTCCAGAATTCAGGATTACGATATCTCCAGATTCATAGAATTTAATATAAATACCCGATAAAACCATTATTTCATGGCGAAAACCAATAAAAATAGACATTTGAACGCACTTAAGCCGGGATTTGAGTTGCACTGGTATGGTTTCAGGGAAATTCTCGGCCAGGGTGGATTTGGGATTACCTATATAGCCTATGACCGCAACCTGGCCCATGAGGTAGCCATCAAAGAATACATGCCTGTTGACCTTGCAACGCGGGCACCTGATGACACGGTCGTTCCAATCTCCCCAGAATACCAGGAAAGATATGAATGGGGCCTGGAAAGGTTTATTGATGAAGCACGTACTCTCGCCCAGTTTGAACATCCAAACATTGTGCGCGTTAGAAATGTTTTTAAAAAAAATAATACTGCATATATGGTAATGGATTATGAATTAGGAGAAAGCCTGCAGGAAATTTTAAGTCGTAGAAAAGTACTTGAGGAAGAAGACATAGAAACAGTCATGTTTCCTATCATTGATGGGTTAAAATTGGTACATGCACACGGGTTTATACATCGAGACATAAAACCTGCAAATATTTTTTTACGTGTAGACGATGATCCTGTACTTCTAGATTTTGGCTCTGCACGACAGGCCCTCGAACAAGGGAAAAACTCCATGACGAGTATTTTTTCAAAAGGCTATGCTCCAATCGAACAATACAACACCTCTGAAGATGAGCAGGGACCATGGACAGATATTTATGCTATCGGTGCCACCATGTTCAGGACTATTGCTGGCATCCCCCCAACTGATGCGATAGACAGAAGCACAGCAATAAGTATCACCTCTCGAGATAGTTACGTTTCTGCCCTTGAAATAGGTGCAGGTAAGTATTCTGAATCAATGTTAAAAGCAATTGACCATGCTATGGCCTTTAATCGTAATGATCGACCACAAACGATTACTGAATGGCTATCTGAATATTCTAAAAAGAAACCCGTGATATCTGATGTCGCACAGGAAATTACAACGGAGTCACAAAACACAGAAACTACTATTGATGAAATAAAAGCATGTGCAGAGTTTGGAGATATAGATTCCCAGGCAACCCTGGGTTATATATATTCAAAAGGTGTTGAAGTTGAACAAGATCAGATATTGGCGATGAAATGGTACGAAATGGCCGCAGATCAAGGACATGTTACGTCCCAATTTAACCTTGGTGTTATATATGCGAAAGGCCGTGGAGTTGAGCAAAATTTTGATAAAGCGTTTAAATGGTATTCAAAAGCAGCAGAAGCTGGGGATGTAGGTGCGCAAGTCGCATTGTCTTCCATGTTTAATAAAGGGGTCGGAACGAACAAGGATGATAGAATGGCATATAAATGGTGCCTGCGTGCAGCAAAACGTGGCCATTTGAATTCCATGTATGACCTGGGAGAAATGTTTCATAAAGGTATTGGCATAAATCAGGACAATCAAGAAGCTTATAAATGGTTTAAAAAAGCTGCTGATCAAAATCATATTAAAGCACAAATGACACTTGGCTTTATGTATGGCAAAGGTGAAGGCATAGATAGGGACGACATTGAGTCCTATCACTGGTACCGAAAGGCTGCAGAAGCTGGCAATCCCTACGCACAATATAATCTTGGTGTAATCTACTCAAAAGGCAGAGGCATCAACCCAAATATAATCGAAGCAAAAAAATGGTATCAGAAATCTGCTGATCAGGGAAATGAATATGCAGAGAAAGCACTGCAACGTTTAGGTGGTTAAATTATTTTTTTGATTGTTATTAAAATATGCCACAGCGATCATAAAAGAATATATATAACTAAATGACCTCCGTAGTTTCTGTATCTTAATCTATACATTGTAAAATTTTTAATATTGTAACTATTAATCAATCAATATGAATTCAAGCATTAAAGGTATCGTTGATAAGTTCCGAGAACTTGAGATCACAGAAAATGAATTCGTCCTCGCAACAATCATCGAGACATCTGGCTCAACTTATAGGAAAGCAGGTGCAAGATTACTAATTAGCAATTCTGGATATTTCTACGGTTTGCTGGGTGGTGGGTGTTTTGAAGCTGACTTAATGGAACATGCCATGCAGGTATTTGATTCACATGAGTCACAAACACTGTTTTATGATATGCGAGGCCCGGAAGACCTGGTCTGGGGTCTGGGACTAGGTTGTAATGGCGCGGTCAGGATTAGGCTTGAGTATGCCGCTAGAGATAACAACTTTGGTCCTTTATCCATGCTGGAATCTGCCTTATTTCTCAATCAGGAATGTATAGTTGCTACGATCAGCGATTCCAAACACGAGACATTAAAACCTGATACTCACCATTTGATCTTGATTGATGAAGTAATTAGCCAGGATGGTGATTTACCTGAATTACTCTATTCAACTTCTAATGAAATTCTTAAATCAGGAATATCTACTAATAGACGACTAAGTATCAATGATCATGAGCTTGAAGTATTTTTTTCAATAATCAAACCCTCTACTCACTTAATAATAATAGGAGGGGGACCAGATAGCGTTCCTGTGATAGAGACTGCTTTGTTACTCGGGTGGTCTGTCACATTGATTGATTACAGAGAAAGTTATACGAAAGCTGAGAATTTTCCAGCAGGAATAAACATTTTAAAATCAACACCAGATGAACTTGAAGATAATATAGAAATATATAATGCCGACGCCGTCGTCCTGATGACTCATAAATTTGAATATGATCTTAATTATCTGAAAGTATTTATTCATACTTCAATACCATACATAGGCCTATTAGGTCCTGTTGCCAGAAAAAATGAAATATTAAAATCACTAACAGGTGAAAATAATATTGACGGCAGGATATTCGGTCCGGTAGGGCTCAATATTGGTGGAGAACTTCCAGAAGAGATCGCGATTTCTTTGATAGCAGAGATACAAGCTGTCATAAATAATCGGCAAGGCGGTCACCTTTCACAAAATGAAGCATCAAAAGATATTGATAAGCTTAAGGAAAAAATTTCTATCGTAATTCTTGCAGCTGGTGGGTCAAGCCGGTTTGGCGCTCTAAAACAGTTACTTGAATACGATGGTAAAAGCCTGCTGAAGAGAAGTGTTGAAACTGCACTATCTCTTGATTGTCATGAAGTAATCGTCGTCCACGGACCAAAGGCCACGAAATGTCAGAGGGAATTGACTACGTATAATGTTGAAAATATTGTCAATGAGAATTGGGAGTCTGGCATGGCATCTTCAATAAAACTGGGATTTAAAAATATATCTCCGGGCATACAGGCTGTACTCTTAATTCTTTGTGATCAACCTCTAATTAACCATGAGATGCTAAATAATTTAATCATCGCCTGGAGTGCTGATAAGACTAGAATTATTGCAAGTAAATATTCTTCGACAATTGGTGTGCCTGCATTAATTCCAGATAATTATTATAATGACATTAAAAAATTAACTGGAGACACAGGCGCCAAAAATATCCTTTCAGAAAATGTTCAGAATGTTACAACTATATTATTGCCTGAAGCTGAATTTGACATTGATACAGAAAAAGATTTTTCGGAATTGCTTGGAAGAAAATTTACCTGACAAAACACTATTTATTCATCTAAAAATAATTTAATCTCATCCATTCTTTGTTCAGCATCCTGCTCCCCCATCTTGATTAAATGTTGAAGATAATCAGATTGGAACATTACTAAACTTAACATATCTGTTGACTGAGACTCCTGGGTTCCCCAACCTCTGGTCATGAACCTGAATGCGCGAGGTAATTGAGGTTCATACTGCGCAGCAAGATCACCTAGATCTTCTGATGGTCTTAATAATAATAGTTTTACTTGCTCAAGGTTCTCAGGATTATCTCCATTTCTGGTAGCAACTAATTGGTTTATTCGTTCTAATCGTAATGCATCATTATCAAATACATCCAGAAAAATAGCACTATACATAGCACCCATTACTTTGGCAGGTGATGGGTAATCGTCAATACTTACATTTTGATCTTCCAGATCTGGAGAAATATGACGAGTTGATATGGCTAGTAATTTTTTTGCTCCCATATGAATTGCAGGGGCGAGTGGCGCCGTCAGTCTGATTCCTCCATCGCCATACCAACTTCCATTCACGTAGACCGACGGAAACAACATGGGTAATGATGCTGATGCCATGATATGTTCAATTGTAAGGTTAGAATTAATACTCTTGCGATGTCCCCTCTCCCATTCTTCCATATTAGTGCCATGTACCCAGGAGATGGATTGACCAGTGGTATAACTGGATGCAGTTAGCGCAATGGCTTTTAGGCATCCGTCGCTAATATTCCTGTCTATTCCTTTGAGAATTCCTTGTTGAGGCTTAAGTATCTCTTCCAACAAATGTTTTAAGGGTGATGTATCAACAAGACTACGAGTTTCAACTGCGTTTGAAGCGCTGCCCAATATTAACCTTAATCCCCAACGAAATACGTGACCAATAATTGATGCAGAATCGACACGAAAGACATGATCTATAGTCAACGTGCTCCATATATCTACCAGGCGATTAATTTTTTCATTTAAATTTCCTGACTCATTTGCAAGAAATGCTGCATTGATCGCACCTGAAGAAACGCCAGTTATATAAGGAAAACAGAGTTCAGGATAATGTTTTGATAAGGTCCTTAAAAAACCAACCTGATACGCAGCCCGCGCACCACCACCGCTCATCACTAGTCCAAGATCGTTATTAATTTCCTGTTTTATTTGCATTTTTTCCAAATAATAACTTATCAAATCTAGTTATTGTGATACAGACATTCAGATTCTGTTATTGTGTTTATTATTAAATTTAGTTTGATCAGATGGAATCATTGTTACACAAATTTTATGCTGCGAGTATCTCCATCGGAGCAGATGGAAGTATGCTGGTATCCAGCACAAAAGATCGAGTACTGATATGGGGAGCGATTTTCTGCTTCACAGCATCTGCCTGTCTCATATGCTGGCTAATTTGGAGAAACAGGCACATAGGTATGGCCGCTATAATTTGCTTTGTTTTTTCCCTGCTAATTCCTGCCTTGATAATTCCATCTGTTCGCCATGAATATATACACGTAACTCCGCAATTAATTACAATAGAATCCGGTGAATGGTACAAGTCATCTAAAACTGTACTTAAGATGACAAACCTTCACCAAATTAAAGAATCTGATAATCAGGGTTTATTGCCAGGAAACCTGATTGGAGATCCAAATGTCAGCTGGCATCTCACCCGGTTAGATGGAAACAGGGAAGAAATGGAATTAAATCAGTTTTTTAATGCCCACCGAATGGTCGTTGCCTACTACTTTATTGATAGAGGCTTCTGGGTTGAAAGGCTGGAAGATCAGTCAAGAACAAGCTATTGATTATTATCAAGCCGCATTATCTCCACCACCATGAGGTCCAAATTCTTCGCGTAGATACCTGCTAAAATGCATATATGCATCTGACTCTGTAAAAATCCCTACCAGTTTTGAATTTTTGGTTATCAAAACCGTATCAAGCCGCTTATCAGCCATAATTTCAAGAACGTTATCCAATCGCTCGTTTAAATCAAAAACTTGGGGTGAACTAAGGTTTAAATCACCAATTGATTCATAATTTTGATTCTCAAAAACCCGAGCATCAATTAATCCAACTATATTGTCTCCATCGATTACTGGTAAATGATGTATCTCGTGTTGATGCATATATATTTTGGCATCACACAGCAGTGTATTAATCCCCACTGAATAGGGAAAGGGCGTCATTATGGTCTTTATTAGAGGGATTTTGGTAAACATATTTAATTTACCTGGTGAACTGCATTAGCGCAGACCTAATACATCCTGCATATCAAATAAACCCAACTTTTTTTCGGTTATCCAATCGGCGGCAAGTAAGGCCCCTGATGCAAAGTTTCTTCTGTTAGTAGCCTTGTGGGTAATCTCAACCCTTTCTCCTTGCATTCCAAACATTACGGTATGATCACCTACAATGTCACCTGCTCGAATGGTTTCAAATCCGATTGTTTTTCTATCCCTTTCACCAGTTATTCCTTCGCGACCATATACTGCACACTCACTTAAATTTCGACCTAAAGTATCCGCAATAATTTCACCTAGTCTAACTGCGGTACCAGAAGGAGAATCTTTTTTCATCCTATGGTGTGCCTCGATAATTTCTATATCTGATTGTTCACCTATAATTTCTGCTGCAAGCTCGGCGAGTTTAAAACATAAATTCACACCTATGCTCATATTTGGAGCGAATACGATACCAATCGATTCACCCGCAAGCTGGATAGTTTGTTTTTGCTCCTTGTTGAGTCCGGTAGTCCCAATCACCATAGCTTTTTGGCCAGAGACACATTGCTCTAAGTTACTTAGTGTTGCCTCTGGTAGTGTAAAATCGATAATAACGTCAAAATCATCTAATACATCCAAAATTTCAGAAACTATTTTGATCTCATTGGTGCCAATGCCTGCCAATTCACCTGAATCCATCCCCAAGCAGGGCGAATCAGAATGTTCAATCGCTGCTGTAACATTAATATTTTCCATTTCTGAACAGGTTTCAATTATCGTTTTGCCCATCCGCCCGGCAGCGCCGCAAACTGCAATTCTGGTCGTCATTTTTTCTCTTCTTGATTAACTGTTAGTTCTATATAAAAGACATTAATTCGAAGTATATATAACTCTTAATAGAGTTGTTACTCTGAAATTAGAATTAATCCCCAAGAATATAATATTGGGTCAAACAGACTGTATGAATCAATATTTAAGGGGTTAGATTTTCAAAGAAGTCTTTTACGCCATCAAGCCAGGATTTTGATTTGGGACTATGATGTTTCGCATTATTTGCCATCGACTGTTCTAGTTCTTCGAGTAGTTCTTTTTGCCTTTTATCGAGCTTAACTGGTGTTTCTACAGCAACCTTGCAAAGCAAATCACCAATACTTGATGAACGGACAGAACGAACCCCTTTCCCACGCAATCGAAATAACTTCCCTGTCTGAGTTTCTGATGGAATCTTCAGGGTTACGCGGCCATTTAGTGTAGGTACTTCTATTTCGCCGCCCAGTGCGGCCATGGTAAAACTTATGGGGACATTACAATGTAAATTTGTGCCTTCACGTGTAAAGATAGGATGATCTCGCACGATGACATGGACATAAAGGTCACCTGATGGACCACCTTTTTCACCTGCTTCTCCTTCTCCAGTCAGCCTAACTCTATCACCGGTATCCACACCAGGTGGAATTTTTACTGAGATGGTTTTATTGTCCCTGACCCGGCCTTTACCATGACAGGACCCACATGGATCGGAAATAATCTTACCTTGACCACGGCACTGTGGACAGGTTTGCTGGATAGAGAAAAAACCCTGCTGCATCCTTACCTGCCCCATGCCATTACACGTAGGACAATCTGCAGGAGTGGATCCCTTTTTTGCGCCACTGCCACTACAAATAGTGCATGTAGTGAGTTTACCAACACGGATTTTAGTAGTAGCCCCGTTAATGGCTTCTTCCAGGCTTAAATCCAGGTCATACCTGAGATCAGCACCGCGATAAACTCTTTCGCCGCCTCCTCGACCACCGCCGAAGATATCACCGAATACACTATCAAAAATATCACCGACACCTCCGGCGTTGGCGTGTCCGCCTGCAAAGCTGCCTTCTACACCAGCATGCCCAAACTGATCATAAGCTGCTCGTTTTTGAGCATCACTAAGCACATCATAAGCTTCTTTGGCCTCTTTAAATTTGTTTTCTGCATCAGCGTCATCTGAATTGCGATCGGGATGATATTTCATCGCCAGCCGACGATAAGCTTTCTTTAATTCAGCTTCTGGGACGTTTTTAGATACGCCGAGAACGTCATAATAATCACGCTTTGAAGACATACTTTAACTCTGATCGTTTTCTATTCTTAAATAACAAACCCGGGGTAACTTCCCCCGGGCTCTATTAATGACTATTTTTCCAGCGCGTAGCTTAACAGAAAATTATTTTTTATCTTCGTCAACTTCCTCGAATTCAGCATCTACGACATCGTCTTCCGAATTCGCACTTTCTGTACTACCGGCATCTGCAGAATCTGCACTCGCTTGCTCAGAGGTCTCCTGGTAGGCTTTTTCTGCCAACTTTCCTGCAAGTTCTGTCAGCTTCTTGGTTTTATCCTCAATTTCAGACTTGTTATCACCTTTTAGACTTTCTTCCACCTCATTGATTGCCGCTTCAATTTCAGTTTTTTCAGTTTCCTCAGCTTTATCACCTAGCTCTTCAAGAGATTTCCTGGTTGCATGAACCATATTTTCTGCCATGTTACGTGTTTCTACCAGTTCCTTGGTAATCCTGTCTTCTTCTGCATGCGCCTCTGCGTCTTTGACCATCTTGTCTATTTCATCATCAGATAAACCGCTAGAGGCCTTAATAATTATTGATTGTTCTTTACCTGTTGCCTTGTCCTTTGCTGATACATTTAGAATTCCATTTGCATCTATATTGAATCCCACTTCAATTTGAGGTGCCCCTCTAGGTGCCGGTGGAATATCTGATAAATCAAACCTGCCCAATGACTTATTACCCGTGGCAATTTCTCGCTCACCCTGTAAGACATGTACCGTCACTGCAGTCTGGTTGTCCTCAGCCGTAGAAAAGACCTGCTGTGCCTTAGTGGGTATAGTGGTGTTTTTTTCTATCAACTTGGTCATCACGCCACCTAAGGTTTCAATCCCGAGTGATAAAGGTGTCACATCCAGCAACAAGACATCTTTTACGTCCCCGCCTAAAACACCAGCCTGTATAGCTGCTCCACAAGCAACTGCTTCATCAGGATTTACGTCTTTTCGTGATTCCTGACCAAAGATCTTTGTCACCGTTTCCTGAACCTTGGGCATACGGGTTTGCCCCCCAACCAGAATCACATCTGTTATTTCAGATTTGTCCAGTCCCGCATCCTGCAATGCCACCTGGCAGGGATCTATCGTTCGGTCAATCAATTCATCAACAAGTGACTCAAGTTTTGCCCGTGACAGTTTTATATTCAGATGCTTAGGCCCTGTAGCGTCTGCGGTAATATATGGAAGATTAATATCTGTTTGTGTACTTGAAGACAATTCAATTTTAGCTTTTTCAGCAGCTTCCTTTAACCTTTGCAATGCAAGCGGGTCACTATGCAAGTCGACACCCTGCTCTTTTTTATATTCCTCACAAAGATAATCAATTATGCGCAAATCAAAATCCTCACCGCCCAGGAAGGTATCGCCATTTGTAGATAGCACTTCAAATTGATGCTCACCATCTACTTCTGCAATCTCAATAATTGAAATATCAAATGTACCACCGCCGAGGTCATAGACGACAATTTTTGCATCACCTTGCTTCTTATCCATTCCATAAGCCAAAGCTGCCGCGGTTGGTTCGTTGATAATTCTTCTGACATCAAGGCCCGCTATACGACCGGCATCCTTGGTGGCCTGACGTTGTGAGTCATTAAAATATGCTGGCACAGTAATAACGGCTTCCTTGACCTCTTCACCGAGATAATCCTCTGCCGTTTTTTTCATTTTCATTAGTACTCTGGCAGAAACCTCCGGTGGGGCCATTTTTTTGCCATTGACTTCGACCCACGCATCACCATTATCTGCCTTGATAATTTTATATGGGACCATATCGATATCTTTTTGCACGACGTCATCTTCAAATCGCCTTCCAATCAGTCGTTTTACTGCAAATAAAGTGTTATCCGGATTTGTAACTGATTGCCGTTTTGCAGATTGCCCAACCAGCACCTCATCATCTGCTGTAAAAGCAATAATTGAGGGAGTGGTTCGTCCACCTTCACTGTTTTCGATGACCTTGGCTACGCCACCTTCGAGCACAGCAACACACGAATTTGTGGTTCCAAGGTCAATTCCGATAATCTTTGCCATTGTTACATTCTCCAGATAATTACATAAGTTATTGAATTACTTAATTTTTAATATTTTATATTTCAGATATATATATGAGGACATCATCCCCATTTTTCAAGGTAGGGATGAAAATTATTATAAGCTAACTGCTGTGATGCCCCGGAAAATCAGGATGATACAAAGCAATCTCTTGCTATTTTGCAACCACGACCATGGCTGGACGTATTAACCTGCCATTTAATTCATACCCTTTCTGGAGAACAGTAATGATAATTCCAGATTCTGCTTCTGCTGTTTCTGCCATAGAAACAGCATTATGTAGTTCAGGGTTGAATTTCTCTCCCTGTGGGTCTACGACTCCTACACCAAACTTTTCCAATGTATCTGTAAATTTCTTCAATGTCAGATTCATTCCTTCCAGGATACTTTCCGAGTTACTGACAGCTTCTGTAGCCTGAATGCCAAGAACCAGGCTATCAATCACTGGCAGAAGTTCATTCACAAATTTTTCTAATGCGTATTTATGTGCATTTTCGATATCACGGGATGTGCGTTTTCTCAGGTTTTCCATCTCGGCCTGGGTCAATTGCGCAAGCTCTAGATTTTCCTCGGCTTTTTTCATTGCCGCTTCAAGATCCTGACTTAATTGTTCTTCTATTGAGTTGGCCTCATCTTCTGTAATTTCAATTTCGTCGTCTTCTGGCCGAGTTGTGCTCAATATACCTGTATCGCCCACATTCTGAGAATTATCAGAAATCTTATTTTCGCCGCCTTCAGGGCTTAATTCATCTTCCATATTTTGTTTTTTTCCTGACATTTTGATTTAATCAACTCATTATTTTAGGGACAATTATTCTCTACATGCACACATAAAATAATTATGTAAATAGAGTATGTATGGGTCAATTAGAAGAATTCAAGGCCGAGCTCAACATTCTGGCTGTAATATCAACGATAGGTATAATCCGTTGATAATTCATCCTGGTTGGGCCAATCACGCCTAGTACTCCTAATATCCTGCCATCAATTTCATATGGCGAGGTCACGACACTGCAATTATCAAGCACATCATATCCGGATTCTTCACCGATAAAAATCTGTACACCTTTTGCATTAATTGACTGTTCAAGTAAATGCAACAGGTCTCTTTTTTGATTGAAACTATCAAACAATCGTTTAAGTTTATCAACATCACTTAATTCAGCAAAGTCCATTAAATTAGTCTGGCCAGCAAGAATATAATCTCCCTTTAGTTCACCCCCTTCTAATACGCTGGTAGCGAACTCTATAGCCGTTTGCATAGTTTTATTAACATCTTCTCTCATTTTATTGAGGTCAGCTAATAACCCTTCACGAATTTTATTCAGGTCTTTACCCGAATAATGTCTGTTTAGAAAATTGGAAGCCTCCTGTAAATCCGAAGCCGAATAGTGCTTTGCTGTATGAATCACTCGGTTCTGAATTTCTTCATCACTCATGATTAAAATGACAAGAACCCGGTTTTGACTAAGAGATACAAACTCAATTTGCTTCAATACTTGTCTTTTTTGCCTGGGAAGCATCACTATTCCAGCCAGATGTGTAATTTCTGAAAGCATATTTGATGTTTTTTCCATGAGGATATTTACGTCATGCTCTTTTTCCAATTCACTGGCAATGTGCTTGGCGTCAATTTGGTCAATATTTTCTATCCTTAAAAGACTATCCACAAACAAGCGATAACCCTTTACAGTGGGAACTCTTCCAGCAGAGGTGTGAGGTGAATGCAACAATCCAAGGTCTTCCAAATCTGCCATAATATTGCGAATAGTCGCAGGACTCAGGTCAAGGCCGGTATCACGAGCCAGGGTTCTGGAACCCACGGGCTGCCCATCATTAATAAAATGGTCGACCAGAGATTTAAACAGAAATAAACTTCGATCGGAAAGTATAATTGAGTCTGAGTTGGAATGTTTGTGCTGTTTTGACATACGGTTTTGATATTACCTAAATATTATGAAAAATTCAGTAAACTATCGTCATTAATGAAACGTCGATTGCGTTTTTACCTGTACATGATAATTTTACAAATTAGATAACAGAGAACAAAAGATGTTTAAGAAAATTGTACTCATTTCAAATAATTACTCAAAGGTAATTTCTGACACCCTTCATACGGTTGTGAATGTCCTGGAAAAAAGGAATATCGACGTTTTTCTCGATAAAAAGTGCTCTGAATTTGCACCGGGCACCTCTCATGAGATTATCGATACACAGAATTTTGAAGATAAAGGTTACGACCTGGCTATTGCCATAGGGGGTGACGGAACGATATTGCAAGCTGCACATATCGTTGCCGACTACGATATTCCACTTTTAGGTATAAATAGAGGCAGGTTAGGGTTTCTTGCAGATATCCCAGCTAATAACGTAGAACCTATGCTGTCTGAAATTCTCGATGGTAAATATACAGAGGATATTCGGTTTCAACTGCATTGCGAACTTCATCGTGATGAAAAGATAATTACTGAGGATTCGGCATTTAATGAAGTAATTATTCAAAAAGGAAATATTGGTAAATTAATTGAATTTGAAACCTACGTTGACTCTGATTATGTTCATAGCCAAAGGGCAGATGGAATGATCATTTCCACACCAACCGGTTCTACAGCATATTCTTTGTCAGGAGGTGGACCTATTATTCATCCTAAGCTGGACGCATTACTATTAGTTCCAATTTGTCCTCATACGCTCAGTAATCGACCAATTGTTATTGATGGTAACAGCAAAGTTGAGTTGGTTATGAAAGAATCCAAAATAGAACATGGAAATCTCACCTGTGATGGAGAAATGATATGTGATCTTCAGGAAAGAGACCGCATATTAATATATAAAAAAGACAGAATGATTCGTCTGATTCATCCATTAAACTACGATCATTACAGCGTACTACGAGCAAAACTCGCCTGGGGATAATTATTTATTCTTGTAATATATGCTCACCCATTTACACATCCAGAACCTGGCCATAATCGAGGAAGTAGAACTAGAATTCCACCCTGGGATGACTGTACTTACAGGAGAGACTGGAGCAGGGAAATCAATTCTGATAGATGCACTAGGCTTGATACTCGGCGATAGGGGTGACTCATCTATCATCAGACCTGATTCGGACAAATCAGAAATAGTTGCTACTTTTGACATTACGGAAAATGGAGAAATTTTCACATTATTAGATGAACAATCTATCTCCTGTGATAATCAGGAATTAATTGTCAGAAGAATAGTCAATAAAGATGGCCGCTCAAGAGCGTATATCAATAGTAGTCTGGTCTCAGTACAGGTATTACGACAAATAGGTGAGGTTTTAGTAAATATTCATGGCCAACATGCTCACCAATCACTAAGTCATCGAACAAACCAGCGTTATCTGCTTGATAGTTTCGCAGGGCATAAAATTATAATTGATGACTTAAATACTATTTGTTCTGAATGGAAATCAATTGATGAGAAATTATCTTCTATTTCATCAGATTCTAAATCCTATGATTCAACGATGGAACTGCTTGGTTATCAGATAAAAGAACTGGAAGATTTACACCTGAGTATTGGTGAATATGATGACCTTGAAGAAGAGTACAAACGTCTATCAAATATATCTGAACTAATTAAAATTTCCCAAAAAGCATTACAATTACTTAGTGAGCATGAATTATCTGCTGAAAGTGCTCTGCGACACACAATTCATGATTTTAAAGACCTGCAAAAATCTGATCCCAAACTTGAAAATTTTATAACGCTACTGGAAAACACGTCTATACAACTAACCGATACTGTTGATGAGATACGCCAATATTCAGACAATCTTGAGACTAATCCGGACAGGTTAAATGAAGTAGATAATCGTCTGAATTTATTAATGGATATTGCTCGAAAACATCAGGTCCATGCCCGTAATCTACCTGAGCATTATGAAATGCTCACATCCAGACTAAATGAACTTAAATCCAATTATGATTCCATAAACGAAATGGTGGAGAGACAAAAAAATATTTGGGGAAAATATGAAATATTGGCAAATAAACTTCATGACAGCCGGGTAAAAAATGCAAATACCATGTCAAAAGCCGTTACAAAACATTTAAGTGGACTGGGTATGCCAGAAGGAAAGTTTATTATTGACATATCCTCACAAAAATATGATGTACCAGTCAAAGATGGGACTGACCAAGTTGAATTTCTTATCAGCCTGAACCCAGGAAGCAAGCCACAACCCATGCGTAAAATTGCATCAGGTGGAGAACTTTCACGTATCAGTCTGGCAATACAGCTGGTAACCAAGCAGATGAATTTATTTACAACAATGATTTTCGATGAAGTCGATGCTGGGATTGGTGGAAAAACCGCAGATATAGTCGGCGAACTATTAAAAGACCTCTCAGTAGATCATCAGGTTTTCTGTGTAACACATTTACCGCAAGTTGCCTCCCGCGCTAATAACCACGTGCAGGTTTCTAAATCTTCAAATACTAATGAAACCCACGCTCAGGTTAAACAACTTGATAAAAAGGAAAGAATAGAAGAAATTGCAAGGATGCTGGGAGGAATGCGCATTTCGCAAAAAACCCTGGCCCATGCAAAGGAAATGCTGGCCTTATAATCTGAGTCTACTTTTTTTAAAGTAGTGTTTCTTACTTTAGACTACCCGCCTTATTCTGTTTTAGGCATAACGTAAAGAACCAAACTATGGTCCTGTAATACAAAACCATGTTGCTCAGCAATCTTATTTTGTAGCGCTTCTATTTCATGGTTTTGAAACTCAATAACCTTGCCCGTTTTTAAACAAACCATGTGATCGTGATGAGTTCCTCGATCAGTTTCAAAAACGGAATGGCCTGAATCGAAATTATGTCGAATTACGAGGCCAGCAGATTCAAACTGGGTCAACACTCGATATACGGTTGCTAGTCCAACTTCTTCCCCGGCATCGAGTAAAGATTTGTAAATATCCTCGGCGCTCATGTGCTTATCATTGGAATCTTCCATGATTTCCAGTATTCGGAGCCTGGGAAGTGTCGCTTTTAAACCGGCTTTTTTAAGATCTTGGGCTTCCATTGTCATAATAGTATACTACCAGTAGTTAACTTACCTGAATTATAATGTATGTTGTGTGAATTTTCTCGCAACAAACCAAACAGGTAATATTACATATTTTTAACCAGAGATACTCACATATATACATTGATATGAATTTAGCCTACAAAATTTTATTACTTTTATCATTTACTCTTTTAACAGCATGTAGCTACAAAGGCAGTATTGACCTGCCAGGTCTGTATCGAGTTAATATTCAACAGGGAAATGTAATCGACCAGCATTTACTCGACAGGTTAAAGCCTGGAATGGATAAAAATCAGGTTGAATTTATTCTGGGGACACCAGCATTTATTGACCCTTTCCATACAGAACAATGGGAATATTTTTATAGCTCAGCCAGGGAAAGCAGAGACCGACGACAACGACATATGCGCTTGCATTTTGTTAATGATGAATTAGCCTATATAACTGGTAATGTAAAAGTGACTGATCGCGATCTTAGTGATCCGATACGAGAATCGCGCACTGTTGATGTTCCATTACGTACAAGAAGACCTGGTTTTTTTGCGCGCATTTTTAATGAGCTCCCAATCGTTGGCAATAGTGGGCCGCAAATCATTGAAGGGGTATTGCCCGAAGATGAAGAACAAGAAGAACCAGGTGAGGAGCTAGCACAGGCTGGTGAAGAACCAGAAAACCCACCTGAGGAACAAGCACAGGCTGAAGAATGATTTAATGCACAGGCTATATTTCCAATAAGTGCATATATTTCCATTACAAGCTATTTTATTTGCAATTTTATTAATTCAGTTTTGCCTTTTACCTGTATCTGCTATACAGGTAACTGATGATTTTGGAAATGAAGTCGTACTTTCATCCACTGTAAAACGCATAGTTACACTTGCTCCCTACCTAACTGAACTTGTCTACTCTGCTGGAGCTGGTGATCAATTAATTGCCACCGTCAGCTACAGTGATTACCCCGAGGCCAGCAATAAACTCCCCAGTATTGGCGATGCAAATGGTATAGATATTGAAGCCATCGTTAAGTTGGAACCTGATCTTGTAATAAGCTGGCATAGTGGTAACGGCGCTGCAATTGCAAATAATTTATCCAGATTAGGCATTACTGTCTTTGAGTCAGAACCAGATTCAATTGAGAAAATATCATCAACAATTTCACGTATAGGCAAGCTCACTGGCACAGAGCAGATTGCAAAGAATAATATACAAGAATTTATTAATGAGATAGAAATTCTTAGGTCTCAGTATTCAAATCAGAAGAAAGTTTCCGTGTTCTATCAATTTTGGAACAAACCTGTTTACACCATAGGTGGCCTGCATTTAATTTCCAAACATATAGAACTATGTGGTGGCGAAAACATCTTTGCAGACCAAAAAACGCTAAGCTTAAATACTGACATGGAATCCATAATCATAAGAAATCCTGCTATTATTATTGCCAGTGGAAATGACAATCAACGTCCGCTATGGCTTGATGAATGGAAAGAATGGAGAAATATTGAAGCCGTTAGAAATAATAATCTTCATCATATTCCACCTGATTTAATACAGAGACACACCATACGTGTTACCCAGGGCATTAAGTATTTATGTGAAGTTATGGATATAGCAAGACAAAAACAACCTGTGATTACAGATTAATACTCAGCCTGGAAAAAACATCTGTTTATTATTGTCGGCAATTTGCTTAACAGGATGATTGTAAAGAACTTGAAGGTTTTCTCTGTTTATCACATCCTCAACCTTGCCAGTAATTATTTTATTTGAATCAATCATTAAAATTGCATGAGTGCAATATCGGATCAGCAAATTCACATCATGAAGAACCATAAGTAAAGCACCGTTTGATTTTTGAACTCTTTCAATTAGTAGATCCAGCATGTTTATCTGATAATGCATATCCAGGTGATTAGTGGGTTCATCTAGCAACCAGATCATAGGCGACTGTACTATTAGCGTTGCAACAGCCACTCGACGTCGCTCGCCGCCCGACAAGGTGTTTATATAACGGTAAGCCTTGTCTGACAAGTTGACTAATTTCAATATTTCTTCGACAATTTTAATATCTTCATTTGAATACATAGACCAGGATTTCATATGAGGATATCGACCTGCCATCACTGATTCCATGACAGTAATAGGAAATGCATCTTTATAATCCTGGAACAATATTCCCATAATCTTTGCTAATGATTTTGCAGAATAAGTCTCTAGTTTTTTCTCGCATATATTTATTGAGCCTGCATGTATTTGATTCAAGCCCATCATGGCGTAGAGGAATGTTGATTTACCGATACCATTCGGTCCAAGTATTCCCCATCGTTCATTGTTATTTACAGTCAGATTAAAATTTTTAATTAAATTCTTACCTGGTACAGCCAGGTCTAAAGAATTTATTTCGAGAAGCTTCATTTTTGAGTTTTATTGATTGAATTTAAAAGAATTAAAAATATTGGCACGCCCAACATGGCGGTAAGCACACCAACAGGTAATTGTTGTGGCGCAAGGATAGTCCTTGCCAGGGCATCAGAAATGATTAATAAACTCCCTCCCAATAAGACAGATACTGGAATTAATATCACGTGATCCCCCCCGACGATTAATCTTGATAAATGAGGCACAATTAAACCAATAAAGCCGATGCTTCCAGCCTGCATGACTGCAGTTGCTGTTAACAAAGAAGATAGAAAGTATATTAAATATGTTAACTTATCAGCAGAGACTCCCAATGATTGTGCGGACATTTTTCCCAAAGCTAAAAGATTCAGTTCTTTTGCAATAAACAAACAAAATAATACGCAAATTATCAGAACGATCGCACTGGCTGGGTTAAAAACACCCAGGCTTAAATCACCCATTAACCAAAACAACATACCGTGGATTTGAGTTACCTGACTAATACTCAGCAAAAAACTAACAACAGCCCCCCAACCCGCAGCAAGAACGACACCTGTTAATAATGTCCTCAATGGATTCCACTTACCCTTGAGTCCCGACAAATAAAATACCAGAAATACTGTTATAGCTGCCCCTGCAAACGCACTGAAATTAACCCAGATTCCAGATATTCCAATAACAATTGCAAATAGGGCAAATGCGGAGGCGCCACTCGAAATCCCTAAAATATAAGGCTCAGCAAGCGGATTTCGTAGTAATACCTGCATCAAGCAACCAGCAAGGGCAAGCATACCGCCAACACAAAAACCGGATATAACCCTGGGGAGTCTGATGTCCTTAATAATTTTATGTGTTATTTCATCTGAACTGCTCAAAAGCAATTCTGGAATTTCAAGCGGTGAAATTGGCACACTCCCCATGGATAGCGCCAATAAACTGGTTAAAAATGCAATTAATACGAAAATAAAAATGACGAGGAAATAATATGAGGTAAATACCAGCGGCCTGCGAAAAAATGTCATCAATTTTGAACTGTCTTTTGACTTAGCGCACGTGAACGTCTTGCTTCTTTAGGGTCAGCTTTTAATGGGCGGTATATCTCTACTCTATCACCATCTTTTAGTACTGTGTCAAGATCACATAATTTTGAATAAATCCCTACCTTGTTTTTACTCATCACTATCTCAGGATGTTTCTTAATTATCCCGGACGTATCAATAGCAGTGGATATAGTTGCTCCATAATCAAGACTGAGCATTATCGTCTCAACATACTTTTCCGTTGCGTAGATAACTTCAATATTAATCATGTCATGTCTTTGAATAAACGATTCTTGCCCTTTCAGTAAATGAGCCAACGAGAGAATCTATAAATTTATTAAAAAATGTCTTCAAAGTCAGCTTCAGTAATTTATTTTTAAATTCAAATTCCATATTGAGCTCAACCTTGCATCCATCTCGCTCTGTGTCAGTGAATTGCCAATAACCTTTTAAATACTTAAATGGACCGCTGATCAACTTCACATCAATTCTTTTTCCAACCAGCATTGTATTTTGAGTCGCAAAGGTTTGTCTTATTTTACCCGTTGCAAGAGAAACACTCGCATCCAGGCTTTTATCAGTGCGATTAAATACTTTGGCATCTGTACACCAGGGAAGAAATTCAGGATAGGCTTCTATATCATTTACAAGCTGATACATTTGTTCAGCTGTAAATGGAACCTCTGAAAATTTAGAGACAATACCCACTACTTGATTTTAAATTACAGTATTCCAATCTGGTTGAGAAAAATAATAGTCACACCAACTGGTGCGAGAAATTTAATTACAAACCGCCAGGATACATAAATATTTTCCTTGACCTTCAATTCATCCATTGTAGAAGCACGAGACATTAGCCAACCGCTAAAAATTGCTATAGCCAAGCCACCTAGTGGCAACATAATATTTGCTGTCAAAATATCAATTATATCAAAAATACCATTTTCCTTGGAAACACCAGCAAAGGTAAAAGGAAATGCCCAATGATTAAATGACAATATTGTGGCAATTCCAAGTATCCATGCCACCAACCCGGTATAGGCTGTCGCCTTGATTCTCGAAATTCCACCATTCTCCACTAACCAGGTTACTGCAGGTTCAATTAGTGAAATTGCCGAAGTCCAGGCAGCAAATGTCAGTAACAAAAAGAACAGCGTGCCGAAAAACACACCACCTGGCATCTGACCAAAAGCGATGGGTAACGTCACAAATATCAGACCAGGCCCCTGGGCCGGCTCCAGGCCATAGGTAAATACCAATGGAAAGATTGCAAAGCTGGCTAATATGGCTATCAATGTGTCTGCCGACGCAATTAACACAGCAGCGGATGTAATTGATGTCCGATCAGATAAATACGAACCATATATCATGATCGCTCCCATTCCGAGACTAAGACTGAAGAAGGCATGTCCAGATGCATTCAGAAAAACTTCGCGAAAATTTTCTTTCATAGCTGTGAAATCCGGCCTCAACATAAACATGATACCTTCTGCAAAGCGCTCGGTACTCATGGCATACCCAACCATAACTAGCAAAAGAAAAAACAAAGCAGGCATTAAAAACCTTACTGCCATTTCCAGCCCACTTTTGACACCCCGGGAGACAACAGCAACTGTCATCATAATAAAAATAGTATGCCAGGCCAGAAGACGTTCAGGATCGGAGATTAAATCGGAAAACATTTGTGCTATTGCTTCTGGATCGCCACCTTCAAAACTGCCTGTGGCGGCACGAAACACGTAGGCGAGAACCCAACCTGCTATCACACTGTAATAAGATACGATTAGAAAACCGGCAACGACACCCATGATACCCAGCCACTTCCATTGCCGGGTATACCCTTCTTCTTCCGCAATAATACGCATTGTGTTGACAGGACTTTGACGGCCTCTTCGTCCAATCAGGATTTCTGCCATCATAATGGGAATACCCATTATTAATACACACACGACATAAAGCAGCAAAAATGCACCGCCACCACTTTCACCTGCCATATAAGGAAAACGCCAGATATTACCTAAACCCACCGCTGAACCTGTTGCAGCCAGTATGAATGCCCAACGGGAAGACCATTGACCATGTATAGAAGTGCGTTTTGCTGACATAGTAACTCCAGTGTTTTCATCAATTTTGATGGAAAACCACACAATGCTCAACCAGATATATTCGAACTGCTATAATTCGACACCTGACACCAGGGAATGACTGACATTACAAATGGCCAAAACAATTAAAAAGAAACCAGTTTCTAACACTATTGTGCTGAATAAAAAGGCCAAACATGATTTTTTTATAGAAGAGAAATATGAAGCTGGCGTCGTACTAGAAGGTTGGGAAGTCAAAAGCCTCAGAGCAGGTAAAGTTCAACTCAGAGACAGCTACGTTATGGTTAAAGATGACGAAGCTTTTGTCATAGGGTGTCTTATTACGCCTCTGGCTACCGCATCCACACATATTCATCCCGACCCTCAACGCACCCGCAAGCTACTTCTACATAGAAAAGAATTAAACCGGTTAATAGGTGCTATTGAAAGAAAAGGTTACACACTAGTGGTTACTGCCTTGTACTGGAAACACGGAAAGGTAAAGGCCGAACTAGGGATGGCAAAAGGCAAACAGGCTCATGACAAGCGACAGACTTTAAAGGACAAGGACTGGGAAAGAGAAAAACAACGTACCTTGAAACGAGGTAATTAATGTAGTGTGACTAGACAGTTGCAATAAAATCACTACATTCTTGAACTTTCAATGCTGTATTAATTCCAATCTATACCCTACAATGATCAATACTGCTTTTGGCTTATTGCCAGTTGCTTTGCATCGGGGGCGTATTGGCTTCGACGTGGGCACTGAAACCCAAGGGGCATGCCGAGGGGTAGATTACCTCGTAAATCCAGCTACAAAACTCATAGTTGCCAACGACGACAACTACGCACTAGCCGCTTAAAAACCGGTTTTGGTGCCGTCAGCCTGGTGTGTGCTTGTGAACCCAGAACCTGGCGTCGACTTCACAAGATCGCAATGAAGCCTGTCTGGTGTGGATTTGCTAAAACTTTACAGACTAGTCAGTTGTCTTCCCCGTCTCTTGGGTAGCAACTGATTAAACTAAACAAGAGACTAAGCATGTAGAACCGAGGACGGATGGTTCGCGGACGCGGGTTCGACTCCCGCCGCCTCCACCATTTGCAATTAGTTGCACATTTACGGGAGACAACCGTAGATGATGAAAATCCACCAAGGATCATGTATTTGCAATTTGATCCTTGGTGTGAAATTAATTGCACGAGTGATTATGATTGTCTGGGATACTCGCAATAACTGCACGCAAACTGCACGTACTTGGCTGAGTAAACTAATAATCAGAAAGGACGTCTTCTAAGTGAATCGATTCTTCGGGAAATAAGCCCATCTCTAGTATCTGACGTCGTGCAGCTTGCATGTCATTTGTCTATCATTAACAGCATAAAAACTATAAGATATTGATATTTATATTATTAATATTGTTTATTATAGTAAACATACCCGCTTATATACCCGCAATTCGTATAGTCTGAGTAAGCTTACCGCATCTATTTCTCGGAATAATCCAGCTACTCGAAAAGGCCGATAGAATAGCGTATTTATGAGATTATTTCTTGCGGTCTCACTAGGGTCTACCAAGCGAAGGGCAATTTATTACCGGTATATCCCAGTATACATTTAGCAATACCGTATTAAATCGCCAAAATTCGCTTCAAGACTGCTGCCGCATCCAGTGCTTTTGGTATTCGAATAGACCGAAAATTTGAGTTCTTGTATCCGGCATTTTCCTTAATAGGCTCGAACAATCCCTCGTCGCCAAACATGTCTCGAGTGGCCCCACCGACAAGTATCAAATCAAAACGATGTCTAACCGTAACTGCCTGCTCCCCGACATCTAGGGTATGCCCAAGGAGCACATTTGTCGTTGTGGCAGCGTAATCGATCCCCCCCCCATCAAGCTTGGCAATAAGGTCATCAGGGACGTCTTTTTTTTGATGCAAATCTATTGCGACGAATATATAAACATCTTTAACGGTTTCACCTGGCTTTACCGCATTTCCGTACGGCCCCAACACACTAAAACCGTTAAATACTGCATTTTGAAGTGAATGATAATTAAAGCTGGACCGCACCTCAATGGCGACATTGATTTCTTTTGTTTGGTCGCCTAGCCGCTTTTTCTTGCTGACAAGAATATCAATTTGTTCAAATTCTCCATCTTTATTGATTGTCGGAGGGAGTGTCTTAAGACTAAAGAGCGCATCGCAAAATTCAACTGCTTTGTATTCAATCTTTCGACATACCCATGCCTCGGCAAGTATCCCCATCAGGCCTTTAGCCAGACGCTGGTGGGCGTCCCTTTCTACGCCGGCTGAATCTGCAGCATTTAAGCTTTGAGCTTTAAAGCGTTTTAGTGCCCACGCTACACTTGCATCAGCCTTTTCCCCCTGGATTAAATTCCTCAACAAGGCATGAATGTTGATTCAGATAGCTGTTATGGAATGGAGGGCCATCGGGCGGATATGGGGTAAGGACTTTAAAATTACTCTCATCAGCCATATCATGATACCCCGCCGCCAACTTTTCCAGTTTCGACGTCGGACGTTCGCGAACTCAACATCAATTCGCCTCTTTGAATAACAATGCTCCCTCTCAGCCAGAACACCATCACTTGCCGCCACTGCGTTTCGTGGCTCATGCTTTAGCTCCACTGGCTTTTGATAACACATCGTTAACTGACCGTGCCACGATGAATTGAGCCGCCGATTCATGGGTCGCGATAGACTGAAAGTGCGCTTTACCACACGAGATTTTTCCACTTTCCTTGTCGCGTAGATCGTCTGTGAAAAGGCTGCTCTTTGTTTCCACAACGAAGTACAATCGCTGTGCATCGTCTTGCTCCACCAACACCGCCCAATCGGGGTTGTAGCTGCCTAGTGGAGTAGGAACCTTGAACCACCCGGGAAGTTTTGCGTAGAGTTTAATAGCATCATTTTTCTCCAGCGCATCCGCAAAGTCGCGCTCGGTAGTGGAGTCGTACACCACATGCTCGTAGACAGACTTCTGAGTATCCATCAGCATGTTCTTAAGGTAACCAGTTAATTCTTCCTGATCGAACAATTCCTGGGCATAGAAATGGTCATCACCCAGCTTTTGATACTTAATACCGTCGACTAAAGCGAGCCGCTTGCACCGGTTAATCGTCTCGGCAGAAAGCTCTATGAATTGCTGGGGATTGCGCTTGAAGTCATCAAGGCGCTCGCTATTGATCAAGATAGTATTAATGGTACGACGCGTGAGTTGGGTGCGGTCCTGCAATTCAGTAAGTAAATCTGGCAACTCTATATTTGCTTCCTCTAAGACGACAGTCGCGGCGCCACCTTTTTCCGTTGCTTCAACGCCAGACTTTCCGATGGCGATATCTGCCTTGCGCCACTGCAGGCGAGCCTTTGCGATAGAGGGCGATTTCTGCAAAGCAGCAGTACAGTCCGTCACGAGCTTCGCGTTGTCAAATTGCACACGGTAGGTGGTCAAATATTTAATCCGATCCCACAACGCCTTAAACTCCGCACTGAGGTAAATAGCTTTGCGCACCGGGACTTGCTTACGCTCGTCAGCATTTTTAATTTCCAAGCGGCCAGATACTTTTCGTAGAACCTCAGCAATCTGAGTCCGTTGCGCCTCAAACTCGGTGGGCAACACGAGTAATCCATCCCTTAGCGCCATTTTTAAGGAGTCCTGCACCTTACCTTTGGCATCAATATGACCAGCAGCTCTGAGATGTTCCCATAGCAATTTAGACAGCTCGACGCCCAATGGAGTGGATTGCCCATCGGCGCCAGTGACCGCGATAGCCGCAAACTGATGGTGCTCCAAAATGCCAAAGCGAATCCCTGTGTCGGCCTCGATCTCCTTTTGTAAATTCTCGGCAAAGTCCTCATAGTTTTCAGTGGCAACTACGGTTAGTGTATTGACCTCAAAACCACGAACCCGATCGCCATCTTGATTTACACAAAGACGCAGTCCGCGACCGATAGTTTGTCGGCGCTCGCGCTCCGTCTGAATATCCCGCAATGTGCAGATTTGGAACACGTTCGGGTTGTCCCAGCCTTCCTTCAGGGCAGAGTGAGAGAATATGAACTTAAGCGGTGTGTCGAAAGAAAGAAGCTTTTCTTTCTCTTTCATGATCAGGTTGTAAGCTCTTTCCGCATTCTCTCTGCTTCCTGCGTTATTTTCACTTGTGTCAGTCCATCCCCCCCTTTTGTCAATAGAGAAGTACCCGTTATGCACTTCCTCCGCCGCAGTTGCGAGGTCGATTTCAGAGAACAAACTCTGATAAGCGGGAAGTTTGGCCGCGCGCTTATATTCCTCTTCGAATATACGGGCGTATGCGCCTTTTACAGGATTGCCTTCTTCATCGTACTTGCGGTACTTGTCGACAGCATCGATGAATAGTAGCGAAAGAACTTTTATACCTAGTGGACGTAAGCGCTTTTCTTTATCCAAATGCTCTTTAATTGTCCTTCTGATCATTTCCCTCTGCACCGCCAGGGCATCGATGTCGCCGTGCGCTTGTCCAATTCCCAAGTAGGCCTCACCTCCCGGATAGCGAAGCTCGAGAAACTCCTCACTTTTGGCGGTGCTGATTTCCCCGACGCGGAAATCTGCGTAAATCGCTCTACGTGTAATCTGTTCCAAATCGTCACCATCGCATACGCTCACTTCCTGCCGTTTGACGCCACCAGCCGTCACAACGTCAAGTTCAATCTTTGCGGTTACCGTTCCTCGTTTATTACTGACAGATACCAATCGAACAAACGCTCTATTGTGTGCGTCTTCGATCGTGGCGGACGCAACTTCAATCTGCTTTACCAACTTGCGTTCGTAAGCATCGACGGCGTCAAGTCGAAAAACCATATGATGTTTGTTCACGTGCGTTGCTGAGTAGCGAAGAGTGCATAGAGGGCTCATCGCATCCAGTGCTGTCTTACCTGCCCCAGAAAGGCCACCATCTACGCTCTGAGGTTCATCAACTATCAGTATGGGCCGTGTGGCTTTGATGAGATCAATTGGCTTTTCGCCGCCAGTCTTTTCACTGTCTTTATAAAGATTATTGACGTCTTTCTTGTTAATGGCCCCAACAGTGACAACCATTATTTGAATGTTCGAACTCGTGGCGAAGTTCCGAACCTGGCCAAGCTTGTTAGAGTCGTACAAGAAATAGTCAAACGGTACGCCGGCGTACAGCACTTTAAAGTGCTCCTCGGTAATCTGTAATGTCTTATAGACGCCTTCTTTAATTGCTACCGAGGGCACAACAATGACAAACTTTGTAAATCCGTATCGCTTGTTCAGCTCGAAGATGCTGCGCAAATAGACATAAGTCTTGCCAGTGCCAGTTTCCATCTCGACCGTGAAATCGCCGGAGGCCAATGCGCTGGATGGCGGCAAGCCACCTCGCAACTGGATCTCCGCCAGATTTTTGTGCAACTGCTCGTCCAATAGAGTTAGGCGGTTACCGACGCCCAGATCTGACTCCGCCACACCCAGGGTCAGCTGCTCCGGCACAGTCCCGGGAAACATGTCATTGTCCACAGCAGGTGGCACCCTCATCGTCACCGTGAACTCAGTCCGACAGACCTCCTGGCCCCGGAACAGGTCGCAGACAGCTTCAATAGCCTGCAATTGATAGTCGAGGTTTGGCTCAAAATGAAGTTTCATAGCCCCACTCTCACAAACTACGCACTTTCTGAATGCCGGACTGCTCTAGTATCGCGGCGAGGTTGGATTTGGCGACATCATCCACGAAAGCGCTATCGCGAAATACGCAGTTCGTATCACCGGCGGGGGCGAGTTCTTTGTGCCAGGCCACAATGCCTTGCGCGAGGGGCTCCACATCTGCGCGGCTGATCTTAGGATCAAGACACGTCATAAGCACACCACCACCAACCGAACAAACCTCTTTCCCGCTTATCGTACGTTTATCGATGGGCACGCACAGATCCAAACCAAGCTTAAGCAACACCTCGTAGAGGATATCAACCTCACTTCGATCCCCTTTCAAATGTTCGATTGATAACTGGAGCGAGCCCTTCAAATCCTCGGGAATTGGCTCCCACTCAATAATGTTAGTCGAGTCGAGTTTGAAAACGCGAAATCCTACGTCACCTGAATATTTCGGCTTGTCCGCCTTAATTTTTTTAGCGACCCTACGCAAGCGCTCCTTAGTGATTTCCGCAATATTTTTGGGCTTATGCAGTTTTTCGCAATATTTTGCAGCGACTTGTTGCTCTTTTGCAGCGGAATCTAAAGGCTCCGGTAGCTGAACGAGAACAAATCTTCGTGAGCCATCATCAGAAAGATTCTGCTCGATAACTGCTTGAGCAGTACTCCCCGAACCCGCAAAGAAATCCAATACAATTGAATCATTATCTGTTCCAAATGAAAGGAAGTGTCGTATAAGACCGACAGGTTTGGGATTGTTAAATACGTTATCCGTTCCGAGAAGACTGGCGAGCTGTCGTTTCCCTTCGGAGTTCCTTTCAACATCCAAGAGTAGAGAGCGTGGTACTTTAGTCTTCTCTTCCTGTTCGCCATCATCGTCGCCAGAGTATAAGTAAATCTTGTACTCCACTTGCCACTTCCCATTTCGATCCTTTCGGATCTGGACCTTATTTTCAGCGAGAGCCTCCAGAAATCGAGATTGCTCCCACTTCCAAGTGTCATTTAGTAATGTTCCGTCCGGCGCTTTGATGCCGTACGTTAAGGTTGGGCGTGGGTCATCGGGGCGCATTCGACTAAATGATTTAGTCTTGTGGGGCCCGAGGATTTCATGATGGTCGTCTTTATATACATAGTCTTTTTTATCCTCCTCGCTAAGGGGCATTCTTAGCCGCGCAATTGAGTCTTTACTCTTGGCATAGACAATCACGTATTCGTGATCGGTGGCAAAATATTTTGAGTCATTTCCACCACCGGCATGGCGTTTCCATACCAACTCCTGAACGCAATTCTCTTCACCAAATATCTCATCGCACAGCTTTCGCAAATTCGCGAACTCACCATCATCAATACTTATAAAGATCAGTCCGTCATCTTTTAGCAAATTACGAGCGAGTTTTATTCGTGGATACAGCATACTTAACCAATCAGTATGAAACCGTCCGCTGGCTTCTGTATTACTGCTAATGGGGCGGCCTTCATCGATTTGTCCAGTTAGTCCTAAATAGTTTTTGATGTTGTCCTGGAAATTGTCCGGGTATACAAAATCCCTGCCTGTGTTGTATGGAGGATCGATATAGATTAGTTTTATTTTTCCTGCGTAACTCTTTTGTAGAAGCTTCAAAACTTCAAGGTTATCCCCCTCAATCATCAAGTTCTCAGTTTGATCCCACGCAAGACTCTCCCCAGGGCAAGGCCGCAGGGTTCCCGTCGATGGCGTAAGGGCCAGCTGGCGAGCACGGCGTTTCCCGTGCCAGTTGAGACCATACTTTTCATCGACATCGGTTACGACGTGGTTTCCGATCAGGGCGTTTAACACGTCCACATTCACGGAGAACCCATTCGTGCTTTCGATAAGGATTTCCGGGAACAAGCCTTTGAGTTGAGAAATATTTTCTGCCACAAGGTCTGCTGAGTGGGCCTCGGCGCTGTCGACGTGAATTTTCTTCATTTTTTCTCCATTATTTTGTCTTTGCTCAAAGCTGCCGTCGGACGAGAGCGAGCTGTACCTGAGCGCGCTTTAGAGCGAGGTTGAATTCCACCTGCCTTGCAAGTTGCTTTTCCTTATTGGCTAGCACTCGCAGTCGAGATAGTTGTAGTTCTAGTCGCTGGTACTCCTGCAGCGCTTTATGACGAGCAGTTGCTTCCTCGGGGCTTCTCGCGGTCTTGAATATTCCCGTCAACTTTGCCGCCAACAAAGCATGCACGCTATTTCCCCACCCCTGATAGAGGCTAAAGAGCGTTGTCTGAGGTTGGCTAGTCAGTGACAGTGACTGTGTGAATGCGTTAAATGTATCCGCCGAGGGCACATCGTCGGGTAGGGATGCCAATACAACACCACCGTCCAACACAACTTTGGCTGCGTCGTTTTGCGCCCAGCGTTTGTGCGCCACCGACAGTGTTAAGCGCTGCTCCGTAAACATGAGTAGGAAAAGAGGATACGGGACCGCGCGATGTACGAGTTCGGAGAGGCGGACAGCATTTGTTAGCTTGGCCTCCGTGGTGCGTAGCATGACCGTAAGCACTGCAATCTCCAGATATTCACGCAGGTCGTCGCAGTAATTTAATACGCCGATGGTGTTCGGTTTTAGCGCGGCGACCCAATGAATCTCTTTGATGTTCTCATTGATGAGACGCTTGTCTGCAGCAGTGGGTGCACCGTTCTCTAGAAGCAACTTCTTCGGAACACGCTGATCTACTCTGCAACCGTCAGGCAAACCTAGCGCCAGAATAATCTCTTGCGGTGTCATTTTTGCAATCACGCGCCGACCTCGGCCAATACAACCAGGAAGGCGAGTACCTCGAAGTCGTTGCTGCCTGCGAATTCGCCCTTGATTGCGTGCGTACCACCTGGCGAAAAAAGGCTAGCCACTGCCCGCTCCTCGTTTTTGCCAACGACCGACGCGACTGCAGCTGACAGCAGCTTCTGGGTATGACGCATATCTTCACCGTGCTTCGTAGCCTTATCGAAGCTTGCACAGGCGCCAGCATCTGGTAGATCTCGACCCAACGCCAAGCGCTTAAGCCGGTCCAAAATACGCTTGGCTTGGGTATAGGGTAGCAATACGGCTCCGTCATCACCTACGTGGACGAGGTAGTGTGGTGCCAATGGGTAGTCCGACTCTTTGACCTTCTGCGCCGCAGGACCCTCGGCGCGTAGGCAGAAGATAACGCCCGGAGGAATGTCAATGTCAATGCTGGTAGTAATTGCGTAGGCCCCTATAGGCTGGTTATCTAGCTTTCCGGGGTGGGCCTTGATGTACTGGGCCAGATCGATGCGGAAGTCGGTCAGCGTCAGGTCAGTAATTGAGACGCCGCTGGACAGATCTTCCATATCGATGACCGTGTTCTGTAATTTTAGTAGCTGCTTGCGTCTGTACTCCAGATCATTCATCGGGTTGCCAGATTGCTGCTCGATTAGGTTCTCCTCGCCGGTGGCAGAAATATCGAGCAGCACCATCCGCCCGCTGACACGTTGCTCGAGGTTAATGTATTCCTCAAGCTCCATATTCGGCCAGAAGTTAACGAGCTGAATACTCCTATTCGGGGAACCGATACGGTCTATTCGGCCGAAGCGTTGGATGATTCGAACCGGATTCCAATGAATGTCGTAATTGATTAACCAGTCGCAATCCTGCAGGTTCTGACCTTCGGAAATGCAATCCGTTGCGATGAGTAGATCAAGCTCACCTTCGGCGGCTAGCTCAGCCGGTCGCTCTTTGGAGCGGGGCGAGAATGCAGTGAGGATCGATGCCAAATCCTTACGTAAACCTGAAATCGTAGTCTGGTTGCGGCCAGAGCCAGTAACCAAAGCAGACTCGATTCCGAGCGCGCCTTTCGCCCACTGCATCAACTGCGCATATAGGTACTCAGCGGTATCTGCAAAGGCGGTGAAAACGATGATCTTACGATTGCCAGCATTGATCGGGCGGCTGCACTTTTCCTCTATCATTCTTCGCAACGCGGCCAGCTTGGCGTCCCGCGCCGGTTCGACTTGTTTGGCTGCCGCAAGGAGCGTAGCCAACCTGTTTCGATCCTCGATCAGGTCTTGCTTCCATCGGATAAGATCAACGTCGCCTAGTAATACCTTGACCTTTCTTCCGACCAGCAAAGTTTCGAATGCCGGGTCATCGATATCGACATCGGCAATGTCGATCTCTTCTACGTCTTCAGCGTGCACCTCAATG
>CALSRS010000003.1 GCA_943788815.1 uncultured Gammaproteobacteria bacterium
TTGTAAGTCGTCAAAAGATTTGGGACAAAATAGCGTAAATGTTAAGAGAGACTTTTAACTATTATAGTCTTGTTTCACTGATTTATATATATTCTTAAATTTTCCTTTCTCCTCTGTTGTAATGTTTCGTATTTGATAATGGTTCTTCTATCCATAATTGTATCCCGTCAAAGCATATGAGACAGAATTGAGCTGATTTCTAAGAGAGACTTCTGATAAGTTAAACTTATAAATAGGAGTCTCATTATGAGCAATAATAGCGAGAAATTAGTTAAAGATATACGTCGTCGTACCCGTAAGAAGTATTCCTCTGAAGAAAAGATCCGAATTGTACTGGAAGGGATGCGTGGAGAAGAAAGCATTGCCGAGCTGTGTCGCCGTGAAGGATTGAATCAAAACGTGTATTACCGCTGGAGTAAGGAGTTCCTGGAAGCGGGTAAACAGCGTCTGGCGGGCGATATAAAACGGGAAGCAAACTCCACTGAAGTGACCGACCTGAAGAAAGAAAATGACCAGCTCAAACGCCTGGTGGCTGACATCATGCTGAAGAACGAGGTACTTAAAAAAAGTGTGCTTGGCTTGGAGTCGACCTGGGAAGACGAATGAGTCTTTCAGCAGCTGAAAAGCTGGAAGTGATCCGCTTGGTAGAGGCGTCGGAATTACCCGTGAAACGCACTCTGGCCGAGTTAGGTGTGAGCCGCAGCAGTTTCTATCGTTGGTATCGGCAATACCTGGATGATGGTCCAGAGGGCCTGGAGCCAGATAATCGGTCCCCGAGACAGTTCTGGAATAAGATACCTGAGATGGTGAAGGAGCAGTGTCTGGAGCTCGCGTTACAGTACCCTGACAAATCGCCTCGGGAACTTGCCTGGACCATCACCGATGAGCACAACTACTTCATCTCGGAATCCAGCGTTTATCGACTGTTAAAGCAGTACGATCTCATTACCAGTCCTGCTTATATCCTGATGCAAGCGGGTGATTCGTTTCAGAATCCAACACGACGAGTCAACGAGCTTTGGCAGACTGACTTCACCTACTTTCGTATTGTTGGTTGGGGGTGGTATTACCTGTCCACTGTTCTAGATGATTACTCCCGCTACATCATTGCCTGGAAGTTAACAACCAGCATGGCAGCTGATGACGTGAAGCAGACGCTGGATGCGGCGATTGAGACCACGGGAGTCAACGAGATAACGGTCAAACACCGACCTCGCTTACTGAGTGATAACGGGCCTTGTTATATCTCCTCGGAATTGAAGGATTATCTGAGTAAATATCAGATGCAACACACCCGTGGCGCACCGTACCATCCCATGACACAAGGCAAGATAGAGCGATATCACCGCTCCATGAAGAACGTCGTGAAGCTGGAGCACTATTATTATCCGTGGGAACTCGAACATGCTATCCGGCAATTTGTACAATACTACAATCATGAACGTTACCATGAGTCACTTGATAATATTACGCCGGCAGATATGTATTTTGGCCGCTATCATGAAATTATGGATAGAAGAACCATTATCAAATACGAAACATTACAACAGAGGAGAAAGGAAAATTTAAGAATATATATAAATCAGTGAAACAAGACTATAATAGTTAAAAGTCTCTCTTAATATTTACGCTATTTTGTCCCAAATCTTTTGACGACTTACAGTGTGTGTGTTTATTAGATTCAAATTAATGGTCTATGCTTAATCTCCCATGGGGGAATGATGGGGGAGTTGACTGCAACTAAATGAACGCAGCTTCTTAAAAACAAGTTAAATGTTAGCTAATGTTTGCACTTAAAATGTAGTGTAAATTACCTAAAACTTACCTAAATACCTTCTCAGAAACTTAAATAATACGTAACTTATTGATATATATGGCGCTCCCAAGGGGGATCGAACCCCTGTTTCCGGCGTGAGAGGCCAGCGTCCTAGGCCACTAGACGATGGGAGCACTTATCAGTAAAAGCGTTATAATAGCGATCAAATGCAAACTATGGTAGTTACTTAATTTTTATAATAAATGATGTTTATACTCTGCAGTCATATGAATTCGCTAAATCATTCCACTAAGTATAGTTAGATGGATCCCGACAATAATATAAGTAACGTTACACCTCTTCGGCCCAAACCGCAGATTATTCCCCGATCAGAACATAATATTTCCCGAAGTCAGATCAGTGAAAGCGCACTTAAGGTCCTTTATCGATTGAAAAGTGGTGGTTATCAGGCTTATCTGGTGGGCGGTAGTGTCAGGGACATGTTGCTGGGTCGTGAACCCAAGGATTTTGATGTTGCGACCGATGCCCATCCGGAACAAATTCGTGAATTGTTTCGAAACAGCCGACTCATAGGCCGGCGTTTCCGTTTGGCCCATGTCCGTTATGGCAGTGAGATAATTGAGGTGTCCACATTTCGTGCTCGTCACAATGATGACGTAGAGGATGACGCCGCTGGACATTCAGTGAATGGCCGCATTATTCGCGACAATGTGTATGGCACTCTTGATGAAGATGTATGGCGACGTGACTTTACCGTAAATGCACTTTATTACAATATTGAAGATTTTAGTGTCACTGATTATGTCGGTGGGATGAACGATATTAAGTCAGGAAGGATACGCCTGATAGGTAAGCCAAGAGACCGTTATATTGAAGATCCTGTTCGAATGCTACGAGCGATCAGATTTGCTGTAAAACTTGGGTTCAGGCTCGATGACGAGGCGGCAGATCCTTTACCTGAATTGGGTAATCTTTTAGATGAGATGCCTCCGGCACGCTTATTTGAAGAAGTTGTAAAACTTTTCAACAGCGGTGTCGCACTTCAATCATTTGAACAATTACGTCATTACGATTTGTTTAGTCATTTGTTCCCTCAAACGGATGAATTATTAGCAGAACAAGAGGGAGGATATCCCCATACATTATTAATCCGAGCTTTGAAAAATTCTGATATTCGAATCGCCGAAAATAATCATATTACCCCGGGGTTTATTGTTGCGGCCTTACTCTGGTTGCCTGTCTATGAACTGACCAGGGAGTATATGGAACAAGGTATGTCCGAGCTTGATGCAATTACATTAGCCGGTGATGTCGTTGTATCAAAACAGGTGCGCCGTACTTCCATGCCAAGGCGATTTTCCCAGATGGCCCGAGAGATTTGGCAGTTTCAGGTCAGGCTTAAGCGTACCCGGGGCAATCGTCCTCAGCGTTTGATCAAGCATCCAAGATTTCGGGCTGCTTATGACTTTTTGTTATTGCGAACAGATTCAGGCGAAGTGGACCAGACACTTTCCAATTGGTGGACAAACTTTATAAAAGAAAATGAAGATGCGGGGAATGTTGTTGCCACTCCCAAGCGAAAAACTGGACGTCGAGGTAACAGGCATCGGCCACCAAGAAACAAGAATCAATGAATACCGTTTATCTGGGATTAGGCAGTAATCTTGACGATCCCGAAAATCACCTGAATTCGGCGCTGGAGCATATCGCCAATATAGACCAGACTACTATTGCGAGCAGTTCTTCATTTTATAAAAGTCCACCATTGGGGCCTCAGGATCAGCCGGATTTCATCAATTGTGTTGTAAAACTGGAAACCGACCTGACAGCGCATATACTATTGGAAGCCCTCCAGGAAATTGAAAATCAGCACGGGAGGAAAAGAGAGATTCGATGGGGACCAAGAACACTAGATCTGGATATATTGTTATTTGGTGATATGACAATAAATGATGACAATTTAACAATACCGCATCCGCAATTGGCTTACCGGGATTTTGTGCTCGTCCCTTTAAATGAAATTGAATCAGACATAATTATTCCTGGCTTGGGATCTCTCTGTGGCTTAATCACCAGGCTTGAAACACATTCCCTTCAACGGATAGAAGTACATTGAGCAATTTTAGTCCAGAATATATTGTTGTCGAAGGTCCTATCGGTGTTGGAAAGACAACTCTTGCAAAGCGCTTGTCTGAAACGCTAGGGACAGATTTATTACTCGAAGGCGCAATGGAAAACCCATTTTTACCCAGGTTCTATGAAGATCCCAGGTCCGCCGCTTTGCCAACACAGTTACATTTTTTGTTTCAACGCATAAAACAAATCGAAGTTCTAAGACAAACAGATATGTTTAAACCGGCGATGGTGGCTGATTTTCTGATTCAAAAAGATAGTCTATTCGCAAAGGTTACCCTGGATGAAAATGAGCTGGATCTTTATTATCAGGTTTATGACAAGTTGGCCGTTGAAGTTCCTGCTCCGGATCTTGTGATATATCTCCAGGCGAGTACAGATGATTTAATCAAACGGGTGCATGAAAGAGGAACCAGCTTTGAAAGAAACATCAAGGAAGATTATCTAAAGGCAGTCTCTGATGCCTATATCAATTTTTTTTATAATTATGACCAATCCCCATTACTCATTGTGAATACCGCTGATTTTAATCTTGCAAATGTTGATCAGAACTATGAATTCTTGTTGAAATATATTCAGGAATTGAGACCTGGCCGCCACTACTTTAATCCTCAAAATTTATGAAAAACCCTGATGCCATAACCCGGCTTGCTGATATGAAACAAAGCGGGGAGAAGATAGCCTGTCTTACCGCCTATGACGCGAGCTTCGCTCGTTTGCTTGAAACGGCGGGCATTGATGTGGTCCTTGTTGGCGATTCTCTGGGTATGGTTCTGCAAGGTCAGGCTGACACGCTAAGCGTCTCCATGGATGACATGATATATCACACGAAGTTGGTGAGAGCAGGGATGCAACACTCATTACTCGCAGCAGACATGCCTGTTAATAGTTATCTGGATCCAGACATGACGGTGAAAAATGCAAACCGTTTGTTGGAGGAAGGTGGGGCGGAGATGGTCAAGCTGGAAGGTGGTAGGGATATCATTGAACAGGTCAAGGCGCTTCGTGACGCGGATATTGCTGTCTGCGGACATCTAGGACTGCAACCACAATCCGTTAAAAAATACGGTGGTTATAAAGTACAAGGTAGAGAACAGAAAGATTCAGAAAGAATCCTTGAAGATGCCATTGCCCTGGAAGAAGCAGGGGTGAAAATGATCGTCCTGGAATGTATTCCAATGCAACTTGCGGATGAAATTACGCGGTCAATTTCCATACCCACAATTGGCATTGGTGCCGGAGTTAATTGTGATGGGCAAATACTTGTTATCTACGATGTGATTGGCTTGTCGGGATATATTCCCAAAATGGCGAATAATTTCCTGAGCAATTCAGGTGATATAAATTCTGCAGTAAAGGACTATATCCAGGCGGTCAAATCCCAAACCTTTCCTACTAAAGCACAGAGTTTTGAGTAATTTCTGACGTAGCAATTATCGTAAAGTATAATTGCTACTCTTTATTAACGGATAGAGCTATGGAATCAGTAAGGGACCTGACTGCGTTACGCAGTGTTATCAAAGATTGGGAAAAAAATGGACACACCATTGCCTTCGTCCCCACAATGGGAAACCTGCATGATGGTCATTTATCATTACTGGAGGAAGCCCGCAAAATTAGTGATCGCACTGTCGTTAGCATATTTGTAAATCCCATTCAGTTTGGTAAGGGTGAAGATTATGCAACCTATCCCAGTACACTGGAATCAGACAAGGACAAGTTGAAATCGGCAGGCCTGGATCTGTTATTCACACCTAATCTTAAAGAACTCTATCCCGGGGGCGTGGATGTTGATACCAGAGTGAATGTTCCTGAACTTTCTTCCATCCTGTGCGGCAAATCCCGACCCGATCATTTCTCTGGTGTAATCACCGTCGTTACCAAACTCTTAATAAATGTCACACCTGATTTTGCGTTATTTGGTGAAAAAGATTATCAGCAATTAATAATTATTCGTCGTATGGCGTCTGATCTTTGCATACCCACCGAAATTATTGGAATGCCAATAATTCGAGAAAAAGACGGCCTTGCAATGAGTTCACGAAACTCATATTTATCTGAAGATGAGCGGAAAATTGCGCCAGCTATATACCAGGTCTTGTTATGCGCAGCTGATAAGTTAACAAAAGGAAACGTCAGATTTGAACAAGTCGAAACTGAAGGTTATGCAGAACTGGAAAGTGCTGGATTAAAACCTGAATATTTTAGTATCCGCCGAACAAAGGATCTGGGTGAGGTAAATAGTAATGATAAAAATATCTCCGTACTGGCAGCAGCCTGGTTAGGTTCGGCACGGCTGATTGATAATATTAAAGTTGTTATTGAATAATAATTGCACACATCAGGAGTTGAAATGAACTTCGAAGAAATGTCTGATGCGGAAATTCTTAATATCGCAAATCCTATAATGGATAACTTGATGGAGGCATCAACAGATATTGACCACGAAAGGCATGTGAAAGATTTTACAGATAGAATGAAGTCCATCGTTACGAAAGAACATCTTCAAAAAGTATGCGAAAAATATCAATCAGAAAATGGTTTTTTCTCTGGGCGTGACCCAGTAGCTGTATTTAAGCGTCCGAATTCAGCAGTAGTCGTGTGGAAGCAATTTTTCACAAAGGCTAAAGGAGAGTATGTCGCTGAAATAACTTTGGTTTATAAAAATGGTAAGTATCTTATTGATCATGCAATGGTATTCTAAAAGTGAAAAAAATTCCCATAGAACCAGAGGTTAAATGGCTACATGACTGAAAACGTAAATCCAACAGCAGTATTAATTATTATTGGAAATGAAATTCTTTCCGGTCGCACCTGCGATGCTAATTTGTCATTTATTGGCCAACGATGTGAAGCGCTGGGTATTGATTTAATAGAAGGGCGGATTATTCAGGATATTGAAACTACTATCATTGATATCGTGAATGATTATCGTACTCGTGTGGATTATGTTTTCACCACGGGAGGGATAGGCCCAACCCATGACGATATTACTTCAGCATCCATTGCTAAGGCGTTTGGTGTGGAATTGGAACGTAATGCCGAGGCGGTGGAAGTATTGGAACGGCATTATCCTTCAGGAAAATTAAATGAAGCACGATTAAAGATGGCTGATGTTCCTGTGGGGTCCAGGCTTATAGATAATCCAGTCAGTAGTGCGCCTGGCTTTCAGATTGAAAATGTTTATGTTCTTCCTGGGGTTCCCTCAATCATGCAGGCCATGTTCGATGGTATGACCGATAGATTAACAGGTGGGTTGCCGATATTAACCGAGTCTGTAAAGACAGATCTTACTGAAGGGGGAATAGCTGCAGAGCTCTCTAAAGTACAGGCTGTATACGAAGATGTCAGTATCGGTAGTTATCCTTTTTTTAAGGCTGGGTTTTTGGGTGTAAACCTGATTCTGCGTTCTACAGATAATGAACGATTACGCGAAGCGACAGAGAAAGTTAAAGACATGATCCTGGGAATGGAAGGACAAATTTTTAAATCAAAATAATAATTATTGCCACAGCATTAAAAATTTTTTCTTTGAAATCTCTGTTTTAGCTAATGAAATCTATTGTTTAGTATGTAATTAAAATAATTACCCAAGCGCTAGTGCATAAATATTTGGATTCTGGCTTTAGCTCGGGCTCCTGCTTCGCTCTATCGCATACATTCATGTATGCGTTCGCCAGAATGATGATGTTGTCCTTTTTTTCATTCCGATAAAATATTTTATAGAATGAAATTGAAGATGCGTGATCTTTGTAGCTTATTTTTACTAGACTCTCACTTTTACTGGTTGTGCACCTGCATTATCAGTACGACCATACATGGTGGTTGAGCAGAAATGACGGGATATATTATTTACCCTTTACGTTTTATCATCATGACACTATCTATAAGACTCAGGACTACGTCGCCGTCTTGATTGGTCAATATAATTTCAAACTTGATGATACCCCTGTCCGGTTTTGATTTCGATTCAATTTTTTCAATATAACGAAACGAACCAGCAATTTTATCACCAGCATAGACAGGCCTTATAAATCGCACTTCGTCCCAACCGGCGGCGCCAATAATACTATCACACCATGCAACCTGGTTTACAAAAAACTGTTTAATACAGAGTGTAAATTGCCCTGATGCGATTATCCCTTTATGTCCCAGTGAGCGAGCGGCTTCAGCGTTCACATGAATAGGCAGATCGTCCCATTTCTTATTGAATGCCAACATCTCAACATGGTCTACAGTATAGGGATCAAAAGTTACTGTCTCCCCTGTGACAATATCCTCAAAATATTGTGGCTTCATTGGTGTTGCTGATGTCTTAGTTTATAGCGTTGAATTTTTCCTGTAGCAGTTTTGGGTAATGAGTCTACAAATTCTACCCACCTGGGATACTTGTGTTTGGAAATGTTCTGTTTAACGTATTGTTTTATTTCGTAAGCCAGCTTTTCATTCGCTTGTATATTGTCCCTTAGCACGACATAGGCCATGGGTTTTAGTAAGTTGTTGTCATCTTCTTTAGCAACGACAGCGGCTTCGAGTACATGGGGATGTTGGCTAATAGCAGATTCCACTTCAAAAGGTGATACCCATTGACCACTGACTTTGAACATGTCGTCATTACGACCTGAATAAACATAAAAACCTTTTTCGTTTTGTATATATTTATCACCACTGTGTAACCAGCCGTCCTGAAATACATTGCGTGTTTTTTCCGGGAGTTGCCAATAGCCAGATGCGACACTGGGCCCTTTTACCAGAAGTTCACCTATTTCACCTGGACTCACTAATGCTCCTTTTTCATCTACCAGTTTTATTTCGTAACCCGGTACAGGTATACCAGTCGTTCCATAGTAATCGTCATTGCTATCAGCACTGAGATAGATATGTAACATCTCCGTTGAACCAATCCCGTCCAGGATGGAAACATTAAAATTAGTTTCCCATTCTCGGCCGATATGATCAGGTAGTGCTTCACCTGCAGAAACACATAGCCTTAATCTGGTTGGAACAGGTCCATCAATAGAGGCAAGTATGGCGGCATATAAACCTGGCACACCGTAATAGATAGTGGGCTTTTTATTTTGAATGATGTCCATCACGGATATTGGTGTGGGACGTGCGGCAGACAAGATAGCAGTGGCGCCGATATACAGTGGAAATGTCATGGCATTTCCAAGGCCATAGGCAAAAAAGAGCTTTGCTGCGGAGTAGACTGTATCGTCCTCGCGGATCCCCAGGACACCTTTACCGTAAAGTTTTGCGGTGTGATACAGGTTTTCATGGCGATGCATCACGCCTTTGGGATTACCGGTAGAACCGGATGAATATAACCAAAAAGCGATATCATCAGAATATGAATCTGCTGGTTTTAGCTCAGGAAATGATTCATGAAGTAAAGAGGATAACAGCGGGAGTTTATAGTCTTGCTCTCCACTAATGATGATATGTTGTAGTTCAGGAATATTACTAATGACTGGTTCAATTACCGGATAGAGAGTCTCGCTAACGATTAAGATAGTTGCACCACTATCATTTAAAATAAATTCATATTCGGCCGTGGTAAGCAGGGTATTAAGTGGGACGGGGATAACTCCGGCTTTTATGGCACCCCAGAATACTGAAGGGAATTCGATGGAATCGAGCATGACCATTGCAACGCGGTCATTTTTATCGAGCCCCAGTTTAAGCAGGGCATTCCCCAATTGATTGACCCGACTAAGTAATTCCCCGTATGTATATGTGCCAGCATCATCAATAATGGCGGTTTTATTTTCACGGTCTTCATTAATATGCCGATCAATAAAATAGGAAGCTGCATTAAATACGCAGGGAAAATCAGGAACTGAATCCGCATTCTGCATCTCAGCCTCTGTCTTTTCCCCCATATTCTTAATCTTTAATATCAGGCGGCTAGTTTGACGTATTCGTAATCACCGGGCTGTCCGTTAATACCCGCTTTAGGTGGGGCAACCCAGGATGCAAACTTTCCAGGTTCGGTCACGTTAGTCATTAGTGAAAGGATATATTCGAGATCTTCATTATCAGGCAACCAATCATGCTGTTGGGCATTCCATGTTGAAGCCTCGATGATATCTCCCTTTGGCGTAACAGATAATTCTGAATAATCACCAATCTTGCGATGGAAGGCCTTGTGCGGCAAGTCTAATGTAAAGTTAATCCCAAAACTCTTGATTACCTTGTTCCAGGTTGCTACCACTTGCACACAGTCGTTGATGTAATCATCACAAAGCCTTGCGTTGACAGCGTTTATGGCAGGTTCATCAGATAGTATAAATTTATTGTTTACATTTTTTAGGATAGGGTAAGTATCATTAAGCAATTGATGATCATCATCAATCATGGTCTCATGAAATCGGCCCTTGATACTTGAGTTGAATGCATTGGCTGCATTGGTTGAGATATCAGAGCCAAACAAGTCCAAAGTAACAGAAACATGAAAATTCATTTTTTTCTGTAAGGTAGGTAAATCCACAACACCATATTTTCGAACATCGTTAATGGCAAAAGGATCAGAAATATTATGTTGTTTCATGATCTCACATGTCTTTTGTATCACTCTTTCCACACCGGTGCGGCCGACAAACATATGATGGCCTTCTTCTGTCAGCATGAATCGAGTGGTTCTAGCCAAGGGATCAAACCCTGAATTGGCAAGGGCTTCAAGTTGCATTTTGCCGTCACGGTCTGTGAAGGTAGTGAACATATAAAATGACAACCAGTCTGGTGTGTCTTCATTGAATGCGCCGAGTATTCTTGGTTTGTCTACGTTGCCTGAGCGACGTTGCAGTAATAACTCGGCCTCTTCTCGTCCATCTCTGCCGAAATATTTGTGCAGCAGATAAACCATCGCCCAAAGGTGTCGACCTTCTTCTACGTTCACCTGGAAGAGGTTACGCATATCGTAAAGTGATGGTGCTGTATTTCCCAAAAAGCGTTGCTGTTCAACTGATGCGGGTTCTGTATCACCCTGTATTACGATCAGTCTTCGTAGCATAGCGCGGTATTCCCCTGGTACCTCTTGCCAGGCGGGTTCGCCTTTATGTTGACCAAATGGGATTTTGCGGCCTTCTTCTTTGGGTGATAGCAGGATACCCCAGCGGTAGTCAGGCATTTTAACGTAACCAAATTTTGCCCAGCCTTCGGGGTCCACGCCAACGGCAGTACGTAAATAGACTTCAGAATTTTGAAATCCATTAGGGCCCATATCCATCCACCACTTGATAAAATTTGGGTGCCATTTTTCCAGTGCGCGCTGTAATGATCTATCCGATGATAGATCTACGTTATTTGGAATAAGAGAATCGTAATCAACCTTATCAAATGTGCTCATATTTATACCCTCTTGTTGTCGTATTCAGGGCGTGACCCTGTACCGTATTTTTTTAAGGCGCCTTTATCACTTACTGCATTGGGTCGCTGGAAAATCCAGTTTTGCCAGGCAGTTAATCTGCCAAATATTTTTGTCTCCAGGGTCTCAGGACCTGCGAACCTTAAATTGGCTTCCATACCCGTAAGAGCATCAGGAGAGTAACTGGCGCGCTCTTCATCGAGGATGCGGATTTCGTCTTCCCAATCCAGATCATCTGGAATGAAGGTCACCAGGCCTGCATTCATCGCCATTTGCGCGTCTAGATCATTACCAATGAGTTGTTTTGCATCTTGAAGTGATTCCGGCTCCCCAAGGAAACGGGTTTGTAGCCGGGTAAGTCCATTGGACATAGGGAAAGGAGCAAAATTTGATTCAGTCAGACAGATCGTGGGTGCGGGAATATCTATACCCTCTAATTGTCCTTCCAGCATATAAGTTCTATCGGTTGCAAACAAAAGTTCTGCCAGAAATCCGGTAAAACAACTTCCCTGTTCCACCAGTGCAAACCCTGTTCTGGATGTTAGATCGATTCGTTTTAAGGTGCGTTTCCAATAAAGCAGGATTTCATTAATTAACCAGTTGTCTCGGTGTTGAAGAAGAAATTGGTCATATGATTTTACGATTTCATGTTTACCGGATGATTTGTAATTAATCGTACCTATGCTTGTCTCATTAAAACGTAAATGTAAGATGGCATCATCGAGTTCTCTGACCATAGCCAGCGGCCAGAATGTATCACCCAGGTTTAGAACCTCATCCAGGCTAACCGGACAGGGTGTATTGGGAGTGTTTATCGTGAGTGTGGCATTTTTAAGTTTACGGTCAATTTGTAATGTTACGTATTGATATGTGAGTCCATTGTCCGTCTCGGTGCGTTCTATCGGGTTTAATAATATTCCTTTTGCATTATCTGGACGTGTTGACGCAGCACCCAGTTCCTCAGCTTTTTCCTTAATGCGCTCTTCAAATTTTGACCGGGGAACGATTTCATCTATCAAGCGCCAGTCCACAGCGCGTTGTCCTTTGATACCTTCTTCGAGGGTACAGAAAATATCGGCGTGGTCCCGGCGCACCTTTCGTTTATCTACCACTCTGGTCAGGCCGCCAGTACCCGGCAAGACGGCAAGCAGAGGGACTTCCGGTAAAGACACAGCAGCATTACCGTCATCCATTAGCATAATGTAATCGTTTGCAAGGGCTAGCTCGTATCCTCCTCCGGCAGCAACGCCATTAATGACACACAGGTACTTCTGTCCTGAATACTGGCTAGCATCTTCTATTGAGTTTCTTGTCTCATTAGTAAATTTACAGAAATTGACCTTATGACCATGTGAGGCCGTACTCAACATGCGAATATTTGCCCCAGCACAGAAAATATTGTCTTTGCCTGAGCGTAATACAACCGTCTTTACTTCAGGGTGTTCGAAGCGCAGTCGTTGAATTGCATCATAAAGTTCAATATCAACGCCAATATCATAAGAATTCAGCTTCAGCTGGTAGCCTTCAAATGCTGTCTGATCCTCAGCAACATTCATGATTAACTCTGCAACTGGCCCATCACAATGTATTTTCCAGTGATGGTAGGACTCAGGCTGGGTGCGAAAATCCAGGGTGATATCGGCAGATGGATGTGTATTATTAACCGGATTAAGCATTATATTGCATGTTTTACCTTAATTGTTGTAAAATTATGCATAATAATCCGCGATGACTATTAAGGCAAGCCACATGGAATCACAGATGCCCTCTAGCGAAGATAACGAGAAACAACAGCACCAGGAATTAATACGCCTGGGAAGTATCGTACGTCAGTTGAGAAGAGCCAAAGGCATGTCGCGTAAAGCCTTGTCCGAAGTTTCCCATGTTTCTGAACGCCATCTGGCTCAGCTTGAAACCGGCAAAGGTAATATTTCTGTGATATTACTAATGCGTATTGCAAAAGCGCTAGATGCTGAATTGTCAGATCTCTTTGGTCATAACCAGAATCAAACAAGTATGGATGACATATTAATCAGTGATCTGGTTCAGCAAATTAATCCTGAAGACAGACAGCGTGCATTACAAATGCTAATGGATCAGTTTGTTAATGTAGACAATCAAAAACGCAGGTTAGCTTTGATTGGGTTGAGGGGTGCTGGGAAATCAACATTGGGCAGATTATTGGCCAGTAAGCATCAGTTACCATTTGTCAGGCTGGTGAACGAAATTGAACAGCTTGCTGGAATGAATGTATCAGAAATATTTTCATTGTCTGGAGAGGAGTACTATCGTCGGCTTGAACAAAAGGCGTTATTGAATACCTTGAATCGATACGATGATTGCATCATTGAGACGGGTGGTAGCATTGTAACGGATTTGAATATGTTAAATCTGTTGCTTAAATCCTGTTATGTGGTGTGGATAAATGCCACCCCGGAAGATCATATGCAGCGTGTAATTGACCAGGGGGACATGCGGCCATTACAAAATAATGATGATGCCATGTCAGACTTACGGCGCATCATGCAACAAAGAGAAACATTTTATAGACAGGCCCATGGTGAAATTTTTACATCGGGAAAATCAATAGATGAGTGTTTAAATTCGTTGGCCGATTTATTTCCAATAAAGATAGATAAATAAAATCATATGACAGGGGAATCTTTATGAGTGAAATTACACGAGAGGGTTTACAGGGCTTACTGGAACCAATTCTCAAGATGATAGGTGATAAAACGCTGGATGCAGACCTGGAGATAGAATTAAACAGCAAGTATCCCTCAAGTTCGCCAGAATATAAGGCCATAGAAGCCGCCTGTCATGCAGCCATTAAGGCAGGGTGGATGTGCAAATATGAAGCCGATGGCATCCGATACGGGAGGGTAATCAAACCGGTAGAGGAGTTGAATGGGTTTAGCGTGGATGTGGTTGATATGGATGATATCCGAGGGCCGCATCACCGCCATCCTCAGGGTGAAATCGATATGATTTTTCCCATGGATAAAAATGCAAATTTTGATGGTATGGGTGCAGGGTGGAAGGTTTATAAAGCCAATACAGCTCATTATCCCACCGTTACGGGTGGTAGGGCATTGATACTCTATCTATTACCTGATGGTGAGATTGAATTTACAGGTAAGTGAGTATTTACATTGATATATATCAATTAGGTGAGTAACTCTATTTTAAATGTTGTTTGCAGGAATATAATGATAATCACATTATCTCTCTGAGGAAGCTTTGAATGAGCCATTATAAAGAAATACTCGTCGCAGTGGATTTTTCTGATACCTCAATTCGGGCACTGCAAGTTGCTCGCGACATTGGTACACGTCTAAATGCAAAACTGCATATTGTAAATTTTGTCCCGATGCGGGTGATGGATATGGGTATGGAAGGAGGAGTGGATTTCATTGAAGAAATGCATCAAAAAGAACTGGAAGAGTCACGTGAAAAACTGAAAATACTCATTAAGGAACATACCACGGATGAAGATGAGATAGATCAATACACACAGTCTGGAGAGCCTGCTGCTGAAATAAATACCATGGTAGAACTGACAAATGCTGAACTCGTCGTGATTGGTACCCATGGCAGGACTGGTCTAAAGCACTTATTGCTAGGGAGTATAGCTGAAAGTATTTTGAAGATTGCTGATGTGCCGGTGTTGTGTGTCCGCTCTTCTTAATGAAAATTGATTTTTTTCTGAAATAAATCAGGCAATACAACATTCCGTCATACTGGCGAAAGAGTCTAGAGGAAGTGGAAATGTTGCGAGACGCTTACATGTATGTAAGCGGTAGAACGACGCACGACTCCAGAGATGGAGGAGGTAGAAACGCGTCTGGCACGACGTTCGAAGCGACCAGTATCTAGTGAAAAAATGAGTCCACTACGCGGACGCTTAGTTTGACCCCATCCTACCTTCCCTAAGGGAAGGGGATGCCGGGTCAAGCCCGGAATGGACAACATAGAGTTGATTGTTTTCCCGCCAAGGCAAGTTTCGCTGCTTCTACTGCATAAGCTGGATGGGGGATGAAATTTTTTAATTAAATACTGGTACTGGTTGATTGCAAGATAGAAGCGATTTTCATCAATACGTCAACAGGATTTTTTATACTGAATTAAATCAATTTTTTTTACTAATCACATTGCGGTTGTTTACCGTTTCCATCTGCTTGCTTAAAAAGACCCTCTGCCTTTGGCATAGCCTGCTTCAGATCACTAATGCGTGTCTGGTGAGATGGATGGGTAGAAAAAAATTCAGGTGGCTGACCTTTATCCTGCTTACCCATATTTTCCCATAACAGGATGCTGGCGCCCGGTACAAACCCGGCCCGCGCCATGTATTCAATCCCGACGATATCGGCCTCACTTTCCTGTCCTCGGCCATAAGGTAACAATATCCCGGCTTGTAATCCCACGCCCAGTAAGCCCATCAACTGGGCCTTTTGTGGTGTCATTACACCGGCCATGGATTGAACGATTTGAAATCCGGACTGGGTAGCATAGGCGGCCGACATACGGGCATTACCATGATCGGCGGTTACATGAGCCACCTCGTGGCCAATGACTGCGGCCAATTGGTCCTGGCCGTCAGCAACTTTCAGTAATCCGGTATATACACCTATCTTTCCGCCGGGTAATGCAAAGGCATTCACTGCATCATCATCAAAGACTACAAGCTCCCACCGAGTATTGCCCGGTACCTCACGGACAATGGCATCAGCAACACACTGGACATAGCCATTGACTTGTTGATTTCGACTGATTGGAGTAGATTTTTTAATGTCTTCAAATGCTGTAATACCCATCCGGTTCACTTCACTGCTAGGAATGAGCTTTAATTGGGTCTGCCCTGTAGGAGAAGTCGCACAACCTGCCAGTAATCCAGTGAGAAATAACATAATAAAAAAAGTCGAGCGACATCCTGGTCGAATGTCGCTCGTTGCTGTGTCACCATGCTTAATTAATTTATTCATTCTAAAATGCCAGCAGGGGGGGGGGCTGGTACTCCTTTATGTATAAAAAATAGCACGGTTTTACTCAGTTGTCGCTATCCTTCCTGAACTATCCGCCAGGTACCGTCAGGTTGACGGCAGGCCACGCCATAGGCATTTTCAGTTTTACCCGCGATGTTTACAGATTGATAGAATTCTCGGCAATAACTGCCGGACGCTGAGTAACCATCACGCGTTGGTGTTACCGAGCCGGAATGGTTGTTTTGTGGATTGTTCCAGGTTATTTCTTCACCAATGGGCGCTGTATGGGCGCGAGTATTGGCCTCATTGGCTTTGATTTGATCAACTTTATCCATCGATCGCCCAATCTCACTACCTATCAGTGTTCCAACGAAAACGCCTGCAGCAGTTGTGGCAAGTTTATCGTTACCTCTTCTGCCACCGAACTGGGATCCAAGTAATCCACCCAATGCAGCACCGGTCATGGCGCCGACGGTTTGGCGTTCACTATAGGAACCGGACGCACATCCTGATGTAAATATAACTGTCATGACAAACCAGGTAATTAACTTTTTTTTATTTATAGCCATAATTTCACCTTTTCCTATCATCTTGTTAGTAGGTTTTTTATTACATGGAGCAATCCTGGATATGGATAATCCTTATAAAAAAACTATTGTTTGAGAGATTAACGGTGTAGTAAGTTTTCGGTTTACAAAATAAAGTTAAAAATAAATCGGAACTTTTTTATTTTTTTGTATACATTTTTAATATGAATGAACTAAATGACGAACAAGCAGTAAACCAGGAACTTGAAAAAAGTAGAGTAATCCAGAAACTGGGGTATTTGTTTGGCAAAGAAATCGTTGAACAGGCAGAGTTGATCGATATTGCTGATTTAAATGTTAGTGATGACATAACCCGGTGTATTTCAAAAGGTGTTGTGCAGTTGAAAAAACTCAAAGGTAACACTGATGCTCAATGTGCCTTGATTAATAAAATGTCTGAGGGTGAAAAACTGATATTGTGTATGTGGATTATGGAGATGGATTTGCTCGATAAGCTGTAGGCAGCAAACTTGAACGATAATTAAATATTATTCTTTAAAAAATAAATATTGAATTAACCATCATCCTGCTGACGTATCCTTTTCTGCCGTCGTGGACTTCTCTTTTACCCCAAACGTACTCTAGCCCAAATTCTAACTGGTCATGGGGGACCCATATCAGGTTTACATGACTTGATAATAACCGTTTATTGGCATCCGGGCTTTCCTCCGGGTTCAGGTCATAATAGCCCATGCCAAAATCGACGTTGCTGGAGAGAGTATCTGTCCATAAATGCTTGAATGTTACAAATCCGCCATAGCCAAACTGGGTATCGAGTTTTCCATCGGCAGTAATGGATGCCCCCTGGTCTCTGCCTGCTTCCAGGTAGCGTCCGATTCCGTCACCGAAATTCAGGTACCAGGTCAATCTGTTCTGTCTGCTGGGAAACCAGTAATAGCCTGAAGTATTGAGTCCCCACGCGGTCACACTATCATCAGCGGCTATTGGGCCATCCTGTTTGATCCCCATGCGTCTTACCATTGCCCCAAACTGATGCATTCTTTGGCCATTTTCATAGCGGTAATGCATGGCCAGGTCCGGGTAGCCATCAACCATGTTTTCGTCATCGGCATCGACAAAATCCGCATGAGGATTCTCAATCGCAAAGGCAAGCTCGTGCTCATCATTAAAGTAATGGGTGTAGCGGAGTTGGCCCTGACGGATCATGGTGCGACCCTGGGGGCCGGTAGGGTCTACTTTATCGCCGAATATAGACCTGTCCAGGTAGGTGGAATAGGTCTGACCAAACAGCCAATTGCCGAGTTCCGCATAGGCATGGCGGACGTTTGCAGCAGTCCGGTTTGTGGTGGCGCGACTAGCCTTGTTATCCGGATCCCCTTTAAAGTCAGTTTGCATAAAGATATGCATCAGGCCAAGATTGGTAGGCGTATAGGTTTCTATATTAAACCTGGCATCACGTCCGGCCAGGCGAACGTCGCCTCGAATGTCATACTCAGGATCATCTTCCAGCAGCGCCCGGTGAATGGAGGCAACATCACCCCCGGCAGATGATGGTCTGGGACCGATATCGTAGATCATATGAGCACGAATGAAGCCTGAAATTCCCAACGAAGTATCCGTGCCAGGAACTTTCCAGGTACCTGGAACCTGGCCTGCCATGACCACATCTTTTATCGGGATTGTTTCTGTATTTGTTGGTTGCCTTTCACTTCTTTTCTCTTCCAGCTTTTCAACCTTTGCCATTAACGATTCAAGTTGTTTTTTCAGGTCTTCCAATTCATCGCCTGATACCGGTGTTGCCAGTAATCCGGCCAGAAGAATTGTCAGGAGTATCCTGGATAAGTGGTAGTGGTTAATATTGTTCATTGTAGTTTCCAATATTGATAATGTTTAAAAGTTAATATGTAAATCGGCTAGTAAACTGGAAGCGGTTGATGGACCCTTTTCTGCCATCGTGGACCTCACGTCTTCCCCAGATATATTCAATGCCAAATCGTATCCTGTTTACCGGTTCCCAGAGCAAATTCAGGTTACTGGAGTACAGATGTTTGTTTGAGGTGCTGGAAGCTTCCGGGTTGAGCTTGAAATTACTGGTACCGAAATCGATACTGCTGGAAAAGGTTTTTGTCCACCAGTGGCGGTATGAGACAAAGCCGCCGTATCCAAACTGGGTCTCCAGTTTACCTTCATCATTTACCGTGACACCCTGTCGTCGACCACCATCGAGGTAGCGGCCAATGCCATCACCAAAATTGATATACCAGGTAATACGATCGTCCCAGGGAAGGCGGTAGGAACCGGTATGGTTGAGTCCCCATCCGGTAGCATGATCTTTTGCCCCGCCGGGAAAATTTTCTTCGATACCCACGCGTCTGAGCAGACCGGCAAACTGTACATGCCCACGATCATGTTCATAGCGATAGAATGAAATGAGATCAGGATAGTTATCAGCAGAATTTTCATCATCCGCACCATTAAAATCACTATAGGGATTTTCCAGCGCCACGGCCCACTGGCCGCCATTTTCGAATTGATGAGTGTATCGTAGCTGGCCCTGGCGCATGAACGTCCTGCCCACAGGCCCAGTACCATTGATTTTAGTTGGGAATGCTGTTCTATCCATGTAACTTGTCCAGTAATGACCAAACAGCACATTGCCCAACTGTCCATAGGCATGGCGCAGGCCAAAAACCGTACGGTTAGTCGTTCCGCGGCTGCCCTTATTATTGGGCGGGCCGTTAAAGTCTCCTTCTATGTGGGTACGTAATTGTCCAAAACGGGTCGGGGTGGTGGTAATAATATTAACAACTGAATTACGTGCGGTTAAGTGGGTATCACCGCGGATTTTAAATTCAGGGTCTCCAGGAAGTTTGGCGCTGCTGGCCGAGGCTATATCGCCACCGCGTGAGGACGGCCTGGGATCAAAATCGTGGATGAACGATGTTTCTAGTCGTCCACCAAAACTCAGCGAAGTTTGCGTGCCGGGTATAAGTATGGAATTACGTCGGTCGCCACGTTTGACAACATTCTTCATGTCTACGGTCTTGATCGGAATGGTTTCCTTTGCTTCCGTTTCTCCGGACTCTTGTAGTTCAAGTTTAGCAATTCGTTGAGCAACGATATCAATCTGACGTTTAAGCTCGGCAATTTCATCTGCCTCGTCGGCGACTACAGGAAACAAACAAAGACTCAGGCAGACAGACAATAGTCCTGATAAAGCCAGCGACTTTGGTGATAAAAGGCAATTCATAAAAGAAGAAGTATCAAAAATTATTCTCGCACCCGGAAAATACCTGCCTGGTAAATAGATTAACAAGTCATGTGCTTAAGCAGGCCCGTTAATTAAGCTTATTATTAGAATTTCAGACAATTTTAATCCGCATAGTATAACCAAATATAAAATTATTAAGGATATTAATATGATACGCGAGTAAGTTGGGGGTGGAGACCACGATTTTTAATTTTTTGGTTTTCCCGGTTAAAATCGAGATATGGTCCCAGGTGGTTTAAATACCACTTGCCAGAGTTTCAAATACTGACCTAGGATCCGGTGTCCCATGTCGGACATTTCAAAAAATCATCCCTGGCCCCGGTTCATCGCCCTGGTGGACATGAATGCCTTTTTTGCCTCCATAGAACAACTGGATAACCCGGAACTGCGAGGTAAACCCATCGGTGTGACCAATGGCAAGACCGGCACCTGCATTATCACCAGTTCTTATGAGGCCCGGGCATTGGGTATCCATACAGTGATGCGTCTTAAAGAGGCAAGAAAGATCTGCCCGGATTTTATCCAGATAGCTGCCAGACCCGAACGCTACGCCGAGGTCTCCATCAGGATTATGGAATCATTACAGGAGATCACGCCGGACATCGAAGTATTTTCTGTGGATGAGGCCTTCCTGGACATTACCCGTTGTCAGAATTACTGGAACAAGTCACCTGAAGCGATCGGACAAATGATAAAAGACGTCGTCTGGGAGGTGTCCGGTCTGCCATGTTCTGTGGGTTTATCGGGGGACAAGACCACAGCGAAGTATGCGGCGAAACTAAACAAGCCCGATGGCCTTACGATCATTCTTCCCTGGGAGGCGAGGGAGCGTTTGAAGCATGTCCCTGTGATGGAGCTTTGTGGCATCAACAAGGGAATAGCTGGTTTCTTGGCAAAGCGGGGCGCATTTACTTGCGGTGACGTCGCCAGTTTGCCAGTGAGTGTACTGGGGAAAAGCTTCGGTAATCCCGGCAGGCGTATCTGGCAGATGTGCCGGGGGGAAGATCCTGTGCCAGTTGAGACAAAGATTGAACCCCCAAAGAGTATCGGCCACGGAAAAATCATGCCGCCCAAGACCAAAGACAAGGACGTGATTTACATGTATCTGATCCACATGGCCGAGAAGGTGGCTTCCCGATTAAGAAAACATTCCCTGACGGCACAAAAATATTTTATCGGTTTGCGCAGCAAAGATGGCTGGGTGGGAAGTAACAAATTAAAAACAAAATTTCCCACCAACGATAGCCGGCCTATCATCGATCTCTGTCATATCGTAGTTTACGAGCACTGGCAGGGAGAAGGCGTGTTCCAGGTGCAGGTGACCGCTCTTGACCCTCGGCCGTGTGAGGGACAGATGGATATGTTTGGGGAAGAGGAGAACCGGTTTCATATATTAAACAGGGTCATGGACGATATAAATAAACGTTATGGTGAGTTTAGTCTTACCCGGGCTAACCTGCTCCATCGATCAGAGATGCCCAATGTGATCGCCCCTGCCTGGAAACCTTACGGTCATCGACAAACCATCGTGCCCACGGTTGAACAGAAAAAGATCAGTGAAGAGGATGAATCAATTCCGGGCTCTGATGACGAGGATTATTCTCCCGAGTACTGACTGGCCCAGTTGAATTTGAAGAAAGGAAAGGTATAAACACCTTGTTGTCCGAATCAATTACAATAAAAACATCCTGGTTAAGGGGCGTTATCTGCGAAATTGATTAACCGAAATGATAGGGGCAGGTCTTGCATTAGAGTATAGCTAACCTGTTAGAACTCAACCCGGCTTGGTTTGCTTTAAGCTTAATAACATGCACAGGTAATTGTAGATTCACACTGCGAGGATGTGTTATCGCAAGATCTGACCTTAATCTTTCTTGAACTAAAAAATACCCGGGCATGCGGGGGGGGGGTGCAAGCCCGGATATACTCCGACAGGGGGGCGTCAGAGATTTTTGAACTATTTGCGTTTCTTCTTTACCGGCGCTTTTTTCGTCGTGCTTTTTTTGGCAACGGTCCTGGATTTAACAACACGCTTCGGGCTTGCCTTTTTTTCCGGTTTCGTCGCTGTCTTCGCTGTGGCTGGTGCTACAGTTTTGGATACAGGTGTTGCTATCCCCGTAGTTAACATGCCCTCGAAAACGGTAAATAATTCATCGCCTGATTCCAACAGTACATCCGTGGTTTGTTCCGACATTTTCACAAATTCTTCAAAAAATTGATTAGCCAGGTTAGATTCCGGCGAGAACATATCGCTAAAATTATCCGGGCTTGAAAGTAATTTAGTCTGAGCAAGGCTTGTTTTAACACCAAATTTGGCAATATCTACCTGTAATTCAGTTAATCTGGTTAGCATACGTGTATTGATGGCGCCAATTTTCTGCGCCGCTTCATAACCGGCAGTACTGACCATAAAATTTTCTGGCGATGGGTGGATCATATTGATTCCTTCAGTAGTAAAGTTAAAATCACGGTAAATATTCTTCTATTGCAATGCAACATATTATAAGGCGGTTCGGGTGTCAACAATATGTTGATTAATAGATTGTTAACTAATTATGAATACCAATTTTGGTATGGTTTTCGATCAGGTGTGTGACCACCGAGTGGTCTGCCAGAGTGCTGGTATCACCAAGGTTATCCACCTCGTTGGTGGCTATCTTTCTCTCCCACCAATGATAGCCGGCCCATCATCGATCTCTGCCATATCGTGGTTTACGAGTACTGACAGGGGGAAGAGGTGTTTCAGTTACAGGTGACCGCCCTTGACCTCCGGCTCGACAAAGGACAGATTGAGCTGTTTGGCGAAAGGAGAACAGCTTATATATTAAACTGGACGATGGGCGATATAAATAAACGTTAAGGTGAGTTTACCCTTACCCGGACCAACCTGATCCATCGATCAGAGATGCCTAATGTCATCGCCCCCGCATGGAAACCTTACGGTCATCGACAGACCATCGTTCCTACAGTGGCACAAAAGAAGGTAGCTAAACAGGAGCAGCCTGACTGCGATGATGAGGATTATTGTCCTTATGAATCTATACTTCATTTAATTTCCTGTCATAGGTAATCTGGGCAGCCCAGGCGGTGACTGGAAATCGTTTGCTGGTATTCAGCGGCGTTTGTTTTACACTCTGACTATAAATCACTCACGGAGAATATGATGATAATATTTGCCAGATTTTTGAATATGATACCTGCCAGCCTTATAGCTATCGCGTTGCTATCCTCATCTGTAATGGTTTATGCAGCAGGTTACTCAGCGCCTGACAACGTGTCTATTGAGCAGGCACAAAGGGATATCAGCAAATTCATGGGTCGGCCCGATATAGCGTTGAAGGGAGATCTGGGCTGGGTTGAAGATATTATAAGCATACGGTCAGTTGGGATGGACTGGGATATCGGGATGTCTGTGCATGAACCGGCCGAATCCACCAACATCCCGGTGGGGCCCGATGGCAAAAAGATCGGCCTGTTCTTTCTCCATGGTGGGTCCGGCGATTTCAAATCTATGCACAAACAGGCCGGGTTGATTGCCGGAAAGCTGGGTTACAAGGTAGTGAGTATGAGTTATCCGGGGCGTCATGCATTTCATACCCCTAGCAGAGACTGGCCAGGCCGTAATGTGACAGCCTATGATCATCACAAGTATTCTCTCGAAGTTCGTACCCCTATCTGGTTGCGTGGAGAACACATTACGCCGGACCAGTATGATGTGATCAAGGATCACAGCCAGCGCCCGCGTTATGGCATCCGTACGCTCGCCCGCGCTAAACCTGGTACGACTTTCTACTATCGCATGGCCGGCTGGCCGATGGCCTTTGAGAAGGCGGGCATCACTGCCATGTTGAAGCACTTTCCCGAAGATGAGTACACCATATATGTTCATGGCCATTCTACCGGCGGCCCCTTCGTTAATATGCTCTCGCAAAGGGTGCCGAACGTCGCTGGCATACTCGCACTCGAGAGTTCTCCATTCGGATATATCTCCCGTGCTCGTTCAGCCTGGGGTGGCCAGCTGGGAAAAATTGACGGCTTTAGCCAGGTTACCGACGAAGAGGTACGTCTTGAGTCCAGGGTGGACCCATTTGATGAACTCTATCTGCGTAGTTGGCGTGATAGCGCACGTTACGCTGGCCCGGAATTACTGGGGCAAGAAGGTTCGGCAGCGCTAATGCGTCTACCCATGATTATGGAAGATATTCTGGATAACTGGGGTGATGTGCAGAAGCGTGCCTCATTCAAGGCCGAATATATAGTACATCATGGAATTGAGGACTCACTTACCGATGCCGCCATGGTAACTGCAAAACGGCTGGGGCTTAACAAGGTCGATACCGCTAAACTGGTTGAGCATTACATCGGTTTGTCCCGTGAACTTTCCGGGGCTGGTGTGAAGCCAGTACCACCTGTCATGTTTCAGATCTCAGCGCATAGCCGGGACCATAGCCGTGACGTATATGAGGAGGTAATTGTGCCCCTGTATAAGGCGATGGAGCCGGCACCCAGAACCTCTCTCACGCAGTTTCATGTGGGTACCCATGGATATATGAATGGTGAGGTAGTTGAGGGCTATAATGTTGGCTTCGGACCCGCCGTATTCCAGCAGTGGCATGATGCCATCATGGGCGGTTGGTTTTAGTTTGACTCAAATTAGGCTGATTCAGATATGAACCCAGGGTGGATTATTCCCCGGCCAGTCTTAATGATTACAAAATAAAGGATTTTATTGAATCCTGTCAAGAAATCACGCCTGCCAGGCCCATGGTAATCAGCCAATTTGACATTTGTCGTGTCGCGTTGCAAGACTCGCATCTGATCTTCACAATACGCTGTTATGGAAACTATTAACGGAAAAATCCGTGTTCATGCGGGATACCATAAGTGCCTGACGAACTATTCCAAAAAGGTATACATCAGGTTATGTGAACGATCCTGGTCTTCAGCACAAAGCTTCAAACATTTTCATCACAAGCTTGATCTCTTCTATGATGAATGTCAGCAATTTGATATTTGTTCTATCAGTGGTAACTATATTGATCTGGATCGTTTCGAAGATATCCGAGTCGTACGTGTGATACGCGACCCTCGAGATCTTATTATTTCAGCTTATTTCTATCATAAAAGAGCTGCCGAGCCCTGGTGTAAACAGATAAATCCCACTGATTATGATCCGGGTTGGAAGAAGGTAAGAGGGGCTGTCCCCGCTAATCTCCCAACAGACTATTCTTTAGCCAAATACTTAAATGAGGTTTCCATGGAGGAAGGTTTGCATGCAGAGATAGAGTTTCGAAATCACCACTATCAAAGCATGTTGGAGTGGCCGGATAATGATCCGCGGGTAATGCTTTTTAGATACGAGGACATTATTGGTAATGAAGCACGAGTGTATTGGAAAATTCTTTCATTTTTTGGATTCTCAATACCCACGCGATTCATCGGAAGCCAGCTTGCAGAGCGATTGAGTGCAAAAAATAAGCAGACCATTGTAAATCACATACGCAATCCAAATAATGGTCAGTGGCAAAAATACTTTACTCCTGGGCTGATCAAAAGGTTTAATGAGCTCTATGGAGAAGTATTAGATCGCTATGGTTATTCTTGAGATTTGTTTTAAGGAAAAAGATAACTAAACACGAACAGAGTGAATCAGGTCTTCACCTTGATGACGTGGATTATTCACCTGAGTACTGACCGGCCAGGACTCCATTTCTTCTTCGTAAGGGATTAAAAATTTTTCTCCACCATCTGTTAACCATGCCTCATAATTTTGAGGTTGAATGATGACTGGCATACGACTATGAATGTGCGCCGTCATGGCGCTGGATTCGGTGGTAATGATGGCGCAACTTTCCAATGACCCCTTGGGGTTCTCCCAGCAGTCCCAGATCCCCGCAAAGGAGAACAGTTCCTGATCCTTGAGTTTAATGAAATAAGGTTGTTTGTGGCTGTCGAGTTTTTTCCATTCGTAATAACCGTTCACCGGAATCAAACAACGATGTTTTTTAAAGGCATTACGGAAGAAAGGCTTTTGGGTGATACTCTCCGCCCTTGCATTAATGGGTTGGAGTTTAGTGTCTCTCGCCCAATGTGGGACCATACCCCAGTGTACATTCGCCAGCTCTCGACTTTTTCCTTGGCGGATGACCGGGATTTGGCTGGAAGGTGTGATGTTATAGCTGGTTTTAAATTCTGCAGCATCATCCAGCCCGTAGTGTTCCAGGATGCGGCTTTTTTCGTTCCAGAATGCAAAGCGTCCACACATAGAACCATGATACAACGTATAATCTTGATGTCATTATGAACAGAATGAACAAAGAAGATAGATATTCATTTAGTGTTGTGTCCGGCGGGCAGACTGGCGTTGACCGCGGGGCCCTGGATGCGGCAATGGCCTTAGGTATTGCCGTGGCTGGCTGGTGTCCACAGGGAAGGCTTGCCGAGGACGGTCCGATACCTGAAAAATACCCCCTGCAGGAACTCGAAGGTGGTGGTTATCCGGAACGTACGCTTAAAAACGTGGTCGATAGTGATGGGACTGTCATTATCTATTTTGATGAATTATCCGGCGGTACAAAGCTGACGTATGATTATTGTATTGCCGAATCAAAGCCCCGTATATTAATCAATGGAGCAAAAAAGGATATGACCAACGCTGTAGCCATGTTGAATCGATTTGTAAGCAGTAACGGCATCAAGGTTTTAAATATTGCTGGGCCAAGGGAGAGTAAAGATGACAGGGCCTATGAGTATAGCTATAACGTTATTCAGAAATTTTTAAAATCATCAAAAAGATAATAGCGGTATAAATGTAATTAAGGTTTTAGTATTGATGGGTCTTCTGATGGCGTGTCGTTGTAGCTCCAATGAGTTCAAGCGTCCTGCTTATGATTCGGTATATAACAATTAATGTATGCGTGATTTCGGACTGCCCAATTGGGATCCAGAGCATATGGCTGATTACAAATACATTAGAACGGCGAGGGGCACTTTATAAAATTCAGGACATTAAAACTAATCCTTAGTAAACTTTTGAACTCTATAGGTGGGTAAACGAAGAATGATAAAAATGACAATCACTGTAATCATATCGATAAGCATATTGATTATGAGAGGGTGCGCATCAGACGGTTTTAAACGTCTTGGTTATGATATTTTATCTAATCATCAGTGTTCGTCAGGGAAAAATTTTTGGTCCCCGGCAATCTACCGCGGTCAGTATCAGACCCAGTGTATGGGAGGTACTGCGCTTCCAAATTGCGATATGGCCTCCTACCGTATTATGATAAATATGTAGAAGAAAGAGACAAGGCCCTGGAAAACATCAGGGACAATAAATAAAAAACTAATACTTATCCATGAGAATTGGTGTACCGAAAGAGATCAAGGACAAGGAAAACCGGGTAGCACTTATACCTTCCGGGGTGAGTGAACTGGTGTCACGTGGTCATGAAGTCGTCATAGAGGACCACGCCGGTGAGGGTTCCGGTTTTTCCAATGATGACTATATGACCAGTGGCGCCGGTATTGTTTCCACCGCAAAAGCATGGGATCAGGAACTGGTGTTGAAGATAAAAGAACCCCTGCAAGCTGAATATCAATATCTCAAGGACAATATTCTCTTTACCTACCTGCACCTTGCCGGTGTTGATCCGTCCCTGACTGATGCCTTGCTCAATGCCGGGACTTTAGCTGTGGCATACGAAACTGTAGAGGATGAAAATGGAAATCTGCCGCTGCTTGCCCCCATGAGCGCCGTGGCGGGAAATATTGCCGCCAATGTCGGTGGTTATTACCTGGCAAAATCAAATGGTGGGAAAGGCATGCAACTGGGCCGAGTAATGGGGAAGAGTTATGGTAAGGCCATGGTGATAGGTAATGGTGTCGTCGGACAACATGCTGCCCATGTGCTGCAGAGTATGGGGGCACGGGTTTTGATGTACTGCCGAGACCAGGAGAGTTTTGACGCCATGTCGTTTGCGGACCCGGCGAGCCTGGAATTTGTCGATTCCACACCAGAGACTATTGCGGAACATATCGTCAATAGTGACCTTGTTATCGGTGCCGTATTACTAGCTGGGGCAAGGGCGCCCCATGTTGTGACCGAAGATATGGTGAAATCCATGCAACCAGGCTCGGTCATCGTGGATGTCAGTATAGATCAGGGTGGTTGTATCGAAACCTCAAGACCCACCAGCCATTCTGCCCCCGTGTATGTTTTACATGATATTTTCCACTATTGTGTTACCAATATGCCGGGGGCCTACCCCCGTACCTCCACTATTGTGCTAACTAATACCACGCTGCCTTACATACTCGAAATTACCGATAATGGTGTCGATATTTTTAAGACAGATCCTGGTATTGGGAAGGGTTTAAATACCTTCAAGGGTAATATTACATATCAGCCTGTTGCGGAGGCATTAGGGTATTTGAACCGATATAAGACGTTAGCAGAACTGTTTTAGTTGTGCAGTCTACTTCAGTATAAATTTAAAAATAATTCTTCCATTAATGGATGATTTTTTAATTTCAGACATATTCAGGTTATGGCATGAGTGTTTGTAGATATATAATCCGTATCAGCTTAGTTTTGAAAAAAATTACAATCGACAAATGAAATTGATTATGACACTGCTCGTACGAGATGAGGAAGATATATTAGTACGTAATATTGAATATCATTTGAAACGAGGTGTCGATTTTATCATTGCAACAACCAGTAATAATAAATTGCTTCATCCTGACCTCATTGTTACCACCGTGTCAATTGTATTTAGCAAGGTTGTTGCGATTAAATTAAAACTCAGGTTTTTATCAAAATAAGTGCGAATATTTTGAGAGTAATCACTGTATTTCTCTGGCGGGATACTTAATACATTTTGTGCAAGTTCGTTCGAATTACCGATATCAAACAGAGTTCTAAACTGATTATTACCCGTTAGGTACTGAAAAGAAGGTATATTCGTTACAACTGGTATGACGCCACACGCCATGGCTTCGCACAGAGAATTCCCTCCATATTCAGTCACGCTTGCCTGCAGGAAAAAGTCAGCGCTGTTATAAAAATCTTCCATATCAGCAAAGTCAAGTGGGCCACTTAACGAGACCGCATCGTTCAATACCGATGATTCATTAAGTTTGTCTGTGATTTCTTCGAGCATTTCATCTGTTTGGTAAACCCAGTAGAGTCTCGCCCCCGGTTTTTTGGCTAATATTTTTTCAAAACCGTTAAGTAAAGTTAATGGATCTTTTACGGGATGAAGTCTGCAAGTGGTTATACATACAGGGTTGCCAACTAAACCAGTTTTTATGCGTGCCTCCTTACGGCTTTTTAGTTCAAAAAAACTGGATGTTTCCGGACAAATTGAAATCAATGTTGATGAGTCAATTAAACCTGCATCTTTCCAAGTTTTGATCCTTTCTGGTGAATTAAAAAGTATTAGAGAGAGCTTTGATAGCGCCTGTTTTTGTAATGCGAGAAATTCATTATTTTTTGCAGGATTACTTCCATGAAATGAAGCAGTTAAAATTGCCGATGCTGAACTACAGATATCATTAATCGCCAGGATATCAGTAGGTAAAAATCCAAAAATATGAACGACATCCGGTTGTAATTTCTCAATAACTCTTGACAATGAGTCCCTGTCAATATGTTGTGACATCAGGTTTTCAATGCCACCGTAAAACGGGCTTGAGATAAATGTGCACATTTGAAGCGGGCTTATATCATATTCATCTTCAGAGCAGAAACCCTGTACCCAGGTTGTATTAATGGATTTAGACAATAATGCTCTAGTTAACTCCCGCGGATGAAAATACAGTTTTACCAGATTCTCCAGGGAGTTTAATTTTTTATCGTAAGCTGGGTTTATTAGAGCGATTTTCAATTTGTAATTAGAATAGGTTATATATGTTTAAAATCATTTATCTAACTGTATGAGTTTAATGATATGCCATCCCTGCTGCAATATGGGGTCTATTACAGATATTAGTGCTGCACGGTCCAACTAATTATCCTGTTCTGACATCGATTTAAAAAAATATGAGTTTTCATGATTCATTGCTTGAATGCACAATACTTATAAAGTAATAGAATATTCCTGGATAGTAGATATACAGCTAGTATATGCACTATTTGCACTGTTAAGTAAGGGTAAAGGAATTTTGATATCAGTATTACCATTTGAATGAAGTATTTTTCCTGCGACTATCCGTTCGGATGGATCACCTCGAGATCCAGTATATTTCTGTAATTTATACCTAGTAGTTAGGGGCTTCTTCAAAGCAAGGAATTTCTGGAGGGAGTCTAAAATTATTGCTGGCACATCTGTTAATTCTTCATACTTTACTAACATAGAATTATTTGGTGAAGATATTTCTTTTGCCAGTAATTCCAGATTTTTGATGCGTTGTATGTAGTAATTTACAGCTCTCTCAACCGGCCAATTACCATATATGGGTTCAAATGTATTTACTATACTCGAAATTGTCGCAAGAGGTTTTCTTAATAGAAATACTCGCTTTAGATTCTGAGTATTTAAGATATCAATATTTGGCGTCATTTTTTCATGATTAATCTGATCAAGAAAAATTTTTCTGTGACTTATCAAGATGTTTTGCTGAAGACAAATTTCGGAGATTAGTGAATTTAGATCATTAACGGTATTGTAAACTTTGTTACGTTCACCACCTGCAATGATTTCAGGATTGGTTGCCAGAATGTGTAGCAACAAGGTAGAGCCAGATCTCATATGACCCATGATAAAGATAAATCTGTTATGTCTCTGAAAATAATTTACCAGTCTTATCAGATTTTCCCGTAATTCCGGAAAGGAATTATCTTTTTGTGTTTGTTTTTTAGTCATTTATAAATATTTATGGGAGAGGAAATAGCTATTAAGTATTTCATAATTATGATTATATATTAACTTCATAATGACAATTATATAATCATTCAGCGGGATAAAGGCCTGAGATATGAAATTAGCCATAAAGGAAAATAATATTATCCCTTATATTTATTGCAATGCTTGCTTTGTTTTTTGTTATATAAGATGCCACCTATTTTAGTTACAGGAGGTTGCGGTTTTATCGGAAGCAACCTGGTAAATTTTTTTGCACGGAAAGATCAGGAAGTGATAGTACTAGATGACCTGTCAAATTCGCAACTATGTGAGTTTCCCAGGAATGTCGAGTTTTATAGGGGAGATATAAGGGACACTGACCTTGTCGCAAAACTGATCAGGGAGGTCTCATACATATTTCATTTCGCTGCTGTTACCGCCATACCGCGGACAATCCATGAATGGACAGATGCGCACAGTGTAAATCTGGGTGGCACCGTCGCATTATTCGAAATTGCCAGCCAGCAGCAGACCCCCCCCCCTGTCGTGTTTGCGTCCAGTTCCGCAGTATATGGCAATTCCATAATCAAGAACTCGGAATTCCGTGATACAGATCCGGTTAGCCCTTATGGTTTGGATAAGTTGGTCTGCGAGAAGCAGGCAGAGTTATTTGGAAAACTAAAGGGATTAAAAACTATTGGATTAAGATTGTTTAATGTTTACGGGAATCATGCTAACAGCAAATCGGATTATGTGGGCGTTATAGATCGGTTTATCAGAAACATATTATCAGGTGGTGATTTAAAAATTTATGGAGACGGAAAGCAAACAAGAGATTTTATACACATAGACGATGTGGTTAATATTGCATACAGAATCTCTTCCAGTATCAGTGAAATGAGCCAAGTAATAAATGTCGCCTCTGGAAAGTCTGCTTCAATATTAGAGGTTGCAGAGGAGCTTATATCAACTACAGGAATAAATATCGAGATTACTCATGATCCGGGCAGGCCTGGTGATATCTATAAGTCTCTGGCTGACATATCTGTATTACAGGGGATGTTGCCGGATTACAAATTTGTCAGTTTGAACGATGGACTAGGTATAACCCTGCAACGTTATAAAGCCAGCCTGAAAAATTAATTGAGCTAACGGAAAAATAAATTCTGAAAATTTTGAATGAACAGTAATCATGTCAATTGTCATTAATAATGTTTTGTTGCCAAAGTGTAGCAAGGCAAATTCTGTTTCTGTCACTTCCCGGGACGGTGTCCTGAATAATTACAATGGTAAGTCTGGGAGCAATATTAATTATGTTCTGGATTTCTGTGACAAGGTGATCGCCTTTCCCGGGATCATCAATTCTCATGATCATCTGGATTTCAATAATTTACCTTTGCTAAAAAGCCATGAATATGATGATTATGAGGAATGGGCGAAAGATATACATGAAAATAAGAAATTCAGGGATATTATTACGAAATCAAACAAAATTCCTTACCATATGAAAATCAAGACCGGCCTGATCAAAAATGTAGTGTGTGGGGTTACTACCGTAGTTAATCATGGGAGGAAAATAAACAAGTTCTTTGAAGGGATAGATGTATATGAACAATGTAAAATTCTTCATTCTGAAAAATATGAAAAGTGGTTGCCAGTAAAATTGAATTTTTCAAACGGGGTCGTTCCGATAGCTATACACCTTGGTGAGGGAAAGACAGATTCAATGAGAAAGGAGATTGACAGGGTATTGAATTACAATTTATTTAATAAAAAAATTATCGGAATACACGGTATTTCGATAGACACAAATCAGGCAAAAAAAATCAGGGCATTAGTTTGGTGTCCGGAATCTAATCATCAGCTATACGGAAAGACTGCTCCAGTCGACGAAATAAAAAAATCTACAACAATATTGTTTGGCACGGATTCAACACTTTCAGCAGACTGGAATATATGGAAACATTTAAGAATTGCCAGAAAGCTTAAATATCTGTGCGATGAAGAATTATTTTATACCTTGAATAGGAATGCCGCAGATGTATGGGGGATGGCTCTGGCGGATAATATTTGTAGTGGATATTCTTCCGATATTGTTTTAGCAAAATGTACCCGGAACAATTATTGGGATAGCCTGTATATACTTGAGCCTGAAGATATTCTGCTTGTGATTAAAAAAGGCAAAATTGTGTTTTTTGACGAATCTGTATTTAACATGCTCGACGGCAAAGTGCCGGAAGAAATAAATTGGGGAAAAATTAGGGTTCAAAATTCAGTTAAATATATTCCAGCTAGTCTGATAGATGGGTTCGGTGAAGGGTATGTCTTTAATATCATGCCAGTAGAAATTCTAAAAAGTAAAATACATTAGTATTTCCAGTATAAACATCACGTATTTGTATTTATGGATAGTGGAACGGATAAGATGCTTTTAAAAACAGAACTAGCAAATATTCTGGGTTATCAGGGAGAGTTGGGTTACGAAGCTGAATACCCACTGCTAGAGGTCCCGGTCAGGGTGCGAAGTAATAATGTGCAGGTTATGAAAAATGCAGGTGTTGCACTTGGTCACTGGCAGAACTGTAAAATGGATAAGAAAGAAAACTTTCCAGAATTGACTGTAGATATTATTTTGCAGGAAACAGATTCAGGGCCACCGCCTGATGAGTATAAATTTACCCATAGGTACCGGGATGGTATATATCTAGCAAGTTGCGGCGATAATCTTTTGCTGGCCCTCAGGAATTCCGGAAAAGCAATTGCATATGTGACTAATGATTTACTTGAAAATGTTGCAGCATTTAACTGGTTTGTTGTTGAGGCACTGTCATTATTCCTTGTTACCTATGGTCGGCGGGTACCGATTCATGCTTCTGCCGTTACTAATGGAGACATTTCAATTGCGTTTATTGGTAATAGCGGAGCAGGAAAATCAAGTCTGGCTTATACGTTCCTGAAAAGTGGCTTCGGTTTGCTTGCTGAAGACGTAATTTATATGGGAATGGGAGACGATTTCAAGGTTTGGGGTAATTCAACAAGAATTCATCTCCTGCCCGATGCTATAAACCTTTTTCCAGAATTGGAGGGCCGCATTCCCATTAAACGTCCAAATGGCAAGGTGAAAATTCAGATACCAATATCCGAGTTCAGCAATCCGGAACCGGTATTTGCAGTAGATAATATGTATATCTGTGTGATAGAACCAAACCATCTCAATAATAAAAGTTATATCAAACCTGTTTCTAGAGAATATGTGAGTAATTTCATCATGTCATCACTGGAGCCTGGTTTTAATCTAGAGTTTGAGAATTTAAAAGAATCTATGGATAAACTTTTGTGTTGTAATTTATATCTCCTGACGGCAGGCAAGAATCTGGCGGATATTCCGGATATGATGTTGGAATTAGATAATTAATTTAATCTGTGTAATACGGATAACCGATAAAATGGAGATTACAAGTGGTTGATGTTTTACTGGCACATGCCTTTTATATTTCGAATGATACGAAACAGCGTGATGAAAAGTTTCGTCCATATGCGCCATTAGCAACATTGTATGCGGCAAGTATATTGCGCGGACTTGATTATAATGTGGAATTATTCGATGCCACCCTTCAGGATAAGGAGGAACAATTCAGAACGTATCTGGAGAAACACAATCCCAGGATAATTGTTATTTATGAGGACAGTTTTAATTTTCTGAGCAAAATGTGCCTCAACCATGTAAGAGAAGCGACCATAAAAATGGTTGCCGAGGCAAAAAGACTGTCTGTCCCTGTGATCATAAGCAGTTCCGATGCAAGTGATGATCCACATGCGTATTTATCCAAGGGTGTGGACTATATTATGCTGGGTGAAGCGGATATAACTGTATCAGAGTTAGTCCAGTCATTATTATCTAACGATTCTGCAAATTTAGATTCAATACAAGGCGTCGCTTATCTTGATGCTGAAGATAAAAACAAGGTCATTAAAACAGGTCCGCGTTTGATAATGAGGAAGATAGGGCATATACCGTTCCCGGCCAGGGATCTTCTCGATATTGATTCTTACCGGATGGCATGGAATAATACCCACGGTTATTTTAGTATGAATATGGTAACTACCAGAGGCTGTCCTTATTCGTGTACTTGGTGCGCAAAACCAATCTGGGGTAAATCCTATGCAGTCAGGTCTCCTGAAAATGTGGCCGAGGAAATGGCAATTGTAAAACAGGAATTTTCCCCGGATCATATTTGGTTTATGGATGATATATTTGGACTAAAGCCCGGATGGGTAGAAAAATTTGCATATGAGGTGACGACCAGGGGTGCTGAAATTCCATTTATGATCCAGTCACGGGCAGATTTGATGCAGGAAGAAGTCGTGATCGGTCTGGCTCAATCTGGTTGTAAAGAAGTGTGGATTGGTGCCGAAAGTGGTAGTCAAAAGGTCCTTGATGCAATGAAAAAAGGTATAACAGTTGCTCAGATACAAAGAGCTCGAGAATTACTTGGTAAAAACGATATCCGGGCCTGCTTTTTTATCCAGTTTGGTTATCCGGGGGAAACAATTGAAGATATCGAAGCGACCATAAGTCTGGTCAGAACTTTACTGCCAGACAATATCGGAGTAAGCGTTAGTTATCCTTTGCCAGGGACAGAATTTCACGAGCAGGTGAATGACCAGATTTCAGAAAAATCACACTGGGCGGAAAGTAATGATCTGGAGATAATGTTTAACGGGACATTTACATCCGACTATTATCGGAAACTGGGAGATTTTTTGCATAGAGACCTGGATGCCAGGTTAAATTACGATGAAAATTTAGATGATATCTCCGCGCTTGATAAAGAATGGGAAGAACTTGTAATAACTGCAGATCAGTATATGACAAATGCCCCAACTTCTCCTTACCCTAATTAGTTCATGATAGACCTGATCCTCACGCATGGATATTTTCTATGTGATGACGAAAAAGAGAAACAGATTATGAAACCCTATGCTCCCCTGGGTTTGATGTATATCTCTTCCTACCTTAAGCAAAATGGTTTCAAAGTGGAGCTGATTGACTCAACTTTTTTAGACATTGGTATCCTGAAGAAATATCTTTCAGAAAATCCGGGAGGAATTCTCGGTATTTATACCAATTTAATAACGCGTCATAACATAATTCGTATCATACAATTCGCGAAACAAAATAATTTCAGTGTTGTTCTTGGTGGACCTGAGTCTGCAAACTATCCTGAAAATTATCTTAATAATGGCGCGGATATTGTTGTCATTGGAGAGGGTGAACAAGCACTCTCAGAACTGATTCCTGCAATACGCGAGAAAGGTGTAAATAGATTAAGTTCTATTTCCGGTATCGTATTCAAGGATGAATCCGGGAAGGTGATTAAAACACAGCCCCGTCAGGCAACACGGGATATTAGTAGTTATCCCTGGCCCGACAGGGAAGCAGTTGATGTTAATCGCTACTTAAATGTTTGGCGGGAGCATCATGGTGCAGGAAGTATTAGTATGATCACAGCTAGAGGTTGCCCTTACAGGTGTACATGGTGCTCGCATGCGGTATTTGGATATAGCCATAGAAGACGAAAGCCTGCTGAATGTGCAGATGAACTGGAATATATAATTGGCAAATTCGATCCTGACAAAATATGGTATGCCGATGATGTATTTACTATCAGTCACCCATGGTTGTTTGATTATGAGAAAGAATTAAAAAAGAGAAATATCAAAATTCCCTTCGAAACCATTTCCCGGGCAGACAGGCTGATGAATCCTGCTGCTCTGGATACATTGGCCGAGATGGGTTGTGAACGCATCTGGATAGGGTCTGAAAGTGGTAGCCAGAGAATCCTCGATGCAATGAAGCGGGATGTCACCGTAGAACAGGTTCAATGGGCAACACGCGAGGTAAAGGAAAGAGGAATCAAGGTTGGCATGTTTCTAATGTGGGGGTACGGAGATGAAACGCTTGATGATATCGAAATGACGGTGGAGCATGTGAAACTTTCAAATCCGGATGTTTTTTTTACAACTGTGGCTTACCCTATAAAAAATACTCCATTTTTTGATGAATATGCCGACAGTATATCAATGACAGGTGACTGGGATTCCAGCACTGATAGGGACTACAAATTGTCCACGCAGCGTGATCCAGAGTATTACAAGGCAGCAGATAAACTGTTATTCAATTCTGTAGAAGCATATCGCATCAACAATACAATGAACGATGATTTTAAAAATTACACACAGTGTGCCGATGAGGCCAGACAGTTTTTGATAAATTATGAACGAAAGCATGCCATCAACAAAACAGGCATTTGACCAGCTTGCCCGTAATTACGATTCAATTTTCACCAATACGAATATTGGTAAGATGTTGCGGCAACGTACCCACGAACTCTTGGACGAGATTTTTCTCCCTGAAGACATCGTTCTGGTTCTGAATTGTGGAACTGGTGAAGATGTATTATATCTTGCAAGCCGCGGTATTAAGGTGATTGCAACGGATAGTTCTGCTGAAATGATTAAATATGCGAGGATCAAAATTAAGGATGGTGGACTGGAAAATAGGGTGATATTCAAACAAATTGATTTTGATGAACTTGATGCATGTCTTGATCCTGACGAGCAATTTGATGGCGTAGTGTCAAACTTTGGTGGTCTTAACTGTTCCAGGGATTTGACATTACTGGCAGGCGAACTCTCAAAATATGTTCGAGTTGGCGGACGGCTTTACTTGTGTATTATGGGGCGGTTTGTTCCGTGGGAATGGTTCTACCTGGGATTAAAGGGAAATTTTAGCAGGGTAATAGAGCGGATTTCAGGTAGCTGTATGTGGAGAGGACGGTACATAAAATATTATACTCCCGGTTCAGTTATTAAATCATTCTCTGATAATTTCCGTGCTGCTGATTCCAGAGGTCTGGGTTTTCTTCTTCCTCCCAGTTACGCTGGGTCATTAGTTTCAAGATACCCTGATTTTTTTCAGTTGCTGAATAGATTAGAAAAGAAGATCGAATCCTGTTTCGCTGTCTCATGCTTCAGTGACCACTTCATAGTGACATTTTTAAAGAAGTGAGAAGTACTGGGAATTGGCATGGCATGTGCCCTGTTTGCAAGTCTGATATTGGTTTGTTGTCATGGCCTGGAAATAAAATTGTATGCAGAAATTGTTCGGATTCATTTCAGTCCATTGAAGGAATTTATCAACTCATTAGTACTGACAGACTTGCCAAATATGAAATGTTTCTGGATGAATATACCCGGATACGGATTGCAGAAGGAAGAGGAGACCATGGTAATGACTATTACCAGAGATTGCCTGAACCTTCAGCATCCGATCCTCTCGCCTGGCAATGGAAAATCAGGAATAAAAGTTTCAGGGCATTATTATCAGCCCTTTGTCTGAAATCTCAAAAGGGTAAGAAAATAATTGACCAGGGTGCCGGAGTTGGGTGGTTATGTAATCGCTTGGCAGAGATGGGACATCACCCGCTGGCCATTGATATCAATATGGACGATATGGATGGACTAAGCGCAGGTAAAAATTATGATAGAAGATGGCCAGTCATACAGGCCGAGTTTGATAATTTACCTCTGGCAGATGACCAAGCTGATGTTGTTATATTCAATGCCAGCTTACATTACAGTACGGATTATTATAATACATTGAGAGAAGCGCTACGCGTACTTGCCAATGATGGTAAATTAGTAATCATTGATTCACCCATTTACAGGAAACCAGGGAGTGGAATTCAGATGAAATCTCAGCGCCATGATTTTTTTGAAAAAAAGTATGGATTTAGATCAGATAGTATTAATAGTATCGAATTTCTGACCTGGGATATGATTAAAGATCTTGGGAACAGTTTGGGGATAACCTGGAATGTAATCAGGCCATGGTATGGATTGGGATGGGCAATTCGTCCGTTAAAGGCCACTATCAAACGTACAAGAGAACCATCAACTTTTGCAGTGTTAATTGCGAAACGGAGTTAACTGAATTTTGAGCAATATGTTTACATCTGAACAAGCAATAGAACGACTGCCTGTTGTGGTTTTAATGCTTAAGACCGACTGTAATTGTCGTTGTGCTATGTGCGATATATGGAAAGATACAAGCAAGGCCTCATTACCCTTGCAAACGATTGAAAATATATCTCGACAAATGAAATCATTGAGAACCAGGGAGATAGTCTTGAGTGGTGGTGAGCCACTGATGCATAAGGAAATCGAAAAAATTTGCAGGTTGTTATATTCAAAGAATTTTAAGATTACCTTAATCACAACGGGTCTATTACTAAAACATCATGCCAGCTGGATAAGTGAATGCATCAAACAAATTTACGTAAGCCTGGATGGACCTGAAGATGTTCATAATTCAATTAGAAATATTCCTGGCGCATTTGGGAAAATTACAAGAGGAATAGAAACGGTACGAAATTTCAGAAAGAATATTGGTATTGGAGGACGTTGTACTGTCCACAAGCAAAATTTTCAACATATAGTTTCAACGGTAGCGGCAGCCAAGGAAGCAGGAATGGACAGTATCAGTTTTCTTGCTGCAGATATTCAACAGGATAACTTTGGTAGGACCAGCGATTGGAACGAGAACGGAATTTCACTTTCTGCAGAAGAAATAGCAGAATTGGATGATATCCTCGAGCAATTATATATTAATAATAAAGTAGATTTTGAATCTGGCTTTATCGTTGAAAGCAGGGATAAACTGCAAAAGAAACTTCTAGATTATTATCGTGCTTTGGCTGAGGGGAAAGAGTTCCCGGAAGTAGATTGTAATGCGCCATGGGTATCAAGCGTGATTGAAACTGATGGCCGTATCAGACCCTGTTTTTTTCATAAACCTTATGATGAGAACATCAATGATGGCACAATTACTGATATTTTAAATTCCTCTTCAGCAAAGGATTGGCGAAAAAACCTGGATGTAAAAACCGATGCAATTTGCAAATCTTGTGTTTGTTCTCTTTCCTACAGAGAATAGATTGTCATTTACATAACATATCCGAATTCACCGGCATGACCTGACAGAACGTCCGAAATAAGTTGAAGTTCTTTTGACAGGTCGGAAAATCTCGTCTGGGGGGTAATTCAATTTCATATGTCTCATGATTTTGATATGACGAATAAAATGTTCCCTCTTATATCGATAATTGAAGTATTCTCGAATATGATTTTTCGGGATGTCCATTCAAATATTCTTTCTTTGGATAATGTAGTGAGTATTGAATGTCCGACCAGTAATTTTGTCAATAATATTGTGCCACTAGGGTGTGACCGTTAGAAAAAAAAGGATTTTCCGCTAATTCAAATAAATCGCATGATTCGGATCCAGAATTTTACATTACTTTTCGTATCTAGACCGTGCCTGGATCACTGGGTAAAGGAAAACCGTTTAAATGTTGACAATGCTACTTTTTGATACGTGAATTAATATCTTGTAGTTTTGAATTAAATTTAATTAGCAGTTCTTATTATGTATATTGATATATCAAATAACAGAAAATTATAATGAAACTGGTATCTATCAATCATTTATTAATTAATTAATTTTATAATAATTAAATGTATCGGAATCATATAAATTGAATAAATCATTGAATATAGTATTTATCTCACCTGGAGGCGTGGACAGGAGTGGTCAATACAAGGTAATACCGCATATATTATGGATGCTTGAGAAGTTGACAGTTAAACATAAGGTTACTGTTATAAGCCTTTATCAGTATGAACAAGCTTGCGAATACACATTGTGTGGAGCCAGGATTATTTCACCTGGAAAGATCAGGCAGGACTGGAATAATTTTCAGGATCCGCAAAGTGCCCTCAAGGAAATGTATGAGAAAACTCTGGATATAGTAAGCTCGGAAGGGACGCCGGATATACTCCATGGGTTTTGGGGATTTCATGCCGGTTGGCTTGCATCAAGGATTGCATTGTCAATGAAAATACCGTCAGTTGTGAGCCTGATGGGAGCAGAATTCGTTGCATTTCCTGAGATAAAATATGGCGGTCAATTCCATACTAACCAGAAAATGATATTGAATGATACTTTGAAGCAGGCAACTTCGTTTACTGTTGCCAGCCATCACATGGAAGTCCATGCCAGTGAGTTTGGTGTGTCGGCCGAATATATACCATTCGGTGTACACGGTTCATGTTTTAAACCCAACAAATCTCCTGCACAGCCCCCGTGGAAACTGTTACATGTGGCCAGTATCAATCGAATTAAGGACCAGGCGACTTTATTAAAGGCATTCAGGAGGGTGGTAGATCGTATACCAGCTGTACACCTGGATATAGTTGGGGAAGATACACTGAATGGGGAGTTGCAAAATTTAACAGATGAATTGGACATGGAAAATCATGTTACTTTTCATGGTTATCTTCCGAATAATGAGGTGCGTATATTTTTTCAAAATGCAAATATCTATTTAGTATCATCCTTGAATGAAACCGGGCCAATTTCAATGTTGGAAGCTGCGGCCTGTCGTGTGCCGACAGTTGGAACTGAAGTAGGATATGTTGCCGATTGGACAGATAAGCGGGCCCTTGCGGCAGAGATAGGTAATAGTCAAGATCTTGCTGAAAAAATAATTTTTCTGCTTAAAAATAATCAAAAAAGAAAAGAATTGGGGGAGGCTGCTTACAACTGGGTTAGAGAATATGACTCTAGCTGGACAACGAACAAGTTACTGGAAACATACAAATCACTTATGTACTAACATAATGAAAATCAAAATCGTTCTTGTTCTAATAGAACCACAACCAAAATTGTCTTAATTAGTTTAGTTTGTAGCTATAATTAAATTTAAATGTGAGAATTGAATATTTTTCCTGTAAATATAATTAAAAAATGAAAAAAATTATCCAAACATCAGAGATTTTCTTGTTGATGATATTTGTTATAACCATAACATTTTCGAATATGCTCCATGCACAGGAAAAAAATTATATTGGAACGCAAGTCTGTTCCACTTGCCATAATGATCTCTCCAATCACTGGTCGCACACGCTTCATGCAAAAATATTCCTTAATAATCCAAGGAATGAAATTGAAGCTCGAGGTTGTGAGTCTTGTCATGGCCCAGGTTCTCAACATTTGGCTGACCCCACTGTGTCCGAGAGTATTATCCGATTTACATCAAATTCAAATAGCTCCGTTGGAGTCCAGAACCAGGCCTGTCTGCAGTGTCATACTGGTGGTGATCGTATGCACTGGATGAGTTCTGTCCATGAAAGTAACGACATCGCCTGCGCAGATTGTCACAATCCTATGGCCAATTATTCCACAGTGAATTTATTGTCAAAAAATAATGTTAATGAAACATGTTTTACTTGCCATAAAGAGCAACGCAGCCAGTTTAACCGTCGGTCGCATATGCCACTAAATGAGGGAAAAATATCCTGCACTAATTGTCATAATCCACATGGTAGTATTTCAGACAGTCTCTTGATTGCCGATACTGTCAATCAGACCTGTTTTCAATGCCATGCAGAAAAACGCGGACCATTTCTGTTCGAACATGCTCCTGTGACGGACAGTTGTGTTAATTGTCATGAACCCCATGGTTCAAACCATGAAAAATTATTGCTTACGGCCCGACCAATGTTATGTCAGCAATGTCATACCTCTATTGGGCATATGAATGATCTTTTTACGCGTGGGAATCTTGCAACGGGCAGCCGTCCAGATGCACGATTAATAGGAAGAAGCTGTCAGAATTGCCACTCCCAGATACATGGTTCAAATCATCCTGGCGGAGCTAAATTTCAAAGATAGTCATTTTATAATATTGTTACTAAAGCGATGAAAATAAGTTCACTGAAACAGGTTTGCTCTATAGGGTTTATTATGACCGTTGTATTTTTGGCTGAAAACGTACGAGCAGCTGAAATTTCACAAAATACAAACCAGCTGAATTCTAAAGCAATATCTGAAGGTTTTGCTATTTCCAAAGAAGACTTTAACAGATTCCAGGACAGGTTAAGATCTCCTAGTGGATTTCTCTATCCTGATGTTTTACAACCTGCACCACTAAAACCTATTGCTAATGGTGATTGGTCTTACTCACTCTCTATGGATGCCGGCTATTTGCTAGTTGCTGGAGAAGAGAATTCTTCCCTGTTCGCAGAATATGGTGACTGGAATGATGGATTTTTACTTCGACAATTTTCAGGAGTGATTGAAAATTCTCAAACAGCGCAATACATGAAATTAAGTGGAGGTAGTATTGGCAGGAATGATCAGTACCTGAATTTTTCTTCGGGTAAATATGGCAAATATAATCTGTCAGTCGCATTTGACTCTGTCCCCCATGTTTTTTCAAATGACGCAAAAGTCCTTTGGGAGGGTGTTGGTAGGAATGTCCTGACATTGCCAGGTGGCCTGACCCCGGGAAATAGCACTGCAGCTGAAGTGATTACTGCTTTTCAACTTATCCAGGGCTCTGAAATAAAACTGGATAGAGACAAACTCAGCGTAAATTTTGATATTGACTACCTGCCTACATTGAATTTCCATGCAAAAGGTTCAGTAGAATGGAGAGAGGGCGGCAGACCCTTTGGTGGTGGATTTACATACCCGGGTTCGGGGCAGGTGACGGAAGTTATCGAGCCTGTTGATTATACAACTTATGATATTAATCTGGGATTTTCTTACAGTAATACACACAGGCAACTGAATTTTTCATATTCAGGCTCGTTTTTTGAAAACAGCTACAGTGCATTGACATGGGAAAATCCTGGGCTTACCCCGTTTCCAGCATTCGCCCCTAGTCGAGGACGCTATGCGCTTGCGCCAGATAATGAATATCATCATTTTCGCATTGACTTTGCGACATTATTCCCATTCTGGAATAGCAGGTTTACACTGGTTTCGTCGTATTCCATATCCCGTCAGAATGATCTTCTTGTCCCACCAACTGTGAGCACAGGTATCATAAACAGTGGCCCCGACACAATTGATCTTGACCAGTGGAATTCCGTGGCAGCACTTTCAAGTGAGAGAGCTGGTGCTGAAGTACGAGACCTCATGGTTCATTCCAGGATGATTCTGAATCCTGTAAACAAACTAAGATTAAACGCTGAATTAAAAATTCACGACAAGGACAACAGAACTGACTACACGGCATTAAACCCCTTTACTGGACAGTATGGTTATCTTGTTATGGACGGTGGTCTGGATGCTTTGGCAGCTTCACTTTCAGGAATCTATAATCCTTTGCGGCGAGGCAGTCGGGTGCGTTTTAAAAACATTCCGTTTGAGAAGGATATTTTTCTCATAGCGACTGGTGTGGATTATAGATTTACAGGAAAATTAAAAATGGACCTGGATTATACCAGGGAACAGCAGGATTTTAGCCACAGGGAAGTTGATAAATTGGTTGAAGACAGGATTGACATTAAGTTGGTTTATCGTAGCCGACAATTTGGCACACTTAGAACGGCATATGAATTTAGTAGCAGGGACAGTGATAATTATAACTTTAACCCCTATGAACAATTTTATACTTCTTCATTACCGGACCATATACCGCGATTCACAGAAGGGAATGACCCGCATACCTTGGCAAATTTAAGAAAGTATGACCTTGCAAGCAGGGACAGACATGCAATTACAGGTAAATTTATTTCCATTATTGCTGATAATATTGATCTTACCTTGACTGGGAAATATTCAAATGAAGACTTTGATGCTGAGTACGGTCTGAAAGACAAGAATTCTTTTTCTGCCAATGTGGATCTGAATTTTTATCTTGGGTTGAATAAAAGCATCTACGCCTTTTATTCTTTTCAATCGGCCAAGCGATCATTTAGCAATATAAACGATGCTGGGGCAGTTTCTGCGGTTTCTGAGGCAGGAGGCCCTAGATTTCCCCTTGATCGCGCTTGGCACGAAAGTACAAAAGAAACAAATAATAATTTCGGGGCAGGATTTAACTATGCAATTAACAGCATTACGTTTAATGCTAGCTATACGTATGCTAAATCAAGATCCAGGTTTCATTATGATTATAACTCAACAGCTGCATTCAATAATACTTTTACTGAGCAGGAAGTCGGAAGTGGATTCCCGGATCAGGTTTATAGTAATCATCAACTGGAAGCGGAAATTAACTGGTCAGTTAATGAAAAAACCAGCCTGAATTTTTTATACAAATATGAAGCAGAGAATATAAACGACTTCCACTATCAGGGTTTGGTAGATTCTGTCATTAGCGATTCAATTTTTTTGCTTACTGTTCCTGATAACTTCAAAAATCATGTTATTGGGATAACAATTGAATATAATTTTTAACTAAAATATTAATATAAAATTAATCTAATTCATGATGGAGAGAAATTATTTATCTATTATTGTTATTTGCTTTAATATGAGACGTGAAGCGCCGAGAACAATTTATTCATTGTCGAAAAAATTTCAAAAAAGAATACGTCTTGAAGATTATGAGATAATCGTTATAGATAATGATTCCACTGAACCTCTGGAAAAAAATGAAATAGAAAATATCGGGTCAAATATTTCATATTATTTTTATAACTCAGGTTCTCAATCACCAGTAGGTGCCATAAATTATGGTGTTGAAAAAGCCAAAGGTGAATACATTGGTATATTAATTGATGGTGCTCGCATTATGAGTCCAATGATTCTTAATTGGGCGTTATATGCTTTGCAGACAATTAACAATCCATTTATTTCAACATTAAGTTGGCATTTGGGACATGAGCAACAATTTATTTCAGTCCCAAAGGGATATACGAAACAGCATGAAGATAAATTATTGGAAGAAATAGACTGGAAGAATAACGGCTATAATTTATTTTCTATTTCATCTTTTGCAGGATCATCGAAACCTGGTTTTTTTCAATCTGTATCAGAAAGTAACGCAATATTTCTTGATAAATCCCTTTACTATGAGATTGGCGGTTATGACATCTGTTTTGATTTGCCTGGTGGTGGATATTGTAATTTAGATTTTTATAAGAGAGCTTGTGAGTATCCTGATGTAACTCATGTCATATTGCTGGGTGAAGGGACATTTCATCAGTATCATGGAGGAATTACGACAAGCAGTAGAGATAAATATGTAATTAATTTACTTAAAGAGTATGAATTACAGTATTCTCAAATTAGAAAAGAATCTTTTGTAAGTCCAAAAAGCAAGCCTGTATATATAGGCATTATTCCAGACAGTATTCTGCCATTTATACAGGACTCGATCACCAAGGCTACGGACAAGCATTAAACTGTAAATTAGTGTAATTATTAATATCAGTTCAAATTATGGATAACTTCAAAGTTAAAAAAATATCACCGGCTGGAGAATTAATTTTATTGAGCAGTAGAAATACTATAGATTCTGCCAGTAAGAGAAAAATTAAGGAATTGTTAGGAGAGAATTTGGATTGGAATTTTATTAAGGATCTGGCAATTCGAAATAAAATTATTCATCTTTTGTGTAATACGCTAAAAAATAATTTTCAAAGTGAAATTGATGAAGAAGTTTATACACAGATCTCTGATGAAGTAAGCGTTCATGTATCGAGCAATAAAGATGCCCTTAACCTATTATTTGATGTAAACCAATTATTAAGTTCAGAAGATATTCCCGTAATTATTTTTAAAGGTCTAGTTTTCTCTTATCTAGTTTATGATTCCAGCACTTACCGTTGTCAAGGGGATATAGATTTACTTGTGAGACCAGAAGATTTTCTAAAAGCCAGGGATATACTTATACGAAATGGTTTTATAAGTACATATTTTGGTCATGCAGAAGTATCAACTGTACAAGCCCAATTAGGTAGAACTGACAAACGTGCCAGTGTCGATTTGCACTATGGATTGACACCTCAGTATCAGCAGACAAATATGAATGAGGCAATGAATGGGAGTAAATTTGATCGTCATTTGAGTAATACACATGATAAAAGTAAAACAAGGTGGTTTTGCTATCTGGAAACAGCCCCGGTATGGGAACGGGCAATTGAAATTAAGTTGGAAGACGAAACAATAAAAACGCTTTCTCCAGAAGATACACTGCTAGTAGCAGTTATACACGGTTTAAAGGAAAACTGGAGAACATTAAGTAGGATAAGTGATATTGCAGCAATTATTACTAAATATAAAAATTTAAACTGGGCGTTAATTCAAGAAGCGGTGGCTAATTTAAACTACAGGAAAAAATTTTTTCTAACACTAAGATTAGCGCGTGAAATTTATGATATTAATTTGCCGGATGAGATTTTGAGATGTACTTATTTACATGGTTCGGAATACTTAGCAAAACTTATAATTTACCGTTTCACGATTAAAAATTATTTAGCTGACTTTGAAGAATCTCGGCGAATAGCAGCTGCAATGACAATGGATAATCCGGTGGATTTTTTCAGGTATTTGATATACGTATATAACACGCCAAACGGACCATTTAATGAGCAGATTACAAAAAATAACTTTCCAGGTTTTATGCTCATACTTACACGACATTACATAAATTCAATTTATTTGAGGCTTACTGGAAAATAAAGGCACAAATAACCGGTAGTTTTACTTCCAATATATTGTTTTTATATGTATTTGCTGGTGTAGGTAATAGATCTTATACTTTGAACCATCCAGTTTTTCATAATTCTTGAGACTCTAGATGGGTCTTGCAGGTGGGGATAGTTTTTTATGATTAGAATTAAATTAGCCTGGTCAATGACCATTCTTTTGTTTTTTAGTATGTTTTGTCAGGCTCAGGACAACTCCAGTAATGACGCTACCCGGTTTTCCGAGGTAGTAAATCAGTATTGTGTTACCTGCCATAATGATGCTTTGCGTACTGCAGGCTTTTCTCTACAGCACGCAGATCTCAATAATATGGGAGAGCATGCGGAAACCTGGGAAAAGGTTTTGCGTAAGATCAAGGTCAGGACCATGCCGCCATCAGGTATGCCCAGGCCGGACATAGATACCTATGATGCCTTTGCCAACTACCTCACCAACAGTCTTGATAGCCATGCTGCAAATAATCCTCGGCCTGGTGTCGCAGCTATCCGACGTTTGAATCGTACCGAGTACTTCAATGCCATTCGTGATCTTCTGGCGGTTGAGATTAATGACAGTACTATCTTGCCTGCCGATGACACCATGTTTGGATTTGATAATGTGGGTGCGGTATTGACTTTATCCCCAGCGTTGACGGAACAGTATATTACTGCTGCACGTAAGATTCGTTACCAGGCCCTGGGCCATCCCGATATGCCAGCAGAATTTTTTACCTACAACACCCCCAGGTATTTAATGCAGGAAGACTGGGTAAGTGAAGACCTGCCCTTTGGATCACGCGGTGGAATGGTCATACAGCATCACTTCCCAATGGACGGGGAATATATCCTACAGATCCGGTTACAGAAAAACTCCAGAGACTACATACGTGGTTTGGTTCATATTCCTCACGATATTGATGTGCGTCTGGATGATAAACAGATTGCCAGATTAACGGTTGGTGGAGAAAAATTTGGAAATTCCTCCGGGATGTATTCTTCCAGCGCGCAGGGACATCCGGATCAGGAACAATATGAACGTAACAGCGATCAATCACTGGAGGTGCGATTTAATGCCAAGGCAGGCACGAGAAAAATCTCCGTTGCCTTTCTGAAAAAACTGGCCTTGCCCGAAGAGCCTTCATACAGTCGGATGTCCATTATTGATTATGCCCAGCTCAAGGCCGGCGTCCCTGGAATCGGTGCAGTCAGGATAGGTGGCCCTTATAACGCCACAGTTTCAAAAGAATCTGTCACCCGTAAAAAAATATACGTTTGTGAGCCTCGAAATGACAGGGACACTAAATGCGCTGAAGAAATTATTTCTAATCTGGGTAGGCTGGCTTACCGTCGTACACTAACGGATACCGAGCTGGATGGTCTTATGGAGTTTTATCAACAAGGTAGACGGAACGGCGGGTTTGATGAGGGTATAGGTCTCGCCATGGAACGAATCCTTGCGGGACCGAAATTCCTGTTCGTGACTGAGCAGGCGCCCAAAAATGTAAAATCAGATGAGGTCTTTGCCGTATCTGATCTGGAACTGGCTACCCGTCTGGCATTGTTTCTATGGAGCTCAGTACCAGACGATGAGTTGCTGTTAATTGCTGAGTCTGGACAGCTTCGTAATCAAGCGGTTCTCAAACAGCAGATTCAACGCATGTTGGCAGATACTCGTTCGCGGACACTGGTGAATAATTTTGCTGCACAGTGGCTCAATCTCGGTCGCTTGAATGCGTCAGCACCAAACGGTGAAATTTTTCCTTACTTTGACGATAATCTCAGGCAGGCATTTCGAGAAGAAACCGAGTTGTTTTTTGAGTATGTCTTCCGTAACGACAGGCCGCTACTGGAATTGCTCGATGCAGATTACACGTTTGTTAATGAGCGTCTGGCCAAACATTACGGGATCCCAGATGTATTTGGTAATCATTTTCGTATGGTAAAACTTGGTGATGGAACACGTGGTGGATTATTGGGACAAGGTAGCATCCTGACAGTGACTTCCTATGGAAACCGCACCGCGCCGACCATACGTGGTAAATGGATCCTGGAAAATATTCTCGGTGCGCCACCACCACCGCCACCCGCCGATGTGCCGGGACTACGAGATAAAAACGATGAAGGTAAGGTCTTAAATATGCGTCAGCAAATGGAACAACACCGGGAGAATCCGGTCTGCGCCAGTTGCCATAAGGTCATGGACCCCCTGGGGTTTGCCCTGGAAAATTATGATGCCATAGGTAGATGGCGTACAGTAGATGCGGCATCAAGCGAAGCCATTGATGCCAGTGGTGCGTTGCCTGACGGCACACCATTTGAAGGTCTGAGTGGGTTGCGCCAGGTCTTATTGGATAAAAGGCAGTATGACTTTAGTATGACGGTCATAGAAAAGATGCTGACCTATGCATTGGGTCGTGGCATAGAACATTCAGATGCACCAGCTATGCGTGCTATTATGAGGCAATCAGAATCCAACAACTACCGGTTATCTTCTATAATTATAGCAGTAATTGAGAGCTTACCGTTTCAGATGAGGAGGGCACCTAACCATGATGATCTTTAAGAAATCTATCCCACGCAGGACTTTTTTACGTGGTGCCGGGGCAAGTATTGCCTTACCGGTACTTAGTGCCATGTTTCCCGCATTGGCTACTGCAAAAAACGCAATGGAGGTCCCAAGAAGGTTTTCTGTCGTCTATATCCCCAATGGGGTCAACATGGCTCACTGGACGCCAGCGGATACAGGTAATTCATTTAAATTGACCCGTGCCCTCAAACCGCTAGCCGATTATCAGGACAAAATGACCGTGCTGACTGGACTGAGTAATACACCGGGTGATGCGCTCCCAGGAGAAGGTGAGACTGCACCACATGAACGCGCAGGAGGTGTATTCCTGACAGGTGTCCATCCAAAGAATGAAGGTATTACAGGTGTTTCAATTGATCAGATCATTGCCAGAGAATTAGGAAAAAAGACCCAACTGGCTTCTTTGGAAATGGGGCTGCATACCAAGGATGTGATCGGGAATTGTGAGAAGGGGTGGAGCTGTGCCTACTTGAGCACGCTTTCCTGGCGCACACCAACTACTCCTCTGCCTATGGAATACCGTCCCCGCGCTGTATTCGAACGATTGTTTGGCGGCAGTAGTAGTACTGACAAGGCGGCACGCATGGAAAGAATTAATAAAGAGAAAAGCATCCTCGATGATATTACCCGTGAAGCTCGGCAGATGATGGATGCATATGGTGCTGATGATAAGGTGAGATTAACTGAGTATCTCGATGGGATGCGTGATGTGGAAAGGCGAATTCAATTGGCAGAACAGCAATCCTCACGTGAACTGCCAACAATGGAGCGTCCCACTGGAATTCCTAATGAATTTGTGGACCACCTGAAATTAATGTTCGACCTGCAGGTTCTGGCATTTCAGACCGATATGACTCGAATGATCACTTTTATGACGGCGCCGGAACAGAACAACCGTACCTATGGTCAAATAGGTGTGCCTGATGTTCATCATTCGGTTTCCCACCATAGAGAGGATCCATCAAATCTGGAAAAACTTGCGAAGATTGATGAGTATCATTCGCAACTGTTCAGTTATTACCTGGACAAATTAAGCTCCACTCAAGATGTTGACGGATCATTACTGGACAACATGATGGTTATGTATGGTGCGGGCATGAGCGATGGTAATCAGCACCTGTTACACAATTTGCCTATCATGTTGGTAGGTGGTGGATCAGGCCAACTTAATGGCGGACGTCATATTAAGTACAAATTAGATACGCCAATGTCTAATCTATATCTGTCCATACTGGACAAACTGGATATTGAAGTTGAAAAATTTGGTGACAGTACTGGTAAGTTGAATCTTGCAGCAACCGCGTAATTAAACAGATTGTAAGGAGTTTGAATTGAAACGGGAGCGTAAAGCCAGGTTTGCCAACCTTATTTTTTTCTCGCTGTTGGTTTTTTCTTTGCAATTATCAGCTGATGTTCAATTGGTTGAGTCTGCAAAAAACAATGATCTTGCAAATGTTAAGTTCTTGCTTAAAAAAGGTGTCGATGCAAACACTAGTATAGCCGATGGAACAACGGCATTGCATTGGGCTGTGCTTCGCAATAATCAGGAGATGGTCGATTTATTAATCTCAGCCGGTGCTGAACCTGATCCTGCCAATGAATATGGTGCGACACCGATGTGGCTGGCTTGTAATAATACTAATCCTGCAATGATTGACTTATTACTTGAGGCCGGCGCCGATCCCAATGCATCACTATGGTCTGGTGAATCACCGTTAATGAAATGTTCATTAACAGGTGCAGTAAGTGCAGTATTGGCGTTGATTAAAGCTGGTGCCTATGTGGATGCAATTGAATCGGTACAGGGACAATCTGCAATTATGTGGGCCGCCGCACAAGGTCATTCTGAGATAGTTAGAATTTTAATTGATAGTGGTGCTGACCTATCCGCAAAAACCAAAGCAACAGCGGATAAACTCCCGCATTCGTGTTCTTCGTGTGAATGGAAAAAATCCATTGGTGGATTTACTCCATTACTGTTTGCCGCAAGATCAGGTGATATTTCAACTATCCGGTTATTCATGGAAGCAGGCGCCGATCCCAATGAAGCCACTACGGAACACGGTAATTCTCTGGTTATTGCCGCAGCAGGCGGTCATTACGAACTGGCGCTGTTCTTGTTGAAAATGGGAGCGGATCCCAATTCCAGTGATGATACAGGTCTAACAGCATTGCATCATGCCGTCGGTGGCGGATTGGCATTGTTGAATGGGGTGATCTATGACGGTGTTTATCGGATACAACCAAAAAATAGCCAGAAACTTGCCAGGACATTAATGGAAGCCGGTGCTGATGTTAATGCGCAAATCTTTCAAGATCATTTATTGGGACCAGACGGCACACCTTTCAGTATGACAGGGGCAACACCTTTACTATTGGCAGCCACATCTGCTGATGTTGAAATGATTAATCTATTGCAAGAATTTGGTGCGAACCCAGGACTTGCCACCAAAGGTAAGGTGACACCATTAATTGCAGCTGCCCAGGCTGCTTGCACCGGGACCTGCGCCTATCAGGAGGGTGGAAACGTTGCAAGCAATGAAGCGGTACAGCGTGCATTCAACGCTACAAGGGCAATTTTCGACATGGGCGGTATCAATATTAACGCCACCAATAATGTAGGTAGATCGGCAATACACATTGCTGCATTCACCGGTTCAGACATTGTTGTCCAGTATCTAGCGGAACAGGGTGCTGATATTAACCTTAAAGACAATCGAGGAGAGACTCCCTGGACTATGGCATTGGGTATGACAACAAATATCGGAAATCGGGGACTGTATGGGTATCATGAAAGCACCGCTGACTTATTGTTAAAACTTGGTGCCAGGGTCGTCACCATGAAACAACTGGAAGAAGATACTCCGCCCTATGCCGGCGCCGGTTTATAAAAGTAAACTGGTCGCAGGGTTTGCATTATTTCTTGCAGTAGGCTCGCTCAATAGTCAAGTTCTCGACAAAAATCAGCAAACAAAAGTACAGTCAAAACAGCTTGGTCCATCCCGATACGAGGTTACCTGCGTTGAATCTGCTGAGTATTGCGCTGAAGAATTCAAGCGTCTTTGCCCTGATGGACACCTGGTAGGTGGATATTTCAGAAATGAGTATGATCATGGACAGGTTACTGCCACCATTACCTGCAGGGAAAATAATTGACCTTACAGTACGTTCCCTATAACAGTTTTTAATAAATAAGCAGATACCCTAATTAGTTCGTAAATCATATATATGCATTATTAAATATGGAACAACCACTGGTAAAAAATCCTGGTATTCAGGTACTCAATGCCATAGCCGCATTTATTATTGTAGTTGCTGGTATGAAGGCAGCATCTGCCATTGTGGTACCTTTTCTTCTCGCTGTATTTATTTCTATACTGGCGGCATCACCGTTACTGTGGTTACAAAACAAGGGTTGGCCATTATGGGCAGCATTGACAACAATCATTATTGGGGTGATCGCGATTATGATGTTGTTGGTGTTGTTACTAGGCGCATCGTTGGATGATTTCACTCGCGAGCTTCCCAGTTACCAGGCAAGGTTGCATGATATTGTGTTGGGTATTATTAACTGGGCCGAAGGACGTGGACTTGAAATCTCAGCTGATCGGGCCCGTGAAGTCTTTGACCCGTCCGGTGCAATTGGTATCGTAAATAATATTCTCGGTGGCATAACCAATCTTCTGGGTAATGCATTTTTAATCTTGTTTACTATCATATTTATGTTGGTAGAGGCGGCAAGCTTTCCTAGAAAAATTATCAGAATCACAGGTGGTCAAATTTCCGGTACATATAATGAAATTCTATTGCGAGTGAGGAGTTACATTGCAGTTAAAACCATGATCAGTGTGGCAACCGGAATTTGCATAGGCATACTTACCTATACAATAGGTGTCGATTTTCCAGTCCTCTGGGGAATCATAGGATTTCTCCTGAATTATGTACCAACTATTGGTTCCATACTTGCCTCTGTACCTGCATGTTTAATTGCCCTGGTGCAATTGGGAATAGGGCCAACCATATTCACAGCATTGGGTTACTTTGGAATCAATGTTGTGTTTGGTAACCTGATTGAACCCCGAATAATGGGTAGGGCCATGGGACTATCAACCCTGGTGGTGTTTTTATCGTTGGTTTTCTGGGGATGGGTACTGGGACCCATTGGTATGCTGTTATCAGTCCCATTGACCATGGTTGCAAAAATTGCCCTGGAACAAAATGCCCATACCATGCCACTTGCAATTATACTTGACGCCGATAGACCCACAGAACAGGATCAATCAGCATAAAGGCAGAAATTGAAATAAATAAATCTGGTTGATAGATCTCAACAACATCATTTTGGTAACTCTTGCCGTTATATTATTTTCCCTGATCGCATCTTTGGAACCGGGTATATCATTCTAAGTTACAGGTAAGCGGAGCTTATTAATTTTAATTTTTAGATATGGCTCGTTAATAGGGGAGGTGCGATATAATTCAGGCCCGTATAATTTATACGCGGGGATAAATCTTTCAGCATACTGTTTAACTTCTCTATCTGACATGCCGGGCAAGCCGTCCGCTTTCATTCTATCTTCTGCTTCACAGCGCCAATTAATCACAAACTCTGGATCTTCAGGATAGATATATAAAAAGCAATCCAGAAAATGGTGCCATCTTTTATATTCTTTAAGGTATGAATTTACTATCTTCAATTGTGGATCATTTAAATCTTTAACAGCTTGAAAACCAAGCATCCAGCCTTCCAGTAATACTACGTCCACCGGTAAGTTAATGCTGGGCCATTTATGTTTCTCTATCCTGTCACCTTGTCCCTGGTGCCGAGACTTGTCATAACGAGGAATGGGAATAGTAGTTTTACTTCCCGGGTATTTAAGCGTTGACAGGATATCCTCACCCAGTTGTATGTCATGTGTTCCTGGATATCCCCTTTGGTGTAATACATTGACGTTTAAGTTAGATTCAGCAAAGCGAATTTGATCATTTCGAGTCAGGTAAAAATCATCAATAGATAATGAAATAGCATTAATCCCTTCTAGTTCAAACATATTTACAAGGTGAGATGTTAATGTGGTTTTTCCACTTCCTTGTGGGGCATTAATGCCAATTACAAAAGTTTTTTGAGCACTGGATTTTTTTTTCTCAAATAAATAAAAATATAGAGGGAGATAGTAATTATTGATTAATTCATCAGTTTTTATCGAGTCATCTATCCATTTTTGAAGTAGTGATTCAAGCTTATTCCAACGCTTAATATCTATAGATGCTCTAATATTTTGTTGCCAGGTCATTGATTTACTAATATAAGCTTTAAACTTGTTCATGATTTAAATAAAACATCAGTGTAATAGGGGGATACTTGAAATTATATTCAAGAAATATGGGTCGTCGAGATTTTTTAAGACTTGCGGCGGGATTTAGCACAATTCAATCACTTTCTCTGGGTAATGCGACGAGATTATTTGCCCAGGACATGCCAACTGATATCACTGCCATGACTGCTACACAGTTATCAGTTGCAATCAGGTCTCGGAATGTTAGCTGTGTCGAGGTCATGAAGGCCTACCTTAAAAGGATTCATCGAATTAATCCGACATATAATCTTATTGTCAGTATGGTGGATGATGATTTGCTAATCAATCAGGCAGAATTTGCAGATCAAGCCTTAAGTAAGGATGAATATTGGGGATGGATGCATGGTATGCCCCATGCGGTTAAAGACCTGGCTAATGCCAGAGGTCTGGAAAGCAGTTATGGTTCACCATTACATGCTGGAACCATTGCTCAGGCTGATGATATTCATATATCGCGAATACGAGGCAAGGGCGCAATTTTTATTGGCAAGACTAATGTCCCGGAATTTGGTCTGGGTTCTCAATCCTACAATACCGTGCATGGTACGACGAAGAATGCCTATAACCCAGCACTGACATCAGGAGGAAGCAGTGGTGGTGCTGCATCAGGTATGGCATTACAGGTATTACCCACCGCGGATGGCAGCGACATGATGGGCTCGCTTAGAAACCCCGCAGGTTTTAATAATGTTGTTGGATTTAGACCCAGTCAGGGGCGTGTACCCTCTACACCAGGTGACCTTTACTATCATCAACTTTCTGTTAATGGGCCTATGGGGAGGAATGTTGAAGATACCATCCGCTTGTTAAATACCATTGCTGGTTTTGATGACAGATCCCCCATGAGTCTTAGAGACACCATCCCGGTTTATGAAACATTTAGAAAAGCACATTTCCTGGACTACCGAATAGGCTGGATGGGTGATTATGATGGCTATCTGGCAACTGAACCCGGTGTTATCGATCTGTGTGAACGTGCATTGAAACGCCTGGATCAATTCGGTGTCATTGTGGATGATTGCCAGCCTGAATATGAACTGTCACGACTCTGGCAGACCTGGTTGACCTTCCGGCACTGGTCACAGACAGGGCGCCAGACACAATATAACGATCCTGATATCAGAAAGCATTTCAAACCAGAGTTGATCTGGGAGATAGAGGGTAGCTTTAGTATTTCTGGTGAACGACTCTCTAAGGCGGCCGTTGATCGTGCCGACTGGTATCGTGCATTATTAAAGTTGTTTCAGCGTTTTGACATACTTGCTTTACCCAGCGCTCAGGTCTTTCCATTTGATGCGAATATACATTGGCCCAAATCCATTAACGGCAGATCAATGGATACCTATCATCGATGGATGGAGGTGGTGATAGGTGGAACTTTAGCTGGATTGCCGGTAGTCAGTTTGCCTGCGGGATTTGATTCACAGGGCAGGCCCATGGGTATCCAATTTATAGGCAAGATGGGACAGGACCAACAAGTACTGGAATTTGCCATGGCCTATGATGCCGTTACCGATTACCTTCAGGTGCGTCCTGATATAGATATTTAGTACTAGTGTTGCGCGGTATTTACTATTAATACTGGTGAAATCTATTACCTGAATTGGTTCCTGTGTGATGACACCAGCAATGACGATATGTGGTCCCAGGGCTATATGAAAGATGTCTAATGATGGGGTATATTTTTTCACCAGGACTGCATGCTCGAGCACTCTAAAAAGAGACTGGGCTCAAAACTACACGATAAAGTAGCTTTTTAAATTATTTTCTGCTTATCACCCTCCTTGTGAATCTTGCTGGAATAGCTATGATATTTGCAGTCAATGATCATAAATATAGTTAAAATAACTAGTTAACTCAGAAAAATATTCAATGAATGATCATCTATCTCAACTTCCTGTCTTAGGTGTCGGGGCTAGTCTTAGCTTATCGGCAGAACCTGATCCGGTTTCACTGGCTCAAAAAGAACAAGGGCCAAGTTTTGTTGAGTATGCTGGACTTGCAGATGTTGAGCAGGTGATCGATGAAGTTTCCAGGATACGAGCAACAGGTAAATCCGTTTTGTTTCATCCTTCCTATATCAATTTTTGTGGTTCCTACCAAAATTCTAAGAATTGGTTGAAGGCAACAGCACATCATATAGAACAAGTGGGTTCTCCCTGGTTTGCGCAGGATTGCGCATACTGCTTTTGGCAAGAGAGTCCAGGATATTCCAGCCAGTTTGGATATTTTATTCCCCCTATATTGAATAAAACTTCTCTTGCCTTGGCTATCGATCGTGTAAAAGAAGTCCAGGATGCCGTACCCGTAACTGTTGCTATAGAGCCCCCACCTGTTTCATTTGTGATTGGTACGATGCCTGTATTCTCTTTTTTTGGAGAAATTGCTGACCAAACAGATTGCGCATTGTTACTGGATATGGGGCACCTGGTTTCCTATGAGATGGCAAATGGACAGTTAGTAACAGATGCACTTACAGATTTGCCTGCGCAAAGAGTGGTCGAAGTCCATATTGCAGGTGGACGAATTAAGCAAAGTGAGACAGGGCCCATATATATAGATTCTCATGAATATGAAATTCAACAGCAAACCTGGAAGATGCTGGACACAATGCTACCAAAATTACCAAACCTGAAAGCTGTCTGTTTTGAATGCGAGGGTGTTGACGAGAAAGTTGTAATGTCCACCTTGAAGCGAATTCGCAAGACAGTTATTCAGAAAAGTTCCAATCCTGAATTAACGTCTTTTCTTGGATCCTCACAATGAGTTTTGTCGAACAAGAAAGAATGTTGTTTGATCTTTTGTTTGATGAAGAGTTGAGAGAAAAATTTTGTAAAGATTCAAATGTGGCGTTTGAAAATTATGACCTTGATGAAAATGAAAAGGCAGATTTTTCTGTTGTTCGTGCAGACGCCCTTATTATGGATGCAAAGATTCGTGTGAATCTGATTATGTCTCAGATATGCCGTTCATATCCCTTAACTTTCAGTATAGTTTCATCAAAAAAAGAGGGTTTAAAATTATTAAAGAGCCTGGTTGGTATTAAAACAATGCGTACACCGTATATCGACAGATCTACTGAATATGGAAAGCAATTAAGTGAGGAACTATTGCAATTATCTTCACTTTCTGAAAAAGAGACACAATTATTAACTACCGTTTTTCAATTTGAATTAGGAATGGCATGGACCACCTCAAATTTAAAGCGGCTTGTCCTAAAAAAAGGAAAATATCAATTTGGTGAAATAGATATACTCGATGACTGGGCTGATAGACCGGTAAGATTGGCTGAATTCGTTTCCGCGGGTGTGATACCAATCTCATATAAAAAAATCAAAAAACGTCTGTGTCTCGTTGATGGCAATAATTTATGGCGGCAACTAGTAAGTAATCCAACATCAACTTCAGCAATTAATTCAATATTATCAAACGAAGACCCAAGATTAGTGGTGTCACGTGCTCAGATCGATCATATGTCTATGTGCGAGCCAATTGTAAGGCATAAAACAACCGAACTAAGTGAAGGGTTTGCTCCATTGTTTCAACACATTAACGGCATAAATAGTATTAATACGATTCTATTGCAACTTAAACAAGCAGGCGCAAGCGACAATATACTCAATGGGGTTAAACGTGGTTTTTATCAATTATTAGAAACCGGTATGCTCTTGGCATGCTAACTTAGTCAGGATACTTTATTGAATCTATATTCGACAATTTCTATAAGAAATAAAATAGTTCTACTATTTGTATTTTATATTGTTTTAATTGCCCCATTGTTTTTGTCAGCGCCATATTTCCTTTTAATTGATTACGCGATATGGAATCAGGATTATGAGAAATTATTAAGCTGTATCGAAATTAATATGAGGCCTTGCGGTGATGTTAGTAAGTTTCCAGCTGCATATCTCATTAATTCTTATTTCTTGAACTTGTTCAAGAATTTTAGTGTTTCGCATGAAATAACTTTATTTTTATTGAACAGTTTTTTTCTGAGTTTACCCCTTGTTTTTTTTCTTATGGTTAGAGGTTTGCAGTTTTCCATAATTGCCGGAATTATATATACATGTTCAGTATTACTGTCTGCTGTTCCTTCCTATTATTTGTATTCAGGAGGTATCGAAATTCAGTCTGGTGTTATGACAGGATTGTTTCTTTCTTCATTTTTACTATCTTATGGTGCGACTACGAAGCTTAATAAGACTAGCCTTACGCTATTTCTTATTGTGACAGCGATTTTATTTCCATTGTATAAAGATACAAATCTTATGGTAATCATAATCACTATCATCTTAAGTAAAGTTATCTATCAATTTATATCAGAAAAACAAGATAAGAAAATTGAAAATATAAACCATTATTTTAAGGGCAACTTATTTAGAATATTTGCAATTTTGCTTGTGCCTTTTTCAATAATGTGCAGTTATAACTATTTTAAATATGAATCAATACTCCCAGTTGCTTATTTGCAAGAAGCTGATTTTGCGTCACCTGCAATCTTAAAGAGTGTTGAATTTTTATTTGCATCAATTTACTCTCCAAATGGTGGTGTTTTAATTTTCTGGTTTGTTTCTTTTTTTGTTGCCTTGTCTCTTATTCATTATTTGGGAATGAGAATCTCCAGACTGGCGATAATTTGTTGTCTGATTCTCGTAATTAGTTCAGCTGTTGGCTTTTCTCTATGGTGGGCTCCGTTTGGCTGGGATTCATGGGGAAATCGCATGATGATTCCATCCGTACTTGCATCATTAATAATACTTACTAGTACACTTACAGTAAGAACGAAGCAAATTTATTCAGGTAAGGATGCGTTGAAATATATTATTTCAGAAAATAGCAGAGTTAAAAATATTGCAGTTTTTGGTGGTACTTTTATCATATTATATTTGTCTATAAAATTTACGCTGCTGCCCTACTTTCACGACAAGTCAATATTACTAAGAAACGCCATGTATCCTGGTGATGCTTGTCAAACCATGCTTGAAGTAGCAATTAACATCATTAATGAAACTGGAAATTTGGAATTGTATCCTTCTGGTTATTGGAGGAGTAATTATTATTATGAATGTGCCAGAGAAAGGTTTTTGCATTCTCCGAGCTCGTATGGTTTAACTAATTAGCACCAGACAGATGATTGGATATATCACTTGGTAAGCACGAGTATCTTTCGGTGTGAAATATCAAACAGTTCTACTTTAGGCTGGAAATCGTTTTATGATGATTGATTCTTTTTTAATAATATAGAAATATATTCATTGTCGACTGTCGATTTATTTGTCCAGACGACATCAGTCCAGCCTTCAAAATATCTAAGATAAATATTCCCATTAATATCTTCTCGTGTTCTTTTGGGGATAATTCGGCTAATAAATACGTAATCAAATTTTGATTCTTTCAGTTTCTCTATATATTCGTCATCATTAATGGGCGTGATGAATTTCATCGAGGGTCGGTTCGCTAGAGCGCTTATATAGCTAGGCTCAAAAAATAGTATTACATCATTCTCTTGGGTTAAAGATTTTAAATTGCTTATATCATTCATTATTTTCAGTTGAATCTCAGCATTGAGAGTTGCCTTGCTGATGTCCGGTTCTCGGTAATATTCTGTAACATGATTTATGCCCGTCATTACGCCAGATTGAAATCTATGAAAAGTAAACCCTGTTGTCGGCAATATGATTATTAGGCAAATAATTAATGAGAGAGAATTAGATACATATAATTTGTCAGGGGCATATGCGCGGGTTAGGGCGCTAATGCTGTATAGAAAATAGATTATTAGAAAAGGTAGTATTGGGTAGAGAAATCTAGAAGATTGTCCAGGATATGGCCATAACATGATAAAAATAATATAAAATAGCGTGTAGTACGCATCAATTTTCTTTTCTTTTATTCTCAAACTCATACCGATAATGGCGAGCGCCCCCACCAGATTTACCAGAACGTGTCTAAGTGATAAATCTTCAAACCAGTATATTAGCCATGCTCTCTTCCATGCGTCATGAATTGAAGTCACTTGCTGTTTAAAATATTCAATAGGAAGAATTTGATTGTTAATTATTAATGAGTATATTTCAGAGGTCTGGTTTTTATATTGTTCAGGAATAAATTGAAAAGTCAGGATTTCTAAGATAATTGCTAGCATGATAATCAGAGCTATAAATATATTTTTCCTCTTTTTTGTTATTGAAAGCCTGCCTGAAAATTCACGAGCAAAAATAAAACTTATTAAGACAAGAATAATAATGCCGATTGTTTTCGTTAGAAAGGCAAAAATCGAAAATAACAAACTCAAATATATATATTTCTGTTTGCCAGTTTGTCTCCATAGTTCAAATAAAAAAAATATCAATATTGATAGTGCAATATAAAGATTTTCACTCAGGATACCTATGCTGTTAATCCAGGTAGATGGTAAGAGAGAAAATATAAATAAAATGAGTATTGATGATGTCTTGTCGTATTTTATGAGTACCAAATATTGAGAAAGTAGTATGAGTGCAAAAATTAAAAATGAACTTGATAGGAAATGGGCATACATTAAGTTATGAGTTGCATCTGTGATCCCTAAAATCATGGGGAAAAATTTGGGGTAGTCTTGATATGTCAGAATAGAATTTATGACATCACTAGTTTGAGTCCAGGGAGAAAAGTATTGTCCAAGCAATATATAATTAACACTATCGCTTGCCAAAGATGAAATCCAAGGGGAAACAGTAAATGTAAAGAACAGGTAGCTATAAATTATTAAGTAAATAGCAAGTGTATATAAATATAAACCTGATAAAGGGGGTGCTAGTGCCATCAAAAATTTAATGTTACCCAGGTTAGATTGAGGCTGATATATTTAATTTAAAATATTAAATTAACGTCAATGTCTGGTCAAATTCAACAACCATTAAATCAAGTGAAAAAATACGGATTTGGTATTCGTTCTATGGCAACTTGTTTCAGAATGTAATCTTTATTTCTGTGACATATGTTTTATAAGGTTATTCATACTCGAACAGTTAATAAAATGATGGTGCCGGGAAAGGGAATCGAACCCCCACTCAGTTGCCTGAACCGGATTTTGAATCCGGCGCGTCTACCAGTTCCGCCACCCCGGCTATATTATTGGATGAAAGTTTGCCAAGTATATGAAATGTTGGGAAGGTATTAAACCTTTATCCTTACCCTTGTTGCATAATCTGATAATATTTTCTCATGAAGCGCAGTGATTTTTTCTATGAATTACCTCAGGAACTGATAGCCCAGTATCCTCTGCAGCAACGTGAAGATAGTCGTTTACTGTGTCTGTCACGGGAAAACTGCGAAATGATGGACAGGAGGTTTCACGATTTTCCCTCACTATTACAGCCTGGTGACTTGGTGGTATTTAACGACAGCAAGGTAATACCTGCCAGACTATTCGGTCAGAAGGACACAGGTGGCAAAGTGGAGATCCTGATTGAACGTATAATTGATAACAAAAATGTATTAGCTCAAGTGAAAGCGAGTAAGTCACTTAGGACAAAAGCAAGAATATGCCTGGAAGATGACCATGTTCTATTTGTGGTGGGCCGCCAAGATGAGTTTTATCAATTACAAATTGAAAGTGATAGCGAGATATTTTCACTTTTGGAAAATTTTGGTCATATCCCGCTGCCCCCCTACATCAAACGTGATGACCTAAATGAAGATAAAGACCGCTATCAAACGGTGTATGCAAAAACCCTAGGAGCGGTAGCTGCGCCTACGGCGGGCCTGCATTTTTCTCGTGAGATCATTCAACAATTGAGTGACAACAATATTCAAACTGCTTATGTGACCTTACATGTGGGTGCTGGAACCTTTCAGCCAGTCAGGTGCGATGAGATTAAAGATCATAAGATGCATAAGGAATGGTATTCGGTCAGCGAGGAGTTATGTAATCAGATCGAAGCTACCAGACAGCGAGGAGGCAGGGTGATTGCCGTTGGGACGACCGTGGTTAGGACTCTGGAATCGGCCATAAATAATGGTAAGTTGAACCCGACATCCGGTGATACTGATATTTTTATCTATCCAGGGTATGAATTTAAATTGATTGATGGTTTGATTACGAATTTTCATTTACCAGAATCCACCCTGCTAATGTTAATCAGTGCATTTGCGAGTAAGGAGTTAATAATGAATGCTTATCAACATGCCATTTCTGAAAAATATCGCTTTTTTAGTTACGGGGATGCGATGTTAATACTTTGAGGGGTGAGTAGTACTTTAGATAAGAATAGACAGGATTAACAAGATTTACAGAAGTTTTAAATTTAATCATTATTAATCAAAGTGGTAATTGAAAATTAAATAGTTGTATTTTTAAATCTTGTATATCAGACCCATCGAAAATTTATTAGGAGTAGATGTTGGAATTTGAAGTTTTAGCGACAGACGAAAAAGCCAGGCGGGGAAGAATAATATTTGACCGTGGGAATGTTGATACGCCAGCATTTATGCCGGTGGGCACCTATGGAACGGTAAAGGCCATGACCCCCGAAGAGCTCCGTGAAACAGGGAGTCAGATCATACTGGGAAACACCTTTCATCTAATGCTCAGACCTGGCATGAAAGTCATAGAACGTTTTGGCGGCTTACATAAATTCATGAATTGGTCGGGACCTATCCTCACGGACTCGGGGGGATTTCAGGTATTCAGTCTTGCCGCAAAAAGAAAAATATCGGAAGCCGGTGTTGAGTTTCAATCACCAGTGGATGGTGCAAGAATATTCCTTGATCCTGAAACAGCAGTTTCAGTTCAGCACAGTCTAAATTCAGATATAGTCATGGTATTTGATGAATGTACGCCATATACCAGTGACGATTCCATTATAAAAAAATCCATGGAGCTATCATTACGTTGGGCTGAACGGTCCAAGCATGCCCATGGCAATAGCAAGAATGCCTTATTCGGAATTGTCCAGGGAGGGATGAACCTCGAGTTTCGAGAACATTCTCTTTCCAAGCTCATGGATATTGGGTTTGATGGTTATGCCATTGGTGGTTTGTCTGTGGGAGAAACTGGCGAAGAAATGAGGCGGGTACTATCCCATGTAGCGAAAAGCATGCCCGCAAATCTACCGCGATATTTAATGGGAGTCGGGACACCAGAGGATATTGTTGAATCTGTGTGTATGGGGATAGATATGTTTGATTGTGTCATGCCGACCCGCAATGCAAGAAATGGACAGTTATTTACCTCATTTGGTGTGATAAAGATTCGAAATGCCGAGCACAAGGATAGTCTGGAGCCCATCGATCCTGACTGTGAATGTTATACCTGCAAAAATTACTCTAGGGCGTACTTACATCACCTGGACAAGACAAATGAGATACTGGGTTCAAGATTAAATACCTATCACAATATTTATTACTATCAGAAGTTGATGCAAAATTTACGTATAGCAATTGATAATAATTCTCTTCACGGATTCGTGTCAGACTTTTTTGCCAGCAGGGGAGCTTGTGTGCCAGATACATATTAATGTTCTCTACGAGCAAACACCCCATGTGATAAGGCAGGTCAAGTGAGGTGAAATCTAGGATGTATATCAAAAAAAGCTAATTTTAGGTTGGATTGGGCTTAAAAATAGGCACAAAAACATGAGTCTATGGCATAATGCCGGGTTTTGAAGACGAGAAGAAGGTTCTGAATGGTCGATTTTCTAATAAGTAGTGCCCACGCTCAGGCTGCAGCCCCCGAACAGGGTAGCGGATCCTTTTTAATTATGATGGTCGTCTTTTTCGTAATTTTTTACTTTATGCTTATGCGTCCGCAAATGAAGCAGGCCAAGGAGCATAAAAAATTAATTGAAAATTTAAGCAAGGGCGATGAAGTTGTGACCGGTGGTGGTTTGCTGGGAAAGATCACTCAAGTAGGTGATAGTTTTATCGTTCTTGAAATTGCCTCGCAGACAGAAGTGAAAGTGCAGAAAAATGCTGTTACTTCATTGCTGCCTAAAGGAACAATAAAAGAAATATAATGTTGTAGTGTAAAGGATTGGCTTGAAATGAATCGTTACCCACTCTGGAAATATATATTAATCTCGATAGTCACGGTACTTTCCGTGCTGTACGCATTACCAAATCTTTATGGTAAAGATCCTGCTGTGCAGATTTCATCTTCACGGGGACAAGTAACTGAGCTCACTCTGTTTGAGGTTGAAGCTGCACTGGATGACGAAGGTATTGAGTTTGATGCCATTGAATATGGACTGAATACGATGATCCTTCGATTCAGTGATGAGGAAATCCAGTTAAGAGCAAGGGATGCGATACGTGCTGCCTTAAATAATAGCTACTCGGTTGCCTTGAATCTGGCACCGGCCACACCAGACTGGTTGGCCATGTTGGGAGCAGAGCCTATGTTTCTTGGTCTTGATCTTCGGGGAGGCGTTAATTTTCTCCTGGAAGTTGATATGGACGCTGCAATTACCAAGGCTGAAGAACGATATGTTTCTGATCTCAGGACCTTATTACGAGATGAAGGGATACGCTACAGGACTATCAATCGTGATGATGATGGTGGCGTTTTGATTCGTTTCAGGGATGCAGAGTCACGTTCTCAAGCCATTCCAATTATAGAAACTAATTACCTGGAACTTACCGTTTCTGAGATTAATGAAGGCTCGGGTGATTTTGCTGCAATGGTATTGATTAGCGATGGAGCAATCAGTGAAACCAGGATAAATGCGCTGCAACAGAACATAGTCACCTTGAGAAAACGTGTGAATGAACTAGGCGTCGCAGAACCAGTTATTCAGCAACAGGGACAAGAAAGGATAGTAGTGCAGCTTCCAGGCGTTCAAGATACAGCGCGAGCCAAAGAAATTCTGGGGGCAACGGCCACACTGGAATTTCGTATGGTTGACATGGAAAATGATGTGCAATCTGCTATTGACGGTCGGGTTCCACCCAGTTCAAGACTTTATTACTCACGTGACGGAATTCCGTTATTAATAAAGAGACAATTAATGTTAACCGGGGACTACATTATAGGAGCAGCTTCAGGTATCGATGCCTTATCTGGTGGACCTAATGTATCTATCACCCTGGACGGTCGCGGGGAGCGTATGTTTCGCCAGGCAACGGCGGATGAAGTTGGCAAAAACATGGCCATTATTTTTATCGAAAACAAGACAGAAACAGTTGAAGAGAATGGTGAACTGGTAAGAAAAAGCGAGATTGTTGAGGAAGTTATCAGTAATGCCACCATACTTGAGCAACTAGGTAAACGTTTTCAGATAACGGGTCTTGATTCACCACAAGAAGCCCGTAATCTGGCATTACTTTTGCGAGCAGGGGCATTAGCAGCACCTGTTGAGATTATTGAAGAGCGCACAGTTGGCCCTAGTCTTGGCCAGGAAAACATTAACCAGGGATTTCTGTCTGTGATGATAGGCTTTTTGTTGGTCTTGGTATTTATGCTGGTTTATTACAAGGTATTTGGAATTGCCGCCAATATTGCACTGACATTGAATTTGGTGTTAATCATATCCTTGCTTTCGCTATTACAGGCCACCTTAACCTTGCCTGGTATTGCTGGGATCGTCCTGACAGTGGGTATGGCTGTGGATGCAAATGTGCTCATTTATGAACGAATACGTGAAGAGCTGAAAAATGGTAACTCACCCCATGCCAGTATCCACGCAGGTTATGAAAAGGCCTTTTCCACGATTTTTGATGCTAACATTACAACCTTAATCGCTTCGCTTGTTTTATTCAGTTTTGGTACGGGACCCATAAAAGGGTTTGCCGTAACCTTGTCGTTGGGAATTGTCTGCTCCATGTTTACCGCAATTGTGGTAACAAGAGCGATAATAAATCTCATTTATGGAGGCCGTCGTATACAGGCCCTTGCTATTTAATAATGTGAATCATTGCTATGGAATTATTTAACAGAGACTCAACTATCAATTTTCTTGGCCATCGAAAACTTGCGGCTATTTTTTCCGGCATATTAATCTTAGCGTCAATTCTTTTGTTGTTTGTCAATGGTCTGAATTTTGGTGTGGATTTTACCGGAGGAACCATTGTTGAACTCAGATACGAAAATGCAGCTAATCTGGAAGAAATCAGGGGCATACTAAATAACTCAGAGTTTGACGGTGCGGTAGTCCAAAATTACGGATCGGCGAATGAAGTATTAATCAGGCTTGCTCCCATTGAAGAATTAAATAGTTCTCAGATTAGTTCCCAGGTTACGCGAGTACTTAGTCAATCTGGGCAGTCTATCGAACTCAGACGGATTGAATTTGTGGGCGCCCAGGTAGGTGAGGAATTAACAGAAAGTGGCAGCCTTGCAATGTTATTTGCTCTGTTTGGCATCTTGATATATGTGGCCATTCGATTTCAGACACGTTTTTCACTTGGAGCGATTGTAGCCCTTGTGCATGATATTATTCTTACCTTAGGTTTTTTCGCCCTGATACAAATGGACTTTGATTTAAGTGTACTGGCGGCTATCCTCGCGGTTATTGGTTACTCACTAAACGATACAATAGTTGTATTTGACAGGATACGTGAAAACTTTCGAAAAATGAGAAATTCAACGCCATTCGAAGTATGTAATACATCCATAAATCAGACTATGAGCAGGACGATAATCACCGGACTAACAACGCTACTGGTGCTATTTGCTTTGTTTTTCCTGGGAGGTGAAACTATTCATGGTTTTGCTATGGCGCTGATCGTCGGTGTGATTGTGGGAACATATTCATCAATCTTTGTGGCCAGTCCTGTCACGTTAGCATTGGGAATCTCCAGGCAGGATCTAATGCCAGTAGAAAAAGAAGGTGAAGAACTGCCAGATCGTCCCTGATTGTCCGGGTAATCTTATCCACATCTGGTTTCATTTTATATTTTGGTCAAAACTTTGACCGCTTATGAATATCGTTGCAGATAGTGCCATTCCTTTTATTTCCAGAATATTCAATTCATCTGGTAATACAGTTCTCCTTGATACACATGAAATCACCAGGAGTAATATTAAAAATGCGGATGTTCTAGTCGTTCGGTCAGTGACCTGCGTCAACGAGGCGCTTTTAGCCGGAACGGAGATAAAAATTGTAGCGTGTCCCGCCAGTGGTATCGATCATATTGATCTTACTTATTTGCATTCTGTCGGAATAAAATTAATTAATACACCTGGTTGTAATGCACGTTCGGTTGCAGAATATGTATTAAGTAGTTTATTTTCCCTTCAAAAAAAACAATACATTAAGCTTGCTGATATTAAAATTGGCTTAATTGGATGTGGGCATGTGGGGTCTTATGTATTTTCCCTGTTAGATGCCATTGGCATCAAGGTCTTACTCTATGATCCTCCTCTACAGGCGGCAGGAGATAGTAGAAAATTTTCAACCTTGCATGAGATTCAAAAGGCCGATGTAATCAGTTTACATGTACCATTAAATTCTACTGGCGCAAATTCTACGTATCAGCTTGTTAATCATGATTTCTTATCGGCAATAAAGCCGGGAGCTGTGATCATTAATACTTCCAGAGGAGAAGTTATAGACGATAAGGCATTACTGGATTTCCTTGAATATAATCATGGGAGCAATGTGGTTATTGATGTTTGGAAAGATGAGCCTGTTATTAATCAGGAATTACTGTCCAGGGCAATACTATCTACACCTCATATTGCGGGATACAGTATTGATGCCAAGTATCGTGGCACCTTATGGGTATATGAAAAGTTGTGTGAAATGCTGGGTATCGAAAAATGTGTGCCAGCAGAGGATATCATACCTGCATTGAAAGAAAATCAATTCAATATTCCAGAAGTGCTGGATGATAATGAAGTGATTCAATTCGCTGTGTTATCTGGTTATGATGTGGAAGCAGATTCTGACGTTTTTAAACAATTATTAACAAAAAATGAAATGATACCTGGTCAGTTTTTCAGTGAATTAAGAAGACATTATCCATTGAGAAGGGAATTTACCTATTTTACAGTATCCCTCCCTCCGTCAAAAATAAGGTGTAAAAAACGATTGGAAGACCTGGGATTTAACGTAATGCTTACGAACTAATTAATAATCATATGACCAATATTAAACTGGGTTTTCTAGCATCACACAGGGGCTCGAATATGCAAAGCATAATTGATGCCTGCAATAAGGGAGAGCTTGATGCCATTCCTGGAGTTGTGATCAGTAATAATGGAGATTCAGGGGCATTGGATAGAGCCGCATCTGAGCAGATTCCCGCTTATCATTTAAGTAGTAAAACATACCCGGAACCAGATGAGCTGGATTATGCAATTCGAGATACGCTATTAAAGCATGAAGTGGATATCGTCATTTTGGCCGGCTTCATGAAGAAGATAGGTCAACATACGATAGATGCGTTTGCAGGAAGAATACTTAATATTCATCCAGCCCTGCTTCCAAAACATGGTGGAAAAGGGATGTTTGGAGCTAAGGTTCATAAAGCAGTGCTTGATTCCGGAGATAAAGAAACTGGTGTAACGATACATGTAGTCACAGATAATTATGATCAAGGACCAATACTTGCGCAACTAGCGATACCTGTTCTTGAAGGTGATACTGTAGACACACTTTCAAATCGAGTGTTAACAGTCGAACATCAAATATATGTCGATACAATAAAGAGAATCATTGCGGGAGATATTCAACTTTAGTAATTCTGACTAATTCAGGAAGCTAGAACGGACGGGTAAATTATGTTTTCATTATTTTCAAAACTCTACAACAGATCTATTTTGGGGAATCCAGAAATCGTTTTATTACTTATATTAATAATATGTATTACATCTGGTTATTTTTCACAGGACTTCAAATTGGATGCATCAGCAGACTCTTTATTGCTGGAAGGTGATGAAGGATTAAGAGTATTTCGTGAATCCAGTGAACGATTTGGTACTCAAGACTTCCTGTTCGTTACATTTATCCCCAATGAAGATATTTTCTCAGATACTTCACTGGACATAATAAAGCGTCTCAGGGATGAATTAAGTAGCTTGCCATTAGTTGATTCCGTTGTTTCTATTATAGATGTTCCTCTGGTTAAAAATGCAGGTGGGAAATTATCTGACGTTGCCAATAACTACAGAACTTTGCTTGATGCTGATGTAGACAAAGATGCTGCCCGGCAAGAATTATTAAATAGTCCTGTATATAGCAATTTGATTATTAGTGATGATGCAAGAATGACAGCACTACAACTAAATCTTAAGAATGATTCAAATTATTTAAATGCTCTAAAAGAGAAAAATCGATTACTCATACAAAAGTCACAAGATAGTTTGACATCGGTAGCACAACAAGAACTAGAACAGGCTTTGGATACTTATGATTTGTCTAAGAATAATTTTGATACAGCCAACCACGAAAATATTATCAACATTAGAAATATTATTGGCAATTATAAGCAATATGGTGAAATCCATCTGGGTGGTCTGACTATGATTGCAGATGACATGATTACATTTATTAAAAATGATTTGATTGTTTTTGGTATAGGAGTTTTTAGTTTTCTTATCTTGATGTTGTCAATAATTTTTCGTGGTATTCGTTGGGTTGTATTGCCACTTGCAAGTTGTTTTATTGCGGGTTTGATTATGATTGGATTGCTTGGATTTGCTGGGTGGCAGGTCACAGTAATTTCGTCTAATTTTATATCCTTAATGCTTATTTTAACGATGTCCATGAATGTTCATTTAATTGTTCGATACAGACAGTTAAACAGAGATAACCCAGGCCTTGACCATCATGATCTGGTTTTTGAAACAGCCAGGCGTATGGTTTGGCCTTGTCTTTACACAGCATTGACTACCATGATTGGTTTTGGTTCTTTGGTAGTCAGTGAAATTAAGCCAGTCATAGATTTTGGATGGATGATGGTTTTGGGACTAATGGTGACATTTCTAACATCATTTATATTTTTTCCTAGTTTACTTGTAATGCTAAAAAAGATTGAAATTTCGGGCAAGGAAGAGGAGAAAACACCCTACACTGCTATCTTGTCTAGCTTTACTGAAAAGCATGGTTCTGTAATTTTTTTCATCGCTATCATATTAAGCCTGGTTAGTATCGCCGGGATTACACGATTGAAGGTAGAGAATAGTTTTATAAATTATTTCAGCGACTCTACAGAGATATATCGAGGACTGGAACAGATTGATAAAAGTCTGGGTGGCACAACGCCCCTTGATGTCATTATTAAATTTGATCCAGTAGAGGAGTATGGTGAGCAAGTAGAAGATGAGTTTGATGAATTCGATGATTTTTTTGAAGAATTTGAGTCAGATCCGGCTGATGCATGGTTTACAGCATATAAAATGGATCGAATTAAGGGCATCCATGATTACATGGATGGCTTGCAAGCAGTAGGGAAAGTGCTCTCACTTGCGTCGATAATACGAATGGCAGAAGACTTGAATGAGGGCGAGGCATTTGATGCATTTGAATTGGCTGTGATCAACAAACGAATCAGTCCAGAATTAAAACGAAGCATAATTGATCCATATATTTCTATTGAGGATAATCAGGCTAGAGTATCCACGCGTATCCAGGATTCACTGCCGGACCTAAGACGTAATGATTTGATAAATCAGGTGAGGAACGATCTGAAATCTCAATTTGGAATGGATGATGACGACTTTGAGTTAACTGGTTTGCTGGTATTATATAATAATATGCTCCAAAGCCTTTTCAGATCCCAGATAATGACACTAGGTGTCGTCATGATTGGTATAGCCCTGATGCTTTGTTTTTTATTTCGTTCAATACCACTAGCGATTATTGGTATCATTCCCAATATTCTTGCAGCATCAATCATTCTTGGCTTAATGGGCCTGCTTAATATTCCCTTAGACATGATGACAATTACTATTGCAGCGATCACTATTGGTATCGCTGTGGATAATAGTATTCACTATATATACAGATTTCGTGAAGAGTTTCCTAAGCAGGGCAAGGATTACATCTCTACCATGCATTATTGCCATGCAAATATTGGCAAGGCTGTTTTTTACACGGCAACAACAATTATTGTAGGGTTTTCCATTCTGGTATTTTCAAATTTTATTCCAACAATCTATTTTGGTCTTTTGACGGCACTGGCCATGTTAATTGCACTTTTGGCCGCATTGACCTTGTTACCCAGGTTGATTCTTCTTTTTAAGCCATTTTAACTTTATAGATTTAATGGATATTTTTTTGATATTCAATCAGTTAGCTATGGTTGTCGAGTCTGATATACTATTCGAAGAACTTTAATCTAAATACTAAATCAGACAAAGTGTATTTGTGCCAGGTGCAATTTAGTGAAATTGATTTAGCTAGCTGGTAACCCTTGAGCAAATTAAAAAGAATTATATTTAAAATCTATTGACCAGGAGATGGTAATGAATCGCTATGTTGTATTTTCATCGATATTAACAGCTATTATTTTGTTTTTATCGAACTCAGTTTTAGGACAAACGGAATCTGCTGATGATACTGTTAAATCTACAACAACGATAGTAATTGAAAGAATCAAGGCAGAACGTAACAGGATTAAGTCAGACCCAGGATATCTCTATGTTCTGATGGATCAGCTGGTTGTCCCCAAATTTGATTTTCATATCATGTCCAGAGCGGTATTGGGTTCAGCATGGCAAAATGCGACTGTGGACCAACAAGAGGCATTTCAAAATGAATTTAAAAATTTGCTGATAGGAACCTATGCAACAAGCCTTGCAGAATACGCTGACAACCAAATTATATTTCACCCTGCAGAAAGTCGGCCTGATTCACGGTTTGTACTGGTTAGGACAGAGGTTAAGGGGGCGGCAAATAATAATCCTCTACCCATTGATTATCGAATGCATCAGGTCGATGAAAAGTGGATGGTTGTTGATGTTGCAGTTGATAAAGTTAGTCTGGTCTCAACCTACAGAGGATCATTTAGATCTGAAATTAACAATGATGGTTTGGATTCATTAATCAAAAAGTTGGCAGAAAAGAATAAGAAGTAATAATCATTATTTAAAGTGTTTCTTCTACTATTCTCTCAAACATCCTTCCAAATAAATATGATGAGCCAGGCATAGACTGCCGGGCGGTATCATCGAACAAATAAGAGTATAATGCCCATGATAGGTATTTCAGGAGAGCACTATGGATATTGATGATATTAAACAGGCGATAGCTGATGGTTTGGATGGCTCTACCGTTATGGTTGAAGGTGATGGAACACACTTCGCGGCCATCGTGGTTAGTGAGGAATTTTCAGGTAAATCAATGGTACAGCAACATCAGATGGTCTACCGAACACTGGGAGATAAAGTAGGTGCTGATATACATGCCCTTAGCTTAAAAACTCTGACTCCCGATGAATGGGAAAAGGATAAGGATTTACGTGCTCTCAGTAAATAATATTAGATATGGATAAGTTTAAAATAGCAGGTGGTGGTGAACTAAACGGGGAAATCTCTATATCCGGAGCAAAGAATGCTGCCTTACCAATACTGGCGGCAACGTTATTGACAGATCAAACTATGACTATCAGTAATGTCCCTCACCTTCATGATATTACGACAACCATGGAGTTACTCGGAAGGATGGGTTCAGATTTAATGCTTGATGAAAAGCTGAACATCGAGGTTACTAATAATAATATTACTGAATTTTTTGCTCCCTACGAGATGGTTAAAACCATGCGCGCATCCATATTGGTATTAGGGCCGCTATTGGCTCGATATGGTGAGGCAGATGTGTCATTACCAGGAGGGTGTGCAATTGGCTCACGTCCAGTCAATATACACTTAGCAGGCCTGGCGGCAATGGGGGCGGATATTAATGTTGATAAGGGCTATATAAAGGCAAGGGCAAAGAGATTAAAAGGGACGCATCTAACATTGGAAATGGTGACGGTTACCGGAACTGAAAATCTAATGATGGCTGCTGTTTTAGCGGAAGGAAAAACAATTCTGGAAAATGCGGCCAGAGAACCTGAAGTGATAGATCTTGCTGAGTGTTTGATTGCAATGGGAGCGAACATTGAAGGCGCAGGCACAGATACAATTATAATAGAGGGTGTCGATTCGCTACATGGTGCGCACCATACTATATTGCCAGACAGGATTGAAACCGGGACTTTTCTTGTTGCAGCTACTATGGCCGGGGGTAAGATCAAGCTAAAAAATACTCGACCTGAGCTGCTCGATGCAGTATTAGCCAAATTAAGATCAGCAGGAGCAGAAATAGTAGTAGACGATACAAATATTACATTGACAATGAAATCGGGTCGTCCTGCGGCGGTTGATATTCATACATCACCGTTCCCCGGATTTCCAACAGATATGCAGGCACAATTTACAGCTTTAAATTGTATTGCTGAAGGAAATGGGACAATTACCGAAAATGTATTTGAAAACCGTTTTATGCATGTGCAGGAGTTGCAACGAATGGGAGCTAACATCAAACTCGAAGGAAATACGGCGATATGTAACGGTGTAAAGCAACTGGTAGGAGCACCAGTAATGGCAACTGATTTACGAGCCTCGGCCTGTTTGGTTCTCGCAGCCCTGGTAGCTGAAGGTGAAACAATTGTTGATCGCATTTATCATATTGACAGAGGCTACGAGACTATCGAAGAAAAGTTTAGTCAGTTAGGGGCAGAAATAATACGCATTCCAGGTTGAGCCCTGGGAATTTCAATGCAAATAGGCATGTAAAAAAATAGGAATTTAGTGTGACTAGTAGTCTGACAATAGCAATATCCAAAGGGAGAATTCTTGATGATACATTACCACTACTTGAAAAGGTGGGTATTGTCCCTGAGGAAAATCCTGATAAATCAAGGAAACTGATCCTGGGAACAAATCAGCCCGATATCAATCTTATTATTGTTCGAGCGACTGATGTACCTACCTATGTAGAGTACGGTGGTGCAGATGTGGGAATAGCTGGAAAAGATATATTACTCGAACATGATAGCAGCGAACTATATGAACCTTTAGATCTTGGTATTGCTAAATGTAGATTAATGCTTGCAGAACTTGTGCAATACAAAACAAGAAATGGCAGATTGCGGGTAGCAACAAAATATACCAGGACAACCAGGAAATATTTCACCGAACAGGGCATACAGGTTGAAATAATTAAATTATATGGCTCTATGGAACTCGCTCCAGTACTAGGACTTGCGGATAAAATCGTTGATTTGGTTGATACAGGAAATACCTTAAAAGCCAATGGGTTAAAGGCAACTGATACCATATGTGAGATTAGTTCAAGATTGATTGTGAATAAGGCAGCGATGAAAATTAAGCGGGATAAAATCAAACAATTAATTTCATCTCTGGAGAAAATTGTATAGATATGATTTCAATTAAAAGAATATGTGACTCAGATAAAGACTTCATCAATTCGTTAAAGGAAGTCTCTACTGTTATAGCTCAGAATGATCCTGAATTGACAAAAGTGGTAAGTGATATTGTCAATGATGTGCGTCTAAGAGGGGATGATGCTCTTGTCGAATATACCAACAGATTTGATCGTAGAAGTATCAGTATAAATGACATTGAAATCACAAAAGATATCTGGCAAGAAAATATAAAAAGTGTTTCAGATGGTTTAATTAATGCCTTGAAACATGCTGCATCAAGAATTACAAGCTATGCAAAAAAACAAAAAGCAGAATCGTGGAAATATACAGATGATGACGGGATTGAATTAGGTCAGCAGATTACCGCGATAGAAAGAGCAGGTATATATGTTCCTGGTGGGAAGGCTGCTTATCCATCATCGGTTTTAATGAATTGTATTCCGGCCCGTGTGGCTGGTGTAGATGAAATCATCATGGTAGTACCTACGCCTGATGATAATTTAAATCCGATTGTGCTTGCTGCAGCATCCATTGCAGGCGTAGACAGGATATTCAGTATAGGGGGTGCCCAGGCTGTCGCTGCATTGGCATACGGTACAAAAACGGTTCCACAGGTAGATAAAATCGTTGGTCCTGGAAACCGTTATGTAGCAGAAGCAAAGCGTCTTGTCTTTGGAACAGTAGGAATAGACATGATCGCTGGTCCCTCTGAGGTATTAATTATTGCTGACGGTAGTTGTAATCCAGACTGGATAGCAATGGATATGTTTGCCCAGGCGGAGCATGATGAAGATGCAAGGTCTATTCTTGTCAGTACAAATAATGCATACATTGATGAAGTATATGTAAGTATATGCAAGTTATTACCCGAAATGGAACGTAAGGAAATTATTGAGAGTGCGCTTGAAAAACACGGTGTATTTATCTCAGTGGAAAATCTGGATGCAGCAGTAAAAATAATAAACCAGATCGCTCCGGAGCATCTGCAGCTTGCAATACAACAACCTGAATCTATTGTTTCACAAGTTAGAAGTGCAGGAGCAATATTTTTGGGGTCTTATACTTCTGAGTCTCTGGGTGATTATTGTGCTGGGCCAAATCATGTTTTACCAACAGCACGGTCAGCACGATTCTCGTCTCCACTAGGTGTGTATGATTTTCAAAAACGCACATCAATTATAAAATGTGGTCCAGATTCTGCTTCCCACTTGGCACAGACAGCATCAGAATTGGCGCGAGGGGAAGGTTTAACTGCGCATGCAAGATCGGCAGAAATGCGAAAAAATAAATAGATATTAATTATTGAATAATTTTTGGCCTTTGTGTCACTTCCGCACTTATAAATATCCTGTCCCAATTTCTGATTATATCCAGATTGATTAATTCTCCTGGTTTAAAACCTGTAATTACCTGAATAGCTTGTTGGGAATCCACTAGTGGGTGTCCATTGACCTTAATAATGATATCACCTGGCATCACGCCAGCGGCTGCGGCAGGGCTATTATTAAATACTGCAGTTACAATTATTCCGGATGTGTCCAGGTTTAAAGCATCGGATATGTCTGCTGGGACTGGTTGTGGAACAATACCCAGCCAACCTCTTTCTACATAGCCGCGGTTAATCAGTTGTTGCATGACATCAATTGCCTGGTCAACAGGTATAGCGAAGCCTATACCCTGGGAGCCTCCGGAATTAGAGACGATAGCTGTGTTTATTCCCACCAGTTCTCCCCGAGCATTGATCAGAGCACCTCCAGAATTTCCGGGATTAATCGCGGCATCAGTCTGTATGAAGTCTTCTATAATATTTATTCCCACTTTGTTTCTGCGTGTAGCGCTAACGATCCCTTGTGTGACTGTCTGACCAAAGTTATAGGGATTACCTATAGCTAGCACAATATCGCCTACTTGAAGCGCATTAGATTTTCCAACAGGAGAAACTGGGAGATTTGTCAGTTCAATATGCAACACTGCAAGATCGGTTTCACTGTCTATACCAACAACTTCTGCAGTGGCCTGGCGGCCATCTATTAACGTGACCTGGATATCATTAGCTTCATTAATTACATGGGCATTTGTGAGCAAATACCCTGATTTATTCATAATAACGCCCGATCCCAGGTTATTGTTTATTTCTTGCTCCGAAGATAGGTTGCCAAAAAAACGTCTGAAAATAGGGTCCTGGAATAATGGATTTGTCTGTTCTGAGCGAATTTGTCTGGCATATACATTGACAACGGCGGGAGAGGCCAGTGAAATTGCATCATTATAAGAGTAAATTTCTACAGGATTTTTTTCCTCTAACGAGATATTATTCACCTGCATTTCTGGATGAGGTAAGAATTTATCTGGAAAGGAGACAATAAGAATAAAAGCAATCGCCAGTCCAGAAATACTGAACTGAACCAGGAATTTTATAACATTGGTCAAACGGTTTGGATTCATTGCACGGATGATTATCGCTCAATTAGGCAGGTGCTTGCCACATCGAGGTAAAAATACCATTTGTATCGGTAGATTTGGCCTAAGATACTTATACAAACCGACTATCGTGGTATAATTCGGAGAAAATACCCGCCAATCTAACTGTTTGGGGAAATTAAGAAAATGAGTACTAATAGTGTTGATAACAATCGCAGACGGTTCCTGACGACGACGGCATCAGTCGTAGGTGGAGCAGGTGCTGTCGCGACCAGCATTCCATTTATATCCACTTTATCACCGAGTGCGAAAACCAAGGCCATAGGTGCCCCGGTAGAAGTGGAGATTGGTGAACTACAAGCAGGAGAACTCAAGATTGCCCAATGGCAGGGTAAACCTGTCTGGATATTAAGGCGATCTGAATCAGCGCTTAATACTATCAGGGAACTGGATAGTGAAGTGGCTGACCCGGCTTCAGAGCGTGAACAACAGCCTGAATATGCAAAAAATGAATTTCGTTCAGTAAAACCTGAATACCTGATTGTGCTGGGTCTTTGTACCCACCTTGGATGTTCACCGACTTATGTCAGCCGCGAAAACGGAGGAAGTCATAATCTTGATAGTAGCTGGAAAGGCGGTTTTTTCTGCCCATGTCACGGCAGCAGGTTTGATTTGGCTGGCAGGGTGTATAAAGGGGTTCCTGCCCCAACGAATCTAGTTGTCCCGCCTCATATGTATCTTAGTGAAACCAAGGTGCTGATCGGTGATGATTCAGGAGTGCTCTCATGATTAAATATATACTTGCGTTGAGAGACTGGATCGATGCCAGATTTCCACTTATCGAAGAGTGGAATAAACATGCTGGGCAGTATTATGCTCCCAAAAATTTCAATTTTTGGTATTACTTTGGTGTTTTAAGCATGGTTGTACTTGTTATCCAGATCGTTACGGGCATCTGGTTGACCATGAATTATAAGCCATCAGCAGACCTTGCTTTTGCCTCAGTGGAATACATTATGCGGGATGTTGAATGGGGATGGTGGATACGCTATATGCATTCCACCGGTGCCAGCGCATTTTTTATCGTTGTATACCTGCATATGTACCGCGCGATGTTATATGGGTCCTACAAGCGTCCAAGAGAATTGATCTGGCTAATTGGAATGTTGATTTATTTTACATTGATGGGAGAAGCCTTTTTTGGATACCTATTGCCATGGGGGCAAATGTCCTACTGGGGTGCACAGGTAATCATTTCCTTATTCGGTGCTTTACCGATCATCGGAGACGACCTGTCTTTGTGGATTCGGGGTGATTTTGTGGTATCTGATGTGACGCTAAACCGGTTCTTTGCATTGCACGTAATCGCGTTACCTCTGGTACTTTGTGGTCTCGTGGTTGCTCATATTCTTGCTCTGCATGAAGTGGGATCCAATAATCCGGATGGAGTAGAAATCAAGGAACACAAGGACGAGAATGGTATTCCATTGGATGGAATCCCTTTTCATCCTTATTACACGGTTAAAGATACGGTTGGGGTCGTAATCTTTCTGATTCTGTTCGCAGCCGTGGTTTTTTTCTGGCCGGAAATGAATGGTTATTTTATTGAACATGCGAATTTCGTACCGGCTGATCCTTTAAAAACACCAGAGCATATTGCTCCTGTGTGGTATTTCACTCCGTTTTACGCCATATTACGGGCGGTTCCTAGTCAGTTAGGTGGTGTGATAGCCATGGGCTTAGCCACGGTACTGTTTTGTTTCCTACCCTGGCTAGACAGAAGCAAGGTGAAATCTATCCGGTATAGAGGGATGAATTACAAACTGGCATTGACTGCGTTTACCATCAGTTTCATTGGTTTGGGCTGGTTGGGCATGCAGGCCCCGACCCCGTTGTTTACCTGGATGGCGAGGGGATTCTCCTTTGTTTATTTCATGTTTTTCCTGTTAATGCCGTTATATACAAGTATTGATAACGATAAACCTGTACCTGACAGGGTGAGATTCTGACCATGCGTATATATATATTAATAACAGCCCTATTATTAACCCCCGGTTGGTTGTTGGCAGCTGAGGGTGAAATGCCTTATGAATTTTCTCCGGATCTCTCCGACCAAAGTGCATTACAACGAGGCGCGAGAACATTTGTAAATTATTGTTTAACCTGTCATTCAGCGTCTTATATGCGATACAATCGGATGGGACAAGATATTGGTATACCTGACAGTGTTTTACTTGAAAATTTTATGTTTGGGACAGATAAAGTTGGAGATACCATGCAAATTGCAATGACACCTTCAAGTGCTGAGCAATATTTTGGAATCTCAACGCCAGATCTTTCAGTGATAGCCAGGGCGAGAGGTCCTGAATGGCTATATAACTATTTGATGACTTTTTATCTGGATTCCTCCAGGCCTTTTGGGGTGAATAATCTAGTTTTCAAAGATGTAGCTATGCCTCATGTGCTATGGGAATTACAAGGATGGCAGAAAGCTGTTTATGTGGAAGAAGCAGGTGAAGATGGCTTGCCAGTGAGGTCTATTGATCATCTTGAACTGATGGAAGAACCTGCAGGTAAACCGGCTGCCTATCAGAATGAAAGTTATGAGCAAACGGTAAGTGATCTCGTTAATTTTATGGTTTATTTAGGTGAGCCGATAAAATTAAAGCGTGGATCATTTGGTGTCTGGGTCATACTTTATCTTATGTTTTTGCTAGTGATTGTCTATTTCCTTAAAAAGGAATATTGGAAAGACATACACGAATAAATAAATACCTTTAATAATAAAATCAAACCGTCTTAGGAGAATTATAATGACGAGTGTGGCAAACAGACGCTCAGTCATGGTCTTGTATTCTGACACAGTTAGCCCTATAGGGCATGCAGTAAGGATCGTATTGGCTGAAAAAGATATTAATGTAGAAGTAAATTATGTCACTGGAAATAATCTACCAGAAGAAATTTCTGAGATTAACCCTTACAATACGGTTTTAACTTTAATAGACCGGGATCTGGTCCTATATGATGCGCAAATTATGATGGAGTATTTGGATGAGAGATTTCCTCATCCTCCATTAATGCCAGTTGATCCTGTAGCTCGTGCCAGTAACCGACAGTTGCGATACCGGGTACTTCAGGACTTATACAGCTGTGTGGAAGATCTGGACAGTGATAATGAATTATCTGCTGCAAATGCAAAGAAAAACATAAAAGACCATCTGACAGCAATCTCGGCAGTATTCGCTCAGAAGCCTTATTTTATGTCTGATGAATATACCCTGATAGATTGTTGTATGGCGCCGTTATTATGGCGTCTTGACTATTATGGTATTAAATTGCCAGCATCCGCTAAACCATTACAGAAATACGCTGAGAGTTTATTCGAACGTGAGCCGTTTAAAATAAGTCTGTCAGAACATGAGCGGGAAATCAAAAGCCCGTAGATTTTATGAATTCGAATCGTCCATATCTAATTCGCGCGTTAAATGAATGGATAATAGATAATGACATGACTCCGCATTTACTAATTGATGCGGATTTTCCCGGAACCAGCGTGCCTCAGGATTTTATTCAGGATGGCAAGATAGTGCTGAATATTTCCCCTGGTGCAGTAAGTGATCTTAATATTGATAATGAGATGGTTTCATTTTCTGCCCGTTTCTCAGGAAAATCAACGAACATATATCTACCCATAGGTGCTGTGACTGCTATCTACTCCCGTGAAAATGGTCACGGAATGATTTTTCCTGAAGAGAATAATGATAATCTGGAGCAGGAGGTTTCTTCAGTTGTTGAGCGAAAGAAGCCGGATTTAAAATTAATTAAGTAGGGTTAATAGGTAGCACTCAAAGTGAAAATACCATGGCCTCCTCTGGTGCGATTGCGCTATGAGTCACTGTTTGCAGCCGAGTCAGTAAACCAGTTTTATGCTCGATCGTGATTACATTGAGATTTGTAATTTTAAGTAGATTCAAGTAACGCAGCTTAATATCTGTGAATTATGATATTTTAACAGGCGCAATTAATCTGTGTATTGAAATAATCTGACGACTTTTTGTACTCCTCCAGTAGTTCTGGCAATCTCAGTTGCGGCATCTGCTTTTTCCCTGGCTAACATTCCCATCAGGTAGACAACTCCTTTTTCCGTTACGACTTTGGTATTAAGTGCAGAAGCAGTCTTATCAGCGATCAGTTTTGTTTTTACCTTTGAAGTAATAACCGAGTCACTGCTACGAGACATAAATGAGCTAGGTGCTGCAATTGTCATTTCATTGTGGACACTAGTAACTTTTTCAATATTTCTTACTATATTAATTATTTTGTCTCGCATGGCCTCAGTTGGTGCCTCGCCAGTTACGAGTACTACGGTGTTAAAGCTTGTGAAATTAACATGAGTGCTTTCTCTTAGTTCTTTGTCGGAAAAAATTGACTCAGATGCTTTAAGTTCAATTGCCTGATCTTCAATTACTGTTCCAGTTGTTCTTTTATCAGAGGCAACAGATGCACCGGCTGCGACACCTGTCACTGCGACAGCTGCACAACCATTTAAAAAAATGAATGAAAGGATTATTAAGTATGTATATATCCTGTTTTTTTGCATGGGTTTATCCCTCAAGTCCTAATAGTTGATGATCAATAAGATCACATAAACAATTTATTATTAATAAGTGTAATTCATGAATTTTTGAGGTAGACCAACTGGGAACTCTGATTTCAATATCATCATTTTGTATGATATCAGCAATCTGTCCTCCTTCTCTTCCTGTTAATGCAACTACAACCATTTCTCGTTCGTGTGCTGCGTCTATCCCGTGAATTATATTATGAGATTCTCCACTAGAACTAAATGCGAGTAAAATATCTCTCGGTTGGCCAATTGCCCTTATTTGTTTTGAAAAAATATCCGCATATTGGTAATCATTTGCTATGGAGGTTATGGTAGAGGTATCTGTTGTCAGTGCAATCGCAGGTAATCCAGGCCTTTCCATGTTATATCTATTTAGCATCATACCAGAAAATCTTTGGGCTTCTGCTGCAGAACCACCATTTCCACAACTTAATATCTTTTTTTCATTTAAAAGACACAATGTCATTGCCTCAGCAGCTTGAACAATTTTTGGTCCTAGTAACTCACTGGATTTAATTGTTAGCTCAATATTTTCTTTAAAATTATCAACTATTCTTTCAATAGGTTCCATATTATATATAAGTATTTTAGTCTAATTTTATTCAGTAAATGCGTTTTGATACCAATGTATCTCTGGAGTTTCAAGATTTCCTGAAAGTGTAATAATATCAATTCTGTATATACTGTTATCAGCGTTAGATTTTTGAATATAAAAATTACAAGTATTGATAATATGTTTGACCTTTTTGCTGTTAATAGATTCCAGTGGGTCCAAATATTTTTTATTCTTTCTGTATCGAACTTCCACAAAAACTGTTTTTTCTGCATCCTTCATTATCAGGTCAATTTCACCATACCTGGATCTGAAATTTCGTTCGATTAAATGCAAGCCCTGCTTAGTAAGGAATTTAATGGCAGTATCTTCTGCTATAGCACCTAATGTTGTCGTGGATGTTATATTTGTCAATGAGTATTTCCAGTACTCAATGGTACAGGTATTCCTTTATCAAACTTGGCCCATATTAAATTGCGTCGAATCTTCCCCTCTTCAGTTAAATATAGTTGACCAGTTTCTCCCATATATTTATTACTGGTTTTTAGCATTAGATCACCAATATTGGAGATTAATCTAAATGCATCTACGCCAAATGCATAATATCTGGGAAAGACAGAACTTTCAGAATCCCAGTTATCCTGGATTTGTGATGCAAGACTTGATGGCTCGATGTCCCCTCGCAATAACCAGGGAATATCTACAAATTCCACACCATTTAGGTCGCTATCAATTTGAGGGTTTTCATTTCCTGAATATACTGAAGAGATTGAATATATGGGCATATCTTCTGCACGGAAGAATCTTAAATGTGGGACCACTTGTCTGGCAGTGAGATTTGTTCCAACGACAAATATAAACTCTGCATCTTCCCTGAGTCTGCTGTTGTATACGAGATTTCTGCTTAGTCTTTGTCTTAGATTCGTAAACCGTTGCTCGCTACTATTAATATTCAGTAATTGCTTAATAGGTGTTACAAAATCTGTTGTTCGTGAGTCATATTCAACTTTCTCAAGAATATGACCCCCCATAGCAGTCCATTCATCATGGAATGCATTAAATACTCTGTGACCAAATGCGTCATTTGATGTTACAACCAGCGCTCTGTTGTAACCTTCGAAAATGCCTCTTTGAGCAACTTGTCTCGCTTCATCTTCAGGTGGTAGCCCAAATTGAACGAATTGATGTAAGGGTACGATTCGATCCAAGGTATGCGTGTTTGTAGTTTCATCAATTTGATTTAAAGCCAGTGTCCTAACTGGAATATTTTCCATTACTGAAATTTTTTGTACTGCTTCCTTGTCCAATGGTCCTACAATAAAGTCAGCGCCGTCTGACACCGCTTGATCATATATTTTAAGTATGTCGATATTATTCGTATTATAAATTTTAATTTTTGGCTTATAGCTGCTTTCATTGAACCATGCCGTTAAAAAACCTTCTCGAATTTTTTCTGAATATCTTTCATATATGCCTGTTAAGGGTAATAACAATGCAATTTGATCCGGTTTGGAATTGAAATTATCACTAATCAGTAGTAATTCTGGAATTAACTCATCATTGGCGGGGTGGGATGGATTTAGTTGGCGCCATACATCAATTGTCTCTCTAAATTGTATACTCTGAGTGATTAAGGACTTTGTGATATTAGTTAATTCAATCCAGGCAAGTAAAAAGTTTTCAGATAAATTTCCCAGATCTCCAATTTCGTCCAGGCTTTCACTAATAAGATATTTCCATATTTCCATGCTGTATGCAGGCGGGTGATCTAAATCTATTCTTATATTATCTAAAGTTATTAATTCTTTTGCCGCACGATATGTTTGGCCAGATTGTTCAAACGCAATTGCCCTGGTTTCTAATAGTAGTTCAACAATTTCTGGAGCTAGAGTCCCAGGATTAATATTCTGAGTTATTTTTAAAGACAGTTCAGGATTTCCATTTTCCAGTTCAATCTTTGCTTTTAATATTGAATGAAAGTTATTTTTGAATTCTTGCGTTTGGGAAGTGGTGATAGTGTTTAATATTTCAGATGCATTTTCAAAATTATTGGCCTTGATATATGAATTTACGGCTTTTAATTTATAGTCAGTAGCTTCTGCAGGAAAATCTTCTGATAGTCTTATATATTCCTGGCCAGCTAACAGGAATTTTCCCTCCTGATATAATTCCAATGCCTCCTGATCTGGAGTCGATGGAACTTCTGGTTGAACATTTGTTGTTTCACAACCATATATCACTGCAAGCAGAAAGGTAATTAAGAGTATTCGCATTATTGATTCATAAATATATACTGTTTTTTTAACATTCCCAGACTAACGATGTGGAGTTTATTGTGTCAAATCCAGTAGGTACCTTATATGTTATCGCTACACCCATAGGCAATCTGGAAGATATCAGTTTCAGGGCTTTGAGCATATTAAAACAGGTAAAGTATATTGCTGCGGAAGATACCAGGCAAAGTAAAAAATTACTCAGTCATTATGATATTACAACTCGACTAGTATCCCACCACAAATTTAATGAGCGTAATAACGAGCAGAAACTGATAAAAGATTTGCACATTGGCCACGATATTGCATTAATCAGCGATGCCGGTACACCTTTAATTTGTGATCCAGGTTCTGGGCTGGTTAAATCTTGTCATGAAGCTGGCATACACGTTGTGCCTGTTCCTGGCCCCTCAGCATTAATAGCAGCATTATCTGTGTCGGGATTGTCTTCAGACAGGTTTGTATTTGACGGTTTTTTACCCGAAAAAAAATCTATGCGTACAAAGGTATTTAAAGATTTGCTTTACGAAGATAGAACGATGGTTTTTTATGAGACTCCGCATCGAATCATGGCAGCATTGGACGATATAAGAGAAATATTTTCAGAAGACCAAATAGTATTAGTAGCCCGAGAATTAACGAAAAAGTATGAAACGCTCTATTGTGGTACTGTTAGTAAAATCAAAGAGTTACTGCATGAAAATGTATCTCAACAAAAGGGTGAATTCGTAATAGTCATAAAAGGCACTGATAAAAAGGTGCCTACTTCAGAAAAGTTAAATCAAAAAGTAATGGAATCCTTATTACGTGAATTACCTTTGAAAAAGGCCGCAAGTTTAGCTGCTGAAATTACGGGCGAAAGTAAAAACAATATGTATAAATTGGGCCTGGAATTACAAAAAAAGTAAAATTTTAAAAATATAATTAAATAATGACTAAATAGACTTGAAAGCACTATTTTTATCTTTACTATGAGTCTTGAGTCAGCCAGACAATCGCCCTGAATTATAAGGGAGGAAAGTCCGGGCTCTATAGGGTAAGACGCCAGGTAACGCCTGGGCGGCGTGAGTCGACGGAAAGTGCCACAGAAAATATACCGCCTGTAAGGGTAAGGGTGAAATGGTGTGGTAAGAGCGCACCGCATATCTGGTAACAGATATGGCATGGTAAACCCCGTCTGGAGCAAGGCCAAATAGGGAAACATTGGTGTGACCCGCACTGTTTCCGGGTAGGCTGCTAGAGGTGTATGGCGACGTACACTCGAGATGAATGATTGTCCAAGACAGAACCCGGCTTACCGGCTGACTCCTTAATTTTGCAGTTTTCAGATCGGATCATCAGAATCCACTAAAAAATCCAGAAATAATGAAAATTTCGGGCATTTCTCGTAATTTACATTAATAAGATCATTCAATTTATTGAAATAAAAGGACTTATTTTATATATATTGAATCTACTCATGCTAATTTCAAGTTTTGTCACATAAGTATCTGTAAATAAAGGCAGATTTCCGTCAGAAAAAAGCAAGATTCACTTGACACAATCCTTGTTAACTCCCTATGATTTCCTTTAGTGGGGAATAGTGGTGAAAAGTGGTTATTATATTCATAAATCAGGGGTTTATTTGTGTTTAGAGGGTCGAGTTCAGTCAGCGTAGATAACAAGGGCAGACTTGCGGTTCCAAGCCGTTTTCGCGAGCGGTTAACGGCGATCTCGGGTGGGTGTCTTGTGCAAACATTGAATCCGCTAGATAGATCATTATGGCTGTACCCACTTAGTGAATGGGAAATTATTGAAAATAAACTCGCTACCTTGTCAGATTTTGATAAACAAAGTCGACGTGCAAAACAAATGATGCGCGGATATGCAACGGATTGCCAGCTTGATTCACAAGGTCGCATTCTGTTGTCACAGGAACTTAGGGAATACGCGACTATTTCCAAACACACAGTAATCCTTGGTCAGGGAAATAAATTTGAAGTTTGGGATCAGTCTACATGGATAGATCAAAGGGACCAATGGCTGGAACAGGTTGGTGATGAAAACAGTGAACCCTCTGATGTTCTCAAGCCACTATCTCTTTAGAACCCCATTTTATTTGTCTTCATATTGATGAAGACAAATGAATATGAACATGTACCCGTTCTGGTTAATGAAGTTGAACAAGGACTTAATATTCAGCAGGACGGGATTTATGTTGATTGTACATTTGGCAGAGGCGGGCATAGCAGGGTCATACTCAGGAATTTAAATGACAAGGGCAAATTATTTGTTTTTGATAAAGACCCAATGGCAATTGAGGCTGCTGAAGTATTGGCAGCTGAAGACTTCAGGGTCAAAGTTATACATTCAGCTTTTTCAGAAATTTCAGTATATCTTAATAAAGAAGGGCTATTGGGATCAGTTAATGGAATATTATTTGATCTTGGTATTTCATCTCCGCAAGTTGATGACCCTGAAAGGGGGTTTAGTTTTAGCCAATCCGGAGACCTTGATATGAGGATGGATCCTACCTCGGGAGTTTCCGCTAAGGATTGGATTAATCTATCAGATGAATCTGAAATTTCTCAAGTTATAAGAAAATATGGTGAAGAAAAATTTTCTCGTCGAATAGCCAGAGCGATTATAGAGAGTAGAGATATTACACCTATAGCAACTACTGCAGATTTATCTGACATTATCGTCAAGGCAATTCCTTTTCCAGATAAAAATAAACATCCTGCTACCAGGACATTTCAGGCGATAAGAATATATTTGAATAATGAGCTTGATGAATTGAAAGCAGGTTTATTTGAAGCATATGAGCTACTTGCAGTTCATGGTCGATTAGTCGTAATAAGTTTTCATTCTCTTGAGGACAGGATAGTCAAAAGGTTTATGCGTCAGTATTCAAAAAATGATCCTTATCCAGATGATTTGCCAATTACTTCAGATAAAATAAAGCCTGCATTGAAAATGATAGGTAAATTAATTACACCCTCAAATAAGGAATATGAAACCAACGTCAGAGCAAGAAGTGCGAAGCTTCGTATAGCTGAAAAGCTTGCAACATGAAAATGATGATTAACAGTTTACTATTTCTTTCGGTATTTATAACAGCAATATTAATTGTCTTAACCCAACACAATTTTAGAAAGACCTTTATGGAAATTCAGAAACTGGAAATGGTTAGCAATGACTTAAACGAAGAATGGGGAAAGTTGCAATTAGAACAAAGTACCTGGGCGACAGATGACAGGATAGAAAGATTGGCCAGAGATAAATTAAATATGCATCCACCCGAGATTGATTCGATAGTTTTGATTTCAAAATGAAAAAGGAAATGAAACAGTCTATATATCCTTTTCGCAGAAAATTTATACTGATATTTTTTGCAAGCTTATCTGTTTTGCTTGTGTGGAGGGCGGCGTTTTTACATATTGTTGATAAAGACTTCCTCCAGGATCATGGGGACGCAAGATCTTTGAGAGTAGTATCTATACCTGCTCATCGTGGAATGATTACCGATAGAAATAATGAGCCACTCGCAATTAGTACACCTGTGGATTCAATTTGGGCTATACCACGACAGGTACTGGAGCATCCTGAAGATATTCCTGTGTTGGCCAATCTGCTTGATATGTCCACAGAGCATTTGCTTGAAATGCTCAATGATCGAATTGATAGACAATTTGTTTATTTAAAACGTCATATATCTCCTGATCTTACAAATAAAATATCTAGTCTTGAAATTTTTGGCGTACATCTGCAGCAAGAATTTAAGCGATTTTATCCTGCAGGTGAAATTACTGCACATCTAGTCGGATTTACAAACGTTGATGATACTGGTCAGGAAGGTCTTGAGCTTGCTTATGATCACTGGTTAAAAGGAGAAGCAGGTGAAAAACGAGTATTGAGAGACAGACTAGGCCGTGCTGTCAGGGATATTGAAAGTATCAGTGAATCCAGCCCGGGTAGAAATCTTGTTCTTAGTATTGATCGGCGCGTTCAATATCTTGCCTATCGAGAACTCGCAGCAGCTGTTAAGTATTATCAGGCAAAAAGCGGTTCGCTAATAGTTATCGACCCTGATAACGGGGAAGTGCTGGCACTTGCTGCACAACCATCTTATAACCCCAACAACAGGGCTGGCCTTAAGAGTGAAAATTTCAGGAACCGTGTTATCACGGATGTTTTTGAGGCAGGCTCAACACTTAAGCCGTTTACTATTGCAGCGGGATTGAAATCAGGATTATTCACAGAAGATACTTTAATTAAAACCAGTCCTGGTTATCTCAGGGTAAGTAATCACATTATCAGTGACACGTCCAATTATGGGACACTGGATTTAACAGGAATAATACAAAAATCCAGTAATGTAGGAACCAGCAAGATTGGCCTGGCCGTCGGGCCTGAAGCCTTATCACAAACTCTTCGTGCAGTAGGATTCGGTGAACAAACGGGCACAGGGTTTCCTGGTGAATCTCCTGGATTAATGTCCAGTTATACAAGCTGGAGTGAACTTGACCTGGCGTCTATTGCATTCGGACATGGGATAGCTGTAACTGCATTACAGCTGGCCCAGGCATATAGTGTTATTGCATCTGATGGAATACTTCGCCCTCTTTCCTTTCTTAAAGTTAATGAAGAAGTAGTCGCAGGGCAACAGGTAATGTCATCTGAGATTGCAAAAAAGTTGCGAGATATGCTGGAGAAAGTTGTACAGCCCGAAGGAACGGGGCAAAAGGCCAATGTCCCCTTATACAGGGTAGCAGGAAAGACCGGTACAGCTCACAAGTCCTCTAGCGAAGGCTATGCCGAAGATAGATATTTATCCTTATTTGCAGGATTTGCGCCCGCGAGCAATCCCAGACTGGTAATGGCTGTAATTATTGATGAGCCTCAGGGTGCTGAACATTTCGGTGGACAGGTAGCCGCACCTGTTTTTTCAAAAGTGATTCAAGGTGTGTTGAGAATATTAAATATTCCGCCAGATAAACTACCAGCAATAAATAGTAGTAATGTAATTTCAACACAAATGCCAGGGACAACAGGATAGAAAAATGACGATGGCTTTTTCTACATCTGATAATGCCAACCTGAGTAGTTTGCTCAGTGGATTGGTGCCATCTAATAACATCACAGAGGCATACATATCTTCGCTTCAGTTGGACAGTCGAAATGTGACGCCTGGCAGTTTATTTTTTGGGAAAAACGGGGCCCAAACAAGTGGTCGGCATTTTGTTAATGATGCAATTGAAAAAGGCGCGAGTGCTATTGTTATTGAAAGCGAGTCAAATAGCTTTGAACTGATTGATCAGGTTCCCGTCTATGAGGTCAATGAAATTAAGTCTGTACTGGGAACGATAGCTTCGAGATTCTATGATTTTCCATCAGCTAAAATTGATCTCACAGGAATAACTGGAACAAACGGAAAAACCTCTGTTGTGTATTTTTTAAACCAGGCAATATCAATTTGCTTAAATAAGCCAGTTGGCATTATTGGTACCCTGGGTTATGGAACAGCAAATAACTTGTCGCCGGCTATTAATACAACACCAGACATCATCACTTTAAATGCATTGCTTAACGATTTTTATTCCCGCGGGATTGAAGAAGTGGTAATGGAAGTATCGTCCCATGGGATAGATCAAGGAAGAGTGAATAATATTGAAATTGACACTGCGGTCTTTACAAATCTCAGTCAGGATCATCTTGATTACCATAAAGACATGGATGCTTATGGTAAAGCGAAGCAGGAATTATTTTATCTATCTTCTATAAAAAATGCTGTTATAAACGTTGGCGATGATTTTGGTCTGCAAATTTCTTCCGATCTCCCCGAAAATATAAATCTAATTCGGTATAAAGTCCTGGAACATGATGTAGATATTAATGCACAAGATAGTGAATTATATGCAGTTATAAAGCACCATGATATCTATTCAATTTCCATGGAAATTTTCAGTGAATGGGGAAATGAACAATTGACAGTTAATCTAGTGGGAGATTACAACGCTGAAAATATCCTGGCCTGTCTTGGAGTTCTTTGTATTAAAAATATTCCGTTTACTGATGCGTTGGAAGCACTTTCCAAAGTAAAGGCAGTTCCTGGAAGAATGGAATTGTTTTGTGCGCCAACATCGCCAAAGATTTTTATTGACTATGCACACACGCCAGATGCACTTGAGAAATCCCTGAGCACATTGCGCAAGCTTGGATGCAGGCGTTTAGTCTGTGTATTCGGATGTGGTGGTGATCGTGATAAGGAGAAGCGCCCGCTAATGGGGAAAATTGCTGAGAAATATTGTGACGGAATTTTTCTTACCAGTGATAACTCAAGAAATGAGTCAGCAAAAGAAATAATTGAAGATATCCAGTCAGGAATGAGTGGGGTGGTTGCCTGTGAAGTGGAATTGGACAGGACCTTAGCTATTCAAGAAGCAATTGATACATATGGTTCAGATGACTTTATTTTAGTTGCTGGTAAAGGACATGAAACTTATCAGGAAACCAACGGTGTGAAAGTGCCGTTTTGCGACAGACAGTTAGTAATTAATTTATTGGAGTCGCTCTGGTGATATCAATGAGACTATCTGAAGTGGCTCATAATATCGATGGTGTTTTTTCGGGAATGGATACCGTATTTGCAGGTGTGAGTATAGATTCGCGTTCAATTCATAGTGGAAACCTTTTTGTGGCAATAAAAGGGGAAAGAATGGATGGCCATGCTTTTTTATCTACAGTTCATGATAATAAAGCAGCAGGTGCGATTGTAGATACCAAAGTAAATGATACAGACCTACCTCAAATCAAGGTTGATAATACTCTAAATGCCATGTCAAAACTTTCAAATCAGTGGCGAAGTAAGTTTGATATCCCTGTAATTGCAATTACTGGAAGTAATGGAAAAACCACTGTTAAGGAAATGGTTGGGTCTATTTTGGGACTCAATGCAAAGATACTGGCGACCAAAGGCAACCTAAATAATCACATCGGCGTTCCACTAACATTATTTGAACTTGGTGATGCGCATAAATTTGCCGTAATTGAGATGGGTGCTAATCATGCAGGTGAGATTGCACGGCTTTGTGAGATTACCATGCCAACAGTTGCTTTAATTACCCAGTGTGCACCCGCCCACTTGGAGGGATTTATTTCAGAAGAGGGTGTTGCAAAGGCTAAGGCTGAAATATTTTCAGGCTTGAGTTCCAATGGTACCGCGATAATAAATGCAGATGATAAATACGCTGGCATGTGGACTGAAACTGCAAAGCAAAATAAAACCTTATATTTTGGTATTAAAAATAAAACAGGTATTTATGCTGAGAATATTCGGTTCAATAAAAAGAATGGAAGGACTGAATTTGAAATTCAATTTCCAGAAACCGTATTGACTATTAGTCTTTCACTTATTGGTGAGCATAACGTTCTAAATTCATTGGCTGCGGCTGCGTGCTGTTATTCGGTAGGTGTACCTGTATTACAGATTAAGCAGGGGTTGGAGAATATGATCTGTGTTCCTGGACGTTTGGAAAGAATTAAGGGCTTATCAGGATCGACAATATTCAATGATACCTATAATGCAAACCCTTCATCATTAGAGGCGGCGTTAAAAGTTATGTCAGGTATTGATGGTGCCCGATGGCTGATTTTTGGTGATATGGGGGAGTTAGGCGCTGAAGCAGAAAATTTTCACAGGCTAGCTGGCAGTCTTTCCAGAAAATACAAGATTGACAGACTATTTACAGTCGGTGAGTTAAGTCAATTTGCCACAGAAGAGTTTGGTGAGGGAAGTATTCACTTTGATTCAGTCGATGATCTACTAAGTCATTTAATAGATGAGATATCTGCCGATGTTACTGTGTTGATTAAGGGTTCAAGATTTATGCGTATGGAACAATTAGTGGATGGATTAAGGAGGGGGAATTAACCATGTTGCTCTGGTTATCTGAATACCTGATTCAATACTACAGTGGTTTTAATGTCTTTTTATATATTACCCTGCGAACAATTCTTGGCGCGCTTACGTCATTATTTATTGCTTTGGCTATAGGTCCAATATTAATTGCATATCTGAGTAAATATAAGGTTGAGCAAACAGTCCGTGATGATGGTCCTGAGTCACATTTATTAAAAACCGGTACACCCACGATGGGGGGGGTGTTAATTATCATTTCCATCGCATTCAGTACTTTATGCTGGGCAGATCTTACAAATCGGTATGTGCAAATTGTATGTGCTGTAACTATGGCCTTTGCATTGATTGGATATGTTGATGATTACAAAAAAGTCGTCAGACAGGATCCAAAAGGATTATCGGCAAAATGGAAATATTTCTGGCAATCTGTTGTTGGTTTTAGCGCAGCAGTGTTTCTTTTCAAGACTTCTATTACTCCTGTTGAAACTCAATTGATCCTGCCATTTATAAAATTTTTTACAATTGACCTTGGCTGGTTCTTTATCGTTTTAGCTTATTTTGTCATTGTCGGCTCAAGTAATGCAGTCAATCTAACTGACGGTTTAGATGGTCTTGCAATTCTTCCTACTGTAATGGTTGCTTCAGGATTGGCAATATTTGCGTATGCATCAGGGAATGTCCAATTTGCTGACTATCTAAGTATTCCATATGTTCCTGGCGTTGGTGAAATCTGTGTATTTTTAGGTGCAATAGTAGGTTCAGGACTCGGATTCCTATGGTTTAACACGTATCCCGCACAGGTATTTATGGGAGATATTGGCGCTCTTGCATTAGGAGCTGCACTGGGAATTGTTGCAGTTGTTGTCAGGCAAGAGGTTGTACTTTTCATCATGGGAGGTGTTTTTGTGATAGAGACAGTTTCCGTGATTTTGCAAGTTAGTTCATTCAAATTGACAGGTAAAAGAATCTTCAGAATGGCGCCATTACATCATCACTATGAATTAAAAGGATGGCCAGAACCAAGAGTAATTGTCAGATTTTGGATAATCACTTTCATTCTGGTTTTGATTGGATTATCAAGTTTAAAGATTCGGTAGGGCAGATGAATAGTGCGTTAAGTATTTTATATAAGGACAACATGCGCGAAATACAGGAAAAATATGATGCAATTGTGGTAGGCCTGGGTATCACAGGTATGTCTTGTGTACGCTATCTTTCGCGTAATTTATTAAAGCTTGCCGTGGTTGATAGTAGAAATGAGCCGCCTCAATTTAAAACCTTACGTTCTGAATTTCCAGAAATACCGGTATTTTTGGGTGAATTTGATCAGAATTTATTCAGCTCTACTGAGAAGTTGATAGTTAGTCCCGGGGTTCCGTTGTCGAATCCGGTTATTCAAAAAGTTATGGAAAAAGGGGTGGAAATTTCAGGTGATATTGAATTATTTCTAGAAAAGGCTAAGGCTCCAGTCATCGCAATTACTGGTTCAAATGGTAAGAGTACAGTCGCAATGCTGATATCGGAAATGATCTCCGCTTCTGGCAAAAAAGTATTACTAGGCGGCAATATTGGCACGCCTGCATTATCTCTTCTTGAATTTGATGTTCCAGATTATTACGTGCTCGAATTATCCAGTTTTCAACTGGAGTCTACTCAGCATATTAACGCTATCGTATCCAGCGTATTGAATATCAGTGAAGACCACATGGACAGATACAAAAATTTCCAGGAATACTTGCTTGCAAAAAAGAAAATTTTTATGGGTGACGGGATTAAAGTAATTAATCTTGATGACGCTGTTATCAAATCAATGGTCAATATAGATGACAATATTATTTACTTTACACAAAACGAACCTGATGGTGGGACTTTTGGTATTAGAATTATTGATGATGTTGACTGGATTTGTTTCGGAAATCAAAAAATTATTAGTGTGTCTGAAATAGGGATTAAAGGAAGACATAATATATTAAATTCTCTGGCCAGCCTTGCTCTTGGCCATGCCATTGGTCTGGAGTTTCTACATATGGCCGAGGCATTAAAGCAATATAAGGGATTGCCGCATCGTTGTGAATTTATTGCAAACATTGATGGTGTTGACTGGGTAAACGATTCAAAAGGGACAAATCCCGGTGCTACCTGTGCTGCTGTTGAAGGTCTGGCAAAGGGTGAAAATATAGTATTAATTGCAGGTGGTGATGCAAAAGAAGCAGACCTTTCCAGTCTTGGTCTCTCACTAAAAGGGAGGGTGCATACAGCAATATTAATTGGTAAAGATGCATTAAAGCTGGAGCAAGTTATTTCAGATAATTGCACGGTTATACACGCAATCAGTCTGGAGGCAGCGGTAAAAACGGCAAAGAAGCTTTCAAGTTCAGGAGACACTGTACTGCTTTCTCCTGCATGCTCAAGTTTAGATATGTTTACTGATTACACGGAACGTGGTGAAGAATTTATCAGGAATGTAAAACAGCTTGAAAAAAACGGAGGGACCGAACTTTGAGGTCTCAGGCTATATCATTGAGGGAAAGGTCTGCCGATAGAATGGCATCATCCTACGACATTATTTTAATTGCTGTTTCTATTGCGTTGGTATCAACAGGATTAGTGATGGTTGCATCATCATCAATTTCTGTTTCTGATGATGCGCTCTCAATTCCTCTTTATTATTTTTGGAAACAATTAATTTCAGTTGGACTTGGGTTGTCAGTTGCAATTTTTATTATCAATGTTCCTCTTGATGCTTGGGAAAAAGTAAGTTCTTTTCTTATGGTGCTGAGCGTGCTGTTACTAATAATGGTGCTAATTCCTGGGTTGGGACGAGAGGTAAATGGCAGTATGCGATGGATCAGTGTTGGTCCTGTGAATATTCAAAGCTCAGAAATCATGAAGATTTGTTTAATTATGTATCTTGCTGGTTACCTGGTAAGGCATGGTGAAAAACTCAAGAATAGTTTTGCGGGCTTTATACATCCTATTATTGTGGTAACGATTGTTGCTGGCTTATTGCTAATGGAACCCGACTTCGGATCCGCTGTCGTCTTATTTGCTACAGCATTAGGAATGATATTCATGGGTGGAGTCCCATTGAGCCGTTTCTTTATCTGGGTTGTAGCTGCCACTGCTGCCTTGTTGGGTTTGGCTATATCTTCCCCTTATCGTATGCAGCGATTAACTAGTTTTCTTGACCCATGGCAAGATCCATTTAATTCAGGATTCCAGTTAAGTCAGGCTTTAATAGCCTTTGGAAGAGGAGATTGGTTTGGTGTAGGCCTAGGTAGCAGCATACAAAAATTATTTTATTTGCCAGAGGCTCATACTGATTTTGTTTTCGCAATACTTGCAGAAGAATTTGGTTTGTTTGGTTCGATTCTAATCATTATTCTCTATTTCGTATTAGTTTGGCGCGCAATGATTATTGGAGAGCTTGCGCATAGATTGGGCAAATTGTATTCCGCATATTTTTCCTATGGTATTGGCCTGCTAATAGGTATTCAGGCCTTTATTAATATCGGAGTAAATATGGGTGTCTTGCCTACCAAAGGTTTGACACTACCTTTAATAAGTTATGGCAATAACAGTGTTGTAGTTTCAATTGTTTTAATCGCTTTTTTAGTTCGTATCGAAATGGAAAACAGATTGCATCAAAGAAGTAAATCACCAGAAGGAAGGAATACTTATGGCGATTAGGCCAGTTTTAATTATGGCAGGAGGTACAGGCGGTCATGTTTACCCGGCTTTAGCAATTGCAGAATATTTGAGAAAGAAAGGCGCGCAATTGTACTGGCTTGGAACCAGCAAAGGTCTGGAATCTCGGGTAGTACCTCAAAATAATTTTCCACTGTTTACAATAAATGTTTCCGGATTAAGAGGTACAAATATTTTTCGTTGGATACTTGCGCCATTTGCTGTGCTTATTGCAATTGCACACGCATTAAAAATCATGATAAATATTAGACCCTCTTTAGTGATAGGAATGGGTGGGTTTGTTAGTGGGCCTGGTGGTATAGCTGCCTGGCTATTAAGAATTCCATTACTAATACACGAACAAAACTCAATTGGGGGATTAACCAATAAATTACTCTCACCATTTGCCAGAATAATCATGCAAGGGTTTCCTCATGCATTTACTGGCAAGAAAGTCATTACGACTGGCAACCCTGTGCGCTTGGAAATCATTCAAAAAGCGAGCGAGTTAGGTGAAATAAAACAAGCTGAAAAAGGTGAGACCTTAAATATACTTGTATTGGGTGGCAGTCTCGGAGCCAGGGTTTTAAATAATATAGTTCCAGTTGTGCTTGCTAAGTTATCACAGGATATCAATATTAAAACATTGCATCAGACGGGAACAGCGCATTTAGAAGCTACAGTACATGCATACGAAGTATCTGGTATAAAACCGGACGGTGTGGTCTCTTATATTGAAGATATGGCCCAGGCTTATTCATGGGCGGATCTTGTCATATGTCGGTCAGGTGCACTAACAGTCAGTGAAATTAGCGTTATGGGCTTGGCGTCAATTTTTATTCCTTACCCCTATGCAGTGGATGATCATCAAACTATGAATGCAAAATATTTGGCCGACGCTGGTGGTGGTGTATTACTACCAGAAAACGAGCTGAATAATGAAAAGCTGCTAGAACTAATTACAGATTTTCATAATAAGCGTGAAACCATAGTTGAAATGTCAAGCATCGCAAGAAAAAAATCCATGCCTAACGCAACAGAAACTATAGGAAATTTATGCATGGAGATTGTTAATGCCTGACCTGAATGATAGTGCAATGGGCAGGGCGCGTAACATACACTTCGTTGGTATAGGTGGTGCAGGTATGTGTGGGATAGCAGAAATTCTTCATAATCTGGGATACCATATTTCCGGTTCTGATGTGATGTCCTCAAAGGTTACAACTCATCTGGAAGGTCTTGGTATTCCTGTTAGTTATGCTCACGATTCAGAAAATGTCAGTGGATCTGATGTCGTCGTTGTATCTAGTGCTATAGCAAACGATAATCCGGAAGTCGAAACGGCAAGAGTAAATCGTATTCCAGTAATCCCGAGAGCGGAAATGCTGGCAGAAATAATGCGTTTTAGACACGGAATTGCGGTCGCAGGGACGCATGGAAAGACCACAACGACAAGTTTAATTGCAAGTATCCTTGCTGAAGGAGGTTTGGATCCAACTTACGTAATAGGTGGTCAATTAAACAGCATTAATACGAATGCAAAACTTGGAAGTGGCAAATATTTAGTTGCAGAGGCTGATGAAAGTGATGCTTCATTTCTTCACCTGCAGCCAGTTTTCGCAGTCTTAACAAATATTGATTCGGACCATCTTGGTACCTACGAAAATGACTTTGCACGTTTAAGTCACTCATTTGTTGAGTTTCTACAAAGACTTCCGTTTTATGGTTTTGCTGTACTTTGTCTGGAAGATGCTGCAATTAAAGATGTTATACCTTTGCTAAGTAAGCCGTATGTTACTTACGGATTTAATTCACAGGCAGACTATATCGCAACTAATATTTTAATTGATCAACACCGTTCATTCTTTTCAGTCTCAAGGCCAGGTGAAAAATCAGAATTGAGTATTGAGCTTAATCTTCCTGGTAAACATAACGTACTTAATGCCCTGGCAGCCATAGCGGTAAGTACAGAACTTGAAGTATCCGATAGTTCAATCGTCGCGGCACTTAAAAACTTTCAGGGTATAGCACGAAGATGCAATATGTTAGGTAGTATCAAGATTAATGACAAAGTAATGACAGTGATTGATGATTATGCTCATCATCCAAATGAAATTAAAGCCACTTTAGATGCTATTAAATCAGGGTGGCCGGATCGTGAATTACTGGTTGTATTTCAACCCCACCGTTATACCCGTACAAGAGATCTTTTTTCTGATTTTTGTGATGTGCTATCAAGCGAAAATAATATTATTTTACTTGATGTATATCCAGCAGGGGAGGATCCAATAAAAGATGCGGATACGGCCACATTATATTCAAGCCTTTCATCAAATATCAGCATGAACATTGCGCATGTTAAAGGCGATGAAGTGTATTCGGTAATTTCAGATATGGTAATTGAGAACGGAATAATATTAATCATGGGAGCAGGTGATATTGCGAAACTGGGACCAGGCTTGATGGAAAATTTTAGTAATACTATTCATTAATTATGGGAATGCAAAATACATTAACTTTGAATGAAAAGCTGGATTTTTATTTGATGATGACAGAGAAGAATGGTGAATATAAAGGCAAGTTTAGGACAAATGAACTTATGTCCAGGCATACCTCGTGGCGTGTCGGTGGGCCAGCAGATCAATTTTATATTCCATATGACTATGAGGATTTAAGAAATTTTCTTACCCAATTAGAGAAAAGTGAGTCACTTACATGGATAGGATTAGGAAGTAACTTATTGGTCAGAGACGGTGGTATTAGAGGTACGGTTATTGCCACAAAAAATATGGATGAGAAGATTGAAAAACAATCAAGTACTAATATTTTTTCAGGCGCAGGGGTTTCCTGTGCTCAGCTTGCAAAAGCCAGTGTGAAACTAGGTCTAAGTGGTGCGGAATTTTTAATTGGCATTCCAGGAACACTAGGTGGTGCTTTGGCTATGAATGCAGGTGCATTTGGTTTAGAAACCTGGGGTGTAATTGAATCGGTTACTACGATTAACAGAGATGGTATTGCAATAAAGCGGTTTAAAGATGAATTTATTATTGGATATAGAACAGTGAAAATTCCAGCTGGAGAGTGGTTTGTCTCTGCGAACCTAAAATTATTTCAAGATACAGAAGAAAATGGGAAGCAAATAATTAAAGATTTGTTAAGCCAAAGATCAAGATCACAGCCTATTGGAGAAGCAAGTTGTGGCTCAGTATTTAAGAATCCAGAAACAGGTGACCCTGCAGCAAAACTAATTGATGACTGTGGCTTAAAAGGATTTTCTGTCGGTGGGGCAGCGGTATCTACCAAGCATGCAAATTTTATCATTAATGAAGGTAATGCTACTGCAGAGAATATTGAAAATTTGATTAATCAAGTTCAGATGAAAGTACTTGAGAAGTTTAGTATTAAATTAATCCCAGAAGTCAGGATCGTTGGTGATAGGCAAGATGTAGGGGTTGATTTCAATGCATGATATTAAGAAATTCTCAGAGTTTGATTATGGAAAAGTTGCAGTTTTGCTGGGAGGGTCATCAGCAGAAAGAACTATTTCCCTGGAGACAGGAGCTGCAATCTGTGAGGCCTTGAAGCAATCTGGAGTTGATGCATATGAATTTGATACAAGTGAAAACTCGCTGATTGATTTGAAACAACAGAATTATGATCGTGCGTTTATTGCATTGCATGGAAGGGGAGGGGAAGACGGAACAATACAGGGTGCATTACAAACTTTAGGTATTCCTTATACAGGAAGTGGTGTTCTTGGATCTGCTTTGTCAATGGATAAAATCAGAAGTAAATTAATCTGGAACGCGACTGAACTACCAACACCTGAATTCTTGAATATTAATAACGATAAAGATTTGATTAAAGTTCCTGATAAATTAGGTTTTCCAGTGGTAATCAAGCCCGTTACTGAAGGCTCAAGCGTTGGAGTCACTATAGTCAGGAATCAAGACCAGTTGTTGTCCGCATGGGAAAAGGCAAGCGAGCTTGATAATCAGGTTATGGCAGAGAAATGGATAGATGGGGAAGAATATACGGCAACAGTACTGATGGATGAAGTTCTACCCATGATTAAACTTAGTACTCCCAGAGAGTTCTATGACTATGAAGCAAAATATCATGCAGATACAACTGAGTATCTATGCCCTTGTGGTTTGAGTGTATCGCAGGAAAATAAATTAGCCGATATGGTAATGGATGCATTTGTTGCATTATCAGCGTCTGGTTGGGGGAGAGTCGATTTCCTGCTCGACAAGGATAGCAAGCCCTGGTTAATAGAATTAAATACGGTGCCAGGGATGACTAGTCACAGTTTGGTTCCCATGTCAGCAAAACAAGCTGGCCTAAGTTTTACAGAATTAGTCCTGAATATACTTTACACCAGTGTTTACCTTGATCGAAATAATGGAGTAACACTGCAATGATTAGGTTTATGGCATCAGGTAAACAAAACCAGCTTGATGGTGCAGTTAAAAATTTTTTGGTAGAAAGTAAAGTTGATTTTATACAGGGAATTATTTTTGCTCTCTTAATAATTGGCACATTAATGTTTGTGGTGATTAGGCTATCAGATCCTATGACTTTACCAATACGCCATGTGAGCATTAATGGTGATTTTATTCATCTTTCACCTGTTAGTTTACAAGAGCGTGCCAGTAGTGTTGTCAGAGGTGGTTTTTTTAATGTCAATGTGGAAACAATACAGGAAGTTGTAAGTAATGAACCATGGGTAAAAGAAATTATGGTCAGCCGAATATGGCCTGACAGAATTAGTGTTGATATTAAAGAACAAGAAGCAGTTGCAATATGGAAAGATAATGCCTTATTGAATGCGGATTCATTCATCTTTAATCCAGAAAGATCGACATTTCCAGAAGGCTTGCCATATTTATCCGGACCGGAAAATTCAAATTATTTAGTGATGGATCAACTCTACAAAATTACCGAGATTCTGCCGGAACCTCTCAAAGTAAAAGAATTACATTTAAGTGAAAGGCGTTCATGGCAATTAATCCTGGATAACAATGTGAAATTGCAAATTGGAAAGACAAATATACTGGAGAAAGTAAATCAGTTTATTAAATATTATCCAGGTCTATATGAGAATAATGAGAGGAAAGTAAGTTACGTGGATTTGCGGTATACAAATGGGTTTGTAATAGGGTGGAAAACAAACAATGAAACTGAACTGATGACCAGGCAGGGTGAAAATGGCAAAGAAATCTGACAAAAATTTAATTGTTGGACTAGATATTGGGACTTCAAAAGTAGTAGCAATCGTTGGTGAAATGTCACCATCTAATGGAATTGAAGTTATCGGAATTGGATCCTGTCAATCAAGGGGATTGAAAAAAGGAGTTGTGGTTAATATAGAGTCAACCGTCCACTCCATACAAAGGGCTATTGAAGAGGCAGAATTAATGGCTGGATGTGAAATTCATTCTGTTTATGCTGGTATAGCGGGAAGTCATATTAGAAGTTTAAACTCACATGGAATTGTCGCTATACGCGACAATGAAGTGACTGTCGGTGACATTGATCGAGTGATCGATGCGGCTCGGGCAGTTGCTATTCCAGCTGACCAACGAATGCTCCATATATTGCCACAGGAGTTCGTTATCGATAATCAGGAAGGTATTAAAGAACCTATAGGAATGTCGGGTGTCAGGTTGGAGGCAAAAGTCCATATGGTAACTGGGGCGGTGAGTGCTGCACAAAATATTATCAAGTGTGTCAGGAGATGTGGTCTAGAAGTCGATGACATTATCCTTGAACAACTTGCTTCTAGTTATGCAGTTTTGACTGATGATGAAAAAGATCTTGGAGTTTGTATTGTAGATATTGGAGGTGGCACTACTGATATAGCAGTATTTACTGATGGATCAATTCATCATACTGCTGTCATTCCAATTGCTGGTGATCAGGTTACCAATGATATTGCCGTTGCTCTGCGGACACCTACACAACATGCAGAAGATATCAAAGTCAGGTACGCATGTGCCTTAACACAACTTGCAAATCCCGATGAAACTATTGAAGTTCCAAGTGTTGGAGACAGACCCGCAAGAAGGTTAGCAAGGCAAACCTTAGCTGAGGTAGTTGAACCAAGGTATGAAGAATTATTTACTCTTGTTAGATCAGAGCTGCAACGTAGTGGTTTTGAAGATCTGATTGCAGCAGGAATCGTCCTTACTGGTGGCAGTTCAAAAATGGAAGGTGCAATTGAACTTGCAGAAGAAATATTTCATATGCCTGTAAGGGTGGGTGCACCACAACATATCACCGGTCTATCAGATGTGGTTAAAAATCCAATTTATTCAACAGGTGTTGGTCTTTTATTATTCGGCCAACGTCAGGTTCAAGAATCAATTCATAGTAGACATACTGAAGGTGGATTTAGTGGTGTTTTTGACAGAATGAAAAGCTGGTTTTCGGGAAATTTTTAATTTTTATTAACTGGAGGGTAACGTTATGTTTGAACTTGTCGATGCTACAAATCAGACAGCTATCATAAAAGTGATAGGTGTTGGTGGTGGAGGTGGGAATGCTGTAGAGCATATGTTAAAAGCAAATATAGAAGGAGTTGATTTTATATGTGCCAATACAGATGCTCAGGCATTAAAAAACTCTACTTCAAAAACCATATTGCAGTTAGGAGGGACAGTAACCAAAGGACTAGGCGCCGGTGCAGATCCGGATCTTGGGAGACAGTCTGCTCTTGAGGATCGTGACCGTATTATGGACGTATTGGAAGGTAGTGATATGGTATTTATTACGGCAGGAATGGGAGGAGGTACCGGTACAGGTGCTGCGCCAGTAGTTGCACAGGTTGCAAAAGAAATGGGAATTCTTACGGTTGCCGTAGTGACTCGGCCATTTTCTTTTGAAGGAAAAAAACGTGCTGTGGTAGCGGATAATGGGATTAGTGATCTGAGTCAATTTGTTGATTCATTAATTACGATTCCAAATGAAAAGTTGATGAGTGTATTAGGCAGGGAAGTAAGTTTGTTAAATGCCTTTGCAGCAGCAAATGATGTCTTGCTTGGTGCAGTACAGGGGATTGCTCAACTTATTACATGCCCAGGATTAATTAATGTTGATTTTGCTGATGTAAGAACTGTAATGTCTGAAATGGGTATGGCAATGATGGGGTCCGGTAAAGCACAGGGAGAAGATAGGGCAACAGTTGCAGCAGAAGCGGCTATATCCAGTCCCTTATTAGAAGATGTCAATTTATCAGGTGCAAAAGGTATTCTTGTGAATATTACAGCAGGTATGGATTTTGCTATAGGTGAATTTGAAGATGTTGGAAATACAATAAAGCAGTTTGCATCGGATAATGCAACGGTGGTAGTTGGTACAGTAATCGATCCAGAAATGAGTGGTGAGCTTAGGGTTACGATAGTCGCAACTGGCCTTGGTCATTCAGTAATTCGTGAAGAATCACCTAGAATTAAGGTGGTTACTGAATCAAATGTGGCTGTTGACTATAAAGACTTTGATCGACCCACTGTCATACGAAATCAGGATGTTGGTCAGAATAAGTCTCCTGATGAACAGGATCCTGATTATCTTGATATACCAGCATTTTTACGTCGCCAGGCAGATTAATGAGAGAATATCGATAAACTTTAAAGATATTAAGGATTCAACTTGACAGTAAATAAATATGGTCGTAAAAAGCCCTTTGTCTTTCATATACATATATAAATGCATTGATAATTAAGCAGAGAACACTAAAAAATGTAATTCGAGCTTCTGGCGTCGGCTTACACACTGGGAATAAAGTTTATTTAACTCTTAGGCCTGCTCCAGTTAATCATGGAATTGTATTTAGAAGGGTCGACCTGGATCCTGTTATTGAGATAAGTGCCAGACCAGAGAATGTTGGTTATACCACCTTGTCTACGAGTCTTGTGAGAGGTGATATTCGTATTACTACAGTTGAACATTTATTGTCAGCTTTTGCTGGATTTGGTATTGATAATGCATTTGTCGATTTAAGTGCAGAAGAAGTTCCTATTATGGACGGTAGTGCAGGGCCGTTTGTATTTCTCATTCAATCTGCTGGTGTTGTGGAACAAAACAGTCTGAAAAAATTTCTAAAGATAAAACGCCCAATACAGATCGCTGATGGCGATAAGTGGGCTCGTTTTGAACCATTTTCTGGGTTTAAGGTTAGCTTTACAATTGAGTTTGATCATCCTGCCTTTAATCGTAAAAATTGCCATGCTGAAATAGATTTTTCGACGACATCTTATGTTAGAGAAATCAGTCGCGCCAGGACATTTGGGTTCATGAAAGAAGTAGAAAAATTAAGGCAACAAAATTTGATTTTAGGTGGGAGTCTAGATAATGCCGTCGTGGTAGATGACTACAGAGTTATTAATGAAGATGGACTTCGTTACCAGGATGAATGCGTTAAACATAAAATTCTGGATGCGATAGGCGATTTATATTTGTTAGGATACAGTTTGATTGGTGCATTTAATGGTTACAAATCCGGGCATGAACTAAATAATCGATTATTAAAAGAGTTAATGGAAAATGAAGATGCCTGGGAACTGGTTGAGTTTGATAAAGAATCAGAAATTCCTTTCTCATATATACAGCCCTTGAGTGTCTCCCAATCAGCTTAAACTTCCTTGTGTTTAGAGAGTCTGAGCAGGGCAGATTTTAGCTCGGGGTCATTCATATTATCTGCAATTTCTTCGAGAAATTTTGATGTTTTAGGGGTTAAATTTATTGGTGTATTCTCTTCTTGCTCTATATATAGTGTTGGACTAACTTTTATTCTAATCGTTTTAATCTTTGGGAAATCAGGTATATTACTAAAGATATCAATAAGTTGCTGTGTTTTGAACCGTAATTTCGAGGCCCATGCGGGGCTGTCAGTATAGAGAATTGCCGTATCTTCGCTTACACTGGCCAGATAAATATGCTCTGATTCCGGCGAATTAAGTTTAGATCGCATAATTGACTGGAATCTCAAAAGGGAATAAGAGTGTAAAATAAGCCTGGATATGTCTGGGCCATGACTTAAGATAGCATTGATATTAACGGCGGATTTCATTGGAATCATGGCGGTTAGTGTATAATTATCTATAAAAGAATAATAATGAATATCATATTAATCTCAAATAATCGTAATAAGAGCTATAAATTGGTTCTAAGACCAATGGTTATTTATGCCATATTTGGATTAATTGCCATTTCAGCTTTTTTTATCTATAAAACTGGCTATTCCCATGCACAGACTTTATCACTTGATATGTTGCAGGCTGCAAGAACAAACACATACTCAATCTGGCAAAAAGAATTACATCAGCAGGAGAATACGTTAAATCATCTAGAAGATAGTACCAAGAAATCTCTTGATGCAATGGCAGGAAGATTAAGTATTTTACAGGGTTATGTGATGAGATTAGATGCCCTGGGGTCACGACTTGCAAGTATGGCCAATCTTGATGATATCGAATTTGGTGTAGAGAACCCACCTGGAATTGGTGGGCCGATAGACTCCACTGTGGACAAACACATGCAGCTATCCGATTTGTTAATATCTTTCAATGCCCTTGAGAAAACTCTTCAGGATCGTTCGGAAAAGTTAACTGCAATGGAATCGATGTTAATAAACCGCACACTACAGGAACAAACTTCTCCAGGCGGTAAGCCATCTATGGGTGGATACTTATCATCATTATTTGGCTATAGAACTGATCCGATGTCAGGTAGAAAGGAATTTCATGAAGGCCTTGATTTTGCAGGTAAGCAAGGAACGCCTGTTGTTGCTGTTGCAGCAGGAATTATAACCTGGTCAGGTTCCAGATATGGATATGGAAATATGATAGAAGTAAGTCATGGGAATGGTTATATAACCAGATATGCCCACAATAATAAAAACCTTGTTTCCGTTGGTGAGAAAGTTGAAAGAGGTGAAGTGATAGCAACGATGGGAAATACTGGTAGAAGTACCGGAACACATGTGCATTTTGAAGTTATCTATAACGGAAAGCATGTAGATCCGAAAAAATACCTTTCAACAAAGTAGTAAATTTTCTCTAAATCAACTCCTTATTTGGTACCTGCCAGATGATTTTCTCTTTATAATCACGTTTTGTGGGAATTGATTATCTTAAAAAAGTTGAAATTAATTTTATAAAAACTACCTAAATACAGTCAATGTTTAAAAAAATAATTACATCTATATTCGGAAGTAGAAACAATCGTGTGATTCGGCAGTTTCAAAAAACCGTTGTGATTATTAACTCGCTAGAAGAAGAGTTTTCAAAACTAGAGCCTTCCGATTTTCCCAAAAAGACAAATGAACTTAAAGATAGACACTCTAAAGGAGAGTCTCTGGATGAATTATTACCAGAGGCATTTGCTCTCGTAAGGGAAGCAAGTGCACGTACTTTAGGTATGCGGCATTTTGACGTTCAGCTAGTTGGTGGGATGGTTCTGCATAGCGGAAAAATATCAGAAATGCGCACAGGAGAAGGTAAAACATTAGTAGCCACATTACCGGCATATTTAAATGCCATATCAGGCAAAGGTGTTCATATTGTGACTGTAAACGATTATCTGGCCAGACGTGATGCAGAATGGATGGGAAATATTTATTCATATTTGGGGTTGAAAACAGGAGTTATAGTTTCCGGGCTGAATAAGGACGAGCGAAGATTGGCTTATTCTGCAGATATTACATACGGAACAAATAATGAGTATGGGTTTGATTACCTACGAGACAATATGGCCTTTAGAGAAGAGGACCGTGTGCAAGGTGAATTAAATTACTCAATTGTAGATGAGGTGGATTCAATATTAATTGATGAGGCAAGGACACCTTTGATAATTTCGGGTGTGGTTGATGATCGATCAGAATTATACAATGCAATAAATAAGATTATACCCAGGTTAAAGGCATCAGAATCTGAGGATGTAGAAAATGATTTTACTATCGATGAAAAAACTAAGCAGGCATTTCTAACTGAACAAGGCCACGATAATGTAGAAAATATCTTGACCGAGACCGGCATTATTAAGGAAGGGCAGAGTTTATATCATCTGGCTAACATCCCAGTATTACATCATTTAAATGCAGCACTACGTGCTCATTCGCTCTTTCATAAAGATGTTGAATATATTGTTCAAGATAATGAAGTTGTAATAGTGGACGAGTTTACTGGTCGTACTATGCCTGGACGTCGCTGGTCTGATGGGTTACATCAGGCAATTGAAGCCAAGGAAGGCGTAACTATTCAAAATGAAAATCAGACGCTGGCTACCATTACATACCAAAACTTTTTTAGATTATATAGCAAGCTTGCGGGAATGACAGGTACTGCAGATACTGAAGCCTTTGAATTTCAACAAATATATGGACTTGAAGTTATCGTCGTACCAACACATAAAGATATGATTCGAAATGATGAGTCCGATGTAATATTTTTATCAGCAGAAGAAAAATTCAAAGCTATCATTGAAGATATTATCGATTGTGTAAATAGAGGGCAGCCTGTTTTGGTTGGAACAGCTTCTATAGAGGTATCTGAGTACCTTTCAAAGATGCTGAACGTTCAGAATATTAAGCACCAGGTGTTGAATGCCAAATTTCATGAAAAAGAAGCTGAAATTATTATGCAGGCTGGGATGCCTGGTAACGTAACTATAGCGACAAACATGGCGGGCAGAGGTACAGATATTGTATTGGGTGGTAATCTGGAAGGACAATTAAAATTGCATGTAGAGCAGGATGAAGAAACTCTAAATAAAATTAAGCTTGATTGGCAGAAACTTCATAATGACGTAATTAATGCAAACGGATTGCGAGTCATAGGTACCGAGCGCCATGAATCACGTAGAATTGATAACCAATTGCGAGGGAGGTCAGGGCGACAAGGTGATCCTGGGTCAACTCGTTTCTATTTATCACTAGAAGATAATTTGATGCGTATATTTGCATCAGATAGGGTTGCCGCAATCATGCAAAGACTGGGTATGCAAGAAGGTGAAGCAATTGAATCAAACCTGGTAAGCAAGGCAATTGAGAACGCACAAAGAAAAGTAGAGGCTCATAACTTTGATGTTCGTAAACATCTTCTGGAATATGATGATGTTGCTAATGATCAACGTAAAGTTATATATGAATGGAGAAATGATCTGCTGGAAGTAGATGAGATCTCTGAAGATATAAAAAGCATGCGAAATGATATAGTAAATGATTTGTTGAATTTCTATATTCCATCTGGAAGTTTTGAAGATTCCTGGGACATTAATGGTCTTACTGAAGTAATTGATCATGATTTAGCTATTAAGTTAGATATTAATCAATGGTTGAAGAATGATCAGTCATTACATGAAGAATCCTTAAAAGAAAAAATACTATATGAAGTAGAAAAGTTTGCGGAAGAAAAACAAAGAGATATCCCTACGGACCTGATTCGTAGAATAGAAAAAGATTTTATGCTTGATGTCCTTGATAGGCATTGGAAAGAACATCTTGTTGGTATGGATCATCTCAGGCAGGGTATCGGCCTAAGAAGTTATGCTGCAAAGAATCCTAAGCAGGAATATAAGCGAGAAGCATTCACAATGTTTCAGGAAATGCTTGAGAATATTAAGAAAGAAGTGATTAGCATATTATCGAAAGTGCAGGTTCGTTCTGAAGAGGATATTAACGCTGTAAAACATGATTCGAACGTGAATATGCAGTATAACCATCCTGCAGCTCCTAATGCGCTGTCAAATGAAAATGCAACGGAAGATGAATCAGCAAAAACACCATTTGTTAGACAGGATAAAAAAATCGGAAGGAATGAGCCTTGTCCATGTGGTTCAGGGAAAAAATATAAGCAATGCCATGGGCAGCTATCCTGAATTTATAAGCTTAAATTATTATGGTGGAGAGTACTTCAGTTAATAATATCAACTCAGTTCCTGGAATATTATTATCATCAACCAGCGCAGGAATTTATAAAAATAAACGAAATGATGTGACATTAATTCGTTTATGCCCAAATGCATCTGTCGCAGCAGTTTTTACCAAAAATAGTTTTGCTGCAGCTCCCGTCATTATTGCCAAAAAACACCTCTTACTTGAAGATTCTCCTGAATTCTTAATAATTAATGCTGGTAATGCTAATGCAGGACTAGGTAAAAAGGGCGAGCTTAGTGCGCTAGAGACATGTAATAGCATCTCAAATGCGGCGGGTTGTGAAATTCAAGCAATCCTTCCATTTTCAACTGGAGTAATAGGCGAAGTATTGCCCGTTGAGAAAATAACTAAGGTAATACCAGATCTTATTGCAAAGCTTGAACCAGGTGGTTGGCTGGAATCAGCTAGAGCAATAATGACAACAGATACGTTTGAAAAAGTTATTTCTACTGAAGTTGTAATTAATGAAAAAAAAATCACAATTACTGGTATTGCAAAAGGGTCTGGGATGATTAGACCAGATATGGCAACAATGCTGGCATTTATTGGAACTGATGTGTCAATTGATTCCAAAGTATTACAGCATTTACTCCAGGAAGTAATTAATATTACATTCAACAAAATAACTGTAGATGGTGACACCTCAACTAACGATGCTTGTGTGGTAATGGCAACCGGTAAAGGAGGAAATAGTAAGATAACTAATTCTAACGGGATTGAATATAATTTATTAAAAGATGCGATACATAAGGTATGTGAGTTTCTTGCTAAATCCATCATCAAAGATGGAGAAGGTGCTACGAAGTTTATTGAAGTAAATGTGAACGGAGGAGACTCGCCTCAAGAATGTTTACAAGTTGCATATGCAATTTCTCATTCACCTCTGGTAAAAACTGCTTTTTTTGCTTGCGATCCTAATTGGGGAAGAATATTAGCAGCAATTGGCAAGGCGGGGGTTATTAATCTTGATACAGAAGGAATCAATATATTTATAAATGAGTATTGCATCGTAAAGAATGGGATGAGATATCATGATTATAGTGAAGAACAAGGAGTTTCTGCTATGTCAAAATCTGAAATTACGCTTACAGTAGAACTTGGTAGGGGTGAATATAAGGAAAGTATATGGACATGTGACCTATCACATGAATATGTCAGTATTAATGCTGATTACAGGTCCTGAACTTTTATTTGAATTTTTAATATGATGCCCGAGTCTCGACAGCAAGTTATTGTCGGAATTATTTACAATCAAACACTTGATTCTGTTCTGATATCAAAACGCCCTTACAGCAAACCGCAAGGAGGTATGTGGGAATTTCCTGGTGGTAAACCACTACCTGATGAATCAGAGTTTAAAACCTTATCGCGTGAAATTGAAGAAGAAACTGGACTCAAAGTTGTAAATGCACACAAAATTCAGGTTATAAATCACGACTATGTTGATTTGAAAACCACATTAAATATATGGATAGTTGATCGCTGGACAGGTGAGTATGCCAGTAGGGAAGGTCAGATTATAAAATGGTGTAATGTTGATGATTTGATAAACTATCATTTTCCAGAGGCTAATAAAAATCTGCTTAAAATATTAAAGCTCCCAATCTTGTATTTGATTACACCTGATCTCAAGCATTATAACGAAAATTATTTTTATACGATTAATAGATATCTCGAAAATGGTTTAAAATTAATTCAATTTAGATGCCCATCTTTGCCAATACATGAACGCATGGCAGTTGCAGGACGATTAAAAAAATTATGTAATCAATTTAACTGTCTGATGATATATAACGGTAGTCAGAACGAAGCGGAAGCAGTAGGGGCTGACGGTGTACATTTATCAAGTAAAAATTTGATGAATTATCATCCACAGAAAACAGCAGAAAATTTTTATCTGGCTGCTTCGTGTCATAATACTTATGAATTAAGTCAGGCAAAGAAATGTAATCTGGACTTTTGTGTCATTGGACCTGTTCATAATACCACAAGCCACGAACACACAATTCCACTGGGATGGGAGAATATCTCTAATCTTACGAAAGGTGTGCCATTTCCTGTATATGCATTGGGCGGAATAAAACATTCAGATACTATTAAGGCCCTTAATTCAGGATGTTATGGTATTTCAATGATATCTGGCATATGGGATTCAGATATAGGAATTGAAATTATAAAGAAGTATGGAGGTCGTCCAAGTCATATGCCCAATTTCAGCTAACATGTCTGAAATTTAGTGTTTAGTGAAATTACCAATATCAGTTTCATCCAGCATAGGCTCAATATTTTCCTCAGATATCTTATGGTTTTCAGTTAACCAATCACCAAGATCAATTAGTCGACAGCGTTCTGAACAAAATGGAAATGAATCATTATTTTTGATTTTATCGAATCTTTTATTACAAGCGGGGCACTTATTCATAATATGCAACAATGTAATTGAAAGTCTAGATTATCATCTGTCTGTACAGGTCTTCCGGAAGTATCTTCCTGGAGTAAAAAACGGATTGTAAACCTGTGTTTGCCAGCACTTATTTCAGGAAAATAAATTGAATCATTCGGCATAATAATGCGGATTAACTGACAATTAACATTTTGTTCAAGAGATTTTTGAAAAAAACCTTTTTCAGCTTTTTCAATAGTAGGATTGCTGCTGTTTCTTATCAGGTTGATTATTAGAAATATGCTACGTTTAATAACCCGGAAGTCTTTTTGCCACTCAGATATTCTCAATTTTAATTGGTCTGCAGGTCTGTTTAACCAGAAATGATACGCAGGAATATCAAAATTGCAGGAACCTCCCAGTATTGCATTACGTTGTTTTACAGTGCTAATTAATTCATCCTGACGCAACAACAGGCCAGGTTGGCAGTTTTTGTCACGTAATTCCTCAATATTATTACTTATGTCACCTAAAATTAAATCCAGCCGTTTAAGATCCACGCCAGGGCTTTTTTTTAAGGAATTTAAGGTTTTCGAATGCCTATCTAGTTCTTTGATGATTTCATTTTTTATGTCAGTTCTACTAATTAGATCATTAATATTTAATAAAGAGTCAATTGTAGAGCGGATATCCCATTCAGTATGTCCTGACATAAAGTGATCATTTAATCGGAATAGATGCGCCAGTCTGAGGAACGTTCTTACACGTTCATTTAGCGGCTGCTCATAAATAATTTCTGTATTCACAGTATTTGATTATTTGATAATGATCTTTTTGTATAAATTTCATGTAATTTCTGGACCTGGTTCTCCAGAGATTCCAATGCGCAATTGTTGGTAATAATTTCGTTTGCTTTATTTAATCGTTCTTCCCGATTAACTTGATTAGAAATTATACCTGTTGCAATTACTGGTGTAATCCCATCTCTACTTAATATCCTTTCAAGCTGCAATTCTTCCTTGCAATCAATAACAAGTATCGTGTCTACAAGATCATCTGAGTCTGTTTCAAACAGTAATGGAATACTTAAAATACAGTATCCAGTATCTATATCTTGAATCTTTTTTTCAATAGATTCAAAAACTTTTGGATGCAGAATTGCTTCGAGCTTTTTTCTGGATGTTCTATCTTTAAATACTTTATCTCGTAAGGCTTTACGATTTAGTTCATTAGATGAGTCAAAAACCTCCGTGCCAAATGTTGCTTTAATTTCATCTAGCGCAGGAGTGCCAGGTAGAGTTAATTGGTGACTGATATCGTCTGCATCAATAATCGCTATCCCTAACTTTTCAAATAATTTTGCGACAGTCGTTTTCCCGCAACCAATACCCCCAGTCAAACCAACTTTATAAGGAATTGCCACTTATTTTAATGCCCAGTTTATATAAAGACCGGTTAAAAAATTTCCATACATTAATGCTATCCAACCAGCTGCAGCTAAAAATGGGCCAAATGGTATTGGATGACTGTTTTTATGATTTTTTAATACCATGAGTCCTATTCCGACTATAGAGCCAACAATAGATGAAATGATAATAATGAGGGGTAAGTATTGCCAGCCTAACCAGGCACCTAGCATAGCAAGAAGCTTAAAATCACCATGGCCCATACCTTCTTTACCAGTTAGTAGTTTAAATACGATATAAACTGACCATAAGGAGAGATAACCAAATATTGCACCATAGAGGCTTGAATAAATATCAGTAAAGATACCAAACATGTTGCAAATTATTCCTAACCACAAAAATGGTATTGTAATACTGTCTGGAAGTAATTTATGGTCATAATCTATTGCGGTAAGTGTTATTAGTGACCATGTAAATAAAAACGCAAATAACGATTTTATGCTAACACCAAAATTTAATGCTACAGCAATGATTAGTAAACAACTTGTAAGTTCTATTAGTGGGTATCTCTTTGCAATATTTGTATTGCAGTGCCTGCATTTACCTGCAAGCAATAGAAAACTGATAATTGGAATATTATCCAAAGGATGAATTTTATTATTACAAGATGGGCATGATGAGGAAGGCAAAAGCAGATTAAATTCAGGAACGGGGCTATTGTCATCACCCATGCCTAGTAGAATTTTGCACTCTTTTTTCCATTCAGACTCCATCATTTTAGGGAGTCGATATATTACTACATTCAGGAAGCTTCCAATTAGAAGAGCAAGAACGCCGGATGTAATATAAAAAAACATCGGGTTTTGCTGAAAGACAGTCAACAAGTTCATATTAGGCAAAAAGAAATATCTCTGATGATAAATATACTATCAACACGATACAGTAATTAGGTGTTAGGCAAAACAGACTTGTCGATTAGACGACTGCACCCATCTTGAAGATTGGAAGGTACATTCCGATTACGATACCACCGATAACCACACCCAAGAACGCCATAATCATAGGCTCAAGTAAACTGGTAAGGGCTTCCACTGCATCATCTACTTCTTGCTCATACCAGTCAGCTACTTTTCCTAGCATAGTGTCTATTGCACCGGATTCTTCACCAATGGCTACCATTTGTACAACCATATTTGGGAACAGGCCAGTTTCTCGCATGCTCGCCTGTAATTGTGTGCCGGTAGAAATTTCATCTTTCATTTTCATAACTGCGTCATAAAACACAATATTTCCGCAGGCACCGGCAACGGAGTTCATGGCCTCAACCAAAGGCGTACCGGCAGCAAACATTGTTTCCAGAGTACGAGCAAACCGTGCGATAGCTGATTTTTCCAGTATCATACCGATTACTGGAATCTTTAATGAATATCGATCCATGTATTCACCGAACTTCTTGGATCGTTTCTTAAGTTCTAGCACGCCATATACGGTTCCACCGATGACTCCAAAAATGAGATACCATTGATCGACAAAGAAATTTGATGAATCGACCAGAAATTGTGTGAGTGCAGGAAGATCTGCACCAAAACTGGAAAACAGTTCTGAGAATTGAGGTATCACAAAAATCATAAGTATAGTCACGATAATAAACGCAACGACAATAACCGCTGTTGGATAAAAGAGCGCTGCTTTAATTTTTGATTTTAAAGCTTCAGTCTTTTCCATGTAGGTGGCAAGCTTGTGTAATATAGCTTCCAAAATACCTGCTTGTTCACCTGCTTCTACCAGGTTGCAATAGAGCATGTTGAAGTTGAGGGGATGCTTTTTCAAAGCATCAGTGAGTGAATTGCCTGCTTCTACATCTGCTTTGACCGAAAGAATCAAATCTTGCATAGCGGCATTTTCATGACCATTCCCTACTATTTCAAATGCCTGTACGAGAGGGACTCCGGAGGACATCATTGTTGCTAGCTGTCGACTAAAGACTGTTATGTCTTTAGGTGTAACTTTACCTTTGCTGGCTCCACCTAATAGCGGTTTGGGTTTTTTCTTAACTTTAAGCGGATTAACTCCCTGTTTGCGGAGCATGGCTTTAACCAGGGCATCACTTTTCCCAGGCATTTCTCCCTTAACTTTTTTTCCTGATTTATCCGTTCCTTCCCAGGCGAATATGTCAGCTTTTGCAGCTTCTGCCATAATTAATTACTCGATAGTTACTCTGTTGACTTCAGATAATGAGGTTAATCCCTGTAGTGCCTTTTGTAATCCTGATTTACGTAAATCCCATATTCCTTCTTTTAATGCCTGGTCTGCTAGTTGAACAGCATTTGCACCTTCAATAATCAGTCGTTTACTCGCATCAGATATACTCATCACCTGGTAGATGCCGGCTCTGCCCTTGTATCCACTGGGACAATCATCATTGCCCGTTACGGGTTCAAATAATTTAACTCCTTTCTCCACTTCCTCTTCGGTATATCCTTCATCCAATAATGAATCATGAGGCAAATCAAGGGGCTCTCGGTATTCAGAATGCAAGCGTCTGCATAATCGTTGTGCAGTAATAAGGTTAATACTGGTTGCTACGGCGAATGCCGCAATACCCATGTCTTGTAAACGAGTAAGTGTCTGGGGACAGTCATTGGTATGCAGGGTTGACATGACCATGTGGCCTGTCTGAGCAGCTTTAACCGCAATAGAAGCAGTGCCCAGATCACGAATCTCTCCGACCAGGATAATATCAGGATCCTGACGAAGAAAGGCTTTCAGCGCTTTATCAAAAGTCATACCAGTCTTTTCATCCACCTGGACCTGGTTGACCCCCGCCAGGTTTATTTCAACTGGATCCTCTGCTGTACATATATTGACATCAATCTGGTTGATGATATTAATTCCTGAATAAAGAGAAACAGTTTTACCACTACCTGTGGGCCCGGTGACAAGAAACATGCCGTAGGGTTTATGCAGGTTTTCCAGAAATTGTTCTTTTTGGTGATCCTCATATCCAAGCATATCTATCTGTAATGCTGCCGCATCGGAATTGAGGATACGCAAACAGGCCTTTTCTCCAAACAATGTTGGACAAGTGTTCACACGAAAGTCGATAGACTTAGACTTAGATAGTTTTAATTTAATTCTACCGTCCTGGGGTACGCGTTTTTCAGATACGTCCATACGAGACATAACCTTAATACGAGCAGCAATTTTCCCTGCAAGACTGATGGGAGGTCTTGCCGCTTCCATTAACACACCATCAATGCGGAACCTGACACGGTAGTATTTTTCATAAGGTTCAAAATGTAAATCCGAGGCACCTTTCTTAATAGCGTTCAGCATTATCTTATTAACAAATTTGACCACGGGTGCGTCATCAATCTCATCACCGCCATCATCTGCTTGCGGTGTGCTCTCATCAGCTACTTCAAGACCTTCAAGGTCTTCGAGATCATCATCATCCATGTCACCCAAACCACCTTCCATTTCTTCCAGTGCTTTTTCAACAACTTTGGCTAGCTTGTCCTGTTCAACCAGGATGGCTTCTGTGTTGGTGCCTGTTGCAAACTTTATTTCGTCCAGGGCCATCAGGTTTGTTGGGTCAGAAACGGCTATGTATAGACGTTTTCCTCGCTTGAAGATGGGTATCGAATTATGCTTTCTTATTAAATCTTCTTTGACGAGTTTGACAATGTCGATATCAATTTCCATGGAATTGATATCAACAACGGGCACTCCAAATTCCTGTGAGGCCGACACTGCAATATCGCTGGCTGGTACTAGATTATTCTCGACGAGATAAGGCAAAAACCCCATTTTTTTACTAAGAGCTTTTTGGTGGTGTTCAGCCGCTGCAGCTTCCTCAAGAAACCCGTCCAAAACCAGTTTCCTGGCAAGACCGCTGAGATGAATTTTATTTGCCGAAACAGCCATATGAAGATATTTTCTCTTTCATTCAGTTTGAGACGTAAATATTAGATTATATTACAAAAATTACCAATATTTTTATGATTATTGCGTTGCAACATCAAGAATAGTCTCTTGCAATCACTGAGATTATACACCTCAGTCGACAAATGCTAGTGAGGAGCCCAATATTTCAAGCGTTTTTATGAATTCAGGAATGCTCGCCTTTTGTAAAAACCAATCTATCATCTTGTAATTTAACGATTATTTTATTTCCTCCTGAATACTGTCCGGAAAGAATTTCATTCGCCAGAGGGGTTTCCAACAGGTTTTGTATTGTGCGTTTAAGTGGTCTGGCACCATAAACAGGATCAAAGCCAGACCTGCCAAAAAACTCAATTACATTTTTTGAGACTTCCAGTTGGATATCCTGTTCTAAAAGGCGTTGAGCTACAAGGTTAACCTGTATCTTGGCAATTTCAAGGACCTGTTCCTGCTTTAAGGCGTGGAAAACAACCAGATCATCAATCCGATTAATAAATTCTGGCTTGAAATGTGAGGCGACCACTTCGAGAACCAGTTGCTTCATTTTTTCGTAGTCTTCATCGTCAGCCATAGACTGAATCCTGTCCGAACCAAGGTTTGATGTCATGACAATTATTGAGTTTCGAAAATCTACTGTTCTGCCATGGCTATCGGTTAAGCGCCCATCATCCAACACTTGTAACAGGATATTAAAAACATCCGGGTGTGCTTTTTCTACCTCATCGAGCAAAATGACACAGTAAGGTTTACGTCTGACCGCTTCTGTCAAATGTCCACCTTCTTCGTAACCTATATATCCAGGTGGCGCACCAACGAGACGTGCGACCGAATGTTTCTCCATGTATTCAGACATATCGATTCTGATAATGGCATCTTCCGTATCAAACAGAAATTCGGCAAGAGATTTACATAATTCGGTTTTACCGACACCTGTTGGCCCGAGAAACAGGAACGAACCATTAGGACGATTAGGGTCTGATAGTCCTGCCCTGGAGCGTCTGATGGCATTTGAAACAGCATTGACTGCTTCATCTTGACCAATAACTCGCTTATGTAATGCGCTTTCCATTTTAAGTAACTTTTCTTTTTCACCTTCAAGCATTTTTGACACTGGAATTCCAGTCCAGTGAGAAATAACTTCTGCGATTTCATTTTCAGTCACTTTATTTCTTAACAAATGCATTTCGAGCATCTCTGTCTTAGAGCTTTCATCAAGTTTTTTCTCAAGTTCAGGAATGATGCCGTATTGCAGTTCAGACATGCGATTGAGATCACCAGCACGTCTGGCAGACTCTAGTTCCAGTCTGGCCTGTTCAAGATTTTCTTTTGTGGTATGACTGCCCTGTAAGGCAGCCTTTTCCGCTAACCAAACCTCCTCGAGGTCGCTGTATTCTTTTTCAACTGTCTCTATATCTGATTCCAGTTTGTCCAGTCGTTTTATAGAGGCATCATCCTTTTCCTTTTTAAGTGCTTGCCTCTCAATTTTCATTTGAATAAGTCTTCGTTCCAACTTATCCATAGATTCAGGCTTGGAATCAATTTCAATACTGATTCTGCTAGCAGCTTCGTCAATAAGATCGATTGCCTTATCTGGCAATTGACGATCGCTTATATATCTATGAGAAAGTGTTGCAGCAGCAACAATGGCAGGATCAGAAATCTGGACATTATGATGAACCTCATAACGTTCTTTTAATCCTCTTAAAATGGCGATTGTATCCTCTACATTTGGTTCATTAACTAAAACCCTTTGAAATCGTCTTTCCAGTGCGGCGTCTTTTTCAATATTTTCTCGATATTCATTTAAAGTGGTTGCCCCTATACAATGTAATTCACCTCGAGACAATGCCGGTTTTAGCATATTGCCGGCGTCCATGGACCCTTCTGCCTTGCCAGCACCAACCATGGTATGTACCTCATCAATAAACAGAATGATTTTACCTTCCTGTTTACTTAGATCTTTTAGGACTGCTTTTAATCTTTCTTCAAACTCACCTCTAAATTTAGCACCAGCAATTAACAATCCCATGTCCAGGACCAGAAGTCTTTTTCCTTTCAGTCTGTCCGGAACTTCGCCATTTATTATTCGCTGCGCTAGCCCTTCCACGATAGCGGTTTTGCCTACTCCAGGTTCACCAATTAATACTGGATTATTTTTTGTCCTGCGTTGAAGAACCTGGATTGTTCTTCTAATTTCATCATCCCTGCCTATTACAGGATCCAGTTTTCCCTGTTCTGCTCTAGCAGTGAGGTCTATTGTATATTTGGCGAGTGCCTGACGGTTTTCTTCATCATTAGCATCATTAACTGTTTCTCCACCTCTGATAGATTCAATTTCAGAATTGAGTTTTTCTCTAGTAATCCCGAATTTTTTTAACAGTGGCCCTACTTTTCCTTTGTCTTCCAGAGCAGCGAGGATAAATAATTCACTGGATATGTATTGGTCCCCTTTCTGTTGAGATAATTTATCTGATAGGTTTAGTAAGTTTTCAAGATCCTTGGAGATGATCATATCGCCAGCCGTCCCCTGGACCTGAGGATATTTATCTATAATTGAAACTAATTCAGTTCTGAAACCATGGTAATCGTGACAGATATTGGATAAGAGATTTTTTACAGAACTACCATCTTGTTCCAACATGGAGAGTAGTACGTGAGCTGGCTCGATATATTGATGGTCTTTCCCAATAGCCAGGCTCTGTGCCTCAGCGAGGGCTTGCTGAAATTTACTTGTGAATTTATCTTGGCGCATATACTTTCCTGATATAATTTATACCGATTAATATGGGGACATAAGCAGGAAAATTCAAGGAAGGACCTTGAAATTAATTCGAAGTTACGAGTTTGACGATGTTCTTGTCCTTCATGGGTCAATATACTCCTATGTCAAAATAAGAACGTGAAATTTTACTTATTGCGACGACGTAGGCAGCTGTTCGAAAGTCATTTACCTTTTCATTCGTCGTGAGTGTTTCTCTTAGTTCCTGATATGCATTTCTCATGGTGTCATCCAGTCCAGAGCGAACAAGGTCTAATTCATCAGCACCTTTAATAATTTCTTTTTGCATCCATTCTGGGACGTCTTTTTGAGTCATGTTTTGTAGCGCTGATATATAATGTTGTCCTTTCATTTCATCAAAACGTCTCTCCATCCGGCCAAACCTGATATGAGATAGGTTTCTTATCCACTCAAAATATGACACGGTGACACCGCCGGCATTGACATATGCATCAGGCAGTATTGTGATATTTTTATTTCTTAATATTTCATCAGCTTCAAATGTAATAGGCCCGTTAGCTGCTTCAACTATTAAATTAGTCTTAATTCTTTCAGCATTATCCTTTGTGATTTGGGCCTCCATTGCAGCAGGGATCAGTATGTCACATTCCATTTCAAGCACCGCCTTGCCATTTTCTGTAAAGCTGGCGTCAGGAAATCCCTTTATTGTTTTATTGGCATTAATATATTCTCGTACACGTTGTACAGAGATCCCATCCTCATTTATCAGGGCCCCATCTTTTTCTATAATGGCAATGATTTTGGCATCATCTTCTTCATCCAGAAGTTTGCCAGCATGGTATCCAACATTCCCCAGTCCCTGTAACACAATTTGCTTTCCCCCAAGACCTCCGTCCATGCCCGCTTGCTTAACATCAGATGTATGTCTGAAGAATTCTCGCATGGCGTATACAACACCTCTGCCGGTAGCTTCGACCCTGCCTGGTATTCCACCGTGATGGACAGGTTTGCCGGTTACACAGGCCGTATAGTTCAGGTTTTCCGGATGCAGATGTTTATAGGTATCTGCAATCCATGCCATTTCTCGTTCCCCGGTCCCCATATCAGGGGCGGGTACATTAGTGGATGGGCTAATAAAGTCTTTGCGGATTAGCTCCCGGGCAAACCGTCTTGTAATAAGCTGCATTTCATCCCGGTTATATTTTGAGGGATCAATCTGTAAGCCACCTTTTGAACCACCGAAGGGTACGTCGACAATGGCACATTTATAGGTCATAAGGGCAGCCAGAGCCTTAACTTCGTCCTGGTCAACTATGGGGGCATAGCGAATGCCTCCTTTAACGGGTAATCGATGGGTACTGTGTGTAGCACGCCAACCCGTGAAAACTTCAAGTCTTCCATTGAGATTGACTGGGAAATTTAACTCAATGATTGCTTCACATGCTTTGATTGTATTGGATGTGCCGGAGTCCATATCCATAGCATCAAATGCCCTGTCAGCCATGAAGTTGACACTTTGGCTGAATTTCATGGTTTTCTCTCTCTTCATTGATCCCCCTCAGGTCTATGTGCACTTGCAAGCATAGCCTATCAAACCATCCAGATCATGCTTGCCATGCGTCCAGTTGTTTGATTTCGTCTATATGAAAAGAAGTTGTCTTCGTCTAAATATGTACAATACGAAGAGCTGTAAATGTTCCAAACACCGCTTTTATTTAGCAAATACTTAATCATCGCTTCCAGGTTTGCATACCAATGTGTGCTGTCTTTTCTTTTGAAAGCAGATTTTAAATTATCATCAATCTCTAAACAGCTATGATAAACATCAGGGCCAACTTCATAATTATCTTCTTTGATGTGTGGGCCAATCCAGACCATAAGCTGGTCTGGGCTAGTATCAAATACCTTGACGGCATTGTGTACGATACCTGATACCAGACCTCTCCATCCAACATGGATGGCCCCAATTGTATCTCCATCTTGATTGCATATAAGTAAGGGTACACAGTCAGCCGTCATAACCACGCAGGGAATACCAGGTGTAGATGTTATTGCACCATCTGCAACAATGTTAATATTACCATCTGCGGTTACGATTCGATTTTGATGTATTTGATTTAACCACACAGGTTCATTTTCTAGATTTAAGTCTGCTATTAACTTACTACGGTTTTTTCTCACATCCAATTTGTCATCTCCGACATGGTTTGCGAGATTAAATGCATTAAATGGGGCTTTGCTAAAACCACCGACCCTGGTGGTAATCCCAGCGTTAATTCCAGGAGGAGCGTCCCATATTGCAGGAATCCAGGGTAGGCTGTCAGGATTGTTTTTCATGTTTCAATAAATCCAGTAATGACATCATGTCGTCGGGCAGGGGGGCTATCCATGACATTAAATTTTCATTAGTTGGATGAGTAAGTTCTAGACGCCAGGCATGTAGTGCCTGGCGAGGAAAATTATTTATAAAATTTGAAGTTTCTTCTGAGATGTTCTTGGGTCGTCGGCCCCGACCACCATAAACTGGATCTCCTACAACAGGATTATGAATATGTGCCATATGAACTCGAATTTGATGAGTGCGTCCCGAGTCAAGTTTTACGAGTAGATGAGTAATATCATTAAATCTTTCTAAAATCCTGACATGTGTTTTGGCGGGTTTACCAGAATTTACCACAGCCATGCGTGTACGTTTTAAAGGATGCCTTCCTATAGGAGCCTCTATGGTCCTTCCTGCTGTTAGTGTTCCATGTACTATTGCCTGGTATTCCCGAGTAATATTTCTTTCCTGAAGCTCTCTAACCAGTAAGGTATGTGCCTTAATTGACCTGGTTATTACCATGATTCCAGATGTTTCCTTATCGAGTCGCTGAATTATTCCGGCCCTTGGTATTATTTCAAGATCTGGGAAGTGATAGAGAAGTGCGTTAAATAAAGTGTTATCAGGGTTGCCTGCACCCGGGTGAACAACCAGACCTGGAGGCTTATTGATAATGATGATGTCATTATCTTCATATAATATCTCCAGCGGGATTTCCTGCCGGCTGGATGAATTATCTTCAGGTATGAGATTGACATTTATGTGAATAAATTCTCCCCCCTTCAATTTTTCCCGTTGAGATAATTGATTATTATCAACTTTTATATAACCAGATTTGTTCCAGTTCTGTAATCTTGTCCTGGAATATTCTGGTAGTAAGTCGGCGAGCACCTGATCTAGCCGCATTCCCTGGCAGGAATCGGGGACCTGGATTATTTGGTTTATTTTTTCCATTACTGTCAATAATAATATATATATCTGCTAAAATATGATTAATTTTGAATTCTAACCATGTGATATAATCAAAAATATGTTGAAAAAATTCCTCTGTATAATATTAATCGTTTCCCTGTCAGGGTGTGCTTTATTTGGTAAAGATGAAGATGAGGCAAACAATTGGACACTGGAAAGGTTATATTCTGAAGCCAAACGGTCTATGGAGCGGCAAAATTATAACCGTGCGATAGAGCTGTACGAATTTCTCGAGACTCGATATCCCTTTGGTGTATATGGTCAACAGGCCTTACTGGACCTGGCCTATGTGTATTATAAAATTGGCAATCATGAGCAGGCTCTCTCAACCACTGACCGTTTTATCAGGCTCTATCCACAAAACAATCATGTTGATTATGCCTATTATCTACAAGGTTTGATCAATTTTAGTAGGAATAAAAGTTTAACTGATAGATTTGTCAAAACTGATTCATCTCAACGTGATGTGTCAAGTGCCTATGCATCTTTCCAGAATTTCTCAGAACTATTGGAGCGTTTTCCAGACAGCCGCTATGCAGAAGATGCAATTATGCGAATGGTGTACCTTCGAAATATTCTTGCACAGAACGAAATCCATGTTGCAAATTACTATATGCGTCGAAATGCATATATTGCGGCAATTAACCGCGCAAGATTTGTGGTTGAAAATTATTCAAAAACGCCTTCCGTACCAGATGCCCTGGTTGTAATGGCCAAAGCATACCGATTTATCGAACTGGATGATCTGGCATACGATACCCTGAGAATTTTGAAAATGAATCACCCATCACATCCAGGTATTTCAGAAGTCGAAGGTATTGTTTTAAACTAGTAAGCTAATTATGTAACTAAATCAGGTTTCACGATAACCTGAGGTGATTGGATATCTTCGCTCCTTACCAAAAGAGCGCTTACTTATTTTTACTCCAGGTGGTGCCTGCCTACGTTTGAACTCAGACCTGTCAACAAGATTAATAACTGGCATTACATCGTTTTTATCGAAACCGATATTAATAATCTGTTGTGGACTTTTGTCCTGCTCAATATACATTTCAAGTATAGGGTCCAGAATCTCATATGGTGGCAATGAATCCTCATCTTTTTGATCGGCACGTAATTCTGCACTGGGTGGCCTGTCTATTATTCTTTGTGGAATAATATTGCCTGATTGGTTTATAAAATTAGCAAGTTCATAGACAAGTAATTTAGGTATGTCTTTTAATGGCGAAAATCCACCTGCCATGTCGCCATAAAGTGTGGCATAGCCAACAGCCATTTCACTTTTATTGCCTGTTGCTAGTACCAGGCGGCGAGATTTATTGGATATTGCCATGAGGATCAGTCCCCTGGAACGGGCCTGGATATTTTCTTCAGTAGAATCAGCTGGAAGATTATTGAAAATCGGATCTAGTAGTTCCATGAATGCAGAAACAGGTTTTTCAATAGATATATTTTGGTAATTAATACCTAGATTGTTAGCAAGAGCTAAAGAATCTTCTACACTCATATCTGCTGTATATTTGGATGGCATCATTACCACCTCGACATTTTCAGCGCCTAATGCATCAACAGCAAGACAAGTCACCAGCGCAGAATCAATACCTCCAGATAGTCCAATGATAACGCCGTTAAAGCCATTTTTACGTACATAATCTCCAATTGCTGTAACTAGCGCTTTATATATGGCTTCATTATCTGTTAATTCAGGAATATTGTTATTGCTAGTACTAAAAGAAATTTTATTATTATCTTGCTCTAAGTTTACTGTGAATAGTCCTTCAGTAAACGAGGGGGCAATAGTTTGAATTAAACCATCTGAGTCTATCGCAAGTGAACTTCCATCAAATATTAGTTCGTCCTGTCCACCAGTAAGGTTTACATAGATAATTGGTAAACCTGTTTCATTATTTCTTGTTTTAAGTACATTCCTTCTTTCTTCGAATTTCTCTTTGTGAAACGGTGATGCATTTATATTGATAATAAGTTCAGCACCTTGATCTTTCGCCAGTTTGGCAGGTGTGGCACTCCAAATATCTTCACATACTGTAAGGCAGGTCTTGATGTTACCAATATCAACTAAGCATGGGTGGCTCCCAGCTGAAAAATACCGTACTTCATCAAATACGCCATAATTAGGCAATATCATTTTGTCATAGCTGCGAATCAGCTCTTCATTACTGATATAAGCGCAGCTATTATAAATGTTATCTTTTTCTTTTCGGGGATACCCTAAAATAATATTAATATTTTTACTTTCAGAAACTATAGTCTCAATAGCATTAGTAACTTGAGTAAATAGTTGAGACCTGTATAAAAGATCTTCTGGCGGATATCCTGTCAGTACCAGTTCCGGGAAAATTAATGTATCAACATTTAACTCGGTTTTGGCAGTTTTTATGCTATTAAGAATTAAATCTTTATTGTGTTCAATTGCGCCTACTATAGGGTTGACTTGTGCAATACCAATGATCATAGATAATATAATTTGCTTAAATTCGGGTAAGAAATTTGTACTTAGTTATTTAACTGGATTTGAGCAAGGAGAATTTCATATTCCAGTGGAATTTTTCCATTGACTATAAATAATGCTGCCATTTCATCTTTCCAGAAATCCATGGCGTCCTGAAATTTACCAGTTTTTATTAAACCTAATAGAAAACTGGTCTGCAGGTATTTTTTTTGTTCAAGATCATTAAAGAGGCTATTGGATAAAAGTGTTGCGGCTGAACGGTTAATCTCATTATAGTCTTTATCCACTATGGCTCGAAAAACAGCAAGCCAGTTCAGATGTGAATCTCTATTACCTTCAATATTACACTTTGGCTCAAATGCATCCAGCATTTCATTAACCTGGTCGTGAGGTAAATACGGAATGATCTGACTCAACAACATGAAAACTGAATCTATCCATACCGTTGTATTGTAAGTAATATCGCAATTTTTTGCAGCTGAATTTAGAAAGTTTACACTTGCTATTGCCGCTATATTTTCCTTGTCAAAAATCTGCTTACTAAAAAAATCATAAATATTATTGGCGTTATCTACACCGTTAGAACTGAAGAAATTTGTGGTGCTGAGACGATTCTCCTGGTCTGGAAAATCGGTATAGATCAATTGTATTAACGGTATTGTATTTAAACGTAGATTTAAAATTTCCTTTACATCTTGTTTTAAAAATCTGGCGCGCGTCGCGTTTTGGTCTAGATAGGGAAAATAATCAGAATTGACTGGAATGGAAGAATGATTAATAAATGAATTAAAAATTTTCTGGTTACCCAGGAAACGAATATGAATATCGTCAACATGATTTATAAAAATAGTCGAAAGATGTTTGTTTAGTGCAGGAACATTAAAGACATTATCTGACGCCATCGGTATGGGATGATCTTCACTTGCGATTAATATCAAATTACCATCATCAGCAAAGTAGATATCATAATATAAAAATTCATTGGAAATTGCTTTGAGAATTGAAACCAGTAAATCAAGGTTGAACTCATAGATGTGAATCCATTGAACCAGTATACCACTGGGATTTAGGTGTGATTTGATTGTTTTATAAAATTCCTGTGTAAACAGGTTGGAAACGCCACTTACCCAGGGATTAGACGGTTCTGAGATTATGACATCGTATTTTTTCTGATAAGTTGAAAAAAATGTTTTGGCATCTTCTATATGGATGTTGCTACGCGGGTCTGTATAAACTAGTTCAGTTTTTTTGCCATAAAACCGGGCTCCTTCAACTATGGCGGATTCAATTTCTATAGTGTCTATGCGTTTAACTTTAGGCGAGCCAAGAACAATATGAGATGTTAATCCAGAACCTAAACCTATATTGGCAAAGTATTGGGCATCAGGCTTGATTAAAAGCGGCAGGGTGCCAAGCAGAGTCATGGTTGATTCATCTGTTCCAGGAGGAACATCATCAACAATTGTCATTGCTGCGTCTGGTTTTCCGTTCGTGATGATAGAAAGGCTGACGTCTTTCCAGTTGGTAACACTAACTGAGGCTGTTTTTCCATCTTTGTGATAAATAACTTCAGATCGTAAATCTGGATCTGCTAATCCACGTCTAAATACACTGGATGCCATGAGACTAGTGTCAAATCGGGTAAATATGGCGGATATCAGAATGATAATACCCAATGTGGCGGTGATATACCCTGAACGGTTTCTCATTGAGACAGCAACAGTTCTAAATAACAATATTCCAATGACAACGTCGATAATTGCTCCGCTAAATATAGTGCCTTTTAGTGTAAGTAAAGGCATGCCTATAAATACTGCAAAGACCACACCAAATATTGCCCCCAATGTATTGCTAGAATATATCTGTCCTATACTCTTTTCACCATGTCCCTTGTTGATAAGAATATAAGTGAATAATGGTAAGGTCATCCCTGCGCATATTGTTGTTGGTAACATTATAAGTAGTGCTATGGAATGACTTGCCAGATTAAATAGGAAATATCCCTGATCTGTTTCCTTCAGGGCTGACATGAAAAAAGATTGCACATAGAAGCTGTTGTTATAAAGTACAATTGTAAGAAGAGAAAAAGCCCCCATCGCAATTTGTACCATAGCTGCAAAAATTACCGGATTTTTCAGCGTATCTATTCGTTTTCTAATCCAGAATCCCCCAATTGCCAGACCAGTTATAAAAGCACTTAACATTAACTCAAATGAATGGGTACTTGCGCCAAGTACCATCGACAGCATTCTTATCCAGGCAATTTCGTAGATAAATGATGCCATTCCGGTAAAAAAGGCAGCACCAAGGATGAGTATAGGCCATGACTTCCGAATACCTTTATCTTTGTCAGTCTGTATATGCTCTCCGCTGTGGTTTTTAACCATAAAGTACACAGTTATCGCGAGCAGTATATTGATTATCCCGGCTGTCATCATGGTGCCTGGAAGACCTGTTTTTGAAATCAAATAAAATGCACTAATAAGAACAGCAAGTGCCGCACCAATACTATTTGAAAAATATAAAAACGAAATTGAATGTCCCGGCGCCATTGGGAATTTTCGGATAAACCCACCACTCATTAATGGAAATGTTGCCCCCAGTAATATGGATTGGGGAAGTATGAGTAATGAAGCAATGAAAATTTTGTATATTTGTACTAATTCAGGCGAGCCTAATGATGGAATGATGATGTCGAAAGAATAGTGGGATGTCTCAACATATATACTATGAAATACAATGCCGATGATGCCTATGACACCTTCGACTATGGCATAGGCAAGCAGCATATTTCTTATATGATGACTGTAGTGGCTGATTAACCAGGCACCTGCCGCCATACCACCCATGAAAATGATTAAGACAAGACTTTGGGCATAAGCAGCATGCCCAAGAAATTGTTTTAGATAGTGAGACCAGACTGATTCGTATATCAATCCGGTTGCGCCGGATAAGGCAAATACCAGATACAGGCCGTACTGAATTTGCCGAGGTGCCATTTTATTAGCTCAAGTTTGGATATTTGGAAATATACATTTTCAGGGCTATCTTAAACATTGAGAAAATAATTATCGGCATTAAATCATAGTGCATCGGCAATCGTACTACCAAGATCAGCAGGTGATCTCACTGTTTTTACACCAGCTGATTCAAGCGCACTAAATTTGTCGTCTGCAGTTCCTTTACCACCGGAAATAATTGCGCCGGCGTGTCCCATCCTTTTGCCTGGAGGTGCAGTCACTCCAGCTATGTAGGCTACCACGGGCTTGGAAATATTGGCTTTTATAAAGGCAGCGGCTTCTTCTTCTGCGGTACCGCCAATTTCCCCTACCATAATTATGCCCTTGGTATCCGGGTCGCTTTCAAATAATTCAAGACAATCAATAAAGTTCATGCCATGGATAGGATCTCCTCCAATTCCGATACAGGTGGTCTGTCCTAACCCTGCCATGGTGGTTTGATTTACAGCTTCATAGGTCAAGGTTCCTGATCTGGAAACAATGCCAATACTACCGGCAGTATGAATATTCCCAGGCATGATTCCGATTTTGCATGAGCCAGGGGTGATAATGCCCGGACAATTTGGGCCTATCAGTCTGGTACCAGGATACTGGTCCAGGTATGCCCTTACTTTAAGCATATCCAGTACCGGAATTCCTTCTGTTATGCATACAATTAACTCGATACCAGCATCTGCGGCTTCGGCTACCGCTTCAGCTGCAAACGCGGCCGGAACCATAATCATACTTGCATTTGCACCCGTCTCAGAAACAGCCTCGCTTACTGTATTAAACACAGGCTTGTCCAGATGCGTCTGTCCACCTCTTCCAGGCGTAATTCCACCGACCACATTTGTTCCGTATTCAATCGCCTGTTCTGCATGAAAGGTCCCTTGTTTTCCGGTGAACCCCTGAACGATAAGTTTTGTATTATTGTCTACTAAAACGGCCATGTTAGTTTCCTCCCTTTGAAGCATTTACAACTTTATGAGCTGCATCCGTAAGATCGTCTGTGGAGATAATTTCTAATCCACTATCATTTAGAAGATTTTTTCCTTCTTCTACTTTTGTTCCCTGCAATCTTACGACGACTGGAACACTAACACCGACTTCTTTTACGGCGTTAATAATGCCTTCGGCAATCAGGTCGCATCTAACAATTCCACCAAATATATTGACAAAGATAGCCTTTACTTTTTGGTCGGACACGATGAGTTTAAATGCTTCGGCTACTCGCTCCTTGGTAGCGCCTCCTCCTACATCAAGAAAATTTGCTGGCTCTCCGCCATGGAGTTTGATTATGTCCATTGTTGCCATGGCAAGGCCTGCTCCATTTACCATACATGCAATATTTCCATCCAGAGCAATGTAATTCAGGTCGAATTTTTTGGCATGATTTTCTTTCTCATTTTCCTGACTTTCATCACGGAGCTCTTCAAGTAGTTTTTGCCGGAACATGGCATTGTCATCGACAGAAATTTTGGCATCTAGTGCTTCTATGTCACCAGAGGTCGTAATAATCAATGGATTTATTTCAACCAGGCTTAAATCTTTCTGTGTAAATAGTGAATATAAGCCTTTCAATGCACCGACGAGTTGTTTTCGTTGGGTATCATTTAAATTAAGGTCAAAGCCCATTTTTCTAGATTGGAAATCCTGGATTCCCAGGATGGGGTCAACAAAAAATGTATGAATTTTTTCAGGTTCTGTCGCTGCGACTTCTTCAATGTCCATACCTCCCGCCCTTGAGCCCATTACAACGATTCTTCGCTTACTTCTGTCTACCAGCATTCCAAGATACAGTTCAGACTCAATATCGGACATCGTCTGAATCAAAACACAGTTTATTGGATGACCTTCGCTCCCAGACTGGTTTGTTACTAGCGTTGTTCCAAGCATTTGTTCAGAATATTGTTTTACTTCATCAATGGATTTAGCAAGTTTTACTCCACCAGCTTTACCTCGACCACCTGCATGGACTTGTGCTTTTACTACCCAACCGTCTCCTCCTAGTTTTTTAGCATTTTTTACTGCTTCCTCTGCTGAGGTTGCAGGTATGCCTGGGGAGATGGGTATACCGTAGTCGGAAAAGAGCTGTTTGGCCTGATATTCGTGAAGATTCATTGTGTTCCCTTTATTAATGTTATCTGGATAATCCAGTGATAATACAGAATTTTTATAAGTCCCTAGCGAAGGATGATAATTAAAACGCGGATTTTAAACAATTAAGCGATAGTTTCCTAGGGATCTGGTAGTTTTCAGGTTTTTAGGCATCTAATATGGCTATTTATCAATTGATGTATCTGTGATATGGATAATAAGTACATCTTTTGTAAGTCTGAAAATATCAAATGCCAGTATATAGTAGAAATGTATTTAATTTATTGTGATGAATGAAATTGCACATCCAGGCCTGACCGAGTCGACAGAGTGGCGGGCTCTTACCTATTATAATGTATATCGTTTTTTCATTGCATTATTGTTTGTGGTTATTTATTGGCTAGGCCAGTTACCAGAACCACTTGGAATATATGATGAAAATGTCTTTGTACTGGCCTCACATGCGTACCTATTAATTACATTAGCGGCGATATTTTTTAAATATTCAAGAAAACCAGCATTTAATTACCAGGTATCAGTTAGTGTATTGCTGGATATATTTTTCATTTCGGCGTTTATATATTCAAGTGATGGCTTGAATAGTGGTTTTGGTATGTTGATGGTCATAGCTATCGCCGGCGGATGTATATTAATTCCAGGGCGGATTGGTTTTTTCTTTGCGGCAATTGCGACTTTGTGTGTATTGGGCCATGAAGTCTATATGCAACTAAGTCCAGATAGGCAGCCGCCAAATTATATCCATGCCGGATTTTTAGGTATTACATATTTTCTGACTGCATTTATTAGCCACGCCCTTGCATCTCGAGTTGAAAAGTCAGAAGCATTGGCCAAGCAGCGTCAGGTTGACCTAGATAACATGGCGCGACTTAATGAAAACATAGTTCAAAGATTACAATCTGGAATCATTGTTATGAGCGACAATGAGGTTAAGATTATGAATGAATCGGCCAGAAGTTTACTTGGCATTGATAGACGAAATACAGAAACAAATATGGAATATATCTGCAGAGAGTTATCTGAGCTGGTTGAAAAATGGATTACTAATCCGGAAGTAGATACATATATTATTAAGCCTGAAAATGGTCAGGTTGATATACAGGTATCACTGCTTCAATTAAATGTAGAAAATAAGGTAGATGTATTAATTTTCCTGGATGATGTATCCAAGTTCCGTCAACAAGCACAGCAATTAAAACTAGCGTCTCTGGGAAGATTAACTGCGAGTATTGCCCATGAAGTCAGAAATCCGGTTGGTGCAATCAGTCACGCTGCTCAATTATTAGGAGAGTCGCAACAAATAAATAATGAAGATGAACGATTGATTAGCATCATTACACAACAGTCAGTTCGAGTTAATAATATTATTGAGAACGTAATGCGTATTAGCAGGAGGGAGAGATCCATGCCTGCCTCAATTACCCTGGATCATTGGCTGCATGATTTTGTTAATGAATTAAAATCACGATATGGATTAATTGATGAAGATATTAAGCTTGAAGTTTCGGATACTAAGCTGGTAGCAAATATGGATTCAGAACAGCTTAATCAGGTTATGTGGAATATTTGTGAAAACGGGCTGAGATATAGTAAAAATATCCCCGTAATAGTTATTAAATGTGAGCTGTATCTAGATTCGCAAAGACCATATATTGATATTATTGACTTTGGTGGTGGAATCGATAATAAAATTGTCGAGCATTTGTTTGAACCATTTATTACCACAGAAACGAACGGGACAGGTCTTGGATTATTTATAGCCAGGGAGCTGTGTGAAGCAAACCAGGCGACATTAAATCTTATAAAAAATTCACAAAATGGATGCACATTCAGAATTCTATTTACTCATCCAGAACGAAAACAGGATGTTGTCTAATGGCTAATAAACTTGCTTTAATTATAGATGACGAACCGGATATATTAGAATTACTGGGAATTACTCTGGAAAGAATGAATGTCTCCTTCAAGACTGCCGACAGTCTAAAGGCAGCAGAACATCAATTGTCAAAGCACAATTTTGATATATGTATTACGGATATGCGCTTGCCTGATGGTGATGGAGTTGAATTTATTGCCTATATACAAGAATGTAGTCCTCAGCTTCCAGTGATTGTTATAACAGCCCACGGGAGTATCGAAACAGCAATTTCGGCTCTTAAGCTTGGAGCTTTTGATTTTTTGACCAAGCCAGTAGATCTGGGAAGGTTAAGGCAACTAATCGAAAATGCGTTAAATATTTTTCAGGCTCAAGACAGACTTGCATATAACTTAATTGGTGAAAGTGTTGCTGTTCAAAATATAAGAAAAATGATTACCAAATTAGCTAGAAACCAGGCGCCAGTATATATAAGCGGAGAATCAGGTGTAGGTAAGGAACTGGTAGCAAAGATGATTCATGAACAAGGTCCTCGATCCTCTGGACCATTTATTCCGGTGAACTGTGGTGCAATACCACATGATTTAATGGAAAGTGAATTATTTGGGCATGTAAAAGGAAGCTTTACTGGTGCAGTATCAGATAAAAAAGGTTTGTTTGAGGCAGCAGATGGAGGAACATTATTACTCGATGAAATTGGCGAACTGCCACAAAATATGCAGGTTAAATTGCTTAGGGCAATTCAGGAAAAAAGTATCCGTCAGGTGGGCTCACAACATGAGAAACAGATTGATGTGAGGATCCTGTCTGCAACGCATAAAAATCTGAGCTCAATGGTTGATTCAGGACAATTTAGAAAAGATCTATTTTATCGAATCAATGTTATAGAACTATACGTTCCGCCATTAAGAGAACGCGCGGAGGATATATTGTTGCTTGCTGAGCATATATTGAAAAAAATTAGTACTGAAACAAAAAACACCCAGGATTTCATGGTATTAAGTGATGACACTATTTCCTCACTACGTGAATATGCTTTTCCGGGGAATGTGAGAGAACTTGAAAATATACTTCAAAGAGCAGTCGCGTTATCGGATGGAAATAATATAAATGTTAAAGACTTGCAGCTTCCAGATATTGAAAAATTTACTGATGGGGCAGAGAGTGAAGACAATAATCTTGATGGATTTCTCGCAAATCAGGAAAAAGAGAGAATTATAACCGCCCTTGAGCAAACACGTTGGAACAAGACTGCTGCAGCTAAAGTCCTTGGTATTAGTTTCAGAGCATTGAGATACAGGCTGGAAAAGCTTGGTATTGATTAATAATAAAAATTTTATGGACTATATGTTTTTGTGGCATTCGAGCTATCTATAATCGTTCCTACCTATAATGAGCGTGACAACATCGTCCCGCTTTTTGATGCAATCTGTCATGCATTAACAAACATCAACTGGGAATTAATTTTTGTTGATGATGATTCTCCAGATGGTACGAATATTGTTGTTAAGAATCTTGCTAGTCAAGACCACCGTGTTAAATGTATACATAGACTCAACCGACGTGGGCTTTCTTCTGCTTGTATTGAAGGAATCATGGCATCTAGCTCTCCACTAATTTGTGTTATGGATGCGGATTTTCAACATGATGAAAAATTAATCCCTGAGATGTATGCGAAAATACTAAATGAAAAGTTAGATGTTGTTGTTGCCAGCAGATATTTTGACATTGGAAGTACAGGGGGCTTGCCGAAATTTAGAAAAACCATTAGCCGTTTGGCTACAAAAATAAGTCTTATTAGTTTGAATGTAAATATTACTGATCCAATGAGTGGTTTTTTCATGATAAGGCGAACATTCTTTGAAAAAGTCATGTACAGGGTGTCCGGACGGGGGTTTAAAATATTATTGGACCTTCTTATGTCCAGTGACCAACTAGTGAAGACTGCAGAATTGCCATATGTCATGCGTAGTAGAAAAAGTGGTGAAAGTAAGCTGGATTTTATTGTTGTCTGGGATTTTCTGATCATGTTGCTCAGTAAGATGATTGGAGAATATCTCCCATACCGATTTATATCGTTTATTGCAGTAGGATCGTCCGGCCTATTTGTTCACATGCTTGCATTATGGAGTATGCATGATGTATCTAATCTAAACTTTACCCTGTCCCAATCAATTGCAACATTCGTTGCCATGACAACTAATTATATTTTAAATAATTTTTTTACATATCATGATTTGAAGAGGACGGGTAATTTATTTTGGCGAGGATTGTTGTCTTTCTATCTGGTTTGTATGATTGGTGCGATACTGAATGTATCATTGGCAACAGAGTTATACCAAAGACAATTACCATGGTTTTTAGCCGGTGTTTTTGGCGCACTAGCAGGAGCGATCTGGAATTTTACCATCAGCAGTATGTTTGTATGGAAAAATAACAGACGAAAATAGCATCAGACTGTATTATTTAGACCTGAAGCCGACAATTTTAGAAGTGATTTGTTGGTGATAAGCTTTTTTATATAGCTGCATTCAAATTCTTTGGGATAGGGAAATATAGCAATGACATAAGCATTTCTGCCACGCTATAAGAATTATTTTACTTATGGAAACTGCTGGTGATATGAATACTAAAATAGTCTCTCCTATTACTCTTTCTAAATATTTCCCTCTGGGTACATTTATACTGGTTTTTGGTGTTTATCTACTTTCAATGCCGCATACAGTTGTATTGGAAGACGATGGTTTGTTTACTTTGACTGCGTATTTTAATGGAATTGCCCATCCTCCAGGATATCCCCTTTATACCTTGTTATCACATGTAGCAACCTGGATTCCTTTGGGTAGTGTTGCTTTTCGTGTCCATGCATTTACAGCATTACTTGGTGCCGCAAGTTGTGTTTGTTTATTTCATATCGTCTGTAAACTGAGAATAGAGAGTTCATTTGCTTTTATAGCATCACTTATTTTTGGTTACTCATTAAGCTTTTGGTCGCAGGCAATAATATCTGAAGCATATACCTTAAATGCGCTTATCATCCTGGCCTTATTCTATGTTTTATTAATTTACCGTGATGCATACGAGGATGAAACCAGGCAAAGGTTATTAAATTATTTCATATTGATATATGGTTTAGGTTTAAGTAATCATTGGCCCATATTGGCAGCATCAACTCCTGCTTTGGGATGTTTGTTATGGCCGTATAAAAGAAATGTTTGTCGCCAAATATTTAAAAGCATCCCCTATTTATGTATAGGCCTTATGTTTTATATTTGGATGGTTGTGCGTTCGAGAATGGAACCATTTATAAGTTTTTATGGGTCAATAGATAGTCTTGGTGAACTCTGGTTTTATATTAGCAGGCAAGCTTACTCAACAATAGATTCAAACCTAAGCGCAGACTGGTCAGATAAGGGATTCTTTTTGATATCCAGTCTTACAGATACGGCAAAACAATTTGGTCCTCTAGGCATTATTCCTCTTATAACCGGGTTCGTTTTTCAATGGAGACATTGGGGTAAAACTTTGGCTTTTGGCTTATTGTTTTTGTATTTAGGAAACACATTCTTGTTAATATTATTGTTAGGTTTTGATTATGATTTTCATCATCAAAATATATTTAGAGTCTATCCACTAATGGCTTATGCGGTTTGCGCTGTATGGATAGCACTGGGAATAAAAATTATCTGTCATAAAATTTTTAAATATATTGATAATAAAATACGAAAGTCATTTTTAACAGCAGCTGTTGGTTTATTGTTTGTAGGAAATACCTTGGTAGCTAATACTGTCGAAAATTACAGAAAAAATGATGTGTGGGTGGATGAGTATGCGAATGTAATATTCTCTAATATTGAGAAAAACGCAATTTTGTTTACATATGGTGATATAGATGTCTGGACATTGGGATATCATCATTTCATATTAAACCAAAGGCCCGACATTCAATTATATAGTTTAAAAGGAATCGTCTATTCTAATCGTCTATTTCATCAAAATGAAACTCCACTTGAAGTAGCTGAAGATATTATTAGAAGGTTTATTCTGTCTGCATCAAGGCCGATTTATTATTCAAGCTCATTTATATCTGGCTATAGTGAAACAGATTACGGGCTGTTTAAACAAGTGAACCGGGAAGGAATGCCAGAACATAGACAGGCGATCATTATTCCGGAAATAAAAGAATATATTGAATCGTTACTAGGCAGGGGTGAACCTGTTGATAGATGGGAGAAAATGCACTACAGGTTGATATTATCAGAATATTGTAAGTTAAGTTTGAATATACTGGAATACTCTAGCTCAATAAGCGAGAAAGAAGAATTACAGCGATGGGTAAATAGAGTGTGCGATACTTTTCATGGCAATTTACTTCATGCTGAAATGTTATTAAGAAATGGGGATAAAATGCTTGATGATATTAAGCTAGTATTAGCTCGTGCAGAAGAATTGAGTGATCAAGCTGTGCTAAAGTCAGAGTTAGCAATGTATTATTTCCTCACAGGAGAAGTATTTTCGATAATGGGTAATGCTGTTATGGCTAAACAAATGTATTTAAAATCATATAATCATTGGAAACATCCGGGTAACCCGGCGCAGAGAATGATTTCAGATCTTTAAGGTTTGGTAAAAAAAATAAATGTCCGTAATTAATACAACAATTGTAATTCCAGTTTTTAATGACTGGTTATCAGTATCAAAATTGATTCCTCAAATCGACACTGTTGGTAAAGAGGCGCAAATTAAAATCTCATTAGTTTTGGTGAACGATGGTTCAGATGAGGTAAGTAGTTTAGATATTACCAAAACTTTTCAATCTATTGGGTCGATTGAAATTTTACATCTTGCCTGTAATCTTGGTCATCAAAGAGCAATTGCTGTTGGATTGGTTGATATCTCAAATAAATCAGATTCAGAAGTAGTTATAGTCATGGATGGTGATGGTGAGGACAGGCCCGAAGATATTAAGTTATTGATTGACGAATATAGAAACAGTGATGCAAATTGTATTGTTGTAGCTAAAAGGGACAAGCGTTCAGAAGGAATGGTTTTCAAGATTAGTTATTTTTTCTATAAATTATTATTCAGATTACTTACGGGAGAAAAAATTGATTTTGGTAATTATTGTCTTCTCCCTAAAAGACTGCTCTGCAGGCTTGTTTATAAAGATTCTTTATGGAACCACCTTGCCGCTACGGTGTTGCGTTCAAATAATGATTTGAGAATGGTATCAACATGTCGTGGAAATCGAATCGATGGTAAAGCGAAAATGAATTTTACCGGATTGGTCCTGCATGGACTCAGTGCAATCTCAATATTTAATGATCGGGTACTGGTGAGGGCGATGAAATTTTTTATTTTGATGTCTGTTATTATCGCCGGACTAGCCTTTGCTTTTTCTATTGTAAGCGTCTTACTTTATAGCGAAGTAGTGCAAATTATTCTTATCGCATGCTTCATTCTTTTTATATTAACCTGTTTATTACTATTTATTTCGGTTGCTTTATTGTTAGTGGAATTGTCAAGTCGTTCCAAAAACTCAGTGGTTCCCGTAAAAGAATCAGCTAATTATGTGCAATCAATCGAATCAATTTATGAAAGTTAATAATAGTTTTTTATTAGCCTAAATTTATCAGGTAATTTATGTGCAAATGCCGTATCGACACAATCTTCTATTTGTTATCATTTTTATTATTTTAATATTAAGTTTATTTCATCTGCATTTTTTTCAATATTTTCCTACAAGTGATGGACTTCTCGGTTCTGATTATGCTTATTTTTTTCCTTATTTATTAAATGGGTTGTACTGGTTTAATACCAATGGTTACTTTGAAATTCCCTGGTTCACGCCGGCATTTTGTGGTGGTATCCCGTTTTATCCGAACCCTCAAAATTTATATTTTTCAATCCCGCAGGTTTTGAGTATTTGGAATGGTCCTGTTCAAGGAGTTTATTTTTCAGTAATAATATTTTCTACAATAGGTGTTGTTGCTAAGACTTTCTTGTTAAGAAGAGTATTTCAATTAAGTATTCCTGCCATTCTGGTTGGTATCGTTCTATTCTTATTTAATGGCTTTTTTATTAGTCGCATGTTGGTTGGTCATTTGACTTACCATATATTTCCTTTGGTGCCATTGCTTGCTTATGGCTTGATATATAACGCTGATGAAGGAGGAAGAAGCAGGCAACATGAAATTATGTGGATCGGTATCAATGCCCTGATATTTGTTTATATGATATATGCTGGTGCTGCGAATTTTATGGTCCCCGTAATTTACATGCTAGTCATGCTCTGGTTGCTGGCAGTTATATTCAGACAGTCCAACTGCAAATTTTTAGTACGATTAATTCTAGCAGGCTTGTTGGGGATGATTATTTCATCATCAAAACTGTACTCTTCAGTTGTTTTTATGGGGCTCTTTAAAAGAGATTTTTATCCTTTACCAGGATTTGATGGTTTATTTTCTTCAATTGAAAATATTTTTAAGATGTTGTTTTTTACAGATGGTCAAATAGTTGTCGATAGTATCAGAAATTTTCCGTATGTTTTGGGAGAATACGAAGTAAATTTTCAGCTTACCCCCATCTCTTTATTGTTGATAACTACCATGTGTATTTTAATGAGCTACCGGTTTTTTGTGAAGCGTGAAAAGCTTGCCGTCACTCTTCCTGTAAAAAAAGCAGCAGTCATATTGATAGTAATGTTGTTAGTGCCGATATTAATAAATACTTATTATCCTGGCTGGTCTCAATTCTTAAAAGGATTGCCGTATATAAAAAATAGTTCATCTTTAATCCGATGGATAGCAATTTATGTACCTGTTCTATGTGTAATATCAGCATATGCAGTTGATTATATTTTTCGAAGTCAAAAATATCGGATTGCGGCTTCTATGATATGTATTGTGTTAATCGTCTTGACAATTACCAGTCAGGACTGGGGAAGATATTTTAAGCACAGTTATAACCCTGTAAATATTCTTTCAGCATGGGATGCGGATATACCACCAGTAATGAGTATTGGAAGTATGCCCGGTAGTGACAAGATAGAAATATATCTGGAAAGAAATGATTTGATGGTGAGAGGAGAATCTCAGTTTGCTTGCTATGAGCCTGTATTTGGATATGGACTTGAAGATTTTCCTTATGGTAATTTGCATTTAGGAAACGTTTTTGATGAACTGGATGGAACATTTAATATCAATAATCCGGCCTGTTTACTTTACCCTGAAGAAAACCAATGCATGCCAGGAGATAAGCTTACTCATGATGAGTATGGAATAGCAAAATCATTTATTTCCTATGAGAAGATCGAATTCGAGGCCCCTGTCATACAGAAATTCCTGCAAGTATTAAGTTTGTACACATTGGTCTTGACTATTCTGGCTGTGATTTTAAGTTTTGCTTTTATGGTATTCAAAAGAAATAAAAACTAGCAGAATTATTATTCCTTGAGTATTAACCTTTGGGCATCAAAAAATATGCACATGACTATAGGAAAATTAGATTTGCGTAATAGGCAGTTGTTTCTTTTTACTGCCATTGTCATTTTCATGGTTTACCTTTTTAGTGCTCCAAAGGGTGTTGTCCTTGAAGATGATGGCTTGTTTTTAATGGCCGCCTGGTTTAATGGTATTGCTCATCCACCCGGTTACCCGCTGTATACACTATTCAGTCATTTGGCTACGTGGATTCCTGCCGGTACGGTTGCTTATCGGGTACATCTGCTCTCAGCAATTTTTTCTGCACTTGCATGTGGTGTCCTTTTTTTGATAATTAATAAGTTAACATCGGACAAGTATGCTGCCGTAACAGCGAGTGTTGCATATGGTTTGTCTCCGGTGTATTGGTCGCAATCGATAGTTGCTGAAGTGTACAGCCTGAATGTTCTAATATTTCTATTGTTGTTCTATTTGTCCCTGATTTATGTCGATCAGGATGAAACAAAATCATTAAAAACTATTATTTTGATTGGTCTATTGTACGGGGTGGGCTTGTCCAATCACTGGCCTTTGATACTGCTCTCTTCTCCTTTGTTATTAATTATCCTGCTAAAACAAAAGCGAAGGTTGTTTTATCAAACTCCTTATATTATTCCATTTATCTTATTAGGCCTGCTGCCATATATGTGGTTAATTAAAAGATCACGTATAAATCCTGAGATTAGCTTTTACGGGCCTTTAAACAGTTTGTCTGAGATCTGGTTTTTTATCAGCAGGGAAGGGTTCAGTTCTATTGACCAGAGTTATAGCGCTGTTTTGTATGATAAATTTCAATATGTCTGGTTTGTGCTGACAGAAAGTATCCATCAGTTTGGCATTGTCGGATTTATATTCATCGTAGCAGGAATGGTTAGTCAGAAAAACGTATTTAATAGAAGAATAATAATTGCGCTTATAGTTGGGTATCTTTGCAATACGCTGGTATTAGTTGGTCTGCTCAATTTTGATTTCGATTTTTTGCATCAGAGTATTTTTCGGGTTTATCCGCTTATTGCCTATAGTATTTTATCTATATGGTTAGCAATTGGATTAAGTTTAATGACAACTAATGTTATTCCCAGGTTCAATATTAAAAGTAAGACAGTAAAGTTGTCAGTGATTGTATTAATACTGGGGTCAACTATCGCTTCAAGCATCCCCCAGAATCTGAGGGCAAATGATGATTATGTTGAATTGTATGCAAAGACTGTGTTGGGTAGTCTGCCTGAGCAGTCTGTTTTATTTCTGGATAATGATTTTAGTGTGGGACCCCTCGGATATCAGAACAAGGTAGAAAACTATCGTAAAGATATCGAGCTCATGCAGCCATCTGGCTTGATATTTAAAAACAGATTATTCAGAGGGGATAATAAAATTAATGAAGAAGACAGAATAGAACTAATCAATTTATATATACGACACAGTGATAAGGCTATTTTCTATGATAAGCTACCCTCACACGCCTACGCAGTTAAGGAGTATGGTCTGTATTCGGCTGTCGATAAATCAGGACAACAAGGGCTTTATCAATTTATTTTAAATGAAAATATTCTAAATTATTTTATTGATACTTTTAACCAGCCTGTTCCGATAGATGCATGGAAAAAGATATTATATAGATATCATGAGCAGCACTTTTGTTATCTGATGTCCGGCCTGGCTAGCTATACCAATCTGAAAGATAAAAAAGAGATGTTCCATGAGATGGTCGATCAATACTGTGATAGTTATTATGGCAAGTTAGGCCTGGTAAAACGATTTTTGCTGGATGATGAAATTGATATTAATGCAGCACAAAACCTCATTGCTTCTGCTATCCCAAAGGTAAATGAGGCCATCACTAAAGAGGACAGAGCGACTATTTATAATTTTCAGGGATTGGTCAATATTATGTTGGGGGAATGGGATTTAGCGACACAGAATTTAAATAAATCTCTGGGTATTTGGCTACATCAGGAGAACGATGCCCATCGTTTACGACAAATACTGGAAGCAGAACGCCAAAATTGATGACATATAAGGTCAGAATTTGACGTTTTTTGTCAGTTTAGAATTTATAAATTTGACAAAATAATATTTATTTCAATATTATCAATAGCTTGTAATGTTGGTATGAATTATGCTTTATATCTATTGATTAGATTAATTCACAATTATAATAGAACGTACATTAGATTTAACTGAAAAATTGGAGCATTAAAAATATGAATAAATTACAACAAGGTTTTACACTTATCGAACTGATGATCGTGGTTGCCATTATCGGCATCCTGGCAGCAGTGGCTATTCCTTCATATCAGGACTACACCGCACGTGCACAGGTTACAGAGGCAGTTTCACTGACAGCTGCTTTCAAGACAGGTCTTGCTGAATTCTACGCCGACAGCGGAACATATCCTTCTAACCTGACAGCCATTGGTACAACCACTGCAGGTAAATATGTGGCCAGCATGGATGTGTCCTCATCTGGTGGCGCAGTCACGGTTACTGCAACTATGGGAACTGCGGTCAATCCTGGCATTAGTGGTTCAACGCTTGAGTTGTCTTCTACTGATAGTTTACAGTGGGGTTGTTCTGGTGGTGATATCGAAGCCAAGTATCGGCCAACCACTTGTAAATAGTATTAAACTGATTCAATCAGTAAAAGGCCACTTTCGAGTGGCCTTTTTTTATTCCTGATATTTTGTGATTTCTTAATGGTTGCAAGAATCAATAAGCTTTGTTTGCTATTGTGCTCAGCTATTTTGGTTTGCGTTGGAGTAATATACTTTCAGGGTTTGGGTAGCCGTTTTATATTTGATGATATTTATAATTTGCAGGGTCTTGCAGAAATTAAATCTCATGGCTTGCTATATTATATCTTTGGCAGTGGTTTTTCAGGGCCAGGAGGCAGGCCACTTTCCCTGTTTAGCTTTGCTTTACAATATCCAGACTGGCCAGATAATCCATTTGCATTCAAATTTATCAATCTGTCTATCCATTTAGTAAATGTAATTCTTGTATTTTTTTTCAGCAGGCAATTAATGAGACGTTTGCAAAAGGATGAGACGCAATCCCTCCTGTTTGCCTTAATTGTAATGATGTTGTGGTCTTTGCTGCCGGTACATGTCAATACGGTACTATATACAATCCAGCGTATGACTTTAATCTCCGCTACTTTTACTTTGATTGGTTTGATAAGTTTTATGCATGGACGTAATCAGATCTTAAAAAAAGATATTAAAAAAGGGTTCGGATGGGTTCTATTCTCAATTTTTGTTTGCACATTAATTGCAATTTCCGCAAAAGAAACGGGTATTTTATTACCTATATTTCTAATATTGATAGAATTTCTGTTTTATAGAGATCTGTCGTCAGTTAGAGTACATAAAATTATAAGATTACTTCTGACTATACCGCTGGTTTGTTTTTTTATTTATATTTTACTGAACTTAGAAACCCTGCAAGCAGGTTTTTTCATTCGGGAATTCACGCCCTGGCAGCGAGTTTTGACTGAGTCGCGAGTTATTTTGGATTATATATTGGTGGTTTTGATTCCTCATCCCGGTGTATTTAGTTTATTTCATGATGGTTATCCAGTATCCACTTCTATTGTTATGCCTTTATCAACTCTTATATCAGTCACAATAATTGGCGTTATGATATTTATCTCCATATTTATACGAAAGGTGCATCCTATTGCAGGATTTGGCCTGTTATTTTTTTTCTCTGGTCATATTTTAGAAGCTGGTCCTTTAAGCCTGGATTTATATTTTGAACATCGTAATTACCTGCCTTCGCTTGGATTGATTATTCTAATTACAGCTCTGTTCACGACAGGTTTAAGTCATGGACAATATAAAAAATACGTATCTGGATTTCTAGGATTATATAGTCTGGCATTGCTTGTAATTTTGTTTGATCAGGTGGGACTATGGAATAAACCTTATGAGCAAGTAATAACATGGTCTGCAAATTATCCACAGTCAAAGAGAGCGAAACAGGAACTGGTAAATGTTCATCTTGAACATGGTAATTATTCAGGTGCTATGCAGGTATTAAATGATTTGAGCACAATTTCAAAGAATGATATCTATCCAGATATCCGTAAGATGCATATTGAGAGCTGCATGTTTAGCCATGAATTAACAGTTTCTTCATTTAACCACCTCTTTGAAAAAGTACAAATGCCTATTGAGTTTAACTTTGCCACAATTTCAGCCCTGGATTACCTGGTGCTAGATGTTTTGCAAGGCCAATGTCCAGGGTTGAAGTCTGAAGATCTTGAAGAATTAATCTCATTAATTGTTTCCAATCAAAACGCAATTATTGATAAAGCTATTTTGTATGAATTATTATCATCATTAGCAATTTATAAGGGCAATTATGAGGCTGCTGTAGTACATTTACGTGAATCAATCTCGGTAAAATTCAATGTGGAAAGAAAATTGAGAGAAATTACTATATTAAAAGAACTGCAACGTTACAATGAAGCTGCATCTTCTATATATGAGCTAAAAGAATATATGGATACAGACCTCAGGGCAAAGTTGGCATATGATAATTCCCTAAGCAATTTATAAAGATAGAAATAATGACAACTAATATCAGCATAATATTGCCTTCAAGAAATGAAGCCAAGTCACTATCGAGCCTGCTTCCAGACCTTAAATCTAGGTACCCAACTGCAGAGATCATTGTTGTGAATGATCATTCGTCTGACGATACAGAAAAAGTAGTTATGAAAAATGATGTTATAACTATTAATCATCCTTACCGGATGGGTAATGGGGCAGCAATCAAAACAGGGGCGCGAGCTGCATCCGGTGATACCCTGGTATTTATGGATGCAGATGGGCAACATCAGCCGAATAACATTCATGATTTATTATCCGGTATTGATGCTGGATATGACATGGTGGTTGGCTGTCGGGAAAATAAGGCGCAGGCAAATTTGTTAAGACTCATTGTAAATAAATTTTATAACTTTTTAGCATCATGGATTACCTCTCATAATATTAAAGATTTAACATCTGGATTTAGGGCGGTAAATGCTAAAAGATTTAAAGAGTTTCTGCATTTACTTCCTAATGGATTTTCTTACCCAACTACAATCACAATGGCCTTCTTCCGAACTGGATACAGTGTTGATTATGTGCCAGTTGACGTGCAACCCAGAATAGGCCTGAGTCACATCAGGCCTTTAAAGGACGGTGTCGGTTTTTTATTGATTATATTTAAAATTGGCACTTTATATTCACCACTTAAGTTTTATGTGCCAATTAGTATTTTGATATTTATGACTGGTATTTCATATTATATGTATACTTTTTTCACTCAGGGCCGATTTACTAACATGAGCGCTCTATTGCTAACCACATCATTATTGATATTTTTTATTGGCATCGTATCAGAGCAACTTACTATGTTGTATTACAGAGATGAAAAGTAAGTCTGCTTAAAACGCATTATTAACCTGACTAATTACTATATTATTTCCTGGGTTGCAGTTGCTTTTTAATAGACTTTAAAAGTCGAATAATATGTGCTCTGTTCTAAATACCAAAATATCGGCCTTGTTAAAAATAAATTGATTATGACCAGACCAGGAAATTTAGGACCTATTGATCTTGTTAATGTATTAATAGTTTTCACGCTATTTCTTTCGCTATTATTAAGAATTATCTGGTTGGAGAATATTCCTGGCATCAATGCTGATGAAGCCTGGTATGGAATCATAGCGTTAAATATTATTAATGGTGATTTTTCTCAACTGTTTACTCCATCCGGAAATCTTCTCAATCCATTTTATATATTACCTGTCATTATTCTCCATATTCTATTTTCGCCATCGTTTTTGTTATTAAGAGTCGCCTCACTAATGTCCGGTATTTTGTTAATAATTTTCACATTTTTCACTATAAAAGATCTTCAGAATAAAAAAATGGCTTTAGTTGTGGCTATATTGATTGCGACATTGCCTTTGAATATCGCATATTCCAGGTTTGGTTGGGATACAAGTCAAACCGTTTTAATTTCATGCGTTGTAATTTATGCATTGTTAAAACGTAACTGGGTATTATTAGTATTGTCAACTTTGGCGGCAGTAATGATTCATCCAACCAATATTGGATTATTCATTTTTTCCTTACTCTTCATATTTATTGGTAAATTATCCGAAGCGAAGTATTCAAAAGAGAAAAAAATATTATTTATTTTATTCAGCAGTGTTGTTCTGCTGATATTCATTTCATTAATTTACATTTCACCTTTGTCAAACTGGCTTCCTGGTATGACTGCAGTCATGTCTAGAATGGTAAATGTTCAGGAGATGGGTGATTTTTTGCTAAACTTTTCAAGATTAATTTCCGGAGGAATTGTTTATGAATATATAACTGGAGTGAAAAGTTCATTATATACGGGTGCAATAGATATCATATTCTCTATCAGCCTGGTTTTTATGATGGCATTTTTAATATTCAAGTCTTATAAAGTTAATAATATCAAGATTTTTTCATTTTCTTGCTCATTTGTTTTAATGCTTGGTATTTGGTATGTGTCATTTTCCAGTTTCCCATTGCAACCAGGATCTGAACGCTATAGTTTATTTCTCTTATATCCTTTTATCATATGTGTCGGATATTATTTCCAAATGATCTCTGAATATATTAACTATAAGAAACTGATCATAGTAAGTTTAGTGATGGGAAATATAATGATGGTGGGATTTATAAAGAATTATTTCATCCAGATTTATGATACAGGAGGAGAGTCCGAGATTACATTTAGAACAAATTATATAGAACCTAAACAAATGGTCTTTAATAAAATAAATGATGAAAAGAGCAAAGACAAGATATCTGTTGTCGCATCACAATGGTGGAATGCTCAACCATTAATGTATCTGGGATATAATGACAAGCAATTTAATGTTATAGAATCGTATGAAAAGCAAGAGCTAATCTTGCCGGAAAGTGAAGATATTTTTGTAAATACATTTGTTGGAGATGAATTAGACGAAAATATAAAGAATCAATATGCATACAATATTGAAAGTGCCTGGGTCTTTAAAACATTTGCTGGTGAACCACTTATGATGTTGTATAAATTAAAACCAATGACAATTAAATTAATATCAAATTAATAGGCAATACCTAAGAATATTTTTATATAATTGTAAGAATATTTACACATATAAATAATTCCAAATAGACTTTAAGAAATTATTTCATGAATTCATCTAAATGTATGCATGAATATTTATCTTCTATAGTTTATTCAAGACTATGGGTGGTTGAGAATCGTCCGTTAACACGCTATGAATTATAATTCATTTCTCAGTTTCTAAATCATGATTGTTGATATAGCAGTCTCTGACTTTTAAATAATGAAGAAACCTCAATATTAACAAGATGGACATTTGACATAAAACCGTCATTTGTGTTTGAATTTTTTCAAGTTTTTTTGTAAGGAAAAGGAATATAAATCGATACTCACGCGCTTCATTGTTAAGACGTCAGTGAATCTGAAGTTATGGACGGCGTGCGTTTATCGCTACAGGTATTTTCCTCCCAGTTTGTAGAGTCTTGTCCCCCAGGGATAGGCAAGGGAAAAACAGGAATAACCTCCCGAGTTATCTTCAAGGTCTATTTTTTCTCAAGGCGTAGTTAGTTACTGACATTGGCCGTTAGAAATTTGATTTAATTCCCTATCTCTTGATTATATCTCATGGGAACAGGCAATTATTGACTACTACAGGATTGCTTCTTCAAATAATCAACGATAATTTCTGAAGGTGAAATTTTCTGGTTTATTAGCGGGGTAGCCTGACGGTACCTGGAATAATCATTAACAAACCCTATAATTTTTTTTTCGTCATAATTTGATAATAATACAGTAGAAGAGAGCCCTTCCTGTCTTTCAGTATGACGTCTCATTAGCAGTGTCGGTATACCCATATAATAGAGTTCTTCCTGATTACTGCCCCCATCAGTAATAACAAATTTGGCACTAGATAATAAATGAATAAAATCTGTATAGATCATTCTGTCCATTAGCTGGAACTCAGGATTTTGTTCTAACTCTTCAAGTAAGTCATATTTAACGAGTCGTTTTCTTGTGGAGGGATGTAATACAAACCGGATTTCAATCTGCCTGCTTATTTTTTTAAGTAGCGAAATAATATGCAGGAACCGATGTTTAAAGAAGATGTTTTCGAACCTGTGTATTGAGCATACGCAATAATTCACTTCTTCTTTATTTTTTTGCGTTTCATTCAATACGTGTCTTGTTGCATCAATAAGTGTATTTTGTACTGTATTAATTTGTTCTGTTTTATATTTGGCCATATTATTAAATGCAAATTCGCCCGGGCAGAAAGATACATTTGAAAGATAAAAAGTAATTAACCTGGTTAGTTCTTCTGGAAAGGGATGGAATAAATTATAAGATCGTAATCCTGCTTCTACATGGAAGAGCCTGGCACTAATCAATTTTGCTAAAATCGAGCCAAGCAAAGTTGAAAAAGTATCCCCATGTACCAAAATAATATGTTTGTTATTAATTAACCCTGACAGTGTATTATTTTTGAATTTTATAAAATTAATAATGCAGATGATGAACCACGCAGGGACTTTTATTATCCCGTCTACTTCCTTGCCAGAATAAATAAGATGTGGTTTTGTTTTTATTCCAAATTGATAAACAAGATCCATCATGGTATTTTTATGCTGGCCGGTTAATACAAACAAATATTCTAGATTACTAGCTTCCATCTTTGTCATGACCGGTGCCATCTTGATAAGCTGGGCACGGGTCCCAATGAGTACGATTATCATAATTCCAGGAAGTAGAAAATTTAGATATGGGTTATATCAAACTAGTAAAATATATTAATTATTTTTCTGCCATTCCCAGGCAGACGATAAGATTTGATTAATATTAGAATATTTCGATTTCCAATTTAATATCTTCTTTATTTTAGATGAATCAGCGATCAAGGCTGGAGGGTCGCCAGGTCGTCTGGCTTTTATTTTTACATCTATTTCCTTATTGGTGATGTGTTTGGCATTCTCGATAATTTCATTAACTGAATAGCCATACTCAGTACCAAGATTAAAAAATTCTGATCCTTTGTTATCAAGTATATATTCGAGTGATTTTATATGAGCATCTGCTAGATCAGTTACGTGTATATAATCTCTGACACAGGTTCCATCAGGCGTATCATAGTCATTACCAAAGATCTCAATGTGAGGACGTTTGCCGGACGCCACCTCTAAAACTAAGGGGATCAGATGGGTTTCAGGTTCATGTGATTCACCTATCTCACCTTCAGTATCAGCGCCAGCGGCATTAAAATAACGGAGTGAAATGAAACTTATCTGCTCAATAGCAGCCAGGTCTTCCAGCATGGTTTCCACCATGGCCTTGGTATTACCATAGGGATTAACAGGGGATCTCCGGTGAGATTCAGTCAATGGTAGTTCCTGAGGGTCACCATAAACGGCACAAGTACTGGAAAAAATGAATTTATTTATGTTGTGTCTTAACATGGTTCTTAGTAGTGTGTAAGTGCCTACTACGTTGTTATGGTAATAAAGTAGAGGGTTGGTGACTGACTCACCCACGTAGGCGAGGGCAGCAAAGTGCATTACCGCACTGGGTTGGTATTTCTTCATAAGCTCTGACAGCCTGTCTGAATCCAGTATGTCCCCTTTTTCCAGTGGTCCCCATTTGACGGCCCAATCATGCCCACGAGAAAGATTGTCATATGCCACTGGTAAATATCCGGCATTGGCCAGAGCTTTACAGGCATGGCTCCCAATATAACCCGCGCCACCAGTGACAATTATTGTCTTGCTTTCAGATAGTTCCATTTAGGTAAATTATCATACATTTCAGTATATTACATTAAATATCATGTGATATTTATAAATTTCAAAGCTGTTTTTGAATGGTTTGACTTTAGAAAATATTTACATTAACGTTCTAATTAATAGAACATAAAAGGCAGAAAAATGTCTATATTTGATGGTTTAATAACGTCCAAGATGCGGGTGCGTATCCTTATGCGCTTGTTTCTTAATCCAGAGCAAAAGTCATATATTAGAGAGCTTGCTGATGAGTTGAGTGCATCACCTAGCCAGGTCAGTGAAGAGTTAAAAAAACTTAGTGTGACTGGATTACTTAATGCCCAGAAAGAAGGTCGCCAGATAAATTACAGCGCTAATCAAGACCATCCACTTTACCCAGAATTACACTCCATGGTTAAAAAGGCCCTGGGGATGGACCGTATTGTTGAAAGCATACTCGAACGATTAGGAAATGTTGAGAAAGTAATTTTACTTGATGATTATGCTCAAGGTAAAGATAGCGGAATTATTGATATATTGCTTATTGGAGATATAAATAACGAGAACTTGGTCGATATAATCAAGAAGACTGAAAAATATGTTGATAGAAAGATTAGAACAATGGTTCTTACAAGCGAAGAGTTTAATCACTATTGCAATATTATTTCAAAGAGGCCATTAATGGAGTTGTGGAATAATGGCAAGATTCAGTAATTGATTATGAAAAATAGTGAGGAAAAAACTTATACAAACAATATCAATAAAACGCATGGATTTGGTATATGGGTTTTAATGTTTAGTGAACTCTATACAGCAAAAGAGTTAATTTTAATTTTGGCAAAACGAAATGTTTCAGTAAAATACAGGCAGTCCATTTTAAGTTATCTGTGGATTATCATTCCGCCAGTATTTGCAGTCATAGTTTTCTCATATTTGACTAATCTTCGAATCATCAATGTAGGTGATACACCTATACCATATCTTTCATACGCGCTGCTAAATATAAGCATCTGGTTGCTATTTGCCAATATTTTAATTTCATCAACCAAATCTCTTGTAGATGCAGGCAATCTGGTTACACGAGTAAACTTCCCTAAAGTAGCTCTGGTAATATCATCGATTTCTGACGCCTTACTTGAATTCTTAATACGGCTAATTGCAGTTGCAATTGTATTTGTAATTGAAAAGGTTAGCTTTGGATGGGGGATAATATTTACACCATTGTTGTTGATGCCTCTTGTTCTCATGTCCCTGGGATTAGGATTTATTTTATCAATCATGAATTTGCTTATTAGAGATACTCTAAATATTTTGGGTATAGTCTTGACGATGGGTATGTTCCTGACCCCTGTACTTTATCCTCCTCCTACAATGGAACCTTTTATTTACATCAATATGATTAACCCGATTAGTCCATTCCTGGAAAATATACATAGTCTCCTTATAACTGGCACCTTAGTTAATACACCTTTATTAGTAGTCTCAGCAAGTCTCTCATTACTAGTGTTTTTAGTTGGTTGGAGAATATTCAACATCTCTTTACCTCGAATAAGTGAAAGAGCTTAAATTTTATCTCTGGTATTAAATAGATATTATGAATGAAACAGTAATTAGTATTGATAAGTTATGTAAAAAATATTGCCGTGATTTGAAGCACTCAATGTTATATGGAATACAGGATCTTGCTTTAGAAATTTTTGGGGTTGAGAAAAAAAATCAAAAACTCCGAAATGATGAGTTCTGGGCATTGAATGGTATTTCAATAGAATTAAAGAAAGGTGATGTGCTTGGCATATTAGGTGCAAATGGATCTGGAAAAAGTACATTATTAAAACTAATCAGTGGTATTTTCTACCCGGATTCGGGGACGGTGAAAACTCAAGGTAAAGTCGGGGAGCTAATTGAGGTAGGTGCAGGTTTTCATCCAATGTTAACGGGCAAGGAAAATATCTATGTTAAAGGTGCCATTCTTGGTTTAACTAAAAAGGAGATCGACTCGAAATTTGATGAAATTGTTGAATTCTCTGAGCTTGATGAATTCATTAATACCCCGGTTAAGTATTATTCAACTGGTATGCATATGCGTTTAGGCTTCTCAATCATAGCCTACTCAAACCCCGATATTTTATTAATAGATGAAGTGCTGTCGGTGGGGGATGTGAATTTTCGAGCAAAGTGTTTTAATAAAATTACTGATTTAATTGCAAGCTCGGGTGTAGTCTTTGTGTCTCACAATATGGCAGATGTTGCAAGAATTTGTACCAGTGTCATGGTGCTTAATCGTGGTGAATGTAAGTATTATGACCAGAATGTGCTTCAAGGTATAAATTGTTACTACGAAGAGAGTTGTTTTGATGAATCACCGTCTGTGTCAGGTAGTGGAAAAGCTGAACTAAAATCTATAGATATAAGATCTGGCTATAACATTAATTCCATGACAGTCCAAAATCAACTGGATGATCTCATTATCGAAATTTTATTTAATATAGACAATGACATTTCACGAGTTGAGATAGTAGTTACTATTATCAATCTTGAACAACAAAATATTATTCAAAGTAATTCGCATTTTGATGACATCATTTTGGATAATGATTTGGAGGATCTCCGCCTAATGGTGAATATGGGGAGTATATGCCTTAACCCTGGAGTCTATGGCATTACTTTAAGCTTTCATAGAGAAGGTCGTGGAGAAATTCTTGCAAAATTTAGCAATTGTCTCCAGTTTCGAATAAAGGGTGATCGATTGGGGCACGCTCAATTACAAACACCAGCACAATGGAAACTAAACTAAGTGAAATATAACTGATGTTTGACAGCACGACGAGTGACTATAAATGAATTGGTTTAACACAAACAGGATCTCTAAAGCCCTTAATAAACCAATGATATTCATAACGGGCTCACCTCGTTCTGGTACTTCTTTAGTGACAAAAGTTCTTGATTCACATAAAGATATTGCGTTATTAATGGAGAATAACTTTGGCAATAGGAGAAGGCATTGGTCAATGCCACAAGAGTGGAGTTCTTCAAAATTATTGTCAAAGAAAGTAGGACAAGTATACAAAGATATTCAAGAACCAATTATCGGAAATAAAGTCTGTTCTCCTGATGTATGGTGGATTGAGGACATCCTTATGTTTTGTAATATGTTCAAGAATTTTAAAATAATTTTTATAATTCGTGACCCAAGAGATGTAGTTCTATCAAGATATTTTCGAGAAAATTATGATGAGGAGTTTAATGAGTTAGGCAGGAGAAATATTTTACTCGATTTTAGATCGCAGTTGTTAACTTATACTTCTTCCTGGAGGCAAAGTATCGAAATATACAGACGATTACGTGATGCTGCCCCCTCAAAAATTATTTGTGTCTACTATGAGAATTTTATACAGAATTTTGAATTAGAATGTCAGAGATTAATTGATTTTATAGGTATTCCATTTGATAAGAATATGCTTGAGTGGGATAAATATCCACATCACGATAAATTAGGTAATTTAAAACATAATATGAAATATAACGATATTCCAATTGAATCGTATCAAAGAATAGATAAAGAGATTCCTGATTTATTGAGGAAGGATTTCAACGAGGCGATACAATCCATACAACAAGAATTACACTGCTGGCAATTACAAAACTTGTAAAAAATATAATGAAAAAATCTAATCGAGTAATAGTAATCACTACTATTAATGATAAATCTGATGGAATCAGAGAATTTGAAAGCCTGAAAGGATGGCATACGGTTTTAGTCGGAGATAAAAAAAGCGTTTCTATTGAATCTAATGATTCTTTGACCTTTCTCTCCTGGGAGGAACAGTTAGACCTTGATTTAAATTATGTGAAATTATGCCCATGGAATCATTATGCAAGAAAGAATATTGGGTATCTTTATGCTATTAAGGCAGGTGCCAAGATTATTTATGATACTGATGATGACAATATTCCATACTTGAAAAAATGGAAACTTCCTGAATTTAAATGCAATAAGCTTATTTCAAATAATTCAAAATTTGTAAATATGTATAGTTATTTTACCGATGAATTGATTTGGCCAAGGGGATTGCCACTGGATGAAATTCATACCCATTACGAGAAAGTTGAAGTTTCTGAGAATCATAAAAGGATTGGTATCTGGCAGGGATTAGCAGATAACGATCCTGATGTAGATGCAATATTCAGGTTGGCATTCAAGAAAGAAGTGGTTTTCAAGAAGAACGAGCATGTAGTTTTGTCTAAGGGATTATATTCGCCGATAAATTCACAAAATACTTTTTGGCACTCAAATGCTTTCCCGTTTTTATACTTGCCGGCATTTGTAAATTTCAGAGCTACGGATATTTACCGGGGTTATTTAGCACAAAAATTATTGTGGCATTTAGATTATTTCGTAGGATTTACAGGAGCGACCGTCTATCAGGAAAGAAATAAGCATAATCTTATGCAGGACTTAAGAGACGAATTCGAGTGTTATTTTAATATAAAAAATATTATAAAAATAATTGATAAGATTGAATTAACGTCTGATTCACATGCGAATATAAAATTACTTTATGAATCTCTTTCTGAAGAGGGGATTATCTCAAGCAAGGAGTTGGATTTACTTGATGCCTGGTTAATTGATTTTATGAATATTTCAGACACGAAAAAAAATGACTAATAGCCCAACAGTTTCAGTTATCACATGGGATGGAGGTTTTAGGGAAAATTACCATACGGTAGATTTTTTCTGTAAGCAGACAATTGATAGTATCGAGTTTGAATTTTTATGGTTGGAATATTATTCATCAATTAAAGCTGAGCTAGCTGAAAAGATAAATCAATACAGTAATGCTCGTACAATTTGTTTAGGAAATGAAGGAGATTGGCACGTAGCTAAATGTATGAATAAGGGTATTAAGCTATCGAAAGGTGAGCATTTGATATTAATCGATGGAGATATTGCAGTTTCAGAGTCCTTTATTGAAAAGGATCGACTTATTCATAATCAATTCCCAGGATCTGCTGTTTACTACAGACGCATGGATGAACCAAGCCGAAACGGATTAGATTTGAAAAATGAGATAAATCTAGAATATCTAAAAACGAATTGTATATTGGCAAACCCAACAAACTATGGAGGATGTCTATCTATAAGTAAAAATTCTTTTGAAAAAGTCTGTGGATATGAAGAACATTCTTTATTCTCAGGAAATGGGGCTGTTAGCAAGGAACTATACATAAGGCTCAGAAATGCAGGGATACCAATTTTGTGGCATCCAACAGGAGAAGTGTACCATCCGTGGCACGATGGCACGATACCTTCTAATAAAACAACAAAAAGAGAATTGCAGGATTTAATAATAAATCTAAGAGAACTTGAGCTTGATACATTACCTAACCAATTACAAATTAACAATTACATGAAAAAAATTAGTTCTAATGAGTTAAAGGATAATAAGTGGGAAATGTTAGTTAATATTTTTAAAGCTAAATAAAATACTAATTAATTATTATATTAATGTTGTTAAAAGAGCTATGAAACAATCAGACTTATATCTTTGTTCAGGACTTCAAAGTGGTGGAACATCAATCTTATCCTGGTGTTTTCTGCAACGACAAGACCTGGACGGTGTTTTTGACATGGAAAATTCAGTAATTCAAACCGATTTTTCACAAATAAAGACAAACAAAATATGGGTTAAAATGACAATTGGAAGTTTTAGTTCTTTTGATATTGCAGGAGTTTATAAAGATCTTGGATATACAGTTATTCCCTTACTCATAATTAGGGATGTGCGTTTTGCATATTCGTCGTTAATTAAAAAGGAATATGGACAAAATGGAAATACTGCAGAAGACCCTCCATTAAAACTAAGATATCGAAAGTTTCTTGATGATTGGCTGATGTTCAGAGACAGAAATTTGCCTATATTGCGCTTTGAAAGTTTCATCAAAGATCCAAGGAAAGAGTTAATGAAGTTGACGCAATCACTTGAGTTGCCATGGGATGATGCGATGATTAATTGGAATAAAGCAGAAACTGAAATTAGTTATTTTGGTCAAGGAAATGAAACTTTTCGCCTCTCTCGTCATAAAAAAAATAATATTCATGAAACATTGGCTGATAAATTATCAACAAAACAAATATCTCCAATTTCTGAGTATGATTTGAAATGGTTAGAAACTATGTTTAAAGAATATAATTTAATTAATGATTATCCTGAACATTTGGAAAACTTTGAATCAAATAAAATCTTAAGTGCACCACCAAACTTTAACGTAACAAGTAGATATGAATCTATAAAAAAGATGAATGATATAAATAAAAAATATTGGGATGTTAATAAAAAATTAGAGCGTATAAATAAGCATATAATCTTCGGTCCATTGATAAGGTTCTGGTCTATATTTATTAATAAAAAATTTAGAGTTTTTGAGGATGAAAAATAAAATATTCAAAAGAATATTCTCATTAAGCTAGTAACCGATAAATTTTAATATTTCTATCTTATGATCATAACAGAACACTTTATATTACTTAATTTTCCAAAGACAGGTTCTACTTTTGCAAGGGAGGTGATTACTGATTTGTATCTAAATGAGTATAAAAATTTAAGCAATTTTCAGAAAATTAAATTTGTTTTTAATTTCAAAAAAAAACCTTTATTTAATGAAGTATTTTTACCTAGGACAGAGTTTATAAAAGGATATAATTCCGGCGTTGATCAACATGGAAGGTATGAACATGTTCCAGAAAAATACAAATCAAAACCTGTATTAAGTGTTGCACGCGACCCGTTAATTCGAAATATTTCATTCTATGAGTATGGTTGGTGGAAAAAAAATACTGTAGCACCATTGAATATTGTAAAAAAATATTTCCCCTCATTTCCAGATCTTGAATTTAATGAATATCTTGATTATCAAAATTTTAATACACAATTTAGGGATACTGGCGTGGTGATTGGAGACAACGTAGGAAATCAAACAATCCATTTTATCCAGTTTTTTTTCAAAAAAACAAAATATATTTTTGAAAATTTAAATGACGAATTTATTTATTCTGGGAAGTACAGGAATTATCTTCCTGAACTTACTCTATTGAAATCTGAAAATCTAAATAAAGAATTATTAGAATTTCTGTCAGTATATTGGCCTGATAAAGATAAGCTTTCTTTTATAAATTCACGAGATATAGTGAGGCCAGAAAATACAAGCAGAAAATCAGAAATTGAAAGAATGAAATATCTTACTAGCGACATTATAAATGCTGTTAGATATAAGGAACGATACCTTTATAAAATATTATCAGACTTTGGCATAGAATATGGAGAATGAAAATTCATAATAAACCCATAAATAATGTACAGTTTAGCATCGTAATAATTACTCGTAATAGAGTAAATATTCTTAAGAAAACACTTGAGAGTGTTAAAAAGATAGATTATTCAATAGATGATTTTGAAATAATCATTGTAGATAATGGAAGTACTGATAATACTCGTAAATCAACTCATGACGTACTAGAAAATTCTAATTTACAATATCAGATAGTATCTGAAAAAACTAAAGGAATTTGTAAGGCAAGAAATAGAGGACTACAAGTAGCTAATGGGGAATGGGTATTGTTCTTTGATGACGATGTTTTTGTAAATAAGAATATACTTACAGTTTATCAAAATGCCCAATTAAAATTTCCGAATGCAGTTGCTTTTGGTGGCCCAGCCAACCTGGATCCTGTGATACCAAGGCCATGGTGGTGGATTAGTGAATTTGATAAAACTATGAGTTGCCAAAATTATGGTGATAACTATATGGAATATGGTAATGGTACTAATCCATATGGTCTAAATATGCTTTTCAGCAAAGATATTCTATTCCAGTTTAACGGATTTGATGAAAAATTGGATAAATTAACCAATAGTTTTGCAGATGAAACTGAATTATTTTTTCGTATCAAGCAAGGTGGCTATTCAATTGTCTATGTGCCTGCTGCACTAGTAATACACTCAATTGTACCAGATAGACTCGAATGGAGAAATTTTATAACAAGGTTTTTATTGGTCGGTCGGTCGCATGCTTGTCTTGATTATATGCATAACACAAATCATAGTAGGTCCCTGTTTAGGCGCATGGTAAGCGCCTCTTATTTATTCATTAAGCATCCTACCCCCGCTTTATTTTTTACAGAATATTATTCCTGGATTGGTTACAGAAACTTTAAGTATGAAAAAAATAAGTAATAATTAAAATATGAGTCCAACTGAAGTTTCTATCATTATCCCTTGTTACAATGCAGAGGACTACGTTAGGGAAGCGATAGAAAGTGTATTGTCACAGGAAAGGAGTGCACAAATAATTGTTGTGGATGATGGCTCGACTGACAATACCCTTCAAATACTCTCATATTTCAGTAGTGACATACAGATATTACAGTCAGAACATAAAGGTGTGGCTGTTGCCAGAAATAAGGCTATTGAGTTTGTCAGGTCTAGATACGCATTATTGCTTGATGCAGATGATGCATTAGCACCTGGAGCATTAGATAGTTTATTAAGGAGAGCCTCTAATAGTGATTCAATCGTGGTGTATGGTAATTTTTCATCATGGGACAGCTTAATGAGTAAAAAACAAAATTACCATAAGACTCCGCGTTTTCTTAATGATCCATTATCTCTACTAGTGCAACGTAATATTAGCCCTCCCGGAGCTATATTATTTTCATCTGATGCATTCGAAAAAGTCGGAGATTTTGACCAGTCAGTTGCAGCGTGTGAAGATTGGGACTTTATTGTCCGATTAGCTCGTGCCGGTTATTGTTTTAAGTATGTGAATAAGGAAGTTTTTTATTACAGGCGTATCCGGTCTAGCGCAAGCAACCAGGCTAACAGAATGTTGAGCTCTGGTCTTGAGGTAGTTCATCGATGCCATAGGAAGGATATTCGCATAAAAGAAGATTTGTTCCCAGATGGGTATCGTAGAAATGATCTTGAAAATAATCTTTTTTATTATTATGCAGTATGTATGGGTTTAGCATCATTATCTGATGATGCGGATTGTGTTAAAGAGATTATTCAATCAATAAAATTACCGCCAACGCCTGATTGGAGAAAATTTGGAAATGCATATCGTTTATCTCTATGGTGGAACAGCTTAGCTATTGTGGGGAACAAAGAGGATATTATATGTAATGCACAAATAAATTGTGTTCAATCGATTAATGAACTATTTGAAGAAGAAATTTGGTGTAAGGAAATGGCAATGAGTATAATTTCACCTGATTTCAGACAATTGATCTTCAGGCCAGGTCCAAAAAAAGCACTTCGTCTTTATAGGGAATTCAAACTAGCAAAAAAAATCATTGAGAAAATGTGAATATTAATCCAAATTGCAGTTTAAACAAAAATTTACATTTGAGTCTAGTAATAGCAACACGTGATAACGTTATTAAGTTATCAGAATTTCTTGATAAGTTGTTGTTATGTGAAAAACCCAATAGCTGGGAGATTATTCTGGCTGATAATGGGTCTACAGATAATACAAAAGAATCGGTTCAGAAATACCAGGGCATTCTGCCAATAAAATACATCTATGTTGAACAACAAGGTAAAAGCCGCGCATTAAACCAAGCATTAAAATATGTGACAGGTGAGATAATTTTGTTTTCTGACGATGATATTATTCCGGATAAGATGTGGTTGATTTCCCATATTCGTAACATGTCTGAAAATAATGATGTGAGTGTTATAGGAGGACGAATTATAGTCGATAACACTATGTTGCCATTATGGCTGGCAAATTCGTACAACCTGAAAGGAATATTAGTTTCCGAACATGAGCCTGCAAAAATTAAATCTACATATAGCCAGGGGCAGTTTCCATTTGGACCCAACCTTTCAGTCAGAAAAAAACTACTGGAGAATATTAAGGACCCCTGGCCTGAAAACATTGGGCCTGGTACCGACATGCCAGTAGGTGATGAAACTATTTTTATTACAAAAATAAGTAAAATCACTGATGAAAGAATTTATTGTCCTGATTGCATTGTCGAACATAAGCCTGTTATAAAAGATAATATATTATATGATTTTGTTCATAGATCTTTTATGGGTGGTTTTGTGGCAGGCTTTTACTTATTGAGAGGAGATGAGAAGTCAACTTCGAACAGCATAGGTAAGCTTGCTGCTTACAGAATTAGCAGTTGCCGCAGTATAAAAGAATTCATATGCATTGTATCCAGAGCAATTGGATTTTATTCAGGATACATGCTCAAATATTTTAGAAAGCAACTATCACATTAATCATTATTCACATATGAAAATAGTCTTTAAATATGAATAAAATATTTAGTAATGGCGTCTATAGATCTTTAAGTGATTTAAAATTAGAACTTAAGATTTGGTATCGGCATATTCGAAATTCAAAAAAAGCAAAGAAGCTTTCTGGCTCAAAATTAAATAAATTACATCTTGGGTGTGGTCAGAATCACAAGCCGGGTTGGTTAAATGTGGATATATTTCCTCCAGCAGATCTTACCTTGGATCTGAGAGAAGAGTTTCCATTTCCTGATGTAAGTTTTTCTTTAATTTATTCAGAGCATTTTTTTGAACACATAGAATACCCCACAACAGCCAAATTATTTCTATCAGAATGTAATCGAGTTTTGAAAAAAGATGGAAAAATAAGATTAGCTGTTCCTGATACTGTATGGCCAATGATGGAATATTGTGGTGTCAGTAATAATGGTTACTTTAATATTGCAAAAGAGGATTGGCATCCAGACTGGTGCACAACAAATATAGAACATATTAATTATCATTTCAGGCAGGACGGAGAGCATAAGTTTGCATACGATTTTGAGACTCTAGAAAAAATTCTGTTATTAACAGGCTTTATCAATATTGAGCAGACAGAGTTTCAAGTAGATATAGATAGTGAAGCAAGAAAAAAAGGAACTTTATATATAAATGCAATAAAAGCATAATAGATGAAAATCCTTTACCTCACTAAGCGTTTCTATATGTCCAGGGACATAGTTAATGACCACTATGGTCGTTATTATGAAATTCCAAAATATCTTTCTATCATGGGACATGATGTGAGTTTATTTTGTCTTAGTTATAGGAATGCTAATGAAATAACAATATCTTCTGAAACAAATTTGACTGTGAAATCATGGAATTTGGGAATTAATCCAATTTATGGATTAATAAGACACTACAGTCGTCTTAATCAGATTGTTAGAGATTCAAGACCAGATATTATTATTGCTGGCTCAGACTGTTTTCAAGTGATCATGGGGGCCCGTTTGGCAAAACATAATTCTATCCCAGTTATTGCTGATCTTTATGATAATTATGAAAGTTATAAGGCATCCAGAATCCCTCTCGTCTTACTAATATTTTACCGACGTTTGCTTGATGTTGACTTCATTACAGTTATCTCCAACAAATTAAAAAAATTAATTATATCAAGGACAATATCAAATAAGAGAATAGATGTTATTGAAAATGCTGTGTCTGAAAATTTCCTTGGGAAAAATGAAAAAGATATGTCTAGAGAAGCATTTAATTTTAAATCAAATGAATTGTATATAGGAACTGCTGGAAGTCTAAGTGTAGATAATGGTGTTAAGATCCTAATCGATGCCTTCACAGAACTATCTATTCAAAATAGTAAACTAAATTTAGTACTTGCAGGTAGAATAGATAAAAATCTAAATATACCTGATAATGAAAATATTCATTATGTTGGAGACCTTCCACATAAACAAATTCCAATATTTTTATCTGCCCTGGATCTTGGTGTTATCTGTATTAAAGATAATGATTTTGGACGATATTGTTTTCCTCAGAAATTCTATGAGATGGTTGCATGTATGCTTCCATTAATATCTACCAATGTTGGTGAGATGAGCCGATTACTAAATGGAAATGAGCAATTATTATTTAAAGAAAATAATAAAGATGATTTAATTCGGGCAATTAATTATCAGATTAAAAATAAAGTCATCCTCAATAATAAGGTCCCAACTTGGAAAGATCAGGCGGGAAAATTAGATAATATAATTAAGACCATGATAACTAATTAGCAATCATGAGAGATTAAACAATAAATTTTAATTTACGTTGTTTTCACTGCGGATTAACTTGAAGAGTTCTTCGTGTAATTTTGAATTAGCCGTGAGAATATTACCTGTTTTAAGGTAGGAATCATCATTGTTAATGCTGGTGACTATTGCTCCTGACTCCTGGAGCAAGAGGGCCCCCGCAGCCATGTCCCACTCTTTAAGGCCAAATTCCCAGAAACCATCTAATCGTCCGCATGCAACATAAGCAAGATCGAGTGATGCTGCCCCGGCCCTTCTTATACCGGCAGTTTTGGGGAAAATTGCTCTAAATATATTTATAAAATCTTCCAGCTTGTCACTTTCACCAAAAGGAAAGCCTGTCCCCAATAAGGCACCGTTAAGATTTTTGCGGTTACTTACACGAATTTTTCTGCCGTTCAATTGTGATCCGGCCCCTTTGCTTGCAGTAAATAATTCTTGTTTAAAGGGATCATATATTACTGCATGTACAATTTTCTCTTTATGTTTTACAGCAATTGATACTGCAAATTGGGGGAAACCATGAAGAAAATTGGTTGTACCATCCAGGGGATCAATTATCCATTGGTATTCTCCTGATCCTTGTTCCCCACTTTCTTCTGCAAGAATCGCGTGGTCAGGATAGGATTTTAGAATTGTATTAATAATGAGTTGTTCAGATTTCTTGTCAACTACAGAAACATAGTCATGCATACTTTTATCAGTAACCTCAAGATTAGCTACGTCATCAAGGCTCTGAATAATAAAATCACCAGCTATTCGTGCTGCGCGTATTCCAATTGTTAGTAGAGGGTGCATAACTTAGAACAGATACTCAATTAATCGGATAAAACGGTATGTAAGTTTAGGATTGTAACCTATTACCTTAAAGTAGTATTGATAATTTTTTCAAGAAGAAAGATTTCTATATTGTTATTGCGGTCTTTAAAGTAAGCAACTTCATGGTAGTCATCATTTGATACTCTTTGCATGGGATAAAATTCAGGATATTTCCCCGCCGCATCATATACAGGCATAGCCAGTATGTAATTGCAGGCACTAGACCCATTAGTAAATTCTTCATCAGAGACTTCAGGACGAGGTAATACACTGGAAACTCTTTTGGCATGTAACATAATAATAGGCGCTTGTATCGAGTAAATACATTCATTCTCAGGAACAAAGTTTTGTATTTCTTTTATCGATTTGACTATAAAGTATGAATTATTAATCAGTATCTCTGCATTTTCTATATTATTCGCCATTAACCAATTACGGTCGCGGCGATAAGGCATTAACTCTGTATCAACACTTGCATAAGCTCTGCTTATATATTGATAAGACGAAGGGGATAATACAGAAATGATTAGAACAATTATTAGAGAATTTCCAAATAATCGTAAATTATAGGACTTGTGAAAATGAAAATATTCCATGATGAAATACAATAGACAAATAGGAATTATAGGGTAAAGAAATCTAGATACAAAAAAAATACTGTCGTATGGCCAAATTAAAACTATCGCCATATATAAAATTAAAAATATTGCATCAAGTTCAAATTTTCTGATTCGTTTCAGTAATCTTGTAATTGTAAATGTAAGTATAATAAGTAGTAGAATATTTGTTAAAATTTGATGCAATAATCCAGTCTCAATTCCTGAAAATAGCCAATATATCGACTTGTAGAATATAAGGATTTTCTGAGTAATGAGATCCAATGCATCTGTTGGGGATAAATTGAATATAGTAGAAGTGAATATATCTATATAACTTGACCGGTCAGGATTGCTTTGCCTTATAAAATTCCAAAATAGAAAAGGAAGTAAGCAAGCTACTGAATATATTGCTGAATATTTATTTTTTTTCAGAAACATATGAATAATAAAAGCGAAAACAAATGCAATTCCGATAGATCTTGTAAGAGATGCAAGCGCTACTAAAAGTACTATGCCAATCCAATCCCTGCTATCACGATTCACTTTGCAACTAAGTAACAATGCTCCGTAGATAAAAATCATAAAGAGAAACTCACTCCACAATTCTTGGGAAAAAATTATGCTGCCAGGCAACATTAGCAGCAGTAAAAATGAGCCATAGGCAAAAAAATAATTACCAGTGTTTTTGTATATCCATAATGCAGAAATTAAAAAAGACATAACTTGCATTGTGACTGTAATATTTGTTGCCGTTGCAAGGTTATTGGAGTTGCCACCGAATAAACCAAGTATCATTGGGTATACTGGTGGGAAATAACTGTTTGTACGGAGTAAATCATATATGGCCTGAGCGCCGTTAGTACTGAATGTGTACATATCAGCGAGTAACAAATAAACAGCGTCATCAGAATTCGACCCAGCAAGCTGGTCATTGTATGTTATAGAAAAATAAAAAATATATCCTGAAACTACTAGTAGAATGAAAAAGTAATATTTTAAATTGACGAACATATGATCAGAGAGTCATATTCTTTAATATTTTTGAAGCTGAACATTAATAAAACGTGAGGCTGTTAATTTATATTCTGAGAAAACCATATTTTATTATGCAATAAATCGCACTTATCCCATCACGCCAGTTGATCTTCTTCCCCTCTGCATATGTTCTTCCAGCATATGATATACCAACTTCATATATTTTTATTTCAGGAATACGGGAGATTTTGATTGTCACTTCTGGCTCAAATCCAAATCGGTCTTCCGTTAATTCAATGCTCTTAATTATTTCTTTCTTAAATAATTTATAGCAGGTCTCCATATCTGTAAGATTTAAATCACTAAACATATTGCAAAATAAAGTTAAAAATCTATTACCAATGGAGTGCCAGAAATATAGCACTCGGTGAGATTCTCCTCCCAAAAAGCGACTTCCGTAAACCACATCCGCATTATTCTTGATCACAGGTTCTATCATTAAGCAATATTCAGCTGGATCGTATTCAAGGTCAGCATCCTGAATAATTATATAATCACCTTCAGCTATACTTATACCTGTTCTAATCGCCGCCCCTTTTCCCTGGTTTGAATTATGTAATTCAAGCAAATCTATATATTTGTTTAGTTTTCCAGAAAGTAAATCGCGAGTGCCGTCAGTTGATCCATCATCAACAACAATAACCTGTTTATTTTTCACTGGAGAAGAGTTGACCTTTTCCAGCAAGCGTTCTATGGTCGCTTCTTCGTTAAAACAAGGAATAATTATTGAAAGAGTGTATGACATGTTATTTTATATAATTATGAATATGGAGTATGAAAATATATTATCTTTTGGATAAATTATAATTGTGTTTGTTTCAAGCTGAGCATTATAAATTATCGGGATTATTAAAACTTATTTTTTGAAAAAAAAACATATGAATTCGGTAACATTACATAATATTAAGATAATTTTAGTTGAAACCACTCATCCTGGGAATATAGGTGCGTCTGCCAGAGCAATGAAAACCATGGGTTTAGGAGCACTCAGACTAGTAAACCCAAAATTATTTCCCAGTGCAGATGCTACAGTCCGTGCCGCAGGTGCAGATGACATTCTATCAGAAGCAGAAATTTATGATTCACTTGCCGATGCAGTTGGAGATTGCAAGTATCTTTATGGAACAAGTACCAGGAAACGTTCTTTACAATGCGAAGTCTTAAGTCCTGAGTCTGCAACGAATGAAATTATTAATGTCATGGACAATGACATTAATATAGGGATAGTGTTTGGAAGGGAGAGAACTGGATTGACGAACAGTGAACTGGATCTCTGTAATAAGATGGTTGCGATACCCACAAATCCAGAATTTTCATCTCTCAATATTGCCTCTGCAGTTCAGATCATATGTTATGAAATAATAAAAAGATCTCTCATTACAGGCCAGGATAATGTGTCTGCTAAATACGAAAATACTCCTGTAGATAGTTCTGAATTGGCCCGGCTTTATGCTCATCTGGAACAATGTTTGATAGATATTGATTTCCTGGATCCCTTAAAACCCAGACGATTGATGAGGAGGTTGAAGCAATTATTTAACCGGACAGAAATGGATCAGAATGAATATAATATTTTACGAGGGATACTGACAGCAGTTCAGGAAAAAATTAAACAAAAATAACTTGCTCATCTTTGTTAGAGACGGCTGAGGAAATTTCTCCCAGACGCCATGCGATTTCACCCATAGATTGTAACTGGCTAATAACTGGGTCCGTATCCTTTTCCTCTACGATTATTACCAAACCAACACCACAGTTAAATACCCGGTACATTTCATCCTGGGAGATATTTCCGGTTTCTTGTAACCAGTTAAAGATTTCTGGACGTTGCCATGAATTCTGGTCTATAGAAAGTTTAACGGTTTCTGGGAGTATCCTCGGTAAATTTTCCACTAAGCCACCACCGGTAATATGAGAAATACCTTTTACCGTATGTCTTTTACAAATCTCAAGTACCGAATTTACGTATATTCGTGTTGGTGTTAATAGTACTTCCTGCAGACTTTTATCATCGAGCTTATCTGTTAATTTCGTATTGGAAATTTCAAGTACCTTACGAACCAGAGAAAAACCATTTGAATGCAAACCACTAGAAGCAAGACCAATAGCAACGTGTCCGGGTTCGATTGAATTACCATCAATAATATTATCTTTTTCCACTACCCCTACACAGAACCCTGCGAGGTCATAATCGTTTCCCTGATACATCCCAGGCATTTCTGCAGTTTCACCACCCAGCAGCGCACAGTTCGCCAATTCACATCCCTTGACTATGCCTTGAATGATAGATTCTCCCTGCTTAACATCAAGTTTACCCGTAGCAAAATAATCCAGGAAAAATAATGGTTCAGCACCCAGTACCAGTAAGTCATTAACACACATTGCGACCAGATCAATACCGACTTCATCGTGTTTATTTGCCTCAATGGCGATTTTTAATTTTGTGCCTACTCCATCTGTCCCTGAGACGAGCACCGGCTTTTTATATGGCAGGGAGGAAATATCAAAGAGTCCTCCAAAACCCCCAATATTCCCAAGTACACCCTGGCGCTTAGTCCTTTTAACCTGGTTTTTAATTCGATCAACTAATTCATTACCACTATTGATATCAACACCGGCATCGGAATAGTTCAATTTTGTCTTTTTTGGCTGCACCATGGGGTGTAATAGTATCTGGAGAGCAATAGACTGGCAATCCTTGACTTGTAAGACACTCTTGCTTAGCTTATCCACACATGAGAATAGTAATTTTCCACTTAGTTTTGTATTTCCTGGTATTGATTTCATATCAGGCACATGCCATCAGGGTCCCAGGCCTTTATGAGGCCGAGGTATTTGTTGATGATCAGTCTGTATCATCACGAGAACGTGCGATGGAGTCTGCAATGAAGCTGGTATTGGTTAAATTGACCGGGGACAGAAATGCAGATACCCGTTTAGAGCTTCGACCCGTAATTAGCCAGGCTGGGGATTATGTCCAGCAATATAGATATCTTGAGCCTGAAATAGCCCAGCCCTTGGCTGGATTAGATGATCAATTACCCATAATTATACGATTTGATGAGACGAATCTTAATAATGCATTAAGAAATCTCGGGATTCAGGTTTGGGGCAGGGAAAGACCTTCTACTTTAGTCTGGATTGCCAAACAGGACGAGTCTTATAGAGATATAATCCAGCCTGAAACATTTCCTGAGGTATTTAGCGAAATTGAAGGACGCGCAAAAGAAAGGGGAATCGTTCTTATTAATCCCCTATTTGACCTGCAAGATAATTCAGCATTACGGCCCAGTGATATATGGGGCGAATTTCATTTTTCGGTCAAAAATGCATCTCAGCGTTATTATCCGGATATTATCCTTACAGGAAAGATTGAAGCACCGATCCCAGGTATATGGGAAGGGCAATGGACAGTCTATTTGGGTGATAGTATTGAGCAGTTTTCTACCGAAGGTTCTTACCTTGAAGCAGTCCTTCGAGAAGGTGTCGATGGATTATCAGATATTATTGCAAACAATTACAGCACTACCATCATGGCGGATGTTGGCACTGTTTTACTCCAGATCGTTGATATTATTACGGTGGAACAATATGCAAAAGTCCTGAAATACTTTGAATCTTTAAGTCCGGTTACTGAAGTTGAAGTACTTGAAATAACGCCGGGTCAAATTGATTTTAAAATTCATGCCCACGGCGGAGCTACTGCAATAATTCAGGCAATAAATTTTGGGCGTGTTCTTGAAGCAGTCGGAAATAGCCAGAACATGTATCGCATCTTACCTTGATGGTGTCAGACTCTCTAAAATGGCTGATTATCTTCTCTGCAATTATATTTGGATGGTTGATTTATTTATTGGCACCTATTATCACCCCATTTTTAATCTCTGGCGTTATTGCATATCTGTTTGACCCACTGGTTGACAAGTTGGAAAAGAAATTTTCCAGGACGTTCTCAGTCATTACGATATTCTTTTTAATCATAATTTTAATTCTTGGCTTATTTCTCATATTAATACCGATACTTCACAATGAGATAGTTAAGCTTATTCAGTATGCTCCTGAGCTTTTGGTGCGTATTCAAAATGAATATTTACCCCTTATTTCAGATTTTATCGGATACGAACTTAAGAGTCTGGACATTGAAACCATTAGAAATAGTCTCAGAAATAATTGGCAGGAAGTGGGGAATCTAGCCAGTGCTATTATGTTTAACATTACGAGTTCTGGTCAGGCACTATTTACCATACTGGCCTATTTGCTTCTTATTCCCGTGGTTACATTTTATCTATTGCGAGACTGGGATGAGCTTTTGGAAAAAATGAAAATACTTATTCCAGTAAAATTTAAAAAAACGATAATTAGCTTGTTTAATGAGTGTGACAATGTTCTCTCAGAATTCTTACGAGGTCAGTTGCTGGTAATGCTATCACTCTCGCTAATATATTCCTCTGGACTTTGGTTAGCCGGGATTGAGTACTCCTTGTTAACTGGCTTTTTCTCTGGTTTTGTCAGTTTTGTTCCTTATCTTGGAGCTATCACAGGAATAGTGATTGCAGGTACTATTGCTTTTTTTCAGCATCAGGATCTACTGCATTTACTATTTGTTGCACTAGTTTTTGGGACGGGGCAAGCTATAGAAGGCATGATCTTATCTCCACTCCTGGTTGGTGACAGAATAGGTTTACATCCAGTTGCTGTCATTTTTGCTGTCATGGCAGGGGGGCAATTATTTGGGTTTACGGGAATATTAATTGCCTTGCCTGTGGCAGCAGTTTTATTGGTAGTAGGGCGGTTTGTATTTGATAAATATACCATCAGTAAATTGTATTCTTGAAAAATGGTCGAAGCACAGATTCCATTAACTATCGGATTTTCTAACCGATTAATTTTTGCAAACTTTATTTCAGGTAAGAATGAGCAGGTTATAGATAACCTGAAGTTGTTAATTAGAGAGAAGAGCGGTGGGTTTATCTATCTTTGGGGCAAGAGTGGTTCAGGAAAGAGCCACTTATTACATGCTAGTTGTGTAGAAGCTACTCAGCAAAATAAAAAATCGGCATATCTTCCTTTAGATGAGATTGATTTCCTGGAGCCGGAAATATTTTTAAGTATGGAAAATCAGGATGTAGTCTGCATTGATAATCTAAACTTCATCGAAAAAAATACAGATTGGGAAATAGGATTATTTAATTTATTTAATCAGTTGCAGCAGGAAAATAAATTACTGATAGTTTCTTCCACAGTAAATCCATTAGGAAGCGAATTTGAATTACAGGATCTTAAATCCAGACTGGCATCGGGAATTATTTACCATATGCAGGATCTTGCAGATGATGAAAAGCTTATGGTTTTGAAATCAAGAGCGCAGGAGAGGGGGCTTGAATTGTCTCAGGAAGTCCTTGATTATTTGAGCAACCGAGTTGCTCGTGACCTCATTAGCTTAATATCCTGGTTAGACAAACTGGATGAAGCTTCGTTAATCTCAAAACGTAAAATAACGGTCCCTTTACTTCGAGATTTGCTTAACAATTAATTTATCTTACTATCAAAAGATTTTGCGATTGTTGCTATTCTTTCCCCAAGTGCCATACATAATTCTTTTTCATCTGCAGTGATTGATATTTTATTATCAGCGCCGCAAATATGACTGGCACCATAAGGTGTGCCTCCAGATTTTGTCCGATTCAGTGCTGGTTCAGAGTATGGGAGTCCAACAATCATCATTCCATGGTGAAGTAAAGGTAACATCATGGAAAGTAGTGTGCTTTCCTGTCCTCCATGCGTAGTTGCAGATGAAGTAAAAACGCCTGCTGGTTTGTTTATCATTGCACCTGATAACCATAAGTCTGAGGTGGAATCCAGAAAATATTTTAATGGCGCTGCCATATTACCAAATCTGGTAGGACTACCCAATATCATCCCATCACAACGACTTAAGTCTTCATGGCTAACAAACGGTGGTCCAGTTTCAGGGACTTCATTGTCAACACATTCAGTCGTGGTTGAGACGGGAGGAACAGTACGCACCGTTGCGATACAGTTCGTTACAGAAGTCACTCCTCTGGCTACCAGATTCGCCATTTCCGATACATTTCCATGGCGACTGTAATATAGAACCAGAATTTCTGTCATGTTAAATAATTTCCAGAATATTTTCCGGTGGTCTGCCTATGGCAGCCTTGCCATTTGAAAGTACAATGGGTCTTTCAATTAATACAGGGTTTTCAATCATTGCATTAATTAACTCATCTTCATCTAAATTTTTATTATCCAATCCATTACTCTTGTAGGCATCCTCTTTGTTTCTCATAAGTTCGCGCGCAGAAATTCCTAGCATGCGGATGATTTCCTTAAGTTTGTCAGGTGTAGGTGGTGTTGAGAGATATTCTATAATTTCTGGCTCGATCCCCTTTTCCTGTAGCAGACTTAGAGTCTGTCTGGATTTTGAGCATCTAGGATTATGATAAATGGTGACGGCCATAGTTACCTCCAGGTAGGTATCAGTGATATTCTTATGTATGATATTGTTCGCTTTACTGAATTAAATATGAAAACGACATGCCCATGATTATACTTCATATATAAATTATGAATATACGATATTTACATCGTTTTCAGTATCTTTTGGAATGGGTATTTTATTTTACTCGTTTTTTCTTCAGACAGTTCTATCAACAACGCGGTTTACAAATCGCTTCTTCATTGGCTTACGCAACATTACTTGCACTGGTCCCAATTATCACTGTGATGTTTGGATTTCTTGGCGGGTTGCCCGTATTTGAAAATGTTGGCACTTCTGTTCAAACTTATATTTTTAATAATTTTGTTCCTGCATTTGGAGAAACTATACTTACATATTTAAGGACTTTTTCTCAAAAAGCATCACAATTAACCATTACCGGCCTGGCAATGATTTTTTTTATAGCCATTATGTTGATGGCAACAATTGATAATGCTTTTAATACGATATGGCATATTCGTAACAAGAGGAACCCCGTTGCCCGTTTTCTTGTTTACTGGGCAATTCTCACTATGGGTCCCCTATTATTGGGTGTGGGTATGTTTTCAACTTCCTATATCTTGTCTCTACCGGCAATCAGCGATGTCGATGCAGGGTTTGGACTGAAAGAAAGTTTCTTATCATGGCTACCTTTTTTGACTACGTCTGTTGCATTCACAATTTTATATGTTCTTGTTCCAAACTGTTTTGTTCTGAGGAGACATGCAGTAGTGGGTGGTATAACAGCAGCATTATTGTTTGAATTTGCAAAATATGGTTTTGGAATCTATGTCAGGGATATTGCAAGTTTTGAAACCATTTACGGCACACTGGCGATTGTTCCAATATTTTTGATATGGATATACACATCGTGGGTTGTCTTAATCCTTGGCGCCCATATTACATTTTGTCTCTCTGCTTTTCATTTCTCGGTTGAAAGGCGTGGAATTAAGGATCACGAATGGTCTTTTGCGGATGTTTATCATGTGATTTATTTTTTGTGGATGGCACAAAAGGATGGGAAAACGTTGTCTAGTTATGATATCCGGCGTAGCGGGGTTAAGGCGCCTCAATATCAGATAAATGAAATTATGGGGAATTTGCAGAATGCCAATTGGGTCCAGACAACCGGAGCAGGTCACTGGATATTGTCACGAGATATGGATGAAGTGTCCGTAATGGACCTGGTTAAAATTACACCAAAACCCCTTCCGGTCGATTTAGATATTGAGGGCCATAATACAAAGCTCGGAGGTTTAAATGATCTACTATTGGAATATCATGATAGCCTTGGGAAAAATCTGGGGGTTCCTTTAAGTCAGCTCCTTGTAAAGACTTTAGAGCAAAAAGACTGATGTTAGATTAAATTTCAATTTCAAGCTGACACGTTTTTATTTATTGTAAATTGTTCAAATCCAGTAGTAGATTCTGTTAATGATCCTGTAATTGCCTTGATGCTGTTGCCCTTTATATTAAGCTCAATTTCTCGGTTTTTAATGAACATACCTTTATCTGTAATTATAGAATTACCATTGCCTGTATTATTACTTAACAAAAACGCTCGCCGATAACGCATGTCCTGTGCACTTCCAGTGCATGCTCTGATTGCGGCGGTCCGTGTATCAGTTGATATAATCTGTGCCCCAATCCTGAATATTTCTCCATCTTTTATCATCAGCCAACGCACCGTCCCTATCGCCCACTTTTTATCAGAATTTTTAGTATCTATAATAACCAGTTCTCCAACCTTAATATTATGTGCAGGTTTTAATTTACGTATAACTGCAAATCCACGTGAGCTTTGGTCAACTAATTCCCAAATGTCAGTTTTATAATCCTTCATAGGGGCAGTTGGATTGTTGATTATCTCATATTCCAGATCTTCTTCTGACTCAATGATTGGAGGAGGAGAGAACTCTTCCTGATTATTAAGGAAATAATATACGTCGTTTAAACCGCACGCGAGTTCAAGCTTGCCAGAACGTTGCTTTCTGGGACTACTACGTTTGGGTGGTCGCCCCCAAACAACGGTTAGGTGTTCCAGAATCATTTTTGCAAAGTAAGGTGAAATAACAATAGATTTTTCCGGTCGCCCACTAGATTCTATGGTGTGTAAATGTTCATTTATTTTTTTATAAAGTTTTGTTGCATCAATAATGCGATGTTTATCACTAGCCTTGCTCAAGTTGAATTTTGAATAAGGTATAGGAATATTATCTGACTGTAGATTTGCGACAAACCGATTAATATCATTTTCAGTTTTTTCAAATGGTGAAATTTCAATTAATCTTATCCAATCACTCAGTTGTTCATAAATTTCCCAAATCGCACCATAAGGAAGGTGATGGGGATCTGCTAATGAAGCTAGTAGGATTCGTTTATATGCGTCAGCGATTGTATTAATATTTTTGTTGGGAAATGATTCCGAAGATGCAATGGTTGTATTTTCTTGCTTTAGAGATTCTGCAAAATCATAAATAAAGTTTATTTCTTTCCAAACATTTTTAGGTGCTGGTGAATATTCCAGATAACTGAAAATAAGAGCGTGTGATAAATAATTTAAAGAGTATAAAAGATTTGCCAATGGTGGCTTGGATTGTTTCCAGAGTGTTTTTTTCTTAAGAGTATCTTCAGCCGATAATCTACATGCCTTGGCAAGGTTGGTTGCAATATTTTTTAATACTCTGATTTGTTCCTGTGCCGTTTCAATAGATTGTAAGGTATGTTGGGCACCAGCCTTAATTTGTGAATCAATATAATACTGATACGGTTGTGCATATAATTCCACAAGTTCCAGGCGAGTTGATGGCTTAACATCTTGCTCATTGGTTAATGCTGTTGCTTGAGCCAATAATTGGCTGGTTTTTTTAAAATCAATATAGGGCAGTTTCTCCAGCCACTCTTCAATGTACATAGGCCGGGTATCAATCTGCAGGCCATTTGAGGTTTTTCGAGTTGGAATTTCAAATATGCTTGATGTCATCGTAATTATTATAATTTTTTTATTAAATTAATAAGAGCAATTTTTATTCCAGTTTTCTTCACATCAATCAAATTTACGTTTAAGTTGGGATTATAATGATTGCTTTGAGAGCCGGATCACATTTTGTATCATTCATAATGGAATTTTTAGTCAACTAAGCCGGTTTATTTCATTACCTGACACGATTGCATGCTTATTATATTAGATAGGAAGAATTGATTGTCTCAAATTAGCGACACTGTTCCAGATCAATTTAAGACGGTTTACTTCAGGGTAAAAGGACGGGTACAAGGTGTTTATTTTCGAGCATCAACCAAATCAGCTGCAGATAAGTCAGGTATTACAGGCTGGGTCAAAAACAGGACCGATGGTGATGTGGATGGTATGGCTACTGGTAGTGAGGAACAACTGTCTGGATTTGTCAGTTGGTTAAAACAGGGGCCCAAGCTGGCAAATGTTAGTACCGTTGAAATCTGCACATCTGACGCGCAAGAATATGAAGGTTTTGAAATACGTTAACCTATTTTTTCTTAATAAAGTTCAGGACATCGTCAATCTGTAAATCTTGATGGTCTTTATCCTTTCGTCCCTTGTATTCAACTATTCCTTTATCTAACCCTTTTTCACTCATGACAATACGATGAGGAATTCCCAGAAGTTCCATGTCAGCGAACATCACACCTGGTCGCTCCTTTCTGTTGTCCAGTAATACATCGAAACCGGCATCTCGAGCGATATTGTAGAAATCTTCTACAGCTTCACTCAAGCGTCGGGATTTATGCATATTGATCGGTACTATTGCTATATCGAAGGGTGCAATGGATTCTGGCCAGATAATTCCATATTCATCATGATTTTGTTCTATTGCCGCGGCGACGATTCTGCTAATTCCAATCCCGTAACATCCCATAATTAATGTGACTGATTTACCTTTTTCATCGAGACAGTTTACCTTCATGGAACTGCTGTATTTAGTCCCTAGCTGAAATATATGTCCAACTTCTATGCCTTTGGCTATCCTGACAGTATTTTTAGTACCTGGCGCTGTTTCCCCTACTGAAATATTTCTTAGATCTAAAAAATCAGGTGCTGGCAGGTCTTTGTCCCAGTTTACCCCTGTATAGTGGTAGCCATTCTCATTTGCACCACAAACAAAATCAGACATTATCGCAGTACTATGATCGGCATAAACCGGGATTTTTAGATCAACTGGTCCTATAGAGCCGATATCGCATCCAAGGTGTTTTGAAATATCTTCCGAAGATGCAAACTTTAATGGTGTGTGAATGCCCTCAATGCGTTCTGCCTTGATACGGTTTAATTCATGATCTCCGCGTAGTAATAAGGCGATTAGTTGATCATCTTTTCCATGAACTATCAGTGTTTTGAGGGTCTGTTTGCTTGGGATATTAAGATAGCTGCTAATATCAGAAATGCTATGTTGTTTCGGGGTTGAAACCTTTTCCATATCCTGACCTGGGTCCTCCCGACTTTCTGATGGTGCTTGAGTCTCTACCATTTCAATATTTGCGGCAAAGCTACCATCATCAGTAAAAACGATTTCATCTTCACCTGATTCTGCCAGTACGTGAAATTCGTGAGATGTATCTCCGCCAATGTTTCCGCTATCTGCCAGGACAGCACGATATTCCAGTCCCAGGCGATCAAAGATTTTAGAATAGGTTTGATACATGGTTTCATAGGTGGCATTTAGTGATTCTTCGTCGAGATGAAATGAATAAGCATCTTTCATAATAAATTCCCGGGCACGCATTACACCAAATCTGGGTCTGATTTCATCTCGGAATTTCGTTTGAATCTGGTAAAAGATGGCAGGTAATTGTTTATAACTTCTAATTTCACGTCGAACCAGATCAGTAATGACTTCTTCATGTGTTGGGCCCAGGCAAAATCCTCTATCGTGGCGATCAGAAAATCTGAGGAGTTCCGGACCATACTGCTCCCATCGGCCAGTTTCTTGCCAAAGCTCAGCAGGTTGAACCCCTGGCATCAGTAATTCCTGTGCAGTTACTGCGTTCATTTCTTCTCGGACAATTTGCTCAACTTTTCTCAATACTTTCAGACCGGTAGGCAGCCAAATATACACGCCAGAGGCGAGTTGTCGTATGAGTCCGGCACGCAGCATTAATTGGTGACTAATCGTTTCCGCATCTGCGGGCACTTGCCGTTGTGTTGCTAAAAGTAACTGCGCTGTTTGCATTATTTAATACTCTTTAGTTATCCATCTGTGGTCGCGTATGTTATCTCACTAGTCACCTGAGCTTAAATTGATTACCAGATACAGATACTGGCCAGGATTTTTAAAAAATTGTGCAAAGCACAACTTGACCTCTGTCAGGAAAATCAGTAGTTTAGCAGGATTTATCTATTAGGAATATTCGAGAGAAAAATCGGTGGAAACGAACGAAAAACTACGTGGAGCAGACATATTTGTCCGATCATTAATTGATGAAGGGGTAACTCACCTATTTGGTTATCCAGGCGGTGCCGTTTTACATATTTATGATGCGCTATATAAGCAGCAAGAAATCAATCACATCCTGGTGAGACATGAACAGGGTGCAACACACGCAGCAGACGGATATGCCCGGGCAACGGGTAAGCCGGGTGTCGTCCTTGTAACCTCAGGACCTGGCGTTACAAATGCGATTACCGGTATTGCTACTGCCTATATGGACTCTATTCCCCTGGTGGTCTTTTCCGGTCAGGTAATAACAAGCATGATAGGCAATGATGCATTTCAGGAGGTCGATGCCATCGGTATTTCCAGGCCATGTGTTAAGCATAATTTCCTGGTAAAAGATGTTAAAGACCTGGCAAGCACCATTAAGAAGGCATTTTATGTTGCCATGAGTGGACGTCCTGGTCCTGTATTAGTGGATATCCCTAAAGATGTGACAGCTGATATGTGTGATTATTCCTATCCTAAGGATATCGAGATGCGGTCATACCGTCCTGTTACCAAGGGACATCCCGGGCAAATTAAACGTGCAATCAAGATGCTTATGTCAGCAAAAAAACCGATGGTTTATACCGGTGGTGGAGTCATCCTCAGCGATGCTCATGAAGAATTAACATTTATGACACAAAAGCTTGGATATCCTATAACCAATACCTTAATGGGGCTAGGGGGCTATCCGGCAACTGATAAGCAGTTTCTGGGCATGCTGGGTATGCATGGTACTTATGAAGCAAATATGGCCATGCATCATTGCGATGTACTATTGGCAATCGGTGCTCGGTTTGATGACAGGGTTACGGGTGACCTGGAAAAGTTCTGCCCTTATGCAAGGATCATACATATCGATGTTGACCCAGCATCAATTGCAAAAAATGTCCCGGTTGATATTCCAATTGTGGGTGATGTGAAAAGTGTATTATCTGACATCAATAAATCCCTGGAATCCCAGCTGCACAAGATTGATAAAGAAGCAATTGCACTCTGGTGGAACCAGATCCATGAATGGCAAAAAATGGATTGCCTGAGATTTGACAGGCAATCAGAGAAAATTAAACCTCAGCATGTAATTGAAACACTTTATAATTTAACCAATGGTGATGCATATGTAACATCTGATGTTGGTCAGCATCAAATGTGGGCCGCCCAGTTTTATAAATTTAATAAACCAAGGCGCTGGATAAATTCGGGTGGATTAGGAACTATGGGTTTCGGTCTTCCTGCGGCGATGGGCGTCAAGGTGGCACACCCGGATGATACGGTTGTCTGTATCAGTGGAGAAGCCAGCCTGGTGATGTGTATACAAGAACTGTCTACCTGTTTGCAGTATGGTCTACCCGTTAAGATCATTCTGTTGAATAATCGGTATATGGGCATGGTTCGTCAATGGCAGGAATTTTTTTATGACAAAAGGTATTCGCATTCCTATATGGATGCCTTACCTGATTTTACTAAACTTGCTGAAAGTTTTGGACACGTGGGCTTACGTGTCGAAAAATCAAGTGATGTAAAAGGGGCTCTGGAAGAAGGTCTGGCCATGACGGATAGACTGGTATTGATGAATTTCATAACTGATCAAACTGAGAATGTTTATCCAATGATAGCGGCGGGCAAAGGGCAGCATGAAATGCACCTTACGCCAGAACGAGAATTGGCCTGATATAGCATGCGCCATATACTCTCTTTGCTCGTTGAAAACGAAGCTGGTGCTTTGTCCCGAATATCTGGTTTGTTTTCTGCACGAGCCTTCAATATTGAGTCACTGACTGTGGCCCCGACAGAAGATGAATCGCTTTCACGCATGACAATAGTGACAACGGGTTCGGACCAGATTATTGAGCAGATCACCAAGCAGTTAAATAAGTTGGTTGATGTAATTAAGGTTATTGATCTTAATGAAAGGAATTATATTGAAAGGGAGTTATTATTGATCAAACTGGATTCGACCAAGATAGGTACCCCACAGCTGGAGTCAATTGTAAGTGAGTTTAAGGGTGTAGTGATCGACGATAGTGACAATACAATTACAATAGAATTAATCAATACAGGCGAAGTTCTGGATAGTTTTATTGATAAACTAGAGAAAGATTGGATATTCGAAGTAGTCAGGACAGGAGTTTCAGGAATTGCCCTGGGGGCCAGTGTTATAAAATATTAATTAAAAGAAGGCAGGAGTAAAAATGAACATTTATTATGATAAAGACGCAGATTTATCACTGATTAAAAGTAAAAAAGTCACCATCATTGGTTATGGATCCCAGGGTCATGCCCATGCGAATAATTTGAAGGACTCAGGAGTCGAAGTTTGTGTTGGTTTAAGAGAAAATTCCAGTTCTGCAAAAAAAGCTGAAGCTGCAGGTCTTACGGTTAAATCTATTGAAGAAGCCGTTGCCTGGGCAGACCTGGTGATGCTTCTGGCTCCAGATGAGCATCAGGCAAAACTATATACTGATAAAATTGAACCTAATATTCAGCAAAATGCGGCCCTTGCATTTGCCCATGGTTTTAACATTCATTTCCAGCAGATTGAGCCCAGGAGTGATCTAGACGTGTTTATGATTGCACCCAAGGGACCAGGACATCTAGTCAGGTCTACCTATACAGAAGGAGGAGGGGTTCCGTCATTAATTGCTATAGAGCAAAATCCATCAGGCCAGGCGAAAGAGTTGGCATTGTCTTATGCTTCTGCCAATGGTGGTGGCAGGGCTGGTGTTATCGAAACAACTTTCAAGGAAGAAACCGAGACGGACCTGTTTGGTGAACAGGCAGTATTATGTGGCGGGATTACCGCACTAATTCAGTCCGGTTTTGACACATTGGTTGAAGCTGGATATGCGCCGGAGATGGCTTATTTTGAATGTTTGCATGAGACTAAATTAATTGTCGATCTTATTTATGAAGGGGGTATTGCTAACATGCGATATTCCATTTCCAATACAGCTGAATTTGGAGATTTTACGCGAGGTCCCAGGGTGATAAATGATGAATCACGTAAAGCGATGAAGGAAATTTTGAATGAAATTCAGACTGGACGTTTCGCACGTGAATTTATACTGGAAAATCAGGCAGGCACCCCGGTAATGAAAGCAGAACGTAGAATTAGCAAGGCTCACCCTATCGAAATTGTTGGAGAAAAATTACGTTCTATGATGCCGTGGATATCCAAGAATAAACTGGTAGATCAGGAAAAAAATTAATCTATTCATTGAGTGTAGCTGAAATAACCATTTTAAATAATGTAGTTAAAACACAGGTAGATTAATGATAATAGCCCGAGAGATAAGGCTCACGCTGAGTATCCTTATCATTATCGCCATAATGTCTAAAGTTTACCTGGGATGGTTGCCTGCATTACTTTTACTCTGCGTAATCTCATTAGTTGCGTATATCTTTCGAGACCCCGTATGTAATATCCCTTCGGCCCCATTGGCAATAGTCAGTCCTGTCAGTGGGACTATACTGAAAGTCGAAAGTACGACAGATACCTGGCTAAACAGACCAGCAGTAAAAATTCGTATAGGAATGTCGTATTTGGATGTACATACATTGCGAAGTCCAATAGAAGGAAAAGTAAGAAACCAGTGGGCACAATCTGATTCTGAAAAAGGAATAAAAAATCGATATACCTACTGGATACAGACTGATGAAGGGGATGACATTGTTTATTCGATCGGTACTGTTAATTTTTCGCCATTTTTAGGAATTAATTTACGTTGTGGTGAACGCACGGGGCAGGGGCAAAAATCAGGTTATTTATACTTTTCAGGAATTGTGGATGTCTATATTCCAGAAACTTCCAGGGTGCTTATCAATCCTGATGAGAAAATTGATGCTGGTTCAAGTATCCTTGCACTGATCATTCATAAAAGTGGAGCACAACTGACAAGTACTCAGGTCCCTGTGACATGAGATTTTGAAAGTAATGTGTGATTTTTCATCATTTATCAGGTAATTCACATTAGCCAGTAGGCTGAAAAGTTTAAACTGTGGTCTACCTGTGGTATATCAAGCTATGGTAAATCGTCGACCAGGAATTTATTTATTACCCAATCTGTTTACAACTTCAGCTTTGTTTGCTGGGTTTTATTCTATTATTGCAGCAATCAATGGTCGTTTTGAGGCCGCTGCTATCGCTGTATTTGCAGCAATGATCCTGGATGGTATGGATGGCAGGATTGCCCGACTTACCAATACACAATCTGATTTTGGTACCCAGTATGACAGTCTCTCCGATATGATTTCCTTCGGACTGGCTCCCGCCTTGTTAATTTATCAATGGTCACTATTTAATCTAGGTAAAGTTGGTTGGTCTGCTGCATTTATATATACAGCAGCGGCTGCATTGAGACTGGCACGTTTTAATACGCAGGTTGCAAATGATGATAAGCGTTATTTTCAGGGACTGGCAAGTCCACCCGCGGCAGCCCTAATCGCGGGCATAGTCTGGTTGGGAGAAAGTATTGGGATACCAGATGATAAGGCAAATTTACTGATTACTTTACCCGTAACTGTGATAACTGGTGTATTAATGGTTAGCAATATTCGTTATCACAGTTTTAAGCAAATTGATCTCAAAGGAAAAGTCCCCTTTGTATCAATATTGATAGTCGTTTTGGTGTTCTTTTTATTCTCGAGCAACCCACCTTTGATCCTCACATCTGTTGCATTTTGTTATGCGTGTTCAGGGCCAGCGTTTACACTTTTTATGATTCGAAAACGCCGTGCAGCAAGGAGGTTTTCCGAGGATGAGAATTGAAATAAATACTTGGCAAATTACGATTCTACAGCTATAGTTGCGCTTTATGTTTACCATCATCAAATTAAATATTCAAAGATCATTTTCTATTTCATTGCCAATCCTTGGTAATGGCTGCCTGCTCCTGCCCTGTTAGGGCATATACTTTATACATACACTGTTTTTCCCTTTTTGATAAATTTATGTCTTAATTAGGCATGAAAACGGTATAGGTTAATGCTAAGTGGAGCATTCTAATGAACGATAAATTAATCATATTTGATACAACATTACGAGATGGTGAGCAGAGTCCTGGCGCGTCCATGAACAAGGACGAAAAAATTATGATTGCAAGGGCCCTGGAGAAATTACGTGTTGATATCATTGAAGCAGGGTTTCCTATCGCAAGTCCGGGAGATTTTGAGGCGGTTAAAGCGGTTGCTGAAGTAATATCAGATAGTGTTGTTTGTGGACTGGCCCGTACCAGCGATGCTGATATTGATGCAGCAGGAGAAGCACTAAAACCAGCCAGACAGGCGAGGATCCATACTTTTATAGCAACCTCCCCTATTCATATGCAGCACAAATTACGAATGTCGCCAGATGACGTACTTACAACGGCTGTAAAAGCCGTGAAAAGGGCGGGGAAATATACTGACAACATTGAGTTTTCACCTGAAGATGCAGGAAGATCAGATATCGACTTTCTCTGCCAGGTTATTGAAGCTGTTATTAATGCAGGCGCGAAAACGATTAATGTTCCTGACACCGTGGGATACAGTATGCCTCATCAGTTTGGAGAGACTATCCGACAATTAATTGAAAGAGTTCCAAACTCGGATAAGGCGATTTTTTCTGTGCATTGTCATAATGACCTGGGTCTTGCCGTATCTAATTCCTTGTCTGCAGTACTCAATGGCGCCAGGCAGGTTGAATGCACAATTAACGGACTTGGGGAACGTGCTGGCAATGCCGCGCTGGAAGAATTAGTAATGGCCGTAAGGACACGAAGAGACATTTTCGCATGTGATACGGAAATAGATACTACTGAAATTATGAATTGTTCCAGACTAGTCTCGAATATTACCGGCTTTCCAGTTCAGCCAAATAAGGCAATAGTTGGTGCAAATGCATTCGCTCATGAATCCGGTATACATCAAGATGGCGTAATTAAGAGCCGTGAAACATATGAAATCATGAAGGCAGAAGATGTTGGTTTAAATACCAATCGTCTGGTTTTAGGAAAACATTCAGGTCGAAATGCTTTTAAAACTAGATTAAAAGAACTGGGGTTTGAATTTAACAATGATGAAGATATGAATGCCACATTTAAAAATTTTAAACAACTAGCAGATAAAAAGCATGAAATATTTGATGAAGATCTCCAGGCCCTGGTTACAGACAGTCTTCAGGATACGTCACTTGAAAGAGTCAAGTTTGTATCATTGGCAGTAAAGACAGAGACTGGAGAAGTTCCCACAGCAGATATCATACTTACAATTGATGGGAATGAACGCAGGAACCAGTCAACAGGTGATGGTCCGGTTGATGCTGTATTTAAGGCGATAGAATCGATTTTGAATAGTGGTTGTAGTTTGCTGTTATATTCAGTCAACAGTATTACTGGTGGCACAGATTCCCAGGGAGAAGTATCTGTCAGAATGAGTAAAAATGGGCGTATCGTAAATGGCAGAGGGGCAGATACGGATATTATTGCAGCATCTGCAAAGGCATATATCAATGCATTGAACCGTGCAATGGGAAATGACGACAGGGAACACCCACAGTTATGACCCTGAGTTTGAGTCAAAAAGAGTATCTTGATCTGATGGGTATTGATGTTTGGGTCGCCAGAGGGAGTAGTGCAAGTAATGAAATGCAAGAAATGGAAGTAAATGAATTTCCTGCTTCGCAAACTCTCAATGAGCTAAAGTCCACGGTTTCTACCTGTACAAAATGCAGATTACATGCCGGTAGGATACAGACAGTATTTGGTGCTGGTTCACATGAAGCTGACTGGATGCTAATTGGAGAAGCACCAGGTGCCGAAGAGGATAAACAGGGAATGCCCTTCGTTGGTAGGGCGGGTAAACTCCTTACCGCCATGCTTGCGTCAATTGGATTGGACAGGGAAAAAGTTTTTATTGCAAACATTCTTAAATGTAGGCCGCCAAATAACCGAGACCCGTCGGCTGATGAGGTCCTGGCATGTGATGATTATCTGAAGACTCAAATTAAAATTATTCAGCCCAAGATGATACTTGCTCTAGGTCGGATTGCGGCCCAAAATCTATTAAAGTCCGATGTGCCAATTGGTAAAATGAGAGGGAAGATTTATCAATATGGAGAAGCTGAAATTCCTGTCGTAGTTACCTACCATCCAGCATATTTGTTAAGATCGCCAAGGGAAAAACGAAAGTCATGGCAAGATCTACAACTTGCTGTTCAGTTATACAAGGGAACTGACAATTGAGTGCTGTAATCAAAGAAGATAATTTCTCATTTAGACCCATGATTGAAAATGATCTGGATGATGTCCTGCTTATAGAAGGGCTGGTTTATAACTTTCCATGGAGTCGAAGTATATTTACCGATTGTCTGCGTGTTGGGTATTGCAGTTGGATATTACAAACTAGTAATAATGAAATTAATGCCTATGGCATTATGTCAGTTGCGGTAGGTGAGTGTCATATTCTCAATCTATGCGTACATCCCCGTTCACAACGGATGGGTTTCGGTAACAATTTATTACATTATTTATTAGATGTAGCAAGAAAGCATAGTGCAAATGTTGCATTTCTTGAAGTTAGGCCTTCAAATGACGCCGCACGTCATCTTTATGCTAATGCCGGTTTTAATGAAGTTGGTATGCGGCGAGATTATTACCCTGCCAAAAGTGGTCGCGAAGACGCTATTATATTGGCTCGTTCAATTTAAAATTATATAAATGTCTATAAATAAAAAATATCCCACACTTGAAACAACTATCGGAAATACTCCATTAGTTCGATTACAGAAAATCGGAGCTGATACAGGTAATGTGCTATTGGCAAAACTGGAAGGTAATAACCCCGCCGGATCTGTGAAAGACAGGCCTGCGGTGAGTATGATCAAATACGCGGAAATTAGAAATGAGATAAAGCCAGGCGATACATTGATTGAAGCAACCAGTGGTAATACTGGTATTGCTCTTGCCATGGCAGCTGCGATGAAAAGTTATAAAATGATTTTAATAATGCCTGAGCATATGAGTCTGGAAAGAAGGGCTGCTATGAAAGCATTTGGTGCAGAAATAATTCTGGTTAGTAAGGCAGAAGGCATGGAAGGTGCCAGGGACATTGCCGATGAAATGGAAAAAAAGGGACGGGGAAAGGTTTTGAATCAATTTTCTAACCCCGATAATCCTCGTGCTCACTATGAAGGTACCGGGCCAGAAATCTGGAAAGCAACAAATGGAGAAGTAACTCACTTTGTAAGCGCGATGGGTACGACGGGTACAATTATGGGTGTATCCAGGTATCTGAAAGAAAAAAATCCTGATATAAAGATCGTGGGTGTTCAGCCTGAAGGTAACGAGAGTATACCGGGCATTAGACGATGGCCTGTGGAATACCTACCTGAAATATATGAATCTAATCGAGTAGATCAAGTTATAGATATATCACCGGCTCAAGCTGAGGTGATGACGAGGCGTCTTGCAACACAAGAAGGTATATTCGCCGGGATTTCTTCAGGAGGTGCAATCCATGCAACACTTGAGCTTGCAAAACAGGTGGACAATGCAGTCATGGTAACGATCATCTGTGACCGTGGTGACAGGTATTTGTCAACGGATGTATTTCCTGCATGATTAGTCTGAACATGAAAAGAATTAGTTAACTAAAGAAGATAAGCATAATGAATGTCCTGGTATTTGATATTGAGACCATACCTGATACTTCATCAGGCAGACTATTATACGACCTTGAAGGATTGTCAGATAAGGAAGTAGCAGAAGTGATGTTTAGTCGCCGTCGTCAAGATACAGATGGCGCGTCAGATTTTTTGCGGTTACACCTTCATAAAGTCGTAGCAATATCGGTGTTGTTAAAAACAAAAGATAGTGTAAATGTTTGGTCGCTTGGAGAACCAGATTCAGATGAAAAAGAAATTATTAAACGTTTTTATGAAGGAATAGATAAGTATATCCCTCGGATAGTTTCCTGGAATGGACGCGGATTTGATTTACCCGTATTGCATTACAGAGCATTGCTTTATGGCGTTAATGCTCAGAGGTATTGGGAAACAGGCAATGATGACCAGAGTTTTCGTTGGAACAATTACCTAAGCAGATACCATGATAGACACACAGATTTAATGGATTTACTTGCTGGTTACGAATATCGTGCTGTCGCCCCGCTTGAACAGATTGCAACTATGCTTGGTTACCCCGGAAAAATGGGCATGAGTGGTGACAAAGTATGGGATACCTTTCAGGCAGGAGATATTGGTTCCATCAGGGACTATTGCGAGACAGATGTCCTGAATACGTACCTGGTCTACCTGAGATTTGAATTGATGAGAGGCAATATGACACAAGAGGTCTACCAAATGGAATGTGACTCTCTGAAAGAATTACTGGCAAAGGAATCAAAACCTCATTTACTCGCATTTCTGGATCAGTGGAGTGCAAGAAATGACAAGACACAATAGATATTGATTTCAAGTTAGCGTCTCTCAATTATGTATGTCAAACCTCCAGAAAAATAATCAGTTCTCCACGGAAGATGTCCAGATAGAATCCCTGTCACATGAGGGCAGAGGTGTTGCAAGAATTAATGGAAAAACTGTTTTTGTGTCTGGTGCATTGCCTGGTGAATCCGTTGCAATTAATTATACTCGGCGGAAACCCAAGTTTGACGAAGCTGAGGTGCAGGAAATTAAACAGCCATCTCCAAACCGGGTCGAGGCTGCTTGTAATCATTTTGGTTTATGCGGAGGCTGCAGTCTCCAACATGTTGATAGTGATTACCAAATTGCACATAAGCAGGCAGTCGTGCTGGAGCAGCTATCTCATATTGGTAATGTACAGCCCCAGAAAATAATATCACCGATTACAGGAAATATTTGGGCTTACAGATTTAAAGCCAGATTGGGGGTAAAGTATGTTGCCAAAAAGAATAAAGTTCTTGTAGGTTTTCGGGAAAGAAAAAATCCCTCTTTTATTGCTGATATAGATGAATGTTTAGTCCTGGACTCGTCAATAGGTAAACGGATTGCAGAGCTTAAATTATTAATCGATAGTTTAAGTATTCGGTCAAAAATTCCTCAATTGGAAGTTGCTATAGGTGAGAGTGAATCGGTAATCATCCTACGCCACCTGGAAAATTTATCCACTGAAGACATTGCCCTTCTTGATGCATATTCAATAGATTCAGGCATAGTCATTTTGTTACAAGGTGGAAATATAAATTCAGTGACAACCTTGCATGGATCTAAGCCAAATTTTCTAGACTATAATTTGCCAATTGAGGATATCAGGATACAGTTTTCTCCAATGGATTTTACGCAGGTCAACCCTGAAATAAACCAAAAAATGGTTGAAAAAGTAGTTGAATTTTTGGAGTTGCATAACAGGGATACAGTATTGGATCTATTTTGTGGATTAGGAAATTTTACATTGCCAATAGCTAGACATTCCCATTTTGTAACAGGTGTAGAAGGAGCACAGCGGCAGGTAGATGGTGCAATAAAAAATGCTGAAGTAAATGGAATTAGCAACGCTGAATTTAAATGTATTGATCTATATTCAGATAATATTGATTACGCACAGTTATCAGGTAAATATAATAAATTATTACTTGATCCTCCAAGAAGTGGGGCAAAAGAAGTCATCAGTAGTCTAAATATGGACAAAATTCAAAAGCTGGTCTATGTTTCCTGTAATCCGGCCACCCTGGCAAGAGATGCAGGAATACTTGTAAAAGAAAAAGGGTATATGTTTAAAATGCTTGGGGTAATTGATATGTTTCCACATACCAGCCATGTGGAGTCTGTTGCGGTTTTTGATAAATAGAATAATTATTATGGATATCACAAGTGCAAAATATATAGAAATTTCTCTATCTAAGCAGGTTCTAATATTACAACAAGGTAGAGCAATACTATTTAAATCAAAAATTTCTTCAGCATTAAACGGCGCAGGAGAATTGTCCGGCAGTTTGTGCACACCAAGGGGATTGCATTTTATCAGCGATAAAATTGGCAGTAATTGTCAAGAAGGTACCGTATTTGAAGCCAGGAAACCTACCGGTGAAATATATTCCGATGACCTTGCTCTTAAATACCCTGATCGGGACTGGGTACTAACACGAATTCTAAGGTTATCTGGGAAGGAGGTCGGTCGAAATAAAGGAAGTAATGTGGATTCATTTGATCGGTATATATACATACATGGAACACCTGAAGAATCTGCTATCGGAAATCCAGTGTCCCATGGATGTATACGGATGAAAAATCCGGATATTATGGAATTATTTGAAATGGTTAATGTTAATACTGAGGTCCTTATTAACGAATAATCGTAATTGCGTTCGCTGTAAACCTCTACCCGCTTGGGACGTTAATATTAGTGAACGAAAATAATTAACATAGTCAGGAGATTTGTAATGATAAAATTTTTAATTCACAGACTTTTACTCACAACAGGGATTATCCTTTCAGTATTGCCGGTTTATTCCATTGCACAGATTGAATCACCTCAAGGGATTGAGGATCGAGGTCCAATCCATGCAGAGCAGCGAGAAGCAAGAAGGGCAGAATTTCTTGCCAATAATCCTGAAATTGAAGAGCGTATGCAGCAACGTAGAGCACAAATGGAATCCCGGCGTGTAGCATTCGAAGAAAAATATCCAGAAGCAGCTGCAGAAATGCAAAGCTGGGTAGAAGCAGATAGTGAAAGCCGGCAGTTAATGCGTGAGCAAAAAGAAGTTGCTAGAGCAGAATTTGAACGTAAGTATCCACAAGCCTTTGCTGAAATGAAGGCATTGCGAGAGCAAGGCAGACAAGAGAGAGAAGCGAGGCGGGCAGAAATGGACGCGCGTCGTGGCGAGTTCGAAGCAAAGTATCCAGAAGCTGCGGCTGAACTACATTCGATGCAAGAAGGCTTGGGTCGCCGTGGTGGTGAATTTCGTCGAGGAGAAGGAAAAGGATTTGGACCAAGGTTTGATCGGAATCAACCTGACATTTAGATAAATCTATCTCCTGTAAGCGGGAGAAACGGTCATATTTACCGCTCCTCCTTAATATTTATTTTACAGCTCTTGATGAAATAGTAGTAAAAACAACTGCTTAGTATAAAAATACTTTTTCAGGTCGAATGTATCATGTCAACCTTGATTCAAGTTTATGCGTTGTGCTTAGTATGGTCAGCGCTTTTTTGCAGATTAATATGCTCCCAGGAGTACCTATGGAAGCCATGTTTATAACTATATCTGAATGTATTTTTTGTTAGTAACAGCACGGGCAGAAGATTACGTGACGATACTAATATATTCCGTTTGTTATTGTAGTCGCCATACCATTAATCAAGAGGGGAGTTATTCTGGGAAACCAAAAGGAACTGGATCGGTTTCTGGCAGAGGTAGAACGTCGGGCATACCGAATGGCTGAGATTGCGACAGGTAATGGTGATGATGCATTAGATATTTTACAGGATGCAATGTACAAGTTGGTACAAAAGTATTCCCACAAGCCTGCTGAGGAATGGGGACCATTATTCCATACGATACTTCAGAGTCGGATTATGGACTACCATCGTCGGAATACAGTACGAAATAAGTATATGGTTTGGTTTGGAAGCAAAGATGGGGACAAAGAGATCGATCCTATACAGACGGCAGTGGATGAGCATACCCTCGGGCCTGCTGCCAGTGTAGATCAGGGAATGAGCATGCAGGTCCTGGATAAAGCGATACGCGAACTTCCTGCGCGCCAACAACAGGCGTTTATGTTGAGGGCACTGGAGGGTCTGAATGTAGCTGAAACGGCGAAGATTATGAAATGCTCACAAGGAAGTGTTAAAACACATTATTTCCGGGCGGTATCTGTATTACGAGAAAAATTAGGTGATTACAGGATATGAGTAACGACAAAACATTAGACATAGAAACAAAAATTAGAGAACGATTTAATGAAAGCGTATCAGCGTTGGACGGATCAACTTTATCCAGAATTGCGTCTGTAAGAAATCGAGTATTGGATGTCTCGTCAGAACCGGTAAGAAATAGGTTTTTATGGATTCCTGTTGGTGCAGTAGCAACATTTTGTGCTGCTATAGTGCTTTATAGTCTAGTGCCGCAGGAAAATATGGAAAATAAAACATTCATAGATGAGGTTGATATAATCTCTGAACTGGATTTATATGAGAACCTGGAATTCTATGATTGGCTTGAACAACATGAGTTACCTTCCTAGGTTATTATTCTTAGTGATAAGTATTGTTTCAACAATGAGTTTTGCAGGTTCAAGCAAACACGATGAAGTGGAAATTTCAATGGAATTTCTTGAATTTCTTTCTGAGTGTGAGACAGATCAGGGAGAATGGAGCGGCCCGGATGGATTTATTGATGATTCTTTTGATCAGTTTTTTATAATAGAGCAAGAAAATTTTGAAAATGAAACTGATAAATAAAATATTAATATACAGATTATTGTTTTTGTATGTTATCGCATTTTCGGTAAATGCTCAGGACATATTACCTTGGGAAGAACTTTCTTCTGAACAGCAACAAGTATTAAAACCATTTGAAGAAAAATGGGAAGAAGTGCCTGGAAACAGGAGACGGGCAATGCAACGTGGAGCTGAACGATGGAGTAAGATGTCACCAGAGCAACGCCAGAACTCAAGAAACCAGTTCAGACGGTGGAATTCGTTTGATCAGGATAAGAAACAGGTTGTCAGAAGACGCTTTAATCAGTTCAATAATATTAGCATCGCTGAACGAGAACAATTGAAGCGAAGACAAGAATGGTTCAGAGATTTATCCCCTGAGATCCAGACTGCATTAAGGCGAAGGTGGGAGACTATGTCGCCTGAGGAAAGAACCGCCATGCGGCAAAATCGACCTGAGATCAACCAGCAACAACGAGATTTGGTCCGCGAATACGTACTGAGTTTGAATCCAGACGAACGGTCAAACCTGGAATCCGAGTGGAGATTGATGACTCCTGAAGAAAAAGTTGATTTTATCGAACAAACAACAAGACAAAGACCCGATTTCAGATCTCCTCCAAATAATCGTCAACGCGATCAGATTATCCCTAGAATTCAGGACCGAATTAATGACGAGATGCGGTCAAGAAGACAAGCTCCACGTTAACATTCCTTAATTCCTTTTAATTTGCAAACTCACCTGGGTTTTTCAAGAGTGTAGTTTCTAGTTACTTTTTATTAATGTTTTTGGATGCGTAATTTCGGGGTTCGAGTTAAGATATTGTCATGACTACTGGTCCAATAATGCTGGATATTGAGGGAACTGAGTTAACGCCAGAAGATATCGAACTTCTAAAGCACCCAGATACCGGTGGTGTAATTTTGTTCTCAAGAAATTTTGCTGACATTGAGCAGCTCTCATTTCTTACGTCTCAAATTAAAAAACTAAACAAAACTGAATTAATAATTGGTGTTGATCATGAAGGTGGACGTATACAAAGATTTAAAGATGAATTTACCAGGCTTCCGCCAAGTCGATTGCTGGGTGAACTATATGAAAAAGATAGACGAAAGGCAGCTCAGTTAGCTGAATCTACTGGATGGTTAATGGCAGCTGAACTTTTGGCAGTTGGTGTTGATTTTAGTTTTGCCCCGGTGCTTGATTTAGACAGGGGTAACAGTCAGGTTATTGGTGACAGGGCATTTCACCACTCTGCTGACATCGTTGCTGAGCTGGCGAAGCACTTAATTAAAGGGATGCGTAAAGCGGGCATGGAAGGAGTGGGTAAACATTTTCCCGGTCACGGATGGGTTAAGGAAGATTCTCATGTGGCTGTTCCAAGAGATCCGCGTCAATATGAAGATATGATGTTATCAGATTTGATCCCATTTGAACGTCTAATAAATGCCGGTATTTCTGCAATTATGCCTGCTCATGTGATCTATGAAAAAATTGATAAATATCCTGCAGGATTTTCTAAGATCTGGTTAACAGAATTGTTACGAAATCAAATGGGATTTCATGGAATGATATTTAGTGATGATATTACGATGGCAGGTGCCGAAGTACTGGGTTCACCTATGGATAGAACCAGTGCAGCATTAGAAGCAGGATGTGACATGGTGTTGATATGTAATAACCGACAAGCGGTATACGAGGTACTAGATAATGTTAAGTTTGGACCTATGCCTGCATCTCGAGTGAGATTAATGAGGATGTACGGTAAAACGTCAAATATAAATATGCTTGAATTGAAAAGAACAGAAAATTGGAAAAGTATTTCAAATCAGGTCTCTTTTCTGGATAAGGAACCTGAACTGGATCTGGGTGACGATGAATATCATGCGTAATAACATTATAGCATTTTTATTAATTCTGTTTTTGCATATTCCTCTGGCTTATGGTGAATTTTTGTGTCGGCCATATGAAGTAGTAGAAAATACTAACTCAGGTTTAAATAAATTTAAGAATGGTCTGCTTTGGAAAATAAGTCATAATGAAAAAGTATTTGGATATCTATATGGAACTATCCATATAGGTGACAGTGAAGTACTTAATCTACACGAGTCCGTAATACAAAGTTTAATGGCAAGTGATAATTTTTTAATGGAAGTAGTACCCCAACCTGAAGATGTATTAGAGATGTCTACGACCATGTTTTTTATGGATGGTAACAGGCTGGAAAACATCGTCAATCAGGAGATATTCAACAAAACAATAACTATATTGAGCAACTATGGGTTTACCAGGGAAATGGTTTCAGTAATGCAGCCATGGGCAGCGTATATTGTTATGAGCTATCCCAAAAATCCAGGTGAGATTCTCGATTTTAAGCTAATGGAGATAGCGCAAAGTAATGGTGCCCATGTATCTGGACTTGAATCTGCAATGGAGCAGGTGAAAATTTTTAGTGATCTTAGTTTGGATGATCAGGCAAGAATTTTGACCGATGCAGTATGCCATTACGAGAATACCACCGAAGATTTTAATGAAGTGAAAAATCATTATTTAAACAGGGATCTTGATAGTCTGTATTCATTTAGTGAAAAATATACCTTTGGTGACGATTCTGTTTACGAGCGTATTGCAATGGAATTAATAACTTATCGTAATGGTAAGATGGTAGATGGAATTTTGGAGTATTTGAGTAGTGGAATTACATTTATTGCAGTTGGTGCAATGCATCTCCCCGGAGAAGATGGGATATTAAATCAATTGGAACTACGAGCATATAATATTGAGAAGATTTACTAAGGGATCGGTATGAATATTTCGGAATACATCAACAAAATTGTGGCATACCTGCAAACGGACGCATGGATAATCCAGGTTTTTATTATAGTATTTATATCTCTAATAGCAGACTTTATACAGAAACGTCTCATTTCAAGATTTCTTATAAAATTGGAGAAGACAGAAAATTTTTGGGATGATGCTCTTTTAGTCGCTTTGCAAGGACCGCTCAGTTTACTTATTTGGTTGTTAGGGCTGACATTTGCAGCAGACGTTGTCAGGTCTGTGTCTGATGCATATATCTTTAATGCCGTTGCTCCTGTCCGTACTGTAGGATCCGTAATCATTGTTGCCTGGTATATTTCGCGTTTTATTCTTTATGCGGAAGAAAATATATTAAAACGTAGCGAGATCATCGGTAAACCTGTAGATAGAACGACAGCAGATGCAATTGCAAAACTGCTCAGAATTTCCGTTTATATCACTGCAATTATGGTGATATTACAAACCCTGGGTTACAGCATTTCTGGTGTACTTGCCTTTGGTGGAATTAGTGGAATCGCTGTAGGTTTTGCAGCAAAAGATTTACTGTCAAACTTTTTTGGTGGATTAATGATTTACCTGGACAGGCCATTTGCAGTAGGAGACTGGATCAGGTCCCCGGACAGAGAAATTGAAGGTACAGTAGAAGCAATTGGGTGGAGGTTAACCCGTATCAGAACATTCGATAAGCGACCGATTTATGTGCCTAACTCTATTTTTACCAGTATAACGGTAGAGAATCCGTCAAGAATGACGAGCCGAAAACTCTACGAAACGATCGGAATACGCTACGATGATGTCGATAAAATGGAAGATATCGTAAAAGATGTAAAACAAATGCTTATAGAACATCCTGAAATAGATGCTCATCAAACAATGATTGTTAATTTTAATAAATTTGCATCATCATCTCTTGATTTTTTTATATACACATTTACCAAAACCACACAGTGGGTAAAATTTCATGAAGTAAAACAGGATGTCATGTTAAAGATAATCAGGATCATAGAGTCCCGCGGGGCACAATGTGCATTTCCAACTTCCACCGTTCATGTCCCGGAAAGTGTTAATATTTCCAGCGGAGTGTCGGATGGGTATAAGCCTATAACTGAGGATTAAGGATGTTGATTGAATTTACCAAAATGCATGGGTTGGGAAATGATTTTGTTGTAATAAATAACCTCGATGGCAGTATCAATCTTGACTCGGATAAAATCAGGTATATTTCCAATCGAAATACTGGCGTTGGGTGTGACCATGTATTGCTAATATGCTCAAGTAATAAACCTTCAGTTGACGTAATGTATCGAATTTTTAATGCTGATGGGAATGAAGCCGAGCAAAGTGGAAACGGAGTGCGATGCCTTGGTAAATATTTAGTAGATAAAGGGATTGTCGTTGAGAATGAAATGACTGTTGAAAATACTAAGGGACTAATCAAAATCAATGTTAACGATAACGGTGATATACAGGTAAATATGGGTAAACCTGTATTTGAACCAGAATTAATACCAATTAAAGCTTCAATGAGACAAAAAAAATATGAAGTTACTCTGAATGAAGCCGAGGTGAGTCTCTTTTCATTGTCTATGGGTAATCCTCATGCAGTAATACTTGTAGATGATGTTATAAATGCAGATGTGGGATGTATCGGACCACAGGTACAGCAAAGTGATTTGTTTCCTGAAGGTGTAAATGTGGGGTTTATGCAGATTCTAGATAATAAAAATGTCAAACTCAGGGTGTTTGAGCGAGGTGTAGGTGAGACTATGGCCTGTGGAACGGGTGCGTGTGCCGCAGTGGTTTCAGGCATCATAGATGGCAAGCTTGATAATAATGTGAATGTTGAATTGACCGGTGGCTTACTTGATATACGTTGGGATAAGCAAGATAGCGATGTGTGGATGACAGGACCGGCAATGACAGTATTTGAAGGAAAAATTAGTTTATGAGCAATGCAAAAGAAAGTGATGGACCAAATTTAAAAGCTGAAGATGTATCAGAATTTTTATTATGTAACCCAGATTATTTTATAGCAAACCCGGAAGTTTTAACAGCAATACAGGTTCCACATGTCACGGGAGAGGCTGTATCTCTTGTTGAGAAGCAATTATCCTTGTTAAGAGAACAAAACAGCCAGGCACAAAAGCAATTGCATGATTTAATCGAAATTGCCAGACAAAATGAAGAGCTTGCCAGGAGAATGCATTTACTGTCGCTGACATTAATGGATGCAGCTGAGCCCAGAGATATTTTTACGACCTTATATGAAGATTTGAAAGAAAATTTCAAGGTAAACCACGTGTCTGTCAGGTTATTTGCAAAACCTGCCTTTGTTGATACCTATGCGGGACCGGAGTTTGCCGGACCAGATATTCCTGAAAAAGGTCTGTTTGACTCAATTATTAATAAAAGAATTCCTATTAGCGGACGCCTGAAAAGACAGCAGCAGGTATTCTTATTTGACGATGATGGAGATGATATTGCTTCGGCAGTAATAGTTCCCTTGCATGGAAAAGGGTGGGGAGGCGTATTGTCGATTGCAAGCAAAGACTCAAACCGATTTACAGAAAGTATGGGTGTTGAGCTGCTTGCTAATTTGGGAGAGATATTAAGTTTTATCGTAAAACCCTGGATTGTGGAATCTTAGTTTCATTCAGTCATTGTTAAATGAATAAATCTGACAAACTAAAATTATCAGAATTTCTGGAAACACTACATCACCTCTCCAGACATACTCAAATCGCTTATGAGCATGATATTAAGTTATTGCTGGATTACTGCAATATAAATGGTATCAGCTCATGGAAAAATCTCGATGGCAGACAGGTTAGTGCTTATATAGCATCACGTCATAGACAAGGTATTGGTGGAAAAACATTACAACGCAACCTGTCAGCGATAAGGGCATTTTATCGCTACCTTAATAAGCTGGGGCATACGCCTAATAATCCAGCGCAGGGTATAGCAACACCTAAAACAGAGAAAAAGCTGCCTAAAACACTTGATGTAGACCAAACTGTTCAATTGGTTGAAATTAATGATTCCAATCCCCTGGCGATCAGAGACAGGGCAATTCTTGAGTTAATTTATTCGTCCGGATTAAGACTTTCTGAGCTTGTTAACCTGAATTTGGATGGTATAGACCTAAGCGAAGCATTGGTTACAGTGACCGGGAAAGGAAAGAAAATACGAAAAGTTCCAGTCGGCGTAAAGGCAATAAGCGCAATTACTAACTGGTTAAATATAAGGTCTGATTTTGTGAATCATGATGAGAAGGCCTTGTTTGTCAGTCAACGTGGTTCACGCCTGGGCGCAAGGTCTATACAAAAGCGTATAGGACAGTGGGCTATAAAACAAGGTTTGGCAACAGATGTACATCCTCATATGTTAAGACACTCCTTTGCATCACATATACTGGAATCGAGTAGCGATCTAAGAGCTGTACAGGAACTTTTAGGTCACTCAGACATTAGTACAACGCAAATATATACTCATCTCGATTTTCAACACCTTGCCAAAGTTTACGACAAGGCACATCCGCGGGCAAAAAAACAAAATTAGTTAAATTCGTAAATTATCGCTGTGCGATATTTCCATATCGTCGTAGAAAGGTCTCACCTATTATTAGATTACTTAGTGTAAAATATCTTGTTTTACAGAATTGGAGGTATTAATTTTGGAACAATTCAAGGGCACAACAATTCTTTCCGTTAGAAGGGAGGGGCATGTTGTTACTGGAGGAGATGGTCAAGTATCACTTGGTGATACGGTAATGAAAGGTAATGCCAGGAAAGTAAAGCGATTGTACCAGGAAAAGGTAATTGCTGGCTTTGCCGGCGGCACTGCCGATGCATTTACTTTATTTGAAAGATTTGAAGGAAAACTGGAGCAGTATTCAGGCAATCTTGCTCGTTCAGCTGTGGAACTTGCAAAGGACTGGCGAACGGACAGGATGTTACGCAGATTAGAAGCCATGCTATGTGTTGCAGATGAGACAACCTCATTAGTTATTTCAGGTAATGGTGATGTCATAGAGCCTGAAGATAATATTATGGCAATTGGGTCTGGTGGCAACTATGCTAAATCTGCAGCAATGGCATTGATGAATAATACCGATCTTGATGCAAGAAACGTTGTTGAAACTTCACTGGGTATAGCTGCAGATATTTGTATATATACTAATCACTCATTGGTAATAGAAGAAATTAAATATTAACGGCAAAAGAAAATGGAAGAGTTAACACCACAACAAATAGTCAATGAACTAGATAAGCATATTATCGGTCAAGATGCTGCAAAACATGCTGTGGCCATCGCACTGCGAAATAGATGGCGTCGTATGAATGTCGATGAGTCCTTAAGAAATGAGATTACACCAAAGAATATTTTAATGATTGGTCCCACGGGTGTTGGAAAAACAGAAATTGCACGTAGATTAGCCAGGTTGGCAAATGCACCATTTATAAAAATAGAAGCGACGAAGTTCACAGAGGTTGGATATGTTGGTCGTGACGTCGAGTCTATAATTCGAGACCTTGCAGATGTTTCAGTAAAAATGACGCGGGAATTGGAATTTGAAAAAGTTTGGCCCAGGGCACAAGAAGCTGCTAAGGAAAGGATACTCGATATTCTTCTTCCACAGGCAAGAGATATCGATGAGCCCGAAGAGAATGAAAATTCTACTAGAGAAAAATTTAGAAACTTGCTTGAAGAGGGAAAGCTTTCAGATAAGGAAGTTGAAATTGAAGTAAATATGCAAGCCATTGGGGTTGAGATAATGGCACCCCCAGGCATGGAAGAAATGACCAGTCAATTGCAAGGTATTTTTCAAAATATGGGCAGCAATAAAAAGAAACTCCGGAAATTAAAAATCCAGGATGCGCTTAAAGTGCTATCAGAAGAGGAAGCAGCAAAGCTTGTTAATGAAGATGACATAAAAGTTCAAGCAATAGAAAATGTTGAACAAAATGGCCTGGTATTTCTGGACGAAATAGATAAAGTGACTCGGCGAGGTGACCATAGCGGTCCAGATGTTTCGCGAGAAGGTGTCCAAAGAGACCTATTACCCTTAGTTGAGGGCTGTACTGTATCAACTCGCTATGGAATGGTTAAGACAGACCATATTTTATTTATTGCATCTGGTGCTTTTCATCTATCAAAACCTTCAGATCTTATTCCTGAACTACAGGGTAGGCTACCTATACGTGTTGAATTAAGGGCATTGCTTGCTGAAGACTTTGTCAGAATATTGACTGAGCCAGATGCCTCCTTGACACAACAATATCAGGCACTAATGGCAACTGAGAATCTCAAGCTTGAATTTACTGATAATGGCATCGCGAGAATCGCAGAAATTGCCTGGAAGGTAAATGAATCAACAGAAAATATTGGGGCAAGGAGGCTGCATACTGTTATGGAAAAATTACTGGAAAAATTATCATTTGAGGCATCAGAATTATCTGGCAAATCAATTACTATTGATGATTTATATGTAAATCAGCAGTTAAATAATTTAATCGAGGATGAAGATCTTACAAGATATATTCTGTGATTTTTAAATATTTAAATGGCCAATATAGATTTAATTAAATTAAAAAAGAAGTCGAGAATATTACAGATTAAATTTGATGATGATCTGTCCGCAGACCTTGATTTTGAATATTTGCGAGTGCATTCTCCGTCTGCAGAAGTCAGGGGGCATGGTAAAGGTCAGGAAATATTACAAGTCGGTAAACAGGATGTGGTTTTGTTGGAAATACTCCCTGTTGGTAACTATGCCGTTAAACTGATTTTTGATGATGGACATGATAGTGGTATCTATACCTGGAACTACCTCTATGAATTAAGTATAAATAAAGATGACTATTTGAAGGTTTATAAAAGTAAAGTAGAGATATTCAATAATCAGGAAAATTTATGAGTAATACTGAATTTACAGATTTTGGAATTGAGAATATCCATCCAGATGAAAAACGAAAGCGTGTAAACGACCTGTTTGATTCAGTGGCATCAAATTATGATTTAATGAATGATTTAATGTCATTAGGAGTACACAGGTTATGGAAAAGATATGCAGCTCATATTTCCAATGTTAAATCTGGTGATATCGTTCTTGATGTCGCAGGTGGTACCGGCGACATGGCCAGGAAGTTTTCGCAGCGTGTTGGCGATCAGGGAAGTGTCTATATTTGTGACCTAAGTTATGAAATGCTTGCTATGGGTAGAAATCGCCTGATTAATTCGGGTGATTATAATAATATTAAAATCATACAAGGGGATGCAGAGAATCTGCCGTTTCAAGATAATCAGTTTGACATGATTTCAGTAGCATTTGGATTAAGAAACATGGCAGATAAACAACAATCCTTAGCTTCGATGTATTCTAAATTAAAGTATGGAGGGAAATTATTAATTCTTGAATTTTCTCATCTAGTAATCAATATATTTAAACCACTATACCATTCATATTCTGATGGCTATATTCCTGCCTTGGGTAAAATAGTTGCCAGAGATGAACCAAGTTATCGATATCTTGTTGATTCAATTAAACGTCATCCCAATCAAGAAACCTTAAAAACTATGATAGAACAGGTCGGTTTTTCCAGGGTTTGTTATCATAATTTGTCTGGAGGTATCGTTGCTATCCATACGGCTTACAAACTCTAGATTAATATATAGGTCATAATGCGTTGAGGCTAGATCTCTTTAATTCTTTTGAGCAGATGTTCAATAAAATTTTGCTTGATAACCCTGATTTGTTTGATGAGATTCAGGAGCATAAGGGTAGCGTGCTTTATATTGAGTTACTAAATACTAAGACACATCTGACAATAATTATTGTAGAAAAGGGTATAGAAATAAGCGAAGAGCATGCTAGTAATCCTGACTTAATAATACGTGCAACTCCATTTGAACTGCTCAATTATTTTAAATTGGCCAATCAAAAAATAGCTCATGGGTCAGGTAAAATCGAAATTTCTGGGAATATTAATCTTGCACAGAGATTACAGACAATAATAGTAAGACTTAGTATAGATTGGGAAGATAAATTATCTGAACTCATTGGAGATGAACTATCACATAGCCTTGGGTTCATGATTAGGAAAATATCAAAAAATGTGAGTTATGCTAAAAAGGAGTTTTTGTATAATGTTGCTGAATATATCAAATATGAAAATGACGTTATTATAAATGCAGATAAGCTTAATCATTTGAATAGAGCTATAGACCAACTTCGTGATGATGTGGAAAGACTGAAGTTCAGAATAAATCGGTTGTCTCCACCAACTGAAGGAGGTTGATATGTTAAGTCCTGGGCAAATACTACGATTATTGTACATACAACGAATTCTGATTCGTAACGGGCTTGATGAAATTGTATTTTCATTAAATTTATTCAGAAAAGTCAGGTTTCTTCAGTATTTATTACCCTGGAACTGGAAGAAAAAAGTCAGGTCACCCCGTGGTGTAAGGATACGGACTGTGCTGGAGGAATTAGGGCCTATTTATATAAAATTTGGGCAAATATTATCTACTCGGCGTGACATGTTGCCAGATGACATTTCTTTAGAGCTGGCAAAATTGCAGGATAATGTTCCTCCGTTTCCCGGTGAAGTAGCAAGAGATATTATCGAAAAATCATTAAATACCAGGCTTACTAATATATTTGAAGATTTTGACCTTGTACCTCTAGCATCTGCATCTATTGCACAGGTACATACAGCCAGACTAAATGATGGCAGAGAAATGATAGTCAAGGTAGTCAGGCCAGGGATAGAGAAAATAATACGTCGAGATCTCGGCTTAATGCATATCATTGCTGAAATGGCTGAAAGCTATTCAGGTGATTTTCATAATTTACGTCCCACTGGTGTGGTTAAGGAATTTGAGAAAACACTACTGGATGAACTTGATTTGATGCGTGAAGCAGCTAATGCATCACAATTGCGACGAAATTTTACAGACTCTCATATCCTTTATGTTCCTCAGGTTGAGTGGGAATATACCAGACATGATGTCATGGTTATGGAGAGAATCCAGGGAATTCCGATAAATGATTTTCAAGCATTGCGTGATGCTGACATTAACTTTCAATGGCTTGCAGAAGCTGGGGTAGAGGTATTTTTCACCCAGGTATTTCGAGACAGTTACTTTCACGCAGATATGCACCCAGGAAATATTTTTGTAAAACCAGGTGTAGATGGTGAGCAGGCAAAAATAATGGTGGTTGACTTCGGGATAATGAGTTCGTTAAGCGAATTTGATAAACGCTATCTGGCAGAAAATTTTCTCGCATTTTTAAATAAGGATTATCAAAAAGTTGCAGAATTACATGTGCAATCAGGCTGGGTTCCTGCAGGGACCAGGGTGGATGAGTTTGAATTTGCAATCCGTGCAGTTTGTGAACCTTTGTTTGATAGACCTCTCAAGGACATATCGTTTGGCACTTTATTATTACGACTATTCCAGACAGCAGAGCGATTTAATATGGTAATCATGCCTCAATTATTACTTTTACAAAAGACCCTTGTTAATATCGAAGGACTTGGACGAGAACTCTATCCTGATTTAAATCTATGGAAAACAGCAAGGCCACATCTTGAACGATGGATGACTGATCGTACAGGTATCCGTGGATTGATAAAGGGAACACAGGAAAATTTTCCATACTGGGTTGATAGATTGCCAGAATTGCCAACTGGCTTACTCGATTTGCTAGATAGAATAAGAGAAGGCAGATTTAAATTCGAATGGAAACAGGATGAACTGGAAAAACTGAGAAAAGAAATGCAGCTTAGTAACCGTAGAACTATCCTGGCAATAATTGGCGCAACATTAATGATTGGGTGTTTTATTTTATTAGGGTTTAATAATCCGATCCTTGGATTAGCAGATACAACGATGATTACCTGGATGCTAGGTGTCATTGGTACTCTTATACTTTATCTATCCTATATTAGATAATTAGCCTATTTTAGCATGGTAAGTTGTCTAATATGGCTGACATGATTTGCATCGAGCATTTCCATTAGACTAACTAATTTAACTCCAAAAGCTTCCAGTTTTTCAAGGTTGTTTACCAGAACGTCAGTTGTTTCAGGGTAGGGATGGCCAATTGCAATAGCGCTGCCTTTTCGTTTTGCTATTTTAATAAGTTCAAGAAATTGAGAGTTGATATATGATTTATCTCTTGTGTTGTCGAGAAAAACATCACGTTTTAAGTAAGGAACGTGGTTAATTTCCGCCATATTTCTGGTCACCGTATTGCTAGCAGTGACACTATCGACAAATATTATCTTTTTTAAATATAAATATTCCATCAACCATTCCATCTGCTGTGTTTTACTCGTAAGCAGGCTTCCCATGTGATTATTGACGCCAATAATGTTGGGCAAAGATTCAAGGTTATTACTGAGAGTATTAATGAATTGAGATTCTTTCATCTCAAGCTTTAACGCTCCTGGTCCGAGAAACTTGTTTTTTTCGGATTCTATTGCCTCCATAGGCAAATGTAGAATGACTGACTTGCCTGAATCTTTGGCAATATTTGATATTTTTATTGAATTTGGTGCATGGGGCATTATTGCATAAGTAATCGGCCCTGGTATGCTTAGGGCATTAATATCATCAATGCTACGGTAGCCTATATCGTCAATAATTATGTTGATTATGGGGGTACTTACATGCCCAGCGGTGGAGGAATAGCAAAATATTGAGAGTAAGTAAGCAAGCAGGAATCTTGATAAGTTAAGTGCAAGTCCCTTTATATACATCGTCTTAATCTGCTTTGTTTTGTGATAACACCATTCCTTTTAGAACATTAAGCGCTTCATATAATGCATAATCTGATTGGGATAATGTCAGTTCCTGCTCAGATTCTGAACTTGATTGTGATTGAGGATTTTCGGGTGAACTCGATGTGTCATCAGCTTGCTGCTCATTATTACTTTCAAGGTGACCACTCAAGTTTGCTTCGGAAACCCTTAATACATTTTGTTTAATTAATTCAATCTTTACTTCATCAATGGCGATATCAGGTACTATTCCAGATGCCTGTATAGACCTGCCTGATGGAGTGTAATAACGTGCTGTGGTTAGCTTTAAAGCAGATTCGTTTGTCATTGGGAGTATCGTCTGTACAGAGCCCTTGCCAAATGTTTTTTGTCCGATTATTAAAGCTCTGTTGTGATCCTGTAAAGCGCCAGCAACAATTTCAGATGCAGAGGCGGATCCGCCGTTCACAAGGACTACCATGGGGGCGCTGTTTATCAGATCTACTGGTTTTGCATCAAATGTCAGTTTTGAGTCATTGACTCTTCCTTCCGTATAAACGATCAAACCCTCTTCAAGAAATAAATCTGAAATAGCCACAGCACCACTTAAAATACCACCTGGATTATTTCTTAGATCCAGTATCAGGCCCTTTAAACTACCATCATTCTCTTCTTTTAATGACTCCAGGACTCGTTGTGCATCATTCGCTGTATTTGTCTGGAAATTTGAAATTCTCAAGTAACCATAACCAGGTTCAAGAGTTCTGGTCCACGCACTTTTTCGAGTGATAGTCTCTCTGGTAATTGTTAGCACGAGAGGTTGATCCAGTCCTTCTCTTGCAATTGTCAGATTAATATCCGTACCCGGTTTGCCTCGCATTATTTCTATAGCTGCACCTAATGACATACCTTTTACGGGTGAATCATCAAGCCTGATAATCAAGTCTCCAGCCTGTATACCAGCTTTTTGCGCGGGCGTGTCATCAATTGGTGCTATAACCTTTACAAAACCGTTCTCCATACTAATTTCTATACCCAGTCCACCAAATTCACCACTGGTACCTTCTTGTAAATTTTGAAACGCAGTTTCGTCCAGGTATGAAGAATGTGGATCCAGACCTTCTAGCAACCCTCGAATGGCGCTTTCAATTAATTCCTTATCATCAATAGATTCAACGTAATCGTTCTTAACTTTATCGAATACTTCAGCAAATATTCGAATTTCATTAAATGGAATTTCCTGCGTTGAGTTTTGCGGTTCATCTTGTGCAATAAGATTTGTACCGAAAAATGCCAGAAAAAGTGATAGCGGGATTTGATGGGATAATATTTTTTTCATTTTACCATGCCAGACTAAATAGTGAGTATTTGGACAAATGTGAGACCTGATAATTCAATTGACCTGATTATAAATTGAATACTGCAATTAGGATATAGCGCATATTCATCTCGAACAAGCAATATCCATTTAGGATTAATTTTTGCACCACAATCCGGGATTTTGAGGTGCTCCCTGCTGCCTTATTTCGAAGTACAGAGCAGGTTCAGTTTGGCCTCCAGTATTTCCAACTTTAGCAACAATCTCTCCAGTATTCACAAAGTCATCTGCTTTTTTAAGAAGACGCTCATTATGTCCATACAAGCTCATAAAACCATTACCATGGTCTATTATCATTAGTAAGCCAAGGTTTCTGAACCAGTCAGCAAATATCACTTTCCCTGCGCTTACCGCCTGCACATCATTACCAATCTCGGACGATATTCTGACACCGTTCCATTTCAACTTACCTTCCCTTTTGGGAGACCCAAAACGTGTAATTAAATTTCCTTTAACTGGCCAGCCTAACTTCCCTTTAAGAGATGAAAATGGAGGCAAATTTTCATAAAGCTCAACAATATCCTGTTCATTTTTTAAATTATTAATCAGGTTGCTCAGTTCTTGTTCGTCATATTGTAGGTTAACTAGCTGCGTGTCTTGCTCTGAAATATAAGAATTTAATTCTGATATTGATGATTTTCTTACGTCTCGCAATCCTGATAATTTTGATAATTCAATAAGTTGTTCAGATTTAAATGTTTCTAACTTTTCAGATTCATTAGAAATTGCTATTTTAATCTGATTTAGGTTGTTTAATGTTATTTGCACTTCGGAAATTCTATCTGCACGTGCTTTATTATAATAATCATGGTACGCCATCATTCTACCAACCAATTCTGGGTTCTCTTGATTTAGAAGCATCTTTACAAAATCATGCCGCCCAGTTTTATATGCAGTTCGAATTTGTTCGGCAAGTAGATCACGTTCATGAAGTAGAATATTTTCCTGATCGCGGCTTTCAATTTGTAATTGATCAAGTCTACTTAACTGAGTTTCAATCTTTATTTTAAGTTCATCGATATTTAGTGATAAGTTAGCAATAGACTTTTCATTTGATTCGATCTCAGTCATATATTTATCGACACTTTCCTGGGCAGAGGAAATTCTCGATTGGACATTTTTTATTTCAGAACGAATGGATTCAAGTTCGATTTCTTGCTCTTCAACATCATTTTGATGCTCGGATGCTAATGGATTTGTTGGGGTGAAAAATAAAATGCTTAAGCAAAGCAACAGGCACAGTGAAAAAAACCGCGCCCTTAACAGGGTTATTCTGTCTTTAGTTTCCACCTATGGCCTGTTTTTGATCGAATATAATTTCAAAAAGATTACGTCCTGTCATTTCTGGAGGTTGTTCCAGTTCCATAATATTTAATAATGTTGGGGCAATATCACATAAGGCCCCAACCCCCGGGTTTGCCACTGCATCTCTGCCAATATATATAAAAGGCACATAATTTATTGTATGTGCTGTATGTGCTTCTGCTTTAATTTTTTCAGTAATATAAGATTTCATTTGTTCAGCGTTACCATGGTCAGAGGTAATTAATATTTCACCACCTTTTTCAGTTACAGCATCAATTACCTGACCAAGACAGCTATCTATACACTCTATTGCCTTTACTGCAGCATCAAATTTACCAGAATGTCCGACCATGTCAGCATTTGCATAATTGCATATAATGACATCGTATTTATCACTATTAATTGCATCAACAAGTTTGCCAGTCACTTCATTAGCACTCATTTCTGGCTTCAGATCATAGGTTGCAATATTTGGTGACGGTATCAGGATTCTATCTTCTTTATCAAATACTCTTTCTTCACCTCCGTTAAAGAAAAAAGTGACATGGGCATATTTTTCTGTTTCTGCAATACGTAACTGGCTAAGACCAAGATTTGACAAATATTCACCTAAAACATTTTCGAGTCTTTCAGGTGGATATGCCATGGGAAATTTGAAATCAGCTTTGTACTGGGTCATGCTAATAAAGCAATTCAGAGGTACAGTCCTGCTTTTTTCAAAATGTTCGAACTCTGGATCAGTGATTGCCTGTGAAAGTTGCCTGGCTCTATCTGCTCTGTAATTTGCAAACATAATAATATCACCATCTTCAACCTGTACCCGTTGATCATTATCAGGAAGAATAGCAGTTGGTTTTACAAATTCATCAGATTCACCTCGCTCATACGCAAGATCAATTGCAATAAAAGGATCTTCGGCAACAAATTCAGATTTCCCATCCATAATTAAATCATATGCAAGTTTTGTGCGGTCCCAAAAATTATTTCGGTCCATTGCAAAATATCGTCCTGTAATACTTGCAAAACTCCCTATTTCAAGTTCACGCATTTTTACCTGTGCCTGGTGTACATATTCCTGAGCACTTTTAGGTGGTGTGTCTCGTCCGTCCAGGAATGCATGGAGATAAACTTTTTCCAATTGGCACTGCTTTGCCAGCTCGAGTAACGCAAATATATGGTCTTGATGGCTATGAACGCCACCAGGAGATAATAATCCCAGGATGTGCAAAGATTTTTTGTTTTTTGCTGCTCGTTTGAATGCTGGAACCAGAGTCTGATTGTTAAAGAAGTCACCATCCTCTATAGACTGCATGATACGGGTAAATTCCTGATGGACTACCCGGCCAGATCCGATATTCATATGCCCAACTTCAGAATTACCCATTTGAAGATCAGGCAGGCCAACATCTGTACCTGATGCGCTGACCAGTGTGTGTGGATATTTCTTCCATATACTATCCCAGACAGGCTTATTGGCACTGTGAATTGCATTGAACAGGGTATTTTCAGAATACCCCCATCCATCAAGAATTATTAGTACGTATGGTTTCTTCGCTAACTGCATGTTCTTAGTATAAAATTGAGATAAAACAGTTCATATTGTGTATGTCCAATATACCCTAAGTTGAAATATATCCACCAATATTTGGGCGCAGAGTTTATCATGAAAAACATTGTGTTCCGAGGACATATCTATGAATTGTTGATTCCTGACTGATATGCAGTGGTTCTATTTTAAACTAAGAGCATATTAACTAATTCATCAATAATTTTTTATTCAATCCAATATGACGTATGATTTCGTTGCTTAAATAAAATGTGTGAATCTAATGGACAAACTACTGGAATTTTTAGGAAATAATCTTTTTTGGGCAAGCTTATGGTTTGCTATACTAATCTTGTTGCTTTGGAATATGTTTAGCGATTTGATAATGGGTATCGTCCAGCTTGAACCGATGGATGTTACGCGGCGAATGAATAACGAAAACGCAGTTCTTATTGATTTGAGGCAAGAGTCAGATTATAAATCAGGTCACATTATTAATTCTATAAATATGCCTGAGAATGAATTCGCAAATAGAAAAAATGAACTGGACAAGTATAAGAATAAACCTTTAACTCTGTACTGTCAGACTGGCTCTGTTGCTACACGAATAGTGCGCCAATTAAAATCAGAAGGATTTGAAGATATATCCTGCCTAAAAGGTGGTGTACTAAGTTGGCAACGTGCAAATCTCCCGTTGTCCCGTGGAGACAAAAAATAACCTGGAATTAATATGACTACAGAAACACAGACTAATCAGGAAGCAGAAAAGTCTAATAATCAGGCTCAATTTTCCATTGAAAAAATTTATGTTAAAGACTTGTCTTTTGAAACCCCTAATTCACCTCAGATCTTTCAGAAAAAATGGGAGCCTGTTGTTAATATGGATCTGGCTAATTCGTCAACATCACTTAACGAAGACTTTTACGAGGTAGTCCTTTCAATAACTGTCACAGTTAGTTTTGAGAATGACACCGTGTATCTTATTGAAGTCCAGCAGGCGGGGATCTTTAAGGTACTGAATGTCCCGAATGAAGTATTAGGCAGGATGTTAAATACTATTTGCCCAAATATTCTATTTCCATTTGCAAGGGAAGTTATATCTGACCTTGTAACCAAAGGTGGCTTCCCTCAATTATTGGTGGCACCTGTAAACTTTGGTGCACTATATCAACAACAATCTGATAAAATTTCAAAAAGTAATTAATGTTAATCATTTTTCAAGTGACGAAGATTCTTAGTAAACATTTCCGGTAAGAGTATGGATAAAAGAAAATCAGTTTTTGTGATTGGGGCCGGATCATGGGGGACAGCACTTGCCTTGGTGCTGGCAAAAAATGAACGAACTGTATTTTTGTGGGATAAGGACACACAGCACATTAATAGTTTGATCCAGGATTGTTGTAATCAGAAACATTTGCCTGGCATTATGTTTCCTGAAAATTTAAAGCCTGTTATAAAATTTCCTGCAGATAATAATGTGGTCGATTTCGTTATCGTTGTACCGTGTGAGTATTTAGAAGATGTTCTACACAAATTAAAAAATAATAAATCTGGCGAAATCAGCTTATGTCTTGCAAGCAAAGGACTTGCCCCGGATTCTCTAAAACTCAATCATGAAATTGTTTCCGATATTATGGGAGATATTCATGTGGGCATATTATCAGGACCATCATTTGCAAAAGAGGTTGCAACAGGATTGCCAACAGCAGTAACCATAGCCTCTTCTAACCCAGATATTGCTGAGCATTATATGCAAATGTTTCATAATGAATCATTTCGAATCTATACCCACGATGATATTGTCGGAGTGCAGGTTGGAGGAGCAGTGAAGAATGTAATGGCGATAGCTGCAGGAATTTCAGATGGACTTGGTTTCGGTGCAAATACCAGGGCAGCTGTTATAACTCGTGGACTTGCTGAGATTACCCGGCTGGGTATAGCTATGGGTGGAAGGCTTGAAACATTTATGGGTTTGGCCGGCTTAGGTGATCTCGTGTTGACATGTACAGATGACCAATCACGTAACCGAAGGCTGGGTCTTGCATTGGCAAAAGGTCAAAATCTGGAATCGGCAAAATCTGAAATAGGTCAGGCCATTGAAGGTGTAAGGACGGTAGTCGCAGTAAAAGAACTGGCTGATAAATACCAGATTGAAATGCCGATTAGTGAACAAATTTACCAACTGATAAATGGTGAAATTGATCCCCGCCAGGCGGTCCAGAACCTGTTGCATCGAGACCCCAAGCAGGAAAGGTTTTAGGTATTATTTTTTATTAGGAAAATACATTGCGCTAGGTTCAAATATCTAAGCAACTCCTCCAAAATTAATTTGCCTTAAGGCTTCATACAAAATAACAGCAACAGCATTCGATAGATTCAAACTTCGGCTATTATTTTGCATTGGTATCCTTAAAATATTATTTTGTCCAGTATAGTTAAGAATATCTTCTGGTAATCCGCGTGTTTCAGGACCAAAAATGATTGTGTCACCCTCACTAAACGCTACATTTGTATATCTTTTTTCTCCTTTAGTTGAGGCTGCAAACAATCTATTTGCAGTATGGTTTTTAATGAAATTTTCAAATGAATCATGTTCTACGACTCTGGATAATTCCCTGTAATCCATACCGGCCCGCCTTAGCTGTTTATCATTTAGATCAAATCCAAGAGGATGAATCAGATGGAGGTAAGCACCTGCATTTGCTGTTAATCTTATTATATTACCAGTATTTGGTGGGATTTCGGGTTCAAACAATACAATATGAAACATATTCAAGTATAAAATCTATAGATGGATTGTTTAATCTATCTGATTAATGTCCTTAACGCTATAATGGGAATATCTAAATCATAAATATAACTCATGAGTAATATGGCTGCGCGAAATACACCCTTGGTACTGGATTTTTGTGGGATGAAGTTATCCAATCCACTTGTTTTGTTGTCAGGTTGTGTCGGTTTTGGTGAGGAGTATACGAGAATAAAAGGGTTCTCAAACAAGGATGTCGGCGCGATCTGTCTCAAGGGAACCACGCTGAATGCCAGGTTGGGTAATAACCCACATCGTGTCACTGAAACTAATATGGGGATGCTGAATGCTATCGGCTTGCAAAACCCTGGGGCTGTCACTGTGGTAAAGGATTATTTACCACTACTTGATTTTTCCGAAACTCGCTTTATTGCCAATGTTAGTGGTTCAACGATAGATGAATATGAAGAGGTGACAAGAATATTCGATGATTCGCCAATAGATGCAATAGAAATAAATATTTCCTGTCCTAATGTAAAAGAGGGTGGTGTTCAGTTTGGAAATTTTCCGGAGATGTCCGCCAAAGTAGTTGAAGCCTGTAGAAGAGCGACCAATAAACCCTTGATAACCAAATTATCCCCAAACCAAACAGATATTGCAGAAAATGCAAGGTGTTGTATTGAAGCCGGAAGTGATGCTTTTGCGGTGATTAATACAGTAACTGGCATGTCTATTGATATTAAAAAACGGATTCCCGTTCTTGGAAATAATCTGGGCGGGCTTTCAGGACCAGCAATTAAACCCATTGCCTTGCTAAAAGTCCATCAGGTATATCAGGCATGTAAGGACAAAAATATTCCAATAATTGGGCAGGGAGGGATAACAACAGTAGATGATGCACTGGAATTTATTATCGCCGGCGCAACTGCGATTGGAATTGGAACGGCACTGTTTTATGAACCACTACTCTGTAAAGATCTGGCAGATGGGTTGACAACATTTCTTAAGGAGAACAACCTGTCTCATGTTTCTGAATTGACAGGTACTTTGCGTTTGAATGAATAGGCTCGCAGCTTGGCTACAACGGTAATTTCATATAGATTTTTGCGCGACCAACATCGCTATCCCCTGAAATTCTTCATTATCTCCTGAGTTTCCATCTTCGCGGTAATATTTTATTGAGAGCGGAGCAAATAGTCTCAATAGTTCATTTTGATCGAGCTTATAGTTTGGGTTAACTGGCGCAGGTTGTGTTACTCGCTGTTTTGTAAATGTTTGATAAAATACCAGCCCATTATTCTTGAGGGCAGATATTATTGCCGGGATTAAGGATCTCTCAAGAAAATTCGAAACGACAATTACATCAAAGCTATTAGAATCTGGAGGTTGATTGACAACATCTCTGTGGGCAATAGTAATCGATACTTTTCTTGATTTGGCAGTCTGATTTAAATGTGACAGTGCAACTCCAGACAAATCCCATGCGGAGGTTTCTAATCCATTTTCTGCAAGAACAAGTGCGTTTCCCCCAGGGCCGCAGGCCAGATCCAGTGCAGATCCCTGGTCAGGCAATAAATGTAAATTTGTAGTCAATACACTCGAGGGGGAGTTGGTTATTATATTTTTAGACTGATATTTACTGTCCCACTTAAGGCCTATATCTTCAGTCATTTACTTTCGCCAAAATGCTGGTGATAGTAATACCAGCAAGGTGAAAATTTCTAATCGACCAAGCAACATAGCAAGACAAAGAACCCATTTAGCAAACAAATTAATGTCGGCATAATTTGCACTAACATCACCTAGTCCCGGACCTAGATTATTTAGACATGCTGCCATTGCTGAAAAAGCAGTAATCTGATCAAGACCTGATGCCATTAACAATAACATCAAAAAGGCAAACACAACTGTATAAACCGCAAAAAATCCCCAAACAGCATTTATGATTGTTTCCTCAACTGGCTTATCTCCAAACTTGATTGTGAAGATAGCACTGGGATGTATAAGTTTTTTGATTTCTCTCATTCCTTGCTTGTACAGTAGTAATACCCGGATTACTTTTAATCCGCCGCAGGTAGAACCTGCACAAGCCCCCATAAAACTTGCAAAAATCAGCAGTATAGGCAAGAAAGTAGGCCAGCTCTGGTACGAAGTCGTGGTAAAGCCTGTTGTCGTAGCGATTGAAACCGTCTGAAATATTCCATGCGTAATTGCTGTCAAGTGATTACCATAAATATTTTCCAGGATGAGATAACTGCAGCAAACAAAACACAAGCCAGCAATTATTTTCAGGAAAATCTTAAGTTCATAATCATGTATGTATCCAGCTAAACTCATAGAACGCCAGGCAAGAAAATGTAGTGTGAAATTAGTGCCAGCGATTAGCATGAAGAAAATAGCAATTGCATCAATTGTTCTACTGTCGAAATAGCCAAGACTTTGATCGTGTGTAGAAAATCCGCCTATAGAAATGGTAGAAAAACTATGTCCTATAGCATCAAACAGATCCATCCCGGCTAACCAGTAACAAATAGCACATAAAATTGTTAATGATAAATAGACGTACCATAGTACTTTTGCTGTTTCAGTAATTCTTGGTGTCAGCTTAGAATCTTTGATTGGTCCAGGAGTTTCGGCGCGATATAGCTGCATACCACCAATACCCAGTAGAGGTAGTATTGCAACAGCCAGGACAATAATTCCCATGCCACCCAGCCATTGAAGCTCCTGGCGATAAAACAGAATAGATTTCGGTAACTGGTCTAAACCTATGATTACGGTTGCTCCAGTGGTGGTTAAGCCTGATATAGATTCAAATACAGAATTCGTAAATGAGAGCTGCAAATGATTTGAAAGATAAAGAGGTACTGCACCTGATATGCCCAAGACTACCCAGAACAATACTACAACCATGAATCCATCTTTTAACTTTAATTCTTTTCTATATTGACGTACGGGTAACCAGGCAATAATCCCAGTAAATAGAATAGTCACAAATGCGGTTATAAAAGGGATTAATGTTCCATCCTTATAAAACAATGAAAACAAAATGGGAGGAACCATTGTAAGGCTAAACAGGATTAGTAGTATCCCTGTTATTCTTTGAATTACCTTAAATTGCATTTAATATCAGAGGAAAGTTATACCTACCTGAAATAATCTTTCAACTTCAGGTACACGGCGTTTATCTGCCACCAGAATAATAACGTGATCTTCAGCTTCTACCATTGTGTCATGATGCGCCATTAACACCTTATTTTCACGAACGATTGCGCCGATACTGGTGTCCGGAGGAAGTGGGATTTCATCAATGCTTTTACCAACAACCTTGGAAGATTGACTGTCTCCATGGGCAACTGCTTCAATAGCTTCTGCTGCCCCGCGTCTTAATGAGTGAACTACTACTACATCGCCCATTCTTATATGCGCCAGTAAACTTCCTATGGTGGCCTGCTGTGGAGAGATTGCTATATCGATCACATCATTTTGCACCAGGTCTACATAGGCTGGCCTGTTTGTAAGAGCCATTACTTTGCCTGCGCCAAGACGCTTGGCCAGCATGCATGAAATTATATTTGCTTCATCTGCATTAGTTAAGCAGCAAAATATATCTGTTTCTTCAATATTTTCCTCAATTAATAATTCGGCATCCGTTGCATCACCTTGTAAGACCAGTGCTTTTTTTAAGGATTGTGAGGCATTATTTGCCTGGTTTGGATCTATCTCAATTACTTTTACCTGATATTGGTCTTCCAGCAATTTTGCAAGGTTCAAACCGATGTTACCTCCACTTGCAATCATGATACGTTTTATCGGTCGTTCCATATGAATAATGGATTTTAATATTGTGCGAATATTTTTAGGTGCTGAGATAATAAATAACTCATCATCTTCCTGGATAATAGTATCTCCATCAGGGATTATGCCTTCACCTTCCCTGAATATGGTCACAATCCGAAATTCTGTTTTCGGTAAGTGTTCTGGCAATTCCGTTATCTTTCTATTATATAAAACACTATTTTTTGTTACTTTTACGGCGACCATTTGAGCCTTGCCTTCTGCAAAATCCAGTACTTGTAAGGCTCCAGGATAACTAATCAGATTTTCTATGTATTTTGTGACCAGTAATTCCGGATTAATAAGGACGTCTATAGGAAGGGCTTCCTGGGCAAAGAGGGTATTATGGTTGAGATAATCCAGGTTTCTCACTCGGGCTATTTTTGTTGGCGTGTGAAACAGCGTATATGCAACCTGGCAGGCAATCATGTTAATTTCATCGCTATTTGTAACAGCAATGATCATATCTGAGTCATCCGCTCCAGCTTTTTTTAAAATAGATGGGTTTGAGGCATTTCCACAAACGGTTTGTAAATCATAGCGTTCACTCAGAATTTGGAGAGATTTCTGATTGTTATCAACAACGGTAATATCATTTGCTTCACTTGCAAGATTTTTTGCAACAGATGTTCCAACTTGACCGGCACCCAGGATGATAATATTCATTGGCTTTCTATGTACTTTACCTGGCTATAAAATTAGGTATTTTGATGTTTAAAGTGTCTGTGGTGATGCATTGTGCTTAGTGTTTAATGTCTATCCCAAGCATTTTTAGTTTTCTGTATAAATGTGTCCTTTCCATGCCTACGTTTTGTGCAATCTTACTTACACTACCATTTGATTGTTTTAGCTGATATTCAAGATAGGCCTTTTCAAATTTTTCCCTTGCTTCGCGTAATGGCAGATCAAAATTCCGTAAATCATTGTCTGCCCTGTACCCAGATTGTTCTCCCAATGCTTTTTCAACTTCTTCACTTTCAATCGTTTCATCCAACCCCAGAATCAGTAATCTTTGAACCAGGTTTTTAAGTTCACGTATATTGCCTGGCCAGCTGTACATTCTTAAACGGTTTTTTGCCGAGGTTGAGAAGTGGCGATAGGGTAAACGTTCTTCAGATACAAAATAATTCACATAGTATTCAAGTAATTCCGGGACATCTTCAAAATGGTCACGTAGCGGCTGAACTAATACTGGCAAAACATTAAGTTGAAAATATAAATCACCTCTAAACTTTTCTTCCTTAATGGCATCTTCAATGGATTTACTTGTTGCAGTAATAACCCTGGCATTCAGTGGTACTGGATCACCACCACCCACTCTGGTAAAACTGGATTTTTCGAGTGTATCTTGCAATTTAGCTTGTGCATTGGCTTCAAGATCTACAATGTCTTTAAGGAAGATTATTCCATTGCCAGCTTCATCAAGGAGTCCCTTATTGATGCTGCCATTTTCATTCTTTCCAAATATTTCCCCAGAAAACTCTTCAGCTGTTAACGCAGATACATTAACCGTAATAAATGGTTCATCTTTCCTGTTACTTTTTCCGTGTATATATCTTGCGATTGCTTCCTTGTCAGTTCCTGATTCTCCGATGATTAAAAGGGGATTATCGCGGTCAGCAATTTTTTCAATAAGAGCTCTGATTTTTCCAACAACTTCACTTTTTCCAATTATTTCAATCGGAAATGCTTGCTCCCCTTTTAGTTTCTGATTTTCCTTTTCTAGCCATCTGGTCTTGATGGCATTTTTAATGGTTAAGACCAACTTTGCCATGGACAATGGTTTTTCCAGAAAATCGCATGCACCTAATCTTGTAGCTTCCACAGCAGTTTCAACCGTGCCATGTCCAGACATGATAATAACCGGTGAATTGAAACCCTCAGTTTGGTTCCATTCTTTAAGTAAGGTAATGCCATCAGTATCTGGCATCCAGATGTCCAGGAGTACAAGCACAGGATTGGAATTGTTAATTACTGCACGGGCTTCTGCTGCATCATTTGCAACGGTTACGTCAAACCCTTCGTCTTCAAGTATATCTTTTACAAGATTACAGATGTCCGGTTCGTCATCAACAACCAGAATTTCGCCCAAACTCATAATACTTGCCTATTATATATTGATTTTAATTCTTCATTTTTGGCTTGCATCACTGCAGGTAGCCTGATAATTGCACATGCCCCGCATGAGTCAGGATTATTTTCTAACCAGACTATGCCACCATGTTCTTCTATAATTTTTTTAACTATCGCCAGACCCAAGCCTGTGCCCTTCGGTTTTGTTGTAACATAAGGATCAAAGATATTATCAATAATTTCATCGGAAATCCCTGATCCCATATCTTTTATCCTAATTTCAACAAAATCCATTCCATGTTCGGAAATATAATCGGTTTTGATATCGATTGCAGTTAGTTTCTTGTCGCCCATGGCTTCAAAAGCATTATTTAGTAGATTATTAAATACCCGCCGTATCCGATTGGGGTCACCCTTAATATAGGGCAATGTTTCTGATAGTTCGAGTGTAACAGACATGTCAGAATTTAAGGTATTGTATAAATCTATAACTTCCTGGGTAAGCTGGTTCAAATTGATAATTTCATGAGATATGGTGGGAGTATGCGCATACTCTGAAAAAGTGTTAACCATATCTTTCATGGTCTCAACCTGTTGAATGATCGTATTTGTAAGCTTGTCCATTGCTTCTCCCTGTGATGCATCCATTTTTTTCAGGTACTTTATGCGCAGTCTTTCAGCAGCGAGCTGGATTGGAGTAAGTGGGTTCTTTATTTCATGCGCTAATCTTCTTGCCATTTCACTCCAGGCAGCATCTTTTTGTCCTTGTATAAGAGCAGTAATATCATCGAACACAATAACCTGGGTTTTGGAATCTACAATTTCCTGCATGTATAAGGTTGTGCCACTACTCATCAATATTTGTCGGCCACTAGTGCCAAATATGGTTACCTGTTCACGCCATTCATTAATATTTTTTTCATTATGATATTCAATTGTGTTAAGCAAGGGTTCCAGGTAAGCATAATCTTCAACAATTTTATTCAAAGATTGCCCAGTCATTTCACTAATATCTATCCCAAGTACCTGATTACTGCTTAAATTCGCAGTTCTGATAGTATTATTTTGATCAACAACCAATACCCCTGATGAGAGTCTGCCTAATACGGCCTCCAGGTATACTTTCTGGGTTTCAGCCTGTAGCTGACTGGTTTTTGCCTGATCTCGTGCAGATGAGATTTTTCTTGTCATATCATTAAATGATGCAACAAGAAATCCCAGTTCATCATTGCCAGGTACTGGTAATTGCTTACTGTAATCTCCTTGTGCAACAGATTTTGTCCCATCAGCGAGATTTCGAATTGGTGCGGCCAATCTATTAGCAGAATAAAACGAAGCCCAAAGCGCAGAAAAAATACTAAACAATAAGACCAGCGTTAATATAGAGGCGAAGCCTACTTTTAGCTGATCTCTTAAATAGGTTAATTCCTGATATTCCCCGTATGTTATTTGTATATTTGTTGCGAGTGTATTAATTCTTTCTGTAGTCGGAAATAGTGCCAGTACAATTCTGGGTTCAATACCTATAGATATAATTGGAATGTTTACGACAGTTTGAACGGAAAAGTCAGATTGTGTAGTGGAGGTCAAACCTACGTAGTTATTTCCCTGCTGTACCTGAAATAATATTGAATTATTTGGAGATGCTGGGACTAACTCACCCAAACTACTGCTTGAGGCTAAAAAGTTCCCCTGCTTTGACATGATAGTTAATTCTTCAGCGCCAATTCGGCTCCTGATTTCATCTATTTCAACAAGTAGCGTTTCATCAGATAGCAATGAAAAATCATTCGCCGCCTGCTCTGTAAGATTAAGCATATCTTTCATTCTTTCATTCAGAGAAATTTTGCTAAGTTCAAGTGAATCGTTTAATGCCTGTTCCACCTTTGGGTTAAACCAGCTGTCTATTCCCTGATATAAGAAATTAAGAGAGAAGTAATACAAAATAAGTACAGGGATGGTTGATAAAATTGCAAACATCGAAACTGTTTTGAACGTCATCCTTGAACCGGGTGATTTATTTTTTAATTGCACAACCAGATTTTTAAGGTTGGCAAATATCAATATCACAAGAACAAGTAGACCCAGGGCATTAAATATTAACAAACCTGACATATACTCACCAAACCTGTCAGGGTTTTGTAAGGCGTCACCCATTAACACCAGGGAAGCCAACATGAACAGGAATAGAATTATTCCCAGTACAAGAATGATGTTCTTATCGTTTTTTTCGGGTTTATCTAATTGACCATTCATGCCACGAACTACTCAATTCCCAACTTGGCGAGATTAATGCGAGAGGTTGCAAGGGAAGAGGAAGGTTTCTGATTCTTAATTCAGATTTAATAAAGCAATTATAGGACCGATCATCAAAGAGCTCATTCTCATTAATAACTGGAAACTCATCAATATTTCCAAGGAATTCTAATGACTCCGGCAGTTCTTTGAATTGTCTTTTTTCTTCGGTAATTATATTGGTTATCTGGTAATTATTCGTCAGCGGCAGATAGTCCAGTGTGTAGCTCAAAATAGCTGTTGCTATATTTTGATCCCATCGCCATTTTCTAACGCGCTTTACCTCAACTGTGATGTCAAATCGTAGCTGAATTCCATGGTTCAGAGCTTCTATAACACTATCGCCCAGATCATATTTTACATTTGCATCTACCTGATAGAAACCGTCCTTAAGCCTTCCTGAGGCATTCTCAATGCTTATACCTTGGGCCATAGCAACGAGCGGCGCGATTAAAAGCACTGAAAATATGAAAATATTGAGAAAAAATGTTTTCATGATCATGTTTTCTCTAAAATTGAGTAAAAGAAGCCATCTGCTTCATCTCTCCCAGGTATAGTTTGACGTCCATAAGTAGAATATACACCCCAATTATCCTTTATTGGCAGTAACTTCACATCATTATATATATTAATAAAATGGTCAATTTGTTCATCCGATTCTTCCTTGAACAGGGAACACGTACAATAAAGGAGTTTTCCACTCAATTTTAATATCGGCCACAGGGCTTCAAGCATGTTCATCTGGGTGCTAACAAGTGCAGTAATTTGTTCGGGCGATCGTAAATATTTTATGTCCGGATGACGTCGGATTATTCCTGTAGCACTGCATGGCACATCCAATAAAATACGATCAAATGGTACATCATCCCACCAGGACTTGATGTCAGAAACGTTGGCCTGGATAACGGTCGCGACTTTATTTGTTCTTTTTAAATTATCATTTAATAAACTAATGCGGCTCGATTCTATATCGATTGCGACTAACTCTGAAATATCCGGGTAGCTTTCGAGTATGTGACAAGATTTTCCTCCAGGTGCAGCGCAGGCATCCAATACTCGATGTCCTGCTTTGCAATCTAGCAGAGGAGCGGCAAGTTGCGCACCAAAGTCCTGTACCGAAACATAGCCCTCCATAAAACCTGGCACATCCTCGACTTTTTTTGATTCCGCAAGTAAAACCCCCGCATTTGATAATTTCGATGCCTGGGCGTTAATACCTGATGAATCAAGTATATCAAGATAGTTTTGTCTGGAATATTTTTCTAAATTCAGTCTAATGTGCATGGGTGGATACTGATTACTTGCATCTAATATATCTTTCCAGTCTTCGGGGTATTGACTGCTAAGCTTTTCTGCAAACCAAACAGGAGATGCGTAATAAATATTATTAGATTTTAAAATTATTTTATCAATTGCCTCCCTTTCGCGCTGATATCTTCTAAGTACGGCATTAACGAGCTTTGATGCCCAGGGTTTTCCAATACTTTTTGTTATGCCAACAGATTCATTGATAGCGGCATAGTCCGGTGTTCTTAGATACTTGATTTGATATACACCACAAAGTAAAAGCACAAACAGATCTTTATCTTTATCTTTGAGTGGTTTTGGGATTAGGGAATTAACAATGAATTCAAGTTGGAAGTACCACCGCATAACACCATAACAAATTTCTTGAGTTAGGCTTTTAGTTTTACTATCGATATATGTGTCGATGTGTTTTTCCAAACAGTGGTCAAGGTTTTTTTTATTACTAATGACATCAGTCAGTACCCTTGCTGCAATTTCTCTTGCTTCCATAGTGACTGATTATTCGTTCAGCTTTGATCAAGGCCGGACCAAATTGTGGGGTTCCCATTATAAAAATCTGACGAACTCAGGACTTTTTTTCCAGGTAGTTGTAATTTTGTTATATTGATATTCTTATCTCGTGTTGCAACTTCAAGTCCTTTTGGCGAATAACTTATTACTGTTCCTGGTTCGTGTTGTTCATCAAAACTACTCGAAATTTCTGCAGCCCAGACTCTAAGTTGTATTCCATCTATTTCAGTATGTGCAACTGGAGCTGGATTCATAGCGCGTACCAGCCTGTGAATTTCATCAGCGGTTTTAGACCAGTTAATGAAGGCGTCAGCCTTGTTAATTTTCTTCGCATAGGTAGCCAAATTCTCATCCTGAGGTGTAGACACTAGCTGGTCATTACCCAATGTGTCCAGCACATCAATAATGGAATCACTCCCCAATAGGCATAGTTTTTCATGTAATGATTCCGCAGTTTCATTTGTGTCCACACTACATTTTTTTTGAAACAGGATATTGCCAGTGTCCAGTCCTTCGTCCATTTGCATTATCGTGATACCTGTTTCGTTGTCACCAGCAAGAATTGCATGTTGAATTGGAGCTGCCCCTCGCCATCTGGGGAGTAGTGACATATGGACATTAATACATCCTAGTCTTGGTAGCGATAAAACTTCTTTGCTTAGTATTAATCCATATGCAGCAACGATCAAAACATCTACTGAATTTAATATTTTTTCTTTTTCAAGCTCAGTCTTATTTAATGGTTGATAAATTGGGAGTCCGATATCCTCAGCTAAAACTTTAACAGGACTCATGGTGATTTTCTTTCCCCGACCCGAAGGTCTATCGGGTTGGGTAAAAACTGCTGAAATCGTGTAATGACCAGTACGTTGAATATTATCCAATATCCGTGCAGCCAGTACTGGGGTACCAGCAAATGCGAGATTGATACCTTTTGCCATAATAAAATTCAAGAATCCCGCGTTTGAAATTTTTCCAGTTTTTCAAATTTTTTGAAAATTCGATTTCGTTTTAGAGGCGACAAATAATCAATAAAGAGTTTTCCATTTAAATGATCAATTTCATGTTGAATACAAACTGCATATAGTCCATCTACGGTTTCTTCGATAGTTTCTCCGTCGAGGTTTTGAAACCTGACAGTAATGATTTCCGACCGTATTACTGTATCAAAAACATCCGGAACAGACAGGCAGCCTTCCTGCATTTCTTCACTTCCTGAAAATGATAGTATTTCAGGATTTACGAGTACTTTTGCATCTGTATTCTCAGTGCTTAAATCAATAACGACCAGACGCTTTTGTACATTCACCTGAGTAGCAGCCAGGCCTATGCCATTTTCAGCATACATGGTTTCCAGCATGTTACTGGCGAGTTCTCTTACTGAGTCATCAATGTCACTGATAGGTATAGCCTTTTTCCTCAATCGATTATCAGGGATATGTAAGACCTCAAGGATTGCCATGTAAATCACTCCAAAAAATTCTCTAACTTACTGATAGTATACAGGAAAAACATCGTCCCCGGTAAAACTGTGGTGTGAGAGAATACATTCTGCTAGACTTTTCCGAATCTACATTAAATATTTTTCGTAAGGCTCGGCTTATGTTACATAAAATTGTATTTTACCTGTCTTTACTGGTGATTAGTACAGCGGTGAGTGCGCAATCTGTCCAGGTGAATCCGGACCACCCGGATCAATACACTGTGCAGGAAGGCGATACTTTATGGGATATCTCCGGAATGTTTTTGTTACAACCCTGGAGATGGCCAGAAATCTGGCAGGTAAACCCACAAATTGACAATCCCCATTTAATCTATCCTGGAGACGTAATCAGCTTGAGCTACGATGGAGAGTCACCAGTGTTGACAGTCTCCAGAGCTGGTATGGGTAGTAGGACTGTAAAGTTATCACCCACGATGCGAATTGAACAAACAACTCGCGCAATTAAAACCGTTCCAATTGATGTTATCAGGCCGTTTCTCACGAGACCATTAATCGTCGAAGAAAATGAAATGGACAGCTGGCCATACATTGTATCAAGTTATGAACAGCATCTTGTGGCCAGTCCTGGTATTGAAATATATGTCCAAGGTTTAACGCCTGATTCGGTTGGAGAGAAATTTTCTATTTATCGACTTGGGACAGAATATGTCAGCCACTCTCGTGGACACCGTGAGGTTCTTGGTTATGAGTCTATATATATTGGTGATGCAGAAGTAAAAGCTTTTGGTAATCCGTCTACAGTCAATATTACTCATGCAGTAAAAGAAGTGGTGAATGGAGATAGGTTGATTTTGCCATCAGATGAGGAAATTTATACTAGTTTTATTCCCAGCAGATCGTCGTCTGATATAACCGGAAGTATAATTTCTGCAGAGGGTGTCTTAACTGAAATTGGCCAATACCAGGTTGTTGTACTTGACCGCGGCAGTAACGACGGCGTGGAGGTTGGGAATGTTTTTGGTGTGTATCAAAGCGGTGTTGTAGTGGAAGATAAAGTCAGAAACACTAAGAAATCTTATGAAGATACAGATTTGATAGATTACCTGGGTATGATGAAATCAAGAGGTGAGTCTGTCACTTTGCCTGATTACAGAGCTGGCGTTGTTATGGTATTTCGTACCTTTGACAAGGTAAGTTATGGATTAGTAATGGAAGCACTAGGTCCAATTCATCTCAATGATGCAATTAAAAGTTTTTAAAATTTGAATCATCAGAAATGTCATACAGTTTCAGTAAAACAGGCATTTTTTATTAAAGTAGTATTTCGGCAATTATAGATTAAAACAACGTTTTTACCCGGTATTTACGGAGGTTTTCATGGACGAAAACACCTATCAAGATCTTACTTCATGGTTGAAATTGGTTCGTGCTCCCGGACTCACTTTACATCTCGCACATCTGTTGTTGTCCAAATTTTCACATCCTGAGAATATTTTATCCCAGAGCAAGAGTTATTTAAAAGCGAAGGGATTACAAAACAGGACAATAGAATTTTTACATGGAAAAAATCAAAAACAGATTGATTTAGACATACAATGGATCGACGCAAAAAATAACCGTTTTATCCATATTTTTCACACGGATTTCCCTGATTTATTAAAGCAAATATCCAATCCACCTCTTGCTTTATTTGTATCTGGAATCCTCGATAATTTAAATAAACCCCAGATAGCTGTCATAGGATCTAGAAAATCAACCCCGGGAGGTAAAAGGATCGCATATGATTTTGCGAGAGAACTTGGGGAGTGTGGTATAACGATTACAAGTGGCTTAGCGACAGGAATAGACACCTCGGCACACAAAGGAGCGCTAAGTTCTTCCAGTGGAACATATGCAGTAATGGGAAATGGATTAGATATGGTCTATCCAAAATCTAATCTGAGTCTGGCCGAAGAAATAGCAGAATCTGGATTGTTAATTTCTGAATTCCCATTGAATACCAGGCCGTTGCCATACCACTTTCCGAGAAGAAATCGGATAATTAGTGGTTTGTCTCTTGGAGTTCTGGTTGTTGAAGCATCATTAAAAAGTGGATCATTAATAACGGCAAACTTGGCCGCAGAGCAGGGGAGGGAGGTCTTCGCAATACCTGGTTCTATCCTTAATCCAATGGCGGAAGGCTGCAACAAATTAATCAGTAATGGCGCTAAATTATCTACCAAAATTGAAGATATTATTGAAGAAGTTCCATGCCTTCAAAATATGATTATTAATTATGAAGAGACAAAGAGAATATTACAGGTTGATAATGAAACACTTGACGAACAGGTAAAACTCCTGCTTGATAATATAGGGTATGAACCAGTTAGTTTCGATGACATTATATCCAGCTCTGGTATTCCGGTGAAAAAATTACGAATTTTATTGCCAAAGTTAGAGCTCGAAGAGCTAATTCAATCCACGCCTGGTGGCGGTTACATAAAAAGATAAGCGGTAATATAAGAGAATGAAAGAATCTGTTTTTGATGTATTAATGTACTTATTCAATAACTATCTTGATGATGAATATGAGTTGAATACTGATCAGGACTCATTACAGGGTATTCTTACGCATGCCGGATTTGCAGAGATCCAGGTGCGTAAAGCATTTGACTGGCTGGAAAGCTTAACTTATGAAGAAATAATTGAGGTTAGCAATAAATCTCAGAACAAAATTTCGCACAGAATTTTCAATACATATGAAATGGAAAAATTAAGTACGGAATGCAGAGGCCTTCTAAGCTATCTGGAGCAAACAGGTATATTGGATTCTCATGACAGGGAGCTTGTGGTTGATAGAGTTATGGCACTCGAATCAGATGAAATTGATATTTATCAACTGAAGTGGGTTGTGCTAATGGTGCTGATGAACCAGCCTGGAAAAGAAGATGCTTTCACATGGATGGAGGAAGTTGTAATGAATGAAACGGAACTTGGTCTTCACTAAGGTACGTTATAAATTTAATAAGGATGTTTTTTAAATATGAGTGATACGTTGGTAATCGTTGAGTCCCCAGCAAAAGCAAAAACGCTTACACGCTATCTGGGAGATGGTTATACCGTATTGGCTTCATATGGTCATGTTAGAGACTTATTGCCCAAGACCGGGGCGGTTGATACTGAAAATAATTTTGAAATGAAGTACGAGATTATTGAGAAAAACTCAAAGTCTGTTGATGCAATAGCAAAGGCTTTGAAAAAAGCAGACCACCTATTACTGGCAACTGATCCTGACCGCGAAGGAGAAGCTATCTCCTGGCATTTGCATGAACTCTTAAAGGAAAGGAATGCTCTGGGTGGTAAGGACGTTAAACGTGTAGTCTTTCATGAGGTGACAAAGTCAGCTATACAGGATGCAATTGAGCATCCTAGAGAACTTTCTATTGATTTAATTAATGCCCAACAAGCAAGACGTGCACTTGATTACCTCGTTGGTTTTAATTTGTCGCCCTTATTATGGAAAAAAATTCACCGAGGTTTGTCAGCTGGCAGAGTACAAAGCCCGGCCTTACGTATGATAGTTGAACGTGAAGAAGAAATTGAACGATTCAATAAACGTGAGTACTGGACAATAGAAGCCGATCTTACTCATAAAAAAGAGGACTTCAATGCGAAGCTTACTGTTTTAAACGGAGAAAAGTTAAAACAGTTTTCCGTTACTGAATCGAAAACAGCTGAAGAGATTCAAAATAATCTTTCAAAATTGGCTGATGGGAAATTGGTAGTCAGCAAGATTGATAAAAAACAAAGGAAAAGGCAGCCACCACCTCCCTTTATTACATCGACCTTACAACAAGAAGGTGTGCGAAAACTTGGTTTTACAGCACAAAAGATAATGAGAACCGCACAACAACTTTATGAAGGAATTGATGTCGGAGAAGGTTCTGTTGGATTAATTACTTACATGAGAACGGACTCGGTGAACCTGGCTCAGGACGCTGTAAATGAAATTAGGGAGTTTATTGGTAATCAATACGGAAAGAATTCACTGCCTGCCCATGCAAGGATTTTTAAAACAAAATCAAAAAATGCTCAAGAAGCACACGAGGCAATTAGACCAACGTCTGTTAATTATGTGCCTAAGGAAATTAAGTCAAAATTAAATGCAGATCAATTTAAGTTGTATCAATTGATCTGGACACGTGCTGTTGCTTGTCAGATGAGTCATGCATTAATAGATACTGTAGGCGCAGATCTTGAATGCGGTAAGAATAATGTTTTCAGGGCAACAGGTTCAACGGTTGCAGAAAAAGGCTTCCTTGCTGTTTATGAAGAAGGTAAGGATGATGAGAAAAAGAGCGATACGGATCAAAAAGCATTACCGCTCCTGGAAGAAGGTGAGATTATTAAATTGGTTGATATTAGACCAGAACAGCATTTTACTGAACCTCCTCCACGTTTTTCTGAGGCCAGCCTGGTCAAGACCCTGGAGGAATATGGAATAGGTCGCCCCTCAACGTATGCTTCAATTATTTTTACCTTAAAGCAACGAGGTTACGTTGATTTTGAGAATAAAAGATTTCTTCCAACAGACGTAGGTAGAATCGTTAACCGATTTTTAACGCAACATTTTAAAGATTACGTTGATTATGATTTTACCGCGAAACTTGAAGATGAGCTTGATGCGGTGTCCAGGGGTGAAAAAGAGTGGGTTCCATTGATGCAAGCATTCTGGCTACCATTTTCAGAAAAAATTAAGGACAAGGAAGAAAATGTTAGTCGAAGTGAAGCTAACCAGGCACGAGACCTCGGTATGGATCCCAAAAGTGGATTACCTGTGTCTGTGCGCATGGGGAGATATGGCCCATATGTGCAAATTGGCACCAAGGATGATGAAGATAAGCCAAAATTTGCGGGGCTCAGACCAGGTCAGAAAATTGATACTATAAAATTCGATGAAGCTATGGAGCTATTTAAACTTCCAAGAGATCTGGGAGAAACAAAAGATGGTGAAGAAGTTGTAGTTAATATTGGTCGATTTGGGCCCTATGTAAGGTATGGCAGTAAATTTGTATCTATTAATAAGGATGATGATCCCTATACAATAAGTTTTGATCGTGCACTTGAACTTATCGATGAAAAAAAGAAAGTTGATGCTGAAAAGCAGATTAAAATTTTCAAAGATGAAGGTATCTCAATTTTAAATGGCCGTTATGGACCCTATATCACCGATGGTAAAAAAAATGCACGGGTACCAAAAGATAGGGAACCAGGTTCACTAACGCTGGAAGAATCTCAGAAGCTGCTTGAAGAGGCACCTGCTAGCCGAGGCAAGCGTCGAACAACTGTAAAAGCAAAAAAAGCATAAAACTACAACTAAATTAAGGAGATAAGATGGACAAGAACGATTATTTCGTAGCTATTTTAATGGGCTCCGACTCTGATCTAGATGTTATGAAAAATACGGTAGATGTCTTGGATAGTTTTGGAATCCCAAGGGAAGTCAGAATAACTTCGGCGCATCGAACACCTGCTCAAACCCACCAATACGTAAAAGAGGCTGATGAACGTGGATGTGCTGTTTTTATTGCTGCTGCAGGTTTGGCTGCTCATTTGGCTGGGACGCTTGCTGGAATTACAACTAAACCTGTGATTGGAGTACCTATTGATGGAGGTAGTCTTGGTGGGATGGATGCTCTTTTGTCTACAGTCCAAATGCCGGCTGGTATACCTGTGGCCTGTGTTGCTATTGGTAAGGCTGGTGCACGAAATGCTGGTTATCTTGCTGCTCAGATTATTGCGAGCGCAGATGAGTCTATCGCAAGGAAACTCGTGGATGAACGTGCTGAAAATGCCAAAAAAGTCATTCAAAAGAACGAGTTACTGACAGAAATCAATCAGAAAAGTAGTTGAATTCCTGGGAAATATACAAAGCGGCAAGTGTTGTCAGTCAGGGAGGAGTCATCGCCTACCCGACAGAGGCTGTCTACGGTCTTGGGTGTTCACCTTATTGTCAACATGCGGTAGAAAAAATTCTTCGGCTAAAATTCAGAAAACCTCATAAAGGTTTAATCCTGGTTGGGCATGATATTGGGCAGTTCTATAATTGGATAGACATTAAACAAGTTCAAAATAGCACGGAAATCATGAATTCATGGCCAGGGCCTGTGACATGGATTATTCCTGTAAATCGAAAAGCACCCACTTGGATTACTGGAAATCAACCAGGAGTCGCCATTCGCATATCGGCCCACCCTGTGGTTCGAAGTTTGACCAAATATGCGGGGATACTCGTGTCTACTAGTGCTAATCCTAGTATGCGAAAGCCTGCAAGGACATCCTTGCAGGTTAGAAATTATTTTGGAAAATCAATAGAGTACATAATTCCCGGTACGACGGATAAGAACAATAATCCGACAGAAATCCGTGATGCTATCACCGGACAAATTATTCGAACTTCATAAACTAGAAAATTAATTTATGGGTATTCAAGCACTCTCACTGGGATATGGACGTGATTATAGACGCGAGTCAAAAAAATTTGTTTAAAACAAAGAGTTAATGTTGACACTGACGGCAGATTATCTCAGAATACGCGGCTTGCTTGAATTTGGAGGGGTACCCAAGCGGCCAACGGGGGCAGACTGTAAATCTGCTGGCTATGCCTTCGTAGGTTCGAATCCTACCCCCTCCACCAAATATTGGTGGGGCAGAGCATTGATAATATTTTCATGCCTTGCTGGTATGAATTTATTTTGGAGTTAGTCCATCGCTGATTGATGGAATCGGATTGGTGGCGCACGAGGCGGGTGTAGTTCAATGGTAGAACCTCAGCCTTCCAAGCTGATGATGTGGGTTCGATCCCCATCACCCGCTCCAAAAAGCGACAAGCTATAAGCTATGTTATTGATAGTTAGCTTATAACATTGTCGTTTTTTTATTATGAGTGATTGGGAATGTAAAAAATTATTGCCCATATAGCTCAGTCGGTAGAGCACTTCCTTGGTAAGGAAGAGGTCACCGGTTCAAATCCGGTTATGGGCTCCATGATAGCTGAAAGTTTTTATTTATATATTCACGTACTACATGTATTGCATGAGGAGATACTTCCATGTCCAAGGCGAAATTTGAAAGAACGAAACCACACGTTAACGTTGGAACGATAGGTCACGTTGACCATGGTAAGACGACATTGACGGCGGCGATCACCAAGACGATGTCGGAGAAGTTTGGTGGTGAGGTGAAAGCCTATGATCAGATTGATAATGCACCTGAAGAGCGTGAGCGCGGAATTACGATCGCGACGGCGCATGTGGAGTATGAAAGTGAGGGACGACATTACGCCCACGTCGATTGCCCGGGACACGCGGATTATGTGAAGAACATGATCACGGGTGCTGCGCAGATGGACGGTGGCATATTGGTAGTGAGTGCTGCGGATGGCCCGATGCCACAGACGCGTGAGCACATACTGTTGGCCCGTCAGGTTGGTGTGCCATTTATTGTGGTGTACTTGAATAAGGCAGACCAGGTAGATGATGCGGAGTTGTTGGAGCTGGTCGAAATGGAAGTTCGTGAATTATTGGACAAGTATGAGTTTCCTGGCGATGACACTCCTGTGGTCACAGGCAGTGCGCTCAAGGCCTTGGAAGGAGATACAAGTGACATAGGTATTCCCTCGATTGAGAAGCTGGTCGCTGCGATGGACGCATATATTCCGATCCCAGAGCGTCCGGTAGACAAGCCATTTTTGATGCCGATAGAGGACGTATTTTCTATCTCGGGACGTGGCACGGTAGTCACGGGTCGAGTAGAGCGAGGCATCGTCAAGGTGGGAGAAGAAATAGAGATAGTAGGCATACGAGATACCCAGAAGACGACCTGTACTGGTGTTGAGATGTTCCGTAAGTTACTGGATGAAGGTCAGGCGGGTGACAACGTAGGTGTGTTGTTGCGCGGTACGAAGCGTGAAGATGTAGAGCGTGGTCAGGTGTTATGTAAGCCTGGAACCATCACGCCGCACAGGAAATATGAAAGCGAGGTGTATGTGTTGAGCAAGGAAGAAGGTGGACGCCATACGCCGTTTTTTAATAATTACCGGCCGCAGTTTTATTTTCGGACCACGGATGTGACAGGCTCGGTGACGCTGCCTGAGGGGACGGAGATGGTAATGCCGGGAGATAACGTGCAGATGACAGTTGAGTTGATATCCCCCATTGCAATGGAAGAGGGTGTTCGCTTTGCCATTCGTGAAGGTGGACGAACTGTTGGCGCCGGTGTCGTTTCTAAAATAATCGAATAGTTGATAGCTATCCAAAATTGTATTCGGTCAAGCTATGATATGTGCAACTATATCCCCAAAATAGCCAGCTTGTTTACTAAAGATAAAGAGATTACGTAGGCCAGTAGCTCAATTGGCAGAGCGGCGGTCTCCAAAACCGCAGGTTGGGGGTTCGATTCCCTCCTGGCCTGCCAATGACATTCTGGCTGAAGAGAAAGATTGATTTTATAAATGAATTCTAATGTAGAAACAGTAAATGTGAAGTTTGATATCGTAAAGCTTGTGCTTGCGGTTGCTTTTGTGATCACGGGAATAATTGGGTTTTACTTTTTTGCAGATCAATCTATTTTAGTTCGAACAATTGGATTGTTAGTGTGTGTGGGCATTTCTGTAGTGATTGCACTAAATACAGAAAAAGGAAGAAACCTGTGGGGTTTTTTCCAGAATGCACAAATTGAGGTCAGAAAAGTCGTTTGGCCAACCAGGGAGGAAACGTTGCAAACAACTCTTATTGTAATATTTGTAGTGATTTTAGTGGCAATAAGTTTGTGGTTGATAGATATGTTTCTTGGTTGGTCAATTAGAAATTTACTAGGTCAGGGTGGTTAGTATGGCGCAAAGGTGGTATGTCATCCATGCTTATTCCGGCTTTGAACCGCAGGTAATGCGGACTTTGCAAGAAAGGATCAAGCTGCATGGAATGGAAGATAAGTTTGGCGAAATTCTTGTGCCTACTGAAGAAGTTGTAGAGATGCGTGATGGGAAAAAACGCAAGAGCGAACGAAAATTTTTCCCTGGGTACGTGTTAATACAAATGGAAATGAATGATGATACCTGGCACCTGGTAAAAGAAGCGCCCAAGGTTCTAGGTTTTATTGGCGGTAAAACTGACAGGCCTGCTCCAATTACTGATGCAGAGGCAAATACAATATTGCAGAGGGTAGAAGAAGGTGTTGATAAACCCAGGCCCAAGATTGTATTTGAGCCAGGGGAAGTCGTCAGAATTAATGATGGCCCATTTACTGACTTTAATGGCGTAGTTGAAGAAGTAAATTATGAAAAAAGCAGATTACGAGTTTCTGTCTTGATATTCGGTCGATCAACTCCTGTTGAGTTGGAGTTTAGACAGGTAGAAAAGGAGTAGTAACTGTCTTAGTTTTTATAGTGTTACGCACTATTGAATATACAAAAAATAAATCAGGGGAGTTTTGGTAACCAGTCCAGAACGATTGCACCCAAAGGAGTAAAAAGTGGCAAAAAAAATTGATACTTATGTGAAGTTGCAAGTTCCTGCCGGTCAGGCAAATCCCAGTCCTCCAGTTGGTCCTGCACTGGGTCAGCATGGATTGAACATTATGGAGTTCTGTAAAGCATTCAATGCGCAGACGCAGGGCATGGAACAGGGTTTACCTGTGCCTGTCGTAATTACCGTATTTTCAGATAAAAGTTTTACTTTTACCATGAAGACCACGCCTGCAGCTCATTTACTTAAAAAAGCTGCAGGAATACCAAAAGGTAGTGGCACTCCAAATACCAATAAAGTAGGTAAACTTAATCGTAGCCAGCTAGAAGAAATTGCCAAGATAAAAGAGCCTGATCTCAGTGCAGCCGACCTTGATGCTGCCGTACGCACTATCGCTGGTACTGCCCGTAGTATGGGTATTGAGACCGAGGGAGTTTAATCATGGCAAAAATTTCTAAAAGGATAAATTCAATACGAGAAAAGTTGGAGCCTGGAAAGATTTATGACGTTAAAGAAGCTTTAATTTTCTTAAAAGGTTGTGCTAAGACAAAGTTTGATGAATCAGTAGAAGTGGCTGTAAATCTGGGAGTAGACCCAAAAAAATCTGATCAGGCAGTAAGGGGATCAACGGTCCTTCCTAAAGGTACAGGCAAATCTGTAAAAGTTGCAGTTTTTGCGCAGGGCGATCAGGCAAAAGATGCGGAATCTAATGGCGCTGAGCATATCGGCATGGACGACCTTGCGGAAAAGATTCAAGGTGGCTTTATGGATTTCGATGTTGTAATTGCAACACCAGATGCTATGCCACTGATTGGTCGACTAGGTAAAGTCCTGGGGCCAAGAGGTTTAATGCCCAATCCAAAAACAGGAACGGTAACCCAGGATATTAAACAGGCCGTAGTAAATGCTAAGGCAGGTCAGGTCAGGTATAAAACAGATAAAAACGGCATCATACATTGCGCAATAGGGAAGGTCTCTTTTGATGAGTCTGCGTTACTGGATAATTTAAATGCATTAATTAGAGATTTGAATAAAGCCAAACCTAGTGCAGCGAAGGGTATTTACCTAAAGAAGATAAGTCTTTCAACAACAATGGGCCCCGGTTTAACAGTAGACCAAGCTACATTAACGAATTAATTTTTTACAATACGATATCTGAATTATTGAGTCAGGTAGGTATACAAGCTTTGGGTCGGTGAATGGATTTCATCGCTCGTCAAAGACCGCAGGTATTGGCTTTACCGCCAATTTAAGTATGTCTGTTCATAGCCTGCGCAGACGGTGTGCCCTACAGGTGTAGTCCTGGAATGGTCGCCGTGATTTTTAACATTGATACAACGAATGGAACTGGAGAATAAACAAATGAGTATGATGTTTTTTCAATTGTATCATCACGGTAATGGAGGAACTCTGTATGAGTCTAAATTTTGAGCAAAAAAAGGCGATAGTTGAAGAGGTCGCCGGAATTGCTGCTCAGTCTCCGTCCGCAATTGCTGCGGAATATATCGGGTTGAATGTTGCTGAAATTTCCGAGTTGCGAAAAAAAGCTCGGGAAGCTGGCATTTACCTGAAAGTGGTCAGGAACACTCTTGCAAAAAGGGCGCTGGAAAATACCAGTTTTGACTGTATGCGAGAGGGTTTAGTTGGCCCATTATTGCTGGCGTTCTCTAACGATGAACCTGGCTCTGCAGCAAAAGTGATTCGGGATTTCAAAAAGGATAATGAGAAGCTGGTTGTAAAGCTTATCGCTAGCGAAGGCAGATTGCTTGATGTTTCAGATCTTGAACGTCTTGCACAACTACCTTCACTTGATGAAGCACGGTCAATGTTTCTGGGTGTACTTAAGGCACCTATGGGCAAATTGGTTCGTGTCCTTGCGGAACCTGAAGCGAAATTTGCGAGATTGCTGGCAGCTAGAAGTGATCTACAACAGGCAGCCTGAAATAGGCACATGTATAAAATATTGAAGTTAAGAGGAAATTAAAATGGCACTTTCACGAGATGAAATTAAAGAAGCTTTAAGTCAATTACCAGTACTTGAACTGGTTGAGTTAATTAACGAACTAGAGAATGACTGGGGTGTATCCGCCGCAGCACCTGTGGCAGCTGTGGCAGCTGCTGGAGCAGGTGGAGATGCAGCAGGTGGCGCTGAAGAACAGACGGAATTTGATGTAATTCTGGCTGGATTTGGTGACAATAAGGTTGCTGTAATCAAGGTCGTTCGAGCTATTACTGGCATGGGTCTTAAAGAAGCCAAAGACCTTGTTGAAGGAGCTCCAGCTCCAGTTAAGGAAGGCGCTTCAAAAGAAGAAGCAGACAGTGTCAAGAAGGATCTTGAAGAAGCTGGTGCAACTGTTGAAGTTAAATAAGCTGACTGACTTAATACAAAAAAGTGTAAACCTGCAGGCTATATCACATGCCTGCAGGTTTACGTACATACGATTGACACATTTGATAGTTCTGCGAGGTTCTTGAATGGCCTATTCATATACTGAGAAAAAACGAATCCGCAAGGATTTTGGTAAAAGAACCAGCGTATTAAAAGTACCATATTTGCTGGCTACCCAGATTGATTCATATAACTCATTTCTTCAACCAGAAATTGAACCAGAGCATCGACGTAATGCTGGTCTCAACGCTGCATTTGCTTCAGTGTTCCCTATTGAAAGCTATTCAGGAAATGCAGTACTTGAATATGTAAGTTATAGCCTTGCAAAACCGGGATTTGATGTAAAAGAGTGCCAGCTTCGAGGTCTTACTTATGCCGCATCATTAAGGGTTAAAGTCAGACTGATTATTTATGATAAAGAAGCCGGGTTGAGTAATAAGGTAGTTAAAGATATCAAAGAACAGGATGTTTATATGGGAGAAATGCCGTTAATGACGAACAATGGTACATTCGTGATTAATGGTACAGAAAGGGTAATTGTTTCTCAGTTGCATCGTTCTCCAGGTGTGTTTTTTGAACATGACAAAGGTAAGACCCATTCTTCAGGAAAACTGCTCTATTCTGCCAGAGTCATTCCTTACCGTGGTTCATGGTTGGATTTCGAATTCGACCCTAAAGACATGGTTTACTGTCGGATAGATAGAAGAAGAAAAATACCGGCGACAATATTACTCAGAGCATTGGGTTATAACACCCAGGAAATACTCGACATGTTTTTCGAAACGAACCAGTTTACGATTTCTAAGAAAGGCGTGTTTTTGAAATTAATTCCTGAGCGCTTTCGCGGAGAAACGGTGTCATTCGATATATGTGACAAAAAAGGTGAGTTGATAGTAGAAGCTGATCGTAGAATTACAGCTAGACATATCAGACAAATGGAGACTTCAAAATTAAAACAACTTGAAGTTCCTGTCGATTATCTAATAGGTAAAGTCCTGGCGCGTGATGTAATTAACAAGGAAACCGGGGAATTGCTGGTCGAAGCAAATACCGAGATCAACGAAGAAATGCTGGAAATTCTGGCAGAACACGCAGATATAGTAATTGATACTCTATATACAAACGAACTGGATCGAGGTACTTATATATCTGATACCGTTAAGGTTGATACGACGACTAACCAGCTCGAAGCTCAGATTGAAATCTACCGAATGATGCGCCCTGGTGAACCACCGACAAAAGAGGCTGCAGAAAATCTCTTCAAGAATCTATTTTTCAGCGCTGACAGGTATGATTTGTCGGCTGTTGGAAGAATGAAATTTAACCGTCGAGTGGGCAGGCAGGAACTCACAGGTGTTGGAGTCTTATACGACGGTAAATTTTTTGGTGACAGAACTGATGAAGTTTCCAAAAAAATGGTTGCCGAATTAGAAGACGGGTCAGACATTATTGATGTAATGAAGACACTGGTGGATATTAGAAATGGAAAAGGAATCGTGGACGATATCGACCATCTTGGAAACCGACGTGTAAGAAGTGTCGGTGAAATGGCGGAGAACCAGTTCCGTGTTGGTCTGGTCAGGGTTGAACGTGCAGTAAAAGAGAGGCTTGGGCTGGCTGAATCAGAAGGTTTAATGCCACAGGAAATTATTAATGCCAAACCAGTGTCTGCTGTTATTAGAGAATTTTTTGGTTCCAGTCAGTTGTCGCAATTTATGGATCAAAATAACCCATTATCTGAGATCACACACAAACGTCGAATTTCTGCTCTTGGCCCAGGTGGTCTGACACGTGAACGTGCAGGGTTTGAAGTACGTGACGTACACCCCACACATTACGGGCGTGTCTGCCCTATTGAGACCCCTGAAGGTCCAAACATCGGGTTGATCAATTCTTTGGCTGTGTATGCTAGAACTAATGAGTATGGATTTCTTGAAACCCCATACCGTAAAGTAGTGAAAGGAAAGGTCTCAGATCAGATTGATTATCTTTCAGCAATTGAGGAAGGAGACTTCATGATTGCTCAAGCGAACTCAACCTTGAATCAAAAAGGCGTACTGAGTGATGAGTTGATATCCTCGCGCTTTCAGAATGAATTCACAATGTCTACGCCCGATAGGGTTAACTACATGGACGTTTCACCAAAACAGATCGTTTCGGTGGCTGCGTCATTGATTCCATTTTTAGAACACGATGATGCGAACAGGGCATTGATGGGATCTAACATGCAACGACAGGCTGTGCCCGTACTTAAGGCGGAAAAACCAGTAGTTGGTACCGGGATGGAACGGACGGTTGCTATTGATTCGGGTGTTACAGTAATTGCTGAGCGTGGCGGGATTGTTGATTCTGTTGATGCTGGAAGAATTGTTATTCGTGTGCATGATAATGAAGTCACCGCAGGAGAACCTGGCGTTGATATTTACAATCTGACCAAATACACACGTTCTAATCAAAATACCTGTATTAATCAAAAACCTTTGGTTAATACAGGTGATGCAATATCTAAAGATGATGTTCTTGCTGATGGTCCTTCAACTGATCTGGGTGAACTTGCTCTGGGACAAAATCTCCTTATCGCCTTTATGCCCTGGAATGGATATAACTTTGAGGATTCAATATTAATCTCGGAGAGAATGGTTCAGGAAGACAGGTTTACATCCATTCATATAGAAGAACTGACCTGTGTGGCACGTGATACAAAGTTAGGACCCGAAGAAATATCTGCAGATATTCCTAATGTTAGTGAAAGTGCATTGAACAAGCTGGATGAATCAGGTGTGGTATTTATAGGAGCCGAAGTGAATCCTGGCGATATTCTGGTGGGTAAAGTTACGCCTAAGGGTGAAACCCAGCTTACGCCGGAAGAAAAATTACTTAGAGCTATCTTTGGTGAAAAGGCCTCAGATGTAAAAGATACCTCTCTACGAGTTTCATCTGGTATGAATGGTACTGTCATTGACGTCCAGGTATTTATCAGAGATGGCGTTGAAAAAGATGCAAGGGCGCTGGAAATAGAAGAAGCAGAACTAAATCAGGTTAGGAAAGATCTTAATGACCAGCTCAGGATTATGGAAGACGGTGTGTATCAACGTACTGAAAAACACCTGATAGGTAAGACCGCAAATAGTGGACCTGGCGATCTGGAAAAAGGGAGCAAAATAACAAAGCAATACCTTGCTGATATCCAACGTGATAAATGGTTTGATATTAACCTGCAAAATGCAGATGCAAATCAGGTGCTTGAACAGACATCAACACAGTTACAGAAACTCCGTAAGGATTTCGATGAGATGTTTGAGGAAAAACGTATGAAATTGACCTCCGGTGATGACCTCGCTCCTGGAGTGTTAAAAATGGTCAAGGTTTATCTGGCTGTAAAGCGTCGAATTCAGCCTGGTGACAAGATTGCAGGGAGACATGGTAATAAAGGTGTTATTTCTACCATCGTACCTGTTGAAGATATGCCCCATATGGAGGATGGTACGCCTATTGATGTCGTACTCAGTCCATTAGGTGTTCCTTCACGAATGAATGTTGGTCAAGTATTGGAGACGCACCTTGGCTGGGCGGCAAAAGGACTTGGGATCAAAATTGGAAAGATGCTACAAGCGCAGTCTACTGTGGCAGATATCCGTAAATTCCTGGATGAGGTATATAACAAGAGCGGAAAACAGGAAGATATTAGTTCTCTATCGGATGTAGAAGTATTTGAACTTGCCCGAAACCTCACTGGTGGTGTACCAATGGCAACACCGGTATTCGATGGTGCCAGCGAGGACGAAATCAAGCGGATGCTTGACCTTGCAGACTTACCAAGGAGTGGACAGACAAAATTAATTGATGGACGTACAGGTGATCCGTTTGATCGTGAAATTACGATTGGATATATGTATATGTTGAAGTTGAATCATCTAGTGGATGACAAGATGCACGCCAGGTCCACTGGTCCATATAGTCTTGTCACTCAGCAGCCATTGGGCGGAAAAGCACAATTTGGTGGGCAGCGATTTGGAGAAATGGAGGTCTGGGCACTGGAGTCGTATGGAGCTGCCTACACCTTGCAGGAGATGCTGACTGTCAAATCAGATGATGTAAATGGCAGGACCAAGATGTACAAAAACATCGTCGATGGTAATCACCAAATGGATGCCGGTATGCCAGAGTCCTTTAACGTATTACTCAAGGAAATAAGATCCTTGTGTATCGATATAGAACTAGAGCAGGACTAATAGAAAATTAACTAAATCCCTAAGTGGAGGCGGAAAACTTTGAAAGACTTATTAAAGCTTCTTAAGCAACAAGGCCAGACAGAAGAATTTGACAATATTGCCATTGGATTGGCATCGCCAGAAAAAATTCGCTCCTGGTCGTTCGGTGAAGTCAAGAAACCTGAAACGATCAACTACCGGACATTCAAGCCGGAAAGAGATGGTTTATTTTGCGCTAAAATTTTTGGTCCGGTTAAGGACTATGAATGTCTTTGCGGCAAATATAAAAGGTTAAAGCACCGTGGCGTAGTTTGTGAAAAGTGCGGTGTTGAAGTCACCTTATCAAAGGTAAGACGTGACAGAATGGGACATATTGAGCTTGCAAGTCCTGTTGCGCATATCTGGTATCTCAAATCTTTGCCATCAAGAATGGGTCTGTTGCTGGATATGACCTTAAGGGAAATAGAACGGGTACTTTACTTCGAAGCTTATGTCGTTATTGAACCTGGTTTGACAGAATTAGAAAGAGGACAGTTACTCACAGAAGAGAGCTACCTTGAATCTATTGAGCAATACGGTGATGAATTTGAAGCCAAGATGGGAGCAGAGGCAATTCATGAGTTATTAAAATCGGTTGAACTTGATAGCGAAATTGCCAGATTGCGAGGGGAAATTCCAGAAACCAAGTCAGAGACAAAATTAAAAAAAATATCAAAACGCCTTAAATTACTTGAAGCATTCGATAAGTCCGGGAATAAACCGGAATGGATGGTGCTTGAAGTTCTGCCTGTATTACCTCCTGAATTAAGACCATTGGTGCCATTAGATGGCGGAAGGTTCGCAACATCAGATCTAAATGATTTGTATCGTCGAGTAATTAATCGTAATAACCGATTGAAGAGATTGCTAGACCTGAATGCGCCAGACATTATCGTCAGGAACGAAAAACGTATGCTTCAGGAGTCGGTTGATGCCTTACTTGATAATGGTAGGCGTGGACGAGCAATAACTGGAACCAATAAACTTCCTCTGAAGTCGCTTGCTGACATGATTAAAGGTAAGCAGGGACGGTTTCGTCAGAACCTGCTTGGTAAGCGTGTAGATTATTCAGGCCGTTCAGTAATCGTTGTGGGGCCAACCCTGAAATTACACCAGTGCGGTTTGCCAAAAAAGATGGCGCTGGAATTATTTAAGCCATTCATTTTCAGCAAGCTGGAGCGACGTGGCCTGGCTACAACTATTAAGGCGGCTAAAAAACTTGTGGAAAGAGAAGGGCCAGAGGTTTGGGACGTACTTGATGACGTCATCCGGGAACATCCCGTGATGTTGAATAGGGCACCAACCTTACACAGGCTGGGTATACAGGCATTTGAGCCTGTTCTAATTGAAGGCAAGGCAATTCAGTTACATCCTCTTGTTTGTACTGCATTTAACGCCGATTTTGATGGTGACCAGATGGCTGTGCATGTGCCCTTATCAATTGAGGCGCAGCTTGAAGCCAGGACACTGATGATGTCGACGAACAATATTCTTTCACCGGCGAATGGTGAACCCATCATTGTCCCAACTCAGGACGTAGTTCTTGGTATTTACTACATGACTCGTGAGTCAGCTGCCGCAAAAGGGACTGGAATGACTTTTGCTGATGTTGATGAGGCACATCGCGCCTATGAGAATCGTTGCGTTGAATTACATGCGAAGGTGAAAGTGCGTATCAAAGGATTTGAAACCAACGAAGCAGGTGAAGAGATTGAAGTGCTGAGAAAGGTGGAAACAACAGTCGGACGTGCTTTGTTGTCCAGGATATTGCCGAAAGGAATCACTTTTGAAAGTATAAATCAGCCCATGACCAAAAAGGGAATTTCAAAGCTGATAAATACTTGCTATAGAACGCAGGGGCTAAAGACGACGGTCATATTCTGTGACAAGCTAATGTACACTGGTTTTTACTATTCAACTCGGGCAGGTGTTTCCTTCGGTATTAATGATATGGAAATACCTGAAGAGAAAAACGGTATTATCAGCAAGGCAGAAGAGCAGGTTAAGCAATTTGAATCTCAATATACCTCTGGGTTGATTACAGATGGAGAGAGATATAACAAGGTTGTTGATATCTGGTCACATACTAATGATCAGGTTGCAAAGGCTATGATGGACAAATTGGGAACAGATGATGTTGTAGATACCTTTGGGAATACCGTAAAGCAAGCTTCTTCAAACTCTATTTTTATGATGGCCGATTCTGGCGCAAGAGGCTCTGCTGCACAGATCAGACAGCTGGCTGGTATGCGTGGCCTGATGGCAAAACCGGATGGTTCAATTATTGAGACACCTATCACCGCAAACTTCCGGGAAGGTTTGGACGTGTTGCAATACTTTATTTCCACCCATGGTGCACGTAAAGGTTTGGCTGATACCGCGCTTAAAACGGCTAACTCAGGGTATTTAACCAGACGATTGGTTGATGTAGCTCAGGATCTTGTTGTAACAGAAGTTGATTGTGGCACGAGCGCAGGGATGACAGTAATGTCTATTATTGAAGGCGGAGATGTTGTTGAGCCTTTGAAAGAACGTGTATTAGGTAGGGTAAGTGCTATAGATATCGTTAAGCCCGGAACCGATGAGGTTGTTGTTCCTGCCAATACTCTTCTGGATGAGGCCCTGGTAGAAGTGATTGATGATGCTGGGATTGACCAGATTGAAGTTCGCTCTGCGATTACATGTGATACTCGCCATGGGGTATGTTCAAGATGTTATGGACGAGATCTTGGTCGTGGTCATATCGTAAATATCGGCGAGGCTGTTGGCGTAGTTGCAGCTCAATCAATTGGTGAACCTGGGACGCAGCTTACAATGCGTACGTTCCATATTGGTGGGGCAGCTTCACGTGCAGTCGCTGTAAATAGTATTGATGTGAAATATGGTGGCACGATTAAACTTCATAACGTAAAACTTCTCACACAGGCATCAGGGAATCTAGTTGTCGTTTCACGATCTGGTGAGGTTGCATTGCAAGATGAAGTCGGCCGTGAGAGGGAAAAGTATAAAATTCCATATGGTGCTGTGCTGAAATTTTCAGATGGCGATAAGGTAAAACCTGGAACAATGGTAGGTTCATGGGATCCACATACCCATCCTGTTATAACTGAAGTTGCTGGTAAGGCAATATTTAGTGATATTGTTGATGGTGTAACCGTGAACCGTCATGTTGATGAGATTACTGGTTTAACAAACATGATTATTCTAGATCCGAAGCAAAGGCCTTCACATGCGAAAGATATGCGACCTGTCGTTAAACTGGTAGATGGCAAAGGCAAAGAATTAAAAATTCCGGGTACAGATATTCCTGCTCAATATCCATTACCTCCCAAGGCAGTTATTACAGTTACCGATGGCAAAGAAGTCAATGTTGGTGATGTAATTGCAAGATTACCTCAGGAATCGCTGAAAACGCGTGATATCACTGGTGGTCTTCCCAGGGTAGCTGATCTATTTGAAGCAAGAAAGCCCAAGGAACCTGCTGTTCTGGCTGAAATCTCAGGCTTGGTCAGCTTTGGTAAGGATACGAAGGGTAAACAGCGTTTAGTCATAACCGATAGTAATGGCGAACAATATGAGGAATTGATACCTAAATGGCGTCATATCAATGTTTTTGAAGGTGAACATATTGAAAAAGGTGAAGCAGTCGTTGATGGCCCACCTACACCCCATGACATCCTTAGGTTGAAAGGTATACATGCACTTGCTGGTTATATTAGAAATGAAATACAGGAAGTCTATCTTTTACAAGGCGTGAAAATAAATGACAAGCATATTGAAGTCATTGTTCGACAAATGTTAAGGAAGGTGGAAATTACACATCCTGGTGATACAGTTTTGCTCAAGGGTGAGCAAATTGAAAAATCCCGGATGCTTGAAATAAACGAGGAAATGGAAGCCGACGGGAAAACACCAGCAAAGTATGATCCTGTTCTACTGGGTATTACCAAGGCTTCATTATCAACGGAATCATTTATATCTGCCGCTTCCTTCCAGGAAACGACTCGAGTCCTCACAGACGCCAGTGTCAATGGAAAAATCGACAATTTGAAAGGTCTAAAGGAAAATGTCATCGTTGGAAGATTGATTCCAGCAGGAACTGGACTTTCATATCATACTGACAGGCGATTAGAGCGGGAACAAGGCCCCGCTGGTGAGTCTTTATTGGATGTATTGACTGAGGGAGTGCCTGAGGAGAAATCCGATACGGAAACCGAGGAAATTGCAGAGATATTACAAGATGGAGCTCCGGATCAGGCTCAGGGGACGGCTAACGTATAATTTCCCTAAAAATGTCATAATTCCTTGACAGATAGGGAAGATAAGCAATAGAATCGCGCCTCTTTGTCACAGGCTGAAGTTGGACTTCGGTCTGTGTGCATTATGGCTTTCAGGGTTGTCAGCTTGACGTATCAAGTTTGCTCTCCTGAGTTTCACTTAACCATATAACCTAACATGTAACCGATTACGGTCATTTATCTGACTGTGATGCGGATAATATGCGTTTAGATTTAGCGCAAGCAATTGTTTTATTGGGAATTTTTTAATGGCTACAATTAATCAACTGGTCAGAAAACCACGCAAGACAAAACGTGAAAAAAGTACTGTGCCTGCGTTGGAGGGATGCCCTCAGAAACGAGGGGTGTGTACCCGTGTTTATACGACTACACCCAAGAAGCCAAATTCAGCTATGAGAAAAGTTGCCAGGGTGCGCCTGACAAATGGACAGGAAGTAACCACATATATAGGTGGTGAAGGTCACAATCTACAGGAACACTCGGTCATCCTTATCAGAGGGGGGCGAGTTAAGGATCTCCCAGGTGTGCGATATCACACGGTTCGGGGAACTCTGGATACATCCGGTGTAGGTGACCGAAAAAAAGGGCGTTCTAAATATGGCGCCAAGCGGCCAAAGAGCTAAAGTAAATAAATTAATAATAAATTAATAATAGATTAGATCATGTCACGAAGAAGAGGCGCAGAGAAAAGAACAATCCTACCGGATCCTAAGTACGGGGATCAGGTATTGGCAAAATTTATTAATATAGTCATGAGAAGTGGTAAAAAATCTACAGCTGAGAAAATCGTGTACGGTGCTCTGGATGAGATGAGCAATCGTAATAATGGTGCAGACTCGCTGGAATTATTCAATAAAGCATTGAATAACGTGAAACCAATTATTGAGGTTAAATCCCGACGCGTTGGTGGGGCGACTTATCAGATTCCGATTGAAGTACGACCTGATCGTAGTATGGCCCTGGCAATGCGCTGGTTGGTTGATGCTGCCAAGAAACGCAGTGAAAAAAATATGGGATTGAGGCTCGCAGGAGAGCTATTGGATGCATCGGACAACCGTGGGTCATCCATTAAAAAACGAGAAGAAACGCATAAGATGGCGGAAGCCAACCGTGCATTCTCCCATTATCGCTGGTAGACATTAATAAAGGACGTCACCTGTGCCAAGAAAAACACCTATAGAGCGATACCGGAACATTGGAATTATGGCGCATATTGACGCGGGTAAAACAACCACGACCGAGCGCATACTATTTTATACGGGTGTTTCTCATAAGATTGGAGAAGTCCATGATGGGGCGGCAGTCATGGACTGGATGGAACAGGAACAGGAGCGAGGAATCACTATTACCTCTGCTGCGACTACTTGTTTCTGGAGCGGTATGGCCCAGAATCTCCAAGAACATCGAATTAATATCATTGATACACCCGGACACGTCGATTTCACAATTGAGGTAGAGCGGTCATTACGCGTGCTTGATGGAGCATGCGCTGTATTTTGCGCGGTTGGTGGTGTTGAGCCCCAATCCGAAACAGTCTGGCGACAGGCCCAACGCTACAAGGTCCCGCGCATGGCATTCATTAATAAGATGGACCGTGCGGGTGCGAACTTTTTGCGAGTTGTTGAACAGATTAAATCCCGGCTTGGGAGTAACCCTGTTCCAGTACAGTTACCCATTGGAGCAGAAGAAAACTTCGAAGGTATTATCGACCTCATAAAGATGAAAGCGATATATTGGGAAAACGAAAATATGGGTGTGAAGTTTACCGAAAAGGATATCCCAGAAGACATGGTCGATGCTGCAAATGAGTGGCGCGAGAAAATGGTCGAAGCTTCAGCGGAAGCGACAGATGAACTCATGGATGTTTATTTAAATGAAGGCAGCCTTTCTGAAGAGCAGATCAAAAGTGGGATTCGAATTCGAACCCTGGCAAATGAGCTCGTTCCGACCCTATGTGGGTCAGCATTTAAAAACAAAGGCGTTCAGGCGATGCTTGATGCCATAGTCGACTTTATGCCATCTCCGGTTGATGTCCCAGCAATTACAGGAATTTTGGACGATAAGGACGAGACTATTGCAGAAAGAAAATCTTCCGATGATGAGCCCTTCTCAGCCCTGGCATTTAAGATTGCAACCGATCCATTTGTCGGGACATTAACCTTTTTTCGGGTTTATTCTGGTGTATTGAATTCAGGCGATACTGTCTACAACCCCGTCAAGGGTAAGAAGGAACGTATTGGCCGCATACTGCAGATGCATTCCAATTCCCGGGAGGAAATAAAAGAAGTCCGTGCAGGTGATATTGCAGCTGCAGTTGGACTTAAGGATGTCACCACCGGTGAAACTTTATCTGACATAAAAGAAGTAATTACTCTAGAACGTATGGATTTCCCCGATCCGGTTATAGCCGTAGCGGTGGAGCCTAAAACCAAATCGGATCAGGAAAAAATGGGTGTTGCTTTGAGTAAGCTTGCCCAGGAAGATCCATCCTTTCGTGTACATACCGATGAGGAATCTGGCCAGACAATTATCTCTGGTATGGGCGAGTTACATCTTGAAATCATTGTTGACCGAATGAAGCGGGAATTTAATGTTGAGGCTAACGTTGGTAAGCCGCAGGTTGCCTACAGAGAGACTATCAGGAAAATCAACAACAAGGCCGAGGGGAAATTTATCCGTCAAAGTGGCGGGCGTGGTCAATACGGACACGTGGTATTGAGAATTGAGCCACAAGAAGCTGGTAAAGGATATGAATTTATCAACGAGATAGTCGGTGGTACGGTACCCAAAGAATATATTCCGGCAGTCGATAAAGGTATTCAAGAGCAAATGACGAATGGCATCATTGCAGGCTATCCTGTGGTTGATGTTAAAGTATCCCTGTTTGATGGTTCTTATCATGACGTGGATTCCAGTGAAATGGCTTTTAAGATCGCCGGCTCTATGGGTTTTAAGGAAGGTGCGAAGCAGGCCGACCCGGTATTGCTTGAGCCCGTTATGCAAGTTGAAGTAGTAACCCCTGAAGATTATCTGGGTACTGTTACCGGTGATTTAAATCGTAGACGTGGGATACTTCAAGGTACAGAAGATTCACCTGCAGGAAAGATCATAAGGGCAGAAGTACCGTTGTCTGAAATGTTCGGTTATGCCACTGACTTAAGATCGGCGACTCAGGGTCGTGCAACATATACGATGGAATTTTTAAAATATAACCAGGTTCCGCCAAATATTGCGGAAGGAATTATTAACAAAAATCAGTAATTGTGAAATGAGGTAATTGGTAATGTCCAAGGCGAAATTTGAAAGAACGAAACCACACGTTAACGTTGGAACGATAGGTCACGTTGACCATGGTAAGACGACATTGACGGCGGCGATCACCAAGACGATGTCGGAGAAGTTTGGTGGTGAGGTGAAAGCCTATGATCAGATTGATAATGCACCTGAAGAGCGTGAGCGCGGAATTACGATCGCGACGGCGCATGTGGAGTATGAAAGTGAGGGACGACATTACGCCCACGTCGATTGCCCGGGACACGCGGATTATGTGAAGAACATGATCACGGGTGCTGCGCAGATGGACGGTGGCATATTGGTAGTGAGTGCTGCGGATGGCCCGATGCCACAGACGCGTGAGCACATACTGTTGGCCCGTCAGGTTGGTGTGCCATTTATTGTGGTGTACTTGAATAAGGCAGACCAGGTAGATGATGCGGAGTTGTTGGAGCTGGTCGAAATGGAAGTTCGTGAATTATTGGACAAGTATGAGTTTCCTGGCGATGACACTCCTGTGGTCACAGGCAGTGCGCTCAAGGCCTTGGAAGGAGATACAAGTGACATAGGTATTCCCTCGATTGAGAAGCTGGTCGCTGCGATGGACGCATATATTCCGATCCCAGAGCGTCCGGTAGACAAGCCATTTTTGATGCCGATAGAGGACGTATTTTCTATCTCGGGACGTGGCACGGTAGTCACGGGTCGAGTAGAGCGAGGCATCGTCAAGGTGGGAGAAGAAATAGAGATAGTAGGCATACGAGATACCCAGAAGACGACCTGTACTGGTGTTGAGATGTTCCGTAAGTTACTGGATGAAGGTCAGGCGGGTGACAACGTAGGTGTGTTGTTGCGCGGTACGAAGCGTGAAGATGTAGAGCGTGGTCAGGTGTTATGTAAGCCTGGAACCATCACGCCGCACAGGAAATATGAAAGCGAGGTGTATGTGTTGAGCAAGGAAGAAGGTGGACGCCATACGCCGTTTTTTAATAATTACCGGCCGCAGTTTTATTTTCGGACCACGGATGTGACAGGCTCGGTGACGCTGCCTGAGGGGACGGAGATGGTAATGCCGGGAGATAACGTGCAGATGACAGTTGAGTTGATATCCCCCATTGCAATGGAAGAGGGTGTTCGCTTTGCCATTCGTGAAGGTGGACGAACTGTTGGCGCCGGTGTCGTTTCTAAAATAATCGAGTAAAGATATGGCAGAGCAGCAGATAATTCGAATACGTTTAAAGGCTTTTGACCATCGCCTGATAGACCAGTCTACGCGTGAAATCGTGGAGACTGCTCGAAGAACAGGTGCTCAGGTTAAAGGTCCCATTCCGCTGCCGACAAAAAAAGAGCGTTATACTATTTTGATTTCACCGCATGTTGATAAGGATGCCCGTGACCAATATGAGATCAGAACACACAAAAGGTTAATGGATATTATAAACCCGACAGACAAGACAGTAGATGCCTTAATGAAACTGGATTTGGCTGCCGGTGTAGATGTACAAATTAAATTAAATTGATATTACTGAGATTTCGAAAATGGCGCTTGGAATAATAGGAAAAAAACGTGGTATGACCAGAATCTTCACTGAAGATGGTGCATCTATTCCTGTGACAGTCATTGAAGCTTCACCAAATAAAGTTACCGATCTCGCTGATATGGAATCTCGCGGATATAAGGCTGTACAAGTTGCGTGGGGAGATAAACGGCGAAATCTCATTAATAAGGCAAGTGCAGGGATATTATCCAAAGCTGGTGTGGAATCTGCCAGAGGCCTATTTGAATTTAGATTGAGTGAAGATGATACCCATGAACTTCAAATGGGAAGTGAAATCAAGGTTGATATATTCAGTGACGGACAGAAAGTAGACGTGACTGGGACATCAATAGGAAAAGGTTTTGCTGGCGTAATCAAGCGTCATAATTTCAGTCATCAGCGAAATACACACGGTAATTCATTATCGCATCGTGCTCCTGGCTCAATTGGACAAAACCAGACTCCAGGAAGGGTGTTCAAAGGTAAGAAAATGGCAGGCCATATGGGTGACAAGCAGCGCACGATTCAAAACCTGGAAATTATCAAAGTCGATGTGGATAGAAATCTTTTATTGATTAAAGGTGCTGTTCCTGGTTCAAAAGGCGGTAGTGTCGTCGTTAAACCTGCAGTAAAGGCCAAGGCATAAGGTTTATAAAATAATGGAACTAACACTACATAATTCAGGCAAAACCAAGGCATCTAAAGTATCAGTATCTGATACTGTTTTTGCTGCTAGTTACAATGAAGCACTAGTACATCAGGCACTGACGACATATATGGCTGGTGCGCGATCTGGATCCAAGGCGCAAAAAACCCGATCTCAGGTAAGAGGTGGTGGGAAAAAGCCGTTTAAACAAAAAGGAACCGGTCGTGCAAGAGCGGGTACCAGTCGTAGCCCTTTATGGCGCGGCGGCGGTGTTATCTTTGCAGCACAACCACGTTCGTATAGAAAGAAGCTGAATAAAAAAATGTATCGAGGAGCGATGCGTTCTATTTTCTCTGAACTAGCGAGACAGGGAAGACTGACTTGCATTGATGATTTCAAGATAGATGAGCCGAAAACAAAAGTGGCAAAAGAAATGCTATCTTTTTTGGGAATGGATAATCTGTTGATTATCACGGATGATTTGACGCCTAATTTATACCTTTCAACCAGAAATATACCTATGGTTGATGTGATCGATACATCTGAAATCGATCCCTATACTCTCATTGGGTTTAATAATGTAATGATTACTAAACCTGCAATCGAAAAAATAGAGAGCTGGCTGACATGAACCAGGAACGACTAATGAATTTGCTGTTGTCACCAAGGATTACAGAAAAGAGTACCATCCTTGGCGAAAAGCATGGGCAATATGTATTTAAAGTAGTAAAAACAGCAACGAAACCGCAAATTAAACGGGCAGTTGAATTAATGTTTAAAGTCGAGGTTGCATCTGTACAAGTAAACAATGTTAAGGGTAAGCATAAAAGTTTTAAACAGTCTTTAGGTAAACGATCAGACTGGAAAAAAGCGTATGTTAAATTAAAGCCCGGATTCGACATTGATTTCATGGGAAGTTAAAGAGATTTTATTATGGCTATTGTAAAACCAAGACCAACTACACCCGGCCGACGAGGCATGGTGAAAATTGTGAACCCTGAACTTTACAAGGGTGATCCTTATGAGCCATTACTTGAAAAGAAAAATAAATATGCTGGACGTAATAATAACGGCAGAATAACCGTTAGACATCGGGGTGGTGGTAGCAAACAACGGTATAGAATTATAGATTTTAAACGAGATAAGGATGGCATCCCAGCAAAGGTAGAGCGCATTGAATACGATCCGAACAGAACTGCGAATATTGCATTACTGGTTTATCGAGATGGTGAACGTCGCTATATCATTGCACCTAAAGGGGTTAAAGAAGGAACAATCCTTCAATCTGGTATAGACGCTGATATTGAAGTAGGGAATTGTTTGCCAATCAGAAACATTCCTGTTGGAACCCAGGTACATTGTATTGAATTACAGCCAGGTAAAGGTGCCCAGGTTGCAAGAAGTGCGGGCTCAAGTGTTCAGTTGGTCGCACGTGAAGGTGTTTATGCCACATTGCGATTACGTTCGGGTGAAATGCGAAAAGTACCTGTTGAGTGCAGGGCCACTATTGGTGAAGTTGGCAATGGTGAGCACAACTTGAAGAAGCTGGGTAAAGCTGGAGCAAAACGCTGGTTAGGAATCAGACCCACTGTTCGCGGTGTTGCAATGAATCCGGTTGATCATCCGCATGGTGGTGGTGAAGGTAGAACGTCGGGAGGCCGACACCCTGTTTCCCCATGGGGAACGCCCACAAAAGGATACAAGACCCGCAAAAACAAGCGTACTAATAATATGATTGTAAGAAGCAAAAAGGGTTAAGGGAGATATAGGTGTCAAGATCAATTAAAAAAGGTCCATTTGTAGATCATCATTTAATGGCCAAGGTTGAAACAGCTTCAGCCAATAATGACAAGCGTCCTATCAAGACCTGGTCGCGTCGTTCAATGATATTGCCAGAGATGGTCGGTTTGACGATTGCAATACACAATGGCAGAGATCATATGCCTGTTCATATCTCAGAAAACATGGTTGGACATAAATTGGGTGAATTTGCAGTAACAAGAACATTCCGTGGTCATACCGCGGATAAGAAAGTCTCAAAGTAAGTATTGGAAAAGAAATAAATGGCAACTTCAGCAAAATTACGATTTGTTAGAATCTCACCGCAGAAATCGAGACTCGTCGCTGATCAAATCAGGGGTGTAAGTGTTGAAAAGGCATTGAATATTCTCGCCTTCAGTAATAAAAAATCGGCTGCCATTATAAAAAAAGTTCTCGAGTCTGCTATTGCCAATGCAGAACATAATAATGGTGCTGACATTGACGAACTTAAAGTATCAAAAATAGCTGTGGATCAAGGACCAACATTAAAACGATTGCGTCCCCGCGCAAAAGGAAGAGCCGACAGAATTTTAAAGCCAACTAGCCATATTACAATTACAGTAGAAGAACAGGATAAATAAGCATATGGGTCAAAAGGTACATCCAATAGGAATTCGTCTAGGTATCGTCAAGGACTGGACATCTACCTGGTACGCTGATTCCAAGAATTATGCTAATTATTTGCATACTGATCTGGAAGTTAGAAAATATTTACGTAATAAATTGTCTCATGCATCAGTTAGTCGAATTCAAATTGAAAGGCCGGCTAATAACGCTAAGGTTATTATTCACACTGCACGGCCGGGTATCGTCATCGGGAAAAAAGGTGAAGATATTGAAAAGCTTAGATTTGATATATCTAAGAGAATGGGAGTGCCTGCAACTGTAAGCGTAGAAGAGATCAGGAAACCAGAATTGGATGCTCAGTTGGTGGCAGAATCAGTTGCGCAGCAGATTGAACGAAGAATTATGTTTCGGCGTGCGATGAAACGAGCTGTAACCAATACCATGAGGCTAGGTGCTCTAGGTATGAAAATAAATGTTGCAGGGCGTTTGAATGGAGCTGAAATTGCACGTTCAGAATGGTACCGCGAAGGTCGCGTTCCTTTGCATACATTACGTGCAGATATAGATTACGCAACAGCTGAGGCTGCCACGACCTATGGCATCATTGGTATAAAAGTATGGATATTCAAAGGTGAGATTTTCGGAAATGAGAAGTCTGAGGAAGAAGAAGTCGTTGCTCCTAAGGCGCAATAACTGGAATTAAAAAATGTTACAGCCTAAGAAAACTAAATTTAGAAAACAGCAGAAAGGGAAGAACCGCGGCCTTGCAACTGTAGGGAACAAGGTGAGTTTTGGAGATTTTGCTCTAAAAGCTACGACGAGAGGACGTGTGACTGCGCGTCAGATTGAAGCAGCGCGTCGTACCATTACTCGTCATATTAAGCGAGGTGGAAAACTCTGGATCAGGATATTTCCTGACAAACCAATTACCAAGAAACCTTTGGAAGTTCGTCAGGGTAAAGGAAAAGGTAATGTAGAATACTGGGTAGCTCAGATACAACCAGGTCGTGTTTTGTATGAAATCGAAGGGATTCCTGAAGAACTTGCTCGAGAAGCTTTTACACTTGCAGCAGCGAAGCTGCCTGTTAAAACATCATTTGTTAGTAGGACGGTGATGTGATGAAGGCAACGGAATTGAAAAGTAAGTCAGTATCAGAACTCCAAGCTCTACTGTTGGATTTGAGCAGGGAGCAGTTTAATCTGCGTATGCAACAAGGTAGTGGACAGTTGAGTAATTCCAGTCAAATGAAATCAGTGCGTCGTGATATTGCAAGGATTAAAACCGTAATAACTGAATTGGAAAAGAGTAGCGGATAATGAGTGAGTCGAAAAGTATACCAAGAATTTTAACCGGTACTGTTGTCAGCACCAAGATGGACCGTTCAATTTCAGTTTCAATTGAGCGATTAGTCAAACATCAGGTATATGAAAAATATATTAGGCGCTCAACTAAGTTACTGGTGCATGATGAAAATAATGAATGTAATGAGGGTGATATCGTCATCATTGAATCGACTAAGCCAATTTCAAAAAGAAAATCTTGGCGATTACAAAAAATAGTTACCAGGGCCCAGTAACAATAGACTTGGTAATGTACGGAGAACACATATGATACAAATGCAATCAACATTAGATGCTGCCGATAATAGCGGAGCCCGTCGTCTCATGTGTGTAAAAGTACTTGGTGGTTCCAAGCGCCGATATGCTGGAGTGGGTGACATTATTAAAGTTAGTGTTAAAGATGCTATCCCAAGAGGCAAAGTTAAAAAGGGCGAAATGTATACGGCTGTGGTGGTTAGAACCAGAAAGGGAGTTCGTAGACCAGATGGTTCGGTCATTCGGTTTGATAAAAATGCTGCAGTGTTGCTTAGCAATCAGCTGCAACCAATTGGAACACGAATTTTCGGTCCTGTTACAAGGGAATTGAGAGGAGAGAAATTCATGAAGATTATCTCTCTTGCACCGGAAGTTTTATAAACTTACGACTGATATTAGATATGAATAGAATTAAAAAAGGGGACGAAGTAGTCGTTATTGCCGGTAAAGATAAAGGCAAGCGCGGAACCGTTGTCAAGATTATTGTCGATATGGATACCGTAGTGGTTGAAAATGTAAATATGGCCAAGCGTCATACCAAAGGTAATCCGATGCAAGGTACAGCAGGTGGTATCGTAGAAAAAGAATTGCCAATACATATTTCAAATATTGCCATTTGGAATCCAGTACTAAATAAGCCCGATAGAATTGGAATAAAATCGCTTGAAGACGGTAAGAAAGTCCGTTATTTCAAGAAGAATAACGAAGTCGTCGACGTTTAAAACAGATATTTTTAACTAGAAAAATAATGAACAGATTACAGCAATATTATAAAGACAGTGTGATTAAGGACCTGACTGAGAAGTTTAGTTACGGTTCTGTTATGCAGGTGCCTCGAATCACAAAGATCACCATTAATATGGGATTAGGCGAGGCTGTGACCAACAAGAAAATTATTGAAAATGCTGTGTCCGATATTGAGAAAATATCTGGTCAAAAGGCAATAGTAACTACGGCCAGAAAATCAGTTTCAAATTTTAAAATCAGGGATGGCTACCCAATTGGCTGTAAAGTAACCTTAAGACGCGATCGAATGTATGAATTTCTTGATCGCCTGGTATCGATTGCGATACCGCGGATTAGAGATTTTCGAGGTCTAAATAACAAGTCATTTGATGGAAGAGGGAATTACAGTATGGGGATCAAGGAACAGATTATTTTCCCTGAAATTGATTATGACAAGATTGATTCAATAAGAGGAATGGATATCACTATTACAACTTCTGCAAAAACAGATGATGAGGCGCGCGCATTATTAAGGGCGTTCAATTTTCCTTTGAGGACATAAAGAATATGGCGAAACAATCAATGATTAACCGCGAGAAAAAACGAGCAAATATGGTCGTTAAATATGCGGCTAAACGGGTTGCATTAAAGGCAAAGATAAAGGACATGTCATTGAGCGAAGATGATCGCCACGACGCACGGATAAAACTTAACAAGATGCCGCGTGATTCAAGTCCTACTCGTATGCGTAATCGATGTGCATTAACAGGCAGGCCTCATGGTTTTTATCGGAAGTTTGGGCTAAGTCGGAATAAATTACGTGAAGCCGCCATGCGAGGTGATGTTCCTGGCCTGGTAAAAGCGAGTTGGTGATTCAATTGAAAAGTGAAAATCTAAAAGTGATAAATAAATATAAAGCAGTTGAAAGTATTACTTTAAAACTTTCAACGTTTAACTTTGGACTGGTTTTATGAGTTTACAAGACCCAATATCAGATATGTTAACAAGAATGCGTAATGCACAAGCGCGTTCTATGAAAAACGTAAGCATGCCTTCGTCAACGAAAAAAGTTGCTATTGCCAAAATTTTGCAGGAAGAAGGCTTTATTTTGGGGTTTGATACAAAACAAAATGGCGTAAAGACAAAATTAACGATAGAACTTAAGTATTATGAAGGTAAGCCCGTTATTGAATTATTAAAGCGGATTAGTCTTCCCAGTCTTCGTAGATACAGTAAGAGTGATGAAATTATCAAGGTGAAAAACGGCTTAGGTGTTGCAATTGTCTCAACATCAAAAGGTGTTATGACTGATAAGTCGGCCAGGTCACAAGGAATTGGAGGAGAGGTAATCTGTATCGTTGCCTAATGGTGAAACTATGTCAAGAATAGCAAATAAACCAATAAACGTGCCGAGTGGTGTTGAAATCAACATCGCAGATAACACTGTAAGTGTTAAGGGCAAGGCGGGTGTGTTGTCATGCTCCTATAATCAAGGAGTAAATGTAATACACGAAGATAATCAGATTTCCATATCAACGGAGATTCAATCCAAGGAAGTAAACGCGCTCTCTGGTACCATCAGGGCAAATATCCAGAACATGGTGACGGGCGTTACTGAAGGGTTTGAGAAGAAGTTGAACATTATTGGTGTCGGTTATCGTGCGGCAGCACAAGGCAAGAAGTTGAACCTTACGCTGGGATTTTCACACCCGGTCGATTTTGATATACCTGAGGGGATTACCGTTGAGACACCAACTCAGACAGAAATCATAATCAAAGGATGTGATAAGCAGCAAGTTGGACAAGTTGCCGCGAATATTCGTGCTTACCGGCCTCCAGAGCCTTATAAAGGCAAGGGCGTTAAGTACTCAGATGAGAGAATCATAAGGAAAGAAGCCAAGAAGGCTTAACCAGGTTATGAAGATGAACAGGAAAGAAGCCAGAATACGTCGTAGTAGAAAAACTCGTGCAAGGATTCGTTTGCAGGGAGTTAACCGCTTATGCGTTCATAAGACGTCGATGCACATCTACGCACAAATTGTTTCAACGGATAATCGCAGTATTGTGACTAGCGCATCCACTAGGGACAAGGAAATTAAAAGCAAAATTAAGCATGGTGGAAACAAGGATGCGGCAACTTTAATTGGACAAACTATCGCTGAACGTGCCAAAAAAGCTGGTGTAACAAAGGTGGCGTTTGATCGCTCTGGTTTTAAATACCATGGCAGAATTAAAGCCTTAGCTGATGCAGCAAGAGAAAACGGAATCGAATTTTAGGAAATTGTTATGGCACTATCAGAATCTATGACTGGAAATGAAGACCTTCTTGAAAAACTGGTCGCGGTAAATCGTGTGGCCAAAGTAGTCAAGGGAGGACGAATTTTTGGTTTTACAGCATTGACTGTTGTCGGTGATGGAAATGGGAAAGTAGGATTTGGCCGCGGGAAAGCTAGAGAAGTCCCTATTGCTATTCAAAAAGCCATGGACAAGGCCAGGCGCAATATGGTCAGTGTCCCATTAAAAGAAGAAAATACGCTTTTTTATGCTGTGAATGCAAAGCATGGGGCGGCAAAGGTTTATATGCAACCTGCATCAGAAGGTACTGGAATCATCGCGGGTGGACCGATGCGCGCAGTCTTTGAATGCGTCGGAATCCATAACGTACTTGCCAAGTCCAATGGTTCTACGAATCCGGTTAACGTGGTCATGGCAACAATCAAGGGATTGCATTCTATGAGTTCACCAGAACGAATAGCAGCTAAACGCGGTAAAACCGTTGAAGAAATTACGGGTTAGTCATGGCAGCAAAGAAACTAAAAGTAACATTGTTAAAGAGCATTATTGGCAGATTGTCTAACCACAAAGCCAGTGTACGTGGCTTGGGTCTGAGAAAAATCAGACATTCCGTAGTTGTTGATGATACTCCGGAAAACCGTGGCATGATTAACCGGGTATCCGATATGGTATCTGTAGAGGAAGTTTAATGAGATTAAATTCAATAAAACCAGGCGCAGGTTCGAGATCAGCACCCAAAAGGGTAGGCCGTGGAATTGGTTCTGGTACGGGTAAAACTGCTGGACGGGGACATAAGGGCCAAAAGAGTCGAGCTGGAGGTTTTCATAAAGTTGGATTTGAAGGTGGGCAAATGCCCATACAGCGACGGCTACCTAAAGTAGGTTTTCGATCACATATCTCAAAAATTACTAGCGAAGTCAGGCTTTCTGAGTTGAACAGTATTGAGGCCGAATCTATCGATCTCGATGCATTGAAGAAGGCCAACGTGATAACAAAAGGAATCAAAATTGTAAAAGTATTTGCTTCTGGTGAAATTACCAAAGCAGTTAACCTGAAAGGACTCAGAGTTAGTAAGGGTGCCCGTGCAGCTATTGAAGCAGCCGGAGGAAAAATCGAGTAATCATTATGGCAACTTCACAACAGGCAGTACCAGGCGGATTAGGATCGTTAGTGCAACTCAAAGAGTTGCGTCAGCGTCTGCTTTTTGTTGTTTTTGCTATGTTTGTTTTTCGTGTGTGCTCGTTTATCCCGGTACCAGGAATAAATCCTGATGCAATGGCTCAGTTATTTGATCAGCAAAGCGGCACCATATTGGATATGTTTAATATGTTTTCTGGTGGCGCATTGGAAAGACTGTCAATAATCGCACTGGGAATCATGCCTTATATTTCTGCGTCCATTATCATGCAACTATTGAGTTTTATTGATCCAAGACTTAAGCAGTTACGCAAAGAGGGAGAAGCAGGTCGTAGAAAAATTACACAATTCACTCGCTACGGTACCGTTTTTCTTGCAACGTTTCAGGCTATTGGTGTTTCAATTGCACTGGAAAGTCAGCAGGCAGGTGGTATGGGTGTCGTTATGGATCCAGGATTTGGTTTCAGGTTAACGGCAGTTACCTCCCTGGTAACAGGTACTATGTTTTTAATGTGGCTGGGTGAACAGATCACAGAACGAGGTGTCGGTAATGGTATCTCCATGATTATATTTGCTGGGATTGTTGCTGGCTTGCCTTCTGCGATTGTAGGGACAGTAGAATTGGCAAGAACAGGTGAATTACACATTCTGATGTTGTTTGCACTTTTTGTTTTGGCAATAGCAGTTACCGGCTTTGTAATATTTGTAGAACGTGGACAACGACGCATAACAGTAAATTATGCAAAACGACAAGTTGGTCGAAAAATGTATGCAGGACAATCCAGCCACTTGCCTTTGAAACTGAATATGTCAGGTGTGATACCACCAATTTTTGCCTCTAGTATTATTTTGTTTCCAGCAACACTGGCAGGGTGGTTTGGTCAAGGTGAGGGCACTCGATGGCTGCAAAATATTACCGCTGTAATGCAGCCAGGGCAGTTAATTTATACGTTAATGTATGGTGCAGGTATTGTTTTCTTCTGCTTTTTCTACACGGCCATTGTATTTGACCCCAAAGAAACAGCAGACAACCTGAAAAAGTCTGGTGCGTTTGTCCCCGGAATGCGACCTGGTGAGCAAACTGCCAATTATCTGGACAGTGTTTTAACCCGTCTTACTTTGTGTGGTGCCATATACATTACATCTGTGTGCTTATTACCTGAATTTTTGATTTTACAATACAATGTGCCATTTTATTTTGGTGGTACATCATTGTTGATTATCGTCGTGGTTGTGATGGATTTCATGGCGCAGGTGCAGGCACACCTGATGTCACACCAATATGATGGCTTGTTGAAGAAGTCTAATCTGAAAAACTATAGTCGTCGCCGATAATCGAAGGCAGAGGATAATGATATGAAAGTCAGAGCATCAGTAAAAAGAATTTGCAGAAATTGCCGGGTTATCAGGCGTAACAGGACGGTACGGATTATCTGTTCCGATCCCAGACATAAGCAACGCCAGGGTTAACTGGGGAGAAATAACAAATGGCACGAATTTCAGGCGTAAATATTCCAGACAATAAGCACTTGCGTATTGCACTTACCTATATCTATGGAATTGGGCAAACTCGCGCAAACAAAATTTGTGAATCAATTGGGTTAAATCCGCAAACAAAGGTTAAAGATCTTGTTGAGGATGAACTCGATAAAATAAGAAGTGAAATAAGCAGTTTTGAACTTGAAGGCGACCTGAGAAGAAACGTGTCAATGAATATCAAGCGTCTTATGGATCTTGGGTGTTATCGCGGTCAACGGCATCGTAGAGGTTTACCAGTCAGGGGACAACAAACCCAGACTAACGCTAGAACAAGAAAAGGCCCACGTCGGGCAATTAAAAAATAAACTGGTTTAAATTAATGGCTAAAGTCAGAACAACTAAAAAGAAAGTAAAGAAAACGATACTCGATGGTATGGCGCACGTACATGCGTCATTTAATAATACCATTATCACAATATCTGATCGCCAGGGTAACACTCTGTGCTGGGCAACGTCCGGTGGCAGTGGGTTTCGAGGTTCCAGAAAGAGCACACCATTTGCTGCTCAGATAGCGGCACAGGCAGCAGGTGAAAAAGCCCAGGAATTTGGAATGAAAACACTGGAAGTTAATATTAAAGGTCCAGGGCCCGGTCGTGAATCTGCAGTTCGTGCATTAAATTCACTAGGGTTCAAGATCACAAATATTACTGATGTTACACCTGTCGCACACAATGGATGCAGGCCGCCTAAACGGCGTCGAGTTTAAGGGAGGTCATATGGCACGTTATATCGGACCAAAATGTAAGTTAAGCCGCAGGGAAGGCACAGACCTGCTGTTGAAGAGTCGCGCTCGACCAATAGAAACAAAATGTCAAATTGATAAGACACCAGGTCAGCATGGCGGTAAGGCTAAGCGCTTATCAGACTATGCAACGCAGCTCAGAGAAAAACAGAAATTACGTAGAATCTACGGAGTTTTAGAAAAGCAGTTTCGTAAATACTACAAGGAAGCAGCACGACGCAGTGGATCTACTGGTGAGGTTCTGCTCCAAATACTGGAAACAAGGTTAGATAACGTCGTTTACAGGATGGGTTTTGGTAGTACCCGAAGCGAAGCCAGACAACTAGTCAGCCACAGGGCAATATTAGTGAACGGAAAAAGTGTAAATATACCGTCATATGAAGTTAAGCCAGCTGATGAGATACAAATTCGTGAGAAATCGCGACAACAATTAAGAATACAGGAAGCCATGAACGTGGCTGAGCAGTATGGGTTACCTGACTGGGTCGATGTTGATTCTAAAAATATGACCGGTGTCTTTAAACAGGTACCAGAAAGAAGCGACCTACCATCAGAAATTAATGAACAACTTGTTGTTGAGCTTTACTCCAAGTAAGCACATATAGGAATAGTACAGATGCCATCAACTTTCAGTGAATTATTAAAGCCACGCCGTGTAGATGTAGAATCAATCACCTCTACTCAGGCTAAAATTATCATCGAACCCTTGAACAGGGGGTTTGGCCATACATTAGGTAATGCACTACGACGAGTTCTATACTCATCAATGGCGGGTTGCGCTGTCACAGAAGTGGAAATTGAAGGTGTATTACATGAGTACACAACCATTGAAGGCGTACAGGAAGATGTTACCGATGTGATGTTAAATCTCAAAGGTCTGGCAATCACTATGCACACCAGTGACGAAGCCAATCTTACTTTAAGGAAGTCCGGGCCTGGAGAAGTCAGAGCGAGTGATATAACTCTGGACCATGATGTTGAAATAGCAAATCCTGACCATGTTATTGCAAACTTAACCAAGGCTGGTGAATTGAATATGACCATGAAGATTGAGCGTGGTCGCGGCTATCGGCCAGTGTTAGCAATAGGTACAGAAGAAGGTGAGCAGGCAATAGGACGATTAAAACTGGATGCTTCTTTTAGCCCTGTGAAACGGATTTCCTATGATGTTGCAAGTGCTCGTGTTGAACAGCAAACTGACCTTGATAAGTTAATTATAGATATAGAAACTAACGGCACTATTGACCCAGAAGAGGCCATCCGTGAAGCTGCCAGGATACTCCGTAATCAGTTATCTGTATTTGTTGATCTTGAAGCAGAAGAGGCTGAAATCGCGGCAGCCAAGAATGAGCCAGAGATAGACCCAATTTTATTACGACCCGTTGATGATTTAGAGCTTACTGTACGATCAGCCAATTGCCTTAAGGCAGAAAGCATATATTATATCGGAGATCTGGTGCAGCGGACTGAGGTAGAACTGCTTAAAACACCAAATCTTGGAAAGAAATCACTGACCGAGATGAAGGACGTTCTGGCATCCCGTGGATTATCACTCGGAATGCGACTGGAAAACTGGCCGCCTTCAGCTCTGGTGGATAGCAGAGAAAAACTACAGGTCGGATAAACAACTAATTCACTATATATAGCAAGAAAGAACCATGCGACATAAACAGTCAGGTAGAAAATTAAATCGGAACAGTTCACATCGTAAAGCGATGTTCCGTAACATGGCCGTATCACTCGTAAATCACGAGTTGATTAAAACGACCCTGCCAAAAGCAAAAGAATTACGGCGAGTTGCAGAGCCGTTCATTACATTAGCAAAGCAGGATTCAGTATCAAGACGACGTTTAGCATTTTCAAGGTTACGTGATCGTCCATGTGTGACAAAATTATTTAATGAACTGGGACCACGCTACAAAGAGCGTCCGGGCGGATATTTACGGATCGTAAAATGTGGATTCAGATCAGGTGACAAAGCTCCAATGGCTTATGTGGAACTGGTAGACAGAGTTACCGAGGAAGCAGGGTCTGGAGATTAAAACAGGTTTTAATAAAAATAATAAAGCAGTAACTCATTGAAAGCCGAATTTAATATTCGGTTTTTTTGTTTATAGATATCGACAAACTAATCTACATAAAATGATTGTTATATTTACAGACTATGGAAAGACGGGCCCTTACCTGGGCCAGGTTAAGCTTAAACTGATTGAACATGCACCTGAAAGTCATGTGATCACACTAATGGCCGATGCCCCTACTCACAATCCAAAAGCAAGTGCGTATTTGCTATTAGCATTTACTACAGACCTCCCAGAAGGGACTATCATTTTTTCTGTGATTGATCCCGGTGTCGGGAGTGATGATCACAAACCTGTCATAATAAATGCAAATGGTAAATGGTATGTCGGTCCTGATAATGGCTTGTTTGATATGGTCTGCCGCTCTGCAACTAACCCAATATCGTGGGAAATTAGCTGGCAACCAGAAAATCTATCCAACACCTTTCATGGGCGTGATCTTTATGCCCCTGTATGTGCCATGCTGGATAAAGGTGAGCCTCCACAAGGCAACGTTTTTCAGTGGACGGATTACCATCAGTGGCCTGATGATCTTCTTGAAGTAATTTATATTGATCATTTTGGAAATATTATGACCGGGATACAAGCAAATAATATAAACAAAGAAAATCTATTGGAGATAGGTGGTCATGAATTCACTCACGCAACAACATTCTCCGATGTCGAACCAGGTCAGGGACTGTGGTATGAAAATTCATCAGGACTAGTAGAGATTGCTATAAATCAGGGTAGTGCTGCCCGCGTGCTATCTGCCAATATTTCCGATCCCGTAATTGTGAAATTATAAAATGTTCAGGTTCTTTTCCTCCATTATATTGATGGGCTTACTTTTGGGATGTGAACCCCAACCTGATGAAATTGATGGAAATAACTTAATTGAAAAAAACGGTGTTTTTAATACACCTGAAACAGGTCTACCATTCACTGGGATTGCCATGTGGCAATATGAAAACGGGCAATTAAAGACTTATATTCATTACGAGGATGGTATTCGTAACGGATTGAATGAAGATTTCTTTGAAGATGGTCTGTTGTCAGAAAAATCAGTCTATATCGAGGGTAAGCGAAATGGACTACACGAAGAGTTTTATGATAACGGGCAACTGATGGAACGTCGTCATTATGTTTATGGAAAAGGTAACGGTGTATGGGAGGGGTATTCTAGAGCAGGGACACTGGTATCTCGTAAATACTATGTAAATGGTGTAGAGGTATCACAAGATAAAAATTAAATGGTTTAATTATTCTCCTTGTTGTCGTAATTATTTAATAATTGATCTAATCTGACACGCGGCAAGGACGCACTTGGAATCAATTCCAGCGCTATTGTGTAGTCCTTTTCTGCATTTTCAACATCCCCCAGCTTTTCATAGGCCATTCCTCGGTTAATATGCGCAACATGGACTTTTGTCGTTTGTTTATCAATAGCGGCGGTATATTCCTGAACAGCACTATAATAATCATCATTAATAAAGTAGATATTTCCAATATTGACGTGGACCTCACCAAACTCAGGTTTTAATTCCAGCGCCCCATTTAAATCTGTAATCGCTTGATCATAATGCTTTAGTGCAATGTGAATAATGCCACGATTGGTCAGGGTTGCGGCACGGTCGCGTGGTGACAAGGCAGAGCGTGTCAATGCCAGGTTGCAATTAGTGAGGTCCCGGCTGGAGGTGTAATGAATCCGTGCTGCAATCCCCGCAGCGCGGTAACAATCTCTGGCATTGCCATCATTGCCCAAGATATTCATCGAAGTATTGTCTTCATAACGGCCAGTCATGTCCTGAGCCAATACTGGTAAGGACAGACAAAAAAGAATAATGATTGGATAGAATGCTCTATCCATATTTCCCCCAAATGATGCGTATTATTTAAGTGTAGGTGAGAATGATCAAATCTGCTAGTAAAAGACCGCGCAAACCCGTAATTAAATATCCTGATCTTTTGTACCAAAATAGTGAATAAGCACGTCATCAATCAAGGGGCCCCAATTGTCCCAATTATGTCCCTCATTTACCTCAATGTATTTAATTGGGTAGCCCTTAGCTTCAAGGATATTATAGAAATCTCGGTTGGCACGGGTATTGTCATTAGGTGTTCCTGTACTAAGGAAGATCTTAAGCGGTAAGATTGGTGTGGATTCATAGGTCGGTAGCAGGTTAGGAATTGGGTGGTTAGCCGGAGATTGCATGACGATACCGGAAAATATGTCATAGCCCATGAGTCCGAAACAGGCCGCATTAGTCCCGCCAAAAGATAATCCCATGATAGTCCGGTCTTCCCGTTTTTGGCTTACCGGGTAAGTAGACTCAATTTTTGGAATCAGCTCTTCAATATAAAAAATCAGATAGTCTTCATTACACAAAAACTGGCGACGGCGTCGGTTGTTTTTAATATCATCGGGGTCTCGGGGATCAACGAATACAGCAATGACAGGTTTAATCTGCTGACTAGTGATCAATTCATCAAGGATGATATTCATTTCTCCACGCCGCAGATAATTTTGACCATCAGTCAGAAATATTACGGGGTAATCACTGTGGGTCTCATATCCATCAGGGAGATAGACACGGTACTGGAGCTCATAAGCTAATACATTGCTGAATATTCGTATGTCGTTAGTTAATGTGCTTTGTGCGAAGACAATGGGAGATAAAACTAACAATAAGAATATTTTTTTCATTATCTCTAAAATAATTACTCTTTATTTTCTAACGTCTGCATTATGCGCCGGCGAAATGGTTGCTAGTATTTTGGAAAAGCTTTTGGCGGCCGCTGTTGTTCACCGGCCAATCTCCTCAAATGGAAATAAGAAATCGAATATGTAAAGTGATATACCCAATGTAATTATGAAGGACACAAAAGACAAAAATACGTCCCACCGATGTTCTGCATTTTTAAAGCTCCAAGGTATCCCAAGTCGAATAACAAATCTTCTTCCTCGGTATTTCTGGCTTATTCCGTGAAACATAGGCAAAATAATTCCGAAGTAGGCTATCCCGAATATCGCCAATAGCGCTAGAAATTCAATTTTCGAACTCCTTTGGATTAATCCACATAACTATGTGTTATGACGCATGTTGGATAATAGTATTATATATGAGTGCATATGGAACATTGATGCAAGTCCTTCATATTCAAAGCATTCAATAAAGATAGCTAACATATTCGTTAATATCCAGTGCGCGTCCTTTCCTTCTTTCAATATCAATTTTGCTAATGTGTGTATATGAGATATCAGACGGGGAAAATAGGTAAAATACGTATATTTATCAATAAGATATATTATACCTACCTGAGTTATTAATATGGCGCAGACTACTTTAGTTTTTCTTTCAGTAGCTTGTTAACTTGTTGAGGGTTGGCCTTGCCCTGGGATGTCTTCATTACCTGGCCGACAAAGAAGCCTATCAGTTTGCCTTTTTTATCATCGGGACTGTTTTGGTATTGTTCTACCTGTTTGGGATTAGCGTTGATGACATCATCTACCAGTTTTTCAATTGCGCCGGTATCGGTGACCTGATGCAGTCCCTGTGCTTCAATGATTTGATCTGCACTGCCTTCACCATTCCACATCGCGTCAAAGACCTGCTTGGCTATTTTTCCTGAGATCGTGTTGTCATCAATGCGTTTGACAAGTCCGCCGAGCATATCAGCCGACACAGGAGTGTCGCTTATGTCTAATCCTTCCTTGTTGAGTGCTGCTAAAAATTCTCCCATGACCCAGTTAGCTGTAAGTTTGGCATTGGTGGCGATTGCTAGTGCTTGTTCAAAGTAGTTTGCCAGTTCTCGACTGGCAGTGAGGTTGTCACTGTCATAAACAGACAGGCCCAGTTCATCGATAAACCGTTGGCGTTTAGCATCAGGTAATTCGGGCATGGACTGTTCAATAGATTTAATGAGCTCATCAGAAAACATCACGGGCAAAAGATCCGGATCAGGGAAATACCGGTAATCATTTGCCTCTTCCTTGCTGCGCATGGATCGGGTTTCATTTTTATTGGCATCATAAAGCCGGGTTTCTTGCGTTACTTTTTTACCTGATTCAAGCAGATCGATTTGACGTTCCACTTCATAGTCTATCGCCTTTTCAACGAAACGAAAGGAGTTGATATTTTTAATTTCTGCTCTGGTGCCAAGTTCTGAACTGCCGTCTTCACGGATGGAGACATTTGCATCACAGCGAAAAGAACCTTCTTGCATGTTGCCGTCAGAAATTTCAAGATACCGAATCAGGCTGTGGATCTTTTTCATATATGCTGCTGCTTCCTTTGCAGATCGGATATCAGGTTCTGACACTATCTCTATCAAAGGCGTACCGGCACGGTTAAGATCAATAGCCGTATGCTCACCGTAACCTTCATGGACAGATTTGCCTGCATCTTCTTCCAGATGTGCACGGGTAATACGAATGGTTTTGATTTCACCGTCATCCAGTTGCACATCGATGGACCCATTCGCAACAATGGGGAGATCAAGCTGACTGATTTGATATCCTTTGGGTAGATCCGGATAAAAATAGTTCTTTCTGGCAAATACGGATGGACTGGTGATACTGGCATTAACTGCCAGTCCAAATTTTACCGCCATTTTGATGGCTGTTTCATTAATAACGGGTAAAACGCCGGGCATCCCAAGGTCAATTATGCATGCCTGGGCATTGGGTTCGGCGCCGTAGCGTGTGGCGGCACCTGAGAATAGCTTACTTTGTGTTGCCAGTTGCACATGGATCTCAAGACCAATGACCGTCTCATATTTCATGATCTGAAGCCTTCGGGCATCTTTTTGTGCCAGTCGGTGGTTTGCTGGAACTGGTGTGCTAGGTTTAATAAGCTGGGTTCACTGAAATAATTACCAATAATCTGAAGACCAACCGGTAAGTTTGAAGCAAAGCCTGCTGGGATGGAAATCGCGGGTAGTCCGGCCAGGTTTACGGAAACTGTAAAAATGTCGGCAAGATACATCTGCACAGGGTCATCTAAAAGCTCATTTAGACCGAAAGCCGGGGCCGGGGTAGTTGGTCCCATAATAACATCTACCTCTTTGAATGCGGATTGAAAGTCATCACGGATCATGCGGCGGATCTTCTGGGCCTTAAGGTAATAGGCATCATAATACCCAGCGGATAATACATAAGCGCCAATCATAATCCGGCGCTTGACTTCATTTCCAAATCCTTCTGATCGGGATCGGCAATAGAGATCCAGAAGATCTACAGGGTCATCACATCGGTAACCAAATCTGACGCCGTCAAAACGGGAAAGGTTTGATGAGGCCTCTGCTGGCGCGACAACATAATATGCTGGGATGGATAGACTGGTGTTGGGTAAATCAATATCAATGATCTTCGCACCAGCCTGTTCATACAGACCAATAGCGTCTTTGATCTGTTCAATGGTTTTAGGATCAACGTCTGCACTAAAATATTGTTTTGGTAGACCAATTCTGACGCCTTCAATGGAATCATTGAGATTCGTCGTGTAGTCAACATTCTCTCTTTCAAGAGAGGTTGAATCATTAACATCAAAACCAGCGATGGCATTCATGATCATTGCCGCATCTTCTGCTGTTTGAGTCATAGGCCCGCCTTGATCCAGGCTGGAGGCAAAGGCAATCATACCAAACCGTGAGACCGTACCATAGGTAGGCTTGAGTCCCGTAATACCGCATAGTGCGGCGGGTTGTCGAATTGAACCACCAGTGTCGGTGCCGGTAGCTGCGGGTATCAGCCTTGCAGCAACAGCGCTACTGCTGCCACCGGAGGATCCGCCAGGCACTTTAGATACGTCCCAGGGGTTTTTTGTGGGACCGTAGTAACTGTTTTCTGTGGATGAGCCCATGGCAAATTCATCCATGTTGGTTTTTCCAATGCATACCATGCCGGCATCACCAAGTTTTTTCACCACAGTTGCATCGTAAGGCGGCAGAAAATTGTCCAGCATCTTTGATCCACAAGACGTTTTGGTCCCTTGCGTGCAAAAGATATCTTTATGGGCGAAGGGAATGCCCGTCAATGGTCCGTTTTGCTTCTTAGCAATCAGCGCATCGGCTGTCCTGGCACTCTCCATGGCAGATTCTGGCGTCAGCGTGATAAAGCAGTTCAGTTCTGAATTATAGGTCTGGCATCGTTCATAGTAGAGCTTCGTAAGCTCTACGCTGCTGATAGAGCCATCATTGAGTAGTTTCGATAGCTCTGCAAGAGTATGGGTATACATGGTAAGTTTGAATCCGTAATACAGAGATTATTCGATAACTTTTGGAACGAGGTAATAACCGTCTTGTGTCTGAGGCGCCATTTTCTGGTTCTTTTCCCGTTGATTTTCTTCGGTAATGGTATCAGGACGCAATCTGGCATCAATTTCCAATGGATGTGCAAGCGGTTCGATGGCATCGGTATCCACGGATTTCATCTGCTCTACCATTTTCAGGATCTCCCCCAACTCAGTTTGATGAACTGGGATATCATCCTCCTTGATGGAGAGTCTTGCCAACATGGCAATGTCTTCAATCTGTTTTCGATCCAGCGTCACGTTCTTACCTCAAAAAGTGTTGTAAAATTACGAATTTATCATATCTGATTACTTGCTCAATAGGCTAGCCACTGTTACAGTAATATCCTTAAATCAGTGAGTTGTGGCCCGATCTTGCAGAAGTTTAATATAGATTGTGGAAAACCCGATCTGGTCAATTTTTGACCAGCTTTAAACCGATGTAAATCTGGCTTTTACACATTCTACCGTAACTCCTGAGACTTTAAACCGATTTTATGATTAACAGTTTGCAGCCCTATGCTGTGAGGATTTTCTGATACATGTTAAATAACCTCAGAGGTTTTTTTTCAAACGACCTTTCTATTGACTTGGGTACAGCAAATACACTTATCTATGTTCGAGGAAAAGGCATCGTCCTGAATGAACCGTCAGTAGTTGCCATTCGTAAGGAAGGCAACTCAATCAATTCCAAGTCCATACTTGCGGTTGGTGCAGAAGCTAAACGAATGTTAGGTCGAACACCTGAACATATTGTTGCTATACGTCCACTCAAAGATGGTGTGATTGCAGATTTTACTGTGACGGAAAAAATGCTTCAGTATTTTATTCGTATGGTACATGGCGGCACTTTGTTTAAACCCAGCCCAAGAGTTTTGGTTTGTGTACCTTGCGGTTCAACGCAAGTAGAGCGTAGGGCTATTAAGGAATCAGCCTTAGGCGCTGGTGCAAGAACAGTGCATCTAATTCAGGAACCCATGGCTGCTGCTATTGGTGCTGGTATGCCTGTGAGTGATGCCAAAGGGACTATGGTGTTAGACATCGGTGGCGGTACCACAGAAGTAGCAGTCATTTCATTAAATGGTATTGTTTATGCGGATTCCGTAAGAATTGGTGGCGATCGATTTGATGAGGCCATTATTAACTATGTCAGAAGAAATTATGGCACCTTGATTGGAGATGCGACCGCGGAACGTATAAAACATCAGATCGGATGTGCTTATCCTGGAAACGAAGTACGGGAGATGGAAGTGAGAGGTAGAAACCTGGCAGAAGGTATTCCTCGTAGCTTTACGCTCAACAGCAATGAAATCCTGGAAGCATTGCAAGAACCGTTGACGGGTATCGTTGATGCCGTCAAGAATGCATTGGAACAGACTCCGCCTGAGCTGGGTTCTGATGTTGCAGAAAGAGGAATGGTACTGACGGGTGGTGGTGCATTACTTCGTGACATAGACAGATTATTTATGGAAGAAACAGGATTGCCGGTCATCATCGCCGAAGATCCTTTGACTTGTGTAGCTCGTGGTGGTGGTCGTTACATGGAAATGATTGATGAGTATGGGACTGATATTTTAACCACTGAGTAATCGTATAACCAATTCGGGGAGTCTAGGATCAATACACTCTTCCTAAAAGGGCCTTCAACAAATGTTAAGGCTGTATTTTTAATACTGATATCTATCGGATTGATGACAGTGGATCATCGACACGGTCATCTTGAGAATATCCGATCTTTTCTCTCTACTTTGGTATACCCTCTACAATACATCGTTAATATGCCTCTGCAGGCAGGCGGTTGGATCAACAACTCTATTGTTACCCAAAAGCAGTTACTTGAAGAAAACGAGGATCTCAGCAAAGATCTGTTATTACTCAATGCCAAACTGCAAAAATATGACATTATTATCGAGGAAAATAATCGCCTGAGAGAATTACTCGAGTCTTCTGTCAGGCTGGGTGAGAGAGTCGAAAGGGTACTTATAGGCGAATTGATTGCAGTAGAGCTGGAATCTTTTCGCAGGCAGATAGTTATAAACAAGGGACAACGTGATGAGGTTTATGATGGACAGCCTGTTGTGGATGCCAATGGTATTATGGGACAGGTAGTCCATGTAAATCCTTTCTCAAGTACCGTATTACTCATAATAGATCAAACGCATTCCATGCCCGTGCAATTAAACCGAAACGGCTTAAGGGCCATAGCTGTGGGAACAGGTCAGGATAATGTCTTATTACTCGAAAACCTGCCAACCAATGCTGATATTAAAACGGGAGATCTGGTCATCTCATCTGGACTGGGCAGACGTTTTCCACGTGGATATCCAGTAGGAACGGTCGCGAATATTACGATGGAACCGGGAGAGCCTTTTGCCACGGTGCAGATTACGCCTAGCGCCAATCCTGGTCAGAGCCGTGAAGTCTTACTCATATGGCCCTATGAAGAAAACACCACTTATGATCAGGGCACTAAAAAGAGTCCCTTGAAATGATTGAAATGCGACAAAAGGGCGGTGTCGTTATATTTATGAGTTTCGTCATTGCTTATATGTTGACGGCCATGCCATTGCCTGAATGGGCCATCAATTGGCGGCCGGCCTGGGTTGCTATTGTTCTTATCTACTGGTGCCTGGCGCTGCCAGAAAGAGTGGGTGTAGGCATTGCATGGATTGCTGGCATGTTTTTGGATGTGCAGCAAGGAACTGTGTTTGGCCAGAATGCGATCGTTTTGATCATCATTGCTTTTGTCATTATCAAGTTACATAAACGGATTCGAATTTATCCATTGGCACAACAGGCGATGATTATTTGTGGATTATTATTAATGGCTCAGTTATTGATCTTATGGATGCGTGCAATGATGGGATTTCCTCCTCAGCATTGGACGTTCTGGATGCCTGCAATTACCAGCATGATATTGTGGCCGTGGTTGTTTATCATCCTTCGTGACGTTCGTCGAAAATTTCAGAATTCCTGAGGCCGGAAGGAAGCAGCATGTCACCTGTATTTAAATTTAAAGATGCTAATCACGAAGCCAGATTGATTATTAGGCGTGCGGTAATCGCAGGCATACTAGCGACAATATTTGTATTCATAGTTTCTTACAGGATTTTTCACTTACAAGTGGTCATGCATGATCACTATTCAACATTATCACAATCTAACCGGGTCAAGATTTCACCAATAGCTCCAACGCGTGGACTGATATTCAGTAGTGATGGTGTCTTATTGGCCGATAATCGACCTTCGTTCAGTCTGGAAATTACTCCTGAGACAGTCAAAGACATGGATAATGTTCTGAAGAATCTTGGGGAGATTATTGAAATAGGTGAAAGCAATGTATCGTCGTTTAAAGCGAGGCTTAAGCAAAACCGGCGCTTTGAAAGCATTCCTTTGATGTATAACCTCAGTGATGAGGAGTTGGCCAGGGTATCAGTAGACCTGCACAAGTTTGAAGGTGTCGATATTATCGCGCGCCTAAACCGATATTACCCACTGGGACCCATGACATCACATGCCATTGGCTATGTAGGAATGATTGATGAAGATGAGCTTTCAACACTGGATAAGTCTAACTATATTGCTACCAGTCATATCGGAAAAATTGGTGCAGAAAAGGCTTATGAAGATTTATTGCATGGAAAGGTGGGGTATCAACAGGTTGAAGTAAATGTCCAGGGCAGAGTTATCCGAGTCATAGACAGGACACCTCCCGTACCAGGGAATAACATTTATTTAACCTTGAACGCGTCATTACAAAACTTGGCAGTACAGGCACTGGAAGGCAAACGTGGGGCTGTGGTAGCAATGGATCCGATTAATGGAGGCGTACTTGCCATGGTGAGTTCACCGGGATATGACCCGAACGAGTTTGTAAATGGTATTGATTCTAAGACCTATAATAAATATCTGTCATCAGTTGACATACCATTATTAAACAGAGCATTGCAGGGTAAATATCCCCCAGGCTCAACAATAAAACCAGTGTTAGGTTTGACTGCACTAAGGCACGGTGTACGTCTTCCTGACGATGAAACCTGGTGCCCTGGCTGGTATATCCTTAAAGGCACCAGCCTCAAGAAAGGAGACTGGAAAAAACAAGGTCATGGGCATACCAATTTACGCAAGGCGATTGCAGAATCTTGTGATGTTTATTTTTATGCACTCGCAAACGAACTGGGGATAAACCTTATTTATGAATCAATGAGTGAATTCGGTTTTGGCAAACGCACCAACATAGATATTGGTGGTGAAACCGCAGGCTTAATGCCGTCTAGAGACTGGAAAAGAAAAACATATAACGAATCCTGGTATCCCGGAGAGACATTAAACATTGGTATCGGACAAGGTGCCATACTGGCAACGCCTATTCAACTCGCTGTTGCAACGGCAGTCATAGCAAATCGAGGTAATGTTCTCAAACCTCGTTTTTTTGATCATGCTCGTGCCCCCTTAAGCGAGGAGACAATTATATCTGGGGAAAAAGAGGTGCTACATAGCATCAGTATTTCTGAAGAAAATTGGGAACGAATTGTTGATGCGATGCATGATGTTATTCATGCTCCCAATGGAACAGCCAAGCGTGCGGGAGTGGATGCCAAATACCAATTTGCTGGAAAATCAGGCACAGCACAGGTGTTTAGTCTTGCAGAAGATGAAGAATATGAAGCTGACAAACTAGTAAAGGAACTACATGATCATGCACTTTTCGTAGCGTTTGCACCTGTGAACGATCCTAAAATTGTGGTGTCAGTAATAATAGAAAACGGTGGTGGTGGCTCTGCTAATGCTGCACCGATAGCACGCTTGTTATTTGATGATTATTTTGAACAAATTGGAATTCCAGAAGTGACGTTTAACGATGAAACAACAGACTTTCTCTGAAAGATTGCACATTGATATCCCGTTATTGTTCGGGTTGATTATATTGTGTCTGTTTGGCCTGTTGATACTTTATAGTGCGAGTGGCCAGCAATCAGCCGTTATTTATAATCAGGTAGTACGTATGTTGTTTGCATTTGGTTTAATGTTTCTCGTTGCCCAGGTATCACCATCACGGCTTGCTGGAGTTTCTATCTGGATTTTTTTGTTTGGAGTTGCCCTCTTGATTATGGTGCTGGTCATAGGATACATAGGAAAAGGTGCTCAAAGGTGGATTGATCTTGGGGTTATTCGCTTTCAACCGTCGGAACTCATGAAGCTGGCGGTCCCCATGGTTCTGGCCTGGTATCTTGCCGAAAAAACGCTCCCACCATCATTATCACAAATATTTTTAAGTGCGGTAATTATACTGATACCGGTCGGTCTCATCGTAAAACAACCCGATCTGGGTACAGCAATTCTTGTATCAATTGCAGGTTTTTCAGTCTTGTTTATCGCAGGGATGAACTGGCGGTATATTACAGGGCTGGTAATTTTAGGCGCACTGATGATTCCTGTTTCCTGGATGTTTATGTATGAATACCAGCGACAGCGGGTAATGACATTTATCAACCCTGAGCAAGATCCATTGGGGGCCGGATACCATATTATACAATCCATGATTGCAATTGGATCAGGTGGCTTATATGGGAAGGGCTGGTTGAACGGAACCCAGTCACACCTGGAGTTTCTACCTGAACGGTCCACGGATTTTATTTTTTCGGTCTTGTGTGAAGAGTTCGGTTTTGCCGGGGTCATGGTGTTGTTGGGCCTATATTTATTTATTATTTATCGGGGGCTCTACATATCAATGCACGCGCAGACAACATTCGGAAAAATTCTTGGGGCGAGTATTATATTAACTTTTTTTGTCTACATTTTTGTTAATATTGGAATGGTATCAGGGCAGTTACCCGTAGTAGGTATCCCGTTACCTCTTGTAAGTTTTGGCGGCACATCAATGGTAACATTGATGATAGGGTTTGGTGTTTTGATGGGCATACACACACACAGACGGTTCTTATCGGATTAATAATTATGAAATTAATATTAAAACTGACATTAATAATACTCATATTCTCTGTTCAATCGGCATACGCTGATTTACATCAGGAACAAGATGTTCAGGAATTTATCACTGAAATGGTATCCAAGCATGGTTTTGAGAAAGACCAATTGGAGGTGCTTTTTAGCAAAGCTAAAGTTGCACAGTCGATTTTGGATGCCATCTCTAGGCCAGCAGAAGCAATGCCCTGGCATAAGTACAGAAGGATATTTCTACGGAATGATCGAATCAATCTGGGAAGAAAATTTATTGAAGAAAATCGAGAACTTCTCGATAAGGCCGAAGTTGAGTTCGGTATCCCTCCGCATATCATTACAGCCATAATTGGGGTGGAAACACGATACGGAAATAACACTGGTGGTTATAAGGTAATGGATTCGCTGGTTACTTTAGGGTTCAGATATCCTAAGCGAGCAAGTTTTTTCAAAAGTGAGCTTGTGCAATTTCTTTTATTAGCACGTGAGCAGGGATTTGATCCATTAACTCTTACGGGATCTTACGCGGGAGCTATGGGTATACCGCAATTTATCTCCAGCAGTTATCGTCATTATGCTGTGGATTTTGATGGCGATGACACAATAGATATATGGAACAATCCTGCGGATGCTATTGGTAGTGTTGGAAATTATTTTAAAATGCATGGTTGGAAGAAGGGTCAGGACGTGGCTCATAAGGCCAGCACTAGTGGAAATGCTTTTGAATCGATACTAAATTCATCACTTGAGCCAGACAAAACACTTTTAGAATTATCAAACCTGGGTGTGACAATAAATCCAGATCTGTCAGGTGAAATGAAGGCAAAATTGCTCAAATTTGAACAGAAAAATGGTAACGATTACTGGGTAGCACTGGAAAACTTTTATGTGATAACCCGGTATAATCATAGTGCCCTGTATGCCATGGCGGTATACCAGTTGGCAATGGAAATCATTCAGGCCGAATATTGAGAAAATAATGTTTAGTAAATCTAAAATACGGACGTGCTTGACTCTGGTCGGTCTGACTTTCTTTTTATATGCCTGTTCATTTGGAAGTAGCGTGATAACTCGTGACAAAGGGCCAAGACCAGGAAGTGTTGATGTTTCTGGTGTGCCCGATGCTGTTCCCAGGAATGAGCCTAAAAGTAAATATGGTAACCCCCCTTCATATGTCGTAAATGGTAAACGCTACTACGTTATGGAAAGTAGTCGGAATTTTGTAGAGAAGGGTATTGCCTCCTGGTACGGAGAAAAATTTCATGGGAGACGAACTTCCAGTGGCGAGACATACGATATGTATGCAATGACGGCAGCACATAAATCCTTGCCCTTACCTGTTTATGTAGAAGTGACTAATCTAGACAATAGAAAAAAAATTATTGTTAAGGTTAATGATCGTGGCCCATTTCACGAAAATCGTATTATTGATCTGTCATATACGGCTGCTGCTAAACTGGATATTCTGCAAAAGGGAACGGGTTGGGTTGAAATTCGCACTGTTGGACCTGGATATACAACGGCTCAGGGTAGCGGCGCACCGGTTATAGGCCCGGGTGTATCAGGGAATACAGGCGTTGGTTATGATAATAGTGGCTTCTACATTCAGGTAGGGGCATTTTCTGAAATGGTAAACGCTGTAAAAATGAAAGATAAGCTCGGTCCCATATCCCAAAATCTTCTCTCAATCAGTGATGTCGTTGTTAATGGGAGCAGGGTATATCGAGTCCGTTTTGGACCATTAAGGGATGTTGACCTTGCTGATAGTATTGTTAATAAACTGGGTCAATATGGTGTTTATAACCACTATGTTACAGTGAACTAAGGTCTAATGTAGGTATAAATCAATGAAAAAAAACAGCGATATTAAATTTATTCTTCTTCTTTCCTTTGGGCTTTTTTCATTAAATACTATTGCTGCTATCTTGCCCGCACCGCCGGATATTAATGCTGTCTCATATCTGGTTAAAGATTTTAATAGTGGGCGTGTGCTTGCAGAAAAAAACATAGATCAACGTGTTGAACCTGCCAGTCTGACCAAGATGATGACGACCTATATTGTGTCAAACGAGATACACGAAGGTAGCATCAATATGGAAGAAATGGTGCTAGTGAGTGAAAAGGCCTGGAGAATGGAAGGCTCCAGAATGTTCATAGAGGTTGGTAAGGAAGTGTCTGTAGAGGATCTGTTAAGAGGCGTCATTATTCAATCTGGAAATGATGCTAGTGTGGCACTGGCTGAGCATATTGCAGGAACTGAAGAAGTCTTTGCCGCGATTATGAACCAGTATGCGGCCAGGCTGGGAATGAACGATACGAATTTTGTAAACAGTACTGGATTGCCTGATGAGAATCACTACACAACGGCAAGAGATCTTGCGACACTTGCCGAGGCCATAATCCGTGACCATCCTGATATTTATGAATGGCATTCCATTAAGGAATTTACATTTAACGATATAAAACAACCAAATCGCAATCTCTTGCTGTGGCGGGATGATAGTGTGGATGGCATTAAAACCGGGCACACAGAAAATGCAGGATATTGTCTTGTCGCATCTGCCAAACGAAATGATATGCGTGTCATTTCAGTTGTTATGGGTACAGATGGAATGGAATCTCGGGCCAGGGCTTCATCATCATTGTTTGGTTATGCATTCCGATTTTTTGAAACGCACAAATATTACAGTAAGGGAGAGCAAGTCACTTCCACGGCAATCTGGAAAGGGGAAACAGACAATGTTGAACTTGGCGTTGAAAACGATTTGTGGTTAACCATCCCGCGCGGACAACTAAAAAATATTCAGCCAGTTGTTGAACTTAATCAAAACATTACAGTGCCAATTAGTATGAATATGGTGCTGGGTAATGTAAATCTGATACTTGAAGATGAGCAGCTTGCAACATTGTCATTGATTGCATTAGATGCTGTTCCTGAGGGTGGAATCATCAAGCGAATCCAGGACGAAATAAAGCTGTTCTTCCAGTAGTTTCTTATGCAAGTATTTTTAAACGGTCAGTTCCTCAATAAGGAGGACGCAAAAGTCTCTGTATTTGACCGGGGATTTTTATTTGGAGATGGGGTTTATGAAGTAATTCCTGTCTATGCCAACAAGATGTTTCGGTTTCATGAACATATTGTGAGGCTTGAAAACAGCTTGAATGCAATTCATATCAATAATCCATACAATCAATCAGAATGGCAAAATATCTGTCAGGATCTTATTAAGGTCAGTCAAAGCGGTGATAATAAAGCCCTGTATATACAGGTCACTCGCGGTGTGTCAGAAAGACAACATCTATATGAAGATACTATGGTGCCGACGGTTTTTGTTATGTGCAATAAAATTTACAGTCGACCATTTGATGAAGGTGTGGGTGCTATCATCCATGAAGATATACGCTGGCATAGATGTGATATCAAGGCGATTACCCTGTTGCCTAATATATTATTACGACAGCTTGCCAAAGATACAGGCGGTGCCTATGAGGCAATATTAATCAGAGATAATAAGGTGACAGAAGGTGCAGCGAGTAATGTATTTATCGTAAAAGGTACAAGCGTCTATACGCCACCCAAAGACGGTAGTATTTTGCCCGGGATTACTCGAGATCTTTTAGTCGAATTATTACGTGATTCAGGACAATTAGTATATGAAGAGGCAATTAGCCTGGAGGCCCTCAAGGATGCTGATGAGGTTTGGTTAACCGGCTCTACTACGGGAGTTGCACCTGTGATACAAATAGACGGAATATCTGTCGGTAACGGAAAACCAGGTGGCTTATGGAAGAGTGCAAACAATATTTTTAATGCCTATATAGAAAAGATAAAAAAAATCACCATCAGAGTAATATTTGTTTTATGAAGCTTTATAAAGAATTTTATGTCGAGGCTGCTCATCTGTTGCCTAACTTGCCTGAGGAGCATAAGTGTCGTCGCCTGCATGGACATTCCTTTAAAATTACAGTACATGTCGAAGGAAAAGTAGAGGAGAAATCAGGCTGGGTTATGGATTTTGCTGAAATCGGGGAGAAATTTCAGCCGATATTTTCTGCACTGGATCATCGATACCTTAATGAAATTGAAGGATTGGAGAACCCTACCAGTGAAAATCTGGCGATATGGATCTGGAAACGATTAAAACCTGTAGTCTCCCAGTTAAGTGCTGTTGAAATCAGAGAAACCTGTACCTCGGGATGTATTTATACTGGTGAACAATCATAAGGTAATCCATATTTGTTAATGGATCAGCTTTTTATTCTTGTCCCTTTTTTTAATAGAGTTAAGGCAAAAATCGTCAGTATGATTATGAACATCAGGATTATGGCAAACGCAAAGGTGATATCAATGTCCGATACACCCAGAATTCCATATCGAAATGCATTTACCATGTACAAAATTGGATTAATCCGTGAAACTCCTTCCCAAAAATCTGGTAGTAATTCTATAGAGTAAAAAATACCACCTAGATAGATTAAAGGTGTCAACACGAACGTCGGGACTATGGATATATCGTCAAACGTTCTTGCGTAAACAGCATTGATGAACCCACCCAGGGAAAACAGGACGGCTGTCAGCATAACCACAGAGATAACGATAAAATAATTATGTATTTGCAGCTTAGTGAAAAACATAGCAACAAGCGTTACTACAATGCCTACTATTAATCCTCTGGCAACACCACCAATAACGTATCCTGCCAGGATTATGGTGTCAGGTATTGGGGCCACCAGCATTTCTTCAATATGTCGTTGAAATTTGGCGCCAAAGAATGAGGCAACGACATTGGAATAACTATTATTGATGACCGACATCATTATCAAACCCGGTGCTATAAATTCCATATAGACAAACCCATCCATACGCCCGATACGAGGTCCAATAAGGCTGCCAAAGATAATGAAATACAGGGTCATGCTGACAGCAGGTGGCAATATAGTTTGTCCCCAGATCCTTAGAAATCGGCTGACTTCTTTAAAGACGATTGTATAAAAGGCAATCAAAATTCGTTTGCTACCCATGATGCATATCATCCTTGTTATCTAACAAGCGAATAAAAAGTTCTTCCAGGCGGTTGGATTTGTTTCTTATATTGCAGATCTGAATATTTTCTTCACTCAGGTCTTTAAAAAGATCGTTTAAATTCTGATCACGATGGACTTCGACCTCAATTGACATGGGATCAATCTGGTGTAGTTGAAACTCTCTCAGGCTTGGTAATATATGACAGGCCTCAGTGAGTTCCAGGATATATGTGTAAGTACTAAGTCTTCCCAGAAGGTTTTTCATTGAGGTGTCTTCAATGATATTTCCTTTATCTATAATGGCAATATTTCGACAAAGGTTTTCTGCTTCTTCTAAATAATGCGTGGTCAGCACGATAGTTGTGCCATTTTGGTTAATATCAAGAAGAAATTTCCACATAGACCGGCGCAGTTCTACATCGACACCAGCAGTTGGTTCATCCAGAATCAGGAGCTTAGGTTCATGCATTAATGCCCTGGCAATCATCAGGCGACGCTTTAATCCACCTGAAAGTGTGCGGGAGCGATCATTTCTTTTGTCCCAGATGCCTAGCTGAGTAAAGTATTTTTCTGCCCGTTCATAGGCAATCTTTCTGGGGATACCGTAATAACCTGCCTGATTAAGTACTATTTCCATGCACGATTCCCAGAATGAAAAATTAACTTCCTGAGGAACAATTCCAAGACAGGATTTCCCCTTATTTAAATCTATGTCCGTATCATGTCCAAATATCTTTATCTGGCCACTGGATTTGGTTACAAGAGATGAGATTATTCCTATGAGTGTGGATTTTCCCGCGCCATTAGGTCCTAACAGAGCAAAAAAATCGCCTTCGTTAACCTGTAAATCTATACCCTTTAGAGCATGCAGGTTATTCCCGTATATTTTTTCCAGATGATTTATTTCAAGCGCATACATGGCATATTGTAATCAATAGCACGTTCTGTAAGGAAAATAATGATGTTCAGTATAAAAAAAAATATGCCCGTGAAGCGAGGGTCTTATTTATTTTTTTAATTGTTCTCTTTGTTGCTGTTGGCTTTGACCAGCCTTACTAAGTGATTCAGCAAGTTCAGAATCTCGGTTAAGTATCAATCGAAAATAGGCTTTTGGTACACGAATGAGCTTTGTCTTACCGTTCGTCCTTGCAAATGCTGTACGTTTCCCGGTACTTCCTGGCAACAGAGACTGTTCACCAAAGTAGCCTCCTTTTTTATGTCTGGCAAGGACAATAATTTCGCCATTGTCATCCATAGTGAAAATTTCTACAGACCCGTCCAGGACAACATACAGACAATTTCCTTTTTCAGACTCTTTAAGAATAAACTCGCCAGGTCCAACTGTGCTAATTTCGGTCCAGGTATCAATAGAACTAAGTTCTTTGTCACGTAAAGATTCAAATAAGCGCATTCCGCTTATGAGTTGCTTTACCTGCTCAGCTTCCGAAGAAGTTGAAGGGACAGTAGTCTCTTCACTGGCATCATCTTCGCCTGTTAATGTTAACCGGATATATTTTTTATCAATTTTAAACAGCGTAGCTTTTTGAATGGATTTTACTGTCGCATTTCGTCTACCAGTTTCGTCTATAACCGTTAATGCCTGTTCGCCAAAAAAATCGCCCGGCCTTAAGGTGGCCATGGAAATATCTCTACCTAATCCTCGCATTAAAACCTCAACTGCACCATCCAGCACGATGTACATGCAGTCACCGATCTCAGATTCCTTGATGATGATTTCTTTCATACCATACTCAATAATGCCATTATCAGAGGCATTAAGAATATTTTGCAATTCACTATCAGATAATGAACTGAAGATCGGAATCTTCTTTAGTATTGCAATATCAGGTTTTTGTTCTGGCAAGCGTGTCTCCTTGGTTTAGATTACCGGCGAGTGTTATAAACATGACGAAAAGTTTACCGTCATTGACAAGAAATTTTGTATTGTAGTTCGCAGTTAAAAAAAAATACCTGTGATCCAGTTCACAAAATTTCACAGGAATACCGTCGTACTCCCCGCTTTATACACCCTCGCAGGCATAAGCCCATTGTTTTACCGGTTCTGGTTCTTATAAGCACGTAGTGCGGTATTAAACTGATCGGCTATGGCATTCATTTCATCGACTACCATATTGTATGTTTGAGTAACCTTGGCTTTGAACTCTTCCTTTTGTTCAGCTGATGAACTGGATGGAATCTTGGATTCTTCATTCTCCAGGCAGGCAAGAAAGTCATTCCCTTTAGCGAGATAGTCTTTCATATTTTTTTGAAATCCGATCATTTCTGCTTCTGATGCACTTGAACCATCAACACCAGCTGGTTTGTCAGGATAAGTACAGCTACCAGAAAATTCTAGTGCATCCTGAGCGAATGCAACATTCAATAGTGATACTGAAACTAGAAATAGAATTGTCCGTAGGGTATTTTTCATAATTTTCTCCGATTAAAACATGTATATTTTCAATAAAATCAGCTAATTGTATAGATAAAACTCTAAATAAAATACCAGAATAATGGTCTTTCATGTTACATTTTTAACTATTTTTGAGAACCAATATTAACTTTTCATTGATGTGTATGGAAGAAGAGAACTCAATTTTCAATTTTCCCTGTGATTTCCCTATTAAGGCGATGGGAAAAGCAGATGATGACTTTGATTGCCTGGTGGTAAGCATAATCAGGAATCACTGTCCTGTTCTTCTAGAAGGGGCAATAGAAACCCGGTTAAGCTCTGGAGGAAAGTATATCTCAGTTACGGTGACAATTCAGGCTGATAGCAAAATCCAACTAGACAAAATCTATGAGGATTTAACAGCAGAATCCCGGGTTCTGATGGCACTGTGAATAGTTTTCATCTTTATGATCTGGGAAAGATTGAATACTCGGTGGCATTTTCTCATCAAAAGCAATTCATTGAACAAAGGCATCCTGATACGGTTGATGAAGTTTGGTATATGGAACATCCCCCGGTTTATACACTGGGATTGTCGGGCAAAACCGAACATATACTCGATGCAGGCAACATTCCACTGGTTCAGACCGACAGAGGAGGACAAATAACCTACCATGGACCAGGTCAGCTTGTGGTATATCCTTTACTGGACCTCAAGCGCAGAAACATATCCGTAAAGAATTATGTTCATCTGTTAGAGCAGGCCATCATGGAAATGCTAAATAAATTTGAAATATCAGCCCAGCGTATCCCTGGAGCACCGGGCGTATATGTTGATAAAAGGAAAATTGCAGCACTGGGCATACGTATTCGTAAAGGTTATTGTTATCATGGTATATCATTGAACGTAGATATGGATCTGTCTCCATATCGTGGGATTAATCCATGTGGTTATAAAGATATGGCAGTAACACAATTAAAAGACTTGGGTGTGGATACTAATATAAGCGGTATAATGCCAGTTCTAGCAACAGCCCTAGCCAATCACCTCGGATATGAAAAATATATTCCGGTAGATATAGCCACGGTTGGGAAAAAGGTAATATAGCTGTTATAAGCAGGACAAATAAGAATGACATCGGATAGCGAATTAAATAGCAAGCCTAGTAGGCAACAAAGAGGGGAATTAAAGACTTCACGTATCCCCATTAAAGTGGTTCCGCAAGAAGGGCCTATGACCAGGAAACCGGCATGGATTAAGGCAAAGGCGCCAACTCATCCCAGGGTCATCGAGCTTAAGAGACTATTAAGAGAAAAACAGTTGCACACGGTTTGTGAAGAGGCGTCCTGTCCAAACCTGGGAGAGTGTTTTTCCCATGGAACAGCCACTTTTATGATCATGGGAGATCTGTGTACCAGGCGATGTCCATTTTGCGATGTTGCCCACGGCAGGCCCAAACCATTAGATACTGAAGAACCCAATAACCTTGCTGATGCAATTTTAATGATGAAATTAAAATATGTGGTTATTACATCAGTTGATCGTGATGATTTAAAAGATGGCGGTGCTGAACATTTTGTAAAGTGTGTAAGCGCAGTAAGAGAGCGTTCGCCAAATACGAAAATTGAAATCCTTGTTCCTGATTTTAGAGGAAGGGGAGAGGTCGCATTAAATATTCTGTCTCAATCACCACCTGATGTGTTTAATCATAACCTGGAGACTGTCCCGCGTTTGTATAAAAAAGCCAGACCAGGGTCTGATTACCATTGGTCACTTGATCTCATTAAAAATTTTAAAGAAGCACATCCCCAGGTTCCAACAAAATCAGGGTTAATGTTAGGACTGGGAGAAGAAATGGATGAAGTGAAAACTGTCATTAAGGATCTGCGCTCTCATGGTTGTGACATGCTTACATTAGGCCAATACCTACAACCCAGTCGTTATCACCTGCAAGTAGAACGATTTGTGACTCCTGAGGAATTTACTCAGTTAGGAGAATTTGCGACGAGTCTGGGATTTGAGAATGTTGCCAGTGCACCTATGGTTAGATCGTCATACCATGCAGATTTACAGGCAGCAGGTGAAGATCTTCATGAAGTCACGGCTGTAACATAAATATCTATCTCGCTTAGTTGTCACCCTCAATAAACATAGAGGGGTCAACAGAAACCGTATTTAAAATAACTCCCCAGTGCAGGTGAGGTGCGGTTACCCTGCCGGTTTGTCCAACTTTTCCTATTGTATCGCCGCGACTAACTTGTTGACCTTTCTCCACCAGGATTTCACTAAGGTGACAATACATAGTGACTAAACCCTGACCATGCTCGATAAAAACTGTATTCCCGTTGAAGTAGTAAGAACCAGTGTTAACGACCTTACCAGCTGCCGCTGATGCTATGGGTGTGCCTTCAGGTGAGGCGATATCCAGTCCACTATGCGGGTTTCTTGCTTGATTATTAAAAAAACGACGTAGTCCAAATGGACTGCTAATCCGCCCGGAGACGGGCATGGTCAACTGTAGTGGAACCTCTGTAATTTCACTCCTAATAGCTTTTGCCTGATTAATTATTCCAGATTCCGTTCGAATTCGTTCCAGATTCGGCGTGGAAGGGTTTACCATCTCCTTATTATTCAGGGTGATATATTGTTCTTCATATTGTTTATCAAAGATTTCAAATTGTTGAGTGATGGTCTGTGTGCCAAGTTTCAATGTAATTTCATGCATTCCCGGTTTGGCACTTAAGGGTATACCCACTATCGCTTTGTAGTTACCTGTGTTACCTAAAACCATTACCTGTTTTTTATTGTATGTGACATTTGGTTTACTATCTGTGTTCAGGTCTATTACCGCGACACCGCCTGGCACACTATGCATTGTTGTTCTGATTTGAGCCCTAATACCAAGGCTGAATAAGCAACTAAATATAATTACTGTGATTAAAAAATTACGAATCATTTTTATTGGTCTCGATTATTTTTGAAAGAATAATGCCATTAGTAACCCGGGTTGTTGTTTGAGTACCTTTTTTAAGCTTATTGATATCCTTAATGATCTTGCCACTAGTTGTATGCGTTACTATCGCATATCCCCTGTCCAGGGTAGCCAGCGGACTAATAGTATGTAAAGTATTAGCCAGTCTTTCCATTTGGTTGTGGCTTGATTTTAGCTTGTTTAGCATTGCAGTATAGAGTGCATGGTGATAATGACTGTTTTTTTCCCGGTATATATTCAATTTTGTCAGTGGATTTAATTTTTGTATTTCAGCATGGTATTTCAATAATGCATTGTGCTTCAGACTGATGAATGCTGATATGGCTCTGCACATGCGCATATTTAATTCATCAACGCGTTGGATATGATTTTGAATATTTCTAGCAGGATCCAGCAGTTTTTTACGGCAGTATTCGACTTTATCTCGATATTTTATGAATACCCTGGTGATGTTTCTGGAGAGCGTATTTTGGTGGTTTACAATTGCCAGTTTTATCTGGATTACGTCTGGTGTGACAATTTCAGCAGCAACAGAAGGAGTGGGAGCCCTTATATCAGCCACAAAATCAGCAATTGTGAAATCAACCTCATGCCCCACGCCAGTGACCACAGGTATAGATGATTGGTATATGGCCCTGGCCACACGCTCCTCGTTAAATGACCATAAATCTTCCAGAGAGCCACCACCGCGGGCAAGAATAATGACATCACATTCTCGACGTTGGTTAGCAATTTTCAATGCGTTTTCGATCATGTTAGAAGAACCTGCTCCCTGGACTGAAACAGGATATATAATTATTGTTGCTAAGGGATAACGCCTTGCTAGTACATTTATAATGTCGCGTATAGCAGCCCCCGTTTTAGACGTAATTATGCCTATAGTATAAGGATATGCTGGTATCTGCTTTTTATGTTCTTCGTTGAACAAGCCCTCGTCCATGAGTTTCTGTTTTAATTGTTCAAAAGCAAGTTGTAGTGCGCCGACACCTTCAGGCTCCAGTGTTTCAACAATCAGTTGAAACTCACCCCTGCCTTCATAGAGGCTAGCTTTTGCCTTTAATAATACAGCCATGCCGTTTTCAGGTTGAAATTTTAAAAGTCGGTTGCGATTTTTAAACATGGCGCACCTGATCTGAGATGATTTGTCCTTTAAGGAAAAATACAGGTGGCCTGAAGCGGGTTGTGCAAAGTTTGAGATTTCTCCTTGAATCCATAATGGGGGAAATCCAGATTCCAGGGTGTCACGGACTTCCCGAACCAGCCGGGTTACCGAGTAAACATCGCGAAATTCAGAATTTTTCATCTGTGTCATGGTTTTTTGCCTGAAAGATTGGTATGTCTTTGTCTAGAATGCTTGATTTACCCTTAACAGGAATTTGATTATAATAAACGGTTATTCTACCTACTTTGGCCTTATCCATAAATGCGTATTACTGAAGAAGCTCTCACTTTCGATGATGTATTACTGGTACCAGCGTACTCACAGGTATTGCCTCGTCAAGTACAACTGGATTCCAGGCTGACACGAAATATATCCCTTAATATACCCCTGTTATCAGCTGCCATGGATACTGTGACAGAGGGTAAAACAGCTATTGCTCTGGCCCAGGAAGGCGGGATAGGCATAATTCATAAAAACATGAGTCCCGAGGACCAGGCGCGCCATGTCAGGCAGGTGAAAAAGTATGAAGCCGGAGTCATTCGTGATCCTATTACCGTAGGCCCTATGGTAAGCATACGTGAGGTGATTGAACTTACAAATTCCAATGATATTTCTGGTGTCCCAGTCGTCGATGGAGAAGAATTAGTAGGAATAGTCACCAGTCGAGATCTTAGATTCGAAACTAAATTTGATGATCCCGTTAAAAATATCATGACATGCAAAGACAAGTTGGTCACTGTTAAAGAGGGCGCAACTAACGATGAAATTACTGCATTACTTCATAAGTACCGAATTGAGAAAGTACTTGTGGTAAATGATAATTTTTCATTAAGGGGTCTGGTTACTGTAAAAGATATACATAAATCATTTAAATTCCCCAATGCGTGCAAAGATGGTGCTGAAAGTTTACGTGTTGGCGCTGCCGTCGGGGTAGGAGAAGGTACCCATAAAAGAGTAGAGGAAATAATAGAAGCAGGTGTTGACGTAATTGTAGTTGATTCGGCACATGGTCATTCAGAAGGCGTTCTGAGTATGGTCAAGTGGATCAAGAGCAGCTTTCCTGACACTCAGGTGATTGCGGGTAATGTTGCAACATCTGATGGAGCTATTGCCTTGGCTGAGGCAGGGGTTGATGCAGTAAAAGTTGGAATAGGTCCCGGTTCAATTTGTACTACCCGCATTGTTACCGGTGTAGGAATGCCACAAATAACTGCTGTAAACAATGTTGCTGAGGCCCTTAAGAAGACAGACATTCCAGTAATATCAGATGGTGGTATCCGTTATTCTGGAGACGTGGCGAAGGCCATAGCTGCCGGAGCACATTCAGTCATGATTGGAGGGATGTTCGCGGGAACAGAGGAAGCCCCAGGTGAAGTTGAATTGTATCAAGGGCGGTCCTATAAATCTTATCGAGGGATGGGTTCTCTGGGTGCTATGTCCCAAAGTAATGGGTCATCAGACAGGTATTTTCAGGAAAATGATGAGATTGAAAAACTTGTTCCAGAAGGAGTGGAGGGCAGAGTTCCTTATAAAGGGCCCTTAAATGCCATTGTCCATCAATTACTTGGAGGACTGCGCGCGGCAATGGGCTACACGGGTTGTCAGAACCTGGAAGAAATGAGAACAAAACCGGTTTTTGTTCGATTAACGAATGCGGGCGTGAAGGAAAGCCATGTTCATGATGTCACCATTACCAAGGAACCTCCAAATTATCGTGTGTAAAGTTGAAAGTGAAAATATTAAAAATCATGATTGTATGCACTTTCCACTTTTAATAACTCATATCTAACTGAAAAATTGAATAGTCATTCCGAAAAAATCCTGATTCTGGATTTTGGTTCACAATTTACCCAGCTGATTGCACGTAGAGTGCGAGAATTAAATGTCTATTGTGAAATTCATCCTTATGACATGGCTGGGAACGACATCATTCAATTTAATCCTAAAGCAATCATCCTTTCTGGCGGTCCAGAATCAGTAACAGAATTAAACGATGTTAAAGCACCTGAATCCATATTTAACATGGGTATTCCTCTACTTGGAATCTGTTACGGAATGCAGACCATGGCAGAACAGCTTGGAGGAAAGGTAAACACATCTTCCATGCGCGAATTTGGACATGCGACTGTACGGGCAAGAGGACATTCTAATCTGTTAACGGATATACAGGATGATACCAATGAACAGGGACACGGTTTGCTACATGTGTGGATGAGTCATGGTGACCGTGTTGAAGAACTTCCTGAAGGTTTTAAGGTTATTGCATCGACAGATAATGCGCCCATAGCCGCAATTGCTGATGAAGAAAGAAAATTTTACGGATTACAATTTCATCCAGAAGTGACTCACACTACACAGGGCATTGAAATATTGGGACGGTTTATCCACCAGGTTTCAGAGTGTGGTTCAAACTGGACGATGGATAATATTATTGAAGAGTCTAGGAAAAATATAGAACAGCTGGTTGGAGATGAGAAAGTATTATTGGCACTGTCAGGGGGGGTTGATTCCTCAGTAGTTGCGGCACTGTTACATGAAGTTATTGGTGACCAGTTAATATGTGTGTTTGTAGATAATGGCTTGTTAAGGCTAAATGAACGGTCACAAGTGATTGAAACTTTTGAACGTCATATGGGTATTAACCTGATTTGCGTAGACGCAGAAGAAAGATTTTTATCTGCTCTGTCGGGAGTATCTGAGCCTGAAGAGAAAAGAAAAATTATTGGCAGGGAATTTATCAAAGTATTTGAAGAAGAATCTGAGAAGCTTGAAGGTATTAAATGGTTAGCACAGGGGACCATCTATCCTGATGTTATAGAATCAGCCGGCTCAAAAACAGGTAAGGCACATGTTATAAAATCGCATCATAATGTCGGAGGCTTACCGGAAAATATGCATTTGAAGCTGGTAGAACCTCTCAGAGAATTATTCAAGGATGAAGTTAGAAAACTAGGTGTTGAATTAGGATTGCCCAAAGAAATGGTTTATCGACATCCTTTTCCCGGCCCAGGACTTGGTGTCAGGATTCTTGGAGAGGTAAATAAAGAATTTGCAGAAATATTAAGACATGCGGATTCAATTTTTATTGAGGAATTATGTACACAAGGATTGTATGACAGTGTTAGTCAGGCGTTCACTGTGTTCTTGCCGGTTAAATCTGTGGGAGTAAAAGGAGATGCACGAGTCTATGAATACGTTGTGTCTCTTCGAGCAGTGGAAACAGTGGATTTTATGACGGCCAGATGGGCGCACCTCCCATATGGTTTTCTGGAACACGTTTCTAACCGAATTTTAAATGAAGTCTCTGGTATTTCCAGGGTGGCCTATGATATTTCCAGTAAACCGCCTGCAACAATTGAGTGGGAGTAGTCCATATAGTTTAAGTTATTGATTTTATTGAAATTTATAGTTAGTAACTTGTTAGAAACTGTAAGTCGTCAAAAGATTTGGGACAAAATAGCGTAAATATTAAGAGAGACTTTTAACTATTATAGTCTTGTTTCACTGATTTATATATATTCTTAAATTTTCCTTTCTCCTCTGTTGTAATGTTTCGTATTTGATAATGGTTCTTCTATCCATAATTTCATGATAGCGGCCAAAATACATATCTGCCGGCGTAATATTATCAAGTGACTCATGGTAACGTTCATGATTGTAGTATTGTACAAATTGCCGGATAGCATGTTCGAGTTCCCACGGATAATAATAGTGCTCCAGCTTCACGACGTTCTTCATGGAGCGGTGATAGCGTTCTATCTTGCCTTGTGTCATGGGATGGTACGGTGCGCCACGGGTGTGTTGCATCTGATATTTACTCAGATAATCCTTCAATTCCGAGGAGATATAACAAGGCCCGTTATCACTCAGTAAGCGAGGTCGGTGTTTGACCGTTATCTCGTTGACTCCCGTGGTCTCAATCGCCGCATCCAGCGTCTGCTTCACGTCATCAGCTGCCATGCTGGTTGTTAACTTCCAGGCAATGATATAGTATGGAGTAGGAAAAAATCATAAAAAACATTGTGATGTTTGGTGGCCAATAACTGTATATGGTTTACTAAAGGCGAAAATATTTTTTCTGGAATAAGGAGGTATCTCACTATGAAAAACCAAAACCTTAAAAATCTTTCTATTCTATTCTTGCTATTTGTAAGCCCTTTTGTTGTGGGTGCTGCAAAGACGCCGGAGGAAGCAGTATTCATGTCCTTGGAAACTAATCCGGAAGTGCAGATGCGCTGGCATACATTCCAGTCAGCCGGCTTTGATACACAAGTAGCTCGTGGTGGCTACTTTCCTTCTATTGATGCCACTGCAGGTTCGGGACGGCAAAGTCGTGATTTTGATGGGCGAGGAAACTTTCAGACTAATCGTATTGAACTTTCCCTGACACAAATGTTGTTTGATGGGTTTAAAACCCGCAGCGAAGTTGAGGGGCTGGAGAAAGCTCAGCAAGTACGCTTGTTTGAATTACTTGGTGCAGTGGATGACACCGCCCTTGAAGCCTTACGTGCTTATGATGATGTGCAGCGTTACAGAACGTTACTGGATTTAACACGCCTAAATTACGATCGACATCTTGAAATTGAATCTCAAATTCGTGCTCAGGTAGGCCAAGGTGTTGCCCGTGGTTCAGACCTTAGTCAGGTGACCGGCCGAGTAGCGCGGGCAAAGGCAAACTTGTTGTCAGAAGTAGAAAATCTGCATGATGTGACTAGTCGTTATTTGCGAGTAGTGGGCGAACTGCCTGCAAATGATGCAGAGTCTTTAGAACTTCGTTATGGCTCTTTACCTAGCGATGTCCAAGATGTTTTATATGCTGCTTATCAAGGTAACTCCTCGTTCCATGCAGCGATTAAAAATATTGAGGTAGCCCAGTCTGCAGTTATGATAGGAAAAGCAGATTACTTTCCAAAAGTAGAGCTTAGAGCAAGTACTGGTCTGCGACAAAATATGGGCTCCTTCTATGATGATAGATTTGACTCAAGGAGTTTTGGCCATGATGCCATGATAGAATTATCTTTTACTTATAATTTATACCGAGGAGGTGCAGACAGAGCGAAAATAAGAAACTCTATAGCATTGGTTGATGAAGCGAGATCTCAACGTGACCAGGCTTGCAATAGTTTGCGTCAGACAGTGCAAATTGCCTACAACCATACCCAGCGCATTCAGGAACGCCTGGATGCCCTTACTATCCATAAGGATTCCAGCGATAGAGTAAGAAGGGCCTATACGGACCAATTCCAACGTGATCTGCGTACATTGCTGGATGTTCTGGATTCTGAAAATGAATATTTCGAGGCAAGTCGTTCTTTAATTGAAGCTCAACATGAGAGGACAATGGCCCATGCAGCCCTAATGGCTGCAACAGGCGAGCTCTTGCCAGCGTTAAATATTTCTGAATCCAGCTTAATGTTCCTAGGTGATAATGGCGATTTGGGATCCATTAATGTTGATGCTTCATCGGCCTGTCCAACAATTTCTCCGCGCTCTCTTGACCTAGAAGATCTTGTTATCGCCAGTTACAGTTTTTCGACAGACGTCTTGTTTGATTCGGATCAGATCATATTAACTACAGGAGCTTCTAATATTCTTGATCAACTGATAGCGGACTTGACCGAAATAGAAGGAGCTGTAAAAATCAGTATTAATGGTCATTCGGATAACTCAGGGGTAGAAGCCTTGAATATTCCATTGTCTCAGGAACGCGCTAAATCAGTAAGAGATTATCTGCTGATCCAAGGCCGTACTACTGATTTTATAGAAGTGAATGGCTATGGTTCTTCGCAACCACTATCAAGCAATGATACGGCTGAGGGCAGAAGGTTGAATCGTCGAGTTGAGGTAATTGCCAGCATTCCGGAGCGAACTAGAGAAATTATAAATTATGTAAACCCATAAGGACCTGCATTTTTTTTAAAAAACTTAGGTGTTTAAGGGGTATTGAAGTAATTTATATATGAAGGCCACTGAGAAAAAGGTAGCTAAGAAAGTAGCCAAAAAGAAGGTCGCTAAGAAAAAAGTTACCCAGAAAGTAGCCAAAAAGAAGGTCGCTAAGAAAAAGGTTAACAAAAAAGATAATACCAGCTGGGGTGATTCGCAGCATGCGAATCCTTTGCTTGATTGTTTGCTGCTGCTGGCAGCAGCAAACAATATTGATACCTCTCCTGCCACTATTTTAGCTGGTTTGCCTCTGCAGTATGAGCAATTAACACCCTCTTTGTTTAATCGCGCTGCACAGCGTGCCGGCTTTTCCAGTCAGCTAGCCAAACGTCCTTTGGAGCAGCTTAATACCGCTTTATTTCCTGTTATTCTTTTGTTGGAGGGAAACCAAGCCTGCTTGCTGCTAGAGTTTAATGCGGCAGATGGGGTAGCCAGTGTTGTTTATCCTGAACTTGGTTCTGCTAAGGTAGAAACGCCCTTAAGCGAGTTATTAGAGCGTTATACTGGCCGAGCAATTTATGCCCGACCTAAGCAGCGTTTTGACGCGCGAGTAACGGATATAAAAGTCAATACCGATGGGCATTGGTTTTGGCAGGTCATTAAAGCTCACCGTGGCCTGTATCGGGATGTGTTACTTGCATCACTGATGATTAATGTTTTTGCTGTCGCCATGCCTTTATTTGTATTGAATGTTTATGATCGGGTGGTACCAAATTTTGCCCTTGATACATTATGGGTTCTGGCTTTAGGCGTTATTGTCGTTCTTACAGCTGATTTATGTCTGAAAATGATGAGAGTCTATTTTGTAGACCTTGCCGCAAGTCGTATTGATATAAGCCTGTCGGCGACCATCATGGCACGTGTTCTGGGCATGAAAATGAGTGAGCGTCCAGATTCAATTGGTTCTTTTACTTCGGGTTTACAGGCTTTCGAATCTGTTCGGGGTTTTATTGGTTCTAGTACGGTCATTACCTTTATTGACCTTCCTTTTGTGATTCTGTTCAGTATAGTTATTGGTTTACTCTGCTCCTGGCTTCTCCTTATTCCTATTGTTATAGGGGTAATCATTTGCTTGCTATATGCGGCGTCTGTGCAAAATAAAATGCGTGAGTTATCTATTAATAGTATGCAGGCAAGCGCTCATCGTAATTCGGTATTGGTGGAAAGCCTTAATGGGCTTGAATCATTAAAAATGCTAAGTGCTGAAGGCAAAATGCAAAGAATTTGGGAACAGACAAGCATCTTTTTGTCTCGTAATACCACTAAAACACGACTGCTGTCGGGCTCTGTGACCACGGGCAGTCTCTGGATACAGCAGGTGGTGGGGGTAAGCATTATTATTGTTGGTGTTTATCTGATTGTTGGAGGCGAGTTGACACAGGGTGGATTGATTGCTGCCTATTTGCTTTCATCAAGAATTATGGGACCGATGGGGCAAACTGCAGGTTTGATGATGCAGTACCATCAAGCCGCTACAGCCTTGGAAGGTATGGAAGCGGTAATGAATAAAGAGGTCGAAAGGCCTGTTGGTAAAACCTGGATTAGTCGTCCGCGTTTAGCTGGAGGCATAGAGTTCAAAAAAGTTTTCTCACGTTATCCAAATGATGAACGTGATGTGCTAAGTGATGTTTCTTTTAAAATAAACCCTGGAGAGCGAGTTGCTCTGCTGGGCCGAAATGGTTCGGGTAAGTCGACAATCCAAAAACTTATCGCCGGGTTATATGAATCTTCCCAGGGCAGTGTAATGATTGATCATCTGGATATTGGGCAACTGGACAAAGCTGAACTTCGACGCAACATTGGTTATGTGGCTCAGGATGTGAACCTGTTTTTAGGTACCTTAAGGGACAATATCACCATGGGTGATCCTAACGTCAGTGATGAGCATTTACTTGAAATAATAAGCATATGCGGCCTGACTAAATTTATTAATTCACATCCATCGGGTTTGGCAATGCCAGTGGGGGAAGGAGGCAATCTATTATCAGGCGGTCAGCGACAAAGCATTAGTATTGCCCGTGCTTTAATCAGTAACCCGACTATTTTGCTTTTGGATGAGCCAACAGGTCCAATGGATCACAGCAGTGAAATGGCGTTTAAGAAGAGTCTGGAGGAATTTTCAAATGCTAAAACACTTTTGGTGGTGACTCATTGTACCTCCTTGTTAGAAATGGTGGATAGAATCATAGTGATTGACGAAGGCAAAGTTGTTGCTGATGGTCCCAAGGAACAGGTGGTTGAAGCCTTGCGTCAGGGTCGAATCGGGAGGGCCAACTAATGGCAACTCGCGAACAAAAAATTTTTAATGCTATAGGATATATCCTAGTTAAGATTAGCGGGTTTTTCGCTGGTTTGGTGGATTTATTATGGAGTCTTTGGGTATCACCCAGCAGCGCCGCTTCACAAGATTGGGTAGATGATGCCGACTGGGCTAAAATTCAACAATCACCTTTGCGCCCTCGTGCCCTGATATATTTTATTTTTATTATTTTATGCGTGTTAATTTTTTGGGCAAGTGTCGCGGTTATTGATGAGGTGGCCAGAGGAGAGGGGACAGTTATACCTTCATTGCAAACGCAAATTATACAATCTTATGACGGCGGTGTGGTGGAAGAAATTCTAATCGCAGAAGGCCAGGTTGTTGAAAAAGGCGAATTGTTGCTGCGTATTGATCGAACTCGTTTTGATTCATCTGTTCAGGAAAACAGGGTGCAATATTTGTCGGTTCTGGCCACCATAAAAAGGTTGGAAGCCTTGATTAACGACACTGCATTCATATTACCAGTTGAAATTATAGAAGAAGTCCCGCAGGTGGCTCAGAATGAGCGGACTTTATATTTTAGTAGCCTTGAAGAGCTGGAACAGAAACTCTCAATTGCCCGTGAACAATTTGTGCAGCGCGAAGCTGAATTGGAGGAAGTGCAGGCAAAATTGAATCAATCCAGCCGTGCCAATGAGATTGCAAAAGAAGATCTGCAAGCAACTCTCCCACTTCTTAATAGTGGCGCAGTGTCTGAAAGTGAAATTAACCGATTGGAATTGATTGTTTCCAATACAAGTGGAGAGATCGAGCAGGGAGTAGCGCAACTTACTCAGGTAAGGTCAGCCATCACTGAAGCAGAAAAAAAACAGGCAGAAGTAGATCTGGTGGCCAAGAATCAATGGGGTGTTGATCTGTCAGTCGCGCTGAGCGACTTAGCCGTTCTGGAAGAGTCCGGCCTGGGCCTCGCTGACCGCCTAAAATATGCGGATATTCGTGCGCCGGTCAGGGGCACCATACTGCGTTTGTTTGTTAATACTGTAGGGGGGGTTGTGCAGCCTGGTAAAGAGGTCGTTGAACTGACCCCGCTGGATGATCAACTGCTGGTAGAAGTAAAAATCGCCCCCAGAGACATCGCTTTTTTACAACGTGGACAAGTGGCTATAGTAAAATTAACCTCATATGATTTTACTATTTATGGTGGCTTGATCGGTGAAGTAGAGCGGATTGCTGTGGATACCATTACCAACGAACAAGACGAAACCTACTACCTGGTTCGGGTAAGAACCTTAGAATCGGGCTTCAATCAAAGTTTGCCAATCATTCCAGGTATGACCTCCCAGGTTGATATAATGACTGGCAAGAAAACCATTTTATCTTATTTGCTAAAACCCATTTTACGCGCTAAACAAAATGCACTAACGGAGCGCTAATGGACATATATTTTATTACATCCTCCCGGATCAAGTCCGAACGCTGGTTAGAGGCATTTCCAGATGCCCAGGTTATTACCAGCGACAGGCTTTCTGACGCTAAATTAAGCGCTGATAGTATTGTGTGGGTATTGATCGACGGGCAGTGGCCTGCAACTATAAAATACTGTTTAGCGTCAGGTGCAAAAGTGATTGCCATGACCCTGAAGGAAGATGTCAGGCAGGCACAGACGCTTCTCTCTGTTGGAGCCAGTGGTTATGTACATGCCTTGGCAGAGCCTGATTTATTTGTCAGGATTCAGCAGATAGTCTCTTCCGGTGGCGCCTGGTTAGGTGAAGCTTTGTTAAAGCAGCTACTTGTGGGTATTGAAAAATCGGCTGATAAAAATAAAAAGCCCATTGCAGATCTCACTGTGCGTGAAAATGCCGTGGCAGCCTGTATCGCAATGGGCAAATCCAATAAAGAGGTAGCAGAAGAGCTGAATATTACCGAGCGCACAGTCAAGGCACATTTGAGTGCCTGTTTTAATAAACTCGATGTCAGGGACAGAATGCAGCTGGCATTAATTATAAATAAGTAAAAATCACAGTAAATTGTGATCTATATAGCGAAAAACCCGCCTTTACTGACCATAAGTACAATACCCAAACGCTTAATATCTATTTATTATCCTCCCAATACAATTCTTCATATTAGACAGTTTAGAGGGAGTCAGTAATGGAAAACTTAGCCGCAACAACAGTAGTTACACTCATAGGTAATGCTTGGGCAAGAGATGCTAATGACGCTCTGCGTGTTCTGGAATTAGGCAGCTTGATTTCTGTGGGCGAAGACCTGATTATGGAAGCCGACACAATCATTGAACTAGATTTTGGCGATGCCAGATTAGTGACTCTGTCCGGAGCTCTAGAAGTGACCTTGAGCCCTGATTTATGGGCAGCTATTTCCACTTTGGACGATGCTGGGCAGCTTGCTGAGCAAAATAATATTCAGGTAATTATAGACATCCTGGAATCCGGTGGAGATATAGCAGAAGCCTTTGGAAAAGCTGCAGCGAGTGGCAGTCGTACCAATCAGGATGGCCATAATTATGTAGCTTTGGATCTGGTAGATGAAAACTCTGTTTATAAACCAGATTTTATCTACCCTCTTGGCTCGACAACCTCGACAACATTGGAAGCGCCTATTCAGCAAGCGGGAGCTGCCAATGGCCCCCCTGTGGCAGAAGATGATTCTTTCAGTACGGCTGAAGATACGGTGGTTGTCATTGATGTGCTTGCCAATGATACGGATCTGGACGGGACGATTGATCCGACCTCGGTGGCGATTGTCAGTGATCCTACGAATGGTAGCTTAAGTGTTGATGCGGTTACGGGTTTAGTGACCTATACTCCGAATGCGAATTACAACGGTCAAGATAGCTTCACCTATAAGGTTGCTGATAATGATGGTCTTATCTCAGATGCCGCGACGGTTAGCCTGACGGTGAATGCGGTGAATGCGGTCAATGATGGGCCTGTGGCAGAAGATGATTCTTTCAGTACGGCTGAAGATACGGTGGTTGTCATTGATGTGCTTGCCAATGATACGGATCTGGACGGGACGATTGATCCGACCTCGGTGGCGATTGTCAGTGATCCTACGAATGGTAGCTTAAGTGTTGATGCGGTTACGGGTTTAGTGACCTATACTCCGAATGCGAATTACAACGGTCAAGATAGCTTCACCTATAAGGTTGCTGATAATGATGGTCTTATCTCAGATGCCGCGACGGTTAGCCTGACGGTGAATGCGGTCAATGATGGGCCTGTGGCAGAAGATGATTCTTTCAGTACGGCTGAAGATACGGTGGTTGTCATTGATGTGCTTGCCAATGATACGGATCTGGACGGGACGATTGATCCGACCTCGGTGGCGATTGTCAGTGATCCTACGAATGGTAGCTTAAGTGTTGATGCGGTTACGGGTTTAGTGACCTATACTCCGAATGCGAATTACAACGGTCAAGATAGCTTCACCTATAAGGTTGCTGATAATGACGGTCTTATCTCAGATGCCGCGACGGTTAGCCTGACGGTGAATGCGGTGAATGCGGTCAATGATGGGCCTGTGGCAGAAGATGATTCTTTCAGTACGGCTGAAGATACGGTGGTTGTCATTGATGTGCTTGCCAATGATACGGATCTGGACGGGACGATTGATCCGACCTCGGTGGCGATTGTCAGTGATCCTACGAATGGTAGCTTAAGTGTTGATGCGGTTACGGGTTTAGTGACCTATACTCCGAATGCGAATTACAACGGTCAAGATAGCTTCACCTATAAGGTTGCTGATAATGACGGTCTTATCTCAGATGCCGCGACGGTTAGCCTGACGGTGACACCTGTAAACGATGCAACTGTATTCGAAGCTATCGGCGATGCTACAGTTGATGAGGATGATCTATTAGCAGGTAACAATGATACTGCTCTAGGCGATAATGAAACAGACAACAGCGGTACCATCACCTTCGATATGGGTGGTGATGCGTTTTCTAGCATTAGTCTGTCTACCACTGGTGGCCTAACCTCAATCAAGACGCTCGATGACAATGACATTAATACTTTCTGGCATGCAGACAGTAACACCTTGATTGGTTACGTTGGGACGAATGGCTCGGAGGGAGATGCCTTAACCCTGGGAAACCAGGTCTTTACGGTCGAGTTGTCTGATATTGGAGCAACTTCTGCAGATTATACTGTGACCCTCCTAAAGCCTGTGAAACACACAACAGCTGACACAGAAGACAATGTCTCCTTTGATATTAATGTAACTGTGTCGGATAGTGATAACAATGACTCCTTCACAGGTACAAACACTTTCACTGTGACCATTGACGATGATATGCCAACTGCCTTCGATCCGACCAATGTCACGGTTCAAAGCGGTGAAACTGACTCAGGAGCAATCGCGCTGAACTTCGATATTGCCGCTGGGGCTGATGGTTCAGGTGGTGTTGAGTTTACTGTCACTAATAATGGCGCTGTTATGGCCGATGGTGGTGCGTTATATCTGGACGGTCTGGCGCTCGTATGGGTTGTTCAAAGTCCAACCGAAATTTGGGCAGTATCAACTAGTGGTACGGCTTTTAAGATGAATATTTCCGGTGATACTTATGGAATTACCGATGTCTCAAGTGGTGAATTCTGGGTAGGAATCCCATATCAGACAACTCAAGTATTCACCTTAGCTGACGGTGTTAGTGGGGGTAATGGCCAGTTCTTTTTGCTACAAGATCTCGGTGATTCCGATGTGGACATGCTGATTTCTACTCCAGACGATGGCACTGTGAACACCACAAATACAAGCGTGGGTGTTAATAGTGCGTGGATAGAGGCGGGTCAGGAACTAACATTTGAATTTTTCTCTGATCTGGTAATAGACGGCAGTGAGGTGGACACTGCGGGCCTTGATCCGCGGGGCGTTAATGGCTTTAGCTTCGTGGTTGATGTGCAGGGGGGACCGAGTAATAGAGCAAAATTCGAGGTGCATGTAACACTTAAAGATGGTGGAGATGAGATTGTACCTTTCGAGGATGTTGCTACAGGCGATACTGTTACAATCAACGCCTCGGCACCCTACGTTAGCGTTGAGATCGTGGCTCTTCCCGCCAGCGACAATTTCGCTATTGAACCAAGTGGGTTTACGGTATTTGTCCCAAGCGATGTGACCATCTCGGTTGCTATTGCAGGTAATGATCTAGACGGTGATTCAGAAGCTGGCACCATCGATTTCGTAATAGATCAAGCGCCAGCGGGTGTTACTCTTGTTGCTGATGACAGTGGTCAGGAACTAGTAGGTGGTGCTAGAGATGACACATTAACCGGTGGCGCTGGAGATGACACATTAACCGGTGGCGCTGGAGCAGATACTTTTGTCTGGGAGTTGGGTGATGGGGGAGCTGTTGGCACAGCAGCAGTGGACACCATTACCGACTTCAATAGCTTTACAACACCGTACGATAGTAGTGAAGGCGATGTGCTTGATTTATCTGATTTACTTCAAGGTGAAGCAGGAGCCGACTTGACCGCCTTCCTTAGTTTTAGCTTAGTTAATAGCGATCAGGATACGCAGGTTTCTATCAGTGAGGATGGTTCCGGTAATGTTACTCAAATCATTATATTGGAAGGAGTGGATCTGGTGACTGCTGCTGGTGGTGATGCAGCAATCATTAACACTTTACTTAACAGTGACCAACTAAACGTTGATATTTAACCGAAGCAGTTAGATAAAAAAGTCAGGGTATTGTTACTCTGGTTTTTTTATGACTAGAGGAAAAGTAAGGAAGAGGCTAGGTATGGCTAAATTGGCAGTGTACTGCACCCAATTCAACTTAAGCGCTATAATAAAAAAACCTGAAAAGGTATCGGAGACCTGCCATGTACATAAAACGTGACACTACCGGCTCTGTCACGGCGGCAAGCCTGAAATCGGGCGGTGAAACAGCTGAGTTTATTGCTGATGATGCACCTGAGCTGCTTGAGTTTATGGAAAACAAGCCCGAGCCTCATCAATCTCTGGAAGATACTGATCAGCAGATGGCACGGGTGATGGAAGATGTTATTTATCTTCTGATTGATAAAGGCATTGTTCAGTTTACCGAGCTGCCTACCGTTGCTCAGGAAAAGCTACTCTCAAGAAGTAGTGACCGAGGCAAGGTCCGAGGGATTAATCTATTGGATGATGAGGATATTCTAGGGTAGTGACAAGTAAACTCCTATCCGCGGGCTGGTGCTTCAAAATAGTTACGGCAACTCTGTCATTAATGATTGCTGGTCCCATCTAATGAGTACTCTAATGCTAAAATTCGCATAATATTCTCACTGTTTAACCTAAAAAAATTTAACCTGTCAGTACCCCCCCCCCCAACACCCTTAAAGTAACGTAATTTCCCCACAAATTAGATAAAATGTTCGACCGAGGTAGCTTGGGAGTGGCTGATGCCCTTTTTTTCGGAACTAAAGTGGGGTAATATTTTCCATCTCGGAGTGGCCTATTTCATCATGGCTATGTTGCTGCTCGAGCTCGTCTCTATTCTGCTGCCCACTTTTGATGCCCCTGACAGGCTGCTCACAACCGTATGCAAGATAAAGTATTTAACTTTTCCAGCCTGTAAATGAGGAGATTTATATCGCAATGCTTCCCTCGTTTTGGCTGGCAGCCTTGGCACTCTATGTTTTTTGGTAAAACCTGCCGTCTGATATTTTTACCTTTTCTAGTTTGTACATTGTTAGCTATAACCGCTCATACCTATCAAAGCGAAACATTAATAAACACCATGAATAGCCGCCATGGTTTCGATGGTAGAAATTTCCTGAATGCTTGGTTTGATGTTATTGATCGCAACAGAACCAAGCCCGTCGAAGAGCAGATAAAAGCCGTTAATGACTTCTTTAATCTGCGTATTCGATATTCCACTGACATTCTAATCTGGAAGAAATCTGATTATTGGGCGACGCCACTAGAAACCATGGGAATCCGTGCTGGTGACTGTGAAGACTTTGCTATTGCCAAATATGTATCGCTTATTGAGTTGGGTGTCCCCCCTGAAAAACTCCGTCTAATTTATGTTAAAGCCACAATTCCTGAAGATGTAGGCTCTCGTATAGAGGCACATATGGTGCTAGGGTATTATCCAATACCAAATGCAATTCCCTTGATTTTTGATAGTTTGATCCCGAAGATTGAGTCAGCACTTGAAAGAACAGATCTAAAGCCTGTTTATAGCTTCAATACACAGGGACTCTGGGTAGGAAATATTACGGCCTCACAAGCAGACCCCACCGCCCGGTTATCTCCATGGCGGGATGTCCTGCAACGTATGCAAACTGAAGGGTTTTAATTATGTCACTAATAAAACAATTATGGATTGGCACAGTCGTTCTGCTTTTTATTGCGCTGGCCGGTAGCTTTTTAATCAGTGCTGTTACGGCCCGAAATTATCTCGAGCAACAACTTCAGTTGAAAAATATTGACACCTCAACGGCAGTAGCCCTGTCTTTAACACAAATGGCCAAAGACCCCATTACCGTCGAACTATTAATCGCAGCGCTATTCGACACCGGTCACTATAGAAGCATTCTCCTGGAAGACCCATTAGGAGATGTTATTGTTAATCTTTCTTTTGATGAAACAAAATAAGAAAGCATTCCAGAATGGTTCACGGCCATATTAAGCATTGATATTTCTCCTGGCGTAGCTCAAATTCAGGATGGCTGGCAACAATACGGCACGCTTTATATACAAAGCCATACCATCTTCGCCTATGAAGCTTTATGAGACAGCATCGTAAAGTTATTTGTGTGGCTGTTAGTGGCAGCAGTGGCTTGCGGGCGGGTGGGCACTTCCATTCTCAAAGTTATTATCAGGCCTTTAGGAAATGTTATTGTCCAGGCCGAGTCTATTAGTCAACAGCAATTTGTGATCTCCAAAGAACCTAAAACCAAAGAATTTAGATTGTTGGTTGAGGCAATGAACCGCCTATCGACCAGTGTTAAAAAAATGCTTGAAAAAAAAACCAGAGAACTAGAACTACTGCGTCAAGAATCACAACAGGATACAGTAACAAAATTACCCAACCGCAGGCATTTTCTTAACATGCTGGATAGCAGCCTTACTCAGGAAGATAGTCCTTCCATAGGTTGCCTGTGTATTATCCGTGTACTGAATCTGGGTATCATCAACGGAAGGCATGGACATCAAACTACCGATTTAATATTGAAGAACATTGGTGAAACATTATCTAGGGCTGCTGATAAGCATAAAGAAAGCTATGCGGGCAGATTAAACGGTGCCGACTTTGCGCTGGTGAGTTATAGCTATAAAACACTCACTGATATAGCCAACCAATTATCAAGCAGTTTGTTTGGTAATTTAGAGCGCTTTAGCAACCAGGAGATAGCGCTGGAACTGCCTATTGCTGCTTGCTGTTTCCGGGTTGGTGAACAGAGAAGTGTAATCCTTGCGCTTCTAGATGGTGCTATAACCATGGCAGAAAGCAAGGGGAACAGTGCCGTTATTATCCTCGAAGAGCATGCTCCGTTCAAAAGTCAGAATACTGAAGAATGGCGAACGGCCATCACCACAGCACTTGAAACCGAGGAGATTACTCTGGGCAGCTTCCCAGTACGTTTACTCAACGGCGATTCCCTGCATTTAGAAATGCCAGTGAGAATGAAGTTCGATGTAGAATGGCGCCCTGCCGGCTATTTTATTGGCTGGGCCGATAAACTTGATCTGTTGGATGAAATAGACTTGCAGGTGTTGAAGCTTGCACTGTTAAAAATCGAAGCAAGCCATGAGCAAGTTGCCATCAACATTTCGGAAGATGCTCTGTGCAGTGATCATTTCCGAACCCAGGCGATACAGCTACTGGAACGTGATTCTGAACATACTGCTCATTTATGGATAGAATTCCCTGAAGCCGCAGCGATAAAGAACCCTGGACTATTTCCACAATTCTGCAATCAACTGAAAAGCCTTGGATGTCGGGTTGGGCTTGAGCATGTGGGATCTGAATTTACTAAAATTCTCGACCTGCAAGGTCTTGGCTTACACTACCTTAAAGTTGATAGTTCCGTCATCAGAGACATCCATATGGATGAAACTAATCATGATTTCTTGAAAGGCCTGTGTAATATTGGCCACTCCCTAGGGATAACCATGATTGCTGAAGGGGTTATGAATAATCAGCAAAAAAGTGTGCTGGAAAGCTTAAATTTAGATGCTGTGACAGGGCCTGGTGTTGATTAGGCGCCATATCTTAAGCCTTAAGCAGCAAACCACCCGCCACGATTGAGTGGGAATAGAGCCTTAGTCAAAAATAAAATTTTTAGCCCTGCTTTGTTCTGGCCTGAGCAATTAAAATTTTAGTCGTATACGATTAATATTGAGCTGAAGGAACAGTCACTATTAAACCTTCAAGTTCATCTGTGACGTTGATCTGACAACTTAAGCGACTGGTGTCACTAGGTTCGGCTACAAATTCCAGCATGTCCTTTTCAAGATTCTGGGGCTCGGATAACTTGCCATACCACTCGGGGTCGATAATTACATGGCAGGTTGCGCAGCTACATGCGCCACCGCATTCCGCAATTATTCCGTCGATTCCATTATTGACAGCATTCATCATCAAGCTGACGTCATTATCTGCGTTGATTTCTTTTTCACTACCGTCTGCAGTAATAAATTTCACTTTAGGCATGTCTCTTTCCTCTTTGACCCTTGATAAAAACAGCGGATTATACGGCACTATGATGAGAATTTAAAAACAATCTCACGCTTTGAGGTCCAGAATTATTTTTCCGCAATGTTCACTGGATTCCATCAGTTGATGCGCCATTTTTACCTGATTCAGGGGGAAAACTTTATGGATTACTGGTTTAATCTTGCCCTGCTCGATCAATGGCCAGACATGATTTACCAGTTTATTAGCAATTTTTTCCTTAAATTCCACATTTCTTGACCTCAGTGTTGAGCCTGTGAGAAATATCCTTTTTTGCATTAAGGCCAAAGTGTTGATTTCAGCCTTGATGCCTTTTATTGCAGCAATCATGATAATTCTTCCGTCTTTGGATGCTGCCTTGATATTTCTGCCCACATAATCACCTGCTACCATGTCCAATATCAGGTTAATTCCCTTTCCTGAGGTATTTTTCAGGCACTCCTGCACAAAATCTTGTGTTTGATAATTGATTGTATAGTCGGCTCCAATGGATTGGCAGAATAGGCATTTTTCGTCAGTCCTTGCAGTAATAAAAACAGTGGCAGTAAAGCATTTTGCAAGCTGAATAGCAGCTGTACCGATTCCGCTAGTGCCGCCATGGATTAGGAGGGTTTGACCTTCAGTCAGATTTCCAATGTCCATAATATTATTCCAGACAGTGAACATTGCTTCAGGTAGTGATGCGGCTTGTAACATATCCAAGCCTGCCGGGATAGGAAGACATGTTGCAGCATCTGCGACAGCATACTCAGCATATCCGCCTCCTGTTAGTAAGGCACATACTTTGTCGCCTTTTTTTAGTCCATTACAATTTCCAGTGACAACCTCTATAGTGCCGGCAACCTCAACTCCCAGTATGTCTGACGCGCCATTAGGAGGTGGATAAAACCCTTTTCTCTGTAATATGTCCAGACGATTAATTCCAGCAGAATCAACTTTTATCAATACCTGGCCATCACCAGGTTCAGGCACATCGGTTTCATTTATTATCATTTCTTCGCCGTCTCCAATATTCTGGTAATCGACGAATTTCATAATTTTGGGAGTCATTTTATTAATCAAGGTCCCATTTCGTTTAATAGGAATTGAATATAATGCATAGTAGCATGTAAAAATAATGTTTTTTTCATCAACCAATTTAATGAAAATCTATAGAAATTAAAAATGCAACAATATCAAAAAGCTAAAGATTTAATAAATAGAGATAAGGATATTCTCTGGCATCCTTATTCAACTATGCCGAATAATATGCCTATCTTTGCTGTCGAGTCTGCATCAGGTTCAAAAATAAAATTGACAGATGGAACACAATTGATTGATGGAATGGCATCCTGGTGGTGTGCGATACACGGATATAACCATCCCAGCATTAACACGGCGATAGTGAGTCAATTGCAGGACATGTCTCATGTAATGCTTGGTGGCTTGACTCATGAACCAGCTGTAGCGTTAGCGGAAGAGTTAATTGAACTTACACCTGCGAAACTGGATACCGTTTTTTATTCTGATTCAGGCTCAGTTGCCGTTGAAGTTGCTCTTAAAATGGCAATTCAGTATTGGGCGGCATCTGATAAGCCAGGTAAACATAAATTTTTAACTATTCGAAACGGATATCATGGAGATACCTTTGGTGCCATGTCCGTTTGTGATCCGGTTACAGGAATGCACTCATTGTTTAGTGGAATGCTCGCGAAAAATTTATTTGCACCTCAACCACGCGTTCGATTTTCAGATGAATGGGACGAATCAGATATTTATCCTCTGAGACAATTGTTGGAGCAACATCATCATGAGATTGCTGCAATCATACTTGAGCCAGTAGTGCAGGGCGCGGGAGGAATGTGGTTTTATCATCCACAGTATCTCAAGACAGTTCGTGAGTACTGTAACGAATACAATGTTTTACTTATCGCAGATGAGATTGCAACAGGTTTTGGGCGAACTGGCAGAATGTTTGCCTGTGAGTATGCCGAAATTAGTCCGGATGTTATGTGTCTGGGTAAGGCATTAACAGGTGGATATATGTCTTTTGCTGCAACATTGGCATCCTCAGAGGTTGCTGATGGAATTTCCCAGCAAGGTAGTATGCCGTTTATGCATGGACCCACCTTCATGGGCAATCCATTGGCGGCCACGACGGCACTGGCAAATATCGCATTATTGAAATCCTGGGACTGGGAAACAAAAGTGTTGCAAATACAAAATCAAATGGAAGAAGAACTGGCCCCCTGTCGGGAATTTACACAAGTGGTGTCAGATGTCAGAGTGTTGGGAGCTATCGGTGTGGTTGAATTACATGAGCCGGTAGATATGGAATTTCTTACTCAGGAATTTGTGAAAAGAGGAGTCTGGATCAGACCGTTCGGAAAGTTAGTCTATATCATGCCGCCGTACATTATTGAACTTGAAGAACTTTCCAGGCTAACATCTGCGATTTGTGAAATCCTTAGACTATTAAACGAATAATTTGGTATAAATTGATGCGATTCATCGCATATTTTGCAATTATATCTTCGCTGTTAAAAGTCTATTAATTTACCCTTCAGGACGTACTATGTCATAATTAGCTCTTTGATTTATAGTAATATTTTCCAGATAAGGAGTAGATCAAATGGGGCAGTCATGTGTGGTAATAGGCGCCAGTCATGCAGCAGCAGGATTTGTAACAGGCTTACGTCAAGACGGCTGGGAAGGTCGTATACAGGTTATTGGTGATGAGCCTTTAATACCGTATCACAGACCGCCATTATCAAAGGCGATACTTGCGGGTGAAAAGACAATTGAAGAGAGCTACATCCGTCCTGAAGAAGTTTATAAAAAGGCCAATGTAGAATTTATGCTCGGTACCCGGGCAGAAGCAATCAATACAGAAAATAAAGAGGTCATTTTGACAGATGGCGCTAAAGTTAGTTTTGACAAGCTAGCGCTGACAGTTGGATCAAGGGTAAGAAAGATCACTATGCCCGGAGATGATCTGGAGGGAATTTATTACCTTCGTGATTATAACGATGTCCAGCAAATCAAAATGAAAATTAAGCCAGGGGGTAATGCAGTCATTATTGGTGGGGGATATATTGGACTTGAAGCCGCTGCCGTACTTAACAAATTGGGTATGAAAGTCACTGTGCTGGAGATGATGTCCCGCGTATTGGAGAGGGTAACGTCCCCGGAAATATCTGAATTTTACACTCGAGTACACACTGAAGAAGGTGTGAATATCATATGTGAGTTAGGTGCAACTGGTCTTGAAGGCAATGAAACAGTTGAGCGCGTGCTTTGCAATGATGGATCAAGTTTTGATGCCGACCTGGTTATTATTGGTATTGGAATTGTTCCTAATAGTGAAATCGCCGAACAGGCTGGACTTAAAGTTGAAAATGGTATCGTTGTTGACGAATATGCCAGAACCAGTGATCCTGATATCGTCGCAGCAGGTGATTGTACCTATCATTACAACAAAATCTATGACCGATGGATTCGACTTGAATCTGTTCAAAATGCCAGTGACCAGGCCAGAGTGGCCGCCTCAACGGTAGCTGGAAAGGAAAAAGCCTATAATGCATTACCCTGGTTTTGGTCTGATCAATATGATGTGAAGTTACAGATTGCTGGCTTATCACAAGGTTATCAGGACATTATTGTCAGGGGTGATCGCAATTCCAGCAGGAGTTTTGCTGTTTTTTATTTAAAGGACGAACTTGTGATTGCAGTTGATGCCATCAATAAGGCACCTGAGTTTATGATGGGTAAACGTCTAATTAGTGACAAACTGAAAATTAACAGAGACAAATTATCTGATGAAAATGTGCATATGAAGGAAGTTGTTATTTCCTGAATAAAATTATTTTTAGATAACATTTATCTCCGCTTGTAACGGTTCTAGTCGTTCAGGAAATCTGTGCAATAAAAATAAATACCATTAATGAAAGAGCATTTCTCCCTCTACGCAATGTATCAGCAGAAAAATCACCTTGAATAAATTGCTCTATACACAGAGCTATTAGCAAGAATCACGACTGATTTGAGACTTTAATGATAAGGACACAGCACTTTTATTACCTTGAATCTAATCGTGTTTAAATGCAAGGCGTTAAGAGAAATTGTTTTTTTCTGACATTAATCTCAGGTTTATAACGCTAATTTTTTAAAGTATGCAATACGATTATCTAATTGTTGGTGGTGGTATCGTTGGCCTATCTTGTGCCTGGCAATTGCAAAAGCGTTATCCACATGCCAGTATTCTTTTGCTGGAAAAAGAAAAGGAAATTGCTGCTCATCAGACAGGTCACAACAGTGGTGTAATCCATTCTGGTATCTACTATCAACCTGAGAGCTTGAAGGCAAACTTCTGTCGACGTGGGCTAATAGAAACAATCCAGTTTTGTCAGGAGCATCAGATTGATTATAAACAGTGTGGCAAGCTACTGGTGGCGACCGACCAACTGGAACTTGTCAGAATGCAGGCTTTATACCAGCGTAGTATTGAAAATAATATAGATTGCCAGTTAATTTCTACAGAAACACTCAAAGATATGGAGCCATGGATTAGTGGCCTGGGTGCAGTTCATATAAAAGCAACTGGAATTGTCGATTACCGTGAAATATGTCGTCATATGGCACGAGTATTTACAGCCAGTGGAGGAACCATCGAGCTGGCTAACCCGGTGTTAAAGATTGAGGAAAATGACAAACAGATCATATTGCACACAGGCAGAGGACCACGTCATGCAGATATGATGGTTTGTTGTGCTGGACTACAAGCCGACAGACTTGTAAAAGCGCACGGTATTAATGCCGACTTTCAGATCATTCCATTTAGGGGAGAATACTACAAGCTTAAGCAGGAATTTTGCGATCATATTAAGCACCTTATTTATCCGATTCCTGATCCTGCTATGCCCTTTCTTGGTATCCATCTGACACCTATGATAGATGGAACCGTAACCGTTGGCCCCAATGCTTTACTGGGATTTAAACGGGAAGGCTATGGCCGCTTTAATTTCAGTTTAGCAGACACCTGTGGAATGTTGGGATATGCAGGATTTTGGCGGGTAATGGGTGCAAATTATAAATCAGGATTTAATGAGATAAGAAACGCCTATTTTAAACGCGCCTATGTTAAACAGGTGACTAAATATTGCCCCCGCTTAACCTCCGAGGACCTTAGTCATCATACTGCAGGTATCCGTGCGCAGGCGGTATTATCTGATGGGACACTGATACATGATTTTTTATTTGAGGAAACTAAAAGAGGCGTGCATGTCTGTAACGCACCTTCCCCTGCGGCGAGCTCGGCAATTCCTATTGGAAACTATCTATGTGACAGGGTCAGCGCTAAAATTCAGAATCTTTAAGCTTACTGGATAAAGCTGCGTATTTGCGATGCCATGCTGCTACAGGCGCCAGATTGTACGCGGGCGAGGAGTGGAATAGGGATAATGACTGCAGGCATATATGAGGTGCCGGAAGACTCTGCACTGATTTTTCCGGACAGGTTCAAATCTTTAAAATCCCATATTACGGCTTCATAATTTGCTTCATCATCCCAGGTTGCAAAACCAAAACACCCTGCACCCGTTGGCGCAACGGTACACGATATTGCGCCGGATGAGTCGGTAGTTTCTGTGAATCCATCGATCCAGACAAAGTAGCGTATATTAAAGTCGTTAAGCTTAGCTGCAACCTGAGGAATCTGGACTAATGTATCCAAATTTTGTACATCCATTGGTGCTTTGCTGGTTTCAAAATAGGGATACATGCTATCAACAAATGACTGCTCAGGAATGACATTGATTCCACTTAATGAACTATCCAGTGATCTTCCTACGCACTCAACAAAATCAAATTCTGTTTCATAACTAGAGTTATTCCTTCTACCTAACACAACAATCGCATCACCTTCATGAATGAGAGTTGTAGAAGTATTTTCCCGGTACTCATCAATTACAGTAGTACTCTTACATCCGCCAAGTAGAATTGTGCTAAGGAATAGAAAAATTATCAGAGGTCGCATTAACATAAATCTGGATATTGTGTGCAATCTATATTGGATGACAACCATGTTTTTATTTCTGGAACTTTTGAGAAATCCAGCACCATTTTAGCTCCCAGATCTCTCAGCGCCATGGAGATTGCAGTGTTCAGGCCATTTTCTTTATTTTTAAACAAGGCAGTGTGCGTTTTTCCATAACCGGTGATCTGCCATTCGGTGATCATGTTACCACTCGAGTTGTAAATTTTTATTCCATATTTTATCCATGCCTCAAACATATCTGAATGAGTCTCTTCAGGCAAAGCAACTTGCATATCCAGTACTTCTGGTTCAAGTACAATATCAATACCAGTTGATTGTGAATTAGGGCTGTCGACTTTATTTACCGAAGAAAACATGGATGGAAGGATATCATTAAACAAAGTCATTCTTGATGTTCGGTTATCAATAGTCCAGTCTTTTCTGACCTCTGATTTTTCCGTGAATACATAATTCAGGAAGTTGTCGTTATAGTAAACTCCCAGGGACAACGGCAGACGACTAGCAAGAGGAGTTGGGACCTCACTGTCAACCTGAAGATTCAGGGTTTTACTGCATCCTGCAATGAAAACCAAAAATCCCAATAATAATAAATTCATGGTCTTTCGTGGCATACTTTATACCGTGGTTATTAATTATCTAAATGAATTCAGACCCACAAATGTTCCGCCATTTTTTCGGGTCAGCTCACGCATAAGTGTAGCAAACCTTATGCCAGTAAACTGTAAATTTCTTGGATTTGAAAATTGCACAGGAAATCCGACAGAATGAATGCGTACCATAGGATTCCCCTGAGCGTCTTTTTTGTTTAATTTTTCAACCGTATCAAGGACTTCCTTAATGGATCGACCTGTAAACTCATCACCGAAGATGTACAGGCTAATCTTTTTGTCAGGGCTGTAGAAAGTAGAAATAGCTTTGACTATCCCTTCTACCGGACTACTGTTACTGAACGGGTTCCAGGTTCGTAGTCTACTGATGATGGCTTTTCTTCTTGCCGAGGTGTCCGGAATCCACTTCCCTCTATATTCTGAATACATATAATCACCCATATCATTCATGATCTGTATTCCTTTTACTTCGGGGTAAACATCCAAAGTAGTTACAAGTTGTTCCATCATTTTGTCCCAGCTGTACTGAAACATACTGCCTGAGGTATCGATAATGAATATGATATATTCACTATCTATCGGTATGCCGCCTACAAGATCACTCTTTTGATCAATTCTATCTCCCAACAGTCGTTGCATTTCTGCGGTTAATTGCTGTAGCGCAAGTTCAAGCTCCCCCTTAATTACAGAATTAACCGCATTCTCTTCAGAAATATTAGTTAATTTTGTCTGGGTGCTTGCAAGCTCCTGGCTGAGTCGAGCCACTCTGAGATCCCATTCAGAGATTTGTTCACGTTTTGCCGTGAGATCTCGATTGAGTACTTTAGCTTCACCTCGGATCTTGAATAGTTCCTCTTGTAGGTCTCTTATGATGCCATCCATAGGTTCAGGCGATATTTCAAGTATCACAGGTTCCCCAACCTTGGTAATAACCAGTAGTAGGATAATGGCGCCAAATCCGCAGGTAATAATATCCAGAAATGAAAGGCTGATTACTTCGCTATTTCGTCGTTTAGATCTCATGGCCAATCCTCCGATGGACTCATAAATGAGCCACCTGTAATTTGAGCAAGTTGCCAGAACGCTGATGCTGCCATAGGATCACCTTCCATAGGCAGTAGTATGATATTAAATGGAATATTGGGCGGTATTTTCTCAACGGCATTTTCAAATAACTGCATCCGGTTTCTACCCGATACTGTCGCACTACGTGGTGGATTTCTTCCCTGAGTCGGTAAGCCATCGGTTATTAGATAAATGTTATCAGGTACCGGGCTGAGACGAGAGATTTCATCGAATACATTTTCGAGACTAGTACCTCCTTCAGGAATTATTGATTTCAAATCCTCAAAAACTTGGTTCAGCTGATCATTATTGCTGACTTCCAGCCATTGTCCTTTTGTATTAGAGACGATGGAGTCTACAGATGAATTAAACGTATATATTTGGTATTTACTGGTAACAGGAAAGCGGGTGCTTAACCATTCAACCATTTCCAATGCCTGACGCCACTTTGGTGCATTACGCTTTGTCTCATCAGACATATTTCTGGTTCGGATAATATTAACAATTGTTTGTTCCAGCATACTGGCAGATACGTCCAGTAGTACCAGTACTCTATTCCCACCCAGCTTTAGACCCGTAAGGTACTGGCGGTTGCCTTCCCCCACAAAACTCCTGGTATCTGAACCAGTGTTATCCGTATCAGCTTCTTGTCGTTGTCGTTCTTGATCCAGTTTTCTTAAATCTTGCTTTAACTTTTCTATTTCCGAGTCTTGTGATGCTGAAGCGAGAGCCTCTTCGAGATTCCCAGATTTGTCATCCAGGTCTTCGGTGATCCTGCGAGCAAGACCTTGCGCGGTAACTATCCTGTTATCTATTACATCAATAGTGTTTAAGAGTTCAGCAAGACCTTCTTTACCTTCCAGGATTTCTTTTTCTAACATGGAAACCTCTGAGCTTAGGTCTGGCATTTCAATTGTATTTGGAACTGAAGATTCTACGTTATGTTTGATTATTAAAAAAAGCAATACCACTGCGCCTAAACCGCAAGACATGATGTCAAGGAATGATAAACCAAAAGTAATTACATCAGTTCTTTTTTTTGCCATTAGTTTGTCAGTACTTCAATACACTTAATCGTGATGTCACTCCCTGAAATGCTAATTGAATCACCAATTTCTAGACTACTGCCTGTAGTAATAGTATTGCCATTCAGGCGAACAGTATTATTACTCTCAGGTATTAATTCGGCACCTTTGTCATTGATATGTAATGAGCATTCATTTCTATCATTATTGTGTCTGGATATTTTTCCAGCTTGTGAGATATATATAGGGTTTTTCTCAAGTAGATATGCCTTATTATCAATAAGGACGTGGGTTGGTTTGGATATTGTTCTTGTTACAGATTTACGAGTCTTAATTGTTGCAGTATTTGCAATGATAGATGGTGAAGTGGTCGTTGGCAGACTGGTAATGAGGCTGAGTCCTTCACCCGTTGTAATTATAGTATTCATGTTTGCAAAACAGCCTTTAAACACAGTGTTTTCATCAATCACAACATGATTATTTATTTGTTCTGAAAATCCTGGGAGCACATTGAGTCTGTCTGAAATGAGGCTAGTTTGTTGTCCAGATATCTCTGTGTAAATTTTATCGTAATGGTACTGAAGTTTCTTTAGCAGGGTATCAGGAGATAATTTTATCTGGAAGTGCTTGCCCTGGAAGTGTATATCGAGATTGTTTTCCGTTTTGATATCCAGATTCGCTAAGGTTTCCGGAATCGAGTTATAGAGTATTTGTTCTGTTTCCGCGTGGTGCAGGGGGTCAAACCTGGTCTGGTCAATAAAAAGGTCTGAAAGGTATTCTGCGCAGGTGTCATATATTTCGGAAATGCCTATGTTATCAATAATCTTGACAGTTTTTCTATATACACTGTCAGTTACTTCGATAGTAGTTAAGACCGTATAGTGTAAGTGAATATCCATGTGTAGATATTCTCCACTATCAGCAATCGCTGAGGTACTTGCAATAGCCGAATCAACCAGTCCAATGGCACTAAACGGACAGGATTCTACAATGCCTAAAAGTAGTGATAAATGCTCACGGTTGTAACTGCCAGGAATCGCAAAGATAACTTCCTCTGGCTGTCCAGTCTCTTCATATATGGCCATTAACTGTGTGAAGGCGAGGTCTGCATTATGTCGTGCAAGCCTTGATGGGATAATTAATGAGTCCTGATTAAGCTGGCTCCAAAATTTATTGCTTGTCTCTCTGGGATTAGTCCGAGAGGCTTTCCAGGCACTGGCGCCAGTTTCAATTTTATCAGTTTTTAATACTGCATATCCGGGGTTACGCGAAATTATTTCATCCTGATTACTCGCCCTGATTTCACTATCATTGATATCAATAATTATTAAAGACATAAACTCTCTCCCTCAACGGATTTGCATATGCCTTAACAGATTTACATCACAATAACTCTGCGTATCCAACACCAATCTCTCCTGTAATAATTGTAGCTGATGCATAAGAAACATAATGACAATACTAATTACCAGCGCAATAAAGGTTGAATTAAAAGCAACACCAAGGCTGGCAGTCACCCCGGCTATATCACCTTGAACTGCCTGGTGTGCCTGCCCCAGAGCATCACCGATTCCGCGGACTGTTCCTATAAAACCGATTGAAGGTATGGCCCAGATGATATATCTCACCATGGATAATTCTGAATCCAACCTGTTTGATTCAGTTTCGCAAACTTCTCTAACGGCATCGGATACATCCTGAATATTTCTGGTTGACCCAAACCGTTGTAATGCTGTTAGTAAAGTCCTGGGTAGCAGGTATTCCTGCTCACCTGGGGGAAGAGCCTGCAAGGGCCTGACATACTGGCGAATATCTTCGGGCAAAATACTCGTTCCGGGCGTGACTTCAAGTAGAGACATTGTAAGTAGTTTACGTTCATGTAAAGCGAATTTTGCTTTAAGCCCTATGATGGCAATCATCCAGAAAGCGAGGATAAAACAGGCCTCCTGCTCATAATCTTTTACAACAATGTACAGTGAACGGGGTGCTACAGTAATTGTTCCGGCTTCCAGTTGTTCCTGTTGCTGTAGTATCAGGGCATCCGCATTTGGGCGAATTACCGTTACATAAACTGCATGAACAATTATGATTGATACAATCAATGCAAATAGTTGATAAATAAAGTCAGATACCGGGTTGTGTTTCATTATTTTTCCTAAATATCTACGGGAAATGGGACAGACAAATCTTCAGATATCGATTCAGTTGGTACGAATGAATCCGGAGCTAAGTTATTTTCCCGAGTAGTTGATGGTTCCTGTGTTGTTTGTATCTCGGGGGATTGTTCAGCTTGCTTAGCTTCATGCTCGTCAGCAAATACCAGGGCAGGGGATATACAGAACATCCAGACACTCAACAGTTTGTATTGTATTTGTAAATTCATTGAAGATACCTTGCTATTCGAAACCCGACATCTGTTTTTGGTTCTGATCCATAATCGCGGTATGACAGTCTTAATTCAGTGACTGTACCATGAGCCCAGCTTGAACCTTTAATAACATGATGTTCTCCTGTTTCAGAACCCAATGGATCAGTACCAGCATCCCCATTTGAAGAGGCAGTAATATCATAATAATCATGCACCCATTCGGATACATTCCCACCCATATCATATAAGCCCTTTGAGTTTGGGGTATAACTGCCAACGGGGGCACTGACCATGTGGTTATCATTATAATTATTTATGATTTTCCCAATTATTGGTGCAGCGGAAATATCGGCATAATTTCCACTTTTTTCCTTAGGCGGCATTTCATTTCCCCATGGATATTTCAGCTGTTCTGTTCCCTGGTTCCTTGCCGACCATTCCCATTCAGCTTCCGTTGGTAGTCGGTAGCCATCAGCATTGGCATTAAATCCTGTAATTTTATCACCAGATTCAAGATAGAAAGCTGTTAAATTCTCCTGTTTACTTAGCCAGTTACAGTATAAGGCCGCCTGGTCCCATGTTATGTTGACGACAGGTAAATTAGCGCCGTTGAGGTTACTCTCCTGGACCCTGCCAGAATCATGGTCAGGTTTGAATTTTTTAAATTCAGCATTGGTGACTTCTTTTTGAGATAGATAGAACTGCCGGATAAATTGTGCCGTGCGTAAGGATTCATTGGCACGACGCCCGGGTTCTCGCCTGGAGGCCCCCATGGTTATGGAAACAGGTTCATATAATTGGAGGGTTTGCCCGGCGACAGTTTGTATGACTGTCTTGATAGATTCAATTCTTGCCTGTTCCAGTGTTTTAAGTTCAATGCTCACATGTTGAGCAATACCCGGACGTGGAGTTACGCTGGTTTTGTAATCTACATAGCCGTCCTTACGGATTTCGATAGTATGCTGTGTAGCTGATAGTTCATAGGTGCGATCTGCCGTGCCAATTAGTTCGCCGTCTATATACACCGTCGCATCACGAGGATTTGCGAGGACCTGGATCGATGCGATTTCCTGATCCAGTGGGATGCGTAAGCTAGTATTATCGCCGGATGCTAACTGAATAGTGCGAGATGCTTGCGTAAAACCAGGTTTAAACGCATTTATTGTTGTTCTGACGTCAGGTGATAAGGCTGCTTCCACGGGAGACTGACCTATATATTCACCATTAATGGTGATATTTGCCGCATCAGGTATGGTAATGATCTGAACTAGTGCATCTGCGGGTTCCAGATTGATGTCTTCCAGAGATTGATCTTCATTGGCCAGGACTCTTATCGCTTTTCTCCATAACTTGAATCCAGAGAGTTTTATTCGAATATTGTGTTCCCCCTGCAAAATCTCAGCTGTCATGGGTGTAGTACCTATAATTTCATCGTCTACAAATATGTCTGCACCTATTGGATTCGAATTCATTGATATATTTGCCCAGGCAGGTGTTAGTTCGGCGAGCAAAGATTGTTCTTTATCCAATCCTTCTATATCTATGTTAGTTTCAAATGTAAAAAAGCGATCAGATTCAAGCCTGATGGTATACGTGTCTGATTCCAGATCAGTGATTCTGGCAGGAGTTATTCCATAGGAAATGTCATTAATCCACACTTCTGCTTCCGTTGTGGGTGATGTATCAATCACTAAATGACCGGGCAGCTTGTCCAGTTCTATCGTAAAGCGTTGACTTGCTTGTTCTGTTATTAAAAGTTCTTTTGAAAGGTCATGGTATCCTTCCGCGCTGGCATTAAGCTGATACATACCCTCACGAAGCAGAAATCTGTCAGCCAGTTTAAATTTTATGCCACCCGTAATTTCAAATTCTGCGCTTGCAGGAATTGTTTCGATATAAATAGACCGACCAGTGACGATATACCACGCAAAGCATGCTGAAATTAGCAATCCGGAAATTATGGCTATGGCGGCTGGTTTTAGACTAAATCTTGTTTTCCGAAGAGGTTTTTTTACAGGGATAAAATCTGCGGGCTTGATTATATCCCTATCTGGTGTATTCGATGGTTGATTTTCCATGTTGGGCTGACTGTTATCTCGATGAGACCTGCTCGGTAGCGATAATAGTGATAGCCTGGTTTACTAATTGATTGGCGGGGACATTAAATTCGATTCGTATATCTCGATATCCTTTTCGAGTCCCAACGGCAGTATACTTTCCAGGCAATAAATCTAGATTGGTTTGTTCAAACGTCCCAAGCATCCCAACCCTGTTAATTCTGACATTCGTTTGATTATCCGACATAAACATCACGTTCACAGGATTTGTGGCATCATTTAACAGATAATTAATTGTTTCAAGTTGCTGAGCAAGACGGGGTTCTGGTGAGGGTATAGAGTTTGCCTGCTGGACGATAAGCCTGGTTTCTTCAAATACGGATTTATTGCTTAAACGCCCCGGTTCCGAAATTATCTGGTTCAGGCGATTATCGAGTTTAATTCGGCTGTCTGAATACGCCTTACCCTCCTGGGCTTGAGCTAAATTATTATCAAGTGACAACGCTTTATTGTACTCACCCAGGGCTTCTTCCCATTTTTCCTGTTTTTCATAGTCTATGGCCAGGCTAAGATACTGGTTTATCTGTTCATTGGTTATTCCAGTTTGAGTTTGATCCAGGGCTGCCAATACCTCAGAGGCATTGGGTTTTAGCCTTTTGGCCTTTTGAAAAAATAGTCTGGCAGCTTCCAGATTATTTTGTTGTAAGCTTTTGTAACCACTGGACATTAAGCGGTTAAAGTCCCGGTCATTTATTTTCCGGTTAACCGCACTAAGTTGTTGTTTTGCTTCCACCCAATCTGTATCCAGTTTCAGGACTTGTTGATATTTCTCTCGGGCATTTTCCAGCTGATCATTTTGTTGAAGATCATTTCCATCCGTCATGAGTTGCAGTACCTGATCCAGTGTTTCTGCACGCCTGAGACCTTTGATTGCATCCTCGTCGTCAGGATATATCAGTAATGCAAATTCAAATGCCTCATTCGCATCTTTGGACAGACCTGCATTTATTGCATCGTACCCATCCTTAACCGAATCCGAAAAAATTGAATCCATGTCAGATAGCAAGGATTGAAGTTCAATTAGAGTAGCGCCATACAAATTTGCTGACTCGATAAAGTCACGACTACGATAAGCTTCATCACCTAGTGTCGCTTTACTTAATGCATCGTTGTAACTTTCTTCTGCCCATACCAGGACATTATTATTTTCCAGTTCTTCCTGGACTCGTAGAATTTCAGATAGTAATTCCTGACTTTTACTTCGTTGTCTTGCTTCTTGCGCTTCCTGAAATGGAGAGGCCTCGGGTTTTTGAGGTGCCGGCGACGAAGATGAAGAAGAGGGATTTGTTTGTGTAGTTGAGGATGCCGAATTATTCTCCAATTTTGGAGATTCAATATGAGAAGGTAAGACAAAAAAAACAATACCTGCGATTAAGATTAAAATTAATAAGGGTAATAACCAGTTGCCCCTGGATTTAACAACGACTAGCTGCTCACTACCAACTGGATTTACATGATCGTCTTTTGTAAGGGTAATTTTTGCCGGTGTAATATTATTTAAGTCCGCGCTACCCTTGTCCTTATCTTTGTCTTGCATAGTAGTAAATTACTAAGTGTGCCTGATCTGAATATACAAATTTACAGGAAAATCTGGATAAATCTAGAAAGCCTGGTTTAATAGAGGAAAAGCAGTTAATTCGGGATAATCTGTTCCGATTGACCGGTTTCTGTCATGTAAATATCTCGCAGTATTGCCTTCCACTGCCCATACTGTTCATTGACTGTCCCGGTGAGGGTAACAGTATCATTATCTAGTTCAATGGTGCGTGGTTCCAGTTCCGCATTTAATGATGTCCCAAGTTCCTCAATTGCCTGAACATGAATTTTTGATTCTTCTCTTCGGTCCAGACCTTCTTTTACTGCATATGCGCCAGCACCGATACCAACGATACCCGCTGTCCTTGCGGTGGTACTAGAACTTCCCTGGGCCACGATTCCACCAATAACCGCAAGTGCACCACCTAGTAGTCTTGCATTGGCTTCGGATCTTAATTGTCGTAGCGTCATGGTTTCTTCATAGCTCATTCTGCGCCATTCACGGTAAGGTTGCTCCATGTCATCTTCGAAAGACTCGTAGTAGTCCTGCATGGTATCTACAAACATATTGTCCCGTTGTCTGATTTTCCTGATACGCTCCAGTGTAGGATCATTCTCAGCAGGTAGCCTTTTGATCACATAATTTCCTCGACGGTCAGTTTCTATGTGATCGCTAAATGCCTCAGGAGAAAACGACCTGGCAAATTTAAGTTCAGTAATTTTTCTAATCGTGTAAATCTCTTGGGGTTCAATTTTTTCTCTGTATTTGATTAGGTCATTAACAATATCGTTGTAGACACCCTGGAAGGGCTCCTCATTTAAACTGCGAATACTGCTGTCATAGGCATATTTACTGGCTACACCCTTGTAATCTTTTGTGTACCACTGTTTACCTGAAGAATCAGAAACTGAAATTCTCAGTTGCAGTATTTCTCCATCTGATTTTAAGATTTCACCATCTATCCATACGTCCATTTCGCTTTGCTTCCCGGGTATCACCCTGACAACACCCCAGTTTCCAGTTCCCTGTAAGGTTTCTACAATCTTGACTGGAAAGAATCGAGCCTCGGCATTTCGCACTTGTAAAAATACACCTTCTTCTTCCGCACTTTGTACGTTAATTCCAGGACTAAACATATCAACGCCGATATCGAGTAATTCCGTTTCAGCATAGCGTGCTCCACTTTGGATTAGCGGGGCATGTTGTGTCGTTTTGACAGTCGTAGATGCGCATCCATTTAATACCAAAGATATGATTATTAAGATAAAAATATTTTTATATGAATGGATCATCGCCTTGCCTGTACTCCTTGTTTGTATTTTCGATATTCATCCCACAATTTTTCTTGTAATTCCGGATCTTTCTCGGCTATTGCAGCTTCACGTAATTGCCTAGCAACTATGTCATCGTCGCTACCATCAGAGATATCAGGTGGTATATTGGAATTCGCGCCTGATTGGTTTTGATAATCACCTTCTCGATTATCTCCCGGGGCATCCGGGAGCACCCCGCCAGTACGGTTATTGTTTGGATCCGCTGTAGTTGATGCTGAGGCCGTTGTCAAAAGTGGTGCTGATTCAAATGTACTATCGCCACCAAAGCCACCATTTCCACCAGGCATCGATCCAGTCACGTCTCCGGCACCATCTTCATTCGCCCTGGCAATGTTTTCTTGCCTTTGACCGAGAATTATACCATCGAATACCTGCATTTGTTTTTCAAGCTCACGGTCATATTGGTCTACACGTTCACCATCGGTTAATACGCCGGAGGCATCACCAATCACAATAATTCTTCTTCCTGACATGTCATAGCCTGTTCCTCCGACGCCCGGTATTTGACCCGTCCCCGGTATAGAACCGGATATTGAACCAGTACCTGTTCCATTTCCGCCAGGCAATTGGGTACTTCCATTCATTCCCGTTCCTTCTTCTTGTCCTGCTTGGCCGTTGTTTCCAGTCCCGGTTCCTGTAGTTCCTGGCATGTTACCAAATGGGTCATCACCATAGACGTCTGAACCGGTGCTTTGCATACCACCAGGTGAACCCATACTTGTGTCCGAGGAACCCGGTAAGGTGCCGGTTCCTGATGCTGTTCTATCTAGTGTGCCACTGGATTGGTTTCCTTGTTCGACTCCATCTTGTTGTTGTCCAGTCATGATAGATTCGTTAAAGACTTCCATAGCACCTGATAACACCTCTTCATTCGTCATGCCGCCAGATGAAGGACTTTGCCCGTTTGTGGAATTTTGTGATCCATTATTTGAACTAGATGTTTGGCCACTATTTTGTTGGGTCGCCCCGGATTGCTGTGACGTCATTGTCCCCTGAGTTCCGTTTGGTGAAGTATTGGCACTCGTGGATTGGGATGATGGGCTACTGGACGGAAACGATGGACTTGTAGTGCCTTGTGTCGATGCTGAGCTAGTTGATTGACTTGAAGATGGAAACGAAGACGGGCTCGAAGGGCTGGGCATCGAAGCACTGCTGGAGGATGGGCTCGATGACGAACTGGATGACGATGGACTGGAACTGGAAGAAGAACTACTAGATGAGGACGAGCTCGACGAAGACGAACTTGAAGAAGAACTGCTAGATGAGGACGAGCTTGACGATTGTGACGGTGGGGGTTTACAACCATAAAGGAATATCATCAATATCCCCAGTACCAAAATTAAATTTAGTCGACTCGTATTTTTCATAGTTCCTATCCTGTCATTGCTCATAGATTATTGAAATCTATACAACATTCTAACGTTTTCAGTAGTAATCGGTTGACCCTCTTCAAGCTTGGGTCTGAAAGGAGTTGAATTAATAGTACTTCTAGCCATACGTCGGAATCTGACATTATCTGGTGGGTTTGATGCCAGTATAGAAAGATTCCTTACTGCGCCGAACCTGGAAATATTAAACTCCACCAGGGCATATTTGGCATCCCCCAGTTCATTTACTAACTCGTCTATTAATATATGGTCTTCCTTATCTAATAGTTCAACAGCTGAAACGACTTTATGGCGTTCAAATTCAAATTCTGGTTCATATTCAAAATTGCCTAGTGAGCGAGGTCGACTAAACAGTGTTTGAATTGCTTCGTAGCCATATTCACTAGCTATCAGAGTTTGGTAGGCCCTTTGATAATGTGCGATGGCATAGCTACGTTTATAAAATCTCAGATACCAGTCCCCCATATGAGTGAGCGCATAACCATATGAGATACGGGGAAGGTCAGGATTTTTTTCATAGATATCTAAAATCCGAATCAAGGCGTTGCGTCCGCTTTTATAGGCATTTTGAATCAGACTAAATGTATATTTCTCTTCCTGGACTATCCTCGATAAATGATCCGGGCTGTAATCCAGTGCTCGATATGGATTGCGTGGAAAAGCATCATTACTGAACTCTGAGTCAAAATTACTTGGCATCATTGGATACAGTTTGCCACTGATGAATGTATCGATATTTGGGACGAATCCGTAGGGTTCTACCAGTTTGAAATTAGCATTGACTATACCGTATAAAGGGTTAATCATATCTGGCGAATCAAACCCCTTTGCTTTTTCGATGATATCGGCCGTCTTGCTGTAATAATTCGCCGCCATAATTAAATGTTTTATAGATTCAGGTGGCGCCTTTATATCAAATGCATCCATTTGCCAGTTGGCGGCCTTGGTATAGGCTTCAGCCAGTTTTAAGTCATCTTTCTCGTAATTTCGCCCATATACCCATACCAGATAGCCGTAATTTTTATTTAGCGCCTCATAGTCGTTCAGTGCGGTATTGGTATTGATAATTTGATCCAAAATAGCAATTTGATTGATATTATGCAGTCCTTCATTGATGCGATTAATGTGTAATGCTCGGTTAAAGACATCCAGTGCCTGTTCATGACTACCCATATTATTGTAGGCCAAACCTAATCCAATCAACTGTTCTACCAGGGCGTTATTGTAAGCACCATTTTCTGATTCAAGTTCTAAAATTTTGCCTGCATACTGTGTGGCCGTACGTTGAATTTCCATCTCATCTGGCGTTAGCTCCTCTGCTTCGTGAATATCAGGCAGGTCATTCAGCAAGCCGTCCGGCTCCGAGTCGATCTGTTGTACATCAGTGGAAGTTGAATTTTCCGTTACGACATACTCAGCCTGAACATAGATCAGATGAGAAATGAAAGAAAATGAAATAACTAATTGAATTAAATATTTTTTACTCATAAAAACCTGCAATAATAGTCCATCAATCCGTGATAATTATTTGATTATAATTAGCATATAATGTTCCTGATTCCTACCAAATATATACCTGAAATTACCTGATATCAGAAAAGAAATCTGCCTGATTTCCCCGTATACAGGGGTGTAATTGATAATAGTCTGTAAATAACCCGGATTACGATTTATATGTTAAATTCAATATTCAGAAGATCTCGTTACATCTGAGTATATGGTATAGGATATAAAGTAGATAAATAGTATAGTAATCAATGAGTTAAAAAATAATTATGTTTAATGTCAAATTTTTAGCAGGGAGAATCTAAATGAGTAAAATCGCATTAGTCACTGGTGGAACGCGTGGTATTGGTGAGGCAATTTGCATTGCTCTTAAAAATGGAGGGTTTACGGTTGTCGCAAATTACGCTGGAAATACCGAAGCTGCAGATAAGTTTACAAAAGAGACCGGGATACCAGCTTACAAGTTTGATGTAAGTGACTACGAGGCTTGTCAGCAAGCCGTAAAGCAGATTGAATCTCATATCGGCCCTGTTGAAATCCTGATCAATAATGCCGGAATTACGCGTGATGGGACGATCCATAAAATGACTTATGAGCAATGGAACGCCGTGATACAAACCAATCTGACCTCTTGTTTCAATATGAGTAAGGCAGTCATCGATGGGATGAGGGAGAGAAATTACGGACGTATTGTAAATATTGGGTCAATTAATGGTCAGGCAGGTCAATACGGACAGGTAAATTACGCAGCCGCAAAATCTGGTATACATGGTTTTACCAAGGCACTTGCGCAAGAAGGTGCGGCAAAAGGGATTACGGTTAACGCAATTGCGCCGGGATATATTGCGACTGAAATGGTTCGTGCAGTACCTGAACATATACTGGAGAAAATAGTGGCCAGGATTCCTGTAGGCAGATTGGGTGAAGCATCAGAAATTGCCAGGGGCGTTTTGTTTTTGGTAGGTGATGAAGCAGGATTTATTACAGGATCTACACTGAGTATCAATGGCGGGCAACATATGTACTGATTTGCTTCAATGTAAAATGCTACTGGTTACTAGCTTCATAAAATAGTAACAAGCTAAAAGGTATACGTTTTATATGTCGCCTGTCATTCAATACGAAATAAAAAACAATATCGCGGTTATATCGATAAATAACCCCCCGGTGAATGCCTTGTCGCAATCTGTGAGACAAGGAATAACTGACAGTATACATAGACTGAATCAGGATCCTGTTGCAAGAGCAGGCATAATTATTTGCGTCGGCAGGACATTCATCGCCGGCGCGGATATTTCTGAGTTTAATAAACCTCCTCTTGATCCTGTATTACCCGAAGTTATTTCCACAATTGAAGCATCAAACAAGATCATCATCGCCGCATTACATGGAACTGCGCTAGGCGGTGGTTTCGAAACGGCCATGGCCTGTCATTATAGATGCGCAGTTAGTGAGGCAAAGGTGGGATTGCCCGAGGTCAAACTGGGTTTACTCCCCGGAGCATCAGGGACACAGCGATTACCCAGGCTGATTGGCGCACAGGCTGCGATACAGTGGATGGTAAGCGGTGAGCATATTGAAGCTGAAGAGGCCTTTAAGCTGGGTGCCATCGACAGAATTGTAACTGGGGATCTGCTAGTTGGTGCGCTTGAGTTTGCGAACGAGTTACTAGCTGCCGATGCAACACCTGTTCGCTTAAGTGAAAAAAAGATGCTAATGGACAGCGCCAGCGAAAAATTAATCGCTGATTATAGAGAAAAAATTGATAAACAATGGAGAGGGTATTTTTCCCCTCAGAAAATAATTGATTGTGTTGAGGCATGTTTAAACATGCCATATGACGAAGCAGTTAAACTCGAAAGAAAATTGTTTAACCAGTGTAAGGCATCTTCACATTCAAAGGCTTTACGACAACTTTTCTTCTCAGAACGTCAGGTAGGCAAGGTGCCGAATTTACCTCGTGACACCCCTGTTCGAGAGCTTAACTCTGTCGCGGTAGTAGGCGCAGGCACGATGGGTAGTGCCATTACCGTTTCTTTCTTGAATAGTGGGTACCCGGTATACCTGATAGATCAGGATGAAACCAACCTTGATAAAGGTATTAGTAACATTAAAAAAATCTATCAATCAGAATTTGATAAGGGAAGATTGTCAGACGAGCATTTAAATGAACGATTATCACGATTAACCACAAGCCTGGAACTATCACATATACATAAAGTAGACCTTGTTATCGAATCTATAATTGAAGATTTCGAAATTAAACACAATTTGATACAGCAACTTCAAACCATTGTTAATCCAAATACAATTATTGCAACCAACACATCCACTGTGGATATAAACAGACTCATTGAAAACACCCTATATCCTGAAAATATTATCGGCATGCATTTTTTTGCGCCAGCCCATCTAATGAAATTACTGGAAATAGTCAGGTCGAACAAAACGGGAAAAGATGTGCTGGCAACAGTTACAGGCGTGGCGAAAAAACTAAAGAAAATTGGTGTTGTGGTTAATTCAGGTTTTGGATTTGCCGGCAACAGGATATTTCTAACTTACTTAAGGGAAGCCCAATTAATGTTGTTACAAGGGGCATCGCCTTTAGAAATAGATAAGGTGGCCTGTGAGTGGGGATTCCCCATGGGGCCGTTCTCGGTCATGGATCTGTCTGGACTGGATGTGTTTTACAGTATTTATAAACAGCTTGAAAATGCGCCGGGTAAGTATTGCTATTACCCTGTTAGTAAGGTGCTATTTGAATCCGGGCATCATGGAAGGAAAACTCAATCTGGTTTTTATCAATATCAAGATTCCAGTAAGCATGAAAACTTGCAAGTAATAGAAATCTCAAGACAAATGGCTGATAAGTATGGGATAGAGCAACGAAGAATAGATGGTGAAGAAATAATTGAGAGGCTAATTTATGCCATGATTAATGAAGGAGTCTATGTATTACAGGAAAAGATTGTTTCAAATCCCGGAGATATTGATGTCATTATGACGAATGGTTATGGGTTCCCCCGGTATCGAGGTGGGCCAATGTGCTATGCTGACATTATCGGCCTTGAAAAGGTTTATCAATCTATTTGCGAATACGATAAACAATATCCAGGTAATATCTGGAGCCCTTCGGGCTTGATAAGAGAAATGATTGATAAAGGCGAGTCTTTTTATGAAACTTAACTAACTATAAATAATAGATACGGTGATACTTAAATGGGATTTATTACAACAATACTGATATTTATTACCAGTGCTCTCTTGTTGGCTTATTTCAGGGTAGGTCTGATTAAGTGTGCAGTTAGTAGCGCTATTTACCTGGCTATATATCTGTTATTCGGTAACGCATCTGGTTTTTTGTTGGTATTACTTAGCACTACAACGGTAGTGCTTATATTTTTATCACAGCTGCCATTGCGTAGGAGTCTGCTTACATCACCATTATTAAAATGGTATCGAAAAGTATTACCAAGAGTGTCTGAAACAGAACAGGTAGCTATCGATGCCGGAACCGTTTGGTGGGAGGGGGAACTTTTTACAGGGTCTCCGGACTGGAGTCGGCTTTTGAAATCTGAGGGTGTCAATATCACCGAGGAAGAGCAGGCGTTTATAGATGGCCCTGTTGAAGACCTTTGTAATATGGTGAATACCTGGGATATTAACTTTAAACATGCAGACATTCCTGAAGATATTGTAAGGTTTATTAAAGACAATAAATTTCTGGGAATGATTATTCCAAAAGAATACGGCGGGCTGGACATGTCACCCGTAGCCCAGGTTGCTGTCCTGACAAAAATTTTTAGTGTAGGCAGTGTAGTCGGAAATTTCATTAGCGTACCAAATTCACTGGGACCAGGCGAGTTGCTGGTGAAGTATGGGACCGATGAACAGAAACAACACTATCTTCCCAGGCTGGCAAGTGGTGAAGACCTTCCCTGTTTTGCATTAACAGCCCCGCTTGCAGGATCTGATGCAAACTCAATCCCCGATACCGGTACAGTCTGTAAAGGCGTATGGGAAGGTGAAGAAATTATTGGTATGCGCTTAAATATAAATAAGCGATATATTACCCTCGCACCCGTTGCAACAATCATAGGGCTTGCGTTTAAACTGCAGGATCCAGAACACCTTATTGGTGATGTTGATGATTATGGTATCACCTGCGCATTAATCCCTCGTTCTACAGAAGGTCTGGAGATCGGCAGGAGGCATTACCCCATTGGTGATCCATTTTTGAATGGGCCGATAAGAGGTAAGGATATATTTGTGCCGCTGGATTATATGATTGGCGGAAAACAGTTGGCTGGCCAGGGCTGGCGAATGTTAATCGAGTGCCTGTCCACTGGACGAGCTATCAGTTTACCTACCATTTCTAACTCCATTGCAAAAAACACACTGGCAACAACAGGTGCCTATGCACGGATAAGACGGCAGTTTGGGCTACCTATTGCTGAGTTTGAAGGTGTGCAGAAACCATTAGCGAGGATGGCGGGGATGAGTTACATCATCCATGCTGCAACGGCGCAAACAGCCAGAGCGATATCTATGGGAGCAAAACCTGCTGTCCCTGCGTCTATATTAAAATATCACTGTACTGAAATGGCACGTACTATCATTAATGACGGTATGGACATACAAGGAGGAAAGGCGGTGATGAAAGGACCGAAGAATATGCTGTCAGCAGCGTATGAATCGGTACCGGTTGCCATTACGGTAGAGGGTGCAAATATCATGACCAGGAGTTTAATGATATTTGGACAAGGCGCAATTCGATGTCATCCCTATGTATTAAAGGAAATGCAAGTTGCCAGGCGTGAAGATAAGGATGCCTTGGTTGAGTTTGATGCCTTACTGTTCGAGCATGTTGGAGCTACCATTAATAATGGCGCGCATGCCTTGATCGACGCGTTAACATTGTCTATTTTTAATTGTCCTGATATTCGTTCAAAAACAAAAAAATATTTTTGTTATGCAACACGCCTAAGTGCAGTTTTTGCTGTGATAGCAGACTCGGCGATGTTGACTTTACAGGCCTCTTTGAAAACCAGAGAAATGTTATCTGCCAGACTTGGAGACATGTTAAGTCACCTGTATTTAATTAGTATGGTACTTAAACAATATGAAGATCAGGGGACGCCTAGAGAATTAAAGCCGGTAATTGATTGGTCTTGTCAGTATTTAATGAATCAGTATCAAATTGCAACGCTGGAATTTCTTGATAATCTCCCCAATAGGTTAATTTCATGGAAACTGAAAATTATTGCATTTCCTTTGGGCGCAAGATTCAACATGCCAGCTGATAAATTAGAAAAAAAGATATCTCAGCTAGTCTCAAATAGAACCGAAGCAAGAGATCTTCTTATTAATGGGATACATCTTACGGATAACGACAATAATTCTGTTGGGAAATTAAATTCGATACTTGAGAAGACGGATGAAGTCGAAGTGTTACTGAAAAAAATACGTAAGGCAGTAAAGAACGAAATTGTTCCAGATTTGATTGGCATAGCACTGATTGATAGTGCGGCAGAAAAAAATGTTATTTCTGAAGATGAAGCCAAGTACCTTAGAGAATTTGATAAGCAGATAATGGAAATCATCCACGTTGATGATTTTGGATTTGACGAATTCAGTCGGGCCTAGAACCGAACATTTTTAGCATCAGGCTATGACCTCTATGAAAACAACTGAACTAAACGAGCTAAGGGATTTTGCTGTTTCCATCCTTGTGCGTTCTGGCAGAATTTCAAGAAAATATTTTCGATCAAATATTCAGATTAATACCAAATCTAAAGATGTGTTTGATCCTGTGACGATTGCTGATCGGGAAGTAGAAGCTTATTTGAGAAATCAAATCGAAAAGAAGTATCCTGACCATACTATATTTGGCGAAGAATACGGCCATAAAGAAGGGAATAACGTCAGTTGGTTTATTGACCCAATTGATGGGACGAAAGGATTTATTTCCGGCTCTCCTATGTGGGGCAGCCTGCTGGGTGTGACAGAAAATAAAATTCCCGTCATGGGGGTTATGCATCAACCTTTTATTAAAGAGACGTTTTTTGCGGCAGGCAAAAATGCCTGCTTGAAATCAGGCGCAACTATCAAAAAACTGCAATCATCATCAACGACTAGCCTGGACAGAGCAATATTGTATTGCACTCATCCATCTATGTTTGGCAGTAAAAAAGAATTTAAAACATTTCAAAAAATAGAATCCAAAGTTAAATCATCCAGGTATGGCGGTGATTGCTATGGGTATTGCCTGCTCGCATCAGGTCATGTCGATGTTGTCATAGAATCCGGTTTAAAACCGTATGACATTATTCCACTCATTCCTATTATTCAGGCAGCAGGTGGTGTGATAACAGATTGGAAAGGAAATTTGCCACTCAAGGGTGGGAAAGTTATTGCGGCGGCAAATAAGAAACTCCATAGACAACTTATGTCTATAGTCTCAGTCTAGCTAATTTCCCTCTAAAGTACAGTCGCGATAGAGTCTGCCAGGTAATCTATATTAGTCGCGCTAACGCCAGCAATATTGATGCGGCTGTTATTTACCATGTAAATGCTGAACTCTTCTCGTAGTTGAATGACCTGTTCAACAGTTAATCCTAATATAGAAAACATTCCACGCTGTGATTTCACAAAGTTAAAATCACGATTTTCAGATTTAGTTTGAATACTTTCAGTAAAGAGCCCTCGTAAAGTATTTATGTTTTGCTGCATCTGATCCAGTTCAGCCTTCCAGCTATTTTTTAATTCCTTATCACCAAGAATCATACCAACAATAATTGCGCCATGGGCTGGTGGAACTGAATATAGTCTTCTGGCAACTGATTTCATATGTGTCCATGCTGCATCAGTTGTTGCAGGATTTTCAGTAATAATAATGGTACTGCCAACTCTTTCTCGGTATAGCCCGAAATTCTTTGAGCACGAATAGGCGATAATTAACTCTGGTAAGTGGGATGCCATATAACGCAGTCCTTCAACGTCTGCGTCCAGGCCCAAACCCAGTCCCTGATAAGCACAGTCTACAAAAGGGGTAAATCCATTTTTTTGTGCAAGCGTTGTTATTTCCTTCCAGGTCTCAAAATCCAGATCTGCACCACTGGGATTATGACAACAAGCATGTAGTAGTAGAATGTCATCTTTAGTTAATTTTGAAATTTGTGTAAGCATTTCATCAGTCTTAATGACATGATTAATGCCGTCATAGTAAGGGTATTCTTTTACTGTGAGTCCGGCTGTGCTCAGTAATGGTATGTGGTTTGGCCAGCTCGGTGTGCTTACCCAGAGATTGGCCCCAGGTTTCCAGCCATTGATGACTTCGCCAGCCACACGAAGGGCGCCGGATCCACCGGGTGTTGAGACTGCACCAGAGCGTTTTTCCTTGATTACTACATGGTCATCTCCCAGTACCAGCCGTTGAATGAATTCGCAGAATACGGGATCACCTTCAATACTTGTATATGTCTTACTTGTTTCTTCGCTCAGTTTTTTGGTTTCTGCTTTTTTTACAGCATCAAATATCGGTGTTAATCCGTCTTCATTTTTATATACACCCACACTTAAATCTATCTTTTTCGGATTATCATCATTCCTGTAAGATGTTAGTATCCCAAGGATGGGATCATCGGGTAGTTTTTCAAATTTTTCAAACATGGATGCTCCAAATTTACTAGGTAAAATCACGAGTCACAGCGGGTGCCAATGATACACTATTTCAATCCACTAATGTTAGTGTCGCAGGTTTAAAATACTGATAAGCATCAAAACTATGGAACTCGAATTAAAATCATTCAAGCAGGAGTACCATTTTGTTCTCCTTGTTCTCCCAGACAAAGTCCAGTGGGCAGACATGGATGCATTCGGGCATGTTAATAATACGTTGTACTTTCGCTATTTTGAAAGGGTTCGTTTTGCTCTGTTTGAAAAATATGGCCTATTAAATGAGATTGATTCTACGGCAATAGGACCTGTCTTGGCATCTACGCAATGCCGTTTTAAAACGGCCCTGGAATATCCGGATAATATATATAGGAACCCGTATTTCAGAATTAAAAGAAGACCGTTTTCTGATGACATACGGCATATTCAGTGAACGATTAAATGCCCTGGCCGCGAAAGGGGGCGGATTTATAATTTATTATAATTTCCGTGATAAATTGAAAGCTAGTATGCCAGATGACCATTTTCAGAGACTAAAATCCCAGGTAGCGGTTGAATAAGTAATCATATGGAAAATCTCCTTGAAAAAATAGTTGTTGATCTGGGTGATAAGATTGCGCTGACTGGAGATGAAGTCGAAGACCGGTATTGTGTGGATTGGAGTCGGGAAAACCCATGTAAACCCGATGTTGTGTTAAGACCCAGGTCGACTTCTGAAGTAGGCATCATACTTCAGCATTGTCATGCCGCTGGGCAACCCCTTGTTACCCAGGGTGGCATGACAGGATTGGTGGGAGGGGCAACTCCCAGACCTAAAGAGTGGGTGTTATCCATGGAACGCATGAAAGGCGTATGTGAAATTGATACAGACTCAATGACCATGACTGCCTTGGCTGGGACACCGCTAGAAGAATTGCAAAATGCAGCTAGCAACGCGGGCTTTATGTTACCGCTGGATCTTGGTGCACGTGGGTCTTGTACCATAGGTGGTAATGTGTCAACCAACGCGGGTGGTAACCAGGTCATTCAATACGGCATGGTACGTGCTCTGGTATTAGGCCTGGAAGCAGTCATGGCTGATGGCACGATTATTTCCTCGAAAAATAAGCTATTAAAAAACAATACTGGATTTGATCTCAAACATCTTTTTATTGGTAGTGAAGGTGTGCTGGGTGTTGTTACTGAAGTTGTTTTACGCTTGTTTCCGGCAAAGTTATCCAGACAATCTGCACTTTGCGGTATAAATGATTTTTCAGATGTCATTAAACTGCTCACACAATTAAAAAGGAGATTGCAGGTTGTAAGTTCCTTTGAAGTAATGTGGGATAATTATTTCAGATATGCAATCGAGCATGTTGAGTACACTCGTGATCCGTTTCAGGAAAAATATAAATATTATGTCTTGGTCGAGTCTGAAGGGAATGACCAGGACCAGGACGATCGAGCATTTCAATCAGCCCTGTTTGAAGAAATTGAGCAGGGAACTATTGATGATGCGGTTATTGCCCGTTCATTAAAAGACAGGAATGATTTTTGGGCAATTCGGGACTCTGTGGGGGAAATCTTAGCGCAGATAAAGGATGAAGCAAATTTTGATATTGGCATTCCGATTAATGAGACAGAATCTTGTCTAAACCAGATTGAAAAAGCATTAAAAAGCAAATTTCCAGATCTGGTTTATATGGTGTTTGGTCACCTGGGTGACGGGAATCTGCATATTATTGCCGCAACAGGTAATAAGGATGACAAAATCGAAATATACGATACGGTTTATCAAATCACTGGTGAACATCACGGCGGTGTGGCTGCTGAACACGGAATTGGCGTACTTAAAAAACCCTGGTTACATCTTTCCAGAACGGAACAGGAAATAAATCTTATGAGGCAGTTAAAGTTGGCATTAGACCCAAAAAATATTTTAAATCCTGGCAGGGTTATTTGAATAAAGATAACTTGAATATGCCTGATTCAATTTATATTTGTGTTAACCTTAATTTATTAAATTTAATGAACTAATGAGGTAATCAATTGAACGTTAAAAGCTATGTGCAGGGGGAATGGGTATCAGGGAGTTCCGATGGCCTGAATGTTTTTAATGCTATTAATGGTGAAATTGTTGGACTAGTTTCAAGTGCCGGTATTGATTTTAAGGCAGTCGTGGAATACGCAAGACAAAAAGGCCAGGACGGACTACGGGATCTGACATTCCATCAAAGGGCGGATAAACTAAAGGCGCTTGCAAAATATCTAAGTGATCAAAAAGAAAAACTATATGAGGTTTCTGCCTGGACAGGGGCAACAAGAACAGACAGTTGGGTTGATATCGAAGGCGGAATTGGCACGCTATTTTCTTATAGCAGTCAGGCCAGAGCTGAATTACCAGATAAAAAATTTATTGTAGAAGGAGACCAGGAAGGGCTGTCTAAAGAAGGCAGCTTTGTTGGACAGCATATACTGGTTACAAAACCAGGTGTAGCAGTTCATATTAATGCTTATAATTTTCCCTGTTGGGGGATGCTTGAAAAACTGGCGCCCAGCCTGATTGCAGGTGTTCCAGTCGTAGTAAAGCCAGCCTCGGTTACTTGTTATTTAACCGAAGTGATGACACGGGAAATTATCAATTCCGGTATTTTGCCAGAAGGTTCAGTACAGCTAATCTGCGGTAGTCTCGGTGATTTACTAGAGCATTTAAATGAACAGGATATCGTAACATTTACAGGGTCGGCATCTACTGGTCAAAAGTTAAAATCACATCCAAATATCGTTGTCAATTCAATCCCTTTCAACATGGAAGCGGACTCGTTAAATTGTTGTATTTTAGGTGAAACAGTGGAAATTGATTCACCTGAATTTGACCTGTACATAAAAGAAATTGTACGAGAAATGACTATGAAGGCCGGGCAGAAATGTACCGCAATTCGCCGCGCTATAGTGCCAGCATCAAAAACGGATGTAGTTATTCAGGCTATTCAAGCGCGCTTACAAAAAACCGTTATTGGTGATCCGACTGTTGAAGGTGTTCGCATGGGGTCCTTGGTGGGTATGGAACAGGTAAAAGATGTCTGGGACAAAGTAAATCAACTGGCTGGTGAGTGTGAACTTGTCTACGGGGGAAACAGAGATTTTGAAGTGGTAGGTGGGGACAGGGAAAAAGGTGCTTTTTTTCCATTAACACTATTCTATTGCGATGAACCTATGAAAAAATTACTGCCACATTCAGTTGAGGCATTTGGGCCAGTTTGTACCGTCATGCCTTATACCGGTATAGATGAGGCGGTTGAAATTGCAAGCATGGGTAAAGGAAGTCTCGTTGGCTCAGTATTTACAGCAAATGATCAAGAGGCAAAGGAAATAATTTTTGGAGCTGCAGCGTATCATGGTCGTATGTTAATTATTAATGATACATGCGCCAAAGAATCGACAGGACATGGCACTGCAATGTCAAAGTTGGTGCATGGTGGGCCTGGTCGAGCAGGAGGAGGGGAGGAACTGGGCGGTATCAGGGCCGTTAAACATTATATGCAGCGAATTGCGTTACAGGGGTCGCCTGATACCTTGTCATATATAACAGCTTGATAATGAATACGGGATCAAGGTGTACGAAACTATAAGCTATAAAGAAAACCATGGGTACTCCATCTTGACCCTGAATCGTCCTGATCAGTTAAATAGTTTTAACCAGGTCATGCATGATGAATTAAAGGATGTATTCGACAAGCAGATTCGTGAAAATGAAACTCGTTGCCTGTTGCTTACAGGAAATGGCAGGGCATTTAGCGCCGGACAAGACCTCAATGAAAGAAAGTTTGAGCCAGTCAATCCGCCGGATTTGGGATCGTCTCTTGAGGATAACTATAACCCACTGGTTCAGCGCATCACATCATTAGAATGTCCTGTGGTCTGTGCAGTGAATGGGCTTGCCGCAGGCGCTGGTATAGGTATCGCTCTGGCCTGTGATATTGTATTGGCTGCCAGGTCAGCTGAGTTTATCTTTTCATTTTCAAACGTTGGACTGGGAATGGATTGTGGAAGCAGTTGGAGCCTCCCAAGACTAGCAGGATTACCCAGGGCAATGGCCGCAGCCATGCTTGGAGAAAGAGTTAGTGCACAAAAAGCTGAAGAGTGGGGAATGATATGGAAGTGTGTTGATGATGACACTTTGATTGAAGATGCACATGAAATTGCAGACAAATTAAGTAAAAAGCCAACTAAGGCACTTGCCATGATTAAAAAGGAACTCAGATCCTCTTTTTCTAATACCCTGGAACAGCAACTGAAATTAGAAGCTGAATGTCAGCATGAGGCTGGTCTCTCGAACGATTATTATGAAGGTATCAGGGCGTTTTTTGAAAAACGAGACCCGGATTTTAAAGGTAAGTAATTTTACTTATTCAGATAGTTGTAATTCATAGCGTTTTTCAAAGGTATCACATCTTTCAAGGAAATACGCCGTGCTGTTTGGCATAGGCATTCTGCTATTAGAATGACTGATGACCAACTCGGCACCGTCCTGGATTAATTGTAGTCCCCTTTTTCTTAGCGCCTGCTCTTTTCGGGTACTATCTTCAGGTAATTTTATTTTAGTAGCATTAATTTTATCTGAAGCCCCGACAAATCTGGGCCAGATTTCAATCATTCGTGTATCACTGCGTATGGTTTCAGTTGCAGATTTTGCACTTTCTCCCAGGTCTCGAATGATAGGGATCAGATGAGTGAACATGCTGGATGATTTAAATATAGAACTGAATTTATCCGTGACGGCATCAATTTCAGTCATGGTTTGTGCAAGCTTGATATAACGGGAGGCATGATACTTTTCTATCGGCATTGAAAAGACTTTAAATGGTTCGCCCCAAAGTTCATCTAGACCCTCTTTCCCCGTTGTAGAATGTATGTGCTTGCCATACTTCAAGGCTCCGATAAAACATTGTCCACATTCTTTGATTAATTCATTCTCGGGTTCTACGGCCACACCCTTTTCTTCTAGTTCTACCATATGCGTAAGAATCTCTGAACCACGGTTCATGAGCGCACCGGCGAGCATGGCCGCTAATACACGTTTTCGATAGGAGTCTTCCTCGGCTTCATAAGCAGCCATGACGACATCTACTTTATCTCCGGGAGTATTGATGCCATGTTCGGCATGATGAAAAACTCTGCGAGTTAATTGATCAATTAACTGTTTTTTATAGGTGTACGTGTCTGGTATGTCATAGTAAAGAATCCAGTGTCCATCGTAATAAATACGATCTACACCTTCAATTTTTCTTACTGTGCCGTTTGAAACTTGATCTAGCATGGCTGTCGAAATCATTATATGTATAGGGTTAGAGTCAATATAAGCAATTTTGTTCTACTGGATAGTGAGAAAGAGTAATTTATGAAGATCATCACAGCTTAGTTTGGAAGTCCTTCCTGCGTAGCATCAAATGCTAATTGCTGCTGCGTGGGTAGACCCATGATTTTCAGGTAATACTGGCTCAGAGCCCACACCGGAAAGTACTGACTATAACCATGATATTTTAGATAAAAAACACGGGGAAATCCGGTTCCCGTATATAAGTTTTCATTCCATCCTTCTACTTGAGAATAACTATCAATTAAATATTTTACGCCTTTTTGCACAGCTTGTGATTTTTCTTCGCCAATGGCAGTTAGCCCAAGGATTGCCCATGCAGTTTGTGAGGGGGTGCTCGCGCCTTTACCACATAGACTAGTATCGTCGTAGGAATTACAGTCTTCCCCCCAGCCACCATCGGGATTTTGAATATCCATTAACCATGAAATGGCTTTTTGAATATACGCTTGGTGGGGATCTTCTTGCATACAGCCAAGCGCAGCAAGGACAGACCATGTGCCATAAATGTAATTTACTCCCCACCTGCCGTACCAACCACCAAAGTCCCTTTGGTCCTTTTTAATAAAATCCATTCCCTTAGCGATAGATGGAAAGTCTCTTTTGTGTCCCATCATGGTCAGCATCTCTATGCACCTGGCAGTTAAGTCAGCGGTACTTGGGTCTACCAGTGCACCATGATCTGCAAAAGGAATATTGTTGAGATATTCGTAATGATTGTTGATATCAAATGCTCCCCAACCACCATCAGTATTTTGCATTCCTATGGTCCAGGCTTCTGCCTGTTTGATACGTTCTAACATTTCGGGGGTTTGATGTATGCCATGGCGTAACATGCACATTATTACCATCGCTGTATCATCAACGTCTGGATAAAAATCATTTTCAAATTGAAATGCCCAGATTCCGCTTTCCAGATTTGGCGCACGTCTTGCCCAATCACCTTTTACAAAAATTTGCTTATCGAATAACCATTGGATGGATCGAGTAATAGCATCAGTATCTTTTTCAACACCTGCTTCTGCCAAAGCGCTTAATGTCAGGCAGGTATCCCAGACTGGGGATACACAAGGTTGTACATAAGTCATATCCGTTTTGTCTACGACCAGGTCTTCTATGGCTTGTATACCACGTACCAGGTCAGGATCATCTCCTTTACATCCCCTGATCTTTAGAGCCATCACTGCGTTGGCCATAGCTGGGAAAATGGCTCCATTTCCACCTTCTCCCTTCATGTGCTCTCGGGTCCATACTTCGCATTTCTCTAGTGACTTTGACCGAATCTTCTCAGGAACAAATTCCTGTAGTACTTTAATAAAACGATCAAGAATAAAAAATAAACTTTTAATAATATTGTCTGATGAGATTTTATCTATGTGTCGAATATTTAGAGGCTCATTTACAAACAGTTCACGAATATTTTTATCAACAGGTAATTTAAAAACAGGTTTATATGCAAGAATTACCAATAATGGGACTATTACGCAGCGTGACCAATATGAAACCTTGTCCAATGAGAAAAACCACCATTTGGGCAGGGATATAATTTCAGCCGGCATGGCAGGTACGGTACACCATGGAAGCTGCCCTAATAATGCAAGTGTTATTCTAGTAAAAACATTCGATGACTCAGCGCCACCATGTTGTAATACCCATCCTTTGGCTCGGGTCATTTGAGGTCCGCTAATGTCCTCTCCGATCAATTTAAGAACAAGGTAGGCCTTGACTGTCGCGCTGATATTACCAGGACCTTGAGCGTATAAAGGCCAACTTCCATCTGCTAATTGTCTGGACAGAATGTAAGTAGAAATTTTTTTCTCCTGTTCAGGATTACGACTTTCCATGACATGCTGAAGAAAAACGTATTCAGCGGGTATGGTCGTGTCTGCTTCGAGCTCATATACCCAATATCCTGTTTTGTGCTGACGGTTTAAGATTTTTTCAATGGCAAGATTATTGATGTTTAATACCGATTGCAGATCATCGGGTACATTAGTATTGGATTCGGAATGAGAATGACCTGGAATGAACATCATTATTGTCGTCCCAATACGTTAAAATTCTGGATTATGAAAATAGATATAAGGTGCATCGAGATGACAGGGGATCGCATTGATTAAGTATGGTTACAGTCGTTTGAGTATAGTTTTTATTATTTTCTAGTAGCTTAGAGCCACCTGTATGCAATCTCATGAAGAAAAATAGCTTATGTCCTTAATATTACAATAAAATAGTAGATGAATACTATGAATAAGCGGCAAGTATATATTGCAATGCAACAATTATCAAAATTAACCCAAAAATGAAATTCTCACGTTTATAGTAAGCTAAGTTCATAACAATAACGATTTTATCGGGAGATATATTGATGAGTAAATATCTACTATGTATAGCGATTTTAATTTTCATGCCTGTAAGAACAATCTTGGCTGAGGATGAAACACTCTTTAACCAGATTCATATCAATGCGCAGGTGGAAAGGAATGTGGAAAATGACCAGTTAGAAGTAACGATGCTGGTAGAAAAGCAGGGCAGTAAGCCAGAGGAAATTGCAACACAGGTCAATGAAACCATGCAGTGGGCATTGGAATTGGCAAACGATAAAAGTGAGATAGAAGTCAGTACTCGTAGCTATCAAACATATCCTATTTATAAAAATCGACTTATTGTGGGTTGGCGGGCAACTCAGGAGTTGTATCTAAAAAGTGTAGCAATAACTGATCTGACAGAACTGGTAGGTAAGTTACAAGAAAGATTACAAGTTAATCATATGCAATTTTCACCTACCCGAGAGACCAGAGTCAAAATTGAAAATGAACTGATAAGTGAAGCGATGGACGCATTTCGGCAAAGGGCTGAAATTATTAATCAGCATATGGATGAAAAAAATTACCGAATTATTAATTTACATGTGAATACAGGAAATTCAGGTCCAGTCATGTATAGGGAAGCCATGGTATCTCGTGCTGCTACCATGGATATGGCAATGGAGATGGCCCCGGCAGTGGAGGCAGGAACCAGCAAGGTTGTTGTGACGGTATCGGGATCCATTCAATATTTTTAGCCACACAGACTAAAAAAGAAAATATAGACAGGATTAACAGGATTTCCAAGATTAAAATATATAGTGGAAATAAAAATTACTATTTGTAAATGTTTTTTCTTTTACTCGTGATCTTCGATCCGTCGCAAACCTGTTTCTGAAGTTTTCTGTCGCCTAGATTCATGTAGGCGTCTTTGGCAAAAAATTAAAGTGTTGCCATCACCTTTCTGGCACTATCAATGGTCTTTTGTATGTCGTCTTTAGTGTGTGCTGATGAAACGAAGCCTGCTTCGAAGGCTGAAGGTGCAAAGTAGATGCCTTCGTTCAGCATGCCATGAAAGAATTTTTTAAAGTGTTCGATGTTACATGACATGACTTGCTCAAAGCTGGTGATAATTTCGTGCTCAGTAAAAAACAGGCCAAACATTCCTCCCATAGCGTTAAAGGTAAAAGGAATATTCTGTTCTTTTGCTACTACGGTTAATCCGGCGACCAGTTGGTTTGTTGTCTCTTCAAGGTGGTTGAAAAAGTCTGGCTCACTAATAATGTTTAAGGTGGTTAGTCCCGCTGTCATTGCGATAGGATTTCCTGATAGTGTTCCAGCCTGATATACAGGACCATCTGGTGCGATATGGTTCATAATTTCTGCCTTCCCGCCAAATGCTCCCACGGGCATGCCACCACCGATGACCTTACCAAAAATGGTTAAATCTGGCTGTATATTATAAAGTGATTGTGCACCACCTAGTGCCACCCTGAAGCCAGACATGACTTCATCAAAGATTAAAATAATACCGAATTGCTTACAGGTTTTCTGGAGACTACTAAGGAATTCATCTGTTCCGGGGACACAATTCATATTGCCCGCTACAGGTTCCACAATGACACAGGCAATTTCATTACCAATGTCATTACATATAGATTCAAACTGGGCAGTATCGTTATATGTCAGTGTTACTGTATGTTGTGCCAGATCTGCAGGAATACCCGGGGAAGTGGGTACGCCCAGTGTAAGGGCGCCGGAGCCTGCCTTGACCAATAAAGAATCAGCATGGCCGTGATAACATCCTTCAAACTTGATAATCTTGTCTCGTTTAGTAAATCCCCTGGCAAGTCGAATTGCACTCATTGCTGCCTCGGTGCCAGAATTAACCATGCGGACTTTCTCAATACTGGGGACCAATTCACAAATCTTTTCGGCCATTAGTATTTCAATTTCTGTCGGCGCGCCAAAACTGAGTCCATCTTTGGCCTTGTCTATGACGGCTTGTATAACATCATGATGTGCGTGTCCCAGTATCATTGGCCCCCATGAGCCAACATAATCAATATAAGCTTTATCGTTTGTATCAAATAAATAGGCACCTTGTCCCCGGGAAAAAAAGACTGGGTCGCCGCCAACACCTTTAAATGCACGGACTGGGGAGTTTACCCCACCCGGTATAACTTTTTGTGCGCGTTCAAATAGATTCATAATAATTATCAAATAAGTTTTTAAATTCGTTTACTACCTTATCTGGCCGGTCAGCATGATATAAGCAGCTAACTACAGCTAATAAATCTGCCCCTGCAGATAATAATGGTTTCGCATTTTGAGGTGTGATTCCACCAATCGCAACCAGCGGTACACTGAAACATTTTTTAGCATCAGTAAGTAATTGAGGTGATGCATTTTTTGTATTTTTTTTAGTCTCGGTTTTATACATTGCTCCGAATGCGAGATAGTCAGCGGATTCCTGGATTGCCCGCTCCGCATTATCTAGTGCATTATAACATGAGATCCCAATGAGTTTATTATTCCCTAATTTAGATCTCGCGTTTTTACACGAGTCATCATGTTCACCCAGGTGAATCCCATCTGCTTCAATTTCAGTTGCCAGCTTAATATCATCATTTATTATAAATGGGGTATTGTATTTTGTGCATAAGGATTTAAGAGCTGATGCTTCATCAAATTTTTGCAGGTAAGTGGCATTTTTTTTTCTGTATTGCAAGGCTGAAATATTAGCGTCTAATATAATTTCAGTTTTTGATAGTAAGGAGTCAAAATCAAGCTGCTGATCTTCCGTAATAACATACAAACCTTGCTTAAGATGATTCATGAACTAATATTATTTTAGGTGACGACGTGGATGGAGTTGGCTTGCACCTAATTTTTCTGCCTGTTTTAAAGTCTCGATTGTGTATTTCTGGGCATTTTTAATTGCAGCTACGATATCATTACCCATGGCAAGCTCAGTTGATATAGCTGCTGCAAGGGTACATCCAGAGCCATGATAAATTCCATCTAAACGTTCCCAGCTAAATTTTACTGGTTCGTGGTTTTGCAAATAGAGGACATTGACTACCTTATCTGTTGATTGGTCAGCGCCGGTGACCAATACACTCTTACATCCCTTTTCTATGAAAAATGATGCTGCATCCGCCGGATCAGCTTTACCGCTAAGGGCAATTGCTTCTTTTACATTTGGAGTCAGCACAGTTGTCCTGGGAATAAGCTTATCCATGAGGATACTTATCAAATCTTCAGATGAAAGATTAGTGCCTGAACCAGAATGCAGTACCGGGTCGACTACTATAGGTAAGGTGTTTAATTCATTAAGTATGTCTGCTATTTCATATACAAGAAGTTCACTGCCAATTAATCCAATTTTGCAGGCATCAATTTTTATGTCAGATAGTAGTAGTTCCGCCTGGCTTCTAAAAATGACAGGATTTTGAGGTAAAATAGATTTGAATGTTCCAGTGTTTTGAGTAGTCAGTGCAGTGATTACAGATACACAACGACAATTGTGCTGGTTAATGGTTTCGATGTCTGCTTGTATGCCCGCTGCACCGCTAGGATCATGTGCAGATAATGCAAGTATGACGGGACAGTTTTGCTTCGGTGTTACCATCTTAAATTGAGATATTTATTAAATTATGGACTTAAGTATGGAGGAAAATGGGTTGAAAACCTATATGTGCGTAATTTGTGGTTTTATTTATGATGAAAATAAAGGTGTGCCAGAGGAAGGTATCAAGCCAGGGACCACATTGGAAGATGTCCCTTTGAACTGGAGTTGTCCAGATTGCGGCGCTCGTAAAGAGGATTTTGAGATGGTAGAAATATAAGCCCTTGGCATGGGCAGGAAATTTAAGGCATCACTAAAAGGGCCTGATTACGACCATGATGATTATTATAAACAGGAAGAGAACCGGTATTTCATTGAACCATCTGTACCAGACATGGCCATGTTTATTTCTATCAAATTTAAAGTCCCTTAATAGAATTCCACAGTAGATGTGATATACGATCAGTAGCAAAACACATGCTAGTTTAATATGTAACCAGTAGACACCTGAATAGGCATTTAAGCCTATGGATTTAAGTGTCAAAAATCCAAATAACAATGTTAGTACTGCGCCTGGCGTTGCTATTCCGTAATATAGTTTTCGTTCCATGATTTTGAATCTTTCAATACTGATGTCATCTTCACTCATAGCGTGATAGACAAATAATCGGGGCAGATAAAATAATCCTGCAAACCAGGTTACCATGAAGATTAAGTGTAGTGCCTTGTACCAGAGCATTAAGTCAGTCCTGATTATTTAATAATAAATTAAGTTATGTCGTAGCTGGATTATTATGAGAAATAATATCCATAATCTGATTACGGATATCATTTATATTTATTTCCCCAACTGTCCTGGTGATTATCCTGCCTCGAGGAGAAATTATGACGGTTGTAGGTGTTGCGGATACATCTCCAAATGCATTGATTACCTGGCTTTCAATATCTATGGCAACAGGGAAAGTAATATTCATAATATCAACAGTATCGACTACGCGATTTGGTGGATCATAGGGCATGGACACCGCAATTAATTCAAATTTATCATTTGTAAATTCTTTGTAAAATTTGTTAAGACCTGGAAGTTCTGCTAGACAGATATGGCATGTGCTAGCCCAGAACAAGATGACTACTGGTTTACCGTGAAAGTCACGTAATGAAACCTGGTTTCCATCTATCAACTGAAAGAGTGGATTAGGATATTGCTTTACCTGATCCAGATAAACAATAAAGGTAAATATGACTAAAAAGCTGCCTGCTAGCATAGTCACTAATAATCTGTGATTTTTAATCATTTGCTTTGTTCAAGCGTTGTGCCTGTGAGTGAGCATTTGAAAAAGTGATAAATTTGTTTCAGTAGTACAATCAGTCTGGGCAGTAATAAAATTACAATAATAATAAAAATCAGTAATCCCGTAATGAATATCCAGGGATGGGTCAGTGCCGTCCATATGCCAAGTACCACCATTATGTCTTCGCCTAGTGAGGCAGTCCAGTTTGTGATCGGCTCCGGAGATGATTGCATCATCAAACGGGTGCTGGCCTTGGTGAAGTGTGTACTGGCGGCCAGAGTGCCTCCGATTAAAAATGCAGCCATTTCAATCGCAGGATCATATCCACCAACTGCGGACATGGCCAGGATGGCACCGGCAGGAATTCGAATAAACGTATGAATAGAATCCCATATGCTGTCCAATCCAGGGATTTTATCGACTATGAATTCTGTGAAAAACATAAAACCAGCGGCACTTAATACCATTGGATCAGCCAGTACCGATAATGATGCGGGTAGTAAGACCAGGTCGTGTCTGAACAGCATTCCAAGGACGAATACTGTAGCATAGAGGTTAATTCCACTCGCCCAGGCAATGCCACCAACCAGCGCGAGTATTTCAACAGTATCCAAATCAGTTCCTTTTCCAATGTTGTGCCACCACATGGTAAAAGCTATAAGCAACGAATGAAAGCCGATATGCATGATGAATAAATATCAATAAAAACAAAAAGTTATGAGAATATAAAACGTTTAGCCAATTGGCAGGTTGAATATTTTCCAGCAAATTAAAAAGTTTCACATACCAGGTGAAATACTTTCAGAGGTTTTTCATATAAATATCTATTGTATTTATACTTTTCCTTACATTGCTGTCACCGTATCATAGGATTTATGGAGAAAATCAAATGATAAAAACAGGTATTGTTGGCGCTACAGGTTATACGGGCGTCGAATTAATGCGCTTGCTCGCGGCGCACCCGTCTGCTGCCATTGAAATGGTCACGTCCAGGACTGAGTCCGGGCGCCATGTCTCGGAGGTATTTCAATCTCTACGAGGGGCAGTTGACATAAAATTTTCCGATCCTGATATGGATCAATTAGCCCAATGCGATATCGTTTTCTTTGCTACGCCTAATGGCACAGCTATGAAGCATGTTCCATCATTACTTGAAAAAAATACCAGGGTTATCGATCTGTCTGCAGACTTTCGAATTAAAGATCCTCTAGTGTGGGCCAAGTGGTATGGAATGGAACATGCTTGTCCTGGCTTACTTGATGAAGCAGTCTATGGGTTACCTGAAATTAACCGAGATGAAATTGCAAACGCCAGACTAATTGCCAATCCGGGGTGTTATCCCACAGCAGTACAGTTGGGATTTATACCATTAATAAAAAACCAGCTGGTAGACCCTGGCAGTCTCATCGCTGATGCGAAATCGGGCGCAAGCGGTGCTGGACGAAATGCCTCTATCAGGCATCTTTATTCTGAGGTTTCTGAATCATTTACTGCCTATGCTGCAAATGGACACAGGCATCTACCAGAGATTAAGCAGGGACTACAATCCGTTTCAAACGAGGACCTGGAACTTGTCTTTGTGCCCCATCTGGTACCAATGGTCAGAGGGATACATGCAACCTTGTATGCAAGATTAAATGATAACAGGACCGATCTTCAAAAGGTCTTTGAAGAGCATTACCAGGATGAGCCTTTTGTAGATGTAATGCCTTATGGGAGTCATCCTGAAACCGGATCTGTCAGTGGTAACAACCTTGTGAGAATTGCGTGTCATAAACCACAAGGTGGAAATACTGCGGTTATTCTGGTTGTTGAAGATAACCTGGTAAAAGGCGCTGCTGGGCAGGCAATCCAAAATATGAATATTATGACCGGCCTTGAAGAAACGACTGGTTTAGTGGCAACGGCAGTTTTCCCTTAAAAGAAAAGATTGGCAAGTTAAGCATAGTGAGATTAGTCATAAAAAATCACAGACCCTGGCAAATGGCTTTAGCTGTCGTCACCTTGAGTATGCTGATATCACTGATTACCTGGTTTTTTCTAGATAATAATCATTGGCAAGTAATTCATAAACAGTTAAGTGGTAATACCTCAGCTAAGGAATTAATAGAGGAGAATCAACTATTACTGGCTGAAAATTCTGAATTAAATGGAAAAATTCTGATGCTGGATCAAACAACTCGTCTGGATCAGGAAACCGCTATTGGGATTCAACAGGAATTAAAGGGCTTACAGGATGAAATATACAAATTAAAGCGCGAACTTGAGTTTTATAAGGGAGTAATGGATACATCCAAAAGTGTATCTGGCTTTGACATACATGGCATTTATATCGAGCCATTAAATAAACCCAGTCACTACCATATGAAAGTTGTTCTAACAAATGTTGATAAGGCAAACAGAATACTGCAGGGCTCCCTTGATATGAATATTGATGGGATCCAAAATAACAGGAAACAAACTTTAAATATTAGTACTATAATCGTCGATGAGCTGGGAGGTTTATCATTTGAGCTAAAAAACTTTAAACAGATTGAATTAAACTTTGCATTACCATTAGAATTTGAACCAGAACGTGTAAGGGTAATCGCAAACTTAAATAAAGCTAATATACCTCCTTTAATCCGTATTTATGAATGGCCAATAACAGCAAATTTAATAGAATAGAATAATGTTCTCAAATAAGAAAAAAAGAAAATCGACTCGCATTGATACCCTGCTAGGCCAGCATACGGTTATACAAGGTGATCTAAAATTCAGTGGCGGCCTGCATATTGAAGGTATTGTTAAAGGAAATGTCATTGCTGAAAATGACGGCTCTTCCATGTTACAACTCAGTGAACAAGGCAGGATAGAAGGCGAGGTTAATGCCCCATATATCGTTCTCAATGGTGAAGTTAAAGGAGATGTTAGGAGTAGTATACATATCGAATTGTTACCCAAGTCCCAGGTTACCGGGAATGTCTATTATAATTTGATAGAAATGGCGATAGGTGCTGAGGTGAACGGCAAACTGGTCCACAGTGCACTAGCAGCAGAACCTGAATATGATGCGGTATCTAATGCTTTTGATGTCCCGGAACAAAATACTTGAGTAATTCACTTGGTTTTTGTATACTTTAGGTCAGTCATAAACCTGAATTTAAAACTATGGATCAACTAGTCGAACAATCTAATATCCCTGTACCTGAGCCCCTGGTCTTTACAGAATCTGCTGTATCAAAAGTCAGGGAACTCATAGAGGATGAAGGTAATGATAGCCTTAAGCTAAGAGTATTTATTAGCGGGGGTGGATGTTCTGGATTTCAATATGGATTTAGCTTCGATGAAAATACAGATGATGGAGATATCGTTATAGAACGTGGTGGCGTTCAATTACTGGTTGATCCTATGAGTATCCAGTATTTAACCGGTGCCGAAATAGATTACAGCGAAGGAATTGAAGGTGCCCAATTTGTGATCAGAAATCCTAATGCCCAGACTACCTGTGGTTGTGGCTCCTCGTTTTCCGTATAAAATTCTGTTTTACCCCTCTTTCTAGACGTCGTAAACATTTAAAAAACAATCTTTTTTAAATGTTGTTGCGAAACAATTTTCAGCTTATTATGCATTTCTTGCTTATTTTTTTGGATATCCTCGATTAATAAAGGGTATCTAAAGTCTAAAAATTCATAACAAATGGGGGTAATTATGAAGAGTCTTAGAGTAATAATGATTGCAGTTCTGGTCTCTATCTTAGGTATTAATGTTGCTACTGCCCGACACCATGGTGAAGGAGGCATGCGCGACTGGGTTACCCGTGACGGTCTGATGCATTTAATCAGCGCGCAAAGAGGTATATTACAAAATATTGCAAAAGAAGGATCTGCTGAAGATGCAGCTGAATTTATTCGTGCTGCTAATGCACTATCGGCATTACTTGGAACAATTCCCAGTGCATTCGAAAAAAATTCTAGGCCGGATATCACCCGTGCAAAACCTGAGATCTGGTCAGATTGGGATAATTTTGTTGCCGTGGCAAATGCGCAAAGTATTGTTGCTGCCAGTATTGCAACGACCGCGATGACCCAGGGACTCGACGCCGCTAAAGCCAAGGTTGGAGAACTGGATTGTGGCAGCTGCCATACTCCCTATAGAAATTAATAATAAATAACAGTTGTCTGATAAAAAGCCGTCTTCGTTTGAAGACGGCTTTTTTTTTACAGAAAATTTATTACCTATATTTCAAGAATGTTTCCACTTGGATTTATTGCTTTGAATAAGGTTTAATATTAGGCCACAGTAGTATTAATATAGTACATCTATGAGATTTTAAGATATTGGGGGAGGGAAGATGAAACGTATTAAGTTTAATATTTTGGCTATAGTAATTATTACTTTCTTGTTTTCCGGGATCAGTTTTGCGCATCCCCCAGCAATTTCAGATGAGATGGGTGCCTATATTAAACGTGATGGACTCATGCACCTTATTCGAGCACAAAGATATATCCTTCAGGAAATGCTGGTAGGAAAAAGAGAGCTTGATCAGAAAGAATTAATCCGCGCGGCAAAAGCGTTATCTGCCATGTTTGCCATGATACCGAGTACGTTTGAAAATAGTGCTATGGTGGATATGTCACGAGCAAAACCAGAGATATGGGAAAACTGGGATGATTTTGTAGCCCAGGCTGATGAACTTAGAAAGATTTCTGATGAAATTGCTGCAATGGGTGAAATTTATGGCGCAGAAGCTGCAATTGAAAAAGTCAGGCTATTTAACTGTGGTGCTTGTCACGGTCCTTATCGAAAATAAAATTAACTCGTTGCATATACGCCCCCTAGTATCACCGGATACTTTGCACCGGTAACACTAGGAATGTTTCCTGTTTTATTTTCTATACGGCGATACGCAAGCCATGCAAATGTAACCGCCTCAACTGCATCAGGGTGTACACCATAAATTTCAGTGGAATTTAATTCTCTGTTTTTATTTTGATCCTTCAATTTGTTAAATAAAGCTATATTATAAATACCACCTCCACAGACCAGAATTTCATTTGTATTAGGTGCATATTTCTCAATGGCATCACTGACAGTTATAACTGTTAGTTCCAGTAATGTGGCTTGAACATCTTCGGGTGATAAATCTTGACCATGGGATTTTAAATTTTTGTTTATCCATTCAATATTAAAGTCGTCCTTGCCGGTACTTTTTGGTGGCGTAGCCTTGAAATAATCGTCAGACAAAAAGCAATCAAGCAGGCCATGGTCAACTTCTCCTTTTAAGGCCCATATACCGTTCTCGTCATAATCTACGTGTAGGTGATGCTGTATCCACAAATCCATTAATGCATTGCCTGGACCGGTATCACACCCTGTTACTACTTCATCCTTATTAGCTGGCAATACTGTGATATTTGCCATCCCACCCAGGTTGAGGACAATTCGATTTTTTTCTGATGTTCGAAATTTCCAGTCATGAAAAAGTGGCGCAAGGGGCGCACCCTGACCCCCTGCGGCCATATCTGCCCGTCTGAAATCACTCACGGTGGTAATCTTAGTCCTCGCGGCAATGATATTGGGGTCGCCCAGTTGTAGGGTTCTTGGAAATTCGGTTTCTGGAAGGTGTAGCACGGTTTGTCCATGGCAACCGATAGCCAGGATCTTATTCAAGGGAACATCACTTGTTTTCAATAGGTCGTTGACTGCCAGTGCAAATAATTCCCCTAGCTCCGAGTCGAGTTTACTGGACTCATGAATATTCATATCACTGCTAGCGTTGCGTAGCTGGGTCTGTAATTCAGGGGGGATAGGAAATTGCTGATAGCTCAGAATATCAATCTTATCGTCAGATATATCTGTCAGCACAGCATCGATGGCATCCATGCTGGTCCCTGACATCAATCCAATATAATACACAGTAGGTATCTAGTAGTTATCAGGAATGAGGTTTTGCTCTGTCTCGTCCTTTTCCTGAAGGGCAATCATTAAGGGCTCTTCTTTACCGACTTTATCCAATTGACTAAGCAACGGAGCTGATTTTTTCTGGAAATCAGCCAGTAAGGATTCTGGTATGGAATCCGCCTTTGGTAAAGACACGGTCAGTGGATTTCGGACTGCGCCGTTAACCCTGAATTCATAGTGCAGATGAGGGCCTGTCGCAAGCCCCGACATCCCCACATAACCTATCGTCTGGCCTTGTTTTACCTTGGAGCCTTTTTTCAGACCTCGCCCATATTTGGACAAGTGAGCATAGAGTGTTGAATACGTCCCACCATGTTTAATTTCTATCACTCTGCCATAGCCACCATTTCGACCAAAGGAAGTGATGGTGCCGTCGCCTGCTGCCTTGATTGGCGTCCCTGTAGGCGCTGCATAATCCACACCTTTATGTGCACGGATGGTGTTTAATACCGGGTGACGCCGGTTAAGATTAAATTTAGAACTGATACGGGTGAAATTTAACGGGGTCCTTATAAAGGCCTTACGCATGCTTGCGCCGGAATCAGAATAGTATTCGTTATTTCCATCCGGCATTTCATATCTGACTGTCTTGATAACCCTTTTGTTGTTAAAAAATTCAGCCGCCAGGATAGGGCCTTCACTGACCTTGACATCATCTTTGAATCTTTCTTCATAGACTAGCTTAAAGGTATCACCCTTGCGAATATCCAGGGCGAAATCGATATCCCATCCATAAATACTGACCAACTGCATAATCAGCTTGTCTGAAAGCCCGGCTCTTTGCCCGGCAATAAACAGCGAGCTATCGATGGTCGCTTCGGCTTCTCTTACTACACGTTTTAATTCTGTTTTGATTAGCGAGCTGGTATAACCGCTCTCCGTTTTACTAATCTGCAAGGTAGTAATTATGTCCTGATCATATTCTAGTGTACTAAGCTCACCATCGTCGATTAGAAAACGTAACTCCTGACCGGGTAACAGATGTTTCAATGCCGTGTTTTCAGAATTAGCCGATACGACCTGATATAGCACAGCAGGAGAAAGGCCTATGCGGTCAAAAATCAATGACAGACTATCGCCCGGCGCAACATGAATGGTTTTCCATTCGGATGATTTTCCATCTTCAATTACGGTTTCAACAGAGGAAGGTGGAATGGAAACGGGTATATGATCCTGTTTAATACTGGTATATTCAACACCAGACATGACGGCTACTGGGGTATGTGTTGACGGTGAGGGGATCGGGATTTCCACAACATTTTCTTTCTGTTTTGCCGGACTAACAGAAAATAAACTGACCATGGCAAAAGACAAGAAAAATCCAGTGAATGCCCAGAGATATATCCGAAGTTTTTTATACCAGGGACGTTTGGGGGTCCAGCGGTCAGACGGCTTATAGTCAGTTTTTAAGTATATTTTGTAAGTCATGAAAAAATAACGATTATTTTTTGACAAACCATAGCGTCAACAGATAAATTCGTCAATCAAAGAGTGAATAAAATCCAGTCATTTTTTTATGTAGAAAACAAGACAATGGGCTTAAATATGGAAATTACACAATATGGGTGACATCGAAAACGCACTAGAGCTGATTAAACGGGGTGCTGATGAGATTTTTAGTGAAGAAGAGCTGATTACCCGTTTAAAACGTGGAAAACCCCTGAGAGTGAAGGCGGGGTTTGATCCTACGGCCCCGGATCTGCATCTGGGGCATACTGTCCTCATAAATAAACTAAGACATTTTCAGGAATTAGGACATCACATATTGTTTTTGATCGGGGATTTTACCGGACTCATAGGTGATCCTTCGGGGAGGAACGTGACGCGTAAACCCTTAACACCAGATGAAATTAAAGATAACGCTAAGACCTACGAGGACCAGGTCTTCAAGATATTGGACAGGGAAAAGACCGAAGTCTGTTTTAATTCCAGTTGGTGTGAGGATCTTGGCGCCGCCGGAATGATTAGTCTTGCCGCAAAATCGACCGTGGCCAGAATGCTGGAAAGGGACGATTTTAAAAAACGTTATGCATCTAATCAGCCTATCTCCATACATGAGTTCTTATATCCCCTGATGCAGGGCTACGATTCCGTTGCCATGGAGGCGGATGTGGAACTGGGTGGTACGGATCAAATATTTAACCTGCTGATGGGCAGGGAACTTCAAAAAGACGCCGGACAAGAACCTCAGATAGTCCTGACCATGCCATTACTGGAAGGTCTGGATGGCGTACAGAAGATGTCCAAGTCCTATGGAAATTATATTGGTATAGATGAACCGCCTGGGGAAATTTTTGGCAAGCTTATGTCAGTATCCGATGATTTAATGTGGCGGTATTTTGAATTACTTAGCTTTCGTCCAACAAATGAGATTGAGGGTTTAAAGCAATCTGTTAATGATGGAATGAATCCCCGGGATATAAAGATTCAATTAGCTGAGGAGATTGTTGCAAGGTTTCATGATGAGAAAGCTGCAAATAATGCCAGGGATGAATTCGCAAATCGTTTTCGGCACGGACAGTTACCCGAAGAGATCCCAGAGGTTTCAGTAGAGTCAAATGACGGAGAGGCGGCGCTGGTGCATGTACTAAAACAGGCAGGATTAACCAGTAGTACCTCAGAAGCCATACGCATGATTAAACAAGGCGCTGTGAAGATTGATAATGAAAAGGTTTCAGATAAAGATCTGAAGTTACAATCTGGAGATTCCAATATTATCCAGGTGGGTAAACGTAAGGTGGCGAAGGTCACAATTAAATAAAGCCACAGACGCCTAGATGAATGTAGGCGGTAGAAAAAATCAGGAACTGGTTTTCGAGAGCACACAGATATCAAAATTCTTAAATCGTCATTCCCGCAACAGCGGGAATCCAGTAATACAACACCGCCGAAGGCGTTATCTCTTTTTCGTCATGTCGGCACCCAAGAGGGTATAAACTTGAGCCTATGTTCAGTAATCAAAGGGCCGCCTTTCAGGCGGTTTTTATTCGACTGGATTCCGGCTCTTCGGCCGGAATGACGTATAGCCACTCATGTTATTTGTAGTAGACATTTTTGTTCTACTTTTGCGCGGTTAATACATGGAGAACATTCTCTGTGCCCATATAAAAAAAAACGGGTACTGTTTCCAGTACCCGTCTTGTCTATTAGACTTAAATAGTTCGCTTATCTGAAGTGATAGTTAAACTGTATGCCGTAGTTGAACCAGGCGGACTGGGGCATGTCATCCGTTATTGTTCCACGCAAGTCAAAGTCTTCTTCCGGCTGGTATACCTGTCTTGCCCCAAGGATATTGCGGAGAAAGACATTAACATCCCAGACCCCGTCTATATCGCCGATACCCACCAGCATGTTGAAGTCAGCATGCACCGGCCAGATGAGTGTTTCTGTAAAGCCCAGGGTGTCTTCTGTATATTCGTCAGAGACAGCGATCTTACCGTTTAATCTACCAACAAAACGGTCAAATAGTGGCATCTCATAATCCATGCCGACGATGAACTTCCAGTCAGGGGCACGGGGTGCTTTGTAACCAGCTCGGTCAATGAGATCATCGAGGGCATCGTCGTTCGGGTCACCGACATTTATGCCCTGGAATGCGGCAGACTCTGCCACATTAAAGCAGCCGCCTGGCTCGTCCTTGGCCAAGGATTCACCCTTAGTACAGCCACCGATAAACTCCAGTATGACCGAATCCTGGTACACACCGTCCAGGGTGTAGGTGAGACGGTCCGTAGCGGCCCAACCAAATCCAAACTCTATTCCCTGGTTGCGTTGTGCACCGGCATTGGTGAGAAATCGTCCAGTAGGCTCCGCACCTGCAAGTAATAGAGCTAAATCGGCAATCTCTGTCTCTACCTGAAGATCCTTGATCTTCTGGTAGAAGATGGTGGCAGCATAGCGCACCCGGCTGTCGAAAAGGTTACCCTTGGCGCCAATTTCGTACACCTCGGCCCGCTCGGCACCAAACTGAAATTCCTTCTGACCGTCTGGATCATAACTAACGGTATCACCGGTTGCCTGTGCCCAGAGCAGACCACCTCGCGGGACACCCCGGTCGGAGGTATCAAAGCCGCCGCCCTTGAAGGCCTTGGCCCATTTGACATACAGGGAATGATCAGGGGTGGGACGGTAGCGCAGGGTGACCTGAGGGTCGAAACTGTCCTCGGAGTAACTATCCTGAAATGGCCCATTCTCCTCAAATCTAGCTCCAAATACTCCCCACATTTCCTGACTCATAGTAACAGGTGACAGTGTGTCCCAGGCATCGGGGATATCCACTGCCCTTTGTTCATGGGTCCAGAATCCCGCCCCAAGGTCGTTGCACGATTGGCGCCAAACAGGTCTGCCAAGCTGATCCCGTCTGGGATCTTCGCCGTTTACGGTTAGTCCTGTGCCGCAATCAATAATGGACGAGGCCGTATCACGAACTCTGTCTCCTCCATCCCGATGTTCGGTGGATTCTACTATTCCATCACCATCGGGATCGGGGTCGATATCAAATATCCAGGTCGCATACCTGCCTGTCATGCCGCCTTGCTTGCTTACATCAGAGTAGCGAGCGCCGATGTCCAGTGAGGCCTTGTCATCAAAGAAGTTATAGGTAACGTTGGCAAATAAGCTTTTCCATTCCGCATCCTGATACGGACGTAATGCACGCAACGGGTCACGTATTTCTGCCCTGATGGCACGTGCTGGATCCATGTTCAGGCTCTCCACCTGGTAATAGGCCCCAGCAGTCCATTCAATCTGCCCACCGGAGGGGGATACAACCCGTATTTCACCGCTTTGCATTTCGAACAGTTCGGTACGAAAGGCCGCTTCCATCAGGTATGGTGATTCATCTGTTGCTTCGAATGTGTCGCGTTCATAATCAATAAAAGCATAGGTACCCTCAATGCTGATACCGTTACTGAACTCATATCGTCCACTGGTCCGGAAGGTCCACGCATCCATTGGCTCTCTAGAGGTCAGGTTACCGTCCGGGGGGCCGAATTCGCGTGCAAGTTCTCGTATATCCAGGATACCTGAGCGGGCATCATCATTATTGATCCCCTGTATCGGTGCCGGGAAACTACCTATGCCTTCCTGGCTACCTACCCTGCCAAATCCGTCTACACAGTTTGGTACTGGAACGATTTCGTTTGTAAATTCAGGGATAGCACCAGGGATCGCGATAGTCCAGTTATCATGGGCGAAGCCGGGTTCTGTTTTGCCTATACAGAACGTATTAGTGTCACCGTCTGAGCGTCGTCTTGCATATTCTATCTTGGTGGTACTCTCAAAGTTGTCCGTGGGATTCCAGGCCAGGGTGATACGTGCGCCTGAATCCGTGCGGTTGGGAATTTATTCCCGGTATAGTAATCCGTCAGATGACCACCGGTTGAATCCCATTGGCCGGCAACGCGGATCCCGAGGGTATCGGTTATGGGTCCACCAATGCCGCCTTTAAAGTTGATGCGACCAAAATTCCCGAACTCGGCGGTGGCATCGCCCTCCCATTCATCGGTGGGTTTTTTGGTAGTAATACTAAAGGCACCGGCGGTGGCGTTCTGGCCGAAGTAGATCGGCTGGGGTCCAGTGAGGACCTCTACCCGTTCCACGTCCATAAAGGCACCTTTAATCATGGAAGGCCGGCCCATGTGCACACCGTCAACAAAGATAGGTGCAGACTGTTCCACGGCCATGGCGGCAACGTCGTTGCCCATACCGCGAATAGTGACCGACCATTCATGTAAGGATTCGTTCATTTCTACCGAGGGAGAAAACTGACCCAGGTCTTCCATGGTACGAAAGCCTTGCTTATTGAGTTCCAGACCACTAACAGCATGGATAGAGATGGGTACCTCCTGGAGTGACTGCTCTCTACGTTGAGCCGTAACAATAACCTCTTCAAGCTGCTGAGCCTGAAGATTTGGTGCGCTAGTTAACACCAATGTAAAGGATAGAAAAATTAATTTTGAACGAACAAAAAGAAAATGTAATGACTTGATCATGGTTCCTTCCCCCCGAAAGAATATTTTTGATTTTATAAATTATTTTTACAAAAACGCTATTACAGCATAGACCAAAAAATATAAATAAGCATACCTAAAATAAAAGTTTGAGATGAAAGTAAAATATTCTGACTCAAGTATTCGGTGGTATTAGGGATTTATGAATAATATTTTAATGTAAATCAATGGGTTATATTTATTTTGAAAAAAAATGAAATATATGGAAACCTGGGTTTAGAATTAAATTATATTGAGATTTACATATAATAAAATTGAAAATAATAGGTTTATTCTAGAAAATGCCTATCTCCGAAATCGTCATTCCCGCGCAGGCGGGAATCTAGTCAATTAAATAAACTCCTTGTTATGAATAGGCATCACATCATGTCTTCGCTTGGAAAATAAAATGGCGACCAGCACATTTAGGATATTTAAAATTAGAACTAATGTTTGTGAATAGAATAATGAAAATTAATAACTGGATTCCCGCTTCGGCTTTGTCTCCATGAGTCGCTCTAACGCCTACATGGATGTAGGCGTTCGCGGGAATGACGTGTGGGTGTTTTTTACATCAAAACCTCAGTGAGCTTTTTTTTCTCTGTGGCTATAAAAAAAACGGGTACTGTTGCCAGTACCCGTTTTGTCTTTTTTAGACTACTACAGTTTGCTTATCTGAAATGATAGTTAAACTGTATACCGTAGCTGAAGAAGGATGATGAAGGTGCATCATCTGTGTATCTACCTTCACGATCAAAGTCCTTGTCAGCAAAGTAGGCCTGACGTGCACCCAGAGGATTACGAATATACGCACCGACATCCCATGCACCGTCTATGTCACCAATACTTACCAGAGTATTCCAGTCAGCATGAACAGGCCAGGCAATATGCTCGGTAAATCCCAAAGTGTCTTGGGTGTATTCATCAGAGACGGCAAGCTTACTATTTATGCGACCGATGAACTGGTCAAACAGCGGATGCTCGTAATCCATTCCCAGGATAAATTTCCAGTCCGGGGCACGAGGTGCCTTGAAACCGGAACGATCAATATTACCTTCAAGGGCATCTGATCCAACTTCTGCAATGGATTCCGCTGCTGTGTAACAACCTGTAGTGTCAGAGTTTAATGATTCAAACTCGGTACAACCACCGATGAATTCCACCATTTTTGATCTTTGGATGACACCCACCAATTGATAGGTCAAGCGGTCAGTCGCTGCCCAGGCTAGATCAAATTCAAAACCTCTGTTGCGCTGCTTGGCGGCGTTGGTAAGGAACCGACCCGTTGGAGGTGAGCCTGCCAGCAGGGCAGCAAGGTCCGCAATCTCGGTCTCTACCTGCAGGTCCTTGATGCTCTGCTGGAACAGGGTTCCTGCATAACGTACGCGACCGTCCATCAGGTTTCCTTTTGCACCGATTTCAAAGACTTCTGCTTTTTCCTTTTTAAATTCAAATTCCTTCTGACCATCTGCACCAAAGGATACATCATCACCTGTAGCCTCTACATATCTCAGACCACCTCGTGAGATACCGCGGTCAGAGGTATCAAAGCCGCCGGCCTTGAAGGCCCTGGCCCATTTTGCATACAGACTGTGATTGTCACTTGGTCGATAGCGCAAGGTTATCTGGGGATCAATGCTGCTACTGTCATGGTGATCCTGGAAGGGACCATTTGAGAGGCCACCAGCGCGGTCAAGCCCCCATGTTGGCGCACTAATATCAATGGGTGACAGGGTGTCCCAGGCATCGGGGATGTCTGTCTCGCGGTATTCATGAGTCCAGATACCGGCCTGGCCAAAATAATCACCACATAAGCGTGCAGCAACCGGTCTTCCCAGGATATCGGTATCCGGAGCGTTACCATTGAAATCAAGACCTGTTTCACAGCTGATGATGGCTTCACCTAGGTCTGTACGAACCCGGTCACCGCCATTGGCAGCTGATCTATGTTCAGTTGTTTGTATCAGCCCATCAGCATCGGGATCTGGATCAATATCAAAGATCCAGGTGCTGTAAAAAGCGGTAATACCACCGTCTTTATTAACATCAGAGACACGAGCACCCACGTCTAGTGAGGCACGATCATCCATGAAATTAAAAGTTACGTTGGCAAAGGCACTCATCCACTCAGAACTCTGGTAGGGGTGATGGATACGCCTGGGTTGGCGAATCTCAGCGCGAACCGTGCGTACCGGATCCATGTTTAATGTTTCTACCTGATAGTAAACCCCTGCGGACCATTCGAGTTGACCGCCAGATGGTGAAGAAACCCTTATTTCACCGCTTTGCATATCAAATAATTCGGTACGAAATGCGGCTTCCATCAGGTAGGGTGACTCGTCTGTGGATTCAAAGGTATCGCGTTCATAATCGATATTCGCATACGTGCCTTCAATGGTAATTCCATTGTCCAGTTCGTATCGACCACCCAGACGTATGGTCCAGGCGTCCAGAGGTTCACGCGAGGTTAAGTTGCCATCGGGAAGCAGTGTCCGGGCGATTTCTCGTATGTCCAGTAGTCCAGATCGGGCATCGTCGTTGTTAATACCCTGAATAGGGGCAGGGAAACTACCTGCGCCTTCTTGAACACCCACTTTACCAAAACCATCTGAACATTGAGGTACCTCAACGGCCAGTTCATCAGTAAATTCGGGAATCTGACCAGGTACTAACACCGCAAAGTTGTCATGTAGCCAGGGACCAAGAGTCAAACAGACCGCGTTGGTATCGCCATCAGAACGACGACCCATAAATTCAATCTTGGCCGTTCCTTCGAAGTTATCTGTCGGTGTCCATCTCAGGGTGACACGACCGCCATAATCTTCGCGATTAGGAAATGAGCGGCCGGTAAAAGCATCTTTTAGGTGACCGGTGGTCTGGTCCCATTGACCAGCAACACGTATACCGATGGTATCGGTTAATGGGCCACCAAAGGCACCATCAAAACTCTTGCGACCAAAGTTACCAAATTCGGCACTGACATCACCTTCCCAGGCTTCTGTTGGTCCTTTGGTAGTGATACTAAACGCACCAGCGGTAGCGTTCTGACCAAAGTAAACTGGTTGCGGTCCGGTAAGTACCTCGATACGTTCTACGTCCATAAAGGCACCCTTGATCATGGAAGGTCGTCCCATATGAACACCATCAACAAAAACGGGTGCAGACTGTTCCACACTCATGGCAGCAACGTCGTTGCCCATACCACGAATGGTGACGGAGTGTTCGTGTAATGATTCATTCATTTCCACTGAAGGTGAAAATTGTCCCAGGTCTTCCATGGTGCGGAAACCTTGTTGGGTCAATTCTGCTCCGGTGACCGCATGAATGGAGATGGGTACCTCCTGGAGTGACTGTTCGCGACGTTGTGCCGTAACGATCACTTCTTCCAGCGCCTGACTATAGACAGGACCTGAGGTTATCCCAATCGTTAATGCTAAGGCACTGTAAAACGCCTTGTTGATTGGTAAATTTATCCAGTTACATTTGAGCATAGCTCCCCCTTAAAATAGGTATGAAAATATAAATAAGTACTAAAGTATTTACATCATTAATGTTGCTAAATTCTTACACTCATTAAAAGTACAGAAAAACGTAAAAATTTTCTAGCAAACTAGCGCTAAAATACTTTGATTACCTATATATTTCAAGCAGAAAGCTAAATTAATTTAAGAATCATGAGGAGGGTAACTAGTATAAGTTGCCCATTAATTGCTCGATTTGTTGTATAAAAACAAAAAAATTAATTATTTGATATCAAATAAATAGATATTTATATATAAAACAATAGGTTATAACCCATTAACGAGTGTTTCAGCGACTATTTTTTAAAACTATTGTTAATAGCGAGAAATAACAACCAGGTTGTTATTTTTAATCTATCAATCCACGTTCTATACGTAGCCTTTCTATATAGGCGCGCTCAAAGCCATCGACAATCCAGCGATAGCCTTCGGGGTCGATGAAGGGGTTTGGAGATGCTCCTTGTTTCGCCATTTCTATTTTAGTTTCGAAATTAAACCAGTAGCCATGACCGGCAAGGAAGATATCCACGGGTAAGGCCTTCAACTTGGCAAACGCATAGGCAAAGTCTTCAGGCATATTTGGATAATCGGGATTGCCCACAAGAGCCTCATCGGGGTTCATGCGCATACCGCAAAAGAAGGCGACATTATATTTCTTACCATTATCTTCTGCCACCATACTAAAGGTCGTACATCCCTTACTGTGTCCAGCGGTGAGATGCGCGGTGAGAACAGTATCGCCTAGACGGACCTTTTCTAGATCGGTGATGATCCTGTCGACTTTTACCGGTGCCCATCTACCTCGATCTCTAAAGTCGGTTTCACCACCGGATTCCATGACATGGGCATCATCTGCCATTGCCATGGTGGTTGCGCCGGTTAATTCCTTCATCATGGCATGACCACCCACATGATCGATGTGTGCGTGCAATGTGAGTAGATATTTTACATCTTCAAGTTTGAATCCAAGTTTTTGAATATTGCTGGCGATGTCCGGGACAAATTCTTCCAGGGAAGTATCAATAATTATATGACCTTCAGGTGTAGTAATCAGATAGGAAGGGTAGTGAGAAACGGCGCTAACAGAATAGATATTATCGATAATATTGAGAGGCTCAATGCGGATCGTGCGTGTTGGGTCATCTGCCTCGGGTGAAAATGCACTGGGGCCGGTGCCCATGAGCTGCTGGGAGATGACGATACTATTGGTAGTTAATAATATTAGTGTAGTAGCAAGTAAATTAAAGGACTTAAATAGGCCAGCTGAAAAATCTGTCTGGATAAAATGACGTTTCATATCTTCCCCCCGAAAGTGTGACCAGAGAAATCCGGCCTCTTATATATAAAAATATCTACAGGAGAATATTACGATTAATCATTTATTCTGTCCAAAATAAAAAAAGGAGATGAAATCAGATTCCATCTCCTTCATGAAGTAAGTTTGTAAACTGGTTATTGTTGCTGTTGTTGGGCCTCTCTTTCGGCCTTTTGCTGGGCCCTGATCTCATCTCTTCTTGCGTCGATGACGACATCCACTTCAAGTCCACCTCGACCCAGTATGCATGTACCTTTTGGTCCTGCAGGGCTCGATTTGCTGCCTCCAAGAGATTCCAGAACCTCCATAGTGGAATCTCTGGGTGAAGTTCTATCCAGTAGTCCAAAGACGTTTTCTCCTGAGGCAAGACTCCAGGGGGTACGTCCACATCCATTCATGGCATTGACGTTCGCACCTTCCTCAACCAGGAATTTTATGAGGTTGTCGGCGCCGATAAAGGAGGCGGCATGTAACGCTGTCCAGCCAGTGGCTGTGGATTCATTCACATCTGCACCCAATTCTACGAGTCTTTTGACCGCGCCTATCGCCCGACGCTCCTCCAGTGGTGTAAAGTCATTCTTTTTCCCTAATCCGGCGGCAACCATCAATGGCGTGCCATTCCCGAGGATCTGGTTGTCATCTGCATAGCTTGTGGTTTGCTCCTCGAAGATAGTCCGATCAACTTCCGTTCGAACGTTAGGGTTTGCACCATGTTCTAGTAACAGCTCCATCCCTGAATTATCCAGTGCCGCGGATGCCAGCATGAAGGGTGTTGCGCCTTCCAGGTTAAGCCAGGTCAGGCTGTCCAGGCGCAGACGAGGAGGTGAGTATTTCATTTTTGCATTAACATCAGCGCCTCTTGCTAACAACGCTTCTGCCAGTTCATGCATGTTATTTCCAGGCAACGGGACAGAGGTCTCTCCATCAGCATATTCAGTATTTACCGCACCTTCAACGATATATAAACCCACATCCGGGTCTTCGAGCTGAAGCTTTTCTTCTGCAGTCAGTGTATCTATTGGTTTGCACAGGGAGTCAGAACGGAAACCACATACTCGAGTCGCTTCACTAATCTCAAAACCATGGAGTAATTTAAGTCCATCACGCATGGCGTAGTGGAGCGCTGTCATTCCATTTGCATCAGCAACATTTGGGTTGGCGCCTTCTTCCAGCAAATACACAGCCAGATCTTCATGTCCCCAGGAACTAGCTATAACCAGTGCTGATCCATCCTCTACCGAGCTTGCATTGACATCGGCGCCGCGAGCCACTAATTGCCTGGCCGTGGTCATGTCTCCAACTCTGGCTGCGAACATCAAGGGTGTATAACCACCCTGGGGTACACTTTGAACGTTTGCGGCGTATCCACCCATAAACATTGGCGAGTAATTCGTTTCATCCTTGAGCATAATAGTACTCGCAGAGACATTCGCTCCGGCATCGATTAACAGCCTGGCTGCATCCGGATTTCTAAACGAGATTGCCCACATTAAAGCGGACTGACCACGTCTTGGTTCGGTTGCGTTTACATTAGCACCTTTATCTATCAGAGATTTTACAATTTGTGTAATACCAGTTCTCGCCGCTGTCATTAGCGGAGTCTCCCCGCTCCACATAGCAGTGTTGGGATTTGCCCCGGCCTTTAATAGTACTGAGACCATTTCCGGATTGCGGTTTTTGATAGCAAGGGAAAGTGGCGTTACACCAATATCGTTTCCAGCATTGACGTCTGCTTTCGCCTTGATGAGCTGATTCACAGCATCCTTGTTGTCCCAATACACAGCCCATAAAAGGGTAGTAGCCCCGTCAGCCTGGACGGTATTCACATCTGCTTTTAGTTTCAAAGATGCAGAAACAGTCTCCCAGTCCTGTTTTTTACTCGCGTTAAGCATGTCATGCCCAGGGGTTGCCTGGGCATGAGAGGAGATTAAAAACATTAGTGATAAAAGGCCGTGAACAAACGGTTGTTTAAGGTGCTTCATAGTTAACCTCTTATATCGTCGATACAAATTATGCCTTCACACCAAGATCAAGTGGACCCGATGATATTCCAAGTTCACCACCAAAACTCTCGGTCTCAATTCCAAACGAGTTGAGCATGGTGACATGGAGGTTAGCCAGCGGTGTGCCTTCTGCATATTCAATATGACCACTTTGTTTGAATAATTTACCCTTAGCGCCACCAAGTAAGGCAACAGGTATATTCCACTGATTATGGACATCGGCATCACCCATGCCGGCACCATAAACAATCATGGAATTATCCAGCAATGAAGAACCATCAATGTCTTTGGTGGCTTCCATTTTGTTGAGGAATTCACCAAACATCTGCGCATGGAAGACATCTATTTCACCTGCCTGGCGCTTTCTGTTTGGATCACCACGATGGTGAGTAAGCGGATGGTACGGATCAGTATGGCCCAGTTGGGTATATACCATTTCACTATATTCACGGGCTACCATGAAGGTGAATACTCGTGTCATGTCAGTCTGGAAGGCCAGTACCAGCAGGTCATACATCAATCGCAAGTGCTCTTCATGAGGGGGTATCCCAAGGGGTTTTTCCATTTCGGGCAATTCGATATCAGTTTTTGATTCTGCCATCTGCACCCTGAATTCAACTTCACGTACCGCTTCTAGATACTCACCTAATTTGTTGCTGTCATCAGCACCAATGCGTTTATTTATGCGGCTAGTCTCTTCTTTTACAAAATCTAGAATACTGTATTGGCGCCCGATTCTTTGCTGTCGTGCCTTGGCATCTGTGCCGCCATCACCGAACAACCTCTCAAAAATTTCTCTTGGGCGATGTTCCATGGGTAATGGTGTCGTCGGGCTGGCCCAGGAAATGGTATTGGTATAGGCAGAGCTATATCCCCCAGCTGACTGTCCTGCCAGCTCCGCGGCATTTTCTATACATAATTGCAGTGAAGACAAAGGTGTTTCCTGACCAAACTTTTCTGCAAATACCTGGTCAACGGATTTTCCGCAATGAATTTCACTCAATGATTTATTTGGTTTTACACCGGTTAACCACATGGAACTCCCACCCACATGTCCGCTAACACTCTCGGATTCACCATTATCCAGGTTACTTAAAACCAGTAATTGGTCGCGATGATCTTCCCAATGTTTCAGGACCTGGGTAATTTCGTAATTGGCTCCAGCGGCTTTAGGCCGAAAGACATCTCTGATGATTCCGTTGGGAGTGTAGTTGTAACCTACCCTAAGCGGTATGTTCACATCACCGGTATTTGCCAGTGCCGGGATCATCGAATCCAGCATGGGTAGGGCCACTGATGCCCCAAGTCCTTGTAAAAATGTTCGCCGTGGAATGGCTTTCTTGAAGATCATCATGAGTCTGTCCTCCTCATAGTAAATGGTAAACTTTTAACAATGCCTAACACTAAATCTGCAAACCGATAGTCATTATCTTCGGAATTATGGACGATATTTCTGACGGTTGCCATATCATAATATTGAAGGTCCCGGCCGATGGCATAGGTCAGTAGCTTTTGTGTAAAAGCACTGGCAATAACCTCGGAATTACTCAGCAGCGCCTTTTGTAGTTCGGCTGGCCCCTGAAAGGTGGAACCATCCGGGAGCATCCCCGATGAATCTATAGGTTCACCGGCATCCTCAGTTCGCCATTGGCCGATAGGGTTGAAGTTCTCCAGGCCAAAGCCTATGGGATCCATGCGGTTATGGCAGACAGCGCAGACCGGATTGGCACGGTGCTTTTCCATTGCCTGACGCATGGTGAGTTTCTTGCCTGTATCATCATCTTCTTTCAATGGCGGAATAACGGTGGGTGGTGGTGGTGGTGGCGCCGCCATTATATTTTCCAGTACCCATTTTCCTCTCAATACTGGAGATGTCCTGTTAGGGTAGGAAGTGATTGCCAGCACAGCGCCCTGGGCCAACAGACCTTTCTGATTTTCATCACTAATGTTGACCTTACGGAACTTGTTGCCATAAACATCTGGTATTCCATAGTGCCTGGCCAGGCGCTCATTAACAAATTTGTAGTCTGCGCGGAACATGTCGAGTATAGAACGGTTATTCTGGAAAATACTTGCCAGATATAACTGGGTTTCAGTAAGAAAATCCTTACGCAGGTTTTCATCAAAATCCGGGAACAGTTCGAGGTTCTTATTCGTGTGTGGAAGATTGCGTAATAATAGCCACTGTTCAGCAAAATTGTTTACCAGTGTTTGTGAACGCTCGTCTTTCAGCATTCTCTTAACTTGTTGCTCTATGAGTTTTGGATCCTTGAGTTTTCCCTGTTCAGCTGCACTTAGGAGTTGATCATCGGGGATGCTGCTCCACAGGAAAAACGACAAACGCGACGCAAGTTCAAGGTCATTCAGTTCATAATTACTATCTTCCGCAACATTTCTAGGGTCACTTTCTAATCTGAATAGGAAGTCTATGTTTACCAGCAGTCCCTCTATTGCCATCTGTATGCCTGCCTCAAATGAACCATATTGGTCCTTACCTGTTTCAAAGAGTGACAACAAAGGTCTAATGTCTTCATCAGCAACAGGTCGTCGGTATGCAATGCGTGCAAGGCTAGACAAGATTTCCTTCGCACATGCTGGCTCATCCCTTTTTACTTTTGGTGTACAGACAAAGATCTTTTCCCGGCTTGCTGTATTACCCGGACCCTGAGGATTAAATGGACCAGTTACGGAAATACTGCTCACAGAAGGATCAGTCCATGCCCTTTCATATTCTCTCTGCAGTCTGGCACTAAAGTAATTGTCGTAGCTCTGCGGGGGAACCTGGCCTTCCCAGGCAAAGTTTTCTTCCAGGAATGCGACCTGGATTTGACGCTCACCTGCCTGAACAGGAATCCTGATCTTCAGGTCTTTATCTGCGTTACGTTCATACTGGGCCTGATCAGGATCCGGCGGAAGCGTATCTGCACGCCCACTTCCAAGCGCCAGACCAACATTTTTACCGCCTACCGTGAGTACATCTACACGTTTTCCATCGATTCGCACTTCTAGTTGATGAGGTCGATTCACGCCAATGACGAAGGCGCCGGTATCGGTTCTTAAAAGCCGAACACTAATCTCATACTCACCATCCAGAGGAAAACGATGATTTGCTGCAAGCCCACCGCGGGTGCCAAACGGCAGGTCTTCATTCATTCTGTCATTTTGTAATACGAAAGGTGACACCACGTACTGACTGGTGTCTGCATCGATGGTGTGGTCACCTACCGCCAGTCGACTCACCTGACGAGCGACTGACATATATTTTTCCATTAGGATAGGTGATACAGAAAGCAGGTCACCCAGATTATCAAAGCCACCGGAATTATCCGGGGGCAATAACTCTGCTGCATTGATATTGACGCCTAGTAGATCTCGAACCACATTGGAGTACTCTGTTCGATTGAGACGGTGAGCAGTAACGGTCCTGCCAGGATTCGGGTTGGCTTCTACCAGTGCGTTCAATTCAGTAGCCAGGTGCGCCGCCATGGAGGTGTAGAACTCATCGTTTGGTCGGGGCATTCCTACCGGAGGCATCGATTTGGTCTGGAGCTTTAACAGGACCTTTTCCCATAGCGCAGGATCTTCGCCCAGGTCATTTAGGTTTGCTATATCCAGCATCAGGTTGGCTGTCTTCAGGGTCTCGTTATGGCATGACACACAATACTGGTTCATGGTATCGCGATAATCAGGTATGGAATCCTGTGCCTGTACTGTATTTAATGCAGTTAACAAAAATATTGTTAACACTGATACATTATTAAAACTTTTCAAGGTTCTGCTCCTTTGACGTAACACTCTGAATAATTAGTAAAAAACAGGGAATCTAATCGATGAGTAAATTAACCTTTTTTTTACCCACATCATCTGTCAAATATTGCATTAAATTGCTTAGATATCAAGTAGTCTACTTATAATTGATAAGTAATCTTTGTTACTGATTTTTAAACGCTTTTTCTGGTTAAAACGATTATCGGTATATCATTTGCACATGAGAAAGATTCTGATTTGTATTTAAGCGGCGAAATAGTTTGAAATTCCTGGCTAGAATATCACTTAAATTTCATTAACTTATTGAATTTTAAGAATTATAATTTAATTTCATATCAAATTAATTATTTATCCAATTTTTTGGTAGATTCACGTAAACCATAATAATTTCACAATGTGATATTTGTAATGTGTTGTATCCTTAAGACTAGCATATCATCGTGTTTAACAATGTATTCATAGTTGTGAATTTCATGTATTGAAATCACTGTTATATTTAGGGGGGCAGTTAATGCGTTCAAGATTATTTTTGGTTCTAGTTTTTTGCATGGCTAAAAGTCTTGCTCAGGGATCAGTTGAGGATTACCAGCAGACACTGGATCGATACTGCATAACCTGTCACAACGAAACATTGAAGACCGCCAATTTGATGCTTGATCAGGTCGATATATCTAATGTTGGTCAACATCCCCAGATTTTCGAACGTGTTATTACCAAATTAACTTTAAAACAAATGCCACCCGTTGGTATGCCTCGGCCTGATGATTCATTCTATGAATCGTTTCCTGCTTATCTCTCGGATTCGTTGGATGAACTTGCGAAAAGTAATCCAAATCCGGGTAACAGTGTTGCTGCTCACCGACTTAACCGTACGGAATATACCAATGCTATCCGTGATCTTCTGGGGATAGAGATCGACGGTGGTTCACTATTGCCACCTGATAATTCTGGTGGCTTTGATAATCTAGGTGACCTGCTCTCTGTATCTGAGGTCTTGATGGAAAGTTATATGTCAGCGTCTCGCAAGATAAGCCGTATGGCTGTAGGTGATCCCACCATCCAGGCAGACACTCTGGAGTATAGAATTAATCCCAAATTGTTACAAAACGACCGTATGAATGAAGACCTGCCGTTTGGTACTCGAGGTGGTCTGGCGGTTCGTCATAACTTTCCCGTTGATGGCGAATACGTCATGAATATCCGTTTGATGAAAACATCGGGTTCAGCACTTATTATTGGTATAAATGAGCCCCGTCGACTGGACGTACGCGTCGATGGACAGCGAGTAAAATTACTTACTGTCGGTGGTGATAATGTGGGGCTGGGACTGGCAAATGGAGGGGCAGACAAGGTACCCCCCAATTTTGAACAGGCACAATATGAACGAACAGCAGATTCGAAACTGGAAATCCGGTTTCCAATGAAGGCAGGGACGAGGACTGTGCAGGTGGCATTTCTTGATGAGACCTTTGCCTGGGAAGGCGATATTCCGCCACAGACTTTTGAGAACTGGAGCAAGGCTAAGGTTGGGAAAGACTATGAAAGGGCCTGGCGTGACCCATGGGTAAGCAGTGTCATGATTACCGGTCCATTAAAAGTTGAGGGGCCGGGGGAAACTGTCAGCCGGGAAAAGATATTTATATGCTCACCACAAAATAAATCAGAAGAGGAACCCTGTGCCAGAAATATTTTGACTAATCTCGCGCGCATTGCCCATAGGGGGAAGGTGGCAGAAGGGGCAATTGATTTACTACTCAGCTTGTATGAGCAAGGTCGTAGTGATTCCGGAACCTTCGAAGGTGGTATTCAAATGGCGCTTGAAGGCTTGCTGGTAAGCACCGAATTTTTATTTCGTATAGAACGTGACCCGTCAAACCTTGCAAAGGATGAGGCTTATCCAATAAATGACCTTGATCTGGCGTCACGGTTATCATTTTTCCTTTGGAGCAGTATTCCGGATGATGAATTGTTGACAGTGGCAGAGCAGGGTAGGTTACGGAATCCGAAGGTACTGGAACAGCAGGTGAAAAGGATGCTCAAGGATAATCGTTCCAGGACTCTGGTATCTGATTTTGCTGATCAGTGGTTATTGCTTCGCAACCTCCCGCAATTAAGCAAGAATCAGGATATATTTCCTGACTTTGACGAGACCTTGCGGGAGAGTTTATATACTGAGATACAACTTTTTCTCGGAAGTATTTTTCGAGAGGACCGTTCCATACTTGATCTTTTCCGAGCGGATTATACTTACCTAAATGAACGTCTTGCTAAGCACTATAATATCCCCGGTGTTTATGGAAATCGATTTCGACGAGTGTCCCTGGATGATCCAAACCAACGCGGTCTGTTGGCTCGTGCGAGTATTATGGCAATCACGACTTATCCGAACAGGAATTCAACTGTTTTGCGTGGTAAGTGGGTATTGACCTACATTTTGGCATCACCGCCTCCACAACCGCCAGTAAATATTCCTCCTCTGGAGGCGACAAATGCAGCACCGGGTGAAAGCAATCCTACGCTGCGAGAGCGTATGGAAAAACATCCGGCAAATCCTGCGTGTGCGGTTTGTCATAACCAGATGGATCCCATTGGATTTGGTCTTGAAAACTATGATGCAATCGGTCGGTGGCGGACCGAGGATGAAGGCAAACCAATTAATGCAGCAGGGAAGCTACCCAGTGGAATCGAATTTGAGGGTCCTGCAGAATTGCAGCAGGCATTATTGAGTAACCCTGAGGTTATCGTTGGTGCATTTACGCAGAAACTTCTCACTTATGCACTGGGTAGGCCGGTTGAGCATTTTGATATGCCTACAGTTCGGGAGATCGTTGATAAATCTGCTGACAACGATTACAGTTTTTCGTCTATAGTCTTTGGAATAATAAACAGCACGCCTTTTAATATGCGGAGGGTAGGATCATGATGATATTCAAAAAAGCAATTCCACGTCGTACGTTCTTACGAGGAATGGGGGCCGCAATCTCCATGCCTATGATGAGTGCGATGTTTCCAGCACTGGCGGCACCCTCTGCAAGTAAGATGCCTCTTCGAACAGGTTATATTTATTCACCAAATGGGATCATTCGGGAACGCTGGCGCCCAACGACTCGGGGCGTAAATTTCGAGATGACGGATATCCTGAAAAATTGGGAACATGTTCGCGACAAGATTCTGGTGCTGAGCAATATGAATAATGGGGAATCGGAAAGTGTTGACGGTCATGTAGGCGGTAGCTCAATGTTCCTTACCGGTGTTGAACCGAAAAAATCTATGAGCGAGTTATTCGTAGGCACTTCTGTCGATCAATATATTGCGCAGAAAACAGGCAAGGAAACTCCGCTGGCATCTTTGCAGATCTGCATCGAAAATGCTGCTGAGTTGGCTGGTCAATCCAATGCCGGGTACAACTCCGCATATACCAATACCATTTCATGGTCCAGCCCCACCACACCATTACCTATGGAACATCGCCCACGTGAGATATTTGAAAGATTGTTCGGTGACGGCGGTACCGATCCAGCTGCAAGGCAAAGACGAATCGGCAGACAGAAGAGTATTCTGGACTTTGTGAAAGAAGATGCCTCCAGAGTTAAAAGAGAACTGGGTATGGACGATAATCATAAGCTCGATGAGTTTACTGAAGCCCTGCGTGGTGTTGAGCAGCGTGTACAGATGGCGGAATCAAAAACAGATATGGAGTTGCCGGAGATGCAACGTCCCGTTGGTATCCCGGCCCATGAAGAGCATATTGCCTTGATGTATGATTTATTGTTTCTGGCCTTTCAGACTGATACCACCCGCGTATTCTCATTCATGGTTGCCCGTGAATACAGTGAGTTGGTTTATACTCATCTTGGCCACACTGATCCATATCATCCCTTGACACATCATCGTGGTGACGTAACGCGGAAACGCCAGGCGGGTGAAATTGATGTGTATCATGCGAAATTGTTTGGTGACTTCCTGGCGAAGATGGAGGCAGCAAAAGATGCTGATGGTTCCTCGTTGCTGGATAACTCCATGATTGTGTATGGCGCCGGTATGGGTGAGGGTGACGTGCATAATCAATACAATGTACCAATTGCCCTGCTGGGCGGTGGTGGCGGCCATTTGAAGAGTGGTCGTAATATTGAGTATACAATGGGGACGCCGTTGACCAACCTGCATCTTTCCATGCTGGATATACATGGGATAGAGCTGGAGTCTATGGGCACCCGCTTTGGTGCCTCTACGGGTCGGCTTGATCTAAGCGCTACTTCATAATAAATAGATAGGGGGATTGCCCGCCATGCCTGTAAACAATCTGGCGAAAAATTTGTTAGCAGTTTTCATTCTATTGTCCCTATATACTGCCAATACTTCGGCGATAGATGTAGTAGATCTGCAGCTGGTATTGGCCAGCAAAAAACAGGACTGGGAGACAGTGCGTTCCTCCCTTTATCAAAAAGATCCCGGTATCAATACTGCCGAAGCTGATGGGGCCACAGCCCTGGCCTGGGCGGTGTATTGGGATAACGAGGAAATTACCGGGCTATTAATTGGTGCTGGCGCGGATCCAGATTCCACAAATGCATACGGAGTTACTCCACTGTATCTTGCGAGCAAAAATCGTAATGACGCCATAGTTGAAATGTTGTTGCAGGCCGGTGCGAATCCCAATATTAGTCTTTGGAGTGGCGTAACACCCTTGATGGTCGCCGCCAAAACTGGAGTCAACGATGTAGTGAGTGCCCTGTTAAACCATGGCGCTGATATCAATATCCAGGAGCCTCGACGAAACCAGTCTGCCTTGATGTGGGCCATTTCCTTTAAAAATCCTGACACGGCCCGATTGTTGATAGAAAAGGGTGCGAACGTCAACGCGAAGACAAAAATGCTGGATGAGGATTTCGATCCGGTAGTACTGGAAGGATATAAGGCAAATGTACTCGGGACTCCTCAGGGTGGTTATACACCGCTAATGTTTGCAGCGCGCTCAGGTGACATGGAAACGGTTAAACATCTGGTAGAAAATAAGGCTGATATGGATGCCATTTCAGTAGCAGATGGCACCGCGTTAGTGATGGCTGCAGCAGGCGGCTACGAGGACATCTCTCTGTATTTGGTGGAGCAAGGCGCCGATCCAAACCTGACCGATGCCAACGGCATGGCACCTCTGCACTATGCTATGCGCGACGGGATTAAGGTATTACACAATATGCGTACCAACTTCGATAAACAGGTTTGTGGTTATGCATCTGATTCTCGTTGCAAGGTTTATTCAAGCTTAACGCCTGATGAATTGAAGTTACTGGATGATCCCAAGTTTGGTTTATATATAGTCGAGCCTAAAGGTAATCCAAACGATCCATTATACGGAAAGAATATGCATAATCTGGCCAGGGCATTATTGGCTGCCGGAGCCGATCCGGATGCCGCAATGAAATACCCTCCTCCGCGCTTACGTATGGATAGACTGTCTTATTTTAACCTGACCGGAACCACACCCTTTATGTTGGCTGTTGCTTCATTGGATATGGATGCAATGAACATGTTGTTGGAGACGGAAGTTGATGCCCTGGTGAAGACAGAGGCAAATACAGATATATTTTCCAGACAAACGAAGAACTTTTCTGATGACAATCAATTTCAGGGAAATGCTACCTCATTAATGGTTGCAGCAGGTATGGGACGCAACAATGACTATTCACCTGATGAAGAAGAAAAGGCCCTGTCGGTAGTGAAAAGATTGCTGGATTTTGGTGCAGATGTTAATGAACAAAACGATGTGGGATGGTCTGCACTACACGCGGCATCTTTTCTGGGGGCCGATAAAATCGTTGCCTACCTGGTGGAACATGGGGGAGATATAGAAGCGCAGAATGGTTGTGGGCAAACGCCGCTTAGCCTGGCAGTTGGCAGGAACCAGAAGGGGTTGATTAGGCGCACCGTTCCCCACATGACGACCGCAAATTTATTGATGGATTTAGGCGCAGCGGAAAGAGAGCCTTCTCCCCTTGTTGGACAGTGTGTGCTTGGACGGGGTGGTTTGGAATTTGATGATTTTCAAAGAGATCAGGTTGAGTCAGTCATTAAGATGGCGGGTTTACAGGAAAAATTAGATAAAAAACCCTACGGTCATCTCGTGGGTAAAATATATAACATGAGTGAAACAGGTCGATTAGGAAATCGGTAGGAATAATCACGTAATCATCAATACATAGACGTGCTGATCAGTACTTCTGTGGGACTGAAATGTTATTCGAGTGATTATTAAATTCATCCAGTTAGTTTAAGACTACATTGACGAGGCTGTGTTGAGAAAAATTTTCTCAGATACAAAATTAAACAACCAAATTTTCAATTTATCTGAGTCTATATTTTGAAGCGTTATTTTCTTCAATAAAAACACAGTAATTCATTTGACATAATTTATTAATGTATTAATACTGGTGTCAATAGCTTGATATCTAATCATTGGAAATCTAATTATTAGAAACAGAATTCGTTTTTTTAACTTAAGTAATCATTATAAAATCTCGGGGGGGATAATTATGAAACTCAAGTCATGCAGGTTCTCTGCAATCTTATCTGTGTTCGTTACATCAATAAGTGCCATGTTGGGCACGTCGCTTTTAACTACGGTTTATGCTCAGCAAACTTTGGAAGAGGTCATCGTTACCGCCCAGCGTCGTGAGCAGTCGCTACAAGAGGTGCCTATTTCTATCTCCACTGTCACTTCTGCTGAGATAACAAGACAAGGGTTTAGGGAGATGGAAGATCTGGAGAGTTTTGTTCCCTCAGTCGATATCGCAGCCAACTTACACACAACTTCCATCACTATTCGTGGCATGGGTAACAATACGGCAAATTTGAGTGTGGAGCAGTCTGCCCCAATCTTTGTAGACGGTGTGACATTCGGTCGTGGTTCCATGATTGATATAGCCTTCCTGGATGTGGAACGCATTGAAGTACTAAACGGGCCACAGCCTATCTCCTTTGGTCAGAACGCCGTAGCAGGTGCCTTTAGTGTTACCACTAAAAAACCTACCGCGGAATGGGAAGGCAATATCACCGCAGAGGCGGGTAATTTTGGCCGATTGAGTTTCGAAGGTGGTGTCGGTGGTCCCATTAGTGATACCTGGGGTATCCGGGTTGCTGGGCAATGGGACCAGACCAAAGGGCATCTGATTGATATCTTTACCGGTGAGGCCTTTCCTTATCGGCGTGAGGCGGTCGCGCGCATGATTGCCCAGTGGAACCCGCAGGAAAATTTCCAGGCCATGTTCAAGGTCGATTACATGAACCGGAGATCTGAAGGTGATCCCAATGTTAATTGTATTACTACAGGTGCTGCTGACCTCAAGTACGACGAGACGGCAATTTTATTTCGTGGTGAAGTGCCTGAGTGGGATGCGACCCATGCCGAGCAACGACAATTTCCTTCCTGTACTGATGGATTTACCCGTATGGGATTTAAAGAGGGTCAGGAATTCCGTGAACGACCCGTGCAGGGAATAAACGGTGCTGATAGCAGAAATGGCCTGTTCGATATCTCCCACCTGGCCCGGGGTTTTCTTAGTGAGGTCGGCGCACCTTCTACAAGCCTTGAAGCCAGAGAACCCTTGAAGGTCTGGAACTTCCTTATCAATCTGCAGTATGAATTTGCCAATGGTGTTTCCATAGAATCCAATAGTGCCATGATCGACTATCATCGTGAAACCTATGAAGACAATGAAATTTCACCTTATGTGTCGGATTCATCTTCACGAGTGGAACAGTTTGATATGTGGAGTCAGGAAATACGGGTGAGGTCCCCCGGTGGTGGTCAGCTGGAGTGGGAAGTGGGTGCTTATTATCAAACCGAGGCTCTGGATCTAAACCCGGTTGTGACATTCCGTTCAAATCTTCGTGAATCAATTCGTCTATTTAATCCATGGCAAGACCCCGAGTGGGCCAGTGCTTTTGCCAATGTGACCTTTAATTTTTATGATGACAAGTTATCACTGGATGTGGGTGCCCGTTATACGGACGTGAGTAAGAGGGGTGGTGTCACATCTCAACAGGGATCCTATATTTTTGATATTGATCCTGACGGTCCCCTTGATCCAGACCCAACGGTGGGCGCGATGACGTCCACACGACATCGTGCAGGACCAGGTGCGGTGGGCGATGATACTACGACGATTTATTTCTCGGATGGCCCAGCCGCAGTTAGAAATGCAGGCTCTGACAGAAGATACATCATCGATTGCGGTGACCCGGTACAAAATGTTCGAGTAGAGACCCAGTTAAGAGGAGCGCCAAGCGGTGAGACGACACTTTCTAGTATGAGTCCCTGTGGTACGTACGGTGCGGGTTTCTACGCATCAAAGTTTGATAACCGCTATGTCCCCGATGCCTGGGATACCAGAAGACCCGTCGATTATGTGATATTAAGCGGTTTTACCAGCAGACCCGGCCCTTTCCTGGATACCTATGGTGAAGACAGCTTTGACCCCCAGATCGTCCTGCGTTATCGGCCAAATGATGATATCTCCATGTATGCAAAATGGGTGAAGGCATTCAAAGCCGGTGGTTTTGATACCTCTGACCGAGGTATGCCACAGGGTGGTATTGGTACGTCGCTGGGTCAGGAAGAATTTTCCTTCCTGGCAGAACATGCCACCAACTATGAAGTTGGTGCACGTGGTACTGCATATGATGGTCGGGTCAGATATGGCGCTACCTTATTCTGGCAGGAAATCGAGGATCTACAAGTAGAAACACCTATACCATCCCTTGCAGACCTTTTGGCTGGGGGACAATCTTCCGGTCGAGGTCAGGTCAATGCAGGCAAGCAGCGAACCCGCGGTGTGGACTTTGATGCTACCTGGTTGGTGAATGATAACTTGATACTAACGTTGGCAGGTGTTGTGCAGCAGGGAAAAATTCTGGATTTTGTCGGTGGTTGTACCGATGCAGAACTGGCAGTTATTGATCAAGCGGGAGGATGTATCTCAGAAGCTGAATCAATTACCCTTGTCGGCTCTGATGTGCTTGCTGAACTCTATGACCGAAATGGATTTAATGCGGCACGTACTCCGGATTGGAAATTTATAATTGGTGCGGACTATGAGCATCCATTGTCGTGGTTTGATAACCTGAAATATCAATTTAATATTAGGTCCACATTTTCTGATAGTTATACCGAGGATGCCTATGGTTTCTCAGAGCACATCAAATGGGACAAACCAATTAAAGTTAATCTGAATGTGGGTGTTGCAACTCTGGATGATTCCCTGGATATAAATTTTTATGTGCGTAACTTGTTGGATACGAGGAAGGAGTATTTTTCGGAATTTGACGTGGATCCCAGTGGTATGGAACAAGGTGCCTATGGTTCCAATGACTATACTTCTTATGGAATCCAATTGGGGTACCGGTTCTAGTTAATCTATACTTTAGAAGTTAACAACAAACCCGCTTCCGTTTCTTACGGAGACGGGTTTTTTATTGTGTAATAAAAACGTCCAGGAGTTGCTTGTTAAAGTAGGTGGATTTATTGAATGGTGATGTCCGCACAGGAGTAGTAATCATTGCCGTCATCTATCGGTCCCATGGACTGAGTGAGACGGAACGTACAGTTTTCGCAAACCAGACCAGCGGGCAGGGTGATGTCAGCCCAGGAGAACTTTGGTTCTTCTTCACTGAGATCGCTAACCCCTTCCACTTCATCCACGCCATCTTTCATTAATAATAAGGTATGCCAGCTTTTTTCATTATCAGGTGAGATGTCAATTCGCCACTCACCAGTGTGGTCTGTGGTTTCCTTCCAGTGGACGCGGATAGTCTCTCCCTTTTTGTATATTCCCGTAGGTTCACCCTTCACACTGGCAGGAGGATCTCCTCGTAATCCGCCACAAGGCAGGATATCTTTCATACGTACGTTTTCAACACGTGGGAGCGGGGAGTTAAATGCAGCAGGGTTAGGATCATCTGGGGCTGGGGTCTGCAACAAGGTTGCATGACCCCAGACAACTAGAGGGACGAAGAGCAAGGTAGCAGCTATTTGTCTCACCAATAGTCTTCTCATCGATATTCCCTCAATTTATAAAGAATCTAAAGAATTATTATCTAGCGTATACCCATGGCAGCTTTTTCTTCATTTAGCTGTTTCAGGTAGCGTTTTTCATAATATTCGATATACCAGGCACAACCTTCAGGATCTACAAACGGATTCACTGCTTGCTTACCGACTTGACCAAGTTTTTTATCTAATTCAATTGAAGATGCTCTGGCATAAAGGTAGACATCGCAAGTTAAGGATTTCAAATGGGCAAAGGAGTTTGCAAAATCTTCTGCAATTGCAGGATAAAGTTCATTTTTAAGAAGAGGTCCTCTTTCCACACCCGACGCTGACATTCCACCCATATATACTGCGTTATATTCCTTGCCATTGTCATTGACCTTCATGGACCAGGTGGTGGTACCCGGGGTATGTCCACCTGTGATGTGGGCAACCAGGGTAGTGCCACCCAGGGTTAGCTCTTCCAGGTGTCCGATAGTGCCATCTACCTTAACGGGTTCAAAAAAACGTGCACCTTCAGGGTAAATGATATTTCTGAAATCAGTCTTGCCACCAGATGCCAGGATAGCTGCTGTTTCTTTGGAGGCTATGATTTTTGCCTCAGGTAGTAATCTTTGTAATGCGGCAAGGCCCCCTACATGTTCTTCATGCGGATGAGAGTTGATGATGTACTTTATATCTCCCAGGTGAAAACCTGCTTTTACGATTGCCTCAACAACCCAATGGACCTGTTCTGGAGAAGTAGGATCCATGAGGATATGACCTTCGGGAGTGGTGATTAAAAATGCCCCCACTTCAGAATGGCCAACCCACCAAACATTATCTATAAGGTTAATCGGATCCCTTTGCGTTTGGTCCGCATTGTTTGCCCTGTTTGCAGAATCCAGGCGCTCCAGTGTCAGTTGTGCAGAAATATTTGGACTAACAGTAATCATAAGTACGATAGTCAAAATTGTGCTTAATATCTTTGAATTCATGTGTTTCACTCCCTAATCGTGTAATTATTTTTTATTAAAGCGACGGCAAAATTGTAACAGTGAGTTTGACCCGATACTACTATATGTTTTTTTTAATAGGCATCGATATATATATAGTTTAAATATTATACTTATCAATAAGTTATGTGTTTATTACGGTTTATAGGAATTTGGAAATAATTGATTTTCGGTGCAATGAATAATTTTTCAAGAGAGTCAGATTTTTTCATATGATAGATAAAAATAATTTCTTTCTGAAATTCGTTAGAATCGCTGGCATATCGTATTTTTAAAATGAGATTTTTATAAATTACAAGATTAATATATAAAATTTACTATGGAAGAATTACAAAAATTATTTAAAGGTAATCAAAAGTGGGTTGAAGAAATCACTTCTTCAGATCCTGATTTTTTTAAACGGCTCGCAAAACAACAAAAACCTGAAATATTATGGGTAGGGTGTTCTGATAGCCGTGTACCTGCAAATCAGATTATCAATATGCCTTCGGGTGAAGTTTTTGTGCATAGAAATATTGCCAATCAGGTTGTTATCAATGACGTTAATTGTCAATCTGTCATCCAGTATGCGGTCGAATTCTTAAAGGTCAAACACATTATCGTTTGCGGCCATTACGGTTGTGGAGGAGTTATTGCTTCATTAGAAGAAGCAGAAATCGATGGTGTTATATCGGAATGGTTAGTACATATCAAAAGTATTTATCAAGAATATAAATCAGAAATTGATGCAATTGAATCTAAGCAACAAAAACTTAATCGTCTTTGCGAGCTCAACGTCATAAAGCAGGTGAAGAATCTGAAACAATCGGCACCGGTAATCAAAGGATGGGATGAAGGGCAGTCCCTCAAGCTCCACGGTTGTATTTATAATATTGAAGATGGAATATTGAGGGATCTCAAAATCAGTATTTCAGGTCCATGAATTGTAGCGGAATTATTTGGTTAGCCAGGCAATTATCAGGCGTATCTGAACATCGCTTAAGCGGTCTTCAAAGGCAGGCATGATTCCTGTTCGACCATTTGCAATCGTTTCAGTTAAAGCCTCATCAGTCTTCCCATAAAACCACACGGTGTCCACCAGATTTGTCGCCCCAAGATTAATATTTCCTGATCCATCTGCGCCGTGACAGCCGATACATAATCGGTTGTATATTAGTTTACCCGGGTGATTGTCAGTTAAATCGCTACCACTACCCCAGGCCTGGAGAAAATTAACTACCTGCCCAATTTCATCCTGATCCAGGGTATTTTTCCATGCTGGCATATTAGCACTGCGACCATTGCGAATAGACTCTTCTATCCTTGCGAGGGTCCCTCCCCATTGCCACTCGCCGTTACGAAGATTAGGAAACTTATTAAGCAGGCCATATCCACTTCGGCTGTGGCACATTCCGCAATTTCTTTCAAAGGTATTGGCAGCGGTATTCATCAATGCTGAATCAGATTGCAGGTCTTTAAGTGGCATGCTTAGTACGGCATTTCTAGCCAAATCAAATTCTGCTTGATAGGAGGTGTAGCTTTCATTCATACGATCTGCTTGTGACCATTTTAAAATACCACCGAAAGTCCCAAGGCCGGGATATAACATCAGGTAGATAACAGAAATGACCATCGTTGATAGAATTAGCCAGAACCACCACAATGGTGGGGAATGACCACCTTCATTCAGGTTTTCATCCCAAATAATTTTATCGTGTTCATCATCAGAAGATTTTCCGAAATAGATACTGAATAACATCCAGGCGAGTCCTATGAGACTGCCGATAGTCACTACGGCAATCCAGCCCCCCCAGAAACTTGATGGTAAGTCAGCCATGGTAGTCTTCATCCTCCAGGGGGATACGGGATGCTTCTTCAAGTGAAGAGGATTTTGAATTTAGCGAGACGTATACGACTACGCCAATCATAAATGCCATCACCAACATATCACCAGCAAAAAGAAAAAAGGTCATCATGGTAAATCTCCCCTTGAGTATGCAGTCCCTAGGACCTGCATATAGGCAATCAATGCATCCAGTTCAGTTTTCCCTTCAAGAGATTTTGCAGATGTTGCTATATCTTCCTCGCTATAGGGATGTCCCAGTTTTTGCAACGCCCGTAACCGCAATTCAATATCCTCGTTTTCATTGACAGGGGTGTCCACCAGCCAGGGATAGGCCGGCATAATGGAATTGGGTATAACATCCCGAGGATTCTGAAAATGAACCCTGTGCCAATCGTCTGTATATTTTCCACCAATGCGGTGCAGATCAGGTCCGGTTCGTTTAGATCCCCAAAGGAATGGACGATCATAAACAAATTCACCAGCACGGGAGTATGGACCGTAGCGTTGAATTTCTGCATATAAGGGTCTTACGTTCTGGGTATGGCAAACACTACAGGATTCTCTGATATAAATATCACGACCCATCAACTCAAGGGGATTATACACTCGGGTATTTTCCGTAGCAGTTTGAAGTGATTCCTGAAAAAGACTGGGCAGGACCTGAACCAAACCACCAATTGATGAGACAAACAGGATGCCAAAAATCAGCAAACCTGAATTTTCTTCAAGTTTTTTATGCAGTGCAAGGCCGTTAAACTTCATTTCCGATTGCTCCTGTCACCGGTGGTGGACTGACTTTGATAACAGTCTTTCCGGCGACTGTTCGGTAGAGATTGATAACCATAAGAAAAGTGCCCGACAGGAATAACAGTCCGGCAACCAGCCTGAGTCCATAATAAGGTGGCATACTGCTGACTATGTCACGAAAGCTATATCGTAATTCACCGAGTTCATCGAGACTTAGCCAGAGTATTCCCTGGGTAATGCCTGCACCCCACATAGATAATACGTATAACATGGTCCCGGCCAGGGCCAGCCAGAAATGTATGTTGGCCAGTCTGTCGCTATAAAGTTTTGCCCCCACCAGTCGAGGAACCATAAAATAAAATGTCCCAAATGTAATGAGTGCGTTCCATCCAAGTGCGCCGGAATGTACATGACCGATTGTCCAGTCGGTAAAATGGCTGACGACATTGACGCTTTTAATAGCCATCATAGGTCCTTCAAAGGTCGCCAGACCATAAAATGCCAGGGATAACACGATAAATTTCAATGCAGGATCAGTACGTAGTTTTTCTGATGCAGTGCTGACCGTCATGACACCATTGATCATCGTAGCCCATGAAGGCGCGAGCAGGATTAAACTCATTACCATTCCCAGGTTCTGCACCCATTCAGGGATGGAACTGAAATGCAGATGATGTGGACCAGCCCAGATATAACTATAGGTAAATGCCCAGAAGGCAATAATAGACAAGCGATAACTCCAGATTGGACGGTCTGCATGCTTGGGCAAGAAGTAATACAACATCCCCAGGAATCCACCTGTAAGCAAAAAACCCACAGCGTTATGACCATACCACCACTGTAAGATGGCATCCTGCGCACCAGCAAATAAGCTGTATGATTTTGTCATGGTTACGGGTATAGCCAGACTGTTAAAGATGTGCAGCATGGCAATCACGATGATCATTGCCCCGTAAAACCAGTTGGATATGTAAATTTGTTTAATCTTTCGGTTGGCAATCGTGCCAAAAAAAACAATAGCAAAACATACCCAAACCACGGTTATTGCCAGGTCAAAAGGCCACTCCAACTCTGCATACCCTTTCCCGCCGTTTAATCCCATCAACAGGGATATCCCGCCTGTCAAAATGATAAGTTGCCATGCCCAGCAGGTGAACCATGCCAGTTTTGGTGCAAACAGCGTGATGTGACTGGTTCGTTGGACGCTGTAAAAGCCTGTTGCCATCAGCGCAGATACACCAAAACCAAAAATTACAGCATTGGTATGTAATGTCCGCAGGCGTCCAAAACTTAGCCACGGTTGACCAAAATCAAGCGTTGGCCAGATGAGTTCTGCAGCAACATATACTCCGGCAATCATGCCGAGTATTGACCAGATCATGGCAAAGAAGACCAGTATCAGAACGATAGTATCTTGATATGTTTTTGCTTGATCATTTGCCATGGCGTTCATATTCCTAACTCAGGCCCAAGACCCATGGTCCATAAAAACATGGTGATCCCCAGAAGGCTGACAAATGCCACTAGCAGATATGCGATAAGGGCTGATGCCATTAACACACCTTTTTCTGGGGTAATACCCAATGCAATTGGCAGACCTCGGTAGAGGAGTGACATGCTCCAGATTAAATATGGAACCAGTACCAGAACATTGATAAATGCATGGGGATAGAGATGGGTAATACTTCCAATGATTAATGGAGCTCCTACTATCGTAACGATAGCAAAATGTGTTCCCAGCGATTTCGATGCACCATATGTGGCAGACATCCATTGTGAGACCAGAGCGGTAGTAACAAAACCAAAAAGTAAAGTAATGTAATAGGCTACGCTGATTCCAAGTAATACTGATGTGGGCAGGAATATCGGTTCAACTGCACCAATCTGCCAACCAAATATAGTTGCCCCGATAAATGCGAATGTGGGCGGAATTAATCCAATCCAGATGGCAATCTTGAAGAAAATTCTGGACGCAGATAGTTCATGGCTGGCAAGACCCTTACAGGTTGCCAGTGGTTGAAACAGGAGTCGTGCCAGGAGTAGTAGCTCAGATTCAGTCGTCATTTTTCCCTTTTTTATAATGGCGGCTTTGTCAAAAAATTCTAATTTTCATCCTAAATGTAACTAGAAATTCACATATTGATCTGGATCAATATATTCATGATTACAATAAATGAGGATATTAAAGTTTTAGGAAGGTTAGATTTAATTCAATAAAGGGACATGAGGTCTTCTATAAATTGATAGCGAAATTGAATACTTAAGAATAGGGTATAAAAACTGAGCTACAAATAGGAACGAGCTGTCATTGGACCAGCATTGGACGATGTATCACTGGCGGGTAATAATTAAATTTAATCCTTACGAATAATAGAATGATCTTTTCACAGATAGCTATCTGCCGTGTGATTCAAACCTGTGCATTGAGTTAAAAGCTCAAGACCATCCATTCCCAATAACCGGGAAGACTTGGATTTTTATTCAGCAGCGCGCTGAGAGACAATTTTTACGCCTGATTTTTCAAGTGGCAATGCACCTAGTGAAAGTAACAAGTCAGCCGTATCTCTTCTGAATGACCTTGGTGTTTGAGTATATGCATCGCCCATTCCTTCCGTAACAATAGCGTAGGAAATACTTAATGGTGTCTGACCAAAACCGTCAAAAACATTTGGATTAGCTCCATTTTTTAGTAGATATTCAATAACATTGTTATAACCGTGGTAGGACGCCGAATGGAGAGGTGTCCATCCAAATTGGCCGACCGTATTAAGATCTCCTCCAAGACCATGTAAGTATTCTACGATTTCTAATGCCAGAGGTGGTTCAACTGCAGGTGTATTGGCTAGTCCCGTCCCACCACCTGCAGCCATCATCAATGCAGTGACGTTTTGATCGGTTGGGATAAATGGGTCTGCACCTGCCTCAATGAGGACTTTGATTGCTTCTAAATTTGTTTGTTCGGCTGCCATTAATAATGGTGTCGCCCCCTGGTAACTGACACCTGATGGTGCTCTCGCACCTCCATAGCTACCCTGATTGATAATAGCACCGCCCTTTACCGGATTTGGGTGTTTGATCTGTGCATTAGGATCTGCACCGGATGCGAGTAATGCCTTTATTATTCCGATCGCCTGCTCGTCTTTGGCAGCTTCATGTAACGGAGTTATCCCATCTTTGTTTACCGAATTGGGATCAGCGCCTTCATCTAGTAGTAGCCTGACTACATCTTCATAACCACCCACGCTTGCGATCATTAATGGTGTCAGGCCGGATTTCTGAATTTTTTCGTTAACGTCCGCACCCGCACTCAGTAGTGCACCAACCGTATCAACACTTCCTTGCTGTACCGCAAACAATATAGGACTAAATCCGGTATTTGTTCTTAGATTTACATCTGCTTCATATTCCACCAGTAAGTCTGCTATTTCTTCGTGTTGTTCTGCCACTGCCCACATTAATGCTGTTTGACCAGCATTATCTTCACGGGCATTGGGATCAGCGTCATGTTCAAGAAGAAGTTTAACGACATCACGTTTCCCTCTTTCAGATGCGACCATCAATGGTGTCTCACCGGATAATAGACCAATGTTTGGGTTGGCTCCTGCTTCAAGTAATTTTTCAAGTAAAACGACATCTGCATTGGCTGCTGCCAGATATGCAGGGGTTACTCCGTAGTTATTTCTGGCATTGACGTCTGCATCGTTTTGTAAAAGCAGCTGAGTCAATTCCAGGTTGTTTTGATGAGCTGCATGGGCAAGTGCTGTCGTGCCATCTTCTTCGGGCAGGTTAATATCAGTTCCATTTTGGATTAAAGTTTTAACCGTATCGGTATCACCAGCTTTTGCAGCATTGACTACACTATTAATTTCGCCTACAGCAACATTACTAATCGTAAGTAGGCAAGTGAGCAGTAAACAAGAAAATTGATTTGTCATAATTGTCTCCTGATCACATTGTTGGTAGAGGTAGTTTTCCAGTACTGTCGCCCAGGCTATCCATTTCCAAACCAATTTTATCCAGCATAGTCAGGAACAAATTATTCATTGGGGTATTGGTCGGAAATTTGATGTGCGTTCCACCTTTAATTCCTTTAACTCCTCCAGCAAACAGGACTATAGGCAAGTCTCTAAAGATATGTAGATTTCCATCACTCAAGGCACTGCCATATAACATCATGGAGTGATCAAGCAGTGAAGCATCTCCATCAGGTGTTGATTGGAGTTTTTCCAGATAGTAAGAAAGTAACTTCGCGTGGAAGATATTGACCTGGATAGTCTTGGCTATCTTTTCTTTATCTCCCTGGTGATGGGTAACTGAATGGTGGGCATCACCAAATCCTAATTCTGGATAGGCACGGTTACTCATTTCATGGCCGATCTGGAATGTAGAGACCCGGGTCATATCACTTTGCCAGGCGAGAACTTGAAGGTCTACCAATAGCTTGTAATATTCAGAAAAGACACTGGGGACACCCACTGGTCCGGTAACTTCAGGTAGTTCTCGGTCACTTTGTTGTTCGGCAACTTGGATACGTCTTTCAACATCACGTATAGCATCAAGATATTGATCAATTTTACCTCGGTCTGATGCTGGTAATTTCTCTCGTAAGTTTTTTACATTTGCAACGACGGCATCGAGGATACTCTTGTTTTCCTTCATGCGTTGCATTCTGATTTTTGGATCCGTTGTTCCACTATCACCGAACAGGCGTTCAAAAATAACTCTGGGACGGTTCTCCATGGGCAGTGGAGTCGTTTCGTTTAACCAGGAAATTGTATTGTAGTATGCGCAACTGTAGGCAGACTCACAGGCTCCAACAACTTCAGATGATTCCATGCCAACTTCAAGTGATGCCAGTTGAGTGTGCTTTTTAAATTCCCTTGCTGCGACCTGGTCTACTGAGATACCCGCCTTTAAATCAGCCCCGGATGTCATCCGGGCATGGGCGCCTGTCAGAAAAGCGGTGCAAGCTCGAGGATGATCTCCTCCAATTTCGCCATCAATCTTGGCCGCCTGGTTTTGTGCTAATCCGCTAAGGACCAGCATACGATCCTTAAATGCAGCGAGTGGTTTTAATACCGGGGTCAATTCAAAATTTTCACCTTCGGTTGAAGGAGTAAATTGATCCATGATGATCCCATTAGGGACTTCTATAAAAGAAAGTCGTGTTGGTCTTTGGGTTATCCCTGAGGCGACGGCACCAAATACAGGCACCATAGAATCCAGAAAAGGGATGGCCAAAGCGGCGCCAGCACCACGAAGAAAGGTACGTCTTGGTAAAGATTTATTGAGTATTATCATGATTAATTTGCCCTCCTCATTTGAAAGGGAACACTGTTTACGATTCCTGAAATTATTGCTGACCAGCGAAAATTTTCTTTTTCCGCATCGTTTCTGATTTTTCGAACTACCGGCAGGTCATAATATTCTACTCCTCTACCTAGTGCATAGGTGAGCAACCTTTCCGTGAAGGTTTCAATAAATAAATCCTGTTTGCTTAATAAAACTTCTCTAAGTCCTGACGGACCATTAAATTCGGTGCCATCTGGTAATATGCCTGATGAGTCTATTTTTCCACTACCATCTCCACTGGCATCGCGCCATCTTCCTAATCCGTCAAAGTTTTCAAGGGCAAAACCGAGAGGATCCATCACTTTATGGCACACAGCGCAGGCAGGATTAGCCCTATGTTTTTCCATACGCTCACGCATGGTGAGTATTTTTGTAGAATTATCATCCTTAAGAGAAGGGACATCTGGTGGTGGAGGGGGAGGCGGGGTCCCCAGTAGTTGCTCTAAAACCCATTTGCCACGAATGGTTGGTGCAGTTCGGTTTGGGTAGGACGTGACGGTAAGTATGCTTCCATGTCCCAATAATCCTCGTCGCCTTTCATCGGTAATATCAATTCGTTGAAATTCACTTCCATAAATACCTTCAATACCATAATGTTTAGCAAGTCTTTCATTGACATAAGTGAAGTCAGAATCAAGTAGTTCAACTATGTTCCTGTCTTCTTTAATCATTGTATTAATGACTAATTCAGTTTCCTTTTGTAAGGCATCTCTTAAGTTATCGTCAAAATCAGGAAATGCCAGTGGATCCGGAAGGACACGTTCCATATTACGTAAGAACAACCATTGACCAGCAAAATTGTTTACCAGTGATAGTGATCTAGGATCAGCCATCATTCTCTGGATTTGCTGGTTTAATATTTTGGGTTTGTTCAGCTGATTTTTTTCTGCAAGGGAAAGCAATTCTTCATCAGGAATACTGCTCCATAAAAAGAAAGACAATCGCGATGCTAACTCCAGATTAGAAAGTTGATATGCTTCTCCTGATTTGACATCAAGAGGATCAAACTCCATTCGAAACAGAAATTCAGGTGATACTAGAATTGTTTGCAATGCCATTCTAATACCGTTCTCAAATCCACCATCTGAACTTCCTTGTTGGTAAAGTCCCATTAGAATATCAATATCCTGGTTATTAACCGGGCGTCGGTAAGCCAGTCTGGTCAAATTGGCAATGATTTCTTTTGCGCAAACGCTATCAGATTTATCTGATGATGGTCGGCATGAAAAAATTTTATTTCTACTGGGTGTATTTCCTGGTCCATCAATCTTGAAAGGACCTGCTATAGATAGATTACCAATCCCTTCATAAAATGCCTGTTCGCGATTACGTAAGCCCAATGATGGTTTTTTTAATATTCCTTCTGTCTTTATTGTGTCCTTTAAAAAGGTTGCAGCTACCGTATGTGTCCCTGCTTTAATATCTAGTCTGATTTCCATATGCTCATCCGGTGCAACTTGGTCACCATGGATTCTTTCATCGCCCCGATTACTGGCTTCGATCGTAAATCTTTGGATAGGTTTATTATCTAATAAAATGTCCAGTTGTCTGTCCCTGTCCAAACCAATAATTTGATCAAATCGACCGGTTTGTAATTTGATTTTAATCAGGTATTCACCATCCACAGGAAAGTGATGTTTAATTGCAAGACCACCTCGAGAACCGAATGGTAAATCCTGACTCATCCTGTCGTATTGAATCCTGTTTCTTGGTACTTCATAGGTTTGGTAATCAGGCAGGAGATTGGTATCGCCTATAGCAAGCCGGCTGATTTTTGCAGCAGCCCCCAAATACCGTTCCATGAGAAACGGAGATACGGAAAGGACATCTCCAATATTATCAAATCCATATCCGATATCATCAGCAGGTAACAATGCAGTACTGTCTATTTCCAGGTCGATGAGGTCCCTAATGGCGTTGGCATATTCTGTTCGGTTAAGGCGATGTAGGGCAGGTCGACCAGGGTTAAGATTATTCAGTGCCGAATTATCCAGTTCATTAGACAGGTAGCTGATTAGCTCGTCATACACATCATCATCCGGTCTAGGCATACCTGCCGGTGGCATTTGACGGTTTCTTAATTTTCTAAGCACTTTTTCCCATTGGGGCGCGTCGGTAGCAACATTAGCAGGGTCAAGGTGATCAAGTTGCAATCCGGCAGTTTTAAGAGTTTCGTTATGACAGGTGACACAATATTGATCGAAGGTATTACGATGTTTGTTATTGGAGGTATTTTGAGAAAAGACAGGCGAATTAAAAGTGATAACCACTATCGCGCCGATAATAATTAGAATAGTTTTAATTCGATTCTTTTGCATTGATCCCCCCGATCCTGGAAATATTGACTAATTGCCATATGCTTTACATCTTAATAACATAGACAGAATAACCTATTGATCAATTATATGATCCGGGTAATTCTGGTCAATGACAATGATATACCTTCATTATCATGTAATAATGAAATTATATTAATAAAATCATATAGATATCTTTTGTTGTGGTTGCTGATGCTGATATTAATGGCTGATTTGGATAATGAAAGATCAACAAGTTAAATTATGACCGTAAAAGTTATCTGGCTTGGTAGGTCAAGGATGCAAAAAGAAGGTCTATATGATGGAATAGTCATATTCGCTATTTCGAGATAAACAATATAAAGAGAAAATATGTACCAGCATAGAACTACGCAGGAAGATCTCAGCAAGGAACTGGAATCACTCTGGTTACCTTTCACAGCAAATCGTGACTTTAAAGAAGGTCCCAGAATTTTAGAGTCCGCGTCGGGATTTCATTACAAGACGCCAGAAGGCAAATCGATACTGGATTCATTCTCAGGTCTTTGGACTAGCGGATTGGGACATTGTCATCCAGACATCGTTCAGGCAGTCCAGGGCCAGCTAGAAAAACTGGATTATTCTATGGGATTTCAGGCTGCTAGCAGTGTTGCCATTGAGGCTGCAGATAAACTGATAGAAACCGCGCCGCAAGGATTTTCCCGAGTATTTTTTACCAACTCTGGCTCAGAGTCTGTCGATACGGCATTGAAGATTGCCCTTGGTTATCATCAGCTCATAGGAGAAAAAAATCGGACAAGATTTGTCGGAAGAGAAAAAGGCTATCATGGATGTAATTTTGGTGGGACATCAGTTGGCGGCATACCTGCAAATCGCGAGATATTTAATCTGGGCCTGTTATCACAGGTAGATCATCTTCCCCACACACTTGATCATGAGCACAATGCCTTTTCCAGGGGACAACCGCTATGGGGTGATCATCTGGCGGATAGTCTCGAAGAAATCGTACAGAAACGAGGTGCAGATACGATAGCGGCTGTGATCGTTGAACCTGTATCAGGATCATCCGGGGTTATTATCCCTCCAAACGGATATTTGCAGCGGCTCAGAGAGATCTGTACAAAGTATGGCATATTATTGATATTTGATGAGGTTATCACCGCATTTTATCGTATAGGAAAGCCGTTTGGCTGTGAGCGCTTTAACGTCATGCCGGATATGATTACCACCGCGAAAGGACTAACCAATGGCGTAATTCCAATGGGGGCAGTCCTGGTAAGAGATGAAATTTACCAGGCCTATATGCAGCAGGATAAACCAGGTATAGAACTTTTCCATGGTTATACCTATTCAGGTCATCCAGTGGCTGCAGCTGCTGCCATCGCTACATTGGAGGTTTATTCAAAGCAGGATATTGCATATAAGGTTGCGTCAATTGAACAAACGTTTGAAGACGCAATTCATGATTTGGCTGATTGCCCATATGTAATAGACATTAGAAATTTTGGATTAATGGGTGCAATTGAATTACTTCCCAGAGACGGACAACCCGGAGTTAGGGGTATGGATATTCACAAAAAGTGTTTTGAAAAAGGATTAATGGTAAGAAATGGTATGGATACCTTACAGTTCGCTCCCTTTTTAACTTCAACGCCTGAATACTTTGATGAAACTTTCAGTATTTTACGTAAGGTCCTGGAGACTATTTCCTGATGATATCAACAACAGCGCCAATAGAAGAAGCTAATCACGAAGACCTGTTAGGTCATTATATCAATGGTAAATATGTTAATGAGACCGTAAGAACGGGAGATGTTTACAACCCGGCAACCGGAAAAAAAATCAAACAGCTTGCCCTTGCTGATGCAGAGATTATTGATCAAGCTATTATTGCTGCAGAACAGGCATTTTTAAGTTGGCGAAACTCTTCTCCTATATCGCGTGCAAGGATTATGTTCCGCTTTAAGGAGTTACTCGAAGAGCATGCTGATTCAATAATAAAACTTGTGACACAGGAACATGGAAAAGTTCTGGAAGACGCCATGGGTGAATTAAAACGTGGTATCGAAATAATTGAATATGCCTGTGGCACACCAGAATTATTAAAAGGTGAGTATACGAAAAATGTTGGTGGAGATATTGATAGTTGGTCAGAGTTTCAACCACTTGGGGTAGTAGCGGGTATTACACCCTTTAACTTTCCCGTGATGGTGCCTATGTGGATGTATCCTATGGCAATAATATGTGGAAATACATTCATATTAAAACCATCTGAAAAAGATCCTGGAGCATCTTTGTATATCGCTGATTTGCTGAGTCAGGCAGGTTTGCCAGACGGAGTTTTAAATATCATCAATGGCGATAGTGAAACAGTTGAGCTGCTATTAATGGATGAAAGGATTTCTGCTATTAGTTTTGTTGGTTCATCAAAAATAGCAGAGGTGATTTATGAAACAGGCAGTAAATATGGAAAACGCGTTCAGGCACTGGGTGGAGCAAAGAATCATGCTGTAGTGATGCCGGATGCAGACATAGATAATGTTGTAAAATCATTGACGGGCGCGGCCTTTGGTTCTTGTGGTGAACGTTGCATGGCAATCTCTGTAGCAGTATGTGTCGGGGATGATACGGCAGATAAGGTTGTAAGCGGACTGACAGAAGAAATAATAAATTTCAAGATTGGTAATGGGATTGATAGTGGAATGGACCTTGGTCCCTTAATTTCTGGCGAACATAAACAAAAAATTCTTGATTATATTGATACAGGCGTTGAAGAGGGTGCAACACTTGTTGTAGATGGGAGAAATATTTCTGTTACAGGACATCAAGATGGTTTCTTCCTTGGGGGATGTTTGTTTGACCATGTAAAACCAAATATGAAAATCTGTAAAGAGGAAATATTTGGGCCAGTATTATGTATCGTCAGGGCCAGTAATCTGGATGAAGCAATGAAAATTATTGAAAGTAATCCTTATGGAAATGGTACCTGTATATATACCAGGGACGGAGGTCTAGCCAAATATTTTTCTGACAATATCAATGTCGGAATGGTGGGCGTAAATGTTCCCTTACCAGTTCCTGTTGCCTACCATAGTTTTGGGGGATGGAAACGATCACTATTTGGTGATTTAAGCATTTATGGACCAGATTCAATCAGGTTTTACACCAGGAGAAAAACAATTTCTCAACGCTGGCCGACAGACTCAGCAGAAAAGGCCCAATTTTCATTTCCAAGTAATCAATAAAAAGTGTTCGACAAACTGGTTCATCTTTGAAACGATTAAGTAATCTTAAACATATAAATAGAACGAACTATATAAAATGATTGCTGGAATGCCTTTTGAAACCTGGTTGTTACTAATATTATCTGTTGTTGTCCCTCTGGCAATTGAGTTGAAATTTTTCTTTACTCACCGTAATGAAAATCAAGGAAAAGTAGACAGGAAGTCTGATAAATGACTGCATCTGCAACAATTCTAGGTGTTCTAATTGCCTACCTGGTCATACTTTTGATTATCGGTTACTGGGGAGGAAAGGAATCTGGAGATGTAGAAGGCTATTACGTTGCTCACAAACGCCTCCCGGCCTGGGTTATAGCATTTAGTACCAATACTACCGGAGAGAGTGCCTGGTTAATACTTGGACTCACGGGCATGGGGTATCTTATTGGTGCACACGCTTTTTGGGTAATACTCGGCGAAGTCCTGGGAGTGACCTTGGCCTGGGTCTTGGTTGCCAGGCCATTTAAAGAATACACCGATCGGTTTAATGCCATTACCGTGCCTGATTATCTGGAAAATCGATTTCGTGATAGGGCACATATCCTGCGTATATTAAGTGCACTGATCATTTTCAGCATGGCGGCATTTTATATTGCTGCCCAGGTCACAGCTTCTGGTAAGGCATTTGAATCGTTTATAGGGACTAGCTATGAAATGGGCGCCATTATTGGTGCTGCAATCATTCTGTATTATACAACTGTGGGCGGTTTTAAAGCAGTTGCTTATAGTGATTTATTACAAGGCGTGTTAATGGTTGGCTGTCTGTTTGTTCTTCCCATAGTTGGAATAACAGCAGCAGGTGGATGGACCGAGATGATGTCCAGCCTGAATAGTATCAATCCCGATTTGTTACTTCCCATGGGTGAGCATGGTATTAGTGGATTGGGAATTGCAAGCGCCGCGGGTTTTGTCGCCATCGGATTTGCTTTTTTGGGATCGCCACAATTACTTATAAGATTTATTTCAGCTAAAAGTACCGATAGCATAACAAATGCAAGTATGATTTCTGTTTTGTGTGCAATCGTTTTTGATATCGGTGCTATTTTATCGGGTATGGCGGGTCGTGTTTTGTTTCCCCTGCTTGATGATCCTGAGACGATCTATCCTTTGATGAGTGCAGAGTTATTTCCTGCTGCATTTACCGGCATCTTTCTAGTGGTCGTATTGGCGGCAATAATGTCCACAGCTGATTCCTTATTGATTCTTGCATCATCTGCTGTTGTGAGAGATGTAATACAGAAGGTATTTAAACCGGCATGGAGTGATAAAACTTTTTCCCATTGGGGTAAAGGCGTGACGGTAATATTAGGATTAATCGCGCTAGCCATGGCATTACCTGAAGTCAGAGTAATTTTCTGGTTTGTATTGTTTGCCTGGTCAGGTCTTGCATGTTTTACACCGGTGATCCTGTGTTCCTTATTCTGGAAAGGAACGACTTTAGCGGGGGCGATTGCAGGATTGGTAGCTGGATTTGGGACTACGGTATTGTGGGTGCTGGTTCTCAAGGAACATTTTTATGAGCTTTACGAAATGATCCCCGGGTTTGCCATGGGCTTTGTGGCAACTATCGTTGTAAGTCTATTTACAAAGACGCCAGTAGGTGCGGAAGAAGAATTTCATGCCGTTCATAACAAAGTTGGGGCCCCTTTTAAAAGAGCAGTCTAATCATTTATTATGATTGGTAATTAATATAGAGAATTAATCTCTTGCCTATCTTTATTAACTTTCTAAATTTCGTAACATGGCAGACAGCTCCATGTATTGGTCAATATATTGTTTATACAATATCGTTAGTCTAATAAGTTGCTGTTTTCGAGTATCAATTCGTTCTTCACTTTGCCTTCTATAATCAGAAAATCGCATTTGGACGCCATTATGCGTAATGATTGGATCAGGATTTCTTCGTGAAATTGACTGGGTTGGAATAAATTCTGCATACGCGACATGATAAGGGACAATAGTTTCCGCAAGATACTCGTAGTTGTTCTGTAGTATGCGAAGATTTGCAACAGTATTATCAACCTTATTATTAATATCAGGATCACCGTGAGTCATCACCTGTCCAAAATTAATGAAATAGTTATGGTTATCCAGGCTTGGTAATTTGTCGGGACGGTCTTCAAGTGTTAAAGATTCAAGAAATGAAACATTCGTTCGTAATATATATTCATACATTGTACCGAATCGAATTGATACAGAGTCGTAGCGAACATAGGAAAGATGTTCTGCCAGCTTGATACCAAATGCAGCAGAGAAGAGAATTATGGCAGCACAAAAAACAATGATCTGTTTGCGGGTAAAGTAAAGTTCTTTTATATCCGAAACATTATTTGCGTCAGATGAATTTTTTGTTTTGGTCATTAACCCAATAATGGGTTTTATGAAAATATTCTTTACCATGATCTAGTTACCATGATGATCATGTAATATTCGATGGCGAAGACATTTAAATAAAAGAATTACCACTTAATCTCTCCCTATACCTATACCGCATCTTATAATTTTTTTAATAATGTTTAAGGGTAAAGTATATTTTAGCGAATATTTATCTAATAGTCCGTAATTTAAACAGGTTGCATCTTCGCAACTTTATTTTGAATTGAATCAATGTCTAAAAATATCATTACTTATGTGACATAGTTCACAAAAGGAGTAGGGTTTGGAGGGTTTAGTTGTCATAATACGAAAAAATTTTCCGATTTTCCTGATCATTAATCCATCATGAAAAAATATGAGACAGATATTTATGGTATACCCAGGTCTATCCCGGATCGACTTATATACCTGCGAAATGAGAAAAAAATGTCTTTGTCCGACGTTGCTAAATTATTTAATGTTAATAAATCAACAGTATTGAGATGGGAAACAAATGATTATTGGAAAAAGCATAGCTCTCCCAATAAAAGATTATTGTTAATGCAATTGGTTGAGCTTTATCAGGCTGAGTATGAGTGGGTTCTGCATGGCAAAGAAAATATTGTTAAGGAGAACACCAATATACTTGTAATTGATGATGATGTAACGAGTTTGTCAATTATGACCTTAATCATTAAATCCTTTATGTCCTCTCAGTTTCATATTTATGATTTCACTGAGCCTGAACGAGCATATTCGTGGGCAGAAAAAAATCAGGCTGCACTGGTCTTTTGTGATTATCGTATGCCTCATATGAAAGGAGATCTGTTTATTACCAAGTTAAGAAGTCTGGAGAATTATTCTTTAATACCAATAATTGCAATTACTCAGGTTCGTGAATCAGGATTATCTGAGAAACTAATGGATGCTGGAGCTAGCCACATACTTCAAAAACCAGTGGATAAGGAAAAATTACAGGATCTTCTTCGTCCTTATAAAAACTGGGAGTAACTACCAGGCTGTTTTAATCTCAAGTCCAAGACCAAAATTTGTTGTATTTGTTCTTCTATATTCATTAACCCTGAACTCTGCAACAGCATACAGCTTCTTGAATATTCTTACTCCAAACTGGTTTTCACTAACAATATTATCTCTTTTTTCTCCCGGGATCGTTGATTCACGAATATTGTGATCTAAAAAACCACTGAAATATAGCCGATCCGAAATGTATGGGAAGGTCATCGTATATGCATGGGAAAATTGCCAACCACCTACATCTCTCTGGTCAAATCTAACGGGGAACACATGAATGCTATATATAATATTAACCGAACTAAAAAAATCATTTAGCCATGATGTATTATTCAAACGCCAGCGTACACCAATATGTATTGTGTCATTATTCGCTCCCTTTCTAATAGTATCCTGAACTACAAGATCTAGCGGGTTCCCTTCAGCAAGTTGCCATCGCAAATTTTGTTCTGTAATTTGAAATCGAGCATTTCCAGTATGCAAGACTCCACCAAAATTAAAAAAACTGAAGTATGAAAGTCTATTAGGCAAAGGGGCAAAGGTATTAACTGTAAAATCTGAATCACTATTCACATTGCCCAGAACCGGATAAAAATTAAATGCGACCTGTGTGTCAGCAGTTAACGGTATAGCATATATAAACAGGAATAATGCGGAAATAATTCTGGCAAATTTTAACTTTTGATATCGCACTATCATTTGATTAGTTATACATTATTAAATAAGGACCAATGTGTTTATATTGTAATAATAAAATGTTAACCATGTCACCATTTTGGATTATTATTTACCGCTTATCAGCCTGTTCCTACCGTTTAAAACATCTTGATTATCTTTAGAATTAATCTTTGCTATACATATTGTAAGTGAATTTAAAAGGCAGGGTTTATATATCATGTTAAAGAAAGATAGCAACAAAGATTTGTCTGATGCTCGAATGATTGCCAACAGGCTCAATGATTTATTGCATGACGATGCTTATTATCGGTTGCAACTCAACAAAGAATTGTCCAGTGAAATTGATCCTATGAAATGGTCTGAAAATGTATATACGCGTTGTCAATTAGCTGAAGCACTTTGCCGAAAATTAAGTGGAATAATGTGATTTATATTTCATAAATATTGGAAATAATATTAAGGAAGTATCAGATTTTTCCATTCATAGCAAAGGCTGGTGATCTCAATCTTTCCTATTGTGTCTTTACGAGTATCACCATTGTTTTTTGCCCCAGTCCTTTCATAAAAGTGGGTAAAGACATTGTCATTTAATACCCATACGTAACATTTATCATGGCCGGTTTTGATGAAATCAGAGAATAATGCTTTTAGTAACGTGAAGCCAGATCCTTGACCATGAAATTGTTTTAACAGGTATATGCTGTAAATTTCAGCAAAATCAGAGTATTTTTCATCCCTTGCCTCTCCCCCTGAAGTGAAACCGACAATACCAAATTTCTCGTGTTCAACAACACATACAGGATGAGTTTTTACAGCAGTGACTTCCAACCAAAGCTCATATCGTTCATTGAATTCTAGTGGTAATTCCCTTAAATACTCTTTTGGCAATATATTTTTATAGGATTCTCGCCACGAATTGATATGAACATTTGCTATTCCAGCAGCATCTCCTTCAGTCGCTTTTCTGATAATAATTTCAGACATGTAATCCCTTTATTTAATTAAAATTTAATATATTTTATGTTATTGGTAAGCCCAGTATATAGAATATACTGAGAAATATATTTTATTTAAAACGAGTGTAAAGAGAAAACAATAATTGAAGAAAAACAATAAAATCTTTCTGTTTGTCACCGCAGTAATATGTATTTTGATTGTTACAGTTTTGCTTATTCGTCTTAAAGATAACAATAGTGTTGATTTGTCTGAAGATGTTACAGCCTTTTATAAGGGCAATAGCATTCGATTTATCGTCCCTTCTTCTCCAGGTGGTGGCTTTGACGAATATACTCGTATGCTGGTTCCATATCTTGAAAAACATTCTGGTGCGACTGTCAAAGTTATTAACAGGCCTGGAGCCGGCGGTATGCTTGCGGCAAATGAATTGTTTCAATCCCCCAGGGATGGATTAACAATCGGAATGATGAATGGACTTGCCATGGTAACGAATCGCCTGGTAGGTATTGAGGGTGCAAATTATATAGTTGAAGAATTTGAATATCTGGGCAGGGTAGTGGATGACCGGCGGGTATTGAGTATTGCTATCGACAATAAAATCCAGACTATCGATGACGTCTGGAATTCAGTTGAAATTATCAAATTGGGTGCCACAGGTCTGGGGGGTAGCGCTTATGTAGATGGTGTTATCAGCAAAGAGGCTTTCAAAATGAATGTGCAGATCATTCATGGTTTTGATAGTTCATCTGCCGTTAGACAATCCTTATTAAGAGGAAATATCGATGGAGCGTGGGGATCCTATGGCAGCGCGGAAGATGGTGTCGAAGCAGGATTAGAAAGGATAATTTTGCAGAGCGGAAGACAGCGATCAAAAGATATCCCCGATGTACCCGCCATATTTGAATTTATAGACCGGACTGAGGATCCAGTTCGAACTGAGAAAATCCTGTCGGCATGGGATGCATTAATATCTGTAGGACGTCCAGTTGCAACCGCACCAGGCACCCAGGAAAACCGCGTTGCATTTTTGCGAGCAGTATTTGCAAAGGCAATGAATGATCCGGAATTTATACAACGGGCAGCTCAGGCTGGCAGGGAAATAAATTTTGCCAGTAGTGACGAGATGATGGAGATTATTATTGGTGCAACACAAATGGATCCTGATATTGAGGCGCTATTTACCAGAGCGGTAAGAGGAGAATTATAAAGTAGTATCAAAATAGTAAAATGGAACGCAATTTTTTCTGATAGTTAATCAATACGAGCATTTGAGATTAAATAAAAATTTTGTGCTGGGCATTAAGCACTGATTAAATTGATTTTTTGATTATCAGGCACTAAGTTCCGCATCTTTTTTAAAATATTTAATTATCGTACCTGAAATTACTCCCAGACTTGCCATGGTCCAGACTATGACTGCACCTGTGGGTAGATCCAGAATTGCGGACAATATGATCCCGGAAAAATAAGAGATCGAAGCTAGTGCATACCCCGACCACAATTTAGCTTTTCCTCTTAATCGAGTTGTTGCCAAAGCGGGAATAATCAGGCTGGCAAAAACCAGGTAAACCCCAACGAGTTGTACCGATGCAGTAATAGCAAATGAGAACGTCAGGTAAAAAACAATTCGCCCACGCCTTTGATACACGAGGAACCAAACCGCCAGTAATATGGCATACAAGATCGCAATGGGGATCAGGACATCCCATGTGGACCAGAGTATCTGCCCAACAAGGAGATCTTTTAAATATTCGCCTCCATGGGGATTTTCTGCAAGTAACAAAATACTCCCGGTAGCTGCCAGAACGAACAGCGTTCCAATAATGGGTTCTTGAAACTGCTGCCAGTGTTTTTCTGTCCAGTTTAATAATGCTGCCGCGAGTAAGGCGGCGACTACCGCTGCTACCTGTACCATAACGCCTTCCGTTTCGCCTATTAAAGTATCGGCGGCGATGACACCCAATCCGGCAATTTGGGCAATTGCAAGGTCAATAAAGATGATCCCTCTTCTTAGCACTTCCTGGCCCATAGGAACATGAGTGCTCGATACTAGTATACCCGCCACTATGGCAGGTCCGATGATAGACCAATCCATGATCTCCAGGTTCATTTTGTGATTTCCACAAAGCGGTCAATGATGTCATCAAACATAGAGAATAAGTTATTAGCCTTTTCAGTTCCTCCAATGGTGAGAGGTAAGAGGAGCATTGGAATTCCACTTCGTTCTGATAGCCATTGTGATGATTTTGCGTTCTGAAAAGGTGTGCGAATGATATAGTCGGCACCGCCACTAGAAAACTGGGAGGCAAGATTACTCAAGTATGAAACAGAGGGCGGAATGCCCGGTGTTGATTCCAGGTTGGCGACTTCTTCCATGCCCAGCCACCGAAGTAAATAGGGCCACGAATTATGGTGTGAAATTACTTTTTTACCCTTTAATGGTTTTATTCGATCTTCCCATTTTATAATGGCATCGTTCCATCTTTGAATAAAATGATCTAAGCCCTGTTGATATAAATTAGAGTTTTGCTTATCCAGTTGCATCATGCGTTGCGCCAGGACTGAGGCAATAATGGTAATGTTATGTGGATTAGTATGTACATGAGGGTTTCCCTCAGGATGAACATCTCCCTGGCTACGATCCAAATTCGTTGGAATTTGTAGTTTATCCACATAGTCGCTGGCAAAAATATGACCAGTACTTCCAGCTTGTACCTTAGGATTATTTGCCTTGGTAAGTAGCAATGGTAACCAGCCAATTTCCAGCTGCGCACCGCTACAAATTACAATATCAGCACGCCTGACCCGTGAAATTAAACTTGGTCTGGCCTGGATATAATGTGGGTCCTGAAGCGCTGTGGTCGCACTGTAGGTATCAACTTTATCACCACCTATTTCATCAGCCAGGGCAGCCCATTCAGGTTCGCAGGCGAAAATGTTTAAATCCGCATGCACATGACCTGTAGCACCAGTAAGTAATAGGCAAAGTATCAGCTTTTTCATGTCATCCTCCCGAATTAAAATGAATGGCCGCCATGGGCACCAATACTATGAATATACTGCAGACCGAATTGAGTATCTGGACCGACAACTGATTCATCCTGGGTGAGTTGAAATCGGATTCGGCTGAATTCACTATTGGACCAGTCAATCATAACGCTGTATCGCTCTGGGTCTTTACCATTTGTTGCAAAGGGTGTGTCGTTAAATAATGGTCCCAATGCATCAGTCACTAACCTGTCATAGCGAACACCAAAACGCCATCTCGGAAAAGGTTGATAGACAGCCTGTACATATAATCCTCCTTGCTCTGTGTTATATGCCAAATCTCTTTCATCAGGCAATGTATAGTTTCCTTCTTCGCTACGGTACAGGTATTCGGTTTGTAATATTAAGTTACGTTGTTGCCAGTTCCCGTAGGGGGACCATTTCCACACTAAACTTGCGATTAAAAGATCTGTCTTTCCATTAAATATAAGGGGGTCATCTTCTTCACCAGATGGTCTATCTGTACTATCTGTATTTAGATAGGATAGACCTGCCAACCAGCTGTGACTGTCTCCAATGTCACCACCCGCTTTAGCAAACAATGAATATCCTCCGACGCCTGTGTTACTTGCACCACCGGCTGGAAAGCGATCTCCTCTTAACAGTTCACCACCCAATTCCATGTAGAGATCCGTTGGAGGTAGCCATCTGAATTGCAGGCCATCATCTATATACTGGTTCCCCAGTAAAACCTGGTAACTCAATGGTTGATCTGCAAAATCCCAACTGTGGGCATGTTTGCTGTTTAGGTAACCAATCTCTGAAAAGAACCGACCAAATCGAAGAGATGTGCCACCGGGTAAGGCAGTTGTTTCTATCCATGCCTCTTCTATTTCAATTATGGGTTCACCATCTTCAAGAACAATTGGGGCGGTTAGCCAGGCTGTAAATTTATCATCCACATTGGCACTAATATCTATTTCAGTCTCACCCAATGAGAGGCCTTCACTTACTGGGCCAGCCTCCCCGGCCAGGGGAAATCCGGGGATTTCGTATCCTTGTGCGTCGTTATCAAAATTCCAGGCAAAACCTTCAAATATAACGCCTATCGCCGGATTAAAGCCGGTGTTACCACTTCGTTGAGCTGATCTTGGCGCTTCAGATATAACCGGAACAGCTTGCGAACTCTGGCTTACATTTACAACTTGTTGTTCTGCTGCGGCGAGTCGGTTCTCCAGATTTTTGATTTTGGCGTCATAATCCTGCTTTAATTGTTCAATCTCAGAACGTAATTGTTCAATATTAATATCTACTGGTTGTGCAACTAGAGTAATGCTCGTTAACTGCAGTAATACAGATAAGATATACGTTAGTAAGATGCGCATATATACCTCCTAAATAATAAAAAAAAACAAATACACAATATGTGTACTACGGAATTATTTTTAGACGGTAACTGGAGGTGCGCGCTGAGAAAAGGCGTTTGGAAATGGCTTTAATGAAAGTAGTATATCTGTACTAATAAAAACTCCATCTATATTCCTGACTAGAGGAATATCCAGGTTTACAACAGGAATTCCCTTTGCATGGTGAGATTGACTAAGACAGAGCTGGCAATTTATTTCAGCATCATGAACCGTGGCATGGACGACTAAAGTGAGCTGACCAATCAGTATGACCAGTGCAAGCAGAATTACTCTATTTCGTAATGCATTTGACATGGCAAAATACTATTATACTTGAAGTCACAGACGCAACAGATTTATGAAAATTTCAGATTTATATTAAATATCTAAGTTTTTGTGCATATGGTGGAGGTGGCAGGGTCTAAGATATACACTAAGTGTCTGTTATATTTATTATTTAATGACAATTATTCTTAATTATCTCCGACCTCATTATTTTTAGCCTTTACAACATATTGAACAAAGCCTTGGTTACTATGATTATTGATAACTATTTAAAGAACACAGACCCTTTGATTTATTTTTCTCAATTATGAAAATAACAGGTCATATCAAGAAAATGGTGACGTCGCTAGAATCACCCGTTGAATATCAGCTACCTGTTGACGATAAGCTGGTCTCTTTAAACGACTATATTGGTAAATCGATATCTCTGAAGTACAGTGGTGAAATCAACTGCATAGCTTGTGGAAATAGAACCAATAAAAGTTTTAATCAGGGTCATTGTTATCGCTGCTTTATTTCCCTTGCATCCTGTGACATGTGCATCATGAAACCGGAGACCTGTCACTATCATCTTGGTACCTGCCGCGAACCCGCATGGGGAGAAAGCCAATGTATGCAACATCATTATGTCTACCTTGCCAATTCCTCCGGAATTAAAGTTGGCATAACCCGTGGGACGCAAATCCCAACACGTTGGATAGACCAGGGCGCCAGTCAGGCATTACCGATATTTTGCGTTAGCAATCGTTTGTTATCTGGAAAAATAGAGATGGCAATTAAAGCCCATGTCTCAGATCGTACTGATTGGAGAAAGATGCTCAAAGCTAAAGCAGAAAACGTCGATCTGCTGGAAAAAAGAGATGAGCTGGTGCGTATTGCCGAAACAGAAATTAATAAAATTAAAGAAGAATATACCGAGACCGATATAGAATTTCTCGGCGACGCCGAGCCCGTCATTATCAATTACCCGGTTGAAGACTACCCGGCAAAGGTAACGTCACTTAATTTTGACAAAACGCCTGAAATTGAAGGTGTGTTAAAAGGAATAAAAGGACAGTACCTGATCCTGGATACAGGTGTTTTGAATATTCGTAAATTTGCAGGTTACTTAATCACCCTCAACTGACACACGTTTTAGAAATTCTAAGGGGTCAGAGAACTTGAACGCTGAAACTAAAACCTGTTAACTATTTAGTATCGGCAATGAAAATCGATGGGAATGTTTTTTTTAGGAGGTATGTAGGAATATCGGGAACTATTTGAAGTAAACTGATTTTAATTATGATTTTTGCCACCAGGCATTATTGCCCGGTGGCTAATTGGTGGAGGCGGCGTCCACTTAACCATCGTACATATTTGTACAAACAACCCTCGAAATATAAGCCATAAGCGAGTAAATACCCATACTTCAGTTCAGCATGATTCTTTTGCGTACGCTATAATCCATATGTAAACTGTACACTAATCCGTACACGAGAAGGTTATGGCAAAAGGCATTCATTTACTAACTGATTTGCGCATAAAGAAATCAAAGAGCGGTCAAACGCTTAATGATGGCGGGGGTTTGTACCTGCAAGTTAGAAAGTCAGGAACAAAGGATTGGTTCTACAGGTATGAGTTTGAAGGAAACGGACGAAAGAAAGGATTGGGGTCGTATTCGACCATATCTTTACAAAATGCGAGAGAACAAGCGCAAAATTGCCGTCTGTTAAGAAATAGGGGAATTGACCCGATTCACCATTCCAAGCAGCAAAAAAAGGAAGCTAAAACTCAGTCTCAAATCAAAGAGGCTAAATCAAAGACTTTCAAGCTATGTGCATTGGAATACATTAAAGATAAAAAGGTTGAATGGACGAATGCAAAGCACCAGTATCAATGGACTCAATCACTCGAACATTATGCCTTTCCTATTTTTGGAGACTTGCCCGTTCAGGAAATCAATACGGGTTTAGTTGTGGATGCTTTAAAGGCTATTTGGACAACAAAAACAGAAACAGCAACAAGGGTGCGTCAAAGAATTGAAGCAATACTCGATTATGCAAAAACTTTAAATTATAGAGCGGGTGAGAATCCCGCTAGATGGAAAGGGCATTTAGATAAAGTGCTTTCTAGTCCAAACAAAGTTCGTGAAGTTATTCATCATCCAGCAATGCCTTATATTGAAATACCTGCCTACTATCAAGAAATCGCAAAAAAACAAACGATAGGGGGTCTCGCATTGTCATTTCAAATTCTGAGCGCGACCCGAAGTGGTGAGGCAAGGGGGGCAACTTGGGAAGAAATAGATTTAAAAAACGACATCTGGAATATTTCATCAGAAAGAATGAAAACGAGAAGACCTTTTAGAGTACCGCTGACCCCAGAAGTAAGAAGAATACTGAAAGCGGCAAAACCATTTAAACAGAACGGGTTTATTTTTCCTGGCTTATCTGGAGCTAAACCAATATCTGATACGGCAGTAAGAAGTATTTTAAAGGAAACACATCCTAAATTGACTGTTCATGGCTTCCGCTCCACATTCAGAGATTGGTGTGCTGAACAGACAAATTTTCCAAGAGAAGTTGCTGAATCAGCATTGGCTCATGTATTAGAGAATAAGACTGAAGCGGCTTACCAGCGCGGTGATTTGATGCTAAAGCGTAGAAAGCTAATGGAGTCATGGTCTAAATATTTGACTGTTCGCTCCAACAGCAAAGTTGTCCCAATTCGGAAAAAGAAGAATGGTTGATTTTGAGCCAACATACTTACTATCTTTGTCGGACGAAGATTTAGGTATTCATTTATGGGCGTGGTGGATAGGTTATCAAGCTGAAAAGAAAGGAGTCGCTAACCCAGGCAGAGACTTTGTTGAGTCTCTCCGAATTGGCACATTAAAAGCTGATACAAAAAAACTTAGCCGCATCCCTATTGAGAAATCCCTTAAGTGCGTTGCCGAAAATAATCCTGCAGGCGCAGGAGAAATATTTAGGCAGGTTTTGCTTGATAGCAACATTAAGAAGAGTCACAGTCCTTTAGTTAGAAAAGCGGCTGAACATATGTTAGTACAGTCAAAAAAAGCGAAATTACCAAGGACTAAGCCCCTTGATAACGGAGAGACGATTGACTGCGTAATAAAGCGTCTTTGGAAAGAACATCCCAATTATAAAGCTAAGGAGTTATGGTCTATTTTTACTGGCGAGATGACTAATATTTGCGGTGTTGATGCTAGGGTTTTGGATGGTCGCTGGCTTGATTATGTGGATTTTGAAGGAAAAGATAGAACAATCGCTTTTGGTACTTTTAGTAATAAATTGACGACTATGAAAAATAAAAATAATTCATAATAGCCGGGCTATTGTGAAAGCCTGACTAGATTGATCCTGTCCAAATAAATACAGGAGAAATCGATAATGTACGTTTTACCATCAGAAGGCTTTGTTAGAGAGAAGCAGTTAATTGGCGATAAAAAAAATGGGATACCCGGCATACTCCCATTCGGTCACACTACGCTGTGGAATAATGTAAAGTCTGGAAGTTTCCCCAAGCCTATCAAACTAGCAGAAAGAATCACTGCTTGGCATGTTGATGTTATTAGGGCTTACATAGAAAAAAACGCATCTCAAACGAATGCGAAGTCATGAGCCTTCGTGCAGCAGTGAATGACCACTGTAAATCCTGCACCTACGATAATTTAGCTCCCGGCACCTGGAAACAGCAAGTCACCCTCTGTAGTGCCAATGAGTGCGCTTTATACGAAGTGAGACCGAAAACTACCTATGCTATTCCCGAATCAGTTTTGTCTTACTACGGAGTCAAATCTGCATCGTTTCAGCCTCAGAATGAAAGCTCAATGGAGAACAAGGGTGAATGATTTAGTAAAAGTCGAAACACTTTCTTCAAAGCAAGAAGAAAACCTCAGTCAGTCTGTAATTGCGTCTTTTCCAAACCAATATGTGACTGTTGTTGGACGGCAGTGGCCACTAATACCAGAGGGCATATATCAAGCGGGTTATGTTAAACATGATTTTCAACCTGCGTTTGGAGTGCCTCGTGTATTCGTGCATTTTAAAATATTAGATATGGGGGAGTGGTTCGAGACAGTTCTATATCGCACATATAGGCTGGAATCACTCAAAAACCCCGGACGTAAAAATTCTGCTTTTAGAGTAGGCAGACGGTCTGATTTTGTACATGAAATGGCATTGGTGACAAACAGGAGAGTTGACCGAATACGGCCAAATGATTTCGAGGGGTTGTTGTTGAAGGCAAAGGTGGCAACAGTTACCGAAGATTATAAACAGCGTCATATGCCTAAACCACTCCAATATTCTGTCATCAGGGAAATCATAGGAAAGGTAGACCTATGACCTTTTACCTATTACCTGTTACCTATTACCCAGTACCTGCAACCATATACCCGCATCGTCATACCCTTATGATGCCGATAACTAATAACAGCAATGCTTTCAGAGGCGTAAAAAAACGGCCTTGGCAGATTTCACGAGTTCGTGGTCTTGGTTTTTTGCGGAGCCACAACACCCAACTGCAATACCGCACCGGGGAGTTCACGCTCCCCGGCCAAGTCATTCGTCGATTTACGTCATCAGTATATAACCTCCTGATATTAACAGTGGAAAATCAGACATGAAGAAAGACACCAAATTTAAACCAGGCCAATCAGGCAACCCTGAAGGTCGTCCCAAAGGCTCAAAAGACCGTCGTACCAGTTATAGGGCTTTACTTGAACCCCATGCAGAGGATTTGATTAATAAAGCTGTCACCATGGCAAAAGAGGGTGATACGACTATGCTAAGGCTATGTATCGATAGAATTGTCTCTCCGTATCGGGCTATAGATCCTCTTGTAATACTGGATGACCTTTCTGGCAACCTGACCGAGAAGGGCGAGAAAATTATAGAGGCGATGGGGGATGGTAAAATCACCCCCTCTGACACATCTAACATGTTAACCGCATTAGCGTCGCAGGCCCGAATTACTGAAATTGACGAGCTTGAAAAACGTATTGGTCGTTTGGAGAAGCAAGGTGTCAGTTAGAAGCCGACTGGCAAAGCTTGAAAAGTCTACAGGCGTAAACGAGCTTAAATATATCAGTATCGCTCTTTGGAATGGAGATGAGGATGAAGAAACTGCCATTCAAGCAAAACTACAAGAGGAGGGTGTTAGCAGAGAGGAGTGTAAAATTCAAATCTACAGAATTTGCTTAGTTGATCCTGATGGAACTAGGCAAAATGTTGAATAAGAATTTAAAGTATTAGGGATGTGGTTGATACGATGGATGAGATTGAGAATAAATAGATACTGCTATCCTTGGGAATCCGCATGAGGGCTGAAAGAAAGGCTGGGGAAATACTGGCTCAAATGTGTCTCATATGCTTTGACGGGATACAGAAATTTATTTTTTAACGATATTTTGTTAATGGGTAGCTTTAACAGTAAACTCTATTAAGCAGGAGGAGATTCAGAGACAAATTTAAATTCTATATGTTTTGTATTTAAAAGAACAAACCATAGCCAACTAATGTATACGGCGAGTCCACCAGTAACAACTGTTGGGATAAGGTCTATAAAGTAAAAACCCGTTAGTTTACCTATTAACCTATCAAGAACCATTAAAAACAAACCGGAAAGATAGACGCGCCAAACAAAGCTAATAGACACTGAAGTTAAGCTACGATTGACGAGCATACGCTTACCTTCATACTCGGCCTTTAATAGTAATTTTAAAAGTGAAATAGGATGCGAAAAGAGATGTTGGTATGCTGGCAACATAAGCAAATTTAAAATACTCAAGGTCATTAAAATTGCTAAATGGAAAGTCAAGTATATCGAGCAGTAAAAAAGAAAAGCCGAAGATAGCGACATTTATAAGCAAACAAAGGAGCATAAATCGCCACATGACTCTGAATGAATAATTTATTGCGATATCAATGTTTTCTTCAATATATTTTTGATCCATAATAACAGAATACCTAAAACTAAAGGGAATTAAAAGAATCTTTACCATTGGGTAGTAGATCGTTGATTTGACGAATTTGATGGTCAGTAAACTTACGAGCCTCTTGTAAAGGTTTGTATACCAGACCACTTTGGGCGGTTCTGACGAATGAGAATAGCTTTGATACTTCAGACGCCTGTACCTTAGTTAACTGAAATCCGAATGTTCCCAATGATAGGCTTTCCCTCACGTAAAACTACTAGAAGCTCAGATTGAATTGCCTGTAACCTATTAAATTGAGCCTTAGTGCCATTGGTAAAAACTTGTGAGTAGTCCATAAAAATATATGAGAGTCATCACCCAAAAGGCAGGTCAAGTCTAGCTAACTCATCTTCTGTCATAGTAGGGTAATCAAAACCTATTTGATTTGGTCTTGCGTCCCTTTCTATTTTTTCCATAGGCCAAGGCGGGTCAATGACCAGTACGTTATACTTCCCCTCTGGCAAAGGCGGGGCTTCTTTAGGCTCAACCTTGTCGCTTTCACGGATAAGCCTTGTTGTTACCCTTTCGTTTTCCAGTTGTACCCTGTCACGCCATTCGCCCACTAATTCTTCATATTTGCCGTCAGGTATAGTCCCTATTTTCTGCGCTTTGCTGGAAAACCGCTTGTCTACGCCCATGTCTTTCAGGGTTGGTGGGGACTCGGTAACTTTCTGTAACCGAGTTCTTTGGGCATCGCCGCCTGTGGCCTTCTCAGCTTCAGCATACATTTGCCCCCATTTCCTTTCAGCCCTCATGCGTACCTCAGCGAAGTCAATTTCACCCTGTTTGTTTTTGGCTTGTCGTGCGTATTCTTTTAGAGCCAGCGCTTTGTCGGCAATATCCTTAACCTCGTCCAGTGACTTGGCTTCTTTTTTGCCTATGCCAGACTTCTGTTTAGCGGCTTTAAGGTTCTTGCTTTCGCCTGTTGTTACTTTGGCTAGTAATTCGTCCTGTTGGTCAGTAGTAAGATCAACCACCACCACCGCGTCAGATACCGCTACCTTGCCAGACTCAACTGCCGCGACTAATTCTGGCGATCCCTTTTCTTTTACCTGTTTGGCTGTTTTTACCGACTTCTCTGAAACATTCAGTTTATTGGCGGCTTCCTCTGGTGCTAACTTCAAGTGGTAAATTTACCCTTTGATCTGTTCCTGTCCCAGCAGCGCATATTAGCAATATTCGCTGCCACCATAGCCCTCTGGCTTTCGTTCAAATGCCTTCGGTGCAGGTTGAGATCAAGCACAAACTGTAGGGGATCGTCCGTCTCAATGGTGACAGTGTAGGTAATACTGTGATAGATATGAAAGCCCATCTACGGATGGTGTTATACTCATCTTGCAGGGAGGTAAGTTAGGGTGTGATTTAAAGCAAAATTGTTAAATACATGAATACTAATATACTAAATATTACTGCAATCCTTATCCTTTGCCCTGGAATTTGTACGGGAGAGCAAACGACATTCGAGGCAACATTGGCAGGCAAAGAGTGTCAGGAATCTTCAAGCCAATTACTTTCCTGTCAATACAAAGTTGGCAGTGATTTGCTCATAAGCATAGATGGTATTGGTGGTCTCGGTACTAGGCATTTCATTTCTGAAATCAGATTCCTACGGAGATTTTTATGCAGTTTACGGGGTCATGCACGGCTGCGTTATAGTTAAGCTCAGGTCGCAAACGATACGAGAATAATTTTTATGATAATTTTCTTGATTATGCGTTCATATCGCCTAAGAACGGTAAGGTTTATGAGAGTTGGATGTCTTGTCAGGATGGATTTTAAATATTTAATTTAGCAATATTTTATTTATGGTCATTCCAGCCTCCCTTTAATATTGGATTGCCATATTGGTCCTTTCGTATTGTGCTTTCTCTTTGATCATATAACTCTTTAAGCTGATTTCGTTGTTGAATGTTTATATCAGAAATTCTGGTTAATAAATCCTCTATGCGTCCGCATCGCTTTTCCAATAATACTGAAATACCACCACGTGAAACCCAAATAAAGCACTATAAAAACCTCAAATTTTGTCAGACTGTCCAAAATTCCATTACCCCCCCTTCTTCAGTAGTTACTTTATGGTGGCTTCTAGTTAGTCGGTGCTGTCCTGGTACGGTTAGGGTATAGCTCAGCGGTTAAGGCATTCATTGCGTAAGCCAGGTTATCCAATGGGTTATCACGGCAATAGTTGTCAAGCCAGAGGTAAATGCTTTGAAAGTCTGTGTTGACTACTATGTCGTAGGTGTCGGAGTTATGAAGTTATAGTGGGTAATGTAGCCAGACATCCACGTTATGATGTGCGAGAGTTTGCCTCCAATATTGTCTAGTGTCATTTGCTGTCTAGCGACGACCCAACCGCCACATGATGGCGAATAATCGGCATACGCACCAGTATTCTCGTCAGACGAATACCCAGGCACACTAAACACCAGCAGGGACACCAAGACAGCCGTTTTTATTTTCGTAAACATACCCACCCCCCTTTTTATTAAAAATACAGGCTAGTAACGTTCCCACCAACTTTCTTTTTCCCTCAATTCTTCCGCGGTAGGCGGATCTCCTTGTAGTATCCTAGAAATTATCCAAGCATTTTCATTTATCATGCTGAGTAATCTAACCATCTTCATATATCCTCCAATAAGGAAAATGGTAATTATATGAAGTAGCGTTTGTGTATCAAATATTTCCATAGCTCACCCCTTTATTATTGTTATTTATCACTAATAATATATTACAAACCAGGACGTTTTTGTTATATGACATTAATTAAACCTACCTCAAACGAGTGATATTCAGGCTTTAATTAGAAGTTATGATTGACCCTCGTCAATATCTGACAACAAGGTATGCCCAGGTAATACCCGGACAGATATGGCCGCCTCCAGAAATGGGGGCGTTTTTTTTAAAATCTAAATCTTGTAGGGCTATACTTACTAAAAAAAAAATTAATAAAAACCTATATATTAAAAATAAACGCATTTGATATTTTTGGTATATATAGCTAGAGAACCATCCATTCAGGAGATTTGCTATGATTCGTTTTTTACTCTTACCTTTTTTGGTTGTTTTACTAAACGGATGTGGCAACTCTATAGAAGCGGACGTTGAAGATGTCTGGCTTGAGCAGTTAAGTACCCTTGGTACGGAATGGGACAAAGTCGCACTCGTATTTTGGATATTCTGGCCAAAATAATTATGAAGCTTGTTTAATAATAAAAGATGAGCTGGAAGAAGCATGGAGAAATAAGCTCAGATGTGTCCCGGCCAATTAAATTAACATACTGCCAAACAAATTAATTATTTTCCGTACAGATATGGCCGCTTTCGTTTTTGTTGTGGGCTATACTAAATATAAGTTTAGGCATAAAGAACACGCTAATGAAAATGCACCTCAGTATAGTTATGTTTTTTGCTCTCTCACCTGCGATATGCAAGGCATCATGGGACGTTTTCGATTGTAAGGTCCTTTCCGTTAATGAACTATTGCCCACGGATACATTAATATCAGATATAAAACTTCAAAGAGAACTAATAGGTAGTACATTTTCGGTTGAACGGAAGTCTGGAGAGATACGTGGGAACTATTTCATCAATAATCGAGCTAGTAAATCAATTCGAGTAATCAATGAATCAGAAACTTTCTCATACTACGTAATTTCTGAAAGTCATGAGCCTTTTGTAATGGTTAGCTATCTTTATATTGCAAATGAAAGAGAAGGGGCGGCAGTCTCCACACATAGGAATGGTGGTCTGCATCATCTACAGGAGGTGATCAAGGGTGGGTTTGGTGGTGTTCCTGATAAGGGGATAATTGGATGAAACGATTTTTGAAGTATCTAGGATTGGTCATCGCAGTAGTGGGTGGTAATTTCTATATCGTCTTAAATCATTCAATTGCAGATGAAACCCAGATTGTTTGTAAGGGGAATTTCTACAGCGATGGTAAGGCGTTGGATGAGGAAGAAATTTACTTCAAGGTTCTAAAATACCGTTGGTGGACTTATCTCTGGGGTGACAGCGATGGTGCTGTATATGTCGAAAGGAACGGAATGCTCGACGTCATCCACGACATTGAAATTCTTGCGAATTGGGGAGATGTTGTGTTTGATAAATTGGGTGGTACGAAGAGAGGACGTTACTCCGCGATGAGTAGAACAATGCGTTATGTTTCTGGGGGACGCTTATTTGAAGGAAAATGTGTGGATAGGAAATAGGGGATTCTTTTTCTTAATACCAGAGCTATGATTAAACCGTTAATATCTGATAACAAGGTATGCCTCTAGGCAGTTGCCAGCTGCTTTTTTATTGTGTTTCTGATATCCTGCGATTAATGATATTCAATAGTTCTATAGGGAGATTATTCATTGCATCTTGACACGGGAAGCTGTGCTTATTCATGAGTATAGAGAAGTTCGCGTTATCGTTATTTATTTCACGCTTCATCAGTTTTAAGTACATTTCTATTCTGGAGTGCGTTACATTAATAGCCATATCTTGCTCCCTATTTTCAGACGCCAGAAGCAAAGAATAGAACATAGCGTTATCTGAGACTTCGGAAAAACCCTCCGCGGCCGTAGTATCACCACCAGAGTTATTGACTGCGTGATATGCAAGAGTGAAGTAAGCGGAGCATTCAGCATAGTGGCCAGCAAGATTCTCTAATTCTGCCGCATTGGCGTGACCCATCACTAGGCATAGCAATCAGTATGGAGGGAAATTTCATACTTATTCTTATAGCCTTAACCATAATGTACCCTCTTTTAATTACCTGTCTTTGTTTCTGCACTCAACTGCACCATGTTCATATCCATCATAATAGCCAGCAGAATAATTCTCGTCATCCCAGTCTCCTTCAACAAGCGTAGCTCTGATTTGGCAAGTTGTGTTGTAACCCACCGCATAGCCATCGCTATAACCACTATCATATCGAGAATCTGCTTTAGAATCTG